>JAUHVY010000001.1 GCA_030424975.1 Alphaproteobacteria bacterium
CGATAACATCACAGGTATGGAAGTGACATTGATTGCACCGATCGCGATGAGCGAAGGTCTACGTTTCGCGATCCGCGAAGGTGGCCGTACTGTTGGTGCAGGTGTTGTGTCTAAAATTGTTGAATAAGAAAAGTTAAAGACAAGGTAGAAACGATGGAAACGCAAAGCATTAGGATCACATTAAAGGCATTTGATCACCGTATCTTAGATACGGCCAGTGCTGAGATTGTGAATACGGCAAAAAGAACGGGCGCAAGTGTACGTGGTCCTGTGCCTTTGCCGAACAGAATTAAGAAATTTTCTGTGATTCGTTCACCGCACGTTAACAAAGGATCTCAGGAGCAGTGGGAAATGCGCACACATAAGCGTCTTCTTGATGTTGTTGAGCCTACACCACAGACAATTGATGCTTTGATGAAGCTTGATTTGCCTGCCGGTGTTGATGTTGAAATTAAAATTGGTCAAATGGCGGCTTAATTAAAACCAAAGTTTGACGAACTAAGTTGGCCGGGTGGTCAACCTCTGGAAAGGAAAGAAAAATGAGAACTGGATTGATTGCACGTAAAGAGGGCATGAGCCGTATCTTCGATGAAGATGGTCGTCATATCCCTGTGACAGTGTTGAAAGTTGATGAATGTCAGGTTACGGCCGTACGTTCAGAAGACAAAGATGGTTATGTTGCTGTTCAGCTTGGTGCCGGTAAGGCAAAAGTGAAGCGTGTTTCTAAGCAGAACCGCGGTCACTTTGCGAAAGCAAAGGTTGAGCCAAAGAAAAAGCTTGCTGAATTCCGCGTTTCAAATGAAAACGTTTTGGAAGTTGGTGCGGAACTTGGTGCGAACCACTTTATCGCCGGTCAATTTGTTGATGTGACAGGTACATCTATCGGTAAGGGTTTTGCCGGTGCGATGAAACGTCACAACTTCGGTGGTATGCGTGCTTCTCACGGTGTGTCTATCTCTCACCGTGCACATGGTTCGACAGGTCAGTGTCAGGAGCCTGGTAAGGTTTTCAAAGGCAAGAAAATGGCCGGTCAGATGGGTAACGAGCGTGTTACAACGCAAAATCTGGAAGTTGTTGGTGTAGACCTTGAAGATAACTTGATCTTGGTAAAGGGTGCGGTACCCGGTGCGAAGAACGGTTGGGTTTTGATCCGCGATGCTGAGAAGAAACCTGCTCCTGAGGGTGTTCCTCTACCTGCTGGCTTTAGAGAAGAGCCAAAGGCAGATGCTCCAGCGCCACAGGTTGAAGATGCTCAGGCAAACACCGAAGAAGGTAAGGAAGAGTAGTCATGAAACTTACAGTTAAAACATTAGAAAACAAAGACGCAGGGGAGATTACCCTTGATGATGCGATCTTCGGTGTAGAGGTTCGTCAGGACCTATTGCATCGTATGGTTAACTATCAGCTAGCAAAGCGCCGTTCCGGTAACCACAAGGCGAAACAACGTCACGAGGTAAGCGGTACAGGTAAGAAGCCTTGGGCTCAAAAAGGTACAGGCCGTGCACGTGCAGGTGACTTGAAGCGTAACATTGACCGCGGTGGTGCGGCTGTGTTCGGTCCGGTTGTTCGCTCGCATGCTGTAGACTTGCCGAAGAAGGTTCGTAAATTGGCTTTGAAAACTGCGTTATCAGCGAAAGCTGCTGAAGGCAAATTGATCATTCTTGATGAAGCGAAAGCTGCATCACACAAGACAAAGCCTATGGCAGATGCGATTGCAAAATTTGGTATTAACTCTGCGTTGATCGTAGCCGGTAATGAAGTAGACGTGAATTTCTCACGTGCGACTGCAAACTTGCCACGTATCGATGTCTTGCCAACAGCAGGTGCAAATGTTTATGACATTTTGCGTCGTGATGTTCTGGTACTGACAAAAGATGCTGTGAATGATCTTACAGAAAAATTGAAAGGGTAGAACAATGGCGAAGGCAAAGAAAAAAGAAGCCGCAGAATGGATGTATGAAATTATCCGCGCGCCGCACATCACAGAAAAAGCGACATTGGGTAGCCAGTATTCGCAAGTGACGTTCAAAGTTCCTAACGAAGCGACTAAGCCACAAGTTAAGGAAGCTGTTGAAACATTGTTTGATGTGAAAGTTAAAGCTGTTAATACCTTGGTTCAAAAGGGTAAGAATAAACGCTTTAAAGGTATTGTTGGCCGTCGTTCGGACTTCAAAAAGGCGATTGTTACGCTTGAAGAAGGACAAACAATTGACGCCGCAACAGGTGTTTAATATAAGATTGATGCAATTATGGTGGCTCGCCGATAGTGAGCGTAGATAAAGGAAGAAGAAAATGGCATTGAAGAAGTTTAATCCGATCACACCGGGTACGCGCCAATTGGTGCAGGTTGATCGTTCTGACCTACATAAAGGCGCTCCTGAAAAGGCGTTGACAGAAGGTTTGAAGAAGACCGGTGGTCGTAACAACACAGGACGTATTACATCACGTCACATTGGTGGTGGTCACAAGCGCCGTTATCGTGTAATTGACTGGAAACGTCGTAAGTGGGATGTTGAAGCAACGGTATTGCGTTTGGAATATGATCCTAACCGTACAGCTTTCATCGCGTTGATCGAATATGCAGATGGTGAAAAGGCTTATATCCTTGCGCCTCAGCGTCTACAAGCCGGCGACAAAGTTGTTGCAGGTAACAAGGTTGACGTTAAGCCGGGTAATGCAATGCCACTTCGTAGCATGCCTGTTGGTACAATCATCCACAATGTTGAGATGAAGCCTGGTAAGGGTGCGCAAATGATCCGTTCTGCGGGTACATATGCTCAGCTTGTCGGTCGTGATCAAGGTTACGCGCAGATTAAATTGGCTTCTGGAGAGCTTCGTATTGTTCTTTCAGAATGTATGGCATCTGTTGGTGCGGTTTCTAACCCTGATCACATGAACACGAATGACGGTAAAGCCGGTCGTTCACGTTGGAAGGGCCGTCGTCCGCATGTTCGTGGTGTGGTTATGAACCCTGTTGATCACCCGCATGGTGGTGGTGAAGGTAAATCTTCTGGTGGTCGTAACCCTGTTACACCATGGGGTGTACCGACTAAAGGTTACAGAACACGTAAAAAAGGTAAAGCGAGCGACAAGTATATTGTCCGCCGCCGTAAGAAATAAGGTTTAAGGAGCAAGAACAATGGCACGTAGTGTATGGAAAGGCCCGTTTGTAGAAAAATATCTTCTGAAAAAAGTAGAAGAAGCACGTGCAGGCGGAAAAAACACAGTGATTAAAACATGGTCACGTCGTTCGACAATTTTGCCGAACATGATCGGTTTAACATTCGGTGTGCATAACGGTAAAAAATTCATCCCTGTTCTTGTGACAGACCAAATGATCGGTCACAAATTGGGTGAGTTTGCACCAACACGCACATATCATGGTCACGGCGCAGACAAAAAGGCGAAGAAATAGGCTTTCATTATAAAGTCGATTTTGAGATAAAGGTAAGGAAAAGAAAATGGGACAGTCAGCTAACCCGAAAAGAACGAAAGACAACGAAGCTCGTGCTTTTGCGAAATATGTTCGTACATCACCGCAGAAGCTTAACCTTCTTGCGCGCACAATCCGCGGCAAGAGTGCATCTCGTGCTTTGATTGATCTACAGTTTTCAAAACGTCGTGCAGCAGAAGAAGTACGCAAGCTTTTGCAATCTGCTGTGGCGAATGCAGAAAATAATCATGGTCTTGATGTTGACCGTTTGATCGTTTCAGAAGCATATGTAGGAAAGAGCATCACGATGAAGCGCTTTCACGCAAGAGCTCGCGGTCGTGGCGCACGTATCAACAAGACAATCAGCAACATGACAATCGTCGTTAAAGAAGCAGAAGAGGCATAAGGACAATGGGACAGAAGATTAATCCAATTGGTTTGAGAGTAGGTATTAACCGTACGTGGGATTCACGTTGGTATGCCGGTCGTGACTATGCTGACAAGCTTATCGATGATTTGAAACTTCGTGAATATGTGCAAGAGCACCTAAAAGCAGCCGGTATCAGCAAAGTGATTATCGAGCGCGCTGCGAAAACAACAAAAGTAACTGTACATACTGCACGCCCAGGTGTGATTATCGGTAAAAAAGGTGCGGATATTGAAAAGTTGCGTCAAAAGCTTTCTAACATTGCAGGCGGTGAAGTCGGCTTGAACATTGTTGAAGTACGTAAGCCGGAAGTTGATGCACAATTGGTTGCGGAAGGCGTTGCACAGCAGCTTGAGCGTCGTGTATCTTTCCGTCGTGCGATGAAGCGTGCGGTTCAAAACGCATTGCGTTTCGGTGCACAAGGTATTCGTATCAACGTATCCGGTCGTTTGGGCGGTGCAGACATCGCACGTACTGAATGGTATCGTGAAGGTCGCGTGCCTTTGCATACACTACGTGCAGATGTTGATTACGGTACAGCAGAAGCATTGACAACATTCGGTATTATCGGTGTTAAAATCTGGTTGTATAAGGGCGATATCATGGAAAATGACCCAATGGCACGTGATAAACGCATGAACCAGGCACAAGGTGGCGCACCGCGTGGTTAATAAAATATAAATTTTTTTAAAAATCCGGCGAAAAAAGCTGGATTTTTATTTCAAAGTGCGATAAGGTCGCGCGAAATTTGCAGATAGCTTTGTTAAAAGCAACATATGGGAACTGGTATCCAAAGGGTAAGAAGTCCATGTGAACGAAAATTTTTTTGTCTGCTATACGGGAAAGCCGTAAAAGCAGGAGTTAAGAGAAGCGAGAGACTAAAAACATGCTAAGTCCAAAGAAGTTTAAACATCGTAAGCAGTTTAAAGGCCGCATTCATGGTAATGCTAAGGGCGGTACGCAATTGGCGTTTGGTGCATACGGTTTGAAGGCACTTACACCAGACCGCGTAACAGCGCGCCAGATCGAGGCAGCGCGTCGTGCAATTACACGTTGCATGAAGCGTCAAGGTAAAGTGTGGATCCGTATTTTCCCAGATGTGCCTGTAACATCTAAGCCATTAGAAGTTCGTCAAGGTAAGGGTAAAGGTTCTCCTGATTATTGGGCGGCACGTGTTAAGCCCGGCCGTATCATGTTTGAACTTGATGGTGTTTCTGAAGAAGTTGCCCGCGAAGCATTTTCATTGGCTGCAATGAAGCTTCCGGTTAAGACAAAATTCATTAAGCGCGTAGGCGCATCAGAGGAGGCTGCATAAGATGAATGCGGAAGATTTGAGATCAAAAACTATTGATGAACTTGCGAAGATCATTTTGGATCTACGTAAGGAGCAGTTTAATGCACGTTTTCAAAAGGCTCAGGGGTCTTTGGAGAATACAGCGCAGATTCGTAAGAACCGTCGTGACATTGCGCGTGCAAAAACTATTTTGAATAATAAACGCCGCGAAGAAAATGCTTCCGGTAAGAAAGCCGCTTAAGAGGAGTAGAGCAATATGCCACGCCGCATACTAGAAGGAAATGTTGTTAGCGCGAAGAATAACAAGACAATTACAGTTCTTGTTGAGCGTCGCTTTATGCACCCGATGTACAAAAAGTACATTAAGAGCACAACCAAATATACAGCACATGATGAAGCGAATGCTGCCCAAGAAGGTGACCGTGTATCAATCATCGAATGTCGTCCGATTTCTAAAACAAAGCGTTGGACTTTGGTGACGGGCGATGAGGCTGCTGCGCCGGTTGAGAAAAAGCCTGCTGCGAAGAAGGCTGCTGCTCCTGCTAAGGCAAAAGAAGAAAAAGCTGCTAAGGACGAAAAGCCTGCTGCTAAAGAGAAGAAGGCACCTGCAAAAAAGCCGGCTGCTAAGAAAGAAGCAAAAGCAACGAAGAAGGATGCGAAATAATGATTCAGATGCAATCCCGTATGAGTGTTGCGGATAACAGCGGCGCGAGAGAAGTGCAGTGCATCAAGGTTCTTGGTGGATCGCACAGACGTACCGCGAATATCGGTGACGTGGTTGTTGTATCCGTTAAGGAAGCAATTCCTCGCGGTAAAGTTAAAAAAGGTGATGTTCGCCGTGCAGTAATCGTTCGCAGCCGTTTTGGTTTGCAGCGTAAGTATGGTGAGAAGATTCGTTTTGATGGTAACGCATGTGTGTTGATTAACAACAACGGTGAGCCTATCGGTACACGTATCTTTGGCCCGGTAACACGTGAGTTACGTGTCGGTGGTTACATGAAAATTATTTCATTGGCGTCGGAGGTGCTATAACAATGTCACAGCCAAAGATGAAGATCAAAAAAGGTGACCAGGTCGTTGTTTTGACAGGTCGTAATAAAGGTTCAAAAGGTGAAGTTCTTAAGGTTATGCCAACAGAACGTCGTGTTGTTGTTCAAGGTGTTAATGTTGTAACGAAACACCAGAAGCCGACACAATTCTCACCTGGTGGTATCCAGAAGAAAGAATTGTCGATCCATGTTTCTAATGTGGCGCTTGCAGATCCTAAAACAGGTGAAGCAACACGTATTGGTTACAAGGTTTTGAAAGACGGTAAAAAGGTGCGCGTGGCGAAGAAGTCAGGCGAGACTGTTGAATAAAAGAAGCGAGAAGAGATATGAAACCGCGCTATAAAGAATTATACGAGAAAGAGATCGGTCCTGCATTGGATAAGAAGTACGGCTATAAAAACGTGCATCAACGTCCGAAGCTAGACAAGATCGTGATCAACATGGGTGTTGGTGAAGCAACACAAGACCGTAAACACATGGAAAACGCAGTAAATGACCTTGCGCTTATTTCCGGTCAAAAGCCGGTAGTAACAAAGGCTCGTAAATCAAATGCGTCTTTCAAAATCCGTGACGGTCAGGCCATCGGTACAAAGGTAACTTTGCGTGGTGACCGTATGTATGAATTTCTTGATCGCCTGATCACTATTGCTATGCCACGTATTCGCGACTTCCGCGGTATCAATGGTAAGAGCTTTGACGGTCGCGGTAACTATGCGATGGGTGTTAAGGAACACATCATCTTTCCAGAGATCGAATACGACAAAGTCGATAAGATCCGCGGAATGGATATCATTATTTGTACAACAGCATCTAATAACGAAGAGGCAAAAGAATTGCTTCGCGGTTTCAAGATGCCGTTTAAAAACTAATTTTTGGATGGGATAACCAAAGGAAGACAAAAGTATGGCTAAAGTCTGTATGATTGAAAGAGAAAAGAAGCGTAAGAAGCTTGTTAACAAATACGCAAAAAAACGTGCGGAATTAAAGGCGATTATTAAAGATCAGTCTATTCCTGCGGATGAGCGTTTCCAAGCAGTTCTTCAATTGGCTGAATTGCCACGCAACGGCTCTAAAGTAAGAATGCGTAACCGCTGTGCGTTGACCGGTCGTCCACGTTCTTATTATCGTAAATTTAATCTGTCGCGTATTGCGCTCAGAGATCTGGCTTCTCGTGGTGAGTTGCCGGGTGTAACAAAGTCAAGCTGGTAGGAGGGTTCAAATATGTCTATGAGTGATCCCCTTGGTGATATGCTAACTCGTGTTCGTAACGGGCAGCAAGCCGGAAAAGAAATTGTTGAATGTCCTTATTCAAAGTTGCGCGAAAATGTGTGTAACGTTTTGAGAGATGAAGGCTTCATTCGCGGTGTTAAAGTAGAAGAGCGCGAAGGCAATAAAAAATATCTTCAAATTCAGTTGAAATATACTGATGGCGAAGGCGTTATTCGTCAGATTGACCGTGTGTCAAAACCTGGCCGTCGTGTATATCAAGGTGTTAAAACAATGCCTCGTTTCTTCAACGGTTTGGGTATCTTGGTTGTTTCAACACCACAAGGTGTTATGGCAGACCATAAAGCACGTGCGGCAAATGTCGGCGGTGAGGTATTGTGTCAGGTCTTCTAATTGTTGGCTTGGTAATTGTTTAATGTAAGGAATGTGAGAAATGTCACGTATTGGTAAAAACCCTGTATCGATCCCCGAAGGTGTTGAAGTTACACTTTCCGGTCAGGATCTTAAGGCAAAAGGCAAACTTGGCGAACTTGAGATGCGTCTTCACGATGAAGTGAGCGCGGTTCTTGAGGACGTTGCAAATGATGATGGTAAGACGCAAAAAATCGTGCGTTTGTCACCAAAATCTAATTCGCGTTTTGCACGTCAAGTATGGCCGACGATGCGTACTTTGGTGAATAATATCGTTGTTGGTGTTAGCGAAGGTTATGAAAAGAAACTTGAGATCCACGGTGTTGGTTACCGTGCGAACCTACAAGGTTCAACACTTGTTCTTAACCTCGGTTTCTCACACGAAGTTCGTTTCGACGTACCACAAGGTGTGACGGTAGCGGTTGAGAAAAACACAGCGATTTCAGTTTCCGGTATTGATAAGCAACTTGTAGGTCAAGTGGCAGCCAATATCAGAGGTTTCAAGAAGCCTGAGCCATATAAAGGTAAAGGTATTCGTTACGCGGATGAATATATCCTGCGTAAAGAAGGTAAGAAGAAGTAAGGATATAAAACGATGGCAAAACAAGCAGCAGTTAAAACAACGCAGGCACAGCGTCGTACTTACAGAACACGTAACAAAATCCGTCGCGTTAATATTGAGCGCGTTGGTGTACGTGAAACTCGTCCGCGTCTTTCTGTTTTCCGTAGCGGCAAACAGATCTATGCGCAGGTTATCTGTGACATTAAAGGTGAAACACTTGCTTCTGCATCAACTCTTGAAAAAGAGCTGAAAGAAAAGTTGAAAAGCGGTGCAACCGTTGAAGCAGCAAACGAAGTTGGTAAGCTGGTCGCTGAGCGCGCGAAAAAAGCAGGCGTTACAAAAATCGTCTTTGACCGTGGTCGTTATATCTACCACGGCCGCGTGAAGGCTTTGGCCGAAGGCGCGCGTGAAGGCGGATTAGAGTTTTAAGAAAAGGGATTTAAGATAATGGCACGTGGACAACAAGCAGAACATCGTAATGATCGCGAAGAACCAGAGCTAATTGAACGCTTGGTTGGTATCAATCGCGTTGCAAAAGTTGTAAAGGGCGGACGTCGTTTCGGTTTTGCTGCTCTGGTTATCGTCGGTGACGGTAAAGGCCGTGTAGGGTACGGTCACGGTAAAGCGAAAGAAGTTCCAGAGGCAATCAAAAAGGCGACAGATCAAGCAAAACGCAAAATGATCCGTGTTGCTTTGCGCGATGGTCGTACAATTCACCATGATGTACATGGTCGTGACGGTGCAGGTAAGGTATTCTTGCGTTCGGCTCCTCCGGGTAAAGGTATTATCGCTGGTGGTCCGATGCGTGCAGTATTCGAAGCATTGGGCGTTCAGGACGTTGTTGCGAAGGCAATCGGTTCTAACAACCCGTACAGCATGGTTAACGCAACATTCGATGCGTTGAAGAACACACAAAGCCCACGTCAGGTTGCGGCACGCAGAAACAAAAAAGTAAGTGATATTGTTTCTAACCGTGAAGCACAGGCAATTCAGGGTGTTGTTGAGGCAGAAGAATAATTTTCCGGTATCGGAATTAGCATAAGGACTTTGGATTATGGCTGAAGAAGAGAAAAAAGCGAAAAAAGCACCGGCGAAAAAGCCTGCTGCGAAAAAAACTGAAGAGAAGAAGCCTGCGGCTGCTAAAAAGGCTCCTGCGAAAAAAGCAGAAGCAAAGAAAGACGCTCCGGCAAAGAAGGAAGCTGCTAAGAAAGCTCCTGCTAAAGCCAAGAAGGCTCCTTCTGGTAAGACTGTTCGTGTGACACAAGTTGGTTCACCAATCGGTCGTAAGGCATATCAACGTGCAACATTGATTGGTCTTGGTTTGAACAAAATGCACCGTACTAGCGAATTGGAAGATACGCCGGCAGTACGTGGCATGATCAACAAAGTAAGCCACCTTGTTAAGGTTGAAGATGTGGCATAAGCCATAAGGGAAAAGGATAAGTACGATGAAACTTAATGATTTAAAACCACAGGAAGGTTCAAACAAGAACCGCATTCGTGTCGGTCGTGGTATCGGTTCCGGTAAAGGTAAAACTTGTGGATCCGGTCAAAAAGGTCAGAAGTCACGTTCAGGTGTTGCGATTAAAGGTTTTGAAGGCGGTCAGATGCCTTTGTACCAACGTTTGCCTAAATTTGGTTTCAACAACAAGAAATTTACAAAGAATTTTGCAGAATTAACTTTGGTTCAGTTGCAATATGCAATCGACGAGAAGAAAATTGATGCGAAAAAAGAAATCAACGAAGACACATTGGTTGAAGCTGGTGTTGTTCGTCGCAAACTTGACGGCGTTAAGGTTCTTGCAACTGGTGAGATCAGTGCAAAGGTTAACCTTAAGGTTTCAAAAGCAACAAAAGGCGCACAGGCTGCTATTGAAAAAGCAGGCGGTAAGATTGAATTGATCGAGCGCGTAGTTGCCCCTGTTAAAAAACGCGGCGAAAAGAAGTAATAAAGCATTTTAGTTTGCTGAAAAAAGCCTCTGCGGGGAGCAGGGGCTTTTCTTTGTTTTGACATATATGGATAACGCAGGTAAAGTGTTGCTGGTATTTGTTATTTTTGGGTTAAGCTATGGGTTCTAAGTTCTCTAAGACACTTTTATTTGTTTCATTTTCTTTTTTTCTTTCAGTTTTTCTGATTTCACTTGCTCCTCCTGCTGAAGCGGCGTTGCAACGCTGTCCTCGTCACGAGGTAAAAACTTTCCTGAAATCAAAAAAGATGAAAACACGTTATAAACGGGCATCTATTCGCGACATTAACGGTTATTTGAATACGCATAGTGTTTTGGCATATGTGTATAACCCATTGGATGTTCAGGCTTTTTATGACTTTAGCCTAAAAGATATCGGAAATAACCGTGCTTGCGTAATGTTGGATCGCGTCTTAATTCATTATATTTCGCGTCCGGAAATTGTTATGCCGAGCGATTTTCCTAAGAAGAGCTGTGAATTTCAAATTATTTTGAAGCATGAGAAGCGTCACTTAAAAGTGCATTATGATTATTATGAGCGTAGTGTCCCGGAATATAAACGTTTTTTAGGACGTGTAGCGCGACGTGTGCCAATATCTGTGCCGGTATCGAGTGAAGAAGAAGCGGCAGAAATGCAAAGAATTATAGAAAACTATTATTCTTCAAAACTGAGTGAGCATATCGGAGAATCTCTGATGGATATGGATCGTATGCAAAAGAAAATTGATAGCCCGCAGGAATACATTCATACCGGTCGTAAGCTGGATCGCTGTAAGCAAATGGAAGAGCGCGAAGCTAAACAAAATAAAAGCGTTTTCCATGAGCACTCTAAGAATAAAGTCGAAGAATAAAACTGGAAAAAAGGCTGTTTTTTACAGCCTTTTTTGCTTGTTTGCTATGCCTGACGCTTATGCGGGGGGGCTATGCGACGCACAGCGCCCGTCTACATCCGTTACTTATGAAATTGAAAAAACCCGATACGAAAAAAGTGTTAGTTTTCGTACGCTCACTATGATGCATAGTAATGGCAAACAACGAGTCCTGGGGACGGCTGGCGGAAATGTCGGCTCCTCATTCAATTTAAAATTTGAAATGGAACCTGTGAAGGGAAGCCAAGATTTATTTTGTTTACAGTTAAAGGATATTGATGCTGTTTTTTATGCGAAGCCTGTGATCCATATAGCCAGTGAGTTCAGGCTTGGTACATGTGAATATAACCGTGTCTTAGCCCATGAAAACAAACATGTGAAAACGTTAAAACGTGAGCATAAGCGGGCAATGCCTTCTTTTTCAAAGCATATGCGTTTAATTAAACGGATATTACCGGATTTGGAGCCTGTTACGATGCGTTCTATGCCCGAGCAGCAAAAAATATATGGTGATATAGTGAAGGATCACATTAATAGCTTTGTTGAAGCGTTGAGCGCTGACGTTGCTAAGGAGCAAGCTAAGATTGATACCCCTGAGGAATATGCCAAAGTTTGGAAACGCTGTGAAAAATGGGAAGAGCGTATGGCCAATGACTAGTTTCATTATATTTGAACATATTCTTTCAACAGAAGGTTGATTTATTTTCATTTCAGGGTTCTTGGGGCTTGTTTATGAACAGAGATTTCTTTATTAATCTTTGATCAAGTAAAAATAAGTTTATTGTATAAGGATTTCGGATATGGCATCTGCCGTTGAACAACTTGCCAGAAACGCTAACTTCTCTGCTCTGGCAAAAGCAACAGAATTAAAGAAGCGCATTTATTTTGTATTGGGTGCGTTGCTTGTCTATCGTCTGGGAACGTATGTTCCAATCCCCGGTATTGATCCGGAAGTATGGGCCGGTATTTTTAAGCAAAAGGGCGGCGGAATTCTTGATATGTTCAATATGTTCTCTGGTGGTGCGCTATCGCGTATGACCATCTTTTCATTGAACATCATGCCTTATATTTCTGCTTCGATTATTATGCAGCTTGCGACCGCGATGTCTAAACAGCTCGAAGAGCTGAAGAAAGAGGGCGAAGTCGGGCGTATGAAGATCAATCAGTATACGCGTTATTTGACGGTGATCCTTGCAACTGTTCAGGCTTATGGTCTTGCGGTTGGTTTAGAAAGCATGAACGGGCCGAGTGGTCCTGCTGTCCCTGATCCGGGAATGTTCTTCCGTCTATCGACCATTATCACGATTGTTGGTGGTACGATGTTCTTGATGTGGTTGGGTGAGCAGATCACCAGTCGCGGTGTTGGTAACGGTGTATCCTTGATTATTTTTGCCGGTATCGTTGCCGAATTACCACGTGCGGTCGGCTCTACGCTTGAGCTAACACGTCAAGGGCAGTTCAGCGGTGCGGAATTGCTTATGCTTGTTACAATGGTGATCGGTGTTATTGCGTTGATCGTTTTCGTAGAACGTGCGCAGCGTCGTGTTGTTGTGCAATATCCGAAACGTCAGGTCGGGAATAAGATGTCGCAGGCACAAACGAACCATATCCCGCTGAAACTGAATACTGCGGGTGTGATACCGCCGATCTTTGCATCGTCTTTGTTGCTTCTGCCTTTAACTGTGATTGGCTTTGTCGGTGCAGGTGGAGGAGATTTCTGGGCAGATGTGACTCGTTATTTGCAGCATGGCCAACCTGTGTACATGATCTTGTATGGTTTGCTTGTTGTATTTTTCTGTTTCTTTTATACTGCGATTGTGTTTAATCCCGAGGAAAATGCAGAAACTTTGCGTAAGTATGGCGGCTTTATTCCGGGGATCCGTCCGGGCAAAAATACCGCAGATTACCTTGATTATGTGCTAACGCGCATTAGTACGATCGGAGCACTTTATTTGGTGTTTATTTGTTTGTTGCCTGAATTTTTGATTGCGAAATATCAAATGCCTTTCTACTTTGGTGGTACAAGTTTGTTGATTGTCGTGAGCGTGACAATGGATACGGTGGCGCAAATACATTCACATTTAATTGCGCATCAATATGAAGGTTTGATGAAAAAGACTAAACTACGTGGTCGACGTCGATAGGAGATTTTACCCATGAATATTATTATGTTTGGACCGCCGGGAGCAGGTAAGGGCACGCAGGCGGAGCGCATTCAAAAGATGCATAAAATTAAACAGCTCTCTACCGGAGACATGCTTCGTGCAGAAGTGGCGAGCGAGAGCTCACTTGGTAAGACGCTGAAGGCGATTATGGATGCAGGGGAGCTTGTATCAGATGAAATCATTATCGAATTGATCGGCAACTGCATTAGTGAGCCTGAGTGTGAGCGTGGCTTCATTCTTGATGGTTTCCCACGTACAGTTCCACAGGCGAAGGCGTTGGATGAAATGCTAACGCATATGGCGCGTAAGATTGACCATGTGATCGTGCTTGAAGTTGATAACGGCATTTTGATTGACCGTATTCAGCAGCGTGCGGCACAAACAGGCGGCGCGCGTAGCGACGATAACGCCGAGGTTCTGAAAAACCGTCTTGAGGTGTACGAAGCGCAAACCGCGCCACTATTGCCATATTATGAAGACAAAGACGTTTTACGCCGGGTTGATGGTATGCAATCTATCGAAGAGGTCAGCACTGAGATCGAGAAAATTCTCGGCCTGTAGTTAACGGCTTTGTAAACACTGAAAATGGCGGTTTTGGCCGCCTTTTTTATTATTTCCTTTAATTATAATAATTTTGTTGACGTATGCGCATGAATACATATAATGCGCGCATTCTCTAGCATTGTAGGGTTTTTCCGTCATGCCTGAGATTTGTTTACAAACTGGCGCAACGCAAGCGTAATGAGCGGAGTTGTCTACGGTTTGGCAGAGGTTTTCGACGGTTCGAAAACTTTGGAAAATAACTGAAAGGAAAACAATGGCACGTATTGCTGGGGTTAACGTACCCGATAATAAACGTATCCCGATTTCCCTGACTTATGTTCATGGTATCGGTCGCACTACAGCTTTCAAAATCTGTGAAAAGCTGGGTATTGATGTTCAAATGCGCATGGGCCAGGCCGATGAAGATACATTGAACAGAATCCGTACAGAAATCGATGAAGGTGGTTACAAAATCGAAGGTGACTTGCGTCGTGAAGTTTCTATGAACATCAAACGTTTGATGGACATGAAATGTTATCGCGGTCTTCGTCACAGAAGTGGCCTTCCTGTTCGTGGACAGAACACACGTGTTAACGCACGTACGCGTAAAGGTCCTGCGAAACCGATCGCCGGTAAGAAGAAGTAAGGAGGGCATAAATTATGGCTAAGCCAAGAGCAAAGAAAAAAGAGAAAAAGAATATCGTATCCGGTATTGCACATGTGAATTCCACATTTAACAATACATTGGTAACGATTTCTGATGACCAAGGTAACGTAGTTTCATGGTCTTCTTCAGGTATGATGGGCTTCAAAGGCTCTCGTAAATCAACACCATATGCGTCACAGGTCGCTGCAGAAGATGCAGGTCGTAAGGCGCAGGAACACGGCATGAAAGAACTTAATGTTCTTGTTAAGGGGCCGGGTTCAGGTCGTGAATCTGCATTGCGTGCATTGCAGTCTATCGGATTTACAATTAAGTCAATCAAAGACATCACACCTATTCCACACAATGGTTGTCGTCCACCAAAGCGTCGCCGTGTGTAATTAATTGCCGCAGGGCATCCCGCAATGGTGCAGGGTGCCTCGCACAATATCAAAAAGTAACAAGAGGCCGGTTAAGAGCCGGATGAAGTGAAAAGGAAATATTATGATACAAAAAAACTGGCAAGAGCTGATTAAACCTCAAAAACTAGAAGTAGCTGATACCGGTCGTGTGAACGTTGGTAAAGTTGTTGCAGAACCATTAGAGCGTGGTTTTGGTCTGACACTTGGTAACGCACTACGTCGTATTTTGCTTTCATCATTGCAAGGTGCAGCTGTTACTGCTGTTCAAATCGATGGTGTTTTGCACGAGTTCTCTTCTGTTGAAGGTGTGCGCGAAGATGTAACAGACATCATTTTGAACCTGAAGGCTTTGGCTGTGCGTATGCACGCAGAAGGCCCGAAGAAAATGCGTTTGTTTGCAGAGGGGCCTTGTGAAGTGACCGCTGCACAAATCGAAGCCGGTGCTGATATCGAAATCATGAACCCTGATCTGATCATTTGTACATTGGACAAGGGCGCGAAATTGAACATGGAAATGACAGTGGACACTGGTAACGGTTACCGTCCGGCTGCGCAAAACCGTCCGGAAGACTGCCCGGTTGGTATGATTCCTATCGATTCTGTTTTCTCACCTGTACGTAAAGTAACTTACGAAGTTACAGACACACGTGTTGGTCAGATCACTGACTATGACAAATTGACAATGTCTATCGAAACAAACGGTGTGATCTCTCCTGAAGATGCTGTGGCTTATGCTGCACGTATTATGCAGGATCAGTTGCAAGTGTTTGTTAACTTCGAAGAGCCGAAGGAAGAGAGTGACAAAGAAGAAGAGCAAGAATTGCCATTCAACAAAAATCTTCTTAAGAAGGTTGAAGAGCTTGAGCTTTCTGTTCGTTCTGCAAACTGCTTGAAAAACGACAATATCGTTTACATTGGCGATCTTGTACAAAAGAGCGAGAGCGATATGCTTCGTACACCGAACTTCGGTCGTAAGTCTTTGAACGAGATCAAGGAAGTGCTTCAGACTATGGGCTTGTATCTTGGTATGCAAGTTGAAGGATGGCCGCCTGAGAACATCGAAGATCTTGCACGTAAGCTTGATGATCAGCAGTTCTAATCTGCGGATTGTATAAGGATTACCGAAGTCCGTGATTGGTTTGCGGGCTTTGGCTTTAAAAAGGGCAATGGGTGCCCGTATCATGAGCCGCACAGCATTAAGCGCCAGTAGCCCATGATTTAGACCATGGTTTTCTTGATATGATTTAAGAAGCCGCAACGCCGTAAATGGCATGATCGAAAGATCGGAAAGGATATACCAATGAGACATGGTATGAAACATCGTAAACTAAACAGAACTTCCAGCCACCGTAAGGCGATGCTGGCAAATATGGCTGCTTCTTTGGTGAAGCACGAGCAAATCAAAACAACATTGCCAAAAGCGAAGGAACTTCGCCCATATGTTGAGAAATTGATTACTTTGGGTAAGCAGGCTGCTGCGAATCCTGAAACTGCTGTTGCAAAACGTCGTCAGGCGATTGCGAAAATGCGTGACGAAGCACAAGTAAAGAAAATCTTTGATGTGCTTGCAGAGCGTTATGAGGATCGTCCGGGCGGTTATGTTCGCGTTCTTAAGGCGGGTTTCCGTTATGGTGACGCGGCGCCGATGGCAATCATTGAACTTGTTGATCGTGATGTAACTGCAAAAGGTCAAGATTCCGGCCCGGTACAGTATGATGATGAATATGCAGATGACGCAGAGCAGGTTGCTGTTGCGGGTTAATTGCGACCATCGTAGGAATTTCAAAAGCTCCGTTTTTAAAACGGGGCTTTTTTAATGTGCCATGAATGCGACGGTGTCACCAATATTTCGCGTTAAACCCGATTGTTTTTCGTCACTATTTTGGATGGCATAATGCCAATTATGATTGTGATAACCATGCCAATGTAAGGTATAAATATGAGAGGGGAGAGCCACCCCGAAGCGCTGATATCTCTTAATCTTTTTATGTGTAAAATTAAAACAGGCCAAGCACACAGTATCAGTATTAAATACAGATAAGCAGGTGCGATAGGGGCGATCGAGGTTTCTATCTGGGCATATATAACGCCTAAGAAAAAGAATGGGAGGCAGGCTAGCCAAAACGTTTTTCTGTTACATGTTCCTGCGGTGTTGAAATATAATTTTTTTATCATCTAATCTATAGGTAAAATATGATTGCCGTACTTATATGCTAGCAATCGGCCTCAACATTATCAATCATTGAGCGCGTTGCTGGCTAATGATGGAGTGCTATGCTATCATCTCAGGGTGTCGAAATTTTTGACGTTTTTTGTTTATTATTCGAACTCAATTATGCTTAAAAAAATTCCGTTCATACGATGCGATGATGTGGTTTCAGGTGAAGTTTCATCTTTGACGTCCTGTCGGTTTGTGGCGGCATTATATGTTGCGGTTTTTCATTTGTATGATTTTTCTGTTCTGTCAAAGGTTAAGGAAAACCACTTTCTGAGTAATGGCAATCTTGCCGTGGATTTCTTTTTTATACTCAGCGGTTTTATTTTGGCTTTTAATTATTCTGCTGCGTTCAGGGAAAAACGTTTTGATTATCGCGCATTTGTAATAAAGCGCATTGCGCGCATTTATCCCGTTCATTTCATTACGCTTTTGTTAATTATTCCATTGTTGATTTTGGCAAATATGCAGCATGATGTTGCAAAAACGGATCTGCCTGCTGACGAATTACTTTATAATTTGCTTTTGGTTCATGCATGGTGGGGACGCGATGTGCTTTCGTATAATGTGCCGTCATGGTCAATTAGTGCGGAATTTTTTGTTTATCTTTTGTTTCCTTTTTTTATTTATGTAGCGGGGTGCATGAAACCGATTTTCTCGGTGATAGCATGGGGCAGTATTTTTGTTTTCTTTTACATTTTCATGATATTGAATGGCTTTAGCATCGATCTGTTTTCTCCGGCTTTTGCATTATGTCGTGTAACTATGAATTTTGGTCTGGGCGTAGCTGTATATTTTTTCATCTCTCAATATAAATTTACCGGCGACGTTAAACGAGCGTTACTGATTTGTTGTATACTTATGGCATGCGCGTTGAGTACCAAGGGCGCAGAATTGGCCTTACCGATGATTTATAGCTTCTTTATTCTTCTTTTATATGACGCATATCGATCCGGTGAGCGTGTGTTTATCGATGGACCAATATGGCAGTATCTGGGGCGCATATCCTATAGTTTTTATATGGTCCACTTTTTGGTATTGGTTGGCGTTGCCGGTATATTCGTGCCGCAACTCCTCATGGCAAATGAAGCGGAGTTTTCTACTTTTTGGGTAGTTTTAAATTTATGCGGTATTTTAGCCTTGTTTTTTCCTGCAGCGATGGCGGCATATCATTTTATTGAGGTGCCCGCACGAAAATATATCGTACGTAAAATGATTAAATAGCAACATTATCAATCAGGCGGGTTTTGCCAAGCCATGCGGCGGCGAGAACGCGGTTCCAACGTTTTTCGATATAATCAACCGTATCAAAACCTGCAGCCAGAATTTTGTCACGCGCCGCATCCATATCACCTGTTTTGGCGGCCTCATGGATAATGACGTTTAACTGGCGAGCAATCATCAGTTCATCTGCGCTAAGGTAAGCATTACGTGAGGATAGCGCCAGGCCGTGCTCGTCACGGGCGATGGGCGCGCCGATAATTTTAATATCACGGTTTTGCGTTTCAATCATTTCGCGGATCACTGAAAGCTGCTGGAAATCTTTCTCTCCGAATACGGCGATATCGGGCGTTACCGCGTTAAACAGGCGGTTGACGACATTCACCACACCGTCAAAAAAATGCGGACGGAATGTCGTTTCCAATCCTTGTGCGGTGCTGCCGGCCTTAATGTCACTATCTTTTCCGTTGGGGTAGAGAACATCTTCTGTGGGGAGGAAAAGGATATCGACCCCAGCAGATTCAAGCTTGTTCGCATCTGTTTCCTCAGTGCGGGGGTAGCTATCGAAATCTTCGTGCGGCGCGAATTGTGTCGGGTTGACGAAAATACTGACGACGACGCAATCGGCATTTTTCTTTGCCAATGCAACCAGCGAGAGATGCCCCGCATGCAATGCGCCCATTGTCGGCACGAACCCGATTTTATCACCATTGTCGCGGCGATCTTTTATCGCGGTTTTAAGGGCATCAATGGTGCGGGCAATGATCATCTTTTTACCTTTGTGTGGTATGTGAATTCTGCGCTTGGGAATGTGCGTGCTTGTACTTCTTCGGCATATGTTTTGGCTGCGTCTTCGATTTGGTCACCGATATTTGCATAAAGCTTGGCAAATTTCGGGCGGTGTTCACGGATCATGCCGAGCATATCATCAATCACCAGGATTTGCCCGTCACAGGCGGGGGATGCACCGATGCCCACGGTGGGGATGGATACGGAGTTTGTAATGTTTTCCGCAACGTCTTCTATTGTACCCTCGATCAGTAGGGAAAATGCGCCGGCTTTTTCGGCTTGTAGCGCATCATTGATCAGGTCGGATATTTGTTCGTTTGTTTTGCCTTTTACGCGGTACCCACCTTCTTTTTCAACATGCTGCGGTTTCAGGCCTATATGTGCCATGACAGGAATATCATGTTCGTGCAAGAGTTTAATGGTTTCGGCCATATCTGCGCCGCCCTCAAGCTTGAGCGCCTGAGCGCCCGTTTCACCTATGATTTTACGGGCATTTTGAAGGGCTTGCTGGGGCGATTCCTCGTAGCTACCGTATGGCATATCAACGATGACGAAAGCATGTTTTGCGCCGCGCATCACGGCCTTGCCGTGGTTGATCATCATATCCATTGTCACGCCCAAAGTATTGTCCATGCCATAGACCACCATGCCAAGGGAATCGCCTACCAAAATGACATCGCAATATTGATCAATAATTTTAGCCATAGGCGTTGTATAGGCCGTAAGGCAAACAAGCGGTGTCTTGTTTTTGCTTGCCATCACATCGGCTAAGCTTACGCGCTGTATTTCTGTAGTGTTTTCGTTTTGGGTCATCGTTTTTTTACCCTAAATCTTGAAATTTTTTTTAAAGCATTTTAAATTTTGCTCATGATTAACAGAATTCTACAGCTAGTTCTAGTCTTCGTCATGGCTTTTTTTACGCCATTTCATAGTGTTATGGCGCAAGAATCGCAAAGTGCAGCCGTGAATGAGCCTATGGTCGTGCCGCAAAACGAGATGCAAATGAAATTATCCTTTGCGCCTCTCGTTAAGAAGGTTGCGCCGGCCGTTGTCAATATCTATGTCGACGCGAATACACAGGTCACGCAGGCATTTAATCACCCGTTTATGAATGATCCGCTATTTAAGATGTTTTTTGATAAAAATATGTTTGGCGGGCAGATGTTTAACCAGATGCAAAGCTCGCTTGGCTCGGGTGTGATTGTATCCGAAGACGGTCTGGTTGTAACCAATGCGCATGTCATTAGCGGGGCGCAAGAGGCAAGGGTCGTGCTTGCGGATGGCAATGAATATAATGCGCGTGTCGCATTAGTCGACAGTGGATCTGATCTTGCGTTATTGCGTATTCAAGAGAAGGGGGTGGCGCTTCCTTACGTGAAGTTAAAGCCTAGCGAATCGCTTGAGGTTGGTGACTTGGTTCTGGCGATCGGTAACCCGTTTGGCGTGGGGCAAACTGTGACAAGCGGTATCGTATCAGCGCAAGGGAGTTCATCGTTAGATATCAATGATTATAATTTCTTTATTCAAACCGATGCGGCGATTAACCCGGGTAATTCCGGTGGGCCATTGGTGGATATGGATGGCGGTGTTGTCGGTATTAACACCGCTATTTATTCGCGTGGTGGTGGCTCGCTAGGTATTGGCTTTGCGATTCCTTCTGAGATGGTCGCAAGTGTGATTGCCGCCGAATATAGCGGGCAGAAGGGAAGTGGCGGCATTATACGCCCTTGGCTTGGTGTAAAGACGCAAGATGTTACCCCCGATATGGCTGCCGGACTAGGTATGAAATCACCAGCCGGAGCGATTGTCGTTGAGATGCACAGCGCCAGCCCGTTAAAGGCGGCAGGTGTTAAGGCGGGAGATGTTATTACATCTTTGAACGGACGCATGATACGTGATGCGTCTGAGCTTAAATTCCGTATGGCGACCGTGCCGATTGGTAAGGTTGCACCGCTTGAGCTGTTGCGTGATGGTAAAAAGATTGAACTTGAGGTTACGGCGATTGTGCCACCCGAAGATCCGCCGCGTGATCAAACGACTTTATCAGCGGATCATATGTTTAAAGGGGTCGTTGTAGCGAATTTGAACCCTGCTTTGGCGTTGGAACTTGGCGTGGGGCTGGGCGATGAGCAAGGCGTTGTGGTCGTAAAGCCTTCGCGCGCTTCTTATGTGGCGATGTCTTTGCGGCCCGGCGATATTATCGTAGAGGTTAACGGTGAGAAAATTAACGCGCCGAAAGATGTGGATCCCGCATTGATGTTATATGCAGAAATGAAAAAGCCGCCAACGCTCGTTATTAAGCGCGGTGGGCGTTTAAATATGCTTTATGTTCGATAGGTGTAGCTTATAGCGGTTTAACATGTCGCGGAGGAGGGTTTAACGCAAAAAAAGATGCCGATTTTTCGGTCATCTCTTTTTTACTTACTGCCCCAACTTCAAAGGCTTGTTTGGCCTCTTTTTTTAATTTGGGCATTTTGCCCTTTTTTAATTTTGAGCTTTTTAGCTCTTTTTTTTGTTTTCAACCCGAGAGGTTAACCCTCTACTTTTTATTGTATCTTCCCAACTTCAAAGGCTCTTTGGCCTCTTTTTTTAATTCTGAGCTTTTTAGCTCTTTTTTTGTTTTCAACCCGAGAGGTTAACCCTCTGCTTTTTATTGTATTTTCCCAACTTCAAAGGCTTGTTTGGCCTCTTTTTTTAATTTTGAGCTTTTGCTCTTTTTATAGTTCAACTCGCTTGCTTACTTTATTTTTTTATTAAAAGACGTTTGCTTCCATACTGCTGTCTAACTGTAGTTTTAGTTCGTTAGCCAAGATCTCCATTCTTGATGCGCCCTTATCAACTTCCTTCGCTCTGTTGGCGAGGTTTCTGGATTGGGTAACACCAGAGTTAGAAGAGGTGTTTTGAGCAGCGCTTCTGAATTGTGCAGAAGTACGTTTACCTTCGTTAGCGCCAAAGCCGCTATAGCCTCCGGCTGATGAAGGGTCAAAACCACTAAAATTTCTACCGTATCTAGCCATTTTGTGTGCCTCGTCTTTCCTTATGATCTTAATTTATCAAATGCTTCATGTACCGTCAAGAAAAAAACATGTAAAAAGTAAGAAAAATTTTTAAGTAAAAAAGCAGTAAAGCGCCATAATATTCAAATTAATTTTAAATGTATTCTTAAGTAAATAAATTTCAGTACTTAAATAATACTACATAGTTTCGCTTTTGGGCGCGATGGTTTCGTTTTTGGTTAAGTAATTATTTTTATCATAAATTTTAACGATTAACAACGTAAAGCCTTGTTTTCTGTTGTTTTTGGGGCCATAGTGCATGTGAAAAAAATGTGAATTTTTTTGATATTTAAATAAAAAAAACGGAATTATTACCTATGAAAGACATAGTTGCCCTTTGTAAACGGCGTGGTTTTATCTTTGCAGCCTCTGATATTTACGGTGGTTTGAACGGATTCTGGGATTACGGGCCACTGGGGGTGGAGCTAAAGAACAATCTTCGTGACCGTTGGTGGAAAGATATGGTGATTACACCGCCAATCGGCCCTGATGGTAACCCGATTGATATTGTGGGCGTTGATTCGTCTATTATTCAAAACCCGCGTTGTTGGGAAGCATCCGGCCATGTCGGCGGTTTTAATGACCCGATGGTTGATTGTAAGGAAAGCAAGAAGCGTTACCGCGCCGATCATGTTGTTGTGTATCTGCCAAAGGATGGGCAAGGCGTCGCTGTTGCTTTTGATAAGGATGCGGAAGATGATGAGATTGAAAAGCGCCTTAAAAAACTGACCAAGAAAGACGTGTCGGATTTTGAGACCGAAAAATTGGATCAGGTTGATGTGGCGAAATTCGAATCGATTATCGGTCCGGACGTTAAGAATGCGGGTACGCTGACGGAGCCTCGTCAATTTAATATGATGTTTCATACATATGTCGGTGCAACGGCAGGGGA
This sequence comes from Alphaproteobacteria bacterium, assembly GCA_030424975.1. Taxonomy (GTDB): domain Bacteria; phylum Pseudomonadota; class Alphaproteobacteria; order Micavibrionales; family Micavibrionaceae; genus UBA1672. The sequence goes on from JAUHVY010000001.1 coordinate 23,186, forward strand.
TGAGAACAAAGCCTATTTACGTCCTGAAACTTGCGCGGGTATTTTCCTGAATTTTAAAAACGTTGTTGATTCGAGCCGTGTGAAGGTACCGTTCGGTATTGCGCAAATCGGTAAAGCGTTTCGTAACGAGGTAACGCCGCGTAACTTTATCTTCCGTAGTCGTGAATTCGAGCAAATGGAGCTGGAGTGGTTCTGCGCTGAAGAAGACGTGAAGATGTGGTTCGATTTTTGGGTCGATACACGTACGAAGTTTTGGGAAGCAATTGGTATTCCGAAATCAGAATTACATTTCCTTGATGTGGCAAAAGAAGAGCTCGCGCATTATTCTAGCCGTACCATTGACGTAGAGTATCGTTTCCCGTTCTCAGCGCCTGAGTTTGACGAGCTTGAGGGGATCGCTCACCGTGGTTGCTTTGACTTAACACAGCATCAGGAGTTTTCAGGGCAGAAGCTTGAGTATTTTGATCAGGCGGAAAATAAGCGTTTCATGCCGCATGTGATTGAGCCGTCAACCGGTTTGACGCGTGGTGTGCTGGCATTGATCTGTCAGGCGTATACGGTTGATGAAAGCCGTCCGTCGGGTGTGTATATGAATTTCCATCCGTCTATGGCGCCGAAAAAAGCCGCAATTTTGCCTTTGACCGCTAAGGATGAGCATGTGCCGATCGCACAAAAGCTGTATTTGGATTTACGTGAAGAATTCTCTGTAGATTTGGATGTAAAACAGAATATCGGTAAGCGATATGCTCGTCAGGATGAAATTGGTACGCCGTATTGCTTCACAATTGATAATGACACCATCGCGGATCAAACCGTAACGGTGCGTGATCGTAATACAATGGCGCAGGAACGCATTCACATGAATAAGGTAAAAGACTTCTTGAGAGAAAAGATTTACGCGAAGTAAAGTTTAGTTATTTAGTTACAAAGGGGCCGCATGACGCAAAATGTCTTCGGCCTCTTTTGTATATGTGCCGTTTTCATCATGCATAATAATGCCCGGGCGCAAGAGTGTACCGCTTTGCTTATGTTTCCATGCTCTGATAATAACACGGCGGGCGTCTTTTCCTGTTTTCGGGAAGAGGGGAATGATTTCAATGCCGCCAAAGCGCCTGCCGCCACGCGCGGAAAATAATGCCTTTATCATATCATCGCATCGCTCAGCTTCGTGAATCATGGTCAGACTGCCACGCCCTTTGATCATTTGCCATGCACAATCTGTCCAGCTTTGTAGGTTTATGTTTTCCTCTACATGGCCCATCGCAACGGCCTTTGCCGCAGAAGGCGAAGGTTTGTGCTTGCCGTGCTCCTTATAAGGTGGGTTGCATATAATGTGATCGTGCGGCGCGAGGGGAAGTTCGCGGCGTATATCGGCGCATGTGAATATTGCACGTGCGCTTAAGTTATTTTCATCAGCGTTTTTTTGTGCGAGTGCTATGTGGCTTTCCTGTATATCAACGCCGCTCAGGCTTGTATTTGGAACGCGCGTTAAAACGCATAAACCCGCACTACCGACACCACAGCCAAGATCAAGGACGCTCTGACCGTTTTTGATCGGGCAGGCCGCCGCCAGCATGACACTATCCATTGATGTGCGAAAACCTTGCGGCGCTTGAAAAAGTGCAACACGTTTATTGAGAACATAAATCAGGTTTTCATTATCCATACGTGTTTGTAGCCAAAGCTTTACGCTTTGTCACGAATCACTTTTGACGGGGATGTCGATTGTGTCAACATCATCACCTCTACCGGCTGTGCCATCAGGCTGTAAAATGGTGATCGATCATGTGATTTATGCAGGCTGTTGGATGTTTTTGCGGTTTGTGTTTGCGTCGGAGCAGTAAGATGGTTTTTGGTTGCGGGCGCATTTAGAAGATCAAGTGTTCTGAGTTGCGCGTAGCCGTTGAGCTCACGTGCGGCACGCATGGCATTCGATCGCTTAACAACCGGGTTATTGGCATAAAGGTTACTTATTGTAACGGCGCCGTTTTGTTTTTCTGCCTCGTCTAATGTTGCTTTTGGTGCGGCGGCAAGATATGTCAGCTGGTTTTCCTCTGCTTCGGCCGGTTGGAATTTCTGATTAAAGAATTGATAAACTTCTTCGAGGCTGCGAGCACGGCCTGTCTGAGAATCATAAAAAACATTGCGGTTTGCGCGTGCGGCGCGCGGGAAAATATCAGCGGCATTTTGGATTGGGTTTTCATCCCGTGCGTTTAAGAATGCGGAGGCACCGCTTGCGCCAAGGAAATGCGCGAAGTATAGCTCGGTTGAGCCGACATCACCGCCCCATGTTGCATTTAAAAACTTCTCATTTTCCGATGCAAACGCCGCCGCCATAAAAGACGCGCTTTCTGGGTCTTGGCGCATGTCCAAAATTTGTTGTTTGGTCTTGCCTTGGGTATCAATGCCATATTGATCGCCATATTTATTCACCATATCGAGCCACGTGCTGTCGATAAATTGGAAGAGGCCGGTGGCAGAGCTGTTGCTTGATTTTACGTTCGGGTTAAAGCTGCTCTCTGCCTTGGCTTGCTTGACGAGGTAGGAAAAATCAACCCCTGACTTCTGGCTCGCCTGTTCAATGGCGGAAAGGATTTTTTGCGGTGCATTCATCATTTTCTGATCTAATATGTTGGTTTGCAATGTTTTTCCTGCGTAACTCATGCTATACTTACTCTACTAATTTCGTGGCTTAGAGGCCTGAATTTCCTCTTCAAAATTTAACTTTGCAAGCCGCGTGCCAATACAAGTCGATAAGGGTTTTTTACGCTATGAGCGGTGATTTCAAGGGAATGACAGAAAAAATGAACACGAAGGATATGCTGGATCAGGGGCATAATTTTGCCGTGATCGGTATGTTTGTCTGTTTGTTCGCATTCTCGCTGTCTGCTTTAAGTCCTTGGATAGTCGGTACGTTGAAGCCTGCGCCAGTTGCCGCAAAAGTCGTTGCAGAAGAGCCTGAGGCTTCTAAGGCAGAGCAAACGATAAGTGAAAAAGTTTTGGGTACATTTTTAGGCGAGAATAAAGCAGATGAGCCTGAGGTCGTGGTTGATCAATATCATTGGACTGATCAAATCGCCATTAGCATCGTTTTAATTGCTATCGCGGGGATGGTGAATTGTTGCGTTGGTTTAATTAAAAAGCAACGTCCAGCCGTGGTTTACACCGGTTTGGTTCTGGGGGTAACGGCTATTGTTATTCAATTTACAATGATTTCTATCGCCATTTTTGTTTTTCTTTTGCTCATTGTCGGTTTGTTAAGCGCAATGGGTGTATCATTTTAACGAATTTTTTTGCCACAGCATAAGGAGCAATCTATGTATAAGCCGCCTGTAAACGACATGTTATCTGTATTACATGATGTTTTAGGGTTCTCGCATGAGGATCTGGACAGGGAAACGTGTGAGGCCGTTCTGGATGAGGCATCAAAGCTTGCAACATCTGTTCTGGCACCGTTGAATAAAATTGGTGATGAGCAAGGTGCAGTCTTAAGTGACGGGCAGGTAAAAACTGCCGATGGGTTTAAAGATGCCTATGCGGCATATTGTGATGGTGGATGGAATGCTGTTCCGTTTGACCCTGAATATGGCGGGCAGGGCTTGCCGTGGGGGATTTCTTTTGCTATTCAGGAAATGTGGCAGGGCGCCAATATGTCTTTTGGTTTATGTCCGTTATTGACGCAGGGCGCAGTGGAGGCCATTTCATCGCACGGTTCACAAGAGCAAAAAGATTACTACCTTTCCAAAATGATTTCGGGAGAATGGACGGGAACCATGAACCTGACAGAGCCGCAAGCCGGATCAGATTTAGGGTTGTTACGTTCAAAAGCTGAGCCGCAAGGTGACGGAAGCTATAAAATCAGCGGACAAAAGATTTTCATTACATATGGTGCACATGATCTGACCGATAATATCATTCACTTGGTGTTGGCCAAAACGCCTGATGCGCCCGATGACGTGCGCGGTATTTCATTATTCATCGTGCCAAAAATGTTGGAAGACGGAAGCGAAAATACGCTGAGCTGTATTGGGCTTGAGCATAAGCTTGGTATTCATGCCTCGCCAACCTGTACCATGGATTTTGATGGTGCGACCGGTTACTTGATCGGCGAAGAGAATATGGGTTTGAAGTATATGTTCACAATGATGAACAATGCGCGTTTGTCTGTGGGCTTACAAGGTGTTGCGATTGCCGAGCATGCCTATCAGCATGCGTTGGCATATGCCAAAGATCGTGTACAGGGGAAGTCATTCACCAGCGGAGAGCGTGTATCGATTGACCAGCATGCCGATGTAAAGCGCATGTTATTAGATATGCGGGCAAAAGTTATGGCAGGGCGCTTGCTAACGTATAGTGCGGCGATGTCATTGGATGCGTATCATCATGGCGGAGATGAGGCTGCGCTTATCCGTGTCGGCGTTCTTACCCCAATCGTTAAATCTTGGTGTACGGATATGTCCGTTGATGTTGCCTCGACGGGTATACAGGTGCATGGCGGCATGGGCTTTATTGAGGAAACGGGCGCAGCGCAGTATTACCGCGATGCGCGTATTTTGCCGATCTATGAAGGCACAAATGGTATTCAGGCCGCCGATTTGGCATTCCGTAAAACTTTATTCGACCAGGGCGCTGGCGTGAAGGCATTATTGGAGGAGTATAAAGCGGATATTGATGATTCGTATTATCAAATGGCTATGAAGTTTACCGAGGTTATTCTTGGGGCTGGCGCAGAAAAAGATATGGACCGCGTCGCGGGGCTGGCCCATTCTTATTTGCAAGTGCTTGCGCTTGTGATTGGTGGTGCGTTGCTATCGCAAGCTGCACAGCAGAATGAAGACTTCAAAGAGCTTTGGGCGTATTTTTCTTCGCATGTATTACCGCACGCAAAGGCTTATGCTGCGGTAACACAATAGCTCATTATTGTTTGATTATGGCTGTTGCCCGATATTTTCCGGCTTTTGACATTCGACCATGGATTTAGCTTTTACATTACGCTTGGTAATGTAGCTAAGTGATCCGCCGTTTAATTGCGTGGCTTTGGCCATTGCACGTGCAACGCACTCACAATAGTCTTTTTGCGACACGTCGCCATTTCCATACTGAATCATTGTACCGCTCATACATTGCGAATATTCTTGTCCGGTTTGCTTTACAATGTCCATGCATTTGCCGCGAAGTTTTGATTCGATTTGTCTTTTGCTTGGTATCGGGCCGAGAGAAATACGTTGATCCAGAAACTCAGAGGAGTAGCATTCGCAATCAATTTGCTCCATATACGGGTCACTCTTACAGCTGTCGTATACTTTATTGGCTTCTTCTATAAATTTGGGATTGATTTGTGACAGATCAATTTGTTCCAGAGGTTCTACACCATCAAGCAAGCACTCATTGATATTCATCATAACGATTTTTTGGCTGGTGACCTCATCGCCGACTTCAACACGTGTTTCAAGGAACTTTGTAGCCGCACATTTACAGTCTTTGCGCGCCTTCATCGAATCGTTTTTTGAGCAAAAGCGGAAAAATTTTTGAGCTTCTTCAATCTGTGTGTTTGTTGCTCTTTTGAAGAAACTGGTTTCCGTTTCTTCTGTTATCGCTTGATCCTCTGGCGGAATAAGCGGCGCTTCCGGCTCGTTATCCGTCATGAGCTCTTCAAGTAATTCGCTTTTACCTGCATCTTGTTCATCTTGCGCATAGCTAGTGGTGCTTAATGCGAGGGATATAAGGCAGAGGAAAAGAAAGAATTTTATGAAACGCATATTTTTATTACCGTTATTATGATTGAACATACGTACACATATTACCACTATTCGCATAAAAAAAGCCAGACTCTCTTGTCCGGCTGTTTTCGGTAGTATCTTGATGAGGAATACGATTAACCTTTGGCACGTTTCCAGAAACGAAATACTGAGCCGTTATTATCATCGGATGCATTTTCGTTTTGTGGCTCAAGTGTTTTAACGTGGCTTTCAAGCTTTTTTGCGTTCTCGCTCATTGGCGCTCTTTTGGGCGCTACAGATGTATTCCCTGCGGTTTGTACATTTTGTACTTTCGCATTTTGTAAACGGCGTTGACGTGCACGATCTTCTCTGTCCTTAATCTGTGCGCGAAGCTCTTCAGCTTGTTTTTGTGTGTACTGGCTCGTAATTAAGATTTGAGATGCCTGCTTTTCCCACTTGTCACGTTGATCTTGAAGGTCGTCAATGCGTTCATTCGCTGTGTATAGCTGCTGTTCCAGCATTTTGATCTGCATGGACATACGCTCTTTTTCAACTGCGGCTTCAATTTCTCCTGTTTTTACGACAGATTTTGCAGCAGGTTTCTCTTCTTTCATGGCTTCTTGTTTGATGCCAAAAACACGTTCCAGTTCAGAAACATCAATCACGCGGCGTTTATTCGCATCAAGCTCGAATGATAATTTCCCACTATTCATTGCACGTTGAATAGTTGATTTCGACTTTCCCGTTAACGCAGCTGCTCTTTGTGCTCCGACTTTTGCCATGATTATTGCCTCATTCGATTCTTGAAGTGAAAAACATCGTGTTTAAAGAATTAGCATTTTCGGATTTAGTCCTTCAAGATCAATGAAAGGATAAAAGCCTTCTATCCACAATTCGTTTTGTGGGTAAGGCTATATAAAATGCAAATATATAGATGTGGTTTATGCTGCTTCTTTTTCAAGGCGGCCGTTTAGAAGACGCGTCAGGCGTTGCCATTGAGAGCCGGAAAACAGATGTGCATAGATAAATGGCAACCAACCGTTTTCACGCCATTGCATGAATGTATCTGCATCAAGTTCAGCTAATTTTGCTTCGTCGATGATTCGGAAGCCTGAGAAATTGATTCGCTTGTTACCGCCGACATTGATTTGTGCCTCACGCTCTATCAATAGGCTGCTTTCGGCAAGGGCGCGACTGAAGTCTAGTGTTTGTTGTGCTGCCGCATGGTAAGATTTACAAAATTCCAAAGCGTTTTTCGCAAGGTCACTAGGTGCGCCTTCGGCTGTAAAAAAGGGCTGATCGCTGCCTTCTTCGATGATTTCAGAAACATTATCGACACATAGTGTTAATTGGTCACTGTTCGGGATCTCAGAGAATATAAATGGGTAGCGACGAATATAGGCAGGGATATAAGCATTTTCATCCCAACCGCCATCGGCCTGCAAGAATAGGTTTTCGTTGTCGCGCAAGCCAAGGAGCGCAACAGGGGTTGCATTTGCATCAGGGCTGAATGCGATAGGGTAGTAGTGACAAATTTGCGGCATTTCAATCATGTTGATCGGCACAGCGTTAACACCGGCAGTAAATGCGAATCCAAAATTCTTTTTCAATGAGAGGTTTGCGTGTTTTTTTGCATCCAATGGCATCGGTTGCTTGTAAAATAGCGGAAGGCTTGCACCACTTTGTGCGTTAGTGTTTACAGTGTCTTGAGTGTTATCTGAAGTCATAACTATTCCTTGATACCTCTATTTGAAATAAAATTCTAAGTTCGGGGATGATATGGGATAAATGCCTTGTTTGGCAATGATTTTGTCTGTTTTTTTATCTTATAAATAAGCCTATCATTATATGTGTTAAGGATTCGTTTAAAAAAAAATCGCTGCCCGCTATCTTTTGTATTTGAAATCCGATAGCGTTCTTTTGGTTTAAATCAGTAATTGTTTCATATAACGAAGGTTTTTCTATGCGTATTGGTATGGTTGGTACGGGGTATGTCGGGCTTGTATCCGGCGTGTGTTTCGCGGAATTCGGGCATAATGTTGTTTGTGTCGATAAGGATGAGGCAAAGATCGAGAGTTTGCGTCGTGGTGAAGTTCCGATTTATGAGCCGGGTCTGGAAGATTTGTTGGAGCGCCAAATCGAATCGGGGCGCATCGAATTCACAACTGATGTGTCAAAGGCCGTGAAGGGGTGTGACGCGGTATTTATTGCGGTCGGAACACCGTCACGCCGTCATTGTCGTGATGCTGATATGTCTTATGTTCATGCGGCTGCGCGTGAAATTGCCAATAATATCGATAGCTATATTGTTGTGGTAAATAAATCAACCGTGCCGGTCGGTACAGCGCGCGAAGTTGAGGCCATTATTAAAGAAGAGAATCCGGATGCGCATTTCCATGTTGCATCGAATCCTGAGTTCTTGCGTGAGGGGGCGGCGATCAATGATTTTATGCGCCCTGATCGCGTGGTGGTTGGTACTTCGGCGGAGCGTGCGCAAAATGTTATGCGCGAAATTTATCGCCCGTTATATTTGAATGAAACACCGATTTTATTCACGAAACGTGAGACTGCCGAAATCATTAAGTATGCGGCCAATGCGTTCTTGGCGACAAAGATTACCTTTATCAATGAGATTGCTGATTTGTGTGAAAAGGTTGATGCGGACGTGCAGCAAGTAGCAAAGGGCATCGGTCTGGACGGGCGTATCGGATCAAAGTTTTTGAATGCAGGGCCCGGATATGGCGGGTCATGTTTCCCAAAGGATACGTTGGCACTGACGCGTGCAGGGCAGAAATACGGCGCGCCGCAACGCATTGTTGAAACGGTTGTGTCTGTGAACGAAGATCGTAAATCGCGTATGGCGGATAAGATTATCGAAGCCGCAGGAGGTGATGTGCGAGGCAAGAAGATTTGCATGCTTGGTGTTGCGTTTAAACCGAATACGGATGATATGCGTGATGCGCCGTCATTGACGATTGTGCCTGTGTTGCAACAGGCCGGGGCGACGATCTCGGCGTATGATCCGGAGGCTATGGGCGCAGCAAAAGATATGATGGATGATGTTATCTGGGGCAAGGATGCCTATGAAGCGGCAAAGGATGCGGATATCTTAACGATTGTGACGGAGTGGAATGAATTTCGCGCACTTGATTTAACGCGCCTGAAGGCTGAGATGGCGGGGAATATCATGGTTGATCTGCGTAATATCTATAAGGTGGATGATATGCGTGGACGCGGGTTCGAGTATACTTCTATCGGTCGCATTGGTGTTGATGCGTAAATAAAACGGTTTTTGCACCTGTATATACATTATGGCGCTGCGTTCCTTGTTGGAGTGCGGCGTTTATTTTGCGCTCAAATAACATAAAAATTTTGTATATTGATTTTTTTCTAAAAAATAAGGTATATCCGCGCTATAGATAATTTTTACGATGCTTTTTGATAAAGATTTGGCGTGATAAAATATAAATAACATAATTTAATTGTTATTTTATAGATGAAGGACAAGACCCATGTATAGCTATTTGGATGAGCTGGAAGCGAAAACAATTTATATTATCCGTGAGGCGTATAACCGCATCGACCCGATGGGCATGATGTGGTCGATCGGTAAAGATTCGACGGCGATGCTATGGATGGTTCGTAAGGCGTTTTTAGGGCGCGTGCCGTTTCCTGTTTGTTTGTTGGATACGGGGATGGAGATGGACGAGGTCTATGCCTTCCGTGATCGTTTAATCAAAGAATGGGATTTGAATTGCGTGAATTGGCAATGTCCGCCGGAAGAGGAGATGGACCAAACCTTGCCGCCCAATACACGTAGTGCGATGCGTAAAACAGAGGGGCTTAAAACCCTGATGAAGGAATATGGTTTTAAAGGAATAACAGGTGGTATTCGTCGTGATGAACAGGGGCTGCGCGCAAAAGAACGCGTATTTTCACCACGTACGATTGACGGGAACTGGGATTTCAAAGATCAGCCGCCTGAATTCTGGGATCAGTATAAAACAGAATTTCCCGAAGGCGCGCATATCCGCATTCACCCGATCTTGCATTGGACCGAGATTGATATCTGGCGTTATCACCAACGAGAGGGGATTCCGTTTTGCCCGCTTTACTTGGCACAGAAGGATGAAAAGACAGGCAAGATGATGCGTTATCGTTCGCTGGGCGAGAAAAACTTAACCTTCCCGGTAGAGAGTAGCGCATCAAGCATTGAAGAAATTATTCAAGAGCTTGAGACAACAAATACCAGCGAGCGCGCAGGCCGTTCTATGGATACGGAAACCGAAGATAGCTTTGAGCGTTTGAGAGCGGCGGGGTATATGTAATGCGGTTAAGGTTTTTATGTGCTTTGGCTCTATTCATAGCGCAGCCTGCGTTTGCAAATGATGAAGCGGCGTCTGATGAATGTGCGCAGGCCAATAGTACGATTGAAATGGTGACATGCCTTAGCGGGCAGTACGAGGCATTGGAAATTAAGCGTTTGGCATTGGAAGAAAAAATTGCCCAAGAGGCGGAGGAATATGATTCTTATGTCGAAGAAGAAGAGAGTAGGAAAGGGCGTAGTGTTGAGCAGGGTGATATTGCGCGAAAAAGCTATGAGTCATATCGCCATGATGAGTGCAAACGCCAAGCATATTTAGCGGGTGCAGGTACAATCGCAAGTTTGGGCAAAATCGGGTGCCTTATACAATTAACAGAGCAAAGAATTGAAATTCTGGAGCAAGAAGAACGATGAGCAATACAGCGGAAAACATAGAAGCAATAGCGGTGCATGGCGCACCACGTAAAAAACAAAACGCAGCGCAGCCGTTGCGCGTTGTTATTGTTGGGCACGTGGATCACGGTAAATCAACGCTGATCGGGCGTTTGTTGTATGATACGGATTCACTACCTGCGGGTAAGTATGAAGAACTGCAAGCAATTTGTAAGCGTCGCGGCACAGATGCGCTTGAATGGTCATTCGTATTAGATGCGTTTCAGGCGGAGCGAGATCAAGCGGTGACGATTGATTCAACGCAAATCTGGTTCTCAACCGAGGATCGTGATTACGTTATTATCGATGCGCCTGGCCATCGTGAGTTTTTGAAGAATATGATTAGTGGCGCGGCAGCAGCCGATGCGGCGATTTTAGTTGTTGACGGCACCGAAGGCGTGCAGGAGCAAACTAGACGTCACGCCTATTTGTTGCATTTGCTTGGCCTGAAGCAGGTCGCGGTTGTGATTAATAAAATGGATATGGTAGGTCATGCGCCCGAAGCCTATGAGCGTGTATCGCGTGAGGTAAAGGAATATCTTGGCTCAATCGGTTTGACGCCGCGTTTTATCGTGCCGATTTCCGCGCGTCATGGTGATATGATCGCAACACGCAGTGAGGCCATGGATTGGTATACAGGCAAGCATTTGATTGATGTTCTGGATAGTTTCGAAGTTGCGCCGCAGCCAATCGCTCGTCCGTTGCGCTTCCCTGTGCAGGATGTTTATCGCTTTGGTGAAAAGCGCGTTATTGTCGGCCGTGTGGAAACGGGCATCTTGCGCAAAGGAGATAAGGTTTTATTCTCTCCCGGGAATGAAGAGGCCACGGTTACATCTATAGAAGTTTGGCCGGAGAATAAAGACAAGGTCGAGGCGCGCCCAGGTGAAGCCATTGGTATCACACTGGACCAGCGCTTGTTCGTTGAGCGCGGTCATATTGCCTCTCATACGGAAAACCCGCCGATGCTCTCTAATGTGTTTCGCGCAAGTGTGTTCTGGCTCGCGCATAAACCGCTTAAGGTTGGGAATAGCTATAAGGTGCGTTATGGTACGCATGAGGCAATGGTGAGTGTGCAATCGATTGATAAGGTTATCGATACACAGGATCTCGCCGATACGTCAGCGGTTGGTGAGGTTGCGCGTAATGCAGTGGCGGAGGTAACCTTCCGCGCACGTGATCAATTGCCGATTGATCCGTACACGGATAATGAACGTTTGGGTCGTTTGGTGATCTATGAAGGCTATGACATTGTCGGTGGCGGTGCACTGAATATGGATGGGTACGCCGATCAGCGCCGCGACGCACCGAAGGCAGCGAATATTCATCAGGTGGATCATATCATTTCACATGAAGAGCGCGCAAAGCGTAACGGTCATCGTGGTGGTATCTTCTGGCTTACGGGATTGTCGGGCGCGGGAAAAACCACCTTAGCCATGGCGGCGGAAAAGATACTCTTTGAACGCGGAATCAATGTTGTTGTTCTTGATAGTGGCCATGTCCGCAGTGGTATTAACAAGGATTTGAGCTTCTCGCCAAAGGATCGTTCGGAAAATATTCGCCGCGTCGGGCATGTTGCCGAATTGATGGCTAGTGCAGGGCAGGTCGTTATTGCGGCATTTATTTCGCCGTACCGCTCTGACAGACAGCTTATTCGTGAGCGTGCAGGTGACCTATATAATGAGGTTTATATTGCTGCGGATTTGGTGACATGTGAAGATCGTGATGAAACCGGCATTTATAAGAAAGCGCGCGCAGGGGAGATTAAATCTCTGACCGGGCTGGATTCTGATGCACCGTTTGATGCGCCTGCTAATCCTGAACTAATTATCGATACGCAAACAAATGGGATTGATTTTTGTGTCGAACAGCTCGTAGAGTATATTGAACAACAAATCGCATTGGGCGATTTATCCGGCGAATCGGCCGAAAAGGAAAAGATACTCGATTATGTCGTCTAAACTACTCTCTCATCCGGCTGCTCTTTGTAACATTGTACGAAGGATAGCGGTTGAGGCAGGGGAGTTGACACTGGAGTATTTTGACGGGATACGTGACTTTACACCTTCCGAGAAGGGGGATGGCTCTCCGGTGACGGAGGCTGATCGCGCGGCGGAAAAGCTGATCGAGGAACGTTTATACGATATTTTGCCTGATGTTCCGGTCGTGGGGGAGGAATCCTTTGCCGAAGGTAAGCGTATTGTTTTTGATGATCACGAATATTTTTGGTTGATTGATCCGCTGGACGGAACGCGTGCGTTTATTCGCGGTGACGGTGATTTTACCGTGAATATCGGATTGATCCATAAAAATCAGCCATTGCTTGGTGTTGTGTATGCGCCTGAAAAGGGAGAGCTTTACGCGGGGTTCCATACGGAAAACAGTGCACGCGCCTATCGCTATTTTGAAGATTCAGATAAAGAAAAAGATATACGCGTTCGCTCTATGCCAAATGATGGCCTTACCGTTATGTCGGGAACGCACAAGGTAGGCGGCGGGCAGGAGCATTTGCTCGGTAGTTTGAAGATCAAGAAAATAGTGCGCCAGGCCTCGTCTCTAAAAATTTGCGCAGTCGCGAGCGGGCGAGCCGATATATATCCGCGCTTTGGCCCGACATGCGAGTGGGATACGGCGGCAGGTCATGCCATATTACGCGCCGCGGGTGGGGATATTACAGATTCTAAGGGGGTGCCTTTGACCTATGGTGGTGATCATCCGACACTGCTTAATCCTGACTTTATTGCAGGGTCGGGGGATTTCTTTCGCGTCATAGAGTTTTAGATCTGTGATGAGCGTGATTCAAAACTTGTTCTTTCTATAATGTATGTTTATAATTATCCATGATGAAATACAAAGCCGTTAAGCAATTTTTGTTCATGTGTTTATGCGTCGCCGTTGCGGGGTTCGTATTTGGCCGCACTGCGCTTGTAACTATTGCCGATGTTGTTACAAATCCCGAGGAACGGGCATTGCAAGATGCGATGTCAAATGATGACAAGGCGCAGGCAAATATTGTTGGTGAACATGATGTTATGAAATTGGCATATGACGAGCATATGCGTGGCTGTTCCGACAGGCATGCATTCTTTGTGGCTATGTCTGCGGCATATCAAAAAGGGCAAGCGGTCACAGATGTTGCGCCGGGACCTATTTTTTATCCGCTTGTTCAGGATGTTTTCGATAAAATTAAAGCTGTAGGTGTAGAGCAGGCGACAGTCGATAGCATGCAGTCATATCAAAAATGCCAACAGCAAGCTAAACCTATAAAAGATGCCAGCAAGAACTATGATGATTTAATGAAGTTCGGTGTTTGCGGAGATGTAAACTCTATGGCACTAGACGCTCTGAAAGGTGTTAAGGGGCGTGTATCAATGGATAGTATTATCAGTAAATATAAGTCTAAGCCGTTGGATTTGTCTAATACGTCTTTTGCGGATTCTCAAGAAGATTTTTCTGACTTGATTGTTGGTAAGATTTATCAGGTATCAAAAGATCAAAGCTTTGCCGATGCAATCAATGTAGCATCTGTTTTGTCTGTAAAATGTAGTCAGTAAAATACATCCCATCGTGTTTTCATATTATTTGATTTCTATGGCTTTTTAGTCTATAAAAACACGTAACTAATAAAAAATTATAAAAATTTCATTTTACGGGAGGTTATGTATTATGGTGAGTACCAAAGGAATGAAGCGCGCCTTGGCGACTGCTGTTGCGGCAGGATTTATGAGCTTTTCAAGTCAGGCACAAACATTGGATGCTGATGTTGTTAACGCATCAGAGGCTTTGAATGGTGGCAATAATCGTACGGAATTGGTTGTTCAAAGAGGTGATGAGTTTCCTACAACGCCTTTTCAGCCAGTTATACAATCATCCTTAAAATTTAAATACCCGCCAGCAGCTATTTCACGTTTTGCGTGGGATAAGCATCGTGTTCCGCCCGTTCAAATGGTTTCGAGACCCATTAATCTTGAAGATTTTCAAAATCTGGTTTTGAACACGGCTAAGAATAAGCAGGGGGCTGCTTTTATTGGTGTTGTTGTTGATGCGCGTGATCCGAATTGGCGTGAGGGCAAAATTAAAGATGTGCAGGAGCTTGCGCAGTATATTGTTGAGGGTGATGTCGCCAATGGTAAGCCGGGTTTGGCTTATACAGAAGGGGCAACCATTCAATATGTTATCCCTATCGCTTATGATCCGACAGATCGTGTTGAGAATGTGATTATCGGTGAGGTTGCAGAGGATGGTTTCCATGATAAGACGGAACTTATCTCTGTTGAAGAGGGTGAAATCCTTACAGTTATGAACAACCATGTTATTTTCCGTCAAGATGATGGGCATTTTATCACTGGGCTTGAGGATTTCTACTATTCTACTGTAGATCACATGATTCTGGGGCGTCATTCTGTGTCTGCGGATGAGTATGACGACATTGAAGTTTTTAGAGCGTGTGTTGATGCTGCTGTAGAGAAGTTTGAGATGCGTAAGAAGCATGGTGCTTATTATCTTGAGGATAGTGGTCTTGAGGTTGTGCGTCGTGCCGGCTTGGATAGCGAGAATGTGAATTATCATTATTCTCAGGCCGGTGATACATCCGGTAGTGGTGATCAGGGAACAACTGAGGATGCAGCACCTACCGGTAGCTTAGCGTCAAATGGCCTGTAATTACGCGCCATAGTTATTATTGATTATATAAGCGTCGGCCTTTTCCAGAGAAGAGGGCGGCGCTTTTTTTGTGGCATTACCTTATTTATCCTTGTTTTCCCTTTGCAAAAAACGCCGAAAGAAGACTCTCGGCGTTTGAATTTTGCAATATATGTATCTGTAATTTTATCAGATGCTCATTGTTTTTAGAGCCGGGCTTTGTTGTTCGAATGTCGGCTCTGTTGTTTGTTCCGGTGCATTAACAGCGGCAAGTTCAGGATTGCTTGCTGCACTAAATTCTGCTGTGATAACGCTTGTCTGTCCGTCGCCTTCCGCAGCAAATGATCCGTAGCTACGAGTGTCCTCTGTCGCTGCTGCCATCTCTGGGTCTGTTGTCGCGGTATCATCAAAGTCGGCAAACAAATCGTCATTACCTGCATATTTTGCGAATGCGGCATCAAAGCTGTCATTGTTTTCAAAGGCGAATGGTTTTTCAGCTATTTGTGCATCATATGATGCCACGTCAAAATCATTCTGAACGCTCAGGTCATCCAGACCAATATTTGCGTTTGCTGCTTGGACAACATACGTTGCGCCCTGAACGTCCTGCGTTGCAAAGGCATCGACGCTAATCACGCTGTTATCGGCTGCGACTGTTTCTTGCTTGCGATATTCGTCCTTGTTTAGGCGTTCCATTACTTCCGCACGTTGCTCTTCAGGTAATTTGCTGATTTCCTGATCGCGTAACTCGATCTTTTCTTGACGAATTCTCTCTAAATCTTCGCGCGCTTGTTCTGCGTTAAATGTACCGTCTTGTGTTTGGTATCTTGGATCATTCGGATCAAGGCCGTGTTCTTCCATTGTGGCGCGAACGGCACGAATGTTAGCGCGTCCCTGAACTGTATTTTGGTCCAGATCGCCGGTTTCGAGGATTTCTAAAGCCTCATCTATTTCGTTAATTTGTCTGTTGTAATGATCAATATTCGCCATAATCGCATTTATGCGATTTTGCATAAGCTCCTGATCGGTTAATTGTTGGATCAGTTTCGCATATTGCTGTTGTCTTTTAACGTTTTTCTGGTGCGCTTCCGGGTCCATGTTATTGCGTTTCATGTATCCACCGGCGGTTGTCACATCGCCATCTGAATGCGCGCCAGATTGTTCTTTAATTACATCGATGCGACCATACTCGTAAACTTTACCTGTATGATGATCCTCTTTGTCAGAGGTCAGTTCCAGGTGAAGATCTTCGATGTCTTTTACATCATCAAGAGCATGCCCCAAATTATGTTCGGCACGCAATATATCTTCTACTGTTAGTAGATGGGCATCCATCTCGGCTTCGATGTCTGCTTGAGTAGAGCCACCTTCGCGGCCAAATACTTCACTTAAGTAACCTGTTTCAAATTCTGGTTCAAAATCAGGTTGTAATACGGCTAGTCCCACGTCTTTCACTCTTGTCTCCCCCCTTGAGTTAAAACGATTCAATACGAACCTAAGGAGGGTACACCTTAATTGTTTAAAATTATGTAAATATGGGGTGCATTCATAAAAACTTTAGAAAACACACACATTTCGATACAAAAAGATAATTCCTATATCGATATTCCCTGTGTCGATAATCTGCGAATTTTTTCGTCTATAATCCATCGACTTAATGAACCTACGCTTTTTTTTTGTACAATGCAAACTTTTTTCTGAAATTTTTTTATGCCGCTAAGTGATTGAATTTAAATGAAAGACTTCCGTATTATGAAATGCAGAAATTCTGCACTTTTATACATAATATATGTTTCCATAATCCTTTTGTGCGGTGCGTTGTGCGAAAAAAGCGAGGTTCAGAATGTGCGCTTTTTCTAAAATTTTCTGATATTTTAATCAAGCCCGAAAAAATTTTTTTTATTTTTTTTCCAAGATAAATCCTTTTCCAATCGTCAGATATGTATATGATGGGGCAATCCCAAAAATAGTAAAGATGGTTAAACGATGCCGGATATGCCGGAAGACGAAGTGCAGATTTTAATCAAGCGCAGCCAAGACGGTGATGCGCGTGCTTTTGAGTCTTTGGTGAATGCCTATTACGAGGTGATGTTTAAAATGGCCTATAAATGGTGTGCAAGTCAGAGGGATGCAGAAGATATAACGCAAGAGGCGTGTATCAAGCTTGCGCGCGGAATTCTGACCTATAAGGGAGATGCAAAATTCACAAGCTGGTTATATCGCTTGGTTATTAATACCGCGAAAGATTGGTATAAATCACAAAACAGACATCCTGCGGGAACGGAGCTTGTCGAAAATTTAGCCTTTATAGAAAGTTCATCCGATGAAAAGCTTTATGCCTCGCAGGTGATGAAGGCGGTTTATGAATTGCCCGAAGCTGAAAAGGAATCGATTTTGCTCGTGATGGGGCAGGGATTATCACATAAAGAGGTCGCAAAGTTATCAGGTGTTAAGGAAAGCACGATTTCCTGGCGTGTGCATGAAGCACGAAAGAAGCTTGCGGCCGTTTTCGGAAAGGAGGAGCGCTATGGATGATAAGAAAATAGAAGAGATCTTACGCGAAGATCATGCGCCCGCGATTGATGAAAATGCACGTAAACGCGCGCTGAACCTTGCTTTGGCAGAGTTTAACGTAGCGCAAAATGAAAAAAATAAAAAAAGTGAAAAAAATTCCCAAGGAATTTCGATGCTCTCTCGTCTTATCGGTAGAACAAACGATGAGAGAGGAGTTCGAACCATGGAACAAAAATCACGAAGAAAGCTATATCAAGGTACGGCAATGTTGGCCGTTGCAGTTGCTCTGTTTGCGGCGCCTGTCGCAATGGAGAGCATGTTTGAAACACTTGGGGCGGAGAAAAAAATAGAGTCTGTTATGGCACCCTCTACTAAGGCAGATTTAAATAGTAATATTCCGTCTTATGTTGGTGCGGTAGAAGCGCAAAATGAAGATGAATTGGTTGCCGCCATTCGACAAGGTCAGAGTGCTATTCCTGTGCCGATTAACACGCCGGACACACGATTAGAAGTGCCTGAAGGCGATATGGAAGTCGCCGCAGCGGATGATCCGTTGCAGCGCTGGCGCGTCCTTCAGGAAGAACGCGTGGAGAATCAAATGGCGGCAGAAGGGGCAGCCGCAGCAAGCCCGGCCAAGCCATATACCCAATATGGTGGAGGTTTGAAAGACGGCAATGCCGCAAAAGAAGAGGCTGATGCCGTGACCCCGACAGAGGGTGACACTGCATTACTAAAGAAGTGGCGTGCCGAACAGGAGCAGCGTGCCCTTGAAATGATGGTGGCTGAAGGAATCATGCCAGTGCCGGAGGAGTGGAAGCGTTCACCCGAAGATATGGCGAGCATAGTGAAGCAATCAAACGACAAGTTTGAGGAATTTGCACCAAACCCGTTTGAACAAACCGCAACAAACCCCGTATCAACATTTTCATCTGATGTGGATACCGCGAGTTATGCCTTTGTGCGCAAAGCCATCAATAGCGGGCAGTTACCGTCCCCTTCGCAGGTGCGTATAGAGGAAATGGTCAATTATTTTGATTATAATTATCCTCTGCCGCAAAACAAAACGGAGCCGTTTAAACCGACCGTCACCGTCATGGACAGTCCATGGACGGCAGGGCGCAAATTAATGCATATCGGCATAAAGGGGTATGACGTACCGAAAGGATCATTGCGCAGTAACCTTGTATTCCTGCTTGATGTATCGGGATCAATGAACCAGCAAGACAAGCTGCCGCTTGTGAAATCATCCATGAAGATGTTGCTCGATAGCTTGCATCCTGATGATACGGTGTCGATTGTGACCTATGCGGGCTCAACGGGGGTTGTGTTGCAGCCGACGAAGGTTTCGAATCGTAATGCCATTATGAATGCGATGAATAATTTGAGCGCAGGCGGCGGCACTGCGGGCGCTGCGGGGATTGAGCTTGCCTATAATATGGCGGAGCAAAATTTCGATAACCGCGCCGTGAACCGCGTGATTTTGGCGACTGACGGTGATTTCAATGTCGGAATTACAGATCGTAATCAATTGAAAACTTATATTGAACGTAAGCGTGATAAGGGGATTTTCCTGTCTGTTTTGGGCTTTGGTATGGGTAATTATAATGACCATCTAATGCAGACATTGGCGCAAAACGGAAACGGCACAGCGGCCTATATCGATAGTTTGAGCGAAGCGCAGAAGGTTTTGGTGCAGGAGGCCACGTCATCATTATTCCCGATCGCAAAGGATGTGAAATTCCAGGTAGAGTTTAACCCTGCGGCGGTGGCGGAATATCGCTTGATCGGTTATGAAACACGCCATTTGAACCGCGAGGATTTCAATAACGACAAAGTGGATGCCGGTGATATCGGCGCAGGCCATACTGTGACCGCGATTTATGAATTCGTGCCTGTCGGTAGTGATGCGCTTACGATGGATCCGTTGCGTTACGGTAAGGTTGAGAATGCGACAGATAAGGTCAAGCCGATGGCGCCTGTAAATGAATATGCTTTCGTGAAGGTGCGCTATAAATTGCCGATGGAAAACACCAGCAAGTTAATTACGCAGGCCGTCCCTGCATATGAAACCGTGACGATGGCGAAAATTGAGTGCGGCCCAAATGAATCTTGTCCGCAATCGGCTCCTCGTGATGCGGTGTTTTCTGTTGCTGTTGCATCATTTGCACAGATGCTGCGCGGCAGTCATTACACGGGCGATTATACATATGATGATGTGATTAACATGGCGCAAAGTGCGAAAGGTGATGATCCGTACGGATATCGCGCTGAATTTATTAAAATGGTTCGCCTTGCGAAAACATTGTCCCGATAAGAAAAAATACAATAAAAACGAAAGAGGCCGCGCTTTTGGCCTCTTTTTTTATGGCTTTTTGGGCGCGTTTATATTAAACAGTGCGCTGCAATTACTTTTATGAAGAAGAAAAAATGTCACAGAACGTAAGAAATATCGCCATTATTGCCCACGTTGACCATGGGAAAACAACACTTATTGACTCTATCATGAAGCAAAGCGGAACATTCCGTGAGAACCAGAAGGTAGATGAACGCGTGATGGATTCCAATGATTTGGAAAAAGAGCGTGGCATTACAATTTTGGCGAAGCCGACATCAATTCAATGGGGCGATACACGTATCAATATTATCGACACACCCGGACACGCCGATTTCGGCGGTGAGGTAGAGCGCGTTTTGCACATGGCCGATGGTGTGATTTTGTTGACAGATGCAGCCGAAGGTCCGATGCCACAGACGAAATTCGTTTTGGGTAAGGCATTGGCGCAGGGGCTGAAGCCTATTGTAATTATCAATAAAATTGACCGCCCGGACGGTCGCCCGGAAGAGGTCGTGGACGAAGTGTTTGACTTGTTCGTATCACTGGATGCAACGGATGAGCAGCTTGATTTCCCGATTCTATATGCATCAGGCCGTAGCGGTTGGTGTACTCGTGAATTGGATGATGAGCGCAAAGACCTTTCTCCGTTGCTTGAACTTGTCCTTGAACATGTTCCTGCGCCGAATGTCGATTTCGACAAGCCGTTCGCAATGTTGGCGACGTTGCTTGATTCTGACCCGTTCTTGGGTCGTTGTTTGACAGGTTTGGTTGCGCAAGGTCGTGCCAAGGTGAATGACGTGGTGAAGGCAATGAACTTGGACGGTAAAGTCGTTGAAAACGGCCGTCTGACAAAGTTATTGAAATTTGAAGGTACAGAGCGCGTGCCGGTAACCGAAGTGCAAGCAGGTGATATTATCTGTGTAGCCGGTTTGACCAAAGCCACTGTATCAGACACAATTTGTGATCCGGCCGTAAGCGTGCCGTTGAAATCGACACCGATTGACCCGCCGACGATGTCTGTGACCATTACGGTGAATGACTCTCCGTTTGCAGGGAAAGAAGGCTCAAAAGTAACCTCAACAATGATCCGAGAGCGTTTGTTAGCCGAAGCGGAAACAAATGTTGCGATTACATTTAAGGAAAGCGATGGCAAAGATGCATTCGAAATCGGCGGTCGTGGTGAATTGCAATTGGGCGTTTTGATTGAAACAATGCGTCGCGAAGGGTTCGAATTAACCGTATCTCGTCCGAAAGTGTTGTATCAGGAAGAAAACGGTCAGAAATTAGAGCCTGTCGAAGAAGTGTTTATCGATGTGGATGAGGAATATTCATCATCTGTTGTTGATCACATGAACCGTCGTAAGGCCGAAATGACAGATATGCGTTCATCCGGTACAGGCAAGACACGTATTACGTTCCTTGCGCCGTCACGTGGTTTGATCGGTTATCAGAGCAAGTTCTTGACCGATACACGCGGTACAGGGGTTATGAATCGTTTGTTCCATTCATATGCTCCGTTCAAAGGTGATATCCCTCAGCGCCGTAACGGTGCGCTGATCTCTATCGAAACGGGTACTGCTGTTGCGTATGCGATTTTCAACTTGCAAGATCGTGGTGTGATGTTTATCGGTCACCAAACACCTGTTTATGCAGGTATGGTTGTTGGTGAACATAACCGTGAAAACGACCTTGAGATTAACGTCCTAAAGGGGAAAAAACTGACGAATATGCGTGCCAGCGGCTCGGATGAGGCAGTGACCCTTGTGCCACCACGCAGAATGTCTTTGGAAGATATGATGTCTTATATTAACGATGACGAATTGGTGGAGGTAACGCCGCAATCTCTTCGTTTGCGTAAAAGACATCTTTGTCCGCATGAGCGTAAGAAGGCCTCTCGCGCTGCTTCTTAATCTATTAGCACCTGTTGATGAACAGTGGTTTTTACTTGTGTCGCGGTGATTATACTGCGACACTGTTTCTTCGATTAATAATGAAAAAGAAGATATATGTTTAATGAAGCCGGGCGGCCAGTTGAGGGTCATGATGAATTTCCCGTTAACGGGGCTGGTGATACCGCCGAGAATGTAAAAGAGCGCGTTCAAAAGTTAGTCAATCATTGCGCAAAATACCAAACACCAAGTAATGCAAAAGCAACTTTCCAGATTTTAAACACGGTTGTTCCGTTTTTCGCTGTTTGTGCCGTGATGATTTATTGTTTTTCATCGCATTATTGGATCACTGCATTGTTAACAATTCCCGCATCGGGCTTGTTAGTACGTCTGTTTATTATCCAACATGATTGTGGTCACGGGTCATTTTTCTCATCACGTAAATGGAATAACCTTGTCGGACGTTTCATCAGTGTGTTGACTTGGACACCATATGATTTTTGGCGCAAAACCCATAACATGCATCATGCCAGTTCAGGGAATTTGGACAATCGCGGCTTTGGCGCCATTGAAACGATCACGTTAAAAGAATACGAAGCTTTGTCACCAAAATTGCAGCGTTTGTATCGATTATATCGAAACCCTTATATTATGTTGTTATTTGGGACACCGTTTTTTATTCTTGTTGGGCAACGTATTCCGTATGCCGAGCCGTTTCCGTTTTGTGAAGTCAAAAAACGCGTGGAGCCGCGTCAGATCAAAAAAAGTGTGATGGGGCTTAACCTTGGTTTGCTTCTGACATATGGCGCTCTGGGCCTGTTATTCGGCTTTATCCCTGTGCTTGCAACATATATACCGATTGTTATCGGTACCGCATGGATCGGCGGATGGTTGTTCTTTATACAGCACCAATTCGAAGATGCTTATTGGGAGGGGAAAGAGCAGTGGGACTATCACGAGGCTGCGGTTTTAGGTAGTTCCTTTTATGACTTACCACCTGTTATTCAATGGTTTACCGGGAATATCGGACTTCATCACATTCACCATCTGAATGCGAAGGTACCCAATTATCGATTGCAGGAATGTATGGATGCCAATGAAGATTTACAAACCTTGAACCGCATAACATTTAGGGAAAGCTTCAAGTTTGCTCATTTGGCGATGTGGGATGAAGATCAAAAAAAGATGATAAAGTTTGCAGAATAATTTTTTTTGTAACGTATTTTTTTATCCTACGAATGAGGATGTAACATTCTACATTTAATTTTTAAGGATCATAAAATGGAAAAAACAAAAAACAAGAGAATCGCAACAGTTGCTTTGGCCGGTATGTTGGCTATGGGGGCATTCTCTGCGGCACCTGCATTTGCCGGTAATCACGGAAATAGCTGTAGCGCGGCCGGCTGTGCCAAGAAATGTGAAAAGAAATGCGATAAAAACGGCTGCAAAGGCGCGAATTCTTGTAAAGGTAAAAATTCTTGCAAAGGTGCGAATTCATGCAAAGGTAAAAATGCATGTAAAGGCGCGAACTCTTGCAAGGCGAAAAATGCATGTAAGAGCGGCCACAACGACAACAGCCGTTACAACGACTAAGTTTTTTATCAGATGGAAAAACAACATTTTCCAAAATTGGGATATGGGCTCGGATTTCGTCCGGCCCATTTCTCACATATAAAAGAGCATAATCCTGATGTGGATTGGTTCGAAATTATCACGGAAAATTACATGGATACGGGGGGGAAGCCCCGCCGAATGTTGGATGAGCTGAAGGAGCGGTATCCGATTGTAATGCACGGCGTGTCATTGTCGATCGGCACGGTTGATCCGCTAAATTCCGAGTATTTACAGAAGTTAAAAGCCTTAGAGCAAGATGTGAAACCGCAATGGATTTCCGATCATTTATGCTGGACGGGGATTGCGCATAAAAACACACATGATTTGTTGCCCGTACCGTATACGGAAGAAGCGCTGGCCAATATTATTGAGCGCATAAAACGCGTGCAGGATTTTATGGGGCGCAGAATCGTTCTTGAAAACCCCTCGACCTATTTGGAATTTACCTCATCCAGTATGAGCGAGTGGGAATTTATCGCCCGTATGGTTGAGGGATCTGGCTGCGGTTTATTGCTGGATGTGAATAATATTTACGTCAGTTGTTATAACCACCGCTGGGATCCGAAAATATATATTGATGCCATGCCGCTTAACGATGTTGCGCAAATTCATTTGGCTGGGCATTGCAATAAGGGCACGCATATTATCGACACCCATGATGATCATGTTTTGGATGAGGTCTGGACACTTTATGCATATGTGATCAACAAGGGCGGCGCGATGACGACCATGGTGGAATGGGATGATAATATCCCTGATTTTCCTGTGGTGATGGAGGAATTAAACAAGGCGCGCCACTGGGCAACACAGGCGCAAGGGCCAACGCCGATGCCGCATTTCACAAATTATCGTGACAATATGCGCCCGCCTGAAAATGCGCGTGAATATTCGCAGGAATTGGGCGATATGCAAAACGCGATTTTAAGTGCGGACGGCAGCATTATGGAGCCTGATTTACGCATTATTCCAAAACCTGATTTTTCACCGCAAGAGCAAATTCAAAGTTATATTGACGGCTATCGTTATCGTTTGTTTGATATTGTATATGATGATTTCCCAGCCCTTCGCCACGCCATGGGCGATCAGGCGATCAATGATTTAATCGATGCCTATATTGAGGCTACGCCGTCAACGTCCTTTAATATTTGTCGTTACATCAATGATTTCCCCGCCTTTGTGCGCGAAAATGCTGATCCGTTTTGTTATGAATTGGCGGTCTTGGAAACGACGTTATCGCAGATTTTTGATGCGGAGGAAACCGAAGCCCTAACGCAGGAGGATATACAAGGCATTGATCCGGAAGGCTTTATGGCGCATAACTTGAACGGGCGCAAGGCATTGAAATTATTGGCATTTAGCTATCCCGTGAATGCGTATTACAATGCGTATTTAAATGATGAAAACCCATCATTACCGCAAAAATCACCGTCGTTTTTATGTGTGTTCAGGCATAATGATGAGATGTGGCGTCTTGATCTGGAGGAGCGTGAGCATCTGATTTTATCGTCGTTGTTTGCGGGGCTGCCGGTTGGCGAAGCGTTGGAGGCAGTGATTGGTGATGATGACGGCGCCGCGGAAGAAGTTATGTCACATGTCGGGCTGTGGTTTTCAAAATGGATGAATAACGGGTTGCTCGCGAAGGTTGCCTAAAAATTTGCTTTTTATACATCTTTAATGCTATTTTTTGTGCAAATTTATAAAGGGCGAGGGGAAAATGGGGTTAGAGAATATTCCGGTGATCGGCAAGATTTTTAGCGCACTCAATGATCATGCAACGACCATGCATAATAAGCGTATTATTGAGGCATCAAAAGATATGGCGATGGATCAATTCTATTGGGTGGAAGATGATGTGACGACGGCGCAAGAGGTGCTGTCAGAAGCCTATGCGATTTCCGCACGCACGCAAATTGAAAATGGCGAAACACCGACGATTGGGCAGCGTATTACAGGTCCGGAATTAACAGGTATTCTAAAGGAAAACCATGATCTGGTGGATAAGCTTTATGCGCGTGACATGCAGTTAAATGATTTTCTGGCCTATAACAGTCTGCAGCCAAATCAGGTGTGCGCGATGCTTCAATCAACTTTGCCGGAGTTTTCATTACCGCAAGACTTTGGCGGGCAAGATTTTGCAAACGATTAAGTCTATGCTTACGCTTTCATTTCTTCGAGTTCGAGCCAGCGTAGTTCGGCCGTGTCGAGTTCGTCTTTGATTTCAGGCAGGCGGGTTGAGGCCTCCATAAACTTATCCGCGTCCTTTGTGTAAAGGTCAGGATCGTTTAGCAGTTCCTCCAGCGTGGCAACCTCTTTTTCCAATTTTGCAATTGTCTTGGGCAAAAGCTCAAGCTCTCTTTTATGCTTATAGCTAAAGGTGATTGGCTCTTTTGGTGCGCCATTATTCGATGCGGCACTATTTGATGCGCCTTTGGACGTAGAAGATGACGGGGCAGGAGGATTTTTCTGCTCTTCTTCCTGCGCCTTTTTAAACGCGATATAATCACTATAGCCGCCGATAATGCCTTCTACCTGTGCGTTGCCTTCAAAGGCCAATGTTTTCGTCACGATTTGATCAAGAAAATCACGATCATGCGATACGACGAATAATGTACCCTCATAGCTTTTCAAGACATTGGTCAGCATATCAAGCGTATCCATATCCAGATCGTTTGTCGGTTCATCAAGAATGAGCATTGAGCCCGGATTCGCCAAAACTTTTGCTAACATCAGTCGGTTTTTCTGTCCGCCCGAAAGGGTGGAAACGGCGCGCCACGCATCTTCGGGATCAAACAAGAAATCCTTGAGGTAGCCGCAAACATGGCGGGATTTCCCGCGCACATCCAAATAATCTGATCCTTCGGGGCAGAGGTTATCTTTCAAAGATTTATCAATCTGCAGCATGGATCGTTTTTGATCAAAATAGCTGAAGGTCAGGTCACGCGACATTTTGAGCTTACCGCTATCGGGGGATTCCTCGCCCGTTAAGATACGTAAAAATGTGGTTTTACCCGCACCGTTTTTGCCCAAAATACCAATGCGGTCGCCTTTTTTGATCCGCATATTGAATTTCTCGAGGATTTTTTTATCACCGTAGCTTTTGTGAACATTGAAGAATTCCGCAACGTTCTTGGAGCTTTCCTCCGCCGTGATAGGGGGCAGATCAATGGTGGATGTGACGCGGCGAAAGGCTTTTTGATCCCTTTCTAATTCGCGGCGCGCTTCGAAGGCCTCAGACTGTCTGCGGACATTGCGTTTAACGCGTGCTTTTACGCCTTTTTGTGCCCATGCGACCTCTTGTTCAACTTTTTTCGCGCGGTTATGCAGGGCGCGGCCTTCTTGCTCCAGCATTTCACGTGACCATTCTTCGAAATGAGCAAAGCCACGCGGCGCAGTGCGCAGCCTTCCGCGGTCTAGCCAGAAAACACGGTCTGTGGTGTTTGCAAGAAAACGGCGGTCGTGTGAGACGATTAAAACGGCACCACGATAGGATTTTATATATCCTTCAAGCCATTCAATCAGTTCCAAATCCATGTGGTTTGTCGGCTCATCCAAAAGCAGGATGTCTGGCTCTTCGACCAGGGCCTTGGCCAAGGATGCGCGGCGAAGCTGTCCGCCCGAGAGGTCCTCCAGCTTGGCGTTGATATCAAGGTGTAGGGGGGCGATCACCATTTCGATGCGGTATTCAATATCCCATTCCTCAAGCGTATCGCTTAGGCCCTCAAAAACAAGCTCGCGCACTGTTTTTCCGGGGGTCGGTTCGATATTTTGCTGCATATATCCCGTTGTCGTGCCGGGGAAGAGGAAACGCTTTCCGTCATCAAGCTCGCGCTCGCCGGTAATCAAGTTCATCAGCGTCGTTTTGCCCGCGCCGTTCTTTCCGACAAGCGCAATTTTCCTTCCACCATGAATGTGGAAGGTTAAATCTTCGAAAAACGGTTTGCCGGCGATCAGTACGGCGGCATCTTCTACACTAAGGACAAGATCAGACATGCGCCCTTATATAGCAGAGCCGCGCAAAAAATACAGAAATAAATGCGGTGGCGCACAAGGTTTTACATGATGCGCGATCCGACCAACCCGCCCGCGGCCGTTGCCAATGTGGTGGCGGTTTTCGGATTGTCGCGAATATATTGCTCTAATTCGTCAGGGTTAAGGAAGGTTAGGTTTTCCAACATTTCAGATAGCATTTCCTCAATCTCTCGTTTTTGAGCATTTTCTTTCTTACGCAAGTTCATCATAATCACATAAGACACGCCGTAAACGATTACTGCAGAAAGGAGCAATATTCCGCCAAGCATTCCGGCAGCGACATCAGGGGTAAAATACATGAGCAGAAATAAGTGCCCGCCATAAATCATGTATGCCATGCCAATAATACTCAGCATGATGGTGACGCTGTGGAAACCTATCTTCATTTTCATTTTGGTTTTAGAAAATTGGCTGTCGCCCATGAGGCGGCCGGCAGCCAATGATCCGATAAGTGATAAGACAGATGCATTCATCTTCTTTTCCTTAATCTTAACGTCGTTATTATCTACGGCCAACAAGCATGCTGAACACAAGACCTGAAGCGAAAGCTATGGCCACAGATTGTAGTGGCTTTTGTTTTACTTGACCCTCAAGGTTTTCAAGGTGCTCTTTACCGGTTTTCTGTAGTTCTGAAATTTGATCAGCAGCATTGTCTTTTAAACGTTTTGTCTGCTTCATACCGTCTTTTTTCAGGTGTTGAGTCAATTCAACGATATTGCTGCGTAGTGAAACGATATCTTCCTTGATCTCTTCGATTTCCGGATATGTTTGCGCTGTTTTAACAGTCGCTGGCGTTGTTGTTTTTGCCATGATTAATTCTCCTGCTATTTTGTTTGCTATTACACACTACAAACAGGAAAAGCAGGAAAAGGTTCCATCAGTGTTATTTTGCAAAAACCTTATCGAGCGATGCGGCCTGCATATCCTCGTAGAGCTTAAACTCGCTATTGACCTTTTGGCCCAAAGCGCTTTCAAACTCTTCTTGTGATGAGCTTACAAATTCATCAACGCGGGTTTTATCTGATGCATTTGATGCGAAAATACCGGCTGCGGAAACAGGCAGGAAATCTTCGTATACAAGGGGGATGAAGTCGACGTAGCCATCACTGATGAGTTGTTCCAGATTATCACTCGGCAAGCCTCTTTCGGCCTTTTGCGTGCGATAGTATTGGAAATAGGCGAGGTCATTTTTTCGCATTTCATCGTAGCTTTCGGGGAAGCGTTCGAATTTTTGTTTCAATATATCCATATATTTCGATGCATTTGACCCGTCAGGTGCAGGTGTAATGGCGGCGCGAACTTCGTTCAAAATTTCATCATACAGGGCGCGTCCCTTACGGGTGAGGGCGGCACTACGTTGTTCGATTTCACCAAAGCGTGCTGTGTGCAGGCCTTCTTCGCCCTCGAAACTCACCTTTTCGGTGAGTGCCTTAAATGATGTTTGGCGGAGTAAAATAGGGCGGGTCGGAGGAGGACCCTCGACGACGTTCTTGGCGTTCATGCCGTGGCCGGGCATTTCCGCATGAATGGTGTCAATTTCCAATGTACGCGGTGTCAGGTGGTTGATATGCGGCCCCTTGAAGCACACAATGTCGGCTGCGCGCGGGTCTTCGGCTTTCATGGCTTCGTAAAATGCCTTATCAACGGCGGCATCTTCATGCCATTTAAAGGTATATGTGGCTTCTTTGATGAATTCTTCTGTTTGGTCTTCGTTCAGGCCGTTCTGACTTTCTGCGATATCCACCAATTCATATAGGCGCGGCGTGAAAATATCACGCATGGCCAAAATATCTTCTGCGCGTTTGCGTAAAACCTCATCCTTAATCAACTCGCAACGCAGAAGCGATGTAAACACGCGAAACGGTGATTTTGACAGGCTTTCCTGATCCATGGCGCGAAAGGCCGTGGAGTGAACGGGGACGTTGGCCTGTGTTAAATCATAATATGCCACCGGGTGCATGCCCATGACGCGAAAGACACGTGCCATCATTTTTAATTCTTTGGCACTGCCCAGACGGATTGCGCCGTGACGTTCTTCGTTAATGCGATCAAGATTATCTGTGCGCGCCAATTTATCTTTCAGTGCGGGGTTTTGATCCAGTACTTTTTGGTTTGTTTTTGCCACCAGCTCCAACAGGTCACCATAGGCGGGAACCTCTGTTTTATACATGATCGACATAGCGCGCGAAAAGCGTGCGCGGATGTCATCGGAAGAAACAAAGCCGTTTTTTTCTGTCATTTTAACCCCATTGATTTACAAATCTATGATACCATATCGGTTACATACCGCACAGTTTATAGGGGGAATTCCATCAATGCAAAAGGATAAAATTTTTCAGAATCTCGGGCTTGGAAAAGATGTTCTGGAGGGCGGAAACCTTGATGTTTATTCGCCGATTGATGGCGCGAAAATAGCCACCGTAAAAACGGATACGCCGCAAGAGGCAAAAGACAAAATCGCAAAATCAGCCGCAGCATTTAAGGTATGGCGCACAGTGCCAGCGCCGCGCCGTGGTGAACTTGTTCGCCTGCTGGGGGAAAAGCTGCGCCACCATAAGGAAGACCTTGGCGCATTGGTAAGCCTGGAGTGCGGGAAGATTTACCAAGAGGGGCTTGGTGAGGTACAGGAGATGATTGATATTTGCGACTTTGCCGTGGGGCTTTCGCGTCAATTATATGGCTTAACGATAGCTTCTGAACGGCCGCAGCATAAAATGCGTGAAATCTGGCAGCCGCTGGGCCCTGTGGGTATCATAAGTGCGTTCAACTTTCCCGTTGCCGTATGGTCATGGAATGCGGCGTTAGCGCTTGTCTGCGGCAATAGCATCATTTGGAAACCGTCTGAAAAAACACCGGTGACGGC
Source organism: Alphaproteobacteria bacterium (assembly GCA_030424975.1). GTDB lineage: Bacteria > Pseudomonadota > Alphaproteobacteria > Micavibrionales > Micavibrionaceae > UBA1672. The sequence goes on from JAUHVY010000001.1 coordinate 53,544, forward strand.
GCTTGCATGTCAGCATCTGTTTCAACAGGTTTGCAAAGAATTTGCAGATGCGCCGGACGGTTTGTCTGAGCTTTTGATCGGGGAGCGTGATATCGGCGAAATTTTAGTAGATGATAAGCGCGTACCCCTCATTAGTGCGACAGGATCTACGGCGATGGGGCGCGCGGTTGGTCCGCGCGTTGCACAACGTTTCGGTAAAACGATATTGGAGCTTGGCGGTAATAACGCCATCATTGTGGCGCCAAGCGCTGATTTGAACCTCGCATTTCAGGGCATCGTGTTTGGTTCGGTCGGAACATGCGGCCAACGATGCACGACAACCCGCCGTTTATTTGTGCATGAGGATGTCTATGACGCATTGGTCCCGCGCCTGAAAACGGCCTATGCGGGGCTGTCTATTGGTGATCCGCTTGATCCGAAAACGCTTGTCGGACCATTGATTGATGAGCAATCTTATCTGGCGATGGAAGATGCGCTGAACCATGCGAAGATGGAGGGCGGAGAGATTTTCGGAGGTGGCCGTATCTTGGCTGAACAATATCCAAACGGATATTTCGTGAAGCCCGCGATTGTTGAAATGCCGCAAGGATCAAATGTGCGCGAAGAAACATTCGCACCGATCCTGTATGTTTTTAAGTATAGCGATTTGGATGATGCAATCGCGCGTCAAAATGATGTGCCGCAGGGGCTGTCATCATCGATCTTTACACGTGATATTCAAGAAGCCGAGATCTTCACGAGCGAAGCGGGGAGTGATTGCGGTATTGCAAATGTGAATATCGGAACGTCGGGCGCGGAAATCGGCGGTGCGTTCGGCGGTGAAAAGGAAACAGGCGGTGGCCGCGAAAGTGGTTCTGATAGCTGGAAAGCCTATATGCGCCGCATGACATCAACGGTGAATTACTCCTCCGAACTCCCCTTGGCGCAGGGCATAAGTTTTGATGCGCAAGGATAAATGAGGGACGTAACTTTATAATGCAAAAAATGCGCTTGGTAAGGAGCGCATTTTTCGTATTTCGTCGTAAGTTATCTTTGTATTCGTAAAAACATATCTTTTTGCCTGATCCCATAATTACAGGAAAAAGCCTAATAATTCGTTAACAAACATATGACTGTATACTTAAGGCATGAAAATGCGCTTTGACCTGTTTCAAACCTATGCGTATGATCGGCTGTATATAAAAGGGAGATTTTCATGTTTCGTTTGGTTTTCAAAGTTGTTTTAGTATTGGTCGCAGTAGGTGCAGCGGCACAGATGCTGTATGCATCGGATACGGTCGAAACCGCGATTGAACAAGCCGCAGATCAAGATGGGCTGACCAATGAAGAGGGGGCACCGCCTATTGAAACTGAGCATGTCGGCAATATTAAGGTTGGTGATATTGCGCCTGATTTCACATTGCCGAATGTTGATGGCGCACCGCGTAATTTATACAAATTATTAGAGCAGGGGCCGATTGTCCTGAGCTTTTATCGTGGTGGTTGGTGTCCGTATTGTAATGACCAGCTTTATGCGTATCAGCAAATTTTACCTGAATTTCAGGAGCTGGGGGCTGAGCTTGTGGCCGTATCACCTGAAAAACCCGAAAGCGCAAATGACACGGCGATTAAAAACGAGCTTGTGTTCGAGGTTTTGAGTGATGAGGGAAATCAAGTGGCTCGTGCCTATGATTTGCTTTGGGAAGTGCCCGAAGAAAAAAGAGAACAGTTTTCTGAATGGTTAAAAGGTGAAACAGGTAAAACGTTGACGGAGTTTAACGGCGTTAATAATTACGAGTTGCCGATCCCTGCGACCTTTGTGATCGCACCTGACCATACGGTTGTTTATGTGTTTCAGGACGAAGATTACAAAAAACGCGCCAAGATGGACGATATCTTAGACGCGCTTGAGAATTTAAATAAACATATGCCTGATGCGGAGTAAGGGAAATGAAAAATATTTCGCAGATGCGACGAAGTAAAGCTGAGAAGGCTGAGGAATTTAATCCGTGGATACACATATTTACATATCCGCGTGAAACAATAAATATCATCGTAAAATTTACACCTGGCAGGCATGTTTTGATGCTTTATTTTCTTATCGGAAGTGCTGTATATGTGCAGCATGCCAGTAATATGCATTTTGGTGAACGAAACACGGTTTCTTTTGGCTTTTTATTATTTGCCGGCGGGTTTTTAGGATTGCTATTTGAGCTTTATACCGCTGCTTTGTTTAAGGTCGGACAATATTTATTTAAAGAGAAAGCACAGGCGACAAGAATGGCCATACGAGCCGCCTTTGTATGGGCGGGGTTTCCGATTGCCTGTACCCTCATCATCTTTATAATTGAGTTTTTGTTGTTCGGAAATGAGATTTTTAGCTCTCATGCCCCGAAAATAAACAGTAGCGCTCTTTACCAAGTTATTTTTTATGCCTTGGAAGGTTGCAAGGCTTTGCTCTATATCTGGAGCGCTATCCTCTTTTGTGTATTGCTTGCAGAGGTGCAGAAAATAACTGTTCTTAAAGCACTTGAACAAATTTTAAGCACTATTTTCGGAATGGCTGTTATCGTTGTTTTTTTCGCCATGCTTAGATTACGTTAAGCGCGTGTTTATTATTCTTATGCTTTTAATATGCTAGCCACTCTTTTTGCTTATACAAATTATTAGAGCAGGGGCCGATTCCTGCGACCTTTGTGATCGCACCTGACCATACGGTTGTTTATGTGTTTCAGGACGAAGATTACAAAAAGCGCGCCAAGATGGAAGATATCTTAGACGCGCTTGAGAATTTAAATAAACATATGCCTGATGCGGAGTAAGCTCTATATCAGGCATTTTCTTGTATCTGTTTCTTGAATTTTTGGTTCTGCACGACTTTGCGGATAGTGTAATACCGTTTACATGCATCTCCGAGCTCTTCGTAGAGATGGTTACCGTTTTCACCGCCGGTCCCTTCCATTTCCTGATTAATAATATGGGTTAGAGTAGTATGGTATGCGCGAATGATCTGGATAGCGAAGTCATCTAATTCTTTCAGGTTTTCAATAAATTTCATAATGATGGCTGATAGATTACTAATCAGGTCATATTTAAAAATTATTCCGTTTACCTTGAGTTGTGTTATTGGGAAGTGGAAGTTATCAAGGGAAAGCTGTGATTTCGCCTCGTCCTGTTCCGCAATAATAATGGCGGTGTTAAGTTGGTCTGCCAAATCTTGAGCCATCGGAAGGAAGTTCACTCTTATAATTTCAAGAGTTTTTTGCCCCAACACAATGTTTTTTTCGTCTAAAGATCCTGTACCGATTTTGCGTTGCAGATCTTTATTCGGCTCTAAAATTTGGCACGACGTGTATGATTTGCCTCTCTTTTGTTCGGTAACCTCTTCATCGTCATCTCTTCTGCGGCGTGAGGGGCCCACGTAGTCGTTGGCGATTATGAATTCTCTCGGGCTGTTCACAATATGCGATATTTTCTTTGCTATATCGCTAGAAGTAAAGGGTTTTGCTATGAATTCGGTTATACCGCAATCCCTTGCCTGAGATATTTCTTCGGCAGAGCTAAAGCCCGTAAGCATTATAATAGGTATTCTTCTGTTTGGTGATTCTGCGTCACATCTTATTTTTTTCGTTAATTCCAGTCCGTCGCAAACGGGCATATGCCAGTCGGTGATAATGATATCCGGTTCATAAGTGCAATATTTCTCATAGGCATCCTCACCGTCTTTTGCGGAGGTAATAAAACCAACGCCAATTGCACGAAGAACTTCCCTGATAAGTTCTCTTAAAGGCTGTACATCTTCTGCTATAAGTACATGAAGGGGAGCTAAATTTAATTTCATCCCGTTCTAATCCTTTTGTTTATATAAAGTTTATCTAATATTTAATATTAAATTTAAATTATAAATAAATTTTTAATTTTTGATTTCTCTTAAGTATAGGGATACTCACCTTCCGAGCATGAAAAAAGGCTCTGATGAGGTCAGAGCCTAATTAAAAGATGGTGTGTAAGCAAAAAGATCTAGCTTTTTAAAACCGCCAGCCAGCTCTTTTGATCTGCTGTAAGCGCTTCGTCTTTTGTCATCACTGCACCATTTAGAGCGGTACGGATTTTTTCCGGTGTGTCAGAGATACCGTTTTCAAGCAGTTTTAAAACGATTTGTTTAATCTTTCCGATATTTTCGAAATACACGGCAAAGACGGCTTCGACGCTGACATGTTCGTCGGGATCTTCGCGCCAGCAATCGTAATCGGTTGCAATGGCTAATGTCACGTATCCCATCTGGGCTTCGCGCGCAAGGAAGGCTTCGGGAACATTGGTCATGCCGACAACATCACATCCGGCCGCACCACGCAGAAAGTAGCTCTCTGCTTTTGTGCCAAGGCGTGGCCCTTCAACACAGGCATACGTCTTATCGGAATGCAATTTGATGCCGATATCATTGGCTGCTTTTAATACATCTTGTGTTAAGACAGGGCAGGTCGGCTCTGCGGTGGAAATATGTGCGGTCACGCCTTCGCCAAAGAACGAGTTTTTGCGAAAACCACGCGTATGGTCGAAATATTGTGATGCCAATGCCATATCACCGGGCGCGATTTCTTCTTGCAGGGATCCTGATGCGGAAATACTAAGGACTGTGCGGGCACCAAGCATTTTAAGCGCGTAGATATTGGCGCGGAAATTGACTTCGGATGGTAAAAATTCGTGGTTGCGTCCGTGACGCGGCAGAAATAAAACCGATGTGCCAAAGGCCTTACCCTCAACAATAGGGGCGGATGGCTTGCCGAACGGCGTGGTGACATCATGTTCCTTTACGATTTCTAATTCATCCAGTGCGTAAAGGCCGGAACCGCCGATAATTGCAAGCATACTTATTTTCTCCCTAGATATATTCGGTTTGGGTTTCTTCTTCGTAAATTGAGATGACATGAGACAACGCATCGTTATAGGAGTCAAAGATTTTTTCTCCGTCGAGCTTTGAAATAATGCCGTGGCGTTTTAATGCGCCGAAAATTGGTGTTGATGTACCGCTCAGGTAAATGGTTTTATTATGGCTCAGGATCGTTTCAATCATTTCCGCAAACGTCACCATAATGGATATATCCATCATATTCAGGCGCGTAATATCAATCATGACAATTTGCGCGGTGTTATTATTTTCATACAGGTTGAAATTATTGGTCAGGTCACAAGCGCTACCGAAACTAAGCGCACCTGAGAATTTCAGGAACAAGACATCATCATTTGATATCTCAACCAGTTTTTCTTCTTCTGCAGTTAGGATTTTATTCGTGTGATCCTGCATGCCGCCCGCAAGGAATGTCACGTCACTGAGCTGCTCTTGTGCTAGTTTTTTAGCGCTGATCAGGCATTCCATCACAATGCCAACGGCAACGGCAATAATCAGGTCAACAAAGACCGTTAAGAATAAAACAGTAAGCATCACCGTGGTTGCCTGTTTATCGGCATCATGGCCTGCTTGCCATAAACGTTTAATGAAACGCCAATCGATGATATCCCAGCCGACCTTGAGCAATATACCAGCAAGGACAGCGCGGGGGATATCCTCCAGCAAGAAGCCGAGCCCTAATGTACAGGCCAGTAAAATGATAGAGTGGATCATCCCGGATAGCGGTGTACGTCCGCCTGATTTAATATTCACAACCGTACGCACCGTCGCGCCCGCACCCGGCAATGCACCGATCAGGCCGGCGAACATGTTCCCGATTCCTTGGCCGATCAGTTCCTTGTTCGGGCGGTGTCTTGTTTTTGTGAAGTTATCTGCGACTAGCGATGTCAGTAAGCTGTCGACTGATCCGAGCATCGCGAGTGTAAGCGCAGAAGATAGAATGACAGGAAGCATATCAATAGGAAAAGCCGCGAGCTTTATTTGTGGCAAGCCTGACGGCACATCACCGAGAACCGGCGCGCCGTTAAAATAGAATACGCCTGCAAATGTACAGCAAATCAGAGCAATAAGAGGCGGGGGGATGATGGCCTTTATTTTTTTTGGTGTAAAAATCATGATTGCCAGTGCAGATAAACCAAGAATAACGGCAGATGTAACGGGCGCCGATACAACACTTGGGATAGATGTAAAGGCAGGGATAATACCGCTCGCCGTTTTATACCCGAACAGGACATTGATTTGTAAAATCATCATGATAACGCCTACGCCGCTCATAAAACCGCTGATGACTGTATAGGGGACATAGGCAACATATTGTCCGACCTTTAGCAGACCGAATAAAATCTGAATTAAACCTGCCAGTAAAACAATGGTAAACACAACCGAAGGTTCGTGTGCGTATTGCATGATGATGGCGGTCATCACCACCGTCATAGGGCCTGTCGGACCTGATATTTGAGAGGGGGTGCCACCGAATAATGCGGCAAAGAAGCCGATGATGATGGCACTGTAAAGGCCGGCTATCGGACCCGCTCCAGAGGCCACACCAAAGGCCAGAGCAAGGGGGAGGGCGACCACAGCCCCGGTCAGCCCGCCATAAAAATCACCACGAATATTAGTTGTAAGGTTTTTTGGAAACACGAATATTACTTTCTTAGAGTATTTTATTCGTAATTACGCCTGTTTTAGAAAAAAATAAAGAGGGAAATGATGGCTACATTCTTAAGCCGTCATTATTATTTTTGTTATTGATCCCTTCGGGGGTGTCGATGAAGTAATCGGACAGTTTTTTCCATGCATTATCAGAACGTTCTTTTCCTGCTTGTGCCTTTTCAAGGCGATGTTCGGCGCGTTTGATAAACCCTTGGCCGTATTCCGAATCAGGGTCAAATGTCGCGATTTCCCCTTCTTCGTATGAATACTCAATACCTTGTTTTGCCTTTGAGTATTTGATTTCCGCTTCGGCTAAATTGCCGCTTGCCATCATCATATCATACGCAAGGTCACACGTATCTGTAATACGATTAACCGCGCTTTGTGTGACTTTTCCAACTTGTTCCGTTATGTTTTTAAACTGCATAATACACCCAAAATATTATTGTTTTTTTATACTTTGGTTTTAAAGCATTGAACTGAAAAATGCAAATAATCTAAGACGGATCAAAGGTTGTTTCTTGGGCTGTTTCTGTTTCACCATAGAAAAACGTAATATTATTTTCTACACGTTCCAGTTTTTGTGAGATATCCTTGGCGCGTTTATTTAAATGTTCAAGGCATTGTTTGGCTGCCGGGCTTTCCGGATCACAATCAAAATTGTTGTATGGATATGGTCCTTTGCCGCGTTCAACATGTGCGATGTCATCTTGCACTTCACTCAGGCGCTCAGTGTGTTGCTCTTTTGATGTTTGCAGATCATCAAGAGAGGGTTGCGTATTGGTCCACGCTCTCAGGTGGTTAAATAGGTTCTGTATCATTTTATTGTTATACCCGCTAAAGTTTAAATGATGATGAATTTGGTTTTACGCGCTTGCAAATAATGTGCGGTGGGCATAATCGCCGAAACGCTCATTTTCATTGGCTTCGCTTACAAATTTACCAAACAGCGCATCCAGCGTTTGCAAGATTTCGGTTTCGTCCGCTTCTTCCAAATACGGAATATTCAGGCGCTCGCCCTCATAATCTCCGCCAAGGCGCAAAACATACTTACCGGGGTTTTTACCAACCAAACCGATTTCCGCCGCATAGGAGCGACCACACCCATTCGGGCAGCCCGTAATACGTGTTGTAATTGCTTGGTTCAAGATACCGTGCTTTTCCTGCAGGGCTTCGACCTTGCCAACGAATTCCGGTAGATATCTCTGCCCCTCCGCCAGAGCGAGCGGGCAGGTCGGCAATGCAACACATGCCATAGCCTCGCGGCGGGTCGGGTTCATTGCATCAATCGTAATGCCGTGCTTTTGCAGGATATTGTCCAGCTTGGCTTTGTTCGCTTCCTCAATATAGGTAAACATCACATTCTGGTTGGCAGTAAAACGGAAGCCGCAAATATCTTCTTGTGCGATTTCCTTCATCGCGCTTTTGATATTGTAACCGTCTTCATCAATGACGCGGCCGCTTTCGACGAATGCCGTGTAATACCATTTGCCTTCGTGATCTTCTAACCACCCAAACGGGTCGCCGCGATGTGTAAAGGCGGGAACAGGACGCGCTGGCTCGATTGTAAAATCAAGGCGTTTTTGTAGTTCACCGACAAAGAAGTCGAGGCCCAGTCTGTCGATTGTGTATTTCAAACGCGCCTGATTTCTTTGTTCACGATTACCGTAATCGCGTTGAACGGCTGCAATTTGCCAGCACGTCTCAAGGGCTTTTTCTTTCGGGATGAAACCGATGACATCACCGCGGCGCGGATATGTATTCGGGTTGCCGTGGGTCGCGCCTAATCCGCCGCCGATCGAAACGTTAAACCCATGCAAGGTATCGCCCTCACCAACCGCGATCAGGCCGATATCATGGACATAGACATCAACATCATTATGCGGCGGTGTTGTAATGGCGATTTTAAATTTACGCGGCAGATATATATCCTTATACAGCGGATCTTCCTCTGTCGGCTCATTTTGCGCTAATTTTTCACCATCCAGCCAAATTTCTTTGAACGCACCTGTACGGGGGAGGAGGTGCTCGCTTATTTTTGTCGCATATTCATGAACTTCCGCATGATATGGCGCGGTGAGCGGGTTTGAACCTGTGATCACATTACGGTTTACATCACCACATGCGGCGATGGCATCAAGGTTCAGCGCGTCAAAATCTTTCATCGTCGGTTTCATGCGTGCCTTAACAACGCCGTGAAACTGCACGGTTTGGCGCGTTGTGATTTTAATAACGCCTGTGGCTTTTGTATCGCAGCTTTCCTGAAGGCCGAGCCATTGCTGTGCGTTGATATCACCACCCGGAATACGCAGGCGGATCATAAAGGAATACGCCCATTCCAATTTCTTTTCTTCACGCTCTGCACGGCGGTCGCGGTCATCCTGAACATATGATCCGTGGAATTTGATCATTTGTTTGCCGTATTCGGTAACGTTACCCGTGACGCGGTTTTCCATCTGTTCCGCCAGGTCACCACGAAGGCCGCGGCTCTCTACTTTGAAGCCTTCGACTTCGGACAGGTTTTCCGGTTTGTTGATTTCTTCGTTGCTCATATTAATACACATCCTTTAGGTAACGGTCTTGTTCTTCGAGGTCGGCCAAAAATTCACCTGCATCTTCGGCTGATATGCCTTTTTGTGAGGCAATGATATCAATAAGGGCCTGATCGACATCTTTGCTCATCGGGTCTTTGTTGCCGCATAAATATATGCGTGCGCCGCCATCAATCCACTCCATGACATCTTTTGCATTTTCTTTCAAACGATCCTGCACATAGATTTTATGATCTTGATCACGAGAGAAGGCAAGGTCAATACGTTGCAGTAAGTCAGTGGCCAAATGTTCTTGCCATTCCGCCTGATAGAGGAAATCACAATGCATGTGTTGATCACCAAAAAACAGCCAGTTTCGCCCGTCGCTGCCGCGCTCTGATCGTTCATAGATGAAGGAGCGGAACGGTGCGATACCTGTGCCCGGGCCAATCATAATGATATCCGTATCATCGCCTGGCAGGTTGAAAATTTGGTTCTGGTGAATATAGAAAGTAATCTCGTCGCCTTCTTTTAATTCTGATAAGTATTTGGAATATATTCCGAAACCTGTTTCGCCGCTCTCTGTTTTGTGTTTCGCCAAAGCAACGGTCAGATGTACCTCGCCTTCATGATATGATGGGGATGATGCGATCGAATACAGGCGCGGCGCTGCGTCGCCATTGTGGCGGTCTTCGGGAATGATAATGCCAGCGGCATCACCACATGTATAGAAAACCTCATCATCATAGGCGATTTCAATATGATATGTTTCCTTGTTTGAATCGATATCATTCAAATTCACGATTTGCTTGATTGTGCCGATGATCGGTTCAAGGCGCGTGTAGCCCTTGCCCGTGCGCACAATGTTTTCATCAGCAATATGAACAGATACCGTTTGTTCAGGTGCATGCGCCCCCACCAGTTTATCCATATTCTTAACGGTTTGCTCGATCCACGCACCTGTATGGGATGCATAATCAACATCAAACAGGGCGTTATCTTGGAACGGTTTTGCGCCAAGGCGTTGGAATTCACGATCCAGATCAGTGGCAAAGCCGCAGAAAATTTCATATGACGAATCGCCAAGCCCAGCCACGGCGAATTGAAGACCATCAAGCGCGCCGGCCTCTGCGGCCTTTATACGCTCATAAAATTCAAGCGCAGTTTCAGGCGGATCGCCTTCGCCATGCGTTGAACATAAAAAGATTGCCAATGTATCGGGTTTGATGTCCTCGATCTTAACGCGGTTTACGGCGGCGTTTTTGACCTTATACCCTGCGGCTTTTACGGCTTTCATAACCTGCAAGGACAGCCCCTTTGAATTACCTGTTTCCGTGGCGTAGTAAATCATGACATTCGGTTTGTTAACCGCCGTCGCAGGTGCAGTGCCCGCAGATGCTTGCCCGATTTGCCCCTGCATATAGCCCGCAAGCCATATTTTCTGCTCGTGCGAGGCAGAGGATAGGAGTTGTTCCAACAGTTGTAATTGATCTTTCGTGAGCATGTTTTTCCTTTAACTGTACTTTATGCTTTATGTCTTTTTGATTCTGACGAGTTTGCCGTCAACCATGTGGAGGCCGCATTCTTGGGCGTCATCTTGTTCCCACCACCAACGTCCTGCGCGTGGGTGTTCGCCTGCGCTGATGGCGCGGGTGCATGGTGCGCATCCGATAGACGGGTATCCCTTGTCATGAAGTTCGTTATACGGAATATCATGGTCGTGAATATAGGCTTTTAATTCGTCTTCCTCAACATCAATGAGAGGGTAAAGTTTGATAATGCCGCGTCCTTCATCCATTTCGGCAAGGGGCAGGTCGCCGCGATTATCGGAATGTTCACGGCGCAGGCCGCTGATCCAGATATCAACGCCTTGTAAGGCGCGGTTGAGCGGTTCTACTTTTCGCACGCCGCAGCAATTTTTGCGGTTTTCAATACTGTCGAAAAATCCGTTTATCCCTTGTGTCTTTACAAGGTCTTGCGCGGCCGTCGCATCGGGGTAATAGGTTTCGATATTAATGTTCGGGTATTTTTCGCGTGTTTGTTGGGCAACCTTGTGCGTTTCCTCAAACAGGCGACCCGTATCAAGCGTGAAGATACGGATCGGTAAATTATGGGTTGCGATCACATGGGTGATGGCCTGGTCTTCGTAGCTCAGGCTGGTGGAGAAGGCGATGTTTTGCTCATTATAACGTGATAAAGCAATCAGGCGGTCTTGCCATGATGCATTTTCCAAATCTACAATCATATCTCTAGGCAACTTGTTTCTCCTCGCTGTTTTTAGACGGAAGAGCGGGGAAGTATGATGCTTTTTCCTGCGGCGCATCTTTCCATTGGTTTTCCTTTGCCCATCGGGCAACATCCCCGATAATCAGCAGGCAAGGGGATGCAAATGTGGAGGAATCCCATTCCTGATCAAATGATCCGATGGTTGATTTATATTCGCGGTGTTGCGGTGTTGTACCTTGTTCAATCGCGACCATTGGCGTGTCCGCGCTAAAACCCAGTTCAACCAGTTTTGCACAAAGGGTGCTGTAATGCGGGGTGCTCATGTAAAAGACGAATGTTTCATTTTTGGCATATTGAATGGATGTCCAAAAATCATCATCTTGCAGCATTTTTGTATAAAGGGTGATGAAGCGCACCGATAACGCGCCGCCGCGCTCCGTTAGGGGAACGCCTGCATAGGCCGCACAGCCGTTTGCCGCGCTGATGCCCGGAACGATTTGATATGGTGCGCCGACTTTCTTCGCAATGTTAATTTCTTCCGCGCCATGGGCATATATGCCCGGATCGCCACCTTTTAATCGCACAACAACATTGCCTTTGCGCAAATGATCTTCAATCAATGCATCAATTTCGGCTTGTGTTTTATGGTGGTGGTCACGGGTTTTTCCGACAGATATTTTTTCCGCATCTTTGCGGGCGTATTGCGCGATAATGTCCTGCGATACGAGGCGATCATATAAAATGATATCAGCCTTAGACAAAAGTCGTATCGCCTTGATGGTCATAAGCTCAGGGTTGCCGGGGCCTGCGCCGATTAAATATAGCGCGGGCTGTTTTTGGTTCGGATATGTTGCAATGAGATCATCAAAAAGCGCGTCAGCCTTTTGGCGGTTACCTTCATATAATTCCTCGGCAATGGGGCCGTGATATATGGCCTCACCGATTAAACGGCGCGGCTGTATTTTTGTGAATTTCTCACGTAGCTCAAGCTTCTTGTCACCCATAAAGCGGATCAGGTTTGTAAATGTAACGGGAACAGCTTGTTCGATGGCGTGCTTCACCATGCGGGCCAAAACGGGTGATATGCCCGATGATGAAATTGCAATTTGTAAATTTCCACGGCGAACAAGGGCAGGGAAAATAAAATCACATAAAGGCGGGTTATCAACCACATTCACCAAAATGTCGGCCTTATTGCAATCTTTTGCGATTTTTTCGTTTACCGCATCATTATCTGTGGCTGCAACAACGATTTTTTTACCTTTTAGGTATTTTTTGTTGTAGGGCGCATGCGTGGTTTTAAAACCATGCTTCGCGCAGAGGATTTCAACGGCCTCTGAAATATTTTCGGCAAGAATTTCAACTTCAGCGCCGACACTGGCCAGCGCCTCTGTCTTTGCCGCAGCGATTTCGCCGCCACCAATAATAAGTATGGTGCCGTGCTTCTTCGCATTCAAAAATAAAGGCGTATAAGCCATGGGTTACCCTTTTGTTTATAGCGGAACTATAAAATAACATTTTTGTGTTGTAAATACATTTTTTTTATGTATTATTTGGTTTATGCAGATGTTATCGAACAAATTATATTTGGCCATGAATGCGGCGCTTTTTATTGCTTATAACGGGACGGAAGACGTGCCGGTATCAGGCAGTGCAATCGTAGACTACTGTAACTTGAACAAGCGCGCGCTGGAGCCTATCTTGCAACGCCTGTCGGGTGAGGGGTTAATCGAATCAATTAAGGGCGCAAAAGGCGGGTATTACATGCCGCGTCCTGATGCTGTGACCCTGCGCGATGTTGCAGATGCCTTTATCACCGATGTTGTGCCGCAAAAGCATGATTTCGCGGGGTATAATTCGGTGTTGGATGACAAGTTGGAGCAATGCTACGATAGTTGGCTCGACAGTTTATCCGATATTAGTTTTAAGCGTTTATGCCATAACGCCAGAACGTTGGGGCAGGTTGCGCCGATCAATGAGCCTGTTTTGAATTTCGCCATTTAGAAAAATGAACTTTTGCGGCGTATAGCGCGTTATTCCTTTGCAATTTTTTACCCACCTATTAAGGTACGCGCATGAAATTTGTTTTGCGTTTATCCTTGCTGATCTGTTGTGTCATGCTGTCATCCTGCGTGACATCAGAGGGCTTTGATAAATTTAAAAAGAAAGTAGCGTTCTGGTCGGAAAGCGACAAGACGATCGATTTTACGGTTCATGGTATTGATGATGATGACGATACCAAACAATTCATCGAAAGAATTCTAAAACAGCAAGAGTTTGACAGGCTTGATAATCCTGATGAGCGCGAATATGCGTTAAGTGTACTTCAAAGCAATACTGAAAAGGCATTGCAGTCCAAAGGGTATTACGAAGCCGAAGTCTCGGTCACGGAAGAGGATGACGCGGCCGTTATTCACATTGATGCGGGAGAGCCGATGCGCATAGGCTCCATATCAATTAACCCGTCTTCGCACAAGGAATTGCTGGAGATTATCTCCATTAAAGAGGGTGACGTACTGGACGCGGCAAAAGTCTTGGCCGATCAGGGTAAGATATATAATAAAATTCAGGAAAAGAATTGCGCCTTTAGTTTATCGGTGAAAAACCGTGTATCTCTGAACGGTGATACAAATCGCGCAAATATTGTGTTTGATGTGTTGCAAGGCAAGGCCGCGAGCTTTGGCGATATCAGTTTCACGGGGCAGAAAACAATAGATAAATCCTATCTGGATAAGCTGATCTCCATCGAAGAGGGAAAGTGTTTTCAGCAAACAAAAATTCAATCAATGCGTGATGAGGTTATGAGCACGGGGCTATTTTCTCGTGTAGAGACGGTTCTGCCTAAAAATGCCGATGGTGTATCCGTTATTCCCGTGGAGTTTGCGCTGACAGAGCGTAAGCACCGTACCGTGCGCGCAGGGATGAGCTATTACACAGATGAAGGGCTCGGACTTATCCTTGGTTGGCAACACAGGAATTTTCTAGGCTCTGCTGAGAAACTGGACTTGACCTTAAAGCTGTCGCAACTTGAGCAATCATTGGGTGCGACCATGTCAAAACCGTTTTTTATGCGCAAGGATCAGTCGTTAAATTTTCATGCCGGTTTAAAACGTGAGGATACCGACGCGTACGAGCAATTCGGTATCAATTTTGGCGGTGGTATAAAACGCAAATTTAATAAGCGTTTGAGCGCCGATGCAGGGCTTGATTTTGAAATTACGCGCATTACCGAAGAAAATGATGATGATCAGGAAACGTTTGCTCTGTTTAACCCGTATGTTGGGCTGACATATGATTCCCGTGATAATGCATTGGATCCGCACAAAGGGTGGTTAATCGGTGTGAATGCGGGACCGACCATCGATCTATTCGGGCAGGCAGACCCGTATGTGAAAACCGTTGTAAAGGTGCAGACCTATAAAGAAGTACACGAAAAACTGGTTTTAGCCGCGCGAACAAAGCTTGGTACTATATGGGGCGGAAGCTCTGGTGATTTGCCCGCGACGGAGCGTTTCTTTGCGGGCGGCGGCGGATCAGTTCGTGGTTTCGGTTATCAGGAAGTCGGGCCGTTCCAAGATGGCGACCCGCTAGGCGGGCGTTCGGTGTTTGAAGCATCATTGGAAACACGCTTTAAATTCACCGATACGCTGGGTGGTGTGCTTTTTGCCGATGCAGGTCAGGTGAGCGATGAGGTCACGCCAAGTTTCAGTGATATGGCGATCGGTGCCGGTGCGGGTTTTCGTTATTATACAGGGTTTGGGCCATTGCGTTTTGATGTAGGTGTTCCGTTAAGCGGTGATGAGAATACATCTGATAATTTTCAGGTTTATATCAGTATCGGACAATCGTTTTAGGTGGTGGTGCAGATATGTCAGATGAAAAACAGCAAGAAGTAAAGCCCGATATCGATGTGACGCAAAAAGCCACACCGAAGAAAGAGAAACGTAAGAAAAGGGCTAAAGCCACAAGAAAC
Source organism: Alphaproteobacteria bacterium (assembly GCA_030424975.1). Taxonomy (GTDB): domain Bacteria; phylum Pseudomonadota; class Alphaproteobacteria; order Micavibrionales; family Micavibrionaceae; genus UBA1672. The sequence goes on from JAUHVY010000001.1 coordinate 68,815, forward strand.
GCCGCGGAAAAAGCCAAAAAGCCGCTAACCCTCGCGCGTGTTGTATCACGTGTTTTGAGGCGTTTTTATAAATTGGCGGTTTGGCTGATGGCTTTTATTTTGTGCCTGATTATTGTGGTGCAGATTGCCTTTTGGGGGGCATTGGTTTGGATCAATTCATCATCGGGTCAAAAGTTCATTCAGGCGCGTTTAGGGGACGGCTTGGAGGGGAGCGGTTACCGCGTACAGATCAGTAATTTTTCTTATTTGCTTTTAACGCAGATGAGCCTTGGTGGCATTACGGTTTATCAAGGAGATGAAAAAATGATTGAGGCATCCTCTGTATATTTGGATGTTGATTTGTTTCCCTTGAAAGATAAAAAGCTCTTTGTCGATCTTGATATTGGTACATTAACCGTTTTCAAAACCGAAAATAAACCCAAGGCAAGCCCGCCGCAACAAAGTGCGGAGATACAGGCCATTGAGGTCGCGCCGATGGTCATGCCGGATGTGTATTTTAAGGACATCTATATTGATGATATCAACATTGTTTCTTTGGTGCTTCAGGGTGAGGCGAATGATACATATATCAGCCCTGTGATAAAGGCGCATATCGATTTAAATGATACGCAAAAAATTGTCGCGAATTTAGAATATAAAGACCAAACAGCGGTAAATTCTTTTCCGCGTAATATTAAAATGACTGGCAATTATGATGTGCAAAATGCGGTTTTCTCGTTAACGCCTGTGAACATATCAAGCGCGCAATATAACGTTACGGCGCAGGCGGGCGGTACACTGCGTAAAGATCAAAACATTTCCTTAAATGCCAAAGTAACCCCAAAAGGACGCGATGATTTGTCGCCTTTAACACTTGATCTTTCTGTTAAAAATACTGTGAACCCATCGCTCAATATCAAGGCAAAGAGCCGTTATGCAGATAAAGACGTTAGCGTATCATCCAATGTTCAGACAATGGGCGGGGATATAAACGCGAAAAATATCCGCATTTTATTACCTGATTTAACGGTGAGCGGGAACGCGACATATCATGGTGCATCGTCTGCCGTCAGCGGTAAAGTTTCAGGCACATTGGAACGGTTATCGGCATATCGAGAATATGTGGGCGCAGATCATACAATTAAGCCGCTAAGCTTTAATGTTGATTTTAATGTCGGAGAAGCAGGGCAGCGTGCAAAAATACAGGCGAATACGGCATCTTATCGAAATGCGTCATTAAATGTGGCGGTGCGTGATATTGCCTTATCGGCGTTATATGAAAACGATATCGTGACCATCGAGCGTCTGAGCATGAAAGATAAAGCTGAAGGCACGATGAATGCGGGTGGTGCATATAATATCAAAACGCAAAGCGTGGATTTTACGGCGAAAATCAAAGATTTGAATGCCCTGAAAGGGGATATGTTGAACGGCACTATGAGCGCGAATATCAGCCTGAAGGGGGATCCTGAGGGGTATGCATTAAACGGTAAAATCAGCCCGAATAAAATAGAAGTGAAGTTACCGGAAAAATTTGCAACCAGTATCCCGCAGCTTAACATCGAGAAAAAGCAAAAGGCGCAGAAAAAGCCCGAGCATGATATGCTGAGTGTGATTGCATTAGATGTTATCGTGGATGCGCCGCGTCAGATTTTCGTCCGTGGTTGGGGGCTGGATGCGGAGTTTGGTGGTCAGCTGGAAATAGATGGATTTGCCAATGATCCGCAATTTATGGGCTCTTTTGATGTGCTGCGCGGTCGATACAGTGAGTTTGGTAAGAAATTCACACTCAGTAAGGCGCAGCTTTTATTCGGTGGTTCAATCCCGCCATATCCGAAAATGGATATTGTGGCGGAAACCGATGCGGGTGATGTCACCGCACAGGTACTTATCGGTGGCAGCACAACCAAGCCGGAAATTACATTTGCATCCGTTCCTGCATTGCCGCAGGACGAAGTAATGGCGCGTATTTTATTTGGTGAAAGCATGGAGCGCTTAACCCCGTTTCAAGCCGTGCAGTTGACACAAACAATTCAGCGGTTTTCCGGAAATGGCGGCGGCGGCTTTGATCCGATAGGTGGTTTCCGCGCGGTTACGGGCCTGGATGATTTGACTGTGGAGACGAATGAAGAAGGCGGCGCAACAGTTGGCGCAGGGAAGTACCTTACGGATAATGTTTATCTTGAGTTTGAAACAGGATCAGAGCCCGGAAGCAGCAAAGCGAATATTGAAGTTGAGCTGAGCCCGACTATCACATTAGAAAGTGAAATCGGTCAGGATGCACAAGCGGGCGGCGGCGTGTTTTGGGAATGGGATTATTAATTTACCCCCCCATGGTAAGAGCGTGGCTTTCCCTTAAGGAAATCAATGGTTCCAATGATTTTTCGCTGAATATCTTCGTTGATCATATATAGCGCAGGGATAAGCAATAAGGTCAGGAATGTTGCAAACACAATCCCAAACCCTAATGAAATTGCCATTGGAATAAGAAAGCGCGCCTGCAAGGATGTTTCAAGCATCATTGGTGCCAGCCCAAGGAATGTTGTTAATGTCGTTAGAATAATCGGGCGGAAACGCTGTGATGCGGCCTTGATGACGGCATTAAAGTGATGTGCTTCTTCTTCTCGGAGTTGGTTTGCGCGATCGATCAAGATCAGGGAATCGTTAATGACAACCCCGGCCAAGGCGATAATGCCAAACATGGAAACAATACTCATCGGCATGTCCATAATATAATGGCCTGCAATCGCACCGACCATGCTGAAAGGGATGGCAATCATAATCATGAACGGCTGGCTGTAGCTCGAGAACAGAATGGCTAGAATCGCATACATAACAAATAAGATCCCGAACATTCCGATAAACAAGGACTGCAAGCTTTCGCTCATATCAGCTTGTTGTCCTTCGAAAGAATAAGACAGGCCGGGATATTCACGCATTAATTGAGGCATTATTTCCGTATCTAGTGCATTCTTAATCAAATTTGTTTCCGATGGCGGGTTGATGCGTGATTCAATGGTTACAACGCGGCGACTGTCTCGGCGATTAATTGTTGTATATGCGCGGCCGACATCGGCTTTGACAACATCAAACAGCATAACATCTGCGCCATCCGGTGTTTTGATCATGGCATTTTGGAAATGGTAGCTGGAGTTGCGCTCTTCTTCGGGCAGCATAACAAGGACGCGTACTTCGTTACGTCCTCGTTGCTGTTTTAAGGCTTCACTACCGTAATAAGATCCGCGTACCTGTCGCCCGACATCGGCAGGGGTCAGGCCAAGTGCGTACCCTAAATCAGTGAGGGTGAAGTCAAATTGGCGTTTTCCTTGCGCGGTTCCGTCATCGATATCTTGCGTGCTTGGGTATTCAGATAAAATTTCAGAAAGTTTAACCGCAGCCTCGTCAAGGATGTCGGTGTTATCGTGGCTGATTTCGATAGACAGATCGGCACCGGATCCCGGGCCACCGTGATTTGATTCAAAACTCAATTTCTCCATGCCCGGAATCGGCCCGACGCGTTCGCGCCAAAGCTCTGTGATTTTTGCTGTGCTGACAGGGCGAATTTCAGGATCGGTTAAGAACGCATAGATTGTTATTTCGTTTTCATTAACCGATGAGTATACGCCCTTAGACAGGGTATCCCCGCCATTTTCTACGATGATCTCTTGAACCGCGTGAATAAGGTCTTCTTCGATCTTTTTGACATCTTTGCGGGGAGAGCCAACCTTTAATACGGCTTGCGCATAGGCAAAGTCGGATTCAACGCGCGGGAACATTTGTAAGCCCAGGCGGCCGCTGGCAACGTAGCTGCCTGTGAAGATCAAAATGAACAAGAACACCGAGAGAGAAATATATCGATAGGATAATGATTTGTGCAAAAACGGAACATATCTGTTTTGAATAAAGTTATTGAATTTTTTGTTAAACCCTTTTTGAAAGCCGATAATTTGTTGCAGGAATGCGTTTTTAACATTCTTAGATTGTTGGAATGTTAAATGCGCCGGCAAGATGAATAAGCTCTCGAAGAGGGACACGATAAATGTGGCAATCACGACGACGGGAATAATACTAAAAATTTTCCCCATGAATCCCGGCATGAAAAACATAGGCAGGAACGCGATGATGTTGGTTAATACGCTGATGAAGACTGGAATCGCCATTTGGCGCGCACCTTCGACACTGGCTGCGAGGGGCTTTAATCCCTGTTCTCGTTTGTGATAAATGTTTTCACCGACAACAATGGCGTCATCAACAACAATCCCCAAGGCGATGATAAAGGCAAACATCGAAACCATGTTGATCGAGAAGTAATGAGCACCGGGGAACAGCAGAAATGCTCCCATATAAGAAATCGGTATGCCCATACTGACCCAAAACGCAAGGCGAACATCCAAAAACAGGGTGAGGAAAATAACCACCAGCACAAGCCCCAGCAGGCCGTTATTAACGAGCAAGTTTGCACGTTGTTGGAAGACCTCTGATGAATCGCGGGTAATCGCAAGATGTAGATCGCCGGGAAGCTCGTTTTCCAAATCGTGCATAACTTCTTTCACGGCATTGGATATCTGCACAGGTGTTTGCATTGCTGTAGATGATATATCCATGCGCACGGCGGGTTTGTCATCAAATGTGCCATGAATGTTTATATCTTCGAACGTATCTGTGATGGTTGCAATATCTCCAAGATAAACAACACTACCGCTGTCGTTTTTGATGATGGGGATGTCTTTAAACTCTGGCGCAAAATCACGGCGCTCTGTCATACGCACCAATACTTCACCCGCAACGGTTTTTAATGAACCACCGCCAACCTCCAATGATGTTTGCGCGACAATATTGGCGACACTTTGTGTGGTCAGTCCGTATTTGCGTAAATTGTCTTGCGAGATTTCAATGTGAATTTGGTGGTCACGTGTTCCGCTTAGCTCGACAAGGCTGATATTTTTATGTTGTTCCAGACGTGACCTGACGACGTCTGCGGTATCACGAAGAACATTTTCGCTGACGCTGCCTGAAAGAACGAGGGTGATCACAACCTCTTCGTTTTTGTTCAAGGTAACCGTCAGGTTCTCTGCATCAACCGGGAAGGTTGTTATGCTGTCTACTGCTGTTTTGATGTCTTGCAATATGCGTAAGGTTTCTTCTTCGTCATCAATTTCGACTATAACGTGACCATACGCTTCATATGCAGCAGAGGTCATTTCGCCGATACCGTCAATGTCTTTTACGGCATCCTCAATCGAAAGGATGATCCCTTGCTCAACCTCGGCTGGGCTGGCTCCCGGATAGCTCATTGTGATGGTAGCCATATCCATTGAAAATTCGGGAAAGACTTCTTGCTTGCTTGTGTAAAGCATAAGGAAGCCGCCCACCAACATCACGATCATAAGCAAATTGGCAGCAACAGGGTGTGAGGCCATCCATGCAATGGGGCCGGGTTTTATGTTTTCCAATTCGCTTTTGTCGAAATGCGCCATGTTTTTTTATTCCTGATCTGCCTGCATGTTATCGTTTGCAGCGGGCTTTTCCTCTGTGCGCAACGCTATCTCCATGCCATCGACAGGCGTGATAATGTCTGATGTGACAATCATGTCGCTCTTCTCAATTTCAGCATAAACATAGGCGTAGTTGCGATCTTCATACATGATATCGGCTTTGGGGGTTAATAGTGTATTGTTACGTAAAACCCAAATCGTGCTGTTTTCACGAATATATTGCTTTGGAAGTTTCAGGATATCTTTGAGTGTTTTACCTGTGATGCTGACTTTTACGAAATCACCAATTACCAACGGCGCGGCATCAGGCGCATTATCATTCAACAACAGCGGATCAGGCACAGAGATCAGTATGCCGGCCATGCGGCTACGTTCATCAAGCTTGCCGTTCGTTTTTAAAACATGGCCCTGTCGTTGACCGCGTGCACGGTCCATTTGAATGCTGGCGTTAGACCCCGGTGCATCGTCGTTCGCCGCCGGGACTTCTATCCAGTGCAGGTTATGAACAGGAATGTCGGCCATAATCCAGTATTCATCCGTCCCGACCAGTGTGGCAAGCGTGTCTTGGGTAGATATGACATTGCCAAGATTTGTCATGCGCTCTGTGATCAGAGCATTAAAAGGCACGGAAACACTTGTGCGCTCAAGGTTTATTTCCGCTGTCTTCACTGCTGATTGTGCGCTTTCCATCGCCGCGCGTGCACTTTCCAGTTGCGGTTTACGTAAGGCAAGGTCGGTGCTCTTGAGTTTTTTTCCTGTGGTGTCTTGCAGGATTTTTAACTCGTTTTGCGCAATTTTTTGTTGGCCTTCTTCTAACATTAAGTCGGCTTGACTTTGTTTTGCGGCCGCTTGGCGCATTTCAAGGTCCAACATATAATCACGCGGGTCAATTTTGACGATTTCCTGACCTTTTTCAATGAAGCCGCCCGGAATGAAGTTCTCTGCTATGTTGATTATTTCGCCTGATACTTGTGCCTTCAGGTTAATTTCTCGGGCTGCGGTGACTTGCCCCATGACTTCAACAATTACAGGGTGATCGCCCGTTTCGAAAGTTTCCGCTGTTACCAACACGACTTTATGTTCGTCTTGGTTTTTCTTTTCGGTTTTTTTCGGGAAGGCAATGAAGTAAGAGGCAACCGCAACCGCTGCGCCCAATATAAGAAATGTTAGGATAAGCCGCGGCCATATGGATTGCGGTTTTTCTTCTTTCGGGATATGGGGGACGTTTAATTCACTCATATCATTCGGCTTCCTCTGTTTGGTTTTGTTTTAAATAATCATCAGCCCATAAACGTCCGCCAATGGCGCGGTAAAGGCGCACGCGTTCTTTTGCCTGCAATAATTTTTCACGGGTGATTTGCTGTTCAAGTGATTGCGTACTGTTGAGGCTGTTTAACACGTTAATATAAGAGCTATCTCCGTTTGCATATCCGATTTGTGCCTGTTCCAATGTTTTGCTTGCCGCATCATATTGCATGTTTAAAACATCCAGCTTTTGGTCTTGGTACGTGTTGCGGGTTAAGGCATTTTCAACCTCGTTAACGGCGTTCAGCACCGTTTCACGATAGGCATGATAGCGTTCATCAGCGATGGCCTCTTGTCTGGCTTGTTCTGCACGCAGGCGTCCGCCATCAATGATCGGTAACGCGATTTGCCCCGCCATATCAAGCAACCATGTTTCAAACAAGGCCGATAGCTTAGTCGCGCTAGTTGTATATGTGGCGTTTAGTTCAAAGTTTGGTAGCCTGTTTTTAAACGCGGCGTTCGATGCCCAATCTGCGGATGCCAGCCTATTCCAACTGGCAACGATATCTGCGCGGTTTTCCAAAATATCAGACGGTAATCCGGCCGCAGGGATAGGGGGGGCTTCTGGTAATTCACGCAATGTAATATCAATCGGCGCGCCCGGCATTTCACCGATCAATATTGAGAGATTGTTAAATGATTGTTGGCGCGATGAGAGTAGGTCCGGCAACAAGCTCTCGGAGGAGGCGAGGATCTCGCGCTGTTGCAGAATATCAAGCGCGCGTGCGCTTCCCATTTCAAAGCGCTTTTCCTGGAGCTCTAATATGGTTTTGTTGTTCTCAATTTGTGTTTCGGCAAGGCTTATTTGATCATTCAGGGATAGGATATCAAGCCAGTTTTCAACGATGTTCGCGCTTAAGGACACAATAGCAGTTTTGATGTCCTCTTTGCTGGCGCGCTCTAATGATTTTGAAGCGTTAAATTCATCAAGGTTCTTACCCCATAAATCCAGTTCATAACTTGCTGCGCCTGCGGCACTGTAAATAGTGGAATCTTGTGCGTTATCGCCATCTTGTTTGCTGGCCTGACCGCTTGCGCTCAGCGTTGGGAAGAGGCCCGCGCGGCTTACTTTTGCTTGCGCTTGGGCTTGTACAAGGCGTGCGCGCACTTGGTTCAGGCTCGGATTATCATTAAATGCCTTTTGCATCATCGTATTCAGCGCATCATTGTTGTAAATATGCCACCAATACGGGGTGTCGGTTAAAATGGAAACTTGTGGCGTTTCCGGTGTTTCGGACGCGTTGTAATGTGATCCGAAATGTAGGGATTGGCGGACTTTTTCGGTAAAGTCGCCCGCGCATGAAGACAATAGCAAAGATGCACCCGCCATAATTATTATTCGACCATTGCGCCTGCGCGAGCCGTTCATTTCAAGCTTTCTATGTTTGTGTTGAACGAATACTATACGATTTAAGTCTAAAGAACATCCGTTTTGTTTGTTAAATTTATGTCATAAACATCAGATTTTAAAAGTTGTTCTAAAAGACTGCACAGTTAATTTTTATCGATATTGGGACTATCCTTGTGGGGGGAGGCGATCAGGGTATTATGGCATATCAAGGGGAATCATATCATGCGCAATATTTTATTTGTGAATTTTGCTGCCGTTTTGATGATGAGCGGCTGTTTGCCATCAGGTGGAGCGCAACAGGGAAATGCCATTTCTTTGTATCACAAAGAATCTGTTAATAACATTTCATTTGTCAGGGCACAGAAAGATCATGCCCTTACACAATGGTGGAGTTTTTCGGGTGATGCGGCGCTTAATAAGTTAATGGATGCGGCATTGATGAAAAATGCGAGCGATGCTTCGCAAGTAACTGATATCAAAGATTATGACGCTTTGGTTCTGTTGTATAACAACCCCAAAGCAATATCAGTATATGATGTATCGAAACTCTATCTGGAGTATCGTTATATCTTTCAAAAAATGCGCATTATTGATGGTGAAAAAGAAAGGTATAAGAATATTTTAGGCGTTCGTCCTGATGTAACGGGTGATGTTGATTCGGCGCAGGTTATGACCATGCGCGAGAGGGAGCAGAAGATTATTTTGGGGTTGGCAAAGCATACGAACCTGATGCCTGAATATGTTGCGGAAATATTACGAGAAAATCAGCCTTTGCCTGAAATCGATTTAATGCCTTTATTCGCCTCTGAGGCCGAAGTATTTGCTTCGGCGCCCGCGGTGCGCGCGGCAAAGCATGCCTTGCTTTTGCGTAATAAAGGGTTGGCGCAAGATCGCTTACAAGTACATTTTACAGTAGAGCAACTTAGCCAGTTATTCGGTATTTCTGATCAGGTTTATGTTTCAGATCAATTTTCGTGGCGCGTCAAGCTCGGGCATGCCGTTCGCAATGTTCATCTGAAAGAAGCTGAACTCGCCTGTGAGTGCGATGCGGATTTCGATGTGTTTGAGCAACGTATTTTCAGCTTTTTAATGGAGTATGAGCAAAAGCTTGTGAGTTACAGGCAGGCACAAGAGCAGTATCTTGCCTTGCAGGCGGCGTATGAGCGCGTGAAAAAGGAAACGGTGGCTGCGCAAAAATATGCAAGCAGTGCGCCGCATTTTGAAGAAAAAGAGCGTCAGGCACGTTTGGCATATCTGAATGCGTCATATGAACGGGCAAAGGCAGGGCTTGATCTGTATGAAGCGCTTGGGGTTTATTAGCGTGATAGCAGGGCGTAGCTCATGATTTTATAGCAAAGTTTCGCCGTGAGGAAGTCACAAGCATGTAAACCATCACGCGGGCTAAGCTCTACGATATCGGCACCTACAATTGGCGCCTGTTTTGATACCAGATCAAGGATATCCATTACATCATCCCAAAACAGTCCGCCCGGTTCAGGCGTTCCTGTTGCAGGCATCATGCTGCTGTCGAAACCGTCAACATCAAAGGTGATATAGGTTGGACCTGTGCCGACGGCCTTTGCAACGGCGGAGGCATCCCATTGTTTTTTATCTTTCATCCAGAAGATATCAATACGATTCGAATCGGATTCATAAAACGGAATTTCTTCGGCAGAAATGTTACGGATACCCACACTAACGAGGCGGATATTGTCATGATCCAAGCAGCGTCGCATCGCTGCCGCATGAGAGAAATGTTCACCGTCATAGCCATCACGCAGGTCCGCATGGGCATCAAATTGTAAAATGGTGAGTTGTTCATGGCGCCGCGCATAGGGGCGAATTGCGCCTGCGCTCAAGGAATGCTCACCGCCCAAAACGAGAGGGAATTTCCCTGCATCCAATAATGCCTCGATAATGCTCTCTAACTGATCTAGTGCCGCAGGCAATGGTGTTTTGATCTGCGGTTCTTTCAGGGTCGCAATGCCGTAATCGCGAAATGCCTCTTTCCAAAAGACTTCGTCAAAATGCTCCAACTCCGGTGATGCATCAATAATGGCTTGCGGCCCCTTCGATGTGCCGGCTTCGTAGCTCACGCTGGCTTCCAGACCAAATGGAACTATGACTGCTTTCGCGTCATTAGGTGCATGTGCCTCATCTGCGGGCAGGTGCAAAAAACCGTCTTTTGAATTCATATAATCAAGCATATCTTCTTATACTTGATATTTTGGTGTTTTCAACTATATAAATGAGGCTCTGATACACGTTTTACAGGAAGGATTTCAGGAATGAAGGTTTTGATTATCGGCGCAGGTGCAGCAGGTAGCGTAGTGGCGCAAAAATGCGCGATGAACAAGGATATATTTACAGAAATCCATCTGGCGAGCCGCACATTATCAAAATGTAAAAAGGTTCAGGCGTTGTGCCGTGCCAAGCATGGCGTAGAGATCGGTGTTTCTGAATTGGATGCAGATGTGGTGCAGGATACGGTTGATCTGATCCTGAAGGTGCGCCCTGAATTGGTGATTAACATGGCATTGCCGTATCAGGATCTGGCGATTATGGATGCATGTCTTGAAACTAAGGTGAACTATATGGATACTGCCAATTATGAACCGATTGACGAAGCCAAATTCGAATATCATTGGCAGTGGGCGTATCAGGATAAGTTCAAAGAGGCGGGTATTACCGCAATTTTGGGATGCGGTTTTGATCCGGGTCAGACGAATATCTATTGTGCCTACGCGCAGAAGAACTTGTTTGATGAAATTCATTATATCGACATTATTGATTGTAACGCTGGCGATCACGGCCAGGCGTTTGCAACGAATTTTAACCCTGAAATCAACCTGCGTGAAGTAACGCAGCGCGGTAAATATTGGGAAGCGGGTCAGTGGATTGAAACTGAGCCATTGGAATATCGCAAGATGATTGATTATCCGGAAGTCGGTGAGAAAGCGAGCTACCTTCTGTATCATGAGGAACTTGAATCGCTTGTGAAAAACATCAAGGGTCTGAAGCGTATTCGTTTCTGGATGACTTTTGGTGATGAATATATCAAACACATGGAAGTATTGCAGAATGTCGGCATGACCCGCATTGATCCTGTGGTGCATAACGGGGTTGAGGTTGTACCGATCCAATTCTTGAAAACTTTATTGCCTGAACCGTCATCACTGGCGGATGGTTATACCGGTAAAACGTCGATCGGATGTGTGATTACAGGTATGAAGAACGGATCAAAGAAAACCGTTTTGATTTACAATGTCTGTGATCATGAGCAAACGCATAAAGAGGTCGAGGCGCAGGCCGTGTCATACACAACAGGCGTGCCACCGGTAACAGGTGCGATTATGATGGCTAAAGGCTTCTGGGGTAAAGAAGCCGGTGTCTTCAATGTCGAGCAGCTTGACCCGAACCCGTTTATGGAAGAGGTCGCCAAGCAGGGCTTGCAATGGTTTGTGAAAGAACTTGATGCGGATCTTGGTGAACTAACTGAAAAGCGTGCAAAATATGCAGCATAAAGCGTTGCAGGGCATAACAACCCCCGCATATGTTGCGGATATTGCTGCGTTAAAACGCAATATGGCGGTTGCAAAAACGGTAAAAGAGCGAACAGGCGTGAAAATCCTGCTCGCGACCAAGGCGTTTAGCATGTTCTCGGTTTTTGATGTGTTTAAGGATACATTGGACGGAACAACCGCCAGCGGCCTGTTCGAGGCGCGCATGGGTGCGACGCATTTCGGCGGTATCGGATCAGGCAAAGAGGTTCATTGCTATAGCCCCGCCTATACGGAGGATGAACTGCGCGATGTGTTGGAATATAGTGATCATATCTATTTCAATTCCGTGAGCCAGTTGAAACGCTTTGCACCGATGGTGCGGGCGCGTCATGAAAATGCGACGATTGCGCTGCGTGTGAATCCTCAAATATCACTGGTTAAAAACTCATCCCTTTATGATCCGTCTGCTCCGTCATCACGTTTCGGCGTACATAAAGAAGAATTAAGCGAAGATGTTCTGGCGCAAATTGATATGCTCCATTTTCATAATTTATGTGAAAACATGGCGCAGGATTCCGTTGCGTTGATTAAACATGTGGCGAGCGAATTTGCATTTGCGATTCAACATGTTTCGAAAATAAATTTGGGCGGTGGGCATTATATGACGCATCCTGATTATGATTTATTTGCTCTATGTGATGCATTGGTCGCCTTTCAAAAAGAGCATAACATCGCAGTAACATTAGAGCCCGGCGGCACATTCGCTTATGAGGCCGGGTATCTGGTTTCTACGGTTTTGGATATTGTTGAACGGGCAGGCGGCAATCATGCGATATTGGATACATCGGCCAGTACCCATATGCCGGATGTTTTAGAGGTTCCGTATCGCCCCAATATTATCGATAGCGGCGAAAAGGGTGAAAAACCCCATAGCTATATTCTTGGCGGTAAGACCTGTATGACCGGTGATGTGATTGGCGAATACAGTTTTGATCAAAAGCTGGAGATTGGCTCTCGCCTCATTTTTACCGATATGATGCAGTATTCGATGGTTAAGAATACAACCTTTAACGGCATGCCGTTGCCAGATATCGGTATCTTGCACGAAGACGGATCATATGAATTGGTCAAGTCATTCGGATATGATGATTTCCTTAATCGCCTGAGCTAAAACCCTAAACTGGCATCTAACTTGCTTGTTCTTTCTTTCGACTGAAATGAAAACGAGCAGGAGAATATTGTGAAAATTGATCCTAATGCCGCGTTGTATACAGGGTCTGTCCAAAAGACGGTTGCTGCGGCTGCTGGAGATGAGGCGCAGGAAACAGGCAAAAATAACCCGCAAAATACAACCAAGCAGGAAAACATTGCCTATGTAGCGCAAGAGCCTTTGGCGCAAGAAACGGCAAAAACGTTGTTTTATGCGCAAACTATTGCATCAGAAGCGTCGCAGGACGAAATTGATGAGGCCGAAGCCATAGTGCAGGATTTCCTGGAATATATGGCAAAATCAACAGAAGAAAAATGGCGTGAGCGTATCCTCAGCAGTATGGGGCTGACAGAAGAGGAGCTGGCGGCCATGACGCCCGAAGAACGCGATAAGGTCGAGGATAAGATCGCCAAGATCATAGAAGATCAGATCGAGGAGGATATTCGCGAAAATAAAAAGGATGGCTTTGCGCAGGAAGTAAAAGAAGCCGTGGAGAATAACAGCCTTCGTGATGTTGAAATGACCAAGCTGTCGGGGAATACGCTCAATCGTTTAGATGAGAAGGTGATGCAAATGATCGATTTGCCGCCGGAGGTTGAAAATATGTATGAACGTGCGATGGAGCAGCAAGAGTCGGAAGAAAAGATATAAGCATAAAAAAGCCCCTGACGAAATATATATCAGGGGCTTTTGTATTTTATGCGGTTGCTATCGGAAGTTCCCGTTCGCTTTTTTTGTAACCACGGTAGCTTGCGCAACCATTGCCACTTGCGGGAACATATGTGCGTAGCTTTCCCATCCTGCATCAAATTCACGATAATCAGATGTTAGCTCCTCATGTGGGAAAATATCTTTTTTCGCATGCCAGTATTTCAGGCACGGGCTGAAATAGGTGTTGGGTTCGTATGAGTGGTTGGTAAAGCGCCCGTTATCCATTTCCATCTGATAGGTTTGGTCAACAGGGCAGAAATATCCATAGGTTTTACAATATTGTTTTGCTTCATCAGGAAGAGCGTCAAACTCTTCTTTTGTGAAGCAGCGGTCGATTCTTGAATCGAATTGCCAAATGATTGTGTCTTTAGCAATGAACTCTTTTGCGAAAAGTCCAAGGCCGTGAATCGAGCTTTGGCATACATAGTTAGGAACGAGCATCATGATTGGATCACTCCATGTAAAAGGTTATCTAATCATTCTATATGCTTAATTTTTGTGTTTGCATAGAAAATAATGATGTCGTTTTAACAAAAGTAAAACCCGCTGTGACAGCGGGTTTCGAGGTGGTCTTTCGACAGTATTTTATTGTGTTTTAGCGCGAAACATAGACTGTATCGCTCTCGCCGAAACCATTGAAATTTGTGCGTAGCGCGTGGCTGTATGCACCTGTATTCTTAATTTCGATCCAATCACCTGTTTTGATATCCGCAGGCAACATAAACGGGCCGTCCATCATGTCGAGTGAGTCGCATGTCGGGCCGGTAAAACGGAACGGTGAAAGTGCGTCTTCGAATTTGGCGTTATCACGTATACCGCGAACAGGATAAGCCGTGCGAAGCATTGCTCCGGCATCAAACAGACCGCCATATGTACCGTCATTTAAGTAAAGCAGATCGCCTTTACGCAATTCTACGCGTACGATTAACGAACCGCCTTGTGCAACCAGGCAACGACCGGGCTCAGCGATTAATTCTAAGTCATCCAGTTCTGCGTGATATAGCGCTGTTCTGACGACATTAAGGCAGTTCTCAATGCTCGGTACATCTTCGCCTTCGTATGGCACTGGGAAGCCGCCGCCGATATCAAGGGCATCAACCTCTACGCCGCAATCACGGATTACGTTTTTGATTTGGTTGATGGCATTACCATATGACGCCGCGTCGGATGTTTGTGTTCCGACATGGAAGCAAACGCCAAGTTTCTTTGCAACTTTACGTGCCGCCTGTAGCAATGGAATAGCATCAGCAGGCAACGCGCCGAATTTGCTTGAAAAATCGATAGATGCCTGATCATTTTTTGGCAATGCGATACGCACAAACAGGTTCAAATCATCTGCACCTTTTGTGTTTTCGACAATTTTCTCAAGCTCGTCTTCATGGTCAAGCGAGAAGGTGCGCACATCATAATCAAAATAAGCGCATGAAATGCTTTCCGGTGATTTGATAGTGTGCATGAACAATAATTCGGCTGTTTTTGAAATGCTGCGTACCAATTCGATTTCCGGCAATGATGCCACGTCGAATGCTTTCATGCCTGCATTACAAAGAGCCTGAATAACAGATGGGTGCGGGTTTGTTTTCACCGCGAAAGCCGCTTTGCCGTCAAAGTTATTCATGAAACGATTTGCTGTATCCTCAATCAATGTTGTGTTGAGCGTATAGGTCGGCAAAGCAGGGCGAAGGGCGCGTACAACATCATCCGCATTGTCAAATACATGCGGGATCTGCGGTAGTGATCGTAATGTAAATGGTAAAACCGTGTTCATAGCGGTTCTCCTTTGGTTCAAAATATGTGGTTAATAACTAAAGCATTTTCTTCGATCAAAGTTCCCGATAATCCAAAAACTCTGATCAGCGCCCGTTCTTATTCGTTGAACAGGCGCTTATGCCTTACCACATGGAATCCAAAGCGGTTGACGCACCGTGTTGCGTCTTGTACGCGCGCAGCATACAAGATGACAATGATGTCGTATGAACAATGTGGGGATTAATCTGTCCCCAGCCAGCAGCAACATTACGTTTCATAACGTAAACCCTTTCAAATCTCTAAGGTTGGGAGCTTATCACTCCGCCCCGGTCTAAAATTGTTTACGCCGTTGCATAACCATAAAGATCATAAAGATCGGCCAGAGACACGTGCGTAGGACAAGTATATAGGCAAAGTTTTAAAAGAATGCAAAAAAAAAATGAACCCGTGGTACATTTTATTCGTAGGTGATAGGGAATAGGCGTAATAAACGCAGAAAGGCAAAATGCAAAATGACAATTCAAAGCGTTAATCCGGCGAGCGGGGAAATTATCGAAATATATCAGACGCATAGCGACCAAGATATTGAGCGCGCCTTGATGAATTCGCAAGACGCGTTTGTGCATCAGAAACAAAGTAAGATTGAAGAGCGCAGCGTCAAAATGAAGGCTGCTGCGGAAATTTTGCGCACACGTAAGAATGACTTTGGAAAATTGATAACCGCAGAAATGGGCAAGACGTTGTCATCGGCAATCGCGGAGGTCGAGAAATGTGCGACTTTATGTGATTTCTATGCCGAGAATGCGCAATCATTTATGACAGATGAGCCGGTATCCATGGAAGATGATTCGCGTCGTGCATATGTTAAATATCTGCCTATTGGCTGTGTTTTTGCCGTGATGCCCTGGAATTTCCCGTTCTGGCAGGTGTTTCGCTTTGCTGCGCCGGCACTAATGGCTGGGAATGTCGGTATATTAAAGCATGCGTCAAATGTACCGGGATGTGCCATAGCGATAGAGGGTATTTTCAAAGATGCAGGGTTTGACTCGTATGAATTTCAGGCATTATTAATCGGATCGGATAAGGTAGCAGGCATTGTCGCAGATGATCGTGTGCGCGCCGTTACATTGACTGGATCAGAAGCGGCCGGAGCCGCGGTTGCTGCGCAAGCAGGGAAGATGCTGAAGAAATCTGTTCTGGAACTGGGCGGTAGTGATCCGTTTATTGTCATGCCGTCTGCTGATTTTAATCTGGCGGTTGATCTGGCCATAAAGGGGCGCGTGCAAAATAACGGCCAAACATGCATCGCATCTAAGCGCTATATTATTCATGATGATATTTATGATGATTTTAAGAACGCGTTGATTGGTCGCTATGAGCAGTTGGTGATTGGTGACCCGATGGAAAACATGACTGATGTAGGTCCGTTATCAAGTGAACAAATCAGGGATGACGTTAGCGCACAGGTTTCCGCCACGATAAAGGCTGGTGCAACACGATTATGCGGTTGTGAAAAAATTGATTATAAGGGGTTCTTCTACAAGCCGGGTTTGCTGGAGGATATCCCGACAGATTCTGTTGCTTATACAGATGAGATATTTGGCCCTGTGGGTTTATTGTTTCGCGTAAAATCATTGGATGAGGCAATTGAATTAGCCAATGATACGCGCTTTGGCCTTGGTTCTGTTTTTTGCTCTCAGGATGAAGCGGAAATTGAACGCGCCGTAGAGGAGCTTGATGCCGGATCAACCTTTATCAACGGATTAACGGCCTCTGATCCGAGGTTACCTTTTGGGGGCGTAAAGGCATCCGGCTATGGCAGGGAATTAGCTGCCATAGGGATGCGTGAATTTATGAACATTAAAACGATTGTTAAATCGTAGGTTATCGTTCGTTTTTGACCTGATTATAGGCAAGAACTGCGAACATAAATGTTCCGCCGATAATGTTACCTGCTGATGCTGCCATAAGGAAACCAAGACATTTCATAACTGAAATTTGGCTTTGTAGTAAGAGCAAGAATGCCTCAGCTGAGCCCGCAACAATGTGCGCAAAGTCACCGATTGCGATGATATACGTCATCATGATAATAACCCAGAATTCCGTACCGCCACGTGCACTGGGCAACATCCACACAAGACAGGCAATCAAGAAGCCTGCAGGGATAGCCATTTGGAAAATGTGCAATAAATCTTGGTCAACAGCATGACGTGAAATTTCGGTGAATACACTGAGTAGTTCGGGCGGCACAAAATTGTAATGCACCACCAAAAACGCGGCGATAAACGTACCGATGAAGTTGGTCATCATCACAACGCCCCATAATTTCAGGGTTCGTATGAAATTACGTTTTGTGCGTTTTTCTAAAACGGGGAGAACAACCGTAATCGTGTTTTCAGTAAAAAGTTGCAAACGGCCGATAATGACAATAACGAAGCCGAATGTGTATCCCAGGTTTTCCAGCAGAAAGTAATTTCCCTCGGCCGGTAAATTGTACTTAATGTAACCCTCACAAAAAATGGAGAAACTGATGCAAAGTCCGGCAATTAATCCTGACCAACCAAGAGAAGGCAGGGAACGTGCAAGCTCTTCTTCACCTTCTGTTGCGATGATTTCGTAAATGGTCGGAGATGCCAACCGAAGTCTTTCATCAATTTCTTCATTTCCCGTAGACATATGGGTTACCTTTTTTACAGTTTTTTTCAAAGAAGTCATAATAGGACTTATTTTGTCCTAAAACGCCGAGTTTGACCATAGAGTGATGTATAAAAAAACGTTATTTTAAGGGGATTATTTCAAAAACCAGTAATAAATCATGGGGATCCAGAACACGCTGAGGGTTATCGTTCCTTTTATGGCCTGATACGTAACCCAGACCCAAAAAACTTTTTTTCCGGGTTTTTTGAATTTTGAAAAAAATTTGTTTTTGCTTTTTTCTTCTGTCATGGGTTTTTCGCATGCTAAACTGGTGCATACTATCTATCAGCATTTCACGAAACGCAAGTGGTGGCTGGATTTAAGTTTGAGGGATTTTTTTTAATGCTAAGAAGTGAAAAGACTTTATTTTTATTATTATTTACATTGTTTTTGTTGGTTCCGGCGTTAACACATGCGCAGACATATACAACAAAAAGCGGCAGTAATTCAGGAAAATCAAAATATTGGAATGATGATGAAGATCGGCGCGACGTTGTAAAAGCGCCGGTTGATTCGAGTGAGCGCGTAGAGAAAGATATGAAAAGATATGGCATTACCGGTGCGCCTGAAATTCGCCCTGTAGCGAAACTATGTTACAAGCGCTGGGAAACGGCGAAGTGTCACATAGCGCTCAGCAAACTTGGTACAAAAGTTGTCAAAGGGTATATAGGGGCTCTTGAGCCGTATAACGCGCATGAAAATATCGAAAGTTTAAATGATGGCTGCGGTAATATTTTGAAATGGGGCGAAGACGAGGGGGCTTCTGATGATATGCCAAAGGCAATGGATTTATGTGTCGGCACGATTCGGGATATAAATCATGAAACCCATGTTCCTGTTAATGATGTAAATCAATATGAGTTAATGGTCGGAAGTATCCATTGTCTGATGCGAAGACCGGAATGTTCATTTATTGATAAGCAGCTTGAAATTGTTGCAAAATCAGTGAATTAGTATGTGCTTCCGCTCTTTAAATATTGAAGAAGGTCTGCGCTTTCTTTTCCGGTTACCGGTATTTCTGCAGCCCGCTGAAAGGTTTCAATTGCATTTTTTGTCATCGGGCCGATAACACCATCAACAGGACCCGGATATAGTCCGCGTCTCATTAATTCCTTTTGAATTGATGAAATTAAAGAACTGTCGTTTTTGGGGGGCTGCGAATTTGAAGCAATCGCACGCTCTATATCGCGAACATCAATACCTAGGGAAGATGCGAGTTGTTGCAATGCCGCTTGTGCCTCGGGGCTTCCTGAATCTGCTGCACGTTTATACCATGATAAAGCAAGATCCGGGCGCACATCTCCCAAAAGTCCGTTTTCATAGATCAGGCCAAGGTTATATGCGGCTTCTGTGATGCCTTGTGATGCGGCATTTTCGAAATAGCGTGCGGCGCGCCCGGGGTTGTAAGGGGTTCCGATGCCCTCAATATTGGCGATGCCAAGGTTATATTGCGCTTCGGGGTGTCCCATTTTTGCCGCTTCATCATAAAGGGATATGGCCTTATCCAAATCAGATTTAACGCCCATACCCTGGTGATATAAAACACCAAGATTGTATTTAGCGTTCGCAACACCGTTATTTGCGGCTTCTGTAAACCAAAGTGCCGCACGGCTCAGATCTTTTTTAATACGCCCGTTGCCTGATACATATATCGCGCCCATGTCATGTTGGGCTTCGGGGACACCTTTGAATGCTTGGTTTTCAATCTTTTTTGTGACAGGTGTAAGTGAAGGATCGGGCTTAATACGGCTTTTTAAATCACGTAGATAGTCGGATGAAATATTCGATGTGACCGGTACTTGCGGTTTTGATGATATCGCGGTTACCGGTATGGTTGGGGAGGAAGGTTCCCCCGGCTCAATATCATTCAATGCGATGGCAACTGCGTTTTCATCACGATTAAATGTTTCTTCTAATTCGTTCGTATTCAAAACATTGACAGACGATGCGCGCGTTTCTGCAGTTGTTTTTGTCTGTATATCTTCTGCTGTTTTTGCGCCTTTATGGATACGAATGCCATAATCGCTATTGCTTGTTGTATCAATTTCGGCAGCATCCGGCGTTTCGACTTCCGCGATTTCTTCCTCAAATGTGGGGTCATAAAGTGCCGTCGGGGTTTCATATCTTTCATATTCGGGCATATAGCCGGCGGCGTCTGCTGTTGCCTTGGCGGAAAGGTTATCCTCTATGCCGGTTTTTTTTTCCCATGAAGAGCTTTTTTGCGCTTCATCTGATGTGTTGTAGTCATTTTCTTCGTATAACGACTGTGGCTCTACGATGGGCAGCGTTATCGTTGGGGGCTCAGCTCGGGATAACGTTTGGGATGATATCTGAGCAGGCTGACGCGCCGCACTGAGGATCCATCCAAGGAGCATGACAACAATTAGCACGAGAATAAGGCTGGTCATTTGTATGCGCACGGGTTTGCGCCACCACGGTAGCATGGCCTCTTCATGTAGACGACGTTGCAGCGCAAGGGGATCCGTTTGTAATGTTTGGTCCGCTAGCTGTGGCATGTTAACGCCCGCTATCCCCTGATCGGTTAGCAAGACCATTGCCTTTGCGTTCAGAGCGTCGCGCGTTTCCAGAACCGCATGTTCAATGCGTTCGACTTTGCGTAAAATGCGATTTCGATCTTCAATCATCTTATCGATTTTACGATCGAGCTTCATATATTCGGAGGTGTTTTCCTCAATCTTGTTTTCAAGAACGTCAGCGCGTGTTTCCGCCTCGCCAACACGTTTGGTGAGCGCCGTGTAAGCCGCGACATTGTCCACCATTTTTACGCCTTGTTCCTTTTGCGCGGTTTCCAGCGTTTTTTGCTTTTTCGTAAGTTCTTCTTCTTTTTGTTTTCTCTCTTCGATTTCAGTTTTAAGAGTTTGAAGCGATTCGTTTGATTTTTCCTCTAGCGCACTGACAAGTTTCTTTGCTTCTTCTATCTGGCCAAGTGTTGTTTTGAGATTTTCTTCAACACGTGATGTCTTTTTCGTGCTTTCGTTTTGGCGTTTCGCGAATTTCTGTTCAAGGTCCAGGTAATCTTTTTGCTGTTTTTTTGCGGAATCTTCTAGCTCTTTGATCGTCGCTTTATAAGTCACAAGCTGTTTTTTTATTTCTGTATTATCTTCTCTTGAGCTTTTTAGCTTTGTATTCAGTGACTTGAGAAGTAGTAGGATTTGCATTTGCATCTGGTCTTTTGGCAAGACGGAATCCGATTTTGGCGCTACCGCATTCGATGTTGCGCTCGGGGTTTTGTTGGCCGGTTGTGGAATCGCCTTTGCTTTTTGAGACGAAGGCGCAGGCTTAACGGGAGATGCGGGGTTATCATCATTGTCAGGGTTTTTGAAATAGACACGACCCTCAGAAGTTTTTTTGAAACCCATAATACATAATCCTTTCAGGCGGGGCTAACCCTTGAACCTAAAATCAAGTGAACACAAAAATAAATACTATGGTAATATAGATACAAATTTTCATGAAAAAGCGTCAAGGAAATGCATGCTTAACAGTGTATTAGTTTATGGATAAGTGTGGAGGGGAAGATGAGCTCTGAAGCTATTGATACGCTCGACCTTACTGATTTGAGGTGTAATTGCGGTCAGGATGTTGTCTTTATTAAACGGATCATTTCTTTGTTCGTGAAGCAATCCCGCGTGGATATCGTTCTTTTAAAGAACGCAGTTAATGACTGTGATTTGAATGCATGGTCATTGGCGGCACATAGCCTGAAGGGGAGTGCCGGAAATATTGGTGCAAAGAAACTGTATGAACTCGCTGATATGGCACAGCGCTTGGCCCCCATACAAAAAGAGCGCATGCCCGAAATTCTTGGTGAGGTGATCGCACGTCATAAAACTGTTTTGGATCTACTGGAAAAAGAAGGGGTGTATGAGCCGGTTGAGAGGGGGGAAGTCGGCCCATACACGGGGGGTTAAACTGTTTTTTGCATTACCGTAACGGATTGGATACCGTGTGATATTGATCCGGTAAATTATTTAAAGTGTTGTGCATCAATACAATCATGTTGTTGGTCATGCTCATGATGCTGACCCCGGGGCCTTCAAAATAAAAGTAAGAGAATTCAATTTCGTTTTTGGCCTTTACCTCTGTTAAAAGGCGTCTTACAGACGTTTTCTTTTGTGGCTTTCTTTTGGATTTTTCAGCCGTAAAGATGTGTCCCATATTAATAATTTTGCTCTGTATATTATGTGCACTCATGTCATCGTCCTCTAGCTAAAAATTAGGTTCAATTCTGCCGGTCTTGTGCGTCGCTTAAGATGTACAAGTTAAAATTACGCTCTTTATCTAAGGTGCTATTTCTCCGCTTGGGCCTCAAACTTGAAATACATTTCCGTGAATACATACAGGGATGTGACCTCTTCGTATGCTTCGTGAAATGACAGTTGACCGTTCTTAAAATGTAAAATTGATTTAAGAATATCTTTTTTGATCATTGATAAAATCGGTACTAGACAGTCTTTGGCATGGCCTTCTGCTAGCTTGATTTTTTCATCAATGGCATTTTCAAAATCTGACAATTCTTCGCTCAATACAAAATGATTTAATTCTTCCGCATGGGTGTCATCCAGAAAATTAATGTTGTCATCGTTCTTTTTCATCGTTGATTCTCGTCTAAAAAGTTTAAAAATATTTGTCATGGTTTCTAATCAAGCTTACTATCTGTTCTCATTAGACGGGTTTTTTACGTGTTATATAAGTTTTTTACCGTATGTAACGGCTCTTTAGGTTAGGTGTACGTGTCCTAAGTCTTTATTATATATGAGAAAATGGTTTTTTTCCGTTTCGGTGATACTTCTATCACAATGGTTGGGTTTATAACGTTTTACTGTGGGAGTGATGGCGATTTTTTATAGATTTCACGGCATACACATATTCCGAACACTCGTTTTATGCGGGATTTTTTTAGGTGCTTTCAGCTTTTCCTTGGTTGCAAATGCAAGTATCGAAAACAAGGACAGATCGTTACGCGCAGCTCTTATTGTACCAAGCGTTGAAGCAAGGTTTTGGGGCAATGTGATAGATGTAGCGCAAATCGCGGCGCATGAGTTATCAATGGATCTGAAAATTTATAATTTTCAGAGTGATAAAATTAAATTTTTGCAAATTATCCATGACCTGTCAAAACAACAGGAAAAGCCGGATGTTGTGTTATTTAATGTAACCTCCGAAGACGATATGATTGTATTTGAAAAGCTCGATGAGGCGGGGATAAATTTTATTGTTTTTAATACAGGCCTGGGCGATGCAAAGAATAAGGAGGTCGGTGGGCCGCGCGGTAAGTATAAGCATTGGATTGCGCAAATCGTGCCAAACGACATAGCTGTCGGGAAAGACATGGCTTTGGATTTGTATCATGAAGCCAAGAAGAAAAAGAGCAGCGCGGAACAGGGGCTTGTATATGTGTCCGCAGTGCAAGGGCGAGAGAGAACTGTTGCATCTGATCAGCGCGTGAAGGGGTTGGTTCTGGCATCGGCTGAACATGAAGATTTCATTTTATCGGCAATTTCTTCGGGCTTTTGGAGCCAGTCTAAATCATATAACGCTGCTCTGCGCCTGCTGGATCGTTCTATTACCCCTGATGTTATATGGACAGCAGGCGATATGTCGGCGATTTCTGTCGTGAAGGCACTTGAGGATAAAGGACTTGTTCCGGGGAAAGATGTTATTACGGCAGGCATTGACTGGGATGAGTATATATTTGAATACATAGATGACGGTCGTGTTTACGCCTCTTATGGCGGGCATTTTATGGATGCGGCCTGGGCATTAATGCTGGCATATGATTACCATCATGGCCACGATTTTATTGATGATGTTGGTGTTCGGATATTTAGCCCGCTAAGCAGGATAGATCAGATGAATCTGAGTAAAATACGTCCTGCTCTGGAGCAAAAAAAATGGCATGATATTAAGTTTAAAATGTTAACGAAAACCCATAATCCTGACTTTGCGCATTATGATTTTAATGTTTTACATCATTTGAATATAGAATAACCGGCAGTTCCTTATGGTGCAGGAGAGTCAATTTCTATAGGCAATCCAGCGCCTTGTATGGCGATCAAAATTTTATCAACGAAGCCCTTTCGAAAGCTCCACGTATCAAATGCGCCGCGCGGATTTTTAATGAATTCCGGATGATTTTTTTGAATGTCTTCAACAATTTTCTGTGCCTCTTCTTGTTTGCTTAACCCGTAATAGGAAACGCATAGGGCAATTTTACTCGTTAGGACTTCTTGTTGGTATGATTCAAGCGCGTGTAATAAAGCATTCTCATAGTCACCATTTTGAAAATAATAAGAAAAAAGAATACCGTGATACCAACGTGGGTGTCCGGGATTTACCCTTACCGCGTTTAAGGCATATTTTATGGTTTTATCCCACATACCGAGTTGCCCGTAATTCCAGGCGGCATCGGCCATGGTTTCTGTGTCATGCGGATTAAGTTCTAATGATCGTTGAATGTGAAAAAGGGCGGTTTTTTCATCAAAATTAAAAAGGGCTGCGTTTGCCATATATTGGTGGGCAGTATTGTTTGAAGGATCTGTTAAAACGGCTTTCTTTGCAGCGTCTAAAGATTTCTTTCTGATCTGTGCTGCTGTGCCTGTCGGGTTGTGATTATAGCGCAATTCATTGCCGTATATCCATGAAAGATAGGCCCAAACATTGCTGTTGTTCGGCTCTTTCGCAACAACTTTTTCCATGCAATCGCGTACTTTTAAGTGGTGTGCTGCGTTCTTGTTATTGGAATAAGAAAAATAATCGAGGATACATTGATATGAATTCGCTTCTTCGAACGTATAGTAGCGTATGCGCTCTTGTTCTAAGTTTTGAATAACGCCATAGGGGGATGCGATTTGACCGGAAATGTAACCGGCTATTTCATTTTGGGTTTTTTCAACTTCCGAGGGTAAAACATTCTCTTCTTGTCTGTATGTCCAAATATAGGTAGTTTTATCGGTATCCAGAAGGCGGATTTGAATGTCAAAGCTGTCGACTTTTTGTTTCAGCGTGCCTTCAATAATGTAATTTACATCCAGCGCGCTAAGCGCCTCAGACGTTGGATTCTGTGTATAGTTATCATTTATGATAGAGCTGGATTGTACCGCTTTTAATGTATTAAAACGTGACAATTCAGAGATGATTTTCTGGTTAAACCCATTGCCGAATTCTTCCGCTTCTTGATCCCCGATGATACGAAATGGCATTACCGCGACAGTCGGAATTAAATCCTCCACTTTGTACACGACGTTGGCATGAGTTGCAGAATGTATATAGCTGCGGGTCGGGGGGTATATAAATAAAGCAGCAGCGAGACATAAAAGAATTAACACAATCGCAGCTGAGCGCCGGCGGTACTTTTTCTTAATATCTCTGTGGTCAGTTTCATTTTCGTCAGGAATATTTCTCAAAAAATGTGGGCGATAGCTTCCTTTCGGAATCCTGATGATGATCGGGTCATCTGCTCCCTCGTCATAATAATATAGCTTCAAGGTCTTACGAAGGCGCGTGGCTTCTACGCGTATTGAGGCATCTGTATCCGGATCAAAGTCTTCCGATTTGCCAAAAACCTCGACGCCGATTGTGTAGCCTTTTATATCGTGGCCGTTGCCCGAGACTTCTTTTTCTACGATATAGCTTAGGAAATTTTTGATGCGCGTGGCACGCCTAAAATCCTCATGGTCAAGGATGCGCGTTAGCTGCGCTTTTATTTCCTCTTCAGTGGGTTTTTTGACTTTTTGCATCTAAAAAAAACTACGTAAAATAAATTGCACAATACACTGAAATATAAATAAATGCACTTATAACGCATCCTTAAGTATACTTTTGTATATCGGTTCTTTGAAACCAATGGTTATATTCTCATTATGTTTCAAAATGGGACGTTTAATGATGGATGTTTGTTCTTTTGCAAGGTCATACGCATTCTCGTCGTTGACTGAATTTTGTATCGTTTCATCAAGGTTTCGCCATGTTGTGCCGCGCTTGTTAATAACTGTTTCCCACCCATGTTGTGCGATAGCCAGATTAAAAACATGTTCATCTAGTCCATCTTTTTTATAGTCATGAAAAGTGTGGGGGATGTTGTTATTTTCCAACCACTTAAGTGTCTTTTTTATTGTGTCGCAATTTTTTATGCCGTAAATAGTAATTGTCATAAATAATAAAGTTCTTATATAAAAAATAAATGTGTGTGTGATTCTACCTTATCTGTGGTAACACATTTTTATGCGAAGTAACAATCAATCATCATCCGGACATACACAGTGGCATACGCTGGGCACTTTAGGGCCGTATTTATGGCCTAAGAATAGTAAACACATGCGTATGCGTGTTGTGCTGGCGATGGTTTGTTTGGTGCTGGCAAAGGTTACTAATGTTTACATGCCATTGATCTATAAACAGATCATCGATTTGATGACCGAAGGATCAAAAGCATTAGAGCAGGCCGATGCAGGTACGTTGGCCTTAACGATACCTGTGGGTTTATTGTTGGCGTATGGCGCCGCGCGGATTATGACCGTAGTGTTTGCGGAAATGCGCGAGGCATTATTTGTAAATGTCGCGCAGCGCGCAATGCGCACCGTTGCTCTTGAAACGTTCCAATACTTGCATGCGCTTTCTATGCGTTTTCATATGAATCGTCAAACAGGTGGCCTGAGCCGTGTGATTGAACGTGGGGTTAAGGGGATCGAGTTCCTGTTGACCTTTATGCTGTTCAATATTGTGCCGACACTGGTTGAGATCCTGATGGTTTGTGCGGTTTTATGGTATATGTTCAACATCTGGTTTGCTGTTGTGACATTCTTTACCATCGTATTATATGTCGTTTTTACATTGGTGACGACGGAATGGCGTTTGAAATATCGCCGTGCGATGAATGAAAAAGACACCGAAGCCAACACGCGTGCGATTGACAGTTTGCTGAACTATGAGACGGTGAAATATTTCGGTAATGAGGTTCATGAGGCTGATCGCTATGATAAATCTTTGGCCTCTTATGAACATGCCGCCGTTAAATCCGTTCTGAGTTTAACCGTCGTTAACGTCGGGCAGGCCGCCATTATTGCCATTGGTCTTGTCATCGTAATGTATATGGCCGCAGACGGTGTTGTTAGTGGCAAGATGAGCGTTGGTGATTTCGTATTAGTTGTGATTTACCTCATACAGCTCTATATGCCGTTGAACTTCCTAGGGTTTGTCTATCGCCAAATTCGCCAATCTTTAACGGATATGGACGACATGTTTTCCATGCTCAAGATTGATAAAGAGGTAGAAGATTCCGATGAAGCGCGTGATTTGGCTGTGCAAGGCGGCGAGGTTGAATTTGATAATGTGCATTTCGGATATGATGAAAAACGCGAAATTCTGCATGGTTTGAGTTTCAAGGTCGAAGCAGGGAAAACTGTTGCTATTGTCGGGCCGAGCGGCGCAGGGAAATCAACGATCAGCCGTTTGATCTTCCGCTTTTATGACGTGCAGCAAGGGGCGGTGCGTATTGACGGGCAGGATGTGCGTAACATTACGCAGAACTCGTTGCGCGCGGCGATTGGTATTGTGCCGCAAGATACCGTTTTGTTTAACGACACAATTCGTTACAACATTGCCTATGGGCGCCCGGAAGCGAGCGAAGAAGAGGTTATTCGCGCCGCGAAAATGGCGAGTATTGACGGGTTTATTGAAAAATTATCGGATGGGTATAAAACCGTGGTCGGTGAGCGCGGCTTGAAACTCTCGGGCGGAGAGAAACAGCGTGTTGCTATTGCGCGTACGATCCTAAAAGATACACCGATCTTACTCTTTGATGAGGCAACGTCGGCACTGGATTCCGCAACAGAACAAGATATCCTGCAAAGTTTGAAAGATGTGTCGCGCGGGCGCACGACCCTTGTGATTGCACACCGTTTGTCCACGGTTGTGTCTGCCGATGAAATTTTGGTTCTTGACCAAGGAAAAGTAATTGAGCGCGGTCGTCACGGTGATTTGCTGGCCGAGGGCGGCGTTTATGCACAAATGTGGCAACGCCAGCAAGAGGAAAAGTAGCGCAGTATTTATTATCTGGCGTTACTTTGTGCGATCAGGCCTTTGATATCTGCGCCTAGCCAATCAACAATACCTTCGATCTTTTTCAATATTTTACCATCCGGTGAAATCACATAGGTTTCAGGGTAAAATTTTGAACCGAATGTTTTCATCGAAACCGACAGATCGGTATCATGCGCGATAATGATATTATCAGCCTGTAGGCGTTTTTGGCTGTCTTGCGGTAGTTTTTTCAAAAAGCTTTCAATGCTCTTCGCGTCCTTGTCAACCGACAACGCAATCATGACGATATCCTCGCGTTCCGCCAATTCCAAGAGCTGCGGGATTTCAACAACGCATGGCGTGCACCATGTCGCCCATATATTCAGGAAGACGGTTTTGCCCTTGAAATCGGAGAGAGGGATAGATTCACCATTTAATCCGAGGAGAGTTACATCGGGCGCGTCTTTATACTGTTCTGCAGCTACTTTTTGCGGCGTTCCTGCGGGTGGGGCAATGACATCCCACAGGGCAATGCCAATCCCTAGGCCGATAAGAAGGAAGATGACAAGGGCTTTATACATGTGCTGTGCTCCTCTTTTTTTGCGCATTGAGCAAGAATCCCGCCCCTGCGATGAAGGCAGTTTCAAGGGCAATAAAGACGCCAAGGCTAATGGCCATTGAGTCTGTAAACCCATAGGAATGTAAACCGACGCTCAGGATGTTTACACCGAACCAAGATAGGGCAAGGATGACCGACAGATAGGCCATACCATATGTAAACTTTCGTAAATTCATCTGTCCGCTAATGCGGCCATGCAGAACCCAAACCAGCCATAAAACAATGAGCAGTGCGCCGTTTTCTTTTGGGTCCCACCCCCAAAAACGCCCCCAGCTTTGATCCGCCCAGACCCCGCCAAGAACGGTGCCGATCGCAGCGAATAAAAGGGAGAGCAAGGCCGCGCTATGCATATTAGCGAACAAAGCCTGATCAGGACGTGGTTTTTTCTGCAAAACCATTTTGCAGATGATGATATGTGCGAGCAGGCTGGTAACTGCACAAAAGGCATAGCCCGCGGTGATACATAATACATGCGTTGTCAGCCAGAAATTTGTATTAAGAACCGCACTGAGCATAACAAAACTATCACCGTCGCGATCATGCGAGAAGCCCAGGATATGAAGCGTAAGACCAAGGCCAATGCTAAGCCATAACCACATCGTGGCCTTGTTTTTACGATAGGCAAGCGCGCCATACAGCATTGTAAGCGCACAGACAAAAATAACAGTTTCATAAAGCGTGCTGACGGGCGGGCGTTCCAGAATATATATGCGCGTTGATATACCGATCAGTTGAATAATAATACTGCTCCAGATGAGCAAGATCACCGCGTGATATGCTTTTGGGTATTTAACGCCGGCACATAGCAAAAGAAGCGCAACCCCGCAGAGAAGGGCGCTGATGTAAAACGGATTATAAATATTATAGAGATATTCAACATGCATGGCCTCTCCGCGCACATCAGTATAGCCGGAAGAGAGCTCGCGCAGCGCTTTGCTGTTTTCGTTCCATGATTTTATATCTTCGGCATGATATGCCAAGGCCATGCCTTGCCATAGCGCCAGCGCTTGTTTTGCCTCGTCATCCTGTATGGCTTGCCACGGCGTATGCCATTTTTCGCTATCGGGGAAGACATTAAACAGGTTGTGCGCTTTGCCGTTCTCTTCCAAAGCACTTAGGGTGAAGGCGATTTGGGCAAGGTTTTGCTCTTCTGGGCTATAGGCTGTGAAGTCTGTACCATTTTCTTGGACAACCGCGCGCATCATGTTTTGTAATTCTATGTGCCCGTCATTGGTATTATAATATGTGATCGGTGATTGATTGAATGTGTTCGGGGCATTTGATGGTGCGTCCATCGCCAGGGGCAAAAATAAGCTGAGGGAGCTTAGAAGGGCGCGCAGTTGTACCGTTTTTTGCTGTAGGATGATAAGCTCCCTGTGTTGCGGGCTCCAATCCTCTTCTTTGGCTTCTAAAATTTTCAAGATTAATGGCTGCTGAACATTCAGCGCGCGGCTCAGTTCGCCGTAGCTGTAGAGCTTGTTTTTACGCTTTTCAAGGTTTAGCACACGCAATAAATCGGGGTTTGCAACCTTTATAACCGGGCGGTTTTCTGATCTGGCGGGGTCGAGTAAGACTTCGATGAGCCATGGCGTCGCACCGCCTTCACGTCCGGAAAATGTTTTTAAATAGGCGCGAGCAAAACTGTCGATGGGTTTAATGCGCCCCTGATCGAGGATCGGGATTTGCGCAAAATCATCAATCGGTAATGCTTGTTTTGTTTTTTGTGGTGGGGGAGCGTCTTGCGCTAGTGCGGGAGGCGCGATAGTAACGGAAGCCAAAGCCAATATAATCATAGCCGCCATGCGATATCGCACAAACATATGTAATAACAGGCCAAAGCCCATCACAAAGCCGGCAATATACGGAAAAGCACGCCCGACATTCCAAACAACGGCCAGCACCGAAACTTCACCGCTATTTGTAGCGAAGAAGGATGATTGGAAAAAGGTGTAGCCCTTGTAACGAAGCGGTGCATTCATTGAAATGACACTATCCCATTGCAGATCACCATCGATAATGCGTACCTTTGAGGTATAGGATTTTGCCATATCCGTACCTTTGTAGCTTTGTTTTTCAAAATCAATCAGCTCAATTTTAAATGGCAGGGGTCTGATCTGTCGGCGCAGAATAAAGCTGTATTCTTTATCTTGAACGGAAACGCGCGGAATTTGCGGTACATCCTCAATCGCGACAAAAATTTCCTGATGATCGGGGTGGATGATTTGAAATGTCATCCCTGCCATGTTTTCTTCGTTTTTCTGCCTTAAGGGGGCATCACTAAGCTGCATTTGCTTTGCCATACCTTGCATGTTTTCGCTTTTTTCTTCGCGCAGGGATATGGCGCAGTTGCGACATGTTTCAAGGATCTTAATTTTAAACGGCACATTTTGCGGTGCGATGATTTGTCCGATATGGATATCGTTATGATTTTGCAGCGCGTAAATATTGCCTGCATCGTCAGTGATCACAAACTCGCGGATATGGTAATCGGATACCAGTCCCTTTGTTTCCCCTTCAGCGAGTGCGATATATCCTTCGCTGCTGAACATTGCGGTAAGCAACCCACCAACGAGGAGGGCTATCGCGCCGATATGCGTGATGATGATGCCTGCATTATGTTTTGTCCACGGGCTTTTGAATGCGACCTTGAAAATAAGGTTGAGCGCGATGAGCGCGACAAAAACAGGCATGCCGGGCAGCGGGACAGGGCCAAGCCAATAGATCGGCGAGGCAAAAAACAGCTTCGTTGCTTCGTAAAGGCCGATATATTTTTGGGCAACCGTGCCGGCCACCAAATAGATCATAAGCGCAGGCATCACGAAATGGAGTAATTTCGCGCTGCATAACCATTCATAAAGACGTGTTTTCATGTGCATCGTGAGGCGCATTTTATTCATTTTGCATCAAAGTTCTAGTCTAAAAGCATTCTTTTGTGATAGGTGATTGCTCATGGAAGAAAAGTCACAGATTAATATTGAAATTACGCTGGCGCATCACGAGCAGCAAATCACCGATTTAAACGCGGTAATCACCGATCAATGGAAAGAAATTGATCGTTTGAAACGCGCGCTGGATAAAGTTATGGCGAAAATAGACCAGATGGAATATGAGGCATCAGGTGAAACGTCAGATGATGGGAAATTATCATCAATTGAAAAAGCGCGTCGTGATATTCCGCCGCATTATTAAAATTCAGGCTGCGATTTTTATATGTTCGCCGAAAAATTCATTCAATTTCTCACGTACGATTTTCGGATCTTTAATTGTATTCAGCTCATTTCTGAATTGGGCGCTGCCTTCAAATCCTGCACAATACCATGACAGATGTTTTCGGGCGAAGGGCACGCCTTTGCGCTCGCCGTAATAGTTCAGGATGTCATCATAATGCGACAGGATCAAATCGCGTTTTTCAGCGGTTGATGGCTCTTGCCCGATCGTACCGCTTTGTAAATATTCCATCACTTGTTTCAGTAGCCATGGCTTGCCCTGACATCCGCGCCCGATCATGACGCCGTCTGCGCCCGATTGCTTCATAGCATCAATGGCATCTTGCGGCGTTAAGATATCACCATTGACGATTAACGGAATGTCGATGGTTTCTCTGACCTTATATATGGCGCGCCAATCGGCATTGCCCGTGTATTTTTGTTCGCGCGTACGGCCATGGACTGTGACCATTTGTATACCTACATCTTGCGCCTTTTTTGCTAATGACGGCGCATTTTTATGATCCTGTGCCCAGCCGAGGCGCATTTTCACCGTCACCGGTACATTTACCGCGCGTACGGTTTCCGCCATGATTTCTGTCGCCAATTCTTCATCTTGCATGAGGGCGGAGCCTGCCATTTTCTTGACGACCTTTTTGACGGGGCACCCGAAATTGATATCAATAATTGCCGCGCCGCGATCGACATTCATGCGGGCGGCCTCTGCCATTACATGCGGATCGCACCCCGCGAGCTGTACAGCCATCGGGAATTCTTCGCGGTAATCTTCGTTCATTTTTAAGGAATGGCTTGTTTGTTGAATCATCTCGCGGCTGGCGATCATTTCGGAAAAAACCAACCCTGCACCGTATGATTTGACAAGCTTGCGAAATGGCAGATCCGTGATGCCCGACATGGGCGCCAAAAAGACGGGGTCTTTGATATCAATGTTGCCGATCGAAAAAGCCACGCTTTGACTGCCTTGTTAACAAATTTATGTGCGGGCGTTTGTATCACAAAGCATTATCATCACACAAATTTTTATATTTTTATTGTCCCAACCGGTATAGGTGCTATTGCCGTTTTTATCGCATGGGTGAGCGCTTTGACCTCATCGGGTGTATATTTTGCGTAAGCCTCTTCGGTTTTTCTGCCCAGCCCGTGTTCTGCGCTATAGCTTCCGCCGAATTCCAATACAACGGCGTCATTGATAAAGTTGCGTACTGTCTTTTCATAGGACGGTACGCTTGCGCGCGTGTCGTCACGGTCGATCACAAGAGCGAAATGAGCGCCGCCATCTCCCAGATGACCAAAATCACATAGGGTCAGTTCGGGGTGGTGTGTTTTCAAGCGTTCAATCATAGCTTCGCGAAAACGGAAGAAATCGCCGCGTTTAAAGGAGATGTCAAAGGCAAAAAGCTTGCCTGATTTTTGGACACCTTCGGAAATGCTATGACGTAAGGCCCAAAGTCTTTCAGGCGCGCCGATCAATGCATTTTCAAGGGGGGCGTTATCGCGTTCCCATAATTCTGCAAGGATATTCTCGAGTACATCGTTTAACGGTTGCTCTGCCTCTCTTTCAGGCCAGCTTCGTGAGAGTTCCAGTAATATGGCGTAATGCGGCACGTCGTCTTGTCCGAACGGGTTTGTGAGCGCAGGGTTATGGGATAGGGCGCGTTGCATTGCGTTATGGGACATGCCTTCGAATGCGCTGAGATAGTTATGGCATGATTTTTCAATCTCGATCAAAAGCGCCGCTGCCGCGTCCATGTCGCGCGGAATAAGCAGTGCCGTAGCACTTTGTGCGGGTAGGGGGGAGAGGCGCACCATCACTTCGGTTACAATACCGAACAGGCCGCCCGTACCGACGAATAATTGTTTGATATCAAGGCCTGTGTTGTTCTTATGCAATGGTTTTAAATCATCAATTACTGTGCCGTCATGATCGGCCAGAACAGCTTTGACGCCCATAAGATTTTCACGAACGCCGCGATATTTCAAATAGCGCGAGCCGCCTGTATTGGTTGAGACCATGCCGCCAAGGCACGGATCGGACCCTAAATCGATAGGGAAAGAGAGGTGGTATTCTGCTAATGCGTCATTCAGTGCAGACAATCGTACGCCCGCGCCAACATGCGCACATTTATTTATCGGATCGATATCGATAATTTTATTCATACGTTCCGTGCTGAGAACGATTTGCTCACCGCTCTCATCGGGGACGGAATTTGCGACCATTCCTGTGTTACCGCTTTGTGGGATAAGGTGCAGGTTGTGCGCCGCACAATATGCAATGATTTGTGACGTTTCTTGGCTTGAGGTTGGGCGTAATACGCAGGGCGTGCTGCCTATTTCTCCGCGCCAGCCGGAAACGTAACCGTCTATACCGTCTTCGGGGAGCAATACGCCTTTATCATCCAGAATTGTTTTAAAATGTTTAATATGATCTTTCATGTCGATATATTACGTTTTGATCAGCATAAAATCTATGGCAGATATAGTCACATCCCTTCTTTTCATGCAGTTGAAGTCGTATTGTGTGTTTGGGGTGCTATCTTAAGTATAGTTGGTGTTTAAATTTCTTGTTTTTTAATAGAGTGCTAATATACTCATGCTACTATAAGCTTAGTATTAGATTTAATAATGTTTTTTGTGTTTTTGAGGGGAATTCACCATTAGACATGTTGTAGAAACAGCAGAGGCATCTCTTTTTGTTAGCTTGAATGAGCTTAAAAAATATAATGTTATCATTCATGGTAAGCGGACAAGTGTAACATTGGAGCCGAAGGTTTGGTCTGTTCTGAATGAAGTTGCCGAGGATCAGGGGACAACTGTTCATCAATTATGTTCCTTTATCCATGATCGTAAAAGTGAGGACTCATCGTTGTCTTCAGCTATTCGCGTATTTTTAATTTCTTATTTGCACATAAAAGTAATCAAAGGTTAATCATGGCAAGGGTTTTGGTCGTAGATGATAGTGTTGATATGCTTGAAATGCTTGCGGAGGTTTTGCTTCGTGAGGGGCATCAGGTTGAAAAAGCATCAAACGGCGCTGAGGCCTTGAAGTTTTTTGATGACGGGCATGAATTTGATGTGGTTCTTTCTGATC
The DNA here is from genome assembly GCA_030424975.1 of Alphaproteobacteria bacterium. Classification (GTDB taxonomy): domain Bacteria; phylum Pseudomonadota; class Alphaproteobacteria; order Micavibrionales; family Micavibrionaceae; genus UBA1672. Next base: position 103,790 of record JAUHVY010000001.1, read on the forward strand.
TGATAATGCCGGTTCTTGATGGTTTTGGCCTTATGAAAGAGTTATCGCGACGCGGCATTGTTGTGCCGGTTATTATTTTATCAGGTGGTGGTGTAACGATGGACTCCGCAGAAGCGCTTAGGGTCGTGGAAAATATGGCCTTTAGTGTTCTAAAAAAGCCGATAAAATGCGAAATTCTGTTTGAGCAAATTAACCATGCTATGGCGTGATGTTACCCTCCCTTTAAAAGTTTCATTTTCTTTTTAAAAAATACGCGCGGGTGGATGTCGCCGGTGCGCTTTTCGTATTTCTCGTAATATTGTTGGTGATATTGTTCGGCCAGCCAAAATGTGTCGGCCTGACTTAGTTTGGTAACGATGGGGGAGGCGTAGAGTTTGCTGTTTTCAATTTCTACTAAAACGCGCTCGGCAATGTCTTTTTGCTCTTCATCAATAAAGAAAATCTCGGATCTGTATTGTGTGCCGATATCAACGCCTTGACGGTTTAATTGTGTCGGGTCGTGCGCCTTCGTTAGGAAAAAACGCACCAAATCTTCGTATGTGATTTTCGTAGGGTCATATGTAATTTCGACCGCTTCGGCGTGGCCGGTCTTACCTGTTGAGACAGTTTCATAGGTTGGTTTTTCAGTTGTGCCGCCAATATAGCCAACGCGGGTATATAGCACACCGTCTTTTGCGCGAAATTCACTTTCCAGACACCAGAAACAGCCGCCGGCCAAAACAGCCTTGGGGTAGGCGTCCTCAGGCGCCTGTTCCATGAGGTCTTGCCCCTTGGATTCCAGTGTTCCTACAACCGCCATGGAGGGATGTGTAAAGGTTAAAATGCCAAGGATTGCAATGAGCCCTAGTAATGCAAAAAATGTTGTATTTCTCATATTTATCCCTTTTGTGTTTTCCAATAAAACGATGTAAAATGTGTCTGTGTAGTAACTTATTCGCTACATACTCCTAAAGAGTTTCAATTTTTGTTTTTAATTTTTAAAAGCGGAAGCACGCATGTTTTTTTTCAAGAAGCCCAAGTCTCTGAATTATGAGGAGCGCCCTAAAGGTGTGGAGCCCAATATTTTGTTAATGCATTATACGGGAATGGAGAGTATGGAGGCGGCACGAGAGCGGCTCTCTGATCCTGAGAGTAAGGTCAGTGCGCATTATTTGGTTGATGAAGACGGCAGGGTATTTGATCTGGTGCATCATAAAAAACGGGCGTGGCATGCGGGGGTTTCGTTTTGGCGTGGTGAGACTGATATCAATTCATATTCAATCGGCATTGAAATTGTTAATCCGGGACATGAATTCGGCTATCGCCCTTTTCCGAAAGAGCAAATGCAGGCGGTGCTCAAGCTCTCGCGTGAGATGATGGATATTTATGACATCGATCATGTTTTGGCGCATTCCGACGTTGCGCCGGAGCGAAAGCAGGACCCGGGGGAATTGTTTGATTGGCAATGGTTGGCGCAAAACGGTGTCGGTTATTGGCCGGAGCCTGATGAGCAGGATTTGGAGCGCGCGGTAGTATTATCCCGCAATGATTTTGAGGTTGAGAAGTTATTCCTGAGTTTTGGGTATAACCCGGCGTCAGCATTCGTTGATATTGTGACCGCCTTTCATCGCCATTATTATCCTGAAATTTTCCGTGATGATACACATGGCGCGCAAGGTATGGTTTGCGAGCAAACGGTTGCGCGGATATTGTCATTGAAAAAACAAATGACTGCAAAACCGATTTAAATAAAAGATTGCTTTTTAATCCCAATATCATCATTCTGCCGAAAGCTGAGAAAACCGGATGGCCGCTGCTACTCTTTTTAGGGCAGGAGAGGAAAGTCCGGGCTTCACGGAAAAACGACGCCGGATAACGTCCGGGAGGGGTCGCTTGCGGCCTTTACGGAAAGTGCTGAAGAAAATTAAACTACCTGTATTTTGGTATAGGAAAAGGTGAGAAGGTGCGGTAAGAGCGCACCGCAAGAATGGTAACATTCTTGGCATGGAAAACCCCGTCGGAAGCAAAACCAAATAGGAACCGTATTTATACATTTGTATAAGCATGATTTTCCGCATGACGGTTCGGGTAGGTTGCTTGAGATATGTGGTAACGCATATCCTAGATGAATGGTCATCGCCGTACTTTGTGCGGTACAGAACCCGGCTTATAGGTTTTCTCAGCTTTTTTATATCCTCAATGAACAGTCATTAACATTATGTAAATTAAATTATGTATTTTTGTGCATAATTTATGCACTTTTTGTTTTTTTTGGTAGGCGAGGGGAAAATTGGTTTTAAAATGAAAAACCACCGCTAAAAAGCGATGGTTTCTCTCATTATGTTGTAGCCTGTTCAGCTCGCTTATTTCTTATAAAGAAATCATATAAGCCTATATCAGTGCGGCTTACAAGACTTTTTTATTACGAATTGTTTGTATGGTAGGAATACAAAATAGTTCCTAAATACAAACCGCCATTCACTGACAAAACAAGCATCAATATAGTTGCTAACATAATTTTCTCCCCACACACGTTAACAAGAATTTGTTTGCTGTTATCCACATATTAATCAATTAAATTTCGTTTTTGCAAGGTTTTTTTTGTTGTTTTATAGGGGGTTACTCTGAAACCCGCAGAATATAAGGCTTTTTTAATATAATTTTTTTTACAGAGTGCATAATTTATGCACTTAAAAGTTGTATTTTTCATAATGTTTTACGAATTCATTGTGCGGTAATTGTAAAAACCTGTTGTTTGTTAGGGGATTGCGCGCTGTTCTTGTTGACGATCCATTTGATCCCATGATATCCCATATATATCCATGTTTTTACGTGCGGCGTCATGCGCAGGCGTAAAAAAGTTTTTCTTTTGTGTTTCTTGGTTTTTGTCGGTTTGTAGGGGCTTGTTGTTCGTGGCACTGTTTTTGTCAACATATACGAATAAAATAGATAAGAAGGGGCGTGTGTCCGTGCCTGCTTCTTTTCGATCTGCGCTGGCCGATCAGGCGCATCAGGGGATTGTTGTCTTTGCATCAAATGCGCATGCATGCCTTGAGGGTTTCGATTGGGCTAAGATGGAGGAGATTAGTGCGCGTATGGATCATTATGACTTGTTCTCGGATGAGCAGGATGATCTGGCGACGACCATTTTCGGTGAGAGCGTTCAGCTTATGTTTGATGGTGATGGCCGTATTACCTTGCCGGGTGATTTGATTGAGGCTTCGGGGCTGGATGGTCATGCAACCTTTGTCGGCTTGGGGCGTAAGTTTCAAATTTGGAGCCCTGAACGTTTTGCGGCACGCAAGGCGGATGCACGTAAGAGCGTGCAGGCGCAAAAACTTACTGTGCCTGCGCAAAAAGGCGGGGGTGGGTCATGAGTGCGATAGCCGCCAGTGAAAAACATTATCCCGTTATGTTGCCCGAGGTTTTGGAGGCACTGCAACCGAAGGGCGGCGGTGTGTATGTTGATGGTACATTCGGTGCGGGTGGGTATACACGCGCAATCTTGGATGCGGCGGATTGTCATGTTTTTGCAATTGATCGGGATGTGTCGGCGCAAGTGCGCGCAAGTGAGTTTAAGGATCAGTATGGTGAGCGATTTACATTCCTGCGCGGATGTTTTGGTGATGTGCAAGGATTGCTGAATAACGTGGATGTCGATCAGGTTGATGGTTTTGTTTTGGATATAGGTGTGTCTTCGATGCAGATCGATGAGGCCGATCGTGGGTTTTCATTTCGTTTTGACGGGCCGTTAGATATGCGCATGGATGCAAAGGCGGATTTAGATGCGGCCGTGATCGTGAATGAATATACCGAAGAGGATCTTGCCAATATTATTTATGAATTTGGTGAGGAGCGAAAATCGCGTCGCATCGCCAAGATGATTGTTGAGGCGCGCAAAACGAAGTCGTTTAAGACGACGTTTGAATTGGCGGATGTTGTGCGCGCCGCCGTGCCTCGCAAACATAGCGATAAAATTGACCCCGCAACGCGAACCTTTCAGGCGTTGCGCATTGCTGTGAATGATGAGCTGGGTGAGCTTGATCGCGCGCTTGATGCGTCAGGGAATATTCTGCGAGATGGCGGGCGTCTGGTTGTCGTTTCGTTTCATTCACTGGAAGACCGCCGCGTAAAACGCTTTATGCGTGAGGCATCGGGGGCGGATAAGTCTGTTTCCAGGCACGCGCCGCAGGTGACGCAAAATGATGACGCGCCATTTAAGCTTGTATCGCGTAAGGCCGTAAAACCCTCGGATAAAGAGGTCGCGGAAAATGTGCGTTCGCGTTCGGCGCGTTTGCGTGTGGCAGAGCGTACATCCTATGAGCAGGTAAGCGGGGGTGCGTTATGAGATATGTCTTTTTGAAGCATCTGTTTGTTTTGATGTTGGTGATCGCCAGTGGCGCCAGTTTGATGGGGGTTAGTCAAAACGTGCAGCGCGTGGAGCGTGAGGTTTCTCGTCTTGATCGTGCAATGGAAAGTGAGAAGGAGCGCGTGCGTATTTTGCGCGCTGAGTGGGCGTATTTGAATGACCCGTCGCGGTTGGAGGCTCTGGCAACGGGTGGCCTGATGATGCAGGCCCCTGAAGGGGAAGATATGGTTTCAAAGCCCGATGCATTGCCGGAGCGTGAAGATGGGTATGATGGGCGTGATGGTTTGCTTCGTGATGCTTCGCTGGTGATTGGTGGTGCGCAATGATGTGGAGGCATGCAAGGCACAGGGCAATCTTCATTGATGGTGAAAAACGCGCGGCGGTGTGTGTGGCGCAAAGCAGGCTGTCTTTCATTGCAGCCTGCTTTATTCTTGTTTACTTGGTGATCGGTGCGCGTCTTGTTGATCTGAGTGTAGTTCAGGGCAATATGTTACGTTTTGATTTAGCTGTGGAGCAAGATCAGGGCGCATTAAACGTTCCGAAAATCGCGCAGCGTCGCGGTGATGTCTATGATCGCAATGGTTTTCTGGTCGCAACGACATTAAAGACGCCGTCATTATACGTTGATCCTTATTTGGTTTTGGATGAGGAGGCATTGCTCACTGATTTGGCAGGGGTTATTCCTGATCTTGATTTGGAAAAGGCGGTACGCGCCGTAACTGCGAAAAACCGTTTCGGGTGGGTGCATCACAGTATTACGCCCGAGCAACAGCAGCGCATCCTCGAGATTGGTGACCCGTCATTGGGTTTTGAGTATGAGTATAAACGCTTTTATCCGCAAAGTGCGTTATTCACGCATATGCTTGGTTATACGGATCGTGACGGTTTGGGCCTTGCGGGGGTGGAGCGCAGTTATGATGATGTATTGAGTGCAGGTAATGATGTTCATCTGACGATGGATTTACGCTTGCAACATATTGTTCGCCGTGAAGTATCACGCGCAATGTCTGAATTCACCGCAAAGGCAGGTGCGGGTGTTGTGATGGATGCAAAAACCGGGGAGGTCTTGGCGGCGGTTTCTTTGCCTGATTTCGATTTGAATGATGCAGGTGATGCAACGGATATGCAAAAGTTCAATCGTTTGAGCCTTGGTGTTTATGAGCTTGGATCTATGTTCAAAATTTTCTCTACTGCTGCGTTGTTGGAGCAGGAGCGCGTGCCGATGAGCTATACGTTTGATGCACGTAAGCCGATAAAGGTCGGATGGTATACGATTAATGACTACCATGCGCAGAAACGCATTCTAACAGTGCCCGAAATCTTTATGCATTCATCAAATATTGGTTCAGCATTGATGGGGCAAATGGTGGGCGGTGATAACTTGCGCGCGTTTTATAAGGATCTTGGTCTGATTGATCGTATGGATTTTGATATTAAAGAGGTCGGGCATATCTTGGTTCCAAAGGCACCATGGAGTGATTCAACGACGATGACAGCATCATACGGGCATGGTTTATCGACGACGCCCGTGCAGATGTGCGCAGGCGTGGCAACGATTGTAAATGGTGGTTTTTCTGTGCGTCCGACACTTGTGAAGCGTGACCAGCCTGCACGTTTTAAGAATGATGTGCGTGTTGTATCTGAGGAAACCTCAGCCAGTATGAGAAAGCTTTTGCGTCTTGTTGTTACCGAAGGGACAGGGCGCAAAGCGGATGCGCAGGGCTATGCATTGGGCGGTAAGACGGGTACTGCAGAGAAGAGCGTTAATGGCAAGTACCGTAGAGATAAGCTGATTTCTTCTTTTGTTGGGGCGTTTCCGATTGATGACCCGAAATATGTTGTGATGGTTATGGTTGATGAGCCAAACGGAAACAAGCAAAGCTATGGTTATGCAACGGCGGGGTGGGTTGCTGCGCCTGCCGTGAGCCGTATTGTTTCGGGAATAGCATCTGTTATGGGGATGCCTGCGGACCAATATGATCCTGCACTGGATATCAGCGCCGAGTTATTGCCTTTCGTGCATGATAAGAAAAAGAAGGGGGTAAAGAAACTTGCCTCCTATTAGTCAGGAAATCGGTATCGATATGACGGCGGTGACAGGCATGACGCAAGATAGTCGCGCCGTAAAGCAAGGATATTTATTTGCCGCGCTTAAGGGCGGGCAAGCGGACGGGCGCGAATTTATTAGTGATGCGCTTGAGAAGGGCGCATCGTATGTGTTGACTGATCGTGAGGCGAAGTCTGATAGTGATAAGGTGAAATGCCGTGATAACCCGCGCCGCGATTTTGCCCATTTGACAGCAGAATATTACGGGCAGCAGCCGCAAACAATTGTTGCGGTAACGGGAACAAACGGCAAAAGCTCTGTCGTACATTTTGTAAATGGTTTGTGGCAGGCGCTTGATAAAAAATCTGCTTTCATCGGTACCTTGTCGGGCGCTATGACAACGCCGGATCCTGTTCGTCTGCACACAGTATTGAAGGAAATGGCAGGCAAAGGCGTGACCCATGCGGCCATGGAGGCCTCAAGCCACGGTTTGGTGCAATACCGTATGGATGGCGTGCGCTTGTCGGTGGCTGCATTTACAAGCTTTTCTCAAGATCATCTCGATTTCCATGACAGTATGGAGGAGTATCTGGGCGCAAAGGCGCGTTTATTCGGTGAGGTCTTGCCGCTGCGCGGTGTTGCGGTGCTAAATGCCGATATTCCTGCATATGATGTTTTGTCGGCGGTTTGTAAACGCCGCGGCCTGAAAACTATTACATATGGCAAAAAGGGGAGGGATCTGCGCCTGAATTTCCGTGAAATTGATGGTGTAATGCAAGATATCTCCGTTGATATTTTTGGTGAAACATATGCAATGCGTGTACCGTTTGTCGGCGCGTTTCAGGTGATGAATGTTTTATGTGCACTGGCTTGTGTTCTGGCGCATGCTGCGGATGATGAGGATATAATCGCTGCTGCAGTCGACGCAGTGCAGGGCTTAAGCGCGGTTCCCGGTCGTTTGCAACATGTTGGGTCATCTGATGAACGGTTTCATGCTTACGTTGATTATGCCCACACGCCAGACGCGTTGGAAAATGTTTTGACGGCACTGCGCCACCATACAGCGGGGCGTTTGATTTGCGTTTTTGGGTGTGGCGGTGATCGCGATAACGCCAAGCGCCCGATGATGGGTGAGGTGGCTGCACGCTTGGCGGATTGTGTAATTGTTACGGATGATAACCCACGGAGTGAGGATCCTGAAAATATTCGCAAACAGATTTTGTCGGGCATAAAGAATCCACAGGCTGATATTCATGAGGTAGGTGGCCGTAAAGCCGCGATAGAAGCGGCAATCAAAGAAATGGAAGAGGATGATATTGTCCTGATTGCCGGAAAAGGGCATGAACAAGGGCAAATTTTCAAGGGGAAAACCGAGCCTTTTGACGATGTTTCAGAAGTCAGGAAGGCTTTGACTGCGTATAAACTTTAGTAACTTTCTTGTGTAGAGGATTTGAGTATATGATTGAAAATAACCGTTATTACTGGTCGCATTTAAAAACGCGCAATGTCACTGTGCGTGTGCGACCCAAAAAGCAAGCCAAAGGCGTTGTGTTTCGTGTGGGGAACATGATTGACCTGGGCAATGGCCGTCAGACGGTTACTTTAGATCATGTTGATTGCACATCTATTCCCGGCCGTTTTCAGGATAAAGAGGTTGCCGTGCCGTTTCGTATGGGAAATATCGACTTTGTTTATACATCATCCAGAAAACCTGCGGTTCATAATGTAAAAAACTTGCTCTCTACTCTTTACAAAGACGCCAGTGTTGAGAGAATAGTAACCGATGTTTTGTGTCCGGGTGACCTGTTGGTGTTCAAACAGGAAAACGGTACATTGAAAACGGAAATGGTCGAAACGCTCCGCGTAGTGAATGACCGTATGGTGCAACAGGCTAAGGCGTATAAATTTTAGCCGCTTAGAAAAAACAGGCATAATCAAATGCTCTATAATCTTTTTGCCGATGAGGCGATATTTTTTGAATTGTTCCGTTCTGTGACATTTCGTACGGGCGGCGCAGTCGGTACGTCTCTTGTGGTGTGTTTTTTAATTGCTCCCGCAATGATCAGATGGCTAAAAGCCAAACAGCGAGAGGGGCAACCTATTCGTGATGACGGGCCGGAAACACACTTCAAAAAGGCCGGTACGCCGACAATGGGCGGCCTGATGATTTTGATTTCGGTCTGTATCAGCACACTTCTTTGGTCGGATCTTACCAATATGTATGTTTGGTATGCGTTGCTTGTGATGGTTGGTTATGGTGCAATTGGATTTGCAGATGATTTTTTAAAACTGACCAAGCGCAATACTAAAGGGCTGCCCGGGAAAATGAAGCTGTTGGCGCAGTTTGCAATCGGCCTGATTGCAACGGTCGGGGTCATGTATACATTGCCGGATGGCCTGAAAACGCATGTCGCGCCACCATTTTTTAAAGATGTTCTGATCAATATTTCGTGGTTTTTCGTACCGTGGTGTTTGGTTGTGATTATCGGCGCATCAAATGCGGTGAACTTAACGGATGGTCTGGACGGATTGGCGATTGTGCCCGTGGCAATTGCCGCGGCGTGCTTCGGTTTGATCGCCTATTTAGTGGGGCACGCATCGTTTTCGGAATACTTATATTTGAACCATGTGCCTGGCACAGAAGAGCTTGCTATTATTTGCGGTGCGCTAATTGGCGGAGCGATGGGCTTCCTTTGGTATAATGCGCCGCCTGCTGCCATTTTTATGGGCGATACAGGATCTCTCGCGATGGGAGGATTGCTCGGTATTATTTCGGTCATGACCAAGCATGAAATTGTTCTTGCGATTATCGGGGGGCTGTTTGTTTTGGAAACCGTTTCGGTTATCGTACAGGTCGCGTCATTTAAGCTGACGGGGAAGCGTGTTTTTGCGATGGCACCGCTGCATCACCATTTTGAAAAGAAAGGGTGGTCAGAGCCGACGATCGTGATCCGTTTCTGGATTATTGCCGTAATTTTAGCTTTGGTTGGACTCGCAACTCTGAAACTGCGATAATAATGCCGCTATTCAATTGGTGAATCAGTATTGCCGCAATAACAAGCATGGTGACAGCCGCATGAGTGAATTAAAGATCTTCATTGAAAAAGAAATTGCCGACAAGCCGGTGTTGATATACGGGCTGGGGCGTTCGGGCATGTCTGCGGCGAGGGCTCTTGCAAAGGCGGGGGTCAGTGTTGTCGTTGATGATGATAACGTCGATAATATTGATAAGGCAAAGGCCGAAGGGTTCGTAATTTTATCGGATGATGATGATTTAACGACCTATGCCTTTTTGCTACTATCGCCGGGCATCCCCTATACTCACCCTGAGCCGCATGACATTGTCAAACGCGCACAAAAGGCGGCGCTTGAAATCATCTGTGATATTGAGCTTTTCAACCGTATTTACAAGAATATAAAAACAATCGGCATTACCGGCACGAACGGCAAATCGACGACTTCCAGCTTGATGACGCATATTTTGACGGATACGGGGCATAATGCATTGCTTGGCGGCAATATCGGGACCCCCGTTTTTGATCTGAAAATTAAAAAAGATACGGAATGGGTGGTGCTGGAGATGTCATCATTTCAGATCGATTTATGCACGACGTTTCGACCAGATGTTGCACTCGTGTTGAATATCACCCCTGATCATATTGATCGCCACGGCACCATGGAGCGATATGTTGAGGTTAAGGAACGATTGGTTGAGTTGGGTGCAAAGAACGAAAATCAAATTGCAGTTATTTGCACAGATGACAGTTACACCAAAAAGATTTATGACCGCGCCAAAGATTTGGGGTTGCGTGAGTGTGTGCAAGTATCAACGGATAATGCGGTTGCCGGCGGTGTTTATGTGCGTGATAATGTGTTGTATGACGCCCTTGATGCTACGGATTCTGCGCAAGCGGTAGAAGTCGGTGATATGACAAAAATCGTAAGTTTGCGGGGTGTTCACAATCAACAGAACGCGGCTTGTGCCTATGCATCTCTAAAGAAAGTCGGGTTAAGTCGTGAGAAGATTTTCTCTGCGATGGAACGTTTTCCGGGGTTAAGGCATCGTCAATTTATGGTGCGCACAATTAACGGTGTCGGGTATGTCAATGACAGTAAGTCAACAAATGCGGCGTCTGCTGCTGTGGCGTTGGCATGTCAGGATAATGTGTATTGGATCGTCGGTGGTCGCCGAAAGAAAAACGGCCTTGAGGGGCTCGAGGATTTCTTTTCGCATATCAAGCATGCCTTCCTGATCGGTGAATCAAGCGAAGAGTTTTCCGAGTGGTTTGACCGTTTTGGTATGGATCATTCGCGTTGCATGACATTGGAAAATGCATTGCAAGAAGCCCATGACATGGCACAACAAAACCGCGGACAGCCGGGCGGCGCTGGTGTTGTTTTGCTTTCGCCTGCCTGTGCCTCTTTTGATCAATTTGATTCCTTTGAACATCGCGGCGATGTCTTTACCTCTCTCGTCGAAGCGATGGAGGGATGAGCGCCGATATGACGCACGATACGGCTCTTTCGCAGCAACCGCAGGCCTTTTCACGGCTTGATCGTTCGTTTTTGGGTATGTGGTGGTGGACCGTAGATCGTGCGATGCTTGGTTGTGTTATCCTGCTTATGATTGCAGGTGTTGGTATGGTCGCAAGCGCAAGTCCCGCCGTGGCGCAAAAAATCGGTGTTAGCGATTATCATTTCCTGAAAAAGCATTTGGTTTTTTTATGTCCGTCATTTGTCGCGGTTTTTGTTTTATCTATGTTTTCGCCGAAAATGATTTGGCGCTTTGCCTCTTTGGCATTGGTCGGGACATGTGTGTTGATGGCGATGGTGTTGTTTTTTGGTGATGAGGTAAAAGGCGCAAAACGGTGGATTACGATTATCGGTTTTTCCGTTCAGCCGAGTGAATTTTTAAAGCCGACCTTTGCCGTGGTGGCTGCTTGGTTGATTGCTCTGCAAAATAAATCTATGGCGCGTATGGAGGGGTTTCACTCCGAGGAGGGGATGAAACACGTCTTTCCCGGGTTTCAGGTGGCAATTGGCTTGTATATCTTCCTTATCATATTATTGCTTCTGCAACCTGATTTGGGGATGAGCGTCGTTTTAACGACTGTGTTTGCCGTGCAAATCTTCTTGGCGGGCTTGCGTTTTCGATATTTGGCTGTGTTGTTTGCAACCGGTGCAGGGGGGATAACGGCGGCATATTTCGGTTTTCACCATGTCCGTAGTCGTATTGATCGTTTCTTGTTCCCCGAAAGCGGCGATAATTACCAAGTCGAGCGATCACTGGATGCGATCAAGAATGGCGGTTTGATCGGTACAGGGCCGGGGCAGGGTGTTGAAAAAATGCGTATTCCCGATGCACATGCAGATTTTATTTTTTCAGTCTTTGCAGAAGAAATGGGGCTTTTATTTGCGTTCGCCCTTTTGGGTGTTTTCATCTTTGTAATTTTGCGAGGCTTTAAGCGTTTGCAAGATACGCATGATATGTTTTCGGTTCTCGCGGCGGGTGGGTTGCTTGCGATGTTTGGCTTTCAATCGGTTATCCATATCGGCTCCAGCGTAAATTTATTGCCGGCAAAGGGGATGACCTTGCCCTTTATTAGCTATGGCGGGTCATCTATGCTATCTATGGCCATCGCGATGGGCATGGTATTGGCGTTAACAAGACAAAAAAGCAGGTCGTCAATTGCGCGGAGCAGTATGACAATGAAAAAAGTGGCGCAACAGTCATAGGGGAAAAAGCGTATGGGGAATCAATTGGTAATGATCAGTGCGGGTGGTACGGGCGGACACATGACCCCTGCGGCGGCGCTATGTCATGATTTGATTGCGCGCGGCTACCGGGTCGAGCTTTTGACCGATCCGCGCGGTGCGAAATATCAATCAATGTTTGGTGAAATCCCCGTACATATTGTTAAGTCGGGAACCGCAGGGCGGGGCCTGAAGGGGAAGTTGATGGGAGCGCTTAACCTTGGTTTGGGCGTGGCCTATGCGTGGAAGCTTGTGAAAAAGGCGCGTCCGTCAATGGTTGTCGGGTTTGGCGGGTATCCGTCTGTTCCAGGCGTGTTCGTCGCGCAGCGCCAAAATATTCCGACGATTTTGCATGAACAGAATGCTATTATCGGTAAGGCAAACGCGTTTTTAGCCCCGCGCGCAGAGCGCATTGCCCTGTCCCTGCCGTTTATGACGGGCATCGAAAAAGAAGATCAGTTACGCACGGTTATTGTCGGAAACCCCGTCAGACCTGAAATTTCCGCATTAACGGATCATGTGTATCCTGAATTTTCAGATAAAACGGATTTAAATATTTTGGTTATGGGGGGCTCTTTAGGGGCAACTGTCTTTAGCCAAGTCGTGCCTCAGGCTTTGGCGCAATTGCCGGAGGAGTATCGCAAGCGTTTGAATATCGTGCAGCAATGCCGCGAAAGCGATTTAGATGATGCACGTAAGGCCTATGATGCGGCGGGGATTCGTGCGGAACTGGCAACATTTTTTGATGATGTGGCGGCGCTGTATAAAAACACGCATTTATTTATCGGTCGTTCGGGGGCAAGCACCGTTGCGGAAATCAGTGCAGCAGGAATTCCTGCGATATTTGTGCCATATCCGCATCATAAAGATCAGCAGCAAAAGAAAAATGCAGATTATATCGCCGATGAAGACGGGGCGTGGGTGATGACTGAAAGCGGGTTTACGCAAGAGGCGCTCTTAACTCGTATTGAAACCATATTTCAAAACCCTGATATCTTGCCCAAGACGGCGGCAAATGCTAGATCTACAGGCAGACCGAATGCCGCGCACAAGCTTGGTAATCTGGTGATTGCGATTATGGATGATTTTTCCAGCAATAATTATATTTAATATGACGATCCCCGCATGATTACGGGCGATGTTGAAAGACAAAAACAGGAGCCTTTTATATGCGCATGATGTCCCCCGATATTGGTACGTTACATTTTGTAGGAATTGGCGGTATAGGCATGAGCGGTATCGCGACGTTACTTGTGTCTTTGGGGTATGACGTACAAGGGTCGGATATGGCGGAAAATGCCAATGTTGCGCGTTTGCGTACATCCGGTGTGCGTGTGTCTATCGGGCATGAAGCGCAGAATATCCGTAATAAGGAAGGGGAGCTTCCGGCGGCGGTGGTTGTATCATCTGCGATTAAAGATGATAACGCGGAATTAATGGCCGCACGTAGTGCAAAGGTGCCTGTTGTGCAACGCGCCGAAATGTTGGCGGAATTAATGCGTTTGAAATCCGCAGTGGCGGTCGCGGGAACGCATGGAAAAACCACGACGACCTCTATGGTCGGCCAGATGTTGGATCAGGCAGGGTTCGATCCGACCGTTGTGAATGGCGGTATTGTAAATGATTACGGCACAAATACGCGTTTCGGGCAATCAAGCTGGATGGTGGTCGAAGCAGATGAAAGCGACGGTAGTTTTATTCGTCTTCCTTCAACCGTTGCCGTAGTCACGAATATCGACCCTGAACATATGGATCATTATGGATCATTCGATAAGGTTAAAAACGCATATAAGCGTTTTGTCCTGAACTTGCCGTTTCATGGTTATGCGTTGTTATGTATTGATCACCCGGAAGTTCAAACTTTGGCGGCGCAGGTTTCAGATCGAAAAGTCATCACATACGGATTTAACCCGCAGGCCGATATTCGTGCCGATAATGTGCGCAGCGGTGCAGACGGGTCATTATTTGATGTGACATTTGCGGGATGGTTAAACGAAGATGGTAACGATGTCGAAATAAAGGATATCCACCTTTCTATGCTGGGGCGTCATAATGTGCAGAATTCCCTGGTTGCGCTTGGTGTGGCAAAGGAAATGGGCGTTGATGAAGCCACAATGAAAAAGGCAATGTGCAGTTTTGGTGGTGTGAAGCGACGTTTTACAAAAACAGGCGATGTTGATGGTGTGACAATCATCGATGATTATGCGCATCACCCTGTGGAAATTGATGTTGTCCTGAAAACGGCCAGATCCGCTGTGAAAGAGGTCGGTGGGAATGTTATCGCTGTAATGCAGCCCCATCGTTATTCCAGGTTGAATGATTTATACGAGGATTTCTGTCGCTGTTTTAATGATGCAGATCATGTGATTGTCGCCGATGTTTACGAAGCAGGTGAAGCACCGATTGATGGCGTTAACAAAGAATATCTGGTGCAGGGCTTAAAGACACATGGCCACAGATCGGCGCAAATTTTGCCGCATAAGGATGATTTACCGCGTATTCTGTCAGATATCGTGCACCCGCATGATTACGTGATTTTGATGGGCGCAGGAAATATTACGCATTGGGCGTATGATTTACCCGATAAATTGGCAGCAGAGTTGCAAAAGAAAAAGGGGAATGCTGCATGATCGCGGCGGAGAAACTTGGCGTAAATATTTATGACTTTGACGGAGAGTTTACCGAAAACGTTCCGTTAGGGCAGAAAAGCTGGTTCCGTTGTGGCGGCAGTGTTGATCTATTATATGAGCCGGATGATATGAATGATCTGGCGCGTTTTTTGAAATATTACCCATCCGACAGCCAGTTAACCGTTTTGGGCGGTATGGCTAATACGATTATTCGTGATGGCGGTGTACGCGGATGTGTTGTGCAATTGGGAAAGCCATTCGCCGAGATCAATGTGCAAGGCACTAAGATTATGGCGGGAGCAGGGGCATTGAACGGCAGTGTTGCCGCCGCGGCAGCAAAAGTAGGCATAGGCGGGTTAGAGTTTCTTTCAGGCATTCCGGGAACGGTTGGCGGTGCGCTTCGTATGAATGCGGGCGCTTATGGCGCTGAGGTCAAAGATGTTTTGAGCGGTGCTATGGCATTGTCACGACAGGGCGCGTTTTTACCGTTGTTGCCTGATGAAATGGATATGCGTTATCGTTATTGCGGGGTCCCCGAAGGGACAGTATTTGTCGGGGCGATTTTTGAAGGTAAAGCCGAGGATAAGGGCGAAGTAAAACGCCGCCTAAAAGAGATTAAGTCAAAGCGCCAAACAACGCAGCCGATTTCAGAAAAAACGGGAGGATCAACTTTTGCGAACCCGTCTGATGCAGAACTGGAAATGGCAGGATTGCCTGTTGGAACGAAAGCATGGCAATTGGTCGAAAGTGTCGGTGGGCGCGATTTGCAAATCGGCGGTGCCCGTATGAGTGATAAGCATTTGAATTTCATGATTAATGCAGGTGATGCTACGGCGTCTGATTTAGAAGATCTGGGTGATGAATTAATCAAGCGCGTTCAAGATGAAAAGGGCGTTGCCCTGCATTGGGAGATCAGACGCATCGGCGAGCGTCTGTGATGTGCCGAATTCTTGCATCGTTATTCTGTCTTGTGGTGTTCCTGTGTGCCGTGCAGGCAAAAGCGCAAGATGAAGCAAGTCCCGTAGGATCATGGTATAGCGAGCACTGGGTATGGGCGGGAAAGCCGCAAACAGATTTTCTGCGCCTGTCAATCGCACATTTGATGGATGACGGCGCGCTGTATGTTTCATTTTACCGTTGTGATGATGAGGGGTTAACGCTGCTGCTTACCAATAGCGGTAGCTGGTCTGTTGATGGCGATATGTTGCGAACTATTTATACGCACACAAATGAGCAGGAGCAGCAAGTCCCCGTTTACAAAGGGTATAAGATCGTTGAGATGAATGCGGATGTTTTTTCGTATACAGCGCTGGACCCGCCAAATTTCAC
The DNA here is from genome assembly GCA_030424975.1 of Alphaproteobacteria bacterium. Lineage (GTDB taxonomy): Bacteria > Pseudomonadota > Alphaproteobacteria > Micavibrionales > Micavibrionaceae > UBA1672. The sequence continues at coordinate 119,898 of JAUHVY010000001.1, forward strand.
GTATAGAAATAAGCGCGTTGATAAAGATCACGAGGCGTTATGTGCCGAGCTTTTATTTTGATTTTTTAAAGCAAAGCGTGTAATTTGCTAAAAATTATGCTTTTTGGCATTATAAAAAATAAGAATTAATTCGGGTGATACATGAAGGGTGAATTTTCCCGCAAGTCGAAAAAGAATCAGACTCTCGATAGTGTAAAGAACATGATCGCGGATTACGTGCGCTCGGATGAACAAATTTATGTGTCGAGCTGTCATTCTGCGGTGGCATATTGGATTGCCAATGAAGAGCAGTTATTACCGAGTGATGAGATTGTTTTGTTAGGGCCTGAAGCGGGAACGGGGAGTGGAGAAGATCGCGTTCATCATAGTATCATTATGCGCGATGGCGATATTATAGGTGATACGGAACGATCAGGCCGCGGCATTGATACATCGTTTGATCATGAAAAACAGGAATATTATTCCAAGTTAATGGCCAGAGGGAATGAGGTCGCGACCTATAAGGTTGTTGAGCGCATGACTATTGGAGATTTTAAAGCACAATATGTTGATGCGCCCGAACAAGATTCTTCGCCCGATGAATCATACGATATTTAAACGTCTATGTTTTGTTTGATTCTGTGCGGATACTTAGCCGCCCCAAACCATCCATCCAATTAGTATACCCATGGCAAAACCGGACATCGTCACAGCGGCATAGGCAAATACAAAAGATGAGCGTTGGTCTTGATACATAGAGGTTATTTCCTTTCGTGTTTTTATTGTCTTTATTTTGTATCTTAAGGTTTTTTATTACGCCGCAGCACACATCTTATAGTTTTGCATCCCATGCACGATATGTTGCGTTGCAGTAAAAATTATTTGAAAAACAGCGGTTTTTTGCGTTTTTTAATGACCCTTATAGTTTTAAATTGTATATAAATTTTCTCTAATTTTCAATCGTGATGTTACTTTTTTACAAGTTAATTTTCATGCGGAAAATAAATGATGCGGAATATATAAGTAAAAAGCTCCGATATGTTAAATCGGAGCTTTTGTGTTATGGTTTTTATTTGATCCGTTTATTTGCACTTAGGGTATGCGTCGGGTGATACGCGTGTCCATTTTTGTGATTTACCAAACAGGGAAATGCCAACAAAACCACGGACCGTTAATGTGCCGTCGTTATTCTTTGTTATTTTTGCATCATAAGTGTCGCCTTCATCGGCCTTGTAAATTTTTCCGTCTTTCCAATTCTCGCCGTCGGCCTCAAAATCCCACAGGATTTTTTTACCGCAAAGCGGACGGTTACGGTGAACGGGGTTCGGATTTTTTTCATCTTTGGTCATGCCATCTTTGATGATCCAATGAATTGTGCCGCATAATTTTGTCTTTTCACATTTTTCCAAGTGAATAACCGCGCGCTTATTTTCAACCAGCCAATAGCCGATTGCGGGGTTTTCCGCGCCATTTTGTGCCTGCGCTTGTATGGGGGCAAATGATAGGGCACTCAGTGTAAAGAATGTCATGATAAGCAGGTAACGCATTGAAACCTCCGGTTTTGTTTTTACTCTACGAGTATATCATAAAACGAAGCGGGGTGCGTGGCCGAAATATGTTGCGATGCGATAGCTGGAGGAGCGCTAGATTTTCAATACCTGTTCGTAGATGTCAGGCAGGTCATTTTCAAGCAGGATAACATCATTCGGACGCTTGTTTTCAATCAGCCATTTTTCGGCTTCTTTAAAGGTTTCAAATTGCTGAATTGTCTTGCCTTTATCGTTCGCTTTATACCCCTCAATAAATGTCGGGATACGCACAGGATGCACAACGATTGTCACATCACAGGCTTCGGCGGCGAGCATGCCCAGAGCGCGGTGAACTTCGTCGTGTGTGGCGCCCAGCTCAACGATTCCCGGGGTTACCAAAATGGCGCGGCCTTCGCGATCATCAGCCAGAACGCGCATGACATGCATTGCACTGCGGAAGCCAAGGGGGTTGGAGTTAAACGCATCGTCAATAATGATCGTACCGTCTTGCTGGCGTTTAACCTCTAATCTGTGTTTGATTTGCGGCGTGGTGGCAAGCGCCGTTTTGATGTCTTTTGCATCCATGCCCAAACTCATGGCACAGGCAAACGCAAGAGCGATGTTATGCCCATGATGAATGCCGTATAGCGGCGCGCGCAGCGTATAGTTTTCATCTTTCCAACTAATGATAACGCAAAGCCCCTTTGGTGTTTGTTCAACTTCCAGAATGCGCAAATCATCAGGCGCAAGATAGCTAAAGTCTTTGTCTGATTTTGCGGCGCGTGTCAGGGGTTCGCCGCATACAATGAAGTTATCCATAGCACGATGGCGAATAGCGCGCGTGTGCTCAAATTTTAGTGTTTTTTCATGGACAACCATTGTGCCGTTACGTGAAAGTACGGATTCTGCGAGCTCGTATTTTGCCTGTGCCACAGTTTCCAGTGTCTTAAATCGTTCGTAATGCGCATGACCGATCGCCGTTATAATGCCGACATTCGGCGGTGTTAGCGCGCAAAGTGAAGCAATGGAGCCGGGGCCGTATGCCCCCATTTCCACGATGAAATATTTATGATTTGGCGCAAGCTGTTCGCGGATAATACGTGTGATCCCCATGAGGGTGTTCACGCTACCCGGTGTAATCAGGGTCGGGGCCGCCGTTTTTAAAATATGACCGAGAATATGTTTAACTGATGTTTTCCCGTAAGAGCCGGTAATGCCGATGATGGTTGGGTTATAGGTATCAATTTTCTGGCGGGCCTCGCCGTAGAATTTCTTTTGGACGCTGGCCTCATGCGGATTCAATGCCATATTCCCGAGGATCAGCATAAGCGGCAATAAATGCACTGCGATAATCCATGTAATGGCGGAGGAGAAGTAAAATGCGCCTGCCGCCATAATACAGGTGAATACCATGCCCATACCGAGAATGCGTTTTGCGCGCTGGGTTAAAACCAATGCTTTTTTCGATTGTTTGCGCGGGTCGCGCTCAAAATATGCGGCAAATATAAAACCGAAAAAGATAAGTATATTAAGAGCGACATTCGGGAGAACGGAAACAAAGCTAAAGCCGGTTATAATCAATAGGAAGGCCGTAACGCGTTTATCGAATACGCCGTTTTTGATGATCCAAGAGATCAGGCGGCCGTTATCGTAATCGTCTTGTTGCAGCGCATGCAGATAGTTCATCAGCCGCGTTGCCGCAAAAGCAAGAAAGGTTACAAAGGTAATGGTCTGGATTGCAATGTCGGTTATCATGGTCATTTATATTTACGCGTTTTCTTTCACAAAGTCATTGAGGATTTTTATGACCTGATGTCGCCCTGTATCCAGAACAGTGTAATGGTCTTGGTTATCCAAAATATGTAAGGCGGCATTGTGCATCATCTTTTGATACCGTTTGCCGAATTCGGGCGGGGTTTCGTTGTCATTGATACCATATATAAGTGTCACGGGACATTTGATGGTTTCGGCCTGCGGGCTGAGGTCTTCGTTCACAACGCGCACGAATATTTTGCGCATCGGCCCCGCACTTTTGTAATCGGCACTGCCGAAGGCGGTCATAATGCGTTGTTTTAAATCGCCCTCGGGCACTAGTTTTTTGAGCAGTTTAAACAGGCGTATTCGAAAAAACAGATATATTTTTTTGTGAAGCGGACGTTTGCGTTTTAGTCCTGCGCCCGCGATAAGTGCCATTGATTTGATGCATTCGGGATGGCGCGCAGCCATTTGTACACCAACGCGGCAGCCAAAGGAATGCCCGATCCAAATAACGGGGGGCATGTTGTTTTCCTTCATCCATTTTGCAATGGCATCGGCGTAATCTTCTGTACCCCAATCTTCAGGCGGTGCAGCCGAGGCACCGAAGCCCGGGAAGTCGAGCATGATGTGCGTTCCGCGCTGTGCGAAGGGTTGCATAACCTTTTGGAAACCCTGATGCGATTGTCCCCATCCGTGCGCCCACAAAAAAACAGGGTCGGAATCACTGGTTAAATCCTGCCCTGCGTGGTGGTAGGCGAAGGTTACATTATCGATTTTGAATTCTTGCACACTAGCCCCTTTTAAGAACGAATGATTCGTGATTAAATGGTTTTTCTAAACCTTTCCTTTATACGATGATCAGCGCATGTCACAAACCAAAAGTTCCAATTCCGAGTTTATTAATCGCAAACGTGTAGCCGTGTTTTTTGGCGGGCGTTCTCCCGAACACGATGTCAGCGTGATTTCCGGCCTTCAGGTTTTACAGGCAATGGATCAGGGGCTGTACGATGCATTTCCTGTGTATATTGCGCCGAACGGTGCATGGTATGTGGGTGATATATTGCGCAAGCGTGAGAGTTATATGCTCAATACGACGCGTATGGCTGAGGTGACCGAGGTGACGCTGGATGTTAGCGGTGTGCGCGGCGGTGCATTAATTCCGAAAAAACAGCCGTTATTCGGAAGTGCAAAGCCGATTCCGTTTGATGTGGCGTTACCGTCTTTTCATGGCCTATATGGCGAAGATGGTAATATCCAAGGGCTTTTTGAGTTGGCGAATATTCCCTATACGGGGATGCGTACCAAGGCATCAAGTCTGTTGATGGATAAGGTAACCACGAAACATTTCCTGAAAGCTATTGATATTCCGACTCTACCGTTTGCCGTATTAAAACGCCCGGAAGAGGGGTATTTGATTCCCGAGGATGAGATCGAAGAAAAACTTGCACCGTTGGGCTATCCTTGCATCATAAAGCCATCGCATTTAGGAAGTTCTATTGGTGTGGCAAAGGTCAATAATGCGCAAGAGGTCAAACAATGTCTGCCTGCGATATTTGAATTTGATGATTCTGCCATTGTGGAACCGTTCGTTGAAAATTTGGTTGAGTATAATGTTGCGGTTTCCAATGTTTTTGGTGAGATCACAACGTCGGCGATAGAGCGCCCGAAGGCGACGGATGAATTGCTGGACTTTAAACAAAAATACATGTCCGGCGGAGAAGGCAAGCTTGGCGATAAACAAAGCGGTACGAAGACTTTTTCTACGGCCAGTGAGGGCATGCTCTCTCTGACGCGTGAAATAAATCCGAAAATTGCACAGGAAATGGATGATAATATTCGCTCATGGGCGATGCGTTTATTTGATGCGATTGACGGAAGCGGCGCGCCACGCATCGATTTCATCGGTAATTCCAAAACCGGAGAGATCTGGATGAACGAGGTTAATCCATGTCCCGGGTCATTCGGTTATTTCTTATGGGAGGCGGCGAAAGACCCTGTCCTATTTACTGACTATTTGAGTGCGATGGTTTTGCAAGCAGTGAAGATTAATAATGCATCATATTTGCCTGCCGATCCTGTGCCCGTAGATGCGCGTTTGTTAAAGCGAGCGGGGTAGTATCTGATGGCGGCAGCGAAAAAGAAAAGTACAAAGGGGACGCGTAAAGCGACGCTTGATAAACGCCGTAAGGCAAAAAAGGTTGAGGCGAAACTTGGTGTATTTGGCAAGCGCGCCGTACGGGGCGGTGTTTTTGCAGTTGTTGCGCTTTGGGGGACGGCTTGGTTTTTCCTCAGTGATGCTGATACACGCACCGCAACATGGATAGACGACCAGGCGATGAACATTACCCGCAGTGCAGGTTATGAAGTAAAGAACATTCCCGTTGACGGAATTCATCACACAGATGCGGATGCGTTGCTGGCTGTGATTAACATCAAAAGCGGCGATCCGATTTTCCGTTTTAAACCAAAAGAGGCCAAGGAACAGATCGAACGTATCGGTTGGGTGCGAAGTGCCCATGTAGAGCGTCGTTTGCCCGATACGATTTATATCAAGCTGGATGAGCGCGAGCCGATTGCCCTGTGGGAGGATAACGGGCAGGTTTATGTTATTGATTCCGAAGGTGTGCAATTAACGCAAAATAACCTGAATGCGTTTAAGGATTTGGTGATGGTGCGCGGAGCGGGGGCAGAAAAAGCCGTTCCGAAATTGATGGAAAAGTTATCTGCGCATCAGGAGATTACAAGCAAGATAGATTATGCACAGCGTATTGATGATCGTCGTTGGGACATTGTCATGCATGGCGGAATGCGTTTGAAACTGCCGGAAAGCGGTGTTGTCGCCGCCCTTGAAAATGTCGTTCAAAGTGAGCGTGAAACAGGTTTATTATCTAAAGATAATATTGTTGAGATTGACGCGCGCTATAAGGAACGATTAATAGTAAAGCCCAAACAGGGAAATGTTCAGGATTACAAATTTGATACCGTTCATGTCGGGCGTCAGTTATAAGCGTTTTGATGTGAATTGTTTATTTGAGCTAGGAAAAAATGAGCCGTAAAACAGTTAAGCCAAAGGGATCTTTGATTGCTGCTCTTGATATCGGGAGCAGTAAGACATCCTGTTTTATCGGGCGTGTTATTGATGATAACGGCACGCTTGAAGTTATTGGCGTGGGAAATCGTCAATCGAAGGGCGTTAAGAACGGTTCAATTGTTGATTTGGATGCGGCAGAGTCCGTTATTCGTCAAACGGTTCATGCCGCGGAAAACATGGCGGCAGAGGTTATGCGCGGTTATCCGCTGCGTGAGATTGTGTGCAATGTTTCGGGCGTTCATGCCAATGCATTTGGCCATTCCGTAAAGGTTGATATTGGCGGGCATGATGTTACCGAAAATGATATCAAGCGTGCCTTGGCCAAGGCGCAGGAAAAAGAAGCCAAAGACAATCTTGAGCTTTTGCATACGATACCGACATTTTTCCGTATTGACGGGCAAGACGGTATTCGTGATCCGCAGGGCATGTTTGCCGAAACCATGCAGGTCGATATTAATTTGGTCACGGGTGATGCTGTGGCGCTTCGGAATATGGCGAGCTGCGTTGAGCGTAGCCACCTTGATATATCTTCGCTTTGTGTCGGTGCTTATGCATCGGGTTTATCATCATTGGTTGATGATGAAATTGATTTGGGGTGCACGGTTATTGATATCGGCGCAGAGGTTACATCTTTTGCAGTGTTCCATAGCGGGTACATGATTTTCTGTGATGCGGTTCCGCTTGGCGGACAAAATATTACAAATGATATCGCCCAGGGTTTGACGACATCGAAAGAGCATGCAGAGCGTATAAAAATTATGTACGGCGCGGCGATTGCCTCTCAAACGGATGAGGGCGAGATGATTGATGTTCCGCGACTTGGCGAGGAGGGGAGCGGCAAGCCGAACCATGTGCCACGATCGTTCTTGATCGGTATCATGCAGCCGCGCGTTGAGGAAATATTCGAAATGGTGCGCGCACGCCTAACCGATAGTGGGATGCAAAATGTTATTGGGCGTCGTGTTGTTTTGACGGGCGGCACAAGTCAGATTACCGGTATGCGCGATCTGGGTGGCTATGTCTTGGATAAGCAGGTGCGTTTAGGCAAGCCGATCCGTTTGACGGGGCTTCCGGATGCAGTTAGCGGCCCGGGCTTTTCTACTGTGGCCGGTTTATTGACCTATGCCGCAGAGCATATTGATGAAATGCCGGCAGAGATTATGGCACAGGCGCGTCCCGATTCTTTTGTCGAGCGTGCGAAATTATGGCTTCGTGAAAATTGGTAACCACGTGGAAGCATTTATCCACAGGGCGGGCGCGAAAACATCGTGCCCTTTTTTGAATCACGGCGTTTTATATATGTGGTGATGGAAAACATGAGTCATTTTCGTGGGTTAGGTTGTGTTTGTTTAAGTAATCGTTCAATGCCTCGTTTGTGTTTTGTGTATAAAAAACAATAAAAGCAGTGGATAGGCTGTGTAATTCCCCTTTTCAGAAAAAAGAATCTCTTCTACACTTCCTCATGTCCTTCCACGAACATCCAATTCTAGGGGTTCTCTAAATATGATAAATGTAAAAATGCAACCAACTGAGGTTCAAAAGCTCTCTCCTAAAATCGCGGTCATCGGCGTCGGTGGCGCAGGTGGGAATGCGGTTAATAACATGATCTCATCCAATTTGGATGGGTGTGAATTCCTTGTCTGTAATACAGATGCACAGGCGCTTGGTAATTCTTTGGCTGAGGATAAGGTTCAGCTTGGAATAAATGTGACAGGCGGTCTTGGTGCCGGGTCTAAACCGGAAATTGGTCAGGCTGCAGCAGAGGAAAGCTTGGAAGAAGTTCTTCGTTATCTTGATGGTGCGAATATGGCATTCGTTACTGCCGGTATGGGCGGTGGTACGGGTACGGGCGCAGCGCCTGTTATCGCTAAAGCATGCCGCCAGCAAGGGATCTTGACTGTTGGCGTGGTAACAAAACCGTTCCATTTCGAAGGTGTTCACCGTATGCAGCAGGCCGAGAAGGGCATCGAGGAAATGCAGCAATATGTTGATACATTAATTGTTATTCCGAATCAGAATTTGTTCCGTATTGCGAATGAGAAAACAACCTTTGCCGAAGCGTTTAAGATGGCGGATACTGTTTTGCAATCTGGTGTGCGTGGTGTAACTGACCTTATGGTTCGTCCGGGCCTTGTTAACCTTGACTTTGCGGATATTCGTACAGCGATGTTGCAAATGGGTAAGGCTATGATGGGTACAGGTGAGGCATCAGGTGATAAACGTGCCGTTGAAGCCGCAGAAGCTGCAATCAATAACCCGCTTCTTGATGATGTATCAATGAAGGGTGCAAATGGTGTAATTATTAACGTAACCGGTGGTTACGACATGACATTGTTTGAAGCTGACGAAGCATGTAACCGCATCCGTGATGAAGTTGATCCGAATGCTAATATTATCTTTGGTGCGACATTTGATGACACAATGGAAGGCATTCTGCGTGTTTCTATCGTGGCGACAGGTATTGAAACCGAAGCGGAAAAGGCTAAGATTTTTGATGGTAAATCATCGGGCGGTAACGGCAACGGGCCAAACGGACCGAATGGTGGTACGCGTATGAATGCGAGCGTTGAGCGCGCTGTGCCTAAGGCTACATCATCTGAGGTTGCTTCTGTGAATGCGCCAAGCATTACAGCACCTGCAAGTGCAGCGGCATCCGGAGCAGATAACAGCCCGGCAGCGCGTTTAACAAGTGCCTTGTCAGGACGCGAAGTTTTGCGCGGTTTGGTGGCACCAACGCCGATCTCTCAGGCACGTAATGCACCAGTGACGCCGAAGGAAGAGGAGGTTGCTTCTCTTGATATGTTTGAGCAAACAGAGTTTGCGAAAGTTGAGGCTGAGGAAGATGTGCCGGTATTACGCGGGCAAACATTAAATAATGCCTTTATTCCGCCAAAGCCTTTGGAGCCGGATATGAAGGTTCCTGATAATGGTATCGGTTCGCATATCTCCAGCTTCCATGGAGCGCATGCGGAAAACACAGGTTCAGGCCTAAAGCTAAATCCGCCGAAAATTGCGTCACCTGCTGCGGATGTGCGTAAGAAAGTCGCGCGTTCTCCGTCCTTGTTTGAGCGTATTACAGGTTCTGTGCAACAGCACATCGACAATTTGCGTGATGATAGTGATATGGTACGCAGTGATGTTCAAGAAGCGCGTAAGCCTATTACGGATAAGCCATCACAAGGTACATTGGATATTTCTGCCCCTGCGGGTAAGCCTGCGGCAAAATCTGATGAAGATCTGGACATTCCGGCATTCTTGCGTCGTCAGGCAAATTAAAGTTTTAAAGTCCTCTTATCGGGTGATTGTAAAAGCTCCGCTATTTTAGTGGAGCTTTTTACATATGCAGGCGTTGTTACAATTGTAACATTTCGCAACAAAGCGTGATTTGATGCAATGCAATGAATTTTGTATATTTGAAAAAATCGATATACGTGAATTTCCTTCATTTATGATTCGATTTGAGATATGAGCGCTTTAACGAGTTGCCTTAAAGTTAATAAAATAGAGAACGATTAATGAAAAGCACAATGCAACAAACATTAAAAAGCAAAATAACAATCCGTGATATCGGTTTGCATTCAGGAAAGCAAATTACAATGCATTTGATTCCTGCGGCAGAAAATCACGGAATTGTGTTTGTGCGCTCTGACCTGAAAGACGGGGAGAATGTTATCCCTGCGCTTTGGAATTCTGTTGTTGATACGAAATTATGTACCGTTATCGGTAATAAATTCGGTGCGAGTGTCGGTACGATTGAACATTTGATGTCTGCGCTGCGTGGTTTGGGCATCGATAATTTGCGCATTGAAATTGACGGAGCGGAAGTGCCGGCAATGGATGGTAGCGCAATGCCGTTTGTTATTGCGATTGAGAAAGCCGGTACCGAAGAGCAATCTGCGCCGCGTCGCGCGATTCGCGTTCTGAAAGAGGTTTCAGTCATTGAAGACGGTAAGCGCGTAACATTGAGCCCTGATGATGCATGTGTTTTCGCGGGCGAAATTGAATTCGACCATCAGGATATCGGTCGTCAACGTTTTGAAACGCAGCTTGTAAACGGTAACTTCAAGCATGATATTGCGCAGGCCAGAACATTTGGTTTCTTCCATGAAGCGGAATGGCTTCGCTCTCAGGGGCTTGGTCTTGGCGGTTCATTGGATAACGCCATTATCTTGAACCATGACGGTATTATGAACCCGGATGGTTTGCGTTTTTCAAATGAATTTATCCGCCATAAATTGCTTGATGCGATTGGGGACCTGTACCTTGCCGGTGGGCCGATTGTTGGTTTGTATGACGGCGTTAAAGCTGGTCACGCAATCAATAATGCAATTTTGCATGAGCTTTTCTCCTCTGATAAAAATTGGGAATATGTAGATATGCCTGTTTTGGAAGAGGTAGGTGCACCGAAAACTGTGCGTCGTGAAGAGGCTCTATTGGTCGCTTAATTGCACTGTATCCATGTTTAATATTATTACGGGCGCGTCATGTTTGATGCGCCTGATTCTTTTCCCGAGGGTTCTTTACGCAAATGGGGGAAATGGCTTTTCTTCTCTTGCGTCAGGGGGTATCAATAGAAAGATATGAAAGATTTTTAATTCGGAGCATTTTTAAATGAGATTTAAAAGAGCGCTTCTCTCTCTGTGTTGTGTATGTGCGCTTGGTGCATGTTCAAGCAACGACAAGGAGACGCAAAAACTGGCTGAACCTGCAAGTGTTGAAACATTATATGAACGTGCATCGAAGGCGATGGATGAACAAAGCTACGTTGAGGCGACACGTTATTTTGAAGAGGTTGAACGCCAACACCCTTATTCACAATATTCCCGACGTGCACAGTTGATGGGAGCGTATGCCTCATATCTGGATCAACGTTATGATGAGGCTGTGATTTCGCTAGATCGTTATATTCAGCTGCACCCGGGCGCAGAGGATGTTGATTATGCCTATTATCTTAAGGCGCTGTGTTTTTATGAGCAAATCTCAGATGTGCGCCGCGACCAAGATATGACTATTCAGGCGGTAAAAGCGCTGAATACATTGATAAACAGATTTCCCGATAGTGAGTACTCGCGAGAAGCGATGCTGAAACGTGATTTGACGCTTGACCACCTGGCAGGTAAAGAAATGGAAATCGGGCGATACTACCTGAACCGCGGTCATGTGAATGCGGCGATTAACCGTTTCCGCTCTGTGATTGTGAATTTCCAAACAACAAGCCATGTTGCTGAGGCTCTGCACCGTCTTGTTGAAGCCTATATGACTTTGGGCTTGAAGAATGAGGCATATCAGGTCGCTGCTGTATTGGGGTATAATTATCCGGGCAGTAAATGGTATGAGCGTTCATATAAGTTGCTGGATGATGAGCAGCGACAAAAAATTATTGATGAGCGCGGTATCGTAGAGCGCACGATCGACACGATCCTGAAGCCTGATTAAGAAAACATGAGAGCGGGGGATGCCCCGCTTTTTACCCTTTTAATGTTGATATAACCGAAAGCACCGAGGCCGATGCTACTGAGTTTGAATATAAAGAATGTCGTGCTGATTGATCAGCTTTTGATCGAATTCAAAAGCGGCCTTTGTGTTTTAACCGGTGAAACCGGGGCTGGTAAGTCTGTCTTGCTTGATTCTCTCGGACTTGCCTTGGGGGTGCGCGCCGAAAGCAGTTTGGTGCGTGATGGAGCCGATAGCGCACATGTCACAGCGGCGTTTCAAATTTCAGAAAATCATCAGGCGCATGCCTTGTTACAGGATGCCGATATTATCGCGGAAGATGATGTTTTGCTGTTGCGCCGTGTGGTTAGTAAATCGGGCAAAAGCCGTGCCTATATTAATGATCAACCTGTGAGTGTGAGCCTGCTTAAGGCTGTTGGTGATACATTGGTCGAAATTCACGGGCAGTTCGAAACGCAAGGGCTTCTTAACCCCGCAACGCATCGTGCAATGCTTGATGAATATGCGAAAATAGACGGTTCATCATTATCGGCACTCTGGGATGCATGGAAAGATCAGCAGCAAGCCTTGGTCGAGATGGAGCGCTTATCATCACGCGCACGTGAAGAAGAGGAGTATCTGCGGTTCTCTCTTGAGGATTTGGAGCAATTAGACCCTAAAGTTGGCGAAGAAGATGAGCTTTCGGCTTTGCGGGAGCGTATGAAACATAAAGAGGCCGTTTTAGATGGTTTAAATGCCGCCGCTGCCCATCTCGGGCAGGATCATGACCCCGTGCAGCAGGCATGGGGCGCGCTTGATCGCATTGCTGAGCGTGCGGGGGAGGCATTATCGCCAGCACTCGAGGCGTTATCGCGTGCATCATCCGAAATCGCCGAAGCTGCATCCATTATCGCCAATGTGTCATCCGATATGCAGGACGGTGAATATAATCTGGAGGAGATCGATGAGCGCCTCTACGCCATTCGTATGCAGGCACGTAAACATCAATGCGGTGCCGATGATTTACCCGCAATGCGCGATGAGTTAGCGCAAAGGTTAATGAAGATCACAAATGCGGATAGTGACATTATAACCCTGCGCAAAGCATGTGAGGCCGCGCGCGAATCTTATGTTAAGGGGGCTTTGGCTGCTCGGGAAAAGCGCGAGGCGGTCGCAAGTAAATTAAATGATTTGGTGCAAAAGGAATTAGCGCCGCTCAAGCTGGAAAAGGCAAAGTTTTTTACGCAAGTGAGTGTCTTGGATGAAGTAGAGTGGAGCGCGCATGGCATGGATCAGGTACGGTTTTTGGTAGCGACAAATCCGGGCAGTGCGCCGGGGCCAATCCATAAAATTGCGTCAGGCGGTGAAATGTCGCGGTTTATGCTGGCGCTGAAGGTTATTATCGCACAAGAAGGATCAACACATAGTTTTATTTTCGATGAAGTTGATACGGGAATTGGCGGAGCAACGGCTGATGCTGTCGGTGAACGCTTGTCACGTTTGGCCGATTCAAAACAAGTGTTGGTCGTAACACATGCTCCGCAGGTGGCTGCACGCGCCGATTATCATTGGGTTGTGCAAAAAGGCGGGAATGATGAGCGCGTGACCACGAATATTATTCCGTTACATACGCGGGAAGAGCGTGCAGAAGAAATAGCCCGCATGCTTGCAGGGGCAGATATCACACCGGAAGCGCGCGCCGCCGCAAAAAAATTGATTGATGCGGCATAGCGTATGAAGGATTAAACAGCATATGAGCGATTCATTATTTGATTTTGAAGCCGAAGATGCCAAGGCGCAGCATAAAAAATTAGTGCAGCAAATGCGCAAAGCCGATGAGGCATATTACAATGATGATGCGCCCATCATCGATGATGCACAATATGATGTGTTGCGCAAAGAATTAGAGGCGCTAGAGCATAAATACCCCGCATTACAAACAGAAAACAGCCCGACACAAACGGTGGGCGCGGCGCCTGCAAAAGGCTTTCGCAAGGTAAACCATGCCGTGCCGATGTTATCGCTTTCGAATGTTTTCAACCGTGAAGAGGTTGAGGATTTCATTGACCGTGTCCGCCGTTTTCTGGGATTGGCAGACAGCGAAATAATCGAGGTTGTTGCTGAGCCTAAAATTGACGGGTTGTCTTGTTCTTTGCGCTATGAGCGTGGCATTTTGGTACAGGCCGCAACGCGAGGTGACGGCGCGCAGGGCGAAGATATAACAGCAAATGTTAAAACAATGTCATGTATTCCGCAGCATTTGCCCAAAGATGTTGGCGTGCCAGAAATTCTTGAGGTGCGCGGTGAAATCTATATGAGTCGTAGTGCGTTTAAGGCATTAAATGAACGCCAAGAAGTGCATGGGGCAAAGGTTTTTGCCAATCCGCGCAATGCCGCAGCAGGCAGTGTGCGTCAATTAGATTCTGCGGTAACCGCAGAGAGGGATTTGGGGTTTTTCGGTTATGCGCTGGGTGAGATATCGCAAAGCTTTGCAACAACGCAGCAAGGAGTTAGAGAAAAGCTTGCCGCTTGGGGCATTCCTGAAACGCCATATGCATTATGCGATGGCGTCGATGCCATCATGAAAAACTATGACACATTGTTAGAGACACGCCCCGATCTTGATTACGAAATAGACGGCATTGTTTACAAGGTTAATCGACTGGATTGGCAGGAGCGATTAGGCTTCGTAAGTCGCGCTCCGCGCTGGGCAACCGCGCATAAATTTCCCGCGGAGCAAGCGATCACGCGCATACATGCCATTGATATTCAGGTCGGGCGCACAGGCGCGTTAACGCCTGTTGCACGTCTGGAGCCGATAACAGTTGGCGGTGTGGTGGTATCCAATGCGACATTGCATAACGAAGACGAGATTGAGCGCAAAGATATCCGTGTGGGTGATATGGTGGTTATACAGCGCGCAGGTGATGTGATCCCACAGGTCGTGAAGGTTTTGGAGGATAAGCGTAAAGGTGATGAGCAGCAATTCGCGCCCTTAACGCATTGTCCTGAATGCGGTGCACATGCAATTCGTGAAGAGGGCGAGGCTGTAAGGCGATGTACGGGCGGGCTAACCTGTCCGAAGCAAGCCGTAGAGCGTTTAAAACATTTTGTGTCACGTCTGGCATTTGATATCGATGGTTTGGGTGATAAGATTATTCAGAATTTCTGGGACGATGAATTAATCAAAAGCCCGGCAGATATCTTTACCCTTGAGGCGCGCAACAAAGAGAGCTTAACCCCTATTCGTAACCGCGAAGGGTGGGGGGATTTATCAGAGAAAAATTTATTAGAATCGATAAATAACAGGCGCAAGATTTCCCTCAACCGTTTTATTTATGCCCTCGGCATCCGTCAGATCGGTGAAGCTACAGCCAAGCGTTTGGCGCGTGTATACGGTACGCTTGATCATTTGCGGGAGGCGATGATTGCCGCGCAAGAGCAGGGCAGTGAGGCTTATCATGATTTAATCGCCATTGAGGATATAGGCCCCGCCGTGGCGCAGGATTTAATCGCATTTTTTGCCGAAGAGCATAATCTTCAGGTGCTGCGTGATTTGGAAACGCATTTAGAGATTGAAGAATATATTGCCCCTGATCTTGGCGATAGTGCGGTTGCTGGAAAAACGATCGTGTTTACAGGCACGCTTGAGAAAACGACACGCGCGGAAGCCAAAGCTAAAGCCGAGAGTTTAGGGGCAAAAGTGTCCGGATCGGTTTCTAAGAAAACGGATTTTGTCGTTGCAGGTGAGGCGGCTGGGTCAAAGCTCAAGAAAGCGCAGGAATTGGGCGTTGAGGTATTAAGCGAAGACGATTGGATCGCACTGGTTTCTTAAAAACACAAAAAGCGCCGAAAATGGCGCTTTAAGATGGATTATTGAACGGCGTTTTAGATCGCTTGTTCTTTATCTTTAAGCTCAAACAATTTTGACATGGCGGATTCAATCTCCGGCGGATAGTCACGACGTTCAACGAATTCACCACCACCGGTGTTACGTGTCATGGCTTGTTCTAACGCGCGTGTTAGTATCTCTGAAATCTTCAAATCGCCTTGCTCTAATGAAAGCTCCAGCGCGGAAAGAATTCTGTCGCTTAGTCGAATTTGTTCTCTATTCATATCATTTGTCATTCTTTAGTTTCTCCCGTCAATGATCGATTCGTATTCTGCCCTGTTCTTAGAATGGTTTCAAGGTTTCTGGGCGGTCAATAATTCGTTCTTTTATTATATCATGAAAATGCATAAGGAAATTGCCCCTGATGCTATCTTTTTCCATCAATATTTCATGATAACTACCAGGGTATTCAATAATGTTAACATCGCTCATTTTTCCTGCAATTTTTTCTGTTTTTGTATTATCAACAAGATCATCTTCCCCTGCGATACCTAGTAGGCATGGCGTTGGAATATATTCCGCTGTCTTTTGCAGAGCCATGCATGATTTATGCGCCTCATAAACCCAACGAAACGTTAAGTCACCACATCGTAAATCAGCGTCTGCTTTGCACCATCTTTCGTCAATATTGTTGCGCGGTTCATCGGAGGTTAACCTGACACGATCTGTGCGCTTTTCCCAATCTTTCCCGCCCGGTACGTATGATTTACCGACAACGATATTACAAAACGCGCCAACACCCAGCATTACGTGGTTAGGAATGCTCTTAAACGCCTTAATACCAACCAGCGGTGCAGTAAAAGCCGCACATTCAAATGTTTCGTTATGTTTTTCTAAAAAACGCATGCCGATATTGGCCCCCATAGAGTGTGCCAGCATAGCCATTGGGATTCGCCCGCGATCAGGGTGGACGCAGGAATGGATGATGTATTCCTTGATAAAGAAATGCAGGTCATCGATATCATTTTCAAAGTTGTTGCTATAACGTTTTTGCGGGTTTTTTAAATAGCGTGATGACTTACCCTGACCGACCCAATCCATTGTCCAGAAGGCGAGGTTGTTTTCCAGACACCAATGTGCAATTTCAAAATATTTTTCGGAAAATTCACGCACCCCTTGCAGGCAAACAACAACAGCATCAGGAATACTGTCTTCAGGGAAGACGGAACCAAATCGAATTTTGCGTCCTTTCACGCGTTCGAAATGGTGCCATCGCCAGCCTTTTGGTTGTGCAAAACGGGGCTCAAGATTTTCAGGTATTCCTGACTCGGTCAAATGAAACCTCAGTAAAAAAATTATTTCGAAAAATTATATTCAATCACTCTAAAGAAAGAGTAAAAATTGGAGCTATTCCATGGATTTTATAATGTCTTCGGTCATTTTTTTAGCATCACCCAATAACATCATTGTGTTTTGCTCAAAGAAGAGGGGGTTATCGATCCCTGCATAACCTGAACCAAGCGAGCGTTTAACAAATAACACAGTTTTTGCTTTTTCAACATCAAGGACAGGCATGCCGTAGATTGGCGATGTACTATCGTTTTTCGCGGCCGGGTTTGTAATGTCATTTGCGCCGATAACATATGCGACATCGGCTTGGGCAAAATCACGATTAATATCTTCCATTTCAAAAACTTCGTCATATGGCACGTTTGCTTCGGCCAAAAGAACGTTCATATGACCCGGCATACGACCTGCGACAGGGTGAATGGCGTATTTCACATCAACACCTTCTTTTTTCAAAAGGTCAGCCATTTCGCGCAAGGCGTGCTGTGCCTGTGCAACCGCCATACCATAGCCCGGTACAATAATTACTTTGGAAGCGTTCTTCATGATATATGCGGCATCTTCTGCAGCGCCGATCTTAGCATTGCGATCACCCATATCTGCGGCTGCCCCGCCGGCTTCCTCGCCGCCAAAACCGCCAAGGATAACGCTGATGAAGGAGCGGTTCATGCCCTTACACATGATGTAGGAAAGGATCGCACCCGACGCACCCACAAGGGCCCCTGTAATTATAAGCAGGTTGTTATGGAGTGTGAACCCGATCCCTGCCGCGGCCCAACCGGAATATGAGTTAAGCATAGAAACAATAACAGGCATATCTGCACCGCCAATAGGGATGATCATTAGAACACCAAGCGCTAAGGCAATGATGGCAATCATCCAGAACCAGAAGGCATTTCCGGTCGCGCAGAGCAAGACAATCATGAGCAGCAACACAATGCCTAAAATAGCATTTAATTTATGTTGGCCGGGAAATACGACGGGTTTACCCGATATACGGCCGTCCAGCTTTCCCCATGCGATGATAGAGCCCGTAAACGTAACTGCACCGATAGCAAGGCCAAGTGACATTTCAATCAAACTGGCTGTTTTAATATCGCCATAGGTACCGATACCGTAAGCTTCGGGATTGTAGAATGCCGCTCCTGCAACGCAGACAGCCGCTAAACCAACAAGAGAGTGAAACGCCGCCATAAGCTGTGGCAATGATGTCATTTCAATTGTTTTGGCGATATGCGTACCAATTGCACCGCCAATGGCAATGCCGACAACAATCCATGTCCATCCCGTAATATGCGGAGAGAATAGCGTGGTGACTACAACGGCCAGGGCCATACCGATCATACCGTAGGTCAAGCCTCTGCGCGCTGTTTCGGGGTGCGAAAGGCCGCGAAGTGCAAGGATGAAAAGCACCGCTGATACGAGATATGCCAAAGACGTAAATGTTGCCATTGTTTTTTCCTAAAACGTTTAAAAGTTCTTCAAGTTATTTTGTTTTACAGTAAATTGATTGATCAACAAATTCCTGTGTGCTGTATTTTTCCGCTAAAATATGATAGTGCGCGGGTAAAAATCGTTGTGCCTTGTCCAAACAATAGATGCCGACAAGCTCAATGTTTTCAACATTATACGCACGAATTTCGCCGGATTTTAATTGTGCAAGAACATGACCGAACATCGGTCTTTGCGGATCAGTGTTTACCGTAACGATAAATTCTTCAATGACCGCACGTTTTTTCTTCTTTTTTTCAGCTGGCGGAGTATCGCTTTTCTTTTTCTTGTCCTCTTTTGCTTTTTCTTCTTCATCTTCGATAGGCTTGCCGAAGTCTTTTGCGTTTTGATCAAAGACAACTGAGAATGCATTACCCTGTTTGTAATAATCCCATAATTCAGGCAGCGTTTTACCGCCTTTTTCGAATTCGTAACGTAACCAAGCTTCGCTGGTGTCGGCGGTATTGCTGTTAAAGAGAACAACCAATCGATTTAAGAAATCTTTTTGATCTTCCTTGGGGATCATCAACGGTTGGCCGTTTTTAATATATGTCACCAATGCATCACGTGGACGCACACGGTCATTTGCCGATGCGGGTAATGCGAATGAAATGAATAAACATGTTACGAAGAGGGTACGAAGTATCATATGTTTTAGCCTTTCTTTTGGAACATATGCAGCATGCGCTTGGTGATAATAAAGCCGCCAAAAATATTGACTGAGGCAAATACCACTGCCAAAAATCCGAGAACACTGGCGAAACCACTTTGTGATGCGGCGCCTGTCGCAAGGACAGCGCCGACGATGATGACGGATGAAATGGCGTTTGTAATGCCCATTAACGGTGAATGCAACGCAGGGGTAACGCGCCAAACAACGTGATAGCCCACAAAACAAGCCAAAACAAAAACGGTTAATCCCGTGATGATGAACGGCTCTGAATGTGCGCTGCTTTCGGTAATGGCTGTGCCTGCATCCGCAGCAAGCTGTGCCGCCGTATCAGACATTTCCAGAAGTTGTGCCTTAAGGTCGGCCAAGCTTTCATTCATTGTTTTTTGTTGTGTCATGGCTTAGCTCTCCTTCGCTTTAGTTTTTGCGGGTGCTTTTTTCGTCGTTGTTGTCTTCTTTGTCGCTGTTTTCTTTGGCGGTGAAGACGTTTTTTTGGTCGCCGGTTTTGTCTCTTTTTTTGCTTTATCGGCCGCAGGTGCTTTTTTCTCTGCGGCTTTTGGCTTGGCTGTTTTTGCCCCCGAAAAGTTTGGATGCACAATGGCACCGTCTTTTACCATGCAGACGCCTTTGATAATGTCATCTTCCCAATCGATCTTGAGGGCTTTGCTCTCTTTATCAATAATCAGGTTCAGGAAGTTCAAAAGGTTTTTCGCGTAAAGTGCTGATGCATCTGCGGCCAGGCGGCTCGGTACATTAAGGTGACCGACAATTGACACATCATGTTTGACAACGACTTCTCCTGCCTTGGATAGCTCACAGTTTCCGCCTGTCTCAACGGCCAGATCAACGACAACCGATCCCGGTTTCATTGATTTTACCATATCGGCGGTTACCAATTTAGGGGCAGGGCGCCCGGGAATTAGGGCCGTTGTAATAACAATATCTTGTTTAGCGATATGTTTTTCTACAAGTTCAGCTTGTTTTTTCTTATAAGCATCGGACATTTCCTTTGCATATCCGCCTGCTGTTTCGGCTTGTTTAAACTCATCATCTTCAACGGCGATAAATGATGCGCCAAGTGATTCGACTTGTTCTTTTGCTGCCGGGCGCACATCCGTGGCCGATACTACCGCGCCAAGACGGCGCGCCGTTGCAATTGCTTGCAGACCTGCAACACCTGCGCCCATAATGAAGACTTTTGCCGGCGGAATGGTGCCCGCCGCAGTCATCATCATCGGGAAAGCATGCGGATAACATTCTGCCGCATCCAAAACGGATTTATATCCCGCAAGGTTAGATTGAGAAGATAATACATCCATACTTTGAGCGCGGCTGATGCGCGGCACGAATTCCATCGAAAAGGCGTCAATTCCTGCGGAAGCGCATTTTGCAAGAATATAGTCATTCACAAAAGGAGCGAGCATTGCAATTAAAAGCGCGCCTTTGGGCGTGTTTTTTAATTCTTCTGCATTCGGGGCCTGCACTTTCAGAATAATGTCTGCACCTTTGACCGTGTCGGCATAGGTTTTTGCAATTTTCCCGCCTGCATCCTTGAACGCATCATCAGTATATGCAGCATGTGCGCCTGCGCCTGATTGAACAGTGACAGTGCAGTCGAGCTGCGTTAATTTTTTAATTGTGTCCGGCGATATGGCAACGCGTTTTTCGTTTGCTGCGGTTTCGGAAGGAATGGCAATTTTTAGTCCCACGGTGCGTTTCCCTTAAAAATCATTTCAATTTAAGGCACTAGCATGCATCATTTTATGGTGAAAGTGAAGTATTACTATTGGTTTTAATTGAAAAATTCCTAAGATGTGAAGGCTGGAATTTGTGTGGTTTTACAGCTTTTCTTTTAAAAATTGTGATATTTGCGTATCAATGCTTGACAAGTCTGCGCATTCCCCGTTATGTTCGCCGCCTAATACAGATTTTTGCAGGATTTAAGAAAATGAAAGTTGTTAACTCTCTTAAAACATTGAAAAAGCGCGACCGCAACTGCCGTGTTATCCGTCGCAAAGGGCGCGTCTATGTTATTAACAAGACAAACCCGCGCTTTAAAGCTCGTCAGGGATAATTCCCGCATTTTCGTTGCCTTGTTTTAGGGGCGCGATTGTGATGATGATTGAATTTACAAAAAGCCGTGAGATTGCTCTCGCGGTTTTTCTTTTTGTTGACAAGTTTTAAATCTCCTTCACACAGATGGTGCAATCTTGTTTGCGGTCTGATATATCCTTAGATGACCATTGAAATATTAACCTGTTAACGGAATGGCCTGAGTGATGTTTTCCAGACTTTTTGGTTTTATGTCTGCCGATATGGCAATTGATTTAGGAACGGCAAATACACTTGTATATGTCAAGGATCAGGGCATTGTCTTGAACGAGCCATCCGTTGTTGCTATTTCGATGATTGGTGGCAAGAAGCAAACGCTTGCTGTTGGTAACGAGGCCAAGCAAATGCTGGGGCGTACGCCGGGCAGCATTATTGCAACGCGCCCGTTGCGTGATGGTGTGATTGCCGATTTTGAAGTCACCGAAGCCATGATTAAGCATTTTATTCGCAAAGTGCATAACCGTCGTTCGTTCGTTTCACCGAAAATGATTATTTGTGTGCCTTCGGGGTCTACGGCTGTTGAGCGTCGCGCGATTCAGGAATCTGCAGAAAGCGCAGGCGCAAGTGAAGTTGGTTTGATCGAAGAGCCGATGGCCGCTGCGATTGGTGCGGGTTTGCCTGTGACGGAGGCAACGGGCTCTATGGTTGTTGATATTGGAGGCGGCACAACAGAGGTTGCAGTTATTTCCCTTGGCGGTATTGTCTATGCGCGTTCAGTGCGCGTTGGCGGTGATAAAATGGATGAGGCGATTATCGCCTATATACGTCGTGTTCATAATTTGTTGATTGGTGAGAGCACAGCAGAGCGTATCAAGAAAGAAATCGGGTCTGCCTGTATTCCGGGAGACGGTGAAGGGCGCACCATGGAGATTCGTGGTCGTGATTTAATGAACGGCGTGCCGAAGGAAATCGTTATCACGGAGCGTCAGGTTGCCGAGGCATTGGCCGAGCCCGTGGGGCAGATCGTAGAGGGCGTTAAAGTTGCGCTTGAACATACCGCGCCGGAATTGGCCGCGGATATTGTTGATCGCGGTATTGTGTTAACAGGCGGTGGTGCGTTGTTAACAAATCTTGATTTCGTATTGCGTCATGCAACCGGTTTGGCCGTGACGTTGGCGGATGATCCGCTTTCCTGTGTTGCACTAGGTACCGGCCACGCATTGGAGGCGGGAAAAGCACTGCGTCATGTATTGATCGGGACGTATTAAATCAATAATATAGCGTCAGATTTCATCAAAATGCGGGCCGAGGCTGTTTTTTTCTATAAAACAGTATTATGCCTGTTTCGATGTGAAGTAATTTTGTAAAGCAGACAAAACCATTGAAACGACATAAGAAAGTCAGAGGTATAGCACGGCGGCTACCCCTTCCATGGGCGGGCTCATCAGTTGATTCTTCAATATTGATCTTTGTATCCGTTATTTTGATGGCAATCTCTGGGTTTAAACCACATAGCTTCGATTCATTGCGAAACTTCACTACCGATGCATTTTCTCCGATTTTGGCCGCGGTCAGTTACCCGATGCAAAATATTACGTTATTTTTCCATGACATAACCAATTTGGCGCAAATTCAAGCGGATCGTGAAAGATTAGAGCGTGAAAATGAGCGCTTGCGGGAGTGGTATCAAACGGCGTTGTTTTTACAATCTGAAAACCAGTCTTTGCGGGCGCTCCTCAACCTAAAAGTTGATAAGAAATATGATCATGTCAGTGCGCGCGTTTTATCAGATGCGGGGAATACATATTTAAAAAGTCTGGTTGTCATTGCCGGCGCAGCGGATGGCGTACAAAAAGAATCTGCAGTGTTATCGGCGCAGGGGCTTATCGGGCGTATCATTGATGTGGGGGATAAGACCTCTCGTATTCTTTTGATCACAGATATCAATTCCCGTGTTCCTGTTGTTGTTGAGGATACAGGGCAACACGCGATTATGGCTGGAAGTAACGATGATTTACCGCGTCTTATTCATTTGCCGCAAGATAGCGAGATTAGTGAGGGGGCGCATGTTATAACCTCCGGCTATGGTGGGGTTTATCCGCGTGGTTTACCTGTCGGGCGCGTGGTCATGACAAAGCAGGGGAAGTTGGGGGTCATGCTGTTTGCTGATTTTAATGCTCTCCAAATTGTTCGGATTTTACAGGAAAAGAACTAGATAAGGATAGATGGCAATGCCGACAAGCGATGAAAAACTGCATTTATTTATCCGCATAAGCATTGCGTATATGTTGATGTTTTTTTTGTTTACGTTGAATTTGATATCATTTTCAACGCCGCTATATGTGGTTATTGATATCCCGTTTGTCTATGCGGTTTTGTATTATTGGGCGATATACAGGCCCAGTTTATTGCCACCCTTTGTTGTTTTTGTTTTCGGCCTCATTTTTGATTTGATTATCGGTTTGCCGGTGGGGTTGAGCGCGTTTGTGATGCTCATCGTCAGGCAGCTTGTCGCGGATCAGCGACTGTTTTTAACAGGCCAGCCATTCACAGTTATATGGCTGGGTTTTGCCATCGTCAGCGGCGTTGCACTGTCTGTTCACTGGGCGCTTTACGGGCTTGTTCAATTGCAATGGACGCCGTTTTTGCCGGTGGCTGTTAAAATTATATGCGGTATTTTTATTTTCCCTGCCGTGGTTTTGATCCTTCATTTAACGCATAAATTATTACCGATTGTTGTTGATCAGTATTCTGCGGTGAAATAACGGGTGAAATGTGATGTATCACGATGACCTGAGTGAAAAAATATTTACGCGCCGCGCCTTTGTTGTTGGTGCGCTGCAACTCGTCGGCGTCACGGTTTTGGGCGCACGTTTGGCATGGCTGCAGGTTGCGCAAGGTAGCCGGTATAAAATGTTGTCGGATAAAAACCGTATCAATATTAAGATGTTGTTGCCGTTGCGCGGTCAAATCGTTGATCGGTTTGGGGTTCCGTTGGCGGTTAATAATCAAATTTATCGTGTTGTTATTGTGCGCGAACAAGCGGGGGATCTTGAAAAATCACTGGCCGAATTGCAAAAAGTTATCGCTGTTGAGGAACGCGACATTCAACGCGTCATAAAAGAATCGAAAAAAACAGCAAAGTTTATCCCTTTGCGTGTGAAAGAAGAGTTGAGTTGGGAGGAGGTTGCCCGCATCGAGGTGCACCTGCCGTACCTGCCGGGTGTTTCTATTGAACGCGGAGAGATCAGAAGTTATCCATATAAAGATTCAACGGCGCATTTGGTTGGGTATGTACGCAATGTTTCGCCCAAAGATTTGGAAGATGATGATGACCCCGTTTTGAAATTACCCGGTTTTAAGCTCGGTAAAACAGGCGTTGAGCGTACCTATGATAAGCAATTGCGCGGTAAGGCCGGAGCATCAGAAGTTGAGGTTAATGTGATTGGCCGTGAGGTGCGCGAACTTCGTCGTCGTGATGCATCGCTTGGTGATCGTGTGACATTGACGATTGACGGCGAATTGCAACGATTTACACAAGAGATTTTGGCAACACATAAAAGTGCGTCTGCCGTGATCATGGATGCGCATACGGGGGCGGTCTATGCAATGGCATCACATCCCGCGTTTGATCCGAATATGTTTGTGCGCGGCTTTTCCCAAGAAGATTGGCAAATTATTATGAATGACCCCGGAAGGCCGCAAACAAATAAGGCGATTTCCGGGCAATATCCGCCGGGGTCAACATTTAAAATGGTAACAGCCTTGGCAGGATTAAGGGCAAATGTGATTAACAAGCACACGACGGTGTTTTGCCCCGGCCATTATGAATATGGCGACAGCCGTTTTCATTGTTGGAAGAAAACGGGACATGGCCGCGTTGATCTTGATATGGCTTTGGCACAATCCTGCGATGTGTATTTTTATAAAATGGCGACTGAGGTAGGTATTGATGCGATAGCCGAAATGGCGCGTGAGCTTGGGTTAGGAGAAGCACTCGGGATTGAGCTTGCCGAGGAGGCTGGCGGCCTAATTCCTGATATAGCATGGAAGAAAAGGGTTTTGGGCCGGAGTTGGCAACCGGGAGAAACGATTGTTTGCAGCATCGGGCAAGGCGCGGTGCAGGCAACGCCTTTGCAATTGGCTGTTATGACGGCGCGTATGGTGAATGGCGGTTATGCCGTGAAACCATGGATTACAGGCTTTGTTGGTGAGACGTTTTACGGCAAGGAAGAGGCTGAGAAATTAAATATCCCGCAAGAGCATCTTGATTTGGTCATGAAGGGGATGGATATGGTCGTAAACCATCCGCGCGGTACGGCACATAAATCCCGTATCGAAGAAGAGGGGAAAGAAATGGCGGGGAAGACGGGGACGGCGCAGGTGCAAAGCATTACAAAAGAGCAGCGCCGTTTAGGGGTTAAGAACGAAAACTTGCCTTGGAAACAGCGTCACCATGCCCTTTTTGTCGGGTATGCGCCTGTTAATAATCCACGCTATGTTTGCGCTGTCGTTGTGGAGCATGGTGTTGGCGGTTCCAGCGCAGCGGCTCCACTTGCGAAGGAATTATTGGTGCAGGCACAGGCGCGTGATCCGGCCATTACAAATATGCAGCCTGAAAAAATTGATAATCAGGAGGTCTTGCAGAGTTGGCCGCCCCGTAAACCAAAGGATACAGGGGCAAATACAAATGATGAGGGGGCGCAATAGATGGTAATGTTTATCGAAGATGACATGCGACTTTCACAGCGCCTCGCCAAAATGAATTGGTGGTTGATCTTTTTGATTTGTGCATTGGCCAGCGTTGGGCTTGCTTCTTTATATTCCGCAGCAGGCGGAAGTATGGAGCCTTGGGCGTCCCGTCATTTGATGCGTTTTGGCATTGGTATGTTTGGGATGACGATTATCGCGATGATTGATATAAAATGGTGGTACCGCCTGACATGGCCGATTTATTTCCTTGGGCTGGCGATGTTGGTGTTTGTAGAGATTAAGGGGCATGTCGGTATGGGCGCGCAGCGCTGGATTAACCTCGGGTTTATGCAGCTTCAGCCATCAGAGTTGATGAAGATTGCTGTTATCATGGCGCTGGCACGTCACTTTCATGGCTCAACTCCCGAGCAGGCGCGCAGGCTTTCTTTCTTAATTGTGCCGGCATTGGTTATTATTGCGCCTGTGGGCTTGGTATTGCTGCAGCCTGATTTGGGGACATCGCTTATGATTGTTATGGCAGGGGGGGCAATGGTGTTTATGGCCGGCGCGCCTGTTTGGTTATTTATCGGAGGAATGGTTTTGGTTGCCATCAGTATACCGATTGCCTGGCAGTTTCTGCATGATTATCAAAAACAACGTGTTATGACGTTTTTGAACCCGGAATCTGATCCGTTGGGGGCAGGATATCATATTACACAATCAAAAATCGCTATCGGTTCCGGCGGAATTGAGGGGAAGGGGTTTTTGAAGGGGTCGCAAAGTCATTTGAATTTTCTGCCCGAAAAGCAAACTGACTTTATCTTTACGTTGTGGGTCGAGGAGTGGGGGTTGCTTGGCGGTCTTGGTTTGCTTGCTCTTCTTTTGTTGATATTTGCTGTGGGGCTGCGGACGGCTTTGCGGTGTAAACATAATTTCGGGCGCTATCTTGCGCTGGGCGTGAGTGTGAATTTCTCGCTCTATGTCTTTATCAATATCGCGATGGTGATGGGGCTTATTCCAGTTGTCGGGGCGCCTTTACCGCTTGTGTCCTACGGTGGTACATCAATGTTGGCGGCGTTGATCGGGTTTGGCCTTATGATGGCTTGCGGCATTTACCGCCACAGCAAGGTAACACGATAGGAAAAGGCCGCATCAATAGCGGCCTGAAATTCATCTGATATAGTTGATGTGCAATCTGTTATGCAGCGATTTGGATACCCTTATCTTGCATTAATTGTTGTAGTTCACCTGTTTCGTACATTTCACGAATGATATCACAACCACCAACAAATTCGCCCTTAACATAGAGCTGAGGAATCGTCGGCCATTGTGTGAAATCTTTAATGCCTTGGCGGATGTCATTGTCTTCTAAAACATTGACGTCTTTAAACGTAACACCAAGTTGTGAAAGAACCTGTACAACAAGAGATGAGAAACCACATTGCGGAAAGGCTGCATTACCCTTCATGAACAAGACGATGTCGTTTTCATCGATGTCTTTTTGAATGCGGTTGAATACGATATTTTCCATGTTTCGTTCCTTTATTTTGTTTATTCAGGGACAGATGTTTGCAACGCCAAAGCGTGAAGTTCACCGCCCATTTTATCTTGCAAGGCGTTATAAACCATTTGATGTTGTTGTACACGGCTTTTCCCTGCGAAAGCGGGTGAAGAAACATAAGCCGCGTAATGATCACCATCGCCGCGTAAATCTTCTATTTTTACGCTGGCATCAGGAATAGCTTCGCGGATCATGCGTTCTATGTCTTTTGCGTCCATTGGCATATGTTTATGTCCTTACGTTTTATGAGGATTGTTCTGCGATTTGTTTTTTTGCTTCTTCTAAGCAGATTTCGAGCTGTGCATGCATGACATGTTCAGAAACGTCTAAACCTTTTTTGTCAAAATCTGCACGCACTTTGCGTAAGATATCATCAAAGCCCGGCTCATCTAAGTTTGCAGAGACAACTTCTTGCGCGTAAGTCAACGCATCGGCGCCTGTGATACCAAGTTTTTCAGCCGCCCATAAGCCATAAAGTTTTGAAAGGCGTGCTTCAACCGCGAAATTAAGTTTTTCATCATAGACGAATTTACCTTCGAACCCTTCTTCGCGTTTGTCAAAAGTGGTCATGTATTTATGCTCCTATAGTAAAAAAACACAGTTATATGCGTAAAAATTCGGTTGAGATCATTACTATCATTTGAATCTTATGAAATCCATTGTTATATGAAGGGTAATAAAAATTTTAAGGATGAATTGATGGCACGACGACGCAAGATCTATGAAGGTAAGGCAAAAATCTTATATGAGGGCCCGGATCCGAATACTGTTATTCAATATTTTAAAGATGATGCGACCGCGTTTAACGGTGAAAAGCATGCGGTAATCGCCGGTAAGGGCGTTTTGAATAATCGTATTTCTTCTCATTTGATGACGAAGTTGGAAGAGATCGGTATTCCGACGCATTTTATTCGCTCAATCAATATGCGTGAGCAATTGGTACGTAGTGTTGAAATTATTCCGATTGAGCTGGTTGTCCGTAATATCGCGGCAGGTTCATTGTGTAAGCGCCTTGGGCTGGAAGAGGGAGAGATTCTTCATAAGCCTTTGGTCGAGTTCTATTACAAAAAGGATGAGTTGGGTGACCCCTTAATCAGCGAGGATCATATCATCACATTTGGTTGGGCCGATCATTATGAGCTTGAGGAAATGGTTGCAATGGCTTGGCGTGTGAATGATTACCTGAACGGTATGTTTGCGGGCATCGGGTTACGCTTGGTTGATTTCAAGCTTGAGTTCGGTCGTATCTGGGGCGAGCATGGAGAGCTTTATCTTGTCCTTGCAGATGAAATTTCACCTGATAATTGCCGTTTGTGGGATGCGAAGACAAACGAAAAGTTTGATAAAGACCGCTTCCGTCAGGATCTTGGTGATCTTGTCGAAGGGTATGAATATGTCGCAAAGCGTCTGGGCCTCATCCCGGAGGATGGGATTCTGAAAGGCGGCAGTATTAACGAGCAGCTGGCCGAGAATTTAGATCAGATTGAAAACGAGCTGGCAGAGCGCCGCCGTTTGCGCGATTTAAAAGCCGGAAAGCCGCGTAAGCTTTAGGCGCTGTCTTTGAATAAATTATCAATAGTTTCAAAAAGCTCATTCACGTTAATGGGCTTTTTGATTATTGCTCCTGCGCCTGATGCTTTTGCAATGGACAAGAGTGTTGTGTAGCCGGCGCTTGCGTCAGAAGACATGGCAATAATTTTTATTTTGTCAGTTTTGTCGACGATATGGGATATAACCTCTATACCCTCTATTTGAGGCATTAAGAGGTCGGTAATTACAAGATCAAAATTATCATTATTAAATTGATCTATTGCATCTTGCCCATTTTGCACAGTTATGACATCGCATCCGTTATTGATGAGTGCAGTAGCAATGATTTTTGATGTCATATTATCGTCATCAGCAAGTAAAACTTTTAATTTTTGTTTCATTTTGCAACCATTGTTTTTATATGCGTTAAAGCATTGTGAAATTTTATATTTAAAAATCTAATATTACATTAATGATAAATATATATAACTTATGGTGCAAATTGTTCTTGATAAATACGTTCTTCCAAATGGTTTTCCGGATCGAATAAAAGGCGTGCCGTTATGTCCCGAGCTTCGGAAATATCTACGGTTGCGATATCTCTTATCTCTGTTGCATCGGCAGAAGCACTAATCGGGCGTTCCTGCGGTCGTATGACTTCAAAGCGCACAGAACACGTATTTGGTATCAATGCGCCGGGCCAGCGACGTGGTCTGAATGCACTAATCGGGGTAATCGGCAAAACATTTGCACCAAGTGGCACAATGGGGCCGGCAGCAGAAGAGTTATAAGCCGTAGAGCCGACAGGGGTGGATACCATGATGCCGTCACAAACAAGCAAGGGCAAGCGCACTTCGTCATTAACAAACACCATAAGCTTTGCGGAGCTGTGCGTTTCACGAAGCAAAGAAACCTCGTTATACGCCAATTCCTCATATGTTTTGCCATTGATATCCGTTGCAATCATGCGTAATGGGTGGATTTCATACGCATTCGCTTTTGATATGCGTTCGACCAGGTCTTTTTCCTTGTATTCATTCAGTAAAAAGCCAAGTGTACCAAGGTTCAGGCCGAAAATAGGCAAGTTCACATTTGTAAACGCATGCAATGCGCGCAGCATGGCGCCATCCCCCCCCAGAACAATGATAGCATCCGCATCATCTAATTCATGATGCGTATATTTTGCCGTTAAGTCGCGATAAGCGGCTTGTGGTCTGGGGTTATTTGATGCGTGAAAATGCAGTTTCATGGTATTTACCTGTCGGTTTCAAAAAAGGTCAATGTTCATCTTGCCATTTAATCGGGTCTTTTAGGAAGCTTTCAACAGAGTTTAATGTTTGTGCATCGAAATATTCTTTTTCTTTTGCGACCTCTAAAACATCCCACCATGTTGTTAAGGCATGCAGGGTAATGCCCAGATCGGCCATGTTCTGTTCGCTGGCTTTGAAAATACCGTAATGGAACACGACAAAGGCATGTTTTACATTTGCACCTGCCTCGCGCAGGGCATTAATGAAAATCTTTTTACTGCCACCATCTGTTTGTAAATCTTCGATCAAAATGACGTTCGGTTTTTTGCCGCTTTCATTTTTCTCTGGCATGAACCCCTCGATTTGCGCCATACGTCCATAGCCTTTGGGTTCTTTGCGGACATAGATCATCGGCTTGTTTAGGCGATCAGATATATATGCGCCGTATGGAATACCGGCCGTTTCACCGCCGGCCAAAAGATCGATGTTCTTCCCACCGACATCAGAACGCAGCAAACGCGCCGCATGATTCATCAGCATAGTGCGTTCGTTTGTAAAGGAAATCAGCCTGCGGCAATCAATGTAGACAGGGCTTTTCTTCCCTGATTTCAGGGTAAAGGGTTCTTTTGCATTAAACAAAACGGATTCTGTATTGATCAGTGCATCCGCCGCACTTTGCGCAATATATTTACGTTCTTCTTTTGAAAGAGTGTCCTGCGTTTCGGATTCGACCATGGCTACAAAATCAGACATTGTTGAATCAGTTACGGCCAACACCTTTGCAAGGCTCTCTGTTGATGGCCAGCGTGGTTTTCCTTCAGGGCTGGTCCGTTTGCTTTTGTTAAAAGATGTCGGATCAAGGCCTGCAAGTTTTGCTAAGCCGGAGGCAGAATACCCTTTCGATGTCGCTAAGCGATCTAACCCGTCCCAAATTTGTGCGTGCGTAAACATAATGAAATTCATCCCGTGTTTTTAGTATAGGACAGTAATCCCATTTATGCGCGCAAAGGTAAATAGGAAATTATTCTTATTTTTTCCTTGACCTTGTGATTTTTTTATATCATAAATGAGAACATAAAGGGAACAAATGTATCTAAATTCCTTCAAAATTTCTCAAAATAAAAATCATAAAAAAGGAAAAGCAAGCAATGACAGTGTCTTACGGAAGTGATGTTGAAAACAAGAATACCATGATGTTTACGCAGGAGGCCGTTCCCTTTGATTCGGTAGAGGATGCGTGGTTCTGGTTCATAAATGCCCAGCAAGCCCGCAATGACGGCGCGCGCACGGTATCAGGTGTTGGGAATGTGAAACGACCGTGTGAACCTGTGGATATCCTGAAGATTCTGGATACGCTCTATCGTAAGAGGCGTCTTGTCCGCGATCATTTATTGGTTTTGCGCCATTACGGGCGTCGGATGATGCCGCCGGAAAAAAGTCGGGTTAAGGAAAAACGTGCCTATTATATATGGTCAGAGGCCATGGATCGTTTGGAAGAGGTTATGGAGGCCAAGGGGATCGTCCGCGCCAATAGCTGGGTTCGCCGCTATCAGGATCAGATGCCGCCTGCCCAATCTGATTTTTTTAATTATGCGGGAGGGCGTGCCTGATGAATATGTATGAGCAGCCTCTCGATGTGCATGCATTGTTAAACGGAAGCACCGTCGCAGACAGGTGTGTTTGGATTGTCTTTAGCGGTCAAACGGATTTACCGTGGCTTCGTATTTTAAAACGCGGTTTTCGGCATTGCTTTGCCCTCATCTATGAAAACGGAAAATGGATTAGTGTTGATCCGATGGCGCATTATATGGAGGTCATAACCCATGATGTGCCAAGCGATTTCAATATGCCGACATGGTTGGAGCAACGTGGATGCACATTGTTATTGTCCCCGCGCGTAACGCCGAAAATGCGGCCTGCGCCGATTATGTTTTTTTCCTGTGTCGAGGTGTGTAAACGCCTTGCGGGGATACATGATATGCGGGTGATTACCCCATGGCAGCTTTATGATTACCTTAACAAACAACAGAATAAAAATGCCGCACAGCCGAGCGGTTCAAAACTTATAGGAGGAAGAATATGGGAAGTTTATTTTCATCGCCTAAGGCGTCGTTACCTGCGGTTCAAACGCCGTCGTCAAATGCAACAACGGGTGGACAGGAAACGCAAGGCAGTGGTGTTGTGCAAAAAACATCCGAGGAAAATGCCGCACAAGAGCGCGAAAGAAATTTGTTATCACGTAAACGTGGTCGTCTGGGCACGATTGAAACAGGTTTCCGCGGATTTTTGGGGCAAAGTACAAGCAGTGATGCCCGAAAAAGCCTGCTAGGGGAGTAGGCAGCGCGAAAGCGATTATTAAAGAGAAGGATTTCGATATGAATAAAAGTGATATTGCGCCTGAGCCGTTTATGGCTGAGGCGGCGCTTGATGCTGCGCGCGGTGCTGCCGTTATAAAGCGATATGAGGGCGCAAAAGACAGGCGTACGCCTTGGCTCAGCCTTTGGGAGAGCTGTTACGACTATGCCTTGCCGCAACATGCGGGGTTTACGTTTGACGCCCCTGTTGCAAAGCGTCAGATGCAGAACGTGTTTGATGCGACGGCTCTGGATGCTGTTGATCAATTGGCGGCAAGCATGCTGGGGCATTTAACACCGATATGGACGCAATGGTTCGGCCTTATTCCGGGGCCGGATGTTAGTGAGGAGGAGGCGCAAAGTTTAGCGCCCGTATTGGAAAAAGCAGCCCGCGTCATGCAATCGCATTTTGATCGTTCCAATTTTGCGATGGAAATTCACCAATGCTATTTGGACTTGGTTGTCGGCGGTACGGCCTCTCTTGCATTCGAAGAAAGCGCGCCCGGAGATTTCAGTGCGTTTAAATTTCAGGCCATTCCCCTAAAGCATATAGTTTTAGAAGAGGGGGCAACAGGGTTCCTTGATGGCGGATATCGTATTCTGGCGCTTACGTTGGATCAAATGATGGCGCGCTATTCGCAGGCGGTTTTGCCAAAGGATGTTATTCGTGCGCTTGCCAAAGATCCGCAGGCGCGGATCAATGTTTTGGAGGGCATAACGCAAAACGGCTCTGTTTATGATTATGTAGCTGTCTTAAATCACGAACAGGGCACGCCGATAATTTTGCAGGCGGGAACGTTTAATGAAAGCCCGATCATCAGTTTCAGGTGGTCTAAAACCCCGGGAGAGATTTACGGGCGTTCACCTGTGATGAAGGCTCTTCCTGATATTAAAACCGCCAATAAAGTAGTGGAGTTAATTCTGAAGAATGCTTCCATTGCGGTGACAGGGATCTGGCAGGCAGATGATGACGGGGTTTTGAACCCCGCGAATATTGAGCTTGTCCCGGGGAGTATTATTCCAAAAGCCGTAGGCTCAAAGGGGTTGCAGCCATTGGATATGCCTGGACAATTCGATGTATCGCAAATCATGTTGGAGAATTTGCAAGGACGTATTCGCCATGCTTTGCTCGTTGATCGCTTAGCGCCCGTCGGAACGCGCATGACCGCAACCGAAGTGTTAGAGCGTACATCGGAGATGGCTCTATTGCTTTCCGCAACATATGGGCGGTTACAATCTGAACTATTATTACCGTTAATCAAGCGTGCCTATGCGATTTTACGCCGCCGTGGAGAAGTGCCGGACCTTATGCTGGACGGGCGCAATGTAATGATTGATTTCAGGTCACCTTTGGCGCGCGCGCAAGGGCAAAGTCATGTGCAAAATACATTGCAATGGGTCAATGCGGTTCAATCGCTTGGAGCAGAAGGGGCGGGGCGCGTTGATGTTCACGCAACTGCGCGTTACTTGCGCGAGGCCATGGCTGTGCCATCTGATCTGATGCGCTCTGATGATGCGATTATTTCATAAGCTTTTCATTACAAAAGGAGATTTAAGATGAATGAAGAAGAAAATTTGTTGGAAATAGATATTCCGCAAAAGTTTAAAGATGTCAAAACGGGGGCTCTTGATACGCAAAAGCTGTTGGCATCGTATAAAGAGTTGGAAGGGCATTTATCAAGCAGACCATCTGCGCCGAAGTCACATCTTGATTATTGTATTGATTGTTCACACGGCATGTTCAATGCAGATGAGGAGGTAAACAAGCGCTTGCATGATAAAGGGTTTACGCCCGAACAAGCGCAAGAGGTGTACGATTTGGCGGCAGAAAAGCTGATGCCGATGATCCGTGAATTAGCAGTGGAATATCAGGCGGAACGCGAGGTCGAAAAATTGGTCAATCATTTCGGCGGTTCAGAGAAATGGAAAGAGGTGTCACGTCAATTACTGACATTTGGCCGTCAGAATATGCCCGAAGATGTGCTTGATAATATGGCATCATCATATGAGGGTGTTTTGGCGCTTTATCGTATGATGCAGAATAAGGAGCCGAGCCTGCAGCGTCATGCCGCGCCGTCACATGACGGTCCGGATGAGAAAAAGCTGATTTCCATGATGCGTGATCCGAAATATTGGCGCGAAAAAGACCCATCCTTTGTTGAGAAGGTAACAAAGGGGTTTGAAGGCTTGTATAATAGCTAAGCCATTGAAAACGCCCTAAAGTATTTAGCCCCGCAAAATGTGCGGGGCTGTTATCAATCAATTTAGGAGAGGGGTAATTCTAAACCTGAGATTCTGCGAAACGTTGTGCAACGTAGTCATCAACGACTTTTTGAAAGCCGGATTGTACGTTTTTGGTCAACGGAAGGAATCGTAGGGCAACTTTATTCGGCACTTTGCGAATAACTTTGGCTTTATGGTCAACTTCCATGATTTCGTCACGTAATTTGAATTTTACGGTAAAAGTGCATTCCTGACCGATGGCAAACAGGCGTTCATCTGCGGTAATTAGCATACCACCTGAACTCCAGTTTTCGACCGGGTGCATTTGTCCGTTAATGATGCTGACGCAACGATCATCAGAGCGACGTGCATGAACGCGTTTTCTTAATGAACTTACATCTTGGCTTTTCGCTTGATGTGAAACATTCTTACCAAACATCAGTTTATACCTTGTTTTAGTTTTATTATGACAAAAACCTAATATAAATTTTTGTTCAAATTAAGGCAATTTTAACAGATTTAGGCTACTGCACACAAAAAAATAAGGTTTTTTGTATTTTTATCTTGCATTTATATGACTTTATTCCTAAAATTGTGGTGTAGGCACCACTCTTGCGACATTTTAGTGCGAGGTGGTGTAATTTTATTTCAGTTTAGCGAAATTCTCTAAGTGGCTTTGACAACATCTGATTTTTCAGGTGCCGGAGCCGCTTTTTTTATGCCTGAAACGGCCCTGTTACATCGGTATGCAGGATAACCCGCGCAGGTTTCATTTTCCAATTAACATTAACAAAGAGGTTTATAATGTCTACGACAATAGATCAGGCTTTTATTAAGCAATTCGAGCGTGAGGTTCACGAAGCATATCAACGACAAGGGTCAAAGCTTCGTAATACGGTGCGCACAATTTCAAATGTGAATGGCTCCAGTGCCGTTTTCCAAAAAGTCGGCAAGGGAACAGCCAGCACGAAATCAACGCATGGTATGGTGCCAGTGATGAACTTGGATCACACCGCGATTGAGGTCATCTTGCAAGATTATTATGCGGGTGACTGGGTTGATCGTTTAGATGAGCTGAAAACAAATATTGATGAGCGCCAGGTGATCGCAAATGCAGGGGCGCAAGCTCTGGGCCGTAAAACGGATGAATTGATCATCAATGCCCTTGAAACGGCATCAACGCATACAATTGCAGACGGTAATGTCGGTATGACAAAGGATAAAATCCTGAGTGCGTTTGAAACATTCGGTGAAAATGATGTGCCTGATGATGCGCAACGTTTTTGCGTGGTCGGGTGGAAGCAATGGAGTGATCTGCTTGCGATTGATGAGTTCGTGAATGCCGATTATATCGGTCATGAACAATTGCCGTTTGCCACAATCACGCAGGCGAAGATGTTTCTGGGTACAGTTTTTATTCCGCATTCAGGTCTGCCGATTGACGGGAATGATGTACGCTCTTGTTTCTATTATCACAAAACCGCCGTCGGTCATGCAGCGGCCAGTGATGTCCAAACAGATATCTCATGGCATGGCGACCGCGCCGCGCATTTCGTCAATAATATGATGAGCCAAGGCGCCGGTCTGATTGATGAGAGCGGTATTGTGGTTATCGGCTGTGATGAAACGCCCGACTAATTCCCATTAAAATTTAAAGAAAGAAAAGGAGACATATCATGGCTTATTCAGCATCTGATTTAAGTGTTTTGGCCTATGCCAATAATTTTACGTTATGGCATTTCACAACAACAGACAGCGCAATTACAAGTGGCGGTTATTTTAACAAAGCCGCCGATATGTTGCGTGTGAATGATTTGATTATTGCGAATATCGATACCGACGGGACCGCGTCTACGGCATTTTATGTTGTGACCGGCAATGACGGCAGCAGCGTCACTATCACGGCTTATGCGTAAATGCGTCATAAGTAACCAAACGTGACCTTTCCTAAAAAACGCGGGCGGTAATATATTAACCGCCTGTTTCAGACGTAAAAGCGTTGAGCTTTACTCCTCTTAGAAACCACAGCTCCGCTTTGGTGAGCCGCATTAGGAACAGGTATCGATATGGCGCAGCCCCGATTGTTTAAAACGCTTTCGGGGCTGTCTGCCTTACAACGTATCATCAGGATTTTCAGGAGAAAAATTATGGCTTTATCAGATATCGGCCTTTGTGCGCGTGCCCTTATAAAAATCGGCGCGGCGCCAATCACAAGTTTTGAAGACGGAAGCGCAGAAAGCGAAATTGCAGGCGCATTATTTGGGCAAATACGTGATGCTTTGCTTTCGTCTTATGCATGGAGCTTTGCTAGCGGGCAGGTTGTTTTAAACAGATTAGAAGGCGCGCCGTTAGCGGATTACACATATGCGTATCAGTTACCGAATGATTTCCTGCGTGCCCTTAGCGCGGGGCAGGGCTCACGCGGTAGGGGATTGAATTTCAGAATTGCGGGTAATCAACTGCATACAAATGCATCCGAAGTCATCCTGAGTTATATCTATCGCCCCGAAGAAGAAGTGTTCCCTCCATATTTTGATCAGGCGTTAATTGCACGGCTGGCGGCGGAGTTTACGATTCCCGTGACGGAGAATACATCGCGTGCAGAAAGCATGATGGCATTGGCCGAGCAAGAGTTTAAAAATGCACGACAAATTGACGCACAGCAAGATACGCCAAATAAAATTGAAGATTTCACGCTAATAAATGCGCGTGATTAGTCGCTTTTTTTCTTGGTTTTATTAAAACCCGTGTGATAACTTTATTGAAATAAAAAAATAAATAATACGCACAGGGTGGTTATATGGTGGATTCAGCAAAGGACAGTAATGGTGTGTCAGGTGATTTTCCTGATATGTCGGGTGATTTTGATGGCGGAAAAGAGGTTTTGCGCCAATCGCGTCATTTCACGATTGAGCGTGTCAATGATAAGCAAACACTTGAACAGGAGTGGGAGCCGTTATTGGTCGAGATTTTTCCCGATGAAGGTGACCGAGAGCCGATTGAGCTTTTGAATGAACGTTTGGAAAACGGCGAGAATTTCTTTTTAATGCGTGATGAAACAGGGCGCGCCGTTGGTATGGAGCTATCGCAAATTATGCTTGATAGCGATGAGCCTGATGCGAAGTATAAAGCCATGTATGTGCCGTGGACAGGCGTTGTTGAGGAATGCCGAAACAACGGTATCGGGTCACAAATGAACCGTCAGATTTCTGAATATATGCGCGAAAATTATGGCACAACGCATACACTGATTGATATTGAAGACCCTGATAGATTGCATGATTCAGGATACGCACCTGAGGAATTAGATGAGGCCATCGGCTTTGCAGAGCGCCGTATTAATTTCTGGCGTCGTGAGGGGTTTGTTGTCGTTGATGATGAGAGCAAGCAATCAGGTGATAAGCTTGAATATGTGCGACCTGCGTCCGATGATGAACAAAATATT
Source organism: Alphaproteobacteria bacterium (assembly GCA_030424975.1). Classification (GTDB taxonomy): domain Bacteria; phylum Pseudomonadota; class Alphaproteobacteria; order Micavibrionales; family Micavibrionaceae; genus UBA1672. The sequence goes on from JAUHVY010000001.1 coordinate 158,135, forward strand.
CAGGGGTATGACCATTTAACCGTGCGTCTTGAAAATGACGCATTGGAGGCCGAAGTATTAAGCGCGGACGGGATGGAGATTGATAAGGACTTTGTCCGTGAATGTTATCTTGATATGACCCGTATTCAGTATGGCAATCATAGTGAAGATGAGCTTCGTGAAATGTTCCCGGCGGTAAATCAGTATTTGAATGATATTGATGCAGTCCAGGAGCCGACATTGAAGCTCCGTAGTAGTGCCATTACACCAAAGCGCACACCGGATGCGGATATTGTTATGACGATGAAGTCCGATGCGCAAATACCTGTTGCTTCGTATGATACGGAAGAAGGGTATGATTGTGATTAATCATATTTGACGTATGGTGGTTTTATGCCTTATAACTTAAATTATAAGTAATTTTTTGGGAAGGTGAATGAATATGGGTCTAGATAATCAAAAAAGTATTTCAAAAGAGTGGGATCCGCAAGCTGAGGACAGCTTAGGTGCGGATGCATCAGTTTCTTTTGATCGTGGTGTTGCAGCAGAAGTGGAAACAAAGTCAGCACCTGTACATCCGATCGCAGAAGAAGAGCATGACGGTTTCGGCCTGGGTGTTTAATACCGTCACATAAATGTTTTTATAAAGCTCGCTGCTTTGGCGGGCTTTTTTATTGTTTTTTTGAGGTAAGGCGCAGTGCGTTTTTGCCTCTTTTTTAATGCCTGAATTTTGGAAAAGGGGAGAGGATTTATGACACGAATAAGAGATATCAAAACAACGTTCACAGCCGGTGAAGTTTCGCGTGATTTACTGGGGCGCGGAGATTTACGCGCTTATGATAACGGTGCACTATCTTTGCGCAATGTATTCATAAACCCGACGGGCGGGGTAAAGCGTCGCTTCGGCATGCGGTTTATTGACACGGCTGCGGGCGACGGGAAGCTGATTGCGTATGAATTCAATACCGAGCAAACGGCCTTAATTGTCATTACGGACGGGCAAATTGATATTTATTCCGGCGGCGTCCAGGAGGCGAGTATCAGCGCCCCGTGGGATAGTGATGAGATTAAACAATTGGTCTGGACACAAAGCGCGGATACGCTGCTATTCGTGCATCCCGATGTACCGCCGAAAAAATTGGTGCGTAGTGCCTTTGGTGTTTGGACGTTATCGGATTGGGCATTTTTTACAGATCAAAACATTATTCATCAGCCGTTTTTTAAATTTGCCGAGAGCGATGTGACCTTAACGCCAAGTGATGTAACGGGGGATATTACCTTAACGGCGTCTGCATCGGTTTTTAGTGCGGCACATGAAAACACACGTTTGCGGGTGCGCGGTATAGATGTTGTGATCACGGATTTTGACTCCCCCACAGTGGTGAGCGCAACCGTAATTCCAAAACCAAATCTCGATTACGATGCCGCGGAAGCAGGTAGTGAGGAATTTCTGGAATTACCAAATAGCGATGCGACAATTGATTGGTATGAGCAGGCATTCAGCCCCGCGCGCGGATATCCCACAACGGTAGCGTTCCATCAGGATCGTTTAGTAATTGGCGGTTCGCGTGACTTGCCGAACCGTTTGTGGTTTTCCAAATCTGGCGATTTGTTTAATTTTGACCTGGGGCAGGGATATGACGACGAAGCCATAGAGTTTGCGATTTTATCAGATCAGGTGAATGCCATTCGCGGTGTTTTTTCATCACGTCATTTGCAGGTTTTTACAAGCGGCGCGGAATGGATGGTTACGGGTGATCCGTTGACGCCGCAATCGGTGCAAATTCGCAGACAAACCAGAACGGGATCACGCATTGATCGATATATTCCGCCGGTGAATGTTGATGGTGCGACGCTGTATGTTGCGCGAAGCGGACGTGAAATTCATGAATATCTTTATACGGATTTAGAGCAAGCCTACACCTCTACCGATTTGGCGTTGCTCTCGCGTCATGTCATTAAAACCCCGATAGATCAGGATTATGATGCGCGTAACCGCCTGTTATTTGTGGTGCGCGATGACGGTAAATTCGCGAGCTTGACCGTTTTTCGTGCCGAACAGGTTTCCGCATGGACATTGCATAAAACGGATGGTGCCGTACGCTCCGTTTCTGTGGTTGGGGATGAGGTTTATATGTTGGTGCAACGAGGTGCAGAGCATTTCATTGAACTGTTGGATGACACGCTATTTTTAGACGCTGCCCTGTCAGGTGAGGTCAATACCCCCGCAACCGTATGGGCGGGATTAGACCATCTGGAGGGGCAAACCGTATCCATTGTGGCAGATGGTTTGTTGGTTGCGGATCAACAGGTGCAGAGCGGGTCAGTGACCTTGGATGAGCCGGCGTTGGCGGTGCAGGTCGGGCTGCCTTATACGCATATCGTTGAGCCGTTGCCCCCGAATGAGGCCGGGCACATTGGTGCGGGGCGAAAGATACGCTTGGTTGAGGCTATATTCCGTATGCAAGATACGGCCGCGCTTCGGCTTGATGTAGGGCGCGGCCTGCAGGATATCTCTCTGAAAGATTTGGATAATCAGGTCCTTGATGCACCACAGTTGAGTGTTAGCGGTGATGTACGCGTACGTGCGCTGGGTTGGCAAAAGGACGGGACGACGCCGCTATGGCGGATTGAGCAAAGGGCGGCCTTGCCATTTGAATTGTTGTTTGTGTCATCTGAAATCAAGGTCAATGAATAAGCCAAAATGAAAGGATAATGAAATGGGAAGTTTAGTTCCGGTACTGGCGAGTACTCTACTAACGCAAGGTGTGGCCTTTGCCGCGCAAGAGGGGCAGCGCCGCCAAGGTGAAAAGCAACTAAAGCAAGAGCAAGCCTTGCGAGAGCGGCAGAACGCACAAAGTGCCGCGCTTGAAAAAGAAAGACTTGCACTTGATACAAAAAATACAGAGGCGGAGCGTAAAAGCGCGCTGAAACGTGCGGTATCGCGTCAACGCGCGCAATTCGGTGCGCAAGGGGTCGGTGCATCGGGGGGCTCCTCTCAGGCGGTGTTGCTTGGCTTTTTTGATGAATCAGAAGATGAGCGCGAAAAGCGTGAGGCTATGGATAATATACGAAGCCGTGCCATTGATCAGGGGCTAAGCCAGCAAAGCGCGATAAATGTATTGCAGCGCACGCAACTAGCGGAGAAAAATCGCCTGCGTAGCTTAAGCACTATTACTGACCTTGTATAAGAATACGGAGAAAAGCAAATGACCGAACATATAAAAATACCCGATATCTCGCCGATTGTGCGTTATGTCGCCAATGGTTCGCAAACCGATTATGACTTCCCGTTTCCGATTTTTGCGAGTGAAGATTTGATCGTACAGCTTAATGGGGCAACACAAGTCAGCGGGTTTGATATTATTGATGCGGGTGTAACACATGGCGGGCAGGTACAATTTGATTCTGCGCCGGCTAACGGCATTATTATTACAATAAAGCGGGAGTTACCCATCGAGCGCATAAGCGATTATTTGGAAGGGGGCGATTTTAGCGCGGCCTCTATCAACTCGGAGCTTGATTACATGATAGCCGCCTTGCAACAGGTGAAGCGCGAAAATGATGTGATGCTGCGTTATGATGATAGTGAAACGCCGGGGGAAACTGTTCTTCCTGCGCGCAATTTACGTGCGCATAAGGCATTGGGTTTTGATGGTGACGGTAACCCGATTGCGGTTTCACTCGATGGTGCAATGGCATCACTCGATTTTACAGCGGTCGGTACGGGCGCAAATACGCGCTCGGCGCATGATAAGTTCACAGATATCGTATCGGTAAAGGATTTCGGGGCGGTGGGTGATGGCATTACTGATGATACAATCGCCATTCAAAATGCATTAGGGGCGGCCGACGCCGTTTATTTGCCCGAAGGAGAATATTTGATCAGTGCGACAATACAAATGCGCGCCCGCAAAAGTTTGTACGGGGTTGGCGCGGCATCTGTGTTGAAGGCCAATAGTGCGGTGTTCAATGTGATTGAAGTCGTTGAGGATTATGTGCGCCTTTCCGATTTCCGTATTGAGGGCGGGAATATCGGCATAAAACTGTACGGTTTATTGCGCCCTGTTGTACAATCATCGATTGTTGATGTGACGATTGTTACACCTCAAGTCGGAGTGCAGTTAGACGGGTATAATGATACGAATTATCCGTGTTATTGGAATAATTTTACTCGTGTTTTGGTCGAGCAACCAGCAGTGCATGGCTTTCACCTTACAAAAAGCGGTGCCGGGGATACGCCCAATGCCAATAAATTTTATGCATGCCGTGCTTATTCATTGGGGGCGGATATTTCAGGCGCCGGATTTTATGTCGAGCACGGGCGCTTCAATAATACTTTTATTGATTGTGAGGCCAACGTCAAGGGCACGGCGCAGGGGTGTTTCATAATCGGCGCAAATTCAGATAAGACCTTGCTGATTAATCCGTATGCAGAGAGTAATAACCTGGTGCCGAATGTGAAGCTGGAAGCAGGGTCTATTGAAACTTCGATTATGAATTTGTTATCGGTAAGTGATGGCGCCGCAATTTGGGATTTATCAGGCGGCGAATACACGGCCTATAATGCGGGGTATCCGTATAAAAACCGTTTGCAGAAAACCACTGTGACGGATTTGAATACAACTTTGCAACGCTATGACACAGAATTTATCGATAGTAGCGGCAGCGTGACCCTAGATTTGTCGCATTCCGTGCATTTGGTTTCATCCTATGGCGGTGCACTCGACATCGTTTTACCAAATGCGGTTGATGCCGCAGGGGCAATGATGGTTATTAAGAAAACCGACAGCTCGGCCAATGTGATTACGATTAAGGAAGAGGACGGCGCAGGAGCAGACGGCAAAGATTTCTTTCTTGGCGCGGAAAATGACTATGTGATGATGGTTTCAAACGGGGCAGAATGGTTTGTTATTGCCTCAAATCGATCAAGCGGAAATACACGTTATTTCGACGGCAGTGGTACATACGATATTGATATGGCAGTTGATACATATCTACTCTCAGGCTTTAGCGGAGCAATGACGGCGCGCCTTCCGCCTGCGAATGCTGCGGAGAGTATCGGTCGCACCGTTACGATCAAAAAAACGGATGTGTCATCAAACGTTATTACCGTGACAGAGCAGGGTGCGACAGGCCCCGATGGCTATGCGCAACCGTTAAGCAGCCAGTATGATGCAATTACGGTGGTGTCAGATGGCGGGCAATGGTGGATTGTTGGTAAATTTTAAAAACGGCGTTGCTACGCTTGATATTTAAACGATTACAATATGTTTTCTGAAGCCGCCTTTCGGGCGGTTTTTTTATTGAAGAAAGGATGGCATGAATGGCCGTAATTGAACAAAAGATGCGCACGCAAATCGCTTCTTTTTTACCGTCTGCCCTGCGTACGGCTATGGATTCGTACAAGGCATTTTCCGTTGCCAATGCATATGAAGGTGCAAAAGAATTTAAAACGCATCATGATGCATGCAAAGTAGCAATCGCCCATATTGATTTTTTGATTAAGTTGGCACAATGGGCGGATTTACCGGACCCCGCGATAGAAGATGAGGTGCAACATTCTATGCTTTCACAACTTATTGAAAATGCCCGCTGCGAATTATCGGGTTACGACGGGCAGTCAGATGAAAACTTGGAATGATATGAAAAATAATATAGGATGCCGCGCATAGAAATATTGGGTGAGTTGAGCTGTGGGATGAGTAAGCGTTTCAAAGATATGGATTATAGCCAGATTGATAAAACAAGTCTGACAATGCCTGTAATGGTTTTAAGCGGCTTGATTGCCGTAAGCACGGCATATCACTTTATCAAAGAGCAAAGAGAAGATGTGTCCGATGTTCTGTCTGATTTGCCCGTGAATGAGATGTTTTGCCGTGTTCCTGATCTTCCGGAAGGGAATTTCCTGAATGATGATCCGTTTGCCTATTTGATGATGGAAAAGGAACCTTCTTTTGAACATTTTTGGGAAGGTGATGAAAACCTGAAGATCGTCAATTTCGAATTTGACTATAATCGCACGCTGACGAATAAAAATATCGAATTCTTTACCTCTATCCCGCAGGATATTGTAGACGACCCGAATGTGACATTCGTTTTAAGTGGCCATGCAACAGATGATATGCGCGGTATCTTTGGTCGAGGCGTTCCGATTACGGACGATGTTGAGGAGCAATATAATAACCACTTGCGGAATAATTTTAAAATCGCGAGCGGGCGTTTGGATTTTATTAAATCGAAATTGGTCGAGGCGGGTATTTCAGAAGACCGTATTACCGTTAATAATTTGAATACGCGTTACAATAAACGCGCGGTTGATTTGGAGGTATGCCTTGCGGGGCATGACCACGAATAGTTTTTAGTTTGGAACTTTAATTTTTGTAGAGCTTCGCAATTTGCGAAGCTTTTTTTATGCCTGAAAACAGGCCGTAAGGGGATTTTATATGGCGCGCTTTGATATAACCGAGGCAGATTTTAAATTATTTGTCGTGCTGTGGAATCAACGGCAGAATTTGCAAACACCTGACGTGCATTTGGATATGGCGCAATGGTTGGAGCATGCATATAAAACACAGGAAAGGCGTCTGTTGTTGATGGCGTTTCGGAGCGCGGGTAAATCGACGTTAGTCGGGCTTTTTGCGGCATGGTTGCTTTATCGTGATGCAAATTTGCGCATTATGGTTTTGGCCGCAGATCAGGTGCTTGCCGCAAAGATGGTGCGAAATGTGAAACGCATCATTGAACGTCATCCCTTAACGCAAAAAATGAAGCCAAAACGCGCAGATCAATGGGCATCTGACAGGTTTACAGTGCGCCGCATGCTGGAGCTTCGTGACCCGTCAATGATTGCCAAGGGGGTCTGCGCCAATATCACAGGTAGCCGCGCCGATATCGTAATTTGTGATGATGTTGAGGTTCCTAATACATGCGATAGCGTGGAAAAGCGTGAGGATCTGCGTAACCGTTTGGCAGAAATGATTTATGTCCTAACGGCGTGCGGTACACAGCTCTATGTCGGAACGCCGCATCATTTTTACTCTATCTATGCTCGTGAGGGGCGCCCGGAAATCGGTGAAGACGGACCTTTTCTGGATGGGTTTAAGCGCTTAGAGTTGCCATTGCTGGATGATCATGGGAATTGTCGGTGGTCTGAACGATATAGTGATTATGATATTGCGCAAATGCGCCGCGCCGCAGGGCCGAATAAATTCGAAAGCCAGATGATGCTGCGCCCGGTGAATATTGCGCAGGGGCGTCTAAACCCTGACTTGCTGCGGCATTATGATGATGATCTTGATTATGTGCGAGAGATCAAAACCCTGTTCATAGGTGATAAACGCATGGTTGGTGCGTCGTGCTGGTGGGATCCTGCTTTTGGCAATCATCGTGGGGATAACAGTGTTTGCGCAGTGGTTTTTACCGATGAGAGTGGTGATTATTACTTGCATCACCTTGAATATATCACAGTGGATGAGCGGTGCGATGATGATGAGGCAACGCAGCAAGCACGCATTGTGGCCAATATCGCCAAGCAATTTTATCTGCCGCGTATAACTGTGGAGATTAACGGTATTGGGCGTTTTCTGCCTAATATCTTGCGTAATCAGTTGAGCCTTGCTCATGCCCCGACGCGGGTTGATGAGGTATCAAGCCACAGGCCAAAGGTCGCGAGGATTATGGAAGGGTTTGACGCCCTGATGGCGGCGCGGCGGCTTTATGTTCATCGCAATGTCCTAAAGACCCCGTTTTTAATGGAAATGCGTGAATGGCGCCCCGATGGCGGCAAAGGGCATGATGATGGGTTGGATGCGGTTGCAGGAGCCTTATCGCAGCAGCCTGACCGCTTGCAGCGCGTTTATGGTAGGGGCGCACATCAATGGGGGGGCGGCGTTAAACACATGCGCGCAAAAAGTGATTTTGACGTTTAAAACTATAAATAATAGGGACAAAGACAATGACAGAGATTTCTACAGATTTACTCTGGTGGATTACGGTGGTTGATTTACCGGCGCTGAGCGGTCTTTTCTGGCTTATCTGGCGTGTACGGACAGAGGCAGAAGATGCCGTGGATGATATGCATGTCACGCTGGATTTACGCTGTGATCAACTGCGTGAGGCACTTCATGGGTTCAAGTTGGAAGTCGCAAAAAATTATGCATCACAGCGCGATTTACGTGCACTAGAAACGCGGCTGGTGGAGCATTTGCTGCGTATTGAGGCAAAACTGGACAGCACAGCCCTCAAAACCGAAAGCCTGAGCGCTGGCAGAGATTATTAATCATAAACAAACGGAGAAAAGAAATGGATAAACGACCACAATTGGTCGCGATTTGTGATGGAAAGGTAACAGATACATTGCAAAATCGTGAGCAGACAATGCAGGATTTCTACAATGATATGGCGATTGATGTTTTAGCACGCACAATGTGGGGTGAGGCCCGCGGGCAAGGAACGGACGGGTTAAGCGCTGTGGCTTGTGTTGTTTTAAACCGCGTGAAGGTCGCGCATGAACACGGAACATATTGGTGGGGGAATAATATAATTCAGGTGTGCCAGAAGCCTTATCAGTTTTCGTGTTGGAACCGATCTGATACGAATTTTAAAAAGCTTCAATATGTAGGGGCGGATAATGTGTACTTTGCATCCTGTCTGCGTATTGCGCGGCGTGCCGTTATCGGTGTTCTGGACGATAACACAAATGGCGCAACACATTATCATGCCGATTATGTATCGCCATATTGGGCACGTGGTAAACAGCCATGTGCTGAAATAGGTGCGCATTTGTTTTACAAACTGGTGGAGGGGTAGATGATAGGGGGCATATTATCCAATATCGGCTTGCCTGTTCTGGTGGCCATCCTCGGTGCGGCGCTTGGCGTGATTGATAATCCGGTGGCGAAAACTGCGTCAGAGGCGTTATCAAAAGTTGATGAAGCGCTCAAGAGTGGTCAGATTAGTGATGAACAGGTCGCCGAAGCCAATCGCCACAGTGAAAAAATGGCGCAGATGGAAATGGAAAACTATCAAACCACATTGTCGGAAATTAATGCGTCGCTGCGTGCGGAGGTGGCTTCGGATGATAAATATGTACGGCGGATGCGCCCGACATTCGGATATTTGATGGCGCTGACATGGGCGGCGCAAATGTTTGGTATAGCGTATGTTATTATGTTTGATACTGATAAAGCGGGTGTGGTCATGGCGGCAATGGGTAATTTAAGCGCGATTTGGGCGGTGGGGCTATCTGTGCTTGGGATATATGTCTATAAACGCAGTGATGAGAAGAATTTATTGCCCTCTAAAGAAGTGATTTTCTGGAATCCGGTAAATAAGTAAAAAGCGAATGTTTGTGATAAACATTTCGTATTAAGTATAGATACTTGCGATAGAGGATATGTTTTTGTTATAACAAGGATTGGTAGTCAAAATGACAGGGTTTACAGGTTTGATATTTCGTAAATTTATAATTTTATTATTGGCGCTTTGCTTTCTTCCGCTAATAAATATCGCACAAGCGGCTCGTCCGTTGATTGGTGATACGCGATATGAACCGGTAATCATGCCTGTTTTAAAACAAAATTCAGTTTTTATTGATGATGATGCTGTACTTCCGTCAGAGCCCAATATTCCTGTTGTTAAGTTTATGCGTATTCCGGAACCTCGTGGTTATGTAGAGGAGGTGAATGCCCTTATGTTTGGCATTACAACTGATATTCAACCGGAGCATGATCATTATGGACATGAAATTCGCCGTTATATGATGCAGGTTGGTGGCTTAGGTGTTTATGAGGATCGTTCTTTTTTAATTGAGCAAATTAAAAATGTCAGAAAAGCGCGTGTCATTGCGAATTACTGGAAAAAGGATTTAGAAGCTAAAATATCAGAGATTGAAAAATCGCATGAGGGGAATAATGAGGTTCCGCTTTCTGTTCGTACTGCGTTTAAACAAAATTCACTGGCTGTTAAAACCTTTTTGATTGTGTTGCAGAGTTGGATTGACGCAAATGAACGCGTTTTAATGTTTGTTTATAATAATCCTGCAATCTTAGACATTGATTATCCGGAAATTATAATTTACGCAACACAAGAGCGATTGGATTTTTATAATATTTATTCTAATCGTCAGACAAAATTGAAAGATATGCGCGGATATCATCCGTTCGAGATGATGGTTTACTAAACCCATTAATTGAGATCGTTATAAAAAAGCCCTTTTGTTATTAAAAGGGCCTTTTTATTATGCGTTTTTAGCAGCTTTAACAGTGTTTTGTAGCAAGCATGCAATTGTCATCGGACCCACGCCGCCGGGGACAGGGGTGATCGCTTGCGCTTTTTCAATTGCGGCATCGTAATCAACATCACCGCAAAGTTTACCGTTTTCCATGCGGTTAATACCGACATCAATAACGCATGCTCCGGGTTTGATCCAATCACCTTTCACCATTTTCTCACGTCCGACTGCCGCCACAAGAATATCAGCGTTTTGGCAGATTTCTTTGAGGTTCTTCGTGCGAGAATGCGCGATGGTAACGGTGCAATTTTCCTGCAGCAGAAGTTGCGCCATGGGTTTACCGAATAGGTTTGAGCGGCCGATAACAACGGCATTTAAACCGCTTAGGTTATCAAGTACCGATTTAATCAGAAGCAAAGATCCTTGAGGTGTGCAGGGTACAAGACCACCTTCAATACCAAGGAATAATTTCCCTGCATTGGCAATGGTCAGTCCGTCTACATCTTTGTGTGGCGCGATTTTTTGTACCAAGGCCTCACTATCGAGGTGATCAGGAACAGGGAGCTGTAGTAGAATTCCGTGTACATTCGGATTGTCATTAAAGGCTTCGATTTCTGCGGCAATTTCATATTGTGTTGCTTTTTTAGGCATGCGTGCTTCGAAGCTCTTGATTCCGACCTTTTCACAGGCAAGTATTTTGTTTTTCACATAAACATGGGATGCCGGGTCATCGCCAACCAATATAACCGCAAGGCCGGGCGTCGTATCCATTTGTGCAACGTCTTGTGCAATGCTTTCTTTAAGGTCAGCTGCGATTTTTTTGCCGTCAATAATATCTGTCATGTTCTCTTACACCTGTATCGGTTGTATTTAAAAAATGGACAACAAAAATGCCCCTAATAATTGCACGCCTATTAATACGATTAGCGGCGTAATGTCAATACCACCCAGGGGTGGGACATATTTACGAATAGGTTGATATACGGGATCAGTTAATCTTTTTAACAGGGCCGTTAAATTTTGTGCTGCTTCGTTACTTTTATTCACGATCTCAAACGCAATCAACCAGCTCATTAAGACCTGTAGAATAATGATCAAAATATAAATCTGAATACATGCGCCGATAATAAATGAAATGATGCCGCCCATGAATTGTATCTCCCATATCTGAGTTTGAATTATGTTATAGCGCTTTTATACGGATGCGAAAAGGGGGCTTAGCGATAGATATTTGTTCTGGCTTGTATTTTTTGATTCTCTTAAGGCTTTGGTTATGGTTTTATGCTACTGTTTTGATCTGGTAATTAATAATATACGGGCTAATTTTATGCTTGGTGTCGATCCTTTAACATTTTCAACGCTTTTGGTTTTAGCCGGTACAAAATTAACTTGTCCGTCGCATGAGCCTACTAAAATCAATATTATTCCGCGCACTGAAGAGGTTAAGTACGATTATTCCAAACCTTTGAGGGATATCCAAAATTATAATTTGGATACGGTTGATCCGTATGCGTTTCACGGCACAACTGTGACGCAAGCCTTGATGCGTGGTCAGATAGAGTTGAAAATGAAAACCAGCTTCGGGCAGGCGGAGTTTCAACGTTTTGGGTATTCATGTATCTGGTATAAGGATATTACGGTTGAATTGTTTATTGATCCGACCATCATTATTGCGAAAGAGCTTTATAATGACTCTTGTATGCGCAAAGCATTGTTGGAGCATGAGTTAAAACATGTGCGTGTGGATCGTGAAATCGTCAATAAATATGCCAAAACTATGGGTACTAAGATTTTCGAAGCGTTAAAATCGCGTGGTTTTTCCGTGGGTCCTGTCCCATCTGATCGTTTAGGCGAAATTTCAACAAAGATGCAAAAGGTTGTGCATCAGATACTGGATCTGGAGTATAAAAAGCTTGGTATTGAGCGTGCGGAGCGCCAACGCGCCGTCGATAGTTTAGGCGAGTATGAAAGCGTTGATGACAAATGCCCTAGCTTTGAGAAAAAGAAAAAGGCGCTTTATTCGAAATTGTGATCTTCTCGGTCTTGCTGATCGGCCGCTTCTTCAACCTTCTTTATGAAATAATGAATATCATCGGTAAAGGGTGCATCACTTGGTGCGAACGTAACGGCAAGGTGCAGGTAATGCTTCGCGGAATCATATTCTTTGCGTTCTGCCATCAATAACCCCTTTGAAAAATAAGCCGTGGAGAGCATGAGTAATAAATCATGTTCATCGTTATATCCGTCATATCCTTTGATGATGGATATTGCTTTATCATATTCCTCGATCGCGACATAAAGGCCTGCGAGTTTCAGGATGATATCCTTATTATTCGGCGCGTTTTTTAGAGCAGATTCTTCGTATGTAATCTCTTTTTGAATTTGTTCGTTTTTTTGAGAGGGTGAGCGTGTAGGCGTATGCTGTGATCCGTAATATGTCACCCCCATAAACAAAGCGATCGAACAAATCGGGATCAGCCACATCAAGGCAAACCCTGTTTTTGGGTGCGTTTGCATCGACGGCGCAACAAGAATAAGGGCGCATAGCCCGCTCAGTATTGCTGCGATAACGAGGATGGTCATAACGTGTTTTCTTCTTCTTTTAATTTTTCAATCATCGGCAAGATGACCTCATATAAACGGTCTAGCTTAACAGGGCCGGGATGATGCAGGCGGATATTGCCATGGGAATCAACAATATAGGTCTGTGGTAGGGCTTTTATATTGAAATATCCTTCGCTGTAGCCGATATCATCATTTAAGACAATGCGGAAAGGGTTTCCTGTTCTGCTGAGGACGCGTTTCACGAGCTCTTCTTTATCACGAAAGGCAATTCCATATACGGGAATGTTATAGATATTCGCAAGCCTTAGAAGCTGTGCATGTTCGAGGGCGCAGGTTGTGCACCATGTCGCAAAGATGTTCAGGATATAGATATCTTTCGGGAAATCGGCTGTGCTGAATTCTTTCTCATTACTTTCCGTCTTATCATCCAAAGAGATTGTTTTGAATGCGAAGTCGGGCATTGGCTTGTTGATCGTATTTTGTTCTGCGATTTTGCTTTGATGGCTGTAGTAAAGCGTGCCTATTAAGGCGATGCAAAGCAGCGGCAGCAGATAGAAAACCTTATTCATTCTCGTCAATGGCCTTTCTGATTGCATCTTGCAGGCTCACCTCTTGCGGGGATGGCGTAAGATCGGCTTTTGGCGCACCTATATAAAGGCCAATAAATCCAAGCAACAGCAGGGCGATTAAAATACCCGCGCGTTTTTTTGATATGCCCGGAACACAAAGGCATAACGCCAGTACTGCGGTCAGACATAAACAAAAATGCGCAAGTTGCAGAAGCATGTTTAGGCCACCTGAGCCAGAGCATGTTCCAGATCAGCCAGTAAGTCCTCTATGTGTTCAACACCGATAGACAGACGGAAGAGTTGATCGGTAACGCCGGCTTTTGCACGGGCCTCCGCCCCCATGGAAACATGAGTCATGCTCGCAGGGTGATTGATCAGGCTCTCTGTGCCGCCCAATGATTGTGCAAGACGGAAAAGCTCCAGCGCATCAATAAAGGCTGCGGCTTTTTCTGCCGGGGCATCGATCTCAAAGCTGATCATTGCTCCGAAGCCGTCTTGTTGTTTTGCGGCAATCTCATGACCGGGATGTGATTTTAAACCGGGGTAGTATACTGCGCGTACGTTTTTATGCTGATCTAGCATAGTGGCGATTTGTTCTGCGTTTTCTTGTGCACGGTGAACACGAAGCTCCAATGTGCGCATGCCCCGTAATGTCATATAGGAATCAAACGGTGCACCGATCAGGCCGAGCGAGTTTGCCCAAAACTCTAAATCAGTCAGAATATCTTCGCGTGATGTTGTCACGCACCCGCCGACGATGTCTGTATGGCCGTTCAGGAACTTTGTAGTTGAATGATATGATATATCTGCACCCAAGCTCAGGGGTTGTTGTAGCATCGGAGAGAGGAACGTGTTGTCACATACTGTAATCGCACCGCATTCCTTTGCTTGTGCCGCGATGGATGCGATATCGGCGATACGCATAACGGGGTTGCTCGGGCTTTCGATCAAAACCATCTTTGGTTTCTTTGTAAATGCCTCTTTCACGGCGGCCGCATCGTATTGATCGATAAACTCTAATTTGAAGTGCCCCTTTTCAGAAAGGGCGCATAACATTCTGTAGGAACGTCCGTAACAATCATACGGCGCGATCAATAAATCATCGGGATTAAGAAGGTGAATAATCAGTGTTAGGGCGGCCATGCCTGATGATGTAACGCAAGTGCCGATCCCGCCTTCCAGAGCCGTTACCGCGTTTGCCAGTTCATCACGGGTCGGGTTACGCGTGCGTGAATATTCGTATGGTGCCTTTTTGCCAAGGCCGTCAATCTCAAACGTGGAGGTCAGATAAATAGGCGGCATAACGGCCTTGTGCGCTTTGTCGGTTCCGATACCTGCCTGAACAATAGAGGTTCTTCTGCGCTTGTTTATCGTCATAATTTATCTTCCACGTTGTGTTGTTTACATCGGACACACACTCTAGCGCCTTAGGAATCAAAAATCAGCAAGAAAAAACCGCTGCACCTCGAGGAAGGGCAGCGGTATGAATAAAGTAAGTAAGCGAATTGAATGGTATGAGAGGAAAAAATTCTTGAATTTGAATTCAGACCTGATGTCTCATTTCATCTATTGTTAATAGTGCATACGAAATGTGGCAAAATGATGAAAATTTCTTGCGGTTTTTATACCGAATTGTAAGTCGTTGATATTTAATGGTTTTTGGTTGTGGGTAAAGTGTAGATATAGTGTTTTTTTGTGTTAAAAGGCTATGTTTTTTATGATTTTTTGCGTTTTATAAATTCCTTGTTAATCTCTTTGCTGTAATGATGTACACTCCTTCTCTGTGGGGACGTGATTCTATGCGTTCTTATGGATTTCATTCTTTTATACAAAAGAGGTTCTTTTTATGGCACGTACTGGTCAAGACACCCTGGAAACAAGACAAAAACTTAGCGTTGACGGCAAGGAATATGATTATTTCTCTTTAGCCGCAGCGGCAGAAAAAATCGGCGATGTTTCGCGATTACCTTATACATTAAAGGTGTTGCTCGAAAACCTGTTGCGTCATGAAGATGGTCGCTCAGTTAAGGTAGAAGATATCGAAGCCATTCAGAAATGGCAGGAAAACAAAAGATCATCTCATGAGATCGCATATCGCCCTGCGCGGGTGCTTATGCAAGATTTCACAGGTGTTCCTGCGGTTGTTGATTTGGCCGCGATGCGCGAAGCCATGGTGACCTTAGGCGGTGATGCGCAAAAGATTAACCCGCTTGTGCCTGTGGATTTGGTGATTGACCACTCCGTTATGGTGGATGAATTTGGAACGCCGCAAGCGTTCCAGCAAAATGTTGAGCGTGAATTTGAACGTAACGGTGAGCGTTACAGCTTCCTTCGCTGGGGGCAAGAGGCATTTAAAAACTTCCGCGTTGTGCCACCCGGCACAGGTATTTGTCACCAGGTAAATTTGGAATATCTGGCACAAACCGTATGGATGGAAGAGGATGATAAGAACGCAGGTGTGAATGTTGTTTACCCTGACACGTTGGTCGGCACAGATTCGCACACAACAATGGTGAACGGCTTGGCTGTTCTTGGTTGGGGTGTTGGCGGTATTGAGGCAGAGGCCGCGATGCTCGGTCAGCCGGTATCAATGTTAATTCCTGAGGTTGTCGGCTTTAAATTGACGGGCACAATGAAAGAGGGAACAACGGCGACAGACCTTGTTCTGCGTGTTGTTGAAATGCTTCGTGAGCTTGGTGTTGTCGGCAAATTTGTTGAATTCTTTGGTGATGGACTTGATCACCTTAGTTTGGCTGATCAGGCAACAATCGCGAATATGGCGCCGGAATATGGTGCGACATGCGGTTTCTTCCCGATTGATCAGGAAACATTGCGTTATTTGGAATTTACAGGCCGTGATCCACACCGCGTCAAAGTGGTAGAGGAATATGCAAAGGCGCAAGGAATGTGGCGTGATTCTAATACACCGGATCCGATCTTCACAACAACGCTTGAGCTTGATTTGGCAGATGTAGAGCCCGCGATTTCCGGGCCGAAACGTCCGCAGGACCGTATTGTCTTATCTAAGGCTGCGTCTGCGTTCGATAAATTGGTGCCTGAAGCAACCTCGGTTGCTGTTGAGGGCGCAGATTATACCCTTGATAACGGTGATGTTGTTATTGCCGCGATCACGAGCTGTACAAATACATCAAACCCGTCTGTTTTGGTCGGTGCGGGGCTTGTTGCGCGCAAGGCACGAGCGCTTGGCATGCAGGTGAAGCCATGGGTGAAAACATCGCTTGCGCCCGGATCACAGGTTGTGACGGATTATCTGAATAAGGCCGGATTGCAAGACGATTTGGATGCGCTTGGCTTTAATACTGTTGGGTATGGCTGTACGACATGTATCGGTAACTCCGGTCCGTTGCCGGGGCCGATTGCCGCGGCAGTAGAAGAGGGTGATTTGAACGTGACCTCTGTTCTGTCAGGAAACAGAAACTTTGAGGGACGTATTTCGCCGCATGTGAAGTCAAACTACTTGGCTTCTCCGCCATTGGTGGTTGCCTATGCATTGGCGGGGTCAATGCGTATTGATGTCACGACGGAGCCATTGGGCAAAGACAAAGACGGTAATGACGTTTATCTGAAAGATATTTGGCCGACGAATAAAGAAATTGCCGACCTTGTAGGTGAATGTTTGACATCTGAAATGTTCAAGGATCGTTATGCCGATGTGTTTAAAGGGCCGAAAGAATGGCAGGAAATTGGCGGTGGTGAATCCGGCGAAACCTATGATTGGCAAGACGGATCAACGTATGTTCGTAATCCGCCGTTCTTTACAGGTATGACAAAGGATGCAGGATCTGTGAGCAATATTGAACATGCTTATGCTCTGGCTGTTCTTGGTGATTCTGTAACGACTGATCATATTTCTCCGGCCGGATCGATCAAGAAAGACTCTCCTGCAGGTGAGTATTTGACAGATCGTCAGGTCAGATCGGTTGACTTTAACTCTTATGGTTCACGCCGTGGTAACGATCAGGTTATGACACGCGGAACTTTTGCCAATATTCGTATCCGTAATGAAATGGTTATCGGCGTAGAGGGTGGTTATACCAAGCATATCCCGACAGGTGAACAGATGAGCATTTATGATGCGGCAATGCGTTACCAATCTGAGGGGCAGTCTTTGGTGGTTATCGCCGGTAAAGAATACGGTACGGGATCTTCTCGTGACTGGGCGGCGAAAGGTACGCGCCTGTTGGGTGTGAAGGCCGTTGTCGCTGAGAGTTTTGAGCGTATTCACCGTTCAAACCTGATTGGTATGGGTGTTCTTCCTTTGCAATTTAAGGAAGGCACAGACCGCAAGTCACTCAACTTGCAAGGTGATGAGCGTTATACCATTAAAGGCATCACAGAGGGGCTGGAGCCGCAACAAGACGTCGTCATGACAATTAGCTATACTGATGGCTCAGAGCAGGATGTTAAGCTTCTATGTCGTATTGATACGCTGGATGAGATGGAATATTATCGAAATGGCGGTATTTTGCATTACGTTTTGCGTCAATTGGCCGCGTAATCGCATCGATCGATATCTAAGAGTTTTGGAAATCACCCGTCATGATATGGGTGATTTTTTTATTCGATGAAGACTTCATTTTCATCGGCAATACGCTCTTTTGCGCATTTTTTAGATGATTCCATGATGTAGTTGAAATCTGGGCGTTCCGGTCTGTAGCGGAGCTTGTACCGGTTTTCCAAACTATCGAGCTGTGCATCAAGTTGTTCAATGCGCTCTTTTGCTTTCAATGTTTGTTTATATTCATGGGAGAATTTTTCAATTAAGCCCATGTCTATTTTTTCAATATTCAGGCCGATCATGAAGGATAGTTGGATGCCCTCTAGGAAGTCTGCTGCCGCGGTAAGTGATTGAGCGGGATTCAGGCGCTGTTCGGGCGTGCTGATGCGGACATTCAGGTTAAATGTGGCTTTACGATCCGGGCTTCTGACGGCAAGGCTGCACCGTCCTTCTTTTTTGTTAGAAATAGCAACGAGTGCGACGTTGCTGTCATATGTCAGGTTGATACTTTTTCCTGCTTTGCTAAAGGCTTGTTCTGCTACAGGGATGGACTCCGAGTAATTACCTTTATGTAGGCCGTCGCATTGTTCAATCACATCCAGAAACGGGTGGTGTTCACCGCATGCGTATAGTGATTTTCCGTTGAGGTAAATACTGACCCAACGTTGCGGATTATAGTGATGGTCATAACTGCTGAGGGTTTTTTCCCAAAGGTCTTGCCAATCAATGAGCTTCGTACGCGGGGCGATCGGGCCTGTTCGGTCGTATTCAGTAACAATTTGTGCAACCATGCGCACGGTATTGTGCATCGTGTTGCTTCGAACAATTAATATTTCTTTGGGCAAGTTTCCGGCCTGTAGGGCAATAGACATACGATTGCTTCGGGCATAAAACTCAAGGGTTTTGCTGTCCTTATCGGCATTTTTTTCTTTAATAAAAAATTTTTCCCGAAGTAGGGAGGTGTCTATATTCATATTTTTACGGCTCTTGCCCAAGATGATTATATTTTATCTTATACAATAGCACATAACAAATATTCTGAAAGTAATGATCGCGCATGATGCAAAATTATATCTGCATATCAAGGCGTTGTTTAAATGAATTAAGCGGCCATGCGTGGCTTTGGAGCTGCATATTGCATTTTAGGTGCCATGCTTAGAGCATCCAACTGACGAGCGTAATGCGCAAGGTTCTGCTCGATAACCATGCGGCGTGGTAGGTCTTCTAGGAAAGATTGCATGTCTTCGTCGATTGATGCGCGGATGTTGAAGCAGCTTGAGATTGATGTACCTGACATGCGTGCCATTGTGCCTTGGCCATGTGCTGCGATTTTACGTGTCTTTGCTTCTACATCACACATATATTCGCTGTAGCAATCCAAAGCATCACCAAGATCAATGTTGTTTAGGAAGTCAGGAGCCATTTCGCTCATTTCTGACATTGCTTCTTGCAATGCTACGCCCATGATGGCTTCAAGCATCATAGAACCAAGCATACCTTCGTCGTTTCCGTTTGATGCTTTGAAGTTTGCATTGTTTTTAATGAATATCGGGCCTTTGTAACCTTTTGCATTCGGATGAGGAGCTAAAGTCTGTAGCTCGTTCATTAAACCAGCGATCGCGCCCATGATGGCTTCTTTTTGTTGATCGTTGTTTTGTTTGTATGCGTAAGTCATTTTATGCCCCTTTGTTAGTTCAATACTACTAAGGGCAAGTAAAAAGGTTTTTAATTATGCATAAAATTCGAAGTAATTCTTATTTTTACTTTATCTTTTATTTGTATAAAATTTTATGTATTTTTTTGCATTGTTTTTCAATGGCTTATGTATTTTGCTCGGGGGGTGATATGACGGTTTTTTGAATTTTTTTGACATAAAGGCCCGTGACACTTTATATTTCGGTTAGTATTGTTAATATTAAATCGTAAAAAAATTAATTTTTTAAAGGTGCTAAATGGGCAAGAAACAAGATATTGAGGATGTTAGAGAATTATTGAGCAATCGTGATCAAATATTGTTTCACACAAGCTCAGGTTATTCTGACGGCAAGTCGCCGATGGATGCGCGACGTTTGGATCAAATCAAAGATCAACTCGCTGAATTTGGTATTACAGATGAGAATATGACACTTGAACGTTTTGACGAAGACGTTGCACGCGGTTTGACGCATATAAAAACTGAGCCGTCTATTTTGGAAAAAGCGTTTGGCGGCTTGAAAAATATGTTAAAGGGCGGCGCGAAAGAAGACCGTTTTCAGCAGCGTCTAAATCGTATTAAGGCGGAAAATGACAGTTACGAGATGTAATTTGTCTTTCAAATAAATAAAAAATAATGCGCCCAAAGTTGAGGCGCATTTTTTAGCATTAATGTGATGTGTAATCAGTCAAACATGCCGTCGATATCATCTTGTGAGGCCGAGCCGCCGTCTACATCTTTCTTTTCCTTAAATATGTCATCGACATCTGCCTGTGACGATGCCTTGCGCACCTGTTCTTCGATGATGTGCTGGTCCGGTTTGACCTCAATGCCCAGGCGTTCGAATGTCGCGCTAAGACGTTGTTCGATGCTGTGGAGGTTGTTGAGCGTATTTCGTATACGTTGTCCGGTCAGGTCTTGGAATGTGCAAGCCATCAAGATTTCCTGAATATCGTTCTTAATGCGTGATCTCATATCTTCACGCACCTTTTCGCTGTCCCAATCGTGGTCATCACTGACATAATCGACGATACGATCAGCCGCATCCAAAATGTTATTCGCAGCTTTTTCGGTGTCTTCAATAACAGCCTCAAGCTCAACACCGGTATTTGCGGCTGAATCACCGCTTCCGCTGTAATTAATCGCGCCGAGAATCTCTAAAACTTCGCTGAAGCGACGAATGATGCCATCTTCTGCCATATCAACTTGTTGTGCCGTTGCATTGATTTCCATTGAAATTTCATCAAAACGACGTGCAATAAAACGTTCCAGTGTTTGTAACTGTAAGTTCACTGTATCAACCGTTTGATAAATTTCTTCTTGCTCGGGCTGAAGTGTATGTTCTTTTTTTGATGACATGTAGTTAATACCTTATTTCTAACAAAAAAGATTCTAGCATTTTAGCGTTAATAAAATACTACATTTTTTCTAAAAAAGAATGCGGAGGAGAACACAGCTGTATTGCGTTTAGGTGGTTATATTTAAAATAAGCTTATTTAGGTGGTTGGTATAGGTCAAATACATCGATAACTTCAAGGAGTTGTTCGACTTCTTTTTTCACTTCGAGCGCTTGTGACTTGGTTGTGATAGGAACGAACATATTTGATGCTTCGAACATGTCTTTTGCATATGGGATCATCATAAAAATGTATTTTTTGCCGAATAAGCATGCTGTGAGTTGAGCATTATCAAAAACTTCACCTGCCTCTGCCAGTTCCTTCAGAAGGCGTTCACCAACCATAAGCTCAGCTGATTCTGGTTTTGTAGAGAAAATTTGGAATTTGTCCCAATCAGGGTTCGATACGCTGATATGGACCGCGCTCATATCTTTCCAACGTGTGCTTTGATATGCTTTTACCATTTTATGATTACTGGTGATAATGGTATGCCCCTCAATGACGTCTTCGGGGGTTTCCATTAATACAAAGATACCGTCGAAAACTGGCCCATCTTTGTTTACCTTTGAATATAGGCGCGCTTCAGAAAAAATAACTTTGACGCCTTTATAAACGCCCATGAAGCAATCTTCGGCTTCGTATTTATCATGTGCGGGAATAACAGCTAAACGCCCTAAAATTTTGCTGCTCACGCCGCGATCTTGATGAAAGCTGAGGCCATTTAACGTTTTCGCCAATTTCGGCATAAAAACGCTCTTGTGTTCCTTGAGATAAGTTTTAGGCGGCTGCGCGGCCCAAATATTTAGTAATACAGCAGGTATGATTGATAAGATAAGGCATCCAAAAGCAGAAATAACCTGCGCCTCCATCATGAACAGCCAACCAAAGCCGGATATACCGATCAGGATAGATAAAATACCCAGATTCATAGAGATGAAACCGCGTTTTTGATATTGCTTCATCCGCATCAGGCGCGTTTCCTCGGATTCTTTAATCAGGAGCTCAAGCTCTCTGGTAAAGCGTGATTCGTTTACGCGTCCGATTTCGGCATCAAGTTTATGGGTGTCTTCTTGGATAGTTTGATTTTCTGCTGTCATGTCTAACACAATAGTATTTTGTATTTATATTGCGCAAGTCTTTTCAAATATCCCGCCTATGATTCTTATGATTCAGATATATTGAAATCTATATCGGCCAGTGGTTCATACCAATCGCGGATCATACCCGCTTCCTCGCGGGAGGGGTGATTGAACGGACGCTTTAATTTGCCGTTAAAATATGTTTTCACCAATTCCTGCCAATGCATTTCTATATCTTTATTATGGTGGTTGCACCAATATTCAAACCATACGGTTCCTGCACGCACATGGGTGATTTCATCATCGTGAATGATTTGAAGCATATCAGCCGTTTTTTGATCGTTTTGCGTTTTCATGCCTTTTATCATTGCGGGCGTAACATCCAGGCCGCGTGCCTCTAGGACCATTGGAACAATCGCAAGGCGCGCCGCGAAATCTTCTGCTGTGCGTTCACTCGCTTCCCACAGGCCGTCATGCGCAGGTAAATCGCCATATGTCGCATCAAAGTCATTGAGCCTGCTTTCGAGCATCAGAAAATGTTTTGCCTCGTCGTCAGCAACCTTCAGCCAGTCGGCGAAAAAATCACGGGGCAGGGTGATCTCTGTTTTGTTCTTGTGTGTGTGCTCATCTGAAAGGTATGAAAAACGCGCCATTATATCCCATGCCAGATCAATAGCATTCAATTCAATATGTGCAATCGCATGCAAGAGGGCGATTTTAGAAGCCCGTGTGCCGGCCTTTCTGCGTTTGGGCATTTGGCTGGCATGTTTCAGTTCAGGTTTTTCCGGCCTGGCCGGACGCAGGGGCGTTTGATCGGTAAAGCCGACAGGCAGAGGGCTACTACGCCATAAGGCCGCATATTCTCTGGTCTTTTGTGCTTTTTCTTTGGCATTTTCTGTTTCCAGAACAGAAAGAGCACAATCACATAAGGTTTTCATTACTTATTCCTGATGGTCATTTATGTGTTTCGTGCACCAATAGGTGCATTTTTAAACTAATGACGTCAAGATTGATTTGTTTTCAAACGTAAGATGCTGATATTTATTAATGTTTTTTGTGCGTTTTTAGAGGGTATAAAAAAAACAAATTAATCATTGCTTTTCATGTTTTAAAGGCATATAAACCGACCCGTTCCCCGGCTGCTTTCTCCCCCCACACACTCCCTCTTAAGCGGTCGGGGTTACCTTTATCCCTAAATTCCTTTATGGCGCAGCGTTTAGCGGTATTTCTTCAAGCATTATCGGTGCATCAGCTTGTCCGTCATCGTCGTATTTTGATACCGCCCCCGCAGCCGTTGATACGATCTTCACAGGCAGGGTAATAATTCCGCCAATAAGTTGGCCGCTCTCTGCGCAAGAGCATAATAAAAAACAAACGCATAACATTGTGATTTTTTTCATGCTGAATACGTTATCAAAATATTTGATTGTTTCCAAAAAGGAATCAGAAGCTGCCGGCCTTTTTCCCAATATCTTTTGAAAATCGCTTTAAGTTATTATCCCATGTGTCGCATCCGCATAAAGGGAGGATTCCGATGCTAAGACTTAGGATGACGAGAGTGGCGCGTTTCATGGCGGTCTTCCTTGTATGTTGTGGTTTCTATTTTTTTAAGTCACTTACCTCCTGTGCTTGCGACACGGACGTAAAGCGAAACAGGCAGATAGTATAAGCAGAAATAAAAGGTATTTGCAGTATGGCTGCCTCTTTAGATATATGCGTATATTTTAATACGCCTTATTCTGTATCGCCATTTTACTTTTAAGTAGTATTAATCACTCAAATCAACGAAGTCAATTTGATCACATTCATCGTATCGAGAGCGTACGTATTTTTGATGATCACCACGCGGTTTCATCATTTTCTGTTTTTTATTTGGGAAGTGGTATCCAGCGATTGACGCGGGATTGGTATTCCGTATAGGTATCGCCGAATTTTTCGGTGAGGTATGCTTCTTCCGGAATGATGGTCTTGTTGTTGAGCATGTAGAATAACGGAAACAATAAGAGCAGCATGAGCGGTGCATCGGCCATCATGCCCAAGCCAGCAAAGCCAATCATAAAGGAGAGGTACATCGGGTTGCGTGTGTATTGAAACGGGCCGTCCGTTACGATGGTTGTTGCAGGCTTGTTTGGCGCGACGTTTGTTTCGGCGTTTTCAAAGCATTTCTTTGCCCAAATTGTGAGAGAGAATGCACTGATGAGTAATATAAGTCCGAAACCGCCCCAAAGGTGACCGAAATTTACAGGGAATATCCAATCGAGGGTTATGCCTGCGCAAATGAATACCAGCAAAAGGGTAGGCGGTAGCATTGCGATCTTTGGTGCATCTTTTACGGTTTCGCTCATCGTTAGTCATCACCCATTTTAAGTGCTGCAATAAATGCACTTTGCGGAATCTCAACATTTCCGTACTGGCGCATTTTTGCTTTACCTTTTTTCTGTTTCTCCAGCAGCTTTTTCTTACGGCTGATGTCACCGCCGTAACATTTTGCCGTCACGTCTTTACGAAGCGCGGAAACGTTTTCACGTGCAATGATTTTACCGCCGATTGCCGCCTGAATGGCGATTTTGAACATTTGGCGCGGGATCAAATCCTTGAGGCGTTCACACATGGCTCGGCCACGGAATTCCGCCGTAGAGCGGTGAACAATCATCGCAAGCGCGTCGACAGGTTCATCGTTCACACGAATTTCAAGTTTCACAAGGTCATTTTCGCCATAGCCGTCAAGTTCGTAATCAAAGCTGGCATAGCCTTTTGAAATACTTTTCAGGCGGTCATAAAAATCGAACACGACCTCGTTCAATGGCAGGCGGTACACAAGCATCGCGCGACCACCGGCATAGGTTAATTCCTTTTGTATGCCGCGTCGATCCTGACAAAGCTGTAGTAATCCGCCAAGATATTCGTCGGGGACAAGGATTGTCGCCTTAATCCATGGTTCTTCGATATTCTTAATCTTTACGACTTCGGGCATGTCGACAGGGTTGTAAAGTTCGATCTGGTCACCGTTGGTCATGTTGATTTTATAAACAACGGATGGCGCGGTCGGGATTAGGTCAAGATCAAATTCGCGTTCCAGACGCTCTTGAATGATTTCCATGTGCAAAAGCCCGAGGAAGCCACAGCGGAAACCTAGACCAAGTGCCTGAGAGCTTTCCATTTCGTAATGCACGGATGCATCGTTCAGGCGGATTTTGCCAAGCGAATCACGTAGCTTTTCGAAATCACCTGCATCGGCAGGATAGAATGAACAAAAAACCATCGGGATACTTGGTTTGAAACCAGCGAGGGCCTTTGCACACGGGTATTTCACATCAGTAATCGTATCACCGACATTGGTTTCGCTTATATCCTTGATGCTTGCGGTGATAAAGCCCATCTCACCGGGGCCAAGTTCGGCCAGTTCAACTTTTTTCGGGGTGAACATACCAACACGGTCAATTTCACGTGTTGCACCATTGCTCATAAATTTAATTTTCTGGCCCTTCTTGAGGTGGCCGTCAATAACGCGCACCAAGACCACAACGCCAAGGTAAATGTCATACCAGCTATCAACCAGCAGCGCCTTGGTCGGCTCATCACTCTTGCCTTCATGGGGCGGTGGAAGCTTGGTAACAATCGCTTCGAGGAGGTCGCCAACACCTTGTCCCGTTTTACCGGAGCAGGGAACGGCTTCATCAGCAGGCAGGCCGATAACATCTTCGATTTCTTCCTTCGCCTGATCAATATCGGCTGCGGGCAGGTCGATCTTGTTGATGACAGGAACAATTTCATGATTGTTCTCAAGTGCCATATACACATTGGCAATGGTCTGCGCCTCAACCCCTTGTGTCGAATCAACCACGAGAAGAGAGCCTTCGCACGATGCAAGCGAGCGTGATACCTCATATGCGAAGTCAACGTGGCCCGGCGTATCCATTAAATTCAATTGATAGGTAATACCGTCTTTTGCGGTATATTCCAGGCGCACTGTTTGCGCCTTAATTGTGATGCCGCGCTCGCGCTCGATATCCATATTATCAAGCACCTGTTCGCTCATCTCGCGTTCTTCCAAACCGCCACAGGTTTGAATAAGGCGGTCGGCCAGTGTTGATTTACCGTGGTCAATATGGGCAATGATAGCGAAATTGCGAATATGTTCTAATTTATGCGACATGAAATTTTATACTTTAATCCCTAACAGATATATTTCGAATAGGGGAGAAGATAAGGGCTTTCGTGTCAAACGTCTATCAAAATTTTATGCTTGTAATTTTATTCGGATCGGAAAGAATAGGTATCTAACATATTGGCCATGGGGATTTTGTAATGGTACGTAAAAAATCAAATGATATGAACTTGGATCCTGATGAGCAGGAAGTTGTGGACGTGCCTCAGGAGGAAGAGCAAGGGCCCGTTCTGCGCCCCGAAAGTGAGGCACTTGTTCAAAAAGGCAAGGGGCCGCCCGTTATCTTTCTTCTTTTCTTGGTATTTGCAGTTTTAACGGCGGTTTGGAAAAAGATGGTCGTGCCGGTATTGTTTCCTGCTGATAAGGTTATAGAGCAACCGTTGCAATCTAGTCAGGGTGATCGTTCAGGGGGATAGATTCTGCGGCCGCTTACTACGATATTATGCGAACAATAAAAAAGCAGGCCATGGCCTGCTTTTTGAAACCTTAAGTACTAAACGGAATTACATATCTAATCCGCTGAATGTCGCTGCCGGACCTGCCATAACAGGATCAACACCAGACAATTGATTTGTAATGTCAACAGAAACACCATCTGTGCCCTGTGCAATAGCATGGAAAGTCTGAATGTTTAGGCTGTCTGCCCCTACACCTGCAACTGCGCTGAAATCTCCGCCATTTGATAAACTCATATATCTCACTCCTTTAGTTTTTTATTTAATACCCATGCCTGCTTTATGCAGATCTTTTTCTATCCTTGATGGAGGATCAAAGGGATGTAGTGACCTTCTTTGGCGTCACCCGTTTGATCATCCAACAAAATCGCTAATACCTGATGGGTGTTATGCATATGTTTCGAAACCGATCTATGCAATGGCATACCGAAATCTCTCGTCTGCCCACTATCAAGTACAAAATCCAACTTATTCGTGCCTAAATCAAATTCCAACCACGACAAGTCGTTTTTAAAAACTTTGTTGTGGAAGAGTATTACTCTTCCGTCTTCATTAATTGCAACTTCAACCTTTAACGGGTTTTCATCAGTAACACCGTAAACAAAATCAACAAGCGCATTGGCCTTTGGGGTATCCCCAGATTGTTCCGTATGTTCTTTCATCATCCCGATTCAAATCTTTTGTTAATCTTAGTATATAAAACTTTTCTAAAAAAATCCCGAAATTTTTTTAATTAATTTAAAGTTTTTTCCAAATTGTCTTTTTTGATTTCAGGATCCTTTATGCGCAGGTGTACTTCAACGCCATCAATCGGCTTTCCGTTTTGTGTGCGCACGATAAAAATATATTGTTCTTTGGCAATGTAAGGGCGTACCAACCATTGAATTTTTGTCCCTAAATCAAGACGTTGTTTGTCATTTGTGATGACCGTAATGCGTTGTGTGTCATGATCATATTCCATGTGATCAATCGTGCAATTCAGCTCCGGCGCGTGAAAAATATAGTTCACACCTTTCTCACGATCACAGAAAATATCGAAGTCATCCGGACTGTCAAACAGAGCACGGCGCCCGGAACCAAAGCCGGATCCCCAATCTTGGCCCATGCTTGGTGGCTTTGAAACCTTGTCAGTACTGTTATTACTTTCTTCGGACATCGCTTTTTCTGCCAGGAACGGCACATTCGAGAAGTGTTCCGTGCCATCATAGCTATTAACACTTAACAAAATCATAACATTTGTCCTAACTAATGGGAAGACATAAGCGAATCACCTTATTGACCGGTGGTTCCGTTACGCATTGGGTCTGCCAATTCTGCAACATTTCCGTCAACTGTGAAGTCAACCGTCACGCTTTGTACAACCTTGCCTTCTGCGCTGTTGAACAGAACATCCACTTCACCTTTCAATTCCTCAGGCAAGTTACCGCCACGGCCGAGAATTGCACTACGCATATTGCTTGCACGGTCTTCAACGGCTTGATTGATGATGTTCGCTGCTTCGTCTGTAACTACAATGTCATTTGCACTGCGTGGCAATCCACCTGTTTGACTTTGAACGGTTGCAGATGTGATTGCACCTTTTTCAAAGATAACATGTGTGGCCGGATTACCGTCACGATCACGGATCGGCACTGCTAGTGTTGATGTATTGGCATCAGCGTCTTGGTTGCCGCCGCCTGAGCTATTTGCAGTATTGTTCGTTGCGCCCGGTACGTGGCTGCGCTGTGTTGCTGCACCATAAGTGTTTGATTGAACAAATGAGCTTCTGGTTGATGCACTTTTTGCCATGCCATCACCAATAGCACCTGTTCTGTGTAACAAATATGCGCCGATCGCGAGCAATGCACCCCATTTTAGGGCAGGGGGCATTTCACCGCCAAAGCCGTATTTGTTGATCATGTTAATCATAACAAGACCACCAAAACCAAGTGCTGCGAATTCTACGCCGTTATAGAAATTTCGTTCGCCTTGTGTCTTCGCGCCAGCCTTTGTTTCTTGCCACATTTGGCCCCATTCTTTAACCTTGTTGAAGGCTAAGCTGAGGTAGCCACCGGCAACGCTTGCGACGCCGCTTTCACCGCGACCGAAGATCTGATACGGAAGTCCGTTTTCACCACCGCCAATTGCTTTCAAAGCTTCATCAACTTTATGTGCTGTACCGAAACGATATTTCACATCTGCATTGTTGTTCATTAGCTCAGCATTTTCATCGCCTTGCGCTTTTAACTGATCAAAGATGCCTTGTGCATTTTTCATTTTCATCTCGATTTGAGATGTAATGTTGTTTAGCTGTGCCAACTTTTCTTGGCTTGCACCAAGATCCTGAGAAGCACTAAGAGCTTTGATTTCTGCTTCCAACGCCTTTGCTTGCTCAACCAATCCACCCGGCTTGTTCAAATCTTCCTGAACATCACGGATACCTTCAAGATGGTCAAATGCTTCTTGTTGGTTTGCCTTCGTATCAGCAATGATTTGGTCAAGGTTCTGCGCCTTTTGCAATTCGTTCTGGTTGATCAGCTCCATTTGGAAATCTTCAAGAGATTTGACCTGTCCGGCAATAACCTCAAGGATTTCAGTTCCGCCAAGCTTGCGTGTATCCGCTGCGCCCGGGTTGGAAATCAATTTACCTGTAGACATCGTAAAGCTGTTCGCACGGCTTAATGAGCGTGCAGCTTCTGCTTGGTTTGCCTCGAGTTGAACTTGCCATTCAGGCTTTGGTGGCTGCTGTGTTCCGGTTCCGGTTCCGGTTCCGGTTCCAGTTCCAGTTCCAGTTCCAGTTCCAGTTCCAGTTCCAGTTCCAGTTCCAGTGTTCTGTTGTGCACCACCACCTGTGTTCTGTTGTGCGCCACCACCTGTGTTTTGTTGTGCGCCACCACCTGTGTTTTGTTGTGTGCCACCAGGTGTGTTTTGTTGTGTGCCACCAGGTGTGTTCTGTTGTGTGCCGCCAGGTGTGTTCTGTTGTGTACCGCCAGGTGTGTTCTGTTGTGCACCACCGGGGGTGTTCTGCTGTGCGCCACCAGGTGTGTTCTGTTGTGTTGGCCCATTATTGGTGTTGGTCGAGGCATCTTCATCAGCAAAAGCCTCATCAATGCGCGTTTTTACATATTGATCAAATGCCTCTTGCGTCCAGTCCATACCTTCGCCAATCATCAGCGGGCTACCATAACCTTCGCCTTGGTTCAAGCCTGCCATGCTTGTACCTGCCCAAATCGGAACGCCGAGAGCATCATCTACAACAAAGTCAGTGGCACCGCCGATACCGCGCGCTGCTAACCACCAAGGTGTTGCTGCCGCTTTTGTACCATCCCAAACGCCTTCCGCAATCCATGATGCGGGGCTTTCAGTCATCTCGTCACGGTTGTCGATAAGTGAATAAGTTAAGCCTGTTGCGCCGGCACCACCAATAGCCCAACGCATTGGATGAACTTCTACGGGCCATGTTGTTTTAAGATTCCAGCCACCTGAGGCAATACGACCTGGAGCACGAATATACCAAGGCAAATTACTCTCAAAGTCTTCATTTTTTCCAAAGCCCCATTTCCAGCGCATACCATCTGGTTTTGAAATACCGTCCAATGTGGAGGCTGAGCGTTCAAATGTTTCCCCGCCTGTTACCCATGCGAACGGACGTCTTAAGAAATTGTTGGAAATATAATTTCCGGCAATGTTACGACCAGGCTTAGATAAACCGAATTTACGAAGGCTGAAGTCCCCCATATATGCAGTGCTAATGAGTTCAAACTTCGCAATGTCTGCTGCATATCTTAAGTTTGTAAAACGTGGACCAACTTTAACATTGTCATCATATTTATATGATGCTGCAGTGATTAGGTTTTCCCACTCTCTTTTTTCGAAGGGGGAAGAAGCACTCCTTGCTGCTGCACGCGCCTCTTTAATGAAATCAGAAGGCAGGGTTTGAAGCGCATTTGGACCAGCTTCTAAGTTTAAGATTTTAAATGCGCGAGCCGCAATGTGTGATTGACCGGAGGCAACCATTTCTTCAACGTCACCCATAAAAAGCTTCAGTTCGTCCACGCTCCATTTTATGGCGGTGCCATTGTCTTTGGTTGGCAGTTCTCTCCAACGATTCATGATTCTGAACATCGTTAGCTCAGAGTTGTTACTTCCATCATCAACTATAAGCGGGGAAGGTCTGTCATACTGATTGTAGTTGTAGGAATCCAGTTCCCATTCCAGTCTACGAATTTCATGGCGTGGCGCTTTATCGCCTAACTGAATTGTACCGTCAGTATTTAACGCCAACTCATGATCACTATTTCTCTTCGCAACGCGGCCAGTTTGTCGCATAAATACATCATCACCAACTCTGTCAAGGCGGCTTGACATCATTGTATCAAGTGATGCAGCTATTTCGTCTGAAGATCTACCGGCATTAGTCAGGTCATCAATGGTTTGAAGATAGTTTTTTACGAAGCTGTTGTCTTCTGAACCAAGCTGCTTAACAGTGTTATCTAAGTCTTCGATGTAACGAAGAACGGTGTCTTTGTGTTCCTGCGTCCAACCGTTTTGGCTGCTGTATTTGCCAAGAGCTTCACGCGTCCTAGCTTCTTTACGCAAGGCATCAACATGCTCTCTCAGGTTGCTTATTGATGATTGATTATCTGCGTTATCTGTAAACTCTTTGAAACGTGCCTGAATAAGTTCTTTCGCTTTTTCGGCATCTACAACTTCACCGTCAATTTTTGATCCGGATGCTAATGCATCAGTAATTTTTTGTAGATCGCCTTTTAGATCCATTGCAGCGTTACGTACGCCGGAAGATTCTAGTAAGTTGTCTGCATGGTTAATCATGGGGCGCATGAAACGCTTTGCAACGCCAAGCTTTGCAAGGCCGCGAACAGGGCTGATACCGTCTTCGCCAAGGTTTCTGAGTGTCGCGCCAATACGAAAACGCATTAATGTACGTTCCCATGTTTCTCTGAACTTAGGAATTACATTTGATGCTTCAATCTCACCATCTGCGTTACGAGCTGCAGCACCCAAACGTGAGTTGTTTGGAGGCGTAGGGCCGTTTGGCGTAGGGCCGTTATTTTGTGCTGCGTCATCAGCAGCATTAGTACTTGTGTCGCCGCCGTTACCATCATTACCACCACCATTACCGTCACGGCCTGTGGCACCTTCATCCGCTGCGTTGTCTGCTGCATTTGCATTAGGTGCTGCGTTGTCAGCAGTATTTGCATTTGGTGTTACATCGTATTGACGACTTGCACGTGCTTCTTCGCCTTCGATTAAGCGTTTATATACTTCAGAGAACTTGTTTTCTGCGTCTGCGCGGCTCATGCCGTTTTCAGCCATGTATCGGCCGATACGCTCTTCACGTGAGGCTGCACGTTGTGCCATTCTTGTTTGAATGTCTGCAATTTCATTGGCGCTTAGGGATGTGTTGTCACTAAGGTTTTTAACAATAGCATTAACATCAATACGACCCGCACCAAGCATTTGTGTATTGAAATCGTCCATAGTACGACTTAATGGAGCAAGCGCGTCCATACGACTTATGAACGAATCAGATTTCAGGAATGTTTCAACAGAGGATGCGACACGTCGGCCTGAATTTGGGTCGAGTATTTCATCACGCCATTTCATAACGCTTTCTGAAATGTCGTCACCCTTACTAATGGCATCAAGAAGACCGCTACGTAGATGCTGTGGAAGCTGCGCTGCGTCGTCGAGGCCGCGTACCAGTAATTCGAATGCTGAAGCTTTAAGATTTGGCATATAAATCTAACCCTTGCTTATCACTTTTTTTAATTTATTTTTTTTATCTTTTTATATTCAATACCGCATATTATCTGAAAAAACAGCAATTTGTCAAATTTTATTGGTTTTTGATCGAGCTGTTTTCAATGGTATTGGCTACATCTTCCGGTACCTCAATTGTAAATACCGGTTGGTTTAGCGGAGATACCGTTCCGTTAGAGCGGTTATTGAATGTATTACTTGTATTTCCGCCATTTTCATTCGGCGCGGTATTGTTGCCGCCAGGAAATTCATTTTGAAGTGAGGAGGGGGCATTCCCGGTTGAGTCCAGTTCCTGCTCATATTGATCCATCAGGCTGTCGAAATCATCCTGATCAGTTCCTAATGTGCCTAAACTTTGCTCTACAAGAGATTGTGAGGATGTCATAATGGATTGACCGTTTTTGTAATCCATGTAGACGCCTAGCCCCATACCGCCTGCTGCTGCGGTGGCCTCAACCAGAGGGCTACGCATCGGATCAGCAAAGCGCCAGCTTTTATATGTACCAAGCTCGAAGCCACGACGCATACGTGCGCCTGTGTTGGCGAAGCCTGATAGATCTTCCGTTGTTTTTGTTGCTGTTTCTGCAACCTCGCGTGTGATCCGTGTTAAGCCGTTTTCAGCGTTACGGGTAAGCATATTTACCTGTCTGATTTCATCATCAAGCTTTGCAGATGTGCGCGCGACAGTTCTTTCCGCCCGAGCAATAGCAGACGCATTTGCGCCTGATTCTTGTAGCTCAGCGAGCTTTTTCGTCGCATCACGGAAGTCATCAGCCGATTTTGCTAAATATTCCATCAAATCGTTTTGAGTAAGTTTTTCAACGCCGTTTGAGAAGCTGCGAAGGCCCGGAATTCTCTCGGCAGCGGCGTCGCCTAATGTCCCTGAGCGGCGTGTCCCTTGTGCCACTTCGTCAGCTTTGCCGGCTGCTTTTTGCGCTTTGGTCGCATTTTGAAGATTAGTAGAGGCTTGTGCGACTTCATCTGTTAAACGCGGCAGATCATCAGCTTTTCGTGCCATGTCCGCAATCTCATCCACATGCTTCCCTGTGAGTTCTAATATTTCATCTGCATTTTTGCCAGTGATGCGCATAATGTCATCTGCGTTTTTACCGGCTAATGATACTGCGTTATCAGCATTTCGGCCTAATATAGACGCCACATTATCTAATTCACGACTTGCGCGGCGCGCAGTTCTCAGGGCGGAAGATGCTTCTTCCAAAGGCTTTACAAAACGCTCCAGTTTGCTTGTATAGCGCATTGCGTCCATAACCATGTCAGCACGACGAATGGTGTTAACGGTTCTGAGGCCTGTGCCACCCCATTTTGCCGCCCAAGCACCGGCGGCTGTACCGCCTGAGCCTGCAATCGTTAGGGCTGCAACCGGAATTTCCAAAACTGCCTGAGAGCCATAGAGCATGATGCGCTCATATGTCGCCTTGTCATTGGCTTTCATTTCGGAATCAAGCGTAACGTTGCTTGTCGTTTTTCCACTGGAATCTGTCACGCTCAGGTTACTACTGCTAATACCCAGATCAACTCTGTTATTCTCACCGTCATAGTAATAAAGCCCGCCGTCACCGATTTTAACGTCATGCTCTTCACCATTTTCGTCGGTGAATTTAAGCTCGTTATCCTCAAGTGTCAGTGTCACCAGTAACCCGTCAGGCTTTTCGCCTGTGATCGTAAGTTCGCCACTTTCGTCAATCGCAACATCGTTACCGCTTGCGTCTGTGGTTTTCAGCATAACATCAAGATATTCAGGCTCAATAGGGTCAACAAACTGTGTCGCGTCATGCGAAACTGTGGACCAATAGAAAAAACCGTTCTCACCCAAAAGGTTTTGTTTTTGGCTGTCTGCATCAATTGTAATGTCATTGATGACTGTGCCGTCTGCTGTTGTGGTTGAGAATGAGCCGTTTTTAATATCAAGCTCAATGTGCTCGTAACTCATCGGGTCAACGGTGTAGAATTTACCGTCTTCTGACCATACATTCGTTTTATTGCCTTCTGCATCAATCAGATATAGCTGCTCATCAATAAGGTGTAATTCAATTTGCTGTGCTTCGGCACCTTCGCCGATAGTGGCTGTTAATGTAAGGTCATCACCCTCCGGGACAGCAACTTTCTCACCATTCGGACCTGTTGTGTATACCTCAACATCAGCGCCAATGTTATAAACACTGTTTTTAGTAAGGTTTACAATGCTTCGGCCTGCATCGCCAACCATAACGACAGTACCTACAACGGCGTCCGTCACGCCCTGTGCGGCCAAAGACCATGCACGGCCCGGATCATCCCAGCATGCCCATTTTGCAAACTTCCCGGTCTCTACAGCGGCCGTACCCAAAGCATCGCGTGTACTACGTAATCTGCTTGTTATGCCGTTTTCTTCACCAGTTACTGCTTCCGCGATTACACCGGGAACGGCTAAAGCGTAAGAACCGATATATTTCCCTGTTTCCTCAACAACGGGTGCTACATTTTCCATTGTCCAATCTGCGGCGGTGCTTATGGCTTCCCCCGTTGCGGTGGCGGCACTTTTTATTGCGTCGCCTGCAGCATCAACAGTGGCTTCTTCTTCCCATCCAAGATCAAATGTTTTGGATACAACGCCATCGGCGAAGTCTTTTGCGGACCCGGCTGCTTCTGCAACGCTGGACGCAGCGCTAGACACGCCATCGGCGATGTTCCCTGCTGCTTTTTTTGTCCAATCCCAAAGTCCCATAAACTTATACTTACCTTATTTACACCTCTAGCTTACTCTTTTTGCTTAAAAAAAACAAAAGTAAGACAGGTTGGTCATTCTTCTGAGATAAGGGGGGAGTGTTTTCTTGAAAAAATCGAGAATTTTAGAATCCCTCTTATCACCCAATATATACGCATTTTGCGCTTTTTATAATTACTTATGGCAAGTATATGGGAAACGTAAAGGGATATGCAAGTTTTTTTTACCTGCATATCCCTATATAAATATTACTAATATTGAATGTTAGTGGCGGAAATGGCGCATGCCTGTAAAGACCATTGCAAGACCGCGTTCATTGGCCGCGTCGATGACTTCTTGATCGCGAATTGATCCGCCCGGTTGAATAACGGCAGTTACGCCCGCATCGGCGGCAGCGATCAAACCATCGGCAAACGGGAAGAATGCGTCAGATGCCACAACAGAACCTGTAGTTAACGGCTCATCCCATCCTGCTTCTTTGGCAGCTTCTTGCGCTTTCCAAGCGGCAATGCGTGATGAATCGATACGGCTCATCTGGCCTGCGCCGATACCGACTGTTGTACCGTTCTTAGCATAGATAATAGCATTTGATTTAACGTGTTTTGCCACGCGGAAGGCGAAGAGAAGGTCTTCCATTTCCTGCTTTGTCGGTTCGCGGTCAGTCACAACTTTCAACTCGTCTTCACCTAAAAGCTGTGTGTCCGCATCTTGTACCAATAAACCGCCTGCGATACGTTTTACAAGACGTGCTTTTTGCGTTACGTCAGGCATCGACCCTGTTGTCAGAACACGGATATTGGGCTTTTTCTTGAGGATGTCAATGGCGTTACCTTCGATGCTTGGCGCAATAATCACCTCAACAAAGCGTTCGATAATGGCGCTGGCTAAATCTGCTGTAAGGGTGCGGTTTACGGCGATGATACCGCCAAATGCGCTAACTTGATCACAGAGTAGGGCGTTCTTATAAGCCTTTTCAATGTTTTCTGAAATTGCGACACCACATGGGTTTGCATGTTTGATGATGGCAACTGCCGGTTCGTCAAATTCGCTCACTAATTCAAAGGCTGCATCGGTATCATTCAGATTGTTATAGGACAGTTCCTTGCCCTGAACCTGTGATGCGCTTGCTGCGCCCGGACGAATTTGATCGTCAACCAGATAAAGCGCCGCATTTTGGTGCGGGTTTTCACCATAACGAAGCTTTTGTTTTAGTGTACCGGAGAAGCTGATGCGGCGTGGTGTGGATTCATTCATTTGAACGCCTAACCAGCTTGCGATACTTGAATCGTATGTGGCTGTCATAGAAAACGCGGTGAACGCCAAACGACGACGTAATTTATAGGTTACGCCACCACCATGCTTGTCCATGTCCTCTAAGACGTCATTGTAATCTTTAGGATCAGTCACAACGGTGACATATTTATGATTCTTCGCAGCAGCGCGGATCATCGCCGGGCCACCAATGTCGATATTTTCAATGCATTCGTTGAAATCTGCACCGCTATGCATTGTTTTTACAAACGGATATAAATTTACGACCAGCATGTCGATTGAGCTGATGTCATTGTCGACCATTGCTTGTTTGTGTTGGTCATTATCTTTCTTTGCAAGAATACCACCGTGAATTTTCGGATGTAGTGTTTTGACGCGACCTTCCATGATTTCCGGAAAACCGGTGTGGTCAGATACGTCGATAACATTGACGCCTTCTTCGCGTAGTGTTTTGGCCGTGCCGCCGGTCGACAGGATTTCAACACCCCGCTCTTGTAATTTTTTTGCAAATTCAACTATGCCGTCTTTTGCCGATACTGAAATGAGGGCGCGTTTAACATCAATCGCGCTAGGGTCTTTGATTACGTTATCAGTCATGATTCTGCTTCGTTTGTAAATATTTATGTTCTTTATTTACGGCACACGCCGCTACGGGCGAATTTATAAGCAGAAATATACGTTGAAGCAATAGGCAGGCGGATTTTTATTTCGGTAATACTATGCTGCCACGATGTGCTGGCTTTTTGATTTTGCATAAAGGCCGCGACAATTCGGCACATTTTGGAATGTATTAGTGATACCCAAAACCGTTTCCGCGCCACCTAAGAAATAAAAACCATCATCTTCCAGAAGATTAGCAGATCGCTCCATAACATCTTTTTTCGTTGGCTGATCAAAATAAATAAGAACATTACGGCAGAAGATAATGTCATATTTACCAAGCATCACCATATTATCGAGCAAGTTAAAGTACTTGAACGTAATCATGTCTTTTATGTCTTGGTTGATGCCCCATTTATTATCAGGCATCTGTTTGAAATATTTCATCAGATAGGTAATAGGGAGGCCACGCTGAATCTCAAATTGTGTGTAAAGCCCTTCTTTTGCTTGCTCTAAAATTTCATGAGAAATGTCGGTCGCCGTAATTTGAAACTTCCATCCGGGAAGATGCATAGCAGCCTCTTCTTTTAAGAGCATCGCGATAGAATAGGGCTCTTGTCCGCTGGATGCGGCCGCACACCAAATACGAAGTGTCTTGTTCGGGCGCGGGTTCTGCTTAAAGTATGGTATGACCTTTGATTTCAGGTTTTCAAACGGGGTGTTATCCCGAAAGAAAGATGTTTCATTTGTTGTCATTGCCTCGACAATATCATTCACAAGCTCTTTCGGTGGGACACCGCGCAGAATCTTTGTTAAGGCGCCAATATTCTCATATCCCCATTTTTTTGAGACGGGGTTTAGGCGTGATTCAATAAGATATGCTTTATCTTGCGTGAGGGTCAGTCCTGATTTTGCTTTCAGAAGGTCTCTGTATATGTCGAAATCTGCAATATTCATTTTAGTCCTACTTATGTATTCTTATTTTAAACATGCTCTTTTTAACCAAGGCCCGATTTCTGATAACGGTAAGACCGCACTACAGATACCGTCTGATGCAACAGCGCCGGGCATGCCCCAAACAACGCTTGTCTTCTCATCTTGGGCAATTAATCGGCCTTTTTCTTTTACGAGGACGCGCGCGCCCTCTAAACCATCCTGCCCCATTCCTGTTAAGATCGTGCATAGTACACGGGATCCGTAAATTGAAACAAGGGATCGTAACATAGGATCGACTGCCGGTTTACAAAAGTTTTCCGCCGGGCCGTCATTTAATTTTATTATAAGATCGGCTCCGCTTTTTTCAAAGAGCATGTGCTTCCCACCCGGTGCAACATAAACTTTTCCTGCCTCTACGCGCATACCATCGGCACCTTCAAACGCGGTTAAGCCTGTTTGAAGGTTAATATGGCTGGCAAGGATTTTCGTAAATGTTCCGGGCATGTGTTGCGTAATCACAACGGGAATATCTAGTTGCCCAAGATCTTTGAGAACTTGGAACAGGGCTTGTGGCCCTCCGGTTGAGCTACCGATGGCAAGAACTGAGGGCTTTCCCTTATATGCCATTGGATCGTTTAATAAACGAATATTTTTCTCTCCCGCGAATGCAGGTGGAGCTGTTTTACCGGGTTTTGCTTGTTGACTGGTCGCTTGTGGTGCGCTCATCGCTGTTTGTGAAGCTGGCTGCTTTCCGCCCAGGGTTCTGACTAAGTTGATCAAGGTGGTATGAAAAAGAGAGTTTGGACCACTTTCTTGTGCACTGCTGGGTTTTACCAAGCATTCAACTGCACCCAATGTCATGGCTTTCAATGTGGTGTCAGCACCTTTTGCGGTTAAGCTTGAGCACATGACGACTTTTGTTTTTGGTGATGTTTTAAGAATTTCCGGAAGAGCTGTTAAACCATCCATTACAGGCATTTCAACATCAAGAATCATAACATCCGGCTGTTTTGTGCGCGCTGTTGATATCGCCATCTCGCCGTTTGCGACAGATGCCACGATCTCGATCTCCGGATCAGTTTTAATAATTCGCGTGAGCGCCCCACGGATGACACTGGAATCATCAACAAGAGCTACTCTGATTTTCTCATTACCTTGCATGATATAATTTATTTTCCGTTACCTGAAAAATCCAGGAACTAGTCATTGAGTTTATTGTTGTTGTTCAAGTAAACCAACCTGAATAAATTTAGTTTCAATGATTTCACTATCGAACGGCTTCATAATATATTCATTTGCACCGGCTTGCATAGCTCTTTGAATGTGCGAGATGTCATTTTCTGTTGTGCAGAAGACAACTTTAGGATGATTTCCGTTTTCCATCTGTCTAAGTTTTTCAAGAAACTCAATACCGCTCATGATCGGCATATTCCAATCGAGTATAATCGCGTCAGGCATTGATTCTAAACATGCCTCATAAGCTTTCTGCCCATCCTCAGCTTCGCGAATTCCAAACCCAAGATCATGGGCTATTCTACTGGCAACCTTCCTAACGACACGGCTGTCATCGACAATCAAACAAGACTTCATACTATCCCCTAAATTATTGCATAAAAAATGCTCAAAATCATACTACACCATAAATGTAAAAAATTTATTTAGTTTTGTCTTTATTAAATTTTTTCTCCGCCGACGTTATCAAGTAGTTTTGATACGTCCATTACTACTAAAAGCTCATCTTTTAGTTGATATATGCCTGTGGATACATCGCGCCACGTTTGATCCAAAGTGCTTGGGTTTTTTTCAAAGCTGGCATCATTAAAGTTCAGAACATCACCAACACGATCAATAATTAAACTAAATAACTCTTCTTTATGCTCTACGACAACACTCATACTTGATTTTGGTTTGTTGTCATCTTTAATGTTCAGGCGTTTTCTAACGTCAATAGCGGTAACGATTCGCCCGCGTAAATTGAGTGACCCTGCAATTTCAGGGGGGGCGAGAGGAATTCTCGTTACTTTCTGCTCTCGCAAGACATCTTGAACCTGTAATACAGGAATGCCGAATTTTTGATCGGCGATCATAACGGTTAGATAATCTCTGGAGGAGCTGTTGGTTTTAATGTCTTCTGCGTTCATAAGATTTAATCCTCCGTCCTCTAATTACTAAGGGTTTGCGCAAGTGTGTTTAGCAGCGTATCTTTGTCAAACTTTGCGACATATTGCGTGAAACCGACAGACCGCCCACGCTCAATATCTTGCGGCGTGGCATGAGAGGATAAGGCCACGATTGGGGTATTTGCCCATCGGCTTTCCTGGCTTTTTACGTGTTGTGCGAATTGAAATCCATCCATTTCCGGCATTTCAATATCACTAATGATAACGTCAAAATGGGCGCCTTTTTCACGGAGTTCAAGTGCATCCGCAGGGCGTTCCAAAGAGGTGACTTCATATCCTGCGACACTTAGTAACGGCGTTAACATATTGCGGAAAAACGGACTGTCATCAACAAGCAAAAGCTTTTTCTTTGTTTTACCACTATTTACCCCGGAGTCAGAGTTAAACGGGGTGTCATCATGGTCTTTAAACCACTCACGGTTAATACCATTAAGGAAGTGCGCAATATCAACCACATCTGTGGCGTGGTTGTTTATAATGGCACTGCCGAGTAAGCCCGGTTGTGTGGAGCTAAGCTTTACATCGATGCGTTCTTCAATGATGTCGACGATTTCATCAACAATAATACCCATTGATTGCACTTTGTCTGCGAAAACTAAAACAGGTTTTTCACCTTCGTGCGATACTTGAACTGATGAGTTAAAGGGAATAAGTGGCATTAATGTTCCGCGGTATTGCACCATCATTTGCCCGCTGGAATATTCAACGTCTTCCATTTTTACGTTTTCTAAACGCGCTACCAATGAAAGCGGGACAGCCTTTGGCGTGTTGTCGCCGACATTAAATAGTAAGAGAGAGGTTTTCTTGTCTGAGTCGGCGTGAAGAACAGCGTCTGTTTGAGCATCTTCTTGAAGGTCGGTATCAATCGAGCCTGATGCTCCGGCAATACCGTTCGGGTCGAGAATCATGATGACGCTACCATCGCCGAGAATTGTGTTTCCGGAGAAAATCTTAAGGTTCTTTAGTATGCCGGCAACAGGTTTAACAACGATCTCTTCTGTGTCGAAGACGCGGTCGACGATAATGCCAAATTCATAACCGCCTACCTGAGCGATAACAATATACAGATTGCGAGGCGTTGTTTTGTCATCTTCTGCGCCATCACCGACGCTTACACTTTCTTTTTCTTCACTATCTTTTGTGACGGGGCCTTTCTTTTTTGCGTCTTCTGCAAATGCCTGAAGGTGCACGCTCGGCCTTAAGTTGAGGACTTCGCTCAGAGATACCAGAGGTAATAGGCGATCACGTAAGCGGAATACGGGAGAGCCTTTGATATATTCAATGCGGTTTTCACTGTGTTCCGAAACCATCACAAGCTCGCGCACGGCAAGTTGTGGAATTGCAAATTTTTCACCTGCGGTTTCAACAATAAGGGCTGAAACAATAGCAAGTGTAAGCGGGATTTTAATCGTAAAGGTGGAGCCTTTGCCCTCAACCGACTTTAATTCAATCGAACCGCCGATCTTTTCAATGTTTGTGCGGACAACATCCATACTAACGCCACGTCCGGAAACGGATGTAACGGCTTCTGCTGTTGAGAAGCCGGCCTTGAAGATGAATTGCTGAATTTGCTGCGTTGACATTTCCTCAAGCTCTTCTTCGGTGGCAAGGCCATTAGAAATGATTTTATTTTTGATTTTTTCTTCTGATAACCCCTTACCGTCATCCGATATTTTGATAATGATATGACCGCCTTCATGGAACGCTTCGAGAACGATCTTCCCTGTTTCATTTTTGCCTGCGGCAAGGCGTTCTGCGGGTTTTTCAATGCCGTGATCACCCGAGTTACGCACCATATGCGTTAGTGGATCTTTGATCATCTCAAGAACCTGACGGTCAAGCTCGGTTTCCTGTCCGCGCATCACAAGTTCGATTTTTTTATTCAATTCAAGGGCAAGGTCTCGAATAATACGCGGCAGTTTTGACCAAGCGTTGCCGATTGGTTGCATGCGTGTTTTCAT
Source organism: Alphaproteobacteria bacterium (assembly GCA_030424975.1). Classification (GTDB taxonomy): domain Bacteria; phylum Pseudomonadota; class Alphaproteobacteria; order Micavibrionales; family Micavibrionaceae; genus UBA1672. Next base: position 200,230 of record JAUHVY010000001.1, read on the forward strand.
TACACCTTCTTGCAAATCGGAAACAACATGATTCAGGCGTTGCAACGGCGCGGAGAACATAGTCTCTCCCTCTGCGCGCGCAATTTGTAATAACTGGTTACGCGTTAAGACCATTTCACTGACCATGGTCATCAGGTCTTCAAGAACGTCAACATTCACGCGAAGCGTTTGTGTTGATTTTCCTTTTGATTCCGTTGATTTTTCTTCAGGCTCTTCGTCTTTCTTTTTGGGTGTAGGCGGTGGCGGAGGAGGTGGTGCAGCCGCAGCAGGTTCTTCCTCTTTTACATCCGCAGGGTTAACAATGCCATCCATTCCCGGTGCAGCGGCGAAAGCCGCCTCTAATTCTTCCAATGAAACTTCACCCGGCGCGAGGTCTTTTTGTACAATGTTAACAACTATGGCTTCTTCTTCTTTTTCTTGTGGCTCTTCTGCCACGGCGTCGGCAGCGGCGGGGGCGCTTTCACCTGAAATATCTTTCCCTTCATACGCGGCGTCCAGCTTCGCGATTAAGGCACTATCATCGCCATCAGGTTCAGCGCCTGTTTCTTCGATTTCACCGACGATATATTTAATTTGGTCAATTGATTCAAAAATAAGGGTCACATATCCGGGGGTAACCTCCAGGTCGCCATCACGGAAACGACCCAAAACATTTTCTGCGTGGTGGGCAACTTTTTCAAGGCGAGGCAGGCTAAGGAAACCACAGGTCCCTTTGATCGTATGCATAAGACGGAAGATTTTACCAAGTAAATCCTTGTCATTCGGGTTCTGTTCAAGATTTACAAGGTCAAGATCCAGCTCTTCTAAGCTTTCGTTTGTTTCAGTCAAAAACTCAACGATCAAGTCATCCATGTTCATTCCTCGTACGGATTGTGTGTTGCATACAATCTTGTGCATTCTGCACAAAATAAAATTTTTCGCATGTTCATAAAATGCAGCAAAAAGTTTAAATAAACGTAAGTAACGCAGTAAAAGACGCAGAAAAAGGAAGGATTAGCTTTATCAGAATACTATAATCCATTGATATGAAAAGTATCTCTTATTCTGGGGAATTAGACAACTTTAATCTTAAGAAAATCTGGTTTGCGCCTGTTTCTTCGGTAGAAATTGTGAAACCGTATTTTTGTGCAATTAAGCCTGTTACATATGGATGGACAAGTTTCGGATCGATTGAGGATATCGGAAGCTGGTGATGAAGTGCGGCAACGAAGTTATCACGGTAGTGCGCATTTTCGCCCGAGCCGGTAATGAGAGTTGTGTTATCGCCATCATTTGAAACGCTCAATATGCCGCCTTTGGGAAGGCCTTCAGACACGAAAATAAGTCCGCAGAGCAAAAGTTTGCAATACCCCTTAACCGGCTCGATTCCTAAATCTGCATATGGGTCCCAGCTTTGAGATAAGCGCTTTTCGCCCGATATCAGTTCACCGAATGTTTTGTGTGTATCTTCGATGCGCATAGATTCATCTGCACCGCCAAGGCCGTATGCCATACGCAGGGCTTTTAGCTTCGCATTCGCTTGTGATGCGCTGAAGGCGATAAGGTCGGTGACATCTTCGCCTGCATCGGGGCCTAATTCCTCAAGGATCTCAACGCCGTTTGAAACTGCGCCTACGGGGCTGATGATGTCGTGGCATATTTTTGATGCTACCAGTTCAAGAAGTGTTACCGTATTCAGGTCTTGCATAATTTTATCCTTTCGCCCCGCTAAGATGACAGGGCGAAAGTGATTCGCCCCTAGAAGGGCAGAGTATAGCCTATATTTTTGACTTCATCACCTGCCATTTGTTTCAGGCGTTCCAGTCCTTCAGCGCTGCTGGCTTCGATGCGCGCCACAAGTACGTTTTGTGTATTGGACGGGCGTAACAGCCACCAACCGTCAGGTGTTGAAACACGCACACCGTCAATATCATCAAGCGCAGCATTATCATTAGCCTGTTTTTTTAGGTTTTCAAAAACACGTGGAACAAGGTCAAACTTCTCTTCTTCGTCGACTTCGATACGCATTTCAGGCGTATTAAACAGAACTGGTAAGTGCGATGTCAGGCTGGATAATCCGCCATTTGCCTTGGATAGCTCATTCAGCAAGCGCACACCGCAATACAGCGCATCATCATAGCCGTAATATTTATCGGCAAAGAAGATATGGCCTGAAAGTTCGCCCGCCAACGGGGCCTGCAGTTCACGCATTTTATCTTTGATCAATGAGTGTCCGGTTTTCCACATAACGGCGTTACCGCCCATGTTGTTAATTTCATCAAACATAACCTGAGAACATTTAACATCCCCGATAATGGCCGCGCCCGGTGCGTTTTTTAATACCTCGCGGGCGTAGATGGTCATCAGGATATCACAACGTAAAACCGTGCCGTTTTCATCAACAACCCCAATGCGGTCACCATCACCGTCAAAGGCAATGCCAAGGTCGCAATTTTTTTCGCTCACGAGCTTTTGCAAATCGACAAGGTTTTCATCAACCGTAGGGTCAGGGTGGTGGTTCGGGAAATTGCCATCGATATCTTCGAAGAGAAGGAAGTGTTCACCCGGCATTTTATCCGTCAGCATTTTCAAAACTTCACCGGCCGCACCATTTCCTGCGTCCCAAGCAACACGCATGTCACGGCTCAGATCAAGGTCTTGCATCAAACGGTCAACATAGGCGTCTTTGATGTCTTGCTCTGTGACGCTGCCTGTGCCCTCTGCCAGATCACCGCCGGCAGAAATTTTGCCGATTTTTTGAATGGTTTCACCAAACACAGGTGATTTATTCAGGGTCATTTTAAACCCGTTGTAATCGGGCGGGTTGTGTGACCCTGTGACCATGATGCCGCCATCTGCGTTTAAATGTTTCACAGAAAAATATAGCATGGGCGTGGGGCCAAGGCCGACGGCCGTGACATTTGCACCTGAATCTTTCATGCCGTTTTGCAGCGCTGCTGCCAAACCCGGGGAGCTAAGGCGTCCGTCATACCCAACACAAAGGGTAGGGGTTGCATTTCCTGTTTCGTTGATTACGAATGTGGCAAAGGCACGACCCAAGGCATAAGCATCGTCTTCGGATAAGTTTTTATCGATCTGGCCGCGAATATCATATTCACGCAAAATCGTCGGATTAAATGTATAAGACATTGATGTTAAATCTCTCTCTTCTCTTAACGTTATTATTTATACTGTTCTAACAACGCGGAAACACCTTTGCCGATCTCTTTGTCTTTCAGACCATAAGCAAGGTTAGCCGCGATAAACCCTAAACGGCTACCGCAGTCAAAATGTTCCCCTTTGAAACGTAATCCGTGGAATTCCTGCTTGCCAAGCAATTTCGCCATCGCATCGGTGAGCTGGATTTCATTTCCTGCGCCTTTTTCAAAGACGGCCAAGTGGTCAAAAATTTCAGGCTGTAGGATATAACGACCGATAATTGAAAGGGTAGATGGTGCATCTTCCGGATTTGGCTTTTCAACCAATCCATTGATAGATACGGCATCGCCTTTTTCCTCGCCGATATCAAGAATACCGTATTTTTTTGTTTCTTCGCGTGGAACGTCCTTTACCGCAACAACGTTACCGCCATATTGGTTATAGGAATCAATCATTTGTGATAAACAGCCCTTTTCGTAATTTACGATGTCATCAGGCAACATGATGGCAAATGGCTCATTGCCGACAAGCTTTGCTGCACACCATACTGCATGACCAAGGCCAAGAGGGCGGGGTTGACGCGTTAGGAATAGTTTACCTGCAGGCATTTCGGAGTCGCGTACTTTTTGTAGCATGTCTACTTTGCCGCGCTCTTCCAATGTTTGTTCTAATTCAGGTTGGAAATCGAAATGTTCTTCCAACATATTTTTATAACGACCGGTCACAAAGATGAATTCTTCGATCCCTGCTTCGCGTGCTTCCTCGAAAACATGTTGGATCAACGGACGGTCGTTAATCGGTAACATCTCCTTTGGCATCACCTTTGTCGCAGGTAAGAATCGGGTCCCTAAACCTGCAACGGGGAAGACAGCTTTTCGAACGGGTTTAAATGTATTTTGTGACATTATTACTCATCTTTTGTTGGTTAGAGATGGGCGAATCAATGCCATACTTTATGCTGCGATGCAAGGCGGTAGGTTTTTTATTCTTCGGAGTCGTCTTGCTTTTCGATTTGCTTTAACCGCTTTTCTTCCTTTTGTTTTCGGCGGTAATGGCCGATGACGAAAGGAATGCTTAGGGCAATAAAACCCAAGGAAATATAAAAACGACCTGTCAGGGCAAAGAAGATTAAAACTAGTGCAAAGAGGGTGATGCCCAATACGGAAAAAAGGAATTTTATCTGTTCGACATTCGCCCATAAACAGAACCTGTAAAGCGCATAAAGCGTGGCCAAAATACCAAAGATAAGAATGATGTAGGGCATAATAGTATCTTATACGTCAGGCTTGTTTTTTTGCATCTGTGGGGGTTGCGTATCCTTTTGCCAGTTCCGGTTTTATGGTTACAATCAGGTTGCGTACCTCTTGGCGTGCAGTGATTTGTGACATGGTCAGGCCGCCGTCTTGCTCTTCTTTCAGGTCAAGTAATGTCAGGCCTTTTAAGAATAATTCTTTGAACACTACGCGCTCACCGAAACCGGGAGCCAGACGAAAACCGGCGAGCTCAGAAATTTGATCAAGCAAGCCGGCAATGATTTTGTTGTTGTTTGTATTGAGCGGGGTAACGCGATTACGCATGACAATCCAATCCATGCCTGATCCGTCGCGCATTTTTTTCTTTACGCGGGCTTCATTCACCATTTTGGAATAGATAGACGGGCCGAGAACATCATAATTCTTCATGTGAATATCAGCCAATAGATCAAGGTCGATGAAGCTGTCGTTCATTGGCGTAATTAAAGTATCAGCAAAGCTGTGGGCGAGGCGGCTCAGGAATGTATCTGTACCGGGGGTATCTACGATAATAAAATCGCAGACATGATTCAGTTCGTCCAGCGCCATCATAAGGAAGCTTTCTTCTTCGAACTGTTGGTTTGATACGCTTTCTTGCATGCTGCGCTCAATGGCCATATGCGCCGGGCTCGGTAAATGTTCGTGGTTGCGTGTGATATAATCAAAGCGCTTTTTCAGGTAGCGCGTTAATGTTCCCTGACGGGCATCCAGATCAATTGTTCCGACGCGATAGCCAAGACGCAGGAGACCTATAGCCGTATGCATTGCGGTCGTTGATTTACCTGATCCACCTTTTTCGTTGCCGAAAACTATAATATGCGCTGTCTTTTTCATGTGGCTCGCTTTATCCTAAAGATATTGAAAAATGCTTTAAATTAAATTGAGTTTATACAATGCCAGAAAATCATATTGAATATCAAGAACGACTGTTATCTTTACGAAAAGAAATAGAAAAACGTGGTTTGGACGGTGTTGTTTTGCCAAGAACTGATGAGTTTCAGGGGGAGTTTTTGGCGCCATATGCGGAATGTTTACAATGGCTTAGTGGGTTTACAGGCAGCGCCGGTGTTGCAATCGTGTTACGAGATCGCGCCGTAGTCATGAGTGATGGGCGCTATACTATTCAATTAAAAGACCAGGTCCCGTCGACATTGTTTGAAACAGCGAATTCCGTAGATGTATCTGTTGGGGATTGGCTGGCGAAAAATGCAAAATCCCTGCGTATAGGTTATAATCCATGGCTTCATACCCCGAAGCAAATTGATGCTATTGAAGATAAGATTGCTGATAATGGTATCATTTTAGAACCTATGGCAGATGATATTTTGGATGTGGTTTGGGAAGGGCGTCCGCCAAAGCCGCGTGCGCCTTTATCAATTTTTCCTCATGATGTAGCCGGAAAAACATCTATTCAAAAACGTATTGAAATCGGTGAGCGGATAACAAACCTCTCATGTGATTATGCGTTATTGACGATGGGGGATTCTATATGCTGGCTTTTGAATGTGCGTGGGAATGATATCGCGTTTTCGCCGTTGATGCTCTCTTATGCATTGATTCATAAAAATGGTGATGTTGATTGGTTTGTAGATAAATTAAAGGCTACACGTGATGTTATGGCGCATATTGGTGCAGGCGTTACAATTCATGATTTTAATGATTTGCCGAGTATTCTGGATACGTTACGGGGCAAGATTTTATTTGATCGCGGTAGTGCCCCTGTTTGGTTTGAAAGCTTTTTCAAAGAGAAGAGAATTCCAAGGCATGAGGCAGAAGATCTTTGTTTATTGCCTAAGGCCATGAAAACGCCGCCTGAAATTGAAGCGATTAAGCAAGCACATGTCATTGATGGTGTGGCGGTTACAAAGTTTTTATATTGGTTGGATAAGGCGGTTGAGCGCGGTGAGGTATTGGACGAATTGATAGTTGAAGAAAAACTCGAATCTTTTCGCGCGGCACATCCTGATTATTTGGGGCCAAGCTTTTCAACTATAGCGGGTTTTAATGCAAATGGCGCTATTGTCCATTATCGCGCGACGGAAAAGACCAATGCAAAAATTAATAGCGATGGATTGCTTTTGATTGATAGTGGTGGCCAGTATCAGTGGGGAACAACTGATATTACCCGTACGGTTGCGGTCGGTGAGCCGACAGATGAAATGATTGAGGCGTATACCTTGGTTTTGAAAGGGCATATAGCGGTGTCTGATGCGGTTTTTGATGATGAAACAACGGGCAAGGATATTGATGCTTTGGCACGGGCCCCTTTACAGGCGCAGGGTATGGATTATGCGCACGGCACGGGGCATGGGGTCGGCTGTTATTTGTGTGTGCATGAAGCTGCTGCAAGTATTTCTCCGCGCGGTGAGCGCGTGTTTAGTGAGGGGATGCTGATTTCAAATGAGCCGGGATATTACAAAGAGCAGGCGTTTGGTATTCGTATTGAAAATTTAATTTTGGTACAACGAAGTGCAGGACAACGTGACCGCTTTATGTTCGAAACGGTTACTCTTGCGCCCTATGATGTGCGTTTAATTGATAACAAGATGCTTTCATTGCGCGAAAAGGCGTGGTTACGGGAATACAATAAAAGTCTATGCGATATGCTTTGCTCCTATCTTGATGATGCAGAAAAAGATTGGCTCGAGCAAAGATGTCTTTAGCTTGACTATTCTTCGGGCGTGCTTCGCGGCTTAATAGGAGTGTATTTTTCAGGGTGGAAATCAAGTAAGCCGAAAAGTGTACTGTTTATACTTGCTTCCGCATGACGAGGTCCGCATAAGAATTCTTGCACAATTGCATAATCACCATAGTAGCGCATTTCAAAGAAAATCGTGTTTATATATGGTGTTTGCTTGAGCGGTGCGATAACAAGTTTTGTGCGCAGGTACATAATACCGTCTTTTTCTTCGTTATCAATTTGAAGGCTGTTGGGGTCAACCGCGCCGACATATTTTGCAATGTGTTGTGCAAATAAAATAGATTTAGCACTCAGGAAATTAACTTTTTCGTCTAATTTATATGCTGCGACATTATAGAATACGCGCTCATCATAAATGGGGTCATTAATATGAAAGTTCATTTCGTCTTTCTGGTGCCCGACCTTAAATTTCGGAGGTTCAGGAACCATCACGCTATTTAGCGGGGGGAGTTTTACAGAAAAGAAGTTTTGCTTTGATGTGTAATCAACCCAACCTTGGCCCAATTTATAATTTTGATCTGTAATAGTAACGCGCCCGTCACGTAATTTAAGAGAATCAAAGTAGTCGTCTGATCTAAAGGAATACATACCCTCTGACGGGCCGGTGAGTACTTGCTCTACTTTGGCGTAGTCGGTCACGAAAATACGAATACGAATACCGTATTTTTGATTATCAACATTATACGAAATGTATATATTTTTTCCCGGAAAACCTTCCAGTTCAATATCATCGTCACTCACAACATAGCCGTTAATAGCTTCTGCAGCTCCTTTATAACGCAAGCCTTCACGGTAAAGGATTTCTTTTGCTTTACGTAGTGAAATGGGGGTTCCGAAAGTTTGTGACGCCTTAATGATAATGTTTTTATCTTTTGTAATTTCCTCATTATTTTCCAATGATGAGACGATCTCGCTGGAAAACGCGATATCCTTATTGTTGAACATAAAAGGATAAAGGTTATATTTATATTTGTCAGGAAATTTGACGGAATATATGCCCGTTACGGAATCGTGAATTTGCCATTCAACTTTGGTTGCATCTTTTGGAGGGGCAATTTGAGCGCTGACGGGAGATAGCTGCACAAATATTGCAAAAGCGAGGCAAAATAATGTGGCTGAAAGTAAAAATGTATAAGGTTTTTTACGTTCTTTGAACAAGAGGCATCTCCCGGAAATTTCCAATGAGGGGAAATTCTATCATATTCGGGCTCAAGATACACCCATAAAAAAAGCTGCTATCTTATTAAAAACAGCAGCTTTTATAGAATTTTTGAACACTATTAAAATTTAATAGCCGTCACGATCGCGACGTTTGCGTTCCATTTTACGACAACGACGTACCGCTTCGGCGCCTTCGCGTGCTTTTTTCTCGGATGGCTTCTCGTAATGACGACGAAGTTTCATCTCGCGAAAAATACCTTCACGCTGCATTTTCTTTTTCAGAACGCGCAGAGCTTGATCGACATTGTTATCACGTACGTTTACACTGACCACAGTGCTCACCTCTTTCTAGATTGGTTTAAAAGTTAATTGTACCTTTTAAAGGTTGAGAAGTGTTTAACATGTTTTTGGCGCGAAAGGCAAAGAGTTTTTTCAGCTTTTACGCACTCTGTCTTGCTTTCAGGTTCATTGCTGCCTCTAGTAATGCCTTAGTGTATTCCTGTCGCGGGTTGTTGAAGACATCTTCAGCAGTGCCAAATTCAACTACTTTGCCGCTTTTCATCACCATGAGTTTATGGCTCATAGCGCGCACGACGCGTAAATCATGGCTGATAAACATGTATGACAATGTATGCTTTTGCTGTAGCTCTCGCAAAAGTTCGACGATTTCCGCCTGTACGGAAACATCTAACGCACTTGTCGGCTCATCGAGGACAACAAATTCAGGGGCCAGAACCATTGCCCGCGCAACACAGATACGTTGGCGTTGGCCGCCCGAAAATTCATGCGGATAGCGGTGACGTGTTTCAGGGTTCATATGGACGTCTTGTAGTGCCTGTATCACCAAATCATCACGATCTTTATCGGATAACTCAGGCTTGTGCAGTTTTAAACCTTCTTCGATAATTTGTGCAACGCTCATGCGCGGCGATAGTGACGCGTAGGGGTCTTGGAAGACAATCTGCATTTGGGAGCGCAAAGGGCGCATTTGTCTACGGTTCAGGGCGGAGATATCCGTATCTTCGAATTTTATAATGCCCTCTGAGCGCAGCAAGCGTAAAACCGCCAGACCGAGTGTGCTTTTCCCTGATCCTGATTCCCCGACAACCCCAAGGGTTTCACCGCGTTTAATGGTCAGGTCGATTTCATCAACCGCCTTTACAAAGCTTGTCGGCTTCCCAAAGAAGTTTTTCGTTTTCGGGAAATGTACCTTGATGTCATCGCCCTGCAATATCATACGGGCATTGTCATTAATCGGTTTCACACTGCCCTTGGGGATCGTATTGATCAGCATTTTTGTATATTCATGCTGCGGGTTTGTGAAAATGGATTTCACGTCATTCTGCTCCAGAATTTCACCATGACGCATCACGCAGACGTAATCCGCCATTTTCTCAACAACAGATAAATCATGCGTAATCAAGAGCATAGAAAGCCCGATTTCTTCTTTCAGTTTTAAAAGAAGCTCGAGGATTTGAGCCTGAATGGTGACATCCAATGCGGTTGTCGGTTCATCTGCAATCAAGAGTTCGGGGTTGTTTGCAAGAGCCATCGCTATCATCACGCGCTGGCGTTGTCCGCCTGATAATTCATGCGGATAGGCATTGAGGCGATCCTTAATCATCGGAAGGCCAACCATGTCCAAAAGCTCTAGAACACGGCTGCGTGCCTTTTTTTGTGACATCCCTTGATGGATTTTTAAAACTTCGCTGATTTGTTTTTCAATCGTATGCAACGGATTTAGGGCGCTTTGCGGCTCTTGAAAAATCATGCCGATCTGTTGGCCGCGAATATTATTCATATACAGCTCGCCCTTATTGATCATTTCTTTGCCTTCGAAAACAATGGATGATTCCGGTGAGTGCGAGGCCATTGGGTAGGGTAGGAGCTTCATGGCCGAAAGTGCGCTGACCGATTTTCCTGAGCCTGATTCACCGACAAGTGCAACAGTTTTTCCCTTTGGTATGTCAAAGCTGATGCCCTTTACGGCATGGAAATCACCCGAAGGGGTATTAAAATGAACATGAAGATTCTTGATTTCCAGTATGTTTTTCATTAGCAATGCACATGTGTTTAACGGATTAAAATAAGGTAAGCTAAACCATGTCACAGGACAAGAGCGGAAGCCCGCCATGCGGTATTTATGTGCGGATAGATGATTATTCAAACATGTTGGATTTAATTGGCTATATCCGTCAATTGGCTTTCGCAATCAACAGAGCGTCAGGATATGAGAAGAACTTGGTGGTGGTTGAGGTTGCTTTTGATCCCGAGAACCCTGAACGTCATGCCGATATTCTGCCTGTCATTCGTTCACAAGGCGTTGTCGCAATAGTTAGCGGAAAAATAGACCCGACCCTTGAGGCGGACGGCGCATTGGTTGATGATGTTTCTTCTTACGCGGAGGCGCGTGCTGCGCTAGGGGAGGATGCGATTATAGGTATCGTTTGTGATGACAGAAGTGCATGTGAAAAGGCAAAAGCCACAGATGCGGATTATGTTGTTTTAAATGCCGATCCGGCGCTTGTGTCTTGGTGGGCATCGCAAAGCGATATGATGAATGTTGTGCGCGCAAAAAAAGGTATAACACCTGATAATTGCGGGGCAGTGGTGCGAAGCGGCGCCGGATTTGTTGATGTGAGTGATTATATCCTGAAGCATAAAAAGGGCATCATGCAGGGGACGGTAAATATTTTGCATGAAATAGATTTGGCAACACAAACCCCTAAGCAATTAAACTAGGGGGTGTTTTCAGCTGCTGTCGGTTCTTTTTTCTGCAATTCCTCAGATTCCGTAATCTCTTCCATCAGTTCTTCTTCGCTGAGGCTTTGTGGGGCAACTTCGGGCAAATCCTCGACCGACCCGTGTTCATAGATCGATAAGCCCATGACGTACATTAATTCATTTGATCCTTCACCGGCATCATAAAGCGATAGTGAGCTTTTGATGACCTTTGTGTGATATTGGGAATATTCATTATAGTTTACCAAATATCCGGCCATGGTTACGCGATCGCCCGGGCGAATGTTTTTGATGGTATTCCATATTTCTATATTCGCAGGGATAACGCTTACATTTGCAAAATTAGCAATGATTTGGTTTTTTTTGATGGTGGTTGAACCACTATACGCAGCGAGCCTGTTGTGATGCCCGAATTTTAAATGCCCGTATATTTCAGGCTCGGACATGTATTGCCAACCGATCGTTAAATCAATAGGTGCGATGTGAGAATAAGCATCATCGCTGACATAGGTTTTCAATAGTACGGCACCGCTGATTTTGAACTTGGCCATAAATTGCAGCTTGCCGAATTTATATTTAATGCCTTTGGTGCCCGGTTGTTCTTTTTGCAAAGGCTCCTGCCAATGCGGTAAATATTCTGCGTTAGGCGGTGGATATTTGGGCGGCGTTGTCTGCGCAAACATGAAGGCCAGCACGATTGTTATCAATGCTACCATGCCTAAAAAGAAGTAATTTTTTACATCATCGACATTCATGTCTTAGATAATATTCATAATTTTTTCAGGCGGTCGACAAATTTCTGCACCTTTGTCTGTAATGACGATGGGGCGTTCCAATAATTTCGGATACGTCGCAATACCGTGCAGTAATTCTTCATCAGATGATGTTTTGCTCAAGCCCGCGTCTTTGAATTCCGGCTCTTTAATGCGGACCATCGGTAGGGCCGCATTAAGGTTTAAGCGTTGAAACAGGTCTTTTGCTTCGTCATATGATATGCCGTTTTCCAAATAGAGCATGATCTGCGGATCAATCCCTTTTTCTTTTAATAGCTCAAGGGCTTGGCGTGATTTAGAGCAACGCGGATTGTGATATATCTTTACGCTCATTTTTTCTTCACACTCAGGACTGAATAGATATCTTCGCTGATGTCGGCATAGATAGCCTGCATATCAGCAAGTGGAAGCTCGTCCAGTTTACAGCCTTTATTCTCTGCCATCTTCACAATCGCCCCTGTGACATGGTGCGCATCACGGAAAGGAAGGCCTAAATTCATGACCAACCAGTCCGCCAAAGCGGTTGCGGTCGTATATCCCATCTCAGCAGAATTCAGCATCGCCTCAGTGTTGAATTTGGCACTTTCCAGCATGCCTTTCATGGCCTGAATACATAAAGAGATTGTATCGAAACTGTCGAAGACAGATTCCTTGTCTTCCTGCAGGTCTTTGTTATATGCCAGAGGCAAACCTTTCAAAACGGTCATCATTTGAATAAGGTTTCCGTTTAAGCGGCCAGTTTTACCGCGTACCAATTCTGCTGCATCGGGGTTTTTCTTTTGCGGCATGATAGAGCTGCCTGTGCTCCAGGCATCGGAAAGCTGTATGAAGTTAAATTGCGGCGTCGCCCAGATGATAATCTCTTCGGCTAGGCGCGAGAGGTGCAACCCGCATTGTGCAGCGCAGAATAAAAATTCATTTGCGAAATCACGCGCCGATACACCGTCCATCGTATTTTCAGTCGGGCGATCGAACCCTAGTTTTTCTGCGGTAAATTCACGATCAATCGGGTAGGGCGTGCCGGCCAAAGCAGCAGAGCCAAGCGGACATGTATTAACGCGTTTACGTGCATCAAGAAAACGTGACCTGTCACGGTGTAGCATACGTGAGTATGCTTCAAGGTGTAGGGCCAATGTAATTGGCTGCGCGGCCTGAAGGTGGGTGAAACCCGGCATTACATCATCTTTATGCTTTTCACAAAGGTCGCTAAGCACATCTTGCAAGTCTTCGATTTGGTGGGCGACTTCATCTATGGCATCGCGTACCCACATGCGGAAATCTGTTGCCACCTGATCATTACGTGAGCGCGCAGTGTGCAGTTTACCTGCCGTGTCGCCAATCATTTCACGCAGGCGCGCTTCGATATTCATGTGAATGTCTTCAAGTGATGTTTTAAATTCGAATTGTCCGCTTTTGATTTCTTCTGCAATAGCATTTAAACCGTTAACGATTTCAACGGCCTCATCTTTTGAAATAATGCCTTGCTTCGATAGCATTGTCGCATGCGCAATAGAGCCGCGTATATCTTGGCGCCACATGCGTTTATCAACACCGATAGAAGCATTAATCTGTTCCATGATATCGGATGGTTTCTCTTCAAAACGGCCGCCCCACATTTGGTTGGCGTTTTGCGATTTCGAATTTTGCGTCATAAAAAATCACCTATATTTCAGTATGACCGAGAATATAGGTGATGATGAGGGTATACGCAATATCTTGTATGCGTTTATGTTTCGATGCTGATCTCGATGGAAATGTCGGCATTAAACAATTTTGAAATCGGACAGCCTTCTTTGGCTTTCTTTGCGCATTCCTCGACTTTTGCCTTATCCGCGCCTTTGACCGTGATTTCTGTGGTCAGGTGAACTTTCGTAACGGTAAATCCGCTATCGAGTTTTTCTAATGTCACCGTGGATGTCGTGTTGATTGCATCAGCTTTTAAATCCTCAGATCCAAGGATGTTGGACAATGCCATAGAAAAACATCCGGCATGCGCCGCGCCGATCAATTCCTCGGGGTTTGTTCCTTTTTCACCATCAAAGCGCGTGTTAAATCCAAACGGCACAGTGTCCAACACGCCGCTTTCAGATGAAATCGTGCCTTTTCCGGTTTTAATGTCGCCTTGCCATGTGGCGGACCCTGTTTTGGTAATCATGGTAATCCCTTTCTTTGTGTTGAACGTTTTAACTAATGCTACGCAGAGATAATTGTTCCATGATCATCCTACATGGCCTGCGGATTCAGGACGTAGTGAATGGTTAATGCCATCGCCACAGATACGCCCAGACCGATCATCATTTTCAAGAAGTCTTTCCCAATCAGCGGGAAGACGTATCCGGCCTTGTATGTGGCACGATATGTTGTTGCAATCGCTAATTCTCGACCTGTCAGCAAACCAACGAAAACCCATGTTGTTGACATCGGAATAGAATTCCATTCCTTGAAGAAGATCAGGATCAAAGCATAGATAAAGTCGATAATGGTTGCGGAACGCATAAAGCGTGTACCTGATTTTTCCAAGACGACATTTTGAATTTTTCCGCCGTTGCTCCAGAAAATAAAGGCGAGCCAACCACTCAGGACGATTAAAACACCGCCGAACATTTCAAGCGGTAATTGGCGCGGTAGGTAAACGGCGATATTGGCCATATCATGGCTAAGCCAGCTATACCAAAGGAAGCCGGTCGCCAGCCATTGTAAGACACGCCATTTTGCTCGGTTTTCCTTTTTCACCATATTGTATTTTTCATTCATGAAGCGGGAAATAACCATCCATAAGCTGTAGGCAATAACAGCGGACAGACCGTACCCGATTACACTTTTGACCAGCATTTTTTCAAGCACAAGCGTGCTGGCGAATGTTGAAAGGACAAGGAATGTTGTCGATACAGGAATACCCACGCGCGTTAGAAGTACAAGTACAAACGGCGCTGCCGCATGATACCATTGAATTTCTATCGGCGGGATTTTGCTCAAACGGCCAAAGGATATATCGCCGTCGTGTGTAACCCAACCATAAGATAGGGTGATCACCATCACGAGTGTTGCGGCGGCCCAAAGCCAGTACCATTTGAAAACTTTGTTATTCGAGGCAATAAATGTCCCCAGTGTTTGAACGGCATCATTTCCGATTACGGCATATGCGGCCATTAAAAAACCGATTAGGGCATAAATTGTATGTATGTCCATTTTCTCTAAACCTTTTCTATTTTCCGTTATGCCGAGTTAGCACATGGCCGTAAAAAAAGCAAATATGACAAGCGTATAGCCGTTTTTTATTTTTTATAAAAAAAGTTGTATTATGGAAGGTGTTTAGACTATTTTGTGAGGATTATGAGCTCGGACACGACACATATTAAGGATCTTTACGTTGCGGATTTTCGCGATGCATCGCATACGCCTGAATCACAAAAGTGGAAAGTGCGAAACCTTAGTAATAAGGTTTTTCGTGCAGAGGCCTGCGCGCGTCAGATTTGGGTCGGATCAAAAGAGCGTTTTGCTGACTTTCCTGAATTGGAATATGATCCGCGTAATCAGATGTTTGAAGGCGAGGAGGGCTATGCACAGCTCTTGCGTTATGTTCTCGGGCTTGTGAATGAAGGTGAATATGATCCCGCTGCGGAAAAACGTTTTTTTGACGGTTGGTCGGCTATTAATCGTACCTGTCCGCAATATGCTGCGCCATATAATATGATTGTCGCCAATATCGTTGCTGACGCGGAAATGATTAAGAAGAATGTGTTCTCGCAAATGTTGCCTGATCGTCCATGGATGATCGCAAGGGATATCGCAGGCCATAAGCGCGGAAGTACGGCGCTTGTTATCGGTGAAATGGATAAGAAAGCGGAAGGTCGTGCAAGTGCGCTGACGGAACGGATGTCCGGAACGCTTTACGGGCGGGGGGTAAATGCCGTTGATCGTGTTCTTATTTCGCATCCGGATGAAGAAACACGTAATGTCTTAAACAAAAGCATATTTGATATGTTTGATAAGAAAGACATTATTCTGATACCTGAGCCTGTTGATTTTTACAGTCGCTTGCCGGAATTAGTAGAGCGCGCAGATCAGGTTTATGTCACGATGGATTGTAACGAAAATCCTTCCGATTATGCATATCTGATGACATGTTGGATGAAGCGATCACGTTTGGATAACACATTGGTTGATCTAAAGAATGATTTAAATGATGCAAAACATCATATGTCCTTGAGCAGTAAGGCCATACGCAATGGCGGTGTTTATTGGGCGGACACTGTTCAAGATGAAAAGGATTTGCGCATAAAGCATAATCAGGTTGTTATGCATAACGTATACGAAGCAATTGATCTGTGTGCACAAATGCGGGCGCAGGATCAGAAACCAAACGCCCATTCATTTGATAATTTATCGCCAGAATAATTTGTTATATCTTCTTAACAAAACAGGTTTTCAGAACAAGTCCCTTAACTTCTTTTGTGCGGCAATCAATAAGCTCGGGATCATTTGTGAGGGAAATGTTTTTAACGGTTGTACCGCGTTTTAACGTCACGCCTGCACCCTTGACGTCCAAATCCTTGATCAAAGTCACGGTGTCGCCGTCTTGTAATTCCGTGCCGTTACAATCAACGGTTTTTGATTTATCGCCTGCGCCTTCCGCACTCCAATCAAGGGGGCTGACACCGTAATCATTGCTGGCTTGTTCTTGTGCATCTTCTTTGCTCATATGCCAAAGTTCAAGTGTCGGCGCGTCGTTTTGACCGTCATACACATACAAAAACCATCCGTCAGAGGGCTGATCAAATTCAATTACAAGGTGATCGACATTATCGTGACCGGAAATTTTTGCTGTGCTTTTCATTGTGTTTTACTTTTTTCTGAATGTTAATTGCGAAAGAATATAACGAATTTTTCAAGGGAGTATAGCCCATTCTATTCAATTACCAAATCATGGCGCAATGTCAGGCGACTTTCGGGCGTGTCATCCGGGTTACCGATACCATGCGCATGCACGGCAGGACGTGCGCCCATACGATCATTGATAATTGATGGCGTACGAAAGATTACGGATGAGCCCTGTGTCAGGGTCCAACATGTAATATTCGTATTAATCATGTCTAGGCCGTCACCGCCATAATAGCTGAAGTCTTCATCATTGAAGACAACTGTACCGGATCCGTTCGCGCATTCAACGATGCGCAGGTCAAAGGTCGATTTTGCGGCATCAATATGGGCGTTTATATGCGCATTCGGCTTTGTTCTGTGTCCTGAATAATCGGGAAAGAAAGCAATTATGCTCTGGCTAAGATAGGTGTTTTCGGCGTTTTCGGCATCTTTCATTGACTCATGCCAAAGCGCTGCGGTTTTTCCCGCAATCGCAACAAGACTTTGATCGATCAAGGGGTTATCAAGACCCGTATTACGGCGTTCAAGGTAGTTTTTCAAATTTTCATACGCACCGCCGGGAGAGGCGCCTTCTGATAGGTCATGCGTAGATCGAATACGTGTTCCCTCTGATCCGTTAGAGAGCGATTTTATGATCTTGTTGATGCCTTTACGCTGCTCTTCGAGCAATATAACTGTATTAACCTCGGGGCGGTCGAGCAAAATGCCAACGGCATTATTTCGGCGTTCTTCACGCGTATCCCCGGGAGCAAAAACGATGTTGTCAGGCAGGCCGATCGCCGTAGAGTTTAGCTCTACGATCGAAGATACTTGAGAAAAGGGAAGTTTGTACCTCATCACCCTGCATTTTTATATTTATATTTCAAAATATGTTAAGTATTTGAAATACGTAATGCAAGAACATAATGAGGTACAAGAATATCGCTATTATGCTGCTTTATCTTTTTTCAATGGCTTGCCGTGTACGCTTGTGTTGTTTTTCAAGCGCACTGCATTGATTTTGATAAATCCGTCTGCATCTTTTTGGTCGTATCCACCTGTAACATCCATTGATGATTGCTCGGGATCATACAGTGCAATCGGGCTTTTACGTGCAATCGGATAGGCCATGCCTTTGATCAAACGAACCTGAACAGAGCCTGTGTTTGTTTCTTGTGCCTTGTCCATAAAGGTCGAAAGCAGATCAAATTCAGGAGAGAACCAGAAACCGTTATAAATAAGCTCAGCCACCTTTAATGCCATTTGGTCACGTAATTTCATGACTTCACGATCAAGTGTTAGGCCTTCAAGGTCACGATGCGCTTTATATAGGATCTCACCGCCCGGTGTTTCATATACGCCGCGAGATTTAATACCGACAAAGCGGTTTTCAACCATGTCCAAGCGTCCGATACCGTGCTTTGTGCCAAGTTCGTTAAGATATTGGAACAGCTCAACAGCGCCGCTTACAGTTTTACCGTCGGTTTCATTTGTAACCTTTACAGGAACGCCTTGTTCAAAATCGATTGTTACGATATCAGCGGTGTCAGGTTGTTTATCAACGCCGTTTGTACGTGAATAAACATCTTCGTCTGCGGCCGCGTTCGGGTCTTCCAAAATACCTGCTTCGTGAGAGATGTGCAGCATATTATCATCTTCGGAATACGGCTTTTTGCGTGTCGCTGTTACCGGAATGCCGTATTGGTCGGCATAATTCAACATATCCTGACGGCCTTCGAAACGGGTCAGGAACTCTTCCATTTTCCATGGTGCCAAAACTTTGATGTCCGGCTTTAGGGAATAGTATGACAATTCAAAGCGAACCTGATCGTTCCCTTTGCCTGTTGCGCCGTGTGATACGAATTGCGCGCCTTCTTTTTCAGCGATTTCAATTTGGCGTTTTGCAATGATCGGGCGTGCAACAGATGTGCCGAGTAAGTAACGGCCTTCGTAAATGGCCTGTGATTTTACGGCACGGAAAATATATTCTTTGACGAATTCTTCTTTTAAGTCTTCGACGTAAACTTTCGCTGCGCCGACTTTCAACGCTTTTTCTTCTGCGGCTTTGAAATCTTCTTCCTGACCGACATCTGCGATATAGGCGATGACTTCGTAACCTTCTTCGATGAACCATTTTAAGATGACAGATGTATCCAAGCCACCGGAATAGGCGAGAACGATTTTACCTTTGCTCATTTTCTTTTGTCCTTTTCGCATAGATCTGTCCAATCCAGATCTTTTTAATAATCTCTATAGCGAGAGTGTTGATAGCACAAAGCTTATGTATACTACAAGCGGCTAAAACCCAAGCGGTTTTGCAAGTTTTACGCCCGCGTCTTTGAGGCACCAAGCCAAGATGGCTTTTTGTGCGTGCAGACGGTTTTCTGCTTCGTCGAAAATAACGCTCGCAGGAGATTTTGCAACCTCTTCACTGACTTCTTCCCATTCATGGATAGGTAGGCAATGCATGAAAATGGCATTGTCATTTCCAAGCGCCATAAGCTCCGCATTTACTTGATACGGCCAAAATTTATCAATATTTTTGCCTTCTTGCCCCAATGATACCCATGTGTCGGTGACCAATACATCGGCGCCTTTTGCCGCGACTTTTGCGTCGTTTGTGAAGTTTACACCCTTTGGCACATTGTCATTTAAATCTTCGGGTAGTGCCATAACAAAATCAAAGTCCCAGATTTTAGAGGCATCAATATAGGATTGACAGACATTGTTATAATCGCCGAACCACGCGATGCGTTTGCCTTGTGCCGTTTCCATCTTTTCTTCGATGGTCATGATGTCGGCCATAATTTGGCAGGGGTGCGATTGGTTTGTCATGCCGTTGATCACGGGGATTTCCGCATATTTTGCCAGCTCCTGCATGTTTTCGTGGTCGCTCATTCTGACCATGATGGCATCAACATAACGTGAAAGAACTTTTGCCGTGCTTTCAATGCTTTCCGCGCCGCCGATTTGCATTTCGCCTTTGCTCATTACAATTGTATGTCCGCCCAGTTGTTTCATCGCAACATCAAAGGAGACACGTGTTCTGGTTGAGAGTTTATCGAAAACCATGGCAAGGGATAGCCCCTCCATAACTTGCGGCGGAGAGAATTTCTCTGCTTTTAAGGCGTGGGCATGCTTCATGATACCTTTTACGACTTCCGGATCTATTTCCGGTAAATCAATGAAGTGATTAATTGTTTTGGTCACTGTTACTGCTCCTGTTTTCAGGGGTGTTCATAAAATTCTGTTTCTCATAATTACGCAGGTGAGGTGTCGGGATTATGCAGATCGCGAGGCGATCGCATTTGATTAATGCGGTTCGTCAAGCAATGTGGCCCGCCGCCCGAAAGGGCAACATATTGGCTTAGGTCGACTTCGGTTACACTAAACCCGATATCCTCAATCCGCTTTTTAAGCGGTGCGCTGATAACAGGCATAATAAGGTTTTTATCATCCATGACAATCAGGTTGCAGGCATAATTTTTTGCATCTTGTTCATCGACACAAATTAAATTCTCTTTGCCCGCGATGGCTTCAATTGTTTGAAAACCTTCTTGTGTTACACCGCCGGGATAAACCAAAACATGGCCACTCGGTAGTGGGGCGAGGGTTGTATCAATATGAAAGAACGGTTTTTGCACCTCAATCGGAACCGTTCTGTTATCCATGTTGAGACGTGCCTGCAGCAGTTTATGAAAGTCAGGGTCAGATCGCCCCGCGCTGGGGTCATGCGCGCCACCTTTGGGTTTGAAACCGCACCAGAAAATATCACGCGCGGGGTCATAAACGTTATCACCTGTGCCTTCGCCATGCAGATCAACATAGGTTTCCACCGTAGAAACGCCGATGTTAAAATCTTCAATCATTTTATTACGGAAGAATTGGATATCACCCATTTGTTGGGTGACCTCGGGGTTTCGTGCATGGTGATAAAACTTGCTGCCGATGGTTTTCAATGTGACCTTGCTAATTGCACCATCGTCAGTATATGACGGCGTAGCGATGGTCAGGGATGGATCAGCCTTAAATACGTTATCAAGCATTCCCGCTTGTCCGGGATTGAGAACAATCGACCCGCCAAGACTAAGGATCGCCTGACGCAAATTGGCGTGTTGTTGCTTAGCCAGTCCGGGGTCAAATGTTTCATCTGCGCTGCTTTCGCACATGTCGTTTTCGGCATATCCGTTTACTTCGATGCGGGTTTTTTTGCGCGGGTCATAATGTGCCGGATCGCACATCAGGAAAACCGGCTTCAGGATCAGATCCTCGCCGTTTTCTACACCATTACCAAGGATGAGGCTTTGCACGTCTTTGGATGGATCTCTGAAGTTTAATGTCGACATATTATCTTACTTGCAACCCGTCTTATGTTAATTGCGCCTATTCACTCATATTTTTAAGTGTTTTGTCAATAATTTGCAGCGCTTCTTCCGCTTGCTCTTCGTTCAAAATCAATGGCGGTGTTAAACGCAATGTGCTTTTGCCTGCTTGCGTTGCCATCAGACCGTTTGCCTGAAGGTTGCGCAAGACATCCTTAATTTCAAATGCGGTGTCCACACCAATCATCAAGCCTTTACCACGGATTTCAGTGATCTTGTTTGACTCTCTCTGTATTTTGGCCAAACCGTCAAACAGGATTTTCGAAACCTTGTTAACGTTTTCCATGAAGCCATCACGCAGCATTTCTTCCATCACGCAGGCCGCAACCGCGCAGGCGAGGGGGTTTCCGCCATAGGTCGTGCCGTGTGTTCCCACAACAATGGCTTTACCGAATTTTGTCTTTGCGGCCATTGCCCCAACGGGGAAGCCACTGCCCATACCTTTTGCCCATGCGGCCAAATCGGGTTCAACGCCGAATGCTTCATAGGCATGGAGCGTTCCAAGGCGGCCAAAACCTGCTTGCACTTCGTCAAAGATCAGGCAGATATTTTCCTCATCACAAAGGGCACGAAGCGCCTTCAGGAATGCAACATCCGCAGGGGTTAATCCGCCTTCGCCTTGTACGGGTTCAATGATAATCGCTGCTGTTTTATCAGAAACCAGTTCCTTGACACTGTCGATGTCGTTGAAGGTTGCGAAATGCACATTGGGAATATACGGGCCGAAGAAAGGTTGCGCGTGACGTTTTTCGGTAACGCTCGCCGATCCGTATGTTCGTCCGTGGAATGAACTGCGGAATGAGATGATTTCATTACAATCTTCGCCTTTTTCGTCATAGGCCCATTTGCGCGCACATTTCAGGCAGGCTTCAACGCTCTCTGTTCCGCTGTTTGAAAAATAAACAAGATCAAAGCAGCTGTGATCAATCAATAATTCTGCGGCCTTTAACTTTTCCTGCGTTGCATAGGATGCCTGACAGGTCATCATGCGTGCGGCTTGTGTTGAAATGGTTTCCATCAATTTCGGGTGGTTATGCCCCAATGATGCCACGGCGATACCTGCCGCAAAGTCCAGATATTTTTTACCATCTGTATCCCATGCATAAACGCCGTCGCCGTGATCCATTACAACGGGTTGTGCGTTATATGTGGCAACCAAAAGTTCTTCGGTTTTTTTGATGATGTCTTGTGCGTTTGACATATCTGTTCCTTTCTTAAATTACTCTTCTATCGTCTTAAATTCGTATGTCGTTTCGTATTCTTTATCAATCAGGAGCGTGAAAAAGCTTAGCAGTGAAAACAGGTAAAGCGGTATAAATATAAAAAACAAAACCACCGGATATATCAGGTAGAGCGCGTTATCTTCTCTGATGATGCCCGAAACCATAGCGGCCAGTGCGCAAACGGTAATATAACCAAAAAGGGCAGATGCAATGGTTAAACCTTTGCGTATTATCCGATCTTTGTATTTCGTATCATTCAGGCGTTGGTTCATGACAAAGCCCATAATAATCAAAAGCGGGATCGTCATAATACCAAAGGTCGCGACCGTGATCAGTTGAAGAACGATAAGATGCGCCAAAAAATCAAGGCGCCCGCGTTTCTTCTTCAGGATCGCACCGAATTTTAAACCCACCTGTTATTTTCCTCCTGTTTTTGTGTATGCCATTTTCATCTTCCTTTAAATTCAAATTGTTCAGATGTGCTCGCGCTTGGTGGCGAAGAATTTTGCTCGCTTATGACCTTTTCGACTTCGGATTTGGCGTGTTCGGAATAGTCATTTACTTGCGGCGCTAAGATATTCCAGCCTTCTTGCGGGGATCCATATTCGTTGACGAGCGGATCACCTCTTTTAAAATGCAAAGTGAGTATAAAGTACGTTGCCACAAGAGCCATTGGGAGAAAACAGATAAATATACAGTCAAATATAACTAATATTGTTTCAGATAACGCAAAATCAAAGTAGTCTATAATTTTATGTGTTACGGTCAAAAATAAATAGGGAGATATTAAACACAGTAAAAATTTTATTGTAGTTCTATCGTCATACCCTAAATCTCTTGATCTCTTAATTGCGATATTAATGAATAAGCATAAAAACACAATAAATGTTGTTGTTTCTAAAACTTCATTATCAATATTCACTGTGACCAAGAGGTTGGCAGTTTGCAGCACAATAACAGCAAGCAGAAATTGCACTCTATTTGCTCTCCCTTTTGATATGTCTGACAGAGACAGCTCCATCTTACATGCCCCCTATGGCCTTTTGTACATTGACTTCGTTCATGTAATTTTCACATTCGCTTTCCCGTAAAATCATTGTGCCCGGGCCCATGGATTCGAAGATTTCCTTGTACAGGGCGTCTTCACGCAGGCCGTTAATCAGGTGAATACGTTTCACACCCGCATTTAATGCCTCCAAGCAATTTTCCATTTTAACCTTCATGCCATCGGTAACCGTACCGTTATCAATCAATGTCGGGATGTCCTCTGCCGTCAGCATAAGCGCGGTTTCACCGTCAACTTTGACGCCGTCAACATTGCTCATGAAGATCAATTTATCGGCCTTTAACCCTGCGGCGAGTTCGGTGGCGATTGTATCGGCGTTGATATTACACAAATCGCCGTCCTCACTAATGGCAAGGCAAGGGCACGCCACGAAATCAGCCATGCGCAGGCTGCGCATTACAGGGCGGGTATTGATGTCTTTTATGTCGCCGACAAAGCCGAAATCGATTGGCTTTTTCGGGCGCAACTCAACATCCATCCAATGGGACGGAACGGCGTTATAGCTCATCCCCTCTATGTTGTGGCGATGCATGGCCTCATAGATTTTAAGCGATAAATCACCGCCGATAACCTCGCGGATGACCTGCATGGTGGCGGCATCGGTGATGCGGCGTCCATCGTGTTTCTTAACCTCAATTTGACGTTCGGCCAGGGCTTCGTCAATCGCGTGTCCACCGCCATAAATCAAGATCACCTTGATTCCGACCAGGTTTAGCTCGCGGATATTGGCAATTAGGGAATCGCGCGCTTTGTCGTCTTCGATAACGCTACCGCTTGCTTTTACAACGAAAAGTGCATCACGAAATTTACTTTCGTAAAAAGCGTTCAGGAAAAATTCCGGTAATGTGTTTTTGTTTTTACTCATGGTTTTATCCTTTTCCTTTACGGGTAGAGCGGGGCGAGTTGTTTTAAACCCGTTGTTTCATCATACCCGCAGATCAAATTCATATTTTGCACCGCGCATCCGGCGGCACCCTTCACAAGGTTATCAAGCGCGCCTTGCACAATGACGGTATGGTCATCAACTTTTTGATAGTTCAAATCACAAAAGTTTGACCCGACAATATTCGCCAATGCGACGCTGTCTTGCAGGCGCATAAACGGTGCGTTTTCATAAACATCGCCCGCACATTTCGGCGTGCTGTCAGGCTTTAACGTCACAAAGGCGGTGGCGAAAATGCCGCGCACAAACGGGCCTGAGGTCGGCACAAAGTTCAGTTGCTGCGCTGTGATATTCGCCGATCTGCAAATTTCAGGGATATGCCTGTGCTTGTTAATATTGTAGCTCTTCATGTTGTGGCTTCTTATCGGGTGGTGCGTGCCGTCAGATGCGGATTTTCCAGATCCGCTGGAGCCTGTCACCGCCATAATGTCTGCCTTTTCAATCGTGCCCGCAAACGGAAAGAGCATAAGCTGAGCCAAGAGGGCAAAGCACCCCGGGTTAGCAATAATATCGGCCTGCGCAATTTTTTCTGCCCCTACAATTTCAGGTGCGCCGTAAACGGCCTTATCCAGAAGGTCAGGGTAGTTATGCGGCGTGGCATAATATTTTTCATAGGTCGCCACATCGTCCAAACGGAAATCCGCAGATAGGTCAATGATTTTTACCTTGCCATGCAGCGCCGCCACGGTGTCTTGCGCCGTTTTATGCGGCAGGCACAAGAAGACAATATCGCTGTCTGTTGCGATTTGATCGAGGTCGGGATTACTTACCGTTAGATCGACATGCGATAAATGCGGGTAAATACTGCCGATGGGCTCACCATCTGATGCACGAGAGGTCACATGCGCAATCTCTACATGCGGATGCGCGAGTAACAGCCGAAGAAGCTCGAGCCCTGTGTAACCTGTTATGCCGATAATTGATACGCGTGTAACCATCTTGAAATCACCAAATCCATCCATTCTGTTGTCGGGTTAAATGCGTTGTAAACAATCACATCCAATTCATCCCGAATAATTGCCTTACCGACCTCGTTGTCGGTTACGGGGCCGCTGATAACATCAATCGGTACGCTCAATTCTTTACATCCTTTTGCTAGTCCAATTGCTGCAACGGGATCACCCGCACACCCGATATGCAGGCGTACATTTGCCTTGATCTCCGGTGTGTCAAGAACCGCTGCAACACCGTAGCGCCCCATCAAACCGTCACCGAATTCAATGATAATCGCATCCGGGTTATCTTTGCTCAGGTGGTCAAGTGCACCTTTGGTCACGCGTTTCATTGTTTCAGCGTCAATATTTGCCGTTGAGGTAATACCGGCATCAAGGAAAGAGACGCCGTTATATACGCCGTAATCTTGCATTTTGTACAGGTCACGCAGCGCGCCAACACCCGTTAGCTTTGCGCCTGCAAGCTTCATGCCCATACGTGTTAATGTCTTTGTGATTTCAATCGCAACGGTTGTTTTACCGCTATCCATGCTTGTACCAGTGACAATAATCAACGGTACTTTGCTCTTCATAGTATCGCTTGGCTCGTACAATGTTTTTTGATTGATGTTGAGCTGCTGACCTTTTCTGATGATGCCGCCAAGGATTCTGATCCGTAAGGGGTTGCCGACCTCTTTTGTATTTGCGCTTGTGCATACGCCTGCAACGCCGCCCATGTTCAACAGGTGGATAATATCACCGGGATACAGGCTGGTTGGCAGGTTGCCGACAAAACCTTTTAGAGCCGCACGTTCACCGAGCGCTACGGCAATGATGTCGCCTTTCTTAAGTTTGGACATTCTGCCAGTCGGAAGCTCCATTTCATTATAGATGGATTTATCTTCCAACACTTCGGCCGCCAAAACCGTGCCCATATCACAGGGCAGGGGCGTATTCGTGTCGTCCATGATTTTTTCATTATGTTTCAGCTCCAGATTTTTGGTTACTGCGCTGATTTTGTCGATGTAAATCTTTGTCATTTTTTGTGTTCTTTATAATTTTTCGTTTTAGTAAAATGCCGTAAACACGGCGCATAAGCAACGGATTTTTAAGGCAAAAGCCCCAAAGCGAAAATATTATAAATGTCAGGAAAAGTACTGCAGCACAAACACTTCGCTAAAGGGGGGAGCCTAGCGGGTTTCTCGTCGTCGTGAATGTGCATTTATCTTAATCATGAACATTACATCGCGCATTTACCCCCACTATGTCAATATTTTTTTGACAAGATGTTTGTATTTTCAGTACTCTTAAAAGAAAAAACATAAAAATACGGGTGATATATATGAATACGCTTCCTTATTCGGATAAGTACAGAGATTTTGCTGTTGAGACGTATAATCGTTTTGATAATGACGTGAATTTGGCTCTTGCTCAAAATAAAACAGGTAAAAGTCTTTTGATTGTTGTTGGTCAGGAGGGCAAAGATTCCGATTATGAATTAAAGCGCAATGCGACAATTGCACCGGAAGATCAAGAACCGGCCATAGCCGGGGCAATCGCCGAAATTTCTGCACTTGAGGCATCGGCCAGAGCGGTCGGCGCAGAAAATGTAACCTTATCCGTTGAATTGAATGACCGAACTCTACGTGCATTATCTAAAATAATTCGTGAGAATGAAGGGGCCGTGCCTGCAAGGCTTGCCGATAGCACGGTTTTTCATACGGTGGCCTATGCCATGGAGCGCGGTATCAATATTGTACCTAACTCACCTTTCACATATAAGGGGGAGGAGGCGACGAATTTTACGATAGATGCGGTGCGCGGTATGGCAACCGAAAGTAACGGCACGCCAAATGTTGTTGTGCATGTTGCATCAATGCATAATATTTCCAATTTCGCAGGGTATTCTGATGCGGACGTCGTTGCAAAACGCGGTGAAATTGATGCGGATGATGGCCGCAGCCCGTTTAATGGTGTCTATGACCAGACATTGATGTACAACGCGGCGCGTTTGCCGGAATCAATGTATAATGATTTTACAAGAGTGAGTTATAGCCCGGGCGCTGCGCAAACTTTGATCAGTGAAACGAATTTTGCGACCAACCCGAATAACGCGGAGCAAATTGATGCGCCGGGTGCGTTTGATGAAAAACCGCAAATGATTAATGTTGGTGAGTTTGTGGTTGATGCTGTCGACACAAATCTCAGTAATAATCGTGATGAAGGTCTTGCTCCAAGAGGGACAAATATCGCGATGAGAGGGTTTTAGGCCGCTTCGCGACCTGAACCCAAATGATATTCAACCAGGCGTGCCCAATATTCCATAGTGATAGGAATAATTTCGTCATTGAAATCATATTTCGGGTTATGCAGTCCCTTACTACAGGGGTGGTCGGCATCATTCATAATGCCTTGCCCGATTTTAACATACGCTCCCGGAACATGTTGCAGGAATGCACCGAAATCTTCGCCGCCCATAGACGGGCGAGCATCGGTAACAACCATAAGCTCACCCGCCAACGATTTTGCCAAATCAGAACAGATTTTTGCGTGTGTGCTGTCATTGATCGTGGCATCACTCATACGTTTATATGTGCAATTTGCAACTGCGCGGTGACTGTTGGCTATTTCTGATGATATTTGCTTTATACGGTTTTCTATGCGTGTTCTTAGGGCCGGGCAATAGGTGCGCACCGTACCGCTAAATACGGCTTTGGCGGGGGTGACGTTGAATGCGCCTGCGCCGCTTTTGATGTTTGTCACGCTCAATACGGCGGGTTCAAACGGGTCAACTTCGCGGCTTACGACCATTTGTAAGGCATTGATAATTTGGGCGGAGATCATGATCGGGTCGATAAATGTATGCGGTTTTGATGCATGACCGCCGCGCCCGCCAACGGTGACCTCAAAGAAATCAACATTTGCCATGCTGGCGCCGTCATTTATTTCGAAATACCCGATCGGGGAATAGGGCCAGTTATGCATCGCGTACATTGCATCACATGGAAAACGATCCAAAAAGCCGTCATCAATCATGGCTTTTGCACCTTCACCTGTTTCTTCTGCAGGTTGAAATATTAGATGAACTTTACCATTAAAGTCATTGTTTTCTTTTAGGTATTTAGCAGTTCCGAGTAGGGTGGTTGTGTGTCCGTCGTGACCGCATCCATGCATTTTTCCCGGCGTTAACGAAACCCATTCCTGATGACCTTCTTCGACAATGTCCAACGCATCCATATCGGCGCGGATGCCGATGGATTTTCCGGTCGTTGATTTACCCTCTATTGTTGCGACAATACCGGTCTTCGCTATGCCGCGTATATGGGTGATGTCCCATTCCTCTAGCTTGCGCGCGACGAGATCGCTGGCATAGTTTTCTTCGAATGATGTTTGCGGGTTTTGGTGCATGTCGCGGCGATAGGCGGTTAATTCATCATGCATGTCCAATATGGGTTTGCGGATATTCATTGCGCTGCCTCGTCCCTGTTATCTGTGTGTGGTTTTATGTGTGTTGATTACATCATTACAGCGTTGTTTTGCGCGGGTCAAATGCATCGCGCACCGCTTCGCCTGCAAATGTGAGGAGGGTCAGCATGGTTGCCAATGAAACAAAAGCGGTAATGCCAAGCCACGGAGCCTGTAGATTGTTTTTACCTTGCGCCAGCAACTCGCCTAATGACGGGCTGCCGGGGGGCATGCCAAGACCAAGGAAGTCGAGCGCCGTTAAGGATGTAATGGATGCCGTTAAGATAAAGGGCATGAACGTAATTGTTGCCACCATCGCATTGGGGAGAACATGACGCCACATAATGACGGGATTTGATACACCAAGGGCGGCCGCCGCGCGGACATAGTCAAAATTACGCGCACGCAAAAATTCTGCACGCACAACATCAACCAATGTAATCCATGAGAACAGCAGCAGGATAAACAACAAAATCCAAAACCCCGGGGTAAACATGCTTGCGAAGATAATAAGAATATAAAGCTTAGGCTGGCTGCCCCAGACCTCGATCACGCGCTGCATGATGATATCAATTTTACCGCCGTAATATCCCTGAATTGCGCCTGCCGTTATACCGATAACCGAGCTGATGAATGTCAGAATAAGGCCGAATAAAACAGAGATACGAAAACCGTAGATCACGCGCGCCAGAACATCGCGGCCCTGATCATCCGTCCCGAGCCAGTTTTCACCGCTAGGCGGTGTGGGGGCGGGTTTATCAAGGTTATAATTTATGGTGTCGTAGGAGTAAGGAATTAGTGGCCATAAAATCCACCCTTTGCTTCCGTCCTCACCCTCAATCAGCTCTTGTACAAATTCATCCCTGTATTCAGCCTCGGTTTCAAAGTCTCCGCCAAAGGCCGTTTCAGGATATGTTTGCAGAACGGGAAAGTAATATTGTCCGTCATAATTCACGATAAGGGGCTTATCATTGGATATGAAGTTTGCACCAAGGCTAAGGACAAGCAACACCATAAACAGCCAAAAGCTCCAATAGCCACGTTTGTTGCGGCGGAACTGTTGCAATCTGCGACGGGTGAGCGGTGTTAATTCCATGCGCCTGATTATAGGTAAAAACCATGCTACGACAAAGCGTTTATGGTTTTTTATCCTCTTTGTTTTTTGTTTCTGATGTCGCGTCGTCGAGATGCGGCGGATTTTTCGTGTCGGTGTCTTCTATAACCAAGCTGCCGACAGCGGAGGGCGGTGCCTCTGTGGGCGGCGGCGGAGTGATTTCAGGTTGTAAACGCATCACAGATGGTGCGGCCATCGTCGGCACCTGCACAAAATCGTGCTTAGGTTTAACGTGCTTGCCGACAATGTTGCGGTAAACTGCCAAGCAGAACATGGCGACCATAATGACCATGCACAGCGCAAAGATGCTCTTTGGCCCGAGATAAGAGAGCAGAATACCGCCGATAAGCGGGCCGAGCGTCGCCCCGACAGCATTAAACAGGATAAGTGTTCGGCTTGCGGATACGACTTGTGATTTTTTGATCTGATCATTCAGGAAAGTGATCGATACACTGTATAGTGAGGCGACGATCCCCCCGAAGACAAAGAATAACGCAAAATGATGGCCGTAAAACCACATTGCGGTAGCGCATGCAATACCAACCACACAGGCGGCCTCAATGATTATGCGGCGGTCCATTTTATCGGATAAAATACCAAGCATAAGCGGGATCAGTGCCGTTCCCAAGACGAAAGCCCCCATGAGGAAGGATACATCGCTTTTGCTCAGTTGGACCAAGCTGGCGTAAACGGGGCCAAGACTGAGGATTGTGCTGGAGCAAAAGCCCGAAACGAACACCCCGACCATCGGAACGGGATATTTTTTGAGCATGCTTTTGAAGTCAAAGGACGCAGGTTTGCGGTATTTCGGTGCGGGCTTGTTTGTTAGGGTGATCGGTGCCAACGCAATCGAAATTAAAACCGAAACCAGAATAAATAGTGATGTACCCTCTAGCGGGGCGAGGTTAATCATGAATTGCCCGGCAAAAAGGCCGATATTCACAATAGCGATATAGGCGCTGAAGATTGTTCCGCGCTGTTTTTTCTTTGCTGTTTGGTTGAGCCAGCTTTCTGTGATGATGAAAAGGCCACAAAAACAAAATCCGGAGATTAAGCGGATCGGGATCCATAAAAACGGGTTCACAAATAATCCATGTAGCAAGACCGTTGTTGAGGCCATAGATGCCAGCGCCGCAAAGACACGAATATGGCCGACGGAAATCATCAGGTTCGGTACGATCCGGCACGCCGCAAGATATCCGGCGTAATATGTTGCCATGATGATACCGATGATCGAAACGGGAAAGCCTTCGTATTCTGCTCGTAA
The DNA here is from genome assembly GCA_030424975.1 of Alphaproteobacteria bacterium. GTDB lineage: Bacteria > Pseudomonadota > Alphaproteobacteria > Micavibrionales > Micavibrionaceae > UBA1672. The sequence continues at coordinate 231,289 of JAUHVY010000001.1, forward strand.
ACCAAGCAACGTCCCTTGCAGGCCGTTACTGGTGGTTAGGCATGCAATACCGAATAAGAGTGGCCAAATCGAAAACAGGATTTCATTAACGGATTTTTCTTTTTTAATTTTCTTTTGAGTGCTCATATTGGGCACTATAGGAAAATGCGCGCCGTGATTAAACCTGTTTTTTGGATTGTTTTGATTTCGTATGCGAAGAATTCAGCTTTAACACAGATGGGGCGGAGAATGCCGGCAAATGGATAAAGTTTCTTTTTTGCACCACTTTCTCACCGATGATCGCGCGATAGCCGGAGATGATCAGTAGAACACTTAGGTAGGCGCACATCATGCCAAAGAAGCTGTGTATACCCAGATGAGAGAGCAGGAAGCCGCCCAAAATCGGACCTGTCATTGAGCCCATAGAGTTAAACAGGATTAAGCCGCGGCTGGCCGAAACAATTTGCGATCGGCTGATTTTATCATTCATATGCGTGATTGAAACGCTATAGAGTGAGGTTAGCATGCCGCCAAGAATGAATATTAATGCATAGTAATGGGTCGTGAACAGGATGCTCAAGGTTGTTAAAATTGCCGTGCTTGTTGCAAAAATAATAACATAGCGACGGTCAACGCGATCGGAAACGCTGCCTAAGATCATCGGGATGATTGTGTTGCCTAAGATATATATCCCCATAAATACAGAGATATGGTGTTTCTCTACACCTGCCATATCGGCATAAATCGGGCCAAGGCTGAGCATTGTTCCGTTACACAAACCCGCAATAAACACGCCTGACATCGCAAGCGGTGATATTGCAATCATTTCCTTAAATGAAATGGTTTCGGGCTTTTGGTATCCGGGGGTGCGCGTATTCGTAAGGGTGATCGGGGCAAGTGCAAAAGAGATCAGCACAGAGACCAGTACAAAGAGGTGCATATTATCTAGTGGGGCAAGGTTGATTAGGAACTGGCCCAAAAACAAACCGCCATAAACGATGGACACATAAGCGCTGAAGATTGTGCCGCGTTGTTCTTTGTTCGCAATTTTATTCAGCCAGCTTTCCGCGATAATAAATAAACCGGAAAAACAAAAGCCGGTCATCAAGCGCACGGGAATCCAAAGATACGGGTTTACAAATAAACCGTGGATTAAAACCGTGGTCGATGCCATGGATGCCAGCGCCGCAAATACGCGAATATGGCCAACCTTGGAAATCATTTGCGGGATGTAGCGACAGCCGATCAAAAATCCTGCGTAATACATCGCCATGATGATACCCGTGATTTCAACCGGGAACCCTTCGGCGTTAGCGCGCAAACCCAAAAGCGTACCTTGCAAACCGTTACTGGTGGTTAGAACACCGATGCCAAATAGCAAGGGCCAGACTACTAAAAGTCGTTTAAATGCAGATGATGAAGACATAATTCTTTTTTCCTAAACCGTTTCGGGCGGACATATATTCCTGTGTTCAGGATACGTCAAGAAAATATTAAAAATCACTAATGTTCATTTTGCATGTGTGGCATGATGTATGCGAATGCCTTAGATATCGCGGCTTTCGAAGTCGATGCGTGGATCAACCATGACATAAATAACATCACGCAGTAAATTGGCAATCAAGCCAATTAAGGACACAATATACAAATACCCCAAAACAACGGGATAGTCTCGGTTTATAATGCTTTCAAAGGCCATGAGGCCCATCCCGTCAAGAGAGAAGATTACCTCGATCAGGAGTGATCCTGTAAAGAAAACCATGACAAAAAGCGCAGGGAAGGCAGCAATAACGATAATCATCGCGTTACGAAAGACATGACCGTAAAGTACTTGTTTCTCGTTCAGGCCTTTTGCACGTGCGGTTAGAACATATAATTTTCCGACCTCATCAAGGAATGAGTTTTTGGTCAACATTGTCTTGGTGGCGAAGCCGCTAATGACCATTGCGGCAGTAGGTAAGACCATATGCCATGCATAATCAGTAATTTTTCCCAATAGGGTCATGTCTTCCCACCCTTCGGAGGTCAGGCCGCGCAAGGGGAAGATGTTCCAATATCGCTCGCCTGCGAACAGAATAATCAGTAAAATTGCGAACATGAAGGAGGGGATCGCATAGCCGATGAAAATGGCGGCGCTTGTCCAGACATCGAATGCCGTTCCGTCGCGTACGGCCTTTTTTATGCCAAGCGGAATGGAAATCATATAGATGATAATCATTGACCACAGGCCAAGAGAGATAGAGACGGGCATTTTCTCGAGCACCAGTTCGACGACATCAATATCTCTGTAATAACTTTTGCCAAGGTTGAAGGTGGCGTAATTTTTGACCATTTGTAAAAAACGCTCATGCGCAGGCTTGTCAAAGCCGTACATGGCCTCTAGCTCGGCAATGAGTTCAGGATCGAGTCCTTGTGCTCCGCGATAAGAGCTGCTGCTACTGCCTCCGGAGCTTGCGGAGGAAGAGCTTGATCCGCCTGCATCACTGCCGGAGCCGCTAATGCGGGCGGTGGCCGATGTGTTGTGCCCCTGCAATTCGGCGATCATTTTTTCGACCGGTCCGCCCGGAACAAATTGGATGATAACAAAACTGATTAGCATAATGCCAAGCAGGGTGGGAATCATCAGGAGTAATCGTTTCAGAATATATACGGCCATGGGCGGTATGATAAAAGGGCAGGCGCAGTGTGTCTATCAACAAAAACGGCGTAAAGGAGTTTTACGCCGTTTTTTTCGCTTACTTGTATTTTATTTTGTATTTATGTTTTTAGTGAACCATTTGAGATTCATTAAACCCGCTATGCGCATTGAATTCATCGAAAGCAGACGGCATATCCGCATCCATGAACAGCGATTCCATATCACGAAGAAGTTTTGCTTCTTGCTTTTCAAGCTCTTCCAGTCTGTGCTGTGCAGAAACGTTATAGGCTTGAACCAATGTCTTTTCTCTCATCTCATCACGGCCAAGCAATTTCGCGACATAGGCTTTATTGCTCAAAACGGTGAGGTTATCAGGATCGATGCGCAATGCCTTGTCCGCAATTTGTAGTGCTTCTTCTTCGCGGTTTAGGTTGGCAAGTGCAAAGCCTTTGTTAATCAAGGCATTCACGTTTTCAGGGTCTGTTTTCAAGATCTTGTCTTCACGCTCAAGCAAGCGTTGGTATTCCTGTTTCAGGTGCTGAATGAATGCTTTTTGGAATTGTGCTTTTTCATTTTCAGGATCAGCTAATAATCTGTGATCCGCTAAAATTTCTGCTTCCTTGTAAAAACCGTCAATAATCATGATGTCAATTTCATCATCACTGTTATTCGGATTGTAACCTGCAAGGGAGTCAGGGCTGATGAAATAGTTACAGTCAGAGCGGCGCATAAAGGCCATCAAATCATATGCCAAACGAGCGCGCATCGCACCATCATCAACCGGAGTGTGGTTCAACGGGTGTGAATACTTGAAATTTGATGAAGAGGCACTACTGGCGTAGATTTCATCTGGTATCATATTTAAAAACCCCATATTTATATTTGTTTTATTTATATTTTTTATTTATTAGCTTTTTAGCCTTAATTAGATAGTACCGCTTTTGGTTATGTAGGGCAAACATTTTTTAAATTTTAATCCAAAAGCGGAACTACCCCCCATTCTAAAATGTTCCATTTCCCATCTGTATGGTGCAGAATTCCTAGGGATCCGGTCTTTAGCTTGATGTTGTAGTTTTTTTTGAATTCATCAAAGTTTTCGGTGATATAAGGCGCGAATCGCGCGATTCCGTTTGATGTTACAACCAAGACTGTTTCTTCAATATTCATGACATTATTTGTCATCGTATCATGTGTCTTTGTTATTTGATTGGCAAAGCGTGCCCAATCTTCTTTGGCTTGTTGCGGGTCGAAGTTCCATCCTTGCGGTACGATCGCGTTTTCATCCCATTGGATGATGGCCTCTTTTCCGATGCGGGCGATTACTTTATCTTCGCTCAGGTTTTCATCGGGGCCGTAATCAATTTCATCAAATATATCCAGCGCATAGACAGGTAATTTGCAGGCTGCGTTCTCAAGGGCGATTTGCGCCGTTTCTTTGGTTCGTTGAAGTGTTGAGCTATAGGCGACATCAGGTAAAAGATCATTTTTCCGAAGATAACGCCCCAGAGCCGCCGCTTGCGCGCGCCCCTTATCAACCAGCGGTATATCTGTATGTTTGCCAACGCGTGTCGGAGTGTCTTCGGGGCCGAATGTATTTCCGTGACGTGCGATAATCAAGGTCGTCATTATTGCGGTTCACCGTGTTCAAATAAAAAACGTTCTGCGCGTTCAATGTCCTCGGGGCTATCGATACCCGATTGAATTGTGCCTTCGGCCAGATCAAGTTTAATGGTTTGTACATGGATACCGTTTTCGAGCATACGTAATTGCTCGAGGCCTTCGATTTGCTCATATATGCCTTGATCGAGGGTGCAGAATTTTTCTAAAATTTCTGATCGAAATCCGTATAGGCCGATATGTTGATGGACAGGGGACAGTTCATTTTCTTGTCGCATAACCTGCTCTTTGCGGATGGCCGGTAATATGTTTTTGGAAAACCACAGGGCGCGACCTTGCGCATTAATAACGGCGGTTGTGCCGCTAAACGGTGTTTGGCTTTTTGATTGGCGCAGGCGGTCTAAATCCTGCCAGCTTAGCTGGTGGACGGGAGTTATGACCTCGGCATTCGGGTTTTCCTCAAATGCCTGAAACATTTTTTTAATGATAGACGGTGGTGTAAATGGTGCATCACCTTGCAGGTTCACAATAAAATCGGGCCAAGTGCTGAGTTGTCTGAGGGCTGACAAAACGCGATCTGATCCCGTGGGGCATGACGGCGGGGTTTGGATGCAGGGGATATCAATTTCAGCGGCGTGATCGGCTATGCGTTTATCTTCTGTTGTGACAAAAACCTCGATGTCATCGAAATCTTCCGCTGCGCGCCGCGCCGTTTCTACAACGCGTTGTAGCATCGTTTTTCCGTTAATCAGAGCAAGAGGTTTGCCCGGAAAGCGGGTTGAGGCATAACGCGCGGGAATAGCAATTGCAAATTTCATCATGACCCTCGCTTATTTTGGCGCGTTTGTTTCGTCATACCACCATGTTTCCGTGATTAATGGTGATATTCCTGACAGTTTTTCCGGGCGTTGAATGTAATTCCAATGTGCGATACGCCATTTCGGATAGTGCCACATCGGAATGATGTAGTGATTCCAAAGCAAAATACGGTCAAGCGCGCGGGTCTTTGTGACCAAATCTTCGCGTGATGTTGCATGAATGATTTGGGTCACGATCTCGTCAATAACGGGATCTTTAATACCGATAAGGTTTCGTGAACCTTCGATATCGGCTTTGTCAGATCCCCAAAATTCACGCTGTTCATTGCCCGGGGATGATGACTGGCCAAAACCGCTGATGATGACATCGTAATCAAAGCTCATTGTACGGCGTTGGAATTGTGACGGATCAACAACACGGAAATTCGCCTTTGCACCGATACGTTTCAAGTTTTGTACGAAGGGAAGCACCCAACGCTCAAATGTGTTGGAGTAATAGAGGATTTCAAATTCTAAGCGGCGTGTTTCGCCGTTTTCCAATGTTTTGTAACGGATACCTTCTTTGTCTAATTGTGTGTATCCGGCGTCTTCCAGTAATTTAACGGCTGTTTTCATGTTTTCACGTAACTTGCCGTTACCCTGTGTTTGCGGTGCCTTGTAAACATCGGTGAAAACACGCGGTGGTATTTTATCTTTGTGCGGGTTAAGGATTTTCAGCTCTTCCTCAGCAGGTAGGCCGCCCAAATATGACGCAAGATCAGAGTTATCAAAGTAGCTGTTTGTGCGGACATATTCACCATAGGCAAATTGTTTGTTTGACCATTCAAAGTCAAAAACATAACCCAACGCTTCTCTGACCTTTATATCTTGGAAGAGGGGGCGGCGAATATTGAAAACAAATGCCTGCATGCCGGATGGGCGCGTATGTTCAATTTCCTCCATCATCAGGGCGTCTTTTTTCGCATCTGATACCTTATAGTTTTCATGCCAAATCTTTGCCATGTTCTCTAGCTTTACATCAAAGGCTTGCGCCAGAAATGCTTCGTGACGCACTGATTCATCACGGTAATACTCATAGACTATACGGTCGAAATTATACATCCCCTTATAGAACGGCAGGTCCTTTCCCCACCAATTCGGGTCACGGATATATTCAATTGATCTGCCCGGATCTATTTTGCCGATTTTATACGGGCCGCTGCCGAGTGGCGCTTCAAGTGTTGTTTCACCAAATTTACGACCTTCTGCGGTCCAGTAATGTTTCGGAAGGACGACCATTTCCGCAACAATTAACGGTAATTCCGCATTACCCTTTACGCCGAAGTTAAATTTAACGGTTTTTTCGTTGATTGCTTCGACGGAAGAAACGTCATGCCAGTATGCCTTAAAAAACGGCTGCCCGTCAGTGGTGAGTGCATTAAATGTCCAAATCACATCTTCGGCGGTGATCGGTTTTCCATCGGCCCATTTGGCCTCATCGCGCAAGGTGAATTGTACCCATGATTTATCATTGGCGATTGTGATGTCTTTGGCCAGAATACCATAGAGGGTAAAGGGCTCATCCCATGCATTTTGCATCAGGCTTTCATAGACCAGACCGCTGCGAAGGTAGTTTAAACCGCCTGCGGGGCTGCCCTTTGCAATGAACGGGTTTAAGGAATCAAATGTACCCACATCACTGAGTTTGATTTGACCGCCTTTCGGGGCATCAGGGTTCACAAAATCTAGGTGTTTGAAGTCGGCAGGATATTTGGGCTCGCCATGCAGGGCGATGGCATGTTGTGCTTGGGGGGCAACTTGCGCGCCTTGCGTTTCATCGGCAAAGGCGGGGGCGCTCGCGAAGGTGATCGCCGTGATAAATGTAAAAGCAAAAATTTTGGTAAATGATTGTTTTATAAGATTTCGCATGCGGTGAACCATAATCCTTTTTCTCAAAATTGAAAAAGCATTCTAGCAAGCGGGCAATGATTGTCACGTTTAAAATATGTTTTATGAACCGCCGTTATAGACGCTACGGAAATCGGGTCGACCGAATAAAAACCCTTGGCCATATTTAAAATCATAATCGAGCAAGCTTATGACTTGTTTTTCGGTTTCAACTTTTTCAATGATGATATCAATGCCGTTCACATTCAGATTGTGCTTTTTGGTTAATATTTGAGAGAAGCCTGTCTCCGTTTCGCCTTTGCTCAAAATGTCTTTTGCATCAATTTTGACAAACGATATGTGCCGTGCATTCAGATATTTTATATCTGTCGGGATACCGCCGATATTATCGACCGAAATACGGCACCCGATCTGCACCAGCCCGTCAATGATCTTTTGCTCCATGGGCGAGAGGGTCATCATATCGGCATAATGCAGTTCAAAAATCAGGTTTTGAGCAATGTATTTATTGTTTTTTAAAACGCCGAGTAATCGATTCATGAATAATCGATTGCGTAATGTGAACGGGTTTATATTTATAAAATACCCTACATTGATGTGATGTTTTTCTTGATGGTGGCGCATAATTTTCAGGCAGTTCGCCAATAATAATGTATCGAGGTCAGTGATAATCCGTTCCTCGGATGCTAACGGCATATATTCGCGCGCGCCCAGATAAATGCCGGGTTTTGCGCGCAGGCGTCCGAACAGTTCGTAAAATTCGTGTTTTCGTGCGGGCAAGCTTACAATCGGTTGCAAGAAAACATCCATTTTATCATGGGCAATGGCGTTATGCAGTTTTTCACGGATGACGAAATCACTTACGCCATGATTGGCAGGTTGTGTTTCGTCAAAGTCAATATCAACAACAGGGCGTTGCGATGGTTTTGTAATATCTTGATTATTATTTATGTGCTCGGGGGTTAAGAAAGCAGGGATGACATCCAAATCAAAATCTGCCGATGCGGCATAATCTTCCATACGCCCGGGCATAAAGGGAATATTTTTCTGCTTTTTTCCTTCATTCATCGTCATTTGCTACGCATTCTATAACTAGTAGATGCATATATGCAAAATCCGTTCCAACAGGAGATGGGCTATTTGTGGTCGGCGCCAATGGCTTCGGAAATATGATTGAAACCATCCTTATCAAGTAATTCCAATAGCCCCTTGTTGATGTTATTGGCAATTTCTGGCCCCTGATAAATCATGCCTGTATAGAGTTGTACAAGAGATGCACCGGCCTTAATTTTTTCGTAAGCATGCGCGGCATTCGATATGCCGCCAACCCCGATAATAGGTAGCTTACCATCGGTGAGCTTATAAAAATTACGGATGATTTGCGTTGATTTTTCGCGCACCGGCACACCGCTCAGGCCGCCTTTTTGCGCTCTGAAATCTTCGGGCAAGCTTTCCGGGCGATCTAATGTTGTATTGCTCAGGATGACGCCATCAACTTTGTTTTCCATTAATGTCTGCGCAATCTCTTCTTGTTGTTGCTCACTCAGGTCAGGAGCAAGTTTGATTAGGAGTGCGGGCGGAAAATTCGGGCTGGCGATATGCAAGGCGTTCTTCATCGCTTTGATGAGTTCGGTAAGCGGCTCTTTCTCTTGCAGGTTACGAAGGCCGGGTGTATTGGGTGAGGAGATATTCACCGTTAGGTAATCGGCCTGTTCAGATAGTTCCTTAATCAAATGGCAATAGTCTTTTGCAGGGTCCGGCTGCTCTTTGTTCATACCGATATTAATGCCGACAAGACCGCCTTTACGGTTGCCGTCGGCAAGGTAAGAGGTGATGTTTGATTTGAAAACACGTAAGCCGCCATTCGGAAACCCCATGCGATTAATCACTGATTCTGATTTCGGGTCACGGAAAATGCGCGGGCGTGGGTTGCCTGCTTGTGGTTTTGGGGTAACTGTTCCAACCTCTGTGAAGCCGAAGCCCAGATTAAGGATTGGTGCGATGACTTCTGCGTTTTTATCAAAACCCGCAGACAGGCCGACGGGGTTTATAAAGTCTTCGTTAAAAATGCGTTGCTTCAAGCGGTCAGATTCAATTGGTTTGCATGACTTTATCATGCCCGTTTTTAAGGCCTTAATCGTCATGCCGTGCGCGGTTTCAGGATCGATTTTGAAAATGGCGGGTTTAACGAGTGCGTAAAGGCTCATAGTTCTTCTTTCAGTTGTGCTTTTTTAAAGTGGCGCAGGCTGGCGCGCATGTAATTAAATCCTGTCAGAACAGTTAGAACTGTTGCAGCGGAAAGCATGAACATACCCAGTTCACGCATATAGGGCGCATGGTCACCAACAATCAAGAAGCCGAGGCTCAGCATTTGTACCGTTGTTTTCCATTTCGCCAATTTTGTTACCGGCACTTTGATATTCATCGGGCCCATAAATTCGCGTAAGCCCGAGATCAGGAATTCCCGTGCAAAGATGATAATCACCAAAATAATGCCAAGGTCTGCGACTTTGCCAAACGCAACGAGGAGTACCAGAATGCTGGCGACAAAAATTTTATCTGATATGGGATCAAGAAAAGTTCCGAATGCGCTGATCTGATTTAATTTTCTTGCGATGTATCCATCAAGGAAGTCTGTTATCGATGCCACGATATAAACGACTAAACATAGCCAGGCTGCGACTGCGCCCCATTGGTCTTCGGCAAAGAAAAGGACGATCATTACGGGCAATAGAAAAAGCCGCGCAACGGTTAAAATATTGGCAAGGTTGTTTTTGATAAAATTCATGACGCGGAGTTTAGGGTGTTAAAATGAATTCTGCAATAAGGGAGTAGTGGTCAGAGTGAAATGCTTCGCCTCTTTTTTTTTCTATCAATTCAATTTGCCCTTTATGCATGATGTGATCAATTGGAATTTGTAGGGCTTGCGCGGTGAATTGTCGCGGCCATGTGGGCGGTGGCAAGAGCGACGTATATTCGTTTTTCAGATGTGTTTTTTCTTTGAATTTTTTGAAATAGGGAGAATAGGGCGTAATGTTGAAATCACCCATTACGATGATGGTTTTGCTATGATCTTCTGCGATTTTATCGGCGAGTGTTTGTAATTTGTAATTCCTGTGCGCGGCGCGGATCGGGTGGCCCGGTGATGCAGGGTGCGCCGCATAGAGTGATATTTCACCGTAATCAGGGATATCAATAATGAAATGCCCGCTGATATTGCCGTAGACTATATTCGTATCAACCGTGATGTCTTTTTCGATGATCGGATATTTGCTGAGCAGTATAAAACCATAGGGGTTATCCGGTATCTTGTGCGCTACATGCGGGTAGGGTGCAAGCGTTTTGAGTTCCTTTAATGTGTCATGGTTCGGTTCATGAATGATCGCAATATCAGGGGATTGGCTGTTTATCCATCGTAGGAAGTTTTCCGGCTCCCTTTTCATCACCAACTGGTTGTATTGTATAACTTTCAGCCGTATGCCTGCTGTTTCGCTTTGTGGTGTAATACGTGTTAGGGACGCCAATTCAAATCCACAGCTTAGTAATACGAGAGCCATTAATCCGCCATAAAGCCAAGATTTCTTGAACATGAAGAGCACACCGAAAAGAACGGCGCCGATTGCATATTGTAAAATGAAATGACGTAATAAATCCGCCAGCCAAAAATGCAGCGCCAGAAATGAAAACGCATAACATGCACAAAGGAAAAGAGCCAAAAACTTGGCTCCTTTTAAAATATCGTTTGTTTGCTTGGATGGAGTGCTATCCATTGGCGGCTTTTTTGTCACCTTCATGCGGATCACGCAGCACGTAACCACGGCCCCATACAGTTTCAATATAGTTTGAGCCATCTGTGGCATCGGCCAACTTCTTGCGCAATTTACAGATGAAAACGTCGATGATTTTTGCTTCGGGCTCGTCCATGCCGCCATAAAGGTGGTTCAGGAACATTTCCTTCGTCAACGTAGAGCCTTTACGTAACGATAATAGCTCAAGAATTCCGTATTCTTTACCCGTCAGGTGCAATGGCTTGCCTGCGGCCTCGATTGTGCGCGTATCAAGGTTAACTTTGATTTGACCTGTTTCGATGATGCTTTGGGCGTGGCCCTGTGAACGACGAACGATCGCCTGAATACGGGCAACAAGCTCGCGCTTATCGAATGGTTTTGTCAAATAATCATCTGCGCCGAAGCCAAGGCCTTTTAGCTTGTTATCAAGCTCCGTTAGGCCGGAAAGAATAAGGATCGGTGTTTCGACTTTTGATGCGCGGAAGCCCTTTAATACGTCGTATCCGTCCATATCCGGTAACATCAGGTCAAGAATAATGATGTCGTAATCATAGATTTTCCCAAGATCCAAGCCGTCTTCGCCTAAATCGGTTGTATCAACAATATAGCCTTCTGATTTGAGCATAAGCTCAATACTTTTGGCGGTTGATGAATCATCTTCTACAAGTAATACGCGCATGGATTCTCCCCTAATGCATAAGAAAACAAAGGACAGGAAAACGGAGTTGTTAACCTTTATTAACGTCTATATTAACAAATATTAAAAAGGTTAACAAATTGTTTAAACGCATCTATGTGTTTTTTATTAAGAAAAATGTATTTCTGTCTGGAATGATTTGTTTTTTCCTTAGAGCAAGTTACACTATACGAAGCGAAAAGCGTAAGAGTTTGAACCATGGATCGTCTGTCCAAACAAATTGAAATTGCGATTAGAGATGTTCCCACCCATGAAACATTTGGGCGGGTGACGAAAATCCTTGGCCTTTTGGTAGAGATTTCCGGCTTCGGAGAGGGGTTAACGATTGGTGCAATGGTGCATTTAAAACCGTCTGTCGATATTGATATTCCATGTGAAGTGATCGGGTTTCGTGACGGGCAGGCATTGCTTATGCCTTTTGGCACGTTGGAAGGCGTTGGTTTAGGTTGCAAAGCGGTGATCCAGCAATCAGCACCATCTATTATGCCGTCTGATCGCTGGCTTGGGCGTGTTATTAATGGCATGGCCGAGCCGATTGATGGAAAAGGGGCTTTGCCGCATGGGGCGTATGCCGTGCCTTTGCGCAACAAACCACCACCGCCGCATTCACGTCAACGCCTTGGCGGCCAGCTTGATTTAGGGGTGCGCGCCGTGAATACGTTTTTGGCCACATGTCAGGGGCAACGTATGGGGATTTTCTCAGGATCGGGCGTCGGTAAATCGGTGCTGCTCTCTATGATGGCACGCTATACGGCGGCGGATGTATCCATTATCGGCCTGGTGGGGGAGCGTGGACGAGAGGTGCAGGAATTTCTGGAAGATGATCTTGGGGAAGATGGTTTAGCGCGCTCTGTTGTGGTTGTCGCAACGGGTGATGAGCCGGCCCTTATGCGCAGACAGGCCGCATATACGACGATGGCGCTGGCCGAATATTTCCGCGATCAGGGCAAACAGGTTTTGTGTCTGATTGATTCTTTGACGCGATTTGCCATGGCACAGCGTGAGATTGGTTTGAGCGCGGGGGAGCCCCCGACGTCAAAAGGGTATCCGCCAACGACCTTTGGTGAATTAGCCAGATTGTTAGAACGCGCAGGGCCGGGCGCGCCCGATCAGGGGGCTATTACGGGTTTGTTTTCAGTTCTTGTTGAGGGGGATGACCATAACGAGCCTGTATCTGATGCCGTGCGCGGTATTGTCGACGGGCATATTGTTATGGAGCGTGCGATTGCCGACCGTGGGCGTTATCCTGCGATCAATGTTTTGAAATCTGTTTCACGTTCTTTGCCAGGGGCTATAACGCCGCAGCAAAATGAAATTTTGCGTTATGCCAAGAAAATCATTACAACATATGAAGATATGGCCGAGCTTATCAGGCTGGGGGCCTATCGTAAGGGAAGTGACCCTGCCGTTGATGAGGCGATTATTTTGTATCCTGATTTGGAGCGTTTTTTAACCCAGAACAAGGATGAGCGCACATCAATCGAAGACGGGTTCAGGATAATGGCTGATATTTTACAAATTGATTATGTGCCGTAGGCGCGTGGGTGTTTAAAATGAGCGTAAATTTAAGAGATTTCAAAGATAACGAGAAACGCATGGCCGCACTTGAGGCATTGCCAAAAGCAGATTATGCACCGAATGTGGTTGAACGTTATGATGCAAAAGATATCGTCGGCGTTGATATGTATGAGGCAGGCGTCGTAGATAATCGCGGTGATTTTTCTGTTATCGGCACAACGGCCTTGGCAACATGTATTGGTGTTGCCGTTCATAATCCGAAGACGAAAGCCACAGGTGTTTGTCATGTTGTCGGTGATGGCGCGCGTTCTTACCCGTCACCTGATAGTGAGGAAGCTTTGGTCGCAATGTTAAAAAATGCATCAGGCCCAGACTATGAACCGTTGGAGGCACGACTTGTCGGTGCGCATATGGGCGGAGAGTTAAATAATGATTTTCTAAACCGTATTTATGATCTTCTGGCGGAATTTGATACAACGGTGTTAAGTGCCGATGTGAAAGGTAAGCCAGGCCCAAAAGACTTTGCTGTTGATGCGGCAAATTGGGAACAGGGGTTAATTCGCGGTAGTGTTGATATGGTTGATTTCAGAGCAGACCCGAATACGGGTGGCTTTGCCGAAATGATTAAGCAGAAAATGGAATCCGTTGATTTGACAAATATGCGATATTTTGAAACCGGTGCAAATAATCTGGTGTATTCCGTATCGCCACAATCCACGCCTGCGCCGGGTTACGAATTATAGATAATATCATGGCCGAGCTGGAATCACTCATCAAAGTGCGCAGGCACGATATAGAACAAAAACAAAAGGCGCTCGCGGCACTCTATAAACAATCGCAAGATTTAAAAGATATGCGCGATGAAATTGAAACACAGCTTGCGATCGAAACGGAAAAATCTAAGGAAATGGGGGCGGAAATGCTCTCTTATTTCGGGCCGTATGCGAAAGCCTCTCGTAAAAAGATAGAGCATATAGATTATCAGCGTCAACAACTGGAAAATCATATTCGCATGGCACAAGATGCGATGCGTGATGCCTTTGCCGAAATGAAAAAAATTGAAATTATTGATGAGCGCCGTAAAGAAGAAGAGCTTGCCGCATTAGAGAAAAAACTCTCTGCTGAGCTTGATGAAATTGCAATTAACGGGTTTCGCCGTAATACCGAAGAGCCGTAGTTTAAATATCAGTATCAAATTCTTGCGCATTTTTTTGCGTAATTTTAACCCAGCTATCAATCTCGCCCTGAAATGATAACTCACCCGTGATCTGTGTTTCCTGTAATGCTTTTTTGTATCCTTCGCGCATCTGTTGTTTCATGGCGGCGGAAAATGATTGCTCGGTGCGCAAAACCAAATCAAGTCTTCCGATGGCGTTTTCCTTTTGCCCGATAAAGAGGGCATCCAGTTGAACCTTGCCCATTTGACTGAGGGATAAATCCATAACAAAGCGTGTTTTTGTACCGCCTCTTTGCTCGTCTTCAGATGCGCTGCGGTCTTCACGCCGGTAATGAACAACCATTTTATGGACTTCGTTTTGCCATGCCAAAGGAATGGAGAATGCGCGCCAATCTTGTGATACGGGTTCACGGCTCAGGCGGTAGAGGGCGTTTAATTCTGATCCTAAGCGAGAGAGAATATCGCCTTTTCCTGCTTTGCGAAGTGTATTGACGGCGCGCTCCCCCAGCCAGCTTTGCACATCACCAGATCGGATGGCGGCGATGAAAAACATGGCAGCACTCCCCAGGTTTTGGGGCGATGCTGCATTGGGGATGATGGTTTGTGCGGCGCTCGCCGAGGTCGCCGCTTGTGGCGAGGTATTCATCAGGCTTTGCTGTATATCCTGCATAAACGGCCACAGATCAGGCGTGAGTAAATAGGCCGTCGTGATCGGCGGGTAGTAGGGCGGTGCGGGTGTTGTGATGTGTGTTGCTGTGCCTGATTGCAATGTTTCTGTATCAGGCAAAACATTCAAAACACGTAATGTGATTTCTGACCCTATGGGAAGGGTACTTTTGATAATCGGGAAATCAAAATGAAAAACTTGAGAGGTTTGTTTTACGTTTTCAGATTCGCTTGGCGGCGAATGTATCACCAGTACAGGGAAATGGCGATCAGGCGTATACCCCACAAGCGTTGCGGATTTCGTATCGCGCGGTGTGATGTTTTCCTCAAATATACTTGCCTTGGACGTGTCTGTTATAATCGGCGCTGTCGGTTCGCCGCTTTTGGGCTTTAATGTAATTTGCGGTGGCGAAATCTCCGTGACATCAATTTGTGTCGGTTCCGCAATGAGGGGGGGGATTTCTGTGCCGTTTGTAAGTGGAGTATGCGTTGTAATGAGCTGCGCTGCTATGGCTTTAAAGGGGACAATCACATTGTTTTCGGGAATCGGTTGCATGGTTATAACATGCTCCGAATCTGCTGGCGGCGGTAAACTGGTTATATTCGGCGCTGACGTTAGTAAGACATCGTTAACGAAGGTTGGCGGCAGCGTTCCCGTAGCTAATAGCTGTGGCATTTTTGCAGTGTTGTTAATCAATAAATTTTGTGCTTTTTCAGCAATCTGATTTTGCACAACATTGTCTGTTGTGGTTGGTGGCATGCTCGGCATGAGGTTTTGCGACGGCATTTGAGCTGCTTCAACTTCAATATATGGCACAATGACATCTGGCAATTGTCCATGCGGTGTCGGCAAAATGACGATTGGCGGCGCGTCCTCAGGGTGGGCAATGATTTGATCCGCCGTGATGGCCGGGGGCAGTTTTGTTGTCGGCGTATAAGGCTGTGGCGGCGGGGCGTCGATATCAGGCGTGATGACCTTTATAACGACGCTGGGTTGTTTTTCACGTGATTGCGCTTGATCAATGCGCACCTCGACATGATCACCTTTTTGCGGTGCTTTTTGTTGTTTGGGAATACGTAATGTGACCTCTCCGCGCTCCGTTTGGACTGTAACCGTGCGGTCACGTTCATTAACGCGCGTTACGCGCCCCTCCAGACGTGTTGATTGTTTGGATGTTTCAACAGATTTGGGAATATCAACAATCTGAACGGATTCACGCTTTTCGGCAGTGTTCTGCGCATTTTGTTCAATGCGTGCGTTTAATCCGCTAACGATTGGTGGCGTATCACTCATGCGTATAGAGTTTAGACGAAATCATGAAAATTGCATGATATTTTTTTATGCGCTGGCGGAACGACGATGTGCGTTTTGAACTGTTTGCCATACATATTTTGCAATTTTTTCCACATCGGCTGCGGCATCTGCGTTCGGGCTGCGGATCAATATTGGTGTTTGGCTACGAATTGTTTCCTTTACCTTAACATCCGCGCGCACCATCCCCGCAAGCGGTGGAGAAATACGTAAGAAGTTTTCACACGCCTTTAGCAATGTTTTATATGTCTTTTCGCCTTCTTGGACGGATGATGCCATGTTCACAACAATGTTGATGTTCTTTGACATGCCTGCGGCGTTACCGAGTTTGATAAACGCATAAGCATCCGTGAGCGATGTCGGTTCATCCGTGCTGATGAGCAATGTCGCGCTTGCCGTAGCAGAAAGCATGCGCACCGTACGGTCAACGCCCGCGCCAAGGTCACATATCACAACATCGTATTCTGATGCCACATCAATCAACTGATCACGGAGCAGGGCGAGGCGCTGGCTCGGTAATGCAGAAAGTGATGCCTGTCCGGAACGGCCGGCAACAATGTCAAATCCGCCTTCTTCGTATTCTTGTATGACTTTATCCAGTCCCAAACGTCCACGAATAACATCATTTAAATCACGTTTTGGCATCAGCCCTAATTGTACGTCAACATTCGCAAGACCGAGATCGCCATCAAACAATAATACGCGGCGACCGGCTTTGGTCAGGGCATGTGCCAACGTAATGGAAAACCATGTCTTGCCTACACCGCCTTTACCGCTGGCTACGGCAATGATATTCGACCCTCTTTGAAAAGCGGGTGAACCTGTTTGCGGTGATTTTAACGGCGCTGACTTCTCGGTCATTATGATGTTCCTGTCTTTTGGCGTGCCAATGTTCCTGATTGGTATCCTGACACTATATCATTTTTTTGTGGGTCTTGTATCCCCCGAAACAAGCGCGGCATAAATAATTTTGCCAAACTCTGCGGGGTCATGGTGGTAAGGCCGTGCGCAACCTTGGCGGTATCGCTCATATCGGCGAAACATAAACCGCCCTGATGTGCGGCACTCAGGAGGCTGCCGTAACGGCGAGCAATATCTACGCGCGTGGGCATCATTTCCATTGTGCCGATTGTTGCAAAAACCCGTGCCATCTCGCCGGCTTCGTCGCAATCCATTCCGGCAGGCATCACCAAAACAGGGCGTACTTGTACCGCGCTCATCAGGCGGGCCAGAATCTTGATGTCGTCTGTATTGAACGGGTTTAATCCCGCCGTATCAATAATGAGCTGGTCATTTTCCTGAAGTAGATCCTGCGCCATAAAGCGTAAATCTTTTGGATCATTTGTTGTGTGCAATTGTGTGCCGAGCAAGTTTGTAAACGCTTTAAGCTGCTCAATTCCGCCTGCGCGAACCGTATCGGTCGACATCATGCCGACGCGCAAGCCGTTCATTGTGCCCCGTGTCGCAATTTTTGCCGCAGCCAATGTTTTACCGCCGCCGGGCGGGCCGACAAGCATAATGGCCTTTTTATAAGGGGTTGTTGGTAGCGGTCGATAAGAGAAAAGCTGCTCCAGTGTTTCAATCAGCGCGGTCGAGATATCATTATATCCCATCACGGTTGCGCAAGAAATGACATGATCCAGAATGTCTTCGGGAACACCATGGCGCAGCATAATTTCGGTTAATTCTTCGGCAACCGCATCCGTGTCTTGTTCATCGTCATATTGCAGCCAGCTATCAGAGCCCGCAATGCCGTCATCACCGATTTCAAACGCAGGTTCAATCGCCGCGGTAACGCGCACACCGCCACGGGCGCGTTCATCGCCTGTTGCAACGATAATTGCTTCGTCGCCTAAGGTTTCCCTTATCATTTGCATTGCCTCTGTCATTGTTTTGGCATAGAAAGTTTTTAGCCGCATAGAATTGGTCGCAATCGAATCCGTTAATCAGTATATGGTGTCTTATTGACATATACTAGAGCATATTAGCAAAAAAATGCTACAATCTTTATGAATTTATTGTAGTTTAACCCTGTAAACAAAAGGGATTTTCCATGTCCGTCGAAAAAGTATCACTTCAAACTTTACATATAACAACATTGATTTTTCTTGTTTTTCTAACCTTGGGGGGAGGGCAGATTGCCATGGCGCAAGACCGTATTACCGAGCAGGCTATTCGTAGCTTTTATAAAGAATCTGCGGAAATTCAAATGGAGGAAAAGGATACGGCCGTGGCATATTTCAAAAAACACCTTGCTGAGGATGCCGTATTAATGGTGCGTACTATTACGAATATGGAGGGCGTGCCGCCACAAAAACAGGAAATGAAATTCAATAAAAAAGAGATGGTTGAGGAAACCGAGCGTGGTTATCAATACGGGCGCGTACAGAAAATTGAAAACACGGTTTTACGTGTTGATATTGCCGAGGATGGGAAATCCGCCCGCGTCAAGGACAGCAGCTTTGCCATTATGTCGATAAATATTCCGGGGCCACAGGGTAATGTGCCGATGAAAAGTGAAAACTCTATTCTGTGTGATGATACAATTATTTTGGGTGCGAACGGCGTTTTGCAGATCAAGGATAGTGTTTGTAACATGGAAGTCAGCATGGAAATGCGATAGGGCGCGATAAATATGATATCAAAACAATATTCACGGTTCTTTGTTATGTTATGCGCGGCGGGGGCGGTTTTGTTACCGTCCGCACCGTCATTTGCGCAAGTTGATGAATTAACGGAAAAAAACATTCAAAGCTTTTATCAACTTTACATGCATAACAAGGATGCGGGATCTTCGGCCGTTCTGGAATTTTTGGATCGCCATTTCGCTGATGACGTGCAGACCTATATCGAGGTCACACCGATAAAAAATGATATGCAGAATGATGTTATAAAACTCAATCGTGGCAAGGATAAGTATATCAGCGGCGTCCAAAGCAATGTTGATACGATGCGCTTTTATAATTCTACGGCCGAGGTGAAAAGTATTTTACCCCAAGAAAATGCAAATGAATTTGTTGTGCGTGTATCATTTACGAGTGATTTTACCGTCACCAAAAACGCGCAAAAAGGGCAAGAGGATGTATTTTGCCGTGATGTCATTGATGTCAGCGGTGAATATATCAAGATCAAAGAAACCTCATGCTATAGCACAGTTTATTTGGACTGATGTTTTTGCTAAGGCATAATCCCTTATTTCATATCTGAAATGACGCTAAACCTGTCCGACCGTTTTAATGCGAGCCTTCGGGTGGATTTCGTTTTGTGACATCACAACCGTTTGTGGGCGGAAGCGTTCAATAACGGAGCGCACATACGGGCGGATCATGGGGGAGGTCAGCAGCACAGGGTTGATGCCCTGTGCACCCAGATCATCATATTGATCGCGCACGCGAGAGATGAATTCCTGCAATCGGCTTGGCGGCATAGCGAGCTGCTTTTCTTCGCCATCACCCATTAGGGCCTCCATAAATCCTTGCTCCCATTCAGGGGAAAGTGTGAGCAGAGACAAAACGCCGGATCCGTCACTATTGGCATCACAAAGTTGGCGCGCCAGTCGTGATCTGACATGCTCTGTGATTTTCGCGATGTTCTTGGTGTATCCTGCTGCTTCTGAAATGCCTTCTAGGATGGTTGGTAGATCACGTACAGATACGCGTTCGGATAACAAGTTTTGGATGATGCGTTGCAGGCTGCCGATTGTGATTTGACCCGGAATAACATCCGCCACAAGTTTTTGATATTCGCGCGGTAATTCATCAAGCAGCTTTTGTGTTTCTGCATAATTCAGCAGATCAGACATATTATCTTTGATCAATTCCGTAATATGTGTGGTGATAACCGTTGGCGCATCAACAACGGTGTAGCCCTTGAAATGAGCTTCTTCACGGTATTGTTCCTGTATCCACATGGCGGGCAGGCCAAAGGTCGGCTCGATTGTATTCTCCCCGGGGAGGGTGATCGGCGCACCGTTCGGGTCCATGCACATCAACATTTGGGGGCGGACCTCTCCGCGGCCGGCCTCGATTTCCTTAATGCTCACGACATAGGCATTGGCGGCAAGTTGAAGGTTATCCTGTATGCGTACAGCCGGTAGAACATAGCCCATATCCTCTGCCAGTTGGCGGCGCAATCCTTTTATTTGATCCGTCAGTTTATTGCCGCCATCCCCCTGTACAAGCGGAAGCAGGCCATAGCCAAGTTCTAGTCTGATGATATCCATGGCTAATGCTTTTGAAATCGGTTCTTCTGCGGGGGCAGCTTTACCGCCAGCATCGGATTGCCCCGCTGCGGCGCTTGCCATGGCTTCTTGTTCTAATAAATTACGCTGATAGGACATGTAGCCGAATATGCCGGTGACAACGGATAGTGTGGCAAAGGGGATGAACGGAATAGCCGGAACAACGCCCAAGCAGAACATTAGGCCCGAGCTGACGAAAAGGGCGCTTGGGTATTTGCCGATTTGCGCAAAGAGTGCTTCATCAGATGAGCCTTCTACACCGGCTTTTGATACAAGGAAACCTGCCGCTACGGAAACGATAAGCGCAGGAAGCTGGCTGATCAGGCCGTCACCAATGGTTAGGATGGTGTAATTTGACGCGGCTTCCGCTAATGACATACCCTGCATCGCGGTGCCGATAACAATACCACCGATAATATTGACGAATACAATTAACAATCCCGCAATGGCATCACCGCGCACGAATTTTGCCGCACCGTCCATGGCGCCGAAAAACGTGCTTTCAGATTCAAGATTCTTACGGCGGGCTTTGGCTTCGTCCTCTGTGATCATACCTGCGGACAGGTCGCTGTCGATGGCCATTTGTTTACCGGGCATCGCATCAAGGGTGAAACGCGCGGCGACCTCTGCTATACGGCCGGAACCTTTTGTAATAACAACAAAGTTCACAATTACTAAGATGGCAAAAACTATGGCACCGATGACGTAATTGCTGCCGATAATCAATGTGCCGAATGCGCCGATAATGCCCCCTGCGGCATCGGTTCCCGTGTGCCCGTTTTCAAGGATCAGGCGCGTTGATGCAATATTCAAGCCCAGCCGGAGAGAGGTGGACACCAGCAAAACGGTAGGAAATGATGAGAATTCGAGCGGCGTTTTAATAAACAGAACCGTCATCAAAATCATCACGGAAAATGTAACTGATATGGCGATGCCTGCATCCATCATAAAGGGCGGCATCGGTATAAGCATGAACAGGATAATCGTCACAACGCCAAGTGCGAAGATCACGTCAGTACGCATGAAATTAACACCGCTAAGCGGGTTTGCGTTTGTTGTGCTTGGTGTCGGGTTATCGGCCATGGCGCATAAGAAAATAAAGAGTGTAAGGGCGCATAAAGAATGCAACGGAAATTATGCGCGAAATTTATGCGCACTGCTTTATTCTATATTTATAAGATATAAGTTGCAAACGCTTATGATGCCAAGGTTTGAATTATTAACGGGTACGGTCATGACGGTGAGTGCAACTTATATGGTGCATTAATCAACTGGTTATCATTTTGATCACAGTGATTTACTCCTTTACAGGAACTCCGTTTTCAATACACAGAGGCTTGAAAAATTCCCATAATGATATTTCTAAGAGGATATTAGACTTGTTGATATACATTTGCATTTTATCGATGTTATCAAAATGAAGCTTTTTACATTCCTTAATGGCATTCCATGGAATGAAAACCTGATCTTCAAAAAACAGAGTGGTTTCTGATCGGTTAAAAAAATGATTTATTGGCCGTGATAAGTAAAGGCCATCATTGTAAAGACTTAATTTTACGTCATATATGTGTTTTTGTTTTTCGTTTTCCCGAGTATTTAACACAAGCTTATATTTACCATCTTGGTATTCGACAGGGGTATCGTTTGCATAGTGTTGTTGTAGTTTCGTCCACGGTGAAGCTAAAGATGTATATAGGGACACGCCAAATACAGTCGCCATTAAGCAGGTGAGAATAAAGCATATTGTTAATAGTTCATTTTTGAAACTTTTGTAGTCTTCATCGCCTGTTATTCTTGATGATACTTTCATGGATATAAAATGAAATAATACTAAACCCGAGCTTAGGGTGGTTAATCCTATTAAGACTTTATGGGTAAGTTTTTTCATGTGAATCCGAATAAAAAACTTGGGGAATTTTATGAAAAGATATCACATTATATGCCGCATCGTCGAAAAATTAAACGGCTCGTGGAAGTTTTATCGAGGGGCATAAAAAAAGCCCCGCAGGATCGGAGCTTTTAAAAAATCAGGTATGTTTTCGCATTAACCGATATCAAGGTCTTTTGCGATATATGCCGGAACTTCCGGTTGCTCCGTATAGGCGTGTGTGCCTTCGGCAGGGTGCTTTGGTGCATTAAAGTCGTATGTTGTACCGGTTTGCTGATCAACCATTACATAATGCGCATCGCCGCCATCATGTTCAATAACCGCCAAACCGTTTTGCGCCGCGCCCATAATTGCTTGGTCACGCTCGTCTTTCGGAATAGAGATAAAGTGAAGCAGGTTATCTTTTTCATCTGCATCTAGTGCATCATACGCTTTTACATCACTACCAAGATCTTGTCTTAGTTGCGCTTCGCTTTGTTTTTTCACTGCGTCGCTTACATCTGATTTGATGTAACCTTGGTCGATCAAGCGTCCTGCAAAGTCAGAAAGAAGCTCAACCGCTTCGCCTTTGCTTACAACGCCGTCATCTTTTTTCGCGCCGCTAATGTCCATGTTGAACTTTTGTTCCATCATGGCGCCTTGTTGCGGGTTGTTCAAAATTGTTACGATTTCATCGAAGCTAACATTTGTTGATTGCTCAGGCTCTCCGTCGATTACATCGCCGACTTTGTTTGCTGCATCTTTACCCAAATCAACGGCTTTCTTTGCTGCTTCTTCTAATTTTTTCTTCAGGTCCCATCCCATGGTAAATCCTTTTGTGTTACGTAAATAGGTCTAAGGGGGCGCACCATAGTGATGAATTCCCCAAATGTAAAGTTTTTTCGAAAAGCCTTAACCCATGTCAACGACGTCAATTTTGAAAATTGCGGGTGTGTATGGTTGTTCGGTTTTTGCGATAGTCTTGGTTTTAACATCGCTTAGGCTATCAATATTTGTTAATTTTCCTGTCTTAATATCAAGGAACAGATCCTTTGTCGGGATTGTATCATCGATATCCAGTGATGATAGGCCGTTCACTAATGCCTTTTGAATGGCGCTCTGGCGCTCTGTTTCGGGAACGGAAATGAATGTCAGAAATGAATCTTTTTGTTCAGCCGTTAGATTGTCATAAGTTTCAACATTCTTACCAAGCTCATCACGGAGTAGTTCTTCGTTACGGCTTTTTGTCGCTGCATCTACGGATGAGCTAATATAGCCTTTATTAATAAGCTTTCCTGAAAAGTCGGCGAGCAATTCGACGGTTTCGTATTTTGTCACTTTGCCGTCATTGGCTTTTGCGCCGCTGATATCCATATTGAATTTTTGCTCAAACATTGCCCCTTGTTGCGGGTGATCCAGAATTTGCGTGATGCGTTCCAAATCGAATTCCAAATTTCCGACGGGCTTTTTCAAATCGCCTTTGGTTTGCTCGGGGTTATTTCGCATGTTGTCTAATGTTTGCTTAACTTTGTCCAGACTGTCCGTCATGGCTCCACCTCTTGTGTTTTTTGGTGATAGATTAATTATACGCAGTGTTTAAAATTTTTCCAAATTTCTAAAGCTTAATTGCTACTGGCAGCAGGAATATCAACGCCGTCTTCTTTATATTGGTTCAATTTATTTCTTAATGTACGTATTGAGATACCCAAAATATTCGCTGCGTGTGTACGATTTCCAAGGCAATGATCAAGTGTGTTGATAATCATATCACGTTCAACATCGGCAATTGTGCGGCCAATCATGCTCTCGACGCTGCCTTGGTTTTGTATGACAGGGGGGCTTTGCGGTGTTTTTCCCGCGCTTGAAACACCGGCCGGATCGGGGGCATTTGCCGGCGCCTGTGCAGGGGCGCTTGTTGATAAACCCTCACTTTGAATAAAGATGGCGTCAGGTTCTACTTCATCTTCGCTCGACATCAAAATGGCACGATGCATTGTGTTTTCAAGTTCACGGATGTTACCGCGCCATGCACAAGCCTGTAGTTTTTCAATCGCGGCCTGTGAAACAATTTTCTTTTCAATGCTGTTTGCTTCGGCGTATTTATCGGCGAAAAACTGTGATAAACGGGCAATATCAGATGGGCGATCACGTAAAGGCGGTAGGGGGATGTTCACAACATTTAGGCGGAAATAGAGGTCCTCTCTAAATTCACCTTTTTGAACAGAGGCACCTAAGTCGCGGTTTGATGTTGCGATAATGCGCACATCAACTTTGATTGAATCATTGCTGCCGATACGGGTGATTTCTTTTTCCTGAATAGCGCGCAAGAATTTTGCCTGCAAAAGCGGGTGCATCTCGCTGACCTCGTCCAGCAGGATTGTGCCCATATGCGCTTCTTCGAATTTCCCTATGCGGCGTGATGATGCGCCCGTGAAGGCACCTTTTTCATGGCCGAATAATTCCGATTCCAACAGGTTTTCAGGGATGGCAGCGCAATTCACCGCAATGAACGGGCCGCTTTTGCGTTTTGATTTATTATGCAGGTAACGTGACATGACCTCTTTACCTGTTCCGGATTCACCGGTGATCATGACGGTCGCTTCGCTCGGTGCGATTTTATCGGCCAATGCGATGATCGGTTTCATCGACGGGTCGTTGGCGATCATGGAATTGTTTTCTTCGGTGACTGCCTCAAGGACTGCGGCAATCAGTTCTGCATCCGGCGGTAGGGGGATGTATTCTTTTGCGCCTTCTTGAATGGCTTTCACGGCGGACCGTGCATCGGTGCTGACGCCGCAGGCAACAACAGGCATGTGAATACGCTCTGTCTTAAGGCGTTCGATAAAATCACCAATTTTCTGTTTGACGTCCACCATCGCAAGGTCGGCGCTTTTTCCGTTGAGCAGCGCCCCAATGGCCTGATCTATGTCTTCACAATGCGTCACCTTTGCACCACGTTGCAGGGCGATTTTCCCCGCCTGAGAGATGTGTCCGTCCAAGCCGCCGATAATCATTAAACGCATATGAAAGAATACTCCCGATACAAAACCTTAAATTAGAAAACTCTGTGATATAATGCAGCGAATTAACGCATAAGCAATATATTTACAGTATAATGCCAATTGATGACACAGAAGAATTATATACCAGACGGATACGATCGAATAAAGGTTGTTGGTGATATGTTGTCATTTTTGACAACGGACTTTGAGCCAAAAGCCAATGTTGTTTTGTTCCAACGTGATATTAGCGGCGATTTTGATCGATTAGCCGCATTGATGGCTGTGCATTACGGGTTGGAGGAGGAAGAGATTTTCATCAAGTATAGCGAGCGTGATGAGATATTAGCTTTTCGCGAAACACTGGATGATGATCTAAAACCATGTGTCGATTTGATTTTGAATGACATGGAATTTTTTTATTCATCTGGAATCAAAACGCATATGCGGTTGCTCACCAATTATAAAATCCATCAGGGGACATATGAATTTCATGTTGATGGTCTCATGCAGGATTTTGATCGCTACATGACGTGCTACACGGAGCCTGTGACGCAATTTATTAGGAATGAAGATGTTGTGCAGGTTAACGGGCACGATGTTATTTGCAAACCTGATGCGGAAATTTTTGGTTTTTGTGTGGGTGATATTTGGAAATCACGTGTGCGGAATAAGGCGAAAAACAGTGCTGATACGTTTTTGGAAAAAATGCTGCGGGTTAAGGAGGGGCGCGCCTTTGTTCATCGCGCACAAAAATCTGATAAACCACGCCTGATGGTGGTTGGCGATAAGCGCGTATAATGCGCATATCTGTTTCTTTAATAATTTAATCGAAATATTTAATGCGTTCCGATGGCGGTAAAATGGAATTGATCGTCATTTCCAAATTGCGCGGGTTTTCCTGTTTCAGAACCGACATTACCGTAAACAGTGTCATTTTTTTAGCCTTGACCGTATCGGCTGCGATTTTTTCAAGCTTGGCGGCAAGGGGCGCGAAAACAATACTGCTCAAGATAGCACCATAAAATGTCGTCAGAAGAGCAAGCGCCATGTCACCACCCAGTTGGTCTGGGTTATCTGCAAGGTTAGCGAGCATTTTTACAAGGCCGACCAATGTCCCGATCAGGCCCATCGCAGGCGCAATTTCAGAGGCGCGTCGCAAAATGCTGGCGGCACGTTTCAGGCGCTCTTCTTCTTCGTCGATATCCTGTTGCAAGATGCGCTCTATGTCTTCGGGGTTGTATCCGTCAACAGCCAGGCGCAGAGCGTAATTTAAAAACGGTTCGTTTGCCGTTTGGCCTTCGAAGTTTGAGAGGGTTAAAAGGCCGCGTTTTCGGGCTATATCGGCGAGGTCAACCATCGCGCGCGCCAATGCCTTAATATCCCGTACAGGGCGCATAAAGGATGAAAAGATAACACCAATAGATTCGCGTAGCTCTTTTCCGGTATAGGCGATGCAGGTCGCGGTAATTGTGCCGAATACAACAATCAAAATGGATGGCGTGTTAAAAAATCCTGCGTTGCTTTCACCGATGGATATTGCGCCGATGATTAAGACGAAAGACAGGATTATTCCCAAAATGCTGGCAAAATCAAGGGCGGAGCTTGCGACCGGCACGCGAATAGTCGGAAGCGGGGCTGCTTCCTGTTGTGGCGCTGCTGCTGCGGCTTCATTTTCGGCCATATCATACAATCCTTGTATCAGGTCATACTTGAGGGCGTATCATTTAAGCCCTCACCAAACGCAGTGGAAAGAACGCCTATGATGAGCGTTCGGATTTAACGATCTCAGTCATGGTAATGCCGAGCTTGTCTTCAACGACAACAACCTCACCACGCGCGACAAGGCGGTTGTTTACGTAAATATCGATGGCTTCGCCCACTTTACGGTCGAGTTCAACAACCGCGCCACGGCCAAGTTTCAAAAGCTGGCTAACCTGCATGGTTGAACGACCCAAAACGGCCGAAACGTTGACGGGAATATCATAGATCGCCGTCACATCACCTGCCATGGCTTCGCCAATTTCAAATTCGCGCTCATCACGACCCTGTAGTTCCGCAGGTTCTTCAATTTCATCCAGGTTTAAATCACTACCACCTTCGGGGCCGAACATGTTGTCAACATCGGCTTGGCTGGCATTGTCACCGTTGTCTTCATCACTCATGTTTGTTTCTCCTGATCATTGCTGTCGTCTTGTGCGTCTGCGCCGTCATTTTCGGCTATTACAACAGGTTGTTTTGTCTGAATATCATGAACGGTAATACCACGCTCCGCAAGGGCGTCTTTTATGATATCAAAAGTTTTTTTGGCGATATCTTCATGATTATACAACATTCCACCGCCATCCCATAGTATTTGTGCCTGTGTATTGGGAATATCTTCTTTGGCGCTAATAATGTATTGATCCTGCGGGATAGAAGAGCTTGTAAATGCTTTTTCAACCTTATCTTTTATATCGGGGTGAATGCGAATATCTATACGCGCCGCGTTTTCGAGATTCTGTAGGGCATTTTTCACGGCATTTGTTATTTCGTCTGCAGCAAAATTTTGTGCAAGAAAGGGGAAGAGGTTCTCGTATATTTTGGCGGTTAAGTTTGGTGCTTCAGTCTCAAACACGCTATTGCGTTGCGCTTCGTTAGACATAAATATCTGTAGCTTTTGTGCTATATCATTCAAAAGCATCTGTGTTTGTTTTTCAATTGACTGCTGTGCTTCTTTAATACCTTGTTGTTTGCCCTGTTCAAAAGATTTTTGTTTTTCTTCGTCTAGCGTTGTTTGTGTGAACTCGGGCTCCTCGACAAATTCCTCTTCCTCGACAGGCGGGGCGTCATCATCGAAGTTATTTGTATCAAAGAAAAAAGGTTGCCCTTTCATGCGTGTGCTGTTCCTTTATAATCCGTTGGTCTGAGTATAACACAATGGGCCAAATAATGATATTAACCGATCATTTCTTCTTCTACGGCGCCGGTGGAAATTGTAACTTCGCCTCGACCCTCCAGGTCTTTTGTGACGGTTACAACATATTGTTGTGCTTCTTCGACGTCTTTCAATCGAACAGGGCCCATTGCAGCCATATCTTCTTTCATAATTTTGGCTGCACGTTCGGACATATTGCCGAAGAACAGGTCTTTTAGCTCGTCTGTCGCGCCCTTCAGTGCAAGCGGAAGCTTTTCCTTGTCCACGGCGCGGATAACAGTTTGAATAGAAGCCTGATCCAGCTTGAGCAAGTCTTCGAAAGTGAACATAAGGCTTCTGATTTTTTCTGCCGCATCGGGGGAATCTTTTTCAAGTTCATCCATAAAGCGCGTTTCAACGGCGCGTTCCATGTTGTTGAAGATTTCCGCAATTAATTCGTGACTGTCACGACGCTGGGTTCTGGCAAGGTTTGACATGAACTCTTTGCGCAGTGTTTTTTCCACCTCATCCAGAATGTCTTTTTGGACGGTTTCCATGCGAAGCATTCGGTTCACAACCTCTAGGGCAAATCCCTCGGGCAAAATTGCCAGAACGCGTGCCGCGTGATCTGTTGCAACCTTTGATAAAACAACGGCCACTGTCTGAGGGTATTCTTTTTGTAAGAAGCTCGCCAAGATATCCTCGTTCACATTGCCCAGTTTTTCCCACATTGTGCGTCCTGCCGGGCCTCGGATCTCCTCCATAATCAAATCAATTTTTTCCTGCGAGAGGCCGGAACTGATAAGCATACGTTCCGTACTCTCCTGTGATCCGACGAGTGAGTTTGTTGAACTCATTTGATCTGTAAAATCAATAAATAGTCGTTCGACAACTGTGGGGCCGATCTTGCCCAAACCTGAAATGATCTGTGAAATTTCCAAAATTTCATCATCATCCATGTTTTTAAAAATCTGAGCGGTATGTTCCTCGCTTAATGACAGGATAAATATGGCGGCTTTTTCTGGGCCGGATAAGGATCTGTAATCATCTCGTACACGCATGGCCATTTTTATCCCTCCTGCGACATCCAGCTTCTGATGACGGCCACAGTTTCTGCCGGGTACGTCTCAACGATTTCTTCTACCTTCTTTACTGTAGAGGCTTTTACTTTTCCTTCGATACCTTGGATATTGATGAGCGCTTCATCATCTTCGCCCTGACCTTGCGCACCGGTATCAGCAGGAATAGGCATGCCGTCAGCGCCAACAAGCATGCGTTGCGCCTGTTCAGGTGGTGCTAGGGCAGGGTTCGCAGGGCTGGCGGAGAGAAGGTCGTGTTGCAAGAGGTCATCAAGCCCCATGCCGCTTGATTTTGATCCTTCAACAGCCATAAGCTTTCCGACCATAGGCTGTAATACCAAGAGGACAACCAAAATGATCATAATAGCAACAATAACAATCTCCGCTGCGTCGATCAGGTCGCTTTTGTCAAAGCCGAATAAGGTGCTTTCATCGACGAACTCGTCATTGACGTCGACTTGTGCAAACTGAAGATTTGCGACCTCTATCGTGTCTCCGCGATCTTCGTTAAATCCGATGGCCGTACGGACAAGTGCTGAAATCTGTGCCATTTCTTGTTCTGATCGTGGGTTATAAGTTTTTTCGCCTTCTGCATCTGTTATGTATCGACCATCCACCAGAACGGATACAGACAATCTGTCAATGCGCCCCGATTGCTGCACTGTATTGCGGATCGTTTTACTGATTTCGTAATTTGTAACCTCTTCAACGCGGTTGCTCTCTGCTGTGGGGCCGCCATTGCCGAGTAAGTCTGTATTAATTCCCGGAAGGTTGGTGCCGACAGAAACCTCATCAGATGGAGGCTCTGTTTCTCTGTTTTCTTCTTGGGTTGTTTGTGATGATCGTAGGACTTGCCCTTCAGGGTTGAACATTTCCTCGTTCATGCTGATTTGATCGAAATTCATTTCTGCAGTTACAATTGCAGTTACTTTTCCATAGCCAACAATGCGGCTGACTTGTTCTTCGATTTTACTTTGTAAACGGTTTTCGTAATTACGTTTCAGATCCTCTGTCTTCATAGCCATAAGGCTCTCGTCTTCTTCACCGCCCTTGGCCAGAAGATTACCATTGCTATCGATAACGGAAACGGTATTTGCTTTTAAATTGGGTACAGCTGACGCCACGAGAGATTGTATGGCGATGATTTGCTGACGCTCAACGGTTTGTCCGTTTTGAATGCCCAAAAATACGCTTGCAGAGGCGGATTTTGTTTCGCGGCTGAATAACTCTCTTTCAGGGAGTACAATATGTACGCGGGCGCTGCGGATATTTTCCAAAGAGCTGATAGTGCGTGATATTTCGCCTTCTAATGCCCTGATTTGGTTTATGTTTTGAACAAAATTGGTCGTTCCGAAACCTGATTGCTTGTCAAAAATTTCATAACCCATAGAGCCGCCGTTTGGCAGGCCTGCCTCAGCGAGTAACATGCGCGCACGGCCGACTTGGTCACCCGGAACCAATATACGTGATCCGTCTGCGGAAATTTCATATGCAATTTCGGTTTCTTCTAATTTTGCGGCAACAGCACCCGAATCAGTTGATGATAAATCGGTGTAAAGTAATTTCATTTCAGGAGATGTGACGCGCATAGAAAGGAAGACAAAGAACATCAGTAAACCAAGCAATATTGCGCCCATGACACCTAATCGTGCCGGGCCGAGTTGCTGGAGTGTTGCGACGAAGCTATTCATCTATAACCTTTTTTACGCTAGAGCTACCCATAGGTTTATGGATGCAAGTATTGTACCAGAAAACACATCGAAAGCCGAGCAGGTTAGCGGTTTTTGGCACATCAACCTCTAAGGTACTTTAGTTTTCTTAAACTTGCAATCGTCAACAGATTTTTTTTCATTCTGGTGAAGGGTAAAAACATAGTTAAAAGAATGGATTATGGTTTTTTTTCGTGTGGATTTATATCTAAAAAACTTGACTTTTTGCCATAAAGTATATAGAGTGATAGTAGGGTAGTATGTCTAAAGTATGTGTTTTTTGTGCTTTGGGCTATATAGGAAAGGTTAGGAATGTGCCATGATTGAAGCGGCAAATTCTGCAGTATCGAACGCGTCGGTCGTAAAGGCCGTGTCTGCACAGGTGTCATCATCTGTTGCTGCCGCTGATGTTGCGCCTACGACTGTTTCTACCGGAGAGAGTAGCGTGCCGAAAGCACCATACATCAGCCCTTACATTTCCGTTGATTTAAACTCTAACAAAGCGGTTTTGCAGATCAGGGATTCTGAAACCGGTGATGTTGAGCAACAATTCCCTACGGAAAGTCGTTTGGCGCAGATCAGGCGCACGCAGGCTTTGCAAGAGGCGCGTGAATTAGCGCAAAAAAGTGTTAACGCGCAGACAGTGAGCCGAGAGGCCAGTCAAGAACAGCAGGTTGCTGCGCAGTCTTCAAATATTATTACTGTGCAGGATATCACTTCTTCTCAGCCCTCTAATACATCAAGTGGCACACCGCAGGTGGCTGTTGCTGCGTTTACTGCGGGTGCGCAATCCGGGCAATCGGCTGGTAGTTCAGAGATTAGTGTTCTTGCATAATTGAAATTAAATTGAAACGTAGGCGGTCATGAAAATGAGCGCCTTTCTTTTTGTTTAGGCTGTATTATTTATCCTGTAATGTCAGTGGTGGACTGCCCGCTCTGACTTTGTGAGGTCTGCGGTTGTGTGTTTTGCGAAGGGTTGGGGTTGTTTTTTACGCTTTCCATCAACCCGGCTGCAATCTCTTTGTTTATATTGATCAAAATTTCGAGCTTTTTCTTCTCAGGGTTAGATAGTATTTCCATCTCACGTTTGAAGATAAAATTCGCCAGATTTACAATGTTGCTACGCAGATCATTCGGGCGGTCTTCGTCCTTGTTTTCAAGCGCAGTGTCGTAAAATAATACCCAAATTTGGCGATTGTATTTTAATGTTTCCTCGAGCAAGTCTTTGGGTTGTTCATCCCACCCGTCAATCAAGGTTTGCATCATACGGTTTGATTTTAATAAAACACGGGCCTCCAGCTCACGTTGATCACCTGCATTGGATTGTGCGTTGCTGTCATAGGCATTTGTTGCTTTTGAATACGGATTATTATTATACGACATTTTGCAATAACTCCGCTTCGTGTTCGATAAGCTGTTTTGCCAGTTTCATGGCTTTGTAATATGCGCCA
The DNA here is from genome assembly GCA_030424975.1 of Alphaproteobacteria bacterium. GTDB lineage: Bacteria > Pseudomonadota > Alphaproteobacteria > Micavibrionales > Micavibrionaceae > UBA1672. The sequence goes on from JAUHVY010000001.1 coordinate 263,627, forward strand.
TCCATTATTTGCTCATTAATTTGCATGAAGAAAATTGATGATGATGGTGAAGCTTTTTGTACCTCTTGAATTTCTGTGAAGTAGCGCTCGTGATAATCTTTTGGCGTTCGTGAAATGTACATGCATTGGATCAAAAAGTAGATGCGTTTGCACGGTGTGTCCGTATCTTCCTCGCGCATGATGTCTTTTTCGCGAATGATTGGGGCATCGCCCGCAATGTGCAGGCGTGTTCGTTGAGAGCTGTTTGTAATAACAGCTTCGCCAATTAATATTTTTTCTTGAGGTTTAAGGTCTATAACCAGAGCCATGGAGTTCTTCCTTTCGTATAGGACGCTTTCTGCGAACGATGTTGTATTAGCCTATCATACAAGATGAATGTAAAGGAAGGCTTAATTAGGGACATAAAAATATAAATATAATTTGCACCTGAGGCGCCGCACATGGAAAAGGGCGGAAAATTCCTTTTTCCGCCCGTAAACCGTAATTTTAAAATTCGTTCTATGCCGAAATTCTTCGGAATTAGAATAGTCGTAGAACCGCCTGTTGTGACTGAGAAGCCAATGAAAGGGATGTAACACCCAATGTTTGACGTGTCTGCAAGGCAAGTAGGTTTGCACCTTCTTCGTTTTGGTCTGCAACTGTCAGGTCGTCCGCACCGGCTTGCAATGTGTTAATTGTTTGCTCAGTGAAGTCTTGACGTGTCTGGATGATTGACAGGTTGTTAGCCAAGGTAGAACCGAAGTTACGAACTGATGTCAATGCGTCACGTGATTGTGCGGCTGTTAGCTCGATATCTGCAGAGCTTCGGAATGAAGCGGCAGTCAGGCCAAGGCCGTCAGCAGTGAAGTTCACACCAGATGTTGTCAAACGGCTTGTGTTGTTTTCGTTGAAGAATGTTGTGAGGTCATCACCATTCAACAAGTTAACACCACGATAGCTGGCGTCTGCAACCAAACGGTCAATCTGTGAACGTACGTTGTTGTAGTCCGCGGCCAAGGAGTCCAAAGCCTGTGTAGAATTGTTGAAACGGAATACAGAGTCGTATGTTTCACCGGCACCGATAGTTTGCGGGTCAAGATTTCCTGATGTGTCACCAAGACCGATGCTGAATGCACCACCGGCTGCGCTTGAAACAGATAGGGCAACGTTTTGCACGGTGTCAGAAATTGACGTGATGCTTAGCTGGCCTGTCGCTGTATCAAAGCTTGCTTCGATGTATTGGTTAACGTTTGTATCCAGGTTGATGGAGTCCACTAGGTCCTGGAATGTCGATGTTGCTGTAACTGCGAAGTTACCTGCGCCTGCAAGAGAAGCAGTGTTACCGTTACCAAGATCAAGTGTCAGGTCAAATGTGTCTGCAGCAGCAAAGCCGGAGAATACAGTGTTACCATCACCATCAATGTATGTACCTGTCAAAAGGTCACCTGAGTCAACAGTGTCACCTGATGCTTCGTACAATGAAATTGATGTTGCTGTGCTTCCTGCCACTACTGTTGTTGCAGCAAGTGTCGCACCACCGCGAACTTCGTCTTCGAAGTAGTCACCAAGACCGATAGCCGTGAAGCCGGTCGTGTCAAAGTTTGTGTTTTCCTGAATGCGGAAACTACGTCCTTCAGAGCTTGAGATAGAGAAGAAGCCATCATCAGTCACGCTTGCTGATACTTCGCCATTGCGGCTATCTGCAAACTGGTTTGTGATTTTTGCAGCCAATGAATAGGCAGTGTCACCATCATTAAGCGTAATGGTTTCTGTGATTTGGTTCCCATCGGCATCTGTTGTGATGATGTCAAAAGAATCACCGTCAGCAAGGCCTGTTGTTACGACAAGATCGCTTTCCTCGCTAAGGTCGACAGAGCCAACGATACGAGCTTCACCTTCAGAGGCGGCTAATTCGTCACGTGCAGATGAAGCAATGGATTGTGCTGTTTCGACAAGGTTTGTCAAAGCGGTAACACCGTTATCTGCCTGTTCGATTGTACGAATTGACTGACCGATACCGTCAAGCAAACGGCTAAGGTCGCTCGCGCGGTTATCAAGAGCTTGTGCAGCGAAGAAGTTAGATGGGCTGTCCAGAGCAGAGTTAACTTTCAAACCGGTAGCAAGACGCAACTGTGTTTTGTCAATTAAGCTTTGTGTGTTCTGGAGAGAGAGTAGATTACTCCGTAGAGCAGATGTTAAAACGACGTCAGAAGACATGGTTATATTCCTTTCCTAGGTTTGTAGCACCGAAACATCCTATTTCGGCTTCATACTCCATCATAATAGCACAAGATTTAATAAATCGTTAAATTAAAATTTTACTGCGTCAAAAAAGCTGTGCATCTCTTTGTTCGTTGTTGGGCATCAATGCTTTAGAAAATAAAGTTAAAAAAAGTTATAAAAAAAGGGCGCACGCCACCGAAGTCCTTTCGGGTGGGGTCGTGCGCCCGAGCTATGACATTCATACGTACTGTATTTTCGTATCGTCACAGCGATTTCGGATACTGGGCGTTAGGGGTTAGGGATGCGGGTAGCTAGGCCTAAAACCCAATATCCAAAGCCTTGTATTTATTATCGAAGTTGCAACAGCTCCTGTGTCATTTGGTCAACAGTATTGATGACCTTTGTTCCCGCAGAGTAGGCGCGTTGTGCAACAATCAAGAGGGCAAATTCATCCGCCAGATCAACGTTGGAGTTTTCCAGTGTTGATGGCTCGATGAATCCTGCACCACCGCTACCGGCTTGTCGCAGGTTCTCTTCACCTGAATCTTCGGTTTCGGTGTAGGCCGTTCCCGATACTTCGGCCAAGCCGTTAGCATTGGCGAATGTCACAAGAGGAAGCTTGTACAGAACCGCACTGGCACCGTTAGAGAACTGCGCGATAACGAAACCTTCACGGTCAATCTCAATCCCTGTTCTCAGACCAAGTTCCGCACCGTCCTGGTCGGCAAAAAGAACTGTAAAGTCACTCGAGAATTGGCTGAAACGTTCAACATCAATTGAGATGTTTTGAAGTTCGGAACCGTTGTTCCAATCAATTTGGTTCAACTCGATATCGATGTTTCCGTCTACATCTGCCAAGGCATTGATGGTACCGTCACCGTTAAAGTTTACCAAACCTGTTGTCAGCTGGTTATTACTTGGGTCGCGAATACTTACATTCCACCAACCACGCGAGTTATAAGACGGGTCACCCGGCTGGAATTGCAGAGAAGGGAAGTCGCCCGAGCTATAGGGTGGTGTGTCTGTCGGTAAACCGTTTGAAAACGTACCGCCTGACAGGTTGTCGGATGTATATGTGCCCGGCGTAAAGCCCAAAGAGGAAAGGGCAGTGCCTGCACCAACTTCGGCAAGGGTAAAGTTTTCTGTACCCAATATGAATTCATCATGTTGGAGGACAAGTTCACCCGCGTTTCCGAGATAGGCCGATAGATTTGTCACATTGTTGTTGATGTCATCGATAATGTCACCAATATCAAACAGCATTACATCAACCCCTGGAGGTGCGGCTGCACCCTCAGTATCCGTGATTTGATATGTTCGCGCCGCGCCGCCGTCAACGGCTATAGTGAACTGATCACCATTGGACAGGCCCAAATCATTTACCATTTCATCGGTGGCGGTTAGTGTTGAGCGCGTGCTGGCTTGTGTTGCTTGCGGGCCGTAAACTTTTGTGAACTCAAAGCTCATTGTTTGCGGGTTACCAAGTGTGTCATACACCGTAATACCACGTGTAAAGTCCGCCGTAGACGACGCAAGATCAGACAATAATCTGTCTTCTGCTGCAGAGTCGAGGTTAACCGAAAGCTGTGCGTTATTGGTCGGCCTTGTTAATCCGCCAAGGAATGCAACATCAATCGGAACCAGTGATGTTAAGTCCCCTTGGTTAGCGGGCAGGTTTCCTGCTTGGTCAATCGGCCAGCCGTAAAGGTAGAAGCCCGCGGAGTTACGTAAGTAACCTTGGGCGTCTTCACTAAATTGTCCGTTACGTGTGTAGAGGAACTCCGTAAGGGCAGAATCGTCCGAATCACGTTTTACTGCAAAAAAACCACGACCGGAAATCGATGCGTCCGTTCCTGATGCTGATTGTGTAATTGGCCCCTGTTGGTCAACACGTTGGATACGGTTTGCTGTCACTGTCCCCGGTGAATAGCGGCTTGTGTTACCACGTGTTGTAACGAGCGAGAAGAAGGCTGCTTCTGATCGTTTGAAACCGGTGGTATTCACGTTCGCGATATTATTCGAAATAATCGCCGTATTCTGTGATTGGGCGGTCAAGGCGGAAACGCCAGTAAATAATGCTCCGAATAGTCCCATAGTTTTTCTCCTTTACTCTTAAAATCTGTTACGTTGTTGTGTTGTCTTCTTCACTGTCACCACTCGTGTCGTTTGAGGTGTCAGTGTTGTCAGTTGTTTCGTTTTGTGTTGATGATGCTTCCCTGACATTGATGACGTTACCGATAGATACGGCACGCTCTCCGACAAGTAGGAATGTAACACCGTTCTGGGTTTCGATACCGCTAACATGGCCGCTGACCACGGTTGTCGTATCGATGTATTCGCCCTCATTATCTAGTGCATCAACGCGAATTTCGTATGTACCTTCGGGTGCTATATCGCCGCCATTCGTTGTGCCGTCCCATACAAAACTTTCTACGGTTTCGTCGTCACTAACCTGTTTGGAGTAGACAAGGCCGCCTTCCGAATCAAAAACATTGATTGTCGTATCAACCGAAGTGCCATCAATGGCGTAGTTAACCTCGATAGGGGTTTCCCCATCAAAATGCGCCTCAGAACTGATATAGCTGATGCTCTTGCCGACATAATTAAGTGCCGATGAGAAGGAGCTGCCCAAGTTTAGGGAAACCAAATCATCAAGTTTTTGGTTTGTGTTAATCTGCTGTTCTACGCCTGTGAATGCGACAAGCTGATTTGTAAATTCCGTGGAGTCCATCGGTGAGAGGGGGTCTTGGTTTTGTAACTGGATCGTCAGCAGATTCAAGAAGTCGGAAAAATCTTCTGCGAGCTGCGCTGTCGAAGCAGAGGTGTTCTGCGCCGAATTAATTACACTGTTTACTGTTACATCACTTGCCATTGTTTATGCTTCCTATGCCATTATGTTGTAGCGCATGTGCCCTGTATTCGGGTCGACCTGCCACGTCATGGTTGAGTTGATAATATCCGCATCCTCATTTGTATTGCTGTTGCCTGTGCTTCCGCCGCGGCCATGATTGGCGTTATTGCCACCAAAGTCATGGTTGTCACTGGCCATTTCAAATTGTAGGTCACCGCTATCAGCGCTCAGGCCTGCATCAGCCATTGCGCGTTCCAAAAGATGAGCATCTTTTTGCAGCATCATGTACGTTTCCGGCTTTTCCGCAGTCAGAACGATTTTGGTTTTATGATCTTTATCGATGCTCATTTTGACCTCAACGCGGCCTAATTCCGGCGGGTCGAGTTGCATTTTAATGTCTGTGTTTTCACCGGCTTTTACGGCTTTTTGAATTGACACCGAAACAGCCTGTGTTGCGGGGTGGGCATGTGCAGCGCTCTGCGACTGTGTGATCACATTCCCTGCTGCGCTCTGTATTGCGTTCTGTGTCGGTGTTGTTGCCGTTGTTGTGTTTTGTGCGGCGTATAAATATGTATCAAAACTTTGTGTGCCCGCTGTCGTGTTTTGTGATGCACTCAATAAACGCTCGCCTGCGCCAGCCTCATCAGCTTTATGCGCATTTTGAGCATGCTTTTCTGTACTGTCTTTGACTGCGTTTTGCGGGTCTGTTTTATCATCAACGCGTGGTGTTGCGTCATTTTGATAACGATCATCATAGCGCGCACGGGCGTAATGTTCTTTGTTTACGACATCGTCATTTGTCGTGCCAACTTGCATGGACGCGTTTTGAATATCCTTAACAACCTCTGCGGCCTTTTCCTGTGCTGTGGTCTTCTTTTCTTGCGGGTCTTCTGTACGGATGAGCAAGGAAGACAGAGCGGAGAGCAATTCTTGCTCATCACGCTCATGCTCTTCTTTGACGAAGCCTATGATTTGTTCCTGAATCTCTGTAATCTCTTGCGGGGTCAAGCCGCTTGTAATGGGGGAGAGTTCATCGAGTGTCTGCAGCTGCGCTGTAAGCTTTTCAAGAACGGCACGCTGTTTCAGCAATTCTTCATCTGTGCCTTCGCTCAGATCAAGTGTGGCCGTCAGCATATCGAGCAAGCTCTGGGCATCTTCTTTGTTATCAAAAGATGCGACCAAGGCATTTAAATCTGTTTCATCAATTTGACCGTCTTCGACAAAGGCCCCTAAGTAATCGAGGATTTCAGCATTTAGCGCAGCGATTTGTCCGGCGTTAAATGACGGCACATCACCATTTTGTGAAATGTCATTGTTTTCGGTTCCTGCTGTGTTCAGGATAGAAAGGATATCTGTGTTTTCTTCGATTTCCTGAAGTAAAGTCGATATTGTCATGGTTTTGATACTGTCATCACCTTCGATGACAGGAGGATCGTGACGCACAGCTTTTCCTGTGTTTTCGGCGCGCTGTGTAAGGTGCTGAGATTTATCCGCATTTTCTTTTTGACGAAAACGCTCTATGTACTTTGCAAAACTATCTGTTTCGCCATTTTTATTGTCTTGCGTCTTCTTTGTTGTGATTTGATCGTTATCCGCATAAGGGATCGTCTTATTTGTGCGCGCAACGCTGTTCCCGACTTTATTTGATGTGTCGAGATAGCTCTGATCAAAATTTTGCTGCGGTGTGAAAAACTCTAGCATTGCGTCCTATCCTGTCCTTTAAACCGTTTCACTTAGCCCTGATGAAATTACTCTGCGTTGTGCGTTATTCGACAACGCGCCGTTTTCTTCATAGCTATAGGCGCTGCGGGCACGCGCGGATTTGATCACGGAATTTCGAATTGTATTGCCCAGGCGCTCCGTGCAGCGATGCATACGGTTTAACGCTTCGAGGTTTTTTTCCGATAATGCGTTGAAATCATCGTATAAATCTTGCAAATCCTTTCGTAATGTCGGGTCTGCCTGTGTTAACTCGTTTTTACGCGCAATCATCTGTGTGATGGCATTTTCGTATTCTTGCGCGGCACTTATTTTATTATCCTGCAGGGCAAAAAACGCGTTTGAATCCGATTTCGATAGCGCCTTAATCTCCTCGCTATAAACACGGCCAAGTTTTTCAATTGTGCCCATCACATCGCGAATTGCGGCGTTTGTATCGCGCGGCAAAGCTTTTTGCGGGCGGGCAGTAGATTCTTGTTGAGGCTGTTGTGGTGTATGTGTCATGCCGAATCCTTTGCTGTTATTGGTTTTTGAAAGCGAACGCGTTGCCCTAATTCCTGAGCAGTGAACAAGGTTGATTGCGTGTTTGATGATGCCTTTGTTTTGATTTGCTCAATTAAGACATTGTTATTGCTTGTTTTTTCTTTTAAATCCTTTTGTAGGCGATCCAGTTGCATCAACAGGCCACGATCGGCTGTTTTGAAATCTTCTACGTGGTTTCTGAATTCTTCTGATGCCTTCATATAGCGTGCGGCAAGATTTTCCTTGTCACGCTGGGTGAAGGCAAAGCCGATATGATCATGTGTAATCAGGCATTGTGTTTCCTGATCGGCAAAACCGATGAGTTTGCGTGTAATGCTTACAAGTTCGCTAAGGGATGCGTTTACATCCGGTTGCAAAACACGTTTTTTTGCGGTTGGGCGCATTCCGGCGTTGTGTTGACCTGTCATCATTACTCTTGATCCTGTGTTACGGGGTTCGTGTATTCAGTGTATTGCGCATCAATGATTTGCGCGTTTTGGGGCAGGGGGGCTGCGTTTGTGTGTTGCGCTGTGCGCTCAGCCTGTGCCTCAAGCAGTTTATTCTTCACCTGGGTTTGTATGCCGGTGATGTCTTTTTCTGCTAATTCCTTGCCGTATTCCTGAAGCATCATGCCACGGAATATTTCTTCGCCCTTGCCGCCGCCAAATGTGTCGTCGACCTCTATGCCTTCAAACATTGGTTTCAGCATTTCTGAAAGGAAAACAGCTTCGAAATCTTTTGCAATTTTGTTTAGCTTTTCTTCGCTCTTTACGCCGTTCGCCTTTGGCTCCTGCACTTGTGTGGCGCTTAAGAGGGATACAGCAGTTTCGTGTGTTAAATTTTGCATTACATCACCTCTATTTCTGCCTGCAGCGCACCGGCTGCTTTGATGGCTTGGAGGATGGTGATGATGTCGCGCGGCTTTACGCCAAGTTGGTTTAGTCCTGTGACCAATTCCTGTAGCGTTACTCCGGTATCAAGAACGGCAAGCTGTGCATCGCCTTGCTCTGCGGATACATCAGTGCGCGGCACGACAACGGTTTCGCCTTGATCAGCAAACGGGTTTGCTTGTGATACTTGTGGCGTTTCATTGATTTTCAGGGTCAAATTACCTTGTGCAATGGCAACACTGCTCACTCTGACGTCTGCGCCCATTACAATCACACCTGAACGCTCTGAAATTACAACGCGCGCTGGCTGGTCGGGCTGAATAGGGAGCTGTTCGATATCAGTGATCAAATCAACAATTGATCCGTCATAGTTATTCGGGCGGCGTAAGATAACGCTCGCGGAATTCTCGGCTTTTGCCAATGTGCCGCTGGTGAAGCCGTTAATGGCCTGCGCGATGCGGCGAGATGTCGTGAAGTCCGGGTTCTTTAATGCTAAACGCACTTGTTGAAGATCTTCGAGCTGGAAATTAATCTCGCGTTCAACGATCGCACCGTTAGGAATCCGGCCTGCGGTCGGAATATTTTGCGTCAGGCTTGCAGCATCACCCTCTACGGAAAAGCCTGCAATGTTTACCTCACCCTGTGCCACCGCATAGACTTCGCCATCAGCCGCCAAAAGCGGTGTGACAAGCAATGTACCGCCCTGAAGGGAGCTTGAGTCACCCAAGGCGGAAATATTGACGTCTATACGTGAGCCCTGGTTTTGGAATGGGGGGAGGGTTCCTGTCACCATAACGGCGGCTACGTTACCGGTATTTAAATTCTGCCCGCGGATGTTAACACCCAATCGTTCCAGCATTGCAATCAGGCTTTGCTCAGTAAACGGAGAGTTGTTCAGCCCGTCACCCGTGCCGTTCAAACCTACCACAAGACCATAACCGATCAGCTGGTTTTCTCTTACGCCCTCGATATCAACGATATCTTTGATGCGCGATGTTTTTGCATGAGCAATATTATAAAGCGGAGTAGACAGACATAGTCCGGCCATCAATGTGAGCCCTAAATTCTTCAGGATTGATGACCGAACGACCACCGAAGTGTTCTCTTTGTTCTGTCCTAAAATATGTTTTGTGTTGGTAAACATATTGCTTCTACTTTTGCTCTTATAAACTTTACTTAACTTTTCTACTTTTACGCTTTGAGGAGGTTTTTAAATCTCTCGCCTATATCCTTTGCGAAAGTCGTGCCAGTTTTTGAAACGTGTTGAAACGCAATGGTTTTTTTGTATTTTCTAAGGTTTCTGTGATGTTGGCATTGGCCGTTTTAAATAACGGGTAGACGGAATTTTCTGTCGCTAGGCAATTCTTACCGACTTGATCAGGCATGTTTTGCAGCGTTAGTATATTGTCATCAAAACGTGGTATAGTTTTATCCTGCGATGTTATATATACATAAAGTGCAGCGAATGGAGAGAGCATGAAAATCGACAGATCTAAAAATACGGGATCGACATCAAAAACGGGGAAGAGCGGTGGCTCTAAATCGTCTGATGGGGCGGATTTCTCTCAGTTTGTAACGGGCGGTCCGTCGGAAGCGCCCGCAGCGGCGGCATCGCAATCTATCGCGCAACTTGATGCTCTTTTGGCAGTGCAAGAGGTTGAAGACCCGATGCAAAAGGCGGCGCGCAAGAAGGTGCGGATGCGTGCTAATACGATCCTCGATAAGCTTGAGGGGATTCGTATGCGTATGCTTGGTGGCGATTTGACCGTAGGTGATATGATCGATGTGGCTGATGTTGTGGCATCGCATCGTGACAAAATTGATGACCCGCGTTTGAGTGCGATTATGGATGAAATCGACTTGCGTGCGCAGGTCGAGCTTGCGAAAATTTCTGTTGCGATGGGGAAGGCAACACTATGAATTTAGGTGTTTTTTAAATTGAATTTTCTCTGGGTTCGGGAGCGAAATTAGAGGGGTGAAATCCACCTTCCATAAGTCGAGCTCAAACAGCCTGTTTTGTTCGTCTAGGTTTAATGTTGCAGAAACAAGGACATCATCAGCATCATTGAACTCGCATTCAGCAATAACGTTTCCCAGTTTTCTGGTTTTTGTGATCATGGAATTCTTCGTAAAAATCGATTTGATTTGTATGTGTTTGGTTCAAATTATTTACTAATGAATAATTTAAGTCTATGTCTTGATTCAATTTTTATTGTTTTTATTGCATAATCGCACTATATTCTGTGATCTCGATTTTAAAGTGCCTGCGGGCTTTGTAACGTCAAGGATTATTAAAATATGTCAACACCTGATAGCGTAACCCTGCCTCCTGATTATGATCCGGAAAATGATAATGGGGAATTTATGAACCCTGTGATGAAGGAATACTTCCGCAGGCAGTTGATTTCCTGGAGAACTGAACTCTTAAAAGAATCCGAAGCAACCATTCATGACACGTTGCAAGGAACAGAATTGCAAAAGCCTGATTTGGCGGACCGCGCATCTGCGGAAACAGATCACGCACTTGAGCTACGTACACGTGACCGTGAGCGTAAATTGATTTCAAAGATCAACAGCACTTTGCGTAAGCTTGATGAAGATGAATACGGATATTGCGAAGAAACCGGCGAGGAAATAAGCGTTGCTCGTTTGAAAGCGCGTCCGATTGCATCCTTGAGTTTGGAAGCGCAGGAGCGTCATGAGCGCATGGAAAGAACACAGCGCGACGATTAAAGTTTCACTTTATGTGAAACTTGAAAAAGGCGCTCTAAGGCGCCTTTTATATTGTTTTTTTTGATTTTCGATACGATTAGAACGGGAAGATGATATCGTATAGTTGCTGTCCGTATCTTGGCTGTTGCATGTTTGTAATTTGACCTTCACCGCCATAAACAATGCGGGCCTCTGCGATTTGATCATAGGACACGGTATTATCAGTTGAGATGTCTTGCGGTCTGATCACGCCGTCAATTTGCAAGATGCGTTTTTCGAAATTAACACGCACCTCTTGTTTGCCGTGAATGACCATGTTGCCGTTTGGCAATAATTGCGTAATAAGGGCGGCCATACGGAGCTTGATTTCATCTTCGCGTTCAATGCTTCCGGTTCCGCTATGGCTTGAATCCGCACCAAAATCGGCAAGGCTCGTATTATCGACGGCCTCTGGCAGGACACGATTTAGAGATTGCTCGAGCCCGAGAAAGCTGTTTAATCCTGCGCTCTCACCGCTGGAGCGCGTTTGTTCGGTTTCATTGTCCATTGTCGCTTCGTCTTTGATATCAATCATCACTGTAATGATATCGCCGATATTACTTGCACGTTGGTCTTTAAAGAATGTCACGCGGTTGCTCTGCCAGAGTGAATTTTTCTGCGGCGTAATTTCTTCGGGGGTCGGCATGGGTAGGCTGACCGGTTGGTATGTCGGTTCGGTTGTTGGGTTTGATATTTTGGCCATCTCAGGCGCTTTGCCGATTTGTGAAATGCGATCCGCCGTTGAGCACGCACCCAACATCGAGCAGGCGAGCAGGGGAAGGGCAATTGTTTTCAATGTCTTATTTGTTTTACGCATTAGCTACCTCATGGTGTTATACGGATTTACCGTTTTAATTTTTTAAGACCGTGACCTCGTTTTCGCCTGTGATTCTGGCGTGAAGGGTACGGTTACTGCCTGTGTTTACAACGCGGATGACATCGCCTTTTGCGCCGCTTTCAAGAGCTTTGGCCTGTGCTGTGATGTTCATTATTCCGTCGCTAAGTGACATAATGACCATTTCGCCGCGATCAACGATTTGCGGGGCGATGATTTCGTTATCTTTGACAGGGCGGCCGGCAATTAGTGATCTGCGGGCTGTCATGCCGATAAGGCTGTCGGCGTCAATCAATGTGCCATGTGCAAAACCGCTTTCGGGTATGGTGATGAAATCGATATCGGTTTTCTTGATGATGCGCCCGTTTTGTATGTTTTCAATCAGAACGGGAACGCGAATGACTTGCTCTATGCGTCCGTCTACCGTGAATGTATGTATGGGGTTTGCGGCCGATGGCGCGGCAATTGTTGCCTTGAAACTCTTGCGCTGTGCATCAATTGAAATATTTGTGATGGCCATTTCTGCGGGTTGATCTGCAGGCAGGATGATTTCATGATGCTGCGCGGGGATGCTGACTTCGAAATCTCCGTAAATGCCTTCATCATAAAGCGCAGTATTCAAGCTTTCCTTGATTTGATCGTAGTTTATTACGGTTGCTTCGCGGCGAAGGGTTACTTGGTCGCGTTCGCTTGTGGGGCGCCATGGAAGATCAAGTGCAATGGCAATTTTTAATAATGTGCGTGCATCGAGGACAAGGTTCTGCCCAGGGCGCGGCGCGGTGCCGAGGATACGCCCTTCATCACGGGGCAGGTCGTAAAAAATATCACCCAGCTTGATGGTGTTATCGCTCAGGATGCTGTTTTCCTTTAGCCCCATGCCAAAGCTTGGGGAGATGGCGCACACCATACAGCAGAGAAAGCATAGGGTGAAAATGCCTGTCTGTCTTTTTGCTGATGATCTCATCATGTGTCCATCTCCTCAACTAGGGTTATTCAGTGATTATCGTAATTGCGATACAGTTTGCAGCATCTCATCACTTGTCGAGATGACATTTGAATTCATTTCATATGCGCGTTGTGCCGTGATCAATTTTGTGATCTCGGATACAACATCGACGTTTGATTGCTCCAGTGCGCCTTGTTCCAGTCGGCCGAATTGCTCGTCCCCTGCGGTTCCTGTAACGGGTGCGCCAGAAGCGTCCGTTTCCAGATAGAAATTATCGCCGATCGCATCAAGGCCAACGGGGTTCACAAAATCTGCCATCTGGAATTGTCCTAGGTTTGAAACGGCTGTTTGCCCCTGGATTGTGGCTATGATTTCACCTTGTGCGTTGATATCAATGCCTGTTGTATTGGCGGGAACGGTAATTCCCGGAACGACTGTGTAACCTTGAACGGTTACAATTTCACCGTTTTCGTTAATTTGGAACGTACCGTCGCGGGTATAGGCTGTGTCACCATTTGGCATATCAACCTGAAAAAAGCCTCGCCCGAGGATGGCAACATCAAGTTCGTTCTCAGTCATCTGCACCGTGCCTTGGCCGTGTTCGCGGTATACGGCACCAGTTTTGACACCGAGGCCGACTTGCAAGCCTGAGGGTAGTGTTGTGCCTGAATCGGAGGAGGTTGACCCGGGGCGTTTCAAGTTTTGGTAAATCAGGTCCTGAAAGGCTGCACGTTGACGTTTGAATCCGGTCGTTGTCATATTCGCAATGTTGTTTGATATCACATCAACATTTAATTGCTGCGCCATCATACCTGTTGCGCCGATATCCAGTGATCTCATGATCTTTTACTCCTTGTTATCTTATACTTGTGTTAATTTTTGGATGGCCGTGCGCATGCGGTCATGCTCGGTTTCCAGTAATTTTTGTGTATTTTGAAATCCGCGTAATATTTCAACCATGCGGGTCATTTCCACGATAGGGTTTACGTTTGAGCCTTCCAAAAAGCCTTGTTCAACCGTTGTGTCTTCAGGGATTTGGGTTGCGCTATCTGTTGTATAGGTATTGTTTCCGTTGGGTTTCAGGTCTTGCACATTGTCAAATTCAACGACCATTAACTGGCCAATTTGACCGTTCTGATCGGAAACCATACCACGTTTATCAATTGTGACCTCTGTTGCATCTGCAGGTAGGGTGATCGGCCCGCCTTGTCCCATTATTGGGTATCCTGATGATGATACCAGCATGCCGTCGGCACGGCGCATAAATGATCCATCACGTGTATAGCCCGTTTCACCGCTCGGCATTTGTACGCCCAAAAAACCCGGGCCGTTAAGCGCAACGTTTAAAGGGTTGTTTGTTTGGCTCATCGTGCCGGGCGCGGTGTTGTCGTATTGCCCGTAATCGGTGACAAAGGATAGGGGATCATCGCCATATCGCGGGTCGGAAAGGTATTCCTCAAACACAGGGTTTTGCGCACGAAATCCCGTTGTATTCATATTGGCAATATTGTTCGACACGATGTCCATATTGGTCATCAGGGTCATTTGCCGCGATAGTCCGAGATAAATGCTGTTTTCCATCTTTATATACCTGTTTTTCGTAAAATCAGTGTTGAGGTATTCCTCGGGGATAGGTAATGCGAAGATCGTGCCAAGTGCGAAAAATGTTGTTTTACAGTCGTTTACTGTCTTGTTGATGTGATTTGGTCGTGGGTGTTTTTGTCCGGCTAATGGTCAAAAATGTCGTTGCAGGCATTTTTTGCCTTGTGTATAAGTCACTGTTTTTCTGCAATTTTGTATAATGCCTTGTTGATATGTATCTTTGGTGATTAGACCTTGGGCGCGGCATGCTTTATACTGTCGGTGCAAAAATTGTGTTTCTTTATTTCAAAATCATCGCATTACAACAGACGGATATATTATGGCAGACGAAGAAGAACAGGTCGACGGTGACGTAGAAGGCTTAGAGGAAGAAGGTAAAAAGGGCGGGAAGAAAAAGCTTTTGATGATCCTTTTGCCACTATTGTTGATAGGCGGCGGAGCAGGTGGCGCATACTATATGGGGATGCTTGATGGCTTGCTTGGTATTGAGGCCGTTTCTGAGGATGGTGAGCATGCCGAGGATGGTGAAGATCACGGTGAGGACGATGGTCACGGTGAAAAAAAGGACTCTCATGGCAAAAAAGACGCGCATGCCAAGAAGGATGATGGTCATGGTGGCGGTGGTGACGGTCATGGCGAAGGTGAAGCTGATGCGTCCGCCTTCTTGCCTGTGCCTGCGATGCTTGTGAATTTGAACACGGAAGACGGTACGCCGCGTTTCTTGCGCCTTGTTGTGCAATTGGAATTAGCAGACCCGAACGATAGTGATGCCGTAAAGGCGGTTTTGCCCAAAGTTGTTGATCAGTTTCAGACATATCTGCGTGAGCTTCGTGTCCGTGATTTGCGCGGATCGGCCGGTATTTACAGATTGCAGATGGAATTATTATGGCGTGTAAATCAGGCCGTTGAGCCGCTTGAAATAAAAGATATCTTGTTTCAGGAGATTCTTATACAATAGGGTTTATGCCATATAGGTTTATGGCGTATTCGAAAAACGGCATGCAAATTGCTTAGTAATATCATTGGGTAGTTATTTCCTGCCTTTTTTGGAAACATGACGATAGATCTTAGAGATTTCTGATGAGTGAAGATTTAGAAGAATTATCACAGATGAGTGCTGAAGAGCAGGCCATGATGGATGAGTGGGCTGCGATGGCCGGTGATGAGGAACTCGCCGATGGTGCTGCTGCTGTGCAGGAGGATGCCGCGGTAGCAGGGGATGACGGTCAAACGCGTATCCTGAATCAGGAAGAAATCGACAGTCTTTTGGGGTTTGATGATGATGTCGGCGGCGGTGAAACATCGGGCGTGATGGCATTAATCAATTCTGCAATGGTGAACTATGAACGTTTGCCTATGCTCGATATTGTTTTTGATCGCTTGGTCCGCTTAATGTCTACATCTTTGCGAAATCTGACCAGTGATAACGTTGAGGTTAGCCTTGATCAGGTATCAACGGTGCGTTTCGGCGATTATATGAATTCAATTCCTTTGCCGGCGATGCTCTCGGTGTTTAAGGCTGAGGAATGGGATAATAACGGTTTGATGGTTACCGATAGTGCGCTGATTTATTCTGTCGTGGATGTGTTGCTCGGCGGGCGTAAGGGGGAATCTTCTATACGTGTTGAGGGACGCCCCTATACAACAATCGAGAGTAAATTGGTGGAGCGTATGGTGCATGTGACGCTTTCTGATTTGTCCTCGGCCTTTGATCCGCTTTCACCCGTCAGCTTTAATTTGGATCGTGTGGAAACAAACCCGCGTTTTGCAACAATTACGCAAACGGGAAATGCCTGTGTGCTTGCGCGTCTTCGTATTGATATGGGGGAGCGCGGCGGGCGTATGGAAATTCTTATTCCTTATGCGACACTGGAACCTATTCGTGCGTTGCTCTTGCAGCAATTTATGGGCGAAAAGTTTGGGCGTGACTCGATTTGGGAAACGCACTTGACGCAGGAACTGTATAAAACTGACGTACAATTACAGGCGGTTTTGGGTGAATTGGCCGTACCGCTGGGTGATATGCTAAACTGGAAAGTCGGAGATCAGATCATGCTTAATACACGTGTGAATGACTTTCTGGAATTACGATGCGGGCATTTCCCTATGTTCAGGGGGCCTGTCGGACAAAAGCAGGGCAGTATTGCCGTCCGCATCGAGAGGTATATTGAACCGGAAGAAGATAGTGAGTAATAATGAGTAGCGACTTTTTGGCTTTGTTTATGGATGTTGTCGTTTTGGCGGCATTGGGGGTTACTGTATTTTTTGTAGTCCGGTTGCATCAAAGCTTGAGTGATTTTAAAGCGCATCGCCGTGAGTTTGATACCGTTATTGCAAATTTACTCTCCAGTATTGACCAAGCTGAGCGCTCGGTGAATACATTGAAGCAAACAAGCGCACAAGAAGCAGGGCATCTGGAAAAAT
This sequence comes from Alphaproteobacteria bacterium, assembly GCA_030424975.1. Taxonomy (GTDB): domain Bacteria; phylum Pseudomonadota; class Alphaproteobacteria; order Micavibrionales; family Micavibrionaceae; genus UBA1672. Next base: position 280,369 of record JAUHVY010000001.1, read on the forward strand.
TGATACATCAATCCCGAGCACTGGCCGATGAATTAAAGATTATTAATGATGCAGGCGAAAGTATGGCGACGCGTCTGGAAAAGCTTGCGGAAACAAACCGCAAGCTCGTTAAGCCGATGCCAAGCGATTTGCGCAAAAAACCATCTGATGACGCCGGAGATAAAATAAGCTCACCAGTATTTCAGGATAAGAAAAAAGGTAATGAGGCGTCGGGGGAGTATTCATCAACCTTAAAAAAAGTGAAGAAGGATGAAGAGTTCCCATCCTTTATGATTAAGGATCGTGAATATGATGATGTGAAATCTCTGAACCGTCGTCTTGATGCATCCGCCAGTAATGACTTGGATACGGAAAGTGATGCGGATATGCCTGAGCATTTGCAAAGTCAGGCCGAAAAAGAGTTGTTCGCAGCGCTTCGAAATACGAAAAGAAATATCGGGGGGGATGCGTAAAATATCATGAGTGTTTCTCGTATTTTACCGTTGGTTATTATCATTGCCGTATTGGCTTTTTCTGTGCGACTGACAGAGGTTGTGACAGGGATTTCGAATTTATCTGCAACCGCCTATGCCGAAACAAAGTCTGAGGATGACGGTCATGCCTCCGGGGATGTTCCAGAAGCAAAGGGGCATATGGATACCGCGCCTGTTGAGGTTAGTGATAAGGACGTCGCGCAGCCGAAATGGCAAGATGCAAATGATTCAAATTTGGATGTAACAAGCGTCAAAATGGAGATGTTTGAGGATTTGTCAAAACGCAGGCAAGAGCTTGATAAGCTTGAAAAGGACCTGCAGGTGCGTGAAGCCTTGTTGAAGGCGGCGGATCAGGAATTGGATCGGAAGTTCCAAGAGCTTACAAAGCTTAAAAAAGAAATTGAAGGCTTGCTTCAGACTCAATCAGAGGAAGAGCAGGGGCGCATCGACTCTCTTGTGAAAATATACGAGGGTATGAAGCCGAAAGACGCAGCACGTATTTTTGATACTTTGGACTTGGATGTTTTGGTGGCTGTTGTATCCAAGATGTCAGAGCGTAAGATTGCGCCCGTAATGGCTGCAATGGACCCTGAGCGTGCAAGGACGATCACTATAATGCTTGCCGAGCAAAAAAAATTACCGTCATTGTGATTTTTCTTATTTGTCGTTTTATGCAGATGATATTCCACGCATTTACACATTGCTTTTTCTGCATTTTTATCTAGAATCAATAACATATTTTTTCACATCACTTACGATGTGTTAACTTTTTGCATACATAATGCAATCGGTTGGGCGTTTTCTGTCTTTATAATCTGTGTTTTTTTTTAAATTTTAGTATCTAATTTAAGGAGGCTTCTTGTGGCTGTAGATATGAATATGAACGTGTTAATTGTTGATGATTACACAACAATGTTGCGTATTATTAAAAATCTTTTGAAACAATTAGGGTTTAATAATATCGACGAAGCAACAGATGGCACAATGGCCTTGGAAAAGGTAAAAGCAAAACGATATGGCTTAATTATTTCTGACTGGAATATGGAGCCTATGAGCGGGTATGAATTTTTGAAGCAGATTCGTGCTTCTGATGAAGCATTTAAAACAACACCCTTTATTATGGTGACAGCTGAAAGTAAGACAGAGAATGTTATTGCGGCGAAACAGGCAGGTGTTAACAACTACATTGTGAAACCATTTAACGCGGAAACACTAAAAACAAAAATCACTGCTGTTCTGGGTGAATTTTAATAAGTATGCGTCATCTGAGTTTTAATAGTTAAGGAGTGGATATGTCTGAACCGATTAAGGCGGAAGAAACAAAAGATAGTAAAAAACAACGTATTGTCGGAATTATTTCTTCCGTAATAGAAAAGGTTGGTAAAAACGAGCAGGTTTCTATGACTGCTATTTTGACCGAGCTTCGTGATTTATTGATCGTGATTGAAGAAACGCGGGCAGAAATCGGACAGGCGCGACCATCTGATATCAAGGGGAAACATATCCCCGGCGCTACGGATGAGCTAGATGCAATTGTTGAGGCAACATCAGAGGCAACCGGAACAATTATGGATGCTTGTGATGTAATCATGGAAAAGGCCAATGAGGTCGGTGGTGAAAATGGTGACGTAATTGTCGCGGAAGTAATGAAAATATTCGAGGCATGTTCATTCCAGGATATCACAGGACAGCGCGTATCAAAGGTTATTAAAACCTTCCATGATATTGAGGGTAAAATTGATAAACTTGTTTCTGTCTTGGGCATTAAAATAACAGGTGTTGGCGAGGAAGAGGATGAGCGTTCAGAGGATGAGAAGCTCCTAAATGGCCCGCAGCTTACCGGGCAAGGTGTGTCGCAAGAGGATATTGATAAATTATTGGCTGAATTTGATGATTAATTAAATACGGTTTATGTATGAAAAGATCGAGGCGGTAGTGTGTTCTATCGCTTTTTCTTTTGTTTTTCGCTACACTATACAGGTAATCAAATAATTGTCGGTAATGACAATATTGCGGAAAGAATTTCGGTCTCTATGGTAAATCAGTATTTATCACTGTCGCTTTTTTTGATGCTGCTCTCCTTTTTTATCGTTTTAAATTCGATATCAGAGGTTGACCAGCAAAAGTCATTGCCTGTCTTAAACAGTCTGTCTTTGGTGTTTTCAAATGAACCGCTATTAGAGGACGATACTCAAGCGTCGAAAGTATCTGACTTTTTAGATGATAAGCGTCAAGGGGATACTTTGGAATCAATGGAGGGGCTCTTTAATACGCATATTGCAGGGTTTGAGCCAAAGCGAAATCGTTTGGGAACCGTCATGCATGTGAAGCTTCCTATTGGCCGTTTTGAAAATGCCGTACGTATTGGTGGTTTTATGGATATTGACGCGCCTGTCGGTACGACGGGCTCATTTCTCCAGACAATGATATCCCTCATACGTTCTTCTGAAAACGGACAACCATATCGTATGGATATGATCCTTAATTTGGATGATGATCCGAATACTATGTTTATGAATGAGCCGGTTATATACCGAGAGAATTTAACCCGTATCAGTAAGCTGGCTTTTGATTTGGAGCAAGCCGGAATGCCACGAAAAATGCTGGCAAGTGGTATGGTAAAGGGGCGCTCAGGGTATGTGGATTTGTATTTTTATAAGTATGAGCCGTTTACATTGCCAAAGGATGTTGCGAACGCCTTGGGGGAGGACGCAGATGTTGATGCAGAAAAGGAATTGTGATGTCCGATCATGATTTAGAAGGTGAAGAGCAGGTAGGTGGCAATGCGAATACGGTATTGCCCCCCCGTGGAATTATTACGGGTTTTTCCTCTATTATAAGGCGTTCAGACGGGGATGAAAATCCTCCGCCGTTGTGGCTTATCACATTTACTGATGCTATGGCGCTTATGCTTACATTTTTCGTGATGATGTATTCCATGTCAAAGCCTAAAGAGGAAATATGGAATGAAATCTCATACGGTATTTCAAGCCATTTTAAACAAAAGGAGGCTGCTCCGTATAATAGGGGATCTCAGGATGCAATCAGTATTGATCAGGTTAATACCAAAAAGGCGCTACAGCTTGATTATGTGCAAAGCATTGTTGCTAATTCATTGAAAGGAAAAGGCATTGAAAAAATTGCGCTCATACAAAATTCAGAGCGTTTGATTATTTCTTTGCCATCTGAGCTTTTATTTAAATCAGGCCAAATTGAAATTGGTACGGAAGGCACAAAGATGCTGTTTACACTGACGGGTGTGCTGGCGCGATTGCATAATAGGGTTATTGTCGTAGGGCATAGTGATCCTGATCCGATTAGCGCGCAAACAAAGGGGCCTTACCGCACAAATTGGGAGCTGTCATTGGCGCGTGCAACCTCGGTCGCCGCGAAAATGCGTGAGTCCGGATATGTGAAAGAAATTACCGTTAAGGGCCTGTCTAGTGGCCGTTTCGATGAATTGCCTGAGGATATAGCGCTTTCGGAGCGTAAGAACTTGTCCAGACGTGTTGATATTGTGGTTATGAATGACGATGGCATTCGTCAAAATGCGTTTGATGTTCCTTAGGTTGTGTTAATGTAAATGTTTGTTGTTGTTTATTTTTACGGTATTTCGCTTAACGCTGGAACACCGCTCGCGGCTATGGCACACTATTAACCATGAAAAGATTTGTCTTTTTCACATTCCTTTTACTGAGTTTTAGCATCGCATCACCATCTTTTGCGCAGGAAAAAATATCTGTGCGGGCCGGGGTGCGTGACGGATATACACGCCTTGTTTTTGGTTGGGACAAGGCCGTTACGTATGATTTTAAAGATGATGGCAAGGGAGCGGTCGAAATAACATTTGATACAGATGCGGATGTGAATTTTGAAGGGGACGCACTGGAAACTTTGAAAATTATACGCAATGTCGAGGTCGCAGAAACCAAGCCATTGAAAATTCGGTTTCAAACACCAGTATCCAGTAAGAAGCGAGATTTTAATATCGGAAAACGTGTTGTTGTAGATATTTATGATCCCGAAAACCCTGATGATATGAAGGCGTTTGTCAGCAATGATACAACGCCTGCGAAACCTGAAGAAGAGCAGGTCTCTGAGCCGCTGCAGCAGCCTGATGATGAGGTTAAGCATGCCGATAGTGCTCCCGTGACAGAAAATCCGACTGCGCCGAAGGTCGATGGCCAGAGCCATGACGCTCATGCTGCTGTTGAGGCGCCTAAAAAAGAAACCGCCAAATACGAATTGGTACCGGAACGCATGCCGCAAGTTCGGCCTAAGCCGGTTGAACGCGAAATTCTGCAGCCAAAAGATGTACAGAAAAAAGCTCTGGCGAATGCTGTGGAGCAAGTAAACCATGTTATTTCGGTGCGCTCAATGCAGGCAATACCGATGGCGGCATTTGTACAGCATGGTGATATGTATATCGTTGTTGGTGATAGCTCTGCCTTTCGTGCGCCCACATTATCATCAGAGGAACCTCAGCTGTTTGGAGATATTCAGCGTGTTTCGTCAAATGACACTGCGAGCGTTTATAAAATGAAACTGCCGAAAAACCATGACTTCCCCGTTCAATCACGTGGCGACGGGCTTGTTTGGGACATTATCCTCGGGGATAAAGTAAAAGAACCGGAGGCATTAGAGCCGATCCGGATTGCCCCCGAAGATAAATACGCCCGTGGCGGTAAATTGATTTGGCCGATGAAAAACGTCAGCAATATTATTGATATTACTGACCCTCTCACAGGGGCCGCATTCAAGGTCGTGATGGTTGATGATGGGGAAGATTATATCGGACGCGCACAAAGTTATATCGATTTTGATGTGCTGTTCTCGCCTTTGGGCATGGCTATTTATCCAAAGGTGGATGATTTACGCATTGAGAAGACAGATAAGGGCGTAGAAATTTCACGTCCTATCGGATTGGCAATTATGAGTAAATCTGCGGTGAATGAAGCGAAATTATTCAGAGATCGCCATTATCCGGCGAAGAAAGCATCATCACATAGTACTGATGCATCAGGTCATCATGATACTTCTCATGGAGATGATGGTGATCACGGCACCAAGGATGAGCATCAACTTGATCAATTTTTATTTCAGTTCCGTAAATGGCAACTCGGTAAGGCAAGTGATATTGAGCATAATGAAAACTTATTGCTGGATGGGATGCACACAAAAACAGCCGCGCGTAAGGTCGAGGATTTATTGGCACTGGGTAAAATGTTTGCTTCATTCGGACGAGGCGCTGAGGCGTTGGGGTATTTTGATTATGCTTTGGCAGAAGTACCCAAACTGGACGAAAGCGCAGAGTTTCATGCGCTACGTGGGGTAGCAAGAGCGCTCGACTGGAAAAGTGAAGGGGCACTAGAAGATTTTCTTTATCCTGAATTAGATGATTTTGATGAAGTGAAGTTCTGGACGTCTTATGTGCTTGCTGACTTAGGGGACTGGCAGCAGGCGATTAAGGTTCTACCGGTCAATTTTGAGGCGCTGCATTCATATCCGCCAAACATCGCAACTCGTTTGAGTTTAAAATTAGCAGAGGTGAGTTTGCGTGATGGTAAGGTTGCGCAGGCAAAAGAATTAATGGCGATAGCAGAGCATCATAAAGACCATATGTTGCCCGCACATAAGGCGGAATATAAATATCTGCAAGGCGAAGCTGCGCGTCAGGCAAATGAAATAAACGTGACGAAAAAGCTTTGGAGCGATTTGACGAGAGATCAGGATGATTTATATCGCACAAAGGCCGGCCTGGCGCTCGCGATTTTACAACAAAATGAAAAAGAAATTTCAAATGATGAAGCGATCGATCGTTTGGAACGCCTGCGTTATGCATGGCGGGGAGATGAGCTAGAGGCGCAAATTAATTACTGGCTTGGGGATGCATATTTTAAAGGTAAAAAATACGTAAAAGGGCTATCCATCATGCGTGATGCCGTTTCTTTTGCTGATCAGGATGTTTTGGCAGAGAGAATAACTGCGGATATGGCTGAAACGTTTAAAAACATGTATCTCTCGGATGCTTTGAAAAATGTTTCCCCCCTCGATGCTGTCGCTGTTTATGAGCAGTTCAGTGAATTAACGCCTGTCGGCCCTGAGGGCGACCTGCTTGTTCAGCGTCTGGCTGAGCACTTGGTGAGGGCGGATTTGCTTGGGCGTGCAACTAAATTATTGCAATATCAGGTTGATCACAGGCTGGATGGAGAAGAGCGTATACGCATTGCAATACGCTTAGCCGCGATTGAATTGATCGATAAAAAGCCACAAAAAGCTATAAACGCCCTTGGGAAAGCAGAAAACACAATGTTACGCTTATCTGCAAGCCCGAAAAAAGCGCAATACCAAAGAGAGATAGACCTCTTACGCGTACGTGCATATTCGCAAAACAAGCAACATGATAAGGCATTGAAGTTGCTTGAAAAATTACCGGTTGATCGCAATACAAGCAATCTTCGGGCTGATATTTCTTGGTTGGCTGGGTATTGGGGAGAGGCTGCCGATGCCTTAAATACGATATTAGTTGATGAGAATATCTCGCCGAAACAAGATTTAACGCCAGAGCAATCGACATTGATTATGAATCGCGCGATTTCTCTGAGCCTTGATAATGACCGCATTGCACTTGCGAATATGCGGGAAAAGTATTCAAGCCAGATGGGTGATACACCGAAGGCCAATCAATTTGAATTGATTACGCGCCCACGCCGTAATTCTGAATTGGCGGATAGGGAGACGCTACTTTCTGCTATCCAAGAGGTTGATTTATTCAAAGATTTTCTGGATAGTTACCGCGAAGATCCTGCACCCACACAATAATTTCCTTGTATATGCACATATCACGGGCGTATAACAAAAAGAAAAAAGGGTGATATGAGCGATTTCATAAAAACAAAAACCGTCGATAGTATCGAAGAGGTTGCAAACGGGTCTTTTGGTGCTTTCGGCCGCCATCAAGTCTTATTACATGAACGTGAAATTGACGGCGATTATGCCGCCGTTGCACGTTATTTCCTTGAAATAAACAATGTTGGCGAAGGTGAGGAGGCGCGCGTATCTCTTGACCAATTGTCCAATCTTTGTGCGGATGACAATATGGACCAAGCCATGCGCGAGGCGGCGATGCAAATGTGGATCGATTTGCGTGATGTGCGCGCGTATATCGGCAATGCAGAGTTGTATGTGCAAGGTATTCATACCGATAATTATGCATCCAAATGGCATCATCACGGCTTTAATGTGGAGCGTACAGTTCTATGCAAATACACAGGTGAGCCGACAGAAATGGCGCAGAATAAAGACGTCACATCATGGGGTGAGGATAACGGCATGTCATTGGTTGTTTGCGACGTTAATAGCGATGCGGTTCCATTGCAGTTTAATAACGGAAGCATGTTTGCGATGGCCGGAAATCGTCGTCTTTTCGGTAAGCCGACAGTTCACAGAAAGCCACCAGTAAATGAAGAGCCGAGCTTATTGCTAATTGCCGAGCCGGAATAGCGCAAAAATCTGGTTATCCGCCGCCAACAGTTCCGTAGCTTTGGATGAGAGAACCGCAGACCAAATACCATCCGTCAACCAGAACAAAGAAAACGATCTTAAACGGTAGTGATACCGTAACGGGCGGCAACATCATCATACCCATTGACATTAGGATGGATGCAACCACCAAATCAATAATCAAAAACGGCAAGAACAGCATAAACCCGATTTCAAAGGCGCGTTTTAATTCCGAAATCATGAAAGCCGGAATAACGATGTGTAGTGGTATATCCATCGCCTCATCATAAGGGCCGGTTTCACTCATTCTAATGAATAGCTCAAGGTCTTTGTCACGAACATGTTGCAACATAAATTCTTTAAACGGGGTTGTTGTGCGCTCGAAAGCTTGCACTTCGTCAATTTCCTCACTTATCAGCGGGGCAACGCCGTTTTGATAGGCGGCATTGAGCGTGGGGGCCATAATAAAGAACGTCAAAAACAGCGCGAGTGAAATCATAACTGTGTTTGGCGGTGTTTGCTGAATTCCGATTGCTGTACGCAAGAATGACAACACCACAACAATCCGCGTAAAACATGTCATCATTATCAGTATAGATGGCGCGAGTGAAAGCACGGTCATTAAAATGACAAGCTGTATCACACGGCCTGATACTGTGCCTTCGCCCTCAGTGCCAAGATCAATTGATACACTTTGTGCAAGTGCATCTTGGCTTAGCGCGCCAAAGAATAAGCAAGCTAATAACGTAAGAGCGAAGATCGCAAATTTGATCTGGAATCGATTATGCATGCACATATCTTAGTGCAGATTTTATAAACGTCTAAGTCTGTTCGGATGGTTTTGGTGATTGATCCACAACTGTGCTTGTTTCACTAAGGTCGTGTGCGATTACAGTTTCGGAATTCGCTCCTAAAATAACCAAATGCTCTTGATCGTCGCATTTTATAATAACCAGGCGGCGACGCACATCAAGGGGCAGGGATTCAACAATTTTTAACCGTCTTGTATCGCCTGTCTTTATTGAGTTTTGCGGCGCAAGCCCGAGTTTTTTAATCAGGAATGATAAGCCCCCCATCAAGGCCAGAACAAAGCCTAGCGCCAAAATGAGCCGAAGAAATTGCGGTAAGTCGGGTGATATTACGTCCATAGTTTTTTAGGTATCATCTTTCAGTAATGTGTCAAAGGGGTTTTCCTGTCCGTTCGCACGATAAACATAGGATAAGATTTCACCCACAGCGAGAAAAGCTTCGGATGGTATGGGGCTGTCGATTTCGATTTGCGCCAACATTTCCGCAAGGTCGCTGTCCTCACGTACCTTGATGCCGTTTTCAAAGGCAAGCTGCAATATTTTCTCGGCAATAATGCCGCGTCCTGCTGCTTTTACACGGGGCACTTTTTTCCCGCCCTCGGAATCTGCAAGGGCAACGGCCGTTTTCTTTTTTGGTATTTTCTTTATATTGTAACGGCTTAGGTCGTCATTGTTGTTTTTTCTATATCCGTCATCATAGCCATCACTCATTGGCACGCTTCCTGCATAGTTCTTTGTGTTGGTAATGAAACTATACAGGGTTTAAGGCAATGACGATACAAGATATAGGACTTTTTCAGGCGATTTCATCGAAGATGGAATATCTGAACCAACGTCATAACGTGCTTGCGCAAAATATTGCAAATGCGGATACCCCGGGATATCGCCCGAAAGATTTGGTAGACGTCGATTTTTCATCAATGGTGCGAAATGTCACAAGTGCGACTAATGGCGGTTTACAAAATGTATCGATGACAACAACAAATGCGGGGCATTTAGGCCATCTGGAAGGTGAAACAGATGCGGATGCACGCAAACAGCGCAATATGTATGAAGTCGCACCGGCCGGAAACTCGGTTATTATCGAGGAACAACTAGTGAAATCCGGTGAAAATGCCATGGATTATAACCTGATGTTGAGCTTGTATCAAAAGCAGGTTGGTTTGATTAAGACCGCAATCGGCACACGATAAAACAGAGTAGGGATAAAACAATGAGTAATGATATTGTTAACGCAATGAAGATTTCCGCCAACGGTATGCGCGTACAGGGAACGCGTATTCGGGTGATTTCTGAAAATATCGCGAATTCTGACACGACCGGATTAACACCGGGTGCAGATCCGTATCGACGTCAGACCATTAGTTTTAAGAATGAGATGGACCGCGCACAAGGGATTCGCCTGGTTGAGGTCGATGACATCGATGTTGATCGTGAAACACCGTTCGGCCTTGAGTTTATGCCGGATCATCCGGCGGCGAATGCTGACGGGTATGTGAAAACACCAAATATTAATCCATTATTGGAAATGATGGATGTGCGCGAAGCACAGCGATCATATGAGGCAAATTTGGGAATGATTGAACAGTCCCGTTCTTTGATATCCCGTACGATTGATTTGCTTCGTACGTAATAGCGGATTAGAATAGTAACGTGAAAGGATCACGATATGCCAATTACAGGAATTAATCCCAACGCCGCCGCCAGTGCCTATAGCAATTCCCAGAGCATCACAGGGCAGGGGCAAGTTACTGATATTACAAAAAATATCAAAGGATTAGCGAGCGAGATCGCATCTCCGGGGCAATCCGAAGCGCCGAGCTTTGCTGATTTTATGGCAAAGAATATCCAGCAATCCGTTCAAACCATGAAGGGCGGAGAGGAAATGGCCGCCAAAGCCGTTACGGGTGATGCTGATGTCACGGATGTTGTGCAGGCCGTAACCTCCGCCGAGCTTACGCTACAAACTGTTGTTGGTGTCCGCGACCGTATGATTTCCGCCTACCAAGAGATTATGCGCATGCCGATTTAAGGTTTGTCAGCGGGACATTTTCATTGTTTTTATGCATGAGCGAATGCGCAAAATTATGTGGTTAAGTCCATAGGGCGTTGGAAATGCGTTTTGTCACAATCACGCATTTGATAGCATATATACATGAATGATGCTCAAATCATAGAAACTGCACAACAAGCGTTGCTGATTACCATGCAAATCAGCGCACCCATTTTGATTGTCGGTCTTGTTGTTGGTGTTTTGATTGCTTTGGTGCAGGCTTTGACACAAATTCAAGAGATCACTCTCGTTTTCGTTCCTAAAATTATGGCGATCTTCCTATCTATGTTTATTCTTTTACCATGGATGATGAATATTTTGGTCGTATTTATGGAATCTCTCGCGGATCGTATTGTCGCCGGCGGATAGGGTGTGTGATTACAGATGCAAAGCGCACTTGAAACATTTATGACCACAGGGGTTCTTGCCTTTATCCTGACCTTCACGCGGGTTGGTAGTGCGATGATGATTATGCCCGGGATTGGCGATTCATTTGTTTCAGAACGCGTGCGTCTTCACCTTGCGCTTGCGTTAAGCTTCGTTCTTTTTCCGTTTATTATGCCGCATATTCCTTCGCCTGTGCCGCAAACAATCGCATTATTCAGCCTGATTGCGATGGAGTTGGTGATTGGTTTATTAATCGGCACGGTGGCTCGTATTTTTATGACAGCGCTTGATACGGCGGGAATGGTGGTGTCTACACAATCCGGTCTTGCAAATGCGCAGGTATTTAACCCGTCATTGGCGTCGCAAGGGTCGATTATCGGAGCCTTTTTGTCGATTACCGGTACAGTGTTCCTATTCGCGACAGATCTTCATCATGTTCTTTTGATGGGCATTGTCGAGAGTTATAATATGTTTCCGATCGGTGATGTGCCGGATACGGGATCAATGGCGGAATTGATAACCCGCGCCGTGGCGGCAAGTTTTAACCTTGGTATTCGTTTGGCCGCGCCGTTTTTGGTGCTTACATTGCTGATTTATGTCGGAATGGGCGTATTATCACGTCTTATGCCGCAGGTTCAGGTCTTTATGGTGATGTTACCCATACAGATCCTGTTGTCGGTCATCTTGTTAATGTTGGCGATGACGGCATTGTTCTATCACTGGGCGAGCGCGTATGAAGGAGCGATCTTGTATTTCTTCAGTAATGCAGGTTCGGCAAATTAACCATTTATAGGGTATAGTATAATCATGGCTGATGGTGAACAGACCGATGATTCCCAGAAAACCGAAGACCCCACCCCCAAGAAATTGGAGGAGGCGCGCAAACGTGGCCAGGTTCCGTTATCACGAGAGGTGAATAATTGGGTAATGATGGCGGCGGCATCGTTATTTATTATGGTTTTTGCCACGCCGATGATGCGTGATTTAGGCAGTGTTATGCGTGTGTATATCGAACAAGCGCATGCCTTGCCGCAATTACCTGGTGGTCTGGCAGTGGTTTTAGGCGATGGCATGAAGCAGGTTGTGAAAATTATGTTTTTGCCGTTTTTATTGTTTATGGCCGCGGCGTTTCTTGCACCGTTTTTGCAAATCGGCCCCTTATTTGCACCTGAGGTTATTAAACCTGACTGGGGAAAGGTGTCGCCGATAAAGGGATTTGGCCGGTTGTTTTCGTTGCGCTCTATTGTTGAGTTCGTCAAAGGGATTTTAAAGCTCGGCGTTATCGGTTTGATTGCGTTTATCATTGTGTATCCGTATTTTGACCGCCTTGAACATATGATTGATATGCCGATTTTGACCGTAATGTGGGAAATGAAGGTCATTGTCATGAAGATGATGATCGGCGTTTTGGTGGCATTGGCGATTATTGCGGGGCTGGATTTGATTTATCAGCGTCAGGAATATAACAAGAAAATGCGTATGAGCCGCCAAGAGATCAAGGATGAATACAAGCAATCCGAAGGGGATCCGCAGATTAAGGGGAAGTTGCGGCAATTACGTGCAGAGCGCGCCCGTCAACGTATGATGCAAAATGTACCGAGCGCCGATGTCGTTATTACAAACCCGACGCATTATTCCATTGCCCTGAAATATAACCCAGATGAAAACCCCGCGCCGATTGTTGTGGCAAAGGGTATCGACAATGTCGCGATGCGCATCCGTGAGATTGCCAAGGAAAATGATATTATCCTGTATGAGAATAAACCCTTGGCACGGGCATTGTACGATGTTGTGGAAATTGATGAAATGATCCCGACGGAGCATTTTCAAGCCGTGGCGGAAATCATTTCCTATGTCTTTAAGTTAAAAGGTAAATTACGATAATTTATCTGTTAAGAATCTGCTTTATCAAATTCCTCTAAATCTTTTAATTGTTTGCGTAATTCTGCTTTGCGGATGCGTGTTTTCAGGCTTCGTTCTTCCTTGTCACCACGTTTTTGTAAGGCGATGAGCGAGAAAAGCGGTGGTAAGCCCAAAAGGAGTATCAGGTATTTCTGATCACCATAGGTTTGGGAATAGACAAATATGCACATCAAGATCAGGCCGATATTCATCAGTTTTGTAAGCCCCAGAAACAGGCATTCCTTTTTTGAACAGTGGTGCATTTGTAAAATTCCCTATGGTTTGATTTCCCGTTCGCTATACGCGTTCTTGTTGTGGTATAAATTGTACCCTATATTGAATGCGTTTGAAATAATGAGGGGATATTATTATGCGCCGTATACTTTTTTCGATGATGTTTTTTTCTGCTTTGACGGCGGTTCCTGCCTTTGCGGAAGACATCGATGTCACAAGCGAGATTAAAGCCGCCACGGTGTATAATGATCGTGCAACATTAACGCGCAAGGCCGTGATTGATGTTCCTGCGGGGGCGCATAATCTTGTGTTTACGGGAATTCCATTACGTATTTATACGGATTCATTGCGTGTCGGCGGTAGTGCGCAGGCCGACGTTGTTTTTGGTGCCCTGAGCCATAAGCGCGAGTCATTCGAAGATTATGTTGTGCCAAAGGAAAAGGAGCTGAATGCACAGCTCTTGTCATTGCAAGATCAGGTGAAGGTTTATAATGCCGAGAAAAGCGCCCTGAAAACAGCACAGGAATTTTTGCAAAATATTGGGAAAACAGCGGCTCTTCGTGAAAATGAAGAGGTCGCGAAATTAGAGCTTAGCCCTGATGAATGGGCGGCGGCGGCGGACGGTTTGTCGGCCAAAATGGCGCAAACGATGAAGGAAAGCATCGGAATTGATATCAAAATTCGTGATACGAATGACAAGATTAGAAAAATTCAAAATGATCTGCGTCAGCTTCGTACAGGGAATAAACAAAACTATATCGTTAGTGTTCCGTTCGAGGCCGCACAAGCGACGCGTTTAACTGTGGATTTGAGCTATCAAATTTCAGGGGTAAGTTGGCAGCCGATTTACGATGCGCGCCTTGACGTTAAAAGCGGTAAAATGGATTTGGTGCAATATGGTCAGGTATGGCAACAAACGGGCGAAGATTGGGACGATATTGAATTAACCCTATCAACAGCGCAGCCAAGCCGCGGCGCGACATTGCCGGATTTGTATCCGAGCTGGCTGTCCATTTATGCCCCGCCCAAAATGCAAGCTATGAGCGGAATAGCAATGTCAAAGCGTTCAATGAATGAGATGGCATCTGCATATTCCGCTGCTCCGATGATGGATGATATGGCTGAAGCAGATATGGCAATGGAAGCGCCGGTGGAAAAAGAAGTCGTCATGCAAACCGCGCAGATCAACACCGAAGGGTTTGTCGGGGAATATAAAATCACCGGACCGGCAACGGTGACATCTGACGGAACCAAGGCCAAATTGATGATCGGTGCATTTGATATCGATTCATCCTTGCAGGTACAGGTGAAGCCACAGCTCAGCACGGATGCATTCCTTGTTGCGAAAACAACATTAAAAGGCGAAGCGCCGATTTTACCGGGGCAGGTCAGCTTGTTCCGTGACGGGGCTTATATCGGTCAGAGCTATATGCAGATGATGCGCCCGGGCGATGAGGATGAGCTTTCCTTTGGTATTGATGATAATGTTGTTGTGAAACGTAATACCCTGATGGATGAGCGTAGCGAAGAGGGTATGATTACGAAAGACAGCGTGATCGAGCGTCACTATGTCACTGATATTCAAAACCTGCATAAAGAGGCGATCAATCTGGCGGTTTTGGAAACTGTTCCTGCATCAAAGGATGAGCGTATTCGCGTTGAGATTTTAAAAGATCACACAAGCGGTGGATATGAAGCCGACCTTGAGAATGTAAAGGGCGTTACACGCTGGGTTATGGACGTCAAACCACAGGAAAAAACGCAAGTGAAGCTTGGGTGGCGCGTGAAATGGCCTAAAGGAGAAAATATTTCGGGCCTATAACTTTATAGAACAATAGGATATGACTTGCTGCGGGCTTGGCTCTGTGCCATGATTTTCGGGCGATGAATACTGATCACTCCGAATTTATTAACAGACACCATAATCGCCGTGCGTCGGTGCAAATGAAAAGCAACCGTAAAACGCTGACGGCGGCGGTTGTTGTTTCAATTGCTGCGCTGTATTGCGTGTTGCTGAGCTTTGTTGTGCATATGGCACAGGTTGATCAGGCGACGATCCTTATTTCCGTTATGGTGTTTATTACGGCGACGTTGGTGGCGTTTGCGGCGCGCCGTGCGCAATATCTTCAGGCGATGCACGAAGATGAGCTGATCTTGCTGAAGGAAGTTTTGGAAGGCAGTCGCGGCGGCAGGCTTATTACCGATCATGCCGATCAGGTTCTGTATTATAATCATCGTTTTGTGGAGCTGTGCCATATCGATGGGGGCGGCGCATCATACGACAAATTGGTTGATATGTTTTCGGGTAATGATAAAGCCAGCGCGCTGTTCAGTACATTGTCTGATCAGGCGCATCGCGGGTTAACCGATTCTATTGAGCTCTATTGTGATGTCAAAGATTACGAAGGATGGTATCACGTCACCGCACAGCCAGTAACAGGACACGCAGGATATATTCATTGGCGCATAGATAATGTGACCGATAAATATACGGCCGATCGCGCCGTACATGAAGAGCGTGAGAAACTGATCGATTTTACTGATAATGCGCCCGTTGGGTTCTTCTCACTCGATCAAACAGGGGCGTTTGTGTTTGCAAATGCGACCTTTGCCAGATGGGTGGGGGAGGATATTAACCATCTGTTATCGCGGGCAAAATTCCACACATATCTAAACGATCCGCCGCAAGGTGTTATGCCGTATGATGTCACGGAAAAAGGCGGTGATATTCAAATTGCCGAACTTGAGATGAAAGGTGCGGGCGGGCGAATGTTCCGTGCATCGATAAACCAAACGATTATGCGCGGTGCAGACGGTAGTATTCGTACGCGGGCTGTTGTTCATGATTTAACATCTGAACGTGAAATGCGACAGGCATTGAAGGCCTCAGAGGATCGTTTCAAACGTTTCTATGACGAAGCGCCGCTGGGGATTATTCTGGTGAATAAAGACGGGCTGGTCGAAGATTGTAACAGTGAATTTGCCCGTATGATGGGAAAAAACACGGAAGAGATTGAAAACAAGCACTTTAAGCTCATGATTAGTGAACAACACAGAGAGCAGGTTTTGGCTGCGCTTGAACAAATGAGCGAGGGGCAGCCAATGGCGGAGTCCATGGAAATCGCCCTTGTGAGTGATAAGAAGGACGCATCGATAAATGCGCAACTCCATGCACGTCGTTTTTCCGATGGTGGTTTTACAGTGCTCCACTTTATTGATATTACGGAACAAAAATCGCTGGAGGCGCAATTTGTGCAATCACAAAAAATGCAGGCTGTGGGACAGCTCGCAGGCGGTATTGCACATGACTTCAATAACCTGTTGACCGCTATTATCGGCTTTTGTGATTTGCTCTTATTACGACATAAAGCAGGCGATCCGTCCTTTGGCGACATTATGCAGATCAAGCAGAACTCTAATCGTGCGGCCAATCTTGTGCGCCAGCTTTTGGCGTTTTCGCGTCAGCAAACATTGCGTCAACGGGTGCATGATATCACCGATATCCTGACAGAGCTTTCACATCTTTTACGTCGTCTGATTGGCGCGAATATTGAACTGGAGATGATACACGGCAGCAACCTTGGTTTGGTGAAGGTCGATGAAGGGCAAATGGAACAGGTGCTGATTAACCTGGCGGTGAACGCACGTGATGCGATGGATGGCGGAGGGAAACTGACGATCACCACCGAAAATCATACGAATAAACGCGCACGTAAAGTGATGGAAGAGAAGATGCCGGCCGGGCATTGGATTTTGATTAAGGTTACGGATACGGGGTGCGGTATTTCAGAAGAGAATATGAGCCGTATTCTTGAGCCGTTCTTCACAACAAAAGGCGTCGGTGAGGGCACTGGTCTTGGCTTGGCTACAGTGCACGGTATTATCCGTCAGAGCGGCGGTTATCTGGATATCGAAAGCGTTATGGGCAAGGGAACGACCTTTTCTATCTATTTGCCATGTACCAACGAAGTGGAAGATGACGAGCCAAGTGCGCAACAACAACCGCAAACACGTGATTTGACAGGGACGGAACGTATTTTGTTGGTTGAGGATGAAGCTGCAGTGCGTAGCTTCTCTGAGCGGGCACTCGTGAATAAAGGGTATGAGGTATTGAGTGCTGAGCACGGGCAGGCGGCTTTGGATGTTTATGAAAAAGAAGGGCAGAAGCCGATTGATTTGCTCATTACTGATGTTGTGATGCCCGATGTTGACGGGCCGACTTTGGCAAAGAAAATCAGGGAGCATAACCCCGCCATGAAGATTATCTTTATGTCAGGTTACACGGAAGATAAGCTGAAGGATCATATGGATGATAATACGTATTTCTTGCCGAAGCCGTTTACATTAAAAGGGCTTGCAGCCAAGGTGAAAGAGGTTTTGGAGGAGTAAATGGTCGAACAGGTTAGCGCGGTTATCGGGGTGATTTTAATGATGGTGATTCTCCTGATGCTGGGTGTACTTGATCGGGATATTAAACAGCTCTTTCGCCAATTGGAGATCAAAAAGAAGCCTGCACTTTTACACAGTAAGGTGAAACTGATTAAGGCGCAGGAAAGTGAATTGAATAATGTTCATAAGTCACGATTTTCAAGGGTTCTGGTGTTAGAGCGTTGGCTCTATTTCTTCTTTGTTTTGCTGTTTTGCGTATATATAATCGGTAATCTCATTTGAGTTTTTTGTTCTTTTTTTGTTCTTTTTTGTTGACAGTGGGGTAAAACAAGAACATTCTTGTGTGCATAACTCAGGTTCCATGACCACGGAATGATTTGCACAGATGCCGCAACTATGCGACAAAAAGGAGATAACGTATGAGCGTAACACCACTTCGTCAGAGTAAGGATACTGATATGAGCCAAAATTCAGCTGAAAAGCAAAAAGCATTAGATGCCGCATTGGCACAGATTGAGCGCGCCTTTGGTAAGGGATCAATCATGAAAATGAATGACGGCCACAGCCCGATGGAGGTTGAATCTGTTTCAACAGGTTCTTTGGGGCTTGATATCGGTCTTGGTATTGGTGGTTTGCCGCGCGGACGTATTATCGAAGTTTACGGCCCGGAAAGCTCAGGTAAAACGACACTTGCTTTGCATGTTATTGCAGAGGCGCAAAAATTAGGCGGGACATGTGCGATTGTTGATGCCGAACACGCCCTTGATCCAAGCTATGCGCGTAAACTTGGCGTTGATGTTGATAATTTGCTTATCTCACAGCCTGATGCGGGGGAGCAAGCCCTTGAAATTACAGATACATTGGTGCGTTCCGGTGCGTTGGATGTGCTTGTTGTTGACTCTGTAGCTGCGCTTGTGCCGCGTGCCGAGCTAGAGGGCGAAATGGGCGATTCACATATGGGTCTGCAGGCACGTTTGATGTCGCAAGCTTTGCGAAAATTGACCGGTTCTATCTCGCGCTCTCGTACGATTGTTATTTTCATTAACCAAATTCGTATGAAGATCGGCGTTATGTTCGGTTCGCCCGAAACGACAACTGGTGGTAATGCACTTAAATTCTATGCCTCGGTTCGTCTTGATATCCGCCGTATTGGTGCGATTAAGGATAAGGACGAAATCGTGGGTAACCAGACACGCGTGAAAGTCGTTAAAAATAAAATGGCGCCGCCATTCCGCCAGATAGAATTCGATATCATGTATGGTGAAGGTATTTCCAAGCTTGGTGAGCTGATTGATCTGGGCGTTAAGGCCAATTTGGTTGATAAGGCCGGTTCATGGTTCTCTTATGACGGGCAACGTATCGGGCAGGGGCGTGAAAATGTGAAAAACTTCATGCGTGAGAACCCTGAAATTGCGGCCAAATTGGAAAAACAAATTCGGGCTAATGCGGGGCTTATTGCCGATGATATGCTGACAGGGGCAAAAGAGGGTGAGGATGCCGCAAGTGACACTCCCGCAAATGACTAATTTGCCATAGGCGTTAGGATAAAGTTTCTCCTCATAGATAGATGATTGAGCGCTGCATTGTGAAATATCAATGCAGCGTTTTTTTATCGTGATGTGTGCTTAGTTGTTTTGCTTGAGAATGCGGTGTTTTTGCTTGGCCCAATCGCGTTTCTTTTCGGTTTCGCGCTTGTCGTGCATTTTCTTACCCTTGGCTAAGGCAATTTCAAGCTTTGCCTTGCCGCGCTTATCGAAGTAGATCTTATTGGCAACAACGGTCATGCCTTCACGTGCTACGGCGCCGAGGATTTTGTTAATCTCGCGTTTATGCAGCAGTAATTTACGCGGGCGAGTGGGTTCATGTTGTAAATGCGACCCCGCCTGTTGATATTCAGAGATATTGGCATTGAACAACCATATATCACCGTCCTTGGGCCCGACATAAGATTCCTTGATACTGCATTGACCAAGGCGCAAAGATTTTACCTCCGTGCCCTTTAGCATGATGCCTGCTTCGAAGGTGTCTTGTAATTCATAATCAAAACGTGCCTTACGATTATCTGCAATCGTCTGGTCGGTTGAAATCATTCCTGATTTTTTCTTTTTAGGGGCCATAATGAATTACGTGTGTTTACGCCCCCGTAATGCCTGCATGCTCTAATGCTGCGTCCACTTTTGCACGACCTTTATCGGTAAGCGGCAAGATAGGCAGACGCGATTCCTCGGAGCATAAACCAAGTTTTGCGGCGACATATTTCACCGGTGCGGGGCTGCTTTCACAGAATAGATCAACGGCCAAGAAGCATAAGCGATCACGGATTGCATTAGCAGTTGCAAAGTCGCCTGTTTGCCATGCGTTTTGCATATCGGCACATTCCTTTGGCAGAACGTTTGACATCACAGATATGCAGCCATGTCCGCCCTGTGCCAAAAACGCAAGAGCCGTGACATCATCACCTGAAAGCTGGCAGAAATTATGGCCGATTGTTTGATGTGTTAAAAGGGGGCGCGATAAATCGCTCGTGGCATCTTTAACGCCAACAATATTCGGTAATTTCGCCAGTTCCGCCATTGTCGGAATATCCATATCAACAATTGAGCGACCCGGAATATTATAAATAACAATAGGCATATCACCGTCGTCATGGACGGCTTTGAAATGCGCATACATGCCCGCCTGTGTCGGCTTGTTGTAATATGGGGTCACAACAAGTGCCGCGTCGGCACCGGCAGATTTTGCATGTTTTGTTAATTCCACAGCTTCTTTTGTTGAATTTGAGCCTGTTCCGGCAATTACCGGAATTCTTCCCTTGACCACATCGACGCAACGCTCGACAATAGCCTTATGTTCATCATGAGAGAGCGTTGGCGATTCACCCGTCGTACCACAGGGGACAAGTGTATGCGTGCCATTTTCAATTTGCCATTCAACCAGCTTGTCAAAAGACGGCCAATCAATTTCGCCGTTTTTGAATGGGGTGATCAATGCGGTAATGGAACCGTGAAACATGTTCTTTCTTTCTTTTCAAAACTTTATAAAAGGGATGTCAATCTATCGCGCAGCGCGGCTTTTTGCAAGCCGATCTATCGTTTGATTATTGCGTTTATCGGGATTTTTACGCTTGTTTATACCGCGCATCCCGTCGGTGCGAAGGACAGCCCCGTCAACAGAGAGCAAACACCCTTTGCCAAAAACCTGACGATGATTGCATTAAAGGCGGTTTCAGACGGGGATTGGGATTTAGCGCGTGATAGTGTTGCACAGAGTAAAGACCCGCTTGCAAGCAAGCTGTATTTGTGGCTGATGCTTAATCACGCATCACAAGAAGATTTGTCAAAATATCAGTTTATACAGCTGACACATTTTATTCGGCATAATCCTGAATGGCCGTCTATTTCGCATTTAAAGGTGCGCGCCGAAGGCGCCATGCCCGAAGATCTGCCCAATGCAGAAGTCCTTGTTTGGTATAATGATTATCCGCCGAAAACGCCGTATGGTATGGGGCGTTATGTTAGTGCGATGATCATTGAAGGCAAGAAAGATGAGGCGCGTGCCTTTTTAGCAGATTGGTGGGCGGGGACATTGACCTCTCGTGATCAGCAGCGTCAAATTTTCTCTGAGTATGGTGGGTATCTTACGCTTGATGCGCATAAGAAGCGTTTTGATGCGTTACTGCTGAACGGTTACTATGAGAGCGCGATTGCTATTGCCGATGTGCTGGGGCAGGGCTATCCGGAGCTTGCAAGAGCGCGAATTGCACTGGCGAAAAACCAGGGGAGCGGTTTGTCCGCGCTTATCGATGCGGTGCCAGAGCATTTGCAACACGATCCGGGGCTGTTATATGAGCGCCTGCATTGGCGTCGTAAACGTGATCTTACATCGGGGGCAGTGGAGATTTTGTTACTTCCGATTGACGGCAGTAAGGTGCAAAATCAAAAAGATTGGTGGCAAGAGCGTCATATCATTATTCGCCGTTTACTGGAGGATCGTAAATATGCCACAGCCTATAAAATCGCCAGTGAACATTTTCAAAAAGACGGTTTTGCTTATGCGCAATCACAATGGATTACGGGCTGGCTTGCGCTTCAGTTTATGAACAAGCCGACAGAGGCATATGAGCGTTTTTCATCTATGTATGAAAGCGTTGAAACCCCTGTGAGCAAGGCACGTGGTGCGTATTGGACGGGGCGCGCGGCAAAGGCGATGGGCAATCAAAAGTTAGCCGATGGCTGGTTTAAAACGGCCGCGCAATTTCAAACGGTATTCTATGGTCAGCTTGCGATGTCTGAATTATCTATGACCGGATCATTACCGGAAGGAAACATGCCACGTTTGTCATCTTCGGACAAAAAGGAATTTAAAAAATCAGAGTTGGTGCAAGCTTATGACTTGTTCAGTACGATCGGTAAAGAAGATGTTGCGCAGAAATTCATGAGCGCGTTTTTGGATAGTGAGGGCACACCCAAGGCCTATCGCTATGCCGCAGAGAAGATAGCCGAGCAGGGGGATTATCATAATGCAGTGCGTATTGCGAAGAAGGCAACGCGCAAAGGTTTGTTTTTAACAAAGCAGTCTTATCCAACGATTACAAAGCATTTGGCGGATATTAATGATGCGGAATGGGCGTTGATTCATGCGCTTATCCGTCAGGAAAGTATGTTTGATCAAGAGGCTAAATCGCATGCCGGGGCAATGGGGTTAATGCAACTTATGCCGGCTACGGCTCGCAGTGTCGCAAAAGAAATGAATGTTGGCTATAAGCAGGAATGGCTGACTGAGCGTCCGCAGTATAATATGAAGCTTGGGGCGCGTTATATCGGTGCACTTGTTGATCGATATGAGGGGAGCTATCCGCTTGCTATTGCGGCTTACAATGCTGGCCCAGGACGTGTTGACAGGTGGCTTGTTCAATTTGGTGATCCGCGAAAAGGTGAGGTCAATTTAATTGATTGGATCGAATTGATTCCGATTTATGAAACACGAAATTATGTTCAAAGAGTCCTGGAAGGGGTTTATGTATATCGATTAAGGCTCAATCGCATACAGCAGCAACCTAATATACCGATACACGTTGCAACACATACACATCGTTAGTGTTGTGTGATATATTTTTTCTGATTTTTTTAATTATATTTTATATTTTCTAATATAGAATGTATTCTAAAGTATTAGTATACTCATGGTTGGGAGTATATAAGTGTGTGGAGTAAAATTTTAAATGAAATTGTTGATAGCAGATGACCATACGTTGTTTAGGGATGCTTTGGTTCAATATATTGAGCGCTCGAATCCTGAAGCTACAGTGACATTGATGCAAGACCTTTATGGTGCGTTGGATTGCTTGAAAAAAGATGACGGGTATGACCTTGTAATTCTTGATTTACGTATGCCCGGAATGGATGGCTTAAATGGCCTTAAGTCTGTAAGAGAGGCTTTTCCTGAACTTCGTGTTGCCCTGATGTCAGGTGTTGCTGAAGAAGAAGATGTGCGCGCCGCATTGAGTATGGGGGCTGTCGGATACTTTCCTAAAACATTGTCCGGACGTGCGTTGCTCGATGCAATTCATGACGTCTTGCAAGGTGAGATATTTATCCCAGAGGGTGAAGATACTGAATTTTTACCATCGCATTATGGTGACATGGATTATGATAATGTGATCGAAGAGGGTGTTGATTTCATAAGAAGAAAGCAAGCTCAAACGTTGAGTGAAGTGAATTTAACACCGCGTGAATTAGAGGTTCTTTCTTATCTTGTCGATGGTGCAACCAACAAAGAAATTGCAAATTCTCTGGATTTACAATTGGTTACCGTTAAGTTACATGTCCGAGGTATTTGCCGCAAATTGGATGCAGCTAACAGAACACAGGCCGCATTAAAGGGTAAAGATCTGGGGGTCAGTTCTGCGTTGCGTAAAAATGCCTGATATATGATTTTTTGTGTGGGGAGGGGGATTTGAAATATAAATCTCTAGGGCTAAATTTTTTTCCGGCTATTTTAATCCTGATGTTTGGCGTTTGGGCGCTATATCTGACACATGATCACATTCATACGGTTGAAGTCATTCAACATGACCTTGAGGAGTTTAATAAAAACTTCCAGGAGGTTAGTGCAGCATATGAACAAGTAGAAATCGGCATAAAAAGATTTGCTGGCTCAAGAACGGAAGAGCAGAAGAGCGTTGTTTTGAATGCACTAAAAAACTTTTCTGAGAGTTTAACGCTTATAATCCCTTATTTTGATAAAAAAATTAACACAGATAGTCGTTGGAATGAATTAAAGGCAAATACAGGAATATTGCGTGATCGTTTTTCGTTGAGAAAAAAAGCTCAGGATATTCATGTTGATGGACTTATTATCCACCTAAATAAAACAGAAAGTGCTTTAAATTCATTATACCGTCTGCATGTGAGTAAGATAACGCAAGACGGGTTATCCGAGGATATGCGACAAAGACAAGTGTGGGTTTTATTGTCTGTGCTGTTAATTAGTGTATCCGGATTTGTACTTGTTATTTTGAATATTCATAAGTTGCGTGCTTTATCTATTATGGATGAAGAAAGACGCATGACGCTTGATGATTTCAAAGCGAAGCTGGCTGCTTTGGAAATGGCGCGTGACGGAATTGTTATTATTGATAAAAACATGAATCTGATGTTTATCAATAAGGCACTTTGTAAAATAAGTGGCCTAAAAGAAAGTCAGAAAGATAACGTGATCGGTCAGCCATGGGCTAATGCTTTTTCTGCTTCGGATGCTGAGGTTATTGAAGAGGATATTTTCCCCGAAATTCATGAAAATTTACACTGGATTGGTGAGTTTCCTATATATCGCGAAGATGGATCGGTTTTGCATACTGAGCTATCATTCACCAAATTGCCCGATGGCGGTATGATCGGAACCGTTCAGGACATTACAAATATTCAGAAAAATGAAAATGAGCGTAAGACACTGGAAGAGCAATTTTTCCAGGCTCAAAAAATGGAAGCCATAGGTCGTCTGGCCGGTGGTTTCGCTCATGATTTTAATAATATTTTGGCCGCAATGAACGGTTATGCAGAATTTCTGATCGATGATTTGGAAGACAACAGTTCCGAGCAAGGCTATGCGAAAAACATTCTGAACGCAGGCTTACAGGCGCGTACGCTTATTGATCAAATGTTGGCATTTTCACGCCGCAATGACGGTCGCAAAGAGGCTTTGGATATTATTCCGTCTGTCCATGAAGTCATTTCATTACTCCGTGCAACAATGCCAAAGTCGATAAATCTGAATGAGAATTGTGGTGTGAAATCTGCCATGATTGAAGGAAACAGCACACAGCTGTCACAATTAATTATGAATCTATGCGTTAATGCACAGGATGCGATGGAAAACGATACGGGAACGCTTGATATCTCGGTCAATACGATTACCGCAAGTGATCTTGGCATTGAAGAGTTGCTCCAGGATAAACTTCCAAACGCTGAAGAAACGCCGTATATGGGAATAATGGACGTTGCGCCCGCGAAAACACGACTTGTTTTAGGGCATATGTCAAAGAAACATGAATATGTCGCAATTAACGTTAGTGATACCGGTACCGGTATTAGTCGCATTGTAATGGAACGCATATTTGAACCGTTCTTTACAACAAAACCTGCTGATAAGGGTACAGGGTTAGGCTTGGCGACGGTGCATGGTGTTATTATTGGTCACCGCGCCTGTATGGTGATTGATAGTGAACTTGGGAAAGGGACATCGTTTAATCTTTGTTTCCCGTTGGCCGGAAGTGTTGAAAAAATACAGCCTGAGCATTCTGTGTCGGCGCAAAATGATAACGCAAGCGAAGCTACGCAGCGTCATATTTTACTGGTAGAAGACCAAGAAAACGTACGTGATATGACGACGCTGTTATTAAAAAGATTGGGTTATGACGTTACGAGTACGGATTCCGGAATGGCCGGATTAGACGCTATTCGTAAAAAACCTGATGAATATGACTTGGTTTTGACAGATCAAAATATGCCTGAAATGACGGGTATTGAGATGGTGCAACAAGCGCATACAGAGTTTCCTGACCTGCCATTTGTCATTTTATCAGGTTACAGTCTTGAGAAAATTGAGGATATTATCGTCGATCATGAAGCCATCAAGGCATTTGTTAAAAAGCCGATTACGCGTGATGATTTGATGCGTACTCTAAATGATGTCTTTGAAAAACAAAAAAAAGATGCCGCATAGGCGCAAGGCAATACAATACAGGGTTAATCTGTTTGCCCTTCTTTCCACCATACACCGATTAAAATACTCATGAGAATCAAGAATATTACCCATTCAGGCAGTAGGGGGATATCGCGAATACCGCTAACGGTGTAATCATCGTTGCGTTTGAGTGCAAGCCAGTCAGAACCACCATATTTACGTGTGCTGGCGTAGCTTGTGATCTTTGGCGTCGGTTCTTCAGATGCCCAGATGAACGTACCGCGCGATGCTTCTACCAAAGGAGAAAGCTTCTCCTCACTTGTTTTAATTCCGCGCAGTTCAGGCGGGTTCAAATCACCAACAACGGCGAATTTTCGTGTGCCTAGCGTGTCCTCGAAGGCATGAATTCCAAGATGCTGCGCGTTATATTTATATTCCAGAACGCCTTTATTGTTCTGTTTTAAGGTAATAACCTCCATATCCCCTTCGGGATCGCGCATGGATACGGCTTCTTCCTGCACGCCGTAAGCCGATTTTTGAATGGTAATTACATTCTTGTTGACGCTGACATGCATGGCGCGCTCATCCAGTTCCGGCTCTTTCATAAGCCAGTGAACAATGCGGCGAAGCAACTCTGCGTGCGGGCCGCCGCCGTTATAACCGCGTGACCATAGCCAGATTTGATCACTCGAGAGCTGCGCAACGCGTCCCTGTCCGACGCGATCAAGAATAAGGAGCGGTTTGTCATTCATCGCACTCATCAAGACATCACCGCGCAAAGGCGTGATATCAATATAGCGAAGCCATGCACCCCATGTCGGGTCTTTATCGTCGCTCATGACGTCGTTATTCCAAATCAGGTTTTTGGTCACAGGGTGTTGATGACCTAGGGGGGTGACCTTTGGCACATATTTATTCTCGTTAACTGTTCCCGTCGGGCGGGCAGGTAAAATCTGACCGAGTGGCGTGTCGTAAACTGATCGGTTGGTGGCAAAGCTCGGCCCGCTTGAAACCAAGAACGCCCCGCCTTTTTGTACATATTCCGTGATATTCTGGAAGTAGCGTTCCGGCAGGATGTTGTTCACGCTGTAGCGATCGAAAATAATTAAATCGAAATCATATAGTTTGCGTTCGAATAGCTCCTGAAACGGAAATGCAATCAGGGAGAGTTGATTTTTCGGTGTGTAGTCGAATTTTTGCGGTTCCCGCAAAATGGTGAAATGTACCAAATCAACACCCGGATCCCCTGTGAGGAGGTTACGCCATGTGCGTTCACCCGCATGCGGAACACCGGAAACTAGTAAAACCTTTAATCGGTCACGTACACCATTGGCTATGACGGCGGTTTTGTTATTTGCTTTTGATATTTCGTCTTTTACCGCTTCAACTTCGATAGAAAACACATTTTGTCCCGCATGATCCAGGGGAACCGATACGGATTGCGTTTTATTGACGGGTACATAATATGTGCGCTGTTCACCGTTATGAAGCGTAAGCGTGACTTCGGCGTTTGATGCGCCGATATTGCGTGTATCATCGACTTTGTACTTTATCGTAATATTTTTTCCGACAAGGCCATAGGCAGGGGCGTTCTCAATAACGATTTGTCGATCTTTTTCATTTTTCTTACCTGATAAAATGACGTGTACTGGGCCGTATGCGTCAAATTCATCCGCAATTTTCGGTACATCATGCACCTGACCGTCTGTGATGAATATCACGCCTGCACGACGTTTTTTCGGTACATCACTGAGGCTTTGGTCAAGGGCATCAAATAAGTCGGTTCTGTTCGTCAATAGGGCGTTTTTAGGGGCCTCTATGACGCGTAATTCGAATTGTCCGCTGTCGTTGATTTCGGATTTCAAATACTCCAATACGTTGTTTGTCGTTTGGGTACGCTGTTGCATTGTTTGGCTGGTGCTGCGGTCTACAACGATGACGGCGACATCCTTGACATAGTTTCGCTCTTCTCTGAGCAAAGACGGGTTGAGTAACGCCAATGTAAAGGCGATATAGGCGATAACGCGCAACATAAGGCCACGGCGGTATATAAAGGCGGACGCCACCAGAAGCCCAAGTCCGATAACGGCGATAAGGGCAATCCATACTGTATCCAGATATGGTGTAAAGTGCAGCGTTGTGGTCAGGCTTGTATTTGCGTTCATTTTAGCGTCCTAACCTTTCCAGAATATGTGGAATGTGTACTTGGTCGGCTTTATAATTTCCGGTCAATGCATACATCATCAGGTTTACGCCAAAGCGCAAGGCTTGCTCTTCTTGCGCGGTATCTTGGCTCTGGCTGTAGATGCTAAAACCGTTATTGCGTGTTTGTCTGGAATCTGCCCATGCGCCTGCCCAATCGTTGCTTCCGATTAAAACGGATGACACATTATCGCGCCCGCCCAAGCTTTGTTGTTCGAGCCACAGTGTTCCGCTGCTGTAACGGCCCGGAAATTCATCCAGTAAATAATATGATCGCCCTAAGACGTGATCTTGCGGGATAGGGGCAATTGGGGGGATATTCAAAGACGATGTAATACGGCGCAGAGCCTTGGCATTTGGTGAGTTAATATTATTGCTGAGGGTGCGGTTTTGATCGCGCGTATCAAATAAAATCGTACCGCCCTGATCCAGATAGTTTTGAATATTTTCAAGCGCCTCATCCGAATATTGTTTTTGTGTATCCGTTACCGCCCAATAGATTAACGGAAAAAATGAAAGATCGTCTTTTTCAGGGTCGACACTGACAACACCTTCCGGTTCAACGGATGTGCGTTGTGTCAAAACCTCGGAAAGGCGGGTCAGACCGCGTTCTGTCGTTGAATCAACGTTGCTGTTTCCTGTTTTTACATATGCGAGGAATGTGCCGCTGGCTAATTTTATATCATTGGCCTCATTCGCCATCGCGGGCGTGGCAATGCATAAGAGAACAAACCCGATAAGCAGTGTTTTCACCGCGCCTTTCAGGGATTGAAGGCGGAAACCTGACAGGCCGCGGCCAAGCATAAACATCATAATCAGCCAATCCAATGCAAAGAACAGAATAGCAGCATAAAGGAGGTATGGCATCAAATCGATCTCAAAATCTTTTTTGTATTCGCGTGTTGTAACACTAAGCGGTAGGTTCGATGTTGTCACAAGCGCATCTTGTTTTTCGCCGATATTCAGGGCGAATTGTGTTTGCGCGTTTCCGTATATACCGGGCGGCGTCACAGATGATGGTCTTGCGCGTTCTATGTCTTTTGCTGAGATTGGGTTTACTGCTGCAGGCGGGCTGATGAGGCCGCCATATCCATCCATAATCATCAGTGGGTCAAGTGCAGAGAATGTTTTTGTCGTCATACTTGCGCCTGATGTTCCCGCCAATTGCACAATGCGTTTTAAGACAGAGACGTAAAGTCCGGAAAGTGCGAAGTCAGACCAATCGGTATTGGCTGTTGTATGAATAAGAACGAGCATACCCTTTTCAAGCGGGGCGGCGGTAATAAACGGTGTGCCGTCGCTCAGGCGCGCCCAGACTTTATTCTCAAGGTCTTGCGCGGGGTCAGCTAAGATTTGCTGTGATATTTGGATGTCGATGGGAATGTCTAGTCCGTAGAACGGGCTATCCTCTGCGAAAGGCTCAATTTTTTGCGGTTCATCCCATGTTAACGCACCGGAAAGGGATCGCCCGCCTGCGCGTAATTGCACAGGTAGCAAGAATTGATCATTCGCAAGGTCTGCCATATTCGGACCCGCAAACCGCAGCAGTAATCCGCCGCCCTTAACCCAGTTTTCGATGCTGTTCAGGGTTTCCGTTGTCATCGCTGCCACATCAGGTAAAACCATGACGGATACGCCTTCCGCTATCAGTTTGGCCGGATCATCCATTGTGATTTTTGCAGATGGTTCAAGTGCGCGGCGAATATAGTATGTTTCCTCGATTAGCGGGGCGCTTTCATCACCTTGCGCCGAGCCGGCAATACCGACGTGACGTTTTTTAAACTGATCATCAAGGAGGTAGATGCTTCCTGCGCCGCGGCGACCGCTGATTTTAAATTGTGATAAATCGTTGCCTTGTCCTTCGGGGATTTCAAAACGCACATTCTGCGGCAGGGCGTTGGTATCAAGCGCGACAGATTGAATATCAACAATATTGCCGCCTTGGGTTATGGCTTGCACAGATATGGTCGCGTTTTGTGCAAAGTCTTTTGGGGCATCTAAATTTATACGTATCGGAGATCCTTTATCACTGGCGCTGCGTACAGCATTATCGGGGCGGAGTAAAAGCGGCAGGCTTGCGCTATTCGGCCGCACATATTCAACCCCGCCTTGACGTTGCAGGGTGTTCACAACACCGTTTACATCGCCTAAATCAAGCCCGTGTGAGAGCCATAAGCTGTGAAGAGATTTGCCTTTGGGAGTCTTTGATATTGTTTCGTATAGGGCGCTGTAATTTGGATTCCATGGTTGTGGTGACAGGCCACGTAAAATTGATATCGCTTCGGCTTCGGCTAATGGGCCGTGTTGAACTGGAGCGACTTCGCCCAAAAGTGGAGTTGTTGGCAAGATGTATATATCACGTCCTGCGCGTGCGGCTTGAGCAATGGCTTCTTCTGCGGCACTTATTTGTGTATCCCAGCTTTGCGCGGATGCCCAGTCATTATCAATCACCAGTCTTAACCCGCCTTGACCAGCCAGTGTTTCCGACGGGTTAATAATCGGACGTGAGAGCGCAAGGATAAGCAGCGCGACCATCAGAAGCCTAAGGAGGAGGAGCCACCAGGGCGATGCGCTTGGTGTTTGTTCTTCTGCTACCAACCCGTGAAGGAAGCGTGTCGTCGGGAGAAATATTTTCTTCGGCGCAGGCGGCGTAATACGCAAAATATACCACAGCACGGGAAGCGCCAACAGCGCGGACAGGATGAATGGTTGCGTGAAGACGATTTGTGCGAGAAAGGAAAACATATTAAGCGACCCTTTCTTCGTTTGTTATTCGCCACAAGTTTAGCAATGTATCGGCGATATCCTGATCGGTGCGGTGCAGAATGTAGATCCAGTTTTGTTGCTGACATAATGTATGCATGTCTTGGATATGCTGCTCGATACGGCTTTGATAGGCGGCCTTTATAGATGATACGTGATTGATGACTTCATCCGGATCATTGCCTAGCCCTTGAAAACGTACGCGCCCGCTATAGGATAAGAATATTTCCGCGGGGTCCAAAACCTGCACGATAATTGCGTTTGATGTGCGCGCGCCTAAATCATCAAAGATGCGTTTTGTTTCATCAATAGGAGATAGAAAATCACCGACGCCGATGAAATGCGCGTGTTTCGGCAGGTCGTAATCATGCGTAGAAGGCAGGTATTCATCTGTGTTTTGACAATCAAACAGGTTTTGCGCAATTTTTTGTAAATGATCTTCGCTTTTTCCTGTTTGTCCCCGCCCGTATAGGCCAATTTGTTCTTTTGCCCGTTTGAGCAACAGGGCGATAGAAAGGCTCAGAACTTGTGTCTGCGCCTGTTTGTTCAGGCGTGATTTATCCGATGTAAATGCCATGGACTTGCCACCTGCGCACCAGATAAAGGTTTTGCGCGTTGTTTGCCATTCCTTTTGTTTCACATATATTTCATCGGTTTTTGCCGATTGCCGCCAATCAATATCTTGTGGTTGGTCTGATTGCGGGTGATATTCACGATATTGCCAAAATCGTTCACCTGCGCCGACTTTTCGTTGATGATGCTCACCCTGCAGGACATTATCGGCGAGCTTTTCGGCATGCATCACCAGTGCAGGAAGAGATGATATTTCATCTTCCGCCGTATGGCGTAAACCGGCAATGGTTTTAAAAAAGCTCATAAAACTACTAACTGTGTCAGTTTTTTATCTCTACAGGTTTTCTGCAATATCACGGATTAAGTTATCAAGCGTCAGCCCTTGTGTTTTGGCCTTGAAATTCAAAGCCATACGGTGACGCAAAATAGGACCCGCCAGTTCTATGACATCTTCTTCGAGCGGGCTTGTGCGCCCCTGTAATAATGCACGCGCACGAATGGCCAACATCAAGCTCTGTGATCCGCGCGGACCCGGCGCCCATGTGACATATTCGTTAATGTGATCTGCGGCATCCGGACCCGGACGCAATGAACGTACGAGGCGTACGATCATATCAACCACGCTGTCGCCGACGGGCATATCACGCACAATGTGTTGGATATCCATCAGGTCTTGCGCGCTCATGATGGTTTGCGGATCGGCAATTTTGTTTGTGGTCGTGCTCAGGATAATGTCGCGCTCCGCCTGTGCATCAGGATACGTCACATTGACCTGCATTAAAAAGCGGTCAAGCTGCGCCTCGGGAAGGGGGTATGTTCCTTCTTGTTCGATCGGGTTTTGTGTCGCAAGAACGTGGAACGGTGCGGGCAATTTTTGCGGTACGCCTGAAACGGAGACTTCTTTCTCCTGCATGGCCTGTAACAATGCCGATTGTGTGCGCGGCGATGCACGGTTAATTTCGTCTGCCATAAAGAATTGGGTGAAAATCGGCCCCGGAATAAAGCGG
This sequence comes from Alphaproteobacteria bacterium, assembly GCA_030424975.1. Taxonomy (GTDB): domain Bacteria; phylum Pseudomonadota; class Alphaproteobacteria; order Micavibrionales; family Micavibrionaceae; genus UBA1672. Next base: position 312,848 of record JAUHVY010000001.1, read on the forward strand.
AAGGCGCGCTTGCCCTTGGCATCTTGTTCCAAAACCTCAGAGCCCAGAATATCGGCAGGCATTAAATCAGGTGTACATTGTACGCGGTTTGATTGCAGCCCGGTAACATGTGCAACCGTTTCAACAAGCAATGTTTTCGCAAGACCCGGTACACCGATTAACAGGACATGACCACCGGATATCAATGTAATCAGTGTTTGATCAACAACATCGTCCTGCCCGATAATAACCTTTGCAATTTCATGTTTTGCATCGACAACCTTTTTATGCGCCGTATCGAAGTTATCGATTGCATTCGCTTTTGTCTTTGGTGATGCCATGGTGATAAACCCTTCTTGATGAAAACTTACTTAAATATACAATTCGCACAATACGGTTTTTAGTTCCATAGAAAGTGCAAGAATGTATAATACGCAAAAATCATCGAATTGCATGCCTTTTTAGAACGAAAAATCAAAATGTCTTTGAAAATTGCCCGCCATATTGTTGCTCAGGAATGGATGCGAAGCGCTCCGACGCAAAGGCTTTTACGTATATTGCAAGGCTCTATCCCTGCGGATGAGCCGCAAGCCTTATTTGTTGGCGGGTGTGTGCGTAATGTTATCTTGGGAAAACGCGTGGAGGATATAGATATCGCCACGCCGTTACTGCCCGAAGATATCATGGAAATTCTTGAAAAAGAGGGCGTAAAAGTCATTCCGACAGGATTACAGCACGGCACGATAACAGCCGTATGTGATGGTGAGGTTTATGAGATTACGACATTGCGCCGTGATGAAGAAACAGATGGCCGCCATGCACAGGTCAGTTTTACGCAAAGTTGGGTCGAGGATGCAAAGCGGCGTGATTTTACTATGAATACGTTGCTGCTAGACGGTCGGGGTAATGTTTATGACCCGCTAGGGGATGGTCTGAATGATATAGACCGTAAATGCGTGCGCTTCGTCGGGAAGGCCAAGCAACGCATAGAGGAAGATCACTTGCGTATTTTACGTTTCTTCCGTTTCAGCGCCCTTTACAGTGATGCTTTTGACGCAGAAGGGCTCAAGGCTTGTGAGGAGGGCGCGCCCCTGATTGCGAAGCTGTCAAAAGAGCGTATCACACAAGAGTTCTTCAAAATTATAGCCAGTGAGAAACCGCATGAGGTTTTAGAGGTCATGTTCACCCATGGCGTATTGAAGGATTTTGATTTTGAAAATTATAACCCTGAATTTTTTGAACATTTTTGTATGTTTCAAACGCGATACACCCTGCAGGCGCTTTCATCACGTTTATTTGTGATGGCGGCTTTGGATTTTGAGAATATCAAAGCCATGGAACGTTACATTCTGTTTCCAAAAGTTTTTCTACGCGATATGCAGGCCGTTGACGGTGCATTGAACCTTCCTGACCTTTCATGCGACCATGCGGTACGTCGTGCAATATATAGGTTTGGGCGTAGTTTAACGGCGCAAGCACTCATCATTGAGCTGGTTCAGGATCGTGTCATGAACGGATATGCGCCAAAGGCATTAGACATTATTCAAAATTGGGATATTCCGATGTTTCCGATTTCCGGGCAGGATTTAATGGCAAAAGGGTTCGCCCAAGGACCTGCGCTTGGTGCAGAGTTAGAACGGCTTGAGAATGAATGGGTAGAGAGCGATTTTAAAACACTGCCTGATGGTGTTTAAGCAATTTCCATTGATTGGTCATTATTTGCACGATAATTTTCATCATTTGCGGCGTTTGCTGGTGGCGCTGTTGTGGCCTGTATTTTTGCAATCATGAGGTCTGTTAATTCCGTTATGCGTTCACGACCTTCGGGCAGATCGTTCTCAATACGATAATACCCCATTGGCGATGTGTTGCCTTCCATGACCCATACATTACCCTCGCGGTCACGTTTCATATCAAACGCGATATAGGAAACGCCATGCTCTTCTTTTAAATATGCGGCGATATCATTCATTTGGTTCAGGATTTTTTCATCCTTTACTTCGCTTAGGGCCACGCCGGGCCAATGTCCGGGGTCGGTTAAGACATCTGCGGGAATGTCTTGGTCTGTGCGACGGTCAAAGGTGATGATGGCTTTTCCGTCAAAGCAAACGGCACGAAATTCCGGGTAAAAGCCGTCGTCATCACCCAAATATTCCTGTATGAGCATCAGCGCGCCTTGGCTTCCCTCTGATCTGACGCTTTTGATGGCGCTGTGTAATTCGTCTTCGTCATGCGCGATATGAACATTACGCGACAATGACCCGCGATTAGGTTTTAATACTAACGGGAAAGTAAACGGGTGCTCAGGATCATTAATTTTTGTGATGATCTCTGCGGTTACATCATCTGTGGTTTTTTTCGATGTTTTATGGAGCATCTCCGTGTGTGGCCATGGCAGGGCATCTTTGGTTTTTTGATACATAGACCATTTATCTCGTACTAATTCTTCTGCGTCTTTCGGGTTGAAGGGCGTATGGCCAAAAAGAAAATCATGAGATTGTTGTTTGAAATCAATACTAATATTCGGCAGGTGCCCTTCAAGGATTGAATCGTGATGGATTTTTAAGGTCATATCATCGCGGGGGCTGCTGCGTTTAAACGCATCAACCATATAAGCCGACAGATATTTTTGATCTCTTAAATTATCATCCACGTATGGAGCGCCCCTCATTATTATTTTTTATGAGGGTATAATGCAATTTGTGATATGAAAAAGTAAAGAAAATTCCCCTACGGCCATTTTACCTCGGGTGGCATGGACATTAATATGGCCTCTGTGTTGCCACCGGTTTTCAGGCCAAAGGTCGTGCCGCGATCATAAAGAAGATTAAATTCAACATATCGACCGCGTTTAATCAGTTGATGTTCACGTTGTTCTGCGGTCCAGCCTTCATTCATGGAACGTCTGACAATATCAACATAGGTGTCTTTGAATGTCGTGCCCACATCCTTAGTAAAGGCCAGATCATCTTTCCATTCTTTGCGGTCAAGGTAATCATAGAATATGCCGCCAATGCCGCGTGGTTCGTTCCTGTGCGGCAGGAAGAAGTAACGATCGCACCATTCCTTGAATTCCGTGTAATATTCAGGATCGTGTCGGTCGCAACATGCTTTCAGGGCGCTGTGAAACGCTTTTGTATCGGTCTCATTTTCAAACATTGGCGTTAAGTCTGCGCCGCCGCCAAACCAGCTTTTGGATGTGCAGATCATACGCGTATTCATATGGACCGCCGGAACAAGTGGTGATTGCATATGCGCGACGAGTGAAATGCCCGATGCCCAAAATGCACCGTTACTTTCTTGTGCACCCGGTATTTGTTTTGCAAATTCTTCGCTGAATGTGCCATGGACTTCGGAAAAGTTTACACCGACCTTTTCAAAAACACGCCCGCGCATAACGGCCATGCGCCCGCCGCCATGAAGCTCTGATCCTGATGCGTTTGGCGTCAGGTTTTGATCTGCACGTGACCAGACCTTTTTGTCAAAACGTCCTGCAGGGGTATCTGTTTTCGGGCCGGCGGACAGGGTGTCTTCTAGTGCTTCAAAGGCATCGCATATTTGATCCTGCAATTCCTTGAACCAACCTGCGGCTATTCTTTTTTTATCATCCAATGTCATGGGCGTGTCGTCTTTTACTGTGTTGTCTTTCATGTTGTCCTAGCTCCATCGTGTTTGGCGCAATACTTCGCCCGTTATCATAGAGGTCGCATTCACAATATTAAGAGAGCGCAATCCGTGATGCATCGGAATACATACACGGGCATCGCTGGCTTCATGTACATTTTCGGGGACGCCCGAACTTTCCTGTCCCGCAAGCAATATATCATCTTCGCGGAAAGAAAAAGAGGTATATGGCTGGCTTGATTTTGTGCTCATCAGGATAATGCGGTGTTTTCCTTGGTAGCAATCAAGAAAATGATTCCAATTTTGATGCTTGGTGATGGTGATTTTATCGAAATAATCCATTGCAGATTGTCGAATTTTGCGCTCATTCCATAAAAAACCACAAGGTTCGATAATTTCTAAGCCAATATTCATGCATGCACACAGGCGCATCATCGCCCCAAAATTTTGCGGTATATCCGGCTGATACATTGCGATTTTCAAGGGAATCTCCGTATTTGTGGGTTATAAAAACGCGCCTTCTTTCTAAACAGTTCGGAATAAAAAAACAATTTTCTTTTGCAGGACTGGAAAGCTAGGGCTTGATCTTATATAAAGAGAGGATTAAAAGACTTTCTCATGTAATGATCCGATTGGATTATTTTCTTATTAATTAAATGATAAATAAAGAGGTTAAGGCGAAAATGTCAGCCCCTAAAGAAACAGAACAACATGGTGAAACACGCCGTGACTTTATGGCAATACTGGCCGGCGCATTCGGTGCGATCGGTGGAGCATTCGCAGTATGGCCGATGATCAACTCGCTAAATCCTGCGAAGGATACGTTGGCGCTATCAACAATTGAAGTTGATTTATCGCAAATTCAAAAAGGTCAATCGAAGACAGTGATGTGGCAGGGTAAGCCGGTTTTCATCCGTCACCGTACGGAAGAAGAGATTACCGAGGCACGTGAAGTGGATGTACAGTCTTTGACAGATAAGCAATCAGATGAAGATCGTGTGCAAAAGCCGGAGTGGTTGGTTGCTGTTGGTGTGTGCACACATTTGGGCTGTATTCCTCAGGGGCAAAAGCAAACAGATAATCACGGTGATTATGACGGGTGGTTCTGTCCATGTCACGGATCACATTATGATACATCAGGACGTATTCGAAAGGGTCCGGCGCCGAAAAATTTGGCTGTGCCACCTTATGAATTCCTCAATGACACTACAATCAAGATTGGATAAGGATAAGTAAAATGGGAAGCGGACCACGCGAAGAATTTGATAACCCTGTGGTTGAATGGATTGATTCCAGGATGCCGATTTTTACGATGTTGCAAAAGGAATACGGTGTATTCCCGACGCCGAAGAACTTTAACTGGTTCTGGAATTTCGGTGCGATTGCAATGTTTATGCTTATGACGATGATCGTAACAGGCATTTTCCTTGCGATGCATTACACGGCGAATACTGAACTGGCATTCGATAGCGTTGAGCGTATTACGCGTGACGTTAACGGTGGTTGGTTGCTCCGTAATATTCATATGAACGGTGCGTCGTTCTTCTTTATTGCTGTTTATATCCATATTTTCCGCGGTATGTATTACGGGTCGTATAAACGCCCGCGTGAACTTCTGTGGATTTTAGGTGTGGTCATTTTCTTGCTTATGATGGCAACGGCCTTTATCGGTTACGTTCTTCCTTGGGGGCAGATGAGCCTTTGGGGTGCGACGGTTATCACAAACTTGTTCTCGGCAATTCCGTTTGTCGGTGAAGACATCAGAACGCTTCTATGGGGTGGTTTTGCCGTTGATAACCCGACATTGACACGTTTCTTTGCGCTTCACTACTTATTGCCGTTTGTTATCTTTGCCGTTGTATTTTTGCACGTATGGGCATTGCACGTAACGGGCTCTAATAACCCGCTTGGTATTGATGTGAAGGGTCCGCAAGACACCTTGCCGTTTAACCCGTATTACACAATGAAGGATATTTTCGGTCTGATCTTATTTATTATTGTCTATGCGTTCTTTGTATTTTATGCACCGGATTCACTCGGACACCCTGATAACTACACTCCGGCGAACCCGTTGGTGACCCCGCCGCATATCGTTCCTGAGTGGTACTTCTTGCCGTTCTATGCGATCTTGCGTGCGATCACGTTCAACTTCAATATCTACATGCTTGCAGGTGTTGCGTTGTTAGCGGTGTTTATGGTCGAGTTTATCTGGAGACATTCACCTAAATATCTTGGTAAGAGTGCTGGTATCGCATTATTGGTAATAGGTGGTGCGTTGGCATTGTTCGGTCTTCTCGCTGGCTTTAATCAGCATTGGACAATTCCGTTCACAGATATGCCTATTCCTTTAACATCTGCTGAAACATCTCCAATCTCGGCGAAACTTGGTGGTGTGTTGGCGATGTTCGGCTCTATCGGTTTGTTAGTGATCTTGCCATGGCTTGATAATCACCCGATCCGCTCGGCGCGTTTCCGTCCGCTATTCCGCATTTTTGTGATTGTGTTCACGTTCTCTGTGTTTGTTCTCGGTTATGCCGGTTCACAACCTGCTGACCGTGTGTATTGGTCAACATGTATCGGTGATGCACAAGCGTGTGAAGTATTGGCGCATGGCGCAGGTCATGGTGCAGCAGCACATCACGAAGCAGATGCAGGCGCGGAGCCATTGGTGTTGAAATTCGATAACACGATGTTGGCGCAAGCGTTCACAGGTGTCTACTTCCTATTCTTCCTAATTATCTTGCCGCTTTTGAGCCGTTTTGAAAAAGGCCGTGAGCTACCGACTTCTATTCATGAAGCCGTATTGGCAAAAAAACAAAAAGCAGGAGCATAATATAAATGTTGGTACGTAATATTTTCTTTGCCGTTGTTCTGGCCGTTGCGCCTGTATCATCTGCCTTTGCTTCCGGGGGAGATACTCCGACACCACCTTCACAAAGCTGGCAATTCGAAGAAGGCTTGTTCGGCATGTATGGAACATATGACAAGGCGGCGTTACAGCGCGGTTACAAAATTTACCGTGAAGTATGTTCATCATGTCACAGCATGAAACGCATTTACTTCCGCAATCTTGAGGCTCTTGGTTACAATGAAAACCAAATCAAAGCGATTGCAGCGGAATACACCGTTGAGGACGGGCCGAACGAAGAAGGTGATATGTTTGATCGCACGGCTATACCAAGCGATGCATTTATTTCACCTTTTGCCAATGATAACGCAGCGAAGTTTGCGAATGGCGGTGCTTTACCTCCTGATTTGTCCTTGATTACCAAGGCGCGTGCAAACGGTTCTAACTATGTTTATGCGTTGTTGACCGGGTATGAAGAAGCGCCGCACGGTGCAGACCTTGCACAAGGGCAGCATTGGAACAAGTATTTCGCAGGACATAAGCTATCTATGGCACCACCATTGATGGACGGTCAGGTGACATATGAAGACGGTACGCCTGAAACATTGGAGCAATATTCACGTGATATCGTGCAATTCTTGACTTGGGCGGCTGACCCGCACATGGAGGCACGTAAAAAAGCCGGTTTCCGTGTTTTGGTTTTCTTGATTTTGTTTGCGGGTATTATGTATGCCGTGAAGAAACGCACATGGGCAGATTTGCATTAATTGCGAAAGAAATAAGAGTTTAAATAATTTAATAAGCGTGCCTTGTTGTGTATAATAAGGCGCGCTTTTTATTATCTAAGGGGATGTTTGTTGCGGGATACCAAGCAAGAAGTTTTAAGTTTTTGGTTTGAGGAAACATTGCCACAGCAATGGTTTCAAAAAAATGAAAGCTTTGATCAAGAGATTAAAGAGCGTTTTATGGTGACTTATGAAATGGCGCGCAAAGATTTATGTACCGATTGGGTGAAAAATGCCGATGGTGTTTTGGCACTGTGTATTGTTTTAGATCAATTTCCACGCAATATGTTTCGTGATAGCCCTAAAGCCTTTGAAACGGATGATAAAATACTCGGTATCGTAAAGGAGGGCATTAATAAAGGCTTCGATAGCATTTTAGCCCCAGTAAAACGTCGTTTTTTCTATATGCCTTTTATGCATAGTGAGGATTTAAAAGATCAGACGCGCTGTGTCTCTTTGTTTGAAACCATGAAAAATGACGATCCTATGAGTTACGAATATGCGGTTAAGCATTTTGAAGTTATTGAAAAATTTGGAAGATTTCCGCATAGAAATAAAGTATTAGGACGTGAAAGCACGGAAGAAGAATTAAAATACCTTAGTCTTCCCGGCGCAGGATTCTAGAAAATAAGGCCTTTTCAGGAACTAAATGCCTTTTGATCCGTTTGCTTATTGTGAATGGAAAAAAAGAAAGGAATTTAGACATGCTTGGATGGGCTTTAACATTTTTAGTGGTAGCACTGATTGCAGGTGTACTTGGTTTTGGTGGGATTGCAGCTGTTTCTGCAGAAATCGCACAAATCGTATTTTTTGTATTTCTTGTGCTGTTCCTTATTTCGGCTCTGGTTGGCGCGCTTCGTGGCCGTACACCACCGGTTTAACACCGCATTTTAATATTCAGTTTCTCAAAAAAGGCGCATTTGCGCCTTTTTTTCTATGCAGACACCCTTATTCATGCGACATTGACGGATAATTTAAGATATTAGAGAATCCGCATGGACAGAGTTTTACTACGCAATTTTATGATATTTGTTTCAATTTTATTGTTCTGTTCAATAGGGTTGATTTTTACCCTGTTAAGTACAAATAAAGACCTTGATAAGACAGATCTTCTTATTGAATTGACACAGAACAGAATTATTGAAGCTGAACAGCTTTCGACTGAGATCGAGAGCATGATGTCTGCGCAGCGTGGTTTCTTAATTTCCGGACAAGAACATTTTTTGGATGAGTATAAGGATCATAAAAAGCGTGTTTCCGATCACTTAGCCTCCTTATCGGAGCTATATGCTAATCGTCCGGCACAAATCAGTCGTATTGATGAGATTCGAAATTATTATGTTGAGTTTGCACTAAAATTAGAAGAGCGCTCCCAGGCGAGTGATGAAATTGTTATTCGACCTGATTTTTTGAATGATATTGTTGTTATTGATGCGATTAAAAGCAACATCGCGGAGACGAACCAAACTATTTTAAAGGATGCGTATAGCAAGCTTGAGCAGCATGTCAAGAAATTGGATGCAAAGAGAAACTCGTATTTCTCCACATTGATTGTGTCAATTGCTTTCGGAACGATTTTGATTCTTTTGTTGAATTGGTTTCTGTTTATGGCGCAACGTAAAAGAACGACTATTCAGGAAAATTTGGAAGATACAGAAAAGCGCTTTGCGACTGTTATTGATGGTACACAAGATGGAATTTACGATTGGAATTTGAAAGCAGGCGATGTTTTTTATTCTGGGCGTTTCTTTACAATGCTGGGGTATGATCGTAAGTCTGCGACTGAAAATATAGAGACCCTCTATGATTTGGTGCACGAGGAAGATTTAGAAACATTAAAAAGTTTTGTAAATGATTACCTGAATGGCGATCGTTCTGAATTCATTATAGAATTTCGTATGAAGCATGAAAAGGGCCAATGGATTTGGGTCCAATCACGTGGTAAAGCAATTTTTGATAAAAAAGGCAATGCGCAGCGTTTGGTCGCCGCGTTAACGGATATTACGCCGATTGTACGTGAAAAGGCCATGCTTGAGCGCCAAAAAGAAGAAGCCGAAGATGCAAATCGCGCAAAAACGGATTTTCTTGCGCATATGAGCCATGAGATCAGAACCCCCCTTACTGCGATTAATGGTATTGCCGAGATTATGACGAAAAATCAGTCTAATCTTGATGACAGGCAGAAGAAGTTGGTTTCTACATTGATGTCAAGTACATCCACATTAAAAGATCTGGTGAATGATCTTTTGGACTTTTCAAAGATCGAGAGCGGAGAACTTGAGCTTGAGGAGCAACAATTTGAAGTCAGTGAGATCTTTGAACAGACCATCAGTATGATGTCATTAAAAGCTGCAGAGAAAGGGATTAGTTTCTTGTTTGATTACAAGAAAGTCGAGGCCCTTGAAGTGGTCGGAGATAAACTTCGCATGCGTCAGATTTTGGTGAATTTGATCGGAAATGCAATTAAGTTTACGGAACAAGGTAGTGTGAAAATCGGTGCCTACATTGAACCGCGTCGTGGTGTCGATTGCTTATGTATTGATGTCGCGGATACAGGTATAGGTATTGAGGCGGAAAAGTTTGATATGATTTTCGAACGTTTTAAGCAGGCCGATACAACAGTTACACGAAAATACGGTGGTACGGGATTAGGGTTGCCGATTTCACGAAATTTAGCACGTTTGATGGGCGGCGATATTGTTATCAGCAGTGCGATTGACCAAGGAACGACGTTTACGGTTTTCATTCCTATCCGTGAAGGTGAAAGGGTTTCCTTAAAATCTGTAGGTAAAAAAAGCAGTAAGAAACTCGATGAAAAATTTTCTGCTATCGGAAATGATAACAAACCGATTTTGATCGTGGAGGATTATGAAGGCAATATTGTCGTAATAACCTATGTTTTAGATGAGGCAGGAATTCCGTATGATGTTGCCAAAAATGGTGAAGAAGCATTAGAAAAATGGTCCGGTAAAAGTTACGCAGCCATTTTGATGGATGTTCAAATGCCCAAGATGGATGGTTTCACCGCCACAAAACGTATTAGAGAAAACGAAATTACGCAGAATGTAGAGCGCACTCCGATTATCGGTATGACTGCTCATGCTTTGATCGGTGATAAAGATAAATGTATTGAGGCGGGAATGGATGAATATATTCCCAAGCCGATTGTCGATGCGGATTTGAAAAAACTTTTGCTTAAGTTTTTGGACGAGCCGCAGGATAAAGCGGCATGAAAAAAGACCTGCAATAATTGATTTGCAGGCCTTTGAGTTTCTTGTATTGAGAGTTTTAAGCTGCCTTAGAGTAAATAGGGTCATTAAGATTTAAGGCATCTTTGAGGTTTTCACGGGCACGTGAAACGCGTGATCTGACTGTACCAACAGGTATGTTTAACTTTTTAGATACGTCATCATATTTATTTCCGCCAACAAAAATCATCGTCAAAATTTGTCTGTGCTTCTTCGGTAATGTGTTGATGGCTTCACTTACTTTGCGGTATTCCGCTTTAACTTCTTGATCTGCATCTACTTTTTGAGTGTTGATGTAGTTTTCAGGATCATATTTTGTTTCAAATTTATTACGGCGTCTGATACCGGAAATAAAGATGTTGTACATAATTTTTGATGTCCAACCAAACAGGTTTGTGTCTTCTTTAAACAGGTGCTTTTTGACCAATGCTCTTTCAATCGTGTTGTGAAGCAAGTCTTCTGCATCGTGACGATTTTGTGTTAGCTTATAAGCAAATTTCATTAGCTTTTCAGTTTCCTGCATTAGTGCGTCGTTCGTAAACATTTTTAACCTCTTTATTCATTTGTTATGAGAACTACGATAAGGCAGGCATGTATCACGATTTTGTCGCGTATGTTTCACTTCGGTAAAAGTTTGTATCTTTTTTGTAACAAGCATAGTAAATTGCGTTCATCTTATTTAAGTGACGGGGCAGGATGAACAAGGGCAAAGTTTTAAGTATCGATGATGATGATGGTATACAGCTTGTTGTGAGCGAATATTTGCAAGATGATGGATACAATGTCACTCAGGCAAATGATGTTGCCACGGCACTCGTTAAAATTGATCAAGATGTCTTTGATGTCGTTTTATTAGATCTTATCTTACCTGATGGGGAGGGGCTAAGCCTTATTCCGCAATTTAAACAAAAGGTACAAACGCCGATTATTGTTGTATCCGGTAAGAGTGATACAATGGAAAAGGTTGTCTGTTTGGAAATGGGCGCCGATGATTATATCACTAAGCCATTTGAAATGAGGGAGCTTTCCGCACGAATAAAGGCTGTCATGCGCCGATCTGATGCCGGCGGGGCAACAAAGGCTGCGGATACGGAAAATAATACATCAGAACAAAAGGCGGAAGTTGTATCCTTTTGTGAGGGGTGGCGTCTTGATCGCGCTCAATATCAGGTGTTCAAGCCTGATGAATCTTCGGCGGAACTAACAACAGGCGAATTTGTATTGCTTGATGCATTACTGAGTGCTCCCCAAAGAACCCTTAGCCGTGAGCGCTTATTTGAATTAACCCGCGACGGTGAATATGATGCATATGATCGTGCTATCGACATTCAGGTGGGGCGCCTGCGTAAAAAGCTGCAGGATGAGAATGCAGAAATAATTAAAACAGTCCGCGGTGTTGGTTATATGTTTTGCGGAAAAATATCTGCTTAAAAAATATATTATATATATATAAATAAGTGATGCGCCGTTTTCGGCGTTTTTTTTTTGCTATTTGGGGGAACCTATAGCAGGGCATGAATTGTTTGCGTTGTATCGAAACAAAGCAGAAGGATTCGAATATGACGCATCATGATGAAAATCAAAAAATCTGGAATATAGTCAAAAAAATTAAAGTCGGTATGTTAACATCAACAAACGGAAGTTCTTATCACGCCCGTCCCATGCGCATTGTTCAAGATGAGTATAACGGGGTGTTGTGGTTTTACACGCGCATCGATTCAGATAAAACGAAAGACATCTATACAGACGATAATGTTTGCGTAACATTTTGCGACCCGAATGATTCTCAGGTTTCATTGTCAGGGGTGGCGCGTCTTTCTATGGATCGGGCATTGATTGATCGCTTTTGGTCGCCATTCGTTGCGGCATGGTTTCCGGAAGGAAAAGATGACCCCGCATTGGGGGTTTTGGAAATCACAGTCAATAAAGGCGAGATATGGGAGGAGCGAGATAATAAACTTTTTCAAATGTTAGAAATTATCAAAGCGAATATCTCGGGAAAGCAACCTGACCTTGGTTGTCACGAAAAAATTTAAGGAACTGTTTTCGTTGATGCTGCGTTGTTGTGACGTATATGACGTGATTTTTATCATGTGGAGAAAAGGACTAGAAAGGAATTACATATGTTTGGGAAATTGAAATTTTTTACACTGTTTGTTTTAGCTGCATCAGCTTTGAGCTTGTCAGCGTGTGAAACAATGGAGGGCTTTGGACAGGATGTTGAGAAGGCAGGCCAATCTGTTCAAAACGCTGCAAATGATTAATTTTTATGGAGGCGAATATTATGAGTAACAGAAATCTTCTTACCATTATTATCGTTTTATTACTTGGAGTGATTGCTGTTGTTGTGATGAGACAACCGACCCAATCAAATGCAAGTGGTGTAGGGGATCAAATATCGGAAGGCCTGGAAGAAGTGGCTGATGAGATAGACGATCATACTTAATTATAAGCAGGAGGGAATAATATGCGTGGAATACTATTATGGCTAGTCGGTGTGCCGATACCTGTTATTGTATTGATATACTTGATGTTTTAACAAAATAAGCCTCGTTTTAGAGGCTTGTTTTTTTTGAGGGAACTTATGATGTTTGTCGCGCGTTGGTAATATTAGAATTCAGGTTAAGTGCCAATAGTATGGAGGTTAAGATGAACCACAAGCAAACATTGAAAGAGATTAAGAAGGATCCGTCTTATTATTATAAATCACCGCAAAAGGTCGTGCGTGATGTTTCATTCGATGAGAAGGAAAAGAAAGAAATTTTGAATCAATGGGAGCAAGACGCTAAGGCATTGCTGCGCGCGGAAGGGGAAAATATGCCTGCGGAGCGCGCTATGAAAATTGACCCCGCCGAACAGCTTCAGGATATTGAAAATGCCAAGAGGAAATTGAAGTAATGCGATTTTTTCTGATTTTAATCGCTACTATGATTTTGTGCCATCCGGTGATGGCGCAAAATATTCTGCCCCAAGAGAGTGCTCAAAGTAGTGAGGCTGGCGCAGAAGGCGGACAAGATTCTGTGCAAACCGGTGAATTATCAGACCTTATACAGACCCTTGAAAATGATGAAAGCCGCAAAGAATTTGTAGATCAATTGAAAACCTTGGTTGAGGTAAACGGCGAGGTTGAAAAGCCGGAAGACAATGCGTTGGAAAACGTAATCGCTATTACTGAAACGCTTGGTATAGAGGGGCAAACACAAAGTTTTATCGATGGGTATACAAATTTTTTATCGAATAATAATTTAAATTCTTCCTTTATCGGGAAGCTAAGCCTAAGTGCCTTTGCGCTTATCGGCTTTTTTGTTTTTTTATCGCTCGTTAAACGTTTTGCCGCTTCCGGTTTAAAGAAGCTATTGGCGCTTAAACAAAAATACGCGCTAACCCACAGTCGTTTTACAACATATGTCCGTATCTTACGTTATGGCGCGAATATCATCGTGACATTGCTGTTTTTCTATTCTCTATCGTTGATCTGGAGCGTTACGGATTTAGGTGTATGGGAAAGTAGCTATGCAGTGGCCCTGCTGGGGAATACGGTGAATATCCTGACAATTGTATTAATCGCAGCCGTTTTTTGGGAGGGGATCAACGGTTTTGCCGAATATAACCTTCGCAAAAGGGGGGTGCGAAATAGTGCGCGTACGCAAACTTTAATGCCAATTGTGCGTAAAATATTATTTATGGTGTTTATGGCCATTTTTACGCTGATGTTGCTTTCTGAATTGGGTATTAACATCCTGCCGTTAATGGCCGGTGCCGGTGCCGTGGGTATTGCCGTTGGTTTTGGTGCACAAACGATTGTGAAAGATTTTCTAAGTGGTTTTACAATCATTCTGGAGGATTTGATCCAAGTTGGTGATGTTGTAACCCTTGCCGGGCGTAGTGGATTGGTTGAACAAATTACGATCCGAAAAATTCAACTTCGTGGCCTGGATGGTACAGTATATACAGTGCCGTTTAACGAGATTGATATCATTGAAAATATGACGAAGGGCCATAGCTATTATCTTATGGATATCGGTATTGCATATCGCGAAGATCCGGATGAAGTTATTGGTTATCTGAAGGATATCGGAGAGGAAATGCGCAATGAGGATGCATATAAGGCATTGATTTTGGATGATATTGAAATTTTAGGGGTCGATAATTTTGCCGATAGCGCCGTGATCATTAAAGCGCGCATTAAAACGAAACCAAAAGATCAATGGACTGTTGGGCGAGAGTTTAATCGCCGTATGAAACATGTATTTGATAAGAATAATGTTGAAATGCCGTTCCCGCATCAAACAATTTACTTTGGTGAAGATAAACAGGGTAAAGCACCCCCCGTGCCAATTGTTGTTGAAGATAAATCGGCAAAGAAAACGCCTGATGAAATGAAGAAAGACATTAAGGGCGAAGACAATCAGGAGGCTGCTTAATCTTTTGAAATATCAGGAACAAAAGGCGTCTTTCACCCGTTGTTATTCTAAAGGGATAAGGAAAATGAAAGACAAGAAAAGCAAAGATTTTCACATCTTGATTAACAAAGATTCGGGCGGAGCACAGTTTTTGGGCAGACAAAAAATGCAACGCCTGGTGGACGAAAGTAATTTATCTATACAATCATTTCGGTTTTTAAAGGTCACCAATCTTATTCAAACATTTTCAGAACTCAATCACAGCGGTGAGGCGGTTTTAGTTGGCGGTGGTGACGGTACCATAAAAGCATGTGCGGAAATCGCCGTAGAGAGCGGCAACGGTTATGGCATTATTCCATTGGGAACGATGAATCTGTTGGCGCGTGACATCGGTCTTTCCGAGAGCATTGAAGATGTTCTGGATAGTTACGCCGGCGATACGGATGTACGAATGCTTGATGTTGGCACGATAAATGATCAGGTTTTTTTGTGTTGTGCAGGTATTGGCACAATTCCTGAGGCTTCGGAATATCGCGAAGAAACACGTCATTTACCCAATATTTTAGCCATGCCCAAATTATTGTCGGTAATTTTAGCGACAATGGATAAGCTGAAAAATCAAAAGTTATATTTAAATATTGATGGGAAAATCAAAAAAATCAGATCTTCAAGTTTGGTTGTTTCAAACAACAATTTTAATATTAATCCGGACAATGGGATTGACGGCCTGCGCAAGGAGGCGTTGACCGACGGAGTATTGGGTGTGTATTCCGTTTCGCCAAAGACATTAATTGATCGCTTTCGAATTCTCTCACGCCTTGTAACGGGTGGTTGGCAGAAGGATTCATCCGTACAAACATGGCAAGGGAAGAGCGTTAGCATTAATACGCATAAAGCGCGTCAACTCCTCTCCCTTGATGGAGAGGCGATGGAGCTTCCTACGCCGCTCGAGTTTCGTGTTATGCCATCGGCGTTACCGATGCTCATTCCTGCATGTGCTGATTTTTCTGGCAGCGGTGAGAGGAGAGCCGCATGAGTGGCGCCATGGAAATTTACGATAAGTTAGAAGATGCCAGCGATGAAAACGGAGAGGTATCTTTTGGCGATATAATTGAATCGCTACGTGGAAAGGGTTTCGGCGCGTTCTTTATTGCGCCCGCTATGATTGTCGTTTTGCCAACGGGTGCTATTCCGGGTATACCTGCCATATGTGGTGCGTTATTGCTTGTGATTGCAGTACAGATCATTTTGGGACGTAAACATCCGTGGATACCGAAAAAGATAAAAGATATTAGGTTTTCACAATCGAAATATAAGAGTGCGATATGTAAGGCGAAACCTTATGCAGAAAAAATAGACAAGTTTATTCGTCCGCGATTTCAAATCATGACCAAGGGAAAGATGAAGCGTTTGGGCGCATTAGTGTGTATCGCCCTTTCTGTTGCGATTATGGTGATCGGGTTCATACCGATGGCGCCCGCATTATTCGGTTCTGCCATTTTATGGTTTGGTATCGGTTTTGCCTCACATGACGGATTACTTGTTACGATTGGGTATATACAGGCGGTTATACTGTTTTCCGTTGTCCCGATGTGGATGTAGATGCGTAAAATTAGGTAAAGGTGATTTCATGAAGATTGTACATCTGTCAGATTTACATTTCGGAACAGAAAAAGATGAGGTCGAAGAATATTTACTCTCGGCCTTGTCATTATTAGAGCCGGATTTAGTAATCATTAGCGGTGACTTTACACAAACGGCTAGGTATGAAGAGTTTCAGGAGGCCAGAGCCTTTCTGGATGCATTAAATGTGCCGTATTTATGTGTGCCGGGAAATCATGATATTCCTGCTTATAATTTGTTTGAACGGTTTTTTGCGCCGTACCGACGATACAAGAAATATATAAGCGACGAGCTATGCCCTGTATTTCAAAATAATGAGGTTTTGATAACGGGACTAAACAGTGCGCGTCGTGCATTGTTGCATTGGAATTGGGCAAATGGTGCAGTTTCAAAGCGCCAGTGTCGCCGTTTGCAGAGCATATTTAAATCAAATGCACCGGCGCAGTGGAATATTTGTTTTTTGCATCATCCTGTGTTTTTTGATACGGCAAACAGCCCGTTAAAGGTAACGGTCTTTGGCCGTGATACGTTTTTAAAATCATTAGCCGAGAGTGATGTTGATATTGTTTTGACAGGGCATACGCACCATGCAGGTGTGGCCATGCAACAATCAGGCATAACAGCAGGAAATAAGATTATTCATATCGGTGCATCAACGGCGCTGTCGACCAGGTTACGTAAACAGGCAAACGGTTTTAATTTGCTTCATCTTCGTGCAGATCAGGTTGAGATTTTCACCTATTCATTGGAGGAGGGCGGCTTTAAGGAAGTAGATCGCATTACGATTGCAAAGTAATGTTTGTATATAAAGCGCAGATATAAAAAAACACGGCCATGACGGTCGTGTTTTTTGTTTATATGTGTTTTTATTTTATTAGTACAGGCTTGAGGCTTCGTACATGACAAAAACGCCTAGGCATGCGGCCGTAAAGAACAGAGCCATACTTATACCAAGAAATTCGCGGTTCATGATTTTTCTCCCTCTTAGAGTTGTGGTTGTGGTTCAGTGTAAAGCTGTTTTGCAAGGTCTTCTGTTTGTGCCTTTGTTAATTTCACGTCATAGCCATCCTTGTTTTTCACGATATTGGCTTTTTCGAACGGAATACCGAATTCAACAGGTTGCATGTTTGGTGAAAGCGAAGGCTTCAATAAGAAATAGATTTTCTGCACTTCTGCGTTTCTATAAACGACTGTGCGTACTTCACCGGCAAGTTTACCTTCAAAGTCCAAAACCTGACCGTCATGAAGGTCACGCAGACTCATATAGTTTTCAGGCAAAGATTCGTACTGAAATGCTTCATTTGACGTAAATTCTTTATTGTCAACATTCAGATAAACCGATCCGTTCGGCGTTTGTTTACGTACGTCTTTGAAATCAAGTTCGGTTAGTTTTTGACGGTAGCCCTGACCTTCGGCATCGACAACGATTACTGCGGCTTCGCCCGTGTTTTTGTTAATGATGATGTCGTTGATTTTACCAACGGATTCTTCATCGGCGGCTAATACAGGCTTTCCGATAATGTCTGCAACAGTGTGGCGTTGGCTATCATCTTTCATTTTTGCCATCAGCATAGCTTGTTGCTTGATTGCTTGTTCTGCTTCAACAATCGCTGTCCCGTCCACTTGGCCTGTTACGGATTGAATTGTATCTTTTACAAGGTCTTTACCTTCTTCTATAATTCCTTTGTCATTGCTTGTAGCAGCTTGCTGTTGTGCGGCTGTTGGCGGGGCGGGGATAAGTTCACCGTCCGGTGTCATTTCCAGATTGGTCGCCGTGATTTGTGCAGATCCGTCTTTACTATCGCCACTACCGAGGTACCAAAGCAGGAATCCTGCACCAAGCGCAAGCAAGAAAACAAATGTGAATATTTGTCCGACACTTCGTCTTGCGTAGGGTTGATAGTGATCATCTTCGAGAACCGGTGCGTTCTCAGGGCTAAATCTGTTTGATCCAAACATCGTGTTCTCCTGTTTTAGGTTTTTGCGATGACATACACGGCATGGATAATGCCCGGGATGTATCCAAGAATTGTCAAAATTACATTGATCCAGAATGATTTGTTAATTCCGACGGCTAATGCCACGCCAAGCGGCGGCAATAAAATGGCAAATAAAATTTCAATAATATCTCTTTCTTGAGCTTGAGTAGTCATTGTGTCACTCCTGTTTTTTAATACATTATATGGATGCAGAATTTGTGACATGTTGAATAATGTCACGTGTATTTGGCACCTGCGGAAGATCGTCACCTCTTGGTGCCGCGTCGCAGACATCTAAAATCTGTTCTAACTTTAAAACCTTTTTTGAAACATGATTTCGCATGGTTTCCTCCATATTGTTTCTTCACTATACAAACGCCTTAATATGGATTTGGGTTCCTCAAAAAAGAAAGAGCCCACAGACTACGCATGGTAATCTGTGGGTTTCTGGGTCAAGAAGATGGTGGGGATTCTCACCCGAATAGCATTTAAGCGGCCATTCGTTTTTCAAATTCGTTAATTTGTTTTTCGGCTTCGTCTTTTGCGATACCGTATTGTTCTTGAATTGCACCGCTTAGTTTTTCGCGGTTACCTTCGATTTGGTCCAAATGGTCATCTGTGAGTTTGCCCCAGGTGTTTTGAACATCACCTTTCAGCTGTTTCCATTTACCTTCTAAAATATCCTTGTTCATAATTTGTCTCCTGTTGTTAAGCGTTAAGAAAAACGGGATCCCTGCCCCCGTATGGGCACCGGGGCAGGGAAAGGGGGGTAGTAACTGATTAGTTACTTACTTTTTCAGCGTAGCTTTTAAACAGAGCTGCATTATTTGCGCTCAATTTGAAGTCAACTTCGCCTTCTTTAGCTGCCGGCTCGGCCTGATCATAGTTAAGTGCAGCCTGTGCGCCACCCATACCTAGGGTTTCATTATAGCCAATCACAAAATGGTCAACCGCACCGTTTTGAATGATCAAGTCATCAATGCTTGCCAAAACTTCTTCGTTAGGCGCAATGATGTCACCATCCAGAACGTTATTTACGCTCAATGCCTTCATAGGAAGAACTTTTACGTTCTGAGCATTTGTATCAATATAAGAGAATTCAACAGCACTGTTGATTGCTTCTTCTGTTAAAGGGGCCACGGTCGTGCCATTGGCACTATTCTGGGCAACAAGATTATAGTCGATAGCAACTTCTTTACCTGTACCGAAGAAATCACCATCACCAATGATTGCTAGCTCAACATCACCATTTTCATCAATGATAAGGTCATTTAATGTACCAACACGTTCGTTTGCACTGTTCATCACCGGTTGGCCGATCATGTTGCTAGCCATTGCGTTTTCATTAACCGTAACGTTTTGAACTTTAACGTTATTTGGGCTTGTCGCATCAGACATTGCATTCTTAAGATCAGAATAGGCATCTTTTGTTGCTTGTGCGGCATCATGTGCGGCATCCGATACTGCATCTTTTGTATCTTCCCAGCCTTGCTTCATTTCTTCGCTTGTCACATGCGTAGCATCAGATTGACTTTGTGTGCGCTCATCTGCAGCCATCGCACCACCTGCTGTTAATAGGGCTGTTGCTGATACTGCTGTTAAAAGTAATTTTTTCATATCTAGTCTCCTTTGGTCATTCGCTTGATATGCCCTGCCAACGTATGATTGTTTTTATTGTTCCAAAAAAAATAAATTCTTTAAATTTAAGGTAAAAAAATGCCGGCGCGGGGCCGGCAGAGTTAGTTAGTTAAGAGTAGGTAGGTAAGAGTAAAACTAAAACGTTTTCAGTAATTTTTTAATTCAGGCGGACATCAATATAGTCGATATTACCGGTTTGCTTTTCCGCCTGTTCACATAGGTCTGCAAGCTGTTCTATAAGTGATCCTACATTTTGAATGCCGCCTTTATTGGCGCGAAGTGCCAAAATGTGTTCGCGTGGTGTTACGCCTTGTTTTACAAACGCATCATTTAAATTGCTGTTTGTGTTGGCTTTAATCTGTGTTGGTAGGTAAGACATTTTTAATACCTCATCGTTTGTTGATGAGAAAATCTTATGAGCGCAATGTAACAGGAAAATGCCTGAATTGTTTCAGTATTGAAAAATTTTGTTTCAGTTTTGTAACAGCATAAAGGCAGTATTTTTCGGAACAATATGTGGTGGTCTTCGTTGGTTTTGTATACCCCACTTAAAATAAAGGAGAAAACCTTGATGTTTACACAAGAAAATAAAGAACTGGCTAAGCTTATTAATATAAATAAAGACGCAAGCGAGTTTTACGAAGAAGCGCGCGACCAAGTTGAAAGCGCCCATTTAAAAGAAACGTTCCTGCAATTAGAACATCTTCACAAAGACGTGTACAAAAAAATTCAAGGCCAGGTGCGCGCGAACGGCGGAGATCCGGAAGCAGAAGAAACGTTAATCGGTAAAACACGTGAAATATTCGGTGTGTTGATTAGCAAAATTAGTACAAAGCCCGATGTGACACTGGTATCTCATCTGGAGGAAGCAGAAGATAGATGTTTGAACTCTATGAAAGATGCCGTTGCAAATGATTCTGTTTTGCCCGAAACAAAAACGATGCTTCACCAAGAGCTATCTGCTCTGCAGAAAAGCCACGATTATATGAAGGCATTGAAAGAAACAATGAAGGATGCTGCTTAATATTTTCAGGTAACTTTATGATTTTATTTAATGTCCGCGTGTATGCGCGGGCATTTTTTTTGAACTAAATTTTTATGCTCTGCGTTTGCTCTATGAAAAGAAGAAACATAGAAAGGACGAATTATGTTTTATAAATTAATGACAGGGGCAGCTGTTTTTACGGCATTGATGGCTCCTACTATGAATGCTCAAGCAGAGACAGTGACAACAAAGGTGCAGGTTGAGCAAAAGAAATTACCCGACATCAACGAAGTAAATTTCTCGGCTTTTGATGCTAATGGTGATGGTGAATTCACAAAAGAAGAAGTTGGTGAACGTTTGTTCAAAAGCTTTGACCGTGATGGTAACCACATGATTGATAATTTGGAATGGGATCACAAAACAGTGATGACAATTATTCCGATGGAAGTTGAAACTGTGACATATGTTGATACGAACAACGACGGTTTGGACGAAGAAGTGCAATATGATTACGGTACGTTTTTCGAAATGTCAGGTTTGTCAAAATTTGATAAAAATATGAACGGTCTTTCTGCCGAGGAATTTATTGAAAAGGGTTTTCAAGAGCTGGATAAAGATGAAAATAACTTGATCGGCCTTGAAGAATGGAAAGCTGCTTATGAAATTTCAGAAGCACCGGCCAATGCTGATCAATCTAATTACAACTAAGCACTGTATAAGAGCATTGGACGAAAACCTTCCCCATATATTTGGGGAAGGTTTTTTTATATATGGAAGTGGAGGGGGCTTTTTTTAGTTGGGAGATAAAAAAACCGGGCGAGGAAAGGGGCGCCCGGGTTTTTCTCACAGTGTAAAAGAGTATTAAAACGCCGCCTGTCTTCTGACACGTTCGAATCTTTCACCTTCGATCTGTAATTCAACTGTTCTGTTTTGATGTGTTAGACGTTCCTGTAATTCACGGATGATAGCGTCTCCGCCAACAAGTTGTGGAATCGCTAATGTGCCTGATCCGATCCCCGTAATAATGACAGTTGAATATCCAAAAACGCGACCGATTATAGGTTCTGCTAAATACGCCGTTTCAACACGTTCAATGGGTAATTGAACCCAATCTCGTGATAAATAACCTGTGCGCACCATAACTTTTTGGTCGGTTAGAATAACATGTGTCGTTATGTAGTTAACAATGGATACATACACCGGATAAATACTCATCACCAATATGGCGCCACCGACAATCGGATGAAAGAAAATGGCAACGATTAGGGCGAATGTGATGGCTAAGAACGGTTTTAAAAACACAATTTCATGCGTGCGAGCATCACGGAGTATTTTTTCATCAGGCGCAATCAATGAGTCAATTTGAGTAATCATACTATGTCCTTTCAAAAATATTTTTCCTCTCGGGACAAAAACGCATGAAAATAGAAAATTGTTCCTATTTTTAATGATGAATCGTGTTTTTGAAAGAATGCCCATATTAGAAATTACTTTAAAGAACTGATAAATTGGAGTGATTCAGTCTGTTTTGATTTTCGTCAAAATTCGCGTTATCCTATATGTTCACATCTCAACAATTGGAGGAAACGTATGCCTTTATCTACCGTATCCGAAGTATCGAATATCAACTCTCGTGTGATTGCTTTGAAAGAACGTCATGCAGTGCTGGCGCAGGAGTTGGATGAAGCGCGTAAAAGTCCGTCGGTAGACAATATTTACATTAATATTCTAAAGAAAAGAAAGTTAATGGTGAAAGAGAAACTGATGTATGAGGAAGAAATGGCGCGGCAAACCGCGTAATACAGCCATTGATTTGAAATTTAAAAAGCCGGGCGATTGACCCGGCTTTTGCTATTTGTATTCATTGCGATGACCTAGAATATGTCATCTTCGCTTGGCGCCTCTGAACCCGGTAGGAAGTTCGAGAAGTCAAAACCGCCTGTTGGCTGTTGTGATTCTTCGTCTGCCGGTGCGTTCATTGCCTGAAGTTGTGCTTCACGCTGGGCTTTAATCGTTTCAGGATCTTTACCTGCTGCTTTTAAACCTTTTTCATAGGCTTTTTCGAATTCTGTATATGTACACAAACCAAGATCAGCAGGGTGACGCGGACGTAAATTCGATGAATTCGGGTGTGTACGCTCACGGATAGATGCGATAGTAGGTTTTGTCGTACCGACAAGTTTACAAATCTGTGCATCTGAAATTTCAGGGTTATGCTTCAGGATATACGCAATCGCATCAGGCTTATCACCGCGTTTAGAAACCGGAGTATAACGCGGGCCCTTTGAACGCACACGTACCACAGGAAGGTCTCTTTTAGCAGGTTTTAGCGATGCCGCAGGATCACCTTCGCAACGGTCTAATTCTTTTTGTGATAATTCGCCATGATCAATCGGGTTGCGACCAACAAGGCCTTTGCCGATTTCTTCGTTTGCCAAAGCTTCAACTTCGATTTCTGTAATACCTGTGAATTCTGCGATTTGCTTGAATGTTAGCGCTGTGTTCTCAATCAGCCAAACAGATGTTGCTTTTGGCATTAATAATACTGCGCTTTGTTGTGCGGCCTTCGCCATTGTCTTCTCCTTAAAACAATATTCAAATCATGAAGGGCATCCGAACCTGTCCCTTGGTTCAATGCTATATTTTAATCAATTTATTAGGGAACGGTATCGACCATAAGCGATCTTTTGCCTGAATACCAGCTTTTTTTACATGTACGGGCTTTTTGCTGAAAATGAATATAGGCGTTGCTTTTACGTTAATATGCTTTTAGTGTTTTTGGTGTAAAACTCTATATGTTCCCAAGCAATCGCGAGAGTGTATCGAATGTTCCTTGATGATGATCTTCCTGTAAAAAAAGACGGTGCGTTTCCGCGAAACCTTGAAAACCTGTCAGTCGCCGATTTGAATGAATATATCAATGCATTGGAAGGGGAGATTGACCGCGTTAAACAGGATATAGAGCGTAAAAAAGCATCGCAGGATGCCGCAGCAAAATTTTTCAAATAAAGACATGATGAAAATATAAAAAGTAAAGGAATACCATGCGTATAGAAGAAGATATTAAACTGGACTTTAAAGATGTTTTGATCCGTCCGAAGCGATCTACATTGCGTTCGCGTAAAGATGTCGACATCACCAGAGATTATGTCTTTAAGTGGAGTAAGAGAAGCTATCACGGTGTTCCGATTATTGCGGCGAACATGGATGGTGTCGGTACATTTTCCATGGCAAAAGCGTTTTTGGAACATGACGCAAAAATGAGTGTTGCCCTGCATAAGCATTATCCGCTTGAGGATTTGATCGCGTTTTTCAATGAAAATGATGCGCAATCTGCATGGTACAGCATTGGTATGGTCACCGCAGATCAGGAGAAATTAGATGCCTTTATGCAAAAATGTCCGAATAAAGTAGAGAAAATATGTCTTGATGTTGCCAATGGTTACAGTGAGCATTTTGTTGATTTTGTAAAAGGTACGCGTGAGAAATACCCTGATCTTACGATTATGGCCGGAAATGTTGTTACCGGTGAAATGGTCGAGGAGCTTATTCTGGCGGGTGTTGATGTGGTAAAGGTCGGTATCGGCCCCGGTAGTGTTTGTACAACTCGTAAAATGACCGGTGTCGGTTATCCGCAATTATCGGCGATTATTGAATGCGCAGATGCGGCACATGGTCTTGGTGGCCTGATTTGTGCGGATGGCGGTTGTACGGTTCCGGGTGATCTTGCCAAAGCCTTTGGTGCGGGCGCGGACTTCATTATGCTTGGCGGAATGCTTGCGGGACACGATCAATCCGAGATGAATATTATTGAGGCGGATGGCGAAAAGTTCGTAACCTTCTACGGAATGAGTAGTGATACGGCAATGACCAAGCACAAGGGCGGCGTTGCAGAATATCGCGCAAGTGAGGGTAAGACGGTGAAAATCCCGTATCGCGGTGATATTTCCGGTACGTTACAGGATGTTTTGGGCGGTGTACGTTCCGCATGTACATATGTTGGTGCGAAACGATTAAAGGAGCTGTCGAAGCGCACAACCTTCATTCGTGTTACGCAACAAATCAATAATGTCTTTGGTGCGAGCTAGAGCATTGTGACTGATTTGATTTTAAACGATTTTATACTTTGATATACCTTGCACCGCACACATCAAATAGATACAGTGTTGAGCGAGTAGAATTTAATACAAAAGGGATCTGATTTATGGATGACATCCAAACACGTTTACAAGAAGCATCACAAAACTGTCTAAAAGCTTTTCTGAATTGGGACGGACAGAAAAAGGATGCCAAGGCGCAGGAAGAATTGCACGCCGCCATTCATGAATTACGTAAGGTGTCTTCGCGTTTGGAAATTGAATTGGCCTTGAGCGAGCGTGATCAAATGACATCAAAGCCCTTGCCTATTCCACCACACCGTTCTTCTAAAAAGGTTCCAAAGGACAATAATAGCGGCCCCAAAGCTGGTGGAAACAATGCCCCTAAGGAAAGCAGCGGCGGCGTGGAAATTCAATCGAAGCCCAAAAGACGCCGTACAGCGCCAAAATCAGGCAGCGAAGAAGAATAATCAGGCAATTAGAAATTATCTTTCTTTTGACGAAGCGCGGCGAATTCCTCCGCGCTTTTTGCTTTCATGAAAATGTTTGTGGCTTTTTCCTGCCCGATTGTTGTCGGTATTGTCGGTTTATCTTGCGCGCGCAGGGCTTTGACCTCTTCGATACGTTTTTTAAGGGCAGGGTTTTCACGATCTTGCGCAAGGCAGAAGCCGGCATTTCCCTTTGTGTACTCATGTCCGCAATAGACAAGCGTATCATCAGGCAGGGCGGCTAGTTTTTGAAATGACCTGTACATATCTGCGGCTGTACCTTCAAATAAGCGTCCGCAGCCCATTGAAAACAGTGTGTCGCCCGTGAAGACGGCCTTTGCCTCGGGGAAGTACAGGCATATTCCGGCGCGCGTGTGGCCGGGGGTCTCGATGATATGTGCCTGTGCGTTGCCGATATTGAATATATCGCCATCATTTAACGGTATTGTCACATTGCCTTTAACGCTTGAGATTTCCTTTTCAGGTGCGGCAATTGGTAAGTCATAAAGCGTCTGAAGCTTTGGATTGCCGTTTACATGATCCCAATGGTGATGTGTATTGATAATATAAGAGGGCGTTTTGTTGTGTGCCTTAAGATAAGCAATGACGGGAGCGGCTTCGCCCGGGTCAATAATGGCGCCAACGCCGTCATCAGATTCAACGTAGTAGGCGTAATTATCACTGATGATCGGGATCATATCAATCTTCATCATGGCGTGGTTTTTTCCCCTGTTTTAATCTCTGTGGTGTTTAGGGCTTCGGCCAGGCTGTGTTCTGCGCTGCCTGGTCTTAACGGCTTTTGCTGTGACTCATGTGGCGCCCATCCTAACAGGAAAATGACCTCGAATGAAGCGGGGATGCGTCCGTCACTTTCTGCGTGGTTCTCCTGATATCTTTGCGCTGCGTTCATGAAAAACTGCCGTTGTGATGGTGTTTTTTGTCGTGCAGATATGGCGTTGTTCTCGCCCATGCCGCGCAAATCATGCATTAATTTGAATATGTGGTCATATGTTACCGTAATGATATCTGAATCAACAACGGGTAATGCAAATCCCGCACGTTGCAGCAAGTCACCCATTTGCGCCTTGTCCGCGAACGGGGCGATGCGCGGGCTGATGCCTTGATACATTTCTATTTCGGTTTCAGTGAATGTTTGGCGCAATTCATGCAATGTTTCACCGCCAAGGATTGATGCGATGAACAGGCCATCACGTTTGAGAGCATTTTTAATTTGTAATAAAGCGCCCGGTAAATCATTCACAAAGTGCAGGTTTAAATTGCTGATGATCAGGTTGCAGCTTTGCGGTTTGAGTGGCAGAAATTCTTCATCTGCCTGCACGTAATGGCCGTTAATATCCGAGAGCGGTGCATCGCATAGATCGAGTGTCAGTACGTTTTCAATTTTGTCATGTTTCGTGATGGGGCATCGTGATCCGATATTCACCGTGTTTTCGAATGTGCGATTTATATCAAGCAGGCGATCCGCAAGGTTTTTGCGGCTCCATTCATACAAAAAATCATATTGTTCGAATGTTGCGCGTGCGCGTTCACGGTTGTGTTTGATGCGGTGGCGATCAAACACGGTGATATCCGCGTTGCTGGTTTCAGGTTGTGCCATTATTCCGGCTTCGGTTCGTTCTTTTCATCTTCCAGAGCCTGCCTGATGGCCTCAATTTCCTTTTGGAAATCATCCACCAAATCGACATCATCATTGTCGTAATCATCAGAGATATCATTTAGATCATCTGTTTCATCGTCAATATCATGTTCCATTGAATCGCGTAAATGCTTTTTGGCTTTTTGGTTTTCTTCCTCAATGTCGGTTTCATCAGGCGATTCCGCGTCAAGGTTTTTGCTCTGTGCGTCTTTGCCTTCTGCAATGCCAAGCTTTTTCTTTTTACGCTTTTTCTTGATCTTTTCTTCTGCGGCTTTGGCCGGTGTGGTGACCTCTTCGCTTGATCCGCTCAAGATGTCTTTTGCCGTGCGTGCAAGCGGCAATGGTGTTTCCGTTGGTCTGATTTTGAATGTGCGGCCATCGGTCGGCGTGACGGGTTGCGGCATCGACCAATCGGGCTGTGCGGATTTAAAGATATCCTCAAGCAGGACTTTGACATCGCGGCGCGCCTGTAATTTCATGTGGCCGGGCATGTATCTGTATGCGCGGGCAATTGTCGTCATGAAGTGTTGTTCCTTGGAAATTGATTTCCAAAGTAGCATGTATTGGTAAATCGGCATGAAGCGCATGCTCGGGTCTTTGAATTGCGTTGGCGGGGCGGCAATCGCAAACGGGTGTATGCGTTGCGGTGTGATGCCGACATGGCTGTAGTAGCTTTCACCGAGTTTCAGAACCATATCAGGCGTAACACCGAATTTTTCAGCAATAAATTGTTTCAACATTTTGTAATTCACGATTTCTTTCGGAATGTTGAACTGCGGTACGCTCGCACTTAATCCTTTGCCCTCAAAACGTTGCGGGATTGGCATGTGCTTAACCGTGAACCCTGCGTGAACATCACCTTTTATGCTTTTTGTCAGTGGCAGAACAACGGCTGTATTGATGGTTTTTTCATCGGATAACACAAAGTCGAGATGTTCTGATGAGATGCCTGTGCGGCCGCCTTGGCTAAAGCCCTCTTCAACGAAAATTGAATTAATGGCACGTAATTGTCCGGCAGACCCTTTGACCTCTTTGAAACGCTTATCGCTGTTCCCAACTTGTTTCAAGAAATCACGTACTTTGAACTCTTGCGTGATTTTTCCGGATGCAATGAAAACATCACGGGCAATCCAGTTCTCTGCTTTGACGCCGATATGTTGCATCAATGACAAGAGCTGTAGCTCCAGTCGTGAGTTCGGAATAAGACCCACGGCGATCGCATCTAGGATTTGTTGTGCGTTAAATTCGCGAATAACACCTTTTGCCTGAAAGCGGTGCTGTTCAAGGATTTTCCGTTTCGGCGCAAAGGCTTTGCGCTCATCGGCAACTTCGACGTAGTAGGTGTGAACGCGCTCATCGATATAATTCGGATCCGGGTAATAAACAGGACCCTCTTTGAGGGTGCTGTCGCCTTTTTGTTTTAATCCGATATGAGACTTCAGGAATTTCGCTGTTGTGCGCTCATTAACCGGGCCTAAATTTACAATGTCTTTAATATCGGTTGTGATGGCCTCTGTCATGTGCCCCGACCATTCACGTCCGTCAATATTGGCGCCGCTTCGGGCGACCGCATTTGTTATACCGCGTACAACCCCATCATGAAGATAGATATACAGGCGCCCCTCATCGTTAATGCGATAGGGGATAATCTCTGCTGTTTCCATGTCACGGGTAACAACATCAACCAATGTACCGTCTTTTTGATCGCGCATGGTTTTGACAACAAGATCGCCTTCATCCTCTAATGTGATACGGCGTTCCTGAATATTCAGGCTTGATCGTTCAGGCAATTTGCGGGCAACGGCAATAAAGCTTGTTGGCGGGTCGCCGATAACATCACCATCAGATTTTAAAAGGCGGAAATGCCCTTCGAAATTTGTACGAATATAATCTTCGTCCCAATGCGGGGCTGAATATTCCATGCGTGCGCCAAGTGATCGTAATTCATGCCTGAATTCATCAACGGAAAAGAATGTGTATTCAAACGGTAAATGGCTTTCCCATATGTCGCGATTATCCTTACGCATAATGAATTCATAGGCCCATTTATACGGCAGACGGAACAGGCGTGTGCGCGGGAAACGCGGCGGTAATTCTTCCAGAAAGAAGCCACCACACCCCGGATCTTGTTTGGGCTGCGCATGTTCGGAATACCAAACAAGAAGATCCGCTTCGGATAACTCCTCCAGGCTGTCGCCTTTGCTTTCTTCGTCATGCATTTCGATCAATACAAATTCACCAACTGGCGGCTTTGCATAGTCACGAATAAACATTAGCCC
Source organism: Alphaproteobacteria bacterium (assembly GCA_030424975.1). Taxonomy (GTDB): domain Bacteria; phylum Pseudomonadota; class Alphaproteobacteria; order Micavibrionales; family Micavibrionaceae; genus UBA1672. The sequence goes on from JAUHVY010000001.1 coordinate 342,481, forward strand.
GTCATCTTTGAGCATTGAAAATTGTTTGCGCAATGTGTCGCTGACCATGCGCTCGTTGTAACGTGCGTTTGAATAAACCTGGTGCAGCGTAAAGGAGTTGATGATTGCATCTAAAGATTCCGGTTCCGCAACGTCACCGGATACGTCACCGACCTTGAATTCAAGATTGTGCAGAATGTATTTTTCCTTGGCATCCTTGATTGTTTGCTTACTTTTATCAACGCCGATAAAACGCAAACGCGGATTAAGTGCGGCCATCGTATAGGTCAGCATGCCATCTTCGCAGCCTAAATGCATAACCCTAGAATTATCATCCAGCATAAGGTGGGATAGGGTGAACCATGCACGGCGCACCGTTGTGAACGGTACATCACGCAGCAGATAGTTACGCTCCTCGATATAATCTATCTTGGTCGTTTCAAAGAGATCGTCTTCTTCAGGCTTATTGATTTCTACCATACTTGTCGTTTGCCCCTCACTTGTTGACTTGGGGCGTCCCCTTTAATATCCCGCTTTTATATCGTTTATTTTATTTTTTTCAAGACGTACATAATAACGTGTCTTATGCTTTTGATGCAAAACAATTTATTGGAAAATCTATCGGGCTTTGTTTAGTGTGTTTTTATGGCCGTAAGAAAAGAAAAAATTGAACGCCTGTGGATGCGGATTCTGGACACGGTTTTACCTCCGCGTTGTCCGGTTACAGGCGATATTGTTGATGCGCAAGGCATGGTGTCCTCTGCGGCATGGGCAAAGCTTAATTTTATCGCGGATCCGATGTGTCGGTGTTGTGGTGTGCCGTTTGATTTTGATCGCGAAGATGTTGGTGATGGCGGCTTATGTATGGCGTGTCTGCGACGCTCTCCTGCCTTCGTGAGTGCGCGCGCGCCCCTTGTGTATGACGAGGCCAGCCGCGATCTGATCCTTGCGTTCAAGCATGGCGATAAACCCCATATCGTGCCGAGCTTTATCCCGTGGCTGTTGCGGGCAGGTGAACATATGATTGAGGGGGCGGATTATTTCGTTCCCGTGCCGTTGCACAGGCGGCGTTTAATCGCTCGCAGATATAATCAGGCTGCGATTATGGCCCATGAATTATCCCGCGTAAGTGGTGTTGATGTTTTGCCTGCGGCGTTGTTGCGGGTACGATCAACCCCCAGTCAGGGGCATTTGAGCCACGAAGAGCGAAAGAAGAATGTGAACCGCGCGTTTCGTATAAGTAATTCATGCAATGAATTGATAAATAACAAAAATATTGTGTTGGTTGATGATGTGTTTACCACAGGCGCGACGGCAAATGAATGCGTAAAAACATTAATGACGGGGGGCGCAAAGCGTGTGGATGTTCTGACGCTTGCGCGTGTGCTTCGTGATGATTTCTAAGGCTATAGTGTTTCGCCGCGTGTAATGCGACCGCTATCGAGGCTTGGGGCAAGGCCATGTTGCATCGCCAGCATTTTAAGCGGAGAGAACCGATCAACCATCTTGAGCCCAATGCGACGGATGTCTTTGATAGGGGCGCGGTGTGTTCCCACGATACGGTTCATGCGATCAACTCCGAAAAAGCGCGTGCCGATATCGATTGATCTACGTTTTTCATACTGTCGCAAGGTACTTTGTGCGCCTATATCGCCGCCGATTTTGGCTGTATCAAAAATGGTTTCAGCCAGTGTTGCGACATCCCGCAAGGAGAGGTTTAGCCCTTGTGCCGTGATAGGGGACATGACATGCGCGGCCTCGGCAATGAGCGCGGTGCGCGGTGCCGTCAGTCTATCGGCCTTAATTGCACAAAGCGGCCAACATTGCGGCGCGGTTTCCAATGTAATACCGCCAAGAATATTGTTTGTTGCCGCCTGTAATGTGTTTTCGAATGCGTCTTTTGGTAATTTCATTAATTCATCGGCGCGCGGCGTTTTTTCAACCCAAACGACACTCGATTGATTGCCCATCATGGGGACAAGAGCAAAGGGGCCGCCTTCGCGGTGAAATTCGGTGGATGTATTGTTATGTGATCTGGAATGGTTGATAACGCAGGTTATGGCCGATTGATCATATTGTGTTCTGTGCGCTTTGATCCCTGCAATTTTACGCACCAGCGATCCGCGCCCGTCTGCGCCGACAATCAAGCTTGCGGATATGGTTTCGCCATTGTCAAGTGTGGCAATGACGCGTGCGCCGTTTTCGATTTTGTAATCTTCGAGCATAACAGGGCAATGCATCGTGATGTTTTCATGGGCATCGCATTGTTCGAAAAGATAAGCGCGCAATTTGTCATTCGGAATATTCATGCTGAAATAATCAAGGCCGATGTCAAAGGCATCAAATTCTGATGTGATGGTTTGTTGTCCGCGCATGCTGTCATCAATTAAGCACATGACTTCCATTTTGGTGCCGATTGATTCGTGAAATTCTTTTGTTCCTGCGGCCTTCAGGACGTTCAGTGATGTTTGCATCAGGGCAACGGTGCGCCCTGTTACGGGGGTGTCTTTTTCGGTGGCGGGTTTGTTTGGTTCAATTATGTGAACGCACAAGCCCTTATCCGCAAGGAGTTTCGCAAGCGTCAGCCCTGCAATCCCTGCGCCTGAAATCAAAATATCTGCCGTGTATTTTTTTGATTTTGTCATGTTCAAGCCCTTCTTAAGGCACTATAATCGCCTTTTATTGAACTGCAAGGGTTTACATTCAGGAAAGGGTTTAAATCGTATGGCCAATGTTGAAATCTACACGTGGACAACATGTCCTTATTGTATCAAAGCAAAGGGATTGCTTAATCGCAAAGGGGTTGAATTTACAGAATATAATATCACCGGCGATGATGATGCGCGTGCAAAAATGGTTGAGCGTACAGGCGGGCCAAAATCCGTTCCTCAAATTTTTATCAATGATGTGCATTATGGCGGATGCGATGATTTGCATGCGTTAGATGCCGAAGGCAAACTGGATGTGATTCTCAATGGTTAAGACATTAAAGGTCGCGTGTGTTCAAATCACGAGCGGCCCTGATATTGCACAAAACCTTGAAAAGGCAGGTGCGTATGTGCGGCAAGCCGCAGCGGATGGCGCGCAATTTATTGTGACTCCTGAAAATACGTGCCATATCCGCTTTCCCGCTCATCTGAAAAAGGATAGTGCGCAGGCGCAGGAAACGCACCCCGGTGTGCCGTTCTTTTCTGATCTCGCGAAGGAGCTTGGCGTAACCATATTGGTCGGCTCTATGGCGATTAAGGCGGGAGATGAGAGATTGCTCAATCGCTCGTTCTTCTTTGCACCTGACGGATCGTTGAAGGTTGTTTACGATAAAATCCATCTGTTTGATGTGCAGCTGCCTACGGGGGAGATCCACGCCGAAAGCGATGTGATGCGCCCCGGCGCGCAGGCCGTTGTTGCGGGAATAGACGGAGATTTTAAGGTCGGTTTGAGCATTTGTTACGATCTGCGCTTTTCACATTTATATCGCGATCTTGCGAAGGCGGGTGCGAATATTTTATGTGTTCCGGCGGCGTTTACCGTGCCGACGGGGCAGGCGCATTGGGAAACATTGCTTCGCACGCGCGCAATTGAAACGGGTTCTTATGTTATGGCTGCCGCGCAAGTGGGCGAGCATGAGGGCGGGCGCAAAACATATGGTCATTCCATGATTATCGGCCCGTGGGGGCGCGTTTTGGCGCAAAAAGAAAGCGGCGAAGGGTATATCATACATGAAATTGATCTGCAGGAGGTTGAAACTGCGCGCGGCGCTATCCCTGCCTTGCAGCATGATCGGGAATATGAGGTGAAAGTTTATGAGTGATCATAAAAAGTACCGTAGAGAAACGGACTTGATGCATGCAGGGCGTAAGCCCGATGATTATTTTGGTGTTGTAAATCCGCCTATTTGTCGTACATCGACCATTTTATACAAAGATTTGGCGGCTTATTTTGACCCGAATACGAAATATCGGTACGGGCGTGTGAATAATCCGCTATCGCAGTCGTTCGAGGAAGCAATTGCCGCGTTGGAAGGTGGTTTTCATGCGATCACAGCGTCCAGTGGTTTGGCGGCGATTACCACCACGATGTTGGCATTTCTGCAAAGCGGAGATCATGTTTTGATGGTCGATAGTTGTTATCCGCCAACGCGTTTTTTTGCGAATAAGCAGTTGGCAGGTTTCGGCGTCGATATTGAATATTACGACCCGTTAATCGGTGCAGGAATTCAAGATTTAATCCGCGAAAACACAAAGATGATTTATCTGGAATCGCCGGGCTCAGCGACATTTGATGTGCAAGATGTTCCCGCGATTGTACGCATCGCAAAGCAGAACGCCATTTTAACAGTCATGGACAACACTTATTCTGCGGGGGTTTTGTTTAAACCGCTATCGCATGGTGTGAATATTTCTGTGCAGTCGGCGGCGAAATATTTAGGCGGGCATTCCGATGTTAACCTTGGTGTTGCCGTGGCGGATGATGAGGCGCATTATAAAAAATTGAAATCCTGTGCCGTGAATTTGGGAACATGCGCCGCAGCAGAGGATTTGTACCTCGCGATGCGCGGCCTTCGTACGCTAGAGATGCGTTTGGATCATGCGCATAAGAATATGATGTGCGTCCTTAGTTGGTTTGAGCGCCGCAAGGAAGTGCAAGCAATATATTGCCCGATTTTACAAAAATCACCGGGGCATAAAACGTGGAAACGTGATTTTAAAACGACCAATGGTTTGTTTAGCGTTTTGTTCAAGCCTGAATATTCTATGGAGCAGGTGGGACGCTTTGTTGATGCGCTTGCGCTTTTCCCTGTCGGGAGTAGTTGGGGTGGGTATGAAAGCCTGATTCAGCCGCAAGATATGAAGAGCTACCGCTCAAATTGGGAAAAAGAAGGCGTGTTCCTAAGGTTTCAGATCGGGAATGAGAATCCGCAAGACTTAATTGAGGATTTAGATAATGCAATCAAATTCTTACGTGCATAAGTTAAGTTAATGGGGGCGGATATGACATGTTTGCAAGATGATGCAATATTCCTTGGTAAGAGTGACAATGGTGAGGGTGAGAACCAATATTTCCCGTTAAAGTGGGGGAATCGTCATGGTTTGATTGCGGGGGCAACAGGAACAGGAAAAACTGTTACTCTTCAGGTGCTTGCGGAGGGATTCTCAAGTGCAGGTGTGCCTGTTTTTATGGCGGACGTAAAAGGTGATTTGTCCGGCTTGTCGCGTGATTCCGAAATGGAGGATTTCCTTGTTAAAAGGTCGCAGCTTATCGGGTTTTTGGATGAGTATGATGCTGCCCCTTTCCCCACGGTTTTCTGGGATTTATTCGGTGAGCAAGGGCACCCCGTAAGAACGACCGTATCGGAAATCGGTCCGCTTTTGTTATCGCGTATGTTGGAGCTGAATGATACGCAAGAGGGTGTGTTAAATATCGCTTTCCGTGTTGCGGATGGGCAGGGACTTTTATTGCTTGATTTAAAGGATTTACGCGCATTACTTAATGTTGTGAATGAGCAGCGCGCAGAGATTTCTTCGGCCTATGGAAATGTGTCGCCGCAGTCAATCGGTGCAATTCAACGCTCATTACTTCGTTTAGAGGATCAAGGCGCAGGGAAATTCTTTGGTGAACCTGCACTTGATCTACGCGATTTTATGCGCACAGATAAAGATGGGCGCGGTATGGTAAATATACTGGCGGCGGATAAATTAATGAATTCTCCGCGTCTTTACGGTACGTTTTTGCTTTGGATGTTATCTGAGCTGTTTGAGGAGTTGCCCGAAGCCGGTGATGCGGATCGCCCGAAGCTTGTCTTTTTCTTCGATGAAGCGCATTTATTGTTCAACGACGCCCCAAAGGCATTATTGGAAAAGGTCGAGCAAGTTGTGCGTTTGATCCGATCAAAGGGCGTTGGCGTGTTTTTTGTCACTCAAAGCCCCGATGATATACCTGATACTGTATTGGGGCAGCTTGGAAACCGCGTACAGCACGCATTGCGCGCGTTTACTCCGAAACAGCAAAAAGCCATTCGCATGGCATCACAAACATATCGCGCGAACCCTGCCTTTAACGTCGAGGAAGTTATCACCGCAATGGGGGTGGGTGAGGCGCTTGTTTCCACTTTGGAGGGCAAGGGGCAGCCATCCATCGTGCAGCGTACAATGATCCGTCCGCCATCCTCTAAATTGGGTCCGGTTACAAAGGCTGTGCGTAAAAGCATTATGATGGAAAGCCTGATGTCCGATAAATATGATACGGCCGTCGATAATGAATCTGCCTATGAGGTTTTACAGGAACGTGCCGCAAAGGCCGCGAAACATGCTGAAAAAGAAAAGGTGTCAAAGCCGAAGAAGCGTTCATCAAGCAGGCAAAGCGTTGGCGAAGCGGCAGTAAAATCGCTTGTGCGCTCTCTTAGTTCGTCTGTCGGGCGGACAATTGCACGTGAAATTGTACGCGGATTTATGGGAGCGTTAAAAAAGCGCTAAGCTTTTGTGATTATGGCTCGGGTGCGCGCATCAAGGCAATGTGCTCATCTGTTGGCGGATTGAAGCTGTCTGTCTCCTCGAAACCAAAACGTTCATAGAGGCTCATTGCAGGGTTTGTGCCCGCGACGCTAGCGAATGCGGGTGTGCATTCCTCATCAAGGAGGGCTGTGACCTCTGTCATCATTTCGCTGCCTAAGCCTTCGCCTTGATAATCGGGATGCACAAAGAAGCGCGCGATATGCACACTTTTATCTGCATTTTGCGAAACGATGGTAACGCCAAGAATATCTTCCTCTTCCTGTACACAAAAAACGCGGTCGTTTTCGATATAATCCGCCAGAATTTCCGCGCGAACAGGCTCGGCGTTTTGCTCATCCCAGAATGCGGAAAGATCTTGGATTTCATCAAGGTCGTCAAGTGTTGCAAGGCGTACGGGCATGTTTAGATACTCAAAGTCATAAGTTATTTTAGGTTAAATCACCGACATTAACCCCAAGGGCACCGGCGATAGCCTTCATGGCACGTAATGATCCGTCTTTTTTTCCGGTTTCAATCTCTGTCAAATAGGGGCGGGAAATGCCCGATTTTTCGGCCAAATCAGATTGCGTCATTTGGCGGAATTTACGGATGATTTTAATCGGGTGCGATTGGCGCGCAGAAATTTGATCCAGTACATCATCGGGAAGTTCGCTGTCTTGTCCGCTACCTGTCAGGTCACGGTAATCATGTAGCGGAACCAAAACATATGGTTTTCCCTGAATGTGTAATAAATCGTATTTCATGGCTGCTTTCCCTCCTGATCAACCTGGCAACATTGTATCAAGAATTTAACATATGTATAGGGTTAAAACCGTTTCGTCAGTGTGACAGAGCCGAAGACACTGTTTTCATCTTGGGCTTTAAATTCCTTGGTGCGCAGGTTCAGAGTGTAAGACAAGCGCCAATCATCATACATGAGTGATACACCGCCGTTTACATCGCCGACGAAATATTCTTTATCGACACTGTGGCTGTCTTTGAATGTGTTGCCGTCAAGAAAGATGTCGCGTGCAACGGCGCGCCCGTGTAATCCTGCAAAAACTTGCCAGTCAAAGCCATCGCCGCCATTTGCAAAAACGCCTGTGCCGGGGAGGGCAGGGCGCACACGTGGTGGTGTGTCGATAAGCTTGGTCGAGCCAAGAACAAAAGTTGCCCCCGTTCCGATATTTGTGCGCACATTCCCTAATGATACGGATACACTTGGTTCAATGCGGAAATTCATGTGTTTGAAATCGTGGCTATAGGCAAATGGCATGCGGCGTTGCCATGATACGATCAGGCCGGGTTCAAATTCTAATTGGTTTTTCCATCCTTTGGGAATGGGGGAATCCGTAACGTGCTTGTGAATGAATTTCTGTGTCTGTTCACCTAATGCTTCGGGGCCGATGACGCCAAGGGTGAATTCCAATTCGTCGACATGTTCAGGGACGGTTTCGTTATAGGTTACATTCGCAAGCCCGACAGAGCCGTATAAAAAGGCCGCCCACGGGCGATCATTTTCCGGTTGTTCTGCAATTTTGATGTCTTCGGGCGTGTAGATGTTGTGGCCAAGTGTGTAAAAGGTTGATGTTGAGCTGTTTACATCAAATGTCGGTATTTTTTCCGCCACCGTGTCAATAACGGGCGGAACGTTAATGTTTGTATCAAACCAAGTTGCGCGAACGCCGCTGGTGTAAAAACGGTCTGTACCACCGCCGAAATTATCATTTTCTATTGAAAGGCTAAGGTAGGAGGCGCTTTCTTTTTCAAGACTTTTTAATGCAGGTTCTTCTGCATGAACAATATGAGCCTGCGTGGTCAAGATAAGAGTGAGGAGCGTTGCGCCTTTTAATTTCATTCGTTTACTTTCAAAATATCGTTATGTTTATCTATCCTATATAACGTGATTATGCTAGAAAACAATCCATGACAATATCGAATTATTATGAATTCGGCCCCGATGCCGACAAGGTTAAGTCGTTGATTTTCATGCTACATGGTGTGGGATCAAACGGGCAAGACCTTATATCTCTCGCGCCGTATTTGGCAAACGCTGTGCCTGATGCGATGTTTATTTCACCTGATGCGCCTTTTGCCTGTGATATGGTGCCGCCTGGTTACCCTAACTCTTTTCAATGGTTTTCCTTACAGGACCGTGACCCGAAGGTGATGCTGGATGGCGTGAAGGGTGTCTTTGATCAGGTGGAGGAATTTGTCACAGCACAGGCCGCGCGTTTTGATGTGCCGATGGATAAGGTTGTTTTGCTTGGCTTTTCGCAAGGAACAATGACCAGCTTGCATTGCGCGCCACGTTTTAAGGATAAAGTCGCAGGTGTTCTGGGGTATTCCGGTGCTTTACTTTGGGATGGTGATTGCGATGCATCAGCATTGCAGAAAATGCCGATACATTTGATTCATGGTGATTACGATGATGTCGTTCCGGTTGCCGCGTTAAAGAATGCCCAAGAAACGCTTTCTGCGCATGGGTATGATATTAAAACCTATGTGTGCCGTGGCTTAACGCATTCCATTGATCAGGCCGGAATTGATAAGGGCATGCAGTTTTTGAAGAATGTTTTATCCTGATGTAAATGAAGGATCATGCAATGGAAACATATAAGCTTTTCAAGCTGGATGAGGGCGGTGAAACCTATAAAACGGCGGCGCATTATGGTTCTGTGCGTCAGGGGTTTTATAAGGCATTTGCACATGATCGCGCGGTGTTTAATGATGAGGTTGCAAAGAAACGTTTGATTGAAAATATTGCATCAATTGATCCGAATATTCATGAAACGCTCGGTTTAAATGCACCTGTTATTCAGGTGCAGGATAACCAGATTCAATCTCATCCGCGGGGGTATGAGCAATTCCCGACAATTTATGAGAATAGTTACGGCATCGCCCAAGAGGACGGTTCAACCAAAGATGTGGTTGAGATGTATATGTTTTCGCCCATTGGCTATGACGGGCAGTATTACGAGCCGCAGGATGCAACTTTATTATCTGATGAGAAGGATATAAAACGCGTTGAGGCAATGTTGTTTGCAGGTGGGTGGTTAACCCCCGCCGTCATTAGCAGCCAAAAGCAAAACGGCGTTGAGGTTCCGCATGATTATGAGCCGATTGAAGATGATGCCAAGCTACATGCAAGCGCTCACACCCGTATTTGTTTTATTGCGCAGGGGCAAACATTGGTCATGTTAGAAGATTACGATGAACGGGTAGCGGAGCAAAGGGCAGCGACGGATCTGGTCATGAGCCGTATTGATGAAATTGTAAAACAAGATTTGCGCGAAGGGTTTATGGCGCAAATACCGCAGGGTGAGGATTACTATATTAATTCCATGATCAGCCAAAGTGATGATGTGCCGCCAAAAAATGTCTATGAGATTTCTGTGCGTCAAAGCGGAAATGTTGGAATGATGGCCGCGGGGCAGCCATTGACCATGCAGGATAATGATTTTTTTCATGTGAAGAACGGGCACGGCAGAGGGGAGTGTGTGATTTCCCCTAATACAAAAACGCAGCAAGGGCGCGCATTAAAAGCATTGATGGATGATGTACCGCAAAAACCGCATCTGTCTGATTACCCGTCTTTGGTCGCGGATCTGCCATTTGAGGAAGGTGGCTTTGATGCCATGCTTGGGGTGAACGGACATGTGCCGATGATGCGAGAATTTCAGGGGCATAAGGTTCTGATCTATAATACGGATGACCCGCAATATGATGAATTTTGTCCGCCCGATTCTATTCCGTTTTCTGCTGAATTGTATAACTGGTTACAGGCGGATGCTGCAGACCAGCAAATGGGAATTTCTGCACCGCCTGCGCCGGATGAATTGGTACGCGAGATTGAGATGTTGGAATATCGTTTGGGACATGACGGAAACGCACCGGGGCTCCTGCCTGATAATGATATGTAAAATATCGTGGTGTTTCAATGGCTTGTTGCGCAATATGTAAAATTGTGGAGTGCAGCATAAAAACTTACTTTTATTGTAATAAAATTACTTCTTTCTGTGATATAATTATATTATGTAATCGCGGGATGATGCGGTTTTGATATTCTTTTGGCCCGTAATCCCCAGAGCAGGTGCAATGCCTAATGAAAGGAGACGGCAAGATGAACAGGACAGTACCGTTGGAGCGATGTAGTGCATTAATACTCAATGCGGATTATAGGCCGCTGAGTTATTTCCCCTTATCGGTATGGTCTTGGCAGGATGCTGTTAAGGCCATTTTTCGTGGTAGTGTGAACGTCGTATCAGAATATGAGCGCACGGTCAGGTCACCCGAGTTGGAGATGAAACTGCCATCTGTTTTGGCACTTAAGGAATATGTTACAACGTCGCGAAAGCCGGCCTTTACTCGATTTAATTTGTTTTTGCGCGATCAATGGCAATGTCAATATTGCGGTGATGATTTTGCAACGCATGAATTAACATTTGACCATGTGATACCGCGTTCGCGGGGGGGGCGCACAAATTGGGAAAATATTGTCGCAGCCTGTCAGTGCTGTAACACGAAAAAAGGCAATAAGATGCCGCAGGATATAGGAATGTTTCCGCGCATAAAGCCAAGGCAGCCAACAGTATTTGAGCTGCGGCATAGCGGGAGAAAGTTTCCGCCCAATTTCCTCCATGAGAGCTGGAGCGACTTTTTATATTGGGATGCGGAGCTGAGTGAGGATTAAAAGAATTGGCATGCCACGGAAAGCGGTTTTCAGGTCTGCCATTAACCGGCGCAACGTCGAAGAAATAGCCATGGTGGCTGTCTAAGGCTTCGCGCATACGTGCAATGAAAGGAGGATGTTATGTTTAATCATATAACGAATCTAGCACAATTACGGTCAACGACGCAGGCTGTAGGGTTTTTCTTGTTCTACACCGTGTTGCTCGTTGGGCTATCAACCTTCCTCGGCCATTACATGGGCACTTTCGGTCTTGTCGATGGTAGTGTGGGCTCTTTCTTTGAGGGCGGCCATTGGCATACGCTGGTTGGGGCGGCCTGGACACTGATTTTGTCCAGTATGATCCTGTCCGGTAAAAAGCTGACGAATGACATGATGTCGGTCGTGATTGCTTTTGTCGGCGTGTATCTTGCCTATAAGGTTGATGTTCTTTTGGGGATGGTCATGGTTTCATACCTGACAACTTTGGAGAGCGGCAAATAACCGTATAAAATATATCTAACTAAACCTAAATCAGAGCCGGACGTATTTCTTCGGCTCTTTTTTTATTTGTTTTGGTCTGTATGGCGCGGAAAACCTTGACTTTTTGTGCGTATGTCGTTATAAGCGACATTATTTAACGCATATATTATGATGAAGTGAGCGCCATGTTTGACGACCTATTTGATTTCGGCAAGAAAAGAACCCTAAAGCAATCTATCGGATTTTTTTTGTTCCACGGAGGAATAGCCACGGTTGTTGTGGGTGTTTTAAACCTTGTTTCTGCGTCTTAGGTTATACATTACCGCCGATACGATACAGAATACGAACAAGCCCAAGCATAAAATCACATTGTAATTGGCCATAGACAGGCCAATGATCGGGTCTTGCCATGGTATATCTGCACAAGATGCGGTTGGGGCGCTCAGTATATTTTCAAGGATAGATTTTTCACCTTCATCTTCGAAATGAACGGCGCATCCCTCGAATGCTGAAATCCACCATTTTTGTTCAACCCCTGTGTGATAGAATGCAAGGCAGCTATTGACGAAAAATGTGATGCCGGTGAATGAATATATGGCTGCTACGGCTTTTGGTTTTTTGCGCATCGTAAGACCAAATAGCGATAGGAAAAACGCCAACGCAAACGGGAAACGTTGGTAGACGCATAAAATACAGGGTTCCAGCCCTAAAAAGGCTTCGGAGTATAGAGCTGCGCCTACGGCTGTCAGAGACATTAATGCAATAAGAGAGAAGCCAATCGCCGGTGTGGCAAGGCAATGTATCAATAGTTTTTTCATGGTGCGATATATCCTTTTATAACGTCCTTGATAATATCCAGCCCCTCTGTCCCTAAGAATATCGTAACTGCCGCCAGCATGCAAACCCAACCCATGCCAATTATCGCGCCCGCAATAACCGCAAGCCCGTCACGGGAAATAACACCGACAGACATCAGGGCAATGCCCATGCTCGGCACGGTATTCGTTAAAGGAAAGGGGAGGCACACGGCCAATGTCATGATGAATCCCATTACCCCGATCAGGTGTGAAAAGACGCCCTGTGTGATGAATTCTAAACGCGGCTTTATAATTTTTTCGATGCGCTCGACCCATGGTGTGGCAGAGGCAATCATGCCGATTATTTTTTCGCGTCTAAACGTTTTGGCTTTTAATTTCGCCGGAAACCAAATGGTGTGGCGGCCTATGGCTTGTTGCGCCGTAAGAAATAAAAGCGGTATGCCAAGAACCGTGCCAACACCAACCGCCGGCAGGGGCAGGGCGGCGGGCAGGGCAAAGAAAAACAAAAAGACACCAAATGCGCGCTCGTGAAAAACTTCTAAAAGCTTCGCCAAACTAATTTCTTCTTCGGTGACTTGTGTTTCAATCGTTTTGAAAATATCGGATACGGATCTCATGAAAGAATGGATATCAGAATTTATATGTGGTGACGAGTGCAAATCGTGACTTATGCGGCAAAAACAAACTCTTCTAAAAAGTGAATTTTTAAGTTGAAGATTTTTTTTAGATGAGTATTATCCCTAAACGTCTTAATTGCGGTGTGCCCCTGTGGTGGAATTGGTAGACGCGCCGGATTCAAAATCCGGTTCCTTCGGGAGTGCGAGTTCGAGTCTCGCTGGGGGCACCATCTTATACTCACCGTCCTTAATTTGGTCTAAAAGCGAGAATGGAAGCGCTTTTGCGGGAGTTCGAAAACCTTCATTTCGCACATATGGCAGTCGCTCTGAAAATGCCAATTTCAGTACCAATCTTTTGTGATTGAGGTTGCCTGTATCCCATAAATTCTGCGGGTTTCCAAGGAAGGTGATAGCAGTTCGAAAAGTGTCGTCGAAGGTCGCAAGCGGACGGCCGCAATTTTTAATCTGTTCTTGCAATAAAAGCTTATCCTCTTCCAGCTTTTCGATCTTGCCCTCATACGCGACAATCAGATTGACACTTTGCGTTTCAGCGATGCGATCTATGAAATGCTCGCTTTGTTTTTCGAGGCGTAACAGCTCGCGTTTCATAAAGGTGACTTCTTCCTTGCCGTTATCGCGGCGATGATCCCAAAGGGCGCCGAACATCTCGGCGGCGGTATAGAACAAGTCAGGCGTGGGCGTAAGCTCGGCCAGCATCTTTTCAAATTCATCTTCGATTGTTGCACGTGGAATGGATTTACCGCGCTCAGGGCATTCCTTCCCTTGGCAGAGATAATACGCATAACGCCCGCCAACACCTTTTGACCAGCAAGAGGTATAAGGTTTGCCGCAACTGCCGCATGTCACGTATCCGCGCAATGGGAAATCCTCATGGATGTCTTTGCGGCGTGGTGCCATGCTCTGATTTTCTAATCGCTGTTGTATCCTCTTCCATGTTTCAAAGCTGATTAACGCTTCATGTTTGCCAGGGTGCATTTTGATATCCCAATTCGGCACATCGAGATACCCCGCATATAAGGGGCGTTTGAGAATATCGTTCACGGTTTTGAAATGGACTTCGCCTTTTTTGTTTTTATTTGGAAATGCTGGTTTGCTTTCCAAGAAGTTCTTAAACTCGCCTTGTGTGGCAAAGCGGCCAGAGGCGAAGCCCTCAAGTGCTTCCCTCACGATAGAGGCGACAGGTTCATCAGGAACCAAGATTTTGCCGTGCATGGGTTTGTTTTCAAATTTATAGCCAACGGGCGCATGAAACACCCAATAGCCATTCATCACCCTTGCACGCATGCGGTTTCTGACTTGCTCGGTGTTCTTCTCTCGTTGGTGCGCGGCTACACTGGCCAGCAAGTGCTCAACAAGGCGGCTATCGGAGTCATCGCCAAATTCAATGGACGGGCTTTCGAGTTTGCCGCCCGCTTCGGCGATGGATGATCTGAGCTTGATATGGGTTTCGATGTTACGGGCTAAACGGCTAATATCATCGATAATGACGACGAGGTTTTCTTTCTTGTGCGCTTTGAGGAAGACCAGCATTTTTTGAATGTTCGGGCGGTCTAATAATTTGCCCGTAATGCCTTCATCTTTGAATACGTCGATAACCTCATAGCCTTTATGCTTTGCGTATTCGCGGCATCGTGTTTCTTGAGATTGTAGGCCGTGACCCTCTTTGACCTGTTTCGGGCTGGAGACACGGCAATAAATAACGGCTTTTCTACGTTGAGTCATGGGGCTGCTCTCCTTCCTGTGGCGCGGGCAATAACGGCATATTGTGTTGATGTTTTGAGTCTACGGTTTTGCGTGAATCCTGTAAATCGGAAACACGGTTTTTCTTGGCGTGTATCTGGTCGGGATGGATTCCAAAGGCGCGATCAACAAAGCTTTCCATGATGAGCCATAGGTCGTGGATAAGCTCGATTTTCTGTTCGCGGGTTAAATCCATATTCTCCAGCATAGGTAAATATTTGTTAATGTCTGGTTGCATGGCGGCTTCTCCTTGTCGTTTACGGTGACAAGTTAAATTTACCAGTTGGTGCGGCGCAGCATGGGCGCTTCCGTGTGCTCGAATAAATATGTCGATAGTTATTGACATGTTAAATTATGTCCATTAGTCTGGACATATGGATATACAAGAAGCAATCATTATGTTTGATGCGCTATCTCAGGAAACTCGCCTGAGTGCATTTCGTTTGTTAGTAGAGGCTGGCGTTGAGGGCTTGCCTGCAGGTGCAATCAGTGAAAAGCTGGGTACACCGCACAACACAATGTCTTTTCACTTAAATCACCTGTCCAACGCAGGGATTATTTCATCACGTAAGGATGGGCGCTCGGTTATTTACTCTGCGAACTTTGATGTCATGCGTGATTTGATCGGATTTATGGTGAAAGATTGCTGCAGCGTTGAATTCGCCAGCATCCGTGAAGACAAGAAGAAAGGCTGCTCAATAATCGAGCTTGCAAATTGTTGCTCCCCTAAATCAAAATGAAAGGTCTGATTATGAAACGTATGCATATACATGTTGGTGTTGAAAATCTGGATGACAGTATTAAATTTTACAATGCGCTGTTTAACGCTGAGCCCGTCAAAACAAAAGGCGACTATGCCAAGTGGATGCTCGATGACCCGCGTATAAATTTTGCGATTTCAACGCGTGTAAAAACAAAAGGCGTTGATCACCTCGGTATTCAGGTGGATGACTTATCCGAACTTGAAGCAATCAGAACGCAAATGTCAGCGGCTAATATCTCAACACATGACGATGGTGAAACAACGTGTTGCTATGCACGCTCTGAAAAATCTTGGATAGAAGACCCAAGCGGCATTGCTTGGGAAGCTTATCAAACGATGGACGATGTGCAGATTTTTTCTGACAAAGACGCAGCAGCCGGTTCTGCTTGTTGCGTACCAAACGCCAACCAGAAAACGGGCTGCTGCTAGTAATGAAAAATGTTCTTGTCCTTTGTACGGGTAACTCCTGCCGTTCTATTATGGCCGAAGCTCTGATTAATCACTTAGGCGCAGGCAGCTATAAAGCGGTTAGTGCAGGCAGTGATCCGACTGGTGAAGTGCATCCTAAATCGATAGAAACATTAGAGCGGCATGGCATTCCATCCCATGAACCGCGAAGCAAGTCATGGGATGAATTTGAGGGTACAAACTTTGATCTGGTGATTACGGTTTGTGATGCCGCTGCGGGGCAAAGTTGTCCGATATTCTTTGGAAAGCATGAAAAATTACATTGGAGTACGCCTGATCCTGCCGCAGCAATTGGTAGTGAAGAGGATATAACCGCTGCATTCGAGGAGGCGTTTGAAATATTGAAGATAAGGGTTGAAGGCTTAATGCAGATTAGGCTGGCAAAGAAAAATTTGATCACCCTTGTTGAACAAACAAAGGTCATGCTTAGACAACATGTTTCTTTTGAAAAAAGTGATTTAACAGGGCGAATGATTACTTACTTCATATACAAACAACTTGATCATGCTATGTCAGTCATAAAGCTTGATCCGTCCATGGATACTGTCTTAATCGCTAGAACAATGATTGAAGGTGTTATCAATTTAACTTGGGTATTGGAGCAACCTGAGACCCGCGTGGAAGATTGGTTCAATTATTCATCTGTCTATGATTTTAATTTACTGAAGGACAAAGAAAGCGGCGGCTCATTTATCTCGGATAATGATAGAAATAATGTACTTGAAAACTATGAAAAAAATGCGAGTGCTTTTCTAACAAAGAAAGGTAACAGGCATCATGACAATTTCCGCAAAGGTAATAACCTCTCGAACATATCAAAAGACAATACTGATTTAGAATACTTTTATCAGAATTATAAATACTTTTCAGATTGGGTGCATTGGGGCTCGCAATCACTACGGCACGTTATAGACGAACAAGAAAATGAAATTTCATATTATGAACAAGAACATATCTACAGAGCTCCCGCGCTTGTCATTGCATTTGGAAGCCTTTTGGATATTGTCGCCAAAACGAGTGAACATTTTGGATTAGAGCAAGATGAAGCGCTAGAAGAAATATCAAACCAAATGTTGGAAGACTTGAAGAATACAGGGATGAAATTTGATGAATAAACCAGAACAATCACCTATGGGATTATTTGAACGCTACCTCTCGCTCTGGGTTGGGCTTTGCATAGCAGCGGGCGTTGGTCTGGGTATAGCTGCGCCAAACATGTTTGAAAGCATCGCTGCGATAGAATATGCCAGCGTCAATCTGGTGGTTGCTGTTTTCATATGGGTGATGATTTATCCGATGATGGTGAATGTGGATTTCGCCAGTCTTAAAGACGTTGGCAAAAAACCAAAGGGCTTATGTATCACGCTGGTCGTGAACTGGCTGATTAAACCGTTTACAATGGCCGCGCTTGGTATCCTCTTTTTTCAATATCTGTTTGCAGGTTTAGTTGATCCGCAAGATGCCAAGGAATATATCGCGGGGATGATTCTGCTCGGCGTTGCACCATGCACGGCGATGGTGTTTGTTTGGAGCCAGCTTGTGCGCGGCGATGCCAACTATACGCTCGTGCAGGTGTCCATAAACGATATCATTATGGTGTTTGCCTTTGCGCCGATTGCGGCGTTCTTGCTTGGCGTAACGGATATTGTTGTACCGTGGGAAACGCTTCTTTTGTCTGTGGTGCTCTACGTTGTTATTCCTCTGGCTGCAGGATATGTGACGCGTAAAATGCTTGATAGCTCAGGTAATGATGAAAAAATTTCCAGTTTTACAGGAAAGGTTAAGCCGTTCTCGATTATGGGGTTGCTGGCGACTGTTGTTTTACTGTTTGGCTTTCAGGCGCAAACGATCATTGATAAGCCGCTCATTATTGGATTGATTGCCGTGCCACTCCTAATTCAAAGCTACGGCATTTTCGTTATTGCCTATGGTTGGGCTTATGTTTGGCGCGTGCCGTTTTCTACCGCGGCTCCTGCAGCGCTTATTGGAACGTCGAATTTCTTTGAGTTGGCTGTTGCTGTTGCGATTAGTTTATTCGGCTTGAACTCGGGCGCTGCTCTGGCAACTGTGGTTGGGGTGCTGGTCGAGGTTCCTGTCATGTTATCCTTGGTCGCCATTGCGAACCGAACAAGAACTCTGTTTTCACAAGATTAATGCCATTTCTACTGAACGCAAGCTGTGTGTTGTACTACAACACGCTTGGAAAGGGAGACGCTGCGCTCTCCCGTTTCATCCCTCTCGCGGATGGTTTTGGGCATGGGAACACAATCCGTTCTACCATGCAAAACCATCAAAACGTATCGCCGTTTTATCTCTCGCAGGACTTGGAGAATTACCTCTCCACCTGCACCGAACCATGCATGAACATATGGATGTTCAATCGCCATTCAGGGGAGCATATCCGCTACCCCTAAAAACCCCATGATGATTTCATCAAGACCAACCGTGCGCCGATTGGATGCCGTAAGCGCTTCCCGCTTAACCAGAACCAAGGGTACGCCCTTGGATGCGTTTTGATGGATAGTTAAGAAATAGTCGTTAAACCGCTTTACAATCACAGCTTATGGTTAATAATTAGTCGGTTATTTTCCATCGTATGTGTAATCTATAGATATGTGAAATTTATGAAAAATACTTCATTAAGGAGCCCTAAGGCAAAACTGGAACGTGCAAAAAACTTAATCAAGGAAGCTGATGCGTCTCTTTCTACATACACAAACTCTGTCCATTTGTCTTTGAATAGAGGGTCTCATCCAAATGCCTCTGGTGATGATCATGTGATCATACTTAAAGCAGAGGAAGATATCCCTGATATGGTAGTTTCTATAGCTGGAGATGCGGTGCATAATATTCGCAGCGCATTAGATCATCTTGCGTGCTGCTTAGCTGTTAAGAATGGAAAAACAATGAGTGGTGTTTCATTCCCATTTGATGAAACCCAAAGTGCTTTCGAACATAGCTCTATTAATAAAATACAGAAACTATCCGTTGAGGCGCAAAATAAAATCAAGTCATTAAAGCCTTATGGAGGGGGTAATAACTTTTTATATAGCCTTAGTCAGTTAGATAATCGTGATAAACACCGAGCTCTTTTATTAGCGTGTCTTGTACATCAAAACATACAAGGTGATTTTTCTTGTGATCATCCAATTCAGGTCTCAACAAATTGGGTGGGTTCATTACATGATGGTATTCACCTTTTTACATTTCCTAAGTCCGCAGTGTTCACACAGAACTTGAAGTTAACTTTTTCTGTTGCACTAAATGAAGTTGATATTTTAATGGGGAAGCCACTTGTCGATGTATTGAATGAATTTTTAAAGCTTGTTGAAAATATAATTTTTGATTTTGAAAAAGAATTTTTCTGATACGCATTACTTTATGATCAATGCTGGTTTTGGGCTGTTTTGTGTCGTTAATTAATATGATCACTCCATCGCATACCCGCTGCGGTCATGCGGCTGCGGTTTAAACTTAACGGGTTTGGGGCCGTTGCGCTCTTTCATCTCCATATACGTGCCGATGTCTTTGCGCATTTGTAGCATGGTTTCATTATGCTCATTACGAAGGTTTTGAACATGATTTTGCAGGCGGCCACGCTCCTGTAATTGTTTGGTGATGAGTTCCTGTTTTTCCTGTTGGTCACGCGCTTGGCATTTCAGCGCGTTTTGTCTGTTCTCTTCCTGAATGCGGCGATGCTTGCCGGTTATACGGGCAAGCACACCTTTAAACCATCTGGGCAAACGCTCTTGTCGCTGCGTTTCTTCTTGCCTCTGGCGGTCATTGTGCCTTAGTTCCAATGTTGAACGCTCTGAGCGGTGACGCTCTCGAAGACTTAAAAGTGCGCTTTTAATAGGCTGGTATTTCTTACTGCGCTCTTGCCTTACATCATTGATATGTTTTTGAAGGACATCTGTCATGATTTCGGCTATCTTGGTTTTTGCTTGCTGCACGGACGGTAAATCCTCCTGTTTTAAACGAGCATTCAGAGCGCGGGTTTTTAAGCCCGTCCAACGACTGAGGGAATAGACTTCACCCTTATAATCCACGGCGACAAATCCGCGCCGATCTCCACGTGCAAGGGTGAAGCCGTGATTCTGCAGAGCATGAGCAAATGATTTAGCATCATCGGAAGCGCCCCAAGCTTGCTTGAAGATGTGCTTAATCATACGCGGATCATCATCTTGGCGCTTGGCCTGCTGCCACTCTTCACGCGTGAAGTTGAGCGGGTTTGTATATTGCTTATCGATAAAACCCTTGGGCATGTTCCAGCCCTGTTCAAGATAAATATCTTTCGAAATTTCATTCAGTTTCTTTTTGTAAAACGGCAGGTTTATAGCCGTCATGCTTTGCGCATCAATGCGTGACCAGACGCAATGCGCGTGCCGTCGTCCTTCTTTTTCATGGAAGACGACAACGCGCGGCTGTCCCTCAAGCCCCATTTTCTGTTCAATGTCGCTCAGGGCTTTTTCAAATGTTTCATTGGTTACGATTTCATTTTGCGGAGGATTGAGGGAGACGGAAAATAGAAATTGTGTGCAGCGTGTTGCGCGGCTTGTGGCTTGAATTTCCTGAAACGCGCTGTGAACGGTTTCGGATGAAAACCCCGTGATTTCATGGACGGTCACATGGTCATTATCCCGATCATTTAGAAGGTGATTGGCGAGCTGTTTTGCGTTGCCTCTTTGATTGCCCTCGATAATCATGGGCATTGATCTCTCAGGCCAAGGACTTTGATAAGGGATTCTTTGATGAAAGCGATGTTCTGAACGGCTTCATTCAGGTCATGCAGTACGTCATCGGTGACAAGCAGGCTGCCCGTGTTGGCGGCTCTGGCCAGTTGGTTGATGTTATTGGGAATGCGTGACGCGCCGAGCTGCGCTAAAATCTGCGCGAGGATGATGTCATCTTCCTTGGGGCGAGATGTACGACCTCTGCGCGGTTTGGCATTACTCAGGAGTGTTTCACGTATATATGCGCCAAGCGGTTTTGTGCCCGCCAACTCATCCAAGAGCTGGCGTTCCTCAACGCTCAGGCGTAAGGAAAACGGTGTCGGCTTTTTTGTCTTGGTGTCATTGCTCATGCCCTCATGATAGGCGTGATGGAGCGGAAAGTTGGGCGTACTTATCTATGTTTATGTTATGCTCTTGTTTCTTAATTAATAACACTAAGGAATATTGGGATGTCAGATTTTAAAAATATAGGCTCATGTCTTTGTGGTGAAGTGAATTATGAGGTAAGTGGAAAGATCGCTGGCTTTTATCTGTGTCATTGTCAGTATTGTCAAAAAGATACAGGCTCCGAACATGCTGCAAATATTTTTTTATCCGATGGTGATTTGAAGTGGTTAAAGGGGGAAGGCAATATTAAATGCTTTACGTTGCCGAGAACGCGGCACACAAAAAGTTTTTGCTCACAATGTGGATCGGCTTTGCCTTATGCGGATCATATTGATGATGCCTTGGTTGTGCCAGCAGGCAGTCTTGATAAAAAAATAAATACAAAGCCAAACGCGCATTTATTTATATCAAGCAAGGCAACATGGTCTGAGGCTCTTGAAAATATAAAGAAATTTGATCGCCTGCCGATTTGAACTGCAATATTTTCAGAACAGGGTTGAATGCTGATTTGTTATTTTAACTTACACAATCTTATCTCTTAGCAGTTGGTTCCAATCCTCAAAAACCTTAAATAATGCGTTCGAGGTTTCTCTATCGGGCTGCACCATCTTATACTCACCGTCCTTAATTTGGTCTATCGCTTCGAATGGAAGCGCTTTTGCGGGAGTTCAAAAACCTTCATTTCGCACATATGGCAATCTTTCTGAAAATGCCAATTTCAGCACCAATCTTTTGTGGTTGAGGTTGCCTGTATCCCACAAATTCTGCGGGTTTCCAAGGAATGTGATAGCAGTTCAAAAAGTGTTGGCGTAAGCTCGGCCAACATCTTTTCAAATTCATCTACTAAGCGTTTTCTCGCTTTACAATTGCAGCTTATGGTTAATAATTGTTGGCGTTGTTATTGAAAGTTTGTTTTGCCACCTAAGTGGATATAAAGATTAGGATTTAAGTAATGAAAAGAATTATTTTTAAGTATTTTGTTTTTCTCTTATTCATTGTGTTGGCTTCATCGCCTTCCACGGCTAATACAGGTTGTAAGCATAACTTAGATCTAGAGGGCTCAATATCAGTTAAGGGGTGTGATAATCAAAAACAAACTTGTGTGAATGGAGCATCTGCCGTCTATAACTATGCTGAAAACCTCAAAGATGAATCCGACGAAATCCTGACTGTTGCAGTCTCGTCAAGCCCATGGAGGTTATATGGAGGAGATGGTCGAATAATACGTATAAAAGATTTGGCAAAAGAAATCGAAAAATCTTTAGAAGATCCCAAAGTTAAAAGTGTTAAAATTTATTCTTCTTGGAGCGATGTTAAGCCTTATGGGGCGAAAAATAGTATTGCTAAACAATTATCAGATGAACTTGACGGCTTTCCTGTATCAGGAATTGATGGCTTCTTATGGTATAAGAGCAATGGTGAAACTTATTCTACAAAACAATCATTTACTATCGGTGCAAATTTTCCATACTTTATTGCATCGGGTGATGATGTTATGGATTCGCTAACTGATGGTGCATATATTATGGCTCAAAATTTTTTCATCAAAAAAAAGGATCCTATCGGATTAAATCATGCCGCAGTAGGTTGGGATGTTTATATGCTGTGTCCTGATACTGCGCTACATACTTTTGAATTAGCAGCAGAGATGGATTATCCGATTGCGGCATATAATGCTGCTATTATGCGTCTGGAAAGAGCGGGGGATGGTGATTTCGAACGCGCTAAACAACTTTTAATGCGAGCAGTTAAATTGGGGGATAAGCAATCAGAAAGCTTATTAGAAGAAATAAGCCTCAAGTAATTACTTTTAATTTTAAAGTTCTCTTTGTGTCGCTAATTAATATTCTATCACTCCATCGTATACCCGCCGCGTTGTTGCTGTTGCGGTTTAAATTGAACGGTTTCGGGGCTATTGCGCTCTTTCATCTCCATATACGTGCCGATGTCCTTGCGCATTTGTAGCATGGTTTCATTATGCTCATTACGGAGGTTTTGAACGTGAAATTGGGGATGTTCTGGCTATTATCGAAAAGTTAAGTCTGTATGCCCAGATAGAATACAGGAATCTTGATACAATTGATTGTATAGAAAAGTTCTAACGCTTCAGTAAAAACAACTGATCAATTTCAGCACCAATATTTCATAATTGTAAGTGAGAATCATTATTGAAGGTGGTTGACTCAACTTATTGCTTCTTGTAACAGTTTTGCGGATGCGAATGATTTGCATTAACGAATTCATTTCCAATAAAGGGTATTTAGATAATGGTAATTTCAACGAAGAGAAGAGTAGGGCTTCTCACTGGTGCAGTAATTTTTCTTGGCTGCGTAAACCCGGTTCAAGCTGAGGAAAAAGTAGAGAATAATTTTCCTATGGTTTCCGGTGAGGTCGTGATTGAGCTTCAAAACGAATTCACAACTGATTCTGATGATTCTGCAACAGATGACCATAACAACATGTTTTTGCGCACTGAGGTTGCTCCCAGAATTCAGTTGAATGAAAATTTTGCAATAGACGGTGTTTTGGTTTTTGAAAATATTCAGGATCGTGACCCCGATGAAGATAATTATTTCGACAATGAAGGTATATTTGTCGAAGAAATCAAGCTGAACTATGAAAACGGGCCGTGGGCTGTTTGGGCGGGTAAGTTTAATCCAGGCTTTGGCTCCGCTTGGGATTATCGCGGAATTTGGGGTGAAGACTTTGCCGAAGATTATGAAATCACGGAAAAAATCGGTGTCGGAGCGAGTTATACCTTTGAAACAGAAGCGGCAGGCACGCATACAATTTCTGCGCATACGTTCTTTGCTGATACAACATTTCTTTCAGGTTCCGTCATAACGAAGCGCGATGTTCTGGATAAGGATGATGGCGGTGTTTCAAACACAGAGAATTTCTCTTCTTTCGTTGTTTCATTGGAAGGTGAAGATCTTGCTGGCGTTGAAAACCTTTATTACAAGCTGGGTTACCGTAATCAAGCCGAAGGTGATGCTGATTCCGGCGGTGATAATGAGAGCGGATTTGCTGTTACGCTCGGGCATAATTTTGCCGTGAATGAGCGCGTTCAGATGGATGCTCTTGTTGAATATGTTGACATCAGTAACTTTGAGGCAGGAACGGATGATAATCGTTACCTGACAACCAGTTTGATCACAACATTGGATGAGAAGTGGAATGTAACAGCCAGTTATACATCACGTGAGATAGATAGCACAGGTGGCGATTCAAATGACCATTTGTTCCAACTTTCAGGAGGTTATGATTTCGGCCAAGGAACAACTGCTGAAATCGGTTGGCGCAACTCTGAAGAAGGCGGCGAAGATACAGACATCATTGGTGCGCTTGTTCGCCATACATTTGAATTTTAGTAAGAGGGAATAATTCCATGAAAAAGACAATTCTGACTTTAGCCTTTGGCGTATCTTTAGGTGTTTTGACTACTGTTGCACAGGCAACAGAAACGGACGGCGCAATCACTGTTGATTCTATAACACATAGTTATACGGAAATTGTGTATTCACAATATGATGCTGCCTATAACGATGCGGTGAAATTGCAAGAAGCGATTGATGGGTTTCTTGCAAATCCTACAAGTGAAGCCTTGGACGCGGCAAAGCAAGCGTGGTTAGTTTCAAGAAACTCTTACGGTTTGACCGAAGCTTTTCGTTTTTATGAAGGCCCGATTGATTTTGCCGATGAAAACGGTAATGAAGGCCCGGAAGGTCGTTTGAATGCTTGGCCTTTGGACGAGGCATATATTGACTATGTGAAGGGCAATGAAGGCGCCGGGTTGGTGAATAATGCAGGCGTTGAAATAACAAAAGCGTCATTGACCGATAAAAACCAAGCCGATGATGAGGCCGAGGTCTCTACGGGCTATCACGCTATTGAATTTCTTCTTTGGGGTCAGGATTTAAGTCTGGAAACTGCAGGTGCTCGTCCGGTATCGGATTATGCTAAAACTGCTGAGAATGAGCGTCGCCGTCAGTATTTAAAAGTCGTAACGGATTTGCTGGTTGATGATCTGAAATTCTTGGTTGATGAATGGAGGCCGGGGCAAGATAATTACGCAAAAAGCTTTGCACAAGATGAAAGGGCATTGTCTAAAATCTTGACTGCGTTGGCGACATTAAGCGGTTTTGAGCTGGCGTCCGAGCGCATGGCAACGGCTTTGGATTCAGGCGATCAGGAAGATGAACATTCTTGCTTTTCTGATAATACCCATAATGATTTCATTTATAACGCCCAAGGCATCATGAATGTGTTTTTTAATGCCGGTATTTATGAATATTTGGAAACAAAAGATCATGAATTGGCAGAGGAATTGGAACATCAAATTCTTGATACGAAGAAATTGATTGAGGCTCTTCCACATCCTGTTGATCGTGAAATCCTAAGCACGCCGGAAGGCAGTGAAGCACGCCAAAAAATGGAAATGGCAATCACGTCGTTACAAAAGCAAGCTGACTTGTTTAAGAAGGCCGGAACTGTATTAGGGATAGATGTTTCTATTAACGAGTAAGTGATGCGCAAAAAGCATTATATTCTAGCGATTATTATTTATGTGTCCTTTTGGGGTGTTGTTCACGCCGCGAAGGGCACATATCTTTCTACCGTTTCTGACAGTCCGTTATCCGGAGGGGGAACGACGGTATTCAATTCATCGCGTGATGCTTTTGCCAAGCCGGCGGCAAATTTGCCTACTGAAGACCTCAGGGATTTTACCTTCGGCAATAAAATGTTTAACACCAAATGGGTAACGGCTCCTGCTTCTGTGACGTCTTTGGATGGGCTAGGGCCAAGTTTTAACCGTATGTCCTGTGCAGCCTGTCATTTTAAAGATGGTCGGGGAAGGCCTCCTGAATCCGCAAATGGGCCAATGAAGTCAATGTTGGTGCGCCTTAGTATTTCAGGCATGTCACCCGATGGCGGACCTGTGCCACATCCTGTATATGGCGATCAGTTGAATGATCGTGGTATTCATGGCGTTCCTGCCGAAGGGCAGGCGAAAATATCGTATACAGAGGTTACAGGGCAATATCATGATGGCACGCCTTATAGTCTTCGAAAGCCAACATACACATTCACGGATATGGCCTTTGGTGAACTTGGGGGTGATGTATTATTCTCTCCGCGCGTTGCGCCTGCGGTACATGGTATGGGGTTATTGGAAGCAATATCAGAGGAGCAGATCTTAGCGTGGGCAGATCCGGAAGATAGGGATGGTGACGGCATATCAGGGCGTCCTAACTATGTTTGGGATATTGTTCATAATAAGAAATCGATCGGTCGATACGGGTGGAAGGCAAATGTTGCAACCTTGCAGCAACAAGATGCCGGCGCGGCACTTGGCGATATAGGGATCACAACATCGCTTTTTCCGGATCAAAATTGTCCGGAAAAGCAAACGAAGTGTAATGCTGCCCCGCATGGCGGTACGCCTGAAATGTCTGATGAGCAACTTAAAAAAATGAATTTTTACGTTAGCACATTAGCCGTTCCGGCTAGACGAAATGTGGATGATCCTGTCGTCTTAATGGGCGCAAATGCATTCGAAAAGGCCGGTTGCGTTCAATGCCACAAACCGCGCGTTAAAACAGGCGCATATGAAATTTCTGCATTATCCAATCAAGATATACAACCTTTCACAGATTTGTTGTTGCACGATATGGGGGAAGGGTTAGCGGATAACAGACCCGATTTTGAAGCCAACGGACGTGAATGGCGTACGCCGCCTCTGTGGGGGATTGGTTTGGTCAAGACTGTGAACAAGCATACAAATTTCCTTCATGATGGCCGTGCCCGCAACCTTGAGGAGGCGATCCTTTGGCATGGAGGAGAAGCAGAAGCCTCAAAAGACGCATTTAAGACGATGAGTATAGAGAAACGCACAGCACTCATTGAATTCCTAAGAAGCCTGTAATGTCCTTTTTGTTCTTTGAAAAACGCTTCAATAGTCTGTGTTTAGGCTTGCGATCGCTTAGCAAAAAACGCATGAATTAATCCTGCTTGATAAAACTGAACCGGAAAATCAAAACCACCTGATGCGATAATGGATGCAACCTGCTTTGGTGGCAGAATTGCAACGTCTTTTGCATATGCTGTCTTCATCTTTTTTATGTTGTCTTCAGATAAATCTGATTGTGCCATTGATGTTAGCCATGTCTTTAGAAGTTCATTATAATTGTCAGCATTTGTGTCTGATGCTAAATCGGAATTGACGAGAATTCCTGCTGGTGTGAGTTTATTGGCTATTTGCGTAAAGAAAGAACGACGTTCTTCTTCGTCGAGGAAAAAATGAGAAACATTAAAACATGTTGCGGCATTGTGATTTTCCTTGAGGGGTAGGGAATCTATGTAGCCTTCATGGAAAAAACAACGAGAGGTGAGGTTGTTGCGTTCTATATTTTCACGGCAAAATTGCATCATAACACTTGACGGTTCAACAACTGTAAAAGTCCAATTAGGAAACTTTTCAGCGAGATAAATGATTTCTTTTCCGGTACCCGCACCAACGCTTAGAACACGAGATTGAACAGGTAATTTATCAAAGATAGGCCCTAGAAAAAAATACAATCCATCGTTTATTGGTGCCATTTTTTTCCATTGTTGGTCATATTTGGGGGCTTGCTGGTCAAACAGGTTGTTGAGTTCTTCTTTGTTCATTTGAATCTCTTTTTATATTAAGGTAACATTTGAGGTTACATATTTTAGCCGTAAAGGCAATATATGTAATTATAAAAGTTACATATTAAGGGGTATTTTATGAGAAAAGACAGTCGTATATCACGTGTGCTTCATATATTGGTGCATATGGATGCAAATGACGGCTCCATGACATCGGCTCATATAGCCCAGATGTTGTCGACAAATCCTGTCGTTGTAAGAAGGATCATGGGTGGTTTAAGGGATGCAGGATATGTACGTACGATTAAGGGGAGAGGCGGAGGGTGGGTGCTTGCCTGTCCTTTGAGTAGTATAACTCTTTTGGACATATATAATATATTTAATGAAACATCTTTATTTACGATTGGATTAACGGATGAGCATTCTGATTGTTTTATAGAGGGGAATATCAATAAGGAACTTGGAAACATTATGAATGATGCTTCAGATCTTATGTTGGGACGTTTTGGTGAAGTTACTTTAGATCGTCTGAGTAGGCGGTAGCCGAAAACAATGTTGTTTTCATGTGAAATAAGTTAGTAGTGTGGACGGTACTCGCTGTTACTTTTTACCGTGTTTATAACCTCCCATGACAGGGTATTCGCTTCATTAATAAGTTTGTTTTTACCGAGCGGAATTTTATACCCCGTACTTATCACGCTGCTAATTTTATCTGTTTTAAAGTTATCTTCTATGTACTTTTGGAAATCAGGGATGTCGTATACAAGGTTGAATGCTCTTCTGTTTTGATGATCCAAAAAGTATTCTGTGAAAACAATATTTAATAATACAGGATCATAGTTGGTTTTTGCCATAAGGTATGTATCAATGGCGTTGTAGGTTTCTTCTCGTTGCGCTTCATCAACATTTTCATCATCAACCACGTTAAGCAGTTTATGAATAATAGATTTCTTTATTTTTTGATCAATATCTTTTGTTAAAAATACCGCGTCGCCTAATACCGTTTCAGGAGATTTAACGGATCTGTTGGAAAATGCTGAGGAAAGAAAATCGGTTAACCAAGCGTATTCTTTTTTTCCTGATGAATAGACTAATGCTTCATATTGTCCCAATGTGAAATGGCATAGCACAGCAAAATAAGGGGTGTTACCCGTGTATTTAGATAGGTCTTGAATGTTGTTTTGTAAGTTTTCCAGATCTTCACGATAATAATTGCTGCAATCATCTTTGTGGGCAATCAAGGCATGGATATCCCAAAGCGGGTCTAACATATATCTGTCCTTAGCGCTGTAACTACCGATCGGGGTTTTTGAGATTTCTAAAATTTTGGGTGTTTCAAAGTTCTCTACCGACGTTTTATGATCCTTTTCATAGGCGTGTAATTGTTCGTAGTTTGATAAGAGCGCATCTATTTCTAATCTGACTTTTTCAGTTATTTTTTCTTTAGGAATATGGGCCGAAATACACTGAGGAAAAGTCATGGTGGAACAAATATCAGAGATATGTTTGAACTCTTTTTGTTGTGCGAGTTCACTACTATTGGAAACGGAATGAAGGAGAGATTTTAATAGTTCAAACCGATAGTCGAGGTCCTCTATATCTTTATAAATTAAAAAAGACAATTCTGTCGGATGCTTTTTCAGATTATAGACCGGGAGTATATCTTTTTCCCTCTGTAGCTTATTTTTGTTTTCTTGGAAAAGAGTTAAAGCTTTCATATCATTTCGCGCGGCATAATAGGAAATGAGTTCTTTTATTAAAGTTTGAGAACTATTTAGATCTTCCAGTACTTTTTTCTCAATGAGGTCAAAAATAGGATGGGGTTGGTCATTTTCATGACTTTTTTGAACAATTGAAATCGTAAGTTTGTCGATTTCTTGTTTTAAAATGTTTCGCCTTAAAGCGTTGCCCGCCATAATGGATATAAATGATGAGAAACGATTTGCTACGTTAAAATCCTTGTGTAGCAGATTTAGTTTTTCATAGATGTCTATAATGTCGTCTCTATTCAAGTGCTCCGCGCCTTTAGAGAGGGATTTCGGCGTGCAAGTCGTATCATTGAGAAGTTTGATTATAAGGTCCACTCTTTTTTGAGCTGTATATATTTGTACCGCAGCTTTGCATATAGGCAGGCTCGTACCCTCTGTGTTCAGATATGAAATAACCTCATCATTTTGACCGCGGAGCATATATTGAGCAAAGATCGCGCTACGGTTATATCTAAAATTTTTTCGGCTTGGATATGTTTTATATGATTGGTCGAGATATTCCTCTGCTTTATCTATGTTGCCTATATTGGCATAACCAAGTGATAGGGTATATGCGGGGCCGCTTAATTTTTTTTTATCAGAATCCTGCTGCTCTGAAAGTTGAAAATAAACATTTTCGAGTTGGTTAATTTTCGAACAAAGTTTTTCTTTTTCGGGGGGGCAATCTAAAACATCTGCAGCGGAGATTGTTGGCGAAAACAAAAATAAAAAATAAATGCAGGCTTTTAGTGTAAATCTGTATTTCATAAAATTGCCCTGATAAAGGTTATTATCATTAATGTTGACAACTATAAATATATATTGGCGTTTATATTGTAAAGGGGTTGCACTCGTAAGATTGGCTTATTTATGGGTGTATACAACGAATTGCCATGCCGATTATTATACCCAAGAGATGAGCAAGTACCCCTAATAGTGTCATTATCAAAATCATAATCAGAAGTTTTTTAAAATGGAAATAAACCCTTGTAATAATGTGTATTATTTTGCAAAAAATTACTCTGTATGTATATATTAGATACATAAAAGATTAAAAATACGGCGGGATAATGGCTGATTTAACTGTAAATTCTTATGATACTGATGTTTCTGTTCCTGAGAGTAAGGACCGAATTGATACTTTTGTGAAGGGTTACCTATCTTTTAATGAAAGTTTGGCGGGGCTGGTTGCGGATAATGACTCTACGGCGCAGGAGCGTTTTATAGAGTATATTCAGCTTTACCAAGGTAAGGCCGGACCTTTAATTTCCAAGCTATCTCAAATGACGGACTGGGAAGGGGAGGTTTCCACAATTCAAGCTGAAGGTGCGGATTTATATAATTTTAATGAAACTGCGTTAACAACTGATTTTACTGTAGATGCGGTGCAGGAACTAATGGATCATGCTGATCAGGTTGATATCATGGATGTTGCGACGCGGCTACAGTCTGCAAATGAGGAAACACTGAGCATGGAGGAGGCTGAGCAAGCGTTTCATGCGGAACGTTTAATAGCACATGTTAGTGCATTGAGTGTTTTTCAGAGCTTTGAATTGATTAATGATATTGCGCAGTCAAATATGGATGACGTTGATCTGCTTGATGCAGACGCGAATACATTTGAGAGCGAAATAGAGAGCGTTGAATTACGTTCCGGATATTCTATATAATATATTATGCGTGAAATTGAGGCGGACCTTGTTTCACTGGGTGTGGAATATGATCCTTCTATTTTCGAGCAAAATGATATAGGGGCAGTGATTTCAGGTGTGAATGCAGCGATTAACGATCACGATGGCTTTATTGAACCGGCTCCGGAAGAGAATGCTCAGGCAAGTTTAGTAACGGCAGGGCCTACGGCGCAAGCGCCATCTTTTAGAGTGTATTGACACCAAGCTGCGATTTTATATTTATTATAAAAACGGCCCCGCAATACGGAGCCGTTTAATTACTTAGTTTTCCTTCGTTTTATGATACAACGTCAAAACGATCAGCATTCATAATCTTTGTCCATGCGGCAACAAAGTCGTGAACGAATTTTTCTTTATTGTCATCTTGTGCGTATACTTCTGCGTAGGCACGAAGAATAGAGTTAGAGCCGAAGACCAAGTCAACACGCGTTGCTGTCCATTTTGTATTTCCGCTTATGCGTTCCACGATATCGTATGAATTTTTACCTGTTGGTTTCCATTCATATGCCATATCCGTTAATGCGACGAAAAAGTCATTGGTCAATGCGCCTTCGTGATCTGTAAAGACGCCATGTTTCGTTCCACCGTAATTGGTGCCCAGCACGCGCATTCCGCCGATAAGAACGGTCATTTCATTCGCGGTTAAGCCCATGAGTTGCGTGCGATCAAGTAACAGCTCTTCGGGGCTGACGACGTAATCGGTTTTAAGCCAGTTACGATATCCGTCTGCCAGCGGCTCGAGATATTTGAAAGAATCTGCATCCAAGAGCTCTTCTGTGGCGTCGCCGCGTCCGGGGGTGAACGGAACGTCAATGTCAAACCCGGCTTCTTTTGCGGCTTGCTCAACGCCAAAGTTACCGGCCAAGACGATAACATCTGCTATGGACGCGCCTGTTTCTGATGCGATGGATTCGTAAATTTTCAGTACGTTTTCTAAGCGCTGCGGTTCGTTGCCTTCCCAATCTTTTTGGGGGGCAAGGCGTATGCGGGCTCCGTTTGCGCCGCCGCGATTATCAGATGCACGGAAAGTGCGTGCGCTGTCCCATGCCGTTGATACCATGTCGGCTGTGCTCAGGCCGCTTTGTGCGATTTTTTCCTTTACCGCGCCAATGTCGTAATCGGATGAGCCTGCAGGGACAGGATCTTGCCAATCCAGATCTTCATTCGGAATGTATGGCCCGATATAGCGCGATTTCGGCCCCATATCACGGTGCGTTAATTTAAACCATGCGCGTGCGAATACATCTGATAAATATTCATGATCTTTATAGAATTTCTCACAATATTCGCGATAAATCGGATCAACCTTCATGGCCATGTCGGCATCGGTCATAATCGGGTTTAGGCGAATAGAGGCGTCTTCGACGTCGACCGGTTTATCTTCTTCTTTAATGTTCACGGGTTCATATTGATGCGCGCCTGCAGGGCTTTTCTTGAGTTCCCAATCATAATTCAGTAACAGGTATAAATACCCATTGTCCCATTTGGTCGGGTTGGTTGTCCATGCGCCCTCGATACCGCTAACGACGGTATCACGACCGATGCCACGGTTCTTTGTATTAAACCAGCCCATACCTTGCGCTTCCAGTTCTGCACCTTCGGGATCAGCACTGAGGAGGGCGGCGTCACCGTTACCGTGACATTTTCCGACGGTGTGACCCCCGACGGTTAAGGCGGCGGTTTCCTCGTCATTCATTCCCATGCGGGCAAAGGTTTCACGGATTTGATCTGCGGTTTTTTGCGGATCGGGTTTGCCGTTAACACCTTCGGGATTAACATAGATCAAGCCCATTTGTACGGCTGAGAGTGGGTTTTCAAGTGTATCAGGTTTACCGACGTCGCCATAGCGTCCGTCTGATGGTGCAAGCCATTCTTTTTCAGATCCCCAGTAAACGTCTTTTTCCGGGTGCCAGATATCTTCACGGCCAAATGCAAACCCATATGTTTTCAGGCCCATATCTTCATAGGCAACTGTCCCTGCAAAGATAATTAAATCGGCCCAGCTCAATTTGTTTCCGTATTTCTTTTTAATCGGCCATAGCAAGCGACGGCCTTTGTCTGTGTTTACATTATCAGGCCAAGAATTTAGGGGAGCGAAGCGCTGATTTCCTGTGCTGCCGCCGCCGCGACCATCTGTTGCACGGTATGAACCGGCGGCATGCCATGAAACGCGCACCATCATCGGTCCGTAATGTCCCCAGTCTGCAGGCCACCACTCTTGCGATGTGTTTAGTAGTTCTTTGATGTCTTGTTTCAGCGCGTCATGGTCAAGTTTTTTGACCTCTTCGCGGTAGTTGAAATCTGTGCCATACGGCTTTGTTTTCGTATCATGTTGATGCAAAATATCAAGGTTTAGGGCATTCGGCCACCATGACATGACATTGGAGGATAGGGATGTCATGCCACCATGCATAATCGGGCATTTTCCTTTGGGTGCTGTTTCTGCGCTCATGATAATATAATCTTTCTGTTATGCGTTATGTTTTTATTTTTTGCCTGTCTATTGTGCAGCATCATGGGGCAGAAAATCCAACGAGTATTTCCTGAATATAGTATCGATTTTTTCGATGATTTATCAATATTGTCATTTGAAAATACGATTGTATGTGGGGCTTTTTTTTTGACTATTAAAAATTCAATCTAAGATAAGCATTTTATGTTCACCGCCCTTAATTCTCTCTGCTTAAATTTATTGCACATTTTGTGGTTTGAATTTATTCTGCAAATAACTAATTAAAAAAAGAATTTTCAGGGTGTTTTATGAGCGATAAATCAAGCCAAAATACAGATGGTAAAAAGGTCAATCTCCACGATGATTTTGACAAATCGCGTGGTGACGCATTAATGATTGCGCCGTGTACCGTGAAGGGTACGAACATTGCAATGGGAAAGGTAACAAAATTTCTTGATGCCTATGAGGAGCCGCAACGCGGACCTGAGTTTGGTGTCGGGTTAGAGGTCTTGAGCGAGCTGTCACCGGATGCGCAAGAAACATTAAAGGCTAAGTTTGTAGAAGAGCAAACACAACGTATTCAAAAAGCCCATGAACATGTTACCGAAATGTATCGTCGTCACCTTTGGATACAGGCGCAAAGCCTGGAGGATTCAGTGGCGAAGCATGGTGGGACTGTTGAATTTAAGAATAGTGATGCACCATTAGAGGATCGGTTTTCCAGTGCAAAGATTACAGGCATAGATGATAAGAAAACTTTATCTTTGTTGGAGAAGCGTCAATACAATATTCAAAGCACCGCTGCAGCGGCTACTGTTCTCGCACAGAATGGTGCAAAAAAGAATATATTAAATCATGTTGCCTTTGGGCGTCGTGCTGAAGTGGCCGTGAATAATGGCTACAACGAACTTATCGAGAGATTTCAGGCGATGGATAGTCCTGAAATTCAAAAATTTATGCACGATCTGGAAGATTTTAAACGTGAGACTGTTCGCGGCCTTGAGGGTCGGGCGTCTATGAAAATGAGCTCTATTCCCGATGGTGCCGTTGTTCTGGCCGATAAAATCCCTTCGCTTATGGCGGTGCATGAATTAAAAGACCCGGATACAGATGAGGGGCGTGTGGCTGCGCTTTTAATTAGGGGAAAAAGCTTAACTGCGCATGCATTATTTGTCGCGCAATCTTATGGCATTACAGTTGGGTTGATCGATCAGGAAACTTTTGATCGGGCTAATGATCGTGATATGTGCATTGTTTCCGGGTTGGATGATTTGGTTTTGATTGAACCTAACCAAACGGCATTGGATAATTTTAAAGGATTGATGGAGGCACAAAGTGACGCGCAGGCCATTATGAATCGTCAATCTAAACAACATAAATCACCAAAGACCCTAGATGGTGCGAAGGTGAATGTTCGTTGCAATTACGAAGATGTGAATGAAAATATTATGCGTACGGCAAACCCGGTCGGCTTTGGCCTGGTACGATCTGAAAACCTGTTCAATGATGATGGGGATGTCGCTGATTTATCGGATGTAACCGAAGATCAATGGTATGAGGCATTTAGGAAAGTCATGACAAACTATGGTGATTTGTCAAAGTCAGGTTACACAAAGGCAACAATCAGGTTCATTGATACCGCAGGCGATAAAGTGGAGAAGGCCGGTGGTGTCGCACGTAATAATGAAGAACGTGAAGAATATGAGGGGCCTATTCGTGAACGTCAAATGGGAGCTTTGCTAAGGCTGCGTGATGATTTGTCAAAGCCGCATGACGGCGGTAGAACGTATGAGGGGATGCTCGATGTTATGATGCCGATGGTGTCATCGAACGGACATTTAAAATCGATCCAAAATAAAATTGATACTGTTGCACAAGAGCGTGGGCTGGATTCCATACACATAGGCAGCATGGTTGAAATTCCGTCATACGTGTATGAGCTCGATAAATCAGAAGCGAAGTTTGTATCGATTGGTTCTAATGATTTGAGTAGCTTTATGCAGGCGCAAAATAGATATGAGGGAAATAGTGATTTGCTAAACCCTGCTTTCTTAACAGCGATGGAGCAAACAGTAAAAGGCGCGGATGCGGCCGGCATTCCATCCAGTATATGTGGTGACATGGCATCTGACCCGAAGATGGTGCCGGTGTTGCTGGGGTTGGGTTTGCGTAACCTTTCAACACAGGTGATAATCGCCCCGCAGGTGAAAACGATTGTTTCTCGTGTGGACACAGACGAGGCGTATGAGTTGGTGCAGGAAATAAAACAAGCAGACACCCCCGAGGAGCGTATGGCGGTTTTGAGCCGTTTTAACGAAGAACGTCTCGGGCTGGCGGTGGGTAAGCCATTATCTATGGATTGGACACCTCCAAAAGGCCCTTATCACCCTTCACCGAGCAATGATTAATTCTGTAGATTATCGGTTATTTTCTAAAAAGTGGCGGTTTTCTTGAACTTTTTCGTTAGGTTTGTTATTAGTAATGCACGCCGTGATGCATTGCACAAAAACGGGGTGAAAAAATTTAAAAGAAAACAAACAGGAGAAGGTAGCTATCACCGACCTCAAAAAGGATCAGGTATATGTTCTGGCAACAGATTTGGATGGAACATTTTTAGAAAGTAGTAATAGGCAAAAAGACGAATTATATCAATTCCTTAAAGATAATCCGAATTTCTTGTTGGTCTTTGTAACTGGCCGAAATACGGAACTTATTCTTCCTGTATTGGATGATATGTTTATTCCCACACCCGATTATATCATCGGCGATGTCGGGGCCACGGTCATCAACGGTAAAACACAGGAACACATTCAACCACTGCAGCATAATATATCGAAACGCTGGCAGGAGGCTTTGAAAGATATTTCAAAAATCCCCGAATTAAAATCACTGGATGTTCAAGACCAGCCGCAAGAGCGCCGTAAATCGTTTTACATTGACGAGGAAAAGGTTGATCCGCAGGCGATCATTAAAATGTTGGAGGCTTGCAATTGTGATGTTTTGCACTCTAACAGTATTTACTTAGATATCCTTCCCAAGGGCGTCAATAAGG
This sequence comes from Alphaproteobacteria bacterium, assembly GCA_030424975.1. GTDB lineage: Bacteria > Pseudomonadota > Alphaproteobacteria > Micavibrionales > Micavibrionaceae > UBA1672. The sequence goes on from JAUHVY010000001.1 coordinate 379,223, forward strand.
GAGCAACGCTTCATGCTCTGATCGAACAGCTTGGTATCCCGCATGAAAATGTGATGGTAGCCGGTGATACAATGAATGATTTCAGTATGTATGATAAAGGCTATCGCGGTGTTGTTTTAAACAATTCAGAACAACCGTTGAAAGACGCAGCAAAGGGTCTGGATAATGTTTATTATTCCGCCAAGGATGGCACGGATGGCATAATGGAGGCGCTGGACCATTTTGATATGCTTAAGCGTGTAGAGAGTGTAGAGGAACCGGTAGAGTACGGTGATTCCGATTTGGTGATGGTTTATCACCGCCTGCCGTTTAAAGAGGTGCAAGAAGGCAAAAAAACCATCCGTCAAAAGCACAGTAGCCCGAACGGTATTATTCCGACATTGCTTGGATTCTTTAGTGAGAAGCAAAAGGGGTCTTGGGTTGCGTGGTCTTTATCGGACACACGTCATCCGGAAGATTTTGAAGAGCATGTATATGTTGACCGTGAAAAGTATGAAAACCTCAAGGTGTGTCGTGTACCGCTGACTGAAAAAGATGTAAAGATTTTCTATGAGGTCTTTTCAAAAGAGGCGTTTTGGTTGCTTATCCACTCATTCCATGAAAAGGCTGTGTTCAATCACGATCATTGGGATCATTTCGTAGAGATTAATCGCATTTTCGCGGAAAAAGCAGCACAAGAAGCGTCGAAGGGGGCAACTGTATGGGTTCATGACTATAATTTATGGTTGGTTCCGGGGATTTTGCGTGGCCTTCGCCCTGATGTGAAGATTGCGTTTTATCATCATACACCGTTCCCATCGGCTGATATTTTCAATATGTTGCCATGGAGCCGCGAGATTATAAATTCACTGTTGCAGTGTAATTATGTGGGCTTTCATATTCCGCAATATGTCGATAATTTTGTGAATGTTGTGCGTTCAAATTATAAAACCGAGATCAATAAGCGTGAATATTCTGCGCCGCGTTTCAAATCCTTTGGTTGTGCCATTGGTGTGGAGCGTTATGTGACCTCACTGACGACTGAACTTAATACTTTGCGTCTTGGTGCGCATCCGGTAGGCATTAACTGTAATAATGTTGAGAACCTGGTGAATACCGAAACGGTGCAGGGGCTGTATGATAAGATCCGGGAGGAGATTGGCGATCGAAAGTGTATTTTGTCGATTGAGCGTACGGATTACACCAAGGGGCCGATTGAAAAGCTGAAGGCTTTTGAAAAGTTCTTGGAAGATTATCCGGATATGCGTGACAGGGTTTCGTTGATTATGGTGTGTACACCTGCGGCGAAGGGTATGAAAATCTATGACGAGATCAGTCAGGACATTGCCTATCATGTTGGTATTATCAATGGGCGCTACGGTACCTATAGCTGGACACCGATTAAATATATTAACCGCATGGTTCCTTTTGAAGATGTGATTGCATATTACAAGGCCGCAGATGTGGCATGGGTGACACCGCTTCGGGACGGTTTGAACCTTGTCTCCAAGGAATTTGTGATGGCAAAGCATTACGCAGATATTCCGGGCGCATTGGTCTTGTCTGAATTTGCGGGTGCGGCTGTGGAATTACATGGTGCCTTCTTGGTAAACCCGTATGATGTTAAAGACATGTCGGAAACATTACACCGTGCATTGACCGCAACGGATGCAGACAAAAAATCACGTATTCGCCGCATGGCATCAATCATTAAAACATATGATGTTTATGCATGGGGTAAGGATTTCTTGAATAGTATCAAAGCAAAAAAGCCCTCACTAAAGGTGGTCAAAGATGATGACACACCGCCGTCAAAGGCCGCTTAGCTTATTATAGATATAAACGGATAAGATTTATTAAAGGCGCCGCGTAATTATGCGGCGTCTTCTTGGTCTGGGGCTTTGGGCAGGCTTACATGTAGGATGCCGTATGCAATAGCCGCAGAAATGATAGAGCCGATAAGGATACCGAAGCGATCACCATTAAAGCCTTGTCCATGTTCAAAGGCCAAGCCGGCGATGAACAAGCTCATTGTGAAGCCGATACCACAGGCACAAGATACGCCGAAGATCTGCTTCCAATTTACGCGATCAGGCAGTGATGCGAATCCGGAGAGGACAGCCAAGCCTACAAAAATCATGATACCCAGAGGTTTGCCGATCACTAGGCCCGATACAACACCCATCGTGATAGGGTGGAATATATCCGAAATGCCAATGCCTCCCATATATAACCCTGCATTTGCAAAGGCGAATATAGGTAAAATAGCATAGGCTACTGGCGTGTGAAGGTCGTGTTCTAATTTATAAAGAGGTGAATTCCCGTCTTCATCACGCATTGGAATACAGAACGCGATTAACACACCCGCTAGCGTTGCATGAACACCTGATTTCAGAACAGCTACCCATAGTACAATCCCGAGTAATATATAACCTGATGTCTTTGTTACGCCCATGCGGTTCATTAGGATACCAATCCCAAGGGCAACACCCCCAATCATGAGCGCGTTGTAGGACAGATCGCCGGAATAGAATATGGCGATAATCACAATTGCGGCCAAGTCGTCAAAAATTGCCAGTGTCAATAAAAACACTTTAAGTGCGGTGGGTACACGTTTGCCGAACAAGGAAAGCAGAGCCAGTGCAAAGGCGATGTCGGTTGCGACGGGAATTGCCCATCCATCCAATGCGACACTGTTATCCCAATTGATGCCCGCATATATAAGGGCCGGAACAATCATCCCGCCTAATGCCCCAAGACCGGGCATTACGATTTGATCAAAGGAGGAAAGCTCGCCCTCTAAAATTTCTCTCTTGATTTCCAAGCCGATAACAAAGAAGAAAATTGCCATTAGCCCGTCATTAATCCAAAGCAATAAGGGTTTTGCAATTTTTAAATCGCCTATTTGTATGGCGACTTTGGTTTCCAAGATCATGTCATATAAAGACAAGAACGGTGAGTTTGCAATGATCATCGCCAGAATAGTGGCAGCCAGAAGCAATATGCCGCCAGTAGATTCCATGCGCATGAATTCGCGAATTTTCAGAGTAATATCTGCGGATATGATTTTCGTATTCATGTCCACAGATATAATGACAATTTATGTTTTTTCAAGTGAAATCGAATAGTTTGTGAACGATTTCTCCTTAATCCAGGTTCAAATATTCAACGATAGTCTCGGGTAATGTCTTACCGTACGTGTTGATCAAGCCTTCATTTAGCGTCGCAGGAGAGTGATCGGCTTCCTCTAAGATTAAAAGCTCATAGTTTGTGCCCGAAGCTGCAAAAACTGACTTTGTTGATTCTTGCGAGTTGTAATCAGTTTTTTTGTTGAATCCTTCAACAGTGTGTCCTCCCTCAACAGGAAGATTTGTATCCTTTGCGCCATGTATGTTTTTAATGCGACTGCCTTTTGATTTCGTGCAAGTCTTTACATCCATCTGTAATGTACCTGATAAGGTTATAGCGTCTTTATATAGGTCGGTTTCGCATATGATCCTTTGTGTCATCATTGCGCCGTTCGAATGGCCTGTACCATATACATGGCTTTTATCAATGCCATAGTTATTATGCATATACTCAATGGCTCCTGAAATAAAACTTACATCGTCTATATTATTTGCTTGTGGCTGGCCGCAGCAGTCACCGGCATTCCAACCTTTGAATTTTTCGGGTAATTTTCTGGCGACCTGTGTGCCGTCCATATAGGCCACAGCAAATCCGAACTTATCGGCTAGTGGGTCGAGGCCTATGTAATTTTGAATTTGTTTCGCGCTACCAAAACCGCCATGTAGAACGATGAGTAAAGGGCGGTTTTTTGTTTTGTCGAATGATTTTGGTGTATATAGGGTGAATGTCCTGTCACCAAGTTGAAGGTTCTCGGATTTTCCGGAGCCTTGAATATATAGGCCTTCTTTTGATCCTTTGTTATTGTTTTCGTTTTCGCGTTGTTCCATTTTCTTTTTAATTATTTTCCCTAAGAAGCCCTCGCTGTTTTTTTCACGGCTGTGTGATGGCTGGGGGTAAAGGGAAGTGATTAATAATAAGCATAAAGTAAGTGTGTAATATTTCATTTTTTTCGTTTTCTCTAAAATTTTTTTATAGTGATGTGACGATCATATTTTCATATTCCCTTCGAAAAAAAATAAAATTTATTGCTATGGTTTTTATTTTTGATGCGTTAGCCTTTGTTCATAAATAGACATTTCGTGTGGAAAGGGAGGGAGCCATGAGCAGGGTTTTCTTGTTATCAGTATCAATATTATCCATTAGTTTTGGCGCAAATAGCTATGCGGCGCAATCATTACCAAATGATGCCGCCTCTTTTCACAATGCTTTCGGTTTTCAAATGATTGCCTATAACACGCAGGCGACAAAAGATTTGATCGCTCTGACGCAAGCGAAGAAAACTGATGATGTCGCGGCCCTGAAAAAGTTTTTGGATCAGGGAGCTGATATTAACGCGAAGAATGGTTTTGGGGCGACGGCGCTGGCTATGGCCGCAGATAACGGCCATACTGAAGCCGTTAAGTTACTTGTTGCGCGTAAGGCAGATGTTAATTTGGTAGAGAACAGGGGGGTGACGCCACTGTTTATGGCAAGTTTGAAAGGTTATGGCGAAATTGTAAATATTTTGTTATCTGCCAAGGCGGATCCGGATGTGAAAGATGCGCGCAGAGGTTTTGCTGCCCTGTCTGTTGCTGCTCAATTCGGTCATTTGAATGTAGTCAGAAGCCTTGTTAAGGCAGGGGCAGATGTAAACACGCAAAGCAATAGTGGTAAGACTCCCCTATATATGGCTGTGCAGAAAAAGGGGAATTTTGACGTCGTGAGTGCGTTGTTAAGCGCGAAGGCCGATTTGCTATTAGGTGAGAAAACGAAAGATGGTGTTCGTACGCCCTTGCTTGAAGCTTATAAGGCGGGTGACAAAAAAATCATAAACGCAATTGAAGCCTCTTTGCCGTCATGCATACAATCTAAGAAGATGGGTGATTGGGATGTGATGATTAAACCAGGTGGGTATACTTTGACCCCAAAATTGACAAAGGTGAAGGACACCAAAAAAAATCAGAGCATTACTTTTTCAAAATACAAAGATAAAGTGTCCTTTAATTATAACCATACCATAACGGGTCATAGTGCAAGTGACGCATATAAAATTTACGTAGATAATCAAATGGTATTTGAGGCTGTTTACGATGTTGAGTATAAGAACGATAAAAAAGTTTCTGAAACAATGCCGGTTATTCCATTGAATATTATAGATAAAATGTCATCCGGACAAAGTGCAAAGGTGCAGCATATCCGCTTTGCTAAAACAAACAGCCGAGAAGGGGATGTTGCTTATTTTTCACTTCAGGGTATGGGGAAGGCAATAGAAATCGCAGAAAAAGGTGCTGAGCTTGCGGAAAAAGAGAAGGCTTCAGGGCGTTGCGCTGTTTTTAATATTTTCGCGCTTCAATAATTTTTGATCAAATTTATATATTTTTTCGGGGGCGTGCATCGCCCCTTAAGCTTCTGGAATGAGCGTGTGATTCTTCACATGTCTGCGTGTGTTATTTCCCACCCATGAGGTGTTTGATTTCATCTTCCAGGCGCGCTATATGCTCATAAGATTGATCAATCATAGAGGGGATGAGGCGGTAAACAGGGACGCGTAGTGCTTTTGCGAGTTTGTATACGGTTTCAAGCTTTGGGCTGGCTGAGCGGTTTTGTAGAATATCGCGCACGGCGGTTTCCCCTAATCCTGCCTCTATGGACAGGCGTTTGGGATTGGTTTTTGCTTTTCGCTCTTTGAGGATCTCAGCAAGGTTCTTTTTGAACTCTGCTGTTAACGCATCCGTATCAATGTCTTTCATGCTGGTATGATGACGTTTTAAGTGCGGTTTGTGAAGGAATAGGGTGTTTTGGGCATAAAAAAACCCTGCATAACGCAGGGCTTGTTTTAAAATTTATAACTTTATGCCGGGTCAAGCGGTGTGAAGTCCGTACCTGTGACGAAGTCGCTAACGCCGCCAACAGCGCTGCTGCCCAAATCCCATGCTCCGGACCATACCGGCCCGCTATTTGCAACGCCTGTGCCGATATAGGTTGCAGCGTTACCCATAGTTTGGAGAATTGTGCCGCCTAAGGTGTCTGCCGCCGCTTGTGTGCCCAAATTGCCTGCTACTGCCGCCAAAAGTTGTGGTTGCATTGCAAAGGAAACGCCAGCTACGAGTGTTCCGGCCATAAGGGCGTATTTACCAACTTTAACTGCTGTGTTGAAGCCAGACTTGATGTTGCCCCACGCTCCGCGTCCGGCATTTTCTACGCTATCAACTGTGTTTGTTATTGGATCCGCCATGCTTTAAATCCTTCATTCACCCAAATTATTTATTATTTTCATATTTTTTTACACTTTATCATGCCCGAAATATTTATTGCAAGCTTTTTGTTGCGCTTATTCAGCGGCTTCAGTGAGTGTTTTGGGTTTTTCCAACATGGGTTTGAGGAATGTTCCTGTGTGGCTATTTGCGTGTTTACAGATATCTTCGGGTGTGCCTGTGGCTACGACATTTCCGCCTTTGTCGCCACCTTCAGGGCCGATATCGATGATGTGGTCTGCGGTTTTGATGACATCAAGGTTGTGCTCGATGACAATAACGGTGTTGCCTTGGTCGACTAATTTATGAAGTACAATCAATAGTTTGCGCACATCTTCAAAGTGTAATCCTGTGGTTGGCTCATCAAGGATATATAGTGTTTTTCCTGTTGATCGCTTTGACAGCTCTTTTGATAGCTTTACACGCTGGGCTTCGCCGCCGGACAGTGTGTTGGCTTGTTGTCCGACTTTGACGTAGGATAGCCCGACATCTTTCAATGTTTCCATTTTATCGCGAATAGAGGGGATTGCCTCGAAGAATTCTGCGGCTTCTTCGACCGTCATATCAAGGACATCAGCGATGGATTTGCTCTTATACTTTACTTCCAATGTTTCGCGGTTGTATCGTTTCCCGTTGCACGATTCGCATTCTACATAGACATCCGGAAGGAAGTGCATTTCGATTTTGATAACGCCGTCCCCTTGGCATGATTCGCATCGTCCGCCCTTCACGTTGAACGAGAAGCGTCCGGCCTTATACCCTCTGGCCTTAGCCTCCGGCAAGCCGGCGAACCAGTCACGAATCGGCCCAAATGCGCCCGTATACGTTGCTGGGTTTGATCGCGGGGTGCGCCCGATGGGGGATTGGTCGATATCAATCACTTTATCGACATGCTCAAATCCTGTTATGTCCGCATAGGGGAGGGGCGTTTCCTTTGATTTCATAAGCGTACGGCTTGCGGCGCGGTATAGTGTATCAAGTGTCAGTGATGATTTTCCTGACCCCGAAACACCTGTTACACATGTAAACGTGCCAAGTGGGAAGGTTGCGTCCACGTTTTTAAGGTTGTTGCCTGTTGCGCCTTTTACGGTAATTGATTTTCCCTTTTTACCTTTACGGCGTTTTTCTGGGATGGGTACATCTTTTTCGCCGCGCATATATTGGGCGGTAATGCTGTCTTTGTGCTTGAAAACCTCTTCTGGGGTTCCTTGTGCGATGACCTGTCCGCCATGTACGCCTGCGCCCGGGCCAATATCAATCAGGTGGTCTGCTGTGCGGATGGCGTCTTCGTCATGTTCAACTACGAGAACGGTATTCCCAAGGTCACGCAATCGTTTAAGTGTTTCAAGCAGGCGGTTATTATCACGTTGATGTAGCCCGATAGATGGTTCGTCCAGAACGTAGAGTACGCCTGTTAAGCCTGAGCCTATTTGTGACGCTAATCTGATACGTTGCGATTCCCCGCCCGACAGGGTTCCTGATGCGCGTGATAAATTCAGATAATCCAATCCGACATTCCGCAGGAAGGTCAGGCGCTCTAAAATCTCTTTTAGGATTTTTTCGGCGATTTGCGATTGTTGGTTGCTTAGGTTTTTATCAACGGATGTGAACCATTTATGCGCCTCTTCGATGCTCATGGCGGTGATCTGCGCAATGTCTTTGCCGTCAATTTTGACCGCCAGCGGTTCATCCTTCAGGCGTTTGCCGTTACAGCTATGGCATGCTGATGTGATCATGAATTCTGAGAGCTTCTCGCGTGCAGCGTTGCTTTCTGTTTCGATCATGCGTCGTTTCAGGTTGTTTATGACCCCCTCAAACGGCTTGTTACTTTTCCATGAACTGTCATTTTTGCTTGTATACGTGGTCTTGATGGCTGTTTTGCCTGACCCGTGCATCATGATGTCTTTATGCTTGCGATCCAGCTCTTCCCAAGGGGTGTTGACGCTGAACCCGTAATGATCCGCAACTGCCTCCATAGCTTGCATGTAAAATGGTGCGAAGTTTTTTGACCATGGAACGATTGCGCCTTCGGCGATGGATTTGCTCGGGTCGGGAACCACAAGGGATTCATCGAAATCGTTTTTTTCACCCAGGCCGTCACAAGACGGGCAGGCGCCGTGCGGCGAGTTGAATGAGAATAGGCGCGGTTCAATTTCGGCGATTGTGAACCCTGAAACGGGGCAAGCAAATTTCTCGGAAAATAGCTTTTGCGCGCCGCTTGTGGCGTCTTCGGCTATCACTAAACCATCCGCCAATGAGAGGGCTGTTTCGACGGAATCCGCAAGACGTTTTTGTAATGTGTCTTTTGAATCATTGCGTATCACAAGGCGGTCTATCACAACCTCGATGTTGTGCTTTATTTGTTTGTTAAGCTCCGGCACGTCTTCAATATCATAAAGCTCGCCGTCAACCTTAATTCTTGCATAACCTTTTGCTTGTAAGTCTTTGAATTCTTTCCTGTATTCGCCTTTGCGCCCGCGCACGATCGGGCTGAGGATGTAGAGCTTTGTGCCGTCTTCCATCGCAAGGATTTGATCCACGATTTCACTGACGGTTTGGCTGGTGATCGGCTCGCCCGTAGTCGGGGAATACGGTATGCCCACGCGCGCCCACAACAGGCGCATGTAATCGTAGATTTCTGTAACCGTTCCAACGGTAGAACGTGGGTTTTTACTGGTTGTTTTTTGTTCAATTGAAATGGCAGGTGATAGGCCTTCGATGCTGTCGACATCGGGTTTTTGCATCATTTCCAAAAATTGACGGGCATAAGCGGATAAGCTTTCGACATAGCGACGTTGCCCTTCGGCATAAATCGTATCAAACGCAAGAGATGATTTGCCCGAGCCGGACAGGCCGGTAATCACCACCAGCTTATCTCGCGGGATGTCGATGTTTATGTTTTTCAGGTTATGTTCACGCGCGCCGCGCACACTAATTTCTGTCAGCATGTTTTCTTTATGGCTGATCTTGAGATCGAAGAAAAGAAAAGTTTTGGCTTTTGCCGAATTAATTTAATCCGGGCTCGTTATCAAACGGAACCTCTACGAAATCAACGTCATGCGTAATGTCTACGCCGGCTTTTTCAAGGGTTTCGATTGCGTTTGCCATATCTTCGCCATTGCTTCGGACGCTGATTTGGATTGCGCCGGCTTCTTGTAGGTTGAAGATTGCCTTTACAATGTCGTCGGGCGTCAGTTCTCCGCGTTTGTCACGAACGATTTGTAAATTTTCTGCCCCTGACTCTTGAAGCGCTTCGACAGTTTCTGCGTAACGTTCTTTCTTGCTGGCTTTGTGATCCAGAAGATGGAAGTCAGCCTTTTCCAGGGCTTCTTCAACGGTGTCTCCTGCTTCAAGAACATGCATACCCATGCTTGATACAAGAGGGAAGGTCATACCGTCATGTTCGAACGATAAAACGCGTAAGTTCTCTTTGATGCGCTCAAAACCAATATTGAATTTTTCTTGTGCTTCTTCCTGACTTTTTGCCTTAACGTTCATCAAGAGAGTGAATTCATCGCCACCCAGACGTGTGAGTGATTTATCACCACCGTGTAGGCCACCGCGGCCAAATGAATTGAAGAGCTCGTCACGATCGTGGCGTGTTATGTTCGTTAAGGCACCGGAAAACGCCTGTAATCCTGCATCGCCGGCACGGTGCCCATAGTCATCATTCAGACCTTTGAAGCGATCCAGGTCAAACATAACAAGGGCGAAATATGTGTGTTCGTCAATTTGTTCTTCGGTCGGGGGGAGTGCTTCTCTGTCCGCGACATCTTTAATGGCGGCCTTGATCTGCGGAGTGAATACCGCGCGATTGTGAAGCTTTGTTAATTCATCTGTCTGTGCGGCCTGTTCATTTCTTTTTGCAATGCCCTGAGCAATTTGTTTATTGCCTTTGCGCATTTCGGAGATACCGGTCTCATTCGCGTAACCGACGAAGTTTTCAACCCCTGCACGTGCAACTGCAACGCTATCATGTGTTAAATCGTTATAGGCATATGTTAAAATAATATCGGTATTTTGGATTTTGCGCTCAATCCCGGCTTTGCGTTTCGGGTCCGCATTCAGATCCTCATGATTACGCAAACGCGATGCATAATCATTAAAAATTCCGTCCAGTTCTTCAAGCTCTTTGATGAGACTCATTGTAATCACCCATTTTTTTGCCGCTTTTTACGGTATATTCCGTGAAAAGTCAATTTTTTCAATGGTACACCCTGCGGGGTTTTCTCTGCAATATTTAATTTAAGGTGTTGTTTGGTGCCTGTATTGAATAAATCGTGTAAATTGTATGGAAAGGGCTTTAGGTTTGCGGAGTGGGGGGCTATACTCTGATTCTCTTAAAATATAGACGAATGGAGTAAACACGTGGCTGGTAGTGTCAATAAGGTTATTTTGGTTGGAAATCTAGGGGCAGACCCCGATATCAGAACAATGCAGTCAGGTGATAAGGTTGTGAACCTTTCAATTGCGACTTCTGAAACCTGGAAAGACAAAATGTCAGGTGAGCGCCGTGAGAAAACGGAATGGCACCGTGTTGTTGTCTTCAATAAAGGTCTTGTAACGGTTTGTGAGAATTACCTTAAAAAAGGTGCAAAGGTTTATATTGAAGGCCAGCTTGAGACGCGCTCATGGGATCAGGACGGGCAAAAGAAATACACAACAGAAGTGGTCTTGCGTCCTTTCCGTGGTGAATTGACGATGCTTGATTCTCGTGGTGGCGGTGCGTCTGCAGGTGGTGGATATTCGCAAGAATCCTCATTTAATGATGGTGGTTATGGCGGAGGGTATGATTCCGGCGCACCGGCGCAAAAACAGGCTGCACCTGTTGATGCAATGGATGATGAAATCCCATTCTAGTATATAGTTTTTAATGTATGCCTCGTGTTTATCGGGGCATATGCTTATAGTAAAGGTATGTAAGATCAATAGACTTAGTCAGGTGTTGTTATGAAGACAGGAAATCAAACAAAAATTATGATGCTTAGTGCTGGTACAGTGTTGCTGTTATGCGGTGGTGCGATGCCCGGTTATGCACAAGAGGGTCAAGCACAAAGCGCGGATGATTTCCTTTCCGGTAATGGCGGGGCGTCTTCTGCTGCGTCAGCATCAACGCAAGGGGGGGGCGAGCAAAAGTCACCTGAGCGTATTGCTATTGAGAAAAGTATGGAGGAGGCCAAGGCCGAACTTCAGGACAAGGAAGTGGCAGCGAAAAAGCTTGAGCTTGCAAAACAGATGCATGAGATCCGCCCGACACGTGATCAGGTTGATGCCGCGGTTAATCGCGCTGCAACTATGTTGCCACAATATGAGCAACGCAGTTTTGTCAATGCGATGAAGACGATGCTTAACTATAACGCGATTGAGCGCATTTCCATTGATGCTATGGTCGAAACATATACGCTTAAAGAGTTAGAGGCGATGGTCGCATATTACAGCTTGCCTGAAGCCAAAAGTGCAAGTTTCAAAATGGGCGCTTGGGCACAACGTGTTCAGCCTGAGATCGTGCGCATGATCGATAAGGCGATGATCCGCATCAGAACGGGTCAGTAATTAAATAAGTATAATTAACGTAAAGTACGAATATGAGTGACGATATAATTTCCGAAGAACCACAAGAGAAAAAACCAAGCATTGCATTAGAAGAGGAGATGAAACAATCTTACCTCGATTATGCGATGAGCGTGATCGTATCACGTGCGCTGCCTGATGTGCGCGATGGTTTGAAACCGGTTCACAGACGCATCTTATATGCAATGCGTGTCGGCGGTTATACATCTGATAAGGCATATAAGAAGTCAGCACGTATTGTCGGGGATGTGATGGGTAAGTATCACCCTCATGGTGACTCTGCGATCTATGACTCACTTGTGCGTATGGCACAGCCATGGTCATTGCGTGTGCCACTGGTTGACGGGCAAGGTAACTTCGGTTCTATGGACGGCGATAGCCCCGCTGCGATGCGTTACACTGAGGCGCGTCTTGAAAAGGCCGCAGAAACGGTTCTTGATGATATCGAAAAAGACACGGTTGATTTTCAACCTAACTATGATGAAAGTGAAAAAGAACCTGTTGTTCTGCCGTCACGTATTCCGAATTTATTAGTCAATGGTGCCGGTGGTATTGCCGTTGGTATGGCGACGAATATTCCGCCGCATAATTTGGGTGAAGTTATTGACGGGTGCTGCGCTTTTGTTGAAAACCCGGATATTACAACCGAAGAATTGATTCAAATTATTCCCGGGCCTGACTTTCCGACAGGCGCAAGTATCTTAGGGCGTTCGGGAATTCACTCCGCTTATCATACCGGAAACGGTTCAATAAAGATGCGTGCTAAAACCTCGATTGAGGAAATGGGTAAGCGCGAGGCGATTATCGTTCATGAGGTTCCGTATCAGGTCAATAAGGGTAAGTTGCTGGAGCGTTTGGGCGAAGTAGGACGTGAGAAAATCGTCGAAGATATTCATGAGATCCGCGATGAATCCGACCGTGACGGTGTGCGCGTCGTGATTGAGCTTAAGGTTGGTGCAAATGCTGATGTTGTTTTGAACCAACTCTATAAATATACTGCGTTGCAGACGAATTTCTCCGCGAATATGGTCGCTCTTCATAACGGCAAACCGCAAATCATGGTTCTGCGTGATATGATCAAGGCCTTTGTGAAATTCCGTGAAGAGGTTATCACACGCCGTACAATCTATGAACTTGGCAAGGCGCGCGATCGTGCGCATGTCTTGGCCGGTCTTGCTGTGGCTGTTGCGAATATTGATGAAATAATTGCATTGATCCGTAACGCACCGAACCCGACCGTTGCACGCGAAGGTTTGATGGCAAAGCGTTGGCCCGTTCATGATGTCGGCCCGTTGATTGAATTGATTGATGACCCTGAACATCCTGTAGAAGAAGACGGCACTTATCAAATGTCAGAAGTGCAGGCGCGCGCTATTCTTGATTTGCGTCTTCATAAACTTACTGGTCTTGAGCGTGAGAAGATCAGCGATGAATTGAAAGAAATCACAGATCTTATTGCTGAATTGCTTCATATCTTGCGTGATCGTGCGCGCTTGCTTGAGGTTTTGGTTGAAGAGCTTCGTGAGGTTAAAGAGCGCTTTGACACGCCGCGCCGTACAGAAATCATCGAGGGTGACTTTGATGTTGATATGGAAGATTTGATTCAGCGTGAAGATATGGTCGTAACGATTACGCATGGTGGATACGCAAAACGTGTTCCTCTTGATACGTATCGTGCGCAACGCCGAGGTGGTAAAGGGCGTTCAGGTATGTCGATGAAGGATGATGACTTTATCTCTGACTTGTTTGTAGCAAGCACCCACACGCCGATCTTATTCTTTACATCGCGCGGGATTGTTCACCGTATGAAGGTTTACCAAATTCCGCTTGCGACTCCGCAAAGTCGAGGTAAGGCGCTTGTGAACCTGCTGCCGCTCGAAAAAGACGAGAATGTCAGCGTATATATGCGCATGCCTGAAAATGAAGATATTTGGGATGACTTGGATATTATGTTTGCGACAAGTCACGGTTCAGTGCGTCGTAACAAATTGTCTGATTTCAAAAATATCAGATCTAATGGCCTGATTGCTATGAAGCTTGGTGATAATGAGAGCCTTGTTTCCGTTAAAATCTGTAAGGAAGATGAGGATATCTTGCTTGCGACGCGCAAAGGGAAGGCGATTCGTTTCCCTGTGACGGATATCCGCGTGTTCTCCGGCCGTACATCAACAGGTGTCCGTGGTATCAAGCTCAAGGAGGATGAGGATGAGGTTATCTCTATGTCTGTCTTGAAGCATATTGACGTCACGCCGGATGAGCGTAATGCATTCCTGAAGATGGCAGGGCAAATGATCGGTGATGAGTTCGGTAATGTTGAATTCGAAGATACGGATTATGAACTGTCGCAAGAACGATTCAATGAACTGCTCGAAAAGGAACAAATCCTTTTGACGGTTTCAAATAAAGGCTTTGGTAAACGAACATCGGCCTATGAGTATCGTGTGTCGGGCCGTGGCGGTCAGGGCGTTGCGAATATGGCGCTGACGAAGAAAAACGGCGGTGAGGTTGTTGCAACCTTCCCTGTAACTGATAGTCACCAAATTATGCTTGTGACTGATGGTGGGCAGTTGATCCGTACATTGGTGAAAAATGTCCGCGTCACAGGCCGTAGTGCACAAGGGGTCACAATTTTCCGCGTCGGCAGTGATGAGAACGTTGTTTCTGTCGCATGGTTGGTTCAGGAAGAGGGTGATGAAGAGTCTGAAGACGGTCAAATCGATGCTGCTGAAGCACATGAAGGTGAAGAGGTCGCCGTGTCAGATGATGGTTCATCGGATGATGTTGATGCTTCAGGTACAGGTGCGGAAGAGAGCGGTGACGTTTAACCTTTTGATGGTGCGCTATGCTGTCATATCAACATATCTATCATGCTGGCAGTTGGGCAGATATACATAAACACAGCATTCTTTGTGCTGTATGGAATGCAATGGGCGCGGCGAATAAATTTCCGCGCCTTTATTGTGATACGCATGCCGGGCGCGGTGTTTATGATTTGACCTGTGCGGAGGCGCAAAAGATATCTGAATATGAAACGGGAATAACGCGTATTGACCCTTCGCGCCTACCCAAGAATTTCAAGCCGTATGCACGGGCGATAAAATCGTATACAGAACCACTTTACCCCGGTTCGGCCGGATGTATATCCGCATTGCGACAGGGGCAGGATAAGTTGCACCTGTTTGAATTGCATAAGGGAGAGGTCAAGTTCCTGCGCAGGGCATATAATGGAGCGCGTCATATTGTTATAGAGCAAAAGGACGGGCACGCGCATGTGGTTGATGCATTGACGCAATATAACGGGGTTTCCCCGCTTGTGCTTATTGACCCTAGTTATGAGGTCAAGACTGAGTATGCGCAAACAGCACAGACAGCGCGAAACATTCTGGCTTCCTCCCCAAATGCGGTTGTTGTGATCTGGTATCCTGTTTTGGCGGGTGCGCCGCGTTATGATGCGCTTCTGAGTGGTCTTGAGGGTTTATCTTGCATCCATAGTGTCATGGATGCGCCATTTGACCCTTTGCCTGAGAAGGGGATGATCCGCACAGGTTTGGTGATATTTAATGCACCGGAGGGTGTTTCACACAAAGTTGAAACCATGACTGAGCTTTTGACCCGTATTCTAAAAACCAAAGGGGATTAAGCGTTTTTTCACAATGCTTTGTCTTGCGCGCGGCGTATTGCTCCTGTACAACTCGATTATGAACAAAGAAAGCGGAAAATTTATCACAGGTGTCTATCCTGGATCCTTCGATCCGGTGACAAAGGGGCATTTACACCTTATCAGACGCGCCAGCCGAATGGTTGATCATTTAATTGTTGCTGTGGCTGACAGTTCACGTAAAGGGCCGTTATTCACCCATCAGGAGCGTTTGGATATGATACGGCGCGATATTGATAATATGCCTGATAAGGGATGTGAAATCGAAGTGATGTCGTTTAATAAATTACTCGTTCACTTCGCAAAGGATGTTAATGCATCATGTATTTTCAGGGGGTTACGAGCTGTTTCTGATTTTGAATACGAATTTCAAATGACGGGTATGAATTCGAAATTGGACCCTGATATTGAAACCGTTTTTTTGATGGCCGCTGATAAATGGCAATTTGTTTCATCATCGTTTGTTAAAGAGATTGCAAGCCTTGGCGGGCAGGTTTCGGAGTTTGTTACGCCGCAAGTGGAAGAACATCTGAAGAAAAAATTCAAAAAATAAAATTGAATGCTTGACGCGGCACATCGAAATACATATTGTGCTGCCAATCAAACGGTTCTGCCGTTATTTTATTCGTGATCGCGTAGCTCAGCCGGTAGAGCAACTGACTTTTAATCAGTAGGTCGAGAGTTCGAATCTCTCCGCGATCACCACTTTATTCCCATATATATCAATAGTTTATTTGTTGCCAGTCACTTAGGATTACCACTGTCACACAGAAGTGTTACACACGAGGTATGGAAGAGGTGGCTAAACAGACTTATCTAAAGCGGCGTGGTGCGGTGTATTACTTCCGTATCCGTATCCCGAATGATGTCGCCTATGCCTATAAGGAAAAGGTGTTATGTTTCTCTCTTAAGACCTCAGATTATCATGAGGTAATCAAAAAGGTACGTCTTGAGGCCGCTAAAGTAGAACAAGAGTTCGATGAGCTGACGTGAGAAGCAGCGTTTATCTTCCCCAGCGCAAGACGATATATCTCCTGAGAAACTTCAATACATTTATGATATTTATTACCATTGCTTATTAGATGAAGCCGAGGAGGTCTTAAGTTGGGATGATGTGAATCTGAATCTAAAGGGAGTATCGGATTTAATAAGGTAGTAAGGAAGCTCCAAGAGGCCAGCATTCGCGCAAGCGAGGTCATACAGAAGAGAAACGAGGGTTTGGTAGGGATGCACCAGCCTACCCTAAAGATCGACTTAGTGACTCTCTAGTGGACTCTAAAGCCCCATTCCTATCCACTGTAATAGATGAATGGCTTACTGATAAGTCGAGAACAGCGGCATGGGTTAAGAAGACAAAGGATGGTCATGAGTATTGGGCTAAGGTGTTCTTAAGTGGGCTGGGGGGATAGGCCTATCGATCAGTATACAAAGTCAGATGCAAAAGCGTTCAGAAAGGCTCTCCTACAGTTGCCTCCTAGGTGGCACGAGAGGAAGGAGCTTACTCTAGGCCACCTGCTAGTGTGATACTAAGGACATCTGATGGTCGAATACTAGGGAATGGTTACGAGGGACTATAGTTAGGCTTAAGGGAGTTATTTAGCACCTTGTAACAGTAATTCCTGAATTTGATATTTCTTTGCATCCGTTAAGAGCTGCTTTTTCCTTCCATTTCATCGCCTCTTTATCGTCTTTTTCAACACCGATTCCAGCGCTGTAGTATAGAGATAATGTTTGTTGGGCAGACGCATAACCTTGATTTGCTGAAGCTTTTATTAGCTCCACGCCCTTGGCAATGTCTTTTTCAACACCAAGACCTACAATATAAGCGGTTCCTGCTGAATGTTGGGCTATAGCGTTACCCGCCTCAGCTGATTGTATGATCCACTTAGCAGCCTCAACACGATTAACAGCTACACCACGTTCGCCCTTTGAATAGGCCGCACCTAATGCAAGTGCTGCATCTGAATCACCTTGTTCAGCCATTTGTTTTAACTGCTGTATAGAAAGGCTATTATATGCCTCCATTTGCATTAGATGTTGTTTAGGTGTCGGATCGTTACTGGTAACGCACCCCATTAGAGTTAATACGCAGAACGTCATAATGAAAAGGCGCATGAAGTGCTCCATTGTAAAAATGTATATTTTATTGATAGGGTATTTAGTTGGTGTAGGCAACAAACAGAAAAAGAAAACAGATACAAAGGCACATAAATAGGAATACATTCTATAAAGGGAGCCCAAGGAGCCCCTACAGTATGTATATAGTTGCCCCTCAGGTCGCCCCTCAAGGATACACTCAAGTCTACACTCTCAGATTTTTGTGGTGTTTTTTAGTGCTAAGATAAGTGAAGTCAAAATAACAACTATAGATGTAATTCTTGATAGGTTATAATGGATATATCATTTATTACGTGTTTGGGTATTTTATGTTTAGCTCTAAGTGTCAATTTTTTATTTTACGTTTTATTGCAGTGTTTATTGGCTCCTATTCTGTTTTTGGGGGAGCTTCTCTATCTTATGCTGAGATCAAATTGCAAGATCAATTCATTACTCGGTCAGGTGTCTTAGATCGTAAAAACGTTGAGAGTTTCAGAAAGGAAAAAGAGCGCGTAGGGCAGATGATGTCTAATGGTGATTATCAAGCTGTAATCGCCAGCTTAAAGAACGCAAGAATAAGTTCTGAGGATTCTATTGTGGTTCGGGGGATGAATTTTTCTTCTGCTCAATTTATGGACATATTGTCGTTAATTGCGTTGTCCTTGGCAGAAGAGGGGCGTTATCAAGAGGCCACCGAAGTTATTGATCAGCTGTTTACCCCACTCGTTGAGCAGCACACTAAAGCTGAGCCTAAAAAGAATTTATGGTTAGATAGGGTTTTGGCCAATGAAGCTAAAATAAACGGTGATCGTAAATTTTTTCCAGATTTTAAAAAAGACATGGCTGCTCGTATTAAAGCTGTGCAGATTGACCTCGGTCTATTAGCTGAAGAGCCGATGCCTTTATCGGATGATGCTATTATATCGCCACCACCGTCTGATTATTTACAAGGTTTGGTTGCTTATCTTTCTGTTTTGTCTGAGCAGGGAGAGGTGTCACGTTTTGAAAGGGTTCTTAATGAGTTGGAACTTTTAGACGGTTTGGTTCTGGATCCTGAAAAGTATAAAGATGCTCAAAATGAAAAACAATTTCGAAGTTTTAATAAATATAGAACCACACAGGCTTTGTTATGGTTAGCTGTGGCTAAAGTTTATGCAGGTAAGTGGCAAGAGGCTTTTGATGTTGCAGAGAGGCGGGTTGTTGGTTTCACGGGAATTGTTGAAAACATGCAGATCGGAAGATTATCGCTGAAAGTTAAGCCTTGGTATCGAATAGCTAAAACGCTTATGCACCTTTCTGAATATCCGTTGGCGATAAAGGCTGCAAATAACATAAGTAACAACACCCTTCGCCTAAGCGTCTTGGTGGAAATTGCCAATGAGTTTCCAAATAAAAAGCGGTCTGAAAAATTGTTAGCTTCCCTAGTGGATGAAATTGAACGCGTTAATGCTTTAGATCCAAAAGGGTATTTTTACTGCAAAATGGCTCGTGCATATTTTAAGAAGGGCAATTCTAAGCAGGGCAGGTATTTTTTGGATAAGGCCGCCAATGTTTATATGCCCAAACATGAAGATGTTTCCAGATCAGCTTTTACACCTAGAGTCATATTCCAGCCATATGATCTTATTGTGCAGACA
The DNA here is from genome assembly GCA_030424975.1 of Alphaproteobacteria bacterium. Taxonomy (GTDB): domain Bacteria; phylum Pseudomonadota; class Alphaproteobacteria; order Micavibrionales; family Micavibrionaceae; genus UBA1672. The sequence goes on from JAUHVY010000001.1 coordinate 398,527, forward strand.
TATATTGAATATGGTGAAGTTGAGGGTGCTCTTGCTGCTATGAAATTATCCGGATACACAAAATTCCCACCATACCAACGGCTAGAAAGCGCAGCATTAGTGGCTGCTCAAAAAGGGTTGTATGATAAGATGAAAGTACTTACTGATTTGTATGAAATGTCTTTTAGAGACCATCTTATGAAGCGTTTTTTAGACAATGGTGCTTTCAAGAGTTCTTATGGTTATTCAGAGTTTATACAATATGAGGGCTTCTATTGGCGGCTGGCGTTACGTTTACTTCTAGATGGCAGAGATGAAGAGGCTCAACAATATTATGATAAGGCTTTGTTGGTATCGAAAGAGCTGGTTCTTTATTCATCCCACCATTATCCGCGTAGTAAATACGTGCGTTCATACAAAGGCGAATTAGAAACAAATGCGTTTCTTATGAATCAAATTAACGTCTTAATGGTGAATGAGTTGCGAAATGGTAGAAATAGTTTTTCAGCCGCCGCTAAATTAGACATGCAGTCATACTTGGTTTCTAATGCATATAGCTTAGATGATATTCTGGCCGCAGCAGAATTGTTACAAGAAGGCAAGTTTTATGAAGAGGCTAAGGGTGTCTTGTTATGGGAGAAAAATCATTCAAAGAAACGAAGGCCGGAAGATTGGAGTGCCGCGGCTACAGCCCTTGCAAGGTACGGGTTGTATGATGAGGCCGAAGTGCTCTTAAGAATTCCTTTGGTTTCATCTTCTTATAAGTATATTCCCGACACACTTAGCTCTATGTATCGTCTAAAAGATCAGATATTGGCAAAAGTCGCTATTGAGGCGTATAAGGCAGGAAATATTGCTGATCTTAAAATTATAAAAGAACATGTGGGTGTAAAGTTTTACCGCCTTTTTGTTGAGGTGCTTATGAGGGGTGAAAATAAGCCTGATCCTTTTAAAATAGAATTTCAGGATTTGTTAGAAGGGGCTTCTTCTGAGCGTGATTTGGTAGAGATTTTTCCTTATTTGGCATTTTTATCTTTATCCGCAAAAGAGAGGGGAGAAGATGCTACTTATTTAATAGAATATGCGGAGGTGGTATTGGAAACTATAGATGATAGGCATACCTTTACAGATGCATGTTTATTACTCAGTTCGTATTTTATAGAAAGCGGTGAGCTTGAAAAATATCAGAAATATTTGGTCTTAGCCCGAGCAAGTTCAGTGGCTGCTTCTACGTCAGAGCGCATTAAAAAGTTAGAGGCGTTAGCAGGAACAGTGAAATAGTATTCTTGTTTAAGTTTGAGCTTGAAAATTGTTACACAGAACTGTTACATTAGGTGCAGCATTTGGCGTCATAAGTGATTGATTTTTATGTGTAATGTGGTTTTTGAGTGAGTTTTCGAATCTCTCCGCGATCACCACTTTCTCTCCCCGTTACATTATTGTTCTATTTAAAAACGCAGTAATTCTTTGGTAGTGTCTCAGTTTGAAAAATGAGCATATAGCATAATTTCCCAGCGTCTGCTATTATATACGCATGAGCAAGACACCGAAAAGACCACGAGACCCAAACCAGTTAGCAAAGCTAATATGCGATATTGCTACGGGTGAGGAAGAGAATAAGCAGCCAGAAGAGAAAAAAGAGGGGCAACAGCGTGGGGGATTAGAGGGCGGCAAAGCGAGAGCAAAAGTGTTAGGCGCAAAAGAAAGAAGTGATATAGCCAAAAAGGCCGCAGAAGCGCGATGGAAAAAAGATTGATTTTTTGTTTGATATTTTTTTCTAAAAATGAGATTCTGGTAAAAAGAGGCGGATAAACAGACCGCTAAGTTCCAAGTCAACTATACTTATCGTGTCGGATACGAACGGCAATGTGCGCTAACACATTCTAGCCGTCCGTTCCGCATTCTCGTATATGCCCGTACGGATACGGGTCTTGGGAAAATGCAAAACATATTGCTCTCCTTTTGTTTACTTTATTGTAAAGACTGGTTAAAGCCAGTCGCTCCGGTTTGCATCATTGCATTCCGCGCTGTTTCAGAACGCGTCATGACAAAACCAAAGCCAAAAAAAGAACGGCCTGTTTATCCTTATTTTGAATATACACTAAATAGACATCAGTATGCAACCCCTGAATACATTGAATACAAAATTTTAGAGACAGTTGAATTAAGGCTTGTCTCCTATGTTTTTTCGATGTATGTTATCAATCATGGAAGATTCTTTTGTAAATATGATTTCTCGCAAACAAAAGCTTGAGAAAAGCATTAAAACGCTTGAAAAGCGCATGGAACGTGAGAAAAAAGAATATGATGAACTTTGTATTGCTATTGATGTGATGCAGAGGTTTGGTGTGCAGGTTGATGAATCTGGAAGCGCAACACAGGAAGGTATACCTGCAACAATAGGTGATATGGCACTTGAGATACTAAAAGAGTATCCAGATGGCCTGACAGCAAGCCAAATTTTAAAGGAAATCCAAGATAGGTGGAAGCCAGAGCTTGTTAGAACAAGCCTTTCCCCGCCGCTGTCGCGTCTAAAAGAGAAAGAATTAATTGAGTATATAGATAGCAATGCTCATTGGAGAATACCTAAAAACGAAGAAAGCTCAAGTGCTGTAACACTTGAGCCTTCAGGCAATTTCGATCAAGGAGATGATTATGATGAAGATGAAATACCATTCTAATCAAAACCTTGGAACTTCAAACAAGGAGGTTTTTATGGCTTGGTATCGCCAGTCCTTATTATCGGTTAGCGTCTGATAAAACCGTACTTAATCGGCGATTTTACAGACGGGGGGCGGCTTTTGCCGCCTTCCTTATTTCTACTTTATATATCTTGAGACAAATAAGCAATCAATAATTGCTTTTAATGGATTCTAAGTGAACTTTATGCTTGACTGAATCCAGATAATTCACTATGCTTAAATCATGAATAAGAAATCGATAAAAGAACGCGCACAAATCCTTAGTCTTCTCGTAGAAGGCAATAGCCTACGCGCAACAACTCGCATCATCCGTGATATTCAGGGTGGATGCTCTATTAACACAGTTACAAAGCTGCTTGAAGAAGTTGGTGAGGCTTGCGCTTGGTATCAAGATAAAAACCTTCGTAACCTTCCTTGTAAGCGTGTGCAGGTTGATGAAATCTGGTCATTTGTATATTCAAAGCAAAAGAATACACCAGACGAAAAGAAAGACGTTGCGGGCGATGTTTGGACATGGACAGCGATTTGCGCGGATACAAAACTTATTCCATCATGGCGCATTGGAAGCCGTGACGCTGCAACAGCGCAAGACTTTATTGCCGATCTAGCAGGACGCATGGCAGAACGTATTCAACTCACTAGTGACGGATTTACAAAATATAAAGACGCTGTAGAAAACTCATTCGGCGCGGATGTTGATTATGCAATGCTTGTTAAAATCTATGGCGATAGCGTAGAAGGTCAAAAGCGTTACAGCCCTGCACATTGTACGGGCGCACAGAAACGCCGCATCACAGGCAACCCAGAACAGAGCCATGTGAGTACAAGCTATGTAGAACGTCAGAACCTAACAATGCGTATGTCTATGCGCCGTTTTACCCGTTTAACCAATGCTTTTTCAAAGAAGCTAGACAATCACGCTCATGCTATTGCACTTCATTTTATGCACTATAATTTTGTGCGTATTCACAAGAGCCTTAAAGTTACACCTGCTATGGCGGCAAATGTAACACAAAATCTATGGTCTCTTGAGGACGTTGTGAAAATGAGTGATGAATATTGGGATGAAAAAAATAATAATTCAAACTGAGACACTACCAATTCTTTTCGTTTCTTGCACTGTTACGATTGTTTATGGTAAAAATCTATAATAATTAAGAAATTACTATATAATAGTATTTAAGGGTGTAAATTATGGGGCAATCAGGTGCAAATGGCATAGGTGGAGGAAACTCCGCTGATTCTTATCAAGTTCCCGGATATGAAAACTTCTCGAACCGCGCGGTCAGGGGGGGATCGGGCATTAAAACCGATAACTTTTCACATGGGCAGCGTTATACGCAGGTAAATATTAATACGGATGGTTATAATTATAGGGGCTCTGTGTCTCTTCGTAATATTGTGACCGTACCTGAAATTCATAGTAAAATTGAGGTAGTAGAACCGCAAAAAATTGAGGAAAGTGGTGGGTTGTATTTTGAGCATGGATATGACGCACACACACCTAAAGATATTGTTGCCGCCAGTGGGTATGAGAATGTGGATATAGATGCCGTTGCCCATACATTGGTCACTCAACCTGATTTTGAGCTTAAAATGACCGGGCATGCGGATACTTCCGGAAATGCGCAGAAAAACCAAACACTGTCTGAAAATCGTCTTCATACTGCGGAAGTATTGCTTATGGCTGCATTACAACGTCAAGGTTTGAGCGAAGATGAAGCGAAGGCGCTTTATGAGACGCGTGTGGCGCCGCATTCAACGATTATTGCATTGGGCGAAGATGAAGGCCCTGTTGCAACCAGCGATGAAACGAAGCACCAAGGGAACCGCGTTGTAACATTCGACCTTATCAGTGAGACAAAAGGTGATCGGCACATTACCACATCAATGCATAAAGGTAATGACATGGATAATCACGAGCATGTCGTAATCCTTAATCTCGGTGATCGTAATAAAACGGATCACATGAATTTTTATCCAGAAAAACATGAAAATTACTTACGTTCTAATCAATTTTCAATAGCGGATGAGCGAACCCATTTTGTTTTTAAAATTGATGAGAACCGTGATTTAGATGCAGCCCATGAATTTACGCTTAATTATAAGGCGGATGACAATTTGGTTGCGGATAACACGAACTTCGTTATCGAACATGATACTCCAGGCGCGGTGACGAGCGCGTATAACTTTGTCACGAATACAGTGGATTTAAGTATTAACGGTGATGTCGCTGTGAAAATTGGTGTTCCTGATAATATTGATCCTGCTCTTATTCGAGTCGGTCAGATTACATCCGAGGGGCAGGTTTCGATCAGCCCCGTTGAGAATTTTGATGAACTGCAGCCATTAAGTGAGTCTCGCACTATTGTGGGGGAACGCAACATTCTGACGCAGGCCGCTGATGATGTTACACGTATCTCAATTGAGGCGAAGCATATATTTATCAATAATGATGAAGACTCGCAGGCGCGTCAGAACGCTATGGCGGAATATGATATGGCAGGTAAACTTGATGTGGCATTCGCAGAGTTGGAAAATGCCGGAGTGGACACTGCGCCGTATAAAGAGCTTTTGCTGAACCAGTATCAAAATGAGGGTTCTGCCCTTTATAATCCTGATCAGGTCGTTTTTCCGTTTCAAACCTTCCAAGTTTTATACGAGACTGAGGTCGGAGCAGGGAAGTTAGAGCAACACGAAAATGATAAAGCATATAATGCTCTTGTCAAATACGTCGATACCATGGCAGATGAACGGAATATAGAAATGAATATTCCATCGCCCGCTGCCGGGGTCTCTCCTGAGGGAATGAAGTTTTAAATAATGTTCATCCATGACTTTCCGGGCTTTTGGTCCGGGCTTTTGATGAAGTCGTCTACGTATAATCAAATACTTTGTATCTTGTGTTTATCAAGCAATCGCGGCATAGTGCCACATTGAATTGTTAAGGTTTTGCCATGTCAGAAACAGAACAAGAAATTATTATCGACGAAGCAACCAGTTCGCGCGGGCCAATGTCGCGCCTGCGTCGGTATTTACTGACAGGTATTCTTGTTACCGCGCCGATCAGTATTACAGTCTATCTAACCTATATTTTCCTCACCTTTGTCGACAGCAAGGTTGTGCGCCTTCTGCCAAAGGAATGGTATGACGCATTATACGGTCATACGGTCATTCCGGGGTTGGGACTGATCATTGCGCTTGTGTTTTTTGTTCTGATTGGGTGGTTCGCGACAAATTTCCTTGGTCGCCTGATTATTCGCATTTCAGAATATTTTGTAGAACAAATGCCTGTAATTCGCACACTCTATAGTGCGATTAAACAAATTTTTGAAACCATTATGGCCAGCCAGTCGAATGCATTTCGTGAGGTTGTCATGCTTGAATACCCGCGTAAAGGTGTTTGGTCGATCGGTTTTGTAACCGGCACGTCTGAAGGTGAGGTTCAGGAGCTTACGGCGCAGGAAACTGTGAATGTGTTTGTTCCGACTACACCAAATCCGACATCGGGTTATCTGCTGTTCGTTCCGAAAACGGAGCTTAAATACCTTGATATGAGTGTAGAAGAGGGCGTGAAGCTTGTCGTTTCAGCGGGGATTATTACCCCGGATATGAAAGAGAAAAAGGACAAGAAAGATAAGAAAGCCAAGGGCAGAAAGGCTGTGACAAAAGATGTGTGAGCTGATTAAATCTATCCAAGAGCGTGACCCTGCAAATCCGACCTATCTGGAGGTCATGTTTGCATATAACGGTTTTCATGCCGTGTGTTTGCACCGTATGAATAACTGGTTTTGGAACCTTGGGCTTCATGCGTTGGCGCGCTTTTTCGCAAATGTTACACGTATGCTTACGGGTATTGAGATTCACCCCGAGGCGCAAATAGGGCGCAGGTTTTTCATCGATCATGGCACCGGTGTTGTTATCGGGCAGACGGCTGTTATTGAAAATGATGTCACAATTTATCATGGCGTGACTCTTGGCGGCGTCGGCAAGGTCGGGGAAGTGCAAGGTAAGCGCCATCCGACTCTGAAGGAAGGTTCCATCGTTGGCGCAGGCGCGCAGGTGCTTGGGGATATAACGGTCGGAGTGCACGCTAAAGTCGGTGCAAATTCTGTGGTAACGAGTGATATTCCCGACGGTGCAACGGCGATTGGTATTCCCGCTCGCGTTATTGGCGGCGACGACAAGGCGCGTGCCTATGGTATGCCATCGCGTCAAGAGATGGAGGATGTGACCTTCACCATTGACTGCATTATTCGTGAAATGGGTAAGATTAAACGCGAATTAAATATTGATGAAAACACGCCTGAATCTATAGAAGACTGTGCGACGAAACATCGCGACGCGGCTGAATAAACTCTCTTATCCGCCTCTGAAATATTTTATCGCTTGATCCCGTTCGAAGAGGTAGAGGAGCGTTTTGAGCGCATCACCACGTTCCGATTCTAATGTTGGGTCACGGGATATTATCAATTTTGCGTCATCACGGGCGGCGGCGAGCAAATCGCCATGCGCCGCAAGATTGGCAATTTTGAAGTCCGTTGCACCGCTTTGTTTTGTTCCTAAGATATCTCCGCTACCGCGCAGTTCCAGGTCTTTTTCTGCAATCACAAATCCGTCTTCGGTTTCGCGCATGATGCTTAATCGTTCCTTTGCGACTTCACCAAGCGGGGCGGAGTAAATAAGGAAACAGTATGATTGTTCGCTGCCTCGACCGACGCGTCCGCGTAACTGGTGTAACTGCGACAGGCCAAAACGCTCCGCATGTTCAATAACCATAATTGTGGCTTCGGGCACGTTCACCCCAACCTCAATAACAGTGGTTGCTACCAAAATATCCAGATCACCACGCGCAAATTTTTCCATGACGTCGTCTTTATCCGTGGCTTTCATACGGCCATGAACCAATCCGATGCGTTCACCGAAATGCGCCTTGAGGATGTCATAGCGTTCCTCAGCCGCCGCAAGGTCCATGACTTCGGATTCTTCTACAAGCGGGCAAACCCAATATACACGGGTGCCTTCGGCAATTTTGCGTGTTAATCCGGCAACGACTTGATCCATTTTTTCCTTGGAAAATAGCATGGTTTCAATCGGCTTTCGTCCCGGGGGCTTTTCATCAAGCTTTGAAATCTCCAAATCGCCATACGCCGTTAAGGCCAATGTGCGAGGGATAGGGGTTGCCGTCATCACAAGAATATCGGTGCCTTTGCTTTTATTCGAAAGCTCCAGACGTTGATGCACACCAAATCGGTGCTGCTCGTCAATAACGGCGAGCCCTAAATCGTGATAATCGACGTCCGCCTGAAATATTGCGTGTGTACCGATAATGATTTGTGCTACGCCGTCACGTATTTGTTTAAGGATGAGTTCACGTGATTTCCCTTTATCACGCCCAGTAAGTGTGACGAAACGCACACCCGCAGCATCAAGCCACGGCTTCAAGCTTTCACCATGTTGCCGCGCTAGAATTTCAGTCGGCGCCATAAGGGCTGCTTGTGCGCCGTTTTCAACTGCATTCATCATGGCCATAGCCGCAACAATTGTTTTACCGCTGCCGACATCACCCTGTAATAATCGCAGCATTCGGCCAGGTTGCCCCATGTCATGATCAATTTCATACAGGCTGCGTTTTTGTGCACCTGTTAAGTTAAAGGGTAAAACATGCTCTATCTTTTCGCGTAGCGTCGTGGATTGTTCAAAAATGCGGCCGTTTATTTTGCGTTGCCTATCCCGCACAAGCGCAAGCGTGAGCTGGTTTGCAAGCAGTTCATCATAGGCTAGACGCATGCGGTTTTTGTGCATGGGATCAAGTTCTTGCTCGCTTTGCGGTTCGTGCAAAGATTTTAACGCGATATGCCAATCATTCCATCCTTCGCGATTTTTATGTGCATCATCAACCCATTCGGGTAGGGCGGGGATGAAAGAGAGGGCAGATTGCTGTGCCTTGCGCAGGACTTTGTTGGTTATGCCTGCCGTCAGGGGGTAAATAGCTTCCACTGTTTCCAATGTGTCGCGGGCACTTGGTTTTGCAATATCAGGGTGCATCATTTGCGGCTGCCCTTGGAAGTATTCAACCTTGCCACTGATGATGACGCGCTCACCAATAGGCAGAAGTTTTTCCAGCCAAGGCTTTTTTGCATGAAAGAAGACGAGGGATATTGCGCCGCTCTCATCACTTGCCTTTACGCGATAGGGCAAAGATTTGCGCGCATTCGGAAAATGTCGCTCAATCGTGACTTCCGTGGTCATAATTTTACCGTTCGGTGCATGGGCAATGGGGCAAGAGAATCGCCTGTCTATGAAATCGACGGGGGCATGAAACAATAAATCGAGGATTTTAGGCCCGCTAATAAGGTTTTCAAGCAGCTTGCCATTACGCGGGCCGATACCGGGGAGGCCGGTAACCGCACGAAATAGAGGATCTAATGCAAAAGGGCGTTGACTCATAGTTTAAAAATCGTTTCTTTACGTGCTATAGTTTAGCCTCTAAATCACAGAATATCGAGAGTGAAGTGTTATGGAAGCCACAGGCGCAAAAGATGAAGACACGGATAACAAACGCCGTCGTTTGATTTTTCGTTCCGGTCATCGCGGAACAAAGGAAATGGATATCATTATGGGTTCCTTCGCAACTGAGTTCGTGCCGAATTTCAGTGAAGCGGAGCTTAGCGAATATGACGAGCTATTATGTAATAATGACCCTGATTTGTATAATTGGATCACACGTAAGGATGAACCGCCGCAAGATGTCGCCGCAATGTCAGTGTTTAAAAAGTTGATGGCATCAAAGGGGTTTTGATGTCAGATAAGCCAATACCATATCGGAAATTTTCTATTCAATTTACGGTTTTGAATTTCTTAATTTTGGCGCCCCTTTTTTTTACTTTTATTTATCAGCCAAGTATTGTGGGCATTCAGGCACTTTCATTTTCTTTGGAGTCTGACCCGATTGAAACATGGTTCACACTGGGGTTGGGATGTGTTGTTTTTATATCCGTGGTTTTGTTCTTGTTCAAAATGTATAAAGCAGCCTTCTATCTGGCTGCTTTTCCGGTGTTCTTGTTATTATTTTCTATTATTGGGGGGCTGATGGTCGGATTATTCAGCTCTATGCTTTCTTAAAGACTGCACGATATGCATAGCCTTTATACATATGCTGAACCGTGAGTGATCCCTTTTTTTCTGCTTCTAATCGTTTCAGGTAATCCAAGATTTCCGGCTTGTGATAAACATGGAATTGATCGAGCCACCAGAATACGAATTTACTGAATGCTTTTGGTAACTCTTCTTGACCGCCGAAATCAACAATATGAATTTCCCCATCTTGCGGGAGCAGCTCAAGTGCATGATCGATTGATTCCTGCCATGGCGGAATAATTGATAGAGCATAAGAGAACATGATTTTATCAAGCGGCGCATCTAAACCGAAAAGCGTTTGCGGTTCAAAATTTTGTGAAAATCCCTGTTTCAGAATGACATCGTTTTCCGCATTTTGCTGTTTCAGGTTTTTTTGTGCGGTTTTCAGCATCTCATCTGATGCATCTAGGCCATAGAAATTTGCCTCCGGGTATTTTTTTGCATTTTTAACCAGGTTGCGCGCGGTGCCGCAGCCAACTTCGCAAATGTTTTGACCTTCTTTTGCGTCAAGGTTCTCGATCAGCTGGTCGCGTCCTAAGAGATAATATTTGCGTGTCACATCGTAAATATGCCGTGTCCAACGATACATGTTATCCATGTTTTTCTTGATCTGATCATCAGTTGAACTTTTTTTCTTCGGCATAGCTTGTGTTGTCATCTCTTATGCGGCCTCTGTTTTTGATGAATCATCTGACTTCGTATCGGCTTTTTTACGGTTCAGTGTATATGTGTGGAAACCGCCATAGATAGAAGAACGGTCTTGTTCGTTCCGAGGTGCTGCCAATGACGGGTCATATTCCCATGGTGATAGATTGTCCTCACTTAGGCTTTCTGTCAATGGTGATTCATCTCCGGCGGTGCGGAAGATGACACGCGCACCATCTGTCGCGGAACGCAGAACCGCCGCCCACAGGTCGTTCAGCTGTTCATCATTCATCCAGTCCTGAGCATCAAGGAAAACAAAGCAATCAACGCTGTCGGGACCTTGTGAGTCTAAATATTCAGTGATTGTTGTGTGAACCACTTTTGCATTTTGGACATTCTTTTTCAGAAGGTCATAATTATCTTCTTTTAAATAGCGTGGCACGGCAACGCGGCCCTCGCGGTCGTAGCCACGACCAAAGGCTTGCCATGCGAAATAATTATCTTGGATAGGGAATTGACACGCCATGCGTTCCAAACGCGCCTTAAGAAGGCTGGCCATGTCACCTTTTGCTGATTCGTTCAGTTCATCAAATTGTGATGGTGGAATACCAAGGCCATATAATGACTCAGGCTTGCCGCACATTTTTTTGATAAATTTCTTTTCAAATAACGGGCCGAGCGTGCGGTCAAAGATGGCACGTTGCTCTTCCATTGTTTTGGCCTTTAAGAGGTCACGTGGGTCTTGGCCATAAATTTTCGCAACCAAGTGAACCATACCAATGAACTTGCCGAGCAGTCCAAAACGGTAGAGGTTCTTTTTAAACAAGTTAATGCGGCGGCCATGAGGGAATACTTTCTTCTCCCAATAATCGCGCGTGTATTTATCAAGATTTGGAGCGATATATTTATCGTAATTTTCAATGTTTTTCGGATCATCCGCATGTCCGAAGAATAAGAAGAAGCTTTCATAATCGGGAAGATGTTTCAGCGCCGCAATTTTCAAGCGACCCAATGCTACGTGGTGCGGGTTCAAATCTACCGCCGTAACAGAAGCCGGTGATTCCGTCAGGTAGTTCATCATATTACAACCGCCGGAACAGATCGTCATGATACGAGATGTCGAATCAATTTTCATAGCCGGGATGTCAACTTCAGGGTCTTCCCAGATTTGCGGGTATACGAAGCCGCTGAATGCCCATGTGAACATGCGCTCCTGAAATCCACGTTTTGTTGTGACCTTGTTGCCGTCACCTAGCACCGCTTTTTTCAAAAGCTGTTTATCTGCGACAGTGTTATTGTCGTCCGAAAATTTTACATCCGCACTCATGATTTATACGCCTCTTGCAATAGACTGAAACCTATATATAAAAAGCGAAGCGCTGGCAAACAACAAATAACTGCAAAAAAGATGATTTTTTGCACATCATGGAACAAAAGAGCATGAAAATTGACACGAATGATATGATTTATGGTGTGCCGGAAGGGGAGGATGCCCGTTTTCTGGCTGAGCAGGCGCGCGCAATCATGCCTGATGATCGTGTTTTGGTTCATGTTGCCTTGAGTGATGCACGTATAGAAACGTTAAAAGACCTGCTTTCATTCTTTGCGCCGGATGTAAAGGTTCTTACGCTACCTGCTTGGGATTGTCTGCCTTATGATCGTGTTTCACCACATAATGATATTGTGGCGCATCGTGTTTCGACGTTGACCAAGCTCATGGCATGGGATCATGAGAAAGAGCGTTACCCACGTATTTTAATTACAAGTGTTAATTCGGCTCTACAACGTGTCATGCCACGAAAGATCCTGCGTGAATCTACATTCGCAGCCAAAGTCGGGCAGCGTATAGATATGGATCACATGAGCCTGTTTCTGACGCAGAACGGTTACATGCGTAATGATACGGTGCGTGAGGCAGGAGATTTTGCCATTCGCGGGGGGATCATTGATTTGTTTGCTTCGGGTTATGAGAAGCCCTTACGGATTGATTTATTCGGTGATGAAATTGAAAGTATTAAAACCTTTGATCCGCTGTCTCAACGTACCGAAGAGGCGTTAAAAGAATTCAGTCTTGAGCCTGTCACAGAATTCTTTTTGGATGATCCGAGTATTGCACGTTTCCGCAGTGCATATCGCGAAATGTTTGGAGCAGTACAAAAGGATAACCCCTTGTACGAAGCAATTAGTGAAGGGCGCCGATATAACGGGATGGAACATTGGTTACCATTGTTTTATGACGCAATGGAAACCGTATTTGATTATGCGCCAAATGCTCAGGTGACATTTGATCCGCATGTGCAGGATGCCTATACGCAGCGTATGGAGCAAGTTCTTGATTTCTATCAAGCGCGAAAAGTCATTGAAAATTCCGCACAAAAGAAGAGTGGGGCAACAAGCCTTTCGGGTTCTGTATACCACGCTGTGCCGCTGGAGATGTTATATATCCCGCAACAAGAGTGGCAGCAATTAAGTGGTGATAGCTATAAAATGCACGGCTTTGGTGCACCTGATCAGGTGGATGCCGTTGATCGTGCTGCGCGCAAAGCGAAAAATTTTGCGGATGAGCGTGCAAAACCGGATGGTGATGTTTTTGCGGCTTTAAAAGATTATATTGCATATCTGCAGAATAAAAAGCACAAGGTTTTGATTGCGTGTTATTCCGAAGGCTCTTTGGCGCGTATGAAGGGTTTAATGGGCCATGCCGCAATAAAAGATATTTGTGATGTTGCGGATTATACTGCGTTCAAAAAGGCGAAGCCGTATCAGGTTTGTGCATGCGTAATGCCCTTAGAAGGTGGCTTTGTTGCACCTGATATTGCAGTAATTACAGAGCAAGATGTTTTGGGTGATCGTCTTGCGCGCAAAGCAAAAAAGACACGTAAGGCCGATAACTTCCTGACAGAAGTCTCTGCATTGAATGAAGGTGATCTTGTTGTGCATGTTGATCACGGAATAGGGCGCTTTATTGAGCTTGAGACAATTAATGCTGCGGGTATTGTGAATGATTGTTTGAAGATCGAGTATGCGGGGGGCGATAAATTATATGTGCCTGTCGTTAACTTGGATGTTCTTTCACGTTTTGGCTCGGATGAGGGCACAACACCGCTTGATAAATTAGGTGGTGCAGGTTGGCAAGCTCGTAAAGCGCGCGCAAAAAAGAACCTGATGGAGATTGCCGATAAGCTGCTTGGGATTGCTGCGGCAAGGCAGCTTAAGAAAGCGGATAAGCTTGAGGTTGGTGCGGAGCTTTATAACGAATTTGTTGCGCGCTTTCCCTATAACGAAACAGAGGATCAGGAGCGATCTATTGAATCAGTGTTGCAGGGCATGGCAGGTGATTACCCAATGGATCACTTGGTCTGCGGTGATGTCGGTTTTGGTAAGACAGAGGTTGCATTACGCGCCGCATATGTCGCAGCAATGTCAGGTGTTCAGGTTGCTGTGGTTGTTCCGACGACGTTACTGGCGCGCCAACATTATAATAACTTCATGAAACGCTTTGCAGGTATGGGAATCCGTATTGAGCAATTATCGCGTATGGTGCAGCCCAAAATCGCAAAACTTGCGAAGGTAGGCATAGCAGACGGATCGGTACAAATCGTTATCGGGACGCATGCATTATTCGCAAAAAGCCTATCATTTCATAATTTGGGATTATTGATTGTCGATGAAGAGCAGCGTTTTGGTGTGAAGCAGAAAGAAAAGCTCAAGGAGCTTAAGAATAACATCCATGTTTTGACCTTAACGGCGACACCTATTCCGCGAACATTGCAAATGTCATTAACAGGTGTAAAAGAAATGAGCCTGATTACAACCCCACCTGTTGACAGGTTGGCTGTGCGCACATTTGTGATGCCGATTGATCATGTGGTTATTCGAGATGCATTGTTGCGCGAAAAATACCGTGGAGGACAGAGTTTTTATGTGGTTCCGCGCATCAAGGATTTAAAAGAAATCGCGGATATGCTGCGCGAAATTGCACCGGAAATTAAGGTGATAGAAGCACATGGCCAGATGAGCCCGACTGAATTAGAAGATCGTATGAGTGCATTTTACGACGGGCAGTATGATGTTTTGCTAGCAACAAATATCATTGAAAGCGGTATTGATATTCCGACGGCGAATACAATGTTTGTGCATCGTGCCGATATGTTTGGCTTGGCGCAATTATATCAAATTCGCGGTCGTATCGGACGATCAAAAGTACGAGCTTATGCGTATCTCACATATAAGCCAAATATGATATTGAGCCCGCAGGCGCAGAAGCGTTTAGAGGTCATGGAAACCTTGGATACGCTTGGTTCAGGGTTTCAGCTTGCCAGTCATGATATGGATATACGTGGCGCAGGGAACTTGCTTGGTGATGCACAGAGCGGTCATATCCGTGAGATTGGTGTTGAGCTGTATCAGCAAATGTTAGAGGAAGCCGTAGCCGCGGCACGTGCGGGTGTCACAAATATTGAGGAAATGGAAAGCGATGATTGGTCGCCGCAGATCAATGTCGGAGCATCGGTTCTTATTCCAGAAACATATGTTGAAGACCTTGGTGTGCGCATGAGCCTATATCGTCGCTTAACGGATCTTGATGAGAAGCAAGAAATCGAAGGGTTTGCAGCCGAATTGATTGATCGCTTTGGTGCTCTGCCGGAGGAGGTTGAGAACTTACTCGAGATTTTGACCGTGAAGCAATATTGTAAAAAGGCGGGTGTGTCGCATATTGATGCAGGTCCAAAAGGCGCCGTTATTGCGTTCCATAAAAATGCGCCGCCAAATGTTGAGGGTTTAATGCAGTGGATCGGTAGAAAGGCCGGAACCGTTAAGATCCGACCTGATCAGAAGATTAGTGTGATCCGCTCTTGGGATAAGCCTATGCGCCGTATCAAAGGGGTGCAGACTATCGTTGCGGAGCTTGCCGCCCTAAGCGCTTAGCCGTTTGCCGCAACAGGTAAGTCCAAATCATCATCATTGTGATGGCTCAGTGCGCTTGGTGTTGATTTTTGTGATACATAATCAAGCGCTTTCATAACCCGTGCATGAACATCATCACTGCTGTATTTATGTGGTTGAACCTGTAGCGTTAACTCGCCCGTAATGTATGACAAATTTCCATCTTTCGCGGGGGTTGTGACGGTCTTGTTCACAGTGTAATCACCTTCGTTTAAGATGCCGGTATCAACCAGTGCTTCTTTTAAGTTATCGGCAACGGCGTCAAATTGCTCGTCACCACGGCATATGAATTGAAAATCACGCGATTGACCAGCAACCGGTGCAACAGCGACAGAGAAAACTTCTCGCACTGCGCGTGACATATATTTATTGGGGTTCTCCCATGCAGAATTGTCTGTAGACATATTTATTTACCCTCTTATGTTATGATTGATGACATAATGTGATGAATTTATGCCAGCCGTCAAGAAAATGCTGTGGTCATTATTTGGGTTTTGTTTGGTTATATGAGTGAAATGTGGCAAACTATTACCTATTGTTGATTATAAATGATGACCCGAAAGGGGGCTTATGTAATGTCCAGAGAATATGCGGATACAAAAATACGCGAAGCGTTGAAGCTCTGTAACGGGAATATGGCTCTTGCGCGAAAGCAGATTATTACATTGGCGCAGAATGATTCTGCTCTTCTTCAAGCACTGACGCAGCCGCATTTGGATGGTATCGTCGCATATCAGATAGAACGCGTTGCATCGGGCCGAGCGGAGATCGAAAACAGATTTCCGGATGAGCCACCCCCGAAAAAAGAGGAGAATTTTGGTATGGAGTTGTTACGTGCCATTGCTTCATCCGATGTACAAATTTTCGGACAGGAAAATACGAGCTCAGGTGGCAAGCGCAAATCGGCATCACGCCAACATATTGATGCCATCCATAAAATCGCCTCAAGTCGCAGAAATAAAAAATAACGAATAACGATGATTGATAAGCAGACATTAGCCCGTAAATTGGGCGTTGATGATCTTGAGACATTGCCGCGTGATGTTTCGCCGCGCCACTATTTCCGTGGCAATAAAGACGGGAAGGCATTTATTGTGATGCTCTACCCTGATGCCAGCGCGGAAAATTTGAATGAATTAAAAGGTTTTATTGATATTGGTCGTTGGTTAGACGAGCAGGGCGTCAAAACACCTTCGCTATATGAGATTAGCGAGCAAGATTGCTATGGCGTATTCGAAGACCTTGGCACAACCTCATTCGGAAAGTGCTATCATCAGGGGGTATTGGATAAGCCGAACCTGTATGCTTTTGGCACTGATGTTTTAGTGCGCATAAAAGATGCCGAACATGTTATTGATGGTTTGCCGCATTATAGCCAGAGCCGTATCAACCAAAACCGTAGGCAGTTGCTTGATTATTACCATGCATATCGCACAGGTGTAAAAACAGCAGAGGGCAAAGTTGATGAATTTTTCAATGTTTGGGATGAAATAGAGGCGGGCTTGCCGCCATGTCCGCAAGGCTTTGTTCATGGTGATTTTCATCTTGAAAATTTGATGTATTGTGAAGCCGAAAAAGGTATCAAGCAATGTGCGTTGATTGATTATCAGGACGCGTTATTTGGGCCGTTGCCTTATGATTTGGTAAATCTGCTAGAGGATGCGCGTATTGATGTTCCTGATGATATCAGACAAAAGATGATCAAGCGTTATTGCGCAGGTATGAGCGAGCAGGAAGAGCAAGCCTTCCTATGTTGGTATCGGGTTTTATGCGCACAGTTTCATGGCCGCGTGTTGGGCTTGTTTATTAAGCTCGCTGCAGAGCAAGAGCGTGATTCCTATCTTATTCATATCGCAAGATTGCAAGATTACATGCGAAAATCACTCCAAGACCCTGTTTTAGCCCCATTAAAGGCATGGTTTGATAAAGAAGGGGTTGATTTCACACCTTTAAATGAATTAGATGGTAATCACATACGTAAGGTTTTCCGAAACATATCGTTTCCTTAATTTTGCGCTATGTTTTTTATGAACCGTCATAGGGTGTCATGGCGCAAAATGAAATCATGATCCCTATAAAAAACAAGGAGTTATAATATGTCTATCGTTGCAGACCGTTTAAGCCGCATCAAACCTTCGCCGACAATTGCGGTGACGAATAAGGCCAGAGAATTGAAAGCGGCAGGGCGTGACGTTATTGGTTTGGGCGCAGGTGAGCCTGATTTCGATACGCCGGATTTCATCAAAGAAGCGGCATATGAAGCAATTAAGAATGGTCAGACAAAATATACGGCGGTTGACGGTACGCCGGAATTAAAGGATGCCATTATTAAAAAATTCAAACGTGACAATGGTTTGGATTACACGCGCGACCAAATCACAGTTGGTACAGGCGGCAAGCAAACTCTGTATAATGCGTTGATGGCATCTGTTAACCCAGGCGATGAGGTCATTATTCCTGCGCCTTATTGGGTGTCGTATCCGGACATGGTTTTATTGGCGGAAGGTACGCCTGTTCCTGTGGCCTGTACAAAGGAAAATAATTTCAAGCTAACGGCTGAGCAGTTAGAAGCAGCAATCACTCCAAAAACAAAGTGGTTTATTTTCAACTCTCCGTCTAATCCGACAGGCGGCGCATATACATATGATGAGCTAAAAGCGTTGACCGATGTTTTGGTTAAACACCCGCATGTTTATATCATGACAGATGATATGTATGAGCATTTGGTTTATGATGATTTTGAATTTGTCACTCCTGCTCAGGTTGAGCCGAGCCTGTATGATCGTACGTTGACATGTAACGGCGTTTCAAAATCATATGCTATGACCGGTTGGCGTATTGGTTATGCTGCGGGTCCGCAGGCGTTGATTAAGGCGATGGCAAAGGTTCAGAGCCAAAGCACATCAAACCCTTCATCTGTTTCACAGGCTGCTGCGCTTGGTGCTTTAGAAGGTGATCAATCATTCCTGAAAGAGCGTAATGACGTGTTTAAAGAGCGCCGCGATATGGTTGTTGATATGCTTAACGAAGCGGATGGCATTGAATGTTTGAAACCTGAGGGCGCGTTTTATGTTTATCCGTCATGTGCAGGTGTAATCGGCAAAACAACCCCGGATGGCAATGTCATTGAAAACGATGGTGATTTTGTAACATATCTTTTGGAATCACAAGGCGTTGCCTGTGTGCAGGGTGAGGCCTTCGGTCTGTCACCACATTTCAGAATTTCATATGCAACAAGTACTGAGAACTTGGTTGAAGCGTGTAAGCGTATTCAAAAAGCATGTGCAGCATTGCAAGGTAAAGCAAAAGCCGCATAATCTAATAAATTAAGATTTAATAGCTATCAGGGGATAGGTCTTCGTATGTATGACCTGTCCCTTTATTATATTGATAATGTGCCAAGGCTTCGCGATATTCGTACTCTTCTTCGCTTTCGGGGGTATTCAGGTTATTCCAATTATCGGTCATTTCCTTCATTGCGGCCATAATTAGTTGACGCGCTTCCTTGGATTCGAGGAAGGGGTTGTGATATGTATCAAATTCGCAAAAACGAGCGTCAAATTCATCAGCTACTTTTTTGATGTAGTTCTTACAAGATACAAAATCTTTTGATCCTCCAATCATAACCATCGGAAATTCTTTTGCTGCGTCCGGCACGCCTTCCTCACGTATACGGCGCTCCAGAATTTCACCCTCGATATTTGAGTATAATATCTGCCCATGTGTTGTTGCTGTGTTTTCGCGTGTGATGGGGCTATGGGTTACTTTACTCTTTTCCTCGAATACATGTGCCGTATTTGATTTCATTAGCCCTGATTTTTGTAATTTTTCTTTTACTGTATCTATGGCGCTCCATGTCCAGTCAAGCGGTGCCTCGCCATATGATTTATCGGAAAACACTTTGCAATAACCTGTGTAAAAGGCATTCAGGAGTGGTTTTGATCTGTATGGTGATGAGAAGTGTGGTGCTATTAATACTGCACCGGCATAGTTGCTTACCACTTCTTCTGCAAAATCATCATGCAGCATATTTGCAATAAATGCGCGTCCCCCAAGAGAATGCCCGAATATATAATTCGGAATATCAGGTTTTAAGCCGCCCTCTAATGTGCGGCCAGCTAATACTTCACGCACAATAGCCTTATTGTCATGCAAATACCCGACTTCGGTTCCCGGATCAGGAAGGGGGATGATGTCAATCTCTACGCCGGCACGTTGCAGCGCACGGAGTTGTGGTGTGTTGTAATCTATGACATTTGATTTAAAGCCGGAGATAAACGTGATTTTTGATTGTGGTTCTCCACCATATGCATGGGCGCGAACACACCCTGTATATATGCCGGCCGGAGCAAAATCAATATATTCCCAGTGGTCAGGGAGCATTTGTGGAGCGGGGCAACTCGTCAAGTAGTTTAGAGGTTCAGTAGGCAACACCGGTCCGCTGAAAATCCAGTTTAGACGTTTTGAAATGCTGCTCATATTAAAATGTGATGCGATACCTATTTTTTATCTCCCGCTAACTATTTTTATTATCGTTCTTTATTATAAAAATATTATGAATATTAGATAATGTAAATTTTTATCTGTGCTGCACTGCGCAAGGGCGGGAGCGGAAAAAAGAAAACCGGACACAAAGGTCCGGCGAGTTGAACAGGGAGGTTTTGCGTCTTGGGAGACGCAGGATCGAATGTTTCGACCCTTATGTAGGTGTGTACTACATATCCTTAATATACTTATATTAGGAAAATATAACAAACAGTATTATGGTATGTTGGGTATGCGCATAATGCATGGCTCTGAAGTGGAAACCTTTGTATTTTACAGCAGGTTATATTTTACCTTTATTAATGCTTTCCATCAGGAAGTCTCGCAAAACAAGTATACGCTTGGAGTTTCGGCGTTCTTGCGGGTATACGAAATACATGTCAACTTCCGGTATTTTGATATCCGGGAAAAGAATTTCTAAATCCGGATCTTGATAAGCCACATATTTTGGAAGAACAGAAATACCGGTTCCGTTTTTTACGGCTGTGTAACGAGCATGCATTGAATTAATCAGCAACATGTTTGGGTTATTCTCAAGATCGATATTGAGCTTGTTAAACACCCAGTTGGGCTTTACGAAAGGCGCGTGCGTTCCGCGAGGATAGCCAATGAGTTGATGGTCTTTTAGTTCTTTTTCATTTGTCGGATGCCCGTGCTGCGCTAAATATTCTTTTGATGCACAAAGTGTAAAGCCTATCGTTGCCATATGTTTTTCAACAAGATCACTATTTTCAACTTTATATAGGCGAAGAGCAACATCGGCCTCTCTACGGCTGAGGTCATATACACGATCATCCAGAAGGAATGTAAGTTGCATTTCAGGATACATTTTCTTGAACTGAGGAATCTGTGGTGATAGCCAAGTTGATGCAATGAATTCCACAGTTGTTATTTTAAGGGGCCCTTCAGCAAGCTGACGTGAATCACTTATTTGTATCTGAACTTTTTGCAAGCGTTCAAAAACGTTACTGGTTGTTTCGAACAGGATTTCCCCTTGTTCGGTAAGAACGAGCCCACGCGCGTGACGATGGAAGAGGGCAACCCCCAATGATGTTTCCAGCGTGCTGATTTGGCGTGAGATTGCAGATTGGCTGAGGTTTAGTGCTTCCCCGGCATGTGTAAAGCTTCCGGCTTCGGCCACAGTTTTGAAAATTCTAAGCTTATCCCAATCCATAACGGTGGCCTTGTTCGTTTAATTATTCAGCAGCCTGTGCATTGCTATCATCACTTTGTCCGTTCACCGTCAAGAAACGATCCGCTTCTAATGCGGCCATGCATCCCATACCTGCTGCGGTGACGGCTTGACGGTAAGTGTGGTCTGCAACATCGCCTGCGGCATAAACACCCGGTACTGTTGTAGCCGTAGAATCAGGTGCAGTAATAAGGTAATTAGAATCATCCATATCCAATTTACCCTTGAACAGTTCCGTTGCAGGTGCGTGGCCGATGGCGACGAATACACCATGTTTTGAGATTTCGGAAATATCACCATTTTCTGTGCTTTTGACTTTTAGCCCTGTGACGCCCATAGCATCGCCGACGATTTCCTCAACCGTATGGTTCCAGAGAACCTCGATCTTCTCATGTTCGAATAGTCGTTTTTGTAAAATCTTCTCTGCACGAAGCTCATCGCGACGGTGGATCAGCGTTACCTTTGAGCAGAAGTTTGTCAGGAACAGGGCCTCTTCAACGGCTGTATTCCCGCCGCCGATAACGGCAACCTCTTTACCGCGATAAAAGAACCCGTCACATGTGGCGCAAGCCGATACGCCTTTGCCCTGAAACTCTTGTTCAGATGGCAGGCCAAGCCATTTTGCTTTTGCACCTGTGCATATAATGACCGTATCACCGCTATAGGTGTTACCCGAATCGCCAGTTGCCTTAAATGGGCGCTTGGAAAGGTCGACATCTGTAATATAGTCATTGATTATTTGTGTACCAACATGCTCCGCCTGGAGCTTCATTTGCTCCATGAGCCATGGCCCTTGAATGACGTCTGCGAAGCCGGGGTAATTCTCAACTTCTGTTGTAATCATAAGCTGACCGCCTTGTTCCATGCCCGTTACCAATACCGGTTCAAGACCTGCGCGCGCCGCGTAAATGGCTGCGGTGTAACCTGCTGGGCCTGACCCGATGATCAAAACCTTTGTATGCGTTTGTATCGCCATAATGCTACCCTTGTAATGTATTGTCTGTATCTTAACAATCACGCAAGCTGAGTAAAGCCCCAAAGCGTGATTTAATCTCATTTGCTACCATTTTTGCATCATTCAGCGGTTCATAGTCATAAGTTACAAGTTTACCATCAAAAATCTTGAGTTTTCCGCTTTCAATAAGATTGTTATGCATCGCATTTATACGTTTTGAGCCACCCTCTAATGGGATCATGAATGTTGGCTTTCCAGTCGTGCAGCTTTCCGAAATCATGGAAGCGCTATCTGCTGTGACTAAAATATAATCTGCCCAGGCCAGTATGCCCAAATATGGATTGGCTCCTGAACCGTCCCAAAAGAAGTTTTGATTAGTATTCAATGCGTTCTTTAGGATTTTGAGGTTTTCATCACCTGTCCGACGAGAACATGTGATCATCAGTGATGCATCGAGTTTTGATAATGTGTCTGCAAGCTTTTGTGTAATCTGCGGTGTCATGTCATAAGCTTGACTACTGCCGCCGATTAAGACGGCAACACGCGGAGAGGGCAGACGGGATAGTGTGCTAAATTCTTCTTTTGCGCCTGAGAGTAGGGTTTGTGTGATTTTGTTGGGGGTCGCCTCGGTTACGATCACATTTGAACCTCGTAACGGGTCATGCTTGGGGACAGCGATAAGATCAAAATGCTTTGCACTTACACGAGGATCTTGCACCTGCACTGTGAGGGTTTTACCGCCGCTTTTTCTTTTAATATAGCGAGAGCAAGCAATGCTTTTACGTCCGCCTGCTATCACCAATTCAGGCCAAGGTGGTACAAGTTCGGGAGAAAATGCCTTTGGGCATTCAAATCCAAGATATGGGGATAGCGATTTCCAAGGCTCATTAAGGTTTATGCGCTTAATCGCGAAATCTATACCAAGAGAATTAGCGATGCCAATGCACTGATTCTCCGTGCCTGCAATGCCTTCTGTGATAATCCAGCATTGCGATTTATCGTCTATTGGCTTGGTGTTAATCATTTAATTAGGCTTTTCTAAAGTTTGTAATTTTATTACTAAACCACTTGCAATTTATGTATGTTAAATCTATATACGTAGGTTTGAAGATAAGAGCCATTCTTAGTAAAGGCAAGGGTACTTAGTAGCATGAAACGTTCGCGTTTAGACAGAATTGATCGTAACATATTGAAACGGTTGCAAAGTGAAGGCCGCGTTACGAACGTAGAATTAGCAAAATCTGTGGGCATTTCCGCCCCGCCATGTTTAAGACGAGTTCGTGCATTACAAGAAGAGGGGTTCATCAAAGGTTTTTATGCCGAGGTGGATCAAGCAAAGCTAGGGTATGGTGTAAATGTGTTCGCTATGGTGAAGCTTCGTTCTCATGCAGAAGATGAGTTAACGCGCTTTGAAAATTTTATTAACAATCAAGAAGAGGTTCGTGAGTGTTATATGCTTGCGGGGGATATCGATTTCTTGCTTAAAATTGTTTCTAAAAATTGGGATACATACCAAGATTTTCTTACACATACGCTAACGAAGGCACCCAATGTAGATTCCGTGCGCTCCTCGCTGTCTGTGCGTCCATCGAAATTCAAACCGGGCGTTCCGATTGACTAAAATCTAAGAATTGCTGCGATTGAATTCTTCATGCTGCAAGAAGTATAGAGCCTGATTAATGACTTGCGGGTTGAACATCATGAATGAGTGTGTTGCGGGCATGATGATATGATCCTTCATACCCTCAATTTTTGTACGTTCAACAGGTACGATGCCGTCATGTTCACCATCTAATATCCACGGTGCCAGAGGGTTTATTGATGCGTTTCCTGCGATGACGCCTAACGGGTAGTTAATTTCGCGATCTATATGTTTATGTTTTGTTGTCAGCTGTTGTCCTGCAGGGCCGAACAGCATTTTGTAAATTGGGGCTAAAGCTTCTGTTTCGGTAAGCCAGTCTGCAAATTCGCTGCCTGTATTTGGTGGCCCAAGCATAACAACTTTCCCAAGGTTTTTAGGTTTATAACGCGCAATATAATATCGCGTTATTAAACCACCCATAGAGTGGGTTACAAAATTAACTGTGGTATCATCACTATACCCCGGGTGGTTTATGATTTTTTCATGTACAAATTCGCTTAAGTCCTCGAGACTCTTTTCACGCGACGGGTAAAGAATATTGAGTGTGTCATATCCGTTCTCTTCAAAGTTTTTACGCAAAAATAACATGTCTGTTTTGCTGCGTAATATACCGTGCAAAAGTACGACGATTTCCTGTTTTTCCTGCGCTTGTATCATGCTCACTCTTTCTTATGTTGTTATGCGGCCTCAATATTTTTGTTAGCAATCCAACTGTCCATGTCTTGCAGTGCTATATCGCTATATACTTTTTTACGGTCTTTGCCGCGTAATTTTTTGCGGCGTCCGTTTTCTTGACGTGGCCGCATTAAATCATCTGAAGGCAGCGGGAACAGGCCGAAGTTAATATTCATGGGTTGAAATGTTTCTGCATTGGCTCCACCGGTGATATGGCTTAGCAATGCGCCATGTGCCGTTGTGTGTGGTGGTTTTTGTGCACTGTCACCATTAATTTCTTGCGCAAAAAAACGTCCCGCCATCAAGCCTACACTCGCGCTTTCGACATAGCCTTCGCACCCTGTTATTTGGCCGGCAAAACGAATGCGTTTATCGGTGTTTAGGCGTAGTGTATCATCCAATAGTTTTGGAGAGTTGATGAAGGTATTGCGATGCATGCCGCCAAGGCGTGCAAATTCTGCATTTTCCAATCCGGGGATCATCCGAAAGATGCGAACCTGTTCGCCGTATTTCATTTTTGTTTGAAATCCAACGATGTTATAAATTGTGCCCAAGGCGTTGTCTTGGCGCAATTGCACCACCGCATAGGGCTTTTCCGGTGCATGCGGGTTGGTTAAACCGACAGGTTTCATCGGGCCAAAACGTAGCGTTTCAACACCTCGAGATGCCATAACCTCAATTGGCATACAGCCTTCGAAGTAGGGTGTATCCTTTTCCCATTGTTTAAAGTCGCCATACTCTGCGTTAATAAGGGCGTCTACGAACCCCTCATATTGTTCCTTATTCATCGGGCAGTTCAAATAATCCTTACCATCGCCCGCCGGACCGACTTTGTCGTATCGTGATTGGAACCATGCTTTGCTCATATCGACGCTTTCCAGATGCACAATCGGTGCAATTGCGTCAAAGAATGCGAGCTTGTCTTCACCTGTCATGCGCGTGATGTTCTGCGCCAGTTCGTCTGATGTTAACGGGCCCGTTGCAATTAGAATATGTTGCCAATCATCAGGGATTTCATTGATTTCGCCACGTTCTAGGGTGATGTTCTCATGCGCCTTTAATGCATCTGTCACACCTTTGGAGAAGATGTCACGATCAACCGCAAGTGCACCGCCTGCGGGCACAGCTGCTTTGTCACCCTCACGCATAATTAATGAACCAAGGCGTCGCATCTCTTCGTGTAAAAGTCCCACCGCATTGTACTGCGCATCGTCAGAACGGAAAGAGTTGGAGCATACCAGCTCTGCGCAGCCATCGGTTTGGTGCGCGGCGGTACCTTTGTCGGGGCGCATTTCGTGTAATATCACTTTTACGCCTGCATTTGCGGCTTGCCAAGCGGCTTCGCTACCTGCCAGACCTGCGCCGATAATGTGTAATGTTTTATCTGTCATGGTAGAAACCTCTATCAAAAAGGGGGCGTTACGGCAATCATAATTTAATCCCAAAATTCATGTGTTTCGGGGACGCGCGAAAATGCGATTTTTGTGCCGACATATCCGGCAGATGTTTTTGGCGTCATACCGATCGTGACGACATCCTTTTGGTATTTTGCCTGTAGCCCCTCTAGGGCAGATATAAGCGCCTCGTTTTTTGTTGCTTTGATGATGTTTTGCTGCGTGGTTTGTGCGAATAAATCATCGGTTATCATACTCTCCTTGGTAAGCTTGAGTAGCTTTACAGATACTTTTTTAATCAACAGGATTTCGCGTTTATGGATGTTATTTTGCATGAATGTTGCGATGATGTGGCGCCACAAAATGTCGATATGCTGTATCATTGTGATGGTATCCTGGGTTGCGGGCATTGATGCGCAATATGATTGATACTGCCCCGTTGTTGTGCGTGCGGAAATGATAATCATGCGCGTGTATAGCCCCTTGTTTCGCATGCGTGTTGCGGCCTTCATCAAAAGTTTTCTTAGGATTGTTATTGCGCGATCCGGTCTGCGTAAATTCGGGTCAAGAATACGGCTGTGGCCGATCATTGATGTATTTGTTGCAAGTTTCGGAACCTCGTAACCATGCAATAAATACCAAAAACGTTCGCCCTCGACGCTGTTCCATATTTTGCGCGCATGTTTAGGTGCAATATGCCAGAAATCGTGCATTGTGTGGATACCTGCATTGCGTAAACGTTTGTTCATGTTCTGGCCGATTCCGGGGAGGTCTGTTAATTCCAGGTGCAGTAATGATTGCGGTAAACTTTCCTGTTCCAATATCGTCAAGCCATCGGGTTTTTGCATTTCACATGCGATTTTTGCGAGGAGAGAGTTCGGCGCAAACCCGATAGAGCAATTTATGGCTTCGCCAACATTGCGCCAGATCCCTTCCTTGATTTTTTGTGCGATTTTTTGTGCATCTTCTTTGTTGCGTTTATTAGGCGGTAAGCGGCTTGAAAGCTCATCAATTGACCAAATGTCATTAATGGGGGTGTGTTTGATAACTTCTTCGATAATGCGGTGATGATATGCAACATATTTGTCATGTCGCGCCATAACGCAGTGCAAATTGGGGCACATTTTTTTTGCATCTTTTACCATGGTCCCTGTTTTTATACCGTATGCTTTCGCTTCATAACTGGCAGCGATCGCGCAGGTATAATCCGTATCCATTGGGGTCACAATGACGGGCTTTCCGCGCAATTTCGGATTTTCTTGTTGCTCGACGCTCGCGAAATAGCTGTTGAGGTCGAGAAAAAGCCATTTAATGCCTGCTTCACGTTTCATGGCGATGCCTGTTCTTTGTTTTGATGGTGATCTTTTATAGACTTAAAGCAGGAACAAATCAAGAACATTTTTCATTTTAATGATTGAGTTCTTGCCATGTTTACTGCGAATATGTTCAAATAAATGAAAGGGTTGTACGATGAGCTTATATAATTTTTTTACTCCGGATGATGAGATGTTCTGCCTGTGGCGGGCGGTTTTTGCATTGGTGCATGTTGATGGTGATTTTTCGGATGATGAAAAGGCGTATATTGAAAAAATATTTAGCGTTTTTTCCTTTTCTTCGTCACAAATCGACGCCGTAAACCATGATCTTGAGTATCAGGCGAGTGTGGCAGACCTGTTTTTTGAAATAGAAAGCGATGATTACAAGCGTCAATTCTTCATTATTGCGCGCACGATTGTATGGTGTGATGGTTTTTTACATGATCTTGAAGTAGAAGCTATTAATAAAATTGTAAAAAATTTGGGGCAGAATGCAGATAAGTTTCAAAAGGAATTGCGCTGGATTAATCGCAAGCCCATTATAAATGAAGGTCAGGCATCGAATGTGCCGCAGGAAGATGTAATGGAAACAGTTATAAACCAAATGGTTGTGTTTTATAAGGAAATGAATTTATGAGTGAGGGCGTCGATAAAAGCCAGTTTTATATGTGGCGTACGCTGTTTGCCGTTGCACATGCGGATAATGTTGTAACTGATGAAGAAATATCATTTATGGCGCAAATACTCGAAGATGTGGATTTTTCGGATGCGCAGACACAAATTTTAAAAGACGATATCATAAATGCCAAGAACGTAGAGGATATGTTTGCCGGCATTACGTCGGAAAATGACCGCGTTAAATTTTTTGAATTTGCCCGGGATCTGGTTTGGGTAGACGGTGACTTCGGTTCAGAAGAGCAAACGGTAATGATTAAGCTTTACCAAACCCATATGAAAGACACGAATGTCGATGAGATGATTGGTAAGATTTCCTTGCAGTTAGAAGACGATCAGCCAACTCAAAGACCCGATTCAGAGTATATGGCTACGTCGTCACGTAAGGGTGGTGTGCGTGGGTTTGTTTCTGCCTTTGGTCAATGGTTCAAGGGATATGAAAGCAACGACTAAAGCTTTATTCTTTTGTTTAAAAACTATGGAAAGACCTTGGTGAGTTGCGGCGCTGGATGATCAGGATAGGTTGGGGCGCTTTCGGGGGCTTCATTATATTTATGCCCATCAAAAGATAGTATCGCATAACGCGCTTTATCGTGCTTTCCGGATAAATGAATAATTAAATCGCGAACGCCATGGGTCGATTGTTTTGAAATATAAAGCGGCGTGCGAATTTGCGGCAAAGTGCCAATCAGTTCAAAGGATGTGTTACGTGCCAAAAATGCTAATATAGTACAACCATCGTCACCGCACCAATGGCCGTATGGGGCTTTCATTTTCACCAATGCGTCAAGTTGCCCGTCATTGTTTAAATCAGATCGTACATAATCATAACGCGTATATTTCGGCGCATTATTGCGCGCAATATAATCGGTCATTGCCAGTTTTAAATATCGATCATCAAGATCGCCGGAGGTATCGGCTGAAGGTAATGGCAAGAGCGGTTCGTTCGGTGTATTCGTCTCAAAAAGGCTACATGCGCTCAGGCTGCATAAGCTAAGGGTAAGTGCCGTCAGTAAGTGGCAAGTGATAAATGGTTTTTGGCGCGGATTTCTTTGCAAAAGCTGTTGCCTTATTCGTGTGCGGGTTCTAGTGTATCTTACACTTTTGTAACCCAAGGAGCGAGAGAATAAAATGACGTTCGTTGTGACTGATGCCTGTATCCGATGCAAATATACCGACTGTGTCGAGGTATGCCCTGTTGATTGTTTTTATGAGGGCGAGAATATGTTGGTTATTCACCCTGATGAATGTATCGACTGCGGTGTATGTGAGCCTGAATGCCCGATTGAGGCGATTTTGCCTGACACCGACTCAAATGCTGAAAAATGGGTTGAGATAAACCGTCAATATGCAGAGGAGTGGCCAAATATTACGGTCAAGAAAGATGCCATGCCTGAGGCGGAGGAAATGAAAGATAAGCAAGGTAAGTTTGAAAGTGATTTCAGCGCGGAGCCGGGTGAAGGAGACTAACCGGCGCGCGTTCTTGCGATTTTAAATGAATTTTGAAAAGAGGAGATGAATACCATGACTTTTCCAGCAGTAAAAAATGAAAATGAAGCATTGAAGCCAAATGCGGAGTATAGAGGCCGCGTTTATGACAGCATTCTTGATACAATTGGCGCGACGCCGCTTGTTCGTGTGCCGCGCTTTACAGAGAAATATGGTATCGAGGCAGATATCTTGGCAAAACTTGAATTCTTTAACCCGATAGCCTCGGTAAAAGACCGTATTGGTTTTGCGATGATTGAGGATGCCGAACGTTCAGGTAAAATTACACCTGGTAAAACAGTTTTGGTTGAGCCGACATCAGGGAATACAGGTATTGCTTTGGCATTTGTCGCAGCCAGCAAGGGGTACAAGTTGATTTTGACGATGCCTGAGAGCATGTCGATTGAACGCCGTAAAATGTTGAAATTCTTTGGTGCGGAATTGGTTTTAACACCAAAAGAAAAGGGAATGTCAGGCGCGATTGCGAAGGCGGAAGAATTGCTATCTGAATATGATGATGCATTCTCTCCGGGGCAGTTTGAAAATCCTGCAAACCCACAAATCCACCGTGAAACAACAGCTGAAGAAATTTGGAATGATACAAATGGCGGCGCGGATATTCTTGTATCCGGTGTTGGTACGGGCGGTACGTTGACGGGAACATCACAAGTGTTGAAAGCACGTAAGCCGAGCTTTAAGACATATGCGGTTGAGCCGGAAGAAAGCCCGATCCTTGCGGGTGGTCAGCCGGGACCACACAAGATTCAAGGGATTGGCGCCGGTTTTATTCCATCAATTCTTGAAACTGGTTTGATTGATGCTTCTGTACAAATCGATAGTGAAACGGCGTTGCAAACGGCACGCGAAGTTGCTCGTTTGGAGGGGATCCCTTGCGGTATTTCATCCGGTGCAGCGTTTGCGGCGGCAAGAAAAGTGGCTGAAATGCCTGAAAATAAGGGCAAGACTATCGTTGCGATTATCCCTTCCTTTGCTGAGCGTTATATCTCCAGCGTTTTGTTTGATGGGATTGAAGATTAATTGTTATAAAATGACATAAGCATTAAAAAAAGGCGCAGTTTTATGCGCCTTTTGTTTATTCGTATCATATTTTCATATCAGGCGGCCTTGCCGTTTTCATCATCAACACCAAGCTTGCTTTGTAATGATGAACTTGACGTCGTGTATTCGAAACGCAACTTGGCGTCGGGACGGCAATAACGGAATGCTTGGCGTGCCATCAATGCGGCCTCGTGAAAACCTGAAAGGATAAGTTTCAGTTTTCCCGGATATACATTGATGTCGCCAACTGCGAAAATGCCGGGCTCCGATGTTTCAAATTTTTCAGTATCAACAGGGATAAGGTTTTCATTTAGGTTCAAGCCAAAATCTGCGATTGGCCCTAACTTCATGGTCAAGCCAAAAAACGGCAAAAGATTATCACATGCGATTGTTTGGGTTTCTTTGTTTCCGTCCAGAACTTCGATGCTTTCTAAATTACCGTTATCTCCAATCAGGTTTTTAACCTGACCGATTTGAAATTTCATTTTTCCTGCGGCGACAAGTTCTTTCATTTTGCTAACGCTATCAGGTGCGGCACGGAATGAATCGCGGCGATGAATTAGGGTCAGACTTTTTGCGATGGGCTGTAGGTTAAGGCTCCAATCCAGCGCAGAGTCGCCACCACCAACAATAACAATATCTTTGTCGCGGAATTGCTCCATTTTACGCACGGCATAGAACACGGATGTGTTTTCAAAGGCATCAATGCCCGGAATAGGTGGCTTTTTAGGCACAAAACTGCCGCCGCCAGCCGCAATGATGATGCAGGTTGCGTCAAAAACCGTGCCGATATCTGTTGTTAATCGCCATTTTCCGTTTTCTAGCTTTTCTACTTTTTCGGCCATTTGTTGGAAGTGAAACACCGGGTTAAACGGTGCAATTTGTTCCATCAGGCGGTCTGTAAGCTCTTGCCCCGTGATTTCAGGATATGCCGGAATATCGTAAATCGGTTTTTCCGGATATAACTCTGCACATTGGCCGCCCGGACGATCAAGGATATCAATAAGGTGGCATTTCATATCGAGTAAACCCATTTCAAAAACGGTGAATAACCCGCATGGCCCTGCGCCGATAATAACGGCATCTGTTTCAATTGGTGTTGTTACTTTAGTCATTTTTAATGTATACTCCTTGAGTATGACAACGTTCAATGTCTTTTCTTTGGCATGTAATAGAATATTCGTATGCTCAAGTAAAGTTTCTTGATTATCTTTTTAGAGGTTGGTTGTGTCTGAAGAAGTAAACACAGATATTTTTGAAACAACAAAAGATGTAATGGGTGGTAAATTTGAGGAGTTAATATCTCGATTTTTGTCTAACTCTGATTCCTATATCCATACAATTCAAAATGGTCTGGAGAATAGCAATTTTAAAGCTGTAAAAGATGCAGCTCATCCTTTGAAATCTTCCTGCGCGATGATTGGCTTTATGGGTATGTCTGAGCATGCAAAATTGATTGAGGCTTGCGCAAAAAAAGATGATATATCGCAAGATGATATAGATACAATGCAGGCATCTTTTGTATCTCTTATGCAATCATATGAAGGTGTTAAGCTCTATATAGATTATGTTTTAATCTCTGCTGATGATACGGATCAGCTCAATGATGAAAATATTCCCAATATTAAGAAGCTTAAGGTTTTGCATATAGATGATGATGTGGTGGTTTGCAAGGTTACAAAAGGATTCCTAGATAGGAACGGTGCGTATCATGTGCAAAGCTATGCCGATTTAAAACAGGCAATATCAAATATCTCGTCTTTTTTGCCGGACGTTATTTTGTTGGATTACAATTTAAAAGATGTTAGCGGAGAGGAGTCAGTTGATTTCTTGCGCTCATATACAAAAACCAAAGATGTTCCGGTTATTCTTGTGACAGGGGTAGATGAGAAAAATATCGATCAGGGTGTTTTGCAAAATGTATCCGGGTATCTTCATAAGCCGTATAGAGCAGAAAATTTAATTAATAAAATACAGGCAGTTGTGTCTTAACTTAACGGAATAAATTTTTTAAACGAATGATCAAATTGTCATGATCAAACGGTTTTACAATATAATCTCTCGCACCTTTCTCAAGGGATTCGGAAATATCCTTAATATCGTTTTTCGCTGTGAGCATCATAACGGGAATATTTTTCGTACTCTCATCAGATTTTAACTGATCAAGTACTTCATCGCCGCTCATATCCGGCATGTTTCGGTCTAAAATAATGGCATCAGGTGGCATTGTATTTACAATTTTTAATCCATCGATACCATCAGAGGCCGTAAGAACACTATACCCGTTCTTTTCAAGTGTCGCTTCAACGATGGATAATATCGTTTCGTCATCATCAATGATCAGGATGGTTTTATTTTTCATGAAACACCTATTTAAAAAAATGCATAATGCTCAGAATTATTAAATAAAGATATCCGCGTTTAATGCGCCGCACAAGTGCGTATAACAGTTAAGTTTAAAATTATAGTTTTTCTTTTAACGTATAGAGAAAATTCAGCGCATCACGCGGCGATAGGGCATCTATATCTATCTCCTCGATGGCTTTGTCTATATCTGACTTTTTCTGTTTATCGCTTTTATTGCTCTCTTCCTTATGATGTTCGGAAAATAGCGGCAGATCATCAATTATTGCAGATTGTTTGTTTTTACTCTTATCATTCCCAAGGTGCGAGAGGATGTCGTTTGCACGTGAGACAACAGAAGGCGGAATACCGGCCAGTTGCGCCACATGAATACCGTATGATCGGTTCGCGCTGCCTGAAATGACTTTATGCATAAAAATAATGTTATCTTCCCATTCTTTGACTTGAACGGAATGACACGATAATGCATCAAGGCTGCCCTCCAATGTGGTGAGCTCATGGTAATGTGTGGCGAATAGGGATCTGCATTTATTGATTTCATGTAAATGCTCAACACATGCCCATGCAATAGATAATCCGTCATAGGTGGCTGTGCCGCGTCCGATTTCATCAAGTATAACCAATGACTTCGGTGTGGACTGGTTCAGAATGGCTGCTGTTTCAACCATCTCAACCATGAATGTAGATTGCCCGCGTGCAAGGTCATCTGATGCACCAACGCGGCTGAAGCATTTGTCTATGATCCCGATATGTGCAGATTGCGCCGGGACATATGACCCCATTTGCGCCATGATTGCGATAAGTGCATTTTGTCGCAAGAATGTTGATTTACCAGCCATGTTTGGCCCGGTTAAAAGCCATAAACGTTGGTTATCGGAAAGGTGACAATCATTGGGAACAAATGGCTCGCTGTTCTTTTTCAATACAGATTCTACAACGGGGTGGCGGCCGTTTGAGATGTTAAATTCAGTGCTGTCATCGATGATCGGTCGACAATAATTCATTTCTTGCGCTAGCTTTGCAAGAGCACAGGCGACATCAATTTTTGCGACGGTTACAGCGATGCTGCGAATATATTCTGAAAGTGCAGTGACGCGCGCCACAAGATTTGCAAAAATATCCAGTTCTATTGCGATTATTTTTTCTGCTGCGGATGTAATATCACGCTCCAGATCACTAAGTTCTGGCGTGGTAAAGCGCACTGCATTCGCGAGGGTCTGTCTATGTACAAACTGGCTGTTGTTTTGGTTTTGTGCATCGTTGTTATTCGCACTCACCATCAGGCTGTCTGCCTGTTTTGCAGGGGTTTCGATGAAATACCCCAGGACATTATTATACTTTATCTTCAGGGATGATATTTGTGTTTTTTCTTTATATTTGTTTTGCAATGCTGCGATTGTGCTGCGGCTGTTTTCACGTAAATTTCTAAGCTCATCAAGTTTTGCATGGTGTCCGCTTCGTACAAATCCACCATCACGGGCAAGGGCAGGTGGATCATCATTTAACGCCAGTTTCAAAGTGTCTTGCAAAGCCGTAACATCAGGGTGCTGGGTTAAGGTTTGTAGAATCGGCATAAAAATATTTTTGGCGGAATTATTGTATTGGATTTCTGCGCGGATAAGTTCACTACGGAGTAGGCCTTCACGGATCATAATAAGATCTTTCGGACCGCCACGGCCAAGACTGATACGGGATAGGGCGCGTTGCATGTCCGGAATGCTGCGCAAGTTTTCACGTAAAATATCACGCAATTCCGTTTGCTCGATGAGGCATTGTACACGGTTCAGGCGCTGCTCAATCTTTGCAGCATTGGCTAAAGGCTGCGATAAATATGTTTGTAATACGCGTGCGCCTGCGCCTGTTACGGTTTTATCTATTGTATCGAGCAGGCTGCCTTTACGCTCACCTGATAAGGTGCGGGTTAACTCGAGACTTTTGCGGGTTGCGGCGTCAATATGCATAAGAGCGTTGCCGGCAACTTGTTGAAGGGCCGATATTGCAGGGATTTTTCCTTTTTGTGTGCGCAATATATAATCAATTAATGCCCCTGCTGCGGAAATTTCAACGCGTGAAAAGTCACCAAAACCGTCCATTGTGTCAACATTATATAATTTGTGCAGGTGGCGCGTTGTATTATCAATATCAAAAATGTGATTGGGTTGAGTGCTTAGGCGCGCATCACTTATATTAAAGTCATAAGGGCGCGCCTGCGCCAGACGATCAGATGTTAATATTTCACGTGGGTCAAGGCGCTCTAATACGGCGGGCAGGTCTTTATTATCGTCGATTTTCTGCACCTGGAATGAGCCGGTCGACAGGTCCATCCATGCCACGGCAAGGTCCGTTGCAATGCCTGCAATGGCGCAGATGAAATTATTTTCTCGTGCATCAAGCAGGTGATCCTCGGTCAAGGTTCCTTGTGTGACAATACGCACGGCCTCGCGCATGACGAGAGCTTTTGATGCACTTTTCCCTTCGCGTTTTGCGCGTTCTTTTGCCTCTTGCGGGGTTTCTGTTTGTTCGCAGATGGCAACTTTTTGTCCTGATTTAATCAGTTTTGCCAAATACGGGTCACAAGAATGATAGGGGACGCCGCACATGGCAATGTCCGTACCTTGTGATTTTCCGCGTTTCGTTAATGTTATATCCAGTATTTCTGCGGCTTTTATCGCATCATCATAGAATAGCTCGTAAAAATCACCCATACGATAAAACAGCAGGCAGTCGGGATGATCTTCTTTTAGGACATGGTATTGAGCCATCATCGGCGTATGCCCCTGTTCAAGGAACTGCTCCATTTTTGCATCATAGTCATGATTGCTTGATGCGTTGGTGTCTTGTTCTTTGTTGTGGGCTAAGGCCATGTTTTTACTTTAGAAATTTGAATTTTTGCTGTGTCTTAACTTGCGCCTGTTGAGCCGAAACCGCCTTTGCCGCGTTCTCCGCCTTCATCAAGGTCTTTTACGGTTTTCCATTTAACACTTGTGTAGCGTTCAACAACCATCTGAGCGATGCGCATACCGCGTTTTACTGTGAAAGGCTCTTTGCCGTGATTGATCAGAATGACTTTGATTTCACCGCGATAATCGGCATCAATTGTTCCGGGAGTATTTAAAACGGTTACACCGTGATTTATAGCTAATCCAGAGCGCGGACGAATTTGTGCTTCGAAGCCTTGTGGCAAAGCAATAGACAGGCCCGTTGGGATAAGGGCGCGCTCACCTGTATCAAGCTCGATATCTTCCTCCAACGCAGCAGTAAGATCCATGCCAGCTGATTGCGTCGTGGCATAGCTCGGCAATTTAAGGCCAACGGCATGCTCCAATGGCTTTAGCTCAACCTCAATATCATCGCTCTGGTCAAATTCTGTCGGGCTCATAGTGCTTAACCTGTGTTATTTATTGTTAAAATGACGGATGATATGGTCGGTTAAACGCTGTGCAACGCTATCCTTGCTCATATTATTCCATCGTGTTTGTTCTTGCTGTGTCACAAAATATATTTCATTTTCATCTGTGCCGAAACCCCTTTGCGTACCATTTTCATCTTTACCCACCTGATTAGCGAGTAACCAGTCGCAATTTTTACGGGCGCGTTTCGCCGCTGCATTTTCTTCTAAATCATTGGTTTCTGCGGCAAACCCGATAACCAGAGCAGGGCGATTATCTGTCATTTGGGATATCGTTTTTAATATATCGGGATTTTGTTTTAATTTTATTTCGGGCGTATCATCGTCGCTTTTTTTCTTCATTTTTTGTGCGGAAGGTGAGGTCAGCGCCCAATCACTGACGGCGGCGGCGCAGATGACGATATCAGCGGGTAGTGCGTCCAGTGTTGTATCAAGCATTTCGTGCGCTGTTTCAATGCGTTGAATGTCTACGCCTGATATATCGGGCATATTTGTCGGGCCACTAATCATTGTAACATGTGCACCGGCCTTTAAGAGGGATTTCGCAATAGCATGCCCCTGTTTTCCAGATGATCTGTTGCCTATGAAACGCACCGGATCAAGTGGTTCATAAGTGGGACCGCTGGTGATGAGGACTTTTTTGCCTTTCAACGGTCGTTCAAAAAAAAAATCGTGAACGGCTTGATGAATAGTTTGTGCTTCGCTCATGCGGCCTTCACCGGTTTCACCGCATGCCATATCACCTTTTTCGGGGCCGCAAAAAACGATGCCGCGTTCGCGCAACATTTTTACATTGTTCTGCGTTGCTGGGTTATCCCACATTTCTGGGTTCATCGCAGGTGCAACCATAATCGACTTGTTAGAGGCAAGTAATGTCGTTGATGCCAAATCATTTGCCATTCCGTGCGTCATTTTTGCCATGATATCGGCACTGGCGGGAGCGACAATGATCAAATCATTCTGACGGCTGAGGTTTATGTGCCCCATTTCTGTCTCGTCTGTAAGGGAGAAGAGGTCAGTGTAAACTTTATTCCCACTGAGCGATGCTACACTTAAAGGGGTGACAAATTCTTCGCCTGCGCGAGTCAGAATACAGGTTACATCGGCGTTATCTTTTTTTAGTAAACGGATAAGCTCAAGCGTCTTATAGGCGGCGATGCCCCCTGATATGACCAGTAGTATCTTTTTGTTGTCTAGCATAAGTCTATTATCGCGCTGTTCGAACGGGGTGTAAAGGCAAAAGAAAAAGCCTTGCGTATTTAAACAGCAAGGCTTGTATCTTTGTTTTGCGCTAAGCGATTAGTGTTTAGCGTCTTCAGTTGTTTCTTCAACAGCTTCTTCTGTTGCTTCCGCAGCATCTTCAACTTCGTCAGCTGCTTCTTCTGCAGTTTCTTCAGTTGCATCAGCAGCAGGTTCGATAGCTTCCTCTGTTGCTTCTGCAGCATCTTCTGCTGTGTCGACTGTAGCATCAACTACATCTTCTGCAGTTTCAGATATTGTTTCGCCTGCAGCAGCAGCCATGTCATTTAGTTCAGCAGCAGCTTCGCTTGCTGTTTCAGCAGCAGCGTCGATAGCGCCTTCAACTGAGTCAGCGGCTTTTTGCGCGCTATCTTCGAAGTTGATACCCAATTCGCTTTCGCCAGCAGCAGGAGCGATGTCTGCAACGCCGTTACCTGAAGTCGATACGTTGTTGTAGATCGCAAAAACAGCAACAAGGCCCGCAGCCAAAACTGTTGTGGAATACAAAATTGATTTTGTGAAGTTGCCCATAATGGTACCTTTCTCACTTATTTGTCATATTAATGTGTTTTTTATCAGTGAGCGGATAATGCCTTAGCATTGAACCTTCTGTCAAATAAAAAGCAATATGATTGTATTTTATTCACAATTTTCGTGCGTTTTTATACCTTAAGCCCTTGATGTATAGCAACAATGCCAGCCGATAGGTTCGTGTATCTGGCACGGCTGAAGCCTGCATTTTGTAGTCTTTTTTGCAAGTTTCGCTGTGTCGGGAATTTGCGAATGCTCTCTACAAGGTACTGATAGCTGTCACGATCATTGGCAACGGCCTGACCCAAACGCGGGATGACATTATATGAATATATATCATAAGCTTTTGCCAATGGTTTGAACGGGACATGGCTGAATTCCAGGCAGAAAAACTTACCGCCCGGGCGCAATACGCGGTGCGCTTCTTTTAGTGCTGTATCTATATGTGTGACATTACGAAGGCCAAAGGCGATTGTATAAATATCGATGCTGTTATCCGGTAGGGGCAGGCTTTCGGCGTTTCCCGTTACCCATGAGAAATCATTAATCCAGCCTTTATCTATGGCGCGGTTACGCCCGACAGAAAGCATATTATCATTGAGGTCGCATAATGTAATATTTGCGCCTTCGCCAATTTTTTCACGTATGCGGAATGCGATGTCGCCTGTACCGCCGGCAACGTCAAGATAATCCATCGCGCGGCCGGAAACATGTGCGCGCGGGCGTATCATGCGGATGAATTGGTCCTTCCACAGGCGGTGAATGCCCATACTCATGAAATCATTCATCAGATCATAACGATCGGCAACGCTATCGAAGACACCGATAACGCCTTGAGTTTTTTCTTCAGGGGATACTTCTTTTTCCCCAAACCATGATTTTTCAGGATTTTCCATGATGATTTTCCTGTCTTTTTTCTACGATGCTGCTACTAGTTATCACATGAAACTTGTAAAAGCTATGGCTACTGTTGCAGGAATGACAGGACTATCACGGATCGCAGGATTTGCCCGTGATATGCTCACTGCTGCGTATCTGGGCGCAGGACCTGTTGGAGATGCTTTTTTTGTTGCCTTAAAGCTTCCGAATTTTTTTCGCCGCGTGACGGCGGAAGGGGCGTTTAGCATTGCTTTTGTTCCAATTTATTCCAAAACGTTGGAAAGCGAAAATCAAGAAGTTGCGGATCGATTTGCAAGTAATGCCTTCATGTTTATGCTCTGTGCGTTGTCGGTGTTTACATTTGTTGCACTTCTTTTGATGCCTTACATTATAGGTGCTATTGCACCGGGGTTTGCTGGTGACCCGTTGCGCTCCGATCTGGCGGTGGAGCTTACACGCATCACATTTCCTTATTTATTGCTGATGTCATTAACGGCGCTTTTGGGGGGCGTTTTGAATGCCATGGATCGATTTGCGCCATTCGCTTTCGCACCTGTTTTGTTTAATTTGAGCCTTATCGTATCGTTATTGTTGAGCGGGTATTTTGAGACTGCAGGCCATGCTATGGCGTGGGGGCTTTTGGCATCCGGCGTATTACAATTCGTCTTTTTATTTGTGTGTGCAAAGCGGGCAAATATGCGCATAACAATTGCGCGTCCTCGACTTGATGCCGACATGAAAAAGGTTTTGAAATTAATGGGGCCTGCCGTTATCGGGGCGGGGGTTGTCCACATTAATTTATTTGCGGACATTATATTGGCGTCTTTTTTAGAAGAGGGCTCTATCTCTTATATGTATTATGCGGACAGGCTTAATCAGTTACCGCTTGGCGTAGTAGGAATCGCCGTTGGTACGGCGCTGTTGCCGATGTTGTCACGCGCGATGGTGCAAGAGGATAAGTCGCAGGCGAGCGCATTGTTTAGCCGCGCCATGGAATATTGTTTGCTTCTTGCGCTGCCTGCTGCGGTCGCTCTGATGGTTATGCCTTTGGAGTTGATTACGGTTTTGTTTGAGCGGGGAGCATTTGATCATGATGACAGCATTATTACTTCGCAGGTATTGCGCGCTTATGCTCTGGGCTTGCCTGCGTATATCGCGATTAAAGTGTTTTCAACCGCGCATTGGGCGCGGGAGGATACAACAACGCCTGTGCGTATTTCCGTAGTCGCGACAATTTTGAACATATTACTCAGTATTATTCTTATTCAATATATTGGTGTAGCAGGGATTGCACTTGGCACAGGTTTGACGGGGTGGTTGCAGTTTTATTTGCACATGCGCGCGTTAAAGACGCATCCGTCCGCACATTTCGATGGTAAGTTCTTGCGCAATATGCCGAAAATTGTGCTGTCATCTTGCGTGATGGGCGTATGCGTGTATATACTCTGCGCGCTTTTGAGCGGATATATTTTTGACGGGGCAACTTGGGTTCAGGTTCTTGCCCTGTGCGGTATCGTTCTGGGCGGTATGGCGGCATATGGCACGCTTATACTCGGGACAGGCGCAGTCAGTCTGTCGCATTTAAAGAAAACTTTGTTAAGGCGATCTAAAGGAGCGTAACGTGGCGAAAAACAGAATTCTATCGGGCATGCAACCCACCAGCCAACTTCATCTGGGGAATTATCTGGGGGCGCTTAAAAACTGGGTCAATTTTCAGGAAAAAGACGATTTTGAGCGTTTGTTTTGTGTCGTGGATTTGCATGCCATTACCGTTGATTATAATCCTGCGCAATTGGCTCAGGCGACCCGTGAAATTGCCGCGGCCTATATGGCGTCAGGGATCGACCCGAAGAAATCATCACTATTCGTGCAATCACATGTGCCCGAACACTCGCAATTA
Organism: Alphaproteobacteria bacterium; assembly: GCA_030424975.1. Classification (GTDB taxonomy): domain Bacteria; phylum Pseudomonadota; class Alphaproteobacteria; order Micavibrionales; family Micavibrionaceae; genus UBA1672. The sequence goes on from JAUHVY010000001.1 coordinate 439,203, forward strand.
ATGTGGTTGCTGGCGACGATGGCACAGATGGGCAAGCTTGAGCGTATGACGCAGTTCAAGGATAAGGCCGGAAAGAATAAGGAGCGCGCGGGGCTTGGCCTGTTTGCTTATCCTGTTCTGATGGCGGCGGATATTCTTGTATATAACGCAACGCATGTCCCTGTCGGTGAAGATCAGAAGCAGCATTTGGAGCTAACGCGTGATTTAGCTGCGACATTTAACACACGTTATGACGTAGAATTATTCGTACAGCCCGAGCCGGTTATTGCAGGCCCTGCACCGCGTGTCATGAGTTTGCGTGACGGAACGCAGAAAATGAGTAAATCCGCAGATTCTGATATGACACGTATTAATTTGACAGATGATGCCGATACGATCGCTAAGAAAATCAAAAAGGCAAAAACGGATGCGGATCCGTTGCCTGAAACGTTGGACGGTCTGGAAGGGCGCGCAGAAGCGCTTAACTTGGTAACGCTCTATGCGGCTTTATCGGATATGAGCAAGGAGGATGTATTGAAACAGCATGCCGGCCAGCAGTTCGGCGCGTTTAAGCCTGCGCTTACTGAGGTTGCGGTTGCACATTTGGCGCCGATTACATCACGTATGAATGAATTGTTGTCTGATCCGGCGCAGATTGATAATGCATTGCGTGACGGCGCAGAGCATGCACGATCTATAGCGTCCAAGACTTTGGCCGAAGCACAGAAAACTATGGGCTTTTTTGTTTAGTGCGTTGGTAAAATTAAAGAATTATGCTAGTTTTCTAAGAAGTGTTTGCATTTTATTAATTAAAATAGCAGAATATAGGCGAGTTAAATTACTGGGACAGCGTAAAAAATGCATTCTTTAATCAAAACAATCCTGATCGGCGCATCATTTGGTACTCTGGCGGCTTCGACTGCGCGTGCGGAGATGTTCTTCTATGAAGATAATGATGATAACTATACAATCACATTTCCTGATAATTGGGCGATTATAGATAATCAAAAGCCTGATGATAAGTTAACGATTGCAGGGCAGGGGACGTATGATTATGCGACATGCCGCGTACGCGTTCGTGAAGATCGCCGTTTTGTTATTTACCCGGGTAAATTTGACTCAGATGTTCAAAAGGTTGCTTATAGCCGTGATTTTTGGAACACCTATTTAGGTGAATACAATAATGTTGTTGTTGATGCTTTCAAAGATAGCTCTGGTCTTGGCCTTGGTTATGCAAGCATGGCAGAGGCGTCTTATGAAACAGCGGAAGGTCCGCTTGTGCGTAAGCGCGGCCTTATGTTTGCATCATTATATCATGATCACCTTTACGCGGTTGATTGTTCAAGCGAGGAGAGCGTTTATCAAAAATGGCGCCCGGTATTCCTAAGCATTGTTAAGTCTGTTGACTTTGAAGCCGTTCGTCACAAAGATCGCAGTGGTCACTATAGAGATTTCGATCAAGACCCGACATTGACAATCGAAGGCCCGACAGAGCGCGATGTTTATGAATTTCCGCAAAATACGACGAATGTTTATAAGTTTTAGCCGCTAAGCTGGAATTTATATTTTAATCAGTATATATTTTGATGGCCTTGGACGATTTGTTTTAAGGCCATTTTTATAATATCCGTCTATGATGTTTTTGCGTCATCGATGTACCAGGACTTCCATGCAAATTTATTTACCAATCGCAGAAATGAGTGTGCCGATAGAAATGATCTTTCTGCTCGGTGCTTTTGTTGGTTTTATTTCGGGTGTGTTTGGCGTTGGCGGTGGATTTTTGACAACGCCTCTTCTTATTTTTATGGGGATTCCGTCGGCTGTTGCTGTGGGAACGCAAGGTAGCCAGCTAGTTGCATCAGGTGTTAGCGGTGTTATGGGCTATTGGCGGCGCGGTCATGTTGATTTCATGGTTGGGACAATTATGCTCGGGGGCGGTTTTTTCGGAACCCTGGTCGGGGTTGGGTTTTTTCAATTTATTAAATATTTGGGCCAGATCGATCTCATTATTTCTATTTTGTATATTGTGTTACTTGGTTCGATAGGTTGCATGATGCTTTTTGAAAGCGTTTTTTCGGCTTTCAAAAAGAAAACAATGAAGTCTGAGTTTAATCGCTTGAAGTCACCGTCACTCATTTCGCGTTTGCCGTATAAAATGCGTTTCCCGCGCTCTAAGCTATATGTTAGTGCACTCGTCCCCGGCGGCATCGGCTTTGTCAGTGGTTTTTTGGTGTCGACTATGGGCGTAGGCGGCGGTTTTCTGCTTGTTCCCGCAATGATTTATATCCTTGGTATGCCGCCTTTACTTGTGGCAGGAACATCGCTTTTTCAGATTATTTTTACCAGTGCGTTTTCAACGATGATGCACGCTACAATCAGTAACAGTGTTGATATCATGTTGGCTGTGTTTTTGATTCTTGGTGGTGTAATCGGCGCCCAGTTTGGTGTTTTGGCGTCTAAAAAAGTAACGGGTGCGCGGGCGCGTATTATTTTGGCACTGTTGGTGCTTGGTGTATGTCTGCAACTTGCAATACAGTTATTCCTCTCTCCGTCTGAGATCTTTGTGATGGTGGAGGGGCAATGAAGCATATTCTTCCTGTTTTGTTTTTTTGCGCAAGCTTTCTTGTTGTTTCACCGATTTATGCCAGCAATTTTGAGGTTGAAATTGCCCATGAAACGATTGATGTGACGGTTGGCTTCACGGGTTCGACAATTGAAATATTCGGTGACCGTAGAGATGAGGATACGCTTGTCGCCATTATGGTAGAGGGGCCGAAGACGGACGTGACCATATGGGAAAAGGCACGTGTTTTCGGCACTTGGGTAAACAGGTATTTTGTTCATTTTGATAATATCCCGAAATATTACAGCTATAGTTTGAGTGGCACAAATAACAGTGAGAAAACCAAGAGGCTCTTAGCGTTTCATGGTATTGGGAATGATGCGATGTTATCTAATGCCCGGATTGAAAAATCCGGTAGTGTCGAAGATTTGGAGTTGTTTAAAAAAGAGCTTTTAAAAAAGAAAGTGGATGCGGGCTTATATACGAAAGACGGCGTGAAAATGAATTTTATAAATAATAATTTTTTTCGTGTTCGGTTTGATATACCTGCCTCTGCGGCAACTGGAAATTATATTATTAAAAGTTATCTGATTAAAGATGATGAGGTGATTGAGCATAATACGGATATGCTCTCGGTTGAGCAGGTCGGTTTAAATGCTTTTATCAATGAGTCAGCAAGAAAACACAGTTTTATTTATGCGTTTGTATGTATATTTTTAGCGTTTTTTTCCGGTTGGTTAATAAGTGTATTAAAAGTCAGACCATAGTGTTAACGATGGAGTGTTCGTATGAGCAGTAATAGAAAATTATCCAAACGCCACGGTGTTTTTCTGGTCGTTGTTGATGGAACAGAAGAATTTATTACGGCGGTTGACTATGCATCGCAATTTGCAAATGCGGAGGGCGGATATGTGGCATTGTTAAATGTTATTGAAAGCATGCCCGTTTCGAACTGGGCGAATGTTGAGGATCGTATTAAACGTGAAATGCGTACACAAGCTGAACGTACAATATGGGATGCGGCGGGGCGTGTGATAGAAAATACCGGAACTATACCGATTGTATGTATTGAAGAGGGCGATCGTAGTGATATCATAATTAAGACATTGTCAGAGAATGAAAATATCGTAGCACTTGTTTTAGCGTCTGCGCCAAATTCGTCAAACCCGGGGCCTTTGGTGACATATTTTTCATCAAAGGGGCTTTCCAAGCTACCTGTTCCTCTGATTGTTGTTCCGGGACAGCTTGAGCAGCTTGAGTTTTCTTGATAGATGGTGTTTATCCCGTTATAAAGCCGATATGGTGATAAAAAGAAAGTAGAGCAATGTTCATTCAAACAGAAGACACGCCCAATCCGGCAACAGTGAAGTTTATTCCGGGGCAGAAAATATTAGAGAGCGGAACGCGTGATTATGCATCGCCTCAAGATACTGCTTCATCGCCCTTGGCGGCACGTTTATTCGGGATAGTTGGTGTTGTACGCGTCTTTTTGGCCGAAGATTTTATTTCCGTTAGTAAAGCCGATGATACGGACTGGTCGATGTTAAAGCCGATGATACTGGCCGCGTTGATGGAGCATTTGTCTACGGGCCAGACGATTGTAAAGGAAACTCCTAAAGCGAATGGTGCCGTCCAAGGTGAAGAAGATGATGAAATAACACTTCAGATTAAAGAGTTATTGGAAGAGCGTGTTCGTCCGATGGTCGCCATGGATGGCGGTGATATCGTTTTTGATCGTTTTGAGGACGGTATAGTCTTTCTAAGAATGCAGGGCGCTTGTTCGGGGTGCCCAAGTTCGACCGCGACTTTGAAAATGGGGATTGAGAATATGTTAAAACACTATATTCCCGAAGTGGTCGAGGTTCGTCCGTCACCTGATTTTTAGAGAGTTATATCAATGGAATCGGGTTACATATTGACAATCGATAGCGCCATGAGCGGTTGTTCCGCAGGGGTGTATGATATTTCAGCGGGAGAAATTCTGGCGCAAAAATCGCTTGAGATGACCCGTGGGCAAGCGGAACATCTTATGCCGATGATTGTTAATGTGTTGAGCGAGGCTAAGCTTACATTTTCAGATTTAACAAAAGTTGCTGTGACACGCGGCCCGGGGGCCTTTACCGGTATGCGTATAGCGATTGCTACGGCAAAAACGCTGGGCATTTCTCTTGATATTCCTGTGATTGGTGTATCAACGCTTGATGTGATTATGCACGATTATATCTCTTCCGAGGGTGCATACGCTGAAGACTATGATATGTATGTGGTTTTGCTTGAAACAAAACGCCAGGATTTTTACACACGATTTTATGACTCGGGTTTCAATGCGATAGACCAAGCGCAAGCAAGCGAAGCGCAAGATATTATGCAACGCATAGAAAGAAAGAATTGCTTGATCATAGGTGATGCTTATGCCCGCTTTAAATCCTGTGCGCAGTGTGATTTTAATCATGTTGATTACATGATGCCGACAAACCTGTCTTTGGCGATTTTAGCATTAAATACTGATGACGTTTCATGTGCGCCTTTATACTTACGGCCGCCTGATGTCAGCTTGCCTAAAGTACCCCCTAGAAAAATATCTAAATAAGAGTATTGTGATATTCTTATAGTTGCGATAATTTTGTTTTAATTTACTAATATTCGCTATTGAGCTTAGGTGAAAAATGTGTAGTTTAGCACCTCATTGTTGCTATACTGTGTAGCAAGCGTAAAACCTTATAAAAAAAACCAGAAAGATTAAGAATTATGAGTGATCAGATCAGCCGCGAAGATTTATTGGCTTTGACATCAGATGTTGTTGCTTCATATGTTTCAAATAATACAGTGACACAAAATGATCTGCCAAAGATTATTGAAGATGTATATAAAGCGCTCGAAGGTGCGGGTTCAGAAGGGTCTTTAGTAGCAGATCGTCCCCAACCTGCTGTGCCGATTAAGCGTTCAATTACACCTGACTACCTCATCTGTCTGGAAGACGGCAAAAAGCTGAAGATGTTAAAGCGTCATTTGAAAACCGCATATAACATGACACCAGAAGAATATAGAGAGCGTTGGGGCTTGCCTGCGGATTATCCAATGGTCGCGCCAAGCTATGCAGAGCGCCGTAGTAAGCTTGCCAAAGATATTGGTCTGGGTACCCGTAGCTAAGGGAGCAGGTGGTATTTATTTACCCCTTGAGTTCGATAGAGCGGTTAGCCGCGGCTTTTAAGGCTTCATTGATCAGCTCTTGATAACGCCCGTCCATCATTACATTTAACGCAGCCTCGGTCGTTCCGCCGGGGCTGGTTACGTTTTTACGTAATGTTGATGCAGGGATGGTGGCATCTGTTTCGGCGAGAGCTGCGCTTCCGACCACTGTCTGGCGCGCCAGGGTCATTGCTATATCAGGATCAAGACCTAATTCTGCACCTGCTGCTGCGAGAGCCTCAATCAGATAGAAAATATAGGCAGGGCCGCTGCCGGATAGGGCTGTTACGGCATCCATTAATGCTTCATCTTCAACCCATTTTGTCAGCCCGGAAACATTCATAACCGCATTCACTGCATTTTTTTGTGTATCACTAACATATTTATTGGCGACACATACGCTCATACCTTTGCCAATAGCGGCGGGGGTATTCGGCATGCACCGCACGATTGGGGTATCTTGACCAAAAATATCCTCGAAGTTTGCGATGGTTTGCCCTGCGGCAATTGACAAGATCACGGTATCGTTTTGAATGTTCGATGCAATCGGTGTTACCGCCGCTTTTAATATTTGCGGCTTTACGGCTAAAACCACGATATCGGTGCTAATTTCTTGATTTTCGTAGCTTTTTATATGGGTGATCCGTGAGTCACTGATGAGTTCAGGTGGTAAGTCACTTGGGTCAATGATGCAAACATGGTTGGTTATTGATTGGTCGAGCCAGCCACGGAGCATGGCTCCGCCCATTTTGCCGCATCCAATGAGTGTGATCGTTAGATCTTTTTGTTGAGCTTGTGAAGTCATACGTTGTTTGTATTACGATTCACCGGCCGTGTCCATCATGGCCAGCGATAAGGCTTCAGCAGATGGAGGGGTGTCAGATGATAGCAATTTAAACACTGCGAATGATTTTTCACATAGCGCCAGGGAGATATCTACAAGATCTTCAATATATTCTTCGCCCTGATTACCATAGCCGCGAAGCAAACATGTCTGGCGATAACATGGGTGGTTCGTAGATTTCGTGAGTTCAAAATGACCCATCCACAGCGACTCATTGAGTTTCATGAGAATGTCAGAAACGCTGTTTTTATTTGTTTCGTGAATTTCGAAATCATACTGGCAATAAAGCTGCATCGCGTTGAGTTTTTCGCTCCAGACGAAGAGTAGACGATAGCCGCATGCCGCACCGATAACATCAACGGTTAATTGGTCATTATTCAGGCGAGAGAAGACCCAATTATTATTGTGTAAAACATCTTCGACGTGATCCAACGGGTTTACATCGGTAGTATTATACATTTTCAGGTAATCCTTTTTTTCGGTTCGAAAATATCGTTCACAAATACGCAGTTATTTTTTGCCTTTAAGAGCTTCGATCTCTTTTTTCATGGCTTCTTGCTCCTCACGGAGTTTTGTGACCATTAGTTCAAGTTTCTCGAATTCTTCGCGCGGAACCAGATCCATATCCTGAGCCATGGCCTGTACTTGTGATTTAACCACATCGGAAACAGAGCGCTTTGCATCTGTAATTGCACCGACTGCACCACCTGCGACGCTTGCAAGATCGTCGAGAATTTTTTCTCGTTTCGACATATTAAAATCCCTTGCTGAAGTTGCGAAATTTTTAACATGCAGGTATCGGGCGGGCAAGCGTGATTCGACTCCATATACGAAAAAGTTGTGGGTGAAAATGTGGGTAATAAATAATTATAATTTCTATAATTTTAGGGTTTTTTTTATGCGGCGCGCAGGCTAAGACAATGGGTATGGATTACATGTATTTGGATTTTGACCCTGTTGCCTTTACCGTCGGATCATTCGCCGTGCGTTGGTATGCCTTAGCGTATCTGGCGGGATTTTTGATTGGCTGGCGCTATTGTGTGTATTTGATTCGATCCTCTGCGATCGCTAAGCCAACGGCGGAGGATATCGACGACTTTCTCTCATGGGCGATTGTTGGTGTGATTTTGGGCGGACGTTTGGGGTATGTCCTGTTTTATCAACTTGACTATTATATGGATAACCCGTCTGAAATATATCAGATATGGAAGGGCGGTATGTCATTTCATGGTGGTGTTTTAGGCGTTTTGGTATCTATGGCCATATTCGCAAAGTTACGCGGGATAAATGTTTTTCGTTTATCTGACCTTGTTTGTGCTGCCGCACCCATTGGCTTGTTTTTCGGGCGGTTATCAAATTTTGTTAACGGTGAATTATACGGGCGCCAAACAACATTGCCTGTTGGTGTTATCTTCCCGAATAGTGACGGCATTCCTCGCCATCCCAGTCAGCTATACGAAGCCGTGCTGGAAGGGTTGGTGTTATTTGCTATTCTTTATTTTGTGCATCATGGCACAAAGAACCGCTATGGATTTACGTCAGGTGTCTTTTTGGTGGGGTATGGTTTGTTCCGCGCTTGTATTGAGTTTGTGCGTGAACCTGATGCGCAAATAGGCTTGATTGGCGGGTATATATCAATGGGGCAGATCTTATGTATTCCGATGATATTGGTCGGCATCATTGCATGTGCGCTTGCCTATCGCGGAAAGTTCACTGCTGTGGTACAGTCTGACGATGCAAAATGATATTCTCAATTTTACCGATTTTCTGACGGCTCAAATTAAAGAAAAAGGGCCGATGCCCCTTTCGCAATTTATTGATTTTGCTTTGTCACACCCGGAACACGGTTATTACGTGAACCGTGACCCGTTGGGCAGTGCAGGGGATTTTACGACGGCGCCTGAAATATCTCAGATTTTTGGTGAAATGATTGGCGCATGGATTGTCGATGTATGGATGCAGATGGGCCGCCCGAAATTTCACTTGGTTGAATTTGGCCCGGGGCGAGGCACACTAATGTCTGATATTCTGCGGGTCGCGTCACAAGTTGACGGATTCACCGATAAAGTGCAGGTTCACTTTGTTGAGGTCAGTAAAACATTAAAAAGCGCGCAAATGGGCGAGCTCGCTTCTTATGAGGTGCAGTGGCATGAAACGATGAAAACCCTCCCGACTGATCGGGCTAGTATTGTCATTGGAAATGAATTCTTGGATGTTTTAGCTGTTGAGCAATTACGCCGCGCATCACAAGGGTGGCAAAAGAAAGCCGTGAATATTGATGAGCATGATGCACTGTTTTTTGATTGGGTTGATGCGGATGAAGCGTTAACGGGTCTGTTGCCGTCAAAAACGGCATCCCATGTAATCTATGAGGTGTCAAAACCACGCCTTGATTATATTAAAAAGATTGCGGCGCATTTAAAGCTTAAGGGCGGTGCAGCGCTATATCTCGATTACGGGCATACGCGTTCGCATCATGGTGACACATTACAGGCGCTTCGGGCTCATGAATATGTTGATCCGTTAATCATGGCGGGAGAGAGCGATTTAACTACGCATGTTGATTTTGAGCCTCTTGTGAATGCCGTTAAAGAGGCAGGGCTTAAAAGTCCGCCCTGTGTGACGCAAGGTGCATTTTTGACTCATTTGGGAATCGCTCACCGCATTGATGCGTTAAAAAATTACGCGAATACTATACGTGAAAACGGACAGCCCGATCAGGCAGAAGAAATCATTTATGCATTGGATAGTGCATATAATCGCCTGACAGGTGCAGAAGAGATGGGGGAATTATTTAAGGTGATGTGCTTTTATCACCAGGATGCTCTTAATCCGGCCGGTTTTTCAAATGATACGGAGGCGCAAGATGGCGGTGAATAGCGACACGGATTGTACATATTTAAGCGATGAGTCGTTTTTGCATCAAGATGACCCGCTAGTGTTTCATGGTTTTTTCACTCGTATTGGCGGCATTAGCCCTGCGCCGTGTAAGGGGTTGAATTGCGGATTTGGATCAGATGATGATCAGGCGAATGTCGATCATAACCGTGGCGTTGTTGCGATGGCATCAGGTGTAAATCCATTGGGTTTGCTATCACCATATCAGGTACATGGCGCGGATGTTGTTTATGCTGATGCACCGTTTGCGGACCGTCCCGAATGCGATTCACTTATAACAGATAAGCCAGGTATTGCCTTGGGTATTTTAACTGCAGATTGTGCACCTGTTTTGTTTTATGCAGAAAAAGAAAACGGCAACCCAATAATCGGGGCGGCGCACGCAGGGTGGAAGGGCGCACTTGGTGGCGTGTTGGATAACACTATGCGTAATATGTTAGATCGTGGAGCAATGATAGATACAATGCGTGCCTGTATTGGTCCTTGCATCGGACGACATTCTTATGAGGTTGATTTGAAATTTGCCGATGCATTTTTGGAACATAATGAAGAGGCCGAACGTTTTTTTAGCGCAGCGACAAAAGACGGGCATTTGATGTTTGATCTTGCCGGTTATTGTGCGTGGCGATTATCGCTATGTGGTGTGAGCCGCGTGGTTATTTTGGATGAAGATACATATAAAAAAGAAGACATGTTTTTTAGCTATCGCAGAGCGACGCACCGAAGTGCAGCCGATTATGGACGGCAAATTTCAGTTATCGCAATGAAACAGCTTGATTAATGCTCTTTTTTTCTTATAGTGCGCGTATCTTTGGTTTTGATATGTACTTTGCTTATAAAGGGGTAGCGTCATGAAATTGATTTCGGGCAATTCTAACAAAAATCTGACCGCACTCATTTCAGAATATCTGGACACGCCGGTAACCGATTGTAATATAAAGCGTTTCTCCGACATGGAGATCTTTGTTGAGGTGATGGAGAATGTGCGTGGTAAGGATACATTCTTTGTACAATCGACGTCATACCCTTGTAATGATAACCTTATGGAACTTTTGATTGCGATTGATGCATTGAAGCGCGGGTCAGCGCGACGCATTACTGCAGTTATTCCATATTTCGGATATGCACGCCAAGACCGTAAAACGGGCGGAAGAACGCCGATCTCTGCGAAACTCGTCGCAAATTTGATTACAGCCGCTGGTGCAGACCGCGTTTTGACCCTTGAATTACATGCAGGACAGATTCAAGGGTTTTTTGATATTCCGGTTGATAACTTAAGCGCCTCTCCTGTTTTTGAACCGTATATCCGTGAGCAGTTCCCGGATCAACCAATTTGCATCGTTTCACCTGATGTCGGTGGCGTGGTGCGTGCGCGTCATTTAGCTAAACGCATTGGTGCAGACCTTGCGATTATTGATAAACGCCGCGAAAAAGCCGGTGTTTCGGAAGTTATGAATGTTATCGGAGACGTAAAGGATAAGGTTTGTATCCTTGTCGATGATATTGTTGATTCGGGCGGTACACTTTGTAACGCGGCGGGCGCTCTTGAAGCGAAAGGCGCAAAAGAAGTGCATGCCTATGTTGTGCATGGTGTTTTATCTGGTCAGGCCGTTGAACGTGTAAAGAATTCGCCGCTCAAAAAGCTTGTGATTACAAACAGTATCGAAGCCACAGAAGAGATGAAGGCCGCCCATAACATTGAGCAAATCAGTATCGCACCGCTTATCGGTGAGGCCGCACGCCGCATCAGCGAAGAGCGTTCAATATCTGAATTGTTTAAATAGGCTTTAACTGCGCGTATAAAGCGATATTTTACTTGCATTTACGTCCGTTTTTTGTTTAATTCCCGCATCTATTGTGAAAACGGTCCAACACCCCTGGAGGTTGGCCATAACAAAAAAGGAAAAAGCTATGTCAAAGAATTATGCTTTGAAAGCGGATGCAAGAGAGCGCGCCGGCAAGGGGGTTGCACGTTCATTACGCCGCGAGGGCCGTACACCGGCTGTCATTTATGGTGACAATAAAGAACCAATCAAAATTTCTATCTCAACCAACGAAGTTAACGTTGAATACTATAAGGGCCAAATGTTCACAACATTGTGTGACCTTGAAGTAGGCAGCGATAAACACGTTGTTCTTGCACGTGATGTGCAATTACACCCTGTAACAGACGTGGTTGAGCATGTTGACTTCTTGCGCGTGACGCCAAAAACAAAATTGGCTGTATCTGTGCCTGTTCAGTTTATCAATGATGATAAATGCCCAAGCCTTGATCAAAAAGGTACATTGAACGTTGTTCGTCATACTGTTGAATTGGTATGTGGCGCGATGAACATTCCTGATCAGATCGAAGTGAACCTTGAAGGTAAAGAACACGGTGATGCTGTTAAAATCAGTGATGCGACACTTCCTGAAGGTGCAACACCTGTTATTTCTGATCGTGACTTTACAATTGCGACACTTGTACCGCCTAAGACTGCGGCTCAGGAAGAAGCTGAAGAAGCTGCTGCTGATGCAGAAGGCGATGGTATCGTTAGTGATGAAGAAGCTGCTGCAGCTGAAGGCGCGGAAGAGTAAATCTTGCCTTCGTGGTTTTCATCACTTTGGACGTATTTTAGAAAAGAGCCTTTACCAGAAGGCTCTTCTTCGTATCCGCAAGAGGAAGCAAATATGTGGTTGTTTGTCGGACTTGGTAATCCCGGTGCTAAATATGAAAGAAACCGTCATAATGTCGGTTTTATGGTGCTGGATGCTATTGTTGATGAAAACCCTTCATTCGGGCCATATCGCTCGAAATTTCAGGGACAGATCAGCGAAGGGCGTCTTGGAAATGCAAAGGTTATGCTCCTTAAGCCGAAAACATATATGAATAATTCCGGGCAATCTGTTATTAAAGCCGCGCAGTTTTATAAGATTGATCCTGACAAAGTTATTGTATTTCATGATGAGCTTGATATTGACCCGAATACGGTGCGCGTCAAGCAGGGCGGCGGCAACGCGGGGCATAATGGCTTGAAATCTATACAGGCACATCTGGGTACGGCCGATTTCTGGCGGGTTCGTATCGGTATCGGGCGTCCGCCATATAAGGGACAAGTCAGTAATTATGTGCTGGATGATTTTTCAAAGGCGGAGCAGGAGTGGCTTCATCCGCTTGTGGAGTATATGGGGGATAAGTCCGGGGTTATTATCTCTGATTCCCCAAAGGGTTACGAGCAACAAATCAAAAGTCACTTAAATGTTTGATTGCGCGCGCAGAGTGTAATATTTTCTCTGTGAATTTTTGAAACGATTCGAATCATAAAGGGTAAAAAATGGGATTTAATTGTGGAATTGTCGGCTTGCCGAATGTTGGTAAATCAACACTGTTTAATGCGCTTACGGCGACGGCTGCTGCTCAGGCTGCGAACTTTCCGTTTTGTACAATTGAACCGAATGTGGGGCGTGTTTCCGTTCCTGATGAACGCCTCAAACAAATTGCTAAAATTGCGGGATCTGCAAATATTTTGCCTGCGCAACTGGAGTTTGTTGATATTGCAGGCTTGGTAAAAGGTGCGTCACAGGGCGAAGGTCTGGGGAATCAGTTTTTAACAAATATTCGTGAAACAGATGCGATTATTCATGTCGTGCGTTGTTTCGAAGACACGGATATTCACCACGTTGAGGGTTCTGTTGACCCGTTACGTGATGCAGAAACCATTGAAACGGAACTCATGCTTGCCGATATTGAGAGCCTTGGGAAGCAAATTGAAAATCTGAAGAAAAAAGCACGTTCAGGCGATAAGGAAATTATGGCGCAAAGTGCATTCCTGGAGAAGGTAAAAGCCGCGCTTGATGACGGTCAGCCTGCGCGCACTGTCACGCCAAGTGATGAAGATGAAACGCGTTGGATGCGTGTGGCGCAACTGATTACCGCAAAGCCAGTCTTGTTTGTATGTAATGTGAATGAAGAAGACGCCGCAGAAGGTAATGATTTCAGTGCAAAGGTTCAGGAAATGGCCGCTGCACAAGGCGCGGAAGCGGTTGTTATTTGCGCCGCGATTGAATCGGAGATTGCGCAGCTTGATACCGCTGAGGAAAAAGCAGAATTCCTTGAAACGATGGGCCTGAGTGAACCCGGCTTGAACCGCATTATCCGTGCGGGCTATAAGTTATTGAAGTTGCAAACATATTTTACCGCGGGGCCAAAGGAAACACGTGCATGGACGATTTCCGTTGGGTGTAAGGCTCCGCAAGCGGCGGGCGTTATTCATACTGATTTTGAGCGTGGCTTTATTAAGGCCGAAACCATTGCGTATGATGATTATATCGCCTGTAACGGAGAGCAGGGCGCAAAGGATACAGGAAAAATGCGCCAAGAGGGCAAGGAATATGTCGTTCATGACGGCGATGTGATCTTGTTCCGCTTTAACGTGTAAAAAATATGAAAAATCGCTTTAAAATTAACCAAAAACATCTTTTGCGGTTAATTGTCGTGTGTCCACTCGTATTAGTGATATTAAATTGGATTGTTTTAAAGGATTACACTTTTTTTGAAAAATATATTATTCCTAACCTTCCGCAAAATTTTGAAGCACGTATGTTTGTAATTTTGTTAATTTACACTTGGCCAAGTGTGATTAGTGCTCTTTTTCTAAATGTCAAAATCATCAAAAAACTTCTCATTATTATTTTAATAATTACAATTTTAGGAGTTTTATCTCATGTTGTTAGCATAATAATTGGCATGGTAATTCGTGGAGGTGTTTACCCATAAAATAAAGGAAAGTTCAATACATGACAGCAAGACTATTTTGGTAAAAGGATATGCTTCATGAAGAGGCTAAAGTGCAGCCAGTTTTAAAAAAAACGGGTGTGAAAACAATATGAAAAATAGTTTTGAAGTTAACCAAACATATCTTTTGCGGTTTATTGTCGTATGTCCCTTTATTTTAGTCATATTAAATTGGAGCTTTTATGAATACGATTCTTTTCTTTCAAAAAATTTATATCCAAGCCTTCCACTGAATTTTACTTTTCGAGTTTTAATTTCAACAGTTATTTTTACATTTCCAAGTTTAATTGCTGTTTTTTTTCTTGAAACAAGTGTTGTGAAAAAACTTTGCCTACTGCCTATCATTTTTTTTGGCCTGGGGGGGCTCGCACAGGTTTTTACACTTTATATGATTATGTTTTTGTCAGGGGCCACGTTTTAATTTTTAAGGAGCTATATTATGCCAGCAAACATTTTTCTTGCCAATCGTGGGCAAGGGGACATCAATTTTCATTCATATATTGTTTATGATGTAGATGGGAACTAAATATCTTGTTCGCGTATCGCCTTTTACGCCATACAAATCATAACGAGCAGGGGGATTCATTTCGCCCCTGATTTATATATGACTTATTGTGACGTTATATTACTTCACGCACGGAGCAACAAGCCCTGCATCCAGTCGGCTCTGATATTCTTCTTCCACCGTACATGTGCCTTGTTCGTGGCCTGTTGTTTCCTGAATGGTGGTTTCGATTTTTTCTGATGTGGTTTGATCTTGGCCCGCGGCATCATCAAAATTAGCGCTACAATTATAATCGGTAGCTGATTCAACGGTGCAAGGTGCCTCAACCGTTTCAACAACAGGTGGTGGGGCTTGTGTTACCGCATCCGTGTTAACGCCGCATGTATAATCAGTTGCGGATTCTACGGTGCATAAACCGTCATTCGGGTTGTTTGTTTGAGGGCCTCCATTGCCGGAGCCGTTTGGTCCTGTCATTGGCATGCATGATCCGCCATCTTCTTTGAATTTTTGATAGCGTACAAGGTATTCATCGCGCGCTTTTTCGTAGTCAGTCGGCTCGTTATTACCTGTCAGGAAACGTGCAGTCGAAAAGTAATGTGCCGGAGAGCCGTAATGGTTTCTGATATCTCTTTCGACATCACCGCGCGGAGAATCGCCAAATACAACAGCGCGTTTATCAATGGCGGAGTCAGGAAGGTCACCAAAACGGTCAAGGAATGCCTGATTTTGGTGTGTTTTAATTTCTAAAACAGAGAATGCATATGTTTCACCAAACTGCTCTTCGGGGGAGTACTGCCAGGATTGTTTGTCATCCGGCATGCCAAACCCTTCGGTCACCAATAAAAGATCATCAAGGTGGGGCATGAACTTGCCCTCGTGAATCATTTCGTTGATTTTCTGTTCATCAAACGGTTCTTCCGGGTTAATCATGCACCATGCTTCTTGCGCCTTGTATGAGAGCATTTCTGCGGCAATTTGTCCGACTTCTTCACGTGATAGTGAGCGGCCCGGTGTTTTATCAATCTCAAGTTCATCGGCGATACGGTTCAGAAGGTCATATTGCTCCTGATCATAACCGAAGCGATTAAATAGTGTGTCAGTTGTGACTGATTTTTGGCTATGGAGAGCAGCATATGTGTCATAGTTAAAGAAGCGGTCAGCCGAATCATTATTGGTCCATTGTGCTTCCCACGTGACCTCTACCTGTGGAGCCTGAACACTTTGTCCACTCGGGAGGTCACCACCCGTCATTAGTTTTGAGAGGTTCAAGAGGGATGCAATCTCACCCAGTGCCGAGTTGCTGTTACGCCCTGCCTCTATGTTTACGCCGCTTTTGCTGCTTTGTTCCATCGCCCAAAGGTGCATAAGTTGTTCATTAAGGTCAGATGGCTTAACATTCGCGTCATCCATACGTTTTGCCATTAATGCATTTAGGAAATGTACAGTACGGCCATCGAATGTGCGTGGATCAAAGTCAACGTCGACTTCGCCCTGTTCCTGCAGTGTTTCCAAACGATCGCGAAACGCTTTGGCAGTTGTTGAATTCACAACCAGATTACCGTTTTCTGTGGTATCTACATTTTCCGCGACATTCAAATAGTTTTGCGATAATTCGATAACAGCCTGCGCTTGCTCTGAGCGGCGCTCATTCGTACTTGCATTGCTGAAGAACTGGCGTTTAGTGTCAACTTCTGCGCGGATATCAGCAGGAAGAGCGTTATATTGCTCGGCCAATGCTTTTATTTCCGGTGATTGTGCCTGTTGTTCAGGGTTTAGAATATATTTTTCAAGAAGATAGTGGAATGAACCATCATGTGGGTCATCGTTTGCATTTACCTGAAAGCCTTGTTCCTGCGGCAAAAGAGTAGGGATACGTTCGTTTAATATATTTTTGTAAACAGAAAGAGGCCCGCCTGTTGTTACAGGCGTGGTTTCAGTATTGTTTTCCACTGTATTCGAATCTGCCATATCACCCTCGGTTATCGGCTTTGCCGTACCAATTCTTATTTTTGAAAATTATACTGATTCAATTACAGAAAGTCAAATTGTGAAAACGCCCGCAAAGCATTGCTAGGCGGGCGTTAGGGAATGTATGTGAATAATATTATTTACGGACCAGCTCTTCATAGGCTGCACGCAGCTTTTTTGTTATCGGGCCGACTGTAAATTTGTGATCGTCAATTTGGCCGACGGCTGTGACTTCGGCGGCCGTACCTGTGACGAAAATCTCTTGAATATCACCAAGTTCGCTCGGGGTGATGTGGCGTTCATCAAAAGGAATGTCTAATTCATGCGCCAGCTCAATGACTGTCTGACGGGTTAGGCCGTTTAAAAAGCATTCAGGCGGCGGGGTAATGAGTTTGCCGTCTTTTACCGCAAAGAAATTTGCGGCTGATGCTTCTGCGATGTTACCGCGATAATCAAGCATTAGGGCGTCATCGTATCCCTCGTCCTCGACGGCATGTTTTGACATGGTACAAATCATGTACAGGCCCGCAGCCTTGCTTTGTGTTGGTGCGGTATTTGGGGCAGGGCGCTGCCAGTTCGCTGTTTTTAGCGTAATGCCCTTATCACGCTTTTCTGCGTCAAAATATGTGCCCCATTCCCATGCTGCAACCGCAACATGTGTTTTTGTTTTCTTGGCCGAAACACCCATTTGTTCGCCGCCGCGCCATGCTACAGGGCGGACATAGCCGCTGGTCAGACCGTTTGCTTTACATACCTCGTATTTGATTTCTTCTAATTCATCAACGCTGTAAGGGATCTTCATACCCAGAATTTCGGCGGATTTGTGGAAACGCTCGGAATGCTGACGGCTTTTGAAGATTTTCCCGTCATACATACGTTCACCTTCAAAGACAGAGCTGGCGTAGTGAAGGCCGTGGCTAAGCACATGAATTTTCGCCTCTCTCCAAGGTTTCATTTCACCGTTAATCCAAATGAACCCGTCACGTTCATCAAATGGTATGAATGACATTGCTTTCCTGCCTTTCTTAAAAGCCAAATTTTATCGTTTTTATTTTTATGTAGTTACTATCGTTTTAATGTGTCGTAACATAACACGGTATAGAAAATACAAAAAACTAGCTATATTTGAAAAATAATTTTGTGTAAACATCAGAAATCATGCAAACGAACAGTTCCTCAATATCGCAAACAGAAAAATCGCACATTCTTGTGCTTGATGATGACCGACGTATTCGTGATCTTGTTTCACGATATTTGCATGAACATGGCTTCATTGTAATGACTGCAAAAGATGCAGAAGCAGCACGCAACATGATTGATCGATTTGAATTTGATGTCATGGTGGTTGATGTCATGATGCCCGGTACAACAGGCGTCGAATTTACTCAGGCATTACGCGCAGATGATTGCAATATTCCTGTTTTATTGCTGACGGCGCTGGCTGAGGTGGAAGACAGGATAACAGGTTTAGAATCAGGAGCTGATGATTATTTAACCAAGCCGTTTGAACCAAAAGAACTTGTGCTGCGATTACAGGCAATATTGCGACGTACAAAGAAGGCAGCAAAGCCACAAAGTTCTGTCTATCGTATCGGGCATTGGGTCTTTGATACGGTGCATGATGAATTACGTGATGTTGAGCGGGATGAAATCATGCGCTTGACGAGTGTTGAGGCGAAATTGCTGCGAGCACTACTTGAATCTTTGGGGCAAGCTGTTAGTCGAGAAGACCTTGCACATCGTTGTGATCTTGATGCTGGTGAGCGGACGATTGATGTACAGGTAACGCGCCTTCGTCGCAAAATTGAAGAAGATACAAAAGCACCACGTTATCTTCAGACTGTACGTGGTAAAGGCTATATGTTACGAGCGGAGCGCAGTGTATGAGCCAAAATGCCAATCATCTAAAGCCTGTGAAAAAGAAGAAATTAATAAAGCGTTTTCTGCCGGAAACACTGTTCTTTCGTTCATTATTAATTTTGATAGTGCCGGTGTTTTTGCTGCAAATAATTTCGACTTATATCTTTTTTGACAGGCATTGGAGCCGTATGACATCGCGGTTGTCGTACGCCGTTGCGGGTGAGGTTTCGCTTATCGCTGAACTTATTAATAACCAAGCCTTAAATAAAGACGAGGAATTGTACAAATCGGTTGTGCAGGCCATCAATAAGCAGCTCAGTTTGGATGTCAGTTTTGAAAAGAATGGGGTATTACCTGATATTGCAGAAAAAAAATTGAGCGGGATGGTTTCATGGCAAAAAATGATTGAAAGCTCTCTCGTTTCCGAGCTTTCTGCCAGCCTTGTTTATGAATTTAGGGTTTTGACGCTTGCCGATGAAAAGAGGATTTTAATCTATACTCAACTAGATGACGGTTTGCTAACTGTTGATGTGTCGCAACGTCGTTTGTTTTCGTCTACTACATATATTTTCTTATTATGGGTGTTTGTTGCTTCGGCAATATTGTTAATTATTGCGATTTTGTTTATGCGCAATCAGATCAGGCCAATCCGTAGGCTTGCTGTCGCTGCTGAACGTTTTGGTAAGGGCCGAAATGTGCGCAGTTTCAAAATTGAAGGCGCAAAAGAGGTGCGGCAAGCAGGCCAGGCTTTTGTTGATATGAAGGCTCGTATACAACGCCAAATATCACAACGTATGGATATGTTAGCAGGCGTGTCTCATGATTTGCGTACGCCACTCACGCGTTTGAAATTACAGGTTGCCATGATGGGGGATAGTCCGGATATCTATGAAATGAAGCGTGATATCAACGACATGGAAAAAATGATAGAGGGGTATCTTAATTTTGTGCGTGGTGAAGGGCGTGAAAAGACAACGTTTTGCGATCTGAAGGGGTTAGTTTCAGATGTCGTTGTTTCCGTTAAACGTCAGGGGTGTGATGTGGCTTTGGATATGCCGCAAGATAAAATTATGCTGCCCGTACGCCAGAGTGCGTTTAAAAGGTGCTTGGGTAATATTGTTGGAAATGCATTGAAATACGGTGATTATATATGGATTACAGTGCAAAAAAATGCTGATGACCACGTTGAAATCATTATAGAAGATAATGGTCCCGGTATTTCACCCGAACATTACGAAGATGTATTCAGGCCGTTTTATCGTGCAGATGAATCACGTAGCGTAGAGGCGGGTAGTGTAGGGCTAGGGATGCCTATTGCACAGGACATTGTGCATTCACATGGCGGTGAAATTTGGCTCGAAAAAAGCCGCCATGGCGGCCTTTCTGTGCATATTGTTATACCATTTTAATGACAGAGCGATAAGCAAACTATAGACGCTTAGGACGCTTTTCCTGCATTAAGGATCTTACGAGAACAGTCCTGCGTTTCTTTAAGGCATTCAGCAGTTCTTTTTTGCAATATTTTTCCTGTTTTTGCATTGGCTTCTGCAACCATGTCAGAAACTTCTTTGACGTTTTCAAGTGCCTGAAGGTAACCGGTGTGAAGTGTGCGTGCACTGTTCTGTAGTTTCTCTTCTGGCTTCTCTTGATTCAGGAGGTCATTCGCCATTCCTGATGTTTGCTGCATGATTTTTGAAAATATGGCACCTTGCTTTGATGCAATTTTTTGCATGTTTTGAAGGGATTCCTGTTGAGCTTGTGCAAAAACGTTCATGTTTTTTCTTTGTATTTCAGCAAGTTCATGTAATCCGGAAGGGAATTTTGCAAAAGATTCAATAAACGCGTTTTTGTTTTTTTGGCCTTCTTTTTGATCTGTCATAATTTTATCCGTAATTAAAAAATAATATTTGAAACTATATATGAAAACTATAAGTAAACGCAAAAAGCGTCAAGTAAAACAGTCTGAAGTGCAGCATAATTGTAAAAAAATGACGTATGTGAGTATGTACAAGGGGAGGTGATATGAAATTTGTGTTTATGAACAAGAAAAAATATAATGTTAATAGCAATTTAATGCATTTCTGTGAATGTGTGTATATGCTTTTGCAGTGCAAAATGAAGTAAGTGTAAGTCAGAATGACAAGGCGATATAGGCAAAAACCCCCAAATAAACAGCACGGGGACGTTAATGAAAAAGAAGAGAACAGGCGCCATAAAGCCGCCTGGCTGACCTCTGGGCTTGCGCAATCAATGGTCTTGATTAACGGTCTGATCATTACGATTACGGCTTTTTTGATCTTCAGTCATTATATTAAAGAGATAAAAATCACAGAATATAAGAATGTAGCCGATGATTCAGGTCGTATTCTTGTTGAGGGTGTGTCTGATCTTGAAAATTCTATGCGTTTGATCACAAGTGTTATCAGTCTTTCTGATATATCGGATCGAAATATGCTGGCTGAAAAAATCAGACGCAATATTCCGCATCTCAGTAATTTTGATCAACTCATATGGATTTATGAAGAAACGCCGGGAAATTGGCAGTATAAAACAATTTCTGAAGGTAATAAGCGCTCTGTAACTGATGCAGATTATAAACTGGTACCAAATAAAAAAATCATAACGCGTTTGGTCAAAGACGGGTTCTTTGAAAATGAAGATTTGCGCATAGTTTCTGATTTTGATGGGATGGACTATAAGCAAAGTGGTTCTGATTCAGATACGATGTCACGCTCTTTTGCCTTTGTGAAATCAGTGAAGGCGAATAATTCCAATATAGGTGTTGTGGTCGGTGTTAGCCGTGCCGTTTTATTGTTTGATCAGGGAATTGTTTTCAAAAATGATGTCATCTCACGCCTTACAATCCGTGACGTTAAAAACGGCCGTCGATTGTATCATATGGATCGAATAACCAGTGAGGGTGAGGAGAGCGGATATAAACAAGACTATGGTTTGTTTGTCGGCGATAGTGAATGGCAAATTGTTTTGGAGTTTCAAAAGAAGCAAAATGCCTTTGTTTTGCAGCAGATACCATACATTATTTTGTTGTTTGGTATCAGTTTGACCACTGTCGGAACTCTGTTTATTCGTAGTAACTATAAGCAGTCGAAGAAGTTAGAAAATGTGAATGCCGTTCTTGAGCAGCGTAATTACGAGCTTTCTGCGGAAGTATCCGAGCGTGAGCGTTTAAATGAAATTTTGGCAATTTCTGAACGTGATAATCGTGCCATCATTGATGCGGTAAGTGATGTTATTTTTGAGACAGATGTTGACGGCAAGGTTCTCTTCCTCAGTGCAGCTTGGCAAAAGGTTACCGGGTTCGAGACCGAAAGATCAAAGGGAAGTAACCTGTTTACCATGCTTTATCCCGAGGATCAGGAAAAACAGAAATATGATTTTGAAATGTTGGTAAAGGGGCAACGCTCTGCATACAGATCGTTTACACGTATTCGTATTTCTGACGGCACATTCCGTGCGATTGAATTAGCTGTATCGATGATTAGGCAAGATGATAATAAAAAAACCCGCGTCGTTGGCACAATAACAGATGTGGAAGAACGCCGTCGTGCAGAGCGTGCATTAGCTGAGGCGGAAAAGAAATACAGAACAATTGTTGAGAACGCTGCGGGAGGACTGTATCAGCTTACGCCTGAGGGTATTTATCTAAGTGCTAATCCGGCGATGGCACGTGTTTTGGGGTACAGTACTCCGGAAGAGATGCTGCGGCTTATTAAGAATGCTAATGGCGCTGTGTATCCTGATCCGCAGGAGCGGGATGCTTTTGCCAGAGCGGTAATGACGCAAGATCAGTTATTTGGATATGAAACGCAAGTTGCAACGAAAGACGGATCAAAAATTTGGGTGCGTGAAAACGTAAGGGTCGTCAGAGATGAACAGAATAATATTTTGTATTTTGAAGGATCTATGGAGGATATCACCAAACGTAAAGAGGCTGATATCGCCTTGATGGAGGCCAAGATACAATCTGATATGGCATCACGTGCAAAAACGGAATTTATTGCGAATATGAGCCACGAATTACGCACGCCGCTGAATTCTATTATTGGTTTTTCTGACATCATGAAGAACGAGGTAATGGGGCCGCTAGGGCAGGATATGTATCGCGAATATGCTGCGGATATTAACAGGAGCGGTAAAGGGCTTTTGAAGATCATAAACGAAATTCTTGATATTTCGAAAATTGAATCAGGCGACCGTGATCTTAATGAAAGTGAATTCAATGTAGGCAAGGTTTTGCAGACATGTATTGATCTTTATGCGGCGCGTGTGAAAGAAAAACGCATTATTATTATGAATGAAGCCAGTGATATGCCTGTTCTTCTTGGTGAGGAGCTTTCAATTAAACAGGTGATTGGGAATATCTATTCGAATGCGGTGAAATATACTCCTACGGAGGGGCGCATTACATTGTTTACGAGTTATGATATTGACGGCACATTCCGTTTTTCGATTACAGATACCGGCGTTGGTATGACACCACGAGAGATTGAAAAGGCGCTTTCTGCATTTGGGCAAGTCGATAACGCACTTGATCGCTCCGGAAGCGGGACAGGTCTTGGTCTGCCATTGGCGCGTGCAATGATGGGGATTCATGGCGGACGCATAGAGATTTTGTCCGAAAAATCCATCGGGACGACCGTTACGATTGTTTTTCCTGCAGAGCGCGTTATACGCCGAGAGCAAAAAGAAGTTAAATGGGACGCGTAGCATAATCATTACAATTATGCTTAGAAGAAAAACCCGTGTTTTTGTTGATATTCTTCAAATCGGTCATCATCCATATCAATGACTTGTTTTGATATATCATAGCTAAAGCCGGCGCGCGCGAACACACCCAGGCTTTTTTGTACGTTTTCTTCGTCGCCTTGGAAAAAGGGGCCAATGCGTTTTTTTCTTGCTAATTTCATTGCTGCATAAAGCTCGGCCTCTTGCGGTGTTTCAAACAGATCATTATCCAGCGCTTTTAATGCGTTGACCGTTTTTTCAGGATCGATGCCTTTGACGTGCATTTTGGAGATAATCGCTTTTTCTGATTTTCCTTTACGGCGCAATGAATTTACAAGGCCGTTTGTATATAAATCATCATTCAGTAAGCCGACTTTTTCGAATTTATCTGCAAGTTCATGTACCATTTGAATGCATTCATCATAGTTTTGATCCGTGTGATGCATGCATGATCGTTTTGCTTTGCGGCTCATGACGGTGATGAAGTGTTTCTTGCTGGCGGAAAAGCGTTCCAGATAATACAAACCTGAATTATGCAGGTATGTGGGGGTGATTTTTTTCGGTGTTTTAGGTTTGCGTTGTTTTTCACGCTTGCTATTTGATTGTTCTGATTTATGGTGATGCATATTAATACTCCAACATATAGATGATGCAATTCGCGCTATGACAAATCAATCATTAACTGAAAAAACACCTGAAAAAAGAATAAAAGGGATTAACCATATTGGTTTGATGACCTTGATAAAACGTGAGGTTTTCCGTTTTTTAAACGTATATACGCAAACAATCATTGCCCCGATGGTAACAACATTGATGTTTTATACTGTTTTTGCATTGGCGTTTGGCGGGTTAACACGTGAAATTAACGGTATTCCGTTTTTGGCGTTTCTTGCGCCGGGCCTGGTCATGATGACAATGGTTCAGAACTCATTTTCGAATACTTCTTCATCTCTTGTTATTTCCAAGGTACAGGGCAATATTGTTGATGTTTTGATGCCCCCGCTATCGGCTATGGAGATTTTTATCGGTTATGCGGTTGGTGCGGTTTCGCGTGGTTTGATTGTCGGTATCTGTACAACAACTGTCCTGAGCTTTTTCGCGCCGATCGGTATTCATTCGGCTGCTGCTATCATAGCGTTTGCTCTTTTGGGTACGTTTATGTTGGGAAGTATCGGTATAGCCGCAGGTATTTGGTCTGAAAAGTTCGATCACATCGCTGCGGTTACTAATTTTGTTGTAACGCCAATGACGTTTTTATCAGGCACATTCTATAGTGTAAATGTATTGCCTGAGTTCTGGCATGGTTTGGCATTTGCTAATCCGTTCTTTTATATGATCGATGGTTTTCGTTATGGCTTTATCGGTCATGCGGACGGTAATGTGATGGTCGGCCTCATCTTCTTATTGGTGTGTGATATCGCACTGGCGGTATTGTCTTATCGTATGATAAAATCAGGGTATAAAATAAAGTCTTAGAAAACGGTGATACGGTTTTGAATATTAACGATAACTTTGTTCAGACATTTCAATTAGAGACATCCAATCTGCGTGGGCGAGTGGTGCGCCTTGGATCTGTGTTGGATGATATCCTCTCGGCGCATGATTATCCGTTACCTATTTCTCATTTGGTAGCGGAGAGCGCGACGCTCACGCTTGCGTTATCATCGATGTTGAAATACGAGGGAATTTTTACCCTGCAGGCGCAAGGGGACGGGCCGTTAAAAATGATTGTATCGGACGTAACAACAGGCGGAAATTTACGCGCCTGTGCATCATACGATTCTGAGCGGTTTCAAGCCAGCCGTGAACAATTATCCGCTCTTAAAACAACTGAGAGTGCGCAAAACCATTTAGCGCAATATCTTGGAAAAGGGTATATCGCCTTTACCGTTGATCAGGGGCAGTATGCTGAGCGTTATCAAGGGATAGTAGAGCTGAAGGGTTCATCATTGATTGACTGCGTCCGGCATTATTTCCAACAGTCTGAGCAAATCGGTACAGGCATTAAAATGGCTGTTGGTCAACGTGACGGTAAATGGCGCGCTTCGGCGATTATGCTTCAAAACATGCCGGAGGATGGCGCAAATAACCTTGCGGGTGTTGCGAATGTTGAGGAAGATGATTGGCGCCGTGCGATGATTTTGCTTGATAGCTGTACTGAGGATGAATTTTTATCCCCTGCGTTAGATAGCAATGATTTACTGTTTCGTTTATTTCACGAGGATGGTGTGCGCGTATATGATCGCCAGCCTGTACAGAAAAAATGCCGATGCGATCGTGAGCGTGTAGAGAATATATTATTCACTATGTCAGAAGAAGATCTTGAGCATGTCTGCGTTAATGGTTCGATTGATATGACCTGTGAATTTTGTAGTAAGACATATGTCTTTGATTATGACGATCTTATGCATAAAATAAAAACAAGAGAATCGTAAGAGATTCATGTCCTTTGGCCTAATCGGAGAGATATCTTGAAAAAATATGCCCTAATTGTTTCTTGTGCTTTTTTGTCCGCTTGTACTACGTATAACGACGGTAAACCCTTAGCGAAGATGACGTTTGAACATGTCCAGGCTTATCCGGTCTATGCTGCTTCTTATGAAGTGGTGCCGTATCATTCCGAAGGATCGCTCGTTTTACCGCAAACATTTGTTGCTAATCCTGCAATATTTACACGTGATTACTTGACTAATCGATATGAGGCCGTCGGATCTCAGGGCAAATTCCGCGCCACCATTCAAAGTGTAAAGGTTGAACATGAACGATTATCGTCTGAAAACAAAGTCGGGTCTGTGATCGGGGTAGCGGGGATGGATCTTTATAAGGTCGAGGTTCAGGTGTCTATGGAAGCCTTGGGTATGCCTGGCTATGAACGACAAGGCTCAACGATTACAGCGCGCCGTGAAATTAAAGTTTCTGAATATGTTTCTATTATCGAGCGTGAGAGATTGCAGATGCAGGCATTGGATGCTCTGGTGGATGATCTGGATGTCGCAATGCGTAAAATTTTGAAAAACGAATTTCATTTAATTAAATAGAGTTCTTAATCTCTATCGTTTCCAGAAATGCGGAGAGAATAGCACCAATACGGTGAATAATTCTAATCGCCCTAAAAGCATACCAAAAGATAGAATCCATTTTGCACTGTCAGGTAAGGGCTTAAAGGTTCCTGTTGGGCCAATGGTATCACCTAAGCCCGGGCCGACATTTGATATGGCGGTTGCCGCACCTGACATCGCCGTAATAAAATCAAGGCCAACAAAAGAGAGCAGAACGGTTAAAACGGAAAATCCAAGCGCAAAGACAAAGAAAAATCCCATGACAGATGACGGTACGTCTTTTGGCATTGGTTTGCCGTTGTAATGCGGAATAAATACGCCGTTCGGGTTCAATAGCTTTTTGATTTGCACTTTTGTAACGCTATAGAGGACCTGAAAACGGAAGAGCTTGATCCCGCAAGACGTTGAGCCTGCACAGGCACCGACCACCATTAGGAAGAAGAATAAACTGACGGAGAAGCCGCCCCAGGCGTTGAAATCGCCACTGCCGAAGCCGGTTCCGGTCATAACAGATACAATATTAAAGGATGAGCGGCGGAGGGCTTCACCTATTGTCATATCCTGATTGGCAACAAGATAACTACTTAACGATACGGTTGTGATAAACAGGATTGATAAAAACCATCGCATTTGGTCATCGGTCCAAAGCGGTTTTAAATTCCCCTTGAGTGCCTTGAGATAAAGTACAAAGGGCGTCCCGCCCATTATCATGAATATGGTTGCGACGATTTCCGCGTGAGGGGAGTGGTAATGGCTGAAGGATGAGTCGAATGTCGAGAAGCCGCCTGTTGAAATCGTTGTTAATGCATGCGCAATGGCATCAAACATTTGAAAGCCGACCCCCATATATGAGAGGGCGCAAATAATGGTTAGTGCGACGTAAACAGCAATAATGTTTGCCGCAAGCTGCGTTGTACGGGGCAGGGCTTTTTCATTTTCTGATAATTCGGCAATAAAAATTTGCATACCACCAACCTTCAGGAAGGGTAAAACAGACATGGCCATGATGATAATGCCGATACCGCCGAGCCATTGTAGAATTGCACGCCATAGTAGAATGCCTGCAGGGGCATAATCTAAGCCGACAATAACGGTGGATCCTGTTGTTGTGATCCCTGACATAGATTCAAAGAACGAATCCGTGATCGACATATCAAGTGATGATAACCAAAAAGGAAGAGCGCCATAGGTTGGCAGAAATAACCAAGACGAGTTAACGAGCAAGAAGGCCTGACGTGTTGTGATATCAAAATCATGCCCTTTGTTGCTGATAATTAGTGCACCGCCCGAGAAGGCCGTAAAGATGATACAAACAAAGAAAACCTTCCAGTCATCATAACCGAAGTAAAAATCGGCAAGCATCGGGAAAACCATACTGAGAGATAGTACGGAGAGCAAAATGCCGTTTATGTATAAAATCGGGCGAAAGTCCAATTCTTGCCTCTTTTAAAATATTGTCATGTGTAGGGGATGTTTTAACATCTTTTTTTCAAAGTGATCATACCTTAAATCTTTAACGGACAGAAATATATGCTTTTGATCTATCCCCAATCTGTATAAAAAAAGAAGCGCAAAATATCTGCGCTTCTTTGTAATTATTATCTTAATTTAACCGCTTATTTGAACGAGATGTTCACACGACGGTTAGCTGGCTCTCTCACGTTATCTGATGTTTCAACCAACAATTCCTCTTCACCATGGCTTTCAACAACCATAATGTCTGCGCTCAAACCACGCTCAACAAGAGCATCACGCACGTTTGATGCACGTTTGAATGCAAGCTTTTTGTTGTATTCATGTGAGCCTGATGTATCAGCATGACCATTAATGATGATCTGAGATGGTGGATTTTTAAGAACTTCTTGTGCAACGGCATCAAGAACATTCTTTGCGCCCGAGCTAAGGTCTGATGCATCCCAGTTGAAGAATACAAGGTACATAGCTTCTTCAGGGATCATTGGGGGAGGTTCAGGCGTTTCAACAGCTTGAGGTGCTTGTTGGACTAAGCCTTCCAATTCAGCCAATGCGCCAAGGAAGTCTTGCTTACACTCTACGCCTTCGTCGCTTTTCCAGTTTTCTTCTTGTTGTTCGATCCAGCAGTCAAATTTAGCTTGTGCCAAAGCTGCTGTTGCAGGAGCAATTTCACGTCCGCCAAGATCAAATGTGATGACCAAACGGCCGCGTGCTGCTGCTAGTTCTTTAATATGAGTTTCACTAAGGTTCCAGTCACTTACAGGTTCAGGCATTACTGCTTCACCTGCTGCTGCTGCTAAACCCTTGCGGGCGAAATGCAATGCATCCGGATAATCAAGATTGTCATCAAGTTGTAAATTTGCAAATGTTTTATATTCGCCGGCCAATGCCTGAGTGAAAGGGCTACCCATTGGGTTAGCTTCGTTCAATGCTTCGACCTCGCTATAGGTATCAAACATTGTACATCCACTTAGGGCGACAACGCCAGCCGCTAGGACGAGATTACGCACGGATTTCATATTTTCTGCTCCTCAAAAGTATAACGCGTATTAAGTATTATTATTCTTTTCATCAAATGTAGTTTTTAGAAAACCAAATAATGATTCTTTATCAACACATTAGATTTTTATCCTCACAACGATAGAAAGTAAAGATTAGTTTATGATTTTTAATGATTTTCTTGGTAATAAGCAAATAATATTTTTTTGCATTGCACAAAAAATGGATTTTATGTAAGATATTGCTAATCAATAATTTTTAAGAAAATCACTCAGGAGTACATTATGAGCATTTGCGGTTACGCAGGGAAAAGAGCGGCTTTTGTCGTCGAAAACGGATTTTGTGAGCGTGAATTTATTCAAGCGCACAATGCCTTGACGGCCTTGGGAGTAGATTGTCGTATCTTATCGCTTGGAACTGACCGTTTGGTTCATGGATGGAATCAAGAAAAAGCCCGTGACGCGTCTGACTGGGGTGCCGGGTATGCCGTTCATAAATGTATTCGTGATGCGCGACCGTCGGATTATGATATTTTAGTCATCCCGGGCGGGGAGCGAAGCATTACAAAGTTGATGCTCACCTCTGATGCGAATGTATTTGTAACATTTTTCATGAAAACACGCCGCCCTGTGATTGTTTATAATCAGGGTATTGAGTTAATCGCACGTACAGGCGTACTGGCGGGGTATTCTGTCGCGGTAAAACAAAAGTTCTTTGATCTGGCAAAGCGTGCCGGGGCACGCTGTTCTGCCAATGAGTTTGAGGTTTATAAGAACTTGATTTCAATGTCGCGCTATCGCCCGGTTGATGAAAAGCTTAAGCATGCAATTGATGTTTTAATGCAAGGAAAGCCATATACCGGTAAGGTTGTTTCATCAGATGATCTGCCGCATTCCCACAAGGCGGCATAACAACCACAATTACCTCTTGATTTTGTGACGGTGCATTGATTACTCTTTGCACCGTTAATATTTTCCGGACAACAGGGTTAAGTCATACAATGCGAGCAGAAATCGAAACAATCGTCAGTGACATCAATAATGCCATTTCTTTGCTACGGAGGCATCTTTGACTGGGATGTCGCCCTAAAACGTCTGGAAGAGTTGAATGCGCTGTGTGAGGATCCGGATCTTTGGAATGATGCGGATAAGGCACAAAAACTTATGCGGGAGCGCACGCATCTTGAGCAGAGCATCGGTGCGGTTAACAATATTGAATCTACCTTAAGTGATAATGTTGAGTTTATCGCCCTTGCCGAAGAGGAGGGGGATGATGCGGTTTTGAAAGAGGCCGAGCGTGCAATTGAAACATTACAACATAAAGTTGAGCGTCAGCGTCTTGAAAGCCTTCTTTCCGGTGAGGTTGACGGCAATAATGCGTATTTGCAGGTCAATGCAGGAGCGGGCGGCACTGAGGCGCAGGATTGGGCGGAAATGATTTTGCGAATGTATATGCGCTGGGCTGATGCGCGCGGATATAAATATGAAACATTGGAACGTAGTGACGGCGAAGAGGCCGGGATTAAATCGTCGACTATAAAAATAGACGGCCATCAGGCTTATGGGTGGTTGAAGACTGAAACGGGTGTTCATCGCTTGGTACGTATTTCGCCATACGATTCAAATGCGCGCCGCCACACAAGTTTTGCGTCTGTGTCTGTTTCCCCCGTTATTGACGATTCCATTGATATTGAAATTGAAGAAAAAGACTTGCGTGTTGATACATATCGCTCAAGCGGTGCAGGCGGACAGCACGTTAACAAAACAGAGAGCGCCGTACGTATCACACATATTCCAACGGGTGTGGTTGCTGCTTGTCAAAACGGGCGTTCGCAACACCAAAACCGTGCAGAAGCTATGCAGATGCTGAAGGCGCGATTGTATGAATTAGAGCTTCAGAAGAGGCAAGAAGAGCAAGCCAAAGAGCACGGCGAAAAGACCGATATTGGCTGGGGACATCAAATCCGCTCTTATGTTTTACATCCATATCAAATGGTGAAGGATCTACGCACTAGTGTTGAAACCACTCAATCGCAAAGTGTTCTGGATGGTGATCTTGACCAATTCCTTGAGGCGTCACTCGCACATTTATCGGGTTTAGATTAATAACCCCTATCGTTTCGTAAAATATTATATTTTATCATGTGGGTAAAATATGTATAATGCTGTGATTATGTATTCAAACCAATATTTTGCTAATTATTTTTGACAGATTTATGACAAAGCATATATAGGTTATGGTAATCAATTGGGTGTGAGACAAAAGGAATTTTCAGTGCGTAATCTATTACTTTCTTTAACGGCTTTGACATGTCTTTCAGCGCCGGTATCGGCAATGGACTTTCGAGCAGATTTAGATGGTTCTCTGTACCATCTGGCCGGATGGGATCAGGATAATCTGGAAGCACAGACACAAGGTAGTGTGTATTTAAGGGCGCAAATTGAAAAACTTCAGAAAGAGAATGAGCAACTCTTACATATCATTCATAAACTACGTACAGAAGGGGACTTTACAGGTGTGCAGGGGGAAATGCCGAAAAAGCATGATTCTCGCGTGCAGGCGCTTGTGGAGGAGAATAAACGCCTGAATAAACTACTGAAACAAGCAGAGAAGGATGCACAAAATAAGCAGGCGAGTTCTCAGGCCGACATTTATGCGCGCCGCGTATATGAGCTGGAGGAAGAGCGCAACAAGCTTGAGGATGAGAATAAAAAGCTGGTGAAGCAATATGCTGATATTGCTTCTATGAACAAGCATAAGGGAATGGCAAATTCAAATGAATTGAAGCAACGTGATGCTCAAATTGAGTCCTTGAAAGGGGCGATGGGGGAGCTTCAAACAGAAAACAGGAAGCTTAGCTCGGCTCTGGCTGATGCAACGAATAATGTTATTTCCTATCAGGGGGATACAAATGATTTGCAAAAGGCAAATATCTCGCATCTTGAAAAGATTGCAAAACTAGAACAGGAATTATCTGTTTTAACGCGTAAAAATGATGATTTACGTGATGAGGTTGCCGCAAAATCAGAGGGATTATCAGCATCAGTAAAAAAGCAGCTTGCTGAATTGGAAGATCAACTTTCGGTTTTAAGCGGTGAGAATGAAAGTTTGCGTGAACAAGTGGCATCTAAACAGGATGGCCTTTCTAATACGGCTAAAAAAGAAATCGCCCAGCTACAGCAGCAAAACAAAAGCCTTGCGGAAACTATAAAGGCGCAGAACAAGGTTTTATTATCAAATGATAACGCTGTTCAGGCAGCGGAACGATTAATTACTGAAAATAAATCTTTAACGCTTGAGCTGGCACAAGCTAAGACCGCAAGTGGGCAGAATAATGAAGCGGCAAAAGAGTTGGTTGCACGTAATAATAACTTAATAAAAGACATTAAGCAGCGTGACTTGTATATTGCGCAACTCGAAGGGTTGAAAGATACCGTAAAGCAGCTCCGTATGGAGAACGATAAATATGCTTTGGGGCAGGTTGTACATCCTGATGCTGTGAAGCAAATTAAGGAATTACAAGGTCAGAACAATGACTTACGTGATGAAGTTGATAAGCAAAAATCAGCAGCGGTAGAGTATCGTAAGTTGATTGCCGATTATCAAAATAATGCTGATAATAATGTTCATAAGGCTTCTTACGAAAAGGAAATTGATGCATTAAAGGATGAGGTTCAGAATGCCCTTGGTCAATTGACCGACCTTCGTTTGGAAAATGAAACGCTGAAGGAGCAGGTGAAAAATTTGCATGCACAAAAACAGGCTACGAATTCTGTTGTTTTTGAACGCCATGATGAGGAAATGGCCGAACGTAAGATAAGTGAAACGCAATCTTACGGTAAAGTGTCAGCAGGAAGAGATATTTTGAATATTGAGCCTCTAAACACGGATATTGAATACATACGTGGTGATCATGGTGATGTTGATGTGCTGGCATCCGGGACTAAGGATATAAAATACATAGATGCTCCATATCCGCCTGTTGAGCAAGTGAAGCCGTTGTTGAATGAAGATGGTAGTCAGATTTATGCTTCAACGCAGGAGCCGGCTGCCGGTGTAGAAGATTTTGGTGGTATGCAAGCCGAAGATTTGTTGGCGCAAGATTTGAAACCGTTATCAACCAAATAGTTGAAATGCATCGTTCGAATATATAAAAAGCGGGACCATGATCCCGCTTTTACTTTTATCAGGTGCAGATATATGCGCCTGCTATTTGTCTTTTTCTGAAGAGTTGTCGGGATTCATATAGCCCATATTGAACGGAGGCATGATTTTCATCGCGCGTTCAAACATTTCCATGTTTTTACGTGTCATTTCTTCAAGGTTGCCTGCTTGTGGGAACATACCGTCCATGTTGCCCATGCCGCCCATATTGCGCATGCCTTCAAGTGATTTATTAATCTGCTCCTGCAGGCGTTCTTGGTTTTGTGTGAACATGCTCATGGTCTGCTCAAGATAAGAGGGGAGCATGCTCTGCATATTGTTGCCGTAAAAACCGATCAAAGAGCGCAAAAAGCTTGTCGGCAGAAGTGTTTCTTCGCCCGCTTCTTGGTCGGCTATAATTTGTGTTAGAACGCTGCGTGTAATATCGTCACCTGACTTTGCATCAATCACAACAAAGTCGTGACCTTCTTGCACCATTTCGCACAAATCATCTAGTGTAACGTAGCTGCTGCGTCCAGTGTCATATAAACGTCTGTTTGCATATTTTTTAATAATTGTCGGCTCGTCCTTGCCGTTTCTTGCCTTTGCCATACTGCACCTTTGCCAATCAAAATTTCATAGTGGAATATCTCTATTATGCACAAAAAAAATAAAAACAAAAGTATTCAGTAGTAAAAACGCAATATTTTTTTTATGCTGCAATCTCTTATTGAGATTTTTTGAGGTAAATATGAGGGACGGACCGCACCCCTTATCAGTGCATTTAGGTATGGCTGCCGCCAGCTTTCATGGTGCAGAGCAGTATAGCGCGCAATTCGATGCAAAGCTGTCTGAGGATGATGCGGTGCACATGATGCGCGGCATACAATTGTATCAGGCGCACAATTATAAACCACAAATGCTTCCTACATCTGCCGTATGGGAAAAGCACGGTGTGCGCATACTGAGACCCGAAGGGGTGAAGAGAGGTGATAATGTTGATATTCATCGTTTCCCGCTTCTGCTTATCCCATCATTAATAAACCGATCTCATATACTGGATATCATAGAAGAACGATCTTTGCTTCGCTGGCTTTATGAGCGTGGACATGATGCATATTTGCTCGACTGGGGAGATCTTCAGGATGTTTTATTAAGGGAAATGGGTATAAATGAATTAATTGAACATGTTCTGGTTGATGCAATACGTCATGTATCAGAACAATATAGCTCAAAAGTAAATGCGCTCGGTTACTGTATGGGCGGGACAATGTTATTGGGGGCAGGGCATCTTGCGCCAGACAATATAGGGTCAATGGTTCTGCTTGCATCACCGTGGGACTTTCATGCTAAGTCATCACGTTTAGCACGAAATGTTAGGTTATGGATGCCGTTTGTCAGTCCATCAATAACACAAAAATCGGCATTGCCTGCGCATTGGGTGCAGGCATTATTCGCTAGTTTGAACCCCGAAGGGGCCGCGCGAAAATTTATCAGGTTCGGTTCAATGGATCAGGATAGTTTCGAAGCGAAGCTATTTGTTTCAGTGGAGGATTGGCTCAACGATGGTGTCGATATTCCGAAGGGAATGGCTGTGGATTGTATGGAAAAATGGTTTGTAGGCAATGACACGGGACGCGGCGCATGGGTTATGGGCGCAGGGCCTGTAGAGCCGAGTATCTTGCCCTTCGATATATATGTGGTCGCATCGCATGCTGATAATCTTGTTTCCTTTGATAGTGCATCTGCGGTTTTGAAGGATGCGAGGGGAAAAGCGCAACATTCTCTGTTGTCATTAAATTGCGGACATATCAGTATGATTGTGGGGCGTAATGCCATCAATGATATATGGCAACCAATTCATGAGCGGTTATTATTGAATGCAACATAATTGCTAAATTTTGTAATTTGTAATTAAGGGGCTTGATAATTTTTGCACGCGGGATATTGTGAGCGCATATAGAAATTAACTCAAGTTCAGGCGAGGACCTAGTATGACTGATCCCATCGTAATTGTTGCAGCAAAAAGAACAGCTATCGGAACTTTAGGCGGGGGATTGTCCACCGTATCCGCTAGCGACCTTGGTGCAACTGTAATCAAAGCCGTTATGGCGGATGCAAAGCTTTCTCCGAATGATATCGATGAGGTATTAATGGGACAGGTATTAACGGCAGGGTGTGGTCAAAACCCCGCACGTCAGTCTGCGATTAAGGCAGGTCTGTCCGAAGCGAGCACGGCCATGACCGTTAACCAGGTTTGCGGCTCAGGTTTACGTACGGTTGCACTTGGTATGCAATCTATTTTGTCAGGGGATGCTAATATTGTGATTGCGGGTGGACAGGAAAATATGAGCCTGTCGCCACATGTTATGCATTTGCGCGAAGCTGTGAAATTCGGTGATGCATCGATGCGTGATACCATGATCCTTGATGGTTTATGGGATGTGTTTAATGACTATCACATGGGCATTACAGCGGAAAATATTGCAGAGAAATATAATGTTTCCAGAGAAGATCAAGATGTGTTCGCGGCATCCTCACAGAATAAAACAGAAGAAGCTATGAAGGCCGGTAAGTTTGAAGCGGAGATCGTTCCTGTTGAAGTTCAGATGCGCAAGGAAACCGTCACCGTCAATCAGGATGAATTCCCGCGTGCAGGTGTAACGGCCGAAGGTTTGGGTAAATTACGCCCCGCATTTAAAAAAGACGGTAGCGTCACAGCAGCAAATGCGTCAGGTATTAATGACGGTGCAGCGGCTGTTGTGTTAATGCGTGAGAGCGAAGCGCAAAAGCGTGGTCTTAATGTGTTGGCGCGTATTTCATCTTGGGCAACACGTGGCGTTGATCCGTCAGTTATGGGGACGGGGCCAATTCCCGCATCCGCTGCGGCATTGGAAAAAGCAGGTTGGAGTGTCTCCGACCTTGATCTGGTTGAATCTAACGAAGCTTTCGCAGCGCAGGCGTGCTGCGTTTTGAAAGAAGCTGGCTTTGATGCAGATAAGACGAACGTGAATGGTGGTGCTATTGCTTTGGGGCATCCGATCGGTGCATCAGGTACACGAATTCTTGTAACCTTGTTGCATGAAATGCAACGACGTGATGCAAAGAAAGGCCTTGCGACGTTATGTATCGGTGGTGGCATGGGTATTGCCATGTGTGTTGAACGATAATTTTTTTTAGATTTATTACAGGAGATTTTTTAATGAGTAATGTTGCTGTTGTAACCGGTGGTACGCGTGGTATCGGTGCAGAAATTTCTAAGGCACTAAAAAAGGACGGCTATAAGGTTGTTGCTGTTTATCATGGTAATGAGGATGCCGCAGAAGCGTTCCGCAAGGAAACTGGCTGTGCTGCAATAAAATTTGATGTTGCGAATTTTAAAGCCTGTAAAAAGGGCGTAGAAAAAATTGAGGCGGAATTCGGCCCGATTGATGTGCTGGTCAATAATGCAGGTATAACGCGTGATGGCGTGTTGCATAAAATGCCTGAAGAGAATTGGCATGATGTGATCCAAACAAACCTGACATCTTGTTTTAATATGTGCCGTTGTGTGATTGCGCAAATGCGTGATCGTAAATTTGGGCGTATTATCAATATTAGCTCTATTAACG
The DNA here is from genome assembly GCA_030424975.1 of Alphaproteobacteria bacterium. Lineage (GTDB taxonomy): Bacteria > Pseudomonadota > Alphaproteobacteria > Micavibrionales > Micavibrionaceae > UBA1672. Next base: position 475,814 of record JAUHVY010000001.1, read on the forward strand.
GACAAAAGGGGCAATTTGGTCAGGTAAACTATTCTGCAGCGAAAGCGGGTATGATCGGCTTTACCAAGGCTTTGGCGTTAGAGTCAGCCGTGAAAAAGATTACTGTGAATACCGTATGCCCAGGTTATATTGAAACAGATATGACAGCGCAAATGCCGCAAGAAGTTTTGGATTTAATTGTGAAGCAAATTCCTGCAATGCGTATGGGGCAGCCCGAAGAGATTGCCGCAACGGTGTCTTTCTTGGCATCAAAAAAGGCAGCCTTTATTACGGGAGCAACGATTTCCGCAAATGGCGGCCAGTATCTGGCATAAATTCATATTGTATTTCAAATGCCTTACGGAACTTTTCCCGAGGCAGAAATATTTTAAATGATAAGTCTTGTGAATGTTCGGGGGGATGGTAAAATCCCCCCATTCTTATATTGCGTGTGTTTTTATTTTTATAGCGGAGAGGAGCCTTTCCATGAAACGCCTGTTATTTGCCCTATTGGGGCTTATTGTTGTTTGTCTTGCCCTTGCGTTGATTGGGCCGTCATTCATAGATTGGAACAGCTATAAGGGGCAAGCCGTTGCTGAGGTGAAAAAACGTACCGGGCTTGATCTTAATATTGATGGTGACATTGGCTTTGCCGTTATTCCATCTCCGCGATTACAACTGGAAAACGCATCACTGAAGGCACCTGATGGGTCAAAGTATGAAGATATCGTTCGTTTTGATCGGCTGGATGTCAATGTAGCTTTGTTTCCTGCGCTTTCCGGGAATGTTGACATTCAATCACTGACATTAGTTAAGCCGGAAATCTACATTGAGGCGATGGCCGATGGTTCTATGAATTTTATGACCGAGGAATTAAAAGGGCAAGAAACGACAGCAGAAGAGCAGGGCGACGCCGCTGCTACGAAATCTGCGGGGGCTTCTCCAGCGATTGCTTTGAATGATATCCGCATTAAAGATGGTGTTTTTACGTATTATGACCATAAATCGAAAAACGAAACGGTGGTACAGAATATTAATGCGGACCTCGGCGCCCAAGATTTAATGGGGCCATACGAAGCGACCGGATCGTTATTTGTAAGTGGGAACGCGCTAAATTTCGATTTTACATCTGATGGATATGATCAGCAAAACAGTATCTTACCTGCTAAAGTTAAAATTGTTTTGCAACCGAGTGACTTGGCTGTTCAATATGACGGTGTTCTCTCATTTGGTGAAGAGTTTTCCGCGCAGGGGCAAACGGCTTTGCGTATCGAAAAGCTAAAGGATTTCTTGGCAACCTATGGTATCGCAAGCACAGCAGGCGATGACGTATCGTTAATTGCAAAGGGGTTGTTAACGGCAGGGCCGAAGAAGCTTGATTTTAAAAATGCGGAAATTACAAAGGGCAGTGAAAAGGCATCTGGTACCTTATCCCTTATTTATGAGCCGTTATCATTTGATGTGAGTATCAAAAGTGATGGGGAGATGAACCTCCAGCATTTCGTCGGGAGTGCATTGCCATTCCAAAAGGGTGCGCTGGACATAGCATTAAAGGGCGATGCGTCGAAAATGACGTTTGATAAGTCAACGATTAAGGCCTTGGGGCATCAGTTCACATTATCGGGTTCATATGATGCCACGGGCAAGCGACCCAAGGTGCGTTTAGGTGTTAATGCACCGAGTGTTGATTACGACGCATTGAGCAAAGTGACAAGTGGGAAATCATCTGCGTCCGGTGGTTCTGGCGGTGGTTCATCAGCGTCTGATGCAAAGTCTATGATTAAATCTCTGGCTTTGCCTCTTGATCTTGCAGTGACTTTCACAACGGATAGTTTGAAATATGATGGCATGAGTTCAAAGAAAGTTAAGCTTTCTGCTAATTTCGTGGAGAATGCGGTTGATGTGTCAGAGTTTAGTATCGGTGACCTTAAGGGCTCTGCGATAAAGGTTAACGGACATGTGAATGACATTGCCGGCGGTAAGGGTGTTTCGGCGTATGTTGATGTAAACAGTACGGATATTCGTGCCCTTGCTGATTTAGCTAAAGTAGACCACAGCGCTTGGCCGCAGGATTTAAAATCTGCAAATATTAAGTTGAAACTTGACGGTTCATTGGATCAGGCGGCGGTGACCACAAATATTTCTGCAATGGGCGGTGAGGTTATTGCAAAGGGTGGTTTGGCTGACCCGCTTGGCAAGATGTCGCTCGCTGATATTACGCTACAGTTGAAGCACAAGAATATGGCGCAGGCGATTAAGATTGCCAGCGGCGCACAGCTGAGTGATGCATCGTTGCAAAAGCCGTTAGATTTTTATGCAAAGATTAATCAAAACGGTTCAAATTATAAGCTAAGTGATATTAAGGGTGACTTATCCGGCACAACGGTGCAGGGGGATTTGTTTATTAATCTTGGTTCATCTGTTCCGAAAATAACGGGTGAGCTTGATTTCGGTAAGATAAACATATCATCTGCTATGGATAGTAAGGGTTCGTCTGGAGGGAAAAGCACAGGTGCTGCACCTGCTGGGACGTCTTCGCGTTGGTCAACTGCCACAATTAATACGAGTGCACTGAAGGCAGTGAATGCAGACATTTCATTAAAAGCAAAGCACATTGATTATGGTTCATGGCCAATATCAAATCCGTCATTGAAGATTACGTTAAATAACGGAGCTTTAGATATCAAAGACCTTAAGGGTGGTTTGTTTGGTGGATCGATTGCAACAGATATCTCTGTGCGAGCGGATCAAACCCCCTTAACTTTTGCAAGTGATGCGAATTTCAATAATGCGGATCTTGGAAAGTTAACAAAAGCCATGCTTGGAACACAGCTTGTGAAAATTAGTGGTACGGGAAGTGTTGCCATGAATATCAAAAGTGCAGGCAATAGCCCAAGCGCACTAATCAACGCATTAAACGGTTCCGGTACTGTGTCGGGAAATGAAATTGTGTTGGATGGTGTTGATGTGACGCGATTTGTTTCTGCGCTTTCCTATGAAAGTAAACCCGGGGATACATTGACAGGTTTATGGAAGGCCACGACAAAAGGTGGATCAACAGCATTTGAGGTTCTGGACGGTGCGTTTACAATTCAAAAGGGGGTCGTCAATATTTCAAAAATGGATCTTGATGGGCAATCGGCGGCTATTCAAACGCAAGGTCAGATTAACTTGCCGAGCTGGTATTTAAGCACGAAGCATAAGCTGAGTGTTAAGGGTACAGAAGAGCAGCCATCGGATGTCCCGCCATTTGAAATGAGTTTTGAAGGGCCGTTGGATAATCCGAGTCAAACATTCGGTCAAGGATTGTTGAACCAGTATTTGAACAATAAAATTCAACGTAAACTAAATAAGTTGATTGGTGATAAGTTGGGTATTCCTTCAAATGATAATGCGGCGCCGCAAAACAACCAAAACGGTGAGCAGCAAAACACTAGCCCGCAGCAGCAAAAATCGCAGGACCCGGAAGATGCTGCGAAGGACGCTGCAAAAGAGGCGATCAAAGGACTGCTTGGCGATTTATTGCGATAATTAAAATAAAAGGGGCTTTATTGCCCCTTTATATGATGCAGCACGTATATGCGTATTGCACTTGAGAGGTTGCCCTCAAAGTCTTCATCAATTTCAGAAATAAGTGCGTTTAAAGACATACCCTTTGTTGTGGCGATGTCTTTAATTTCGTTCCAGAAAGGTTCTTCGATTGTAACGCTTGTTGCGTGCCCCGAAATTTTAACCGATCGTTTTATGTTCGGGTATATCTTTCGGGGCATCACATTTTTTCCTAACGCCTAATGATTAATCGCGTGGTTTAATCATCTCAAGCGGGTTAATCCATTCTTTAAACTGCTCTTCGTTTAAAAGACCAAGCTCAATACCTGCTTCTTTTAATGTTGAACCGTCAGCATGAGCTTTCTTAGCAATTTTTGCAGCATTATCATAACCGATATGCGGATTAAGTGCCGTAACAAGCATTAAGCTCTCGTTCATTAGTTTTTCAATGCGCTCTTTGTTGGCTTCGATGCCGACAACGCAGTTATCTGTGAAGCTGTTACAGCCGTCAGCGATCAAGCGAATGGATTGAAGCACATTGTAAATCATGACGGGCTTGAATACGTTTAATTCAAAATGCCCGTTTGAACCGGCAACAGTTACCGCAACATGGTTACCCATGACTTGCGCGCAAACCATTGTTAACGCTTCACATTGCGTTGGGTTTACTTTGCCCGGCATGATGGATGAGCCCGGTTCATTCGCAGGCAGGCTGATCTCGCCAATACCACAGCGGGGGCCTGAACCCAAAAGGCGGATATCATTTGCGATCTTCATCAATGAAACGGAAAGAACATTTAATGCGCCTGAAATTTCAACCATTGCATCATGCGCCGCCAAAGATTCAAATTTGTTTTCTGCTGTTACAAACTCAAGAGACGTGATTTTACTTACATTTGCTGCGAATTTTTCAGCAAAACCAACCTTTGAGTTAATGCCCGTACCAACGGCAGTACCACCTTGCGCCAACTGCATGAGGCGCGGAAGGCACGCTTTAACGCGCTGGATACCGAATTCAATTTGCTTAGCATAGCCTGAGAACTCTTGACCGAGGGTCAACGGCGTTGCATCTTGCAGGTGAGTACGGCCGATTTTAACGATGTCGGCGTATTCATTTGCTTTTGCATCTAATGCGCTATGAAGATGTTCAAGGGCCGGAAGCAATTCATGGTGAACCTGTTCGCCTGCGGCAATATGCATTGCACTTGGGAAAGTGTCATTCGATGATTGCCCCATGTTTACATGGTCGTTCGGGTGAACGGGTGATTTGCTGCCGCGCTCACCGCCAAGAATTTCAATCGCACGATTTGAAATGACCTCGTTTGCGTTCATATTGCTTTGTGTGCCTGAACCTGTTTGCCATACAACCAATGGAAATTCATCAATTAGAGTGCCATCGATGACTTCATCTGCAGCGCGTAGCATTGCATCACCAATTTTCTGGTCAAGGACACCAAGCTCCATGTTGGAAAGAGCGGATGCTTTTTTCTGAATACCAAGTGCGCGCACAAGAGGCGCAGGCATTTTTTCGCCGCCGATTTTAAAGTTTTGGATCGAGCGCTGTGTCTGCGCGCCCCAATAACGGTCCGCAGGGACGTCAATTGCGCCGATGGAATCTGTTTCCGAACGCATTGCCCCTGATGATAATTTTTGTGCTGCTTCACTCATATTTTTTAAACTCCTTGTGGTGTTTTAATCATCTGTTTTGGGTTTTAAAGTCGTTATATGGCCCATTTTTCGGCCTTCACGTATATCTGTTTTACCGTATAGATGCACGCAAGTATCTTTTTGCGTCAAATAGGGTGCAATTGTATTTACATCATCGCCAATCAGATTGAGCATAACCGCATCACTATGGCGATCTGCACTACCGACCGGCATGCCACAAGCGGTGCGAACATGATTTTCAAATTGAGATACGGCGCATGCGTCGATTGTCCAGTGTCCGGAATTATGTGTTCGGGGGGCGATCTCATTCGCGAGAACCGTCTCATCTTCACAGACAAAAAGTTCAACGGTTAGGACGCCGCGTAAGTTCACGGCATCGGCAATTTTCATCGCGGCGTGCACGGCGCGTTCCGATACGGTTTTCGATACGCCTGATGGTACGGTGGTTGTATCTAAGATATGGTTTTTATGAGCGTTTAGCATGGGCCCATAAAGGCTTGTTTTACCTTCGTTATCGCGCGCTGCTATGATTGATATTTCACATGAGAAAGGGATGACTTCCTCCAGGATAATATCTTGTTCTTTTGTGGCATCCAGGAAGGTGGCCAGGACGGTATTGTTTTCGATACTTAGCGCATCACATTTTATTTGTCCTTTACCATCATAGCCAAAGCGCGCGGTTTTAAGGATAAAACTGTTCAGATTCCAATCTGATATGCATTTTTGAATATCACTGAGGCCGTTAACATGCGCCCAGCGCGCGGTGGTAATACCGCTATCGTTGAGGAATGTTTTTTCCTTTATGCGATCTTGTGAAATGAGGAGAAGTTTTTCATCAGGGAAAACATTATCAGACTTTAATGAGTTGAGGTATTCCACTGTTTTAACAGGGATATTTTCGAATTCGTAACTGATGATATCGGTCATTTCACTGAAACGGCGAAGTGCATCCTTATCATTATAGGGGGCTACGATTGTGTCTTTTGCAACAAGTGACGCGGGGCTGTTTTCCTCGGGCGTGAAGATGACAACCGCAATCCCAAGCTGTGCGGCAGCTATGGCACTCATACGGCCGAGTTGTCCACCGCCAAGGATGCCAAGTGTCAATGATGATGTCGCGATTTTTGGGTTCATGGTTCGCGCTTTGTTTTAGTTGTCGCTTGGTTGCTCCGCAACGCTATCTGTTTGGGCTTTTCTGAAGTCGTCCAACTTTGCGGCTAAATCTTCATCGAATGCCGCCAAAATTGACGCTGCTAATATGCCGGCGTTTTTTGCGCCCGCATTGCCGATTGCCAGTGTGCCGACGGGAATACCGCCAGGCATTTGTGCAATCGACAGGAGGCTGTCCATACCCTTTAAGGCTTTGCTTTCAACCGGTACGCCTAAGACAGGCAGTGGCGTAAGACTTGCCACCATACCGGGAAGGTGCGCCGCGCCGCCAGCACCTGCAATAATTACCTTCAGGCCACGATCTTTCGCAGATTTTGCGTATTCATACATACGCTCAGGCGTGCGATGTGCCGAAACGATTTTGCATTCATGGGCGATGCCAAGTGTGTGCAAAATATCGTGTGCATTGCTCATTGTCGGCCAGTCCGACTGAGAGCCCATAATAATGCCCACCAGGGGCGAAGTGTCTGAATGTGTCATGGAAATGTTTATAGGAAATGCATGCACTTAACGCAAGTGAAGAAATGCGATGTCCAAAGATATTTTGTGATTGTTTTTATAAGTAAAGTGAGCGTTAAGCGATAATATCGTCTATCAGGGCGCTCTCAAGCTTTTGGATCATATCCTTAAGCCACAGTTTCTTTTTCTTTAGGTTTTGCATATGAAAAAGATTCACAGGTCTGTCGCTGGATAATGCTCTTTCGATCACTTCATCCAGAGCCTGATGCTCACTTCTGTAATTTGCTAGCTTTACGCGTAAATCGTCCTGATCTTCTTCCATATCACACTAAACTTCTTATCAACCCTACAATAACAAACGGCATTAATTATATCACATAATCTATTGCAAGATAAACAAAAACGTCAATTAATTTTGCAATACAGCATCATGCATTTTAATTCGGCCTGACAATAGTGTATTCTTTACCTTCTTTGGTGATTCTGTGCCAAATATTTGTTTATTAAGATCTTAGAGCGAGTTTTTCATGTCTAAAAGAATAGCGATATTAACAAGTGGTGGTGATTGTGCCGGGCTTAATGCGGTGATGCGTGCGGCGGTTTTGCGTGCACATGGGCTGGGGTGGGAAGTAATCGGCCTTGAAAACGGTACGGCCGGATTACTCGATAGTCCGCCGCGATATCGTGTGTTAAAGCCGTCTGATTTCTCGAATACGGTTCTGCGCATGGGGGGGACGATTCTCGGCACAACAAATTCGCGTGACCCGTTTGCATATAAAATGGATGACGGGCGCGTTATTGATCGCTCCGACGAGCTGCTTGAATCCCTCAAAGGGTTAGGTGTTGATTCGTTAATCGGTATCGGCGGTGATGGTAGTTTTGCAATTTTAAATAAATTAGTGAAGCAGGGTGGGCTGAACTTTGTCGGAATTCCAAAAACCATTGATAATGACGTCTTTATGACAGATTTCGCTGTTGGTTATGATACGGCGGTGGCTGTCGCAACTGAGGCATTGGATCGTTTGCAGCCAACAGCAGCCAGTCATGACCGTGTGATGATATTAGAGGTTATGGGGCGCGATGCCGGGCATATCGCATTAGCGGCAGGTATAGCGGGGGGCGCGGACGTCATACTGATACCTGAAATTCCGTATACGATTGAAAATATTGCGAAGAAAATTGCATCAGTAAAGAAAGATGGTCGTAATTTTGCGCTTGTGATCGTGTCTGAGGCCGTGAAAACCCCCGATGGGCAGAAGCATGAGGTTGTGTATCATGGTGGGGAGACGCGTTATGGCGGAATTGGTGATTACCTGTGTCTAAAGATTGCCGATGCAACGGAATCTGAGGCGCGAGTGACCGTTCTCGGGCATGTGCAGCGTGGCGCCGGGCCTAGTTATAATGATCGTTTGCTTGCCTCTGCTTTCGGTGTGAAGGCCGTGGACTTGCTGGTGGAGGGTAAGTTCGGGCGTATGGTGGCCTGGCAAAATGACAGTGTCGTGGATGTTGCCATTGAAGATGCTATTAAGGAATGTCATATCGTTGATAAGGATGGAATGCTTGTTCATACGGCGCGTGCATTAGGTATTTGTTTGGGGGATGAGTGATTTTTCGTGATTTTTACCGTTAAAGTGGTGAAAGCTGTGAAAAACTCTACCCCCTTGATCTATTTGAAACTTGCGGCGACTTGTGTTGCAGGATAAGATCATTTTAAGTAATCAGAGCCTTAGTGCTCTTCCTAATTTGAGAAAAGTGAAAAACATAAATGCTATACGTACAACAATCCTTGGGCCCTGACGAAGAACTTATTCACATTGGTAAATTTCACTGGATGTATACAATCAATGCGTTTATGTCGATTTTTTGGGGGCTTGTGATGGCAATCGGCATTATGGTTGCAGGTTTTTATGGCTATAAAATGCTCGACATGTTGCCAAAAGGTGTCGGGTTTTTTGAAAGTATTAAAATTATTCACCCCGGCGTGCGTGCTTTTGCATTCTTTATGTTTATCATGGGGCTTGTGAAATTTGCACAAATGATGGTGATTAAGGTTACAACTGAAATTGCTATTACAAATAGCAGGCTTATATATAAACGCGGTTTGGTTGCTCGACACGTAGGCGAGATCAGCATTGACCGTATTGAGGGGGTAAACGTCCTACAGCCTATTATGGGCCGTATTTTTAATTATGGGCGTGTGATGGTTCGCGGGATGGGTGTCGGTGAAGTAGTGCTTCCGCCGATTGATGATCCAATTTCATTCCGAAGAGCTATTGAAGAGGCAAAATCACGATGAGTGCGCAATCAGGGCAAAACAAAACCCCAAACAAAAAAACGGCATCTGATATTCATGATAAGGTACAGGATTCCGAGATAAAGAGTGTCTTGGTAAAGGGCGAAGAAGTTATTCTCCGTGCAAAACTGCATGGTGCGATATACTGGAAAGCTGTCGCTGTTTTAATTTTTGCGTTGATTTTGTTCTTAACTATTCCGCCATTGGGTATGCTATTGGCGGTGTTCGGTGCGATATTGCTTTGTGTTGCTATACTGACCCAACATTACCTTCTTTTGGTTGTGACGAATAAACGTATCTTGGCGCGCTACGGTTTGTTGCAAATGGATGTCGTTGATATTCGTTTAAGCAAAGTTGAAAGTATTGATCTTGAGCGTATGCTGCCGGGGCATCTTTTTGGTTACGCCAGTGTTGTTGTAATGGGTACGGGGCAAAGATCCATTCGTGTGCCGTATATTGCCAATGCTGATCAATTCCGTCGCTATTATAATGAGATGGTATTAGTCGAAGAGGGTAATGAAGAAGCCGAAGAGGAGATCGCTCGCGTTAAAGAACACGCAGAAAGACAAGAGCGTCGCGACGGTCGAGGTAATAAAGTTTAAGCTTTTTAATTTCTTTGTTTATAAAATGCCATGAAATTGAAATTTGTTGAAAAAAGCGGGTTGAAATGCCTGCTTTTTTGCTGTTTCATCACAACCATATCAAATATGAAATTTACAAGGGGAACCGGTAATGTCTTCCGATAAGAAAAACCTGCATGCAAATGGCTGGGATAAATCAAAACTCGTCAGTCGTTATGTGACGGAAGGGCCGAAAAGTGCGCCGCACCGTGCCTATTATTATGCAATGGGATTGACGGAAGAAGAAATTCACCAGCCTCTGGTTGGTGTTGCAACATGTTGGAATGAGGCAGCGCCTTGTAATATTGCGCTATCCCGCCAAGCACAAGCCGTGAAAAAAGGCGTAAGCGCAGCGAAAGGTACGCCGCGTGAATTTACAACTATTACGGTGACCGATGGTATTGCAATGGGCCATGAAGGAATGCGTTCATCGCTTGTATCCCGTGAGGTTATTGCAGATTCAGTTGAGCTAACGATGCGTGGTCACTGTTATGATGCGTTAGTCGGGCTTGCGGGTTGTGATAAGTCATTACCGGGTATGATGATGGTGATGTTACGTTTGAATGTACCGTCTGTCTTTATGTATGGCGGAACGATTTTGCCCGGTAAATTCCGCGGTGATGACGTTGATATTGTGAACGTGTTCGAAGGTGTCGGCAAACACGCAACAGGCGAATTTTCAGATGCAGACCTTAAGGAGTTGGAATGCGTAGCATGTCCGTCTGCAGGGGCTTGTGGTGGCCAGTTTACGGCCAACACGATGGCGTGTGTATCAGAGGCGATCGGCTTAGCGTTGCCGAATTCTGCAGGTGCGCCTGCACCATATGAAAGCCGCGATGAATATGCAGAGGCATCCGGTAAAGCTGTGATGGACCTGATTAAGATGAATTTGCGCCCGCGCGATATTGTAACACGCAAGAGTTTTGAGAATGCGGCGGCCATCGTTGCAGCGACAGGCGGTTCTACGAACGCAGGGTTACACTTACCTGCAATGGCTCATGAATGCGGTATTGATTTTGATTTGCATGATGTTGGTGAAGTGTTCAAGAAAACACCATTGATTGCGAATTTACGTCCCGGCGGTAAATATGTTGCAAAACATCTCTATGATGTTGGCGGTGTAGGCGTTGTGATGAAGGAACTGCTAGATAACGGGTTCTTACATGGTGATTGTATGACTGTTACAGGTAAAACGATTGCGGAGAACCTTGAGGGCGTGTCATTGCCGGAAGATCAAGATGTTGTTTTCCCTGTGAAAAAGCCAATTCACCCCACAGGCGGTGTTGTAACATTGAAGGGGAATTTGGCGCCTCTTGGTGCGATTGTTAAAATTGCCGGTCTGGAGGAGCTTGTTTTCGAAGGCCCTGCGCGTGTATTTGATGGCGAAGAAGCGGCGTTTGATGCAGTACAAAACCGAGAGTATAAAGAAGGTGAAGTTATTATCATCCGTTATGAAGGCCCCAAAGGCGGTCCGGGTATGCGTGAAATGCTTTCAACGACTGCGGCGCTTTATGGTCAAGGGATGGGCGGTAAAGTTGCGCTTATTACTGATGGTCGTTTCTCTGGCGGTACACGCGGTTTCTGTATTGGTCATGCGGCCCCAGAGGCACAGGATGGCGGCCCGATCGGTCTTCTGAAAGATGGTGATATCATCCGCATTGATGCAGAAGCGGGAACACTTGATGTGAAGCTTTCTGATGAAGAATTGGAAGCCCGTAAGAAGGAATGGACGCCACGCAAGCATAATTATCAGAATGGCGCTATCTGGAAATACACACAAACGGTTGGTTCCGCAGAGAAGGGTGCGGTGACACATCCCGGAGCAAAAGCAGAAACACATACATTCGTAGATTTATAGTTTCTTAAAATTTTTAGTGTACTCATGACAGGTAACAGAATTTTTGCCCGTCATGAGATCAGGATCATTAATGTTAGATATTTCAATGTGTAGAGGTAGAACCCTCTTCTTGTTATTCGTTGCCTTTTGTACATTTTACGTGTCGCAGGCGCAGGCGCGTGTGCTTCAAAATCAAACGGAAATCGATGCATTTTATCTTGAACGTGATGGTGATCCGTTATGGTTACGTCGAAATAATTTGAACAGCGACGGCAAAGAATTGTTTCAGTTGCTATCATCGGCATGGCAGAACGGCCTGAATCCTCTGAATTATAACATCGCGGAAATAAATGAAATTTTGGATAACTCCGGTTTTTCGGGGCCAAATGACGAAGAGGCGCTTCAACTGGAGTTATTCTTAACAGATGGATATATCCGTTATATTCGTGATCTGAGCGGTATGCGCATCAATGCGTTTGATATGGGTTTGGAAACAAAGCACTGGCGTCAACGTATTTCGGTGCAAGAGGCATTATCGTATTTGCCTGTGCACCATGACGATATAGGGGACTTTCTTTTATCCAGAGAGCCACAAACCGCAACTTACCAATCTCTAAAAAAGGAAATGCGCAATATTGTGCAAAAAATCAAACGTGAGGAGATTGTTCAGCGGGAGCCATTACATTTTTCGGGGCTGTTGAGGCCGGGACGCGGGCATAAGAATGTTCCGTTATTGCGTGCACGCATGAACGCACCTGATGTGCCGGAACAAGATGCGTATACGTATGATCCTGCCTTGGTTGAGGCCGTGAAACTATTTCAAGAATCTAAAGGGTTAAAACCGGATGGCATAATCGGCAATCAAACATTATATGTTCTAAACCAAAGTGTCTTTGATAAGATTAAGCAGCTATCCGTGAATATGGAGCGCTTGCGTTGGGTAGCAGATGAAAAGCCGGAACGCTTTATTGTCGTAAATATACCTTCCGCAACACTGTGGGCGATAGATAATGGAAAAGTGGCATTTGAAATGCCGGTTATTGTCGGGTCGAAGAAACGCCAAACGTTGTCCTTTGTCACGGAAATTCATGGTGTGCGATTTAACCCTACATGGACGGTTCCGCCAACAATCAAAGAAGAAGATATCTTGCCGCAGCTTGTTGAGAATCCTCAATATCTGGCTGATAAGGGGATGGAGCTTTTTCTGGGGTATGACCCCGATGCGCCAACCCTTGATCCTGCATCAATCGATTGGGCGTCATTAACGGAAAATGATTTGCATGGATTACGTATGGTGCAGGTAGCAGGATCGCATAATCCGCTTGGCCGTATTCGTGTGTTAATGCCAAATAGGCACAATATATATCTTCATGATACGAATAACCGTTCCTTGTTCCATTTGACGAACCGTGCGAAATCTTCAGGCTGTATTCGCATGCGTGACCCGGAAAAAGTTGCAATGTTTGCGCTGCAAAACCGAAAAGGCTGGAGTGAGCAGCGCATGAAAAAAACGCTGTCTGAGGAAAAAACATCTGATATTTATACACAGGAACGTATCCCGGTTTACCTGTTATATTATACCATATGGCTGGGTTCTGAAGGGCAAATTGTCTATGGTACAGATGTGTATGACCATGATAAGACTTTGCTGCAACTATTAGAAAGACTTGACGCTTTTCCTATTTTAGATAATAGTGATCTAAACATTGCGCAGATTTCTGATTAACGCTAATTTAATGTATGCGTTGGTACCATAATGTAGGAAAGTATTTCTTTCTTTACTCGTTCTGGAAATTATTGTAGGACTGTTCAGTCCGTAGATTACGATTTAATAATGTTTCTGCGTGAAAAGTTATTGAGAGAAGAGGCTCAGTATGAGACAAGGCTTTTTTAGTGAAACGGCCACGAATGAGCGTTTAGCGCTTCAGCGTCGTGATTTTCTAAAGCTCGGCATGGGGGGATTGATCGGTGCAATGATGCCCGTTTTGTCCATGAAAAGTGCCATTGCAGCAGGTAGTAATTCAACATGGAAGTTATCATTCCGTAATGCACATACGGGGGAGAGTTTTTCCGGTGTGTATCGTGTTGGTGATAAATACCTTCCTGAAGCGTTCGAGCGTTTGAATTATGTTATGCGTGATTTCCGCACAGGTGAAGTTTTTCCTATGGATCCGCATGTCGTTGATATCCTTTCTATCATTCATAAAAAATCTGGTTCAAATGAACCATATCAAGTTCTTTCAGGTTACCGCAGTCCGAAGACCAATGCGATGCTAGGTAAGAAGTCAACGGCTGTCGCGTCAAATTCGTTCCATATGTATGGTCAGGCAGTTGATATTCGTATCCCTGATTTTAGCGTGAAGCGAGTACGCAACATTGCAAAATCACTTGAGGCCGGTGGTGTTGGTTACTATCCACGCAGCTCTTTTGTGCATGTTGATACAGGTGCATATAGAACATGGGTTTCATAATAACCTGAATTCGTATAGTTTTTGTCGGAGCCGCGTGGCTCCGTTTTTATTTTGGATTATATGGCATGATACTTCTTGGTTTAGGTGCGAATTTAAGCGGATTATACGGCAGCCCCGAGGCAGCATTACAGGCGTGCCCCGCGCTATTATCCGATTTTGGAATTCATGTTTTGGACGCATCATATATATGGGAATCCGCGCCAGTCCCGATCTCAGATCAACCGTGGTACAAAAATGCGGTATGCAGCGTTGAAACAAAACTATCAGCCGCAGAGGTTATCTCTGCCATCGGTCAAACAGAGGCCGAGGCGGGACGTGTTCGTACAGTTGTAAATGCGCCGCGCGTACTGGATATTGATTTGCTTTGTTATCATGATGAAGTGATTGAGGCGCCGCATATTCAAATTCCTCATCCCAGAATGCATGAACGCGCTTTTGTTATGTTCCCTTTAAAGGAGGTTGCGCCACATTGGCAGCATCCGATATTGCATAAGTCTGTGGATGATTTGATTAAAGAATTGCCGCAGGGGCAAGAAATAAGGATGTCAGCGCATCATATTTTGTCCACACATACGCCATCGCTTAAAAAGGGTGCATAATCATGAAGAATGACTTCATTCAAAAATGCTTCTCTGATAGCCCGTTGATTATGGGGATTGTGAATGTAACGCCCGATAGTTTTTCTGATGGTGGTGATTTTTATAACGCGGATCATGCCATATGCCATGGGAAGGAGCTCTTAGCGCAAGGGGCGGATATTCTGGATATTGGCGGTGAGTCAACGCGCCCGAATGCAGACACGGTTTCTGTAGAAGAGGAAATAGAGCGCGTTGTACCAGTTATAGAAGGCTTACGCGCTCATGCTCCTTATATTTCTATTGATACCCGTAACGCCCAAACTATGCAGGCGGCCTTGGGTGCAGGGGCTAATATAATTAATGATGTGAGTGCATTAGAGCACGATCCAAACAGCATAGATGTCGCAGCACGTTATGATGTTCCACTTTGCCTGATGCATATGAAGGGTACACCGCAAACGATGCAGGATGCCCCGCAATATGATGATGTAATTGACGCAATTCTTGATTATTTTGATCGACGTATTGCTTTTTGTGCAAAAAATGGCGTCGTAGAAAACCGTATTATTCTGGATCCCGGTATAGGATTTGGGAAAACGGTTGAGCATAATGTACGAATTATCAGAAACCTTGATCGATTTACTGCGCTGGGCTTTCCTGTTTTGTTGGGCACATCGCGCAAAAGTTTTATTGGTAAAATTGCTGCGCAGGATGTGCCGAAAAACCGATTAGGTGGATCATTAGCCTCTGTTTTATATGCAATCGAAAAAAATACGGCTCATATTTTGCGTGTCCATGATGTGTTTGAAACTCATCAGGCCGTGCAAATACACAAAACGATCAAAAGCGCTTAAGCTTAGCGTTAAATCTTATCACTTTCATGAAATACAAATTCGGGTGTGCGTTGTAGCGCGCCTTCGTATCGGTATGACCAGACATTAAAGGGGAAATGGGTTTTTTCTTCTTCCGTATTGGCAGGTTTGAACTCATAAAGATGACAATTGCGAAAAACCCCGGGTGTTGCAAGTCCGTATAAACCGCCCAGGGCGCGGAAAACACCACCATGTGAAACCATTAATACGGGGCCGTCATGCTGCGCCAGGATATTGTTTTTTCCGCGTTTTATGCGCTCGCAAAATTGCGTAAAATTTTCACCATTTGGCGGCTCAGGCCATCCTGTTAATAATTCATGGCATTCATCATATGATACGCCTTCCCAATCGCCTGCATGAAGTTCTGCGATGTCGCTGTCTTCATACATAGGAATGTTCAATGCCTCATTAATAATGTTTGCGGTGTCGCGTGCGCGGGAAAGGTTACTGTGAACAATGACGCTAGGTTTTACATCAAGGTTTTTAACAACATCTTGTACGGCTTTGGCTTGATCTCTTCCTGTTGCAGTTAATGGTGAATCAAGGCTACCTGCCATTATGCGGGCTTTGTTGGCCTCTGTTTCACCGTGACGCACCATGTAAAAATGTTTAAGGGGTAGGGGCATTGTTTGTTCCTCCTGTACTAAAACTATTCAAGCAATCACCAATGCGTTACTCATATTTCGCAGCAATGCCACAATGCTTTGCGCCGCAAGGACAGAGCTTTTCGGATTTGCGGGATCAGGCATGTTTTCAATGCGTGTAGTCATTGTTGAGTAATCACTTTTGACAGTTATCTCATGTGCATTTCCTTTTGCTGCGGGGTCTGCCCATATTTCAACTTGTGTGTTTTCCGGGCCGATACCGGCTAGGCTAAGCGTAGCTGCAACATTAACATTAGCGGGAAACCCTTTTGATGCATCATAGGCATTGCCACGGAAGATACATGTTTTTTCGTTAATAGCCGACAGATCAATATCATTAGCAATAATATATGGTGCACCTGAGAACCCCATTGGTGGCTTGGTGGATGCAATGATGCTTTCGCGGATGCCCATTTCTTTCATGGCCGTAACCCCATCAAGTCCGCATAATGCACCGGACGGTAGGTAGGCCGTGCTATCTGAATCCATCAAACTAGCCACAATTTGTGGATAAAGGAGCAGGGCGGCGCTACTGATAAAAATAACATCTTTATTAGCGCGAAAAGCCGTCTCAGCAAGTGCCGGAACAATGCTCGCAGGTAAGCATTCAATAATGAGATCTGAGCGTTTGACCAGTGTTTCAAAATCTAAATTATCAACACCGAAAGTATTTTTTGCATCGGGGTCGGATATGCAATCTAGGGTGAACCCTTCAATGCTGTTTTCGCCTGTCATTGCCCGCGCCACCGCAGAGCCGATGGCCCCTACGCCCGCAATGCCGATTTTTGTTAATGAATCATCATACATGTGCTAACTCCTTCAGGTCGTTATGGACCGTATCTACTATCTCTATTGTTTCTGCGGTACTCCGCGTGGCAAAGCTGCGCTCTGATCTCTCTCCGGGTATTAGGATTTCCTCAATCTGCGCATCATGGCGCGATGATTTTATTTCCTGTAACAAGCGCTCGACTTCTTCTTCGAATTTATCTTGTCCGACCAACATATCGGGGTTAATCGTAATAAAGAAAATGCCGTCACTTCCATTTACGGCATCGCGCCCGCCTTTGGCGCCGATAAGTGCGCCGCCCAGAATTTCAATGGCCAAGCCGATGGAAAAGCCTTTATACCCCTGTAGCGGAAGCATCGCGCCATCCATTGCATCTTTGATGTTCGTGGACGGTTTTCCATCTTTATCCACAAAAGCATCCACAGGCATATTTTTTCCTGCCTTGTGGAGTTGCAACAATTTGCCATATGCCCATTGCGCCGTCGTGACATCAACAACACACGGCGTTTTTAGTGACGGAATGCCAAAGGAAATTGGATTTGTACCAATAACCGGATCATACCCGTCGGGGTGACAAACCATTGCCAGTGAATTACAGCCGGCTATACCAACCAACCCTGCATCAACGAATAATCGGTTGTAATAGTTCATTGTGCCTGTTGTACCGAAATGATTGCGTGCTCCGACAAAGGCGATGCCATGTTTCTTTGCCCGTTCAATCGCGATATCGGCGGCGTATTTTGCAGCCACCAGGCCAAGGTTATTTTGGCCGTCAACAATCGCCACGGCACCTAAATCAACGGCAAGTGACGGAGGCGCCTTAGGAACTCCGTTTTTCTTCATATATTCAATACACCATTTCACACGCAACAAACCGTGAGATTGTTTTCCCGAAAGTTCATTTTGCATCAAATGATCGTATACGGTGCGGATGGTGTCTTCGTCATGCAGTCCTGCATGATGAAAACCGCGTAGGATGAGGGAATATACGTCTGATTTGGGGATAGTCACCATTATTTTGCATATCCTGCTGGAATCATGTCGCTAAGATCATGATAATAGAGAGCTATGGAACAATGGCAAGATCAATCTGTAATATTAGCGGTGCGCAGGCACGGTGAGAACGGGGCAATCGTCTCGTTGCTCACACGTGATCACGGGCGGCAGGCAGGATATGTGCGCGGTGCATTTTCCACGAAGAACCGCGGGACGTTAGAGGTCGGTAATATTGTGGATGCGAATTGGCGTGCCAGAACATCGGAAAATTTGGGATCTCTCTCGTTGGAGCTATCACATTCAACGGCGGCGCGCATTATGCAAGATGCGCTAAAACTTGCGGCGTTGCAGGCGGCCTGTGCCTTGTGTGATCAGGCTTTGCCTGAAAAAGAGGGGCATAGCGGCCTGTATGACGGCTTTATTGCCTTGTTGAATATTTTGGAAACCGATATTTGGGCGGCAGGATATATTATGTGGGAAATTGCCCTTTTGCGTGAGCTTGGGTTCTCACTCGATCTGAGCCGCTGTGCAGGCGGCGGTGATGCGTCGACGCTTGCGTATATTTCGCCGAAGACAGGACGCGCCGTAAGCTATAGTGCAGGCGAGCCGTATAAGGACAAGCTTCTTCCTTTGCCCGGGTTTTTAAAACCGAATGGCGGCGGGGCGGATAATGAAGATATTTTAACAGGCTTACAGCTCACACGTTTTTTTCTGGAGCATTGGGTTTTTGCGCATCATAACCGTGGACTGCCCGAGGCAAGAATAAGGTTAGGCTTGCGTTTTGCCGAACAATTTGCAAAAACAGATAGCTCGGGCGATACAGCGTCCGTGCCGTGTGAGAGCGAGAATACACGAAACATTAATGCGTTAGGGTCGGAAATATATGTCCAAGAATACTCCACAGGATAACACAGCACATCAGATCATCGACCAACCGATGACCGATATTTTATCGGATCGGTATTTGTCGTATGCGCTATCGACCATTATGAGCCGATCATTGCCTGATGTGCGTGACGGTATGAAGCCTGTGCATCGTCGTTTGTTATATGCGATGTATCAATTAAAGCTTAACCCAGAGCAAGGGCCGAAAAAATCGGCGCGTGTGGTTGGTGATGTGATTGGTAAATTCCACCCACATGGTGATACCGCCGTTTATGATGCGATGGTGCGCTTGGCGCAGGATTTCTCTCAACGCTATCCGCTTGTCGACGGGCAGGGGAACTTTGGTAACATTGACGGTGATAACGCGGCCGCTATGCGTTACACGGAGGCGAAGTTAACGAGTGTAGCGATGTTGCTGCTTGACGGGATCAAGGAAAACGCTGTTGATTTCCGCCCGACCTATGATGGATCAGAGAGCGAGCCTGTTGTTCTGCCCGGTGGTTTTCCGAACCTGCTGGCAAACGGTTCAAGTGGTATTGCCGTTGGTATGGCAACCAATATCCCTCCGCATAACGTAGCAGAGCTTTGTGATGCGATGCTTTTGATGCTTGAAAAAGACCCGACGATGGAAGAAATCGTGGATATCGTTCAGGGGCCGGATATGCCTACAGGCGGTATTTTGGTAGAGAGCAGAGAGGATGTTGTGAATGCTTATACAACAGGTAAGGGGGCATTCCGTGTTCGTGCGCGCTGGGAAAAGGAAGAGCTGAAGCAGGGGCAATATCAGATTATTGTCACTGAAATTCCTTATCAGGTGCAGAAATCAAAATTGATTGAAAAGATTGCAGATTTGATCAATTCAAAGAAATTGCCATTGCTTGATGATGTGCGTGATGAATCTGCCGAGGATATCCGTCTGGTTCTTGTTCCGAAAAACCGTAATGTCGAGCCTGAGATTTTGATGGAGGCGCTGTTCCGCGCTTGTGATCTTGAAACACGGTTCAATATGAATCTGAATGTTCTGGAAGATGGTTTGGTGCCAAAGGTGATGAACCTGAAGGAGGCCATGCAGAATTGGTTGGATCACCAACAGGTCGTACTTGTGCGTCGTTCGCAATTCCGATTGGATAAAATTCTGCATCGTTTGGAGGTTTTAGACGGTTATTTAATTGCCTATCTGAATATTGACGAAGTTATTCGCATTATTCGTTTTGAGGAAAAGCCGAAAGAATGTTTGATGGAAACATTCAAGCTGAGTGATATTCAGGCCGAGGCCATTCTTGATTTACGCTTGCGTCGCTTGCATAAGCTTGAGGAAATTGAAATCCGCACCGAACATGACGAGCTATCGAAAGAGCGTGATGAGCTTCAGAAGCTTATCGGGTCAGAAGCGCGCCAGTGGACAAAGATTAAAAAGCAGGTACAAGAGCTGCGTAAAATGTTTGGTCCTGATACTGCGTTGGGGGCACGCCGCACAACGATTGGTTCAACACCGAAACCGATCGCGGTTGATCTTGATGCCGTTATGATCGAGAAAGAGCCGATTACAATTATCTGTTCCGCTCAAGGGTGGATCAAAGCTATGAAGGGGCATGGCCATAAACCTGCGGACCTTAAGTATAAAGACGGTGATCGCGGGCAATTCCTTATTGAGGCACAAACCACGGATAAGGTGATTATTTTTGCGACAAACGGGCGTTGTTACACGCTGGGCTGTGATAAGCTTCCATCCGGTCGCGGCTTTGGTGAGCCTGTGCGTATTATGGTTGATATTCCGAATGATTCAGGTATTACCACAATGAAAATTCACGAGGCAGGGCGTAAAATGCTTGTGGCCTCATCTGATGGTCGCGGGTTTATTGTGTCCTCTGATGATGTTTTGGCGCAAACGAAGACGGGTAAACAGGTTTTGAATGTAAAGGGCAAGGTTGAAGCCGCCATTTGTCGTTATGTTGATGATGGTGATGATTACGTTGCCGTTATCGGTAAAAACCGAAAGATGTTGGTCTTCCCGTTAGATGAATTACCTGAAATGAGTAAAGGTAAGGGCGTTATCCTTCAGAAATATAAGGATGGCGGGCTTTCCGATATTAAGACCTTTAAGATGGAAACGGGCTTGGAATATAAATACGGTGCAGGGACAACCACTGTTGATGATATTTCTCCATGGGTTGGAAAGCGCGCAAGTGCAGGCCGCCTGCCGCCAAACGGATTCCCTAAGAGTAATTGTTTTGACTATAAATTCTAAACATATTGCACATGAAGAGATAAAGAAAAGGCACTCCCCATATGAGAGTGCCTTTTTTGTTTTATATGGATGCGTTTTATTCCGCGTATTCGGGGAATTTTGGAAGAACATCTATATGCTGTGCTTCGTGCTGTATGATTAATTTCGCACCCGTGTTTTTGACCAGTTCCTTGATTTTGGCTGCGGATGCTAAGGTATCTGCGCGGTTGTAGTTAAAAGATGGAACACCTTCTTCTTCGTAATTTTCAATGAAATGCCATTGATCACCGGACAGCAGGATTGGCCCCCATTTAGGCATTTTAATCAATAACGACATATGGCCAGGTGTATGGCCGGGGGATACGATCGCCTTTACTGAGCCATCCTTAAAAATATCTGTGTCCATATCAACAGGGATGACATTATTTTTTCCCGTGCCCTCAATGAAGTAACTGAAGTTTTGGGCATCCATGTGATATGTTGCTGCTTCTTCCTTGTGGTTAATGAGGAAGTCATATTCCTTGCGTTGGATAAGCAGTTTCGCATTTGTAAATAAATTCACATTCCCTGCATGATCAAAATGTGCATGTGAAATGCCAACGTAATCAATGTCGTTTGGCGTTAAATTGATTTCGGCCAGTTGCTCTGTGATAGTCTTGTTCAGTGTTAAGTGAAAAGGCGGGTTTGTGACGCCTTCTTTATTTTGTACAATACCACTTGGTAAACCTGTATCCCAAAGCATATAGATGTCATTTTTTTGAATGAGGTAGCAGGAATCCGTTAATGTTTTTGTTTGCCCTACATAACGATCTGTGTCTGAGAATATATTTAAATCCGAAACATCAATAGTACCGCAATCCAGACGGTATAGTCGCATTGTTTCTGCTTGCGGTGCTGCGCTCTCGGTTTGCGCGTGCACCGTTATAGGAGCGCATATCGATAAGACAAGTGTGCCGAGTGTGAGTATTTTTTGCATATTAATTCATCCTGAAATTTCTTGTTTTTATGAATTAAGCATATCACTCAGGGGGGCTAAATCAATATGGATTGATAAATAGCTCTATGGGAACTCGACGCTGCCCGGTGTTTTTTGATACGGATTTTGCGGTAGTGTAAAGCTAGGCTCATCAATGATATCATCGTCAAGATACTCTTCATCATCACTATCCTCAGGCGGTAGCGGGTTTGTGATATCTTGGTTGAGTAAGATGAGCGTAATACGACGGTTCCGCGGGTCAAGCGGGTTATCAATAATGAGCGGTTCTGTGTCGGCCTTACCCATAACATTGTTAATGCGTTCTTGTGGTGCACCTGCTTGTAACATAACACGGCGTGATGCATTTGCGCGATCGGATGATAGCTCCCAGTTTGTGTATTTCGCTCCGGGAGAGAAGCTTGCGGCGTCAGTATGACCGCGCACTGATATCTCATTCGGCAGATCAAGAATAATATTTGTTATTTCGGAGAGGAGTTGGCGCGTCTTTTCATACATTGCTGCGCTACCGGATGGGAACATGGATTCGTTTTCCTGATCCACAATCTGAATACGCAAACCTTCCGGGGTTATATCAATGATGATATTTTTCTCTAGCTTTGCGAGTTGTTTGTTTTCGCGAATGGCTTTCTTGATTTTCTCTGCTGCTTCTTCAAACTTTTTCTGTTCGGCTTTCTTGCGGGCTTCTTCTTTGGCATTATTAACCTTTGATTTTGCTTCTGCGCCGCGTTTTACTTGTTCAGTACGTTGTAAGGGGATGAGCGGGTTTTTGTTCGACGCCATTGCGCCTTCAGGTGACATGGTCAGGCCGCCCATGACACCGCCTGATCCGCTACGGCTTTCGGATGCTTCGGACAGGGCGGGGCTAAAATAATCGGAGAGCGCATCTTTTTGCTCTTGTGTTGTTACGTTCAATAGCCACATGAGCAAGAAAAACGCCATCATCGCCGTAACGAAGTCAGCATAGGCAACCTTCCATGCACCGCCGTGAAAGCGATAGGGCAATTTAATAAGGTCGATCCTGATATGCGTTTTACTTTGCATGATTATAATCACCTATGTCGGTGCAGGAAGTTCATTGAGAATTTCTTCAAGCTCGTTAAAGCCGGGCTGTACGTTATGCGGCAGAGCTTTTCGTGCAAACTCAACGGCAACTTGCGGGGCGGCACCGCTTAGGAAGGCTAAAACACCGACTTTGATAATTTTGTAATACAGAACTTCTGAATCAGCGCGCTCCGTCATCGCCTGAGAGATCGGACCGAAAATACCATAAGACAGCCAAACCCCAAGGAATGTACCGACCAACGCGCTACCGATAAGTTTACCAAGAACTTCGGGCGGTTCGGAAATAGATGCCATTGTTTTAATAACCCCCAAAACCGCAGCAACAATACCAAGGGCGGGGATACCTTCTGCCATATGGTGAACGGCGTGGCCCGGGTGATGTTCATGATGAGCGATTTGTTCAATTTCTTTGTCCATCAGACTGCCGATTTGGCCCGGGTCTTCGTTTCCTAATGAAATAATACGAAGGTAATCACACAAAAAATCAAGAGCATGGTGGTTACCGTGAAATTTAGGGAATTGTTTGAAGAGGTCACTATCGTGAGAGTTTTCAACATGAGGTTCCAGAGCAAGGAAACCTTTGGAGCGCGCCAATTTGAAAACGGTAAATTGCATGCTCAGTAATTCAATGTAGTCATCTTTGCTATAGGCGATCGGTTTAACAAGCGAACCAAAGTATTTCATGGTGTATTTAACCGTATCCATCGTGTTACCGATGAGGAAGGCGGCAATCGCACAGCCCATGATGATGACAGTTTCGGCAGGTGTTGCAGGCAAAATAACACCTTGGATAAGGTGCATGGCCTTTTCCATCCCCGCAGCCATAATCAAGCCACCGAATGTACAGACGAAAACCAGTAGAATACCAAGCAGTTTCATAGTCGTCTTTTACCTTCTTTATCAACGGGCGGATGAATATATAAATACCCGCCCACGGCAATCCTTGCCATTAGACTAATTTTGCGCAAACAAATCAGATGTTTGCCGGATACGCAGAAAAACGCAGGTTTTGGAATAAAACCATTATAATAGAATCAGGATTAAAATTTACTTAATCCTAGTGATAAGTTTGGATTGTTTTGCACGTAAAATCAAGCAAGTGCCTGATGATATGATTAAAAATTGCTATGGTTTCTGGATAAGTTTAGCAACGTCGCAGGCCGCGTATGTTAAAATACCGTCACAACCGGCACGTTTGAATGCCATAATCGTTTCAACAATCGTTTTATCGTAATCAAGCCACCCGTTTTCGCAAGCTGCGCGCAACATCGCGTATTCACCACTGACATGATATGCAAATGTTGGGGTGTTAAAGGTATCTTTGACATCCTTTACGATATCAAGATATGGCATACCCGGTTTGACCATAACCATGTCTGCGCCTTCCTGAATATCAAGGGCGACCTCCATGCGGGCTTCGGCCGTGTTGGCGGGGTTCATTTGATATGTTTTCTTATCACCTTTCAGGCAACCCGCAGATTGAACCGCATCGCGAAACGGACCGTAAAAGGCGGAGGCATATTTCGCCGCATAAGCCATAATCATTGTGTTTTCAAGATAATGCAGATCAAGCGTTTGTCTGATTTTTGCAATGCGCCCGTCCATCATGTCTGATGGTGCGATGATATCTGCGCCTGCTTGGGCTTGTACAAGTGCTTGCTTGCACAGAACCTCGACTGTTTCGTCATTTTGGATAACGCCGTCTTTGACGATGCCGTCATGGCCATGTGTCGTATACGGGTCAAGGGCAACATCCGTAATAATACCAATATCGGGAACTGCGTCCTTAATGGCCTGCACGCTACGGCACATTAGGTTATCGGGGTTATATGATTCGCAACCGTCATCTGTTTTCTTATCTGCCGGGGTGATCGGGAACAGGGCAATCGCCGGAATGCCAAGGTCACGCGCTTTTTTTACTTCCTCGCAAAGGCGGTCAATACTATGGCGGTAAACACCCGGCATAGAGGCGATAGATTCGCTTTCGTTCTCTCCGTCTATGGCAAAAACCGGCCAAATCAGGTCGTTAACTGTGATCTGCGTTTCTTCCACAAGGTTTCTGATCCAAGGTGCAGAACGTAGTCTACGCATACGTTTTTGGGGGAAGGGGGCGTGTTTCATGATGATTTATTTCGTTTTTTACATTTCTTTAATTTAAAAGATTTATAAATTCACTTTGCGCGTATATCAAACTTTAATTATGATCGCGTTAGATAAAGAATGAAATTGTCAGGAGAACCCCTGTGACAGGAACACCATATTACGAAGCCATTCAATTGATTGAACGTCTGCACCGTCATTTCTTGGATGTGCTGAAGGTTGAATTGGATAAAAAGAATATTCAGGATATTAACAACGTGCAGTGCATGATCCTTTATAACGTCGGCGAAGATGAAATGACCGTCGGTGAATTAACAATTCGCGGGTATTACCTCGGATCAAATGTGTCGTATAACGTCAAGAAGATGGTTGAAAATGATTACCTGATTCAGGAGCGTTCCGTGCATGATAAGCGATCCATTCGTGTACGCCTGTCAGATAAGGGTATTGAATTACGCCGTATGATCTCTGATATGTTTAAGCGCCATGAAGAGCAGATTGAAGGGACTGAGGTTACAGATGAACGTTTGAATGACCTTAATCAGACATTGAAAATGCTTGAGCGCTTTTGGGCACAACAAACCAACTTCGGTGGTGGATTTTAATTTATTGATCTACCATTGCTAAGATTTGAAAAAGTGGGCTACTGTTTAGTCCGCTTTTTTTATTTTTGATAATGGTTTGTTCGAGGGGGCGCATGACGGCACAAAATATTCTGAGTGGTCGGGAGATTATTATTGAGTTTTTTCCAATCGGGCAGACTGTCAAAGTGTCAGCGATGGATAGCGCGACTTTGACGGAAATATCGATTCAGGGGCCATCGAACACGCCACAAGAAATGTTAAAGCGCAATGCCCTAAAGCGCCTTGAGTATGTATTGCGTAAAAACGGGCATATTTAATCGTTGATTTCGGTATCGGTTCTCTACTATATATGGGGTCTCTTTGTTAAAAAGGTGCGATATATACCATGGAAAAGCTTGCTATTGCATGTGATCACGGGGGCTATACCCTTAAGGAAGCGATTAAAAAGCAATTTGCAGATCGTGTTGAATTTCTTGATTTGGGAACGGATTCTTGTGATTCTGTTGATTATCCTGAATATGGTCAAGCGGTTGCAAAAGCTATTATTGATGGCGAAGTAAAGCGCGGCATACTTATATGCGGTACAGGTATCGGTATTTCCATCGCCGCCAATCGTTTTCCACAGATTCGCGCGGCTAATTGTACCAATGCAACGATGGCACGTTTGACGCGATTGCATAACAATGCAAATGTACTGGCGCTGGGTGAACGTTTGATCGGCCTTGAGGTTGCATTTGATATCGTCACCACGTTTTTGGAAACAGAATATGAAGGCGGCAGACATGATCGCCGCGTACAGAAAATGTCTTAGAGCATTTTTATAAGTTTTTGTTATTGAATTAAAAAGTTGTATCAAGAAAGGGTATTTTATTATGAGCAACGCAGCAGAAAATATCGAACATTTCGATTTTGACGGTTTCTTTTCTGATGATTTGAAAAACGTTGATGCAGATGTGTTTGGTGCGATTCAGGGTGAATTGGACCGCCAAAAAGAAGGTATCGAATTGATTGCTTCTGAAAACATCGTATCACGCGCCGTATTACAGGCACAGGGATCAGTATTTACAAACAAATATGCCGAAGGTTATCCGGGACGCCGTTATTACGGTGGCTGTGAGTTTTCTGACGTTGTCGAAGATATCGCACGTAACCGCGCAAAAGAATTGTTTGGTGCAAAATACGTAAACGTACAACCAAATTCAGGTTCACAGGCGAACCAAGGTGTTATGACGGCTTTGCTACAACCGGGCGACACGATCCTTGGTATGTCATTGGCTGCCGGCGGTCACTTGACACACGGTGCGGCGCCAAACCAATCAGGTAAATGGTTTAATGCGATCCAGTACGGTGTGCGTGAGAGCGACTCATTGTTGGATTACGAAGAAGTTGAGCGTTTGGCACAAGAGCATAAGCCAAAAATGATTATCGCAGGTGCATCTGCATATCCGCGTCACATTGATTTTGAACGCTTCCGCAAAATTGCCGATTCTATCGGTGCATATTTGATGGTTGATATGGCGCACTATGCCGGTTTGATCGCGGCGGGTTCATATCCTTCACCGGTTCCGCATGCACACGTAACAACAACGACAACGCATAAAACATTGCGTGGTCCACGTGGCGGTATGATTTTGACCAATGATCTTGAAATCTTCAAGAAGCTTAACTCAGCGATCTTCCCGGGTATCCAAGGTGGTCCGCTGATGCATGTTATTGCAGGTAAAGCAGTATCATTTGGCGAAGCCTTAAAGCCTGAATTCAAAGGGTACGGCTATGCGGTTGTTGATAATGCACGCGCATTGGCAGAAACATTGAAAAACGGCGGCGTTGATATCGTTTCAGGCGGTACAGACAGCCATATCGTTCTTGTTGACCTTCGTCCGAAAGGTCTGAGCGGTAAAGACACAGAAGAGGCGTTGGAGCGTGCAGGTATGACCTGTAACAAAAACGCTGTTCCTTTTGACCCGGCCCCGCCAATGGTAACATCCGGTGTGCGTCTTGGTACGCCTGCTGCGACGAGCCGTGGTTTTGGTGTTGAAGAGTTCAAGTTGGTCGGTGAATATGTTATCGAAGTGCTTGATGGCTTGAAGGAAAACGGTGCGGAAGGCAATGCTGCGGTTGAAGCTGCAGTGAAAGCAAAAGTGGACGCACTATGTAAGCGTTTCCCGATTTACCCGAAAGAGTAATCGAAACGAAAAAGCCTGTAGGCGAGAAGGAGGGCTATGCGCTGTCCATTTTGTGGAAATGAGGAAACTCAAGTTAAGGATTCCCGCCCGACGGAGGATAATTCAGCTATCCGTCGGCGTAGGGCATGCCCTGACTGTGGCCAGCGTTTTACGACCTTTGAACGTGTACAGCTTCGTGATATGACGGTTATGAAAGAAGGGGGGCGCAAGCAACCCTTTGACCGTGATAAAATTATCAGATCAATGCAGGTTGCGTTGCGTAAACGCCCTGTTGATCTTCCGATGATTGAAAAAGAAGCCGATAAAATCGTGCGCACATTGGAATCTGAAGGTGAGGCGGAAATACATTCCGATAAAATCGGATCATATGTCATGGATGCATTAACACGTCTTGACGCAGTTGGATATATCCGTTTTGCATCGGTCTATAAGGATTTTCGTAATCCCGAAGATTTTAATGACTTCCTGAACCGCGTGAGTGATCTGAAGGACGCCAGCGCGAAAAAAGCAGAAGAATCATGACATCCGAAAAAGATATTAAACACATGAAGGCCGCGCTTTCACTGGCGCGTAGGGGGCTGGGGCGATGCGCACCTAATCCTGCGGTTGGTTGCGTAATCGTGAAAAACGGCGTGGTCATTGCGCGTGCGCGCACCGCAGATGGCGGTCGTCCGCATGCTGAGGCTATTGCTCTTGAGATGGCAGGTGATCAGGCAAAGGGCGCAACACTTTATGCGACGCTGGAGCCGTGTAGTCATCAGGGTGGCACACCGCCCTGCACGCAGGCGATTATTGATTCAGGCGTGAAACGCGTTGTTATTGGTACGCTTGATGTTGACCCCCGTGTGAAAGGGAAATCTATCAAAATTATGCAAGAGTCCGGCATTGACGTTGTTCAAGGCGTTTGTGAAGAAGAATGCAGGCAGATGCATTTAGGGTTCATTAACCGCATTACAAAGAATCGTCCGTATGTCACAATTAAAACGGCATGCACGATTGACGGAAAAGTAGCCAGTGCATCAGGTGACAGCCAATGGATTACAGGTGAGCGCGCACGCCATCATGTTCATATGATCCGCAGTCAACATGATGCAATATTGATTGGTGTCGGAACCGCAATTGTTGATAATCCGCGTTTAACAACACGTGTCGATGGCATAGAGCATAACCCCGTGCGTATTGTTTTGGATTCAAATATGTCGATTGACCCGAAAAGCCGTTTGGTTCAATCCGCGAAGGAAACGCCGCTTTGGGTTTTATATTCCGAAGATGGCCCGAATAAAAAAACATTAGAAGATGCGGGTGTCATTTTGCATCAGGTTGATTGTTACGATATCGAAGAAATTTTGCGCCTATTGGCAGATGAGGGTATTAACCGCGTGCTGATCGAGGGCGGTGCACAGGTTCACGGCTCATTCCTTCGTGAAGGGCATTTTGATGAGTTATTACTCTATCGTGCGCCAAGTTTACTTGGGGGGGATGGGATGAGTTTTACGGCTCATCTTGAGATTTTCACCCTCGCGGAGCGTCATAATTTTGTACGCATCGGCGAGCAGGTTTTGGGTGATGATATTCTGGAGCGGTACCGCCCGTTAAAAGATATGGGGGCAATGTAGAATATGTTTACCGGCCTCGTTCAAGATATCGGCATTATTCGTTCAATTGATGATCGACGCGGCGATGTTCGTATTGAAATTGAAACGAATATGAACCTTGCGGCGGTTCAGATGGGTGCGTCTATCTGCTGTTCAGGGTGTTGCTTGACGGTGGTCGAAAAAACAGAAAATACTTTTTCTGTCGATGTTTCCGCAGAGAGTCTTAGTAAGACCATAATTGGTGCATGGCGTGTCATGACCCGTATTAACCTTGAGCCATCATTGAAGGCAGGCGATGAAATGGGCGGTCATATTGTTTCAGGGCATGTGGATACGACCGCGCGACTTTTATCCGTTTCGCCCGAAGGCAATTCGCATCGTTTGGTTTTTGAATTACCGCGTGGTTACGAGAAATTCATCGCACCAAAGGGGTCTGTGACAATTGATGGTATATCATTAACCGTGAATGAGGTTGATGAGCACCGCTTCGGTGTGAATATTATTGCCCATACCTGGGGTCATACCACCCTGTCTGATCGTGCCGTGGGTGATAAGGTAAATATAGAGATTGATATTCTGGCGCGATACGTTGCCAGAATGATGGAATGTGAAGGATAAGAAGCATGAGCGAGGCACAAATATCAAAGCAAGAAATCCGTGAAGCGCGCCTTGGCACAGAAGATCAGGCGATTTTATCATCGATCGATGAAATTATTGCGGATATGCGTAATGGTAAGCCCGTGATTATCGTTGATGATGAGGATCGTGAAAATGAGGGGGATCTTGTTATTCCCGCGCAGATGGCAACGCCTGAGAATATCAATTTCATGGCAAAGGAAGGTCGTGGCCTGATTTGTTTACCGATGGAAGAGGATATGGTTGATCGGCTTGGCTTGCAATTGATGGGGCGCGGTAATAATTCGCAGCACCGCACGGCATTTACCGTTTCAATTGAAGCCAAAGAGGGGGTGACCACCGGTATTTCCGCCGCAGACCGTGCAAAGACAATACAAACCGCGATTAATCCGTCCAATGGCCCGGAAAGCATCGCAACGCCCGGGCATGTGTTTCCGCTTGTTGCTCGTGAAGGCGGTGTTTTAGTACGCGCCGGCCATACGGAGGCCGCAGTGGATCTTTCCAAGATGGCAGGTTTTAGCGGTGCGGGCGTTATATGCGAAATTATGAATGATGACGGCACAATGGCGCGTTTAAATGACCTTGTCAGTTTTGCGCAGTTGCATAATTTAAAAATCGGTACGATCGCAGATCTTATATCCTATCGTCGTCGTAATGAAACGATGGTTAAGCGTACACATTCTCAAAGCTTACTGACCCGTTTCGGGCACTCATTTGACATGCATATCTATACCGCGCAAATTGAATATGCGGAACATATTGCCCTTGTAAAAGGAGATATTAAGGCTTCGGATGAACCTGTGTTTGTACGTATGCATGCTCTTGATATCCTTGGGGATGTTTTAGGGATGGGGGAGAATGAAACCCTGCGCCGCGCGATGGATATCATTGAGGATAAAGGACGTGGTGTCATTGTTTTACTGCGTCCGCCAAATGCAAAAAGCCTGTCTGAACGCCTTGGGGGTAATGATAATTCACAGCCTGTGGATAAAAAAGCAGCTGTTTTACGTGATTATGGAATAGGTGCGCAAATTTTGCTGGACTTGGGGGTCAAGAATATGGTTCTACTGTCCAACAGTCCGAAAAGTGTTATCGGGTTGGATGGGTATGATTTGCATATAACCGGTCATCACCCGATTTCTTGAACAGATTCATACGGCGCGTGAAAGGGTATGTTATGCCACATATCATGATTGTTTTATCACCCTATTATAAAGATGTTTCATCATATTTGTTACAAGGGGCAACCGCCGTTTTGAATGATTCAGGGGCGACCTATGACATTGTTGAAATCGATGGGGCACTTGAAATTCCTGCGGCTATTAAATTCGGTGCATTTTCAAAAGTTAAAAAATACGATGCTTTTATCGCTTTAGGATGTGTTCTCCGTGGAGAAACATCGCATTATGATATTGTATGCAACGAGAGCGCGCGTGGCCTTATGGATTTAGGTCTGGCGCATGATTTATGCATCGGTAACGGGATTTTGACCTGTGACAATATGGATCAGGCCATTGTGCGATCCGATCCGAGGCAAAAGAATAAAGGGGCAGATGTAGCGAATGCTGCGCTTAATCTGCTGAAGATTAAAACTGATTTAGTACCGTCATCCGCAAGAGGTTAAAGATATGACAGAGCAAGCCGTTCAAGTTGAAAATAAAGAATTGGCCGCACGTATCATGGCGGTGCAGGCTTATTACCAATTCTCGCAAGGCGAAACATCAATGCGCAATGTGATTAATGAATATTTGGATCGCGGTATGCAGGCAGATGCGGAAGAAGAGGGTGATGAGCCGATCGTCACAATCAAACCGCATAACGCCCTGTTCAAGCGCATCATGACGAGTGTTAACGCACGCTTGGCCGAAGTCGATGAAATTGTTTTGGCGAATGTAAAAAAAGACGAAACAAACACGAAAACAAAACAAATGGAGCCGCTATTAAAGGCGATCCTTATTTGTGGAGTTTCAGAGCTTTTGGAACATGGTGATATTGATACGGCTCTCATCATTGATGATTATCTGAATGCTACATACGGGTTCTATGATAAGGGGCAGGTTTCCTATGTGAACGGCATTCTTGATAATGTCGCAAAGCAAGTGCGTTGATCAACTTCAAGTTTTAATTCGAATTTTATCTATATCTAACGCCGCATTAATAAATATCGGTCATAATGACATGGTGATTTCTTGTGAAAGGGAAATAGTATCCATGCGTCATTTTTTATTTTTTATCGCTGCGTTTCTTGCGTTTACATTTTCGCCCGTCATTGGTCATGCAGCGGAAAAGGAGGCTGCAGACACGGGTGTGGGAGAGTTTGTAAAACTTGACCCTCTTATGCTGCCTATTGTTGATGAAGATGGTGTGCAGCAGGTTTTGAGCATGGTCGTTGCTATTGAGGTTGATGGGGTTTCAAACGCAGACAAAGTTAAAAGTATGCGCCCGCGATTGGCGGATGCGTATATTGAAAACATGTATGGCATGTTGAATAAGCATTCTGCACTGAAGGATGGCGTCCTTCAGGTGAAAATGATTAAAGAACGTTTGAATGAAATAACGCACACGATCGTTGGCGATGAAATCGAAGCAAAAGTGTTAATCCAAATGGTGCAACAACGCCCGATTTAATCGAGCCGTAAGTTACAGGTCGGTCGGGCTGCCTTGTGGGGCATTGAAGCGGCCGACATTCCCTAATAATTGCTGTATGAAGGTCAATTCATTACCGTGGGTTGGCGTTTTGTCACGTGCATATGGAATGTTTATACGGTCTTCACTGACATTCTCGATTGTTTCAACAATACCTTGGTTGTTAAATGATACCATGATGATGTTTTCATCAACCACAGCAGCATCAAGAATTCCGCGCTTTTCGGTGCGTTGACCGATATAATACCAAACATCATTGTTAAATGTAGATTGCGTTGTCGGTGATCCGAGGAGGCGCAGAACATCTGAGCGTGAGCTTTCTCCGATTACGACTTCTTGGAGCTGGTATTCTTGTAACATGTTACCGCGTTGCGCCGTAACGGGGGTGCAACCCGTTATCATAACGGTTAAGGCAAATGAACAAATTACGCTTTTTAAAATTTTTTGCATGGTATTCTTGTCTAATAATGGTATCTGTTTTGAACACTAGATAAAAATACTGGAAAAACCTAGAGCAAAAATCAATGTTTGGCATGTTATTCAAGCAAAAAGGCCGTGTACAAAATAATCCGAAAGTGATTGCGAAGAAACTTTATGCATGTGCACTGGAGCATACACGTGAACCTGTCTTCTATCAGAGCTGCGGCGTTCCCGATACGTTTGACGGTCGCTTTGACCTGTTATTGGTGCATATTTTTATCATTTATAACGGTTTGATGGTTGCAGACGGTGCGCATAAAGATTTGGCGCAATTTATTTTTGATGAAACATTTAAGGATATGGACCAAACCCTACGCGAAATGGGGATCGGTGATGTTGGCGTGCCGAAACACCAAAAACGCATGATGCGTGCCTTTAACGGGCGCATGCATCGTTATCAACTCGCGTTTGATCCATCAAAAATTGAGCATCTTATTGCACGTGTCGAAGATGTGAAGAAAACAAGTTTAGAGGATGCACTACGTGATAACTTGTTTGGTACGGTGAAAGATGAGGAATGGCATGAAACATATGCGCAAAAATTAGCGCATTTCATTCGTGCTAATATTGCAGCGGTGCAGAGTAATCAGGCGATTGATTCTTTGCTCTTGGGTGAAATTAATTTTATCAATGATTTCGAAGGTTAAAGTGTTTATGCTTTTGCAATCAGCGAAAACAGCAAAGAGGTAATATGTCTTTTGAAGAGCACACTGATTATTTGATGGAAAATGAATGGTCACATTTCATTGAAAGTGAACGTGTGAGCGAAAAACCATGGGTTATTGAGTTGGTTTTAGGGGATGAGGCAAAGCCTGCATTGGTGAAACGTTTGGGGTTGCATGGCATTGATAATATGAAGGCTGAGCTGAGATTGCAGCGCCAACAGGTTAATAAGGTTATACATATTACCGGGCGTATCACGGCCAATCTGCAACAGAAATGCGTTGTATCAATGGAGCCTGTTGAAGAACATGTCGAGGATGAATTTGAGGCATGGTATGCCGAGCCAAATCAGGCGGTATCTTTTACAAAGGCGCGCCGGGAACGCATGAGCGCGAAGGAGCAGGAGGAGCAACCGATTCTGGAGGAATTCGATGATCCGGAACCTGTTATTGACGGAAAGATTGATCTTGGTGAGTTGGTAACACAGTATTTATCACTTGCGCTTAATCCATATCCACGTGCAGAAGGCGTGGATTATAAGGCCGAGGCCAGTTTAGAAGTGGCCGAAGAAGGGACGTATGATAACCCTTTCGCCGCGTTAAAGGATTGGAAAGAGCGCGAAAAGAAAAAAGATCAGTAAGAAATTAAAAATAATAGGGATAATTTTGTATAAATTCCTTGCGCTTTGCGTGGATATTCGGTATTACCCTGTTTCGTTAAGAATTTAAGTTTACATCAAAAGGGATGAGCCATGGCTGTACCAAAGAGAAAAACAACAAAATCAAAGCGTAATATGCGCCGCGCGCATGATGCTCTAACTGTTGACAACTGGGTAGAAGACCAGAACACAGGTGAGCCTGTTCGTCGTCACCATGTTGACCTGAAGACAGGCATGTACAAAGGCCGTCAGGTTATTGAAGAGCGTGACTAAACTGTCTGTACCTGTGGTCAAATCACAGATCAGCATTGTTTTACGCAATAAATAGTGATTAAATCTGGTCAATAATGTTTCATTATTGGCCGGAATCTTTTATGGGGTATCGGTATCACTACCTTTCATGGGGTTCATTTTGTCTGATCAAAATTCTGAAAACAAAGTTGTCATTGCCGTTGATGCGATGGGCGGAGATTTCGGTCCGAAGGAAATTATTCCTGCCTTGGATATGGTGTTGAAGGGGCGCGCTGATGTTTTCTTTCTTATCTATGGTGATGAATCTGTCATTAACCCATATCTGAATAAGCACAAATCCGTTAAGAAAAATGCCGAGATTTATCATACCGATAAAATGGTGATGAATGATGATAAGCCTTCCGCTGCGCTCCGCGCGAGTAAAGGCTCCAGCATGCGTTTAGCGATTGAGGCCGTAAAGGATGGTAGGGCGCAAGCGGTCGTTTCTGCGGGGAATACGGGCGCTCTTATGGCGATGGCCAAGATGGTTTTGAAAACCGTTGCGGGTATTCATCGTCCGGCGATTGCATCGGTTATGCCCGGTATTAAAGGTGACACGATTATGCTTGATCTTGGGGCGAATGTGTTGGTTGATGCTGAAAACCTCGTTCAGTTTGCGCTTCTTGGCTCTATCTTTGCACGTGCACATAAAAAGATTGAGGTGCCAAGCGTTGGTTTGCTGAATATCGGTTCAGAAGAAACAAAGGGCCCTGATCATGTGCGCCTGGCGGGTGAGATGTTATCTCGTGTTGATTTCCCGGGTGAGTATGTTGGTTTCGTAGAGGGGAATAACATTACGGATGGTAGTGTTGATGTGATCGTCAGTGACGGTTATGCGGGGAATATTGCCCTGAAAACGGCGGAAGGCGTCGGCAAAATGGTAAAGCATTTTGTGACAGAATCGTTTTCTTCGAATCCGCTTGCTATGGTTGGTGCGTTTTTTGCCTATTTTTCATTACGTTCATTGAAGAAGCGTATGGATCCGCGTCTGTATAATGGCGGGGTTTTCCTTGGTTTGAACGGTTTATGTATCAAAAGCCATGGCGGTGCTGACGCGCTTGGTTTTTCGAGTGCAGTTATGCTGGCCGTGCGTTTATCGCGTGAAGGGTATATCGATCAGGTCGTGCGTGATGTCAATAATCTGAATGATCAGGAAGGCGTTATGAACGCCGAAGTAAAAGAATAAGGAAAGTTTTGAATATGTCGTCTATTCGCTCTCATATCATTGCATCAGGTAGTTATCTGCCTGAGCGAATCCTGACAAATAAAGAGTTAGAGCAAATGGTTGATACAACCGATGAGTGGATTTATCAGCGTAGCGGTATTAAGCAGCGCCATATCGCATCAGAGAACGAAACCACTGTTTCTATGGCGGTTGAGGCGGCGAGAAAAGCAATCCGGAATGCCGGTGTATCGCCGCAGGATATCGATGGAGTGATTGTGGCGACCACCACGCCTGATAATACCTTTCCGTCTGTCGCCGTTAGTGTGCAGGCTGCATTGGATATACCGGTTGGTATTGCCTTTGACGTGCAAGCCGTTTGTACGGGCTTTGTTTACGCCCTAAGTGTTGCCGATAATTTTATTAAAGGCGGTCAGTTAAAGCGTGTGCTTGTTATCGGCGCTGAGAAAATGAGCTCGGTAGTTGACTGGGAAGATCGCGCGACATGTGTGTTATTTGCTGATGGTGCGGGTGCCGTATTGCTTGAGGCGCGTGAAGACAGTGATGGCGGCATTTTATCAACGCATCTGTATGCGGATGGCCGAATGAAGGAGCTACTGTATACAAATGGCGGTGTTAGCACGACAGGGCAAAGCGGTAAAATTGTCATGCAAGGGCGTGAGGTGTTTAAAAACGCTGTGACGTTAATGGCTGATGCCGTTACGGCGGCTCTGGAGAAAAACAACATGCAGCCTGAGCAAATTGATTGGCTGGTGCCGCATCAGGCAAACAGCCGCATTATTGAGGCGACAGCCCGTAAATTAAATCTTCCGATGGAGCAGGTTGTTTTAACGGTCGATCATCACGGTAATACATCGGCGGCCTCTATTCCATTGGCCTTTGATGAGGCTATGCAGGCGGGTAAAATTAAGCCAAATCAGTATGTTTTATTCGAAGCTTTAGGGGGCGGCTTAACATGGGGCTCTGCGCTCGTTAAAATATAGGGGAAAATGTGTCCCTATCAAAATCTCGCCTTTACCCATTGAATTGAATCATTTTTTTGTGGTTATCCTCACCTCTAAGATTGACGTGAGGAGAATGAATCGTTACCCTATAATATATTCAATATGGAGTAATAAACATGGAAAGTCGCACGGTTACCCGCGCAGATCTTGCAGAAGCGGTATACGAAGAAGTCGGGTTGTCACGGAACGAATCATCGGATTTGGTCGAGTCTGTGTTGGATGAAATTTCAAAAGCATTGATCGAGGGGGAAAACGTAAAAGTTTCTTCATTCGGTAGCTTCACTATTCGCGAAAAGGGCGAGCGCGTAGGGCGTAACCCGAAAACTGGCGTGGAAGTGCCTATTTTGCCGCGAAAGGTTCTGGTTTTCAGAGCATCTCATGTGTTGAAAGATCGCGTGAATAGAGGGAAATAGGGCGCGCGCTCTTTTGATTACTACAGACGCGCTTGCGTTTGATGCATGTGGGGATATTGCGTTCGGGTCGAATTAACATTTGTCAGGGTAAAGGCATCCTATGGATAAGAATTTAAAAAAATCTGATTATTCGGTCAATCATGACGCCGTGGAGCATGGCGATAGCCGTCCCACGCAAGGCAATAATGATAGTGCGAAGCGCGCAAGTGCGGCGATGAATAGCGCCAGAAGCAAGAAATCTTCTTCGGCCTTTCGTACAATCAGTGAGGTTGCTGACGATCTTGGTGTGCAACAACATGTGCTGCGCTTTTGGGAAACAAAATTTTCACAAGTAAAACCTTTGAAACGCGGTGGCGGTCGTCGTTATTATCGCCCCGAAGATGTTGAATTGCTACAGGCTATTCATCGTCTGCTTTATGTTGAGGGTTACACGATCAAAGGTGTTCAAAAGCTTTTACGTGATGCAGGAAAGCGTCAGATCGTATCAAATTTTTGTGATGATGCCGTGGAGCGCCGCGAGGCATCGGATAGTGATGAATATATTGTATCACCATCAGTTGATTCTGCTCCGAGCGCTGAACCGTCATCAAAAAAAGGATTATCTGATCGTCAGAAAAAGGCGCTTGAGGATGTGTTAGCGGAGCTCAAAGAACTTCGTGGGATGATTAAGCCGCAGGGGTAATCGATATCTCAATCCGCTTTTTGGTAAATGAGGTTGATTTACGGCCTTTTATCGTCTAAATACAATTTTCTATTCATTGATGTCGGAACGTAGCGCAGCCTGGTAGCGCACTTGCATGGGGTGCAAGGGGTCGGAGGTTCAAATCCTCTCGTTCCGACCACTCACCGTGGGTTTCCGAGGATTCGGTTAAGCGAAGTTGTCCCATAGATTCTTTATTTTTGTGCTCTGTAAGCTGCAGAATCCCTAGGTAGTGCACCTGCCTCTACGGCAAGGTTTCGACCGTAATCCCTATCTATTTGATATAAAAGCATAAATGGTGGACGTTGCGGTGATTTGCTTGAGAACAAGAAGAAATTATCGTAATGTTCTTGAAAGTCCAGAGGCGACCCAAAGCAGACTCTGAAATAAGTAAAAGAACTATTATGTCTCCATTAAAAAAAACGCTAGTGTTTAATTTTAGCTGGACACTAATACTAATACTAGGACTAATGGCTATCGACCTTGCTCTAGAACCAACGGATTTTGCATTAATCACTGGGGTCTTGCCTAGTATTTTAATCGAGCTGTCTTTAGGGATTCACGGTGATATAGTAAATGTTATAGGCACGTTTATAAGTATCTTGATACTTATGCTTCCATACAGCTTGTTCAAATTTAAAAACATACAGAGCAACTGGTTTTACGTAGTAACTTCTCTTTATTCTTTTATAAATTCCTTCTTGGGATTAATTGTTATAGCTGCGCCGCACGTGTAATTTGAGTGTCCGCTGTTGGCCGACAGGAGAAATAGTTTCTCAAGTTATATCTTCACCTATATGATGTTATCGAGCCAAACGGGTGTAAATGGGTGGCAAGGTAAACAATGAAAAGCTGGTTTAAGAAAAATTTCCACTCATCAGAATCATGCACTCCTTCTTCAATAGGAGAACTTGAGGAATACCGCCTTTCAATGCTCAAAAAATTGAAATATCGGAAAGTCTCCGCTTTTTTCATAGGCATTCCAATAATTTCTTTTTTGTTTTGGGGCATCTTTTATAACACATGGGCGCGCAATACCTTTCAGTTACATGATGACGAAATCATTTACCTACTAGGCCTGAGTGCATTTACTATTTCTGGGCTATATTATTGGGCTGTTAAACTACCAACCTTAAATTACCAACATACCTATCGAAATTTTCATTCTTCTGGCTTAGCTGAAACTCTTAACGTTGAGGATATTGATTTTAAAAAAGGAAAAATACCTCAATCCTTAATATGGGATTCTTTGATTGTTCCATACGCCCATTACCGTTCTAACTTTCATATTTCCATGAAATACAGAAATGTTGAATTAGTCGTCGCCTACACAATATGTGATTCAGAGTCTGGAAAATATGATTTTAAGGGAACATTTGCTTACATTGAGTTTCCAAAAGAAAAGTTTTTAAAGCGAACGTTTGTAACCGAAGATAAGCGCAAGCTGGAAGAAAGGAGGCAAGAAAAGATATTTGATGTAAAGAAGGTTAATCTTGTAGATCCCGTTTTCAAAGGACATTTCGATGTTTTTTCAGAAGACCAGGTTGAGGCTCGTTACCTAATAAATCCTGCATTCATGGAAGTGTTTCGAAACATGTCCTATAACCACTATCCTCTATCCATCTCTTTTTACGATAGAAAAAAGGTTTTTATACTAATCCCTAATTTGGGGCTGCACTTAGAACCTGATATTTCACTTCCTGCCGATCATAACGTAGATATCAAAAAGTCAGAAAGCTCACTACGCCACCTACTAAATCTAGTAGATAACATTCTCCCGAGAGAAATTATGAGAGATCATTAAGAATTCTCATCTTTTATGTATGTATGGCCAAGACGCGCAATGGGAAGGGGAGCCTTTTGTATCAATTCAGGTAGGTGCTGAAGATATATGTCAGCGTGATGAGGACTTTCCGTTAAATTTAGACAGTTTGCATATGCATATATACCCCCAAAAAGCAAAATGTGAAGTCAACAAAACAGAACAAAGCTGTTCTTTTGTTTATGCTCGGTTATATAGCCAGGCGGACAGAATTATGGATCTAAAAGAAAATCACGCGAAAAATATATTAAAGATTGTCAAGAGTACCCGTATTTTAATCAATGCATGTATGAGGTTCAGTACAAGCATATGACTTTGTGGTTTCAGTATCCTTTGAAATTTTATCCATTGGATAAAATAGATGAGACTGAAAAGCTTTTAATGAAGTATCTATTTGAGTGTGACATTTCAAACAAGCAGGATTAGTTTTATGCAATAAAAGCATAGTCACTCAACCTTTAGGTATAAAGCAAAGTCTAAACATGGATGAAATTGAATTTGTTTCTCTTTTCGAGATAGAAGAACAGTTGATTGTTGATCTGATGAATAACTCGATGGTTTCCAGGTATTTACCGCTACTAAATGAAGGATTTACAGCTGAGGATTGCCGCAATTTTTTGGAAAGTAAGAAGCGTTTATGGGATGCGTATGGTTATGGCCCTTATGCTATTTTGATCGAGGGAGCGTTTGCCGGGTGGGGCGGCTTGCAGTATGAAGATGGGGAAGTGGATTTTGCACTGGTTTTACATCCCCGATACTGGGGGTGGGGTATGAACGTTTTTTTAGCAATAAAAGAGCTGGCCTTTCATCAAATGGGTATTGAATCAATTACAGCATTGTTACCACTTGGGCGGCATAATGCAAAGGCGATAAAACGCTTTGGTTTTATTGAAGAAGGTTTGGTTGATATTAATGATGAGCAATTTTTTAAATACCGTTTATCAAGGCCATAAACATATTTTTATTTAAAGTTGCAAAAAATGCAGATATTTATGCTGCATCCCCCTTGCAAAAATGTCCGAGTTAACATAAATTTCCTCCTTCACGTTTTTCGGTTTATTTTATTCTGACATTCTTCGGTTTTCGCTTTTTCCGAGCGACAGCTTTGTGTCTTTGTGTGGTGCATTTCGCATCGAAGTTTTATTTGTGTGAGAAAATTATGTTGCAGAAACTATATTGGTTTTGGATTCCTGTTGTATTTTTGTTGTTTCAAGTGATGATTGAAATAATATTGCCTGGAACGATATTGGAGATATCTCATACGGAAAACGGTCCGCATGAATTGCTGCAGTTTGTGGTGATTTTAATCGCGTTTCTATATGCATCATATATTTTGTTCAGAATGAAAAAGGCCAATAATTACGGGCATGTTTTATGGGTTTTTATCGCGTGTATTTGCTGCCTTTATGTAACAGTAGAAGAGGTGAGTTGGGGGCAGCATTTCTTTGAATGGTCTACACCTGAGTATTGGCAGCATGTGAATGATCAGCAGGAAACGAATTTACACAATACGTCATCTTGGTTAGATCAGAAGCCACGTTTAATGCTTGAGTTAGGTGTTGTCGTGGGTGGTTTGATTATTCCGTTTTTGCTGCGCGCAAAATCACGCCTGCTTCCGCTTCGGTTCAACGCCATTTATCCAACACAACAATTAAGCGTTGTTGCAGGTATCTTCTTGCTATTAAAAGTGATTGATCAGGTTGAGAAATTCACGTTCCAAATGTTTACACGTATTAGTGAGGTGCAGGAATTATACCTTTTCTATTTTGTTTTGCTGTATTTGTTTATCATTAAGGATCGCTTTGTGGATGCAAAACAGCACGTTAATATTCCGGCAAATATAGTCGCAGCAGAATAATAAATTTTATATTGTGATGAGTGTTCCGTTGTCTTCCAGATTTTGGAGGCTGCCCAGTGATGATGTGCCGTGCAGTGTTACAACTTCTACAAAATTGTCTGCGCCGCCATCAGTATCGATAGAAATCGTCGTTGAGCCATTCGAACTTGTAACATACACAAAGTCTGCGATTGCGTCATCAACAGGGGAGTAACCTGATAATAGGGCGGAGATATCGAGTGCGTCACCTTCTTGAATATTGAAATCGCCGATATAATCTTTGGCATCCAGGCTATCAAATACAAATGTATCTGCACCATCACCGCCAAAGAGATAATCAATTCCTGATCCGCCATAAAGGATATCATCGCCATCATAGCCGTAAATCACATCATCTCCGCCATTGCCGTACAGGCTCTGGTCGGAATCTGTGCCATGAAGTGTGTCTGATTGTCCTGTGCCTTCTTCGATGATCGTTACATTTGTAAAGTATCCGACGGCTCCCTGATCGGTGTCGTCATCATTTACAAAAAACAGGCGATTAAATGTGCCGGTATAATAATCACCTACATCAATTTTATAATGAACCCATTCGCCCTCGTTACCCGCGTAGTTATTATAAGCCGTTCTTCCCCATCCTTGTGTTCCGAATATTTTGAACGTGTTGTCATGGCTAATGGATTCGTCTTTATCAAAACCTATTCCGTGAATCTCGCCGGCCTGTGTTGAGAAGTAATCGAATTCTATCACTGTGTTTTTTGTGACGGTGTAGTTAAGAGCTATGTCTTTCCAGGTGTTGTCTTGCAAATGCAAAGTTTGCCCGCCGTCTTCTATGAAATATGTGCCGATAATGTCATGTGAAACACCATATGACGAAATTGTATAATCATTGAAGTTAATGTTTAGTGCGCTGATTTCATTTTCCGTTTCAGGCAGGATTAAGGGCGCAAGCTTCGGCTCGTTGATGATAGTCGCTACCGTATTTGTGTGTTGAAATAGGGCGTTTTGAACAATCGTTAAGTTAGTAGAAGATTTGTATATATTTAATGAGCTTTGGATCGGAGATGTTAAATCATCGGAATGAACAATGCTTTCAAAAGGCAAGTCCTTTAGGAATACGGTTTCATTCGCATTAAAAGAAGCACCGCTGTTTTCTGAAGGGGAGGATGTTACATTACTTTGATTGGATATGTCAGTATTACTTGCCGGAGCCGCATCCGGTAAAATCGCATTAAGAAGCTTTTCTACTACAGACGTATTTTCTTCTACATATAACTCATCATCGCCCGCAGATGGTTCATATTGCGTTAATGCACCTGCAAGGTCATGATTTTGAACATTTTCGTTATCAAATCTTAATGATTCCTCTAGTTCAATGTTTGCAATCATCTGATTGGCTAAGCTTAGAAACTCTTCCATAGATAAATTATGTTCTTCGACACGATTCTTTAACGCTTCCAAGTCTTTGCTTGGTATCGCAGAAAACAGATTTATATATGCTTTAGTATTAATATTACTCATTTTGCTATACTTAGGTATATAAAAAAATACGCCAACTCATTGTTTCATATAAGCAAATATATAATAATTTAATTAAAATTTTATGAATTCGAGTGTTATAGCACTCATGTGAATTTAGTTTTTTAGTTCTGTTTATTTTTGTAACAGGGACAGAAGTTTATATATAGGGTATAATTATACCCTATCGTTAAATGTACTGTTT
Organism: Alphaproteobacteria bacterium; assembly: GCA_030424975.1. GTDB lineage: Bacteria > Pseudomonadota > Alphaproteobacteria > Micavibrionales > Micavibrionaceae > UBA1672. The sequence goes on from JAUHVY010000001.1 coordinate 519,429, forward strand.
TTATTGATAAAATTTATTGACACCACTGTGTTTTTTCGTCATAAAACCTCATCTTTTAAAAATGAAGAAGCAATGAAAGTTTAAAAGCGATGAAAACATATTCCATTAAACCTGCTGAGGTTGAGAAGAAGTGGGTTGTTATTGATGCAGAAGGCGTTGTATTAGGACGTTTGGCAAGCATCGTGGCGCTACGTCTTCGCGGCAAGCACAAACCTGAATTCACACCGCATGTTGATTGTGGTGATAACGTAATCGTGATCAATGCAGACAAGGTTCACTTAACCGGTCGTAAACGTGATCAGGACATTTTCTATTGGCACACAGGATTCCCCGGCGGGATCAAGCAACGTTCAAAAGGTCAGATCCTTGATGGTAACCACCCTGAGCGCGTTGTTCAAAAAGCTGTTGAGCGTATGTTGCCAAAAGGACCTTTGGGACGCAAAGTGTTCAAAAACCTTCGCGTTTATGCGGGTGCTGAGCATGAGCATGAGGCACAGAAGCCTGAAGTTCTTGATGTTGCATCTATGAACCCAAAGAACAAAAGATAAGGATAGGGCAGTATTATGGCTGATAAAAAAGAAGAAAAGGTAACAGACTTGAAAGATATCGGTGCTGCTGTTGCCGCTGAAGCGAAAACTTCTGCTCCTGCAGAAGATAAAGCACAGAGCGAAGCGCCTGCGAAGAAGGAACCTAAGCTTGACTCTCTTGGTCGTGCATATGCAACCGGTCGTCGTAAAGATGCAGTTGCGCGTGTATGGATTAAGCCGGGCACAGGTAAAGTTGTTGTAAATGGTAAAGACCAGGCGGACTTTTTCTCTCGTCAGACACACCGTTTGATCTTGAACCAACCATTCCTAATTGTTGATCGCGTTGGTAAATTCGACGTAATGGCAACTGTAAAAGGCGGTGGTCTGTCAGGTCAGGCTGGTGCGGTGCGCCACGGTATTTCACGTGCACTTGAGAACTTTGACCCTGCATTGCGTCCAGCGCTGAAGAAAGCCGGCATGATGACACGTGACGATCGTATCGTTGAACGTAAGAAGGTCGGTAAGCACAAAGCCCGTCGTACAAAGCAGTGGGCAAAGCGTTAATCGCAATTTGTTGCTATACAGAATATTTCAAAGCATCCCGTCGGTTTTATTTCCAACGGGATGTTTTTTTGTTTACTGTTATCGCATGATGAAAAAGATATTAATCACTGCTCTGAGTGTTTTTGCTTTGTTTGTGCCTATACAACAGGCACAGGCGGATATAAGGCTGTGTCCGACAGGGCAGTTGCAGGTGGACTTTATGGATGCGAATGCAACGGCGACTGCGCGCTCTCATAAGGCTATTGTTCACGGTACATTGGAAATGCCAACCCCCGGATATACATTTGCACTTATTTTCGAGCCGAATTTATACGAAGGCACAATGCATGGTGTGATGACCCTGAAGGATAAATCACCGGATGTAATGAAAACGCAAGTCATTACCCCGCTTGAGATTAACCAGACCTTTGATATTCCTGTTGGCACGACCGCAATTTTCATAGAAATTATCAAAAATTTCAATTGGGGGCCGGAATACTTTAAGGGCAATATGCGCAAATTTGATTCTATCTGTCTTGTGCCTGATGTGTTTAAGCAGTAACCGTAAAACGAGTAAATCTATGTCATCTTTTATCCTCCCGTATAAGGGCATCATGCCCAAAATTCATAGCAGTGCTTTCGTAGCGCCAAGCGCCAGTATCATTGGTGATGTTGATATCGGTGAAGATAGTAATATTTGGTATGGCTGTACGCTGCGTGGTGATGTGAACGACATAAAAATAGGCAAGCGCACGAATATTCAGGACAATACCGTCATTCACGTCACAACGAATTTTTCAGGAACGCATGTCGGTGATGATGTGACCGTTGGCCATAGCGCAATTTTACATGCCTGCACGATCGAGAATTTTGGTTTTGTGGGGATGGGGGCATGTGTCATGGATGGTGCAGTTGTCGAAGAATTCGGTATGCTTGCCGCAGGAGGCTTGTTGACGCCGAATAAACGCATTCCAAAAGGGCAGTTATGGGCCGGTTCACCCGCAAAATATATGCGGGATTTAACCGAAGATGAAATCGCATATATTAAGTGGTCTGCGCCTCATTATGTTGAGCTCGGGAGAGAGCATAAAACGGGGTAGGGTGATGCTTTCTCACCCTTTTACCCTGACGTAACTTCCCGGAGCTGCCTCGAGTCCTTTTTCTAGCTTTGTTGCTTTTTCCTGATCACCCGCATAGTCAACAATCCATTTCTGCCAATATGGCCACCAAGATCCTTCAAATTCTTTTGCGCCCTCTAGCCATGCCTCAGGATCTTTTGGTAAGTCATTGTTACTCCAGTAACAATATTTGTTTTTAGCAGGCGGGTTTACGACGCCTGCAATGTGGCCTGATGCGGCTAATGTGAATTTAACTTTGCTGTTTAACGATGCTGCCCCGTCATAGGTTGCGAGCCAAGGGGCAATGTGATCTTCCTTGGTCGAAATAAAGTGACACGGCGTTTTGATTTTCGACAAATCAATTTTTATATCATTTATTTCGATACCGCATGGCTCAATAAGTTTGTTGTCGCGATACATGTTACGAAGGTAAAAACTATGCATGGCGGCCGGCATATTTGTGCAATCATCGTTCCAATACAAAAGGTCAAACGGAAACGGTTCACGACCCAAGAGGTAATTATTCACAACAAACGACCATATCAGGTCATTTGCACGCATTAAGCTGAATGTACGTTGAAGCTCTTTACCGCTTAAAACGCCTTGTGATTGCATCATGTGCTCTAGGGCTTTTATTTGCTCGTCATCGAGGAAGAGCTTCATATCCCCGGCTTTGTCAAAATCTAGCAATGTCGTCAGGAAGGTCGCAGATTTAATGCGCTTTTCTTGTTTTTTCGTATGTAGATACGACAAGGTTGTCGCCAGTAATGTACCCCCTAGGCAATAGCCCATCGCATTAATCTGTTTTTCGCCTGTGATCTTCTCTATTTGATCCAGTGATTCCAAAATACCTTCATTCATATAATCTGCGAAGGTTTTCTTTGCCAGGCTTGCATTCGGGTTGACCCAAGATACCGTGAAAACGGTGTGCCCTTGTTCAACTAACCATTCAATGAGTGAATTCCCAGCACGTAAATCCAGAATATAATATTTATTAATCCATGGAGGGATGACCAAAAGTGGTGTCTTAAAAACCTGATCCGTTTTCGGTGCATATTGAATCAATTGCATCAGGTCATTTTGATATACTACTTGACCTTCTGTGACGGCAATATTTTTGCCAAGTTCAAAGGCTTCGTAATTTGTTGTGCTGATGCTCAGGTCACCTTGACCGCGTTTCAGGTCATTGATCAGGTTCTCGAACCCCTTTACCAAATTTTCTCCACCTGTTTTCAGTGTTTCGTTTAACACATCGGGGTTGGTCATCAAAAAGTTGGACGGAGACATTGCGTCACTGAACAGGCGCGTTTGAAACCTTAGTTTCTCTTTTTGCTTATCATTTAATCCGTCAGTATTCGTAATCACATCTTCCATGTGTTTGCATGTCAGTAGGTATGAATTCTTAATGAAGTTAAAAAGGGCGCTTTCTTGCCATTCTTGTGACTTGAAGCGGCGATCCTTTGTGTCAAAACGATTATCTTGCTCTTCTTGAGTTTCACCAATGAACCGTGAAACACTGCTTTGCCAAAGTTCCATCCAGTCTTGCATATAGTTTTGTTGAAGCTCGATAAACTTTTCCGGCTTTAACATGACTTGGTCCAGAAAATCGAGATAGGCTTCTTTCACATTCATCGGATCGAAATTAATGGATGCAAATTTTTCCATACTGTCGGGTGAGGCATATTTTTCCACATACTCCTCAAAGATAGGTTGTGCCTTTTGATATGCATCTAACATGGCTTGACCCAATGCAACCGGGTCAGGGGCTTTGAATTCTTTGGGGTGTTCGGTGTTTCCGTTTTGGGTCATGGGGGATATTTTCTCTGTTCGTGTAATTACTTTTTATATGACGGCATGAAGCTTAGCAATAATGAGGCCAGTTTTTCTTCGTATGAAATGAAAAAGAGTGACGCACTGCCTTGAAACTGATTCAAAACCGCGTTAAGACCATAATTCAACAAATTAACACAGGTAATAAGGTCATGAGTGAGCCATTGCGCGTCGGAATAGCCGGTTTGGGAACAGTAGGTGTAGGTGTTGTTAAGATTTTAACGCAAAACGCAGACATTATTACCGCCAGAGCAGGGCGCCCGATTGAAATTGTGGCTGTCTCTGCACGAAGCAAGGGAACAGACCGTGGTGTAGACTTATCTTCTTATGATTGGGTTGATAATACGGCAGATCTTGCCGCACATGAAAATGTTGATGTTGTCGTAGAATTGATTGGTGGCTCCGAAGGCGTTGCTGCGGATCTTGTGAATGCAGCAATTAATAACAGTCGCCATGTGGTGACTGCGAATAAGGCACTTGTTGCGCATCATGGTTATGACTTAGCGCTACAGGCGGAATCAAAAGGCGTGAGTCTTGCGTATGAGGCTGCTGTCGCCGGCGGTATCCCGATTATCAAGGCGATGCGTGAGGGGTTTGCGGCAAATAATATTCATTCTGTATACGGAATCCTTAACGGGACATGTAATTACATTCTGACAATGATGCGCGAAACAGGGCGCGACTTTGACGATGTTTTGCAAGAGGCGCAGGATCTTGGTTATGCGGAAAGCGATCCGACTTTTGATATTGAAGGCATTGATGCTGCGCATAAATTGTGCATTTTAACGTCGATCGCATTTGGTGTTAAACCTGATTTTGATGCAATGAAGATTCAGGGGATATCGCACGTGAATGCGACGGATATTGCGTATGCAACAGAATTCGGATACCGCATTAAATTGCTGGGTATTGCGCGTCGTGTGAACGGCAAAATTATGCAAATTCTTGAGCCGTGTTTAGTTCCTATAAACTCGCCAATGGGTATCATTGATGATGTGTATAATGCGGTCTATGCCGAAGGGGATTTCGTGGAAACACCACTGCTTACGGGTAAAGGTGCAGGTGAAGGCCCGACGGCATCATCTGTCGTATCTGATATCATTGATATTGCCCGCGGCTTTAAGGTTCCTACATTTGGTATACCAGCGATGGAACTTTCTGACGCGTCATGGATTGATTTAGGTGAAACAAGGGCGCGTTATTATCTGCGCTTATCGGTTATTGACCAGCCGGGTGTTGTCGCCGATATCTCTGCAATCCTTAAGGAGCAGAAGATTTCGATCGAGGGCATGGTGCAACGTGCACGTGCACCGGGGCAGGCGGTTCCTATTGTATTGACCCTTCATGATTCACGTCATGAAAATGTTGTAAATGCAGTGGAAGCTATTGAGAAATTGAGCGTTTGTAACGAAAAACCTTGTTTGATGCGTATCGAAGAGATATAGCTAGGGCGAAATGAATAAAAGGATTATCAACAATGACACAGGCAGCAGTCGAAATGAATGAACCGAATCAAGAAACTATGATGGATCGTAACCTTGCGTTGGAACTTGCGCGTGTAACAGAGGCGGCGGCATTAGCAGCGTCTAAGCTTGTCGGGCGCGGTGATAAGGTCGCAGCGGATCAGGTTGCCGTGGATGCGATGCGTCATGCGTTGAATTCTTTACACATCAAAGGGCGCGTTGTGATTGGTGAAGGTGAACGTGACGAAGCGCCAATGCTTTATATCGGTGAAGAGGTCGGCGACGGCAAAGGGCCAAAGGTCGATATCGCGCTTGATCCTTTGGAAGGGACAGACATCACTGCGGCTGGTGGTCCAAACGCACTTGCTGTTGTGGCCATGACAGATGAAGGTGGGTTTTTGAATGCACCGGATGTTTATATGCAAAAAATTGCAGTTGGTGCTGGTATTGATCCGAGTATCTTAGATCTTGATGCGCCGATTGAAGATGTTCTTAAAAAGCTGGCAAAAGAAAAAGGCGGTAAAGTCGAAGAGCTTATGGTTTGTATTCTTGACCGCCCGCGTCACGCACAATTGATTACAGATGTTCGTGCATCAGGGGCGCGTATCAATTTGATTGGTGACGGCGACGTGAGTGCAGTAATTGCAACAACTGAACCTGATACGGGTATTGACCTGTATGTTGGTTCAGGTGGTGCGCCGGAGGGCGTGTTGGCTGCTGCGGCGCTACAGTGTATTGGCGGTTCAATGTTGGGTCGTTTGACATTTCGTAATGATGATGAGCGTGGCCGCGCAGAGCGTTGGGGCATTACTGACCTGAATGCTATTTACACGACTGATGACCTTGCAAAAGGTGATAACGTTATGTTTGCCGCCACAGGTGTTACAGATGGTGCAATGCTTCGTGGCGTGCGTCGCTACCCTGGTGGTGCGAAAACCTCAACGATTGTTATGAGATCTAAGTCCGGGACGGTTCGACGTATCGAGGCAACGCATAACTTTAAGCGTAAAGATTGGATTAAAGCAATTTAATCTTTGTTATGTATAATGCCTGTTGTATCATGCGTGTTTTAGTGCGCAAATAATGAGTAGTTCAATATGGATGATCAGCAGGAATTTAATGCTTGGAACCCGGGCATGCGAGGCGTTGTGCCGCCTGAGCATGAGAATCTTTTTACCTATTTTAATCCCGAAAATGTAGACACAAGTCGTAAAGATGCGTTTGAGCTTTCTGACTTTTGCGGTTTGAAGCTGCTTGATGTTGTTTCGGTTAAGCCTGAACGCCTGCTGCTGCATGAAGCGTTTTTGCGCACAATGGTGCGTGTTCATATCGATGATGGTGACAATTACCTTGTTTTTGGTAAGCGCTTTAGAGAGCTCACGAAGAACATTATGGATGAGGCTGTTGCACCGCGAATGGATGAGTTTAAGCAAAAGCATGATGCTTTGCGCGATGACATTTCAAATACAATCAAAAAATTATTGGAAGAAACATATTTCCCCCAGCCAAAGGCGCATGAGGAGCTAAAAAAAACGGGAATATCTGCGTTCTTCTCGTCTATTGCATCATGGAAAAAGGGTGATGCGCCAAAGACGCCTGATGTATCGGTTGGCGATTCAAATCATGTTGCAATTTTTCGTCAGCGTGCTGCGGAGGAATCTGATGAGAAAATGAAATCAGTATACAAAAACTTGGCTACGGTATGCGAAGGTGTTGGTACTCGGTTTGGGCGCATGGTTCATAATCCGGATGTGGTTAATAAAATAGCGACCAATATGGTTTGTAATGAATATGGAAGCTACATGCTCGGTCAAGAGCTTGAACCGGATGTTGATGCGATTGTTCAAAGTCTTGGCTTGCGCTCAGTTCCTATGGCGCAAAAATCAATAATCATTTCATTAAAGGGGGCGTCTGCTTCGGGGAAGAGCTCGTTTCGAACATCTCTGAGCAAGGGGATGACTGATTATATGCAGGACTGCGGTCTAGATGATCTCAGTGACTTTGCGATGATTAGTCCTGATGTATGCCGCAAAATGATGATTGATTACGATAGTTTGGGTGATGCTTATAAATATGCTGGTATGTTGACCGCGGAAGAATTGCAAGTCATTGACCAAAAAGTGGATCGCTATTTGCGTGAAACGTATAACCAAAATAATGCATTACCGAATATGCTTATTGATAGGTTTCGTTTTGACACATTCAGTGCCGAAGAAAATGAACGTGTTTTTAATTTTGTTAGCAAAGCGGATGCGCTGCATATGTGTTTTATTGTGACTGACCCCGCTGAAATAGTTGAACGTGGCTATAACCGAGGTTTGGAAACAGGTAGATATCGCTCTGTTGATGATTTTCTGGCTTTGAGCATTGAAGCGCATAAGGGGATACCGAGTAAATTTATGCAGTGGCTCAAACGTGATGAGCCCGAATTTCGGTATGAATTTTTTAATAATAATGTCCCAAAGGGGGAACCGCAGGATTTGGTGGCATATGGTGATAGGCATTCTATGCGTATTTATGATGTGAGTACTTTGCTGGACATTGAGCGCTATCGAAAGGTCAATATCAACGCAAAAACGCTTAATGATCTGTATTTGGATAAAAAAGCATTAGAGCCGAGTGAAAATGTTGGTTTTTTAAAGAGCTGCGTCGCCGGCATAGACCAAATTGAATTTGCGGACCCGCAGAGTGATATTGTATTTGCAATATCTTCAAAAGGCTCTTTAAAGGTTACAGATGCGTCGCTTTTTGCTGAGAAATTACAGGATGAAGACTTTTTTGCGGTCATGCGTGAAATAGATGCGCAAGCTGTGACGCAATTTCAAATGGGATCTGATCTTGATATTTAAAGATTGCTATCATTCTGTCATTGTATTGTGACGTGAATGGTTTATCCTTAATTCTATGTCAAAAATATTACAAAATCATTCTTTAAGCCATGCGAAGTGGGTGATGCCTGATGCGGATATGGATCAGGTCACACAGATAGTGCGCCAATTTGAAGTGCCTGAAATGGTGGCGCGGCTCGTTGTACAGCGCGGTGTTGCGTATTCTGATGTCGAATCATTTTTAAACCCGACCTTAAAAAATGACTTCCCTGATCCGTTCTCTTTGAAAGGGATGGGGAATATGGCTGAGGATGTTGCTATTGCAATAGAAGAGGGGAAGAATTTTGCCATTTTTGGTGACTTTGATGTTGATGGCGCAACGTCATCAGCGGTTCTTTATCGGTTCTTATTAGCCATAGGCATTAAGGCGCATATATATATTCCCGATCGTTTAAGTGAAGGGTATGGCCCAAATGTTGACGCATTGAGGCATTTGCATGAACTGGGCGCCGATGTTCTTATGATGCTTGATTGTGGAACAACCGCGTTTGATGTGGTTAAGGCGGGTACGGATATGGGCCTGCGCATTGTTATTGCTGATCACCATGAGGCTGAGGATGAACTGCCGGATTGTTGGCATGTTGTGAACCCGAAACGTAAAGATGATGCATCGGGACTTGATATGCTTGCGGCGGTTGGCGTGACCTTCATGATGTGCGTTGCAATCAATAGCCGTTTGCGTGCCAGAGGGTTTTATCAAAAGAGAAACATGAGTGAGCCTGATTTAAAGGGAATGCTTGATATCGTCGCTTTGGGTACCGTATGCGATATGGTGCCGTTGGTTGGTGTGAACCGCTTATTGGTGCGCACAGGTTTTGCGGTGCCGCCGACGCAAATGAATATTGGCATTCAGGCGCTAATGAACGTTGCGGGCATATCTGCGCCGATGACAACATATGATTGCGGGTTCGTTATAGGGCCACGCATAAACGCAGGGAGCCGTGTGCATCAAGCTGATCTTGGGGCAAAGCTGCTTTGCTCTGATGAGCCTGAGGAGTGTAAGAATATCGCGTGGACATTAAATGATTGTAATGATAAGCGCAAAAGCATTCAGCAAGAGATGGAAGCGCAAGCGATTAATATGGTCGAAGAGCGCGACATGGAAAACGATTCCTTGATATTAGTCGCCAATGAGGATTGGCACCCCGGTTTAAGTGGTCTTGTTGCAGGCAGGTTAAAGGAAAAATATAATAAACCGACATGTGTTGTGACTTATGCTTGTGATTTATCAGGACGTAAGGAGGGGCGAGGCTCGGGGCGTTCTGTTGCAGGTATTCATATTGCACAAAGTTTTATTGATGCGCGCGGTGCGGGGCTGCTTGAAAAGGGCGGCGGGCATGCAATGGCAGGTGGTTTTACGGTGCTGCCTGAAAATCTTGATGCGTTGCATGCTTATTTGAAAACGCACATAGAAAAACAAGCGGAAAACGTGGATGCAAATGTGGAAACCGTTGTTGATGGCGTCTTAACGGCTGGTGGTTTAACAACTGGGTTGGTTGATATGCTGCAGCAAAAAGTCGGTCCGTTTGGTCAGGAGCAGCCGGAGCCGCAGTTTTTGCTGCGTAATGTTCGTATACACAAGGTTGATATTCGTGGTGGCTCCCATATTAGTGTAATGATCGGTGATTGGGAGGGCGGTGCCCGCGTGAAGGCGATGGCGTTTCGCGCCGTTGATACGCCGCTTGGTGATGCCTTGCAACGCGCAGGCACGAGGCCGATTGACATTCTTGGGCGTCTGACGATTAATGAATGGATGGGGCGACGCAGTGCAGAGATGCATATTACTGATGCCGCGTATTCTGATGCCCATGACATCGCTGCGGAATAATGTGCAATGTTATAGTGTTACATTTTTTCCTTGCGCGATAATTTGTGTTATTCTATAACATAACAACTTCATGATGGATAATGAGATTGGCGTGTTATGACACAAATGAAAAAAGTGCAGAATGTTTTCTCTTGGGTTCTGGTTGCATCAGAGATGAGCCACGTTTTTTGTTGTGTGCTTCCGACAATTTTTAGTCTGGTGACTTTATTCATTGGTATGGGGCTGATTGGTGCGATGCCATTCTGGATGGAGTCAGTGCATGATACAATGCATCACTATGAAATTCCGATGATGGCTATGTCCGGTTTTGTGATGTTACTTGGTTGGGCAATTCACTTTATCACCAAGCGTGTAGACTGCCATGATACGGGATGCGTGCATGGTGCGTGTGAGCCGAAAAAGAAAGATGCGTTGTTGATATTAAAAATCGCAACGTTGCTATTCGTTGTGAACACGGTTATTTATTTTGCTGTTCATTTTGATCATGTTCATTAAATATCAATTCTTTATCGCTTTTTATTAAACGATAAAAGCAACTGTCGCGCCCCGTGTGGCATGTCCCTTCGCTGGCCCCGTCTTTATTGACCCTAACAGAAATCAGGATGCAGTCTTGATCGCAATCTGTGCGCATTTCCACTACTTTTTGTGTAAACCCGCTTGTCGCACCTTTATGCCAGAGGCAATTTCGGCTACGTGACCAGTAATGCGCTTCACCTGTTTCTATTGTTTTACTAAGTGCTTCTGCGTTCATGAAGGCAAACATCAGCACTTTACGTGTTTCTACGCAGGTGGTGATACAAGGTATCAGGCCATGCGCATCGAATTTTGGTGTGAACTCAGTGCCTTCTTCGATTTCTTTTTTGTTCATCCTTTAAGCTTTCTGACTTTTTCTTCAAAAACATCCCAAAGCTGTGCCTCAAGGCAAACACCATTAAGAGCATTGATCTGTTGGAGGCCTGTTGGTGAGGTGACGTTAATTTCGGTCAAATAATCACCAAGGATATCAATTCCTGTAAATACAAGCTCGCGTTCCTTCAGGATAGGCTTGATGCGTTCGCAAATTTCAATTTCACGCGGCGTTAGATCGGTTTTCACACCTGAACCGCCGGCATCGAAATTGGCGCGTGACTCGCCCTTAACCGGAACGCGTAAAACTGCGCCTGCGGGCTCACCATCAATCAGTATAATGCGTTTATCGCCCTTAGATGCTTCTGGAATATATTTTTGCGCGATGATAGGCTCTCTATAAAATGCTTCAAACATCTCTAATAAGGCATTGATATTCTTTCCTGTTTCATCGATGTGGTATACCTGTTCGCCACCATTGCCATAGAGTGGCTTTAGGATAATGTTGCCGTGTTTGGCATAAAAAGCCTTTATGGCATGTTTTTCCGCGCTGATTAATGTTTCAGGTGTCAGATCAGGGAAATATGTTACCAATAGCTTTTCTGGCGCGTTGCGTACTTCGCTCGGGTTATTTGATACGAATGTTTTATGAGTAATGTGATCTAATATATGGGTGGCCGTAATATAGCTCATATCAAATGGCGGGTCTTGGCGCATCAGAACAACATCGATATCCTCACCCAGATTGATGATTTCTTCTTCGCCCAGCGTATAGTGATTGCCTTTTTCACGACGAACTTCCAGACGTTGTGCGCGCGCAAAAACTTCACCATTTTCCAGTGAAAGTTGCGGCGCAAGATAGTGATAAAGTGTGTGTCCGCGTTTCTGTGCCTCTAATGCGAGGACGAAAGTTGAATCTTTTTCAATTTTAACATCTTTGATGTGATCCATTTGAATGGCGACTTTTAAGCTCATTTTGCGCTCACTTTTGTAGTTTTATTTGCTTTTCTCGGCTATTTATAATAGCTCTAATCACGAAAAGAAATATAAGAGATAGAAAAATACTAAATGAAATTTGAGGACTTAGGGTTAAGTGAGCCGATTTTAGCGGCAATTAGGGATTGTGGATATGATAGCCCAACCCCCATTCAAGAAAAAGCAATACCGAATATTTTGATGGCACGCGACGTCGTTGGCTTGGCGCAAACGGGTACGGGTAAGACGGCAGGCTTCACATTGCCGATGATTGAGATTTTAAATGGTGGTCGTGCAAAGGCACGTATGCCACGCTCTTTGATTTTATCTCCCACGCGTGAATTGGCCGCACAGATTGCTGATAATTTCGATATGTACGGAAAGAATTGTAACCTGAGTAAGGCTCTGCTTATTGGCGGATCGAATATGGCCGATCAGATTAAGGTTCTGGAGCGTGGTGTTGATGTATTGATCGCAACGCCGGGGCGTTTAATTGATTTGTTTGAACGCGGAAATATCCTGTTGAATGATATTAAGATTTTAGTGATTGACGAAGCCGACCGCATGCTTGATATGGGCTTTATTCCAGATATTGAAAAGATTTGTTCATTGTTACCGCCGTTGCGTCAAACGTTGTTGTTTTCTGCGACGATGGCACCCGAAATTAAGGCGCTGACATCAAAGTTTTTGAGTAACCCGAAAGAGGTTGCTGTATCTGCGCCGGCAACAACGGCCGTTACGGTTGAACAGTTTCAGGTTCCTGTATCTTCGCCAAAGGCAAAAAACAATGTTTTGGAAAAGATTATTCAGCAAGAGAATGTGCAAACAGCGTTTATTTTCTGTAACCGCAAACGCGACGTCGATTCTTTGAGCAAGTGGCTTGCGAATAAAGGGTATAAAGCGCGCGCTATGCATGGTGATATGGCGCAATCGGCGCGCATGGAAACACTTGAGAAATTCAAGAGTAATGAGATTAATTTGTTGGTCTGTAGTGACGTTGCTGCACGTGGTATCGATGTAGACAGTGTATCGCATGTTTTTAACTACGATGTTCCCATGAACCCGGATGATTATGTTCACCGCATTGGCCGTACAGGGCGCGCAGGGCAAAAAGGGCGCGCGTGGATGCTTGTTACAAAATATGATGACAAGTTTATGATGGCTCTTCTGAAGCGCATCGACAGTAAGATCGAAACGATTAAAATTGACGATAAGGGCGAAGAAAAGCACAGCGGGAAAACTGATGATAGTCGTAAGCATCAGTCAAAAAATACTCCTCGCGAGAATATACCCGCAACCAAAAGTAAGGGGCGTGACGGAGCAAAAAACAAATCCCAGCGCAATGATGAGGTGGCGGATGTTAACGGTTTCGGTGATGAGGTTCCCGCTTTTTTCAATAACTAGATTGTGAGTATTAAACTCTAATTTTTACTGCGTATGTTGACTTATAAGAACAAAATCGTGAATGATAACAAGGTAGATTCTTCTTACTCCTGCTTTCTGATGTCCTTCATGAAAAAATTTAATGCACGTTATTTTATAAAATTATGCTCCGTCGCGGCGATGGCACTGTCTGTTGGGGGATACTCCGCACCCGTATTGGCACAAGGCAATAAGAATGCACCTGTTGATTTACAGGCTGATTCACTCTCTCATGATAATTCAGGGCAAATTGTTACTGCAACCGGTGATGTTATCCTAAAACAGGACGGCAGAACTGTTCGTGCCGATAAGATTGTTTATAACCTTAGTGACGACACTGTTGTTGCTCAAGGCAATGTTGAGTTTACCGACATTACAGGTGATAAGCATTATGCAGACCGCGTGGAATTTAACGATGCATTGAAAAATGGATTTGTTGAGGGGCTTCAGTCGCTTCTTGTTGACGGCTCCCGCTTTAAGGCGTCAAACGGGAAGCATATGGGCGGCACAAAGACCGTTATGAAGGATGCGTTTTATACACCATGTGAAACATGTAAGGATAATCCCGAAGAGGATCCGTTATGGCAGATCAGGGCATCTGAAGTCGAGCATGATAAAGAAAATAAAACAATTAGTTACCGAAATGCCCGTTTTGAGGTAAAGGGCTTGCCGGTTGCATATATGCCGTATTTTGCGCATCCCGATGGTACGGTTAAGCGAAAGAGTGGTTTTTTAACGCCGACAGCAGGGTATAAGAGCGATCTTGGTGCTTTCGTAGAGGGGCGTTATTATTGGGATATAGCGCCTGATCAAGATGCGACAATCGGGTTAATGGTTATGTCACGTGAAACACCGATGATTAACGGTGAGTGGCGTAAACGATGGCAAGATGCACGTCTTGAGCTTTTCGGTAGCACAACATATTCGGAACGGACCAGTGATCGTGCAGGTGTTGAGTTTACGGAGGATCGTGAATGGCGCGGTAATTTTAAAGCGGACGGCCTTTGGGATATCAATAATGAATGGCGTAGTGGTATTCGTCTGGATTTAGCATCGGATGATCAATATCTACGTCAATATGATATCGATAGTGAAGATGTTCTGGAAAATGAAATTTATGTTGAACGATTCTCCGGCAGAAATTATGCCGTAGCCAGTGCACTTGCGTTTCAAGATGTGCGTATCGAAGAAGAGCGCGTCGATGATCAGCCATATATCCTTCCTGAAGTATATGCCAATTTCATAGGTGAGCCATCGGGTGTTCCTCTGGTCGGTGGGCGTTGGGATGCTAATTTTACGACACTTGGTTTGGCACGTGAGGGCAACGGTCAGGATGTAATGCGCGGTTCGGCGTCATTGGGCTGGAAACGCCGATTGGTTTCTGATCTTGGCTTGGTTGCGGACCTTGATACACGTGCAATCGGATTGGTTTATGATGTGTCTGATCGTAACGGGTCAGATAATGATCCGGCAATTGACGGGCGATCATCAGAAGCGCGCGGTTTTGGCTATTTTGATATTAAGACATCTTATCCTATGGCTAAGCCTTTGCAGACTGCGCAAATCACGTTAGAGCCGATTGTTTCATTGACAGCTGCACCGAATATTAGCGACGATTCTGATATTCCGAATGAGGATAGCCAAGACATTCAGATTGATACGCTCAATATATTTGAACCTAATAGGTTTCCAGGCCTTGACGGTTTTGAAGATCAAACACATGTCACATATGGTTTGCGTACTGGTATTTATTCATACGCAGGCAGTCATGCCGACGTCTTTATCGGACAGAGCTATCGCTTTGATGATGATGAAAATCCGTTTGGGCAAGGTTCAGGTTTGAATGAACAAAGTTCTGACTTTGTCGGCCAAGTTACGGCTAATTATCAAAATGATTACAGATTGGATTACAGGTTTCAGCTCGATAATGATCAGCTTTCTTCGCAGCGCCATGAAGTTGAAGCCGGTATGAAGTATAAAAACCTGCAACTTAGTACGAGTTACCTGTATGCCAAGGCATTAGAGGGCACGGATATTGACGAAACACGCGAGCAAATCACGAATAGCGCGTCGTATAACATCAACGAAGAATGGCGTGTTTTTGGTGCTGCGCGTCAGGATTTGGGAGAAGATCCTGGCCTGCGTGAAGCTTTGCTGGGGGTTGATTATACAGGGCAATGTATTTCTTTATCTGTGACTGGTCAAAGAACGTTAACAGATGATTCATCAGGTGACAGCGGCACAGAGTTATTCTTGCGTATCGGCTTTAAAAATCTGGGTGAATTCAAAACATCGGGCCTTCAAGTCGGCGATAGTGAATAAAAACATCATTTTACAGTTATTTGATCCTGTGTTTTAGGGTATACTCCTTGCTCGTTTCTATGTCTTATAAAAGGTGAAACTGTGGCTTTGGATATTCATCCGGACTTTCATATGTGGTTTATGTTGATCTTGACGGGTGCGGCGGTGATCGCATTTGTTCGGGAAAAATTGCCGTTGGAGGTAACGAGCGTTATCTTGATGACGGTTTTGCTTCTTTATGGACAAATTTTTGAAATAACGGATGATGCAGGGAATAACCTTTTAGATCCGAAAGTTATTTTATCCGGTTTTTCAAACCCTTCCCTTATTGCTGTTTTGGCATTGTTGGTTATGGGGCAAGGCATGATCCATACAGATTCCTTGCGGTTTCTTACAAACTTTTTAGTTTTCTCGCGGCCCGGTTTGGCAAAACTTTCAATTATGTTGATCTTCATTTTTGTGATGATTTTAAGTGCGTTTATGAACAATACGCCACTTGTTATCATTGCCATTCCCATTATGCAGGCGTTGGTGGCATCATCAAGTATGCCAGCAAGTAAAGTCATGATGCCATTGAGTTTTGTCGCCATTTTGGGTGGTATGATTACGCTTGTAGGCTCATCGACGAACCTGTTGGTGTCTTCCACGATGGTTGAGCTTGGCTATCCTGCGCTTGGCTTCTTTGATTTTGTATACCCCGGGATGATGCTTGCCGTGGTTGGGTTTGTTTATGTTCTTTTAGTTATTCCGCGTATGCTGAAAAGCAGAACTTCGATCAAAGAAGAACTCGTCGGAGATGAAAAGGAGTTTGTGGCTGAGCTTGATATTGCAGAAGACAGTAAGCTTGTTGGAGCCGAGTGTGTTGATGGGAAGTTTTCGGCACTAAAAGGGATGAATGTAAAATTGATCCAACGCGGTGGTCATTTGATTTTGCCACCATTCGAGGGGCATAAAATTCACAGTGGTGATATATTGATTGTGGCTGCAACGCGTAAATCGCTTGCGGACCTTTTGACAAAATACCCTGGGTTTTTGTTGTCTGATGAAGAGGCACAAGTTATTGACGGGCCTCCGGATGATGAGGATGAGGCGGTAACTTCTGCACTTGGTGGTGTGGAAACGCGCGTCCTGGCTAAGATCATGATTACGCCTGCATCAAGAATGGTGGATATGTCGATTGATCACATAGGGTTCCACAAGCGTTTTGGCGTTATTGTTCTTGGTATTCAACGTCGTGCGCGTGTTGTGCGTCGACGTTTAGGGCGCATAAGGCTGGAGGCCGGTGATGTTTTGTTGGTGGCCGGTCAAAACAGCCGTATCAATAATTTGCGTCGCAACCCTGATTTCATTGTGTTGTCAGGATCAAAGCGTGATCTTCCTGTTCCTGGGAAAGCACCTATCGCTATTTCAATCTTTTTGGCAACAATCGGGAGTGCGGCTGCTGGCATAATCTCTATTCCTGCTGCTGCGTTTGCTGGGGCGGTTGTTATGATTGGAACAGGGTGTTTGAATATTCGTCAGGCAACACGGGCAGTTGATCGTAAAATTTTCTTGCTTGTCGGCTCGATGCTTGCGCTTGGTGCTGCGTTACAAATTACAGGCGGTGCTGATTTTATTGCCGGTCTGATTTTGAAGGTTCCGTTTGCAGATTCACCTTTGATGGTTGCATCTCTGCTGTTTCTTATTGTTGCTATCACGACAAATGTTTTGACGAATAATGCGTGTGCGATTCTTTTTACGCCAATCGCTCTTAATATGGCATCTCATTTTCAGGTGCCTGAAGACGCCACATATAATCTCTATTACTTGTTTGCGATCACTGTTGTTTTTGGCGCTAATTGTTCTTTTGCCTCACCTATAGGTTATCAAACCAATCTTCTTGTTATGGGGCCAGGGCAATATAAGTTCAGAGATTTCGTAAAAGCGGGGATGCCTCTTGTTCTTGTTCTCTGGATTACTTATATTTTTATTATGAAGTTTTACTTTGGTCTGAATTAATATTTAAATGAACCTAATATGAGCATCTATTCCTACGATCCAAATGCACGCTATCGTCAACGCGCGTCAAAGCGTATGACGAATATCCTTAGCTTTATATTTTTATTTGCCTTTATATTCGGTGCCGGGTACTGGGTAGGAGAGATGCGTTCTAGGCAGAATATTTATATTCTGCAGCAGGATAAGCAGGCATTAAACGAAGATCTTAAAAACATTCAAAATGTAATAACAGATTTAAGGGCCGAAGCGCAGACGGCAAATGTACGTTTAGAACAAATGCGCGCCAATTATGATGAGCTTACATCTGATGGCCCTATGAAGGATTTGCTCGAATCTGTCCGTCAGCAATTGGATAAGGGGATAACATCAGAACGCCTTAGCTCTGTTATTTCTATGGCACGTCCGCCGCAAAATTGCAGTGACGCAGAGACAAAGCGCTTTGTCGTGAAAACGCCTATGTATAATGGCCCCGACAGTGTTGCCACCGTGAGCGGGGGGGCCGTTATTATTAACGCAAGCGGCGTTCCAGCACAAAATAATCAAGGGCAAAAAGAAGCATGGTTTGACCCGGGGCAGGCGGTTGAGGTGCGCTTTAGCCCACGCGGCGGTGAGGAGGTTGTGAAAAGCGGTGTTTTGCCTATTTATCACTCAACTGTTGTGAAAGATAAGGAATTCCGTTTCACTGTTACCGAAGGTGCAAAATCATTTGCCAAGGTAACATATGATTTCTGCGATTATCCATAAGTGATGAATTATTGAAGTAACCTTGAGAACAACATTGAAATTTGTGTTTCAATTTGCAGGTTTAAGTCTACGGGTTTGTCAGTATCCATGTTCGGGTTTTTACCGCTGGCGTTTAGGGTCATCATAACACGACCTGCGAGATCGCCATCCAAGCGTACCTCGAAATATTCGTAATGATATCGTTTCATGGCCGCGCGTATATTTTGCATTTTTGCCGAACTTCCGGGAAAGAGTGCAAGAGCCATTTTATCTGACAGGCTAATTACGCCGCCGCCTTGGCTTTGTAGTATCCCGCCTTTAACCTCAATAATATCATCTTTTAGGGTCATGGGAATGACGCCCCCCATATACCCGTAAATTTCGACGTCGTTAAAACCGGCATCCTTAAACAACTGGGATAAATTAATATCTGATACGCCTAGTTCTAATGATTTTTTGATCTTGCCTTTATCGTCAATTAATGAGGTTTTTGATGCAATTTCACCACCATAAATTTGAAGTTTTGCTGACTTAATATAGGGAGCATCCCTTTCCGCAAGATTGAGTTCGACAAAACCACGGTTAGGTATGTTTTTTTTGAGCGGAAGCTTAAATGGCAAACGGCGCACTCCGGTCAGTTTCTTTTCAGAGTTTTCAGAGAATTTACCGGTCAGATACGGTAATTTTAATGCGCCCATATCGATGGTACCGTTATGAACATTTGTATCAATTTTCCAAGAAAAATCATTTTTGGATTTTGCCGTTTTGGGCGTCCATACAAAGTCGCCCGATGTGGAAATCTCAAAAAAGGATGTTTCAACGGGGGTATTATCCTCATTCTTTTCAAGGTAGATATTCGTTTTAGGGATATAAAAAGCCCCTTCAGCCTTTTTGTCGGCATCCTGTTTATATGTACCGCGTAATTCGACATTCGGATTATTCAGGAAAATACGAAATTCGCCGTCATATGTGTCATGCGCATTTCTTTTGCTATCAAGTGTAATAATCGGCGTTTCCAAATTGTCTAAATAATCCGGGAAGCGTATGTCTGCAGGTAAAAGGGCGTTCGCAGTCATATAAGTAATAATATCTTGGACGGATTTTGGCGTTAACGTCAGCTCGATTTTATCATTATTATTTTCCTCAGAGGTATGTGATATTCTTGCGTTCCAATCGATTTGAGCATACCCGGCAGTTTGTCCTTCGACGAAAAATTCTTCTCTGCGCCCATCTTTGTATGTCAGCTTGGCCTTTATTTTTGATAATGGTAATTCGTTCCAATTAACATTGGCAATTTGTGATTCAATCGTAGCTTTGCTCTGAGCCGTTTCTAAATTATATGTCGAATTAATTTCGGCTGTGCCGCGTTTCAGGCGGATGTTTTTGTGATTATATGCAATTTGTTCGATAGTTGTATTTGTTTCTAATTTTTTTAAATCAGTGAGTTCTGATTTTATTTTTGCATGAAAACCAAGCTGATGCTGCGTACTTTTTAAAATACCGCTCATCGTAATTTTATCAATGTTTTCAAGATTGATTTGCCCGTCAAAGCTTACCTTCAGGCCGCCATATGTTTCGGATAAAATATCAGCTTGTGCGTTTTCAATACTCACCATATTTGCTGATATACCGGAGGTTATGCCATTGATAAGACGTGTATTATCGGGGACGCCCGAAAAGGAAAGTTTGTTTGCCGCGCTAAGGTCGCCTGTAAGGCTTAGGCCGGTGATATTTATATTTTGTGAGCTATCCGGACTCAAGAGGAGGCGCCAAAGGGAGAAACGTATGGTGATATTCTCAACTTTGCTGAATCCATCCTTATCAAGGGTGATATTTGAAATCGAAACGCCGCCGTTTTTATGCTCTATTTTTTCAAACCAAAATGTTTCAAACCCAAGAGATGTTAGTCCTTCTAAGACTCGTTTTTCAATTTTCTCGGGGATATAGACGTAATAGGCGTAAACGCCACCCGCAGAAACTGCGATGAACAATAATAGAAGGAGTGTGAAAATAAATTTTTTCATTTTCGGCCCAAATTATCAGACATCTATGTCTTCTACGAATTGGGCGTTGTCCTGAATAAAACGGTAACGCGCTTCGGCATCTTTCCCCATAAGGCGTTGTACGAGGTCATCAGCATCTGCCTGCGGTGTTACGAACTCTTCTTCTTCGTCTTCCATTTCATCGGGATTAATTCCCAAAGCTGCCATGGCGTCAGGCAGTGTCACGCGAAGTAATATACGTGAATTCGGATCCATTGTCGTTTCTTTAAGCTGCTTGGCGGGCATTTCACCAAGACCTTTGAAACGGCTGACTTCAATATTTTTCTTACCTTTGAAAAGCGTTTCCATGAGCTCATCTTTGTGCAAGTCATCACGCGCATAGGCACTTGTTGTGCCATGAACAAGACGATATAGCGGCGGCTGAGCAAGGTACAGGTGACCTTTTTCAATCAGAGGCTTCATTTGTGTGTAGAACATCGTCACGAGTAATGACGCAATATGCGCACCGTCAACATCCGCATCTGTCATGATGATCACACGCTCATAGCGCAGAGCATCAATGTTAAAGTCTTTTCCTGAGCCACATCCAAGCGCTTGTATAAGGTCTTGAATCTCCTGGTTTGCGCGAATTTTATCGCGTGTAGCACTAACGACATTAAGAATTTTACCGCGCAACGGTAGGATAGCCTGTGTTTCACGGTTACGTCCTTGTTTGGCTGATCCGCCCGCGCTGTCACCCTCAACGATGAAAATTTCAGTATCATTCGCATCCTGACGAGAGCAGTCAGCAAGTTTTCCCGGTAGACGAAGTTTACGCGTTGCGCTTTTACGTGCGGTTGCTTTGTCTTCTTTACGGCGTTGACGTTCCTCGGCCTTTTCAATGATAGCCGTTAAAAGCTTTGTGCTTGATTTAGGGTCTTTTGAGAGCCATAGGTCAAAGTAATCTTTTATCGCGGAATCAACCCATTTCGAGACATCGTTGCTCACGAGTTTTTCTTTTGTTTGACCCTGAAATTGTGGGTCTTTGATGAATACAGAGAGCAAGATTGCTGCGCCTGACATGATATCGTCCGCAGAAATAACAGATGTCTTTTTAACGCCTGTCATATCGCCATATGCGCGTAGACCCTTCGATAGCGCAGATCTGAGGCCACTTTCATGTGTTCCGCCAAGTGGCGTGGGAACCGTATTACAATAGGAGTGAATAAAACCGTCATCATCTTCGGGCCAGGTGATCGCAAACTCAACACGGCCTGCTTCATCCGGTAATTTAATGTTACCGTTAAAAACGGTATCTGTGATCGTTGGGCGATCTTTTAAGGTGGATGTCAGATAATCCAGCAGGCCATTTGGAAACTTGAATGTCGCTTCCGGTGTTACTTTGCTTTCCGGTTTTATTAATGAGGGATCGCATTTCCAACGTATTTCGACGCCCGAATAGAGATATGCTTTTGATCGCAGCATTTGAAATAGCCATGCAGGCTTAAACCCGATCTTATCACCAAATATCTCGGGATCAGGGTGGAAGCAAACCGTTGTGCCGCGGCGATTATGGATAGCGCCTAAATTCTCGAGCTTTGTAACGGGCAGGCCGCGTGAAAAACTCTGTTTATATAATGTTTTATCGCGGGCGACCTCAATCCACATATCATCGGAAAGGGCGTTTACAACAGAAATACCGACACCGTGCAAACCACCTGATGTTTGGTATGCTTTGTTTGAGAACTTACCACCGGAATGCAAGGTCGTTAAAATAACCTCGAGCGCGGATTTATCTGGGAATTTGGGGTGTTTGTCGACAGGAATACCACGTCCGTTATCACGAATGGTAATGATATTTCCGACATCAAGTGAAAATTCAATCCAATCAGCATGACCGGCCACCGCCTCATCCATGGAGTTATCAAGGATTTCTCCGACTAAATGGTGATACGCACGCTCATCTGTACCCCCAATATACATACCGGGGCGTTTGCGGACAGGCTCTAGGCCTTCGAGGACTTCAATGGAGGATGCATTATAATCAGACATGGAGGGATTCTAATCTCTTTTCTACTCAAAATAAACAGCTCAGGTCATATTCATTAACCTTATGCACTGTTTGAATCAAATATTTTATTTACCAACGAGAATAACGAACTTGTCATGAAGGTGTTTAACGCGATACTATGAAAGACAAGTTTCAAAGTCGGAGAACATACTTCCTATGCCTTTTGTTAAAAACATATATCTATTTGTTTTACTTTTTATCGGAGTTTTTGCGTTTTTGCCTCAAGAGGCTCTCGCGCAAGCAAAAGAACAAGGTATTTTTGAGCGTTTTGTGAAGCCTTTTCCGGAAATTCCGGTTATGGATAAAGCGGAGTTTAATGAAAAAACAGATGCTTTGCGCAAAAAACCCTACGGTCAGGAAGTGTTGGAGTATGAGATTCGTGTGCCTAAGGGGTGGACGGAAATGGATGAGGTTTCCAGTAACTTCAAAATGAGTGATAAACTATTCTCTGATTTGAACACATTTATCGGGCCTCCTACGGTCTTCGGTAGAAGCCGCATAGATATTCAGGCTCTTAATCTAGATGTAAACCTGACTGCGGTGCAGTGGTATTTGCGTTATATTCTTGAAGGTGGATATACAACAGAGGGGTTTGTTGTGCATGATGATGATATGGTCGAAGCCTTGATGATCGTCATGGAAAAGGATTATACATTTTACCTGCGTACAAAGGTTATCATTAACGGTGCTAAAGTGATTATCGCTCGATATTATGTGCCGGTAAATATCATGAAAGAGAAGGCATCAATGCAGGCTGCTGTTCTTGATAGCTTTAATATTATCAACAAACATCCAAGAGAAGATATGGAAATGTATGATTTTCGTTTTCTGGATGTGGCTGAACTAAAGTATCCGATGAACTGGAAAGTCGTTGCAAGCCCTCCACGTTCTGTTGATCGTATGGATATTGCGCTGCTTAATGTACGCGAAGTAAAAGATACTTATGGACGGGTTGAGTCTTCTCTGACTGAGGGGAAGCTTGATGTTACGATTGTTTCTTCTGCTGTGAATAATTCATTGGTAGAAGAGGTAAGGGAATATAAGAAGAAAATTGAATCTACAGGTATGTTGATTGGAGAAAAACTCGAATTTGACGGGAAAGTTTCTTATGGGCGAGATATCGATTTTGGTTTGACGGAAGTATACAAGGGGCTAGATAGTGCCAACAGTTCTACAGAATATGAATTTTGGTATACGCTTATGGTTGGTGGTAACTACTACTACTTCATGATGCTGTTAACACCATCGCGTAATGAAAACTTTGCTGTGTGGGCAGAAAATACCCAGAATTATAGGGCTATGGTTGGTAAGTTTACGCCGATGGTTGGTGCGTTTTTGGATCGCCAATAACTTAAGCAAAAATCTTATAAGAAAAGCCGCATGAGTTATCCTCTGCGGCTTTAATTTTTTATATTGAGAAACATTAAACCGAATAATACATCTCTAGCTCAATGGGATGTGTGGTTGTTTCATATCGTGTGATTTCTTGTTCTTTTAGTGCGATATAGCCCAAGATCAAATCTTTTGTGAAAACGTCACCTTTAAGGAGGAAGTCGTGATCATTCTTTAAGGCATCCAATGCTTGACGAAGAGAGGCGCATACATGCGGAATTTTTGCTGTTTCTTCTGCGTTTAGTTCATACAAATCTTGGTCCATAGCATCGCCCGGGTGGATTTTGTTTTCAATGCCGTCCAAGCCGGCCATAAGCATAGCGGAAAATGCAAGATATGGGTTTGCAGACGGATCAGGGAAACGAATTTCAATGCGGCGTCCCTTTGGTGAGCCGGTATACGGAATGCGGCAGGCTGCAGAACGGTTTTTAGCGGAATACGCCAACAACACTGGTGCCTCATACCCGGGAACCAAACGTTTATAGCTGTTTGTTGATGGGTTCGTGAATGCGTTCAAGGCACGTGCATGTTTCATGATACCACCGATGTAATATATGGCATCCTCTGACAAGTCGGCGTAGCTATTTCCGGCGAAGATGGGTTTTCCTGATTTCCAAACGGATTGGTGCACATGCATACCTGAGCCGTTGTCGCCGTTAATTGGCTTTGGCATGAATGTGGCAGTTTTGCCATAGCTATGTGCAACGTTATGAACGGCGTGTTTGTATATTTGGATATTATCGGCGCTCTCAACTAACGTCGCGAATTTAATACCAAGCTCACACTGACTAGGGGCTACTTCATGGTGATGTTTTTCAACTGAAACGCCCATGCTTTCAACAACTGTCAGCATTTCTGCGCGGATATCAGAAAGAGAATCGACGGGGCTATCAGGGAAGTACCCGCCCTTAACGCCGGGTCTGTGTCCCATATTGCCGGTCGGGTAGTCCCGCCCTGCATTATACGGGCCTTCTTCGCTATCCAGTTCGTATGATACGTGGTTGCTTTTTACATTAACCTTCACATCATCGAAAACAAAGAATTCGGGTTCGGGGCCAAAATATGCCGTATCTCCAAGGCCTGACTTCTTTAGATATTTTTCGGCGGCTTTTGCAACGTAACGCGGGTCACGGTTATACGGTGCATTTGTCGCAGGGTCATAAACATCACAGAAAATTTTGATCGTCTTTTGCGCGGCGAACGGATCGTAGGTTACGCGGTTCAGATCAGGCTTTAGCAACATGTCTGATTCATTAATAGCGCGCCAACCTGAAATCGATGATGCATCAAACGCAATACCTTCTTCGATGATGTCTTTGTCAAAGGCGCTAACGTGTTGGGCGGTATGCTGCCATTTTCCGCGTAAATCTGTGAAATTAAAATCGATAAACTGAACATCGTTTTCTTCGATATATTTCAAAATATCCGCGGGTGATTTAAATGAAAGTTTATAAGCGCTCACGTTGTGATCCTTTACATACTTGATTGAATTGGAATAAAATTAGTAGCACGCACAATATGGATGAACAAGAAGGTTGTTTTCATCGTAGTGTGAAATTTTTGCGTTATTGTAAATAATCCTCTTGACCTGATGAATTGATATATTATAGACAAGGGAACCTGTTTCTGTGGCGGCCGTAGTTCAGCTGGTAGAACACTCGGTTGTGGTCCGAGACGTCGCGGGTTCAAATCCCGTCGGTCGCCCCATTCTTTTTATTGTTATTCCCTTAAAAATATCTTTGTATCATGAAGTGCGCTTTCATATAATGCCCGCATGAAAAACACACCTGATCTTTGGCTAAAAGAATTTCCTATACCTGATGCGCTCAGTCACAAATACACGCGCGGTCAAGTCTGTGTGCTTGGTGGTGTTCAAATGACAGGTGCGGCGTGTTTGTCTGCGGATGGAGCCGCGCGCATAGGTGCGGGGCTGGTGACGATTGTCAGCCCTTATTTAACCCTTGGTCAAAAGGTACAGGGCTTCGACCCGATTTATATCTATAAATCATTTCGCCCATATATTATTGCACGCAATGATATGACCATTCAGCATTTCGTTGAGCGCGCGACCGTGAAGGGGCGCGTATGCGCTATTGTTGGTCCGGGTTTAGGGGATGAGGAATATGAAACTGTTCGCGCGATTATTCTTTCGTTGCTGCAAGAAAAGATACCGATGGTTATTGATGCGGATGGTTTAAATGCGTTTGCAGGTCACGAGGCAAAGCTTTATGGCGCGTTACACCGTGATGTGATTTTGACGCCGCATGATGGAGAATTTAAACGCGTTTTTCCTTCTTTGGCACGGTTAATGACGTCCGACAGAAGGCAGGCAGCAGTTAATGCATCATCCGAAAGTGGTGCTGTCGTGATTTTAAAAGGTGCCGAAACAACTATAGCATCGCCTGACGGGCAGGTTGTTATGAATGACAAAGCATCACCATTTTTAGCGACAGCCGGAGCAGGGGATGTGCTTTCGGGTATTGTGGGTGGCCTGTTGGCGCAGGGAATGCACGGCTTTTTGGCGGCCTGTGCATCGGTTTGGATTCACGCGAAATCCGCAGAAATTAAAGGCGCCGGCCTCGTTGCATCCGATTTAAATGAAAATATTGCAAAAGTTTTGAAAGAAACACTTGGAATCGATGAAAAAGTAGGGTAAAACCTCGCATCAAGTTCGGAAACGAACGGAAAATACATTGTTAGTGCGGGTGTGGCGGAATTGGTAGACGCACCAGATTTAGGTTCTGGCGCCCTTCGGGCGTGGGGGTTCAAGTCCCTTCACCCGCACCATCTTTAAAAGCCGGCAATTAAGCGGCTTTTTTTTTCGGTATGTTGCAGTCATGGACACGGCACATCGATTTTGATATGAATTTTTGACGTACACAAAAAGAGAAGAGCAAATTATGCAAGTTAAGAAGCTGAAAGAAGACGGGCTTAATCACGAATTAGAAATCACGGTTGAAGCCGGTGAGATTTCTGAGCGCGTGGACCTACGTTTGAAGGAAGTAAGTAAAACTGTAAAACTTCCGGGGTTCCGTCCTGGTAAAGTTCCTATGAACATGATGAAGCAACGTTACGGTAAGGCCGTGATGGGCGAAGTTCTTGAGAGCGCTGTGAATGAGACATCTCAAAAAGCGATGCAAGAACAAGATTTAACACCTGCTTTGCAGCCAAAAATCGAAGTGAAATCTTTTGATGAAGGTAAAGACCTTGTTTACACAATGTCTATTGAAGTTCTTCCGAAGATTGAGGTTCAGGACTACAAAGGTTTCAAGCTAACGAAGCAAGTTGCAAAAGCTGATGATAAAGCGATTGATGAAGCGCTTGAGCGTATTTCATCATTCCGCAAAACAACAAAAGCTATCGAAGGCAAGCGCGCAAGCAAGAAGGGCGACACTGTTGTGATCGACTTTGACGGCCGTACAGCCGACGATGATGTGAAGCAGCCCGGTATGGCTTCTCAAGGACATCACTTGGAGCTTGGCGGTGGCCAGTTTATTCCCGGCTTTGAAGATCAGTTGATCGGCAAGAAAGCAGGCGAAAAGGTTGAGGTTAAAGTAACATTTCCCGAAGCATATGGTTCAGCTGAACTTGCGGGTCGTGATGCAATTTTTGATGTTGAAATTCATGAAATTCGCGAACCTGAAGATGCGGTTATTGATGATGAATTCGCAAAATCACTTGGTTTGGAAGATTTGAAAGCTTTGCGTTCAGCAATCGAAGAGCAAACAAATCAGGAATACAGCAACCAGAGCCGCATGAAGTTGAAGAAGGAATTGTTAGACCTTCTTGATGATGCACATGATTTTGACATTCCTGAGGGAATGAAGGACATGGAACTTCAAAACATTATGCACCAGTTGAAAGCGGATGCGCAGCAACGCGGCGTAACCGAAGAGCCGACTGATGAAGAGAAAGAAGAGTTGGAAGCGATTGCAGAGCGTCGCGTACGCCTGGGCTTGGTTCTTTCTGAAATCGGTAAAGAAAACAACATTCAGGTTGCGGATGCAGAACTTCAACGTGCAGTGATCAACGAAGCGCAGAAGTATCCGGGCCAGGAAAAAGAAGTTTTTGATTACTTCGCGAAGAACCGTGATGCTTTGGAATCTCTACGCGCACCAATCTATGAAGATAAGGTTGTGGACTTCATTCTTGAGCTTGCAGAAGTAAAAGAAAAAGAAGTTAGCGTTGATGATCTTCTTGCGCAGGATGAAGAAGAATTGAAGGTGAAAAAGAAATCATCTTCAAAGAAAAAAGCACCTGCTAAAAAAGATGATGAAAAAGCCGAGAAAAAAGCAGCACCAAAGAAGTCTTCTGCAAAGAAAGACGACGAGAAAAAGCCTGCTGCGAAAAAAGCTCCGGCAAAGAAAGCTGCTGCGAAGAAATAGCGCAAATGCCGCCCAGTGGCTTTTAAAACCTGAGTTTTGGTATGAAAGTCTGGGTATTTTTAAAAATATTTATATAAACGTCTTGAACAAGCCGTGCCGTATGGTACGGTTTGTTTTGACTCATGCACAATCGATGCGAGTCTTCGTATAACCATAACTAAAAAGAAGTTTTAACATGTATGATCGCGATCCTATTGATGTCTATATGAACCACCTAGTGCCGACTGTTATTGAACAGACAAACCGTGGTGAGCGCGCCTTTGACATTTATTCCCGCCTTTTGAAGGAACGTATTATCTTTTTGACAGGTGAAGTGAATGACTATGTGTCATCAGTGATCTGCGCACAGTTATTGTTCTTGGAATCAGAAAACCCGAACAAGGAGATTTCTTTCTACATTAACTCTCCGGGTGGCGTTGTTACTGCCGGTTTGGCAATGTATGACACAATGCAATACATCAAGCCGAAGGTTTCAACAGTTTGTATTGGGCAGGCCGCATCTATGGGATCCTTCCTTTTGATGGCAGGTGAGCCGGGTATGCGTTATTCCTTGCCAAATTCACGTATTATGATCCACCAGCCATCGGGCGGTGCGCGTGGTCAGGCAACGGACATTGAAATTCAGGCAAAAGAGATTTTGCGTTTGCGCAGAATGCTGAACGAAGCCTATGTGAAGCACACAGGTCAGAAGCTGAAAGCCGTTGAGGATGCAATGGAGCGTGACAACTTCATGAGTGCGGAAGAGGCGAAGAAGTGGGGGTTGATTGACCATGTTGTTGAATCAAAGCCTACACCATCTGATAAAGATGAAAAAAAGTAATTTCAGCTAAGAAATTATAAACCTTTTCGAGGGTATATTTAGTATTGGTAAATGCTCTGATCTATATAGGGTTGGGGCATTTTTTTTAATATATCAGAAAAAATACCGAAAACGCTTTTAAATACACTGTTTTCAGCGCATAATAAAAGCTCAGGCGACAAAAAAGGATAGAGCGAATGTTGGATTCTAAAACCGCGTCTTATGCCGTACTTCCACTTAGAGATATTGTAGTATTTCCGCACATGATCGTGCCTTTATTCGTTGGGCGTGAGAAATCCGTCTTGGCGTTAGAGCATGTGATGCAGGCGGATAAGCAAATTGTCCTTGTGACGCAAAAGGTGCCCTCAGAAGATGATCCGGGCCCGGATGATTTGTTTGCGGTTGGTACAATGGGTACAATCCTGCAGTTACTGAAATTGCCTGATGGTACGGTAAAGGTTTTGGTTGAGGGTGGCGAGCGTGTAAAGCTTTCTAATCTTAATGAAGATGCCGGCTATATGCAGGCAGATATTACTGAAATTGTTGATACATCTGTGCAGGACGAAGAGGTTGAAGCGCTCGCGCGTACTGTTGTTGGTCAATTTGAACAATATGTGAAGCTGAACAAAAAAATACCGCCTGAGGTTATTGTTTCTGTTAATCAAATTGAAGAGCCAGCAAAAATGGCGGATACGATTGCTTCGCATCTAGCCCTTAAAATTGAGCAAAAGCAGGAGCTTTTAGAGCTTGCGACAACGGCGGAGCGTCTGGAACGTATTTTTAGCTTCATGGAAGGTGAGATTGGCGTTCTTCAGGTTGAGAAGCGCGTGCGCAGCCGTGTGAAGCGTCAAATGGAAAAGACGCAGCGTGAATATTATCTGAACGAACAAATGAAGGCGATCCAGAAGGAGCTTGGCGAAAGTGAAGGCTCATTGGATGAGATGAGCGAGTTGGAACAGCGTATGGAGGAAGCGAACCTTCCGAAAGAAGCGAAAGAGCGCGCCAAGGCCGAAATGAAGAAGTTACGTCAAATGAGCCCGATGTCAGCAGAGGCAACAGTTGTGCGTAATTATCTTGATTGGATTTTGAATGTTCCGTGGGAGAAACGCTCTCGCGTGAAGAAGGATATTAAAGAAGCCAAAACTGTTCTTGATACAGATCATTACGGTCTGGAGAAGGTTAAAGAGCGTATTTTGGAATACCTCGCCGTACAACAACGCACACAAAAGGTGAAGGGGCCGATTTTGTGCCTTGCCGGGCCGCCCGGTGTTGGTAAAACATCATTGGGGCAATCGATTGCAAAGGCAACGAATCGTAATTTTGTGCGTATGTCTCTTGGTGGTGTGCGTGATGAAAGCGAGATTCGCGGTCACCGCCGTACCTATATTGGTGCGATGCCCGGTAAAGTTATTCAAGGCATGAAAAAGGCGAAGACGGTTAACCCGCTTTTCTTATTTGATGAGATCGATAAGTTGGGTTCAGATTGGCGTGGAGATCCAAGCTCTGCCTTGTTAGAGGTTCTTGATCCCGAGCAGAACACAACATTCCAGGATCATTATCTCGAAATTGATTATGACCTTTCGGATGTTATGTTTGTGTGTACAGCCAACAATATTGCGAATATGCCGCGCCCGTTGTTGGACCGTATGGAAATTATTCGTATATCCGGCTACACCGAGGATGAAAAGCTTCAGATTGTAAAGCGCCATTTGCTGAAGAAGCAAATGGAAGCAGCAGGGTTGAAGGCGAAGGAGTTTAAGATTAGCGATAATGCTGTGCGTGAACTTATTCGTTATTATACGCGAGAGGCGGGTGTTCGTAACCTTGAACGTGAAATAGCGAATCTATGTCGTAAGGCCATTAAGGAAATCTTGATGAGTGGCCGTAAAACGGTTTACTTAACACCGCGTAACCTTGGTTCGTTTGCCGGCGTTAAGAAATTCCGTTATGGCGAGATTGAGGAGCATGATCGCGTTGGCGTTGTTAACGGCCTAGCTTATACCGAAAGTGGTGGTGATTTACTGTCTATCGAGGCAGTGAAAATGCCGGGTAAGGACTGTAAGGTTTCAACAACAGGTAACCTGAAGGATGTGATGAAGGAATCCATCACGGTTGCGGAAATGTTGACGAAATCGCGCGCTGCGCAATACGGTCTTGATTATGAGGTATTGAAAGAGCTTCAGGTTCACGTTCACGTGCCCGAAGGTGCAACACCAAAAGACGGTCCGTCTGCCGGTGCGGCAATGGTGACCGCGATTATTTCATCGTTAACGGGAATTCCGATTCGCCGTGATATTGCGATGACCGGTGAGGTTAACTTACGTGGTAATGTGACGGCCATTGGTGGCTTGAAAGAAAAGCTTCTGGCAGCGCTTCGTGGTGGCATTAAAACGGTACTTATTCCGCAAGATAATGAAAAAGACTTGGAAGAGATTCCCGTGAAAGTGCTAAAAACGCTTGAGATTGTTCCTGTTCGTACCATCGATGAGGTGCTCTCACATGCCCTTTTAGACATGCCGCAACCTCTGGATGCTATAAAAAATGAAGAAATAGAGCAAATTTCTTCAAAAACTGCAGAAAATAAGGGAGAAAGCGTGATTCACCATTGAGTCTTTCGTGAAAAAGGCTTAAAAAGGAATCACTGAAATTGTTCGGAAACGCGCACTGACCTTTGGTTATGGCGATTTAAGTTTCTGACATTATTTCTGTCTGTTTTTAAGAGTGGTTTTTGAAAACAGTTTGCTTAATTTAAACGCAAAGGGGGTTCCTGTGAACAAACAAGACCTTGTATCAAAAGTAGCTGAATCAGCTGACATTTCTAAACAAAAAGCCGCATCTGCAGTTGACGCAGTGATCGAAGCAATCAAAGGTAGCCTAAAGCAAGGCGACGATGTTCGTTTGGTTGGTTTCGGTACTTTCTCTGTTTCTGACCGTGCAGCTACAACAGGTCGTAACCCACGTACAGGTGAGCCTATTAAAATTCCAGCATCTAAGCAGCCTAAATTCAAGGCAGGTAAAGAGCTTAAGGAAGCTGTAAACAAGAAATAATTTTGTAATATATAATTTCATATATACAAATTTTATAGATTATAGATGTCGGTCAATTACCATAAGAAGGGTTGGCCGACATTATTTTTAAAAACTGAATTTTTTTTGAAATATCCTCTTGCTTTTTATCATCGAAGTCATTAGGTATATGCAATCTGTTTGGTGCGGGTGGTTAGCTCAGCTGGGAGAGCATCTCGTTTACACCGAGGAGGTCGGCGGTTCGATCCCGTCACCACCCACCATTCGATTTCCCTCCCTCAATATATGTTTAGTCTTGAGTAACGTTAATATAACTATTAGCGTTGTTTTTATTTAATTGTTGAGGGTCTTATGAATTTCAAGAAATGTATTTTTATTTTATTCGTTTCGTATACATCCTTTTTTTCGGCCGCTTGTGGTGCCAATGAAGGGCAAACTTTAATCTTAGCTGAAGCCGATGCGAGAAAAATGTTCTTTGAGTGCATGAAGCTCCAGCGAACCGGCTCGAAAGCACCCTCTGATTATTTTATGTGCAGGCGATCATGTGAAGATTACACAAAAATGTTTTCGCATGATTTTACAGAGTTTGGTTTGCGCGCAAATAAGTCAGAAGAGTGTCGTGGTGCTTATTTAAATGTGTCGGGTACAGACGTTGCGCCCACCGTACCAAGGGATTATGTGCGACCAAAAGCATCTGCCAGGAACTGATTTATTTTTTTTCGTCCGCTTCTTCATGAAGGTTTCCAACTGCGGATACGAAAATTTGTACATCATCGCTCATGCGGCGAATGCCGACACGATCAAGGCCATACAAAACATTCCAGTCAGAACGCTTAAATGTGCCGTAGGCAGAAAACTCGACTTTGTTTACATCAACGGTCTTTGCGTATTTATCGGTCATTTTATTTTCAAAGGTAACCTCAAGGGTGACGGGGTGTGTTTCGCCAACTAATGTTAGGTTTGCCGTCATAAAGCCTGTATTTTCGCTTGTCTGCTCAATTTTTGTGCTTTTGAGCTTAATGCTTGGAAAGACCATAGTTTGAAGGATTTGGTCGCCCTCAATAATGTCTTTTAACAATTCATCGCCATGATACATATGATCAAGCGCAAGGCTTTTTGTATCTATGGTTACCTTCGCCCATGAGTTTGTGGGTTCCCATTCATCAAAGTAAATCTGACCTGAGAATTTTGTGAACTCGCCTTTGATGATGTCTGCCGTACACATTTTTGTAACAAAACGCGCGAAGCTTTTTTCCAGGTCAATATCATACAGGCGCGGCTGCATAGGGTCTGCGTGCACCAAGGATGTGTTGAACAAAAAAATTATGGCGGCAGTGGTGAGTAAAGATTTCATTATTTGTGCTTCTTTTGTTTTTTTAAGCGGTTTTAGCTATAGGAGTGCCCGAGTCCTCATGGCCCCATTCGCTCCATGATCCGTCATAAACAAATACGGAATCGTAGCCAATGTGATACAGGGCAAGGGAGAGGG
Source organism: Alphaproteobacteria bacterium (assembly GCA_030424975.1). Taxonomy (GTDB): domain Bacteria; phylum Pseudomonadota; class Alphaproteobacteria; order Micavibrionales; family Micavibrionaceae; genus UBA1672. Next base: position 553,036 of record JAUHVY010000001.1, read on the forward strand.
CGCATGCTGTTATACCACTGCCGCAGGTGGTTATGATACCATCGGGGGCAAATTCTGTTCCAATATCAATGCCGATATTATGAAGTATATCTTTTAGTTCCTCATGTGACTTCATTGTGCCGTCATCATTCACAATTGTAGAGCTGGGTATGTTATGGCTCTCGGGGATATGGCCGCTACGCATGCCTTGTCGCGGTTCGGGAGATGAGCCGTCAAAGCGTGCTGCTGGACGTGCATCTATAATGGGATATAATTGCGAATCAAGGATACTGAGAATGTCTTCACGGGTTGCGTAAAGTTTTTTATTGAAAGGTTTCGCTGTGAATTCAGAAGGGGGATTACATATCTGGGGTGCACCGGAAACTATCGACAAATTTGCAGCCTCCCAGGCGGGTAAGCCGCCATCAAGGACGACAACTTTTTCGTGCCCGAACCCTCGAAGCATCCACCATAGGCGGGCAGGTCCAAGAGCTATTCCATGTTGACCATAGACAATGATGAAATCATTGTTGGTGATGCCAATATCAGACATAGCTGCTGCAAATTGCGCTTCGTTTGGTAGCATATGGGGAAGGTTTGATTGCTCGTCAATCGTTTTCGTTATATCGAAAAATAAAGCATCAGGAATATGGCTTTGGGTGTAATTATCGAGAATATTCTCGCCTGAGTTCGGTAACACAAACGTTGCATCTATAAATACAATTCGGTTTATGTTATCTTGAGCGTTGAGCACGAGGCGATATGCCTCTTGCGCTTCAATGATACCATCTTGTATAAATTCATATAACATATTCAAAAATATAGACGTATTTTTACGTTTTGAAAAACAAAAAATGGAAGGTTCTTTCGGATATGAATCACGATAAAATCCAGCGTCTTTTGGGAAGCGTCATTAAAAATCTTTTTTTACTGCTTGTTGCGCTTATATTCATGTCTTTGTACATCACCGATATGGCTGCGCCTAAGAAGACGGATAACCCGCTGAACCTTCCTGCTGCCCCATCTAAGGATCAGCTTGCTGCAAACCTGCCTAAGCCGTGGCCGCCTAAGATGAATGAAACATATCCTGACCTCGCGTTGGTGGACAGTAATGGCAGGAATTTTAATATGTCTGATATGGTGGGGCAGGTTTTGTTGGTGGAGTATATTGATATTACATCTCCGATATCTCAGGCTCAATCAGGTGCAGCAAATGCCGGTGCGTATGAAGGGCAAGAGGTTGATAAGGTCGCATATGATTTTAAGACCATGCTTTATAAGAACACTACACCACCTATGGAGTGGCCACATGATAATGTTGTTTTGTTGCAAATTTTGGTTTTTAACGCAAACGGCGCACAAACATCGGTGGATGATGCCGCCGGTTGGTCTGAGCATTTCGGCTTTGGTGACGATGATTCGGTTATTGTTGCCGTACCGCAAAAAGATATCAGAGGTACAGAATTAAATAACATGATTGGTGGTTATCAATTAGTTGATAAGAATTTGAACCTTCGTGTTGATTCATCAGGTCCGGCTCCTAAACATAATTTACGAATGACATTGGCGCCAATGGTCACAAAGCTAACGCGTTAAATAATGTTTCAAAATGTGCGGGAATATAATTTATGCAGGCAAGTGGCGGACAGACAGGGATTCGAACCCTGGATGGGCGTAAACCCATGCCGGTTTTCAAGACCGGTGCATTCAACCACTCTGCCATCTGTCCTGATGCCGTAGGTTTTGCATTTATGAGGTTCATTTTCTACAGAGTTTTAGGTATGTCTGTCTAGTCTAAATATTATTTTTTTGCGGATTTTTTCAAATGTTTATCTTTCAACTCTTCATCGGTGCTTTTTTAATCTGCTTAACGGTCATAATTCATGCTGTTTGCCTCGATTTTTTAATGACCAGAATGACGCTGGACCAAAATGCCGTCAGATTACGTTTTGGTCGCTATTGGAAGCTCCCTATACTTATTTTTGCGGTTTTAGGCGTATTTTGTGCGCATATTATTCAAATTTGGCTATGGGCAGGTTTTTATTTGTTGGTTGAGGTTGATGCGCTTCCTGACTTAGAGGCCGCATTATATTTTTCAACATCATGTTTTACGACCGTAGGCTTTGGTGACATCGTTTTAGATGATGAGTGGCGTCTTGTGAGTTCTTTTCAATCTGCTAACGGTTTTATCTTGTTTGGATGGAGTACCGCCTTTATCTTTGAGGTCATGTCAAAACTCTACGAAAGAGAAACGCGAGATGATTTCTAGGACCCTATTGTGTGCATTAATGTTTCTGACGCCGCTTACCGCACATGCGGCAGGTGACTTTAACCAGTGGGTTAAAGATTTTAAAGCGGAGGCAGCCAAGAAGGGGATTTCCGAAGCGACAGTGAATAAAGCAATGGAAGGTGTGGAGCCAATTCAGCGAATCATTGAGCTTGACCGTAAACAGCCTGAGGGAACCATGACTTTTGCGACCTATCGTGAGCGCATTGTCAATCAAGCGAGAATTAAAAAAGGTCAAAAGCTTTATAAAGAGCATCGTGTGTTATTAGAGCAGACAGCACAGAAATATGGTGTTCCTGCACCGTATATTGTTGCGCTTTGGGGGATTGAAACAAATTTTGGTGGTAACACTGGCGGCTTCGGTGTTGTTCCTGCCTTGGCTACGCTGGCATATGACGGTCGTCGTAGCTCTTTCTTCCGAGCAGAACTTATTAATGCCCTTAAGATTCTGGACGCCGGACATATATCACATGAAAATATGAAAGGCTCATGGGCGGGGGCTATGGGACAGAATCAATTTATGCCATCAAGTTTTCATGCCTTTGCAGTTGATGGTAATGGTGACGGTAAACGTGATATTTGGACAAGTTTACCTGATGTCTTTGCATCAACGGCGAATTATTTGAGCAAGAGCGGGTGGAAAGAAGATGAGCGTTGGGGGCGCGAGGTGAAGCTACCATCCGGATTTCCAAAGCATCTTATTGATCTAAAAACAAAACACGAGCTTTCTTATTGGAAAAGCAAGGGGGTTACATTGCCGAATGGAGCTGATATTCCTGTCGTTGCTGGCATGAAGGCTTCTGTTGTTGCGCCTGATGGTGTCGGTGGCCCTGCGTATCTGGCTTATGATAATTACCGCGTCATTATGAAGTGGAATAAATCAACTTATTTTGCGACTTCTGTTGGGCTGTTGGCCGATAGTATCGCTTCTGCAGAATAGAATAGGTTGAGGAATTATGCGCTTTTTTGGAAAATCGATACTGGGTTTACTTTTTCTTATTTCCGTAACGGGCTGCGCTCGTATTGAGTTAGCTTCTCATTTTGGCAAAAAGCTTGCTGGGAGCCAAGTTAAGAGTCAGGGGCATTATAAAGTGGGATCGCCATACACTATCAAGGGTGTAAAATATTATCCCGAAGTCGATTATGGTTATAATGAAACGGGCATCGCCTCTTGGTATGGTCCGAATTTTCATGGGAAATTAACGGCAAACGGTGAACGTTTTGATGAAAATGAACTGACTGCTGCGCATAAAACGCTGCCATTGCCAAGTATTGTACGTGTGACAAACCTTGAAAATGGTAAATCGCTGATCGTGCGTGTGAATGACCGTGGCCCTTATGCGCATGGGCGTATCATTGATATGTCTAAGCGTTCTGCCGAGTTACTGGGTTTTAGGAAGCAGGGGGTAGCCAAGGTACGTGTTCAGGTTTTGCAACAGGAAAGCATCATGGTTGCGGAAGCGGCAAAAAAGGGAATAGATACTGCCGGTATGGAGGTGCCTATGAATCAGGCGTCATACAAACCTAAACCGATGAATCAAAAGCCTGCCACGGTGCAGCAAGCGACGTTGTCAACGCAAAGTCAGCAAAAAGTTCCGGGACATATGAAGGACGGAAACTTTTATCCTGATCCGATGGTTTCGGAATATCCTGTGACTGCGCAAAAAATATTTGTGCAGGTCGGATCATTTTCTTCACGCGAGGGAGCGATGCAGTTCTCAAGTAGTCTTGATTCTTATGGGCGTGCACAAATCTATGAGGCAAATGTTAACGGACAGGAATTTTATCGTGTACGTTTTCCGCGTGAGAATGTTAGCGCCGCAGATTCGTTGTTAAAAAAGCTGGTATCCGGCGGTTATAACAATGCACTTATTGTTGTTGATTAAAACTTCTGTTTTCGGGTGGAAATCGTACCCGTTACGTGTTTGAATGCAATACACCCAATCTGAAAAGTGATTTACGTTTAAAAGGAAAATAAATGAAACGCCTTATACGCTTTGTCTTGATATGTCTTCTTGCCGTACCATCAATGAATTACGCGGCGCAAGCAGCGGGAAATGGTGTGGAAACGCTAGCGAAACAAGCCATTATCGTTGATTTTGATACGGGTGAAGTCCTGTATGAAAAAAATGCGGATGAACGTATGCCGACATCTTCGATGAGTAAGGTTATTACGATGTATGTGATTTTTGATGCATTGAAAAAAGGAAACCTGTCATTGGATGATACGTTTTTGGTCAGTGAAAAGGCATGGCGCAAGGGCGGATCAAAAATGTTTGTTAAGGTCGGTGATCAAGTAAAGATTGAAGACTTGATTCGTGGTGTCATTATTCAATCAGGAAATGACGCGACGATTGTTCTGGCGGAAGGATTAGCAGGGTCTGAGGATGCGTTTGCCGTAGCATTAAACCGTACAGCAAAAGAACTTGGCATGAGTAATAGCCATTTTATGAATGCGAGTGGTTGGCCGGACCCTGATCATTATTCAACCGCGCGTGATTTATCTAAATTAGCTTTGGCAATAGTGAGAGAGTTTCCTGAATACTACGGATATTATTCAGAGCTTGAATTTGAATATGCAGGCATTAGTCAGGGGAACCGTAACCCGCTTTTGTACAGAAAGATCGGTGCTGATGGCATTAAAACCGGGCATACCGAAGATGGCGGATATGGCCTTATCGGTTCCGGTGAAAAAGACGGGCGTCGTGTGATTGTTGTTTTAAACGGTATGTCAAGTATGCAGGAGCGTGCCGATGAATCTGCGCGCCTTCTTCAGTGGGGGTTAAACGGGTTCAAGAAAGTGAAGCTATTTTCTCAAGCGCGGCATCTTGATACGGTTCCCGTATATTTGGGAACACGCGGTGACGTGGCGGTGCGCGCGGAACATGAAATCACGATGCTTGTCCCGAAATTGATGCAGGATAAAATTAAGGTTGATGTTGTTTATCAATCACCTGTAAAAGCGCCGATTAAGCAAGGTGATAAGCTTGGTACAGTAAAGGTAACTGCGCCATCGGGTGAGGTTAAGGACATACCGTTGGTTGCCGTGCATGATGTTGATGAACTTGGTTTCTTTGCTAAGCTTATTGCAAAGTCACGATTGCTGACGACGGGTCAGGGCGTATTCTAAAGGACGGGCTGCTTGATGGTTGCGAATCAGGGAAATGGTGCGGGGATATTTATCACTTTTGAAGGTGGTGAGGGCGCTGGAAAAACAACACAAATAGAGCGTCTTGAGCACCTTCTTTCAAGTAAAGGTTTAACTGTTATCCGCACACGTGAACCTGGTGGCACGCCTGAGGCAGAGTCCATTCGTTCCCTATTGGTACAGCGCGGTGGCGGGGAATGGGATGCTATGGCGGAGGTTTTGTTGTTTAGTGCAGCGCGCGTCATGCATGTAAAAGATGTTATAAAACCCGCCATAGACGCAGGGCATGTCGTTATTTGTGATCGTTTTTCAGATTCGACCATGGCATATCAGGGCTATGGTCATGGCTTTAGCCGTGATAAGATCAATAAAATTGATGCATTGGCGATTGATAACTTCAAACCTGATCTTACTTTTATTCTTGATCTGGATGTTGAAATCGGGTTGTCACGTTCAAAGCGTCGATTGAATAGTGAAGAGGGTGCGCAAAACACCGAAGATCGGTTCGAGCGTATGGAAATAGATTTTCACAAACGCCTTCGACAGGGGTTTGTGGAGATTGCGGCAAATGAGCCTGCGCGTTGCCATGTTATTGATGCAACGCAAAGTGCCGATGATGTTTTTGCCGCCATTTGTAAAATAGTAGATGAAAAACTAGGGTAATCATGAACCTGTTTGGTGATGATGATGTGATCTATGATGATCACGATGATATGGATGATGCATTTGCGTCCGATGATTCCTATGCGGTTGGGGCAGATGATTATTTAAAAGATCCTAAATCCATGGCCTATTGCGTTGGTCATGAAGCACAAGAGCGTCTGTTTATTGATTTATACAAAAAAGGTAGCATGCCGCACGCCCTTGTTTTTGCAGGTGTTGAAGGGATTGGTAAGGCGACAATGGCGTTTCGTCTGACGCGGTTCCTGCTTAAAAACGGTGTCGGCGGCGATAACGATCAGGATAGCTTGTTTGGTGGTGGGGAATCTTTGCCACAAGAAATTGATAGCCTTGATGTTGATATGAGTGACCCCGTTGTAAAGCGTATTGTATCTGGCGGACATGCGGATTTATTGCATCTGGAGAGGAATTATGATTCCACCAAAGGCAAGCGTGAGGCTAACCTCAAGGTTGAGCAAATTCGCAAAATCGAACCTTTTCTTCGCAAAACGGCATCAGAGGGCGGGTGGCGTATCGTGATTGTAGAAGACGCAGACACAATGAACCGCAGTGCGCAGAATGCGATCCTCAAAATCTTGGAAGAGCCACCGTCGAATGTTCTTATTATCTTAATCGCGCATCGCCCGGGTATGTTGATTCCAACGATACGTTCGCGCTCGCGGGTGATTTCGTTTGATGCACTATCACCTGAAAATATGGCAGATCTGCTCTCAAAGCAGGGGCATCGTTTGGGGGCGCATGATTTAGAAATCGTCACGGATATGTCATGCGGCAGTATTGGCGCGGCCATTAAATACGTTGAAGAGGGCGGTTTAGATACGTTTCGCAAAATTTGTGATTACTTATCGGAAATGCCTGAGTTTAAATGGCATGAGATTCATGAGCTTGCCAATTCATTGTCATCTCCTGCCAAAGATGATGAATACAGGCTATTTCGTGAAATATTTCAGTGGATGTTCAGGCAGGCTGTGTTCGTTAAGGCCCGCGGCACACAGGGGGGTGATTTGCCGGGCTATTTGACAAAGCCGCCTTTGGGCTTGGTGCTTGCGCATTATAGTCTGACGCAGTTAATTGAAATCTCAGATAATTTGAAAAATCATTTTGATACCGCGGAATTTTCTAATCTGGATCGCCGTGATGCTGTACGCGGTGCATTTCTTATGCTAAAGCATTAGCCTGAATATTATAAATCAGGAGCGGATCAGTTGAGCACGAAAACACCTTTTTATATCACGACGGCTATTTCATATGTGAATGGCATACCGCATTTGGGGCATGCTTATGAAACAATCTTAACCGATGTTTTGGCGCGGTTTAAACGTCATGACGGATATGATGTGATGTTCTTGACCGGTACGGATGAGCATGGTGAAAAGGTTGCTCAAACCGCTGAGAAGAACGGAATGGAGCCAAAAGAGTTTGCCGATCAAAATGCAGCAGTTTTTCGTCAAATGACCAAGGATTTATGCATATCCAACGATGATTTTATACGCACAACTGAGGAACGCCATTACGCAGCCTCACAAGCGATTTGGCAAAAATTGGTTGAGAAGGGGGATATTTATCTTGGTAAATACGAGGGATGGTATTCCGTTCGTGAAGAGGCTTATTTTACGGAGGATGAATTAAACGAAGGTGAGGACGGCCAGAAATACACACCACTTGGCACCGAGGTGCAATGGGTGGAGGAGCCTAGTTATTTCTTCAAATTATCTGAATATACAGATCGTTTGATTGAATATTATTCCGCCAATGATACCGCCGTGCAGCCTGTTGCGCGCATGAATGAGATCATGAGCTTCTTAAAGCAAGAGGGGGGCTTGAAAGATTTATCTGTTTCGCGTGATAAGAAACGCCTGAAATGGGGGATTCCTGTTCCCGGTGACGATGATCATGTGATGTATGTTTGGTTGGATGCGCTTACAAATTATATTACGGCGATTGGTTACCCGGATGAGGGGGCTGAAAGTTTTAAGAAATTTTGGCCTGCGAATTATCATGTGATCGGCAAGGACATTACGCGTTTTCACGCTATATATTGGCCGGCTTTCCTGATGTCTGCGGATTTGGCTTTGCCCGAAACTATTTTCGCGCACGGTTTTATCAATGTGAATGGAATCAAAATGTCGAAATCTATCGGTAATGTTCTGTCACCAAGTGATTTGATTGATGCCTATGGTTTAGATCAAACGCGTTATTTCCTGATGCGCGAAGTTGCGCATGGCCAGGATGGTAATTTTAGCCATGAGCAAGCGGTTCAACGTATTAATGCTGACTTGGCGAACGGTCTTGGGAATTTGGCGCAGCGTACACTTTCAATGATTTACAAGAATTGTGACGGTGTTATTCCGCAACCGCATGCGTATACACAGGCCGATGAAGAATTATTGGCTGCAGCCTATGCAATGGTTGAACATGCACGCAAGTCATTTGATGAAGTGAAGATTCATCGCGCGCTTGAGCATGTGTGGAGCGTTGTCGGAGCATGTGATGCATATGTTGATGCGCAGGCGCCCTGGACATTAAAGAAAACTGATTTTGAGCGTATGGAAACCGTGCTGTATGTTTTGGCGGAGGCTATACGTTGTTTGGCGATTATTGTGCAGCCTGTTGTCCCTAACGCTGCGCCAAAGATACTGGATCAGATGTTGGCACCCAAAGATGAGCGCGATTTTGTGCATATCGGCGCGGATTATGCCTTGAAATCAGGTGTTTCCATTGGAAAACCGGAAGGGGTCTTCCCGCGTATTCTGGTGGAAGGTGATGCGTCGTAATGTGGATTGATTCACATTGTCATCTTAATCATAAGGGCATTGCGGAGAAGGGGAATCCTTCTGCGTTGATTGATGGTGCGTATCATGCGGGTGTCGACGGTATGCTCACGATTTGTTGCCGTATGTCAGAAGAGATCGATGTTTTACGCGAAATTGCAAACGGGCATGACAATGTATGGTGCAGTATCGGCACGCATCCCCATGATGCAGGGTTGGCACAGGAGAAAACATTTTCCGTCGATGACATTGTGGCGATGGCCGCAAATGATAAAAACATTGTGGCGATTGGTGAAACGGGGCTTGATTATTATTACGATAATTCACCACGCGAAGATCAAAAAGAATCCTTCATCAAGCACATTAAGGCCTGTATCGCCGCTGATGTGCCTATGATTGTGCATACACGTGATGCAGAGGAAGATACGATCGAAATTATGCGTGAATACGGCGCAGGCAAGGGGTTAAAGGGCGTGATGCATTGTTTCAGCGGTACGCAATGGCTCGCGGATCAGGCGCTTGAGCTTGGTTTTTATATCTCTTTTTCGGGTATTGTGACGTTTAAGAAAGCGCAAGAGCTTCGTGATGTCGCGAAAAATGTGCCCCTTGATCGGGTTTTGGTTGAAACGGACGCGCCGTATCTTGCGCCTGTGCCGTATCGTGGCAAGGTTAATGAGCCTGCTTATGTTGCACATACAGGTGCTTTTTTGGCAGAACTTTATGGCCTAGAGCCTGCGGAATTTGCTAAAATTACGACAGAAAACTTTTTCAGATTGTTTGATAAAGCGAGCCTTGTATGACGCTTAAAATCACCATCTTAGGGTGCGGGAATTCATCCGGTGTTCCGGCTGTTGGAAATTACTGGGGGAATTGTGACCCGAATGAGCCCAAAAACAGACGCTATAAATGCTGTTTGGCCGTGCAATCAGATGAAACAACAATCATCATTGATACGGGTGCGGATTTTCGTCATCAGATGAATGATTTTAATATCACATCTCTGGATGCTGTTTTTTACACGCATCAACATAGTGATCATTGCCATGGCATTGATGATTTGCGCTCTTTTTTCTTTCGTAATAACAGGACGCCCATTCCCTGTTTTGGGCATGAGCAAGCGTTGGAAGAAATAACTGAGCGGTTTAAATACCTTTTCGAAGGTGGCAATCATGATTATTTCTATCCGAAAATGATAGAGGCAAATGCTTTTGACGTAAGTGGTTTTGGAAAAACCCAATCATTTCGGGATATTTCGTATATACCATATGAAATGAATCACGGCACCTGTACATCTGTGGGATTTCGATTTGGCGATTTGTCATACAGTGTCGATATGAAGACCTTGGATCAAAATGCATTAAATGTTATTAAAGGGTCGAAGATCTGGATTGTTGACGGCGCCGCGTATGATAATTCCGATAATGATGTTCATGCGGACTTGAAAACGCTCTATGAATACAATGAATTTGTGCAAGCAAAACAAGTGTTTGTTACATGTTTGTCATCGCAAATGGATTATCATATACTGAAGTTAGAGCTGCCGGACGGGTTTTATCCTGCGTATGATGGTATGGCTTTTAATATCTAGGTTCTGCGCCCTGAAAAATATTTCCCAAAAATTTGACATCTATGTATATTTGCCTGTAATATGCAGATAAGAAAAAATATATAAAAAATTATTTTGGTGATAAATATGGCATTTAAAGGTGCTTCGGTTGTTGATAATCTCTTTAAGAGCGTGGATGAGCTTACGTTTCCTTCTGCTCTACGTCACAGCCTTTCAGATGTAATTCAAAAAAGTGATAATCTCGCTGACGATTTGAAGCGTTGGCGCGATGACATGCTGAATAAAGGCGATGACCTCTCAACGTCTACGCGCCGTTTTATTCAGAGTCCTTCTTTTGTTAATCGTATTGATGCCTTACCCGCCTTAGAGGATTTATCACGTAAGTTTGATGATAAATTAATGAATAGTTCTGGTCGCATCAATCTTGACGGTATGATTGATGATCTAAGTGCAAATACCTCTCTGTCCGCAGGTGATATTGAGGGTGTGCGTAAGCATTATGATGCAATGTATCAGCGCCGAGAGCAGGCCGTTTTGGCTGCAATGGATAGCAAACGTATAGGTTATGACGAAGCGCTGGCTGATGTGCAGAAATTTATGCGTTCACGCAGTGGTAGTGGTGCAAAAAGCGCAATGGATGATTTCGGTTCTGTGGCTGATGAGGGGGCCGCGGCGTCTAAAAAATCTAATTCGGCTGATGATTATGCGTCACGTTGGACAAATACAAGTGGGACTGCGCAGTCTTATGCGCGTATGAAAAGATTTACGGATCGCTTAAAAGGCAGTGATAATATTTTTGCCAAGGGTGCGGGGAGCGTTCTTTCCACTACATTAGAGGCCGGTCGTATGACTAAATACGCGACAGGCGCGGTTACTGCTGGTTTTGTTGGTGTGATGGGCTTGCATTATCTGACAGATAAAGAGTCTACGAAGTGGCTTGCTAACAGTATGATTGATTTGGGTGAGAGTACTGCTGATCTTGTGCAGGATGTTGCTCCACAGGTTGCGGAAAAAATTAGAGCAGCAGCTCCTTCTGTAATTAACGCGACGCTTGAAGTGATGTCATTACCCGGAAGTACCATGGCTACTGCAGTGCAGGAGGCTTCGCAGCGTGCAGGGTTGGATATTAGTGAAGCGCAAAGCTCAGCGGCGGTAAGCTTGATTAGTGGTGACCCGTTATTTGCCGTTTATTCGATGGCTTCCGGTACAGGAATGACGCCTGAGAAGGCTGCTCAGATTGCGGTGGAGGCTGTTGATTCAGGTGATGTTACGAAATATTTCGCGGATAAAATGAATATTTCGGAAGATCAGGCTGCGAAAATTAGAGAAAATTATGATGGTGTAGTTCAGTCTACAGAAGAAAATATTGCAGAAATCACAAAGGATGATGCTAGCTTTAGAAGTTTTACGGATGGCTTAATCAGAAGACGTGATCAGGAATTAGCCGATGATGTGAGGCAGGGGAATGAGCGTCGTACTTTAACGGATCATCTAAATGCGCTAAATCTTGGTGGTGTAGATGTTAGCAAAATTCGTGGTGATATCAGTAGCTGGTCTACTGACACAGTTTCGGATGTTTTCAATATGGGCGTTGACCATGCGGACAAGCTTGGTTTAAATCCTGTTTCATCCTTTATGTTTAAGGTTGTCGCAGCCGTTGCTTCCGGCGTAAGTATGATTTTCGGTAAAAGCGCTGGCGCAGCCGTGCAACGTTGGGCACTTGATCAATTTGAAGTTGATGATAAAATTGCCGCTCTACGAGACAATGTAGAGAATAACACAGTGGTTTCACAGCTAGGTGATCGCTTTGGTGTCGGTGGGCGTTCTAACGACATGGAACTTGTGCCATCATAGGTGGTTATTCGTTTTATAAATCTTTTTGTTTAGTGCGAATTTCTCGTTATAATGGCCGTGAGTGTGTTTTAACGGTTTATCGCTATGCATGATTATTCCAAATATCCTAAAGACAGTTTGCTTGCACAATTAATTATGGATGTGTATGCGACGGAAGATTCCATCACAATTCTATATGATCGTCCGTTTACGGAGGAGCTTTTAGGGTTAGAATTTGATGCAAATTCCGGCGAACTTTATTTTGATTTTACACCGGGTAGATTGCGCTTTGGTGTGCCTTTAAAAGATGAAATTTGCGATGTATTGGAGCAACAGGACAAGATTACATTGATTCATATGGATATTCCGTCGCATAAGGCAATATCAGGCATGGAAGTACCTTTAACTGTGGTTACATAAGGTCCGTCGCGTAGTTTTTTGCAGAGTTGTAGATATATAGTGTTGTTGGATCCGTAGAATTAGCTTTAATAAACCTGACTAAGGACTTGTTACAACAAGTTTAGAGTAGGGGGAATCCTTGGTCTCGAGCCTGCGGATACGCAATTATTAAAAGAAACTGATCAGTCGCAAATTGAAAAGCTTTAGCTCAAGACCTTATCGTTGAGCAAGCGATTGCTGATGGCATGCCGCGATCTTTGTCCTGGATTAATCCGTTTCTTTTAATGGATGAGCAAAAAGAACGATTTTTCATAGAATTATTCAGGGCTTATGTCATTGGCAAAGTTGAATGTCAATAATGCTATGTATAGAAAAACCATGCTCACATTATGTAAAATGACAACAAATCACAAAAGCGGATGATTTATAAAAATACCGGTATGAATTATCATGATATGAATATCACGATGCTTTTATGAACCTAGCTAAAGGAATTCTGTTGCACGGTTTTTCATTTGATGACTTAAGGGAGCCCAAATCTCAGTTTCAGGATAATGTAAATTAGGCGAAGGTTTTGGTTATTCACACGACGTGGCATATTTTGAGCTTGAGCCAATACCTTATCAAGATATTGGTTATGAGGCTAAGGTCTATCAGACGCTTCAAAATGTTGCAGGCACCGGTATTCATACACCAGAGACGCTGGTGCTAGTATGCGCGTGGTTTGTAACAGTAAGGATTGCCTTAGGTTGTTATCATCTGTATGGAGCTTCAGATTTCTAATTTCTTGGTGGCGACTTTGATAATAGCATTTAGAAAATGCAAATTAGTCAGTAATATACAGATGGTTGTGTGCTTACTAAATGATGTGCGATATGCCTAGGAAGCTACAAAGGAGTTTTTTAGACGTATATATGATCCTGATGGTGTTAAGGCGGTAGTTTCGGATTTACCTTAAGCGAATATATAAATATAAGAACACTAATTATTTTCCATAATATACATTATCACATTATTGGGTCATATTTCCAAAACACCTTATTGATACTCAGATACCTTGTCTAAAGTTTTTCATGAAGTAGAATAAACTCTGTAAAGGATATCAAATGTAGAGTGTTTGTTATAGTATTTCATCTTTAAATTTTAAGGATATGGTTTATGTGTGGAATTGTCGGTTTTATTGATTTTGCCAATGATGAGGCTGATCGAAACATGCATCAATTAAAGTGCATGTCCGATAGTATTCCGCATAGAGGACCTGATGCTGATGGGGTTTGGTCAGATCCGAATTGTAACGTATATATCGGACACCGGCGTCTTTCTATACTTGATCTTTCCCCTGAAGGTGCGCAGCCAATGCCCTCCTCATGTGGTCGCTATATTGTTTCTTATAATGGTGAAATATATAATTTCGCGGAATTAAAGAAAATTTTGGAAAATCGCGGGCATATATTTCGTGGCCACTCTGATACCGAAATTCTAGTGGAGTATATTTCTATTTTCGGAATAAAAGATGCGCTTAAGATTATCAAGGGTATGTTTGCCATAGCTTTGTGGGATAAGAAGCGTAAATCTCTTTTTTTAACACGTGATCATTTTGGTAAGAAGCCACTTTATTATGGTTTAATTGACGGTAAATTGTTTTTTTGCTCTGAATTGAAATCAGTTCTTTCTTCATTTGAAAGTAAGCCCAAAATAGATCGTGCAGCATATAATCAATATTTGCGATTTGGTTTTATAAGTTCTCCAAATAGTATCTTTGAAAATGTCTATAAATTACGAGCAGCGCACTATATTGAGTTTGATGTTAACGCATTATGTAACATGCCCTCTTCTTCTCTTGTTGAAAAGATTTCTAATTGCTCGGTTTGCTATTGGGATGTGAGAGAAAATATCAAGAACGAAAATCAGAATTTTCAATCTGATGAAGAAATTCTGGAAACATTTAAGAAAAAAATATTTTCTGCAGTAGAGCAAAGAATGGTGTCGGATGTTCCACTCGGGGCGTTCCTCTCAGGTGGATTGGATTCTAGTTTGATTGTTTCTGTAATGATGCAAATATCAGAAAAACCAGTGAAAACATTTTCAATTGGTTTTAATGAGGGGGAGTTCGATGAATCTCACCATGCAAGAAGTATAGCTAAACATCTTGGTGCAGATCATCATGAGTTTTTTGTTAGTGATGATGAAGCAAGAGGTGTAATACCACAACTTTCCTACATGTATGATGAACCATTTTCTGACGTTTCTCAGATTCCTACTTATTATGTATGTCAACGTGCTGCACAAGATGTAACTGTTGTTTTAAGTGGTGATGGAGGTGATGAATTTTTCTATGGTTATTCTCGATATTTTATGATTGAGAAGCTTTTTAAAATTTTAAAAAGTAAACCACACCTTCTGAAGTCTTTTATCTCACAGTCTATTAATTCCGCGCCAAAATCTCTTCTGAACGCAATATGTAGTGGAGCTGGTATCTCACATAAAAGGCTTCTAAAAATAGCAGAATGTTTACCTGCGCAAGATTTTGACGAACTTGTTCGACGTGCAATGTCAAATTATCAAGATCCAAAAGTTATTAGCGGCTATGCATATGAGCACCAAAACGTATTTACGAATGGGTATGTTTCTGAACAGGTAAGTGATTACCGTGATCGCTTAATGCTTTTTGATATCTTACAGTATATGACAGACGATGTACTTGTTAAAGTGGATCGCGCAAGTATGATAAATTCCATAGAGGTCCGCTGTCCTCTTCTTGATAAAGATTTGGCACAATGGGCTCTGAGCGTGCCTGCTAATAAAAAGATTTTAGGAAATGCTACCGGTAAGAAAATGATACATGATCTTCTTGGTTACTATGTGCCGTCAGAATTGTACGACCGCCCCAAACAAGGGTTTTCAGTACCGATAGCACAATGGTTACGCGGCCCGTTGAATGAATGGGCAAATGATTATTTGTCTACAGAAGCACTTCAAAAATCATCACTCCATGATACTAAGTTAGTGCGTAGGTTATGGGAAGACTTTCAGGCTGGTAAACATGAAAGTGTAAATGTTCTGTGGTCAGTTCTTATGGGGCAAACATGGCATGAACGATGGATGTCATAAGGATGCGTAAACATGTTTAGCTATAGCTAAAGAGGATGTTAGGCCAGGCGACTCTATGCCGAATAAATTAATAAGTCCTTCTATTTTATGTGTATTCTTTGTTTGTATTACAAAGTCTTGAGGGGCTTTTTTTTCTTCCTCTGAGAAGTATATTTTAGGGCGTATCCCTGCGTATCCAGGCTTTAGGTTTTTTATATTAATTTCTGACCAATATTTCACAATTTCATTATAAAACAGCTCTGCTCTTAATTCATCTACTTGATAATTAATTGTTTTTGTCCATTCTACATCGGGGCCGAAACGAGCTGTTCCTTGCATATCAAGTGTAAGATGTATGCCAAGGCCGTTTTTTTCTGGAACGGGATAAACCAAATGATTAAATGGTGATCGTCCAGTAAGGGAGAAGTAGTTACCCTTTGCATAAAGCGTTTCCGGTATGTATTTTCCGTCTAACACCTGCGTGCTCTTAGCAATTCGCGTAGCATGCAGCCCTGCCGCGTTAATCAATATATCACTTTTTATTGTGTAATAATCACCATGTGATCTTGTTGCTACTTCAAAATGACCGTTTGTTTTTTCTATTGAAACGACTTCTGTATTTAATACGCATAGGCCATTATTATCTTCAATCTCTCCTAGAAGAGATAAAAAATACTCATGCGCATTTAGTATACCTGTAGATGGTGAGTAAAGGGCTCTTAAACATTTTAATGCCGGTTCTTTTTCGTGCGCCTCTTTAGCGCTAAGATGCATTAAATCAAAGACACCATTTTCTTTTGCTTTTTCGTCGATGCTTTGTAAATCATCAAGTTGATTTTCAGTTGTTGCGACGATCAGCTTACCGCAATTTTTATGAGCTATATTTCGTTTAGATAAATACTCATAGAGCAATACTTTACCTTGCACACATAGTTGAGCCTTTAAGGAGTTCTTTGGGTAGTATATGCCCGCATGTATAACTTCACTGTTTCTTGATGAGGTTTCAGAAGCAATAAATTGTTCTTTTTCAATCACCAGAACTGATTTTTTCTGGACTGCAAACTCTCTGGCAATAGCGAGCCCTATAACCCCTGCTCCTATAACTACGCAATCTACATGCTCATAACTCATATAAATTTTACCTAAAATTGGCTAAGGTCTATATCTTTCATGAGTGGAAAGTTTTTATCTCTGTCGCTCATGTCAGGTGATTTTGTCGGCCATTCGATATCAAGATCCGGATCGGACCAGAGAATTCCGCCTTCATGTGACGGTTTGTAGTATTCTGAACATTTGTAGTTCATGCAGACGAAGTCGCTCATTACGTAAAACCCACCTGCAAATCCAGGGGGCATATAAACTTGCTTAGGGTTGGTGTGACAAAGCTCAATTGCAACGTGTTGCCCTAATGTAGGCGAGCCCGGACGGACATCAACAGTAACTTGTATTACCTTTCCGTATGTAGGCCATAAAATTTGGCCTTGAGATTTTTGGATGTGAAGGCCTCGAAGCACATTGTTTGCTGAGTATGAGCAATTGTCTTGTATTAGGTTTAATGGAACGCCCAAGTTTTTGTAATCTTGCTCTTTCCAAGATTCAAAGAAATACCCTCTATTATCTTTAAATACACGTGGTTTTATAACAAGGATGCCGTTTAGGTGTTCTTCAATAATTTCTGCGTTGCTCATTGCTCTAATGTTTGTTGTAAAGAGTTGCGGTATGTTGACGTTGGCATATTTTTAATAAGATCAATATATTCTGTTTTTTTAATCATGCCCATGCGCCATGCGATTTCTTCTGGGCTGGAAATAAGAATATCTTGCCTGTTTTGAATGACTTCTACAAAATTAGATGCTTGAAGAAGTGCATCTGGTGATCCAACGTCAAACCAGACATAGCCACGGTTAAAGCAGTTAATATCAACCTTGTCTTCTTTGATATATTCTCTGATTAGATCTGTGATCTCTAACTCCCCTCTTTCAGATGGCTCTAGGTTCTTCGCTTTTTCACAAATATCAGGTGGAAAGAAATATAACCCCGTTACCGCCCATGGGGATATGTATGTTTTAGGTTTTTCAATTACATCCAACATTGCATCACCTTGGGAGTTCAATTTTGCTACACCATAGGCAGAAGGGTCTTTAACGCTATAAAGAAATATATTTGCTTTTGTAACGTCCGTTGCTGCGCGCAGCAATGTCGATGAAAGGCCGTGCCCATAGAAAAAATTATCTCCTAAAATCATGGCAACAGGCTCATTGTCTATGAATTCTTCACCAAGTGTAAAAGCTTCGGGAAGGCCCCTTGGTTTGTCCTGAACCTTATATGTTATTTTTAAACCAAAATGATTACCGTCTTTAAGTAAGGACTTCATCCCTTGAATGTCGTGGGGGGTGCTGATGATTAAAATTTCATCGATGCCAGCCAGCATTAAAACTGACAGAGGGTAGTATATTGCCGGCTTGTCGTATATAGGCATCAGTTGTTTGTTGACTGAAATTGTCAACGGATAAAGCCTACTACCTGTTCCTCCGGCGAGAATAATACCTTTTTTACATTTCATGCGCTTGCCTTATTACCCAATCTCTCTCTGCTGTGCTTCTTTAACAGAATAGATTGTTCATTGATATACCATTCGACCGTCTGTTCAAGGGCATCTTCCAAGGAAAACTGGGGAGACCAACTCAACTCTTTCTGTGCCTTTTCTGAATTGATAGCATAACGGAAATCATGCCCCGGACGATCCTTCACAAATTTAATCAAGGATGCATATGATGTATGATCTTGTCGCGGAATTTTTTTGTCTAATATTGAGCAAATCATATTTACGAAATCAATATTTCGAACCTCATTGTCTCCGCCTATACAGTATGTTTCTCCTGGTCGGCCGTATTTCATTGCAGCGATTAAACCTTTTATATGATCTTTAACAAACAGCCAGTCACGTATTTGTTCCCCTTTTCCGTATATCGGCAAGTCTTTATTTTCCAGAGCGTTTAAGATCATTAGAGGGATAAGTTTTTCAGGGAATTGGCGTGGGCCGAAATTATTTGATGTATTTATAATGATTGTCGGCAGCCCGTATGTTTTAAAATAACTCCTAACAAGCAAATCAGATGACGCTTTTGATGCTGAATATGGTGAGTTTGGTAGGTATGGAGAATTCTCTGTAAATGGCTTTTCATCAAGTGCTAATGCACCATATACTTCGTCTGTTGACAGGTGCAAAAAGCGGAATGATGCTTTTTCTTCTTCACTTAATGTTACCCAATAATCGTAAGATATCTTTAACAGGTTATGTGTGCCGTTAATGTTGGTATCTATAAATGACTGTGGGCTATCTATTGATCTGTCGACGTGGCTCTCTGCAGCCATATGGATAATGACCTCAGGAGCGAAATCTGTTAATGCAATGCGTAACTCATCACAATCACAGATGTCTATTTTCTTAAAGGTATGTCTTTCATGATTTTTGTAATCGTCAAGGTTATCAATGTTACCTGCGTAGGTAAGTTTGTCGATGTTTAAAATATCATGCCCATCATCAATTAGGTTGCAGACCATGTGCGAACCAATAAAGCCGGCCCCACCTGTGAGAAGAATACGCATATTTTAATTTCCCCCTGCTCTACTGTTTTAAATTGGGTTTTAGTAAGCGAAGTGTCTCTAAGATAGAGCTGTGAAGGTTATCGTGAAATTCAAAACCTTGAATTTTTAGCTTTTCATTCGAAACATGATAGGATAATTGATTCATAATAGGGCTATCAACATATTCTACATTGAGAGACGGAATATGTTCTTGTATTGCTTCTACAACATTTCTGACCGTATAGTTTTCAGTGACAACATTATATAGGCCGTTATCTATAAATTTGTTATTAATTACAAATGCTAAGAATTCACATGCATCATCAAGCCCAAGGTAAGGGCGTTTCTGATCCATTGCTGTTGTCCATACAGAAATCGGTTTGCCCATCGCTGCTTGCCAACAAAATTTGTTAACCGCGGTATGAAATCTCATGCCTTTTGATGTACCGAATATTGTTCCTAAACGTGCTAAGCAATAGTTTAGCCCCTGGTTCCCATATGATCTTATAAGGTTCTCTTCTTGTATTTTGCAATCTGCATATGGGCTTTGTGGCTTTACATTTTCACATGTTTCATCAACCACCCCTTCCTGTACGCCGTAAACGCTTGTTGATGATGGAAAAATTAATGCCGTATTATTTTGAATACACGCTTTAGCAAGGTGCTCCGTGGCAGGTAAATTGTTTTTGAAAATAAGATCAGGGTCTTTAGCCGTGCCGGCAGCATCAGTCGTGGCGCCTAGGTGAATAGCATAGTCTTGATCTTTTAGGATTTCGTTTAAATCAAGATCCTGTACACGCCCTTCGATCAGGGTGTATGAAAGGTTTTTCGGTAAGTTAAAGAGACTGCAATACCGTTGCGTTGAAAAATCATCAATCAACGTAATGTGGCTGTTTGGTAAAATTTCTGGTGTGCGCTCAAGGAAACGGGAGCCGATATGCCCCAGACCTCCGGTTAAAACAATATTCATTTTTCACCTAACTTATAGTTTTTGAAATCTTCGTAATCCCTAAGATAGTCATTTTCATCATAGGGGTAATCGGTTAGAACCATTAGTATGCTATTGGAACTGTATTTTTGTTCTCCCCAAATTCCTGGAGGAATTAAGATGCCTATATCAGGTGACGTGAGGCTGTATGTTTGGCGCGATTTTCCGTCATCTGTTATTAACTCAACTTGCCCCTTTATGCAGATTAAAAGCTGTGTGCAATCTTTGTGTGCATGGAACCCGCGTGAGCATATGCTCTTCGCATCAACATTAAAAACACGTTTTATCGCAAACGGAACGTGTTCTTCATGCTGATAAACATACAAATCAGCATCCGAGGACGAATGCCTGGAAAATTTAATTGAATAGACATCACTGTTGGTTGTTTGCATCGACATCTTAAAAATTACGCTCCGATTACTTTTTTAATGCAATCACTGTAATGTTTGATTTGCTCTTGGGTTAATGTAAATGCGCAAGGAAGGTGAATAGCTCTTTCTGAAATGTCATAAGAAATCGGTGCATTTTTCTCTGCATTGTCTGATGCGTATTCACTAAAAGCGGGTAGGAATGATAATGGATAGAAAAACGGACGAGCCGGAACACCTAAGGCTGTTAAGCCATCAAGTATATCTTGTTTTTGAATGCCATGTGATTTTCCAAAAACGACGGCTGGTGCCCATACACTATTATATACGCCTTCAGGTTCCGGGTTTATTTGTATATCACCAACATCAGCGAGCTGTTTTTCAAATTCTTTCCATATCCATCTTTTGCGATCAACAAGTTCATCAATTCTTTTAAATTGAGCATAAGCAAGAGATGCCTGTAGATTGGATGGCATGTATTTAAAAGTGACTTCTGTATTGAAATATGTTCCGGGTGCTCTTCCATGATCACGAAGAAACTTGCATCGTTCAAAGAGAGTATCATCATCAAGAAGAAGGCAGCCCCCCTCTCCTGTTGTTATTGTTTTCGTTCTGTGAAAACTAAAAACTGATCCGACACCAAATTTTCCCGCTCTTACACCATTTAGTTTGGAACCAAGGGCTTCTGCAGCATCTTCAATAAGGTATATACCGGCATCATCACAAACTTTCTTTAGCGCATCCATACCTGGCATGTTGCCGTATAAATCTACAGCTATTACAGCTTTTGTTTTATCGGTTATTTTTTGTTTTACGGATTGCGGGCAAATGCACCATGTCTCTGGATCAATATCTGCAAAAACTGGGCGCGCTCGTTGATATACAACTGGTGCAGCAGATGCTACCCAAGTGCATTCCGGAACAATGACCTCATCTCCGTCTGTAATACCTAAACCATCTAACAGCAAATGGATCGATGTCGTACAGTTAGGGGTCATTAACGCGTATTTACGACCGTGCCATTGTGCAAATTCCTTTTCAAAGGTTTCTACGTATTGATAGGCATCTTTCCCGTACCATCCGTTTCGTAACATATCAGTGACAATGGCGATATCTTCTTCGGTGACCCATGGGCCGGCCATTTCTATGTTATCGGAATGCGGTAATTTCGATGTCGACATTAGTTTGCCTCTTTATCTATTATCTCTTGTATGTTTAGGGTCACACTATATGTTTTTTCTTTATCTTTTAACAGTGCAGTATATCCGTTTTCTGAAAAATCGTGTGATCTGATTTTATTAATCACGTCTTTTGCGTGTTCGCAATTTAGATAAAGGGTGCGGTCTGTGATAAGGTCGTTTCTTTTTCTCGTTGGTAAGTCTGCTCTACCCTGTTGTGTTAATGTAAAATTACCATTGCGTAATGTGTTCCAGTTTTCACAAAAAACGTCAATGCAGGCTTGCTCAACTTTGTTATATAGTTCTCCGCCTGAAATGGGGAATTCATGGTCTATTTTGATCTGCGCATATATTGGGCCTTCGTCTATGCCCTCGGTTATTTTATGAAGGGTTGCTCCGGCGGGAACATTATCTTGTATGGCCCATACTACGGGATCGCGCCCTCTTCCATAAGGTAAGTAACTCGGATGAAGGTTAACTGAGTTTTCTACACGCTCTAGTAAGGTTTTTCTGAATATATATGGGCTCCAAATATTTATGAGCCAATCATAGTGTTGACCTTCTGTGATATCTTCAGGTTTTATATGTTCTAAATCGTGGTGGCCATGCCCGTTCTCAGTTAGGTAATTAATGATGAGGGTTTTATCAGGGGCAGAAACGAAAAATGTATATTGATCATTTGGATGTGTGGTTAGTAACCATTTAAGGCATTCGAATCCTGTTGTTTTTGCGACAAAGACAAGAACTTTTTTCATCGTATTTTGTACCTATTTTATTATTTTTCGTAGTTTTGCTTTTGTTTTTCCGTACAAGAATAGAAGAATATAATGATAAGCAAGATGAAGCCAGAGTATTGGTATGTTTTTTTTCAGTTTTGTACGTGTGCAAACCCGATACATCCATGGCAGGCATGAACAAGTAGACTTTATTCTATACCATAAACTGGCTCGGCCTTGGGAAAATGAATCTTTGGGGTATTTATCCGCGAATTTTCCAAGTTTTTTACGATGATAGTAGATGTCTTGTGTTGTTTCAATTTCACCGCGTAAAAAAAGCAAAAGCATCATTGATATCTCAATGCAAAGTACATGTCCTAGTAATTTATGATTTTTGGGGAACACATATCTTAAATCTTCAAAACGAATTAACCCCTGAATAATACCGTTATAATGCGTTTTTATTCCGTTGTTTACATGAGATTTAAAAAGTTGTTTCGCATTGCGAAATGTCGGTTTTTTTAAAGATGGTAATGTGTGATAAGTTATTTTGTTGTCATCAACGTAAATCATCTCATACCCCGTTTGGCAGACAATGGCATTCGAGTTTTTTTCTAATACGTTTCGTGTGACCTCAAGATATTGTGGTGACCAAGTATCATCCGGGCTTGCCCACATGAAAAATTTGCTATTAGGGAATTTGCTTTCAATCATATTGAGGCAATCAAAAAAGTTATCTACTACACCTTTATTTTGTGAATTTTTAATGACTTCACAATTTTTGAAATCCCCTTCCATTGTTTTAGCAATTTCGTATGAGGCATCTGTTGATACATCGTCAACGATTAGAAGGTTGAAATTTTGATATGTTTGTTTTTTTAACGACTGTAATGTTTCCTCAATCCACGGTTCGTGATTGTAGAGCATCATCAGAATGGTTATATCGTAATTGTTATTATTCTGTGTCATTTTTGGAAAAAACCATGTGGCAGGCTTTTTTTACTCTATGTGTTTCAGGCAGCCCCTCATTTGAGAAATACGTATCATCACCAAATGGCTGAAAATAAGCTTTATATATTAAATTATAGTTTGTTGTTTGCCAATATCTCAGAAACTCCTCAATATTATTGAAACGCACTTTTATTGTTTCTGTGTAATATCTTTGTATAGTTACGAAACTTGGAATATCTCCCACAAGTAGGTCGGAAAGTATAAAGTAACGTGGGTTAAATTTTTCGATGAGCCCATCTAGAAAAAGTTGCCAATCATCAAAATATTGTAGAGTGCTGCCGATATGTACGATGTCTGCTTGGGCGTCCACTTTATTGTAATCATCAACAAAAAAAAGATTCGGTAGTGTGCTTATTTCTTCGGGTACCATTTTAACAAGCGCAGGTGTTTCAACAATGGTATAATGTAGTCTGTCTTTAGCACCTGGTATTTTGGCACATAAGTCCATGTAAGATTGCCCCATGGCACCACCAAAATCAATGACCGTTAAAGGTTTTTCATTTAGTAAAAGGGCAATGAATGTAGGGAGCGGATAGTCCTTAGAATTCGCTCCGTCAGGAATGGCGCTATCATCAGAGTATGTTTGCTTAAGTTTTTCCAAAGCCCTATGCTGTTGTTTTAATGTCCATGTGTCAGAATTAAAGACATGCGGTGTATCAGGCGCCTCTTCAAATGAAGAGTATACGCCTGACCATATACTTTCTTGTTTTTCGGTATTGTTATTTGACATTTTTACTACTTAACGCATCTCAAATAGCCACCTTTATCAAATGTGACAAGTATCTTATTGTTATAATATTCGTCTAACACAAAGCGGTCATTTCCTTTTAGGAATGCGTTGACAGCAGTCTTTGGATTGTCACCAGGCCCCCATGGACGTGGTCTGTGCTCTTGGGTAGGAATGTCTTCAACGATTGTGTCTGATACAATAATATATGAATCTTTTGTTACTAAATGAGAATACATCTCCAGTTCTTTTAAAACGTGCTCATGTGTATGATTGCTATCAAGCATAAGCATGACAGTTTGCCCCTCTTTGATGTGGCTTGCTGCTAAATCAACAATCGATTGATCAACGGCAGATCCTTGAATAAGTTCAATGCGATCAGAAAAGGGATAAGACATTATTTTATCAATGTTCTTCTGAGGCAAAGCTACATCAATACCTACTATCTTACCTTTTCCGATAAGTTGTAAAAGCGATGCGTAAAACACGATGCTTCCGCCCCATGCAATGCCGGTTTCTATAATCACATCAGGCTTCACTTTCCAAACTAGTTCTTGTGCGGCCAGAATATCTTCCGTCGACTGGATAATTGGTAAGTCTAGCCATGTCCACTGATAGGCATGATAATGCTTATCTGATTTTTCAATCAACTCAAGTGCAAGCTTTTGGAGCTCTTCATCTTTACCTAGTGAGGTAGCATTTTTAATTTTATCTGCATCAAATTGTTCACGATCAAAACTCATTTAGAAACTCCGTTATTTTTGCAACTTTTGATAATTCTAGTTCCGGGTACATAGGTAGGCTGACGACGACATTACTCATGTGCTCTGTCACTGTCAAACCATCATCAGGTAATTTTATATACTCTTTGTAACCGGGGTTTTTGTGTGCTGAATGTTCATAATGAACTCCCAGGAAAACATTTTCTTTTTTCATGGCTTCAATCAAACCATTACGTCTAGGGGACATGATGACGTAGAGGTGGTATGCAGCCTTACAGTTTTCAGATTCTTTTGGGCGGTCGAACTTTGACCAGTCAATTAATCTATCATATTCGGCAGCTATTGTTCTTCTTTTGGCAATATCATTGTCCAGATGTTTTAATTTTACAGACAGGACAGCAGCTTGTAAGGCATCTAGTCGGGACACACCTGATGCGTATTCTCCAATGCGCTCATCATTCCAGCCATATTGTCTGAGTTGCCGTATTTTTTGTGCAATATCGGCATGTTTTGTAATGACCCCTCCTCCGTCACCGATGGCACCAAGGTTTTTTGTTGGGTAGAAACTAAAGCAACCTGCATCACCAATTGTTCCGACCTTCTGCCCTTTATATTTTGCGCCGTGTGCTTGTGCACAGTCTTCGATAACGTATAAGTTGTGCTTTTGGGCAATTGCATTAATGGCGTCCATATCGCATGGGAACCCATACAAGTGAACAGGCATGATTGCTTTTGTATTGGTTGTGATGGCCGTTTCTATTTTTTTCGGCGATATTGTGCAGGTTTCCTTATCAATATCAACAAGTACTGCTTTTGCTCCGGTGAGAGCAATAGAGGCAACGGTTGCCAATGCTGTATGGGAAACTGTAATGACCTCATCGCCTTTACCTATACCCATCGCTTTCATTGTCAAGGTAAGAGCATCTGTTCCGCTTCCTACGCCTACGCAATATGGGCTATCATGCCATTGCGCAAAATCATCTTCAAATGCGTTCACTTTAGGCCCTAAGATATGGAATGGGCTAAAACATACATCATGAATTACACCTAGGATTTCATCGCTATGGGCTTTGAATTGTTCGACGGGGCTGCCGAAGTATATATTTTCTTCAAAGATTGGCATAACTTTAGGCGACCTTCACATCCGGACAAAACGTGATCCAGTTTTTTCCGCTTTGAGTGTAGCTTTCTTCTTTAGCAAAAATTTCTTTTGCATGGTTCCAAGCAAACAACACAGCATAGTCTGGAGCGTTGTTATAGAAGTCATCAAAGCTTTTTACAGGAATGTGCATACCCGGTGTAAATTTATTCTGCTTAATAGGGGTTGTGTCATAAATACATTCAATGAGATCCGAGCCTATCCCACAATAGTTTAATATGGTTGTGCTTTTTGATGTGGCAGCATAGCCAACAACACGCTTGCCTTCAGATTTTAAGTTTTGTAGTAACTCTACAAGTTCTTTTTTATTCTTCTCACAGCTTTGAGCAAATTTTTCATATGTTTCATATGTATCAAGGCCTAAGCTTTTCTCTTTTGCCTTTTGGTCAATGACACTTTGACGGATTGGGTGGGCACCTTTTCTACACAAATGGTAGCGCATAGATCCCCCATGTGTTTCCAGCGGTGTTACATGGAACACTTCCAAGCCATATGGCGCAAATGCATTATCGACGGATGTAACAGAGAAAATGTAGACATGCTCATCGTAAATTTGGTCATATGATGTTTTTTCAATCATGGCGCCGAGATACGGGTCTTCAAATTCGAAAACGCCGTCATCTTTAAGTAATAAATCCACCCCCTGACCGACTGATCGAAGATCGGGGATGTGGCACATAACATTTGATGCACTAATAATGTCAGCTTTGCCATGGGTGTTTAACACTTTTTGAGCAGTCTCTTTACCAAAGAATTCAACGATAGTATCGACACCGTTCTGGCGCGCAACCTCTGCAACATTTCTTGATGGCTCGATCCCTAAATGTTTGATTTTGTTTTTAGCAAAGTGCTTTAGCATGATGCCGTCATTGCTACCAAGCTCAATTACGAATGCATCACTTGGGCTTTTTATGAATTCTTGGATATGTGAGTTTGCTTTGTCTTCAAAATGCACTGCCATTGCCTTTGATGTTCCGGAAAAAAATGCATATTCTTCATGAAACATCAGTTCAGGCTTGGGCTGGTCTATTAATTGGAGCATTTTACATGAAGGACAATGCGATACCGCAAGTTCAAAGAAGTATTCTTTATCATATTGAGATGGCTCTAAGAATGCATTTGCCAACGGCATTTTACCGTATGAAATTACAAACTTTGTTTCAGCATCACAAACGCGGCACTTGTTACTCATCTTTAATTCTTCCTTTATCAATTTTAATAATTCTATCAGCGTGACGTAATGTGTCCAACCTATGCGTCACTGCAATAATTGTGAGATTATCATCGTTTAATTCTTCAATGGCTTCCATAATCGACTTTTCTGTATCTAAATCAAGAGCAGATGTTGCTTCATCCAGAACCAAAACCTCGGGCTGTTGATAAAGTGCTCTGGCAAGTGCGATACGTTGTCTCTCTCCTCCTGAGATTAGCGTGCCCTTTTCACCGATATAAGTCTTTTCTCGTTTCGGAAGATTGGTTATGAAGTTGTCTAGTTTTGCACTTTTTATGACCTGTGATATGCGTTTTGGATCCCTTTCTTCTTCAGGGATACCGTACGCAATATTTTCCTCTATGGTTCCGTCGATCAGTTGGAAGTCTTGGGCCGCATAACCAATTTTTCTGTGCCATTCATAAGAGTTGGTTTTGTACTTTTTATCAATGCGTGCTTCACCGGAGTCAGGCTCTAAAAGACCAAGAATTATATGAAGAAGCGTAGATTTTCCAGAGCCCGTTTCACCGATAACCCCAACAAATTCGCCCTTGTTGATGTTTAAGTTTATACCATTTAGAACATTTTTTTCTTTTCCTGGGTATTTGAATGATAGGTTGTGAAGTGAAATTGTATCTTTAAATTCCAGATCAGGTTCGTAAAGGTAATATGCCTCTTTGAGTGGTGATGTAATCTCTTCAATGATTCTGTTAATGCTTGCCTCTGACATTTTAACATTATTGATTTGAATCATCATACGGTTAAGGCTCGGTAGTAAACGGAAACCTGCATAAAGATAGGCACTTAGTACGGTTGTCAGTGATGCTATATCTTGGTTTGTTTTTATAAAAGTGATCACGAGTCCGACAAAAAATAAAATGAAAACAACCTCAAGAATAACACGAGGAATTACCTGTGATACTGCTGCTTTTACCGCAACGTCAGCGCGCTTAACTGATTGATCCATGTATTTCTGTATAAAGAAATCTGATTTGCCGAAAATAAGTATGTCTTTATAAGACTGGAGAACGGTGATAGCTGCTTTATACCCCGCTTGCACAGTTTCTTGAACGATTCTCCCCCACTTTTTAAAGACTGGGACCAATTTTTTTATGAAAACAATGCCTAAAACTGAGAAGATAACGACAAGAACGCCCGTCACAGTGGGTTGTAAATAAATTAGGAAGCACATCAAGACTGCAAATACTGTTGTTTCAGACAGTAGTATACCTGTAGATGTTAGGCCAATGCGCATATATACATCAGCATCATTGTATAGAACGGATAATGAGTCACTGGAATTAGTTGTGATTTGTTGTGCATAACTCATTTTCGTGTATCTGCGTATAAGCCTTTCTTTAAAATTAAGAATAAGTTTTTGTATCCAGCGGTTTTGAAAATAGCTGTCAGCTAGGGCGATTAGCCCTTTTATAACAAAGGTTATCAGGCACGTAATAGCGAGAAAGAATAGCTCTTTTGTGTCTGGCGTTGGTGATGTTATGACTGATGCCATCTTTACGATTAAGGCAGCCGCGACAATCTCTGATAGAGCAAGTGTGATCATAATAAAAAGGCATATAATCCCGCCCTTTTTTTGTTCTTTGGATAAAAGGGGGAAAAGCCTCAATGCCGGTTTGTAAAGGCTTGATAACATGAATTCTCTGATGCTCTGTTGTGCAATGTTCTGTAATGTTTGGATATTAAGGGTATGTTATGGGTGAATGTCAATACCGTTACAATCGTCTAAGATTTACAATTAAACAGACAAGTGTTATGGCTTTTTAGTCCTTATCGGATGGCATTCTTATCGTTAAATTAGGTAAAAGATGACAGCATTAAAAAAACATGATCTTGGAAACAACTTGGATGGAGCTATATTACTGTCATCTGAGGAACGCTGCTCTTTGCTATTTAAAACGTTGAATAAACATGGTGTTAAGTGGTGTAGCTGGAAAAGCAATCAGCATTTAGATGTCGGTATTAGGGGGGATACCGATTTGGATATTTTGTTTTTGCCAGAAGATCGAAGCCATGTTAAAGGCATAATGCTTAAGAGTGGTTTTGTTGAATTTAAGCCTGCCGAGCATCGCGGATATCCTGGTGTTTCTGACTTTATATCTTTTGATGTGCAGACGGGAAAAGTTTTACATGTTCATGCCCATTTTCTGCTAACACTAGGTGAGAAGAACGCGAAGAGTTTTATATTTCCTTGGAACTCAGTTTTGTTAGAAAATTGTGAATGTTCTCCTAGTGACAAGGACGTATGCGTTTTAAAGCCGTGCTTTGAAATTCTTTTTTTGATAGTTCGTGATGCCATTAAAATTCGTACTAGGGATAATGTAAAAAACCTCATAAAGCCAAGACGTTATGGTGGGAAAGACTTTTGGCGAGAGTTCGAGTGGCTCAAGGAGAGAGTCGTTGTTGAAGATTTTGAATATGCCGTAAATACGCTTTTTGGCTATCAATATTATGATTTGTTATTAGACGCACTTGAAAATCCAAATTGGAGCAATATGCGGGCAATAAAGACGTATGTGAATGAGTGTGGCTATGTGCATGGTTGGAAACGTATGGGGCCAAAACGCACTGCATACACAATGTTATTACATGAAGGATATAACAAGTTCTGCCGTGTTTTTGAAAAACTTAAAATTGAACAATTTTGGGTAATCAGGCGACGTGTTTTACCGGGAGAAGGTATTGTTATTGCTTTTTTGGGAGCAGACGGATCAGGTAAATCTACTGTTGTTAAAACGCTACAAAATGAATGGGAGCATAAAATTGATGTTCCGCGATTTTATTTAGGGCATGGTGATGGCCAGAAAAGTTTCTATATACGAATAGTGAAGTCATTTTTGTCTTTTGCGCGTTTTTTAAAAAAACGTATCAAGGGGCATGAGATAAGTAAGCCTCATACGTCGGAGATTAAACCGCGTGAAACTGATAGGAAGGCTTGTGGCTATAGTGATTTCTTAATGGCAATAGCCAATGTTTTTTCTAAAAAAACGCTTCTCAGGAAAATACACCGCTTACGCCAAAGGGGGTATGTAGTGATTTGTGACAGGTGGCCACAAAATCAAGTTGCGGGAATTAATGATGGCCCTCTTCTTTCCAGTTGCTTAGATAGTAAAAATATAATTATTCGTACAATTGCAAATTGGGAAAATAAACAGTTTCAATATCTGGGAGCATTTCACCCTGATTTGGCAATTAAGTTAATCGCATCTTTGGATGTCGCATTGGCTAGGAAGCCTGAAAATAAGGCAATGTCTGATGTTATTTCGTATAAAATTGACACTGTTAAAGGGGTGGATATTTCAAAAGACAAAAATGATGTTGTTGTTTGTGCGGATCAACCTCTATCAGAGGTTATGCAATCAGTCAGGTCTCTTATTTTCTCAAGGATCTTATTTCAGGGGGGAGTTGTTAATGGGCAGTACTATGAATGTTTCGGTCTTCCTGGTGCAGGTAAAAGTACCTTTACCAAATCTGTTGTTTCTGAGCTAGGATATAAAAATTTTCATGATTGCTATCATGCTGCATATTCTGATGCGGCAACACGTGTAAAAGGTTTTGTGCATGCTGCTATTTATGATTTTCATTTGTACGTAAAGATTTTATTTTTTATTTGCAGGTTTGGTTTATGGGGTGGTCATACAAAAAACTTGTTGAAAATCCCTTATCGTCGGCAAGCTTTTAAAAAATTTGATCTTCAAAAAAATATTATCTCAGAGCAGCTTTTCCTTCAGGATATTTGGTCGTGTCTTCTTGATTGCACGGCAGGTAATAAAATTAAGCCGCATCAATTATCTCCACTTTTATGTAGCGTTTTTAAAGATTTGAAGACAAGTGTTGTTTATGTAAAAGCTCATGAGGGGTGTGTTGCAGAACGTATTAAAATGCGAGAGGATGGCTTTAGCAGATTTGATAATCGCGCTACCGAAGATGTCGTTGCGAGTTTGAAACATGTAACTAATATGACGGATGTATTGGTGAAATCTGCCTGCTTAGCAGGAGTTGATGTAATTGAACTGGATGGTACAGCCCTGCCCTCGGAAGTCATAAGTTCATTTAAAAACATAATCGGGAGCAAACCTTGTGAAGTATAGGGGAGATAGAAAAACGGTTGTTTTTATGTTGCCGTTACTCTGTGCAGGCGGCGCAGAGCGCGCAATTATCACTTTAATGAATAACTTAGATACAAATCGTTTTAATCCTGAAATGATTGCCCTGGATGAACGTGGGCCATTGAGAGATTGGATACGACAGGATATTACGTTTCATTCATTAGGGGGCGTCAGAGTTAGTCGTGCCTATTTTAAGCTGTTTAGAGAATTGATTAAGATTAAGCCAGATGTCGTTGTAACTACGATGGCGCATTCTAACTTTTTGTTGCTTTTAATGCGCCCTTTTTTTCCTAAGACTAAGTTCATAGTAAGGGAGGCTGTTATCCCGAGTTCTATCCTTCAAGATCATAAAAAAATCGCATGGGTTTTAAAGTTTTTATATCGTTCATTATACCCCTTGGCTAATTATGTGTTATCCCCTTCTCGGGACATTATAGACGAATTTCAAGCAATGAAGGTAAATACAAAGAACCATCGTGTTTTGTATAATCAAGTGGATCAGGACGCTATACAGAATGTTTTGAATGAAAATAAAGGGCAAGTGCCGTTACCAAATAACGGGATAAAAAGGTTTGTTTGTGTTGGGCGTTTGCACCACCAAAAAGGTTATGACCTTTTATTAAGTTCTTTCAAAAAGTATGCACATCGCACTGATTGGGAGCTATTCATTCTGGGGGATGGTGAAGGAAGGGCTTCCATGCTGCGCGATATCGATTTTTTGGGTTTAAATGAGCATGTTACCTTATTAGGTAATAAAAAAGATCCATGGTCTTATATGGCTTCCGCTGATTATTTATTATTACCATCGCGTTGGGAGGGTATGCCAAACGTTGTACTCGAATCTTTGGCGTGTGGTACGCCTGTAGTTGCGACGAAATCAGCAAATGGCGTTGCGGAAATTAAAGAAAACATGGCTGATGTTGCCGGCGTAGAGATTGTTGCTAACTCCAATGAGATGGTTGATTTTGTAATGGGGCAAGCCGAAGAATTAAGGGTGAGGGAAAATGATAATGCATCGCTACTTCCTCAAAGATTTACACTTAAGCAAATTATGCATGATTTTCAATTAATATTATAAAAACTAATGATTCTAACGATTTAGTTTCATGGGGATGCTTGCTTGTGTGTATCTAAAATATACTGTAGTCTGTTTTAACTATATTTTTCATCAATAATTTTACATATTTTTATTATGCGTTTCATTTTATTATACGCTCTTGTCGGAGTTTTAATCTCATTCCGTGCTTACGCAGATGTCACGGTTTTCACATATCGTTCTCCTGAATCGGCTGCTGATGCGCGATATAATTACGATAATGCGTTGTTGAAGCTTGCGCTTGATAAAACAGTTGATGAATACGGGCCGTATGAGCTGCGGCCCAGTCCGGCTATGAATTTTTCTCGAGCATTGCATACATTGGAATCTGGTGAGTTACCAAATTTTGTGATGAAGAATTCGTTCAATAAACATGATGCAGCGCGCCTTGATTACATACCCGTCCCTCTTGATCGTGGGATTGTCGGGTATCGGGTATTTTTCGTTCCTGATGAAAAAAAGCAGCAAATTGCCGATATTATGACCATGGATGAATTAAAAAAGCTCAAGGTTGTTCAGGGGCGCGGGTGGTTTGATGTTGATATTTTGGAGGCTGCCGGTTTTGACGTTGATGTACTCGCTAATTATGAAAGTTTGTTTCAGTATATAGCAGCCGGGCGTGCTGATTTGTTTCCGCGTGGTGCAAATGAACTTTTGAGTGAATATGAAAGCTATAAATCAATCGAGGGGTTGGCATATGACGAGGCATTGGTTTTATATTACCCCCTGCCCCGTTTTTTCTTTGTGAGTAAATTTAATACTGAGGCAAGAAACCGAATTACGTTAGGGCTTGAAAAGGCATGGGAAGACGGTTCATTCAAGGCGTTGTGGGAAAGTAAATACAGGAAAAATATTGATTTCTTAAAGCTAAGGGATCGCCGCATATTCACTATTGAAAACGAGGACGCAAAAATTTTGGGTGAAGGGTATAAAAAATACATTTATGACCCTTTTCACAAGATAAGTGAACCGGATAAAGAGTAGAAAGGGGCTTGAGGCCTTCTTATCAATTTGTTCTAGAATATATTTATATTTCCGTTTTCCACGAAAGTTTGAAGGTCAATGTCTTTAATGCCTTCTAGGGCAATAATATCTACTGCATTTGAGGCATTTCCGGACCCGCTTATATCAACAGATAGAACTGTTCCTTCTCCCAAGTCACGCGTAAAAACAAAATCATCAATTGCTTGTTGCACCGGATCATAATTTTGCAGTAAGGCCGAGAGGTCAAGAACATCCCCTTCATCTACGCTGAAGTCTCTGATTACATCGATACCTTGTTTGACGGCTTGCATGACAAACGTATCTGCACCGCTACCGCCGATCAGGGTGTTTTCACCGCCGCCTCCATATAAAATATCATTGCCTTCTTGGCCGTAGATAATGTCATTACCATCACCGCCATGTATAATATCATTTCCGCCCTGTCTTGCGGCATTGGTGTCTGTAACACTTTCTCTGGCTAATTCTTCGTGATTGTTTTTAATGTATTCAATTGTATCTGCGCGATTCCAGTCGGGAGAGTTGGTGCCCTGGCCGTTTTCGAGTTGGTCGAATACCTTCCAGCCTGAACCTTCGGGGTTGTCTATACCTTCATCATGCGAAAGCTGATCGGTGTAGAGGCTGTCACCAAATATAATATCATCACCATCGCCGCCCTGAATGTCGTCGTCACCAACGCCATCCAAGCTGTTAACGGGGTTCGTGTCCTTTAATACATATGATAAATCATTTGGATCATGCACATTAATTGCATCACCGTCTGAATCAATGATACTCAGGCGGTTAAGCAGTGAATTACCAACATTAATGCCCACGGCAATGACGTCATCGTTTAAGCCATGGAGCATGGCGACCTCGTTACTGCCGTCCCCGCCGGTAATTTGGTTCATAATATTATTGGCATTACCGCTTTGGATTGCACCGGTATCATCATTCACCGCGCGGTTCGGCTCTCCATCAGATATGAAGTAAGTCGTTGTAATGGCATCCCCTCCGAGCGGATCACCGCTCTGTAGCCATAGGTTGGCCTCTTGCAAGGGGGATTCGTAATTGGTGTAACCATTACCGTTCATGCCACTTAAGAAGTTGAGCGCAGCATCTAATTCATCGGCATTGGTGATTGTAAAAGTTCCTGTCTGTTGCACATCGGTTGCAAATGGGGTGATGTGAACCTTAATTTCACCGTTTTGGTAATTCCCTAAATCGTTAAGTGTATGAGCAACCGCTTCTTTCAAGAGTGATATACGTGAAGATGCGCTGTTCTTGCTCCCCATTGATCCGGATACATCAAGGATGAAAACAAAGTTATAATCTTGTGTCGTTGTTGTGACCTGCGCGCCCCCGACGTCGCCGACAAGGATATCGCTTGCTGCACCGCCAATAACTGCTCCTGAATCATTTCCTATATGATGGTCAACCATAGAGGAGCTTGTGTCATCGACATTTTCACCAACAATCAGTGTCGGGCTTAGGCCATTGAGGGTTAATGTTGCAGTGGAACTGTCGCCGTCTGCATCTGTTAATGTGTATTCAAAGGCATCGGTGCCAGCAGTGTCTTTTAACGGCATGTAAGTGTATGATCCATCCGATGCGATCTTAAGCGTTCCGAAGTCACCATCTATGCTGACGTCACCGGTTTTCGGAATTTCTATGCTTTCTGTGCCGAATTTAATATGCGTAATAGCGTTATTTGTATCGAAAGATAAATCGTCATTATCCATGACATTGCCATCGATTAAGGTGTCTGATGTCTCAAAAGTTACTTCATCATCATATGCGACAGGTGCGTCATCTTTAACATTTATAACCACGTTGGTGTTTTGTATGTCCCCGTCTGCATCGCTTATCTGAATGCCGAAATTAAGTGTGATTATATCATCGTCCTCATTGGCGCCTGCATGATCCAACGCTTTGATCTGGGAATATGTGAATTCACCTGTTTGCGCGTTGATTGAAAATACAAACACAGGCATGCCGTTCGCTATGCCGATATAACCGTTTGCTGTTGTGTTAACGGTGACTTCATGGCCATTGGAATAAAGTACGGGACGTGCGTCGTTATCAGTGCTTGAAAAAATATCGTTTGGGGTTATTTTCCCTGCGCCGTCATCGCCAAAGTCAAAGTCTAATCTGTCATTATAAAGCAGCGTAAACCCGTTTGTTTCATCAATGGTTGCCGTTGTTCCGCTGATTTCGGGTGTGTCATTTGGCGGTGTTGTGATTCCATTGTCCAGCATGTCATTATTCAGGAATTGATCATCGTCATTATATTCTATGCCATATTGCAATTGTGTCGGATCAATGGGGCCAACATCATCAATACCAATCACTCCTTGCGCGTCAAACCCACTTTGGAATCCGTATCCGCCAATTGAGGGCGCACCCGATGAGGTGCTGCCCTCATCGCCTGCGGCTGGAGTGACGTCGGCCAACAGTTCTGCGGCCTGTTCCATGTCCTCGGCACTTAGGTTTTCTGATGCATCATCCATAAGTTCGGGAAGGATTTCGCCCTCTCCGGCCTGTTGCAAAAACGCATGCGTTTGCGTATCTGTGCCGATAACGGTATCTTGGCTTTCGATTGCATCAAGATTTGTTAATTGTTCCTCATTTTGTGGTAATTGCGCTTCTGCTGTAGCGCTGGGGGATATCGATGCTAATTGATAGGCTAGAGCCTCCTCCGATGCGGCCATTTGTTGTGGTTCTAGCAGGCCATCATTGTTCTCCATAATCGATGAGGAAAGGCCGTTAATAACTGCCATAGACGTATTTTCAATCAGAATAGAATCTATATCACCGGGCGAGCTGTTATCTGAATTTTCCCCTAAATTGCCTGCATCACGCATATGATCCTGAATCATATAATGTACTCCGATTATCTTATCAACGAATACGCACAAAGTGCTTCGTTTAGAATATGCCTTATAGAGAGATGGCTCTCCTTTGCCCTTATGCGCTCACGATATAGATAAAGATTTAAGAAAGTGTTTATTTTTCGTAATAACGAATCTTATGCAAATTACCTTAACGAAATATTATACTTTTAGAGTTATCTTTCAGGAATACGCGTGTTTACGCGAAAGGTTTTGGAATTTAACAAGGTATCAGTAATGGCACGCAGCTTTGTCTTAGGTTTGAACGGTTTGGAACAGGTGTGTAGCTCTGAAGAAAATGCTTTGAAGGCAACAACAGAGGCCGGGAGCCAATGCGTTATTGAGGGCAATACCATGTCCGTTGTTGAAAACCCTGATTATGTAGCACCTGCACAGCAGGCTTGCTCTCCAGAAATGGATGTAAACCAGGGATTTAATATGTGATTTTTCGTTTTTTCATTTTTTAGTCGAACTAACCTCCTCCGTTTATCGGGGGATTTTTTTATGTATTCCTTGTGTTCTTCTCTTCATTTTCATAACATTCTTTGGGTTGGAGGGATTATGAGTGTTTTCAAGAAATTAACTGACGCGTTTACTGATGCCTTGCAATTATCAAAATTTGCGACAGACAGGTCATTGGTCAAAAAATTCGCGGGTGCATCGATAACCCGTGAGGATTACCAAGCGTATTCAAAAAATGGTTTAGTTGATGAGTATTTCGGTCATATCAAACTAGATAGCGCCACGTATTATGGTTTAGATTACAGTTTCACTTTTGAAGATGCCAAGCGTTTAAGTCATTATCAATTGGCCACAGATATTCTCTCATATTTAAAAGAAGCGGATGTCATTATCGATTTAGATGATCCCAAAAATAAAAAAACTAAAGATATATTGGTTAACGGCATCAGTTCATTCATCTTGAAAAACGATAGGCCCCCAAATTTGTTGGAACCGTATTGCGATCATCTGGATCTGAGGGCTTTGCTTGATTTTGGTCATGCAAAACAACAAGAGGCCGAGGGAGAGCCAAGAATAAGTTTTGGTCGCTTAAGTAAGGAGGATTTAGACAATCTTGCTTCTGAAGGTATTGGTTTTTAATTTATTAGGCTGCTGGTTTCTTGTAGTTTGGGCCCTGTTCAGGTTTTCCGTAGTAGTACCCTTGGCCGTATTCAATGCCCAGTTCTTTCAATGTTGCTGCAATCTCTTTGTTTTCAACATACTCGCCAACAACTTTGATTCCTAAATCTTTGCACATTTGTGTTAGGTTTTTCACCATAATGAGGTCACGCTTGTCATTAAGAATATTTTTAATGTACTTCCCGTCAATTTTAACATAATCAACATGCATGCTATTGAGGTATTGGAAGGAAGCTGCGCCGGCGCCAAAGTCATCAAGCGCAACCTGAAACCCTTTCTTTTGCAGGTCTTTCACAATATCGCCAACAGCTCCAAGTTCCGTGATTTGCGTGGATTCTGTGATTTCAAAAATAACGCGGCTTTTTAAATCATTGTGTACAGCAATTAACCCCATAAGTTTTAAAAGAAAGTTTTTGTTCGCAATGGATTGTCCGGAAATATTGATCGAAAAACGTTCATTGGTCTGGGAGCGTTTTTCGCTAATATATTTCATTGCACGTGTGCATACCGCAATGTCAAATTCGGCGGCCATACCGATATCTTCAGCGAACATGACCCATTCAAATGTGTTGCCTTCTTTGAAACGACAAAGCATTTCATAATGCGTACATGCCTCATCAGATAAGCGTACAATAGGTTGGAAATGCATTGAAAAATCAAGGTTTTCAATGATGTTTTTGAATTTTTGAATTTTTTGGGTATTGGCTACAACATGGGTTTTGAAGTTTGAATTAAGTTTTTCAATGGTCATTTCCATGCCCTTACGCTCAAACTCATTGAGTGTATAGAACAGCGCGCGCGTAGCATCTCGCTCATCCATGTTTTTCATATCTGTCGCGACGCTTTTAGTATTCACTGTCAGCCCCTCTCCGAACGGGTCATGCTCTTTAGACAGGTTTTGGATCTTTTCTTTTAGATCTTTTACGTCCATGCCGGATTCATGTAATACACCAAAACGCCCTTGACCAAGTTGGGTTGCGGCTTCTCCATCAATAGATTCTTCGCATAATAGAGTATCCACAGCATTGGATAGCTTGTCCCACCCCTCTTTGCCGTAACGTTTTAACGCGCGTTCTGTATCGGGCAGGTCAATGAATGTCATATCTACGTTTTGTCCTAATTCCGCGGCCATACGTAATGTTTCTTGCGCAGCGTCAATAAAGGATTCTTTGTCTAGCGTTTTGCGTTGTGCGACTTCTTTTTTAATGCCGCCAATTTGTGCCATGAGTTCATTAGCAACCGCTATACAAACGTAAGTTTTGTTCTGATCCGGCA
This sequence comes from Alphaproteobacteria bacterium, assembly GCA_030424975.1. Lineage (GTDB taxonomy): Bacteria > Pseudomonadota > Alphaproteobacteria > Micavibrionales > Micavibrionaceae > UBA1672. The sequence goes on from JAUHVY010000001.1 coordinate 591,968, forward strand.
TTATAATGGAGCTAATTAGGATGTTTTTCTTGTTCGCTTCATGCTTGAAGGAAACCAGCATAGGCCCGCAGCGTAGTCCCGGCTGCGCCTTTTTTAACATTAATTTGAGGGTCATGCGATCTTTGGCTTTAAAAAGATCTAGCCAATGTGTACCGATAAGTCCTTTTGCAGTATTGTTCCCCGTCAGGCCCTTTACAGCGCCAAGTGCGAATATAACTTTACCCTCTCCATCTAATTCGAGAAGAAGGTCAGATGTGGCAAACGAGAAAGATAAAAAGCGATCTCTTTGCTGTTTTAGGTCGTCACCTTTAGACATGAAAACTAGATTACATTTTATGTATTGAGTACAGCTAGTAATAATATCATAAAATTAGTCATTGTTATGATTTTATTTTTCCGTTTTTATATGGTTACACAAAATTTTTTAGGATATGTCATGACACGCTACAAAATGGAAGATTTAATTGTTGTTATGCGCGCATTGCGTACACCCGACACAGGGTGCCCATGGGATTTGGAGCAGGACTTTAAATCAATCGCACCTTACACGCTTGAGGAAGCGTATGAGGTTGTTGATGCTATTGATCGTGGTGATATGAACGACCTTCGTGAAGAGCTTGGTGATTTGCTCTTTCAGTCGGTTTATCACGCGCAGATGGCTTCGGAAGAAAATGCCTTCGATTTGCATGATGTTATCCATGATGTAACGCATAAAATGATAACCCGCCATCCGCATGTTTTTGGCGATGATGAAGCCCAATCAGCCGATGATGTGGATGAGATTTGGGATCGTCAAAAGGCGCAGGAAAAACCGGAACACGGCGAAAGTGCATTAGATGGCGTGACTGCGGCCTTGCCCTCTTTGTTAAAAGCGCAGAAGCTACAGAAAAAGGCAGCGAAGGTCGGCTTTGAATGGGATAGTGCGTTAGATGTTTTGGATAAACTGGAAGAAGAAATCGCAGAGATGCGCGTGGCCATCAAAAATAACGATCTAGATAATCAACAGGAAGAGTTGGGCGATATACTGTTTTTACTTGCGAATTATGGCCGAATGATTGATATAAACGCCGAAGAAGCATTGCGCCAATGTAATAATAAATTTGAGCGACGCTTTCGTGGTTTGGAAAAAGAGCTTCTCATAAAATACGACACCTTGAAGGATTCATCTTTAGTAGAGATGGAGCAAGCGTGGAATAATCAAAAGAAGCTGGAGAAAACCGGGTAGTTTTTATTTATTTTCAATCAGTTTCGTATTTTTATTAACACTATGTTAAATAATGGTTATTTGGCATAATCGCCGAATGTGTTTTTGAATTTCTCGGCATCTGCAGAGTCTATGCGTATCGAAAGTGATACATGTGTGTCATGATCCTTACGATTGATAATTTCCCCTTTTTCATAAAGCCATGCGAGCGCTTTTCCATCCGTTACAGGAATTTTCATCTCTAAGCTTTTGTAATTGCGGTTTGTTACCTCGCCAATCATCTCCATCAGGGTAACTACGCCCTGTCCTTTAACCGCGGAAATTAGAATTGTCGGGATATGTGCCGTTTTTGATATACGAGTGAATTCCTCACGTGCTTCTTCGTCTAATGCGTCAACTTTGTTATAGACTTCTATGATGCGTTCATCATTTTCATACTCAACGCCAAGCTCGCCTAATATTTCAATAACATCTTGTTTTTGTTGCATATAATCATCGCGTGATACATCGATGACATGGACAATAACATCACCGTAGACAATTTGTTCAAGTGTCGCGCGGAATGCGGCAACCAATGTAGTCGGAAGGTCGGAAATAAACCCGACAGTGTCAGCCAAGATGGCGTCACGGCCTTGCGGCAACGTGATTTTACGCATCGTTGGATCAAGTGTTGCAAAGGGTAAGTCTTCGGCGAAAACCCCTGCGGAGGTAATACGGTTAAACAGCGTTGATTTACCGGCGTTTGTGTATCCGACCAGTGACACGATAGGAAACGGAACACGCGCCCTGCTCTGACGTCCTAAATCACGGGTGCGGCGGACATCATCTAATTCTTTTTTTAATTTCGTAATGCGATCCGCAATTAAACGTCGGTCAATTTCAATTTGTCGTTCACCCGGGCCGCCCATAAATCCTGCTCCGCCACGTTGCCGTTCAAGGTGTGTCCAAGATCTGACGAGGCGTGACTTTTGGTAGTCTAGTGCCGCTAAATCTACTTGCAGGCGCCCTTCTTTTGTTTGTGCGCGCGCGCCGAAAATTTCAAGGATTAGGCCGGTACGGTCAATGATCTTGGCGTTCCACTCTTTTTCCAGGTTTCGTTGCTGTACGGGTGATAATGTGCAATTAACAATAACAATTGATGGTTCGGCTTGCTCTATGTCGTCGGCGATCTCTTCTCTGATCCCTTTTCCGAAGAACTTACCGGCATCAATTTTTGAATATTTCACAACGCGCGTTTGGATCACATTTAACTCAATTGCACGTGCCAAGCCTTCTGCTTCTTCGATAATATCTTCAAGCGCACGTGCAGATGGCCTGTCTTTATCGACAGGCTGTACAATATAGGCAGTGTCAGGATCTTGGTCCTGAACACCGATAAACATTTTATCTTTATTTTTCAATGTGATGATGCCTTTGGTGAAGGCTTCTAACGCCGCTTTATGTTATTCGGCGCTGCCTTCATCTTTGCTCTCTTCATTCAAATTCAACGGGCCGCCTGGCATGATTGTTGAAATTGCATGCTTGTAGATTAGCTGTACGTGAGAATCTCTGCGTAGTAATAAGCAGAAATTATCAAACCAAGTGACAATCCCCTGAAGTTTTACACCGTTCACAAGGAAGACTGTTACAGACATTTTTTCTTTACGGATTTTGTTCAAGAAAACGTCTTGGACGTTTTGAATTTTATCGGACATTTTTACGTGTTCCTAATTATTATTGTTATTTTTATCAGTATATTTTCTAAACCGTGCATATACAAAAGCGTATATGCACAAACAGTTTTAGAGCAATTATATTAGATTGCAACCAAAAACTCCCTGAGCTGAGAATAATTATCAAAGCTTATGAGCGGAGGATATTTTTGTAATAAGGCATCGGTATCGGCATGTCCCTTTAAAAAGAGCGCGGGGCATCCTACATCGTTCGCACAGGCTAAATCATTTTCCGTATCGCCGACATACCAGATGTTTTCGGGCGGGGTGGTAATGCTTGTTCGCTCTAGCGCAAGGCGAAGTGGTGCGCCGGATGGCTTGTCGGCTTGCGCCTCCCCTGCTCCTATCAGGATTTGAAAGAAATCAGCAAGCCCAGTGTGGCGAAGCTCTTCGGCGATGAAGTTTGCTTTTTTGTTGCTGACAATTCCCATTGGGATACCGCGATCCGCGAAAAATTCCAAAACGGGTTTTACGTGTGGCAAAACCTGAACATTATGTGCGTTTTCAAACACATATTCCTGAAATATCTCCATGGCTTCCAGATGTTTTTCTTTGTAAATTGTGGGATAAAGAACATCACGCGGTTTGCCGAAATATGCTTTGTACTCGTCTTCTTCAAACGCATTAAAACCTAATTTCACCAGAGTATGATTGTGTGCATCATTTAAAAAACTGTAGCTATCTGCGATTGTTCCGTCCCAATCCCAGAAGACGGCTTCGGGTAATTTTTTTGCGTTAGATTGGCTCATGATGCCTCCCTGATATATGTGTTTGAAGTGGCACAAAAGCGTGTGCATTCTAAAGCTATATCGCTTTTGTAGATTGCCTTTGCGGCATGCTTATATCCATCCGTCATATCACTGATAAGGAATTCAATTTGTCCTTTATTGGTGATTTTATCTGCGATTTCCGGATGGCGGTGCAGATAATCAGATAGCTTATCGGGGATGATTTCATCCTGAGAGATAATATCAACATCCGCACCGATCAGCGATGCGATTTTGTCCTTTAGATACGGGTAATGCGTACAGCCCAAGATGAGGCATTCAATATTTTTATCATCAAACGCATTTAAATAATGCGCGAGGATCGGATCGATCCATGGCATACCTTTATTTTCGATGAGCGGCACAAGTAAGGGGGTGTTTTCCTGAAAAATTTTAATCTCAGGATCAATTTTTTTGAGTTCATCTTCAAAAATGTTTGATTTAACCGTGTAGTTCGTAGCGATTACGCCAAGGCGCTTATACCCCTTATCTATTGCACATTCCAATGTGGGCACGACAACGCCAAGGATACGGCGATGTGCATAGGGGCTGCTTGGTAGGTATTCTTGTTGCAGTCGCCTCAGAGCAGATGCACTGACGGTATTGCAGGCTGTAATAATTAGATTACAATCTTGTTCGAATAAAAATTCAATTGCGCGCTTGCTGTATGCGTAAATCGTTTCAGATGATTTGTTTCCATACGGCAGATGTAGCGTGTCGCCGAAATACAATATATCGATATCCGGCATTTTTTCACGGATGGATTTGGCTATTACCAGCCCCCCCAGTCCTGAATCGAAAATGCCGAGTTTCATGATGCGTCCTGTTGTATGGATTTAGAAAAGATCAACATGCGCCGCCAGCATTTTTTCAATCTCTCTGGCCTTTTCCTGAGGTGACAGGATAACAGCAATGTCATCGGCCTGAATTTCGACATGAGGTTTTGGCATGATAACATCATTTCCGCGAATAATCGCGCCGATAATTGTACCTGCCGGCAGGTCTAACTCTGCCAATTTCTTGTGTACGACTCGTGAAGCGCTGGAAACCTGAATTTCCATTACTTCTGCTTGACCGTCGCGAATATTATGAATGCCCATAATGCGGCCGCGTCTGACATGTTGCATGACGTTCGAAACAATAATTGATTTTGGAGAGATTAGCGCATCAATCCCTAAAGGTCCGACAAGCGGATAATACGCCTTATTATTCACCAGAGTTACAACGCGCTTACATCCGTATTGCTTCGCCAAGAGTGAGCCTAGAATATTGCTCTCGTCATCATTCATCAGAGCGATATACGTTTCTGCCTGCGAAACTGCAGCTTCGTTCATAATATCACGCTCTAGCGTATTACCGTTCAGGATAATTATGTTTTCGAGCTGCTCACTCAGATAGTTTGCGCGTGCTTCGTTATGTTCAATCACCTTAAGCTGTATACCGTGCAAATCGTGTTGCAAACGTTTGATCAGTGAAAGACCAATATTACCGCCGCCTGAAATAATGATGCGGCGTGCCTCTTTTTCTAAATGTCCAAATGCTGCCATCACGCGGCGCAAATGTTTGCTGTCGAGAACGATAAAGGCTTCGTCGCCTACTTCCAGGGTGTCCGTTTCATCAGGGGTAATCGTTTTATTGTTACGTGTAATGGAAACGATCGAGAATGACAGATCAGGAAAAAGTTTATCAAGTTGCCCAAGCGGTGTATGTAAAATCGGGCAATCCTCCATACAAATAACGCCAACTAGATGTGCCTTACCATTTGCCATACGCACAGCGTTTGTCGTACCTGGTGTTGATAGGCGCTGTGAAATATCATCTGCCACCAAAATCTCGGGTGATATGATTACGTCAATGGGCATATGCGCGCGGCTGAACAGGTTCGACCAAGACGGATCGAGGTAGTTCTGTCGGCGTATACGCGCGATTTTCTTTGGTACACCAAAAAGTGAGTGTGCAACCTGACAGGCAACCATATTGGTTTCATCATTCTCAGTTACCGCAATGATCATATCGCTTTCATTCGCGCCTGCCGCGCTGAGTGTATTCGGATCCGATACGTGGCCGACAACGGTGTTAACATCAATCGTATTGCTAATTTGGGAGAGTACGGCAGGATTTGCGTCAACAACGGTTACATCGTTTGATTCCTTAGACAGATATGCGGCAATACTGTATCCAACCTGATCTGCTCCACAAATAATAACTCTCATTTTAAATCTTCCGTTTTATTCTTCTTCGTTTTATGTCGGGGAGTGTACTACGCAACATTCTGTTTATCATCAGAAAAAACATCCAGAAGCTTTAATTTCCTGTGTAATGCCGATCGCTCCATGCCGATAAATTCAGCTGTTTTTGAAATATTGCCGTCAAACTTATTCACCTGATTAAGAAGGTAGAAGCGCTCAAAGCACTCTCTTGCTTCGCGTAACTGCATGTCCATCACCTCTTGTGCAAAGTCAGGGGATGCAATATCTGGAATATTTTGCGATGTATTGTTACCGCCGAGCTCAGGTGGCAGGTCTTCAGGCGTGACGTCGTCTTTATCGGCAGGTAACATAATGTTTACCCACTCCAGAACGTTATGTAGTTGTTTGATATTGCCCGGCCATGAATATGTTTGCATACGTGATATGGCCTTTGATGAAAACTTAAGCTTGCACGCGCTTTCGATTAAGGCAGGGATGTCATTTTTACGTTCTCGTAAAGGGGGGATGGCAATAGGCACAACATTCAGGCGGTAATATAAATCCTCTCTGAATTTTGGGTTGCTGATAACGGATGTGGATGGTGCACTTGTAGTGGAGATAACGCGCACATCAAACGGTATGCGTTCATTGCCACCTACCGGGTGAAAATATCCGTTCTGTAACGCAGAAAGAAGTTTCCCCTGTAATGCTATCGGTAAGGCTGTAACCTCATCCAGTAGCAGTGTACCGCCATTCGCAAGAGAAAGTATGCCCTTTTGTGAAGGCTCTTTCCCGGGGATACCTGTTTTACCAAAAAGCTCAATTTCAAGATGGTCTGTATCCGGGTTCGCACAGTTTAACGTCATGAAAGGTTGGTTTGCACGATCTGACCGTTGGTGTAGGAATTTGGCACATATACCTTTTCCTGTTCCGACCTCGCCGGTGATAAAGATACGGCTGTTTGACTTTGCGGCCTTATCCAGAACTTGTTTGATCTGTTGAGGGATTTGTTTCGCAAGAGATGAAATATGCTCTGTTGTTCGTTGTTTTAAATCTTCGTTTTGTTTTTTGAGATTCGCATTTTCCAAAGCGCGATCAATCATGAGTAATAAACGATCGCTTTTAAACGGTTTTTCGATGAAATCATATGCACCGATTTTAATGGCTGAGACGGCGGTTTCGATGGTGCCGTGTCCACTGATCATCAGGACTGGTAAATCCTTTTGCTCCTGTAATAACCCGCCAAGTATTTCCATGCCGTCTTCATCGCTACCCTGAAGCCAGATATCAAGGATAACCAGATCAGGTTTCACCTGGTGAAATGTTTCATATGCTTGCGTACTGTTTGCGGCCTCAAATACCGCATACCCCTCGTCCTCTAATATCCCTGCGATGAGCATGCGGATATCTTGTTCGTCATCAATAATCAAAATATTAGGTTTACTCTGCATTTTCTTTTTGCTTTTCCGTCTGGGTTTGTTTCTGCGTTAGCGGGAATGTCATGATTATAGTTGCACCACCTAAATCATTGAATTTTTCAATTTGTTCGAGCCACGGTGTTGTGCCCAAAATCAGCTTTCCTTCATGGTCTTCGATAATCTTCTTAACGATAGCAAGCCCCAATCCGGTTCCCTTTGTCTTGTGCGTGATATAAGGATCGGTCAGTTTGGTAAGGTCTTGGTTTTCAGGAAAGCCTGCACCGTTATCTGTGATCGCAACATAGGCATCATCACCATGATTACCGATAATCACATTAATCTTGCCGTTTGTGGTGTCTTCGAGCTTTTCCTCTATCGACTCGGCGGCATTTTTAATCAGGTTGGTAATAACTTGCCTGATTTGTCGGTTATCCATATTCACGATAATGTCTTCGGGGGGCGTTACAATATCCACTTTGATTTTTTCATGCCCCTGCTTGGCTAAGATCACGTCATCTTTTACATGCTTTATAAGGTTTTCCGGCTTCATGATCGGTTCGGGCATGCGCGCAAATGATGAAAACTCGTCAACCATGCGGCCAATGTCACTGACGTGTTTTAGGATTGTGTCCGTACATTGCTCAAAAGTTTCTTTATCGCCCTCTATGTCTTTTAAATATTTGCGTTTTAAGCGTTCCGCCGAGAGCTGTATCGGGGTGAGCGGGTTTTTAATTTCGTGTGCTATACGTCTTGCTACATCCGACCACGCCGCTTTACGCTGGGCGGATTGAAGTTCGGTAATATCATCAAATGTAATGATAAGCCCGGTATCGCTTTCGTCGAGTATTTCAATCGACACGCGGAACAGGAATGTTCGTTTTCCTCCGGTTTTAGAGATGACGGGAACCTCTTCCTGCATCATTTTTTGTGGGCGCTTGGCTACTTTGCGCAAGAGCGGGTTAATCTCAGGTAAAAGTTCAAGAATATATTGTCCTGTGATTTCTTCATCGGGCTTATCAAGTAATGCTATCGCCGATGTGTTGGCAAGGTTGACTATCCCATCACCATCGACACCGATAACACCGGACGATACCCCCGTTAATACCGTTTCCGTCAGGCGGCGGCGGCGGTCAATCTGGCGGTTTGCATCAATCAAATCATCGCGCTGTGTTTGGATTTGTGTAGTCATACGGTTAAATGACCGTGCGAGATATTCAAATTCTTCTAAGCGTTTCGTTTCAGGAAGGCGCATCGAGAAATCACCGGCACGTACGCGTTCCGCCGCAAGAATGAGTTCTCCAATCGGGTTTACGAGTTCTCGGGCAAGTAACAGCCCCGACCAGATCGCTGCAAGGAGTAGCAGCAAGCCAACCAGAACAAAAATCATGGTGACCGTGATCTGCATTGTAGAATAATGCGTCTGTAGATTTTGGTAATCCTCAACGGCGAGCTGTGAAGCATTAAGATGTGAAATAACTTTTGGGTCGATCATCCGGCCGACAAACAGATATGCATCAGGCAATGATTGTAGCCGCACCAATGCGCGTACTCTATCCTGATCTTCATTCATGATCAGAATTACATCACCGTTATCGGCGCGGGTCATTTCATAATTTGTCGGTGGTTCATATTCCAAGGTAAATGACAAAGATGATCGCGCAATGACTTGTTTGCTCTCATGTATGACAATGGCTTCGGAAAGCTTACGATAGAAAACTTGTGTATCGAGTAGTTGTGACAGTTCTTTTTCATCAATCAAATTACGGCTGGCAAAGCGGTCAATATCATTCGCCATGGCCATAGTGTCTGCGCGAATAACCTCTTTGTGTTCGGCCAGATAAGATTGCGCCACAGCTTGTGATTCATTAACGGCAGTTTGTACACGTTGGCTGAACCATGCCTGAATACCGAAGTGAAAGAAAAATGCCGAGAATACCGTCATCACGATGGTGGGAACGGCCACTAGGATACTGAAAATATAAACAAGGCGTACATGAAGATGTGAGCCCGCCAGCCCCCTTTTCTTTCCGCTCCAGACTCCGACAATCCGCCATGCAATCAGGGATACGAGTAAAATCAGGATGATCAGATCAAGGTTCAACAACCATATGACAAGGTTCGGATCATCGCCAAATGGTGGCGTTTCTGTTAGTGCGGCGTAAGTAGCAAAGCCGCTAATGATTGCGGCGAGAACAAGTAACATGCCTGATTTCGTGCGCCATGAACGATATTTTAGGCGTGAGAAATGCATCCCTGAGAATGCTTTCATCAACATGGCGCGAAAGCTGAATTTCGTATCGCCTGATGTTGATATGCCCTCGTTTTGCGTATTTTGGGTATGTATCGTCACGGATGTTCCTGTTATAAGTTATGACACCTTACGCATTGATGTGTTGCATTTTTACAACGTGTGAGGCGTAAATACAACAGTTTTAACGTTTGGAAAAAAATTGTCATCTTCTGAAGCAAAAGTTCATCTTGTCATTGTTGCCGCGGGTACTGGCTCTCGGATGGGCGCAGATGTACCGAAGCAATATATAGAGTTTGAAGGAAAAACGATACTGGAACATAGTTTGCATGCATTCCGTGATATTGATCTATCGCAGATCTGTATAGTGTGCGCGCCCGAATTTATGGATCAGGTGCGTGCAATCGCATCGCGTGTTTATACGCATGATATGCTTGTTTTTGTGCGTGGTGGTAATACACGAAAAGATAGTGTTTATAATGGGATATCATTACTTGTTAATGTAAATGATAAGGATATTGTCCTGGTGCATGATGCGGCGCGCCCGTTTGTGTGTACCGATGCCGTAAACGATTTGATCGATACGGTAAAAAGTAAAGGAGCAGCAACATTAGGTGCTCCTGCATCGGATACAATGCGTTATGCGGATGAAAATCATGTCCTCAATCAAACGGCATCGCGTGATCATTTATGGATGGTGCAAACGCCTCAAGGGTTTCCATATGCGCAAATTATGGCTGCGCACGAACAGTTTAAAGATGACCATAGCCACACGGATGACACCGGGTTAATCACCGCAATGGGCGAGGATATATACGTTGTGCCGTCATCAAAAATGAATTTTAAGATTACAACCAAAGAGGATTTGGAATTGGCAGAAAAAATTTTTGCATATGAAGCGATGATGCCGCGCGTCGGCATGGGCTTTGATGTTCATGCATTTGATGAAAATGAGAACGATGTTAAATCCGTGCGTTTATGCGGTGTTGATGTTGCTTATGATCGTAAGCTCAAGGGGCATTCCGATGCCGATGTGGGGTTACATGCCCTGACAGATGCGATTTTGGGAGCAATTGGTGAAGGTGATATCGGTCTTCATTTTCCGCCAAGTAATATGGATTTTAAAAATATGGATAGTGCCGTCTTTTTAAATCACGCCCTGAAGTTGATGCAGGATAAGGGGGGCGTTTTGGTTAATGCAGATGTCACATTGATTTGTGAACGTCCGAAAATCGGTGCATATAGGGATGAAATCGTTTTACGGCTAGCGGATTTATTAAAAATTAGCAAGGAGCGTGTGAATATCAAGGCAACAACGACGGAAAAGCTTGGCTTTACCGGGCGCAAAGAAGGCATTGCCGCGCAAGCCTGCGTTAGTATCATGATGCCGTAAAGGAATTGATGACATGCTCAATTTTAAAGTTCCTGATCAATTAGATCGAAAAGAACCCTATGTATGGCTTGCCAGTTGGTTCGGGTGTGGGTTTATAAATCCTGCGCCGGGAACATGGGGCAGTATCGGCGCCCTACCCTTTGGTATTTTAATCTATGCAATAGGTGGTCAGATCGCTCTGCTTGTGGCTGCTGTTTTAATCACAATAATCGGTTTATGGGCGGCGCATAAATTTGATGGCGCAATGGACGGTCATGACTCAAAGATGATTGTTATTGATGAGGTCGCAGGACAATGGATAGCCATGTTACCGGCCGCATTGAACCCGTTTCTGATTATTTTCTCGCTTATTGCTTTTCGCTTTTTTGATATTCTTAAACCGTGGCCCGTGAGCTTTTTTGATAAGCAAATCAGCGGCGCTGTGGGCGTTATGGGTGATGATATCATTGCGGGGTTAATGGCGGCGATGTGCGTTATGGCATTGGCTGCGGTAATTTAAAAAGGAATTAACATGAGTAGCGTACAAGAGCTAAGTCGTATTTTAAAAGAAAAAGATCTTGTTCTTGTGACGGCGGAGAGTTGTACGGGCGGCATGATTGCATCGGCTGTGACAGACCTTGCAGGTTCATCTGCGATATTTGATCGTGGCTTCGTGACATATTCCAATAATGCGAAAATTGATCTTTTAGATGTTTCTGCGAATATCCTTAATCATTATGGCGCTGTAAGTGCACCATGCGCCGATGCAATGGCGTTGGGTGCGCTAAAAAATTGTGCTAATGCGGATATTTCCGTATCTGTAACGGGGATTGCGGGGCCAGGCGGTGCAACCGAAACAAAACCAGTGGGTTTGGTGTATATCGGTGTTTGTGTGCGCGGGAAAGAGCCAATGGTGGAGGAATGTCGTTTTCACGGCTCTCGAGATGAGATCAGGAGCTTAGCTTGTGATAAGGCTATCGCCCTCTTGGTTGAGGCCGCTCTCACCATATAAATCTCTTGCGCGGTCTTCAAATGCGCCAACCATACGCTGCACAACCTCATTGAAGAACAGGCCGATCAGGTTTTGCAGGATTTTATTTTTGAATTCAAAATCCACAAAGAAATCAATCGTACAAGATCCGTCTTCCTCATGAATAAATTTCCAATGATTTGACAGATATTTCATAGGGCCTGATAGATATTCAACATGAATATGACCAGGTGCGTTTAACGTAACTTTAGAGCCGAATTTTTCACGTACCATTTTATATCCAATAATAAGATCGGCATAAAAAATATTATCACCCTCTTCTTTGGTGATGCGGCTTTGCAGGCACCATGGCAGGAATTCAGGATATTTCCTAACATCCGCAACCAGACGGAAAAGCTGCTCCGGCGTATAGGGGAGGTTTCGTTTTTCGGCATGCGTGGTCATATTAAACCTTATTCGGCGGCAACTGCGCCGTATTTCGCATCACGTGCTGCTTTTAGTTTTTCGAAGTCATCACCTGCATGGTGAGATGAACGTGTTAATGGTGTCGCTGATACCATCAGGAAGCCCTTGGCACGCGCCATACGCTCTAACCCTTCGAATTCTTCAGGTGTCCACCATTTCATGACGGGGGCATGCTTTGGTGTCGGTTGAAGATATTGGCCGATTGTTATGAAATCAATATTGGCGGCGCGCATATCGTCCATGACCTGCCCGACTTCTTCTTTCGTTTCGCCAAGGCCAACCATCATCCCAGATTTTGTAAAGATTGTCGGATCAACATCCTTCACGCGCTCCAAGAGGCGCAAAGAGCGGAAATAACGCGCCCCCGGTCTGATTGTTGGGTAAAGACGCGGAACGGTTTCAAGATTATGGTTAAAGACATCAGGCTTCGCATCAATAACGTGATCAATATCCTCGATCTTGCCTTTGTAATCACCGGGCAAAATTTCAACTGTTGTGCCCGGGCTTTTCATGCGAATAGCTTGAATTGTTTTTACAAAGTGATCAGCACCGCCATCTTTTAGGTCGTCACGATCAACGGCGGTAATAACAACGTGTTTCAGTCCCATTTGCTTGACGGCGACACCGATACGTAATGGCTCCAGCTTATCAACCTCATCCGGGCGGCCGGTTGCGACATTACAAAATGCACAGGCGCGGGTGCATACTTCGCCTAAGATCATAAATGTTGCGTGTTTTTGCTGCCAGCATTCACCAACATTCGGGCATCCTGCTTCTTCACAAACTGTGGTTAGCTTATGCTTACGCACAATGTCTTTTGTTTCGGCATAAACTTTACCCTGTGGTGCGGGAACGCGAATCCAGTCAGGCTTACGGCCTGCAGGACGGTCCGGATTTTTTTGCTTTTCCGGGTGGCGTTTTGCTTTGTCGAGTAATTCCGGGTTATAGGTCATTATACTTACTTTACGTCTTTTTCTTTACCATATTGAACGTCGGTCTGACACTCCACCTTGTAACTCTTTAGTTGGCCGCTTTGCAACCTAAATAATTCGTGGCAGTCTGAAACCGCTTGCAAACTACGAGATTTCATCTTTTTGTCGGTCGTTTTAGAAATAACCTGCGTATTGAAATTCTGTTTGTATGATACTTCGGCCAATGTGTGATCTGCATCATAAGTAATATCCGTGATATTATATTCTAGTAGCGCATTAAATAAGGTTTTGTCACCTGAAACCATTTTTTCAGCATCAAGCAGAAATTCTTGCCTGTTTTGTGTGTTTTCAATCACCTTATTCCCAAGATTGGAGCGCATGACTGTTTGCATAACAAAATCATTCGCGGTGTATTGCGCTTTATATTCTGCAATATCTATCGGGCTGGGTGTTTCTTGGGAATACAAACCCTCAAGTTTTCTGAAATGTTCTTCAATTTCCAGCCCTGTAAATTTATCTGCGTTAGTAGATGTCTGTGCAAATACAGGTACAGAAGTCATTGCAAGGGTAAATATAAGTGCAGCATATTTCATATTATTCGCCTCTTTTTTCACATAGGCAAAACACACTGAGGCCAAAAGCTTTGTTAACATTAAACAATGTGCCGCGCTCAGCATCATGAATTTTAATCAGCAAGCTGTTAAACCAATCCGGGTAAAGCGCTAATTCACTTTTGGCTTCATATTCCCCTTTTTGCAAAATGGCTTTTTTACCTAAACGAATGGCGGCTACGGCGGGAAATAATGAACCAAAGAAGTAACGACTTTTGATCGGGGTCATACCCGCACCAGTGATCGTTTTTTCCATCATTTCAATCGTATAGCGTCTGTAGTGTTCTAGAAACACATCATGGCCTGACCACATAAATTGAAACGCTGGAACGGTAATGAGAACCTTGCCACCCACAGGCATCGTATCTGTATATTCACGTAATAAGGCAACATCATCGGGAACGTGTTCCAGTACATCCATCATCAAGATCAGGTTTTGCGTGGTTTGATCTAGTGTTTTAACGAAGCTGATGGATTTACCTTTATGGTCTTCGGACCATTCCTTGTCATAGCCGGGGTCAACACAAACCGCGCTGTTTGCGAAATTATGATCAAGGAGTTGGCGGGAGAAGATGCCCGAGCCCGCCCCAACATCCAGAACTTCATCCACTTTTACATCATCCAAAAAGGCGCGCATCGCCTTGCCCTTTGATACGTAATACCAATGGTCGTGAATTTTATCGCCCAGAATGTCTTCTTCTTTTAGGTCCATGTGTTCCCCCTTTTATTAAGAAGGTAAATGATGCCCTTAGAAATGTATAGCTTTTCCGTATGCAGCTAAAACACTCTCATGCATCATTTCAGATAATGTCGGGTGTGGGAAGATAGTGTGCATCAACTCCGCTTCGGTCGTTTCAAGTGTTTTTGCAATACCATAACCTTGGATCATTTCTGTGACTTCAGCGCCGATCATATGTGCGCCAAGCAATTCGCCTGTTTTTTCATCAAAGATTGTTTTAACCAAACCTTCGGGTTCACCCAAAGCAATCGCCTTACCGTTACCGATGAACGGAAAACGTCCAACCTTGATTTTATAACCAAGCTCTTTTGCTTTTGCTTCGGTGTAGCCAACAGATGCCACCTGCGGATGTGCATATGTACACCCCGGGATGTTTGTCTTGTTCATTGGGTGAACACCCTTAACGCCTGCAATTTTCTCGATGCAAATAATGCCTTCATGTGATGCTTTGTGCGCAAGCCATGGCGCGCCTGCAACATCACCAATGGCGTATACGCCCTTCTCGTCTGTTTCCAGCCACTCATTCGTTACGATATGGCCGCGATCAAGCTTAACTTTGGTTTTATCAAGACCCATATCTTCGGTGTTTGCAACAATACCAACGGCGGAAATAACAACATCAACTTTGATTTCTTGTTTGCCTTTGGCGGTTTCAACATGTGCTGTAACACCTGATTTTGCCTTATCAAGTTTTGTAACTTTTGCGCCGGTCATGATTTTCATGCCTTGTTTTTCAAATGCTTTTTGCGCCATTGCGGAAATTTCTTCGTCCTCAACAGGAAGGATGCGATCCATAACCTCAACAACAGTAACCTGCGCGCCCATAGAGCGATAGAAACTGGCGAATTCAATACCGATCGCGCCCGAGCCGACAACCAGTAATGATTTTGGCATTTCTTCGGGAACCATGGCCTCTTTGTATGTCCATACTTGTTTGCCGTCAGGTTCTAACCCCGTTAGAACGCGTGCACGTGCGCCCGTCGCAATAATGATATGTTTTGCCGATAGCGTTTCTAATGTCTTTCCGTCTTTTTCAACAGTTACTTTCCCTGCACCCTGCAGTTTGCCCCATCCGTCGAAAACAGTGACCTTATTCTTCTTCAGAAGATGTTTAATACCGCCAGAGAGTTGCGCCGCAACGCCGCGTGAACGCTCTACGATTTTTTTAATATCAAATCCCACATCCTTGGCGGATAAGCCAAATTCCTCAAGCTTATGCAGCATGTGGAAGGTTTCACTGGAACGAAGAAGTGCTTTAGTGGGAATACATCCCCAGTTTAAACAAATACCGCCTAAATGGTTTGCCTCGATAACGGCCGTATTCAAACCTAATTGTGCCGCACGAATAGCAGCAACATAACCGCCGGGACCACCGCCGATAACAACAACATCAAAATTTTTTGTACTCATGGATTTTACCTTTTATGGGGTAGGAATGGATAAGGTTTTATGAACCGAAAACCTCGTCAAAGAACTCTTCAATATCATCCAGTGATTTTGCACGTTTCGGATCTTCGGGGAATTTTGCAAATGCCCCTTCCGGACCGAACATGATCATTGGCTTGTTATATAAAAGCGCAAGCGAAACTTCGTTTTTAGTGCCGTGAGAACCGGGAAGTATAACAAGTGCTTTACTCGTCATAACATTCACCAAGTTACGGCTGAATGGCATGACATCACTTTGTGCTTTTGCACTTAATGGGGTAATCATTGGGATTTCGATATACGGGTTTGGATATGCTTCGGTATCCAGTTTTTGCCCTTTATAATCAACCGCAGGCAAAATACCGATAGACACGCCGCGTCTGTTTTCTGTTTCTACGAAACCGCGGGCGGCTTCAGTCATAACACCACCGCCTGCGCCCGTCAAAAGGTTGTAACCGCGTGATGCAATAAGTTCACCAACCGCGTAGGAATAGTCCTCATGCGCATGCTCATGAGATCCCATCACACCGACAATTGGATATTTTTTCACGCTCATAGATTAGCAATTTCCTTTTTTAGCCTGGCCGGGAGGGCAGAATTTTCCGGAACCATGATGGCTGCCGTCTTCAACAGAAAGCTTTGTATCGCCATCTTGAACCGTGGTTTTACAAGCCGTTAATGGCAAAAATGCAAGGCATGTAAAGATAAGCAATGTTTTGTTTTTCATGTTTCAGAACCTTTTTGTTAAACTAACATTGATACAGGGTTTTCAATATATTGTTTGAAAATCTGTAAGTATTCAGCGCCAACGGCACCGTCAACACATCTGTGATCAACTGATAAAGTACAGTTCATAACCGTTTTGATTTCAATCTGACCGTTAACAACAACGGGGCGTTGCTCACCCGCACCGATCGCAAGAATACACCCTTGTGGCGGGTTTACGATAGCTGCGAATTCTTTGACACCAAACATACCTAGATTGGAGATAGAGAATGATCCGCCTTGGAACTCCTCAGGTTTGAGCTTCCCTTCTCTTGCGCGGCCGGCCAAATCTTTCATTTCACTAGATATTGCGCTCAGGCCTTTATCTTCCGCGTTACGCACAATAGGTGTAATCAGACCGGTAGGCGTTGATACCGCAACTGAAATATCTGATTTCAGGTATTGGTGAATAGCATCATCATTCCATGACACATTGGCGTCAGGGTATGCCTTTAACGCCATGGCCGCTGCCTTGATAATAAAATCATTCACAGAAAGTTTAAATGATCCGTTTGCTTTATCATTCAGCTCTTTACGAGCCGATAAAAGATTATCAAGCACACATTCAACAGTTAGATAGAAATGCGGCACGGTTTGCTTTGACTCGCTCAGACGTTTAGCGACAACTTTGCGAATATTGTTATTTGGAATTTCCTTATAAGCCATGCCGAAAACATTCGTTTTCACATCAGGATCATCGAACACAGCTGCATTTTGTGGTGCCGAAGCTTTCGATGGGGCTGCGCCTGCTTTTGCTTTTTCAACATCGGCCTTGACGATACGACCACGAGGTCCTGAACCTTTGATGGTTTTAAGGTCTAGCCCCTTATCATTTGCGATGCGGCGTGCCAAAGGTGAAGCGAAAATGCGGCTTCCGTCCTGTGCGCTCGGTGCGGCAGGTGCTGGTGACGGTGCAGCTACTTTTTCTGATTTTTCAGCTTTGGGCGCTGATGCCTCAGACTTTTCATTTTTTGGCGCAGTGCCGGAAGAAACATCACCGATATCATTGGCTGTTTCGCCTTCTTCCAATAAAACGGCAATAATCTCGTTCACTGGTACGTTTTCTGTACCGGCTGCAACAATGATTTTTCCGATCGTGCCTTCATCAACGGCTTCGACCTCCATTGTGGCTTTGTCTGTTTCAATTTCGGCGATTACATCACCTGACTCCACAGCATCCCCTTCGGCTTTAAGCCATTTAGCAAGTGTTCCTTCTGTCATTGTCGGTGACAGGGCCGGCATTGTGATATTTATTGGCATTGACGATACGCATTCATGTTAAGGTTTACGTTATAACCAAGATCCCCAAGCTTTTCCATGAGGTCGGTTGCTTTTTCAGAATCCTGTAGTTGGAAAGACATGTTACCGTTTAATTGGTAGAAATTACTGTTGCTGTTTTGAATGTTGCACCCACCATTATTATGGTTGTAAATGCTGTAATTTATGTTTTGAAAATCTAAATCCTCAATCCCCATTTGAGCCGCAGCAGCTTCAACCTCTTCACGTTTTTTACTCATGTAGTCTTTTGCGTCGCTCAACGATATTTGCTGGTTGGAGAAGTTGATCCCTATATTGGCATTTTCAACCAATGAACAGTTAGAGCCGTCTTGCGGTGCTGCCATTTTACGTGCGACAGCCTCCTTCGCATATGCAGTTGTTACGAAACTTAATCCGAGCGCTGTTGTCGCCAGTGTTAATAGTTTCAATGATTTCATCATTATCTCCTAACGTATTTCAAATATATCCAATAGGACGAAAGTGAAAAGACATTCCTTGGAAATTTATTCTGCGTAACATACTTTCTTTGCAGCCTTTACAATATCCTTTGCTTGCGGAAGTGCCAGTGCCTCAAGATTTGCAGCATAAGGCAATGGAACATCTGCGGAGCATACGCGTGCGAGTGGTGCATCAAGGTAATCGAACGCATGCTCACCGCAAAGCGCCGCGATTTCTGCGCCGATACCTGCAAAGGCCCAGCCCTCTTCCACCGATACAATACGATTTGTTTTCTTGACGGATTCCAAAATTGTCCATCTGTCTAACGGGCGAATAGTACGCAAATTAATAACTTCCGCATCGATGCCCTGCTCGGCAAGTTCGGCTGCAGCTTCTAATGCTTTGCCAACCATAATAGAGAATGCAACGATTGTTACATCACTGCCGCTGCGTTCTATTTTTGCACGACCGATCGGAATTACATAGTCCTCATCAACCGGCACATCGTGAGATTGACCGTACATAATTTCGTTTTCAAGGAAGATGACGGGGTTCGGATCACGAATGGCAGCTTTCATTAAACCTTTTGCATCAGATGCAGACCATGGTGATACAACCTTTAGGCCCGGCACGTGACCATACCAACTCGCGTAACATTGTGAGTGTTGAGCTCCCACGCGCGAAGCCGCACCATTCGGACCACGGAAAACCATAGAACAACCAAGTTTACCACCTGCCATGTAAAGCGTTTTACCCGCAGAGTTAATAATGTGGTCGATGGCCTGCATACCAAAGTTCCAAGTCATGAATTCAACGATAGGACGTAAACCATTCATGGCCGAGCCAACGGCAATGCCCGCAAATCCGTGTTCAGTAATCGGTGTGTCAATAACGCGTTTGGCGCCAAATTCATCAAGAAGCCCCTGGGATACCTTATATGCACCTTGATATTCTGCGACTTCTTCACCCATCAGGTAGACAGTCTCATCACGGCGCATTTCTTCGGCCATCGCATCGCGCAGTGCATCACGTACTGTTTGCTCTTTTGTTTCGGCAAAGAAAGCAGCCTCATCAAATGTTGGTGGTTCAATCACGTGTCCCTGAGCATATAGAATGTCACGGTTTTCAACATCAGCGCCCGCAGGTTGATCTGCGATGTCATTTGATGCCTGAACACTTTGGGGTGATGAGGATTCGGTTTTTGTGTCATCGTTCGATGCTGCAGGAATTGCGGCTACATCGTCACCGATATCGTCTGCACTCTCGCCATCTTCTAATAGAACAGCAATAGGCGTGTTCACGGCAACACCCTCGGTACCTTCGCTAATAAGGATTTTACCAAGTATACCTTCATCCACGGCCTCAACTTCCATTGTGGCTTTGTCTGTTTCAATCTCTGCAATGACGTCACCTGCTTCGATGGCATCGCCCTCGGCCTTCAGCCATTTGGCAAGGTTACCTTCTGTCATTGTCGGTGATAATGCGGGCATTAAAATCTGTGTTGGCATGTTACGCTGTCTCCACTAATACATCAGTCCATAGGTCGTGTTCGGGTGGTTCCGGGCTGTCTTGAGAGAACTGCGCCGCCTCGTTCACGATGGCTTTAATTTCTTTGTCGATTTCTTTTACTTCTGCTTCTTGAATACCGCGTTCTTGCAGCATGTCTTTGATTTGCGTGATCGGGTCACGGTCTTCTTTCATTGAAGCCACTTCTTCTTTCGTACGATATTTCGCAGGGTCAGACATAGAGTGACCGCGATAACGATAGGTCATAACCTCTAATATGTACGGGCCATTACCTGAGCGAATATAATCCAGCGCCTGACGTGCAGCTGATTGCACAGCAAATACATCCATGCCATCGACTTGCTCACCGGGAATGCCATATCCTTCGCCGCGACGATAAAGTTGGCCTGCAGATGAACGTGAAACACTTGTTCCCATACCGTACTGGTTGTTCTCAATCACAAAAAGAACAGGAAGGTCCCATAGAGCAGCCATGTTGTAACATTCTGCAACTTGCCCTTGGTTTGATGCACCGTCACCCATATAGGCGATGGCAACACCGTTATCTTCTTTATATTTATGTGCAAAGCCCAAGCCTGTACCGATTGCTGTGCTTGCGCCGACAATACCGTGTCCGCCGAAGAAGTTCTTCTCAAGGCTGAACATGTGCATAGAGCCACCCTTGCCGCGGGAATAACCGTCAATACGGCCTGTTAACTCGGCCATAATTCCTTTGGGGTCCATATCACAAGCCAGCATGTGTGCATGGTCACGATATGATGTAACAACTGTGTCTTGTTCTTCTTGAACCGAAGAGATCCCCGTAACAACAGCTTCTTGGCCGATATAAAGGTGACAGAAGCCACCAATTAAGCCCATACCATAAAGCTGACCTGCTTTTTCTTCGAAGCGACGAATCAAAAGCATATCACGATAGAGTTTTTTCAAATCTTCTACGCTTGGTTCAGGTGATATGTTCGAGATTTTCTTGGATGTGGTTTTTTTACCGGATTTTGAGTTCTTAGCTGACTTTGCCACAGATATTACCTCCTGGTGTGAAGCACACCATATATACGCACTGTTCAAATATTCGTTAGGACTTTGCTACAACATTTCACAAGCGATTGCTAGTGAAAAAGAACTTTTTGTGCGGTGCAACATATTGATATGGAAAGAAAAATTACTAAATCATTGTTCTTGCGTAATTTAATTACGCATTAGAACTATCTCATCTTGATAAGTGTAGCCGAGAATCATCTTTGCACGCTCCTCTACCATGTCAGCAGAGAGTGTTTCGAGGCGGAGCATGCTCGCTTTTGTCGCCATTTTCGAATTTTTCTCTTTTAGCGCCGCTAGGGCAAGCGTCTTGTGTTTTGCGCTAAGCTCTAATTCAGATAGGCGCTGATAGCTGCGCTCACCGAAGGTCATATGAAAAGAGAAGAAGGCACAAAGACACAGTCCTATAATAACAAACAGGTTCTTTCTCAGGGAGTTTATGATCTGGGTGCGTGTCTTCATACCCTTATAGAATCATATCTTAGCCTGTGGATCAAGTCGAAAAACCCTTATGACTCAATGGTTTAATGTGAACAAAGAAAGAACAAAACAGCTAAGTGATTCAAAAGATTGAAATTTTATCCACAAATAATTTTTATTATTTTTTATAAAGCTTTTGCCATAAGCTTTGGCGATCGCGTTCACCCAGTAAAATATCGGGGGTGGCGGGCACAACAAGCCAAGCACCTGCTTTAATTTCACGCTCTAATTGCATGGGCCCCCACCCTGCATAGCCAAGGAATACGTCATTAATTTTTTCTTTTCCGTGTTTGATGTATACAGGGTCTAGAATTTTAACTGTCAGGGGCTGCCATTGCCATTGCGAACTCGCACGTGGTCGATCGAGAATATAATAGATATTCTCCGGAGCTTTTATTGGCCCGCCATCATAGATATTGACGCCATCCAACGCGTAGTATTTTGCATTTAATTTTTTTGGCTTATTTAAAATAATGCCATGCGCACCAATAAATGAATTGTGGTCAATATATATTACCGTTTTTGCAAATGTGGGCTCGGTGATTAAATCCGTGGCGACCAACAGGTATCCGGTTTTTCCTGTGTAAAAACTCATAATGACAGGCAGTGCAACCATGATGGTCGCAAATAAAAAATAATGCCTGATACGAATAAGGTTATGCTGCTTTACCATGCGCGTATTGTAACAGAAAAACACCCGATCTATATAAAAATCGGGTGTTTGCAATAAATATTACGTTGCGTGCAATTATAATGGCGCGCGGAAGAATGAATCTCCGGCGTAGCGCGCAGTGGTGCCTAACTCTTCTTCAATACGAAGAAGTTGATTGTATTTTGCAATACGATCAGAGCGTGACAAGGAACCTGTTTTGATTTGTCCGGCATTTGTTGCAACGGCCAAATCGGCGATTGTGGCATCCTCTGTTTCGCCTGAGCGGTGAGAGAGGATAATGCCAAATCCTGCCTTTTTCGCCATTTCAATGGTTTCCAATGTTTCGGTAAGTGAGCCGATCTGGTTAACTTTAACGAGTACCGCATTGCCTGCTTTTTCTTCAATACCACGCTTCAGTCGTTTTGCATTGGTTACATACAGGTCATCGCCAACAAGTTGTACTTTGTCGCCAATAGCAGCCGTTAGCTCTGTCCAACCTGCCCAATCATCTTCGGCCAAGCCGTCTTCGATGGAAACGATTGGGTATTTATCACAAAGCACTTTGTAATATTCCACCATTTCAGATGATGTCAGTGACTTACCTTCGCCCGCCAGCTCGTATTTACCGTCTTTGAAGAATTCGGTTGATGCGGAATCAAGGGCGATAACAACGTCTTCTTTCGGTTTGTACCCTGCTGCCTCGATAGATTTCATGATGAAATCCAAAGCCTCTTCAGAAGATTTTAACGCAGGTGCAAATCCGCCCTCGTCACCAACATTGGTGTTGTGGCCTGCAGCTGATAGCTGCTTTTTCAATGCGTGAAAAATCTCAGCCCCCATGCGCAATGCGTCTGAATAGTTCTCCGCTGAAATCGGCATGATCATAAATTCCTGAATATCAATCGGGTTGTCCGCATGCGCACCGCCATTGATGATGTTCATCATTGGGGTTGGTAATGTGTGGGCATATGTTCCGCCGATATAACGATATAGAGGCATGCTCAATTCTGCAGCCATCGCCTTTGCAATCGCCATGGAAACACCAAGAATTGCATTTGCACCAAGGCGGCCTTTGTTTTCTGTGCCATCTAATTCGATCATCGCTTGATCAAGATAGATTTGTTCTTCGGCATCTGCACCGATCAGGTTTTCAAAGATTTCAGTATTTACAGCTTCAACGGCTTTTAAAACACCTTTGCCCAGGTAAACGTCTTTGTCACCATCACGAAGCTCAACAGCCTCGTGTACACCTGTGGATGCGCCTGATGGTACGGCGGCGCGTCCGATAACGCCTGACTCAAGCTGGACATCTACTTCTACGGTTGGGTTTCCGCGGCTATCCAGTATTTGACGAGCGTGAATGTCAATAATTGCGGTCATGATAAACTTATCCTTGTTGCTTTTTCGCATAAATAAAACTCGTATAGGGTTTTAAAGAAAAAACAGAAAAGATAAAGGGGGTATTTGAAATTAAAGGATATTTAGACGGATTGATCAAGTATTGAGCCGCGTGAAGAGCTCGTGGCTTCTTCCTGCTCTGCTTCGTCTGCTGCAATGTCTGCTAAGTCTTGTAATTGAGCTTGAGCCTCTGCTTGTGCTTCACGCGCTGCAGGAGTGTCTCGGCTTGACGGAACCTTTGACATTAGTCCCTTGATTTGTGTCAGAGCGTTTTCAACGGTAGCACTTCCGTTGACTGAAGCTGAAAACAGTTGGTTTGCATTGCCTGCATTTTGATCAATGAGTTGACGATTTAGGTTTCTGGCGCGGTTTGAAATACCAATGCCCGGTGATGCGAGGTTTTGTCCGATATCCAGAATGCTCACGCTACCTGCTGCTGTGCCAAGAAAATTGCTACTGACAGCAGAGTAACCTTTGAGGTTTGTCAAAGTTGCTTGATTCAAAAACTGTGATGCGCCCGGAATCCGTGCCATTTCCTTCGACCTCCTGTCGAAACATAATCATCTAACCTATATTCTACAGGTTTTTGGCAATTTTATCAAATGAAACAAGTGTGCGTAGTAATTCCGGCATATCACTTAATTTCACCATATTCGGGCCGTCTGATGGCGCGTTATCAGGATCTTGGTGTGTTTCAATAAACACCCCTGCTACACCCACAGCAACTGCGGCGCGCGCCAATACGGGAACCATCGTGCGGTCACCGCCAGATGCACCACCAAGGCCGCCGGGTTGTTGTACAGAATGCGTGGCATCATAAATAACGGGATATCCTGTTTGTTGCATGATTGGAATGGAGCGCATATCAGATACTAGCGTATTGTAACCAAAGCTTGCACCGCGCTCACAAAGCATAATGTTTTCATTACCGCTTTCTGAAATTTTATTCGCAACGTTTTTCATGTCCCAAGGCGCGAGGAATTGCCCCTTTTTTACATTTATGGCTTTTCCTGTTTTTGCTGCAGCGACAAGTAGATCTGTTTGTCGGCAGAGAAATGCGGGAATTTGTAAGATGTCGACAACTTCGCCAACAGGAGCGCATTGCTCAATGCTGTGGATGTCTGTGATAACAGGAACACCGAAATCGGCACGAATATCGGACAGAATTTGCAGGCCTTTATCCAAGCCAACGCCGCGCTTACCGGCCAATGATGTACGGTTTGCTTTGTCGTATGATGTTTTGTAAACAAATTGTAAACCCAGATCATGTGACAGCTGTTTTAATGCACCGCACATTTCATAGGCGTGATCTTTGCTCTCTAGCTGGCATGGCCCCGCAATAAGGGTTAGCGGACGGTCGTTCGCTATCTTAAGTTGATCGACTTTTACGATTTTTTGATCGACTTTTTCCATGTCTGCACTCATTTCCTGGTTGTTAGTGTTTCAGTAGCTTTGATAGAGGAAATCCTACTCAAAACCTATGAATTAAACAAGTCTGCCTTTTTCAACCGCAGCGGCGATGAAGGACACAAATAACGGGTGCGGATCAAACGGCTTTGATTTCAATTCCGGGTGGAATTGTACGCCGACAAACCATGGGTGATCAACATGTTCCACAATCTCTGGCAGTTGCCCGTCAGGTGAAAGACCTGAGAATTTAAGCCCTGCGTTTTCCAGCTGCTCACGATAGTTAATGTTAACCTCATAACGGTGCCTGTGGCGCTCGCTAATTTCGTCGGAGCCATAGATTTCCATCGCCTTTGTCCCTTTCAGAAGGTGCGCAGGATATGCGCCAAGGCGCATTGTTCCGCCTAAATCTTCTTCGGATGAACGCTCTTCTTTTTCGTTTCCGTTGACCCATTCTGTCATCAGTCCAATAACGGGGACGTCGCATTTTGTAAATTCACTGGATCCCGCGCCTTCGATACCGCAAAGATTGCGTGCTGCTTCGATTACGGCCATTTGCATACCGTAACAAATGCCAAGATAAGGGATTTTCTTTTCGCGTGCATATTGTGCGGCGCGAATTTTACCTTCAACACCACGGTCGCCAAAGCCACCAGGCACGAGAATACCGTTTACATCATGAAGGTGATGTTCGGGTTCCTCGTTTTCAAAAATTTCTGATTCCATGAATTTCAGACGGACACGAACCTTGTTTGAAATACCGCCATGGATCAGGGCTTCGTTCAGTGATTTATAGCTATCGGTCAAGTTTGTGTATTTGCCGATAATCGCAATGGTCACATCACTTTCTGGGGATTTGATATTGTGAACAATATTTTCCCAGATCGACAGATCAAGGCTCGGCAAATCTTTGATGCCAAAGCTATCCATAACTTGACGGTCAAGACCTTCTTTATGATATGTAAGTGGCACTTCATAGATTGATGATACATCAAGCGCGGGGATTACGTTTTTCTCATCAATGTTACAGAATAGTGCAATTTTACGACGCTCATCTTCTTCGATCGGGCGATCCGCACGGCAAAGTAAGATTTGAGGGCGAATACCGTAGCTCATCAGTTCCTTAACGGAGTGCTGTGTCGGCTTTGTTTTTAGCTCACCTGCTGCAGGGATGTATGGTAAAAGCGTTACATGCAAGAAAATTGCTCGCTCTCGCCCTACTTCGTTACCGAATTGTCTGATAGCTTCTAGGAAAGGTAAGCTTTCAATGTCGCCGACTGTACCGCCGATTTCACAAAGGACGAAGTCTGCTGTGCCGTCTTTTTCGCGAATGAAATCTTTGATTTCGTTTGTGATGTGCGGGATAACCTGAATTGTTGCGCCAAGATAATCACCTTTACGCTCTTTTTGAAGAACAGATGTGTAAATGCGGCCAGTTGTTGTGTTGTCCGTAGCCGTTGCGGGCACACCCGTGAAGCGTTCATAGTGACCAAGGTCCAGATCAGTTTCCGCACCGTCATCGGTTACGAAAACCTCACCATGTTGGAACGGACTCATTGTACCGGGGTCGACGTTCAAATACGGATCAAGTTTGCACAATCGTACACTGTATCCGCGTGCTTGAAGTAATGCGCCTAACGCAGCGGAGCCGAGGCCCTTTCCTAATGAGGAAACGACGCCGCCGGTAATGAAAATATATCTTGTCATGGTGGTTACTCTGTCGGGGCTTTTACAGGCTCCGCTTCAGGGGTTTCTTCAACCTCAGCTGCAGGAGCATCTGGTTTTGGTGATTCTTCGGTTGTTGATTCATTGGTTGTTGGCATTTCCACATCACCGTTGAACTGGATGGCAATCGGAGCGCCTTCCTCTTCTTCTTGTTCTGTATCGGCAGGCGCAGAAACAGAAGACTCCATGCCCTCCAATAAGCCGTGGTGCTGTCTTGATGTATTACTTGCCAATACTCCAAGAATAAGAGATGTGCAGAAGAAACCTGTTGCGAATAAGGCCGTTAGCTTCGTTAATGCATTTGCCGTGCCGCGCGCAGATGCAAAAGCACCCAAGCCACCGCCACCGCCGCCAATGCCAAGGCCACCGCCTTCAGAACGCTGTAACAGCACGAGGACGATAATGCCCAAGGCCAAAATCAAATGAATTACGAGAACAACAGATTCCATATTTGTTTACTTTTTATTTTTCTAAATTTCGTGCAATGCGTCGTTTATAAGGACTTTTTTCAATGAAAACCAGTCCAAAAATACATTTTTAGATCGCTGCCTTTGCAATTGCGATAAAATGATCCGCTTTTAAGCTTGCTCCGCCGATCAAACCGCCGTCTACATTCTCTGTAGCTAGCAATTCACCTGCGTTTTCAGGCTTCATTGAACCGCCGTACAAAATACGGATATTTTCTCCTGATGCAATATTGTTCTTTAATGTGTCGCGAATAAAGCTGTGCATGGATGCAACATCATCTTTGCTTGCTGTTTTTCCTGTGCCGATTGCCCACACAGGTTCATAAGCTATAATCGTGTTATCGGCATTTGCAGAATCGGGTAATGAATCCAATAGTTGCTCTTTTACTATTTCGCATTCAATGCCTTGTTCACGTTCATGTTCCTTTTCACCTACACATATTATGGCTTTAAGTCCCGCTTCATGAGCGGATGAGGCCTTCCATGATACCATTGTGCTTGTTTCGTCGTGATACTGTCTGCGTTCTGAATGCCCCAAAATGACGTAGGATGCGCCTGTGTCGCGAATCATTGTCGCTGCAATATCCCCTGTATATGCGCCGTTGCTATGATGGGAACAATCTTGCGCACCTGTTTCAATACCTGTGCCTTTTGTCGCATTCGTCACATCGGAAAGGTAAACTGATGGTGGGCATACAAGCATTTCACAATGTTTATGTATGGCCGGAATTTGTTCTAATAATTGAGCGATGCCACTCAGCAGTTGCTTGTTTTCACCGTTGCTACCGTTCATTTTCCAGTTACCGGCGATAAGCTTTTTCATGATGTGTGCATCCTTTCTTGGGTTGTTCTTGCGAGAATTTCTAATGCATTAGTTATAGATAGATGGAGAAAGTTTCAACATTTGTCGTTGATTTTTATAATGTTATCTGTTTGCAGGCTTGCCCCGCCTATGGATGCTGCTTATAGTGCTAGCCGTATATCAATTAAAGACAGGTTTTGAGTAACAATGGTAATGCGATCTTTACGCGATGGCGCGGCAGACGGTTTTATGAAATACATCCTCTTCGGATTGCTTGGTATGTCCGTTGGTGGTTTGGTTGTAATGGATGTACGCGGTGTTTTAACCGGCGGTGGTAGCGGTGTTGGTGCGAATGATGTTGTGCGTGTCGGTAAGGAAAGCGTCAGTATTCAGGATTTTGATCGTGATTTAACGCTTGCGATTAGTAAATACGGCGTAAGCCCGCAGCAAGCGCACAAGATCGGCCTGACAAAAGATGTGTTAAGATCGGAAATTCGCAAGAAGCTATTATATACTGAGGCTCAGAAGGTTGGCGTCGATATTCCAAAAGAGCAATTGGCAAAAAATGTTGCGGATATTGTTAGGCCGAATGTACGTAAAGGTGAAAGTTTACAAGAAACTCTAAATGCTGTTTTAAAACAACAACGCATGAGCGAGGCAACATTTGTTCAGGCTGTTAATGAAGAGGTTTCAGGCCGCATTTATGCTGATGCACTGCAAGAGGCTTATCACACAGATGAGGAGTTGTTAGCGTATGAGATGTATAGATTTCAAAGGCAAACGCGTGATTTGGAGCTTATTTACTTCAAAAACGATGACATAAAAGAAACAATCGAGGCAACAGATGAGCAATTGCTGAAATTGTATGATGCCCTTAAGGCAGGTAAATACAGAATTCCTGAATATCGTAGTGCGAAGATGGCCGTGATTAACCCCAAAGAAATTACCGTTGATGTAAAAATCACTGATTATGATTTGGAAGAGGCATATAAGAAGCACATCGATAAATTTATGCAGGGCGAAAAATTTGTTATCACACAGGCTATTACTGATACGCCAGAGCAAGCGCAAGCCGTGTTTGATGCTGTACAAGGTGGTTTGAGCTTAGAGGATGCTGCGAAAAAAGTAATGGGCGATAATGTGCGTTATTACAACGGTGTCCCGTTCGAAAGAGCCATGATCTTGCCGACTATGATGGCGGCTATGGAAGACAGACAGTTAGGCGTTGTGAAGCCCCCTGTTGAATCTCCGCTTGGGCATCATGTCCTGAAGCTGGATAGTATTGTCCCTGCCGGACACCAGTCTTTTGAAGAGGTGAAGGAGCTTATTCGTTCGGACCTGACAAAAATGCATCAGGGCGATAAGTTATATGCTCTTGCTAAAGAATTTGAAGAGCAGTTAGTAAGCGGAACGAAATTTAATGATATTAAAACCGAACTTCCTTTTGTTGTAAAAGAAATCCCGTTTGTTGATGACCAGGGAAATACGCCCGAAGGGAAAATGGGCTTGCAAGAATATGATGGTGCCGATCATGAAGAAATGCTTCAGGCTTTGTTTGAATTGGAGCAAGGAGAACCGTCTTTGTTGAAGGACTTGCCCTCAGGGATGTTTGTTGCGTTTTCTCTTGAGGATGTGAAACAAGCATCATTTATGCCTTTTGAAGATGTAAAAGAAGAAATCAAAGCGCAATTTATTGAGGATCAAAAAGCGGCAGATAATGTTGAGCGTCTTCGTAAGTATATAGCGGAGTTATCGGAGGGCGCACGCGATATGGCTATGACTGCGCGTGATAGCGGAAAGCCTTTGAAGACAATTAATGACGTTGCCATTTTTGGTCCAATGGAGGCCCCATTGAATGACGGTCACCGCCCCGTTATTTTCCAAGGAAAGCTTGATGGTTATAACATCATCGAATTCGATGATGGTTTTGGACTTATACATATACTTGATTACGGTTACTTGCCGGAGAGTATATCAAGCCCTGAAGGCCAGAGTAAGGAAGATATCGCACAAGGTTTGCAACGTGAGCAAAATGACGAAGTTCTTTTGACCTTTTTGCGTAAGCTTCAATCAGAAAACATTATTACTGTGAATGAAAGACTTTTGGATTCTGTTTATGGTGGCGATACAGGTGGCCAGTAATGTTTGAGGATCGCGTCGATATTTCTGCTCAACTAGATGATTTTCGTGCGGTTTACAATCGTGGTGAAACACAGATTGTATATCATTGGATGTCATCCGATCTTGAAACGCCAGTTTCTGCATATCTTAAGGTATGCGGGCAATCTGCTTATTCATTTTTGCTGGAATCTGTAGAGGGCGGTAATACACTCGGTCGTTATTCTATCATTGGCACCTCACCCGATATGCTATGGCGCTGTAAAAAAGGCGGTATTGTCGAGCAATGTAATGGTAATTCCATTTGGGAACAGCAGGAAGGCGATGCAAAACAACTTTTGAAAGATGTTATTGCGCGCAGCACTCTTGATGTAGCGCCTGATGATCTACCGCCAATGTGCCACATGGGCATGTTTGGTTATATCGGTTATGATATGGTGCGTTTGGTTGAGGATATTCCAGATGAAAACCCTGATCATTTGGGGGTACCGGATAGCGTATTGATGCGCCCTGCTCTGCTTGTAATTTTTGATAATGTAAAAAACAAAATTTGCATTGCTGCGCCTGTATATAATCATGCGAAAAATTGTGACCTTCCGGCGGATATCAAATTTAATGATGCAAAAGCACGTATTGAAAAGGCTGTGCGCGCATTGAATGCACCGCTTGATCGTTCATTGTTAGTGCATAAAACATCCCTTACGGGTGATCAGACCCCTGTATCTAATACCCCTGAGGAAGATTATAAAGACGCGGTGCGTAAGGCCGTTGAATACATTAAAGCAGGCGATATTTTTCAGGTGGTGCCATCACAACGTTTTTCTATACCGTTTGATTTGCCTTCGTTTGAATTATATAGATCATTGCGCAGTGTAAACCCCTCTCCGTTTTTATTCCATCTGGCGTTTGACGGGTTTTCTATGGTTGGCTCCAGTCCCGAAATTCTTGTGCGTGTGCGCGATAATACGGTTACAATTCGCCCAATTGCAGGCACCCGTAAGCGTGGCGCAACATCGTCTGAGGATAAGGCTTTAGAGCAAGATTTATTATCTGACCCAAAGGAGCGTGCAGAGCATTTAATGCTGCTTGATCTGGGGCGAAATGATGTCGGTCGTGTTGCAAAAATCGGAAGCGTTAATGTAACGGAACAATTCGTCGTTGAACATTATTCGCATGTCATGCATATCATATCAAATGTCGAAGGTGATTTACGTGATGATGTGGATGTCGTCGATGCTTTGTTTGCAGGATTTCCGGCGGGAACCGTAAGTGGCGCACCTAAAATTCGTGCCATGGAAATCATTGATGAGTTAGAGGTTAGTCGCCGCGGTACATATGCCGGCGGTGTCGGATATTTTTCACATCAGACAATGGACAGCTGTATTGCGCTTCGAACTGCTCTGGTTAAAGACGGTAAAGTACATGTGCAGGCCGGTGGCGGTGTTGTCGCGGATAGTGACCCTGATTTTGAGCATCAGGAATGCTGTAATAAGGCGCGTGCGGTTATTCATGCGGCAAATCTGACAATTGAAAAATTCAGTGCTTAGGCTTGAACTGTGTACTTATTGACCACTCGCCAAATAATTATCATTTGTGGTGATTGGTGTTTTGATAACGTCACTGGCGGGAACAAGCGTTAGCCCCTTCTCCGCTAAGGTCGGTAGCCATTCCTTCAAACCTTCAATCGTAACGGCATGCGGATGACCGATTGCAATGGCATATCCCTGACGTTTTGCCTTTTCTTCCAGTTTTTTCAATGATGCACGCACGAACTCAATGCTCATCTCATGGTCAAGGAAAACATCACGCTCTGCGTATGGAATGCCGTATTCCTCGGCTGTTTCGGCCGCTACAGACGATGCGATTGTTTTTGAATCGATAAAGAAGATATTCTTATCCTGTATCTGTTTCATAAGGCGAACCATAGACGCTTTATCACTGGTCAGGCGGCTGCCCATGTGGTTGTTAATACCAACATATCCGTCAAATTGAGATAAACCCCAATCTAATGTGTCTTTAAATTCTTGGGGTGTAAGATCAACACTCAGAACACGCGGACCACCATCTGCGGAATTACTCATGGCTTGCATCGGGATATGAACCATCAATTCATGGCCGTTTGCCTTTGCACGTTTCGTTCTGTTTTTCAAATCCTTTGCATACGGTAAATACGCTAAGGTTAGCGGGCCGTCCATAACTTCGACGAGCTTACTGCGCAGGCTGACGCCCATATCATCAATAATGATGACAACCTTACCGTTTCCTTCGGGTTCTTTATACGTGAATGTTCCGGGTTCTTTGGTGTCCCCTTTCGCCGGTAATACCTCTTGATAGGAAACCTTTGATTTTAGAGGGAGCGCATCCTTTGCTGCGTCTTTGTGCATATCATGGATAGTCTCTGCTTGCGGAGGTACAAGTTTGCGTACAACTTCATCCAGGGCGTTCATCGGTCGACCTGCTGCTGGCTCAATGGATGATGCACTGAAAGACTCATCTTCTATCGCCTCTATAGGCTCGAGAACAGGCGCTACGGCAACTGTGGTGTTCAAAGATGAAATCGGCGGCGGTAAAATGGCAATTTGTTGTGCGTTATTATCGATCTCTGTAATACCGTTTTCCATGATATAGGCATGGTGTTCTCGTAATTCCTGCGGGTCGATCAAGTTATCATCATTTTCGGCAAACATATGAAACACTGTGCCCTTTGACAATGTGCTGATACCGTTTTCCCAAAACTTGTTCTGTTTATCGAGGATCACAATGTCGGTGAATGCAATCATTAAAATTCCGACCATGATAAACATTAGGAATTTTACAACATTGCTCTTTTTTTCGGGATAGGTCATAGTGCGTGCTTACATAGTTACTTAAATGAAAAAGTGTTTTGCAATCTATCACAAAACAGGCAACAAAATCCAATGATTACCTTAATTGATAATTATGACAGTTTTACCTTTAACCTCGTGCAGTATTTAGGGGATTTAGGAGCGGAAACAGTCGTATATCGTAATGATCAAAAAACAGCAGCAGAAGTGTTCGCGGAAAAACCTTCCGGTATCTTAATCTCTCCGGGGCCAAGTGACCCTGATCATGCAGGAATCTGTCTCGAGGTTATTAAAATGGCCGCAGATTTGGACGTGCCGTTATTTGGTGTGTGTTTAGGCCATCAATCCATTGCGCAAGCATTTGGTGGCAAAGTCATTCGTGCCCCTTCTCCCATGCATGGCAAGGTTTCTGATATCACACATGAAGGTAAAGGTGTTTTCAAAGGGGTGCCTTGTCCGTTTACCGTGACGCGTTATCACTCACTTATTGCAGAGCGCGATACATTGCCTGATTGCCTTGAAATTACCGCTGAAACAGATGACGGAATCGTTATGGGGTTATCGCACAAGGAAAAGCCGATTCACGGCGTACAATTTCACCCCGAGAGCATTGCTACGCAACATGGTCATGATTTACTTGGTAATTTTGTAGAGCTGACGAAATGATAAAGACAACGCTGGAAAAAGTACAACAAGGTGAAACCCTGTCTGAGCAAGACATGATTTTTTGCATGTCATCTATAATGGCGGGAAAATGGGATAATGAACAAATAGCTGCTTTCCTAATGGGCATGTCAATGCGGGGGGAAACGGTTGATGAGATCACGGGTGCTGCGCGCGTAATGCGTGATAATGCCCTTTCTATACAGGCTCCTGAAAATGCGGTTGATTGTTGCGGTACAGGTGGTGACCATTCGAGAACATATAATATATCTACGGCAGTGGCGATCGTGTCGGCGGCATGTGGTGTGCCTGTCGCCAAGCATGGTAACAGAAGCGCAAGCTCTAAATCGGGGGCTGCAGATGTGCTTGAGGCGCTGGGGATTAATCTTGATACATCTCAGGAAAAGTTAGAGGAAGCCCTGAAAAAGTTTAACTTCGCCTTCCTTATGGCACCGAAACATCATGCGGCTATGAAATATGTTGTACCTGTGCGTAAGAGCCTTGGTGTACGCACAATCTTTAATGTATTGGGGCCATTGGCTAATCCCGCTCAAACCAAATTTCAATTACTTGGTGTGTTTGATGAAAAGTTGCTTGTTCCTGTCGCGCAGGTATTGCAACGTTTGGGAACAGAGAATGCATGGGTTGTGCATGGTGAGGACGGACTGGATGAGATTACCGTTACAGGCGAGACATATGTCGCAAAGCTGGAAAATGGTGAGATCGGAGAAATTGTTTTAACGCCCGAGGATTTTGGCCTTAACACTTCCCCCCTTTCAGAACTTAAAGGTGGAGATGCGCAAGAAAATGCAGATGCCCTTTTGGATGTTTTAAAGGGTAAAGAGTGTGCTTATCGTGATATCGTTCTGGCGAACACGGCCGGCGTTTTGATGGTTGCGGGTGTGACTAATGAATTAAAACAAGCAGTAGTATTTGCAAAGGATGCCATCGATAGTGGCCGCGCATTAAATTTGCTCAGAACTTATCGTGATTTTACACAAGTAAATTAGGTGATCAGGAAAGACATGGATACGTTAACCGAAATTTGTGAACGCAAAAAACAACATATTGCATATCGCAAGACTTTAAGAACATTAGAGGATTTGCAGTATATGGTGGAAGATATGCCTCTGGTTTCAGGGTTCTTGAATGCCATGAAACGTGTGAACGGCCCTGCCCTGATTGCGGAAGTTAAAAAAGCCTCGCCAAGTAAGGGGATTATCCGTGAAGATTTTGACCCTGTTGAGATCGCGCAGATATATCAAGAGAGCGGCGCAACATGTCTGTCTGTTCTGACAGATCAACCATATTTTCAGGGGCATGATGACTTTCTGAAGGCTGTGAAAAAAGTTGTTAGCATTCCTGTGCTGCGTAAGGATTTTATGCTTGATGTGTATCAAATATATGAATCCCGTGCGCTGGGGGCAGATTGTATTTTGCTTATTATGGCGGCGCTTGATGATGTTCAGGCACGTAATTTATATGAGACCGCCGTTGGTCTGGGGATGGATGTTCTGGTCGAGGTTCATGATCTGCGAGAGCTTGAGCGTGCGATTTTGCTAGATCCGATGATGATTGGGGTGAATAATCGCAATCTTAAAACCCTTAAGGTTGATGTTGATACCTCGTTTGATTTATTGCTGAATATGCCAAAGGATGTCTTTAAAATATCTGAAAGTGGTATCGCCGATAATGATACATTGACCCGCCTTAATGCTGTGGGGTATAAGGGCTTCCTTGTCGGGGAAAGCCTGATGCGCCAACCTGATATCTCTGCTGCTGTGCATGGCCTTCTCGGGCGTTAATCATGTTTTTGTTGGCTTATTGCTCTTGACACAAATGGTGAACTAAAGTAGAACAAAAAGGGTATATTTTTTCATTTCAGACCATAGGAGATTGTTTGTGCTGACAAAAAAGCAAAAGGATTTGTTGCTGTTTATTCATGAAAAAATGTCAGAGGATGATATCCCCCCGTCTTTCGAAGAGATGAAAGAAGCCCTCGGTTTAAAATCAAAGTCAGGTATTCACCGCCTTATTTCTGCATTAGAGGAGCGCGGTTATATTCAGCGCCTTCCGCATCGTGCGCGCGCCCTTGAAATTATTCGTTTGCCTGAAGGTTTTAAACCGCAGGAACAAGAGAAAAAGCCATCACCTTCGATTGGTAATATGATTGTTGACGCTGTACAGGCGATATTTGATGAAGTTCCCTTATACGGGCGTATTGCCGCAGGGACACCCATTGAGGCTGTACGTGATGAAGAGGCTGTTATTTCCTTACCTCAAGGTATGGTTGGT
Source organism: Alphaproteobacteria bacterium (assembly GCA_030424975.1). GTDB lineage: Bacteria > Pseudomonadota > Alphaproteobacteria > Micavibrionales > Micavibrionaceae > UBA1672. The sequence continues at coordinate 627,916 of JAUHVY010000001.1, forward strand.
CGAGGGGAGCATTATGCCCTTACTGTTGATGGTGATTCTATGATAAAGGCTGGTATTCATGATCAGGATACAGTCATCATTAAGCGTTGTGATACTGCGAATAATGGTGAAATCATTGTTGCTCTGGTTGATGATCTTGAGGTGACTTTGAAAAGATTACGCCGTGCAGGCAATAAAATTGTGTTGGAGCCTGAAAATGACGCATATGAACCGCGTATACTTGACCCGGACCGTGTAAAGATACAAGGCAAGCTTGTTAGTTTGATGCGCACCTATCATTAATCTTTTTGTTTTTGTGTATAAGCTGACCAAGGACGATTTCCTGTATAATTGGCGGTTGTTTCTATTTGGGGCTTATTATCTTGAATCCAGATGGCATAAGTACCGTTTTTCCACGTATCAAATTTATCTATTTTATGCGGCGCTTTGCATTTTGTCGGGCGAATTGGATCTTGGGAAATAATAATATCAGCCCAATCGCAATCCTGCGCCAAGGCATAATGATCACGGATATATGATACTTTTTTGCCTTTTATCGTGAAACGGCATCCCTCTTCTCCACAACTGTGGAAAAGGTTATCACTGTTTTCCCCTTTCATCGGCAGGGCAATGACCTCCTCTTTATTTAATCCGTAATGTTTTGCCCAATTCTCCAGCGTAAAACGTTCTGCGCTTTTCGTTGTACTGTAAAGGTTTTCTCCATCATGGAATGCAAATATTTTATGCGTATCGGCGATTAAAATATCTGGTTTTTGTGACTGCGTATTTATTATTACAGCGAGTAATATAAACGGGAGTGCGATGAGTTTTCCCCATCCTTTCCACAGGATCATAAAAAGAATTGAGGCAATAAAAACAATAAACGCCGTATGTGTGATTGAAGATGTAGTTATAACGGCATTCGGTAAACCCGCTGCCCAATATGAAATTTCTAAAATGGCGTTACTGCCGAGTTTGCATAGATATAGAGGTATAAAGTCTACCCCGAAAGGCATAAGTAATAGGGATAGAAGTACAGCAGGCATAATCAAAAACGCAAGGATAGGTACAGCCGCCAAATTCGATACCGATCCAATGAATGATACTTGCCCGAAATGATAGAGTGCAAACGGTGCTGTGGCGATACTTGCGATCACGGTTGTTGTGCATACACCAATGAAATAAAGTGATAATTTTTGAAAAAACCCTGATTGCGTATAGGATTTTATCCAGAATGCGCGCGTGACATCATAAAAATATACGAGGGCGGTAACCGCCGCAAAAGACATTTGAAAACTTACGCTAATCAGGCTTTCCGGTTTAAAAATTAAAATGATAAGTGCAGAGAATGCAACAAGGCGCAGGGATATTGGTGATCGATCTGTCAGAACGGCAAGGAAAACAATGCCTGTCATCATCACTGCGCGTTGCGTGGGTATAGTTGCACCCGCCAGAAACATATAAATAACAGCGCATAAAAAAGCGATAACAGCGGCTATTTTCTTAATCGGGTATTGCAAGGCAATAGTCGGAAATGCAGAGAGTGCAAGTCGTATAAAGAAGAAAATCGTTCCTGCGACCAAACCGACATGTAAGCCGGAAATTGCAAGCATATGCGCCAGCCCGGCATCGCGAATGGCTTGGCGGTCATCATTTGATAATGCGTTTTTCTGCCCGACTGACAGGGCCTCGATAATTGCGGCATTACGGGGCGGCAATATTGTTTCAATGCGCTGTGCTATGCGATGCCTGATGGATGAAAAATCAAATATGGTGTGGCTGGGCTCCAGTATTTCGGGTGCGTTATAAATAAATCCGACGGAGCCGATACGTTGAAAATAGAGGTAGCGTCGAAAATCAAATCCTCCCGGAATAACGGCATGTGACGGAGGGTTTAAGCTTGCGAGGGCTTTTATCCTTTGCCCGATTTTAATGCCTTCATCTTGTCGTAGTTTCAGGCGAATGAAAACAGGAGTCTTGTCTTCTGACAAGCGCTCAATCATCAAATGAGTGAGTATAATGCGGCTGCTCTTCCCCTCCTCCAACGGTTCTATATTATGCACGATGCCTTCCACAGTGACGGATCGCATCGGTTTATCAATAATAGGTGTATGAACAAGATTTGTGCGTAATGCGCCGCATAAAACACCTGTTACGAACAGCAAAAGTATAAGTAGAGTGCTTCTTAAGGGTGCAGGTAATGTTTTGATACTTATTCGGATTGACAAGAGGAAGAGCCATATCGTGGTAATGATAGTAAGTGGTGGCTCGAACGGCAATGAGAAATACAGGCCGATACCAAGGGCTAAAATAACGGGAAGCCATAAAAACCGTTGATCTTTTTGGTGAAAGAGATGCGCATCAATGATCGAAACAATCTTTTGACGCATCACCAAAAAGGATATTCTTTTTTGAATCCTGTCTATGCTATCCCATTGTGGCGTGCTAATGTCCGACACGATTTACCCGTAATATATTAAAAGAGGCCATAAAATACATGACTGTTGTAACACGTTTTCCACCCTCTCCGACAGGCTTTATGCATGTAGGAAATGCTCGTACCGCCATTTTTAATTGGTTATATGCGCGTGCAACCGGCGGCAAGTTTGTTGTGCGTATCGAAGATACAGACAGAAAGCGTCATTCAGAGGAAGCGGTCGCCGCAATTATGGATGGTCTTGAATGGCTCGGACTTGATTATGACGGTGAAGTAATTTCACAGTTCTCTCGTCTTGATCGCCACACCGAAGTCGCGATGGAAATGATCGAAAAAGGTCAGGCATATTATTGTTATTGCACACCCGAAGAGCTTGAGGAAATGCGTGAGAAAGCCAAGGCCGAAGGTGCAAAAACGTTTTATGATCGTCGCTGGCGTGATGCTGACCCGTCTACAGTGCCCGAAGATGTGAAGCCAGTGGTGCGTATTAAGGCGCCGCTAGAGGGTAGTATCACGATTGAGGATAAGGTTCAGGGCAGCGTGACAGTTGCAAATGATCAAATTGATGATTTCATTATTCTGCGTAGTGACGGAACGCCGACCTATATGCTCTCAGTTGTTGTGGATGACCATGATATGGGCGTGACACATGTTTTACGTGGGGATGATCATTTGAATAACACCTTCAGACAAAAGGTTATTTTTGATGCTATGGGGTGGGATGTCCCTGTTTTTGGTCACCTTCCCCTTATTCACGGGCCTGATGGTGGTAAGTTTTCAAAGCGTCACGGTGCGCAAAGTGTTCAGGAATATCGCGAGATGGGATATTTACCGGAGGCATTATTCAACTATTTGCTTCGCCTGGGCTGGTCACATGGTGATGAGGAAATTATTCCACGCGACAAAGCTTTACAATGGTTTAATTTAGACCATATCGGGAAGGCTGCGGCCCGTTTCGATTTCGCAAAACTAGAGAATTTAAATGCGCATTACATTAAGGATATGGAAGCCGACAAGTTGATTGAGCTTGCTACCCCGTTCTTTAAAGACCGTCATGATATCACTCTTGATGCATTGGCGGTTGAACGCATTAAACAAGGCGTTGATGAATTAAAGTCGCGATCAAAAACATTGTTGCAATTTGCTGATGAGGCAGCATTTTATGCGAAGTCATTGCCGTTTGCGTATGATGAAAAGGCACAAAATCAAATTGACGGTTCAAAAGATGCTTTGGCGGCTTTGCTTACTAAGTTTGAGGCACAGGATGTTTTGACTGCGGATTCCGTACAAGGGATTTGTAAGGACGTCGCTGGAGAGCTTGCTGATGGGAAACTTGGCAAGGTGGCGATGCCGCTGCGCGCTGCGTTAACGGGAACAACGGTTTCACCATCTGTTTTTCATGCGGCGGAGATCTTGGGCAAAGATGAAACATGCGCCCGTATACAGGCTGCTTTGTCGTAATGTGGGTACAGCTGTATTTCACACAATGATCTGATAGTAAGGCATTGATGAAATATCTGTTTTGTTATAGAATAAAGGCGTCTGTGAGGACGTCTTTTTTTTCATTCGAAAAACGCTTTCTTAAAAATACTTATGATGCCTCAGGGACATGCGCTTTGCGTGTATACCGACTCACCACGAAGGACAGATTCTATGTCATATGATCCGACAACTGATAAAACATTTACCCTTACAAATGACCAAACGGGTGAGAGCGTAAAGCTCCCTGTTTATGATGGTACGGAAGGCCCGTCATTGATCGATGTGCAAAAGCTCTACTCTCAAACAGGGCACTTTACTTTCGACCCAAGCTTTACATCGACAGGGAGTTGTATGTCAGGTTTAACCTATATCGATGGTGAAAAAGGTATTTTACGTCACCGTGGATATAATATTGCCGACCTTGCGGAAAAGAGTTCCTTTATGGAGGTCGCACATTTGCTCCTTTATGGTGATTTGCCAAATAAAGAAGAAAAAGAAAACTTTGAGCATGAGATAACGTATCACACAATGGTCGATGAACAAGTTAACTTCTTCTTCCGTGGTTTCCGCCGTGATGCACACCCGATGGCCATTATGTGTGGTGTGATTGGTGCGCTTTCGGCTTTCTACCATGACTCTCTTGATATTAATTGTCCGAAGCAGCGTGAGATTTCTGCACACCGTTTGATTGCAAAGGTTGCTACGCTGGCGGCGATGACACATAAATATTCAATCGGACAGCCATTTATGTATCCGCGTAATGATTTATCATTCTCCGAAAATTTCCTATATATGTGTTTTGCTGTACCGGCGGAGCCTTACAAGGTAAACCCGATCTTAGCGCGTGCCATGGATAAAATATTTATCCTTCATGCCGACCATGAACAAAATGCGTCTACCTCTACTGTGCGTTTAGCCGGTTCTTCGCAGGCAAATCCGTTTGCGTGTGTTGCTGCAGGTATAGCATCTCTCTGGGGGCCGAGCCATGGTGGTGCAAACCAGGCTGTTCTTGAGATGCTTGATAAGATCCAAAGTGTTGATCGTATTCCTGAATTTTTGGCGCGAGCCAAAGATAAAGATGATCCGTTCCGCCTTATGGGTTTCGGGCACCGCGTTTATAAAAACTTTGATCCGCGTGCCAGCGTTTTGAAAACATCTTGTGATGAAGTGCTTGAGGATCTGGGGATTAATGATCCGCGTCTGGAACTTGCGATGGAGCTTGAGCGCATTGCTCTGGAAGACCCCTACTTTGTTGACCGTAAGTTGTTCCCGAATGTTGATTTCTATTCAGGAATTATTCTGAAGGCTATGGGCTTCCCGACAAGTATGTTTACGGTATTGTTTGCTGTTGCCAGAACGGTTGGTTGGATTTCACAGTGGAAAGAAATGATTGAGGAGCCGTCACTCCGTATCGGTCGCCCACGCCAGCTTTATATCGGGCCAACAGAAAAACAATATGTTGATCTGGATGACAGATAATAGCGTTGAAAGATAATTCATATAAAAAAGGCTGAGAAAATACTCAGCCTTTTCTTTTATCCTTTGACCGTATTGATCAAAAATTCTGCTGCCTTTTCAGATGGCGTCATTGCATCACCCTTACCTAGTAATGGCGCAAGCTCTTTGAATGCTTCTTTTTGTTCGGCCTGTAGCTCTTTATTTGAGAGTAGTTCTAAGGCTTTTTGCGCAATGTTTTCTGAAGTACACTGGCGTTGTATAAGCTCCGGTACGACGCCACGTTTAAGTAGAATATTTGCCAAGTGTATATGCTTTGTTTTGACCAGAAATCTTAAAACTATTTCTGTAAATGGAGATACTTTATAAATAATAAGATGCGGCGTACCGGCGTAAGCTAACTCCAAGGCTACTGTTCCGGAAACAGCGATGGCAATATCACATGCTTTAAATGCTTCCCATTTATATTGCGGGTTTGCCGTTACATATACGGGTAATTTGAAATCCGCCAAAAGTTTTTGAATATTATATTCCAGTGAAGGTAGCGTCGGCACAATGATATGGATGCCTTCTTCCACATCATGAATAAGCATCATTGCTTCTTTTATTGTTGAACTCAGTTTTTTAAATTCAGTTTCACGACTACCGAAAAATAATCCAATGGTTTTTGCGTTTTGCGGAATATTATTGGCTTCTCTAAATTCTGTCGGCGAGGCCTCATCTGCTTTACTGACAACAACAGGATGACCAACATGTGCTGCTTTCATGCCGTGCTCTGTGAAAAAATCGACTTCCATCGGGAACAAGCACATAATACCATCTAGAAATTCTGATATTTTCTTTGCACGTTCCGGACGCCATGCCCAAACAGACGGCGCAACGTAGTGAATAATTTTACCTTTATAAATACCTCTTTTTTTAAGCATTTTAGCGATTAAGAAATTATAGTCAGGGAAATCGATGGTTACGACTGCATCCGGCTGTTGTTTTTCAATTTCCTCGACAATCGCTTTTCTGATTTTAATCAGACGCGGAATTTTAGGTAGAACTTCCCATAGGCCAATCACGGAAATTTGATCCATTGGCAAAAGCTCGTCAAAATCTTGCTCACGCATTAATGGGCCTCCAATGCCCATACATACTAATTCATCGGTGTAACGTTCTTTAAGGGCAGATATTAATGGTGCTGCTAATGCGTCACCGGAATGCTCGCCGACAATAAAGAATAATTTCATTTTACTACTCCACGAAAATGCTTAACCCGAGGCCATTGTAATTATAAACCTATAATAAAAAGTTTATGTTTATCAGCGTATTCCGACATTTTCTTTACGTCAATAATTATTACGTTATGTGCCTCTATTGCGATGCCGCTTAAGCCCGCTTCTTTCACTGTTTCCAGCGTATTTAAGCCAATTGTTGGTAAATCCAGATCTCGGTCTTGCTGTGGCTTGCATGTTTTAATAACAATGCCCCTTGTTCCTTTTTTTTGTAAGGCGCCACAACGTCGTATTAATTCATCCGTTCCCTCCGCTGCTTCAACGCCCAGAACCACGCCATGTTGTATTATGATTGATTGCCCGATATCAAGCCTGCCGATTTCATGTGATATCTTTATACCGTTTTCAATATCAACAAGTTGTTTTGCAGTAGGTTTTTTTTTGGTATAGCACTTGGGTTGCGCAAGCAGGTCTTCACAAAATTTATGAATACCGTGCAGGGTAAAACCGTCTTTTTCAAGCTCCTCACGTAGTGCAGTAAGTAACGTATTATCGCCTCCAAGTGCTTTCATTCCAATTCGTGAGAGGATTTGTACCGCTTTTAGATCCGTTTTAAGCTCTGAGAATGACGGACGCTTAATATGGCCAATCATAATTAGGTCGGAAATATCGTTTCGTTTGAAATAATCAATGATTTTTCCCGCATGCCCAAGTGATGCCTCAAGCTTATTAGGAGCCATATCCACGGTTTCTTTGTCCGTTTGTTCTGGAAAATGTACAAGATAGGGCTCAATATCAAGCGCCTCACATTTTTGCAATAATGTACGAGGCATTGCCCCGCCCCCTGCAAAAATGCCGAGTTTCTTGATTTCTACTTTTTTCTTGGCTGACATAATGGGAATTTATCTTTTGCACGTGCAAAGTTGACAATAGACATGATTAAATCATCGTCAGAGAAGTCTCCGGCTACCATCTCAATACGTTGGTCAAGCGTACCTTCATTGCCAAATAATTGGTTGAATGCACGTTGTAATTGGCGAATGTTATCTTTTGTAAATCCGCGACGTTCAAGGCCAATAAGGTTTAAGCCTGCCAAAAATGCGCGCTCACCTTTCACACGACCATACGGGATAACATCATTCTCAACGCCTGACATCCCGCCGATAATTGCGTGATTGCCAATTCTTATAAATTGATGAACTGCGCTTAAGCCACCAAGCACAACAAAATCGCCGACATGCACATGCCCTGCTAACGTGGCATTATTCGCCATAATGACGTTGTTCCCGACGATACAATCATGCGCCACATGTGTAGACATCATAAACAGGCAATTATTACCAACGATTGTCTTCATTGCGCCGTGTTCGGTGCCGGGGTTCATCGTTGTGTATTCACGGATTGTATTATTCTTACCAATGATCAGTTCTGATTTTTCACCTGAAAATTTTAAATCTTGAGGTGCTGTGCCTAACGATGCGAAGGGAAAAACAGTTGTTCCCTCACCGATTGTGGTATAGCCGTCAATAACAACATGTGATTTTAATGTAACATTATCATGTAATGTAACATTGGCACCTATTGTACAATATGGCCCGATTTTAGCCGTGTCAGCTATGGCCGCGCCGTGTTCGATAATAGCTGTAGGGTGTATATTTTCTGACATATTTAATGTGAACTTTGCTCGTGATATTTTATGGTTAATCGTAACGTCGCGACGCCTTTACGACAAATCACAGTTTATTACGAAAGATTTCACGTTTAAATTACGTTTCAGCGGCCCTATCTGTGATCATTGCGCTGAAGACTGCCTCTGCGCAAACTTTTCCATCTACCGTTGCTGTACCTTTAAATTTCCAAACAGGCCCGCGCGATTGTATTTTTTCTACACGGACATGCATTGTATCACCAGGGGTCACTGGCTTTCTGAAACGTGCGTTATCAATTGTCATGAAATAAACGACTTTGCCCATTGCTTCGTCGCCAAGGAAGTCAACAACGACTAATGCCGCGGTTTGTGCCATGGATTCAATAATTAAAACACCAGGCATCACAGGATACCCCGGGAAATGACCCATAAATTGAGGCTCATTCATCGTTACATTCTTAAGGCTAGTAGCGCTTTCGCCTGGAGTCAGTTCTATTATTCTATCAACTAACAGTATCGGATAGCGATGCGGAATCATTTTCATGATTTGATTGATATCGATATTGATGTTTTCTTCTGAACTCATTTTTACTTTCACCTACTTATATAATTGTTATTGCAGTTAATCGCTTTTCTTCGTGTTAATCAAGCGGTTTAAGGCTGCTATATGACGGAAATGTTGCTTACTGGGAAATGCTGGTGATCCTGCTTGGGTTTCTCCTGCGGGGATATCGCGCATTACACCTGATTGCGCGGCTACTTGTGCGCCTGTTCCTATCTTAAGGTGCCCTGCTATGCCGACTTGACCGCCCAATGCGACAAAGTCGCCAATTTTTGTTGACCCTGAAATACCAACTTGAGAGACAATTATACACCCTCTTCCGATCTCAACGTTGTGCCCAATCTGCACAAGGTTATCTATCCACGTACCTTGGCCGATAATGGTATCTGGCCCTGCACCACGATCAATTGTAGTGTTAGCACCAATTTCGACACTGTCATGAATAATGACACGGCCGAGTTGTGGTACTTTAACATGGCCCATAGGGTCGATAGCGAAACCGAAGCCATCTTGTCCTATACGTACACCTGGGTATAGCCTAACGTTATTGCCGATAACAGCGTGCGTAATACTTACGTTATTACCTATACGGCAATCATTTCCGATTTTGGTATTATCATCAATAACGGCATTTGGCTCAATCCAAACATTGTCACCAATTTCTACGCCTTCACCAATATAGACACCATGCATAATGGTGGCATTTTGCCCTATCTTGGCATTATCATGTACAAATGCACTTGCCGCTACTTGGCTAGAAGGCTTCTCAACGGGGTAAAATTTTTGCGCTGTTAGTGCATATGCCTTGTAAGGTGTTTTGGTGATTAAAGGGATCGTTCCTTCGGGGGTATGTTCTACCATGTTTGGAGACACGAAGCAGGCTCCCGCTTTCGTAACAATAAAGTCACCTTTATATTTTGCGTTATCAAGAAAACTAAGCTCATCGGGCTGGGCAGTTTTTAAAGCAGAGAGATCGTTTAAAACAAAGTCTTTTTTCACACCATCAGGCACATCACTACCTGTAAGATCAGCAATTTCACAGATGGTAAAGCTTTTGCTTTTTTTAAAAAATGCGTGATCAACCATAAAACTTACTCTATTTCGTTTAATTATTTTACGTCTAGTGCAAGATTGGGAAGCTGTTTATTCATGCGGTCTAAAACATCTTTTGTGATATCCAAAGACATACTGCCGACGATAATATTCTGACGTGTAATAACAAGATCAATCGAGCGCTCATTTGCAATTTCCTGACAAACGCTAAAAATTGTGCCGGTTAATTTATTCATGGCCTCAGTGTATGCTTTATCAAGTTTCTTTTTTTGCGTATCTAAATCATTAATTACGGCAATACGTGCTTTTTCGTATTCCTGATTTTTTTTGATCAGGTTTTCTTTTGTGCGCTCTTCTTTGGGAAGCTTCTCAAGCTCTGATTGCATCTCTTTTTGTTCATCTCGAAGCTTATCTTCTTTTGTTTTTACTTGCTTAAGAAAAGTTTCGCGCTTGTTCTCAACCTGTTTACGAATTGACTCTGCGGCTTTTGATGTTGCAAGAATTTTCTCGACATCAACAACTGCGATCTTAACTTCTGCCATCACTTGTGTGGTGGAGAAAACTGCAAAGAATGAACAAATAAAAATTGCACGTTTCAATGAACGATAAAACATAAGTATAATCCCGTATTTTTCTAAGAGTAATTACTTGTATTAGAAGCGCGTCCCAAAATCAAATCTGAAATTTTCTTCTTCATCGAAATCTTCTGACAAGTAAGGCACAGCAAGGTCAATACGAATTGGACCGAATGGTGATCTCCATGACATGCCGACACCTGCGGTCGCACGAAGTGAGCTTTCATCTAGAATACCTGACCCGGTTTCATCAATATCCCATAGCGTACCAAAGTCACTAAATGTGTGCCCTTTAATACCCAGTTCTTTCGGTAAACCAATCGGGAAAGACACCTCGACGCTACCGCGATAAAATGCATTACCACCAAGGGCATCATTCGTTGCCGAGTCACGTGGGCCGATACCTGAACGCTCAAAACCTCGTAGTGTGCTACCACCCAAGAAGTAGCGCTCATTAATTTCGACATCCGAATCGCCATAACCCTGTACAACACCGGTTTCACCTAAAATATTTAGAACCCATTGGTCTGATACTAGTGGTCTGAAATATGAGGCACCAGTTTTGGCGGAAACATATTTTGCATCGCCGCCAAGGCCTGCAAGCTCAGTATCAAGCCAATATGTCATACCATTTGTCGGCATGAGTGCGCTGTCTCTTGTGTCATAGAAAAGACGTTGTGAAATAGCGGATGTTGTTCTTTTACCTTCCTGATCACGAATAAAACGAGATGCATCATCATCAACATCGGTGATTTCGTTGCTCTCAAGGGTGTAACGTAAAGTTTGGCGCCAGTTTTCCGACAGAGGATAGCTCATGCGTAAGCCTCCCCCTGTTCTTTTTTGGTCATACGAACTTTCGTCTTGTAAGTCACGTGTTACGTGGAACAGGTCAATACCCGCAGATAGGTCTCGGTCAAACAGATATGGTTCTGTAAATGATAAGTCAATTTCAGAGCGTTCACCGGCAATCGTAGTACCAAGAAGCAAATCCTGCCCCTTACCGAGAAGGTTACGTTCACGAATACGTAAATCTGCGAGAGGCCCGTCTGCTGTCGAGAAGCCGGCACCAATAGAAAGCTCACCAGTTGATTTTTCTTGAACGTTAATATCAACAACGGTTTTGTCAGGTGCAGAACCTTGAGAAACGTCGACATTTACAACTTCGAAAAAGTCTAGGTTTTTAATATTGCGCTCTGATTTTGCAAGCTTTGAACGGTTGAACGGGTCGCCCTCTACGATTTCCATTTCACGTCGAACGACTTTATCTAACGTACGGATGTTACCGTTTACATTCACACGTTCAACAAAAACACGCGGTGTTTCATTAATTGTAAACGCGATTGTTATTTTTTTGTTTTCGCGATCTTTTCTAATGTCAGGTCTTACATCGACAAAAGCATATTGAAGATCACCGAGTTGGTCTGTTATTTTTTGTACTGAGTTTTTAACCTCTTCGGCGTCATACCAATCGCCGGAGTCAAATGTGATTGACTCGTTTAAAACAGAGGCATCAAAGTCACGGATTTGTGATATTATCTCTGTGTTTTCAACACGATAACGTTCACCCTCATCAACAGTAAATGTCAGGAAGAAGCGGTCCTTATCATTTGATAGTTCAGCAACGGATGAAAGGATTTGGAAGTCGGCATACCCTTGCGAGAAATAGTAATCACGCAAAAGCTCTTGGTCATATGAAAGACGATCAGGGTCATAACGATCGCTATTGCTGATAAAACGATACCATGCACTTTCTTTTGTGCTGATCACTGTGCGTAATTTATCGTCGTCAAACTTTCTGTTTCCGACAAAACGTATGCTTTCAATTTTGGTAATGTCACCTTCTTGGACTTCAAAAACCAAATCGACACGGTTTTGATCTAGCTTGATAATTTTGGGTTGAATAATGGCTGAAAAACGTCCTTGTCTACGATAGACTTGGTATAGCCTGTTAACATCCGATTGTACTTTTGTACGCGTGAAAACTTGTCGCGGGCGCATTTGCACTTCTGCAAGCAGGTCTTCGTTGGATATTTCGTCATTCCCTTCAAATACAATCTGGTTGATAATCGGGTTTTCAATAACGTCAACACGAACTGTACCATTTTGATTTGTAACTTTTACATCGGCAAAAAGTCCGGTTGAGAACAAACTTTTTAGTGCGCGGTCTGTTGCCTCTGCATTGACTTCATCACCAACCTTTAAATCCATGTAGGATGCTATAGTTGATTCTTCGATCCTTTCGGCGCCTGCGATCGTAATCTGATTGACCTTGGCAGCTAGCGCACTCGCGGGGTTTAACATTGTCGAAGCGAGCAATGTTGAGGTAAAAGCGCATACGCGAAGTTTTGCATAAAAATTCATAACAAAAGACCTATAATATGTAACATCCTGAAAAGCAATAAGAAGTATATTGCAAAGAATTAATCATCACCATTTATGAGTGCAATTAAGTCACCCACATTAGCAATTATCATGATTCCGAGAAGAAATACCAGCCCTATTATGATTAAGATGCTTTGAATCCGTGGAGAAACCGGATTTCCAGTTACAGCCTCCCATGCTAAAAAGGCCAAATGCCCTCCGTCAAAAACAGGAATTGGTAATAAATTGATAAAGCCGATCATGAAAGAAAGTATGGCCAGAAATATAAGATATTCATAAACTCCCGTCTTTACGGCATTTGCTGTTTTCTCACTGACCTTGGCTACGCCTGCTAAAACACGATCATTTGAAGTGCCAACAGCAACGGCTTTGATCATTTTGTAGGAGTTAAGAACCCCCTCCTTCATCATGAATGTTGCACGCGAAAGCGCTTCATAAACACCGAGTTTTAGATAAAAGTAATTTTCCGGTGGATTAACAAAAGCATACATGTATTTTTCATGAGATGGGTCATTTAGGTGGGTATTGGATGATTCCGGGAAAATCAAACGAAACAGACTTTTATTTTCTTTTTCGCCTTCGCTGTCCTTATAGGGTAAATAAATTGTCACAACTTCATCGTAATGATTTTTTATATACTCTCGTGCCTTATCGGTGTTGTCTTTAAAACTCTGCCCGTTTATTTCTGCAATATCTTTCAATTTTACAGGGCCAAGTTGAACCATTCCTGTTTGGCCGTGTTTATTCAAGATTCCTTTTGTATTGGCGTATTCAACGGCAAATGCGCTATATGTGATTTCTAACTCTTTACCATCTCTTATAATCGTATATGTGTGTGGTTCGGGCGGGTCTTCATACCATGTTTTATCGTAAATATCATCTAAACGCCTAAGTGGTTGGCCGTCCATATGCGTAATTTTATCGCCGATTTTTATACCAGCTCTATCTGCCGCAGTGTCTAAAGCTATTGTATTTATGACCGGAAAGCTTGATTTTTGGCCTATGATCGTAAATGTAGCAATGAATAAAGCGAGGGTAAGAATGATGTTAATTGTCGGCCCTGCACCAACAATTAATGCACGTTGCCATAGGGGCTTTGTGCAATAAGCGACTTCTAATTCTTCGGTGGTTAGTGGCCTTACTTTCTGTTTTTCCTTATCCCATAGTTCAGGTTTTTTGGGGTCAACATCACCGAAAATTTTTACGTATCCGCCAATCGGGAGCAAGCAATATGACCATCGCGTCTGTCCTTCTTTCTTGCCGCCAAAGCCGAACAGCTCCTTGCCGAAGCCGAAGGCAAACTCATCAATACGAACACCAAACAGGCGTGCCATCCAATAGTGGCCTAGCTCGTGTACCGTAATAACGATAGCCAAAGATACAATAAACATAAACACATACAGAAAGAGGTTTTCTGCTGTTGCGTTTAATATTGTAAGAAAGCTGTCCATTTATTCCGATTTGATCTTGTTACGTCAGAAGTTGATATAAGTCATTCAAATTCGCAAAAGCCATGATACCGATGAGGAATACAAAACCCGCACGGAATGCGTATTCTTGGAATTGATCAGGGACAGGTTTACCAATAACAGATTCGACACCATAAAACATTAAGTGACCACCATCTAACATTGGGATCGGCAGAAGGTTTATAAAGCCCAAATTGATGGAAAGTAGCGCCGTAAGCAAAATTAGAGGAACGACGCCCTGCTGTGCCATATCACCGGCAATTGCACCGATACGGATAATACCGCCAAGTTCAGATGCACTGCGGATACCGACAACCATTTGCCAGAGAGCTTCAAGCGAGCTAACTGTGACGGAATAGGTTTCTTGTATCGCACTTTGTACCGCTGTCATTAAGGTGTGCTGTGATAGTTGCATTGGTGCAAGGTTTGAAAGATATAGCACGGATTCGTCAATAGGTGTGTTGTTAAGGGCCGCATTACGTTCTGATGTTGGCGCAATGATGGCCTTGCTCTCGTTTTCCCCTCTTTTCATAGTGATAGGAAAAGTTGTGTCCAGACGTTTGTTAATTTCAACTAATGCGTCTTCCGGTGTTTCATATTTAACGCCATCGATCTCAGTGATACTGCTTACTGGAATGCCTTGTTCAGCACTGAGTAAACCTAAAACACCGATTGAGCTTTTAAAACCAAAACGATCTTCAACAGGTACACGCTCAGGCTTTGCATAAATACTGATCGTTTCATCGCCGCGTTGAATACGGAAATGTTTTTCCTGATCCAGTGCAACCATCATTTCGCGGCGAATATCGCCGAAATCTTCAATCTTTTTACCATCAATAGAAAGAATTAAATCATGTGGTTGAAAGCCGTGCCTGTCTGCACTGCTGTCCGCCATGACAGCTGCTGCTGTGGGTGGGGAAACCGGCTGCCCGTGGACCGTGTATAATCCGGCCAGTAACAAAACAGCGAAAATATAATTAATTGCGGGGCCTGCAAAAACAACGGCGGCGCGTTTCCAAACAGGTTTATTGTAGAAGGCAACTTCTTTTTCTGCGTCTGTCATCTCGCGTTTTTCACCGTCTTCACCTTCTACCTTATCGGTATGGCCCGCACTGGCGGGATCCGTATCGCCAAACAGTTGCACATAACCACCGAGAGGGATCATGGAAATTTTCCAACGTGTTCCGGACTTATCATAGAATCCGTATACTTCCTTACCGAAACCGATAGAGAATGTTTCAACGCGGATGCCGCACATTCTGGCGATGATGTAGTGACCCCATTCGTGAACAAATACGAGAATACCAAGAACGAGCAAGAACGAGCCGCCGTAAATCCATATATTTTGTCCGAGAAGCTGTACCAGAGATGCGAAATCCATATTTAATAATCCTTATTGTCGATTACGTATTATAATCGGTGTTCGATGAATTGAACGGTTTGGTTACGTACAATGTGGTCTAATTCAACAATCTGCGCAATATCTTTTAACGCATTTCCTTTATGTTCTGCGTATATTTCGTTCATAGCGTGATCGATGATTTCAAAAATTTTACCAAATTTCATTTTACCTTCTAAAAATTTTTCGACTGCTATTTCGTTCACTGCGTTAAATATAATGCATGCATCTTGCCCGCGTTCCAAGCATTTATAAGCATGCTTGAGTGTCGGGAATTTGTCAAAATCGGGCTTTTCAAAACTGAGCGAAGATAAAGCATGCAGATCAAGTTTATTACCGTGACTATCGATGCGGTGTGGCCACGCAAGTGCATTTGCAATAGGTGTACGCATATCACTGGCTCCCATCTGGGACAGTACAGATCCGTCATTATAGGCGACCATAGAATGGATGATTGATTGTGGGTGGATTAAAACCTCTATTTTTTCTGATGGTAAATCAAAGAGGTAGTACGCTTCAATGATTTCCAGAGCCTTATTCATCATTGAGGCGCTATCTACGGAAATCTTCCTGCCCATACTCCATGTCGGGTGTTTAATCGCTTGCTCGACGGTGGCGTTATAGATTTCTGTGCTTTTCCATGTACGGAATGGTCCGCCCGAAGCCGTCAGTATAATTTTCTCTATGGCCGCTTTGTTCTTGGTGTCAAAAACTTGGAAAATGGCGTTATGTTCAGAATCAACAGGCAGTATCTTTGCAGAAGTCTTTTGGCTGAGAGCCATAATTTGTGCGCCGGCCGCAACGAGCGGCTCTTTGTTGGCGATGGCGACATCAATCCCTTTTTCCAATGCGTTTACAATAGGTAGTAAGCCTGAAAATCCCATCATGGCGGCCATGATAATGTCGCACCCATCAATGGATGCTTCATTGATGGCTTTAGCGCCGCTATATACATTGATATCTGTGTCTCTCAAGAGCGTGCAAAGCTCTTCTTGTTTACTTTCATCGGCGATGATGGCGTTTTTGGCGTTTAATCGCTTGGCTATTTTTGCAAGCTCTGGCGCGTTTTGATTTGCTGTGACGCTAATGACATCAAATGCATCTGCATTACCGCAGATAACGTCAGCTGTGCTCTGTCCGATTGAACCTGTGGCACCAAGGATCGATATTTTCTTTTTAAAAGACATAAGATAATAGCGTAATTATTATAAAAAAGACCGGCGCCCCCAGAAGCATTGAGTCAATACGATCAAGGATGCCGCCATGTCCGGGAATGAGCGCACCTGTATCCTTTACCTTTGCACGACGTTTCAGGTAAGACACAAGTAAATCACCCGCCTGCCCTACTGTCCCCATAACAATGCCAAGGATAGAGCAAATCAGCATCATGATATACCACGGGTTATCATTGAATTCAGAATCAAAGCCAATAACGACGGTCCATATTCCACCAAATAAGGCAGGGAATAATAAGGCGCCGACAAAGCCTGACCATGTTTTATTCGGGCTTATTTCTACGATTAGCTTTGGGCCGCCAAATGTTTTCCCAACGGCATAAGCACCAATATCACTGATCCAGATCATGCCGATAAACATCAGCAGTAAGTTTATGGAGTAAACTTCACGTAAGGCAAGGAAACTGGAATAGGATAAGGCCATATAGACAACGCCGACAGCCATGATTTGCAAGTAATAAGGCGGTATCTTCTTTGCCAGGCCAAACCATTCGTAGACAGAAATTGCAAAAGCTATGAGTAGCCAAATGGCAAGCGGGATACCACCAAGTATGATCGCGCCAATAAAAATGGGTGCAATAACAACGGCAGATGCAATTCTTTTTGTAAGAGCTGAGGCCATTGGTTTATTAGCCTTCCGATTGTTTAACGGCACCAAAACGGCGATCGCGGCCTGCATATTCATTCAGTGCAGCATTGAAGTCTTTCTCGGAAAAATCCGGCCATAGCGTGTCTGTAAACACCATTTCAGAATAGGCGCATTGCCATAAAAGAAAGTTACTGATGCGCAACTCTCCGCTTGTACGGATCAAAAGATCAGGGTCAGGTATTCCGCGTGTCATTAGGTTATCTTCAATAAGATTACCAACATCTTCGAGGCTAAGGTTTTCCGCATTTTTAGGTTTGTTTTTAAAGATTTTTTGCACCGCCGAGGCGATATCCTGTTTGCCACCATAATTCAGGGCGATAATTACGTGAATGGCTGTGTTACCTTTGGTCAGCTTTTCGGCATTCTCGATCAGGTCGACAATGTCACTATCAAATGCTGTACGATCACCAATGACCGTCAGTCGTGCATTCTTTTTATGAAGCTCTGCAGTTTCTGCACGCAAATATTGACGCAGAAGGTTCATAAGCTCACTAATTTCATCCTTTGGACGGCTCCAGTTCTCCGAAGAAAAACCAAATAATGTCAGGTATTTAACACCTGCATTTGCGGCTAGCTCTGTTATGCGTCTTGCGCTTTCTGCGCCGCGCTTATGCCCCATGCTTCGCGGCAAACCACGTTTTTTCGCCCAACGCCCATTGCCGTCCATAATAACGGCAATATGTTTTGGTATTTTGATGGCTGGCGGTGATTTGCGCGATAAGGGCGACATGGCATTAAACCGTCATAATGTCTTTTTCTTTGTCAGATAGCATCGTGTCGATTTTCTTCACGGTTTCATCTGTCATTTTTTGGACTTCATCAGACAGACGCTTGATATCGTCTTCTGAAATATGGCCGTCTTTTTCCATTTTCTTAATACCATCCATACCGTCTTTACGAACATTACGTACTGCTATACGTGCGTTTTCCGCGTATTTACCTGCAACTTTTGTAAGCTCGGTACGGCGCTCTTCGTTTAGATCAGGGATAGGAATACGGATGTTATTACCGTCAGGCATCGGGTTTAGTCCCAGACCTGCGTCACGAATAGCTTTTTCAACCGCTTTTACGGCGGACCCATCCCAAACCTGTACAATTAACATGCGCGGTTCAGGAACGCTGACCGTACCAACTTGGTTAATCGGCATTTTGCTTCCGTACATGTCAACAACAACTGTGTCGAGTAAGTTTGCAGATGCGCGCCCTGTTCGAAGGCCTGAAAATTCTTTGTGAAGTGATTCTGTTGCACCATCCATGCGGCGCTGTATGTCTTTTTTATCGTATGACATTAATAACCTCTTTTTCTATTGATTTTATGTGTTTGTAACAACCGTATATTTACCCTTGGACTGGGCGATTTGTGCGAAGTTCCCCTTTTCCATCACCGAGAATACAACAATAGGAATATTGTTTTCACGTGCAAGAGAAATAGCCGTCGCATCCATAACTTTTAAATCCTTGGTTAGGACATCGATATATGAAATTCGGTCAAAATGTGTAGCATCAGGGTCTGTTTTAGGGTCAGCAGAGTAAACGCCGTCAACCTTTGTGCCCTTCATAATAACATCACAATCCATTTCGGATGCACGAAGAGCCGCACCAGTATCTGTTGTGAAATATGGGTTACCTGTACCAGCAGCGAAAATAACCACGCGGCCCTTTTCCATGTGACGCATTGCACGGCGGCGAATATACGGCTCACAGATTGAGTCCATACGGATCGCTGATTGTACGCGTGTTTGTATGCCCATATTTTCTAATGAATTTTGTAATGCCAATGCATTAATGACAATTCCAAGCATACCCATATAATCTGCCGTTGTACGGTCCATACCGCTCGCTGCGCCTGAAACGCCACGAAAAATATTACCGGCACCAACAACAACACATACCTCAATACCAAGGTCAACAACCTCTTTAATGTCAGACGCCACACGGTTAACGGTATCAGGGTCAAGGCCGAATTCCTTGTTCCCCATCAAAACCTCACCGGACATTTTAAGCATGACACGCTTATATGGATGAGCCGATGAAACTGTGGACGTGGAAGTATCTTTTGCTGTCATAGTCATGGCTCCGCTTTCTTACCTTAGAATAATGTAAGTTTTTGTGTTTTCAATATAGTTACAGCCGCATGATGACGCAAGCCTAAAGCAATTTTCTGTTCATATTACGAACATTGCCAGATTTGCGTAGCATCCGATGCGGCTGCGTACTTTGATTTTAATTAGCCGTTAGCTACTGCTGCAACTTCAGCGGCGAAATCTTCTTCTTCTTTTTCGATGCCTTCACCAAGTTGAACGCGTGTAAACGCTTTCAATGTGATGTCACCAGCAGCAGCAATAGCTTCTGCTACGGTTTTATCTGGATCCATGATGAAAGCTTGTTCAGTCAGGCAGATCTCTTCGTAGAATTTACGGATACGGCCTTCAACCATTTTCTCTGCAATGTCTGCCGGCTTGCCTGATGCAATTGCCTGTTCTTTCAAAACATTACGCTCACGGTCCAAAGTTTCAGGGTCAACTGAGTTTTTGTCCAAAGCCTGTGGGTTTGCAGCAGCAACATGCATTGCAACTTGCTTGCCGATTTCTTGAAGTGTCGCATCATCAGCACTTGATTCCAATGCAACCAATACACCGATTTTACCAAGACCGTCAGCTAGTGCAGAGTGAACATAACCAACAACCGCACCTTCAGAAACAGTTAGTTTCTCCATACGACGAAGTGTCATGTTTTCACCGATTTTTGCGATAAGGTCTGTTAGCTCGTCTGCAACAGATTTTCCACCAAGATCAGCAGCAGCTAATTCTTCGATGTTTTCAACTTCAAGTGCCTTTGTCGCAACTTTCTTTACGAAAGCTTGGAATTCTTCGTTACGTGAAACGAAGTCAGTTTCCGCATTAAGTTCGATTACAGCACCTTTTGTGCCTTCAGTCACGATTGCAACAAGACCTTCAGCAGCAGTACGACCTGATTTTTTCGCAGCCTTTGCAAGACCTTTTGTACGTAACCAGTCAACAGCAGCTTCCATGTCGCCATTGTTTTCTACCAACGCTTTTTTTGCATCCATCATGCCAACGCCAGTGCTTTCACGAAGTTCTTTAACCATGCTTGCTGTAATATCAGCCATTTTCTCGTCCTCTTTAATCTAAATTGAAAATTGAATGTGCAAAGCACCCGCATTAAGCGGATGCTGCTTTTTTCTCTTCTTCGGGAAGGTCAACTTTAACATCTTCCTTTGCGCCTAAATCAACGCCTGCAGAACCAAGTTCAGCCTGTAGACCGTCAAGAACAGCACCTGCAACCAATTCACAGTAAAGGTCGATTGCGCGCAATGCGTCATCATTACCCGGAATTGGGTAATCAACACCTTCAAGGCTTGAGTTACTGTCAACGATCGCAAATACAGGAATACCAAGCTTGTTGGCTTCTTTGATTGCAATGTCTTCTTTGTTTGTGTCGATAACAAACAACGCATCAGGCTGACCGCCCATGTCTTTAATACCGCCGATAGACGCTTCAAGCTTGTTACGCTCGCGTGTCATCATTAGGATTTCTTTCTTTGTGAAACCGCTGTGGTCACCTGAAAGGATTTTTTCTACTTCACGCAAGCGGTTGATGGAAGATGTGATTGTCTTCCAGTTTGTCAACATACCGCCCAACCAACGTTGGTTTACGTAGTATTGACCGCAACGCTTTGCGCTTTCCGCGATTGTTTCTTGTGCTTGACGCTTTGTACCAACAAAAAGAATACGACCGCCTTTTGATACGATGTTACGGATTTCAGTTAATCCGGTTTGTAGCATTGGCTGAGTTTGTTGTAGGTCAAGGATATGAACGCCATTACGAACACCAAAGATGTATTGGCGCATTTTTGGGTTCCAACGACGTGTGTGGTGGCCGAAGTGAACGCCTGCTTCTAGTAGTTGACGCATTGTAAATTCTGGTACTGCCATGTTTTTCTCCTATATTTTCCAGTTATACCGCCGCAGGTTTAGTCTGATTTTTACATCAAACACCGGTTAGGAAACCTGCGTGTGAATTTAAACTTCGGGTTTTCTACATAGAAACGGGCGGAAATGCAAGGAAAATATAGCAATGTATGTGGATTAAAGTTCCGAAATTTCAATAATGCCTTTTTCGGCGCGGATCATATTACGTGCCTGTGCACTAAGTGACCAGTATCCGGGCATTGTAATACGCGCGACGCGTTCATCGCCTAAATGCGCAAAGAATGTTATTTTTGACTTTCCGCGCCCTTCAATATCAAGGAATTCCTTGATTTTTGGTGCCGCGTCTGAGGCATCCATATGAATTTGAATTTCATGAATTTTTCCTTCGAGCGCTTGCTCCAGCGGTTGAATTGACCCTGCAGACATCCGTGTTTGATCATCGCGGCGTTCAACCTCAACCTTTAGCAAGAGTGATTCCCCTGCTTCCAGGAATTCACGCGCGGCATTGAGTGTTTCAGAAAAAACCATGACTTCGAAAATTCCTGTCGGATCAGAAACCTGCAGGAACGCATATTTGCTGCCCTTTTGGGACATTTTCTCTTGTTTTTTCAGTAGTACGCCCGCCATTTGATAAGCGCCTGCGCCTTTGGCATTAATATCCTCCTCTACATGCGCAAGGGAAACGATATTCATGCGTTCAAATTGTGCCTGCCGTGTATCCAATGGGTGCGCAGAAAGGTAAAAACCGACGGCGGTAAATTCCCGCGATAATTTTTCTAACGGGTCCCAGTTTTTAATATCGGGAAGATCTGGCATGCCAAGGGCGCTTGACTCATCCGTGCCGCCAAACAAGCTGACTTGTCCGGAATCACGTTCTTCGGCGAGTGATTGTGCGTAACGTAAGATTATCTCTGCGCCTTCACAGACCTGTGCGCGGTTATCATTTAGGGAGTCGAATGCCCCTGCGCAAATCATACGTTCGAATTGGCGTCGGTTCATTGTCTTCGA
Organism: Alphaproteobacteria bacterium; assembly: GCA_030424975.1. Lineage (GTDB taxonomy): Bacteria > Pseudomonadota > Alphaproteobacteria > Micavibrionales > Micavibrionaceae > UBA1672. The sequence goes on from JAUHVY010000001.1 coordinate 650,422, forward strand.
GTCAAGCCGTGATGCGAAATCTTCTAGCGTTTTGTATTTGCCGTTTTTATCACGTTCCGCGATCAGGCGTTCCATCGCATCCTCACCAACACCCTTGAGCGCCGCGAGGGCGTATCTAACCTTACCGTCTTCAACCTTGAAATCGGGGTTCGATTCGTTCACATCGGGCGTCAGAAGGGTTAAACCCATTTTATCCATGTCTTGTTTAAAGACACTGAGTTTATCGGTGTTACCCAAATCAAGCGTCATGGACGCTGCCATAAATTCAACCGGGTAATTCGCCTTTAGCCATGCCGTCCAATACGCAATCAGGGCATAGGCGGCGGCGTGTGATTTGTTAAAACCGTAGCCCGCAAATTTTGCGATTTGGTCGAAAATTTCTGATGATTTTTTTTCAGGAACGTTATGGTGTTCTTTTGCGCCGCTGACGAACATTTCGCGCTGCGTGTCCATCTCTTCTTTGATCTTTTTACCCATAGCGCGGCGAAGTAAATCCGCGCCGCCAAGTGTATAGCCCGCAAGCTCCTGTGCGGCCTGCATGACCTGCTCCTGGTAGATCATGATCCCGTATGTTTCTTCCAGAAACGGTTGCAAGATCGGGTGCATGTAGTCGGCTTCTTCGCGCTCTTCCTTCACGTCGATATATTTGGGAATATTATCCATCGGACCCGGACGATAAAGGGAAACAAGGGCGATAATATCTTCGAACCTGTTTGGCTTCACCTTTTTCAGTGTATCTCGCATTCCTGCACTTTCAAGCTGGAACACGCCGACCGTATTACCGATAGACATCAGCTCATACGCTTTAGGATCGTCCAGCGGAATATCAAGTGCGTCAATTTTCTTGCCTGTTTGTTCTTCGATTATATTGAGGGATTTTTGAACCACTGTCATGGTTTTCAAACCCAAAAAGTCGAACTTTACCAAGCCTGCTTGCTCAACATATTTCATGTTGAATTGTGTCACAGGCATATCAGAACGCGGATCACGATAAAGCGGGATAAGCTCATCAAGCGGTCTGTCACCGATCACAACCCCCGCGGCGTGGGTTGAAGCGTGTCTGTATAATCCCTCGAGCTGTAGGGCTATATCAATGAGCTTCCCTTGTGTCTCATCGCGGTTACGCTCTGCGCGCAGGTCGGCATCGGCGTTCAATGCCTCTTGCAACGTCATCGGGTTTGCGGGATTGTTTGGAATGAGCTTGGCAATACGGTCAACTTGCCCGTATGACATTTGCAAAACACGGCCAACATCGCGTACTACCGCGCGAGCCTGTAGTTTACCAAAGGTGATAATCTGCGCGACGTGATCGTGGCCGTAGCGATCCTGTACGTATTTGATCACTTCATCACGGCGATCCTGACAAAAGTCAACGTCAAAGTCGGGCATGGATACACGCTCGGGGTTTAGGAAACGTTCGAACAGCAAACCCAATGCAAGTGGGTCAAGGTCAGTAATTTTCAGTGCCCAAGCCACAATAGAACCCGCACCGGAGCCCCTGCCCGGCCCGACTGGAATATCATGTTCTTTTGACCATTTAATAAAATCGGAAACGATCAAGAAGTATCCGGGGAAACCCATTTGATTGATAATGCCAAGTTCAAAGTCCAACCTGTCCCAATATGGTTTGGCGGCTTCTTCCTTTTCTTTATCGCTCATCCCTTCTTCGAAAACGAATTTCTCTAATCGCCATTGCAACCCGTCTTTTGATTGCTGTGCCAGCTCTTCCGGCTCCGGCCTTTTGCTTTCTGTTTCAAACGGCGGCAAAATCGGCGCGATGGGCTTTAATAGATAAGAACAACGCTGTGCGATGACCATGGTGTTGTTTATTGCTTCGGGGAGGTCTTTAAATAAATCCTCCATTTCCCGAGCAGATTTGAAATAATGCTCTGGCGTGACTTTGCGGCGATCATCCTCACTGACATATCGGCCTTCTGCGATACATAACAGGGCATCATGTGCCTCATGCGCGCCGCGGTCTTTGAAATAACAATCATTTGTGGCAACTAGCGGTACGTTATATTCATAAGCCAAATCGATGAGGTCATTTTCAACTTTATCTTCATCCGGCAGGTTATGGCGCTGTATCTCAATATAGAAACGATTGTCAAAAACACGGTTGAGCCATTGCAGGCTTTCTACGGCTTTATCTTTTTGACCGTGGAACAAGTTTTGAGCAATAGCCCCCTTCATACCGCCACTCAGGCAAATAAGCCCTTGGGAATACTGTTCGATCATTTCATAAGATGCACTGACGCCATGGATAGAGCTTTCATGCATATAGGCGGCGCTGACGATTTTACAGAGGTTCTTATACCCCTGCTCATTTTGCACGATCAGAACAATTTGATGTCCGTCATCACCGATATTCGCCTGGCAGCCAAGAATGGGTTGTACACCGTTTTTCGATGCCTCAAGTGCAAATTCCATCGCACCGAACAGGTTGTTTGTGTCGGTAATGGCAACAGCTGGCATATTGTGCGCAACACAAAGCTTTACAAGGTCTTTGACCTTGATTGCGCCCTCCGCCAATGAATATGCGGAATGCAAATGCAGATGTACAAAATTTTGCGACATGCCCTTATCTAACAATAATTATGGGGGGGAATCCATGGGTAAAATAGGATTATGCGCAAGAAATCTCTAATACGGTAAAATACGGCCTGATTTAACCTCAAGAATACGATCCATTTGATTGGCTAAGTCCAGATTATGCGTAGCGATTAATGCACCGATACCGCGGCTGCGTACGACGTCGAGTAATAATTCAAACACTTCTGCGGATGTTTCGGGATCAAGGTTACCTGTAGGTTCATCGGCAAATAATAAGTGCGGGTCGTTCATCAATGATCTGGCGATGGCGACGCGTTGTTGTTCTCCGCCTGATAATGTTGCGGGGCGATGTGTCAGGCGGTGGCCAAGGCCGAGCTGTTCCAGTAAAACTGCAGCTTTATCTTGGGCCTGTTTGGGTGATATACCCGCGATCACTTGCGGCAAAGCCACGTTTTCTAATGCAGTAAACTCCGGCAGCAGATGGTGGAATTGGTATATGAAGCCGATATGCTCATTCCGAAGTTTCGTACGTGCGCGATCAGATTGACGTGATATGTCACGCCCTTCCATCACCACTTGCCCTGATGTTGGTGAGTCCAAAAGCCCGAGAATATGAAGAAGCGTTGATTTACCTGATCCGCTAGGCCCGACCAGAGCCGCGATCTCACCTGCATAAATGCGTAAATCAACATTATTCAGGATTTGTAACTTGTTTTGCCCTTGCTTGTATTCTTTACATAGGTTTTTAACGAGCAGGAGCTCTGTTCCCTCTTCGATTGCTGGGGAAAGCGGCTCAATATTATATTCTTGTCTTTCTGCTGCGGCCGACGCTTTTGCCTCTTCCTCGGCGAGGATTTCATCATCCAATGCATCGGAATCAAGCTCGTCAATCGGTTCAATGTCATCGAGGTCATCAAACATAAAATCCTCGTCTATATCTTCATCCTCATTGAGGGGCGTATAGTACGAGCGCCTGTCCACCTTGGATTGTGGAAAGGTATGTTTTTCAAATATGTCCATTAGACGTTGTTCCATATTTCTTTAACCACGTTATTATTCATAACGCAAAGCCTCCACAGGGTCGAGGCGTGCCGCGCGCCATGCAGGGTAAATTGTTGCGAAAACAGATAAGAACAGTGCCATTCCGATAACTGTTACAACCTCGTTCCAGTCAATTTGAGCGGGGATTTCTGAGAGGAAACGAATTTCTGCATCCCATAATGATGCCCCGGTCAAACCTTCCAGAATATCTTTTATTGTTTCAATATTAAGCGCGAATGTAATGCCCAAAAGCGCGCCGATAATTGTACCGATAAACCCGATACTCGCCCCCGTAAGCATAAAAATACGCATCATATTACCGCGCGTTGCGCCCATGGTACGCATGATTGCGATATCATGCCCCTTATCCTTCACCAGCATTATCATTGATGAAATGATATTAAATGCCGCAACAAGGATAATCAGGCTTAGTATTAAGAACATCACGTTACGTTCAACCTCAAGCGCGCTAAAGAAACTTTTGTTCATATCACGCCAATCATAAACGCCGGCGCGACCATCCAGTTCAATTTCAATACGGCGCCTTATATCATCAAGTTTTTCCGGTTCGCTCAGGAAGACTTCAATGCTTCCTACGCCCTCCTTGTATTGAAAAAACTTTTGAGCAGCGGGCAATGGCATAAAAACAAAGCCGCTATTATATTCATACATCTCGACATCAAAAATAAGGCCTACTTCAAAGCTACGTTGCGTTGTCTGTGTACCCAACGGTGTGCTTCTCAGGACAGGTGATATGAGGGTTACTTTATCACCGACACTAACGCGCAGTTTTTGTGCTAAAACAGAGCCGATGGCAATTTTGAATCCGCGGAAGTTCTCAATATCTCCTGCGCGTATACCGTTATATAAAATATCACGTACCGCAAAGTCAGCCTGCGATATACCACGCACCATAACGCCCATCGCTGAGCCTTGGTGTGTTAAAAGTGTCTGACCTTCGATTGTCGGACTAACATATTTTACGCCCGGTATATCACTGATCATCTTTGTGATGTCTTGATAATCATAGAGTTGCCCGGCTTGTGAATAGACATTCATATGCCCGCCCAAACCGAGAATGCGGCTAAAGAGTTCCTGACGAAAACCGTTCATAACACTCATTACGATAATGAGTGTGGCCACACCAAGCATGATGCCGGCAAAAGAGAAGCCGGCAATAACGGAAACAAAGCCTTCCGCTTTTTTAGAGCGCAGATAGCGCCATGCAACAGTGCGTTCGAACGTATTAAAAATCACCGTTTAATAGGCCTTTCCGATCAATACTTTTTCACCGCCATCTTCGAATGGCATGCAACGGGTTGATAATGAATATTCTTTCATTATCGCTTCTAATTTATCATCTTCCAGTAATGTTACAGGAACCTTTACAAGGCCGACATTATCTTTTGCAAAGAAATCTGAGATATCAGAAAGTGATGTGCCGTCGAAAGTATGCTCATCACGGAATGTTTTGGAACGGTTTAGCATGAAATCATGAACCTGATCCAACAGGCCTTGTGCCTGTTTTACAAACTCGCTTACGGATAATGTCTGTTTTGACTCGCGACCGATATCACGGCGTACAACAGTAACTTCTTTATTTTCTAGCTCTCTGCCGCCAATTTCAACACGAAGAGGAATACCCTTCTTGATCGCATCCCACATTTTATCAGGTGTGCGCATATCACGTTTATCCACCATTGCGCGCATGCCCTTTGATTTCAGGTCAGCCACAATTTTTTCTGCAAATGCTACGATTTCACCATCTTCTTCGGGGTTCTTCACAACCGGTAAAATGACAATTTGTTGTGGTGCGATGCGCGGGGGCATCATCATACCATCATCATCGCCATGGATCATAATCATTCCGCCAATAGCGCGTGTGCTGAAGGCCCAGCTTGTCGTGTATGCATGTTCTTCCACGCCAGTGCGGGTTTGGAATTTAATGCCGCAGCTTTTTGAGAATGTTTGCCCAAGGTCATGCGTTGTTGCAGCTTGTAATGCTTTGCCGTCTTGCATGATTGATTCAAAAGCGTAGGTTTCTTTTGCACCGGGGAAACGTTCCTCTGGCGTTTTGATGCCCTTATACCCGGTGAACGCCAAGTATTCATGGAAGAACTTTTCATACATATCCAAAATCGTCAGGCAGTCCTTCTTTGCATCATCGGGGGTTTCAAATGCATTATGCCCTTCGTGCCAGAAAAATTCAGAAGTACGCAGGAACATACGTGTACGCATTTCCCAACGCATTACATTGCCCCATTGGTTCAATTTTAACGGCAAGTCACGATATGATTGTACCCAACGAGACATCGCATCACCGATAATGGTTTCGGATGTCGGGCGAATAACATATGGCTCTTCTAATTTACCTGCAGGAACAAGGCCGTTTTCCGAGCCTTCCAGCCTGTGGTGTGTTACAACCGCACATTCTTTAGCAAAGCCGTCAATATGCTCTGCTTCTTTTTCCAAGAATGATAACGGGATAAGTAATGGGAAAGACGCATTTTGAACGCCGTAATCCTTTAACCACGGATCAAAGATGTTTTGCATATTTTCCCATACGGCAAAACCATACGGCTTGATGATCATACAGCCGCGCACAGGCGAGTTTTCCGCCATGTCTGCGGCTTTGATAACCTGTTGATACCACTCAGGAAAGTTTTCTTCCCGCGTTGGTGTGATCGCGGTTCTTGCTTTTTTACCCATTTTTTAAAACTCCGAAAATTTACTCAATATAGTGTGATTAGGTCTCTAATCCTGCGGCTTACGAGGCGGATAAGGAACATTGATTTTTGCTTCACTATTACCGTTAGACACTACGGGATTGCCGCTTTCATGTCCATGCTGTTCTGATTGATATCCTTGATTTTTTTTCAATTCATCCAAAACGGTTTTGCACACGTCTTTTACATCATTTGAAATGACCGCGCCGTTATATTTCATTGCGCCATCCGCGGGAATTGTAAGTGTTCCGATTTGTGGTTTCAATTCTAAGCCGTTCGGGAGTATAAGCCCGTAACGTTGCGCCAGATCAATTTCTAATGGAATTGTAATGATATCAAAATCTTCCGCATTACCATCGCCGCCAAGTTCAGGAGGGGCTACATCATTCCCATGAACATCAATGCCGGGAACATATTCCGCACCCTGAACGGCACTTTTCTTCTGTTGGTCTTGATATTTTTTACAAAATGTAACAATCGGTTCTATGTTTTCGGGTATTTCGGCCTTAACCGAAAACGGAGTGAGCAAAATACTAAGTCCGGCAAAAAGACTGATGTATCTTGTCATTTTGTCACTCCATGTCGTTTATCATATTTCTGAAATCAATAATGTCAGAAGATATTACCATGTAAACAATGCCCCATAAAACAATTGATATAATTGTTGTGATGAGAAGTTTCTTTTTTAAATTAAATTCTTTGGGTGCGCCCGGTGCGAGGTATTCCCCCTCTTCCGCTTCTTCTTGTGTTGTCGATAAGCCGATAGGTAGAACACAGAATATGACTGTCCACCAGATCATGATGAAAACAACAAAGGCTGATACGAAATTCATAATATGATACCTATATATTAATCAGAGTTACATGTACGGTTGTTTTAGGCGTCAAACCGAGCATATCGGAAACATAACGACGTAATGGTATGCGTACGGCCTCGGCGATATCATCTTCGTTATGATTTGTTTCGGCAATAACCTCGGGCAATATGTCTTTTATGTATCTTTTTAGATCGGTCAAAATGCAATCATCATGACGTTCGCAAGTTAAACCGACCGTATCGACTTTTATATCGCCAAGTAGCTTCATTTTCTTATCTAAAACCAGTGATGCATGAACCGTTCCTGAATACTGCAATTTGCGTCTTGCGGTGATTGATTGATGGGTCGCGGGGATAATGCGCCTCTGATCAACGGCCAGCAGCGCGGTTTCCACGTGATCTACGATGGCGGGTCGCGCAGGTGCAAGTCGGATCACTGACCCATTATTGGGTACAATCACATCTTGCACTTGGCATGATGCTGCGAGCTTTGCTTGCGCATCTAATTGCAGGCGCTCACCATGTACGGGAATGACGCATTGGGGGCGTGTCCATTGCAACATGGAAAGTATTTCTTCCTTACATGGGTGCCCCGATACATGAATGATGTGTTTTGTATCGCGCGGAGTGATGATTTTAACACCCGCGGCGGAGAAGTTATTCTTTACCGTGTTGATTTTGCGCTCATTCCCCGGGATTGCACGCGAAGAAAAGATAACTGTATCGCCCTTCCCCAATGAAACTGATCGATGGTCACCACGAGATATGCGTGCCAGCGCAGCGCGATGTTCCCCTTGTGATCCTGTGACGACAAGCACAAGATTTTCGCGTGGAATATGGGCAATTTCATCTTCTGTGACAAAGGCGGGTAAATCCTTCATATAACCGCAATCAATTGCACAACCAACCATACGGTGTAGTGAGCGCCCAAGGAGTGCGACGCTGCGGCCTGTTTCTTGTGCGGCACGTAAAATGCTAATTAGGCGGCCGATATTAGATGCAAAAATGGTGACGGCAATCATGCCTTTGCAATCTTTAAATTCAGCAGCCATGCCCTTTGCGACGTCCTCTTCTTTGCCGGAGTATCCGTCGACTTGTGAATTTGTAGAATCGCCGACATAGGCCAAGATGCCTTCATCGCCAATCGCACGAAATGCGCTTTCCTCAGTTTTAGAGCCAATAATCGGTGCAGGGTCTAAATTCCAATCGCCGCTGTGCAAGACATGACCGTGTCGGGTTTTTATGACAAGGGAGCAGCTATCTGGTACAGAGTGTGAAACAGGCACGGGCACAATTTCATAGGATCCTGCCTTGAACGTTTTACCCGGTTCAATAATTGTTATTTTTGCGTTATCGACGCCCTCTTGCTCAAATTTCTTGCGTAGCACTGCGGCTGTAAATTTTGTTGCGTAGATCGGGCATTCAAAACGATCCCATAAATATGCAACGGCGCCGAAATGGTCTTCGTGCGCATGGGTGATTACCATCCCTTTGAGTTTGTCGCGGGCCTCTTCTATTAACCAGGGGTCAGGCAAGAGTAAATCAATACCCGGCATACGTTCATCGGCAAAACCAATACCGCAGTCAATGGCCAGATATTCATCATCGCAGACATATAGATTGAGGTTGCAGCCGAATTCCTCGCTGCCGCCTAGGGGTACAAAATAAAATTCATCAGGTTTAAAAATTTCACGCATTTTTATAATTTTTGTATATTTCCAATAAGCCTTTAAAAATTAGATTATCATCAACAACATCAATGATATCCGTACTCTCAGCGTAGAGCGGCGCAAGGCCGCCAGTTGCAATAACATAGGGCTTTTTGCCCATCTCGTCGGTTATTTTAGTAATAATTGTTTCAATTACGCCAATATACCCCCAATACATACCTGATTTCATAGCCTGTAATGTGCTTTTACCTATGACTTTTTGCGGTTTTTCAATGTTAATTTGCGGTAATTTTGCAGCGCGGTTTGTCAGGGCTTCGATTGACAACCTTATGCCGGGTGCAATCACACCACCACGATATATCCCGCCCGTATCAATAACATCAAATGTAGTTGCCGTACCAAAGTCAATAACAACAGCGGGCGTGTCATAAAATTTGGTTACGGCGACCGCGTTGACCAAACGATCCGCGCCGACTTCTTGCGGCTGGTCGAGGTCTACGGCGATGTCTACAATCTTTTCGCTTACGAAAATTGGTTTACATGTAATGTATTTTTCGCAAAAACGTTCTAAATGAAAATTTGTATCGGGTACGACAGAGCTGATGATGACATCATTTACATCATCCCAAGTTACATTTTCTAAATCCAAAAGTTGTTTTAAGAATACGGCATATTCATCGGCGGACCGTGACTTTTCTGTCTGACAGCGCCATGAGTATTTAAGCTCATCATTTTGGAAAATGGCGAAAACTGTGTTCGTATTCCCAGTATCAATTGCTAAAAGCATAACTTTATTCTTTTGTTCTTATTTGTTTGCCCAACACTATAATACAAAGACATCGCCAGATGTGATTTTTCTTAATGCGTTTGTTGTATCGCAAATAATAATCATATTCCCGTTTTGATCAATTGTTTCAAACGCACCTGATATTTGATTATCGTTTATTTTTACGCTGACCTTTGTGCCTTTGGGAAAGCTATTTTTTGTCCATTCATATTGGAATTTTTCAAACCCGTTTTGAAGGTATAAATCATAATAGGCAGAGAAATTAACAAGCAGATCATCACGGAACGTTTCTAAATCAATTTCCTTATTAGAACTTTGACGAAGGGCGGTGGATGTTCCAATAGGTGCAGTGTTAATATTCACACCTATGCCAATCACCAGAGCCTTTATAACGTCATTCGCTGAATCAATAACATCGGGCAAAATGCCTGCGCATTTTTTACCATTGATTAATATATCATTCGGCCATTTCAATATAGGTTTGATATCGGTCAAATACGGGACGATGGTTTTATTGAGCGCCAAAGATGTAATAAGTGAAATTTGCCCGATTTGATTTAGATGTAAATCGGGTTTGATAATAAATGATAGATAGAGATTATCTGTGGCGTTTTCCCATACACGGCCATGGCGCCCTTTGCCGTGTGTTTGTGATAGTGCATGAATGCAATATCCTTGCTTAAGATCAGGCGATAGCTTGTATTTACTGATAATCTCATCTTGCGTAGATTCTACGCTATTTAATGTATGGATATCCCACTGCACAGACATTACATAAAGAGTACTTTTGCTGAACTCATTGCACTATCGAGCAATGCATTAGGCTTAAAGATAAAACCAACAACAAAGATGATAGAGAAAAGAAGAACCAAGCGCTTTTCTAAGCTCATATTGCCATCAAATTCGTCTTCCGGCTCATCAAAGAACATAACCTTGATAATACGGATATAGTAATATGCCGCCACAACAGATGCCAACACACCAATAACAGCCAGAACAAAGTGCCCTGATGCTACGGCTGCGTTAAAAATAAACAGCTTACTTAGAAAACCTGCAAATGGTGGAATACCACTCATAGAAAACATAAGTGCTGCCATTGAATAGGCAAGTACTGGATGTGTTTTAGATAGTCCTGACAGGTCGGAAATACGCTCAAGCGAAATGCCGTCACGACGCATATAAAGTAGGATTGAGAATGTACCTGCTGTCATAACCATGTAAATAAATAAGAATAATAATACGGCACCAATCCCTTGGGGCGTAGCGGCAATAATACCGATTAACGCGTATCCCATATTACCAATCGAGCTATATGCGATTAGTCGTTTAATGTTGCTTTGTGCAATTGCTGCAAAAGAACCGAATAATAATGAGAAGATTGAAACAAAATATAATATTTGTGTCCACTGACTTTCTGCCATGGCAAACGGTTCGAATAAAAGACGGATCAAAACACCAAGTGCCGCCACCTTTGGAACGATTGCAAAAAACGCGGTAACAGAAGTTGGTGCTCCCTGATAAACATCAGGTGTCCACATGTGGAATGGCGCTGCAGATACCTTGAAAACAAGTGCCGCGATTACAAAGACCATGCCGATTGTAAAGCCGGGAGCGATGAGTTCCGCATTCTTAAGTGATGATGCTATAATTTGGTAATCAAGGCTACCTGTGAAGCCGTATATCAATGAAATACCAAAGAGAAGCATACCTGATGCGAGAGCCCCCAAAATGAAATATTTTGCGGCGGCCTCACCTGATCTTAGGGAGTTTCTATGGAACGCCGCTAGGACATACAAGCTTAGAGATTGTAGTTCTAATGCCATGTAAAGGCTTAAAAGGTTATTGGCGGACACCATAAACATCATACCAATGCCGGAAAAGATAATTAGTACCGGGTATTCAAACCGCGCAATGCGCTCAAAGTAAAGATACCGTACGGAGAGTGCGGTTGTCGCTGTTAAACCAACAACGATAAATAGCTTAAGCATCATTGAAAATTTATCACTGACGAGCATATTGTTTAGTAGGTATTGTGTATCCCAATCAATACGAAGTAATAGAGCCGCTGCGATAACAAAGCTTAGGCATGATGACCAACACAGAACATCTGTTGATTTGTTACCTTGCATAACGCCTGCAATAAGAAAACCCATGGCCGTAATGGCAAGGAAAATCTCCGGCAGAAGAGTCATAATATTTAAATTTTCCATTATGGCTGCTCCGTTTTGTTTTCGCCTTCGGCGTCGTTAAGTTCACCACTATCTGATACGTTATCAAGTGGAACAACACTAAGCTCTCTGTTGGCCGGAAGCGCATCATAAATTGATGTAATATTAGTAACAGCAGGCTCAAGCTTACTTAAAACAACTGTTGGGAATATACCGAGGTAAAATACCAATGCAACAAGCGGTAATAGAACGATTTTTTCCGGTGATGTTAAGTCCGGCATACGTGACGCATCATCGTTATTTTGCGGACCAAACACAACACGGCGATATAAAACAAGCATGTATGCCGCGCCAAGAACTACGCCTGACGTAGCAAAAAATGCAATTAATGTGTTGGCCTTAAACGCACCTAGTAAGCTTAGGAATTCGCCTACAAAACCGCTTGTACCCGGAAGACCTACAGATCCCAGCATAAAGATCATAAATACAGTCGCATATGCAGGCATGTTTTTAACGATACCACCATAACGGCTGATCTCTCTTGTATGGAGGCGATCATAAACAACTCCAACACATAGGAATAGCGCCGCAGAAATAACACCGTGGCTGATCATTTGGAAAATGGCTCCCTCGATCCCTTGCTGATTAAAGCTAAAGATACCGAGCGTGACAAAGCCCATATGTGCAACTGATGAATATGCAATAAGCTTTTTCATGTCTTCCTGCACGAGTGCAACAAGTGATGTGTAAATGATGGCAATCACACTTAGCCACAAAACCATAGGAGCAAAATATAAACTGGCCTCTGGTAACATAGGTAAAGAGAAACGAAGGAAACCGTAGCCACCCATTTTCAACAAAACACCTGCAAGAATTACAGAACCGGCTGTTGGTGCTTCAACGTGTGCATCGGGAAGCCATGTGTGAACAGGCCACATAGGCATTTTCACAGCAAAACTGGCAAAGAATGCGAGCCATAACCATTTTTGTAGACCAAAATCTACAGGATTGGCGATTAATGTCGGGATATCCGTTGCTCCGACCTTTGCATAAAGGGTCAATAGCGCAAGAAGCATAAGCACAGAGCCGAGCAGCGTATAAAGGAAGAATTTATATGATGCATAAACGCGTCGAGGTCCGCCCCAAATACCGATGATGAGGAACATTGGTATAAGCACGGCTTCGAAAAAGACATAAAACAAAATAGAATCAAGCGCGGCAAACGTTCCGATCATGAAGCTTTCAAGCATAAGGAATGCAATCATGTACTCCTTGACGCGTTTCTTGACGGAGAACCAGCTAATGTAAATACAGATTGGTGTTAAGAAAGCAGATAGTAAGACGAAATATACTGAAATGCCGTCAATACCTAGATGGTAATTTATTCCGTTTTCACCAAACCAGGTGATTTTTTCAACAAATTGGAAATCGGTCGCAAGCGGGTCATATTTCAGGTACATGAACACACTAAAAGCGAATACAAACAGTGCGCTGAAAAGTGAAAGGTGCTTTACATTTTTTTCAATAACCGCTTCATCGCCCTTTTCTCCACGTATAAGGGCAACCATGATCGCACAGATCAAGGGTAAGAAAATCATGATTGATAGTAAAGGAGGCATATCCATTTTTACTCACTAACCTCCTGTATAATAGAGATTTCTTTTACAGTGTAGAACGAAGGGTCAGCCTTGAATGCAAACCAAGAAACCAAGCAAATAAGCGTAATAATCATAACCAACGCGTATTGATAAACAAATCCTGATTGGAATTTTGAAAGATTACCTGCTAGACGGTTTGAAAAGCCTGCAACACCATCCGGCCCAACCGTATCAATAATATTCTTATCACTAGCCCAAAAAACGCGCCCTAAACGCACCGCATTTTTAACAAATACGGCGTTATAGATCTGATCAAAGAACCATTTATTAAAGAACAATGTATGTAATGGTTTGAATATGCCAACGACCTTGGAGGGAAGCGTAGGTAAAAACATGTACATAATATAGGCCATTAAAATCCCAAGCGCGCCTGCTAGAAGCGGCAGTTTTTTAACCCAGAACGGAGCACCATGAGCGGCCTCGATCGTGTCGTTTTCTGGTAAAACAAACAATGCGTCATGCCAGAAATAATCGCGTGACCACGTGTTGACCATAGGGGCATCATGAGAGTTTTCATGTGATACTTTATGCGATGTTTCTGTCTCATGATGTGTTTCAATTGCATCTTCAGTGCTTGCCTGCCCATGGTGTTCGTCATCACCGGCAGCAGGTATAATTTCAGAGACTTCACCAGATAATGCGGCGTTATGCCCTCCTCCATGTGATGTGGATGATGAGCCGACAAATCCGCCATAGAACATCATGCCTGCAAGAATTGCGCCTGATGCTAAAACAACAAGAGGTAAAAGCATAACAGAAGGTGATTCATGTACATGGCTCATTACCTCTTTACTTGCACGGGGTTTGCCATGGAAGGTCATGATAATTAAACGCCAACTGTAAAAGGCCGTCATGAACGCTGCTGTGATACCCATCAAATATGCATAGTCACCAAACCAACTGTGATCAGCCCATGCAGATTCAAGTATGATGTCTTTTGAGAAATATCCTGCAAATGGCCATACGCCTGCTAATGCTAGCGAGCCAATCCACATCATCGCATAGGTGGTTGGTATCTTTTTCCAAATGCCACCCATATTACGCATGTCTTGCTCATCTGATAGAGCATGAATAACAGATCCTGCCCCTAAGAAGAGTAATGCCTTAAAGAATGCGTGTGTCATAAGGTGAAAAATAGCAGCGCCATACGCAGATACACCAAGTGCGAAGAACATGTAGCCCAGCTGGCTCATTGTGGAATATGCAATGACACGTTTGATATCGTATTGGGTTAAACCAATTGTTGCAGCAACAAATGCAGTCGTTGCACCGAAAATCGTAACAACCATTAATGCCGTAGGAGCATATTCAAAAACCGGTGAAAAACGGGCAACAAGAAATACGCCTGCCGTAACCATTGTGGCCGCATGAATAAGAGCAGAAACCGGTGTCGGCCCTTCCATCGCATCAGGTAGCCAAGTATGCAGACCAAGTTGTGCGGATTTACCGACAGCGCCAGTAAAGAGCAATAAACAAATAACGGTTAGCGCATGCAGTTCAAAACCAAGGAAGTTGAAGGTTGTTTCCGCGTATTGAGAAGGATCTTGGAAAATTTGAGAAAACTGGATAGAGCCAAAGACCACAAATGTAGCCATAATACCCAGAGCCAGTCCGAAGTCACCTACACGGTTTACTATAAATGCTTTTTGTGCTGCTGCATTTGCAGAATGCTTGTGGTTCCAAAAACCGATAAGCAAATAAGATGCAACGCCAACGCCTTCCCATCCGAAAAATAGCTGTAGAAGGTTATCAGATGTTACAAGCATCAACATGGCAAAGGTGAATAAGCTAAGGTAAGCCATAAAGCGCCCTTTGCTTTTATCGTGGCTCATATACCCGATGGAATAGACGTGAACACAAGCGGAAACGATGTTGACTACGCACATCATAACCACGGTAAGTTGGTCAATACGTAATGACCATTTAACATTGAAATCACCGGAAACTATCCAATTAGAAAGCGTTGTCACATACATACCATTGACCATGCCTTCAGTGAATATAACCGTGAAGAACAGAGAAATTGAAGCCAGCGCGGCGACAATAACGGATGCCGTTGTCACAAATTGACATCCTTTATCTCCAATCTGTTTACCAAACAGACCGGCAATAACGAATGCAAATAATGGCAAGAATACAGCGACAAGTTCCATTTCTTATCCCTTCATTCCGGATATATCTTCCACAGCGATAGACCCCTTGTTACGGAAGAAAACAACTAAGATGGCCAAACCGATTGCAGCCTCAGCGGCGGCAACAGTTAATGTGAACATGACAAAAATCTGTCCCGTTAAGTCATTAAGATATGCCGAAAATGTAACAAAATTAATATTCACAGCCAAAAGCATAAGCTCGATTGACATCAAAATAACAATGACGTTCTTACGATTTAGGAAGATACCGAAAACACCGATAGTAAATAGCAACGCGGCAAGAATGAGGAAATGCTCCATACCGATTGTTTGTTGTACGTCCATTTTAAACACCTGTCCCTGTTGTGACCTTCTTGATCTCAAGAACATCCGAGGCTTTACGAGCCTGCTGCTCAGAAATATTTTGCTTTTTAACGCCGGGTCTGACGCGTAGTGTCAATACAATCGCTCCAACCATTGCAACAAACAGAATTAACCCTGCGACCTGAAATGGAAATACATAATCAGTGTACAGTACAAGACCCAAGGCTTGAGCATTGCTCACATCTGCAAATTGATCAGTGGGAAGATCGATATTTGAAATAGTCGGTGCAAATTGCCAATAACTATAGATCATTGATAATTCAAATAGCAGTATACCACCGATAATAATGCCGATCGGAATATAGTGCATAGCCCCTTTTCTGAGATCCTTGAAATTTATATCAAGCATCATCACAACGAAAAGGAAAAGCACAGCCACCGCACCGACATATACGATAACAAGAATCATCGCGATGAATTCTGCGCCAAGCATCACAAATAACCCGGCAGCATTAAAAAAGGCCAAGATAAGGAAAAGTACGGAATGCACTGGGTTTCGCGCAGTAATAACCATCAAAGCGCTTGTAACTAATATTCCGGCAAAAAGATAAAAGGCAAAAGCCTGCACGACCATGAGAAGTCTCTATTCTTAATTTGGTACTTTTCTAATATTTTCTTCGACATACTGCAAGGTACGAAATGAAAAAAATCACCCTATTTTTTTGTTTTTCCTAACATATTTCAAGGGTGAATCATAAAATTAACTATTATACGCACCAATAGTTTTCAATTTGGGTTGTTTATGAACATTTATTGCATACTAACAATTTGTATAATCAACGATAAGGAGCATTTGCTACGAGGTTAGCGGCTAGCTGTGCTTCCCAACGATCGCCATTCGCAAGTAACTTATCCTTGTTGTAATAAAGCTCTTCCCGTGTTTCGGTTGCAAATTCAAAATTTGGCCCCTCAACAATAGCATCAACCGGGCATGCCTCTTGGCAAAGGCCGCAATAAATGCATTTAGTCATATCAATATCATATTTTGTTGTACGACGGGATCCGTCTTCACGTGGTTCAGCCTCGATTGTAATGGCTAGTGCGGGGCAAATAGCCTCACATAATTTACAGGCAATACAGCGTTCCTCACCATTGGGATAGCGTCTGAGGGCATGCTCACCGCGAAAACGTGGAGAGATCGGACCTTTTTCGTATGGGTAATTGATAGTTACACGCGGTACAAAAAACATGTATTTCAATGTTAAAAGAAAGCCTTTTACAATTTCTGTCAGGAAAAATGCCTTTGCAAATCTATCCATAGTTTAATTACTCCTGCTCGTCTTTTGTGGGGGCCTGTTCAGCGTCTTTCGATGCATCCAAACCCAAGGCACTCTCAACGTCTTTTACGGCCTTTTCGATTGTTTTCTCAACTTCTACTTCTACACCCTGAACCAGATTTTCATGTGTTACTTGGCCCGGCAACGCGCCTAAGGACATAAGTGTTCCAGCTAAAAAGACCACCCATACAAGTGTAAACGGTAGGAAAACTTTCCAACCAAGGCGCATTAATTGGTCGTAACGAAATCGCGGTAATGTTGCTCTGGCCCAGATAAAGAAGAACAAAATGAGGGCAACTTTTAATGCAAACCAAATTATGCCGGGCACGAACGCTAAGCTTGTGATCCCAAATGGCGGTAACCACCCGCCAAGGAATAAGATAACCGTCATCGCACTCATAAGAATCATATTTGCGTATTCACCAAGGAAGAACAATGCAAAGGCCATGGCTGAATATTCGACCATAAAACCGCCTGTGATTTCTGATTCACCTTCGGGTAAGTCAAACGGTGCACGGTTTGTTTCGGCTAGGATTGAGATCAAAAAGACGATGAACATTGGAAATAATAGGAATTGAACCCATACTGGGCGTGGTGCCAATACTATTTCCTGAAGATTAAGAGAACCTGTAACCAATAAGACGGATACAATAATAAGGCCCATAGACACTTCGTATGAAACCATTTGTGAGGCTGAACGTAAGCCACCAAGGAAAGCATAACGAGAGTTTGATGCCCAACCGGCCATTAAAACACCGTAAACACCCATAGATGAAATAGCCATCAAATACAGAATTCCGACATTGAGGTTAGCCAGAACCCAGCCTTTATCAAACGGAATAACTACCCAAGCAACCAAAGATAATGCAAAAAGCATCATTGGCGCGAGCAGGAAGACAACACGGTGCGCTTGTGATGGAATAATTGTTTCTTTTGAAAATAGTTTTACACCATCAGCAATCGGTTGTAGCAATCCAAACGGGCCGACAGTCATTGGGCCTTGGCGACGTTGCATTGCGCCCATTACCTTACGTTCAGCATATGTAAGATATGCAACCGCCAGCAATACACCAACAATGACAACAAGCGTGTATACAAGTGTTCTGGTAATCCAGAAGCTCCAAGGGTCTTGTATAAATGCCATCAAGAGCTCTTCCATTTTATGCAGCGTCCTTTTTGTTTTGTACGAATTGTGCAATGTCAGGCTTGAAATAATTCGGCCCTTTCATAACTTTACCATCTTCTTCGCGGTATATAGGCTTTCCGTCTTCACCGAGCTTGCTCATATTTGAGCGATGAACCTCATCAAATGCGGCTTCTTTGACATCTTGCAAACCAAACGACAAAAAAGCGCCGTCCAGAACGTATTGAAGGTCAATAAGCGCATCAAGTGTTTCTACGATATCACCATTCTCAAGTGCTTCTTTTAGCTCTTCCAGCTCTTCGGCAAGTAAGTTTATGCGTAAAGTATTGGTTTTCTGATCTTTAATATGAGGTGCACTTGATACAGGTAGGCCATAAGTGCTGTGAAATTCTTCAACTTGATCTAATGTTGTTTTTTTACTCATTCCGCAGCCTCTTGAACCGGTTCGTTATTTTGAAACTTTGCGACACATTCATGCATGGTTTTTGATGCACGACAAATCGGATCAGCAAGATAGTAATTTTGTCTGTAGCCAGCAAAGCTGTCCTTCATCACTTTGCTCTTACTTGAATACTTGGCCCATTTAATAGCCGGTAACTCATTGAGTGATTTAAAGATCGGCCATTCTTTCTGAATACGTGCGCGTAGTTCAGACGCAGAGTTATATGTCAATGTTTTCTTGCCAAGATGTTCTGATAATGCACGAAGGATTGCCCAATCTTCTTTGGCTTCACCCGGCGGGGTAACTGCACGTTTTGCCATCTGTACGCGCCCTTCTGTGTTTACGTACAGGCCGTCTTTTTCGGTGAAAGCAGCAGATGGAAGTACAACATCTGCGCGCTCTGCACCGTTGTCACCATGGTGACCTTGATACACAACAAAAGTTTTCCAACCGACATTAACGCGTGCATTAAATTCATCTGCACCAAGCAGGAATAAAGCCTTAATAGAACCGTCTTTTGTTCCGGACATAATTTCAGCAAACCCTTTTCCGCCCTGTTGCGGTAGGAAGTCAATTTCAATACCTCCAACGCGTGATGCAGCATTTTGCAGAACGTTATATCCATTCCAATCTTTTTTCACAATACCCAGGTCTTCGGCAGCTTTTTGTAGCATCGCCTGTATTGCAAGCGAATCATCACGGCGGAACACGGACGACCCTACAATCATCATCGGGCGTTCTGATTTAACTTTTCCTGCATATTCTTTTACAAGCTTTTCGATGTCTTTCGGGCTATCGCCTAAATGAACATAAGGGTATGTGAGGTCAACTTCTTCACCAACAAGAGAGATCGGTATTTTCTTCTCAAGCCAGTTTTTACGAATGCGTGCATTAATAAGTGTTGCTTCGTATCGCGGGTTTACACCAACAAGCAAGATTGCATCTGCCTCATCAATGGCGGCAATCCCTGAGTTGAAAAGATAAGAGCTACGCTCTTTAACATCATATACTCCGCCATCTGTGCGACAATCAATGTTAGGTGAACCTAAGTTGGACATAAGATCTTTCATGGCCGTCATAGATTCTACATCAGCCATATTTCCTGCTAGAGCAGCGATCTCCTCACCTTTTAGGCCTGAAACCTTCTCTGAAATGAAGGCAAACGCCTCTTCCCAGCTTGCTTCACGAAGCTTTCCTGAGTCTTCATCGCGAATATACGGACGATCAATACGTTTGTGTGACAAACCGTCATAAGAAAAACGAGCGCGGTCATCAATCCACTCTTCATTGATATCTTCATTAAGGCGCGGCAAAATACGCATGACTTCGCGACCTCGAGAATCAACACGAATATTACAACCGAGCGCATCATGCACATCGATTGTTTCTGTCTTTTTAAGCTCCCAACTTCTGGCCTTATATTTATAAGGTTTCGATGTCAGGGCGCCCACCGGGCAGATATCAATAAGATTTCCTGAAAGCTCAGTGTTAACAACCTCATCAATAAATGTACCGATTTCTGCATCTTCACCACGGTTGAACTGGCCTAATACAGGGGTTCCTGCGATTTCTTCAGCAAAGCGCACGCAACGTGTACAGTTAATACAGCGCGTCATAACTGTTCCGACAAGCGGACCGAGGTCCTTATCTTTTACAGCGCGTTTTTCCTCGTGATAGCGTGAGCGGTCAAAACCATAAGCAACAGCTTGGTCCTGCAGGTCACATTCACCACCCTGATCACATATCGGACAATCTAACGGGTGGTTAATCAAAAGCATTTCCATCACGCCTTTGCGGGCCTTTTTAACCATTTCCGATTCGGTTTTGACTTTCATGCCCTCGCCACATGCCATTGCACATGAAGCAGCAGGCTTTGGTGGACCGCCCTCAATTTCAACGAGGCACATACGACAGTTTGCAGGAACGGAAAGTTTGTCGTGATAGCAAAAGCGCGGGATTTCAACACCAAGTTGCTCGGCAGCTTGCAAAATACTTGTGCCCGGTTCGACTTCAATTTCCATGTCATTGATGGTTAACTTTGGCATTGCTTTTGTACTTTTTTCTATTTTCTTACGTTATCTGGCTATTTCAAACAATTAGAGTATTGAAATATATTACGGACTACTATTTAATCTGCGCGTAACGGAAGATCAAGTGGACTTTGAAAATTATATGCCTACTCGAATAGAAATTCTAGCCCATAAAGACGATGGTCGGGCTAAATCAATTGAATCAATCCTTGAATCTATGGATGTAAACGCATCTGTTCAGGCGGTTGATGTGTATACGTCTGAAAATCCTGATGCGGCGAATGATGCGTTTGCGAAGGGGTTAGCCAACCCGGTGACGCAGCGTGTGAATGAAACGCCCGAGGATTTTACATGGGCGTTGGAGATCGGTTATCTGCCCGGGGTTACTGATAACATAGGGCATACAGCGACTGAGCTTTTGGCGCTGACCTCTAATGATAACCTTAATGGCGGTGAGCCAGTATATTCTTCTCGCCTATACCTAATTAAGGCAAATACAGAAAAAGAGACGATTGAAAAGCTCTCTCGTGTGATTTCAAACAAACTGATTCAACGCATCACTATAAAAAGTCTTGATGAATATAAAAAAGACGGTGGTATGGATGTTGTTATCCCCAAAGTTAAGTTGGATAACAAAGGTGCCGTTGCTGATAAGGTAGACCTTAATATAAGTGATGATGAATTAACCGAGATCGGAACACGCGGAATTGCGAATCAAGATGGCTCGCGTCGTGGCCCGTTGGGCTTGTCCCTACATTATATGAAAGCCATTCAGGAGTATTTCAAAAAGGAAGGCCGTCCGGCAACCGATATTGAAATTGAGACATTGGCACAAACATGGTCAGAGCATTGTAAGCATACAATCTTTGCGTCACCGATCGATGATGTCGCAGACGGTCTTTATAAACATTATATCAAACGCGCGACAAAAGAGATCAGAGAAGAGCGCGGCGAAGATGATATTTGTGTGTCCGTTTTCTCTGATAATGCAGGCGGTATTATCTTTGATGAGGATCATTTGATTACGGATAAGGTTGAAACGCATAACTCCCCTTCTGCGCTTGATCCGTTTGGCGGTGCCATTACAGGTATTGTCGGTGTGAACCGTGACTGTATCGGTTTTGGCCAGGGCGCGAAGCCTGTTGTGAACCGCTATGGTTTTTGTCTGGCTGATCCGCGTAAAAAACCAAATTATTTCCGCGATAAAGATTGTACTGACGCGTTATTACCTCCGTCGAACATTATGAATGGTGTTGTGGCCGGTGTTGAAGCTGGCGGTAATTGTTCAGGCATTCCGACGCCTTCGGGGTTTGTATATTTCGATGATCGTTTTGCAGGTAAGCCATTGGTGTTTGTAGGTACAATTGGCCTAATTCCTCGCATGATTAATGGAAATCCGGGGCACGAGAAAAAGGCAAGACCGGGGGATAAGATTGTTATGGCTGGCGGTCGTGTTGGTGCAGACGGTATTCACGGCGCGACATTTTCTTCTGTTGCGCTTGATGAAGGTTCGCCTGCTACGGCAGTGCAAATTGGTGACCCGATCACACAAAAGAAAATGTCTGATGCGATCATTAAGGAAATCAGGGATAAAGGCTGGTACAGCGCGATTACGGATAATGGTGCTGGCGGTTTGTCATCATCCGTTGGTGAAATGGCTGAACAATCTGGTGGCTTCTTGCTTGAGCTTGATAAGGTTCCGCTGAAATATCCCGGCTTATCGCCGTGGGAAATTTGGATTTCCGAGAGCCAGGAACGCATGACAATGGCTGTGCCGCCTGAAAATACGGAAAAGCTTATCGAATTCTTTGCAAAACGCGGCGTAGAAGCGACAGTTGTCGGTACATATACTGATTCTGGTCGTGCACAAATTTCATGGCAAGATGATGTTATTATGGATCTTGAGATGGATTTCCTTCATGACGGAAATCCTGAAACGCCATTGAAAACGACATTTACACGTGGCGGTCAGGCTGAGCCTGATTTTGCTGAGCCATTAAGCTATGAGCAAATATTGGTTGATATGATGGGGCGTTTGAATATCTGCTCTAAGGAATTTATATCAACGCAATACGATCATAACGTACAGGGCTCTGCGGTTCTTGGTCCGTTGCAGGGTAAAGGCCGTGTTTATGCAGAAGCAAGTGTTTCCCGCCCTGTTTTATCTTCTGAAAAAGGGGTTGTTTTATCGCAAGGGCTGTTCCCACGTTACAGTGATATCGATACCGCGGCCATGGCTGCGGCTGGTCTTGATATGGCTGTTCGTAATGCCGTGGCGGCAGGTGTTGATTTCGCCCAACTTGCATTGCTCGATAATTTTTGTTGGTGTTCATCAGATGAACCTGAGCGTTTAGGGCAACTTAAGCGCGCCGTTGAAACGATTTATGAAATGGCCGTTAAATATCAAACCCCGTTCATCTCGGGTAAGGATAGTATGTTTAACGACTTCAAGGGATATGATGAGAACGGGAAAGCAATTAAGGTTTCTGCACCGCCTACTCTGCTTGTTTCCAGTATCGGCGTTATCCCACATGTAAACAGATCTATTTCTATTGCGCCTAAGGCGGCAGGTGACTGTGTTTATGTTCTTGGTGCGACGAAAGATGAGCTTGGTGCTTCTGAATACTACGATCAGCTTGGCTACGTAGGGAATAATGTCCCTGAAACGGATTTGCATCAGAATTTACGTTTGTATAAACTTTATGCACGTGCAAGCCGCGATCGCTTAATTGCATCGGCTATGGCTGTGGGCTATGGCGGCCTTGGTGTTACTTTGGCGAAAAAAGCGATAGCGGGCCAGTTTGGTCTTGATATTGACTTATCGCATATTGATTTGCGCAAGGATAAGGCGTTGTTCTCTGAAAGTACCGGACGAATTGTTGTTACGGTTTCACCTCAGAACAAAAAGGCATTCGAGAAAAACTTTAAAGGTTTTGAAGACTGTCATTACATCGGTAGTGTCGCGCAGAGTGAAAATTTGTTTATTCGTGATTGTCTTAAAACTGATATTCGCGACCTTGAAGAGGCGTATAAAGCGCCGCTAAAAAACTTTTAACAGGATAAGAACATGACAGCAAAAGTTATCGTCCTAAGTGGTTATGGCTTGAATTGTGAAGAGGAAACCCTTCACGCATTTAAATATAGTGGTTTAAACGGCGACATCGTTCATATTAATGACTTGATTGATTCTCCGGAGATGTTGGATAATTACGATATCCTGGCCATTCCCGGTGGTTTTTCTTATGGTGATGACACAGGGTCAGGCAATGCATTTGCACAAAAAATGAAATTGGCCTTGATGGATGATCTGAAAAAATTCGTTGAGCGCGACACACTAGTTATCGGTATTTGTAATGGCTGTCAGATTCTGGTGAATTTGGGGCTGGTTCCTGCACTAAATGCATATGGCGAACGTGATGTTGCTGTTACGTACAATGCATCTGCTCGCTACCAATGCCGCTGGATTGATATTAAAATTGAACATGCAACTTCACCTTGGTTAAAGGATATTGAAACTCTACATATTCCCGTTGCGCATGGTGAAGGCCGTTTCATGATGGATGATAGCACGTTGGAAGATTTGAAATTTAATGGTCAAGTTGCTGCGCGTTACGTTAACGAAGGCGGTCATTACGCGGATATGGCATTCCCTGCTAACCCGAACGGTTCAACATTTGATATTGCGGCGATGACTGATAAATCCGGTCGTGTGCTTGCTATTATGCCGCACCCGGAACGTGGCATGTTTACATGGCAACGTGATGATTATGCAGAATTAAAAGATCAGGCACAGCGTGACGGTGTTGAATTATCAGATGATTCTGATGGTATTGTGATCTTTAAAAATGCAGCTGCATATTTTGAAATGAAAATGAAAAAAAGCGCTTAAGAGAAGATTTAATCTTCGATATGGCGCTTCGGCTCTTTTAGCTTAACAGCTGTACCTGTTGCACATACCATCATCATACCGTTGCCTTGCCCTAATGTTTCAAAGTCTAATGAAATACCAACGACGGCATCTGCGCCAACTCGAAATGCATTTTCTTTGAGTTCTTTTAGGGCAATTTCACGTGTTTCACGCATGGTTTTTTCATAGGCTTTTGAACGACCGCCAACAATGTCGCGTACAGAAGCAAAAAGATCTTTGAACAAATGCGCACCGACAATAGCATCACCTGTAACAACATCAATATATTCGGATATTTCTTTACCATCTACATTTTGTGTTGTTGTAATAATCATGTCAGGCACTCCTTTTAAGCCGCATTTTGACGATATTCAAGGATCCGTTTTTCCATTTCAGGGCGGAAGTGACGAATAAGCCCTTGTACTGGCCATGCAGCAGCATCCCCAAGGGCGCAAATTGTATGACCTTCTATTTCTTTTGTGATTTCAAAGAGTTGGTCAATTTCTTCAACGGTTGCATTACCTTGCACCATGCGTTTCATCATACGCCAAACCCAACCCGTACCTTCACGGCAAGGTGTACATTGGCCGCAAGATTCGTGCATATAGAATTGAGATAAACGGCAAATAGCTTGAATAACATCTGTTGATTTATCCATCACGATTACGCCCGCTGTCCCTAAACCTGATCCTGCCTCGCGCAGAGAATCAAAATCCATGTGAATTGTATCGCAAACATTTTTCGGAAGCATTGGGGTCGACGAACCACCGGGAATTACTGCTAGTAAGTTATTCCAACCACCGCGTACGCCCCCACAATGTTTTTCAATTAATTCTTTAAGCGGAATGCCCATTTCTTCTTCGACGTTACATGGGTTTTCAACATGACCTGAAATACAGAATAACTTCGTTCCTGCGTTTTTCTCATCACGGCCGAGTTTAGCAAACCAGTTTGCACCACGGCGCATAATTGTTGGAACAACAGCAATTGTTTCAACGTTATTTACTGTTGTCGGGCATGAGTAGAGACCCGCCATTGCCGGGAAAGGAGGCTTGTTCCGTGGCTGCCCTTTTTTCCCTTCGATAGATTCGATTAACGCTGTTTCTTCACCGCAAATATATGCACCTGCACCGCGGTGAACGATGACGTCAAAATCCCAACCTGAACCTGCAGCATTTTTACCAAGTAAGCCTGAATCATAGGCTTCGTTGATCGCTTTCCAAAGGCTTGAACTTTCATTGTAAAACTCGCCGCGAACATAAATATATGCGGCATGCGCGCCCATTGCGAATCCTGCAATTAATGCGCCTTCAATAAGTTTATGCGGTTCATTACGAAGAATGTCACGGTCTTTACATGTTCCCGGTTCTGATTCATCGGCATTGATGACGAGGTAATGCGGACGCCCATCTGATTCTTTTGGCATAAATGACCATTTTAAACCTGTTGGGAAACCTGCTCCGCCACGACCACGTAGGCCAGATGCTTTCATTTCTTCAATGATTGCTTCCCGACCTTTTTTGATGATGTCTGCTGTTTTGTCCCAGTCACCACGTTTTTTGGCATCTTTCAGAGAAAAACTCTCCCAGCCATACATATTGGTAAAAATTCTGTCTTTATCGTCAAGCATGATACTGTGTCCTAATGGTTCAAAACTTTGGCTTTTACGAGGTATTACTTTTTCGCTATTGCTAACCGATATTCACCAAAGCCTACTGTCATAAGTCGTTTAATAACTTTAACTGATACAAAAACACTCACAACGGCACCGGCTAATATAGATGGCACGGCTAATGCATCCTGATGAGTCCCGAAAATGTCACCGATAATGCCAATTACAAAACCAATCAATATTCCCGTGAGAAGTCCTAGTAAAAATGTTCTCCAAGTTAATGCCCACCATATACTTAAGGCCAATAAATCTGATGGTACTTCATTCATATTAGATAACTTTTGCCTTTTTTGCTTCTTTTTTCAATGTTGTCGGCCCCGCCGCAGACATGGATGCCTTACGCCCTGTTTGAGAGCCAACAGAAGGTTTCATGTCCTCTGCGAGCGTTGAAAGTACTTGTTTCATATTTTCAGGCGTTAAATCTTCGTAGTAATCATCATTGATTTGAACCATTGGTGCATTCACACATGCGCCCAAGCACTCAACTTCCATTATTGTAAACTTACCATCAGGTGTTGTCTCACCAAGGCCAACGCCTAAATGCTCTTTCGTTGCCTTTACGATATCATCTGAACCGCAGAGCCAGCATGGTGTTGTCGTACATAGTTGCACCAGATATTGCCCGACAGGTGCGGTGTTATACATAGAGTAGAAAGTAGCAACTTCATAAACCTTAACCTTATGCATACCCAACATCTCGGCGATATGATCCATCGCCGCACGCGGAATCCAACCACCATATGGCGGGTTTGCTTTTGCACCCTCTTGTGCGACTTGACGCTGTGCCAAATCAAGCAGGGGCATGACCGCAGATTGTTGACGCCCCTTTGGATACAGGTCAATTAATTCCTGCGCATGCTTTTTATAAGCTTTTGTAAACTCAAAGCTTTCCGGTTGGTAATCTGCATTTAAATCAAACGGCTTTTTCATTCCAATTTATACCTTCTTAGCGGTCAATCTCTCCGAATACGATATCCAGTGATCCGATAATGGATACGGTATCGGCTAGTTGATGCCCTTTACTCATAAAATCTAATGCCTGTAAGTGCGGGAAGCCCGGAGCGCGAATGCGGCAACGATATGGCTTGTTTGAACCGTCACTTACCAGATATACGCCAAACTCACCTTTAGGGGCCTCGACGGCAGTATATGTTTCGCCAGCGGGTACGTGATATCCTTCGGTGAAGAGTTTGAAGTGGTGAATCAATGCTTCCATTGATGACTTCATTTCTGCTCTTGGCGGAGGAGATATTTTGTAATCATTGGTGCGAACATAGCCCTGTGGCATTTTTTCGGCGCATTGTTTTACGATCTTTATTGATTCGTGCATTTCTGCCATACGCACTAAATAACGTGCGTAACAGTCACCGGTTTTACCGACAGGAATATCAAAATCAAAATCTTCGTATGAATCATATGGCTGACTTTTTCGTAGATCCCAAGCCAGACCTGAACCACGAAGCATTGGACCTGAAAAACCCCAATCTTGTGCTTCTTCCGCGCTAACAACACCAATATCAACTGTACGCTGCTTAAAGATACGGTTATCTGTCAATAGGCTCTCAAGGTCAGTTAGGAATTTAGGTAATTCATCTACCCATTCTACGATATCCTCAAGCAAGCCTGCAGGTAGATCTTGCGCTACACCACCGGGACGGAAATAGTTTGCATGTAAACGAGCGCCGCAAACGCGCTCATAAAATTCCATGCCTTTTTCACGCTCTTCAAAGCCCCATAGTGCTGGTGTTAATGCACCGACATCGAGGGCAAATGTCGTGATGTTCAAAATGTGGTTTAGAATACGACCGATTTCACAGAACATAACACGAATATATTGTCCGCGCTTGGGCACAGTAATGCCCAACAGCTTTTCAGTTGCCAGCGCAAAGGCATGCTCCTGATTCATTGGGGCCACATAATCAAGGCGGTCAAAATATGGCACGGCCTGTGTATATGTTTTGTATTCTATAAGCTTTTCTGTTCCACGGTGAAGTAAGCCGATATGAGGATCTGCACGCTCAACGATCTCACCTTCCATTTCAAGAACAAGACGAAGAACACCATGCGCGGCAGGGTGTTGCGGGCCAAAGTTCATTGTAAACGGTTTGATCTGTGTTTCGTCACCGATCACGACGTCAGGTGTATCAACTTCATCATTAAGAGGCATCTTCTGCGACCTCCTCTTCTTCTTCTGTGTTTTCTTCAGGGGTAGAATCATCATTTACAGCATGATCCAGCTCACCCTTCCAACCGTGAGGCGGAATCGCACCCTTCTCATCGCCGGGAAGCTGTACGTCTGTCATGCCTTCCCATGGGCTGAGGTAATCGAAACGGCGGAAATCTTGTGTTAGTTTTACCGGTTCATAAACTACTCGTTTTTGTTCTTCATCGTAACGCAGCTCGACATATCCTGTAAGAGGGAAATCTTTGCGTTGTGGGTGCCCTTCAAAGCCATAATCGGTAAGAATACGTCGTAGATCCGGGTTACCGCCAAACAGTACGCCATACATATCCCAAACCTCGCGTTCAAACCAGCCTGCAGAGCTGAACACATCCGTAGCAGTCGGAACAATTTGATTTTCTTCAACGGCGATACGCACACGACAACGATTATTCTGTCGTAGAGAAAGTAATATATAAACAACTTCGAAACGTTCCGCACGATCCGGATAATCTACACCACAAACGTCTATAAGCGTCGTAAAGGCACATTCACGCTCATCACGCAAGAAACGTAAAACATCCTGTATAGAATCTGCCTTAGCGTTAATCACAAGTTCATCCTTAATGAACTCATGGCCAGTAACATGTTTGCTTAGTTTTTCGCAGATATATTCTGCGAGGTCTTTTATCGAATCACCGGGCAATGCGTGTGTCCTCCCGCTGGATTTTCTTTTGTAACTGCATAATGCCGTAAATCATAGCTTCGGCTGTTGGCGGGCAGCCCGGAATGTATATATCAACCGGAACAATACGGTCACAACCGCGAACGACGGAGTATGAGTAATGATAATAGCCACCGCCATTTGCACAGGAACCCATTGACACTACCCAACGTGGTTCAGGCATTTGGTCATATACGCGGCGCAATGCAGGCGCCATTTTATTTGTTAATGTACCGGCGACGATCATCACATCAGATTGGCGCGGTGACGGGCGTGGGATCATCCCGAAACGGTCCATGTCATAGCGGCTCATATAGGCATGAATCATTTCAACTGCGCAACATGCCAAACCGAATGTCATCGGCCATAGAGAGCCCGTTCTGGCCCAGTCAAACAGGCTATCTGCACTTGTAAGCAAAAAACCCTTCTCATTCAGTGTTTTTGATATCGCAGCAGGCACTACGTCCTGTTGGCTGGCTGGTGGCAAGGGCGCAACAACGTCTTTGCCGTATGAAGGTGCCTTAAATATATCTCTGTCGTGTGCCATGTAATTACCTTAAATCTTTCGGAATGTTATTCCCATTCCAAGCCGCCCTTTTTCCATTCATAGATAAAGCCGACCGTCAGTACGGACAGGAAGATGACCATAGACCAAAACCCGAACGCGCCGATTTTTCCGAGTGTTATAGCCCATGGAAATAAAAATGCAATTTCAAGATCAAAAATAATGAACAGAAGTGTCACAAGATAGAAACGCACATCAAATTTGTTACGCGCATCAGAAAACGCATCGAACCCACATTCATATGCAGAAAGCTTGTCCGCGTCTGGGTTACGTACGCCAACAAGAATGGAGCCCAATACCATTGCAACGGACATTACGCCTGCAATCGCGATGAATACGAGAATCGGAAGATATTCCAATAAAAATTCTGATGATGCCATGATGATCTCTTTTTAAGCTTAATCGGTCATTCCTGTACTTTCTATCAGCTTATTAAGCGATTGAAAACACCCTGTTTATTAGTTTTTTCGATTTTTGTGGACGAGCAAATAAAAAGCCCCGACATAATCGGGGCGTTTTATTCTTAAATGGCGCGAGTGACGAGACTTGAACTCGCGGCCTCCGCCGTGACAGGGCGGCGCTCTAACCAACTGAGCTACACCCGCGCATTTAAGATGGAGAGTTAGATATCAGGATGCCCCACCTACGTCAAGCATGATATGAAGAAAATGTCGAAAAAAATGTCATTTTTTTTATTACCTGATATTTCATACCATATTATGTCATTAAATGACCGTTTCCGGTGCTGTAAAATCAAGGCTCAACGCTTCTGCTACAGGCTTGTTTGTGATTTTACCCTTACATACATTTAACCCGTTTAAAAAGTTAGGGTCTGCAGCCAATGTTTTTTCCCATCCATGGTCTGCCAGTTTTAAAGCATAAGGCAGGACGGAGTGATTGAGTGCCAGGGCAGATGTTAGTGCGACGGCACCCGGCATATTTGCCACACAGTAATGGACAACATCATCGACAACATAGGTTGGTTCATTATGTGTTGTTGCATGGCTTGTTTCAAAGCAGCCGCCCTGATCAATGGCGATATCAACCATGACAGCACCCTTTTTCATTGTTTTTAGCATTTCTTTTGTTACGAGCTTCGGCGCAGAGGCACCGGGAATCAAAACGGCACCGATTACAAGGTCAGCTTGTTTAATTGCACGCTCTAATGTGTCGAGATTCGAATAAACGATATTAGCGCGCCCGATGAAATATTCGTCTAAGAAGCGCATGCGTGGATTCGATTTTTCTAAAATTGTTACATTTGCACCAAGGCCGGTTGCCATTTGCGCGGCATGGAACCCGGCCACGCCGCCACCAATAATAAGCACATCCGCAGGTTTGACACCAGGAACACCGCCGATAAGGCGCCCTAGCCCGCCCATATGTTTTTGTAGGTAATATGCACCGACCTGTACGGATAGTCGTCCTGCTATTTCGCTCATGGGTTCTAATAACGGTAGGCCACGACCATTCGGACCCGTAACTGTTTCATAGGCAATCGCGATGCATTTCGAATCGATGAGACCTTGCGCTTGCTCAGGATCAGCAGCGAGGTGCAGGTATGTGAAAAGAATTTGATCTTCACGCAGCATATCGCATTCTTGTTTTTGCGGTTCCTTGACCTTGATAATCATGTCCGCACGTTCAAAAACTTCCTTTGCGGTAGACACGATTTTTGCACCTGCTTCTTCGTAATGTGCATCTGTGAAGTTAATCCCTGCACCTGCATTTGTTTCAATAATGACGTCATGTCCGTGCGCCACCATCTCCTTGACCGAAGACGGCACAAGTCCGACGCGGTGCTCTAACGTTTTAATTTCCTTTGGAACGCCAATTAGCATCGATATACTCCCTCTTGTAATGTGTTAATTGCTTTTCTATTAGCCGTATCGCCTCTCGACGTATTCTTCGACTAATTTTTGAAAATCTTGTGCGATCTTTTCGCCGCGTAATGTGTGCGCCTTTTTTCCGTCAATAAAAACGGGCGCAACGGGTGATTCGCCTGTGCCGGGTAGGCTAATGCCTATATCGGCGTGCTTGCTCTCTCCCGGTCCGTTCACAATACAGCCCATCACCGCCACCTTCATGCTCTCAACACCTGTGTATTGAGATTTCCAAACAGGCATTTTAACTTCGAGATATCGTTGGATATCTTGCGCTAATTCTTGGAAAAACGTTGATGTTGTGCGGCCACATCCGGGACATGCGCTGACTTCGGGCATGAAGCTGCGTATGTTCAGGGATTGAAGGATTTCTTGGCAGACTTTGACCTCTAATGTTCTGTCACCATTTGGCTCAGGTGTTAATGAGGCTCGAATCGTATCGCCGATACCTTGTTGGAGTAATATTCCCTCCCCTAAAGCTGTGGCGATGATCCCCTTTGATGCCATTCCTGCCTCTGTCAGGCCGACATGCAGCGCGTAATTTGAGCGCTCGGCCAAAGCTTGGTAGACGGCTATTAGGTCTTGTACACGGCTGACTTTTGCCGAAAGGATGATTTTATTTTTAGGCAGGCCGATATTTTCAGCTTGCTGCGCACTGATGAGTGCGGATTGCACAAGTGTTTCGCGCATAACGGCATCTGACGGCCACGGCGTATCACGTTTTGCGTTTTCATCCATCATTTTCAATGCAAGCGCTTGATCTAAGCTGCCCCAATTAACACCGATTCGAACTGCCTTTTTATACTCAATGGCCTTTTCGATCATTTGCTCGAATTGGGTATCACGCTTCTTACCAAACCCGACATTGCCAGGATTGATTCGATATTTATCAAGGCTTGAGGCTAGCTCAGGGTGATCGTTTAATAATGTGTGGCCATTATAATGAAAGCAACCAACCATGGGTACGGCCAGTCCTTCTTTGTTCAGGCGCTCACGTAGTTTAGCAACGCCTATGGCGGCCTCGTCATTATTAACGGTAACACGAACGATTTCCGATCCTGCGAGGAATAAATTTTTAACCTGCTCGAATGTTTTATCAACATCGGCAGTATCTGTATTGGTCATAGATTGAACAACGACGGGTGCACCCCCGCCAACAGTTACATTGCCAACTGTGACGGCGTGTGTTTCATGACGTTTAATTTCTTTAATTGCGACCATAGGCGGGTTATAGAATAAAAGTGAGGGCTTTTCAATTCTTTATAATGCATAGGAATGAATGGCGCAGGAAATTAAAGGTTTTACAATATGAAAACATTATCACGACTTGGTTATTTGCTTCTGGCCCTAGAGTTTTTGCTTCTCTGTGTCTGCTTGCCGAGTGTGATTATATATAATGTATGGGCGCGATATATGTTCTTTTTCCTATGGGGCGCTGCAGGATATTGTCTGCTTCATATTATTGTTTTTCGCCGAAAAGATTTCTTTAAGGATATTTGGAAGTGGGATGTGGTGACGTGGGGCAATATGAAACCTATTTTGGTGCGTTGGGTTTTTGCCGTCATTGCGATGATTCTTTTTGTATATTTCTATGATCCGGACCGCATGTTTGAAATGACTCGTTCACGGCCATATTTCTTATTTGTTCTGTTTGTTCTCTACCCTATATTATCGGCTTTGCCTCAGGAATTAATATTCTGTAGCTTTTTCTTTCATCGGTATGCACCGTTTTTTCGCCATAAAACTACGCGCATTATAATGAGCGCAGTTGTTTTTGCTTATGCGCATGTTCTTTATATTAATGCGATTGCCCCGACGCTGAGCTTTATCGGTGGTTTAATATTTGCGCAGACTTATGCGAAAACCCGTTCTCTCGCTTTAGTAACAATTGAGCATTCATTATACGGTAACGCTTTGTTTCTTGTGGGTTTAGGGTGGTATTTCTACAGCGGCGCCGTAGTTGCTTCGCACTAGGTATTGCAAATAATTTTGCTTTTTTATTACGCTTTATATTATGATGCATGAAATTTCATGAATTTAAGGTGTTGATATTCCTTGACACGGGGCGTGGTATATGGTTATTTCCATCGCTCATGGCGTACTGGACACCGAAATGTTCTCGAAATGCGCTGTATATAAATTAAAAATAAAACTATTAACGACGGAATTAAAACGATGTTTGCTGTTATTAAAACTGGTGGAAAACAGTACAAAGTTCAAAAAGATGACAAGCTTTTGGTTGAAAAACTAGAAGGTGAAGAAGGTGCGAAAATCACTTTGGATGAAGTTTTGATGATTGCTGATGGCAAAACATCTAAAATTGGCGAGCCTTTGGTTAAAGGCGCGAAGGTAGAAGCAACAGTTGTTGCACAAACACGCGGCCCGAAAATTACAGTTTTCAAGAAAAAGCGCCGTCAAAACTATCGTCGTAAGAAAGGTCACCGTCAAGATTTGACAATGATCCAAATTACAAACATCAAAGCGGCTTAATCGCTTCGGTAGATAAGAACAAGATCGGTATTCAGGAGATTTATTATGGCACATAAAAAAGCAGGTGGTAGTTCCAAGAACGGACGCGATTCAGTTGGTCGTCGTCTTGGCGTTAAGCGTTATGGTGGTGAAGAGGTTTTGGCCGGTAACATCATCGTTCGTCAACGTGGTACAAAATGGAAGCCTGGTAAAAACGTTGGTTTAGGTAAAGATCACACAATCTTTGCTTTGTTAGATGGTCAAGTGTTGTTCACAAAGGGCAAAGGCGGTCAGGCGATCGTTAACATCCTTCCGTCAAATGATGTTGCTGCTGCTCAGGCTGCGGAATAACCTCTTTAGGGAATTAAAAAGATTTTATAAAGGGGGGAATTCTCTCCCCTTTCTTTATGTTTAAGCAAAGCGAAATTTATGAAGTTTCTGGATCAGGCAAAGATATATCTTCAAAGCGGTAAAGGCGGCCCGGGCTGTGTTTCTTTCCGCCGTGAAAAGTATGTGGAATTCGGCGGCCCTGATGGTGGGAACGGCGGTAAAGGCGGCGATGTGTACTTCGAATGTGCGGATACGCTGAATACGCTTATTGATTTTCGTTATGAACAACATTTTCGCGCTGAGCCCGGTGAACACGGCAAGGGCCGTAATAAAACGGGTGCGGGTGGCGGAGATTGTGTTATTCGTGTCCCTGTTGGCACACAAGTTCTGGATGAAAGCAAAGAAACTGTCCTGTATGATTTTATGACACCGGGGGAACGCTTAAAGTTTCTGAAGGGTGGTGACGGCGGATTTGGTAATGCGCATTACAAAAGCGCAACGAATCAGGCGCCACGTAAATTCACGCCAGGTTGGCCGGGTCAGGAAATGGCGGTATGGCTCCGTCTGAAACTTATTGCTGATGTTGGTTTAGTGGGGCTTCCGAATGCAGGTAAGTCAACATTTTTGGCGGCATGTTCAAACGCAAAGCCTAAGATTGCAGATTACCCGTTTACGACATTGCATCCGAACCTTGGTGTTGTTAAGGCAGGTGAGCGTGATTTTGTAATTGCGGATATTCCGGGCTTAATCGAGGGCGCACATGAAGGCCAAGGGTTAGGCGACCGTTTCTTGGGTCATGTAGAGCGAACATCTGTTTTGCTTCATATCATTGATTGTACACAAGATGATCTGGTTGAGGCGTATAAGACAATTCGTCATGAGCTCAAGGAATATGGAGCGGATCTGGCCAATAGACAAGAAATCGTGGCTATTAACAAGGCGGATGCTCTTGGTGATGAGTTAGCGCAGGATCAGGCTAAAACACTTGAAGCCGCAATTGGTAAAAAAGTGCATGTCATATCTGCTGTATCCGGTGAAAACACGAAAGATATTCTCTTCCTGCTGGCTGATATCGTATATAAAGAAAAATACGGTGATTCAGACGAACAGGACGGCGCATTTGAACCATGATTGATCTTTCGACTTCAAAGGTTTTGCAAAATTCAAAGCTTATTGTGATTAAGGTTGGCTCTGTTCTTGTTCGGGGTGACGCGCTTGATCAGGTAAATCAGACATGGATGGATGCTCTGGCACAGGATGTCTGCGCGCTTAAAGATGCAGGTAAGAAGGTTGTTATTGTGTCATCGGGTGGAGTTGCATTGGGGCGTAAGGCCCTTGGTATTGCCGCGGATATGCCGCCCGCGGATATTCCGCTTGCCAAAAAGCAAGCCTCCTCCGCTGTTGGTCAATATCATTTGTTTAATGGCTATCATCATGCTTTTGCCAAGGTCGGTATGCATGCCGCGCAAGTTTTGCTGACGATGAGTGAAACGGAAAACCGCCGCATGAATTTGAATGCAAGAGAGGCACTGTATACCCTCCTCGACAACGAAATTGTACCGATAATCAATGAGAATGATGTTGTCTCAACCGGCGAGATTCGTTTTGGTGATAATGATCGTCTGAGTGTTCGTGTTGCGCAAATGGTGCTTGCAGATGCTGTGGTTTTATTATCAACCACTGATGGTTTATATACGGATAACCCCGATACAAATCCCGAAGCTGTATTTATCCCTGTAATTGAGAATTTAGGCGATGAGCATGTTTCTATGGCTGGTGATGCCGTGCCCGGATTAAGTACAGGCGGCATGAAAAGTAAAATTGAGGCAGCATTTTCTGCAACTAAAACAGGTATTCATTTGGTCATTTCCAATGGTAAAGAAAATCATGCCTTACAAAAATTAGTCAGTGTATATGATAAAAAATCCAGCCTGTTCGTTGCACATGAAAACAGTGCGAATGCGCGTAAAATGTGGATTGGCGCACATATGAGCCCGAAGGGATTTGTGGCCATAGATGACGGAGCGGCTTCTGCCTTGCAAAAAGGTAAGAGCCTGTTGCCGATTGGTGTGCGTGAGGTCAGTGGTGATTTTCGCCGTGGGGATGTGATTGAAATCAGATCGCTTAATGGTAAAAAGCTCGCAATGGGGTTAAGTGCCTATAATGCCAATGATGCACGCCAAATTGCAGGAGAGCAAAGTTCAGATATTCATCGTATTCTTGGCTATATCGGCCGCGATGAATTGGTACATCGTAATGACATGGTTGTCGGCGATTAAATTTTCCGCGCCCCCTTTGAATCTTTGTTTTGATGGTTCATGATAATGCATATCACGAATCAAACAGAAGTAGAGTTTCATGCGCACAGATACCCCCCAAACGATTTATCTGAAAGATTACAAACCATATCCGTTTGAGATTAAATCCCTCAATCTTAATTTTGATATACATGACGGGTACACAATTGTTACTGCGCAATTGCAAGTGAGCCCGCATGGTGATGTGTCGCAAAATATGTTCCTGAACGGTGAAGATCTGAAGCTTGTTTCACTGACGATTGATGGCGCGGCGGTGACTGAATATACGCAAGATAAAGAATCGTTGAGCTTTATGTGCCCGCCTCAGGATTTTACGCTTCAGATAGAAACGAAAATCTACCCTGAGAAGAACACCCGCCTTGAAGGGCTTTATAATTCCGGCGGAACATATTGTACACAATGTGAAGCCGAAGGGTTTCGCCGCATTACTTACTTCCCGGATCGTCCGGACGTCCTCAGTGTCTACACTGTGCGCATAGAAGCGAGTGAGAAATATCCGGTTCTTTTATCAAACGGAAATAAAACGGAGCAAGGTAAAGGTGATAATGGCCGTCATTTTGCCGTTTGGCATGACCCCTTCCCGAAACCTTGTTACTTGTTTGCACTTGTGGCGGGTGATTTGAACCATATTCATGATACATTTACCACGCAATCAGGCCGCGAAGTTGATTTGTATATTTACGTTCGTGCGGGTGATGAAGGGCAATGTGACCACGCCATGGATAGCCTGAAGCGTTCCATGAAGTGGGATGAAGATGTTTATGGGTTAGAATATGATCTGGATATATTCAACATTGTCGCTGTTAGCGATTTCAATATGGGCGCGATGGAGAATAAATCACTCAATATCTTTAATACTGCCCTTGTTCTGGCGCAGCAAGAAACCGCAACGGATCAGGACTTTATGCGCGTTGAAAGTGTTATTGCGCATGAATACTTTCATAACTGGAGTGGTAACCGTGTTACCTGCCGTGATTGGTTTCAGTTATCGTTGAAGGAAGGTTTAACCGTTTTTCGTGATCAGGAGTTTTCCGCTGATACGCATTCTCGTGATGTTCAGCGTATTGATGATGTCGGGCATTTGCGACGTTTCCAGTTTACAGAGGACGCCTCTCCCCTCGCCCATCCTGTGCGCCCTGATAACTATATTGAAATCAATAATTTCTATACCATGACAGTGTATGAAAAAGGTGCCGAAGTTATCCGTATGATGCGTACGATACTGGGTGCGGAAAACTATCGTAAAGGTACGGATCTGTACTTCTCACGTCATGACGGGCAGGCTGTAACGTGTGATGACTTTGTCAAGGCGATGGAGGATGCGAGCGGTGCTGACCTCTCTCACTTCAAATTATGGTATTCTCAGGCGGGAACGCCTGCCGTTCGTTTTAGTGGTTCTTATGATGCACAAAAGCAGAGCTATACAATTTCTTTATCACAAGATGTTCCTGATACGCCTAACCAGACGAATAAAAAGCCGATGTTAATACCTGTTTCTGTAGGGCTGCTCGGTAGGGATGGTAAGGATCTGATTGAAACGCAGACGTTGATGTTGGAAGAACACGAGCAAAAATTCGTAATTGAAAACGTTGCACAAGAGCCAGTTCCTTCTGTTCTACGTGGTTTTTCTGCGCCTGTGCGTTTAAAAGCAGATTTGAGCGATGATGAGTATGCAATTTTGATGCGTCATGACAGTGATGGTTTCAATCGTTATGAGGCGGCAGAGCAATATTACTTACGTACCCTACAGGGGCTTATTGATGATGGCGGTGATGTGCCGCAATCATTTAATGATATTTATGCATCGCTATTAGATACTGCAAAACAGAATCATGCGGATAAGGCACTTATGGCGCGTATGTTAAGTATCCCGCAAATTGGGCGTATAGCGCAGGAGCAAGATGTTATTGATCCACAAGCTATTCATGTGGCGCGTGAGAAGCTCTTGTCAGCAATTGTTGACGGTTTTTCTAATGATTTGGAAGAAATTTATCAGGCCAACAGAACGGATGGTAATTTCCTTGTGACTGCAGAGGCTATGGGGCGTCGTGTGCTTCAAAATACGGTGATGTTATTACGTGCGAATAGCTTAACGAACCATGATGCGGCTACAGCGCGTTCACATTATGATACGGCTAATAATATGACGGATCGTATGGCGGCGTTGAATTTGGGCTGTGCGCTTGATGGTGATGTGCATGATTATATCGTACAGGATTTTTATGATCGTTTTAAATCATATCCTCTTGTAATTGATAAGTGGTTTGCGGCGCAGGCGGCAATACATCTGCCGAAAACAATCGGTGTTGTGAATGCCCTAAAAGTACATGGTGATTTCAATATTAAAAATCCTAACCGTGTGCGTTCCCTTTATGCATCATTTGCAATGAGTAACCCCGTTCGTTTCCATTCACAAGACGGCAGTGGTTATGCCTTTTTACGTGATGCGGTGATAGAGCTTAATGCGATTAACCCCCAAATTGCTGCTCGTTTGTTGACCTCTATGCGTGAGTGGCGGAAATATACGTCTGACAGGCAAGCCCTGATGAAGGCAGCCTTATCAGACATTCTGGCTGTGAAAGACATTGCGCCTGATGTTTATGAAATTGCAAGTAAAACACTCAATGGTTAATCGTCATGGCTGATTTTTCGTATGAGGATCAATATGACGGTGATGTCTGTGGCCTTGATGAGGTCGGGCGCGGGCCTCTCGCGGGGCCGGTAGTGGCGGCTTGCGTGGTTATCCCGAAAGATATGCGTGCATTTGATTTCGTGGATGAAATTAAGGACAGTAAAAAGCTGTCCTTGAGGCGTCGTGAATATCTTTATGAAAAGATTATTGAGCATTTCCCGCATCATATTGCCGAAGTTCAGCCTGATGAAATAGATCGTATTAATATTCTTCAGGCTAGTCTAAAGGCTATGAGGCTTGCTCATGAAGTGCTAGGCGTTAAGGGCTTGGCGCTTGTTGACGGTAATAAAGATCCTGATTTAAACGCGGAGAAAACCATGACGATTGTAAAGGGGGATCAAAAGTCAAAATCCATCGCTGCGGCATCAATATTGGCAAAGGTATATCGTGACCGCATTATGGCTGAGCTTGATAAAAAGCATCCGCATTATGGGTGGTCTAAGAATGCAGGCTATCCGACAAAGGCGCATCGTGAAGCACTGCTAGAGTATGGGGTGACTGATTATCATCGCCGTAGTTTCGGGCCTGTTAAAAAAATTATTGAATCAGGTCAATAATTTATCTTAACGCATGAAAATAACGCATTGAGTCCACACCAAAAAATGTTATTTTTCTCTTGACGCGGAGTCGCTAATGACTCATGATTCGACTTCATAAATTGTGAAGGGAATATAAATGTCGAGTCAAAAAATTGATCTGTCCACAGGTGATTTAAAAGGCCAAATCTTGGTTGGTGACTGCGTTGATAATATGCGTAAAATCAAAAAAGAAAGCGTGGATTGTATTTTTGCTGACCCGCCATATAACCTTCAGCTTGGTGGTGATCTGCATCGCCCGAATGAGTCAAAAGTTGATGCCGTTGATAACGATTGGGATCAATTTGATAGCCTGAAGGCGTATGATGAGTTTACAAAAGAGTGGCTCGGTGCTGCACATGCGGCGTTGAAACCTGATGGAACAATCTGGGTGATCGGGAGTTATCACAATATTTTCCGTTTGGGATATATCATGCAAGATATGGGGTTTTGGATTTTAAATGACGTGATCTGGCGCAAGTCTAACCCTATGCCTAATTTCAGAGGGCGCCGTTTTACGAATGCTCATGAAACAATGATTTGGGCGGCCAAGTCAGAAAAGTCGAAATACTACTTCAATTACGATGCAATGAAATCGTTGAACGAAGATTTGCAAATGCGAAGTGATTGGTACCTACCGCTTTGTACTGGTGGGGAGCGTTTAAAGAATGATGAAGGCAAGAAAGTGCATCCGACACAAAAGCCCGAATCCCTCCTCCATCGTGTGATTATGTCCTCTACGCGCCCTGGTGAAACCATTATGGATCCGTTCTTTGGTACAGGCACAACTGGCGCAGTAGCCAAAAAACTTGGCCGTTCATTTATCGGTCTTGAACGCGATGACAGCTATATTGACGCAGCATCTGAGCGTATTCGTGGTATTGATTCTCTGGAAAATAAGTTGGTTGAAACAAAAGCAAAGCGCGAGTTGCCGCGTGTGGCTTTTGGTTCTTTGGTAGAGCGTGGCTTGCTAGAGCCCGGAACTATATTGACTGACTCTAAGAATAAATACAAAGCAACTGTTCATGCAGATGGCTCTATTATTGCGCAAAATCGCGTTGATAAAATGCGTGGTTCTATTCATAAGGTTGGTGCAGCAATGCAAGGCGCTCAGTCATGTAATGGTTGGACGTTCTGGCACTATAAGGATGGGCAGAAAAAGATGCCAATTGATCATTTGCGTACACAAATAAGACAGGAAACGACAGGTGCGGCAGTACAGTAGCACGAGTATAGATAATGAGTATGACCTTGTTATAATACGTGGTCTTGAGATTGTAATGTCTGTCGGCATTTACGATTTTGAAAAAGCAAAACCTCAGCGTGTCTTGTTTGATATCATTCTCGAGGTTCGCTCAAATAAAGGCTGTGATTTAACGGATATTTCAAGTGTTGTTTCTTATGAAGATGTCTGTTATAGAGTTGAGGAAATATGTACTTCGAAGCATTATGATCTTGTTGAGCTCTTGGCAGAAGATATAGCCAAAATGTGCCTATCATACGATGTTGTAGGAGCAGTGGAGCTTGAAATTAATAAGCCGGATATTATTAAAAACACAACATCAGTAGGTGTGAAAATTAAAAGGCAATCTGTTTAATAGTGCAGCGTTCCCTTGCCCTTTGACCATTCTTTGAGAGTTTTGTATTGCTCCTCAAGCTTTTGACCAAGCTTATTATTACTTTTATTGGTAATGTAAGTTTCGCTGTACATTAATTCTGTTTGTTTTTGGTCAGCGTATACCTCGTACCCTTCAAGAACGCCCATCATCTGAACGGCCTTCATTGAAGCGCTAGGATCTACAATCTGCTTACCGTGTGTATAAATTTTTACCTTCATTACTAAGAATGCTGTTCTTGTTGAATCGGCACCTTCTTTTGTTACTTTTGAGCTGGATAGGTATGATTTGTATTTTTCACGTTTACCTTTAATGTATTCTGCAGCACCGGCTCTTGAAATAGGAATGCTGGTAATAGAAAATGGACGGCTAAATTCAAGTATCATTGCGCGCGGGTAACCATTTTTTACCCGTTCTGTTTGGATACATGGAAATGCTGAATAATCTGTAGTGTATACTTCGAAGCGGCGTAGTGCTTGAATTTTGTAATCTTCTTGGAGGTTAAAAATGGATTTTGCCTGATCGTATTCACCAATTCTTAACGGAAGCATAAATTTAAATCTTGTGGGAAATTCGCTTCTGTTTTTTTTGAGGAATTCTTTTGTTGCGGTGCGGATCTTTTCCCATTCTAAATCATTAGATGCGAAGTTCTTATAAATGCTACATTCATTGATCTTCATAAATTCATCAATGGCCCAAGTATCTTCGTAATGATAAAAATTCACAGCCCAGAGAAGATGCGATAGTGAACGGTTTGTTGCGTCTTCATACATGTATGAGCGGCCGACAAGTTTTTCCAACTCTCCGATAATATGCGCACCGGGGCCCTGATCATTATCACGTAATTTATCTTTATAGCCACCATCTAAATAGCCGAGATAGTCGAACCCTGCATATGCTTGTGGTGTTGCAAGTAAAGAGAGGCAAAGAGTTGTGAAGGTAAGTAGCTTTAATTTTTTCATGGTAAGATTATATTTCATTTAGTTATAAACGTCAAAATGAACTGACATTAATTTATGGTGTTAATTACCTTTTTAAACACAGTAGGCAGCCCGAATTTTTTAAGATCATTTTTATGTATCCTTTTTATACCCTGAAAACTTTGTGAGCAATTTGTTAAATCGGTTATGTACACTTCTAGAGTGAGGTGAAAATGTGTAAAAACATGCTCAATTTTTTGATTGTGTGTATCCGGGATACGCTTAAATTCAGAACTGTGACTTAGGGTGTTTTTATTATCTTCCCATTCAGTAGTCGGTACGCCATACATACCACCGAGTAGACCTTTTTCCGGACGTTTTTCAAGTATAATATAATCTCCATCCGTAATTATATAAGCGTAACCATATCGTTTGGGCACCTTCTTTTTAATGGCTTTAATGGGGTATTTCTCAGCTTGTCCCTGCGCATAACCGATGCAATCTTGACTAATGGGGCATAAGACGCAAGCAGGCGATTTCGGGGTGCATATTGTAGCGCCCAAATCCATGAGTGCTTGTGCGTAGTTTGCTGGTTGATCTTCATAATTTTTGCTAAATGTAGCAGCAATGGTTTTTATGTCTTTTTTTACATCAGGGAGTGGTTTTTCAAGTGCGAAGTAGCGGCTAAACACACGTTCAACATTTCCGTCCACAACAGTAGATGGTTTGTTAAATGCAATGCTACGGATGGCTGCGCCTGTGTAATCACCAATGCCCGGCAGTGTTTTTAATAACGGTTCATCATCAGGAAATACGCC
The DNA here is from genome assembly GCA_030424975.1 of Alphaproteobacteria bacterium. Taxonomy (GTDB): domain Bacteria; phylum Pseudomonadota; class Alphaproteobacteria; order Micavibrionales; family Micavibrionaceae; genus UBA1672. The sequence continues at coordinate 693,901 of JAUHVY010000001.1, forward strand.
GTTGTAATCTTCCGAAACAACTTTTGCGCATTTATGAAGATTACGTGCGCGGGCGTAGTACCCCAGCCCAGCCCAGTTTTCCATGACCTCTTCGTTTTCGGCATACGCAAGGTCATGAACGCTCGGCCACTTTTCTGTGAACTTAACAAAATAAGGAATAACGGCATTGACCGTTGTTTGCTGCAGCATGATTTCAGAAAGCCATACCTGATACGGATCGGGCGCTGTGTCATCTTCCGGTAAGGTGCGCCAAGGTAACACACGTCGGTGTTTTGCATACCAGTTCAACATCTTCTTGCGAAAATTTTGGGCTTTTTCTGGGCTAATTTCAGGAATTATGTTAGACATTTGTTTAAGTATAAAAAGAGTGAACAATGCGCCCCCTATCAGAAGCAACAGCCAGAGTAGCCAGTAAAAATTTCAGCCGCAAGTATATTGCGCTTGGCCGTCTTGTTAAGCAGTGGCCTGAAATTATGGGAGATGAATTTGCTGACAAAACTCAGCCGATTAAGTTGAACTACAGAAAAGGGACAAAAGATCGCAAATCTACTGCTACGCTTGATGTTGCAACAAGTAGTTCTTATGCGACTATTTTGCCTTATCAAAAAGGCGTGATTTTAGAGCGTATCAATAATGTATTTGGTGACTCATGGATAACAGATATCCGTTTTCTGGCATCTGAGGTGTATGAAACGGCGTCCATCCCGCACAAGCGCCCTGCCCCCATGAGCATACAGGATAAAAAATATCTATCGGGACTACTTGACGAAATTGACGATCCAGAGTTTAAAGAGAGGCTGGAAAGTTTAGGTAAAGCAGTCATTGCAGATTTAAAAGTTAAAGAGAATACAAAATGAAAGTAAACGCAATTACCCTTCGTTCGGGAAATGTTATTGAGTATAACGGCAAGCTATGTGTGATTATTAAAAACGAAATCTTGCAGCCGGGTAAAGGTGCGTCTGTATCTCAAATTGAAATGCGTGATATTCGCACAGGTAATAAAGATAACGTGCGTTTTCGTACGCAGGAAACTGTTGAGCGTGTACGCTTGGAGCAAACAGATTATCAATATCTTTACACAACGGGTGATGATATTAACCTGATGAATAATGAAACATATGACCAGATTACAGTAACTGCCGAAGCCATGGGCCCGCAAGCTGCTTATCTTCAGGAAGGTATGGTTATCGAAGTTGAAACTTTCGAAGGCGAGCCGCTAGGTTTTAGTTTGCCCGATCGTATCGTGATGGAAATTGTTGAAGCAGAACCTGTTATCAAGGGGCAGACAGCAACAACATCATATAAGCCCGCTATTCTTGAAAATGGCGAAAAAGTTATGGTTCCGCCGCATGTTGAATCAGGCACAAAGATTGTTGTGAAGCTTGAGGATGGTGTCGGAACATATGTTGAGCGTTTTAAAGGCTAAGCGCTTAACTATTTAAACAAAATAACATCGTAAATAAGGAAACAAAAAATGGCCGTGAATTCGCCGATAATGACTATCATGATGCGTGCAAGCGAGAAAGCAGCACGATCTTTGATTCGTGACTTTAATGAAGTTGAACACCTTCAGGTATCGAAGAAAGGCCCGGGAGATTTTGTTTCCGCTGCTGATCGCCGTTCCGAAGAAATCATTTTTGAAGAATTGAAAAAAGCACGCCCTGATTACGCTTTCCTAATGGAAGAATCGGGAAGTGTTGGTGATCAGAAATCAGAATTCAGATGGATTATTGATCCATTGGACGGTACTTCAAACTTCCTTCATGGTTTGCCGCATTGGGCAATTTCTATCGGACTTGAGCATAACGGCGAAATCATCGCCGGCTTGGTTCATGATCCGGTTAAAGATGAAATTTTCCATGCAGAAAAAGGTAAAGGTGCTTTTATGCGTCGCCGCCGTCTTCGTGTATCTGGCCGTGAGCATGCAGAGCTTAGTATGATTGCGACAGGCGCGCCACGCCGTGCAAAAGCAAAGCGTGAATTATTCATGAGTGAATATAATGCCATGCAAATTGCCGGCTTTTCATTGCGTCGTTACGGCGCAGCGGCACTGGATTTAGCATATGTCGCAGCAGGACGATACGAAGGGTTCTGGGAGCGTGATCTTAGCCCTTGGGATGTTGCTGCAGGTGTGTTGATTGTAAAAGAAGCTGGGGGTTTTTGCTCAGACATTGATGACATTCGTCACAAAGCAGTGGATACTGGTAACGTACTTGCAACAAATGAACAGTTCTTTGAGCCTATTCGCAAGATTTTAAAAGGTGCAAAAATCTAAAACGTATATCGATAAGGAAAGGGATTGATGAAAAAACAAATTTTATGTTTAACCCTATCCCTTCTTATCGGCACAGCGGGTAATGCATTTGCAAGTGATGATTTTACACCGCCTATTCCGCCGAAGCGCCCAAAAGTGATGAGCGCTTCACCTGCCTTCATAGAATCCTTAAAACTTCGCGCGAAGAATGAAAGCCCTATTGGTGTGAGTATTTCTGAGGATGATGTCGTGGATCTGTCAGCACAAGACGTTCTTGCCGCTATTTCACCCTCTTCTTCAGATCCGCTGGAAATCCTTGACGTGCCGATCCCTGCTGTAAAGCCACAATACGCACAAAATCTGAGTGTTCTCGATGATCAGCTAGAAGGGGCAGAAGGTGGTCGTGGAAATGCCCGTTTGGTAAGTTTTGCGATTAATGCAGGTCAAACAGATCTTGATCAAAATCTTGAGTATTTTTTAGAAAATCATGCACTCGATATGCTTGAACAAGACCGCAATGTTGGTATCGAGGTTCAGGCGTATTCTTCCGCTCAAGATAATTCAGGACACAGTGACATGCGTTTATCACTTGCCAGGGCATTAGAGGTTCGTAAATTTTTGATCAATCATCAGGTTGATGCATCGCGAATTAAGCTGACGCCTCTGGGTACTGATGCGGTAACAAAATCAACAGATCGTATTGATTTGCTTTTTTATTAGATCAATATAGTGGCCTTTCGCCATTGGAATGGTGTGGAAAAAAATGTTGCTATCCGTTGTATTCCTTGACTTTTAAGGTGTTTCTGTGTCGTATTAACATCTTGTTTTTAAAATATGGAGTTTAGAGATGTCAGAATCTGATAATCAGACTGAAGAGCCTCGTAAATCATCTAAGGGTTTATTGTTGCTACTTTTATTGCTCGCCTTAGCTGTTGGCGGCATGTTGGTATATAAAAAGACACAGCATAAGCATATGGGTAGTGAAGATATCACAACGGCGGCAACATCGCAGAACACGGATTCTGAAGAATCAGCTGCAGAAGATGAAGCGCAAGATGCTCAGGCAGAAGATGTCGATGTTGCATTTGAAAACGAAGAAGTAGAAGGCATTGATCCTGATGCACGACCTGTATCTGAAGATTTTGACCTTGAAAAAGCTGCTACCCCAAGGATTTTGGGTGATGCAAATGCACCTGTAAAGATTTCAGAATTCAGCTCTTTTACATGTCCGCATTGTGCAACATTCCATGCCAATAATTTTAAGGAAATCAAGAAAGAGTTTATCGATACCGGCAAGGCGTATATCGTTTTTGATGATTTTGCGCGTAACGGTATAGATATAAGTATTGGCGCCTTGGCCCGTTGTTTACCTGAGCAAAGCTATTTTAATTATATTCAATTGATGTTTGAAACTCAGGAAGAATGGATGAAAAATATCAATAGCTTTAAGGGCTATGCTCGTCAAAATGCTATTATGGCGGGTATTACGCCGCAAATGGCTGATTATTGCTTTGATAATATGGAGCTTAAAGAAAAGATGGCGATGCGTGTACAAAAAGCACAACAGGAGCACGGCATCACCGGCACGCCGACAATTGTGATTAACGATAAACAAGTTATGAGTGGCTTATCACCCTATGCGTCTATCAAAAAAGCAATTGAGGATGCTCTAGCTGAAAATGCTGAATAAAGAATAAATATGAAGGCTCTTTGAATTATGAAGGGCCTTCTTACTTTTAGAGTATATGTATGATCCAATTTACTAAACTCAGACTTAATGGCTTCAAGTCATTCGTTGACCGGACCGAATTAGAAATCGGCCCCGGCTTGAATGGTATTGTCGGGCCAAACGGGTGTGGTAAATCAAATCTAGTTGAGGCGTTGCGTTGGGTCATGGGTGAGAGCTCTGCTAAGCGTATGCGCGGCGGCGGCATGGAAGATGTAATCTTTGCCGGGACAGATAAGCGCAGTTCTCGTAATTTTGCGGAGGTTTCCCTTCTTCTTGATAACTCTTCACGTCAGGCGCCATCTCAATATAACGGTAGCGACGAAATAGAAGTTGTCCGTAAAATCGAAAAAGATCGTGGTTCAGGATATAAAATCAACGGCAGAAATGCCCGCGCTCGTGATGTGCAAATGTTGTTTGCCGATACGGTCACTGGCTCAAATTCCCCTTCCCTGGTTTCTCAGGGACATGTTACGCGTATGATTAATGCGAAACCGCAAGACCGCCGCCTTATCCTTGAGGAATCAGCTGGTATTGCGGGGTTATATGCGCGCCGTCATGAGGCAGAACTTCGTTTGAAGGCTGCAGACGGTAATTTGGTACGTGTAGAAGATATCTTGGGCAGTATGGAAGGCCGCCTGAATAATTTGAAGCGTCAAGCAAGACAAGCATCAAAGTATAAGAACATAAGTGCACAAATTCGCCAGCTAGAGATTGTGATTACTTATCTTGAATGGTTTGCATTGAATGAAAAAAAGAATGACATCAAAAAGAGTTTTGCCGATGCGGAAAGTATTGTAGCGGACAAACTGACGACAGTTACACAATTAACAAAGACACAGAATACACAAGTCGAGGACTTACCCCCTCTTCGTAAGCAAGAAGCGGAAATCGCGGCTAAACTGCAAAAATATAAACTCGAATTCCAACGTCTTGAGGAAGAGCTGACGCGGTATAAAAATGATTTGCAGGACACGAAAACGCAGATGCATCAGAACCGTGTTGATCTGCAACATGAAGAGCAAACACGCGATGAAACAACGTCTTTATTAGAGCGTATAGAAGTTGAATATGCCGCCTTAACTGAAGAAGAAAAAAGTAGTGACCATGACCGTGATGTTAAAAAAGAAAATCGTGATCGTTTACGGATAAAAGTTGTTGAGCTTGAGGAACGTTTAAATGCTCTTCGTGAAACAGCGGCGGAAAACCGAGCCCGTGAAAATGCACTACGTGGACAAATAGAGCGTAACGAATCACGTCTGAAAACGTTGCAAGGACGCCTTGAGCAAGCGCAGGAAGAAAGCGCAAAACTTGTTATAGATGATAAAAACCTCGAAGAAATTGATGCCTTAAACCAAAAGGTTATCGAATATGAAGAAACATTGAATATGTTGCAGGAGAAAACGGACCCTGCTCGTGAAGTTATTAATGCCGCTGAAGAACGTATAAATATAAAACGTAAAACTCAAAGTGATGCGGAAAAAGCGCTAGCTGAGATCAGCACTGAAATCAGTACATTAGAGGCGTTCTTTTCCTCTACAGATAGTGATGATTTTACAAGTGTCCTTGATTCGATTGTTACCCAGCCAGGTTTTGAAAAGGCATTATCACGCGCTTTGGGTGATACGTTGATGGCATCTGTAGAAGATGATGCGCCGTTTCGTTGGACGGGAAATGCGCAATCAAAGGATTTACCTGCCTTGCCGGGTGGTGTTGAGAGCTTACTACCGCATATTGATGCGCCTGATGTTTTATCTGCCTGCTTGTCGCAAATCGGTTATGTTGCCAATTATGAAGATGGCGAAGGAAAAGCCTCTGAGTTGAAATGTGGACAATCAATCGTTTCTGCGGATGGAAATTATTGGCGTTGGGATGGTTATTTCGTTCAGAGTGATGCCGCAGACAGGCATTCTATTCATCTTGAGCAAAAAAATAATTTGATAAAGCTTACGGCGCGACGCGATGAATTTATAAAAACTGTAAATATGGCACAAAGTGATTTTGAAGCAGCCAAATCGGAATATGATCAGGCGAAAGATGTCTATCAAACAGTTTTGCAGGATATAAAAAATGCCGAAGCGAAAATAAAAGAGCTTCGCCCTGCTCTACAGAAAATAAAAGATAAAAACATTCGTATCGAAAGTGAAAAGAAACGTTACGAAGACCAGATTATAGTTATAAACGAAGACATAGATTCCGCCACAGAAGCGCTTGAGAATGATCGCGCCTCTTATAATACGCTTCTTGATAGTCGTAATGATGAAGAGCAAGGTGATGATGTTATCGATGATGTAAAGTTGCAACTTGATAATATGAAAGAGGATCACCAAAACGCCGTGCGTGATTTTGATCTGCTTTCACAAGAGCAACGTACGAGAAGTGCCCGTATGCAGGCGATTGCGGACGAGCGCATTTCCCTACGCAACCGTTCTATTCGCGCCGTTGAGCGTCTAAAGAAGCTGTCGGAGCGTCAGGAGCAGCTTGAAGAGCGCTTGAAAGAACTTCAATCTACGCCACTGGCCGCACCTGATAGCGATAATCATATGTTGAATAAGATTGCTTCACTTGAGGAAGAGCGTGACCAAGCGGCTGAGCGTTTGGCTGCATGTGAAGAAGATGTTGCAACAACTGCTCGTGCTTTAAAAGAAGCAGAACGCATTTTAGGGGATGCAAGAGAAGAGCGCGCACGGGCGCAAGCCATGTATGCATCTGTAAAGGAGCAGCTCTCTACGATGGAGGCCGAGATTGAGGCTGCGTTTGAAATGAAACCATCCGCTTTGGCATCACATTCGACGATAGATATGGTGAAATATCAGGTAACTGATTTGCCTAAGCTGAAGGCTGAAAAAGATAAACTAACGCGTGATCGTGACATGATCGGTTCTGTTAACTTATGTGCTGAGGAAGAAGCGAATGCTCTTGAGGCTGAGTTAACGACATTATTGCATGAACGAAATGATTTGATTCAGGCAATAGAAGAGCTACGTGGTGGCATCAATAAAATTAATAAAGAAGCGCGTGAGCGTCTGAGAATCGCTTTTGAACACGTAAATGCGCATTTTCAGCGCTTGTTCATGCGCCTTTTTGCCGGTGGTAAAGCGCATTTGGAGTTGATTGATTCGGATGATCCGCTTGGCGCGGGGCTTGAAATATTTGCACAGCCGCCCGGTAAGGCGCTGCAATCACTTTCGCTCCTTTCCGGTGGTGAGCAAACATTGGCATCTATCGCTCTGATCTTTGCTATGTTCTTAACGAATCCCTCACCAATCTGTGTTTTGGATGAGATCGACGCGCCGCTTGATGATGCCAATGTTGATCGTGTCTGTGATTTGCTGGAGGAAATTGCTGAACGTGGTGAAACACGTTTCCTTGTTATTACACACCACCGCCTGAGTATGGCACGTATGGATCGCCTTTATGGTGTTACGATGGCAGAGCGTGGGGTTTCACAGCTTGTCTCTGTTGATATGCAACAATCCTTTGATTTTATTGACAAACAGGTGGCTTAGCATGGATAAGCTTGATCCTGATATAGAACGTAAAATAGGCTCGTTAGAAGAAAAAATCACTGCTGCCCGTAAAGATCAAGCAGATGATAAAATAAAACAATATGGTGTGCCGGCCGATGAAAATGAGCCAAGCAAAGGCCACAACATTGCATCACAATTCTTGGCTACTGTTATATCAGGAGGTATTTTTGGCTATATCGTCGATCGTTTTTTTGATACTGGTCCTTGGGGGATGATGGGTTTTATCCTCATAGGATTTGTGGCAGGTGTGCGTCGCGCGAACGCCGCTATGAAAAAAAATGACTAAAAATTAATTTCTTTACAAACTACCATTGCACCACCCGTAAAAATACGCTACAACGTTCCAAATTTTAAGAGTTTTAGGGTAAATACGGAGAAAATAGTGGCAGATCCCATTCATCAGTTTGTGATTACACCTCTTATGGGCGAAGAGAACTCGTTTATCGTCGCCGGTTATGACTTGTCGTTCACGAATTCTGCTTTGTGGATGTTTATTGCCGTTGCTGTTTCTACTCTTTTCTTGTCAGTGGCTATGCGCAAATCTGAAATGGTTCCTGGGCGCATGCAAATGGGCGCAGAAATGCTATATGAATTCGTCAGTAAAATGGTGAATGAGAATATCGGTTCAAAAGGCCGCCAGTATTTCCCATTTGTCTTTACCTTATTCATGTTCATTTTAATGGGTAATATCTTAGGGCTCTTGCCGTTTGCATTTACATATACTTCTCATTTGGTCGTTACCGGTTTTCTCGCTGTTTTGGTGTTTGTTATGACCATTGCGTTCGGTGTTATCAATCACGGTATTAAATTCTTTGGTTTGTTCCTGCCTGCAGGTCTGCCTTGGTGGTTGGTGCCTTTTGTTTTACCGCTTGAATTAATTTCATTCTTTGTTCGCCCTATCACACACTCTGTTCGCCTGTTCGCGAATATGATGGCTGGTCACATGATTTTGAAAATCGTTATCGGTTTCGCAATCACTGCGGCAAGTGCCGGTGGTTTATGGGTATTATTAGGGATTATGCCTGTTTTGTTTAATGTTGTCATGATGCTTTTTGAGCTGTTGGTAGCAGGTATTCAGGCTTATGTATTCGCGATTTTGGCATGTGTCTATTTAAAAGATAGTGTTGATCTTCATCACTAAGTATGTATTATCGCGGTGGTTAAAAAGTGTTGTTTAACAATTAGTAAAAGGAAAAAAAAATGGAAATTGAAGCTGCAAAAGCTATTGCCGGTGGTTTGGTTGCATTACCTGCTTTCGGTGCTGCTCTAGGTTTGGGAAGTTACTTTACTTCTTACAATAACGCGATTGCACGTAACCCAGAAACAAAGAAGATGCTTGATGAGAAGTTCTTCATGGCTGTTGCGTTCGTTGAAGCGTTGGGTATTATCCCAATCGGTTTGGCTGCTTATATTCTTGCAAGCTAATCGCAAGAACATATAGTATCTAATTTTACTTTATTGGGAAGATCGATGTTTAAGAAACTAACTGTTTCAGTCTTTTTACTTTGTGTTACTACAGCACAAGCCTTTGCGGCTGGTGGTCACGGAGATCATCATGAAGCATCGTCAGGCGGTCTTCCTCAACTTGATGTTACTACATATCCGGGACAAATTTTCTGGATGATTGTGACTTTTGTAATAATGCACATCTTCTTCTCGCGTAAATCGTTGCCGCAGATTTCTAAGACAATCGAAGGTCGTACAGATCGTATTAAGAATGACTTGGACACTGCTGAAAAGCTTAAAGATGAAGTTGAGGCTGTGCAAAAGTCTTATGAGGACAGTTTAACAGGTGCGCGTGCAGAAGCGTCTAAGCTTTTTCATGACATTGAAGCTGACATAAAAGCCCGTAGTGATAAATACGCAAAAGATTTTCATGAGAAATCTGCCAGTCAAATCAATGAGCTGGAAAAAGCGATTGTTGATGCGCGTAAAAAGGCTATGGACGAGATGAGTGATGTTGCTGCTACCATCGCTGCTGAAGCTGCAGAAAAAATTATTGGTGTGCGTCCGGATGATAAGGCTGCGCATGCTGTTGTTAAATCACTTAACGAAGCAGCATAATCGGAGGTCGTAATGGAAATTTTAGCAGACTCAAATTTTTGGTACGTAGCCTCTTTTGTTATCTTCGCAGGTATTATTTTCAAGTTTGGTATTCCAGCCTTAAATAAATTGCTTGATGGTCGTATTGAGGAAATCAAAAAAGATCTGAAAGAAGCTGAAAATCTTCGTGTCGAAGCGCAAGAAATGCTTGCGCAGTATCAGAGGAAACATCGTGATGCCGTTCAGGAAGCTGAGAAAATCTTAGCAAATGCTAAGGAAAATGCTCAGCAGTTCAAAGAGCAAGCAGAAGCTGAACTTGAAGACCTCATGACGCGTCGTGAGCAACAGCTTCAAGAGCGTTTGCAGCGCATGGAACAAAACGCTGTTAATGATATTCAGGCTTATGCTGCAGAACTTGCGATTAATGCGGCGAAGCAAATTGTTGTTGAGAAGCTTGATAAAAAAGTAAGTGGTAAGCTTGTTGATGACTCTATTGCGAGCATCGAAAACAATATTCACTAATTATTCTATGGAGGGGTAATTATGGCCGAGGCTGTTGCTTCTCAAAATACATCAGGAATTATTGAAACACTTGGACGCGAGGCAAAATCTGCTTCGCGTGTTTTAGCTCAAGCACCAACATGTATTATTAATCAGGCGTTAGACACTTTAGCCGATTTGTTGGTGAAGCAATCATCAGATATAATTGCTGCAAATAAAATAGATATTGAATCGGCAGAACAACGTGGCCTCAGTAAGGCAATGATTGATCGTCTACTTCTGACGGATGAGCGCATTAAGGGCATTGCAAATGGCGTTAAGGTTGTCCGAGATTTAGATGATCCTACAGAAAAAGTTCTATGGATTCAGGATCGCCCCAATGGGTTACATATTGAGCGTGTTGCCTGCCCTATTGGAGTTTTAGGTATGATTTATGAGTCACGTCCGAATGTAACGGTTGATGCTTCAATTTTATGCTTAAAATCACATAATGCAGTGGTATTACGCGGTGGTTCTGAAAGCTTACATAGTTCACTGGCGCTTCATCAGATTATTCAGCAGGCCTTAAAAGTAAACAACTTACCCGAAGCAGCCGTATCTATGATTCCAGATAGTGATCGTGCATTGGTTGGTGATATGCTTCGTGCTGCTGAATATATCGATGTGATGATACCGCGCGGTGGTCATGGCTTGATTGAGCGCGTAATGAATGAAGCGCGGATGCCGGTCTTTGGTCATTTAGATGGTCTATGCCATATTTTTGTACATCAATCTGTTAAGCCTGAAATTGCTACATCGGTAACTTTGAATGCAAAAATGCGCCGTACAGGCATTTGCGGCGCTATGGAAACGCTATTACTTGATAATGCTTTAGACGAAGCGTTAGCCAAAGAGATCCTTACGAATCTTTTAGATTCCGGATGTGAGATTGTTGGGGATGATAAGGTATGTTCGATGGATGACCGTATTAAACCTGCAAATTCATCTGATTGGACAACCGAATATCTGGATTCAAAATTAAGTGTGAAATTTGTCAGTGATGTCAGTGCGGCGGTTAATCATATCAATGATTACGGTTCTCACCATACCGACAGTATTTTGGCAGAGGATCAAAGCGCCGTAGATTATTTCCTTAAAAATGTTGATAGCGGTATCGTCATGCATAACGCATCGACGCAATTTGCTGATGGCGGTGAATTCGGGATGGGCGCAGAAATCGGTATTGCGACGGGAAAAATGCATGCACGCGGCCCTGTTGGTCTTGAACAGTTGTGCACATACAAATACCATGTTCATGGTAACGGGCAGACGCGTCCGTCATAATTGCATTGCGATACACTTATGTCACTTTTCACAGAACCTAATCTTTTAAACTCTGCGCGTTGGAAGAATATGCGCGTGGGTTTGTTGGGTGGCTCATTTAATCCGCCACATGAGGGGCATGTTCATATATCCAAGATGGCTTTACGCGCGTTACAGTTGGATGCGGTTTGGTGGCTTGTAACACCGCTTAATCCCTTAAAATCAAAAAAAGACCTTTTGCCGTTAGAGCAGAGATTAATATTATCGCGTGAAATAAACACACATCCTAAAATTGTGGTTACGGGAATTGAGGAGCAGCTTAACACCCCATATAGCTATGAAACGGTCCTAAAGCTTAAGCGTCATTTCCCGAATACACATTTTGCCTGGATTACAGGAATGGATAATGCCCATAACTTTCATAAATGGAACCATTGGCAAAAGCTGTTGAATGAAATGTGCATGGTGCATGTTACACGCCACCCTCCTGTTAAATTGATAAAGCAATGCCCGTTACGTATGTTAGATCGTCAAAAACACATCATCGTAAACCATGGTGGCCGCTTAGCCCTTGATTCGAATACATCTTATTGGCTTTTGCAAAAGAAAATGATCAATATTTCATCCACCGAAATTAGACAGAAAAGCGATTTTAAAACAATGGCTTATGCTGCTGCGCAGTAATTAATTTTCTGAATTATCTTTGCAGCGATTATAAAAAGGCATATAATTACGGTATGAGGTTATTATTTTATACTTCTGGCAGAAAGGTATTGGTGACGGCTTGATAGTAAGCACGCATCGTAGAAACTTTCTTTTATGTGCAATATCTGCTAATGAGCAGAGGGTATGGCTGAACCATATTGGTTCGGCTTTTTTGTGTTTTAATTAAAGGAGACTTGATCATTAAGACATACCATGACAAAGGGTCAATAGGCCCGGCTGAAGCCAAAGAACTTATCTTGCAATCGTTAGATATGGATAAGGCCGAAGATATTGTGTGCATCCCCCTTTCCGATAGTACAGGATTGGCTGATTACATGGTTATTGCTTCGGGTACATCTACGCGGCATGTAAATGCTTTGGCAAAAAAACTTGAAGAGCGTTTGAACATTAAAGGGCTGAGAGGCATAAAGACCGAAGGTTTATCGCAATGCGATTGGGTTGTGATGGATGCAGGTGATGTTATTGTGCATCTCTTCCGTCCAGAGGTTCGCTCCTTCTATAACATTGAGAAAATGTGGGCTTCTCCGAATCCTGCGCATCTTGATATTGTAGGCGACCAAGTTCAGGCTTAATTCATCGTTAATTCCCCTCCCCCTATAACGCATAGGTGCGACCTGCTGTGTTGAAAATTGATATTATCTGCGTTTCTAAATCGAAGAAGGGCGCGCTCCATGATTTGATCGCCGATTATCAAAAGCGCATTAATTGGAAGCTCAATATCATTGAGCTGGAATCAAAATATAAAGAATCACAAAAATGTCAGGCCGATGAGAATGAAAAAATTCTCTCTTATCTTGAGCCTACTGCGGTTTTAGTCATCCTCGATGAAAAAGGAAAAAGCCTAAAATCGCTCGACTTTGCGGCCAAGCTAGAACATTACAAAGATATTGGGCAAAACCACATTCAATTTGTTATTGGTGGGGCTGACGGCCTCCTCCCTCAGGTCAGAAAAAAAGCTGATATCTTGTTATGTTTTGGTCAACAGACATGGCCTCATATGTTGGCGCGTGTTATGCTTCTTGAACAAATTTACAGAGCTCAACAGATCATGTCCGGACACCCATATCATAGGGAATAATGGACAATTTCCGAGTTCTCAAAACAGGCTCGTTATGCGTCATTTTACCTATATTTTTATTATGTTGTTTTATGTGTCTATAGCTCATCCAGCTTTGGCCGAGAAAAATGATCCGAAAGAGAAGCTCGGAACGTTAGAACAGCAGCTCGAAAAAGAAGAAAAAGTTACAAAAAACCTTAAAGAGAAATTCGAAGCTCTTGATAAGGATTTAAATAAAACGCGAAATCGTATGGTACGTCTCGGCGATGATATTCATGGAAACGAAACCGAGCTAGCCAGCATTGAAAAGCGCATTAGCGATCTGGAAGAAAAAAAATTATCACTTGATGAGGAGCTGAAGGGGGATCGTTTGAATATTGCAAAGCTGATCTTGGCACTTGAGCGTATACGCCGTACTCCACCAGAGGCAATGATTGTAAACCCGGAAGCACCCTACAAAATTGCACAGACGGCCTTGATTATGGGTGATATTCTGCCATCAATAAACCGCCATGCAGAAGAGCTAAAACAAAAAATTGTGACAGTTAATCGTGTGTCTGATGATTTAATACGTGAAAAATCTATCTTTATAGAAAAGCTTGAGCGGTTAAGTAGCAAGCAACAAGAGCTGGAGCAACTTGTTCAAAAGCGTGAAACAGTTCATGAAAAACTTCGTAATGATATACAGGTTCAAGAGGTAACTGTTCAGCAAATATCATTAAAAGCGAAGGATTTAAAAGATTTAATGTCACGTTTAAAGGAGCAGGAACGTGTTGAAAAAGAGCGCATTCAATCAGCTTTTGCTATGCGCGTGAAGCCAGTGCCTAAAGTTGTTGAGGATGGTGAGGCGCGCTTACCTGTATCAGGTATTATACGCACAAGTTTTGGAGAGTATGATGAGCTCAAAGCAAAAAGTAACGGTATGACAATTGAAGGACGCTCTAAGGGGCTTGTTGTAGCACCAATGGGTGGAAAGATTCAATTTACCGGAAGCTTTAAACGATATGGCAATATCGTCATCATTGAGCATAGCGATGGTTACCATAGCTTGATCGCAGGGTTAGATAAAATTAACGCCCGCGTCGGCGATTTGGTTAAATCTGGTGAACCAATAGGAAACTTACCAGATTCTTCTTTAATTCCGCGTCCAAAGCTATATTATGAGCTGAGGAAAAACGGTAACCCCGTAAATCCGTCGGTTAAATTTTCTGATTTGGGATAAAACGCCCTTAAGTCTATGTATGAAGGATTAGGACAGAGTGATGAAAAAACTGCTTTTATTAGGTTCCATTAGTGTATTGAGTGTTGGCTTCCTGTCTGCTGTTGCGGTATCCGCTGAGCAGGAGAAATCAACAGATAATGGCTATAGTGAGACATATAAGCAGCTTAATCTTTTTGGGGATGTGTTTGAGCGTGTTCGTGCAGAATACGTAGAAGATGTAAGTGATAAGGAATTAATTGAAAATGCACTTAACGGCATGCTTTCTAGCCTCGATCCGCATTCAGGATATCTAAGTGAGGATCGTTACAAGGACATGAAAGTTGAAACCAGTGGGGAGTTCGGCGGCCTTGGTATTGAGGTCACAATGGAAAATGGCCTTGTGAAGGTTGTATCCCCTATTGATGATACTCCTGCTTTTCGTGCAGGAATTCAGGCCGGTGATTACATCGTAAAAATTAACGATGAAGCCGTAATGGGCTTAACATTGAATGATGCAGTAAAATTGATGCGCGGTAAAGTTGGCTCGACGATTGATTTGATGATCAGCCGTGAAGGTGAAGAAGGCCCACTTGAAATTACTTTGGTTCGTGATGTAATCAAGATTAAGTCTGTACGTTACCGCGCGGAGGGTAATGTTGGCTATATCCGCGTTACCACGTTTAGTCAGAATACGGGCCCGGGTGTTGAGGATGCAATTAAAAGCTTAAAGAAAGAAATCGGTGAGCCGTTGATTGGTTATGTTCTTGATCTACGAAATAACCCGGGTGGTCTATTGCAACAAGCGATAGAAGTTTCTGATATGTTCCTTGATAAAGGCGAGATTGTATCGCAGCGTGGCCGTTACGAAGAGGATACGCAGCGTAATAATGCTACGCCGGGTGATTTGACTGATGGTTTGCCGTTGGTTGTACTTGTAAATGGCGGCTCTGCTTCTGCATCTGAAATTGTTGCAGGTGCATTACAAGACCACCATCGCGCGATTATTCTTGGTACTCAATCTTTTGGTAAGGGATCTGTGCAAACTGTTATGCCTGTTCCCGGTAACGGCGCAATACGTTTAACAACCGCGCGTTATTACACACCATCCGGACGCTCTATTCAGGCAAAGGGTATTACTCCTGATATTATGGTGGAGCAAGCACGTATTGAGTCTTTTGCGACAAAGCGTTTCCGCGAATCTGATCTTCATGGTGCGTTGGATAAAGACAAACAGAAGAAAGAAGAGAAGCTTCCTGTTGCAGCAAACGATAATGATGAGGCCGAAAGCAATGAGGTGCAAGATTATCAATTAATGCGTGCTGTTGATTTGTTAACCGGCTTGTCACTTTATACAAGACAAAATGCCACTACTGCTGAGTAATCTGCTGTTCTATTTTTTCGGCAGGTAACCCATTTTTGAAATTGGAAGGTTGAATGGATTTCTCGGCTGTTAAAGACAAGCTAAATAAATTAAAAGGGTCTTTTTTGCTTACTTTAAAGCATATGGACTACAAGGCTTTGGGTATAGGCTTTGCCCTTTGTGTTTCTGTGTATGTTGCACTCTTCAGTTATGTTTCAATTCAGGCGAATGCAACAATTACAGCACTAAATTCGCAGTTATATCAGCAGTCCTTTCCTATTGATGATCCGCAGGAACGTTTCACAAAGCAAAAAGCCGAAGAGAGCGTTCTCGATAAGGACTTGATGATAAGTGGTTTGTACGAAAAAACGGATCATGGATTATTACCCGTTATACGAAAAGACTTGTTAACGAGTTTTCGTGCGTATCAAAGCACTGTTGATCTTGAAAAACTTCCGAAGGACAGGCCCTTTATTTCCTTTATGATTCTTGACTATGGCCTTTCTGACACCGGCTCTGAAGATATCTTGAGTTCTTTGCCACCTAACCTGTCTTTAATGCTTTCCCCCTATGCTATGCGTCCAAAAAGCTGGGTTCAAAAGGCCCGCAATAAGGGGTTTGAGGTGTGGCTTGATATTCCGTTGCAGAATATGCACAAACATGATCAGGGTAAGTATAGTTTACTCCATCATGCTGGTCTTGAGGCAAAGGCAGATGCATTATACAAATCACTAAGCAGTGCTATTGGCTATATCGGCCTTGGGGTTTATACAGACCAGAGTTTCGATTATGCGAAAGATGATTATATGCAGGTTGTAGATGAGGTTTATAATCGTGGGCTTGGCTTGTTTGAGAAAAATCCGGATGTAAAATCCTCCATTAGGGGGAAGGCTTTTGCCATGGGAGCCCCGTATATTCAGGCGGATATTATGGCCTATCAAACAATTGGCGAAAATTCATTTGATGAAGCGTCACAAATAGCGAAGTCACGTGGATATGCTGTCGTGGTTGTACCGGATTATCCCAAGACGATAAAAAATTTGGCTGCGTGGTGTAAGAATATCGGTGCAACGGAGTTTAATATTGTGCCTGTTAGTGCGATCTATGATGTGCCTGCTTTTTTAGCAAAATCCGAAGGTCATCAAGAAGTATCACCACACAGTTTAAAACAAATTGATTTGCAAGAGCCGGAAGAGCATAGTAGCGAACATCATTAGGAGTATTTTAGTCATGAGTGCGCAACAAAAACGAATAAATCGCGAAGGTCTGTTATACCGCCCATGTGTCGGTATTGCCCTCTTTAATGCTGAAGGTAAAGTTTTTGTCGGTGAGCGCATTGACACACCGGGGGCTTGGCAAATGCCTCAAGGTGGCGTAGACGAAGGTGAAACACCGGAAATTACAGCTATACGTGAATTGGGTGAGGAAGTCGGTACTGATAAAGCGGAAATCATAATGGTTTCGGAACGTAAGGTGCGATATGAACTTCCTGATGCAATGATACAGCGACTTTGGAACGGTAAATATCGTGGGCAAGAGCAAACATGGGTTGCTGCACGTTTCACGGGTCAGGACAGTGATATTAACCTAAATTCTTTCGACCCTCCCGAATTTACCGACTGGCAATGGGTGGATTTAGAAAACACACTGGATTTGATTGTACCGTTTAAACGTAATCTGTATTTAGATGTGATCGACATGTTTAAACACATCGATCACAGTTAATATATTTTACGGGTTTAACGGTGACCAAGCCGGGTCTGAACCGTCAATCGGTGTTGGCAATAAACGCTCATTATACCCTGTGATATCAATCGTATAGAGCTTTGCGGAACGTCTATCCCCTCTCGGACTTTCCTTGAAGTATGTAAGAACACGACCATTAGGCGACCAGCTTGGCCCCTCGACGTGATAAGCATTTGTCAAAAGACGCTCACCGCTGCCGTCAGGGCGGATAACACCAATATAGAATTTTCCTTTATACATACGTGTAAAGGCAATTAAATCACCGCGCGGAGACCATACGGGGTTACCGTATCGCCCCTTGCCGTATGTCAGGCGTGACATGCCAGACCCATCAACATTCATGATATAAAGTTGTTGTGACCCTGCACGGTCAGATTCAAAAACAATACGCTTACCATCCGGAGAATAGGACGGTGCAGTTTCAATCGCGCTACTACTTGTCATACGGGTTACTTTACGAGAATTTAAATTCATCACGAAAATATCCGTATTTCCATCTTTGGCCATGCTCATGACAACGCTTTGACCGTCAGGTGAAAAGCGTGGAGAGAATGTCATGCCGGGAAATGTACCAAGTACATTATGAGATCCTGTATTCAGGTCATAAAGATAAACGCGAGGCTTGCCTCCTTGGTACGACATATATGTAATGCGTTGTGTTTCAGGTGAGAAGCGCGGCGTAAGCACAAGATAACTTCCATCCGTAAGGTAACGGTGATTTGCGCCGTCCTGATCCATAATGGCCAAACGTTTTACACGCTTATGCGCGGGGCCTGATTCGGCAATATATACAATGCGTGTATCAAAATATCCCTCTTCACCCGTTAAACGCTTATATATTTCATCAGATATAATATGTGCCATACGGCGCCAGTTATCCTCAGTCGTTGTATAGGCCATACCAATTAATTGGCGTTCAGAAAGAACATCCCACAAACGAAATTCAACGCGCGTGTGGCCTTGGTCATCTTTAAAGACATTCCCGGAAACCATTGTTTCTGTGCCTGTTGCACGCCATTCAGGAAATCTTACACCTTCACGAAAGATAGAGTCTGGTGTTTGTACAAACGCATTTTCGTTAATCGGGCGGAACAATCCTGAACGTTCTAGGTTATCACTAATGATACCTGGTATATCTGTGGCGTAACGCTCTAATGCGCTACTGTCTGCGTGAAAATCACTAATGGCAATCGGACGTGGTTTAAATGTACCTTGCGTGATTGTTACTTCTTTTTCCTGCGCATGTGCGACATTGATGAACAAGAAGAATGTGAATAATGCCGAAAAGATTTTCTGATACATTTGATATCTCTTTTTGTTGTTTAAAGCATATTACTCGGATCAAAGTTATAGATAAAGGTTTTATAACTTTCATATTTTTCAGGTGGAATTCGCAAAGTTGAGCATTGCGGATTCATAAGTGCCCATCGTGCAGCATCGGCTGCCGCTTTGAAATGGCTATCTGTGTTATAGCGCATTGAATCAAGAATTTCGACATCACGTACTTTAAGGTTTGGCATCACAAAAACACGAAGCTTCACGACCAGTTTTTGTGCATCTCGACCACCTGCTTGTACATTCCAACATGGTGCGACACCACGGTTTAGGTCATCTAGTTCGCTACGGGTCATTACCTTTGCATAATCTGCAATTTGTGATGTCTGGCCTGCACCAACTTCTGTTTCCTGTTTCGGTGTCGTCTGTTCTTGTGGCTCATCAGGAGTAAGGCTTTTCAGTAAGCTAGAGATATCACGCTCTTCTTCTTGCTTTGGCTCTTCCTTTTTAACCTCTTCTTTTTTCGGCTCAGGTTTTGGCTTGGGCCGTGGCTTATTCTTTGGCTTTGGCGGCTCTTTAATTTCTGTTGGGTCAACCACAGGCGCCTCTTCTTTCGGGGGCGGTGGAATGTCTTCAACCTTTTCCTCTACAACCTCCTCCTCAATCGGGGCTATATCAGGTTCCTTCGGTGAGAGTAAATCAGGTGCGGTCTGTTCATTATTATAAACGGGCTTTGGCGGTGGTGGTGGTTCCACCTCCTCATTTTTATCTGGCTCATCAACCACAGGCGTTTGAGCCATTTCATCAAGGTCGACCATTTCAACAGGTATGATTATATCTTCTGGTTCTGTAGGTATGAAAAACATAGGTAGCCCGAATGTTGCAAGGGCGAACACAGAAACATGTAAAAGAACAGAGATACTCGCCGGCTTTTTCCAATTCAGGCGGTATAACTCTGTCTTATATGCTTTATTTTTTGCTATGGTGTTCATTCATATACCTTCACTGCGCAATAACGCTGTGACTTTACCCCTAGTTCTCAGGCTTGGAGATCAGGGCAACCTTGCGAAAACCTGCACTATTAAGCAAACCAAGAACATCCATAACGGTTCCATATTCAATACCCTTATCCGCACGGATATAGATACGGCGTTCTTCATCACCCTCCATCATGCCCTGTAAAATGTTTACAAGCCCGCCTTTTTGAATTTCAGTGTCGGCGAGATATACTTTGCCTTCTTTATCAACACTAAGTTCAATTGGCTTGTTATCCTGACTTTGGATTGCCTTAGCTTTGCTGTTTGGCAGGTCAACAGGAACACCAGCCGTCATAAGCGGCGCCGAAACCATAAAGATAATCAAAAGTACAAGCATGACATCAACCATAGGCGTGACGTTGATATCCGCCATTGGTCGATAGCTTCCGCCTGTACGGCGTCCGCGTGATCTGGTTTTATTGGATAATGATACCCCCATCGTAAAACTCCCTTTTATTTCTGTGCGTTTACGGTGGTTGTATCCTGCGCATCCAAGTGACGTGACAGAATAGCAGAAAACTCATCTGTAAAGGCTTCAAGCCTGTCTGCGTAGCGGTTCAGTTTGCTTGATAACACGTTATAGGCAATCGCAGCCGGTATAGCAGCGACAAGACCAATAGCGGTTGCAAAAAGCGCCTCCGCGATACCTGGCGCAACAACGGCCAAACTTGTGTTATTGCTTGATGCAATTGCGGTAAAACTGTTCATAATCCCCCAAACAGTTCCAAACAAACCGATAAAAGGTGCGCTAGATGCGACACTGGCAAGGAATGTCATGCCACTTTCGAGATGGTTCATCTCACGGCCGATTGCAACAGACATTGATCGCTCTACACGTTGTCGTAAACTGGCCTGAAGGCTTTGATTTGATGGCACGCCCCCTACGATCCCCGCTTTCCATTCATCCATTCCTGCGGAAAAAGTTCGCAGCATCGGGTCTTCTTTGCTTTTTTTGACACGAGAATAGATCTTATCGAGAGCCTCTCCTGACCAAAACGAATCTTCGAAGCGGTCGGCGCGTTTATTCAAACGACCTATAAGAGAACGTTTGTGAATAATAATTGTCCATGTCCATATAGACGCAAAAATTAAACCGCACATCACAGATTTAACAACAATATCGGCTTGCATAAATAATGCCCATGCATTCATGTCATGTGCAGCGGCAGTCCCTAAACTCTCTGATATAATTTCTGCGGGCATAGATTTTATTTCCTGTTCATAGGTTGGACGATTGTGATGTGCAAATCCTTTGAAATAAATTCAACTTTTTGCGACGTTACTCTACTGCTTCGTGATACTTCTGAAAAGCACCTTTTATGTCTTCGGGTAAACGTGTCGGAGAATAACTTGTTGTGCCGACACATACCAAAACAACTTTCATATCCGCGATAATTTTTT
This sequence comes from Alphaproteobacteria bacterium, assembly GCA_030424975.1. Taxonomy (GTDB): domain Bacteria; phylum Pseudomonadota; class Alphaproteobacteria; order Micavibrionales; family Micavibrionaceae; genus UBA1672. The sequence goes on from JAUHVY010000001.1 coordinate 715,060, forward strand.
CATCGCGCTTAATACATTGATGCATAACAAAACTGGTGTTTTTAATTTCCGGAATCGTACTTTCTACGGTTAATACATCATCGAGTGTCGCCGTTTTGAGATAGTCAATTTCGATTTTCCGAACAACAAACATAACGCCTCGTTGATGGTGTACTTCACTGTTTTCAAATCCGACATGACGAAGAAATTCAGTGCGGGCACGCTCTGCAAAATTGAGATATTGTGCATGGTAAATAATGCCACCTGCATCGGTGTCTTCGTAATAAACACGAATATCAAGCGTATGCTTCATAGTCGTCTACTCCTCTAATAAATCCATTTGTTTTGACAGCGGTTGCTGCGGTGTTTTGCCTAAATATTCAAACCCCTTTGCCGAAAGCATGCGTCCGCGCGGGGTGCGTTGAACAAATCCTTGTTGCATCAGATATGGCTCGATTACATCCTCGATCATATCACGCTGTTCTGACAATGCGGCGGCTAGGGTATCTACACCAACGGGGCCACCACCATAATTTTCTGCAATACAATTCATATAACGTCTATCCATCGTATCAAGCCCCGAGCCATCAACATCCAGTCGGCCGAGCGCATTATCAACAAGCTGTGCGTTGGCCTCTGTCAGGTTTGATGCATCGAAGAAGTCACGTACACGTCTTGTTAAACGTCCTGCGATACGAGGAGTTCCACGCGAACGTTTAGCAATTTCATATGCGCCGTCATCGCTAAGGGGCATATCAAGCAATCTCGCGGTACGGGCTACAATATTTGATAATTCTTTGGCATTGTAAAATTCCAAACGCAAAGGGATTCCGAAACGATCACGCAACGGATTTGTCAATAAGCCGCTACGGGTTGTCGCACCAACTAGTGTAAAAGGTGCAAGGTCAATCTGCACTGATCGTGCTGCGGGCCCCTCCCCGATGATAAGGTCCAATTTACGATCTTCCATTGCGGGATATAGAATTTCTTCTACTGCGGGGTTTAGACGGTGTATTTCATCAATGAATAAAACATCATTTGGCTGCAGGTTTGTCAGGATCGCCGCTAAGTCACCTGATTTTGCAATAACGGGTCCTGATGTTGCACGAAAACCAACCCCCAATTCCTTTGCGACGATTTGGGCAAGCGTTGTCTTACCAAGACCCGGTGGCCCGAAAAACAAGACGTGATCCATTGCATCACCGCGAGATTTAGCAGCATTAATAAAAACCGAGAGGTTTTCTCGTAATTCCTTTTGCCCGATAAATTCATCGAGAGATAACGGACGTAATGCGCCTTCGGTGTTTTGCTCACCGTCAATTTTCTCACGTTCAAGTTCGATATTCTTTTCCAAGGCGGCTTCACTCATGCGCTAAGCTCCTGCAGGGCTAGGCGTATAATAGATTGAAGATCAATATTATCATTGGCCTTATTCTTGGCCGCCAAAACAGCGCGATATGCATCGGCGCTGCTGTAACCTAAGTTTGTAAGTGCGGATACGGCGTCTTGGTCGATATCATTATTGATTTGTGTTGTTGATGTTTGTGACGATGCCCCTGATGTTGATGCGGCTGTGCCACTCACAGATGTCGTCATATCAATCTTGCTGGCCTTATCCTTTAACTCCGTCAATATGCGTGTTGCTAGTTTTGGGCCTACACCATCTGCACGGGTTAATGATGCCTTGTCCTGAGATGCAATAACAAAGCCGAGTTGATCTGCGGGGCAAGCGGCAAGAATTGATAAGCCAGCTTTTGCACCCACACCTTGGACAGAAGTTAGTAGTTTGAACCATTGTTGTTCTACGGCATCTGCAAAGCCGTATAACGTAATGGCATCCTCGCGTACATTTGTATTAATGAGTAGCGACGCGGTATCACCAATCTGGCCGATACTTGATAATGTACGACTGCTGGCATAAATCAGATAGCCAACCCCACCGACATCAAGAATAAGGTGATCCGTGTCAAAAGTGTCGATTATGCCTGATAATTTTCCGATCATGATTTTACGCCAGTCAAAGTGTTCTTCAATGTTCTATAATGCGCATGTGTAATCGCCACGGCAAGAGCGTCGGCCTCATCTTCAGAAATCGTTCCACAGGCAGGCAGTAACGTTTTTATCATCATGCCAATTTGTTGTTTTGCGGCATGCCCCGAACCGACGACTGATTTTTTTATTTTATTGGCACCATATTCATCGACCGGTAGCCCTTTGATGGCGGGTACTGTAAGCAGAGCTCCCCTTGCCTGCCCTAGCTTAAGGGCGCTTGCGGGGTTTTTGTTCACAAAGGTTTCTTCTATTGCTGATTCTTTAGGTGAATATTGATCAATGACAGCCGACAGTCCAAAGTGAAGCGTAGCAAGGCGTAAACTTAGGGACTCTTTGGGTTTTGTTTTGATTAAACCACTAGCGATAAAAGATATTCTTGAGCCGTTACTCTCAATTATTCCCCAGCCTGTTTTTTGCAAGCCGGGGTCTATTCCGAGTATACGTACAGCGCTCATTAATCGGCCGCCATTAGCTTTTCCATGATTTCATCACTGACATCAAAGTTAGCAGTGACGTTCTGTACATCATCATTATCTTCTAACATATCAATAAGCTTTAAGATGGATGCCGCTTGTTCTTCGTCAACAGGCGTTGTGATGTTTGGCTGCCAAATTAGCCCCTGTTTTTCAGGCTCTCCGTATTTTTCTTCGAGCGAATCACGCACAGTTGAGAAATCATCAAGTTCACAATGAATAACATGGTATTCTTCGTCAGTTTCGACATTGCTTGCTCCTGCTTCTAAGGCTGCTTCGAACATGTCATCGGCACTGGCCTTATCAAGTGGATAAACGATTTCAGCGATACGATCGAACATGTGGTTAACACAGCCCGTTGTACCAAGATTTCCTCCGCCTTTAGTGAATGCTGCTCGAACCTCTGCCGCAGTACGATTCTTATTATCGGTTAGGGCATCAATGATCACGGCTACACCGCCTACGCCATACCCTTCATAACGCATTTCATCGTAATTCTCGCCATCTGCGCCGCCTGTAGCCTTTTGTATGTTCTTCTCAATACCGTCTTTAGGCATTGATTGTCCGCGCGCGGTTGCAATAGCAAGGCGTAATCGCGGGTTCATATCGGGGTCGCCGCCCCCTAATTTTGCCGCAACATAAATCTCTCTTCCTAACTTAGAGAAAAGTTTTGCGCGTTGTGCGTCTGCTTTACCTTTACGGTGCTTAATATTTGCCCATTTGGAATGACCTGCCATAGCTAACTCTCTTACTACTTTTTAACTTTTTTAGTGAATAATTGTCAGATTATAAGAGCAGGATAATACAAAGAAAAGGGATAATGCCCCTTTTTTCAAAAGAGAAAGTAAGTTAATTGTATAAGGTGAATGAAAAAATATTTTCAAATTCCTTTTACAGTCTAAAAGGGTAGTTAGGCGAATAAATGTCATATAATTTTCAGAATGTTAAAGTTCTGTTGGTGGAAGACAATCAGCCCATGGCAAACCTGATAACAACAGTTTTGCGTTCTTTTGGCGTGGGGGAAGTTATTTCGTGTCTTGATGGGCAGCAGGGATTCAGAAAATTCTGCCATGTTAACCCTGACCTTGTTATTACTGACTGGATGATGGAGCCGTGGGACGGCATTAAAATGAGTAAAGAGATCAGGAATAACCCAAACAGCCCAAATCAATTCGTACCAATTATTCTGATGACAGGATTTAGTGAAAAAAGACGTGTTATAGCTGCGCGTGATGCCGGTATCACAGAGTTTTTGGTTAAACCTTTTAATACTCGTGACCTTTACCGAAGACTTTATCAGATTATTGAACGCCCTAGGCAGTTTGTTAAAAGTGACGATTATATGGGGCCGGACAGGCGTCGCATGAAGCTGGGGCAAGATGAATATACGGGAGTTAAGAAAAGAACCTCTGATTATCCTGATGGTAAAATACCAATCTCTGAAAGTGATCAGCTGGTTGTAGATATTGACTTTAACTAATATGTCTTCAAGTGGGAATAATTATGGCTGATGTAAAGCATTACAATCAAAAACCGATCAGAAATGCAGAATTTCTTACCCCGCCGAATCTTATTAAGGCTAAAGTCGGGAATGGCGGCTTGAGTAATCAGTTATTGATGAAAACGCAAAAGTTATTAGAAGAGCATGCCCAAGATTTAACACCACTTGCCAAGATATATCTTGATCGTATGGCGGAGGGTATTGAACAAGCAAAGAGCAATACAGAAGAGTTTAGTGAGTCAGAGGATCAGATATCCTTAATTCTGTTTCCATGTGTACAGTTAAAGGCTAACGGAACAATGTTTCAGTATCCGCTTGTTACGCGTTTGGCTGATAGATTTGTACAATTTATGGAAGTTGTCGAACGCCTTGATAAAGAAACGCTTGAGATTGCGGAAGCATTTTATTCGACCATCAAAATTGTAGTTTCATCACAAATTAAAGGTACTGGTGGCAGCCAGGGTGAACAGCTTGTTGAGGAGCTTAATGCTGCTTGCATGCGTTATTTTGCAAAACACAAAGAGCGCATTGAAGAGAAAAAGAAGAAACAAGAAATTTAGTTCGGAATCCTTGGTATTGCCTCGCTCAAAACATCTCCTACTCTTAGTGGCTCAATCGATTTTGCAATGCCTGTATTATCACTTGTTTCAACTACGGCCCCGCAGAGCATCTTATTTTCACTTGCAGGAATAAAGTGTTCACCGGGTGTTTTATGCAGGAATCGATGAATTGATGTTTCCTTTTTCGTGCCTATAACGCTGTCGTAATCGCCGCTCATGCCCGCATCCGTCATATAGGCGGTTTTACCGTTCATAATATGTGCATCGGCTGTCGGGATATGTGTATGTGTGCCGATAACCGCGGAGACACGACCTGAGAAATGTTGACCGAATGCCATTTTTTCTGAGCTTGCTTCACCATGTAAATCGACAAAGATTGCATTACAATTCAGGCCGATTTTATATTCTTGGAGTATCTCCTCCATTTTGGCAAAAGGGCAATCCTGCGGCGGCATAAAGACACGGCATAATAAGTTTACGACCAAAATCTTACGGCCATCCATTAATTCATGCAGGTAAAAACCATTGCCCGGTGTATTGGCGGGAAAGTTTGCAGGGCGTATCAATTTTTCGTCGCGAGTTATGTATTTTACGATTTCACGTTGATCCCAAATATGGTCGCCCGTAGTAATAATGTCCGCCCCATAACTATAAAAATCGTTACAAAATTTTTCTGTTATACCACGGCCATGTGCCGCATTTTCACCATTAATGATTGCAACATCAATTTTCAAATCACGTTTTAATTTCGGCAAATAAAGTTCGAGTGCTTCGCGCCCTGCTCGGCCCATAATATCGCCGATAAAAAGTATTCTCATATAAAACCAATCTTTTTTATGTATATTTTTGTACGGATTGTTCGGTAATGATCCAATCCATTTTTATATCATGCTCTTCCGTCGGCAGGTTAAACAAGCATGCCTGTTTTGCATAGGCAAGGCCAACGGCTAGTACATCCTTTTCTTTTCTGTAATGCTCCAATGTTGCATCATAAAAACCACCACCATATCCAAGGCGGTATCCGCGTCGATCAAATGCCAACATCGGCACAGTAATGATATCCGGAACAACAAAATTCGTTTGATCATTTATAACGGGTTGTAATATTCCATGCGCCCATTCCGTCATTTCGGTATTATGAGTATACAGCGCAAATTTCATTACCTTTGTGTTTTTTTCAACAATCGGCAAGGCAACCTTAATATTATGATCTATTAAATGATCAATAATAACATGTGTGTCTAACTCGCGGTCTTTTGAATAATATAGGGAGATTACATCGTTTTTATTATCAGCAATAAACTTATCTATGAAGATATTGCACAGGGCTTCTTGTTCATCACGTTCCAGCATCAAAAGTGAACGATTCCTTTTGGCTTCGGCACGCAATCCCTGTTTTTGTATCTTTATATTTTCGGACATTCCAATCACATATTTATTAGTGTGCCGCGCGAGCCGTGTGCGTATGGTATCTTCGCGGGGTCCTGAAAGTCAGGTGGGTGCCGTATATCAAAGCCCCCCGGGCGAACCGATTGGACTAAGTCAGTGACAGCTCCCTGTGCAAAGAAGCATCGACCACCGAGATAAAGCCGCATGCACGCACTCCGCAGCACGCGCATATGTATATCATGAAAAATTTAAAAATATAGAAATTTATGCCGCTTCTGCACCATGAATGCGTGTAGCGATATGCTCGATCTTACCTGCCAAGTGCTCTATGGCCTGTGCGATCAACATTTCTTCTTCCTCATTGCGCGGAGATTCGCCTTGCGCGGGCGCGCCATATTGACGCATCGCTTGAATTTCCTCGCGGAGTTCAAATAATTCATCTGCAAGCACAAGCGATGTTAAAACAAGCAGATGTGATTCTGTGCACGCTGCTCCGGCCGCGGCAATATCCTTTAGGCGAGAATCAACAAAAGCAGCCAATTCACGAATGCGACCCTCTTGTCCTTGGTCACAAGAAAGGCTGTAACCACGATTGTTTATCTGTACGGTAACTTCTGACATGGCTTATCCTTCCTCTCTCAGAATTTCTTCAACGGCATCGATGGCACTGTCTAAACGCTTGGTAACAAAGTCGACATCAATGACATTGCCCGCTTCGTCACGTAATTGTGGTGCCTGTTGCATCGCCTGATCTGCAGGCACATATTCCTGCAGTGCGTTTTCAACGCTTGTGACGGATACATCCAATTTACCAACGGCCATATCCAGTTTTTCTAATGCATATCGAATAGAAGACATAAGAGAACCCTTACTGAGATTATACTTGAGTGTGCGCCGTGTACACGGCAGAAGAGTTTTCATTATTTACGCCCCACCCCGTATCGTCAAGCACAGAACAAGTAGTTTCGAAATTAAACCACAAAATTTTGTGGTCATACCCTAAAGATTTTGCAGCTTAATCTTGACCTGTGACGCGCAAAAATGCATGGTGTCTTCGAATTTACATACTCTTGAATTTGGTAAGGGATTACAAATGACACAAGCAATGGCTGCGCCCGTTTCAGATGCTTATACAAACGCACAATTAAAAGACATGTCAAATGCGATCCGCGCTCTTTCTATGGACGCGGTTCAAAAAGCGAATTCAGGCCACCCCGGAATGCCGATGGGTATGGCGGATGTTGCGACTGTTCTCTATTCCAAGTTTTTAAAGTTTGATCCGAAGAACCCTGAATGGGATGACCGTGATCGCTTTGTTCTGTCTGCTGGGCACGGATCAATGCTCATATATGCGTTGAATTACCTGACCGGTTACGAAAAGGTAACCTTGGATCAAATCAAGAACTTCCGCCAATTGGGCGCGATTACGGCCGGTCACCCGGAAGTCGAACATGACGCCGGTATTGAAACAACAACGGGCCCACTTGGTCAGGGGATCTCTACTGCTGTTGGTATGGCTTTGGCTGAACGCATTTTAAATGCGCGTCACGGTGATGATAAAGTTGATCATTTCACATATGTTATAGCGGGTGATGGCTGTATGATGGAAGGTATCAGCCATGAAGCCTGTTCTCTTGCGGGGCACCAAAAACTATCAAAGCTGATTGTTCTTTATGATGATAACGGTATCTCTATTGACGGTAAAACCGACCTGACATTTATTGACAATACGCCAAAACGTTTTGAGGCATATGGATGGGATGTTCAGGATATTGACGGTCATGACTACGATGCGATTGAACAAGCGATTGCAAAGGCAAAAACCACGGACACGCCAAGCTTGATTTGTTGTAAGACAAAAATCGGCTTCGGTGCACCAACGAAGGAAGGTAGCAATTCTTCACATGGTTCACCTCTCGGCGAAGATGAAATCAAGGGCGCGCGTGAAAATCTTGGATGGCCACATGCGCCTTTTGTTATTCCTGATGATATTTTGTCATTATGGCGTTCGATCGACACAACACGCGGGCAGACAGTATCCGACACTGGTGTTCTGAATATTGATCTTTCACATCTTGATGGTGTGATTGGCGATTTAAAGGCGATGTTTGCATCAGAAAAACCAAAGAAAGCAACCCGTCAGACATCTGGTATGTGCCTTGAAAAGCTTATCCCTGCTCTACCGACTTTGATTGGTGGCTCTGCTGATCTTACGGGATCAAACAATACAAAAGTGGGTGATTCCAAAGTTATCGATCGTGATGATTATTCAGGTAACTACGTGAATTACGGTGTTCGTGAACACGGTATGGCCGCGGCAATGAACGGTATTGCGTTGCATGGCGGTTTAATACCGTATGCAGGAACATTTCTGCAGTTTGCTGATTACTCACGCCCGGCTATCCGTTTGGCGGCACTAATGAAACAACGTGTTATCCATGTTCTGACACATGATTCAATCGGCCTTGGTGAAGATGGACCAACTCACCAACCTGTTGAGCATTTCGCGGCATTGCGCGCAATTCCTAACTGTTATCTATATCGCCCATGTGATGGTATTGAAACCGCTGAAAGCTGGGATTTAGCCATTAAAAATGAAACTGCTCCCGCTCTACTGGCGTTAACCCGTCAAGGTTTGCCAACACTTGGTGAGCAACGCAGTGAAAATATGACAGCGAAAGGTGCTTATATCCTGAAAGAAAACGGAGATGAGCCGGAAATCACGTTGTTTGCGTCAGGTTCAGAAGTTGAGCTTGCGCATGAAGCATACGAACACTATGCCAATGCTGGTAAAAATGTTCGTCTTGTGTCTGTACCATGTCTTGATCTTCTATGGGAACAAGATGATGAATATATCCGTAATCTAACCTGTAACAACAGTGTGAAGGTTGCCGTCGAAGCGGGAATCCGTCAAGGATGGGATGCGCTTATCGGGCCACGTGGTATCTTCGTCGGTATGAACAGTTTCGGTGCTTCGGCTCCTGCCCCTGTTTTGTTCGAGCATTTCGGCATTACAAGCAAAAACATCATAGCGCGCGTTGATGCGGCGCTGAACAACAAATAACAAATTGGAGTTATATAAATATGACAATGAAAGTTGCGATTAACGGGTTTGGTAGAATTGGACGTCTTGTATGTCGTGCGATTGTGGAATCAGGCCGTGATGACATTGAGATCGTTGCTATTAATGATCCGGGTGGGAACTTCTTCCCGCTTTTGAAGTATGATTCAATCCATGGCCGTGCGCCATTCACCGTTGAGCGTGACGGTGATAATGCCATTATTATTGATGGCAAGCGTATCCGCCGTTTTCGTGACCGTGACCCTGAAAACCTACATTGGGGTGATGAAGGTGTTGACATTCTGATGGAATGTACAGGTAAGTTTAATGACCGCGAGGGCGCGCAGCTTCATTTGAATGGTGGCGCGAAGAAAGTTCTTATTTCTGCACCTGCAGTTGATGAGGATTTAACAGTTGTTTACGGTGTGAACCATAATTTGCTTGAGGCTGGTCACAAGATCGTTTCGAACGCATCTTGTACAACTAATTGTTTAGCACCTGTTGCTTATGCTTTACATAACAGTGTCGGAATCGAAAAAGGATTCATGACAACAATCCATGCGTATACCGGTGATCAAAACACAGTTGATGCATCACACCGCGACCCATACCGCGCACGTGCGGCAGCCGTGAATATGATCCCGACATCAACCGGTGCAGCGAAGGCTGTAGGTAAAGTTTTACCAGAATTGAATGGTAAGCTTGATGGTGTTTCGATTCGTGTTCCAACACCAAATGTTTCTCTAGTCGATTTGAAATTCCAAGCATCACGCACAGTTACAGCTGATGACGTAAACGAAGCCGTAACGGCTTATGCGAATGGTGAGCTTAAGGGCGTTCTTGGCGTGTATGATGACCCATGCGTATCAAGTGACTTTAACCATGACCCGCATTCCGCGATGTTCAGCCTTCATGGTACAAAGGTTATCGAAGATAATTTCGTGCGTGTCATGGCATGGTATGACAATGAATGGGGCTTTTCATGTCGTATGATTGATACCGCCTTGCATATGCATAAAGTCGGATATTAAAAAAATATAGTTTTATATTTTTTGTGTTGACACATATACGGAAACGATTTAAATCTTATCTTCTAAACCGTTCTCCGTGGCAAAGCTGGGCTTCAGATTTATCTGAGCCCAGCTTTATTTTATTGCGGACATCGTAATAAATATTTTTATTTGAAACCCGCATTTTTCATGGTGTAAAATACTTTTATGAATATGATGAAATTACAAGCCAAACGCGCCATGTCGACCAGAGGACAGAAGTCCTGTCTGGTTATAGATCATCTTGTTGAGGCTTTAGCGGGGGACCCCTCCTCTTCTTTGCGTCGCGCTCTTGTTTTGAATTACATTGATCAAAACCCCGGTATTACGCAGACCGAGATTATGAATGCTCTGAAGATCAGTAAGTCAGCCATGAATCGTGAGATTGAATGGCTATTTAATTACGGATGTATTACACGCCAAAATGCCGAGGATGACGGCCGCGCTATTCGCCTTGAAACATGCGGATATTCAAAGCGCGCACTGGAATCTGCATTAGATTATTTTCCTAAATCACATGAAGGTTTGCAAAATTTTCTGAATCGGTATATAAATATTTTAAGACAAGATCGTCCAACGTTAAGGGATGCCAGAATCATATCTACCCTTTACGATAAAAAAGAGGCGACAAAAGCGGAAGTGATGGACTCATTATACAATGGGCCAACAACAACAGATAATAGAGCATATAATAAGCTCTTAGAAGACGGAGTGATAAAAGACGATGACTAGTTTACCTGGTAGTACATTTGCATTATTGGACATGGGCGCAGCCCAAGATTTTGATGGCATTCAGCCGTTGAATTTGACTGCTGACTTCGGTGCGAAGGTTGAGCAAAACTTTGATCAGGCACTTGATCAAATCTCATTCGGAATGCAGTAATATCTTATATTTCGACCTTGTTCTGCTGAACAAGTTTCTATATACCAATAGAGGTCTTGATGCGTTGACATTGAGGCCTTTTATTTTGGAAAAGTGACAATTAGTAAAAAAGATTCAAGGAGTTGTTATGGCTTTAACAGCACAAGTAAAAAAGATTATTGACTGCTATGAAAATGAAAATGCAGGCGTAAAAGGTAATCTTGTAAGAATGTTGAACACAGGCGCATTAGCGGGTACGGGTAAAATGGTTATCCTTCCTGTTGACCAAGGATTCGAGCATGGCCCTGCGCGCTCATTTGCAAAAAACCCTGTTGGTTATGATCCGCACTATCACTACCAGCTCGCTGTCGATTCTGGATGTAATGCTTATGCGGCGCCTCTTGGTTCCTTGCAGGCCGGTGCAGATACATTTGCCGGTCAAGTTCCTACAATTTTAAAATATAACAGCTCAAACTCTCTATATTCAAACAACCAAGACGGCAATCAGGCGATTACAGCCTCTATTCAGGATGCACTTGAGCTTGGGTGTAGTGCGGTTGGTTTTACAATTTACCCGGGTTCTGACAATCAGTTTGAAATGATGGAAGAAGTACGTGACATGATCCGCGAAGCAAAAGATGTCGGTTTGCCATCTGTTGTTTGGTCTTATGCACGCGGTGAAGGTGTTACAAAAGACGGTGAAACTGCGATGGATGTTATTGCTTATGCTGCCCATATGGCTTGCTTGCTTGGCGCGCACATCGTGAAGGTTAAATTGCCGACAGATCATTTGATGGATTCCAATGCAAAGAAAGCATTTGAAGAAAACGGTATCGATATCAGCTCTCAAGCTGCTCGCGTAAAAGAAGTCGTTCGCTCATGCTTTAACGGCCGTCGTATTGTTGTGTTCTCCGGCGGCGCTGCAAAAGGTGCGGATGCTGTTTATCAGGATGCAAAAGATATCCGCGATGGTGGTGGTAACGGTTCCATTATCGGCCGTAACTCATTCCAACGTGAAAATGGCGAAGCTTTAGATATGCTTGGTAAGATCATGGATATCTACAAGGCATAATTATTTCAATGAAGCAACCAAAGCAGAATAAGGCATTAAAGTATTTTATAACCTCTTTACTGCTGCTTGTTTTGGTTGCTCATTATAGCGGAAATTTCGATTCCGCCTTACAACAATCCTCCCCCTCCTTTGCTTCTTCAGAAATTGAAAGGCCACGACATATTGTAGTCAGTGATAAGGCGCGTCAGCACATTTTGTATGGTGATGCTTCGGGGGGTGGTCATATATACGGCGCAAACAAACCATGTAAAAGTGAATTCCCTCAAGATTGGGATGCGCAGGAAATTATATCGACGGTCGAGAAGCTTGCAGCGAATGATAATTTAAATTGGCGCCGCGAAGATAACGGATACTACGTAACCGAAGCATTTGAAGATGATGTAAAGATTCGTGTTGTGCTTGGAAATCAGCAAGAGCAGGTTATTACCGCCTACCCGCTTAATCAAAAGCGTAATCCATGTGATAAACCACCCAAAGGCGCAGCTAACGATAATTATAACCGTTAATGCCCTTCAACAGGCGCCCACAGCACATGATTTATGTCTTCTACGCCAAGCAATAACATCACAAGCCGATCGATGCCAAGGGCTATACCGGCGCTGTCGGGCATACCATATTCCAATGCCGCGAAGAACGATTCGTCAGGCGGGTATGATTCACCGTATATTTTTTGCTTAGAAGCCATTTCTTCTTGATAGCGCTTACGTTGCTCTTTTGCATCCGTGAGCTCAGAAAATGCATTCGCAAGTTCAACGCCGCAAATATAAAGCTCAAAACGTTCTGCATAGCGTGTGTCGTTTGGCTTTTTACGAGATAATGCGGCCATAGACACAGGGTAATCATATAATATTGTCGGCTGCTTCATGCCTAAAAACGGCTCGATCTTTTCGGCCATAACGGCATGGAAAACATCGTCCCATTGATCACTATCAATAACACGGATGCCCTGCCCCTGAGCCTTTGCTTTGAACAGCTGCAGATCATTCAGGCAATCATCAAGGTTAATCTTTGTATATTGCGTAAAGGCGTCAGCAACGCTCAGGCGTTCCCAATCCTTGAACGGATCGCATTGGTGATCACGGAAGTTTAGATATTGTCGCCCTGATTGTATAGCGAGAGCACGAATCAAGTTCTCACAATCATCCATCATTGCAGTATAATCAGCATGAGCACGGTACCATTCAATCATAGTGAATTCAGGGCTATGGAGCTTTGAGCCTTCGGCATTTCTAAACACGTGGCATATTTGATAGATGCGTGGCACACCTGCCGTCAGAATCTTTTTCATATCAAATTCGGGGCTGGTATGCAGATACATGTCCTTTTTAACGCTACGATCTATGTTCAGAAGATTCGTTTTAAATCCGTGAATATGCGTATCCATAACGGGGCAAACCTGCAATATGGGGGTTTCAACTTCAAAAAAGTCCTGATCATCAAAAAAACGACGGATATTCTTGATAATTTGTGCCCTAGACAGTAAGTTTTGCTGCTTTTTAATGAAATTATCGGGATGCCACCAATACATTTTACCGCCATACGTTATATAAGTAAAAAAACACTTGCATTTGTGCGTACTAGACGCTAAAAATGCGCTTCATTCAAGCTTTGTTGATAATTTTTCCAAAGCGTATTAAGAATTTATAGATGAAAAAGGCAAGACGATGAGAGCTGATATACATCCTGACTACCATGAAGTAACAGTCGTAATGACAGACGGTAGCGAATATAAAACACGTAGCACATACGGTAAAGAAGGCGATATTATCCGTCTTGACGTTGATCCGTTGACACACCCTGCATGGCAAGGTGGTACAGGCCGCGTTGTTGAGAAAGGCCAACTTGACAAGTTCGAAAGCCGCTACGGCAGCTTTATGTCAGGTGCTGTTAAATCTAAATCTGAGTAGTTTATATTCTGATTTACAAAAATGCTTAAGGCGCTCTTTGTTAGCGCCTTTTCTTTGTTTCTATACTTAATAATTTATTCGTTATTAAGATTGTCTAGCTCTGATTCGACAGATGGCACGTTGTTTTGGTCATGCTTAGATGCTAATGGCTTAAAGAATTTGTCCTGTTTTAAACTGCCGTCTTTATTGATCCATTTTAGTTGATCCGGTACCCCCCATGAATCTTGTCGCAGCTGAACTAATTCAATTGAGCGTTGAATTTCTTCTTGTTGCTCTTCGGGTGATTTATCAAAAAAGTTATCTACATATGGGCACTCACCCGGATCAAATAAGGTCATTGTGCCGTCTGGTTGCAGCATGATCTCATGCGCTTGAGAATTAAAGCACGTATCATCGCATAGCTCTTTTGTAAAATTATAAAATGTATATGTATCTTCAGGATTTAATTCAATAACCTGCCCGATAGGTAAAACTTCAACTTTTACCCTGTCATTTAGGTTAATTGCGTCACGTAAGGGTTGTAGCATGCCCGGAAATTGTGCGCGTATCGCATCATCAGTTTTCTTGCTGCCTAATAAATCTTCATGCATTACAACACGGTGCGCAAGTAAGCGGCCTTCAGATCTACCAAGAACAACGAATCCCTGGTTCCCCTGCTTAAGAAGTGAGAATTCAGTGCATCCTGTTTCCGCTTCTATTCTATCTTGTATCGTCCGTGCATTTTCGGAGGCCTTACCATCTAATGCATTTATGGTAAGCATATTAACAATCGTCAGCTTCTGGGATGCATAAATATCCGCAAGGTTTCCCCAGTCACGATTATCTATTTCCAATGCTGCAGGAATGTGGCCATAAGTAGGATGATCATTATAATCAACCATATCAGTAGCTTTTGCAGCCAGCACTTCTAATTTTGCTCTATCGTCATTACTTAACATGTTTGAAGATTAGTTTATTACGTACAAAAAATGCAAACTTTATAGACATTTAGACATCATTTAACTGCGCTAGTGCTTTTTTAAGCTTGTCACCTTTTGCAAGGGCATCAGTTTTGCGCTGTTTTTGCTCTTCTATTATCTCTTCAGGTGCATTGTTTACGAACTTTTCATTACCGAGCTTTGCATCGATCTTGGCGATGTCTTGGTCAATTTTGCCAATAGCTTTATTCAGACGTTCGCGTTCCGCATCCAGATCAATAATCTCTGCTATCGGTAGGATCAATGTTGTCTGCCCAACGATTGTTTGTATAGAACCTTTTGGCGCCGTATCTACAAATTCAATCACGTTTAGACGAGCCATACGTTGTAGTACTTCAGCGTATTCTTGAAAGCTTGCTTTGATTGAATCGGATGCATCTTTAACAAGCAAATCAACTTTTGCCCCAGCAGGAACATTCATATCTGAACGCACGGAACGAATTTCTGTTACAACATTCTGAAGCCACTTCATTTTCAACGCTGCATCATCATCACGAAGTGCATTATCATATTGTGGCCAATCAGACGTTAACAAGCGATCGCCATCGCTGCGTTGTGCAATCTGACGGTATAACTCTTCAGTAATGTAAGGCATGAACGGGTTGAGGATCGTTAATATCTGCTCAAGAAGCCAGCTTGTTGTTTGGCGCACTTCATCTGCTGCATCACCGCCCTCTTGCAAAATCGGCTTGGATATCTCCAGATACCAGTCACAAAAAGTACCCCATACAAATGCATAAACGGCATTTGCTGCTTCGTTAAAGCGATAGCCATCAATGGCCTTTTCAATTTCGTCTTTAACATTTACAAGCTCGTGAATAATCCATTTATTAGCCGCAAATGTGGCGTTTGCAGGATCATATCCATCATGAGAAAGCGCATCATTCATTTCGCAATAACGTGCAGCATTCCAAAGTTTAGTAGCGAAATTGCGATAGCCTTCTAATCGGCTTTCAGCAAGCTTAATGTCACGTCCCTGTGCTGCCATGGCAATCAATGTAAAACGTAATGCATCGGCGCCATATTTCTCTGTTAAATCGAGAGGATCCATTACATTACCACGTGATTTCGACATTTTCTGTCCCTTTTCATCACGTACAAGCGCGTGCATATAAACCGTTTTAAACGGTACCTCTCCCATGAAGTGGATACCCATCATCATCATACGGGCAACCCAGAAGAAAATAATGTCAAAACCCGTTAACAAAACATCGGTCGTGTAATATTTCTCTAGCTCTGGTGTTTTATCCGGCCAACCAAGTGTAGAGAACGGCCAAAGCGCGGAGGAGAACCACGTATCAAGAACGTCAGGGTCACGTGTAAGCTTTACACCCGCACCGGCCTCTTTTTGTGCTTCCTCTTCGTTTTCTGCAACATAAACATTTCCGTTTTCATCGTACCACGCAGGAATTTGATGCCCCCACCATAACTGTCGTGAAATACACCATGGCTGAATGTCGCGCATCCAGGCGTAATATGTGTTTTCCCATTGCTTTGGTACAAAAACAGTGTCCCCGTCTTCAACGGCTTTAATCGCAGGTTGTGCAAGGGTTTTAGCATCGACATACCATTGGTCTGTTAAATACGGTTCAATGATTGTGCCTGACCGATCACCATACGGTACAGTATGCTTGATATCCTCAACCTTATCGACAAGGTCTAAGGCTTCAAGTTCTTCTAAAACAAGCTTGCGCGCCTTAAAGCGTTCTACACCACGATATTTTGCAGGTGTATTTTCATTCATATTACCGTGAATGTCCAAAACATTAATCATCGGCAAGTCATGACGTTTGGCAACTTCGTAGTCATTGAAATCATGCGCAGGCGTGATTTTTACTGCGCCAGAGCCTGCCTCAGGGTCGGCATGTTCATCTGCAACAATCGGGATCAACCTATCCGTAAGCGGAAGTGCAACAAATTTACCAATAAGGTCTTTGTATCGTTCATCCTCTGGGTTCACAGCAACTGCAGTATCACCAAGCATTGTTTCAGGCCGCGTTGTTGCAACTGTGATAAATTGCTCTACCTCACCCTCAATCGGGTATTTCAGGTGCCACATTTTACCTTTTTGTTCTTTTGATTCGACCTCAAGATCAGAAATTGATGTCAGAAGTTTTGTATCCCAATTCACAAGGCGTTTATCTTTGTAAATCAGCCCCTCTTTATAGAGCTGTACAAACACCTTTAATACGGCTTTAGATAGCCCCTCATCCATCGTGAAGCGCTCCCTGCTCCAATCAGGTGTAGCGCCAAGAGCGCGCATCTGACGAACAATCGTGCCGCCGCTTTCCGCTTTCCAGTCCCAAACGCGTTCTAAGAATTTATCGCGTCCCAAATCGTGGCGAGATGTTCCCTCTTTATCAAGCATGCGCTCAACAACCATTTGCGTCGCAATACCCGCGTGGTCTGTTCCGGGCTGCCATAATGCATCCTTGCCCTTCATACGGTTATAACGTGTCAAAAGATCCTGTAGTGCCGTGTTAAGGGCATGGCCCATGTGCAATGAACCGGTAACATTTGGCGGTGGCATCATAATTGTATATGGCGCTTTATCGCTATCGACATCACATTTGAATGATCCTGATTCTTCCCATTCTTTGTAATGTTTTTCTTCAATCGCGTTCGGATCAAATGTCTTATCAAGAGCCATGTAGAAAATACCTCTGCTAATGTTGGGTTACGTCTTTAAACACAACATTTTATATTGCTTTTCTGGGGGGTAAAGCAAGGGAGGATCATGAAAACAAGGGATATTTTTGAATTAATCTTCTAAAACGCGTTTTGAAACACGTTCAAGTTCTTCTTGAACCAAGCGTTCAATAACTGCAGGAAGGTTTTTATCAAGCCAGTCACGCAACAAAGGCTTTAATTCGCTACGAACAATTTCCTCTATTGTTACACCATTATGCTCAACTGCCGTCTTACGTACAAGTTCACTGATAGCAGAAACAGCAGCACTTTCGGCATTTTGTGACAATAAATGATCAGACGGCGCTTCCACGTTTACTGGTGGCTCTGGCTCCGGGATAGGCTCAGGAATTGGCTCGGGCTCCTCTTCAGGCTCCTGGATAGGCTCAGGATCAGGTTCTGGTTCAGGATCAACTTTTTCGGTTAAGTCCAAAACCTCATCTTCTTCCTCAGGCGCTTCTTCCACAGGACCGCCAAAGTCCATTGCATCAATGGCATCTTGCCCTAACGGCTCATCTTCAACGGCAGGGCCATCAAAGTCCATCGCATCAATGGCATCTTGCCCTAATGGTTCATCTTCTAAGACAGGCGCAGGCGCATCAAAATCCATTGCATCAATGGCATCCTGTCCTAACGGCTCATCTTCTACGACAGGCGCAGCAGTTTCTTCAACGGGAGGGGTCGTCTCGGCGCCGTCCTCGTCATCTTCTGAAATGATTTGACGAATAGAATCCAGGATTTCCTCGATTGATAGTTCGTCGTCTGCTTGTGTTTGGTCTGACATGTGCGGAATATACACGTTTGGGGTAATTAGGAATCACTTGTAACTATCTTGTTACATTGCAACCCTAATGTCAAAGCCTAGTCCTTTGTAATTACGTATCCTATCCACAAATTAATACAAAAAAATGCACAAAGTTATTCATTTGTAATTAAAATTGGAATTCAATCTTCTTTTTGAACTCGGCCAAAACAGGGATTCCTGCATCGAATAACGGCTTTGACGACACATTACCATCATGTGATTTCACAAATAATGTTGCCATGCCTTTATTTGCAGACGGTTTTGTAACAACAGTAACGAGGCGCCCACCCGTTGCAAGTTGGTCGAAAATATTTTGAGGAATTTCTTCAACAGCGCCATTTATAACAATCAGGCTATAGGGCTTATGTTCAGGCGCACCATCCTCAAGCTCGCCTTCAATTTGAACAATGTTACAGTAACTCCCTGCTTCCCATACGCGAACTGCCTTATCCATTTGGCGCTTATTATTTTCAACGGCAAATACAGTTGTGACAAGTTGTGACAAAATAGCGGAACCGTAGCCACTCGCACTCCCGATCTCGAGAACAGTATCATCTGTGGTTGGAAGTACGGCCTGTAGCATTTTAGAATGTACAATAGGTTCGAGCAAGAAACGCCCCTGCCCTAAATCTATATTTTCATCAGTATATGCAATCGATTTTAATTTTTCCGGCACGAATGATTCACGCGGTGTTGTTTCAAATGCATTTAATATGCCTGTATCGACAACGCCTGCTGTATGAATTTGGCCGTCTACCATGTTTTTTCGTGCTTTATTAAAATCTGTCATGTTTTTCTCTGCTAGGAAAATAGTCACTATTGTTAATGTGCTGATCTTTTAACAGAAATCAGGCACTTTGGAAATATAGCCAATCCCCTTTTATAAAAAAAGTGCTGATACGTTTTTTCCCTATCATTTATGACAGTTCTGTGTTGACTTCATATATATAAATACACTAATCATGTGTATCTTATATGGATGAGTGCGGCGCGGTGGCAGAGTGGCTATGCAGCGGATTGCAAATCCGTGTACACCGGTTCGACTCCGGTCCGTGCCTCCACCATATAATTGCCACCTTAAAAACTGGCTGTTAAATGTTTTTTAAAAAACCTGTATTTTTGGCTTTAAGAATGCTTGACAACCAGACTATATAGAGGCATAAAAGCCTCCACAAACGTGTTCCCCGGTAGCTCAGTGGTAGAGCAGGTGACTGTTAATCACTTGGTCGCTGGTTCGAATCCGGCCCGGGGAGCCACTTTTAAAATATTGCCCTTCCCCTAAAGCATTTTTGTAGTGAATCTGAAATATTGTTTTATTTCACGCCATATATTTAAAAATTTAGCGTTGGCTCCTTAATTTATTTTCACCACACACAAATAATATATTTGTCATCATCATCATCTTTCATCTACAGAAACAAATGGGCATTAAATGCCAAATTCTAAAATCACCCTATAAAAAAGGCGCCGAAGCGCCTTTTGAAAAACTAAAATGGTATATCACATAGATTAGAAACGGTAAGAAATACCTGCACCGATAATGACTGGGTCAATATCAACATTATGTGCATTTAGCGCACCACTGTTAACACCGACATCAACATCAAGGTCGATATATTTAGCATCAAAGTTAACGCCCCAATTATCATTAATCCAGTAGTCAAAACCTGCTTGTAGGGCAAAACCAACACCATTACCAACATCAAGGTCATTAATGCCTGTTGCTGTATCTTCACCATAGAAGATGGAATAGTTTAAACCTGCACCGACATATGGGCTAAATTTATTATCAGGTGTGAAGTGATACTGCAGTGTCAAAGTCGGAGGTAAGATCCATGCATCGCCTAGATCTGTTGTACCTGCATTCACAGAGTGTTTTGAAGTTGCTGCAATAAGCTCTGCGGCTACATGCTCTGTAAAGAAATAAGTGACATCCACTTCAGGAACGAATGCATTATCCGCATCAGTTGCCAATGTTGTATTATCTACATGGCCTGAACCGTCTGCAAAAACACCGATACCTCTCAAACGAACTTGAAAACGTTCCTTAGCAAAGTAACCTTCACCCAGATCTTTAGCTTGCGCAGGAAGTGAAGCAATAGCCATTCCCGCTACTCCGGCTAGCAATAGAATTTTTGATGTAATTTTCATGATTTTTACTCCTGCACTTACGCATATAATTAACTTGCAGCAAGTATCACAAGAAACGCTCTTTAAATAATTGACAATAATCAATTGTCATCACTTTTTTCATCATTTTCGTCAAATAAAATACGTCGTGCCGCCCCGTCCAAATCATCATATTGCCCGCTTTTAAGGCTCCATATAAATGCCGCCAGCCCTAAAAGACCCAAAAATAAGGCAATGGGAATTAAATATAAAAGTACACTCATGAAGATAACCTCAAGCGAAACGAATTACCGATAACGATAAGTGATGATCCGGACATTGCAATGGCCGCTATTAATGGTGTTACCATACCTGCTATTGCAAGTGGAATAGCAATCATATTATACATCACGGCCAGTATAAAATTTTGAGAAACCAGTTTTTGCGTTTGTTTCGCAGTCTTGTAAACGTCATATACCGGTGAAAATTTATCCCCCATAAATATAACATCTGCAGAGTTTTGCGCCATATCAATTGCTGTGCTTGGGGCAATAGATATATCCGCACCGGCCAATGTCGGCGCATCATTCAAACCATCGCCGATCATCATAATTTTATGGCCCTTAGCTTTTAATTCTTCCATCAGGTTAAATTTTTCTATCGGACTGATCTGCGCGTAATATGTTTTTATACCGCACTGTTCGGCGACATCTTTTACAATAGATTCTTGATCGCCAGATAACATAATGACATTTATTCCTTCACTTTGAAGTTTTGAAATTATTTCAATACTGTCATCACGCAGGCGATCTTTAAAATAAAAGCATTTTGCTTCGCCACTGCCCTCTATATCTAGCCATAATTCAATATCACGCGCTTCATCAGAAAATGCAGGTGATATCCAAGCTCGGCTACCCAATCGCACAGTTTTGCCATTCCACACACCTTGTAACCCCTGCCCCGCGATCTCGTTTACATCGGCACAGTTATATAGCTCACCTTTATGCGCATTAACGATTGCCTGTGATAGTGGATGGTGGCTATGGACAGCCAAAGATGCGGCAATTTTTAAAACATCTTCATCATAAGGTGGCTGCAGTACAGGTTTACCAATCGTGATTGTCCCTGTTTTATCCATTAGGGCCGTATCAATGTCAGCTAAGCGTTCCAGAGCGTCCCCAGATTTAACAAGTATATGTTTTTTCATCATTGTGGTCGTAGCCAGTATTTGGACGACAGGTACAGCCAAACCCAATGCACAGGGGCATGTGATAATCAAGACAGTTACAGCAATCATAATTGATTCTTGTACACCGATACCGCCTATTAGCCACCAGCCTAAAAAAGCAATGAGTGCCATGCTATGGACAACGGGCGTATAGAGCTTAGCAGCCTTATCGGCTATACGAACATATTTTGCTTGTCCTTGTGTTGCTTTTTCCATTAAGCGAACAATATCGGCTAGTAATGAATTTTCTGCTGCCTTTTCAACAATGATTGTTACAGGTGCGGAAATATTCATCGTGCCGGCAAATGCTTTGTCACCAGAACGTGCTTCTTTTGGCAATGTCTCGCCCGTAACAAGGGACGTATCAATTGTTGTGATACCTTCTGTAATTTCACCATCTACCGGGAATTTTTCGCCACTTGCGATACGAATGTTCATTCCCTCTTTTATGTCCCGTATAAGAATACGCTTTGTATTTTGTCCATCGATAACATTTGCGAACCCTGTGAAGGTGCTTAATAATTCTGTTGCTGATGCATGCGCTGCGCCACGTGCGCGATAATCAAGATAGCGACCGATTAGTAAGAAAAACATGAGCATTACAGACGAATCAAAATAAACATGCTCACCGTGATTAATGGTTTCATACAGGCTCATGCCGCTTGCAAGAATGAGAGCAAGAGAAATTGGTACATCCATATTTGTGTGTCCTGCCTTCAAAGCTTTGAAGGCGGATCTGAAAAATGGACGGCCGGCAAACATTATAGCGGGTATGGCAATCGCGGCAGATATCCAATGCATGAAATCACGCGTAGCAATGCCCATTTCTGCCGATGTGCTTGTCCATAAACCAACAGAAAGCAGCATAATATTGCCCATAGCAAAGCCTGCAACCCCCATACATACCAAAAGGAACCTTACTTGCGCCTTAACTTGCTCTTGTTCTTTATCAGGTGCATACGGACTAACGCCATAACCTAGCTTTTCTATGGTATGAACAAAATCATCTGCGCGCTTCGTGACGCCTGACCAAGTGATAAACAAACGTTTCGTAGAAAAATTTAATCTTACGGACTGAATATCTTGTTCTTTGCTCAGGGATGATTCAATTTTTTGAATACACCCGGCGCAATGCACGCCGCTCACAAGAACTGATAAGCTATTCTCTCCGCTAGCATTCTGTTCAACGAAATTTTCATACCCATTTTCGCCCTGATCTAGTCGATTAGAAACGTGTGTGTTGTTTGAAATGTTTCGTTGTCCCATGTCGCTACTAAGTGTGCTAGCCACTGCCCCTTCATTGGTAAGTCTAGTTTTGCAAAATATTGTCCGCCCTCGGCTTCTGCCAATGTAAGGTTTGTATCAAAGCCATCCTGCACAGGGCGTACAATATGTACACGAACATTAGCATTTAGAACAGGCTCACCACTCACTTCATCTATAAAGGCCCAATACATTGTATTATCTTTTATAAGGAAACTATCAATAATTTTTGGCTGCGTTTTGGCCTTATTAATCATTTCATTATACTTCAGCCCCTTTTCATAAGGGTTATCTGTAACAACGCCTGTATGTGACTTGACCGCGACATAAATAAAAACAGAATTAACCGCGATAATGCCCAGAAAAAAAATAACAAAGGCCGCAAAAACCTTTCTGCCATAGGACTTTGAATTATTCATATTTAATCGTTCCTTGTGACAAATTTAGATGTATAGCTATCCTTGTATTTACCGGACTGATCTTGAATATTGAATGTAATCTCTCGCGGCTTACCGGGCTCAGCAAAGCTACTTACATACACATGATAAGATCCGACACTATCGGCAGGGACATGTAGTTTGTTTTTATCTGCTTCACCTGCGGCTTTAACCTCTATTCGTGCATCATCCAATCCATCCAGACTGATTTTATATTCAAGATGATCATGTGTTTTATTCAAAATCTTTAAGATGTAACCATTTCGAATTTCACCACTGGAAAGTTGAACAAATAGCGGGTTACGGTCATGTAATACATTTAATTGTAAAGGCGCACGATTAATCAGGGCATACAGCATCGTGCAGCCAACAAGCACAATAACACATAAATAATAGATTGTACGCGGGCGAATGAATTTAAACTTCTCATCACCGCCCTTAACTTCGGCTTCCATATGATTCGTTGTGTCATAACGAATCAGTCCACGCGGTAAGTCGATCTTATCCATGATGTTATTACAGGCATCAACACAAAGGCCGCAAGCAATACATTCCATTTGCAGACCGTTGCGAATATCAATCCCCATCGGGCAAACCTGTACACAGGCGGTACAGTCAATACAATGGCCGCGCCCTTCCCAGCTTTCACCTTTTTTATGTTTACCGCGCTGTTCACCACGCTGCTCATCATAGCTTATGATCAACGTATCACGATCAAACATTGCGGATTGGAAACGTGCATAAGGACACATAAAAGTACATACTTGCTCGCGCGCAAACCCGGCCATTAAATACGTCGAAAATGTGAGACCACCAATAAAAGTAAGAACAACGGGAGACACATCCCATTCAAAAAAACTTCGTACCAATGTTGGGGCATCATTGAAATAAAGAACAAACGAACCAGCGGTCCACCATGCAATAAACAACCATATTGCATGTGTTAGGGTTATTTTCTTTATTTTATCAAATGTCCAAGGGGATTCGTGTAGTTTCTTACGCGCATTTCGATCGCCCTGAATAATGCGCTCTACCCATACAAACAAGTCGGTCCACACAGTTTGCGGACAGGTGTAGCCGCACCATACGCGGCCGAATAAACTTGTTACAAAAAATAAGCCGATCGCAGCAAGGATCAGAATGCCCGTCAGAATATACACCTCTTGCGGCCAAATTTCGATCCAGAACCAATAGGCTTTTGCGTTATTTAAATCGATCAGAACGGCCTGATCTGGCGCGTTTGGGCCACGATCCCAACGTATAAACGGGGTAAGGTAATAAATACCGAGGGTAATGGCCATCACAAGCCATTTTATTTTACGGTATCTACCCCAAACACGTTTGGGATAGATCTTTTCTTGTTTTGCAAAATATTGAATATCTTGACTATTCTGCGTGCTCGTTTGAGTACTCTGTGTCTGTTTCTGGTTCGACATGTTCAATAACTTTCTCTTCGTCGATAACAGCTTCATCTGATTCACCACCACCTAATTGGTGAAGGTAAACCGTCAATTGTTTGATTGTATTTTCATCCAAACGTTCCCCCCATGCCGGCATCATACCTGCACGAGCATAGTAAACAGTTTTAAACACTGTGGCGCGATCACCGCCATACAACCAAATTTTATCAGTCAGGTTCGGAGCACCAAATTCACGCATTCCTTTACCCTTTTCACCGTGACAAGATGCGCATTGCTCTTGGAAAATTTTAACACCAAGATCATAGCTGTCTTTTTTCTTATGGCCTGACAGGCTCAAAACATAATCAACAACAGCGTCAATCTCTTCACGTTTCAAAAGCTCGTCTTTACCAAATGAAGGCATCTGTGACACGCGTGTATCAAGGTTATCTGCACGAATACCGTAGTTAATTGTTTGGTGAATATTTTCCAGTTTGCCGCCCCATAACCAATCATCATCGTTCAGGTTGGGATAACCTTTTGCACCTGCAGCACCTGTACCGTGGCATGTTGCACAATTATCTTTAAAAGCAGATGAACCGCCGGCGATAGCAAAAGCATATAACTCTTCGTCATTCATGATGTCATCGAATGAAGCACCTTCAAAGCGTTCAAGATAACGTGCTTGTCTTGCAATAATTTCATTCTGGCTTTCACGAAGTTCTTTAAACTGTGTATATCCGCTGCTTCCTTCAGTTGCCCCTCCAGGAACAGGCCATGAAGGGTAGACAACAAAGTACCAACACGACCAAATTACACAGATAAAGAACACCCATAACCACCAACGCGGTAGCGGATTATTAAGCTCCTTAAGGCCATCCCACTCATGACCAGTGGTTTCGACGCCTGTTACTTTATCGACTTCTTTTTTATGCTTTTTTTCATCAGTCATTATTTTGTCTCCGCTTCATTTTCATCGAGAGGAATATTTGCATGTTCTTGATATTTGCCTTTCGCGCCCGGTCTGAACGTCCATAGAAAGATTGTGCAAAAGAAAATAAAGAAAAACAGTAATCCGATTAAACCAAGATCAGGGTTCGCGAAAAATTCTTTCATTCTTCCCCTCCTTCGACCGCTTTTGCAGCCTCGAAATCAACCATTGTGCCAAGCACCTGAAGGTAAGCAATCAATGCATCCATTTCGGAAATCAAATCAGGATTACCATCGAAATCACGTGCATTGACAGCCTCGCCATAACGTTCTTCTAATCCTGCGGTATCCGCACGTGCTTCACCTGTTGCCTGTACAATTGCATCTTTTTCCGCAAATTCAATCATCTCATCTGTGTAAGGAACACCAACAGTACGAAGTGCCTTTAGATGTGATTTAAGATCGTGAAGCTTTGCCCCTCTCTCCAATAAGAAAGAATATGACGGCATAATTGATTCAGGAACCAGGTCACGAGGCTCTACCAAGTGCGCAATATGCCATTCATCAGAATATTTGCCACCGACACGTGCTAAATCCGGACCTGTACGCTTTGATCCCCATTGGAAAGGATGGTCGTACATGCTTTCCGCCGCCAGAGAGTAGTGGCCGTAACGTACAACTTCATCACGCAAAGGGCGAATTTGTTGCGAGTGACAGTTATAACAACCTTCACGAACATATATATTTTGCCCTGCAAGCTCGAGCGGCGTATACGGTCTAACACCATCCACCGGTTCGATCACGGTTTCCATTCTGAATAATGGGATAATCTCAACAATACCGCCGACGAGTACGGTAACAATAACGCACACCAGCAACAGCAAAGAGTTACGTTCTAGTTTCTCATGTTTGTTCATCAAGCTCATTATGCTACGGCTCCTTGCATGTCATTATTATTAACGTCTGAAGACGCATTCTTGCTTTGTTTTTGTACTTCCAATGGTTCACTTTCGCGTATGTCACCTTTGATAGTACGATAGAAGTTATAAACCATCACCAATGCACCGGCTAAGTACAGAAGCCCGCCAAGAACACGAATGGCATAGAATGGTTTCATGGCCATCACACTTTCAACGAATGAGTATTTTAAGAAGCCCATTTCGTTGTAATCGCGCCACATCATACCTTGCATGATACCTGATACCCACATTGCTGCGATGTAACATACGATACCAAGTGTTGCGATCCAAAGGTGAACACTCACAAGTCTGATGGAGTAAAGGCGATCCCTGCCCCAGAGGTGTGGCACCAGATAATAGAGCGCACCGAAACTGATGAAACCAACCCAACCAAGTGCACCCGAGTGTACGTGACCGATTGTCCAGTCTGTATAATGCGATAGCGCATTCACATAGCGAATAGACATAAGTGGGCCTTCAAAAGTACTCATACCGTAGAACGCCAAAGATACGATCATAAACTGAAGTACCGGATCTTCACGTAGCTTGTTCCATGCGCCTGACAGTGTCATAACACCGTTAATCATACCACCCCAGCTTGGCATCCATAGCATGATCGAAAATGTCATACCCAATGTCTGCGCCCAGTCAGGTAGCGCTGTATAATGAAGGTGGTGAGGCCCTGCCCAAATATAAATAAAGATCAGTGACCAAAAGTGTACGATAGACAATCGGTATGAATATACCGGGCGCCCTGCCTGCTTAGGCACAAAGTAGTACATCATTCCTAAGAATCCGGCCGTCAGGAAGAAACCAACCGCGTTATGGCCGTACCACCACTGGATCATGGCACTTTGAACACCGGCAAAAGCAGAATAACTTTTTGCTCCGACAGCATCGACAGGCAAAGCTAAACCGTTACCCAGGTGAAGAACAGCAACCGTAATAATAAAGGCAAGGTAGAACCAGTTTGCTACATATAGGTGCGGTTCCTTACGCTTGATCACCGTCATTAAGAAAACCAGCAGATAGGCCACCCAAACAATTGTAAGCCAAATATCAGCATACCACTCTGGTTCAGCATATTCTTTACCTTGTGTAACACCCAGAACATAACCAAGTGCCGCCATTACAATGAAAATTTGGTATCCCCAAAAAGTAAATTTCGCGAGGCCATCACTCCAAAGCCTTACACCACAAGTTCTTTGCACAACAAAATAACTTGTTGCGAATAAGGCATTACCACCGAATGCAAAAATAACCGCTGATGTATGTACAGGGCGCAAGCGGCCGAAGCTTAAATAAGGCTCAATATTGAGGTCCGGAAAAACCATTTGCAAGGCGATAAAAATACCGGCTGAAAAACCGACAATTCCCCAGAAAATAGTCGCCAGCGTAAAGAGCTTTACGACATCATAATTATATTCAACTTTAGAGGATGCTGTTGTCATTCATCATTTCCTTTTAAAAAAACATTGTGCCTGCAAGTGCAAACAACCAAATACCACTTACTACCATTCCACCGCGCGATACATACATACTTGCCCTTGGAAAGCGAGTCCGAAATGCGTGCCCGCCGATTGATACCATAAATAATGCCGGCATCGTACCAATAGCAAATGCAGCCATTGCAATGGCTGACTGGAATACTGTCGGAGCTGTAGCAGAAGCCATAAGCGCCGAAACCACAAGACCGCATGGAATAAAACCAAGGAGAATCCCCATAAAATAACGTCCTACAAATCCACGAATCTTTGATGCGCGTCCAACATGATTCCCTATATACTTATATGGCACTCCTACCTTAATTTTAAGTACCCATGGAAAAATTTCTAACAACTTTGGGAAGGCAGACACGATAAAAATAAAACCTGCGAACATTAGAATAAAGGCAGAGATAAAATCTTTCGTTTCAGAATATACAAAAGCCAAATTAATGATGGCACTCACCAAAATTGCAAGAAATACATAAGTAGTCATGCGTCCTAAATGGTAAGCGATAAGAAGATTCGAAAAAAACGTATTTACCTTTTGTCGATCAACCTGACCAATAACAAAAGGGCTGCACATAATGGTACAGTGAAAAAAACCACCGTAAAGCCCTGCTAAAAGAAGGCTAATCGGAAGACCGTACGACGATGTGAAGTCTTGTATACACTGACCAAGCATTTGAATTTTACCCTAATTTACTTGAAAGATATTATATAGAAAGGGTTATAGCGATCTTTGACTAAAATCAATTATCGTGCAATATATTTTAAAATTGTAAAAAACTTGAAAATTTAGTGGGTGAAATTATCAATTGACCAAGATCAATTACAAATTTAGGTATTAACCTATATTACAAAAAAAGTCCTAAAAACTAAAGTGCAACGAACATGAAAATATTCAAAAAAATTAAAAAACCCGGCCGCAATATGTTCTGGGCATGGATAGCATATCAAACAATCAAGGGTTCATTGACGCTGACATTTATCTGGGCACCGCTCATTTGGGGATGGTTTCACTATACCGGCGGCAGTCACTGACCTTAAATGTAACGAAATGACATCTCATTCGAATTAATATATAATGATGAGAATGAAAAATTTTGTATTGATCCTAAGTGCAGTTATGTTCCTTGCTAATATTATCACAATATCGGCATGGGCAGGCTCATGCATGAAGGGTACTATGATCTCTTCACAAGTGAGTAATTCGGTTACGAATAGTGAGGCAGCACAGATGCCTTGCCATGATACCGGCAATGAACAAAACAAAGAAAATAACAAAACGCCTATGAAGCATTGTAAAGGGTTATGCCTTTGTTTTCATACAGCAATAAGTAAAACACCTATTATTCCTTACCAAGTTTCGTTCGCAGCACCGCAAAAAGATCATGCGCCACGTAGCTTTATAAATGATGGCGCTACCTATTGGCTAACCTCACCTCCACAACGCCCTCCTAAAATTATCTCCTGATCCACAATGTGATGCACTTTTTGTGTGTCTTAACGATGTTTCAAACATATCAGGAGATAAAATGTATCGATATGTACTCTATACCCTTTTAGGAATGGGGTTATTCATTCCTTCCGTTCATGCTCGCCCGGTATCATATCCCGGAGGCTGGACACTTATGACTATGAATGATGGTGATAAAAACACCTTACACCTTCATTATTCACCAAATGCAAAAATGTCACTCGGATACAAGTTCGAATATTGGCGCGATAAAGAAATGACCTTTAACGGTGTGCAAATGAATAATTTGCTCAAGCGTTGGAATAAAAAGGACAGCCAAGCCAATGTTTATCTAAAATCCGGAGTTGGCATAGCCCATAGCAGCGAAGGGAAGTATGACGGTGATAATTCCGCGGCAGGCTTTACGGGCATTGCTACCGACTGGGAAAACAGGCGTTTTTTTGCATCATACGAAAACAGATATACCGAAGCCGGCAAGATTGATGATTTTTTTATGCAATCTGCACGCGTTGGTGTCGCGCCCTATGAAGGAGATTACGGCGATGTGCATACTTGGCTCATGCTTCAAGTAGAACACACACCCGAATCTGATGACCATGTCACCGTCACGCCCCTGGTGCGTGTATTCAAAGATGTCCACCTCCTGGAGGCCGGCATGAATAACCGCGGTGAAATCTTATTTAACTATGTATTTCGTTATTAAATCGAAAGGAAAATACCATGAAAAAATTTATTCTTACACTAATCGCCCTAACATTCATTTCCATACCTGTCGCGCATGCCCAAACGGCAACAAATAATGTTGTTTATGTGGATGTAAACGGTCTGGTCTGTGACTTCTGTGCCCGTGCGCTTGAAAAGGTATTCGGCAAACAGGATGAAGTGGCAGATATTGACGTTAACCTGGATACAAAAGTTATCACGATCAATTACAAGGAAGGACAAAGCCTTGAAGATGAAAAGGTAAAATCTCTTATTAATGATGCAGGGTACAATGTAGTTAACATTCGTCATGAAGCGCCCGATGTAGTCCTAAATGATAGTGAGGTAAGTCATGAGTAATATGTACAAACAAACGGTACTGCCAACACTATCGCTTTTTACAAGCTTTGGAACACTCCTTTGCTGTGCGTTACCTGCATTACTGGTGACGCTCGGTATGGGCGCAAGCCTTGCAGGGTTTGTTGGTGCATTCCCTTGGATCACAGCAATATCCGTATATAAGAAATGGGTATTTCTCGGAGCCGGTATAATGCTTGCGATTTCAGCGTTCCTTCAATGGAGGGCACGCTATGCACCCTGCCCCGCAGATCCTGTAAAAGCAAAAGCATGCACGCGCTTGCGTAAGGTAAGCTGGGCTATATTGATCTTTGCAATTACAGTCTACGCAATTGGCTTTTTCTTTGCCTTTTTAGCGGCCGATCTATTCTATGGATAGAGATAAACTTTTGGGGGTGACGTCTTGCGTCATCCCTATTGCTCACATATAAGTACATGAAATAATTACATAAGAATGATCAGTATGCATAATAAAATTCTAATCACAGGTGCAGCAGGCTTTATTGGTTTTCATTGCGCACTAAGGTTACTACAAGCTGGCCATGATGTTGTCGGCGTTGACAACATGAATGATTATTATGATGTTCAACTGAAAGAAGATCGCCTTACTGAGCTTTCAAATTTCACAAACTTCACCTTTATAAAAACTGATATTTCAGACAAACCAGCAATGGAAGATGTCTGGAATAATTACGGTCCGTTTAAACGTGTCATTCATCTGGCTGCACAAGCAGGCGTGCGCTATTCCCTCCAAAATCCATTCGCATATGTACAAAGCAATGTCTTAGGGCATTTGGTAATCCTTGAACTGTGTCGTCATACAGAAGGTTTTGAGCACCTTGTTTATGCAAGCAGCTCATCAGTATATGGCGGAAACACAAAGCTTCCCTATTCTGTCACAGATCGTACAGACCACCCAGTGTCGCTCTATGCCGCAACAAAGCGCAGTGATGAATTAATGAGCCATGCTTATTCTCACCTTTACCATTTTCCGCAAACGGGTCTGCGTTTTTTTACGGTTTACGGACCTTGGGGACGCCCGGATATGTCACCGTTTATTTTTGCGAACGCCATTACAAAGGGTCAGAAAGTGCCCGTATTTAATAATGGTAAGATGAAGCGAGATTTCACTTATATTGATGATATTGTTACTGGCGTTCTGGCTGTACTTGATCATCCGCCTGAACAAGATAATGAAAACGTTGCACATCGTGTTTTAAACATCGGTAATACAAAAAGCGAAAATCTGATGGATTTCATTGCTACACTTGAAAATGCACTCGGCACAAAGGCTGATATTGATTTCAAGCCTATGCAAGCAGGCGATGTTAAGGAAACATTTGCAGATGTCACGGAAACCACTGCAATTTGTGGGTATAAGCCGACAACTACAATTCAGGACGGTGTCCCAAAATTCATCGACTGGTTTCAATCATATTACAAAGTTTAGAAAATAAGTGGCGATCCCGGCAGGACTCGAACCTGCAACCTACTGCTTAGAAGGCAGTTGCTCTATCCGGTTGAGCTACGGGACCACAACGGAATAAGGTCTGCACAAACTGCAGAAAAACCGAATAAAAATCAAGCTATTTTCCCTCTTCAACAGGGACATATTTGAAATTATCAACATAGTTACGTGGTTTTACACGTCTAACATGCTCTGCTTGTACCATATAATCCCAGCCTTTCTTTTCAGCAAAGGCAATTGCAGATTCTTTATCATCAAAGCGAAGCTTTACTTGATTTAATGTGTCACCCGAAGAAGTCCAGCCCATTAACGGCTCTACTTCACGCGCGGTCTGCTCTTCATATTCCAAAATCCAGTCCTGCGTCTTACCACGGCCTGACTGCATTACATTTTTGCTGGGTTTATAGATTTTGACATTCATTGTATGAGCCGATCAATCTGTTTTGATATTAATTATTACGTAGATGATTTTAATACAAAAATATCTACCATTTGTAAATATATCGTCCCAAAACAGATATAATAAATCCGACAATAACATAAGGCATAATGTGAAACGAGAGGATGTGACCAATATCATCAGAACCGCATGTTATCCTAAGGGCAATGTAGCCTAGACTCCCCACCGCGAGGGCATTCATGAATGCCAGCCATATTGGCCGTGTCGTTTTTCCGCTAATTGTTATAAACGCTAGAAATATTGCGGGAATAGCACCAAACACTATCCCTTCGGTAATGCAGCTATGCCAGCGCATTGTTAATAAATCATGTGGCTCAAACACCATTTTCAGGCTTATCCAAACACAAAAAAGAGCAAACAGTGCAACCGGGACGCTTAGCATCCATTTTTGACCGCGCATATCCGGAACACAAAGCCATATTGAACAAAATGTTGAACAAATGAACATTGTCCCCATCAGGAACAATTCAAAAATATTGTACTGATTTGTAAAGAATGCTTGCGCGTTATCACGAACACCGAAAATCCAAAGCGTAAAAAACACATAAGCAATTGCAAGTGTAAACCAAGGAATCGCACGCTTTAATGGGTGAGGCATCTTCTTGATTTTGCACAAGTCATTAGACAAGCCCTCAATCAAATCATCCATATTTTTAGCGGATTCTTTCATTCCTTTATTACCCTAACATATCTTTTAATTTATTTGCTGTTCTATGTGCGCTGACCTTTACGGCAGAAACACTCATGTCAAGTTCCTTTGCTACTTCTTTTGCGCTATAGCCTTCAACCTTAATCATTCTAAATATTTTTTGTTGTAACTCAGGCAGGCCGCTTATGGCGTTTTCTATATCTTTTAATTCGCCTGCATATACCTGTTCGGTTACATGTGTGTCAAAAATTTCCGTATCAGCCTTAGATTTACTTTTTAATTCTTTATGCCTGTAATGCTTTCTCAAGAAGTCGGTTTTACGAAATTGTATAATCGCCATAAGCCAAGGTGTAAAAGGCCTGTCACCGCTATATGAATATAAAGATTTATGTACGGATATAAGAATTTCTTGTGTTATTTCATCAACCCAATCAGGGTTGGCAAGTTGTCCGGCAATACGCGATTTAATAAACGGCACTATTGTCTTAAGCAACTCTGCGTAAGCTCTCTTATCACCGTCCTGCGCGAGAACGGCAAGTTCTTTCCATTTTTCACTCTGAGATGCGCTCATGTAAGTATTCGCTTTTAAATAACAAGGAATAAAATAGTGCGCATATTAATATATGGCAAGAAAGCTTTGAATATATAGGGAAAAAAATTTTATAAGTGGTCGGAGCGGAGGGATTCGAACCCCCGACCCTCTGTTCCCAAAACAGATGCGCTACCAGGCTGCGCTACGCTCCGGCCAAATGGTTATGGGGTTGTACACGATGATTTCGAATACGGCAAGAGTTTATAACAAAAAAGATCAATTTTCTTCGCTGTTATCGCTATCGTAACGAAACACATCATGTAATAAGCGGTCACCAATATTTATTCCAAGCTTAGAAGCCTGGCCGCCGCCTACTTCCAGAACCGCCAAAGCAGGGCCATTAGAGGGAATTCGGTCCAATGAGTATGGTACAGCATTTCTGTGAATATGACTGATGACACCGTCATCACGCAAAAATATAATGTCCAAGGGAATATATGTATTCTTCATCCAAAAGTGACGATCTTGATAATCTTGGAATATGAACAACATGCCTTTCCCATCAGGTAGAGAATTACGAAACATTAAGCCTTGACGACGCGCAGGCTCAGTATCCGCAATTTCAACATCCAAAGACAGCGGCCCCCTTTTGGCTCTAATAACAGAAAGTTTTTCTGTGTATTTTTCTACTGGAGAGGGAGAAGAAGCTGTATCAGCTTGCGCGTTATTCGCTGGTGGTGGGATTTTAACAGCATCACTTACGATAATGTTTTCTTGAACTTCGTTATTCTGAGCAACGCAATAGCCTGAAAAAAGCAAGGCAAGGGACAAAATGAATACACTCAAAACTTTCTTCATTTTCTCTCCTTTCAAACCCTAGCTATCTGTGGTTTCCATATTTTCTAAATCACCCAGTAAAGAATCGTATGTTATAAAACCATAAAACTTATTTTTATTGTCCACAACCGAAAGTGGCGCACCATGCCGAGATAATATGCCCACCCCTTCCCATATCGGGGCGTCAGGGGCTATGCATACAGGCTTTCGGTTCATAACATCTGAAACCTTGCTATACTTGATATTCTGAAGACGTTTTGAAATACCGGGCGCGGCCGGCACTTTCACGTCCATCTGAAAGCCAGATGTAGAATCGGCTACAACGGAAACCGGGATTAAGTTTGATAGCAGTATTTTTTTTGAAAAAATGCCCAAAAACACACCATCATCATCAATTACGGCAAGGGTGGAAACCTTTTCCTTTTGTATGATTTTTAATGCAAATTCGACATTATCTTCAGGCGATACTGACAAATTCTTCTTTTCCAATGCCGTGTAACAAGGCATGTTATTCTCCGAGATATAAAATTATACTCATTCATTATCCGAATTGATATTTTGTAATCCAGACAAAAAAGAAATAATTTCATCCATTGCCGAAAAATTAAGAAGATCATTATGGTTTGCCTGTGCGTAAGTTTTCAGCACTTTCGGCTCTTTTGCAAGATCGTAGAGTTTTTTTGCGTGCGCCACGGGAATCACCTGATCTTTTTGCCCGTGAACAATTAAAACTGGTGCGGAAACTTGCGGCATTTTTTGCGCATTATCAAATTTATCCTTCAGCAAGCGCTCTACGGGAACAAAAAAATATTGCTCCTTTGCGCGCTCTAGCAGACTTGAGAAAGGCGCCAAAAGAACAAGAGCATAAACATCATAATCTACGGCCATTTGTGTTGCCGTACCTGAACCTATTGATTCACCGAGGATAACAAGATCGCTCGTGTATATACCTTTTTTAGTGCGTAACCATTCGATATAAGCATGGCCATCTATATAGAAACCCTGCTCGCTAGGATCACCTGTATTACCACCATATCCGCGATATCCAGCAATCAGAAAATTATACCCTGCCGCATTTAAAATACGGGCATATTCATAGCGATAACCGTAATGCCCGGCATTGCCATGAAACATCAAGATTGTTTTACCATTGGGGGTAACATCTTGTGGCACGGGAATGAACCAACCACTTATATTCAGGCCATCCTGTGTTGTGACAGTAGCAGTTTCAATTTGTTTAAATGCCTGCGGTCTACTGCGGTCGGGAAAATAAATCAGCGATCTTTGCATGACAAATAGTGCGAGAATAAACAGGCCGTAAAAAAGGCATAAGCCGATAATGAAATTCATCATTTTCTTAATCATTTATAATTGTCTTTAATAAATTTAGTGATCTCATTGTATGCGCCATAACTGTATAAATTTATATGCGTACCCTGTTCATAAACTATCATTTTTTTTGGCTCATTTGCTGCCTGATGTAATTTTTCAGCAAAAGATAGAGGCGTAATCACATCTTTGCCGCCATGTAGTATCAAAACAGGACAATTAACATTTTTAATTTTAATATCATTTAGATATTTATCTCTTAGTATTAGCCAAATTGGTAAATAAGGAAATTGTTGTTTCGTAACATCAAGTATAGATGAAAAAGATGACAGTAAAATCAATGCCCTCGGTTCAGCATATTTTGCCATTTCTATAGCAATGGCACTGCCTAATGATTCACCGTAATAAACGGTATTGTCAGGATTAATTCCATCTTGTTGATATAGCCAGCTCAGAAAAGCCCGCGCGTCAGAATACGCTCCGCGCTCACTAAATTTTCCTTCATGCCCAGCATATTCACGATATTCAATCATTAGCAGGCCGTAGCCATCATTTACGTAACTCTTAATATATGAATAAGTATCGCTTATTGTGAATGAATTGCCATGAAAGAAAACGATTGTGGGCATTTGCTTTTGAGCCGGAAAATACCAACCATTAAGACTTATACCATCTTCTGTC
Organism: Alphaproteobacteria bacterium; assembly: GCA_030424975.1. Taxonomy (GTDB): domain Bacteria; phylum Pseudomonadota; class Alphaproteobacteria; order Micavibrionales; family Micavibrionaceae; genus UBA1672. The sequence goes on from JAUHVY010000001.1 coordinate 751,740, forward strand.
TTTACAGTAATTATTTGAGCGTTATCCGCGTCTGCAAGCACAGGAATATTCTCAACCTTCTTTGGAGAATATAACATCTCATCTTGCTTCTGAAACATAAACAGGCAAATACCTATATAACCAAAAAACAAAGTTGTGATTATAAAGGTAAATACATGGCTCATTTTTATTCCCTCATGCCTGTATTATACATACTCTCATAAAGGCTTTTGTTTTTCATCAAAGTGTCGTGAGTACCCTGCTCTACGATTTGTCCATTTTGTAAAACGAGTATGTTATCGGCGCCCTGAACGGTTGTTAACCTGTGGGCAATAACAAGGGTTGTGCGTCCCTTTTGTAACTCTGCCAAAGCTTCCTGAACCAGTTTTTCTGATTCGTTATCAAGAGCTGAGGTTGCCTCATCCAAAAGTAAAATCGGTGCATCACGCAAAATGGCGCGTGCAATTGAAATACGCTGTTTTTGTCCTCCTGATATTTTCACTCCGCTTTCACCAAGGATTGTATCATACCCCTGCTCCAGCCCGACGATAAAGTCATGTGCGGCCGCTTTTCTTGCTGCGTCCTGCACTTCTTCATCGCTTGCCTCAGGTCTGCCGTAACGAATATTTTCCCAAACTGATGCGTTAAAAATCATAATGTCCTGAGAGACCAGTGCAATATGCGAGCGCAATGACTTCTGTGTTACTTCACGAAGGCCCTGATTATCAATCATAATGCTGCCACCTGACACATCATAAAAGCGCGGAATAAGATTTATAATAGTTGATTTTCCACCGCCGGATGGCCCAACCAGTGCGGTAACTTTGCCTTTTGGCGCTGTGAAAGACACACCGTTTAATGCCTTTAACTCACTTCCTTCATACGTAAAATCGACACTATCGAAAGTGATTTCCGCATGCTCTAACAATAATGGGTGTGCGTCTTTTGCGTCATTAATTTCCGGCTTTTCATCCATAACTTCGAATACGCGCTCTGCTGCTCCTAAGCCGAGCTGCAATGAGTTATTCAGCTTTGCCAATTTCTTCATCGGTTCATAAGCTAGGCTGAATGCAGCAATGAAAGAAGCCAACTGCCCAGCAGATGTTGTACCTGCTATCACACTATATCCACCGTATGCGATAATTGCAGCAAAGATCATGCCGACAATGGTGTCATTAACTGGCGTAGATAATGTTGCTACCTTAACAGATTTAATGTTCAGATCACGTACATCATGAATTGTTGCTTTTGCTTTTACGTTTTCTGATTCTTCCATACCGTATGCTTTAACCAGTCTGATACCCGTAAAAGTTTGCGATAATATATCCGACAAGCCCCCCATTTCACGCTGTATGCTTTTTGAAATGCTGCGCAGACGCTTACCAATATAAATGACGAAAAGGGAGATCAGCGGAAAGACAATGAACGCCGCAAGTGTAAGTTTCCAATCACGATAAAACATTAAGCCGATCAGAAAAACCAAGGTAAAAACACTCTTCCCCATACCTGTCATACAGTTTGTCACCGCACCACGTAAAACATTCACATCATTTACAATTCGCGATAACAAATGCCCACTGGGGTTTCTATGAAAAAATGCCATATCCATAGACAGAAAATGTTCAAATGATTTTGTCTGAATATCCGCAACAATAGAATGCCCGATACGGTTCATAATCAATGTATGAATATATGTCGTGATACCCCGGCCGGCGAAGGCCACAGCAATAGCAGCGCAGACAGGAACAATAAGTTCTTTCTTTTGACCATATAAAACATCATCAAGGACGGGTTGCATTAGTGCAGCAATTAAAGCTGTCATACCACCTGATATAATCATAAAAAACATGGCAATTATGATGTCAAATTTATAGGGCAACACATAACCGCGTAACAGACGTTTAATTAATGCCGTAGATGTCGCATTGCTACTTTCGTTTTTTCTAATATTTTTCGGCGGTGCAGCAGTCATCACAGTATCTTTATCTAGTTTCAGTGTGTTATAATGAAATTCTAAGAATTGTAAATGATGTCTTGTGACTGAGCAATACACGGAGACGACTTTTGGTATTTAACGTTACAAACGGACAACCCGGTTTAGGCCTTGCGCTTGGTGGCGGTATGGCCAGAGGATTCGCCCATATCGGTGTCCTTAAAACACTAAACAAACATAATATTTACCCTAGTCTTATTGCCGGCACATCGATCGGGTCGGTTGTTGGAGGTTGCTATCTGGCGGGAAAATTAGATGCTCTTGAGGAATGGGCATTATCATTAAATCGTTTCAAAATATTTTCATATCTCGACTTTCGTGTACGTAGCGCAGGTCTTGTTGGCGGTAAGCGCTTAACTGACACTCTTAAAACTCATTTTGATGATATGTTGCTGGAAGATCTTCCGCATCCGATGATTTGCATCGCGACGGATCTGGCGACCGGGCATGAAGTATGGATTAGGCGCGGAGATATTATTGAGGCCATGTCGGCTTCTTTTGCGCTTCCCGGTGTCTTCCCCCCTGTTTATCGCGATGAGCGTCATTTGGTCGATGGTGCACTTGTTAACCCTTGCCCGATTTCCCCCTGTCAAGCGATGGGTGCACGTATGACTATTGCTGTTGACCTGAACACAGATTTAATTGGTAAAGCAGCTAAACCCGGGCAATCTTACCAAACAATTACAGGGTTTGACATCTTCAACAAAGATGATGTTCCGCTAGAGGATCAAAAACCGTTTTTGCAATCATCTATTTCACGCAGATTATTCCGTAGAGAAGAAAACAACCCCAGCCTGTTTGGTGTCATGGTTTCGGGGCTTGGCATTTTACAAGACCGTTTAACACGTTCACGTCTTGCGGGTGAACCGCCCGATATTCATATCAAACCACCAATTGGTCATATTGGCTTGCTAGAATTTGAAAAAGCGGAAGAATTAATAAGGCTCGGTGAAACCGCGACAGAACGACTTATTCCTGAGATTAAGGCCGCAATGTGCGTTCTGCTGAAATCAGAAGTGAGCGATGCCTTCCTTCAAATGGATTTAAACGCAAATAAGGCTACGATGAACGAGCAAGCGTTTCAACAAGAAGAAGAATAAACGTAAAAAAGGTTTATTTGCTATTCACCACGACGCGGCGATCTTTTCTTATGCTTACGATCAGGCAAAGCCTTACCCCACATAAAGTCATCAACCAGATATTTCGGACGAATATTATTATATTGGCGAATAAGAACATCTAGCGTCTTGTCAACTTCTGCCGGAGATTCGCAGTTTTTAAAAACAGATGAGTGCAAGCCGCGCTTTACCAAGCATGTGTCAATATTTACAAGCGAGCCGCCAAGAATATCATGCGCCATAGTATCACCAATCATAACCGTTTGGCCGGGATAAATACCCTTTTCCTGTAAGATACGAATGCAATATTGGAAAATTGGTTGGTGCGGTTTTCCGATATATTCAACAATACCGCCAAAATCCTTGTATCGTGCAGCCAACGTGCCCGGTCCCATAATATTTTTACCGCCCATAACACCCAAACTATCTGGGTTTGCGCAAATTGCCTTCAATTTATATCGCGCACATTGTTTTAAAATTGGCTCATAATCTTCTAATGTCTTTTCAGGAGCATCAGAACCGCTGATTAACAAGAAGTTCGCCTCTTTTGGGTCTTCGACAACCTCAACATCCAGACCTTCTACAATGGATCTGTCACCGCCACGGCTGATAATTACGCATTTCGTGCCGATATTTTTAAAATAGCCATCAGTTTGCTCATTCAGGCCGCGCCACGTCATTTCACCAGATGTAATTAAATCGTTATAAAGATTTGCGGATATCCCCAAATCTTCCATACGTTCGCGATTCTGTTCTGCGCGCTTGCCGGAATTAGAGAGGATAATAACGTGTTTCTTACGATCCTGAAGCTCTTTCAAGCAATCAACGACACCGTCAAATGCCTTCTTGCCGTCGTGAAGCACTCCCCACTGATCTACTATGAAACCTGAGTAACTATCAGAAATATCTGATATCCCCTGACAAAATTTTGTGTTTACCAAAGTGCTGGAACCTTGCACGACACGCCCCTCTATTTATTCAATCCGATTTTCACCACGAACATTATGGTCACATCGTGCAGTGTAATCAATAGTGTTTTACAAAAGGTAAATTATTATGAATTTTTAAGACGTTGTACATATTCTTTGACGTCGCGTTTAATTTCAGGCGCAAACATATATAAACCAATCATGTTCGGGAAAGCCATCGCAAGGAATACGGCATCTGTAAAATCAATAAGATCAGATAGTTTCGCTGCCGCACCGACAACAATACAAAGGCAATAGAAAATCTTGAAAATATTTTCTACGGATTTTTTTTCACCAAAAAGATATTTTACACAAACCTCAGCATTATAATACCAGGCGATAATCGTAGAATAAGCGAATAAAATGACACAGAGCGTTAAAACATAATCCGCGTTGGTTATCCCCATTGAAAACGCCCGTGATGTCAACTCTACAGCTTCAATATCTACCGATTGCTCATATGCGCCCGTGATCACAATAACCATGGCGGTGATGTTACATATAATAATCGTATCAATAAACGGACCTAGCATCGCCACAAAACCGGTACCTACAGGTCCGTCAGTATTCGTTGTTGATTGAACAATAGCAGCGGAACCCAGCCCTGATTCATTTGAAAATGCGGCACGTTTAACACCGTTAAGGATACTGGCCATGAACGCACCGATCATACCACCGCCTGCGGCCTGTAAACCGAATGCCGATTGGAAAATCGTAGAGAACGCCGCCGGGATTTGTTGATAGTTTAAACCAATGATAATCAATCCCATAAAGACATAGATAAACGCCATGACCGGAACTAGTTTTGACGACACAGCAGCAATACTTGATAAACCGCCGACGATTACAATCCCTACTAAAAAAGCCATGACTATACCCGTGAGCCACCCATAATCCTGAATGGGGCTTTGTGCTTCGCCGGTAATTGTTACAAGCTGTTGGAACACCTGATTAGACTGAAACATGTTTCCGCCGCCAACTGCACCCGATATACAAAAGCAACAGAAAATAACGGCGATAAGACTACCGACCTTGGGTAGGTTACGTTTTTCAAAGGCAGCCTTGATATAATACATGGGCCCGCCTGCGGTCTTTTTAGGGTTTTCAGGGTCTGGATGAATACGATATTTAACGCCAAGCATAACCTCAGCAAATTTAGATGACATCCCCAAAAATCCCATAAGGGTCATCCATAAAACAGCACCTGGCCCGCCAAGGGATATAGCTACACCAACACTCGCAATGTTACCAAGGCCGACCGTACCTGAAAGGCAAGTCATAAGGGCTTGAAACTGACTGATTTCGCCACCATCCCCTTTTTCCATTCCCTTGCCGAAAAGAAGTTTAACAGCTGTAGGGAAATAACGAATATTTACGAAACCCAGATAGAATGTAAAAAACAGAGCCGCAAAAGCAAGCCAAAGCAGGATAAGCGGAACATCATGATCACTACCAAAGGGTATAGGGTAAAAAATTACACCTGATACGGACTCAGATATCGGCTTAAAAAAGTTATTGATTGCCTCATCGACACTTACGGGTGCATCTGCGCTCATTATATTTACCTACCTGTTTTTTCATACAGCGTAGTATGTTTTCAACGCCATGAAAAGAAACAGTTATTAAATATCAACAGCTTAATTCTTACACACGGGTTGAGAAACAGGGTATTGCGGATAGGGTGTGGCCGCCCATTTACGAATATCTTCCTGATTCATCTTACTGGCTTGTTCGATGCGTGATGCATATGTACGGCAAAAAATATCCGGGCGCATCGTTGCAACATCATTAGAGATTTTATTCGCAAAATTCGTACGCAATGTGTGCATAGCCTTTTCAGGCTTTGCTGTACCGTTTTTTTGCATATAGGTAAGGATAATATCTTCATACTTGGCGAAAAGCGCCTCATGCTTTTTTGTGAATTTTTTAAATTCCACATACAGATTGTTACCGTTCGCATCGGCCATATGCGCGCAATTCAAACCAATAACCATCAATTCGCTGTGAATTCTGATCCCCTGCTCTGCTTCTGCTTCTCTTTTGTCGTAACAGGCTTTTGCCCAAACTGTAGACGGTAAAAAACACACCGCGAGGAACGTAAAATATACCCAAGTTTTCATTCATAACCCTTTTAAATGTAAATTCTTTTAACTCGCGAGCTTAACAGGAGTCAATAATGGTTTGCCCTCGAAATACGCTGATAAATTATCAATCACAAGCATTCCCATTTTCGAACGTGTTTCATGCGTAGCTGAGCCGACATGCGGCGATAAAACCACATTATCCATCTTCAGCATAGCGTCAGGAACGAATGGCTCGTTTGCAAAAACGTCAAGCCCCGCCCCTGCGATGGTTTTATTCGTGAGCGCCAATAGTAAATCATCCTCATCTACGACAGATCCGCGAGCGATGTTAATTAAAAATCCGCGCGATCCCAATGCCTCAAGAATTTTATAATCAATCATCTTTTCCGTTTCAGGGCCACCTGCACAAGCCAAAATAAGAAAATCCGCTTCTCGTGCCATTTCCTCTAAATCATCATAGTAAACATAGGGCACATCCTTCTCACTTCGAGAGTGATATATAATTTGTGTATTAAACGCTTCTGCGCGTTGTGCTATGGCCTGGCCAATCTGGCCAAGCCCAACAATTCCTACTGTTTTGCCCGAAATAGACGTTGATAACGGCAACGGTCCCGAACTCCAACGCCCGACGCGCACAAAAACATCGCCCTCTACGCCGCGGCGCGCAACATTGAGCATCAAGAACATCGCAACGTCAGCGGTGTCATCCGTTAAGACATCAGGCGTATTCGTAACCGCGATGTTACGTTTCTTGGCCGCCGCAAGATCAATGTTGTCATACCCGACACCGAATTGAGCAATAATCTCGAGATTTGGTAAGGCATCCATCAGGCGATCACTGACGCCGCCACTGTTATAGGTCGATAAAACGGCCTGTACATCATTGGCGTAATCCCTAATCGTTTTATCCGGATCATTGCTTTCCCAAAGGCGCACAACCTTATAATCACACTCCAGTTTTACCATTTCATCAGGCAGCAAGGATTGGAGCGCAAGAATTGTTCTTTTCATAAATTTTACCTGCATTAGCATCGGTGGATATAAAAATCTTGATTTTCAGGCATTTTTTGTGGTTTAAGACACAGTTGAAAACCAAGAAAATATAGACATAGAGTGTAATCCAAAATGACACAGACACACAAGAAACTCTTCGTAAAGACATGGGGCTGTCAGATGAACGTATATGACAGTAACCGTATGGTAGATATCCTTTCATCCCTTGGATACAAACCTGTGGATACCCCTGAAGACGCCGATATGATGATTTTAAACACATGTCATATTCGTGAAAAAGCTACGGATAAAGTTTTTTCTGAGCTTGGTCGTTTGCGCCCGCACAAAGAGGCAAAAGAAGAAAAAGGCGAAAAGATGTTAATCGCCGTTGCAGGCTGTGTCGCGCAAGCTGAAGGTGATTTCATTCTTGAACGTGCGCCATATGTCGATATGGTTTTTGGCCCACAAACATACCACGAATTACCCGAAATGGTTTTAAAAGCCAGCGGCGCAGAACGTATTGTAAACACCGAATTCCCGACTGTATCGAAATTCGATCACTTGCCCGAACAGCACACAATCGAAGGCGCAAGTGCATATCTATCAATCCAAGAAGGCTGCGATAAATTTTGTACATTCTGTGTTGTGCCATATACACGCGGGTCAGAATATTCGCGTCCCGCGCAAGAAATTATTGATGAAGCACACCGCCTGCGTGATCAGGGGGCGTTGGAAATTATCTTACTCGGTCAGAACGTAAATGCATATCACGGTATTGGCCCTGATGGCACGACATGGGGCTTGGCTGATCTCATCCGTAAAGTTGCCGACATAGAAGGCATAGAGCGCATTCGATACTCCACATCGCATCCGCGTGATATGGATGATGACCTAATTTTTGCACATGGCGAAATTTTGAAATTAATGCCGTTCCTCCACTTACCTGTCCAAAGTGGATCTGACCGTATTTTAGAAGCTATGAACCGCAAACATAAGGCTGATTTATATCGTGATGTTATTGAACGCCTACGCAAAGCGCGTCCAGATATTGCGTTTTCTTCTGATTTCATTATCGGTTTCCCTGGTGAAACAGAGCAAGATTTTGAAGACACAATGCAATTGGCGCGCGATGTTAAATATGCATCATGCTATTCATTCAAATATAGTGCACGCCCGGGAACACCTGCGGCAAACTTACAGGCAGCGCTTGTTCCTGATCATATCGCCTCAGAGCGTTTGAGCCGTTTTCAAGCTTTGATCAACGAACAACAAGCGGAATTCAACAAGACCTGCGAAGGCCTTGTAATGCCTGTTTTGTTTGATCGTAAAGGTAAGAAAGACGGACAACTTAGTGGTCGTAGCCCTTTCTTCCAATCGGTATATGTACAAGGGAATGAGCGTCTGATCGGCAACATCATTGACGTTAAGATCACGAGTGCTTTTGATAATTCCTTGACAGGAGACATCGTAATTTACGATGATGAAGCCGCATAATATTGTATGCGGATAATAAAACAGGGTTAACATTATGGGTGAAGATAATCGCCGCCATCTTTATGTAGACGGTAGCGCAGATATTTCCAATTCCCGCTTTGCTGTAGGCTGGGTTAAAACGGACAGTCGCGATAATGTTATTGACCAGCAAGGGTTTCGCCTTGATATTTCAAAGGGTTGCTCGACTGTAGCCGAGGTTTATGCCGCGCGTGAAGCCCTTGAAAGTATCGCAGAAAGCCAAGCTGTCGTTCTACATAGTGATTCCGTTTGCGTTTGCGACGCCATAACCAATAACAAACTTTACGATAAAATTAGAAGATCAGCTAATAATCGTGCACTTCAAGCGGCTTGGGAAACATTATCCGAAACATTAGAAAGACATACAGATGTCGAGGCTATTCACACGCAAGAAGATGAAAACAAGCATATGGCAACAGCGCACAGCCTTGCAAATACAGCTGCACGACACAACGAAGATGATATGAGTGATAATTTTCAAAAATTCTGGGATGAAAATGAGCTGATCGAAGATTATAGCGACAGTGAATTAAATTTTTAAACGGGGGGATATATGTCCAGTAAAAAAGATCAAAACGTATATATAGCAAGTGCAATTGATGCAGATCATGAACATCGTGTTGGTTATGCGTGGGTAAAAACAAATGGTAAGGGCAAGCAAGCAGGAAGCTCTCAACCTATGCGTCTTTCCACTCAAGAAGCATCAACCAGTTTAGCGGATGTTTATGCAGCCAGTGATGCCCTTAACCACCTATCGGCAGGCTCAACAGTTAAAATTTACACAGATAATGAAATGCTTGCGAATACCCTAAATCGTCCTGCTGATAACGTGACGAAAAAAGCACGTTCACATAAAAAACACATACGAAAAGCTTGGACAGCTCTACAGGATGCCGTTGATCGTCATGAATACGTTAGTGCGGAAGTAACAAACGCAGAAGACCCGCCTAAAGAAATGGCCACCGCCAAAGACATAGCACAGGCCGGTGCTACACAAGCTTTCGCCAAAGGCGGTACGGAAAAAAGACGCATGGAGCCAAATCCGGGCGATAAACATAAAAACCTTTCGTTCATTAACGAAGAGATCGCCTATATGGAGGATGATCAAGGGCTAAACCTTTAGGTCTAAAAATATAGTTTTTTCAGACGGATTAGTGTAGAATTAGATTATAAGTATAGCGCACTGATCCGAAAGGTTTTTTATTGTCAAAAGAGCTTATATTAGAATTCGCAGATAACGACATCGTACCGTTGTTGTTTGGTGAATATAACGATCATCTTTCCTATCTCGAAAAAAAGTTAAAAGTTAACATTTCCGATCGCGGGAATCTTTTACGTGTGAGCGGTAGCAAAGAATCAAAAGAAAAAATAAAAGTTATTTTACAATCCCTTTATACGAGATTGCGAAGCAAGGAGCTATTAAACGTGACCCATGCAGATATAGATGCCGAACTCCGTTTTATAAATTCAGGCAAACACGATAAAGGCAAGCCTAATCAGGCTGAAAAAGAAACCGACAGTAAAAGCGCGCTAATTAAGACAAAAAACAAAACGATCGCGCCTCGTTCACCCAACCAAAAACGTTATATTGAACTTATTAAACAACGCGACATGGTCTTTGGTCTTGGCCCCGCCGGTACCGGTAAAACATATCTGGCCGTAGCAGCCGGTATTGATATGTATTTGAAAGGCGAAGTAGAACGCTTAATTTTTTGTCGCCCTGCCGTTGAGGCGGGTGAGAACCTCGGCTTTCTGCCCGGTGATATGAAGGAAAAAATAGACCCGTATTTACGGCCTATTTATGATGCCTTGCATGATATGTTGCCATGGGATTTCTTGATGAAAAAAATGGAAATCGGAGAGATTGAGATCGCCCCACTCGCGTTTATGCGCGGCCGGACACTGGCGCATGCCTTCGTCATTTTGGATGAGGCGCAAAACGCAACATGTGCCCAAATGAAAATGTTCTTAACACGTATGGGCGAATCCTCGCATATGGTTATAACAGGTGATGCCAGCCAGACAGATTTACCGCCCCACATCCGTTCAGGGCTTGATGAAGCACTTGAGCTTTTAGGTGGGATTGAGGATATCGGTTTTATTACCTTCGAAGGTGAAGATGTTATCCGCCATGGTTTAGTACGTAAAATCATTCATGCGTATGAAGTGAAGAAAAAATAATACAGAGCCATGCCAGTATTTGAAATTGACATCACAATTGAAGATGAAAGATGGAGTGACCATTTACAGGATATCTCTCTCCTTACCGAAAAAATAATCACGCACGTCCTTTCTGAACTTATTAAAGATACTGACATTATCGAAGTTAGTATCGTTCTTGCGAATGACGAATTCATCCAAGAGCTAAACCGTGATTATCGACAAAAAGATAAACCAACCAATGTCTTATCATTCCCCATCACTGATGCTGCAGATGGAATAGATGCGGGCGGCCCGTTCGTTTCATTGGGTGATATTATTATTTCATTAGACACAATTGCGGCCGAATCTGCGCAACAAAAGAAGGATATTCATGACCATTACGTACATATGTTAGTGCACGGATGCCTGCATTTATTACATTATGATCATATTGATGATGAAGAAGCAGAAGAAATGGAAAAGTTGGAAGTTCACTTTTTAAGTGCATTTCATATAAAAAACCCTTATGAAGTCTGCTAAATTTATGGCACAATATTTGGTAAGAACATGCTTAAAATGAATGATAAAGTAGAAGAAATAGAAGAACCTCCGAGTACGATCGCATCACCGATTGTAAATGGTGGTGTAGATAATAATACCAGCGGCAATTCTGACGCTGATAACGGCCCGGGTCTTATTGATCGCGTCGTGTCCCTTTTCAAAAACAAACCTGATTCTACGCTTCGTGAAACATTAGAAGAATTCATCGAAGATAGTGCCAATGGTGATGAGGGCGAAACATCTATTTCTTCACATGAAAAAACCCTGATTTCCAACATCCTGAAACTGCGGGATTTGTGCGCAGCAGATGTTATGATTCCTCGCGCTGATATCGTCGCTTTGCCTGATACGGCAACACAGGAAGACATTTTCGCATTACTTGCGGAAACACAATATAGCCGCCTCCCGATATATCATGACACACTTGATAACGTCGTTGGCTGTATTCATGTCAAAGATATACTTGCGACCTTAGCGCGCGGACAATCACTTGTAACCAAAGACCTTGCACGTGAAGTTCCGATTGTGTCGCCGTCTATTCCGGTTCTTGATTTGCTTTTGCAAATGCGTATGAGCCGTAAACACATGGTTTTGGTTGTCGATGAATTTGGCGGTATTGACGGTTTGGTTACCATAGGTGATTTGATCGAGGACATTGTCGGGCAGATTGATGATGAACATGATCCCGAATATCATCCAGAAATAAGCGTGCAAACTGACGGAACTGTTGTTGCGGATGCGCGTGTAAACCTAGAAGAGTTTGAAGATCAATTCGGAAAAATGCTAAGCGATGAAGAACGGGATGAAAACGACACACTTGGTGGTCTGGTTTTCTTTATTGCAGGGCGCGTGCCTGTGCGTGGTGAAATATTACATCACCATTCAGGAATGCGTTTTGAAGTTATTGATGCCAGTGCACGCCGTGTTAACCGATTATGCATTCGTGATTTACCGCAAATTCAAATTGAAGAACACTAACTCCTCTCTTGAACCATCTACGTGATATATATATGAAAGAGAAATGAAAAAGGCTCTTTTCTTATTTTTATTGGGCGCATTTTCCGCTCTATCGATGGCGCCCTATAATATATGGTCGGCACTATGTGTGGGGCTATGCGGCCTATATATATGTGTTGCACGCTGCCCGTCGGTCAAAAAGTCCTTTCTTTTAGGATTCATGTTCTCACTCGGCTATTTTACTTTCAGCCTATACTGGATTGGTAACGCCCTACTCGTTGAAGATAACCCTTATTGGTGGGCTTGGCCGTTTGCGGTTATCGGTTTACCCGCAATTCTTGCGCCGTTCACAGCGACGTTTTGTGCGATTTTTAAAATAATTAAGCCAGGGCATAGTATTAACTTAAGCGGATATATTCTTTTTTGTACATTATTGTCTGTTGCTGATTTTTGCAGAGGTACACTATTCACAGGGTTTCCATGGAATTTATACGCTTATACATGGATAGGCATCCCTCAAATTGCGCAAGTTGCCAGTTTGTGGAATGTTTACCTACTAAACAGCTTAACAATCTTATGGCTAACATTGCCTGCACTATTATTAAATAAGAACACCCCTTTGGTGCAAAAATACTTTATGGCTCTATTTGTGCTTGCAGGCATTGTTGCAAGCTTTATGTATGGAAGCCATAAAACCCGCGCAATATACCCGTCTGCATCACCTGACACATCATTCATAATAGTACAGCCAAATATTCTGCAGGCGGAAAAATGGAAGCCTGAAAACCGTGTTCCGAATTTTCAGCACCTTATAGACCTATCAAAATATAATGTTCCGACAGAGAATGACGTTCCCGACACAATACAGCACATATTTGTTATCTGGCCGGAAACAGCAATTAGTCAGGATCTGTTAAATGCACCATGGGTTATGAATAAAATTTCAGACATGCTTAATACATATCCTCATCAAGCAACGCTCATTGCAGGTGCTCTTCGTTATGATGGTAAAAATGCATATAACAGCGTTATTGCCATTAACAACCAGGGCAAAATAACCGAAACCTATGACAAATCACATCTCGTTCCATTTGGTGAGTACATGCCATTTGATAATATTTTAAAATTATCTCCCATTGTGGGATTTACTGGATTTAAACCCGGAACAGAAAAAAAAGAATTTGCTTTCAATAACATTAAGATTAAGCCACTTATTTGCTATGAGATAATTTTTCCGGACTTATTTCGGATACAAACACAGCAGACATTCGTTGTAAATGTTACGAATGACGCTTGGTATGGAGATAGTGCAGGCCCGCAACAGCATTTAGTACAAACGCAGTTTCGCGCAATAGAAAAAAATACAATTGTATTACGCGCTGCAAATACAGGTGTTAGTGCTGCAATTAATAAAGACGGATCTATAATTTCAAAAATTAAATATAACAATAAAGGTATAATTTCGGCATCATTTTAATAGAAATCTGTATAAAAATAGGATAAATAACCAACTAAATAAAACTAGCGCTAAATACTTTAGTATAACCTATGATTGTTATGCGAATACAATATTTCACCTAAAAGGTGTTAACTATACTTTTGCACCTATATTTATTATACTAAAGTGTTATTGCATACCATAGTACTTGTGCTATAACTCCTCACTCTTGTAGAGAAACTAATATAGTTTAAGTCGTATAATCTTTAGATATAAACCATTGGGTACAAGGTATTAAATGTCAGTAGAAAAAAAGAAAAAAACTAAGGGTTTACCAGATTTCGTAGACAAGCATGTCGGTAAACAACTAAAAAACCGTAGATCTTTGCTTGGTATAAGTCAGGAAAAACTCGCTGATGCGGTTGGAGTAACCTTTCAGCAAGTCCAGAAGTATGAACGTAGTGCAAATCGCATAAGCGCAAGTCGCCTTTATAATTTCAGTAAGGTACTGGAAGTATCGATAGACTATTTTTATGATGGTCTGGATTTATCAGGTAAGAAATCAACTGCGGCAAGCGGTATGTCCGATAATGCGCAAGAAGATTTTGGTAGTGCTCCCGTTAAGAGTGACACACTTCCGGAAGATGTAATGAATAAAAAAGAAACCTTGGATCTTGTACGCACCTATTATTCTGTCAATGACCAGAAAAAACGTAAAGAAATGCTAAAGTTTCTAAAGACTATGGCGAAGAATATTTCATAAATATTTCAACAACCTAGTGAAAATACCGACAAATTTCATAATTAAGGCTTGAACAAAGCCTTTTTTTTGATTTAGGGTTCATCACTTGAAATACATAAATTAACAGTGAGCGAAAAATGCCATACTCAGGACAAGCCATGCAACAAAAAGCACTTACCGACTACATTTTCACAAGCGAATCTGTATCTGAAGGTCACCCGGATAAAATCTGTGACCGTATCTCAGATGCTGTTCTTGATCTTTATTTAAAAGCTGACCCATATTCACGCGTTGCCTGTGAAACGTTGGTGACAACAGATACCGTTGTTATTGCCGGTGAGACACGTGGCCCTGAAAGCATTACAAAAGACCTTATCGAGCAAACTGCACGTGATGTTATTAAAAGCATCGGTTATGACCAAGAAGGTTTTAGCTATAAGACTGCAAATATTGATGTGAAACTGCACAGCCAATCAGTGGACATCGCACAAGGCGTTGACGAAGGTACAGGCGTAGATAAAGAAGAAGGCGCAGGTGACCAAGGTATTATGTTTGGTTATGCGACAAAGGAAACAGATGCCCTTATGCCTGCTCCTTTGCATTACTCTCACATGATCTTGCGCCGTATGGCCGAAGACCGCCGCTCTGGCAAGTTAAAAGGTATTGAGCCTGATTCTAAATCTCAGGTAACTTTGGAATACAAAAACGACAAGCCTGTTGGTGTAAAATCTGTAGTTGTTTCAACGCAGCATGCCGAAGGTCTATCACAAGAAGATGTAAAAGAATTGGTTCGTCCATACATTCAAGAAGTGTTGCCTGAAGGTTGGATGCCATCTGAAGAAGAGCTATACGTTAACCCGACAGGCCGTTTTGTTATTGGTGGTCCGGTTGGTGACTGTGGTTTGACAGGTCGTAAGATTATTGTTGATACATATGGCGGTGCGGCCCCTCATGGTGGTGGTGCGTTCTCTGGTAAGGATCCGACAAAAGTTGACCGTTCAGCTGCGTATATCGCACGTTACCTTGCGAAAAACGTTGTTGCTGCTGGCTATGCAGAAGGTTGTACAATCCAGCTTTCATACGCAATCGGTGTATCAAAGCCGATTTCTGTATACCTAAACACTCACGGTACAGGCACAGCGCCGGAAACTGCGATTGTTGATGCACTACAACAGCTTGTTGACTTACGTCCACGCGGTATCCGTGAGCACCTAAAGCTAAACAAGCCAATCTATGAGCGCACAGCAGCTTACGGTCACTTTGGCCGTACAGCAACAGAAGATGGCGGTTTCTCATGGGAGAGAACTGACCTTGTTGATGAGCTACAGCGCATTCTTGGCTAATGCAGGATAAGCACTTAAATAATACCGAAGGCTCCGCTTATAAAAAGCGGAGTCTTTTTGGTCGAAGACAAGGCCGCGCACTGAAGGGTGAGCGAAGCGTTGCTTTGGATACTGTGTTGCCTGAAATTCAAGTGCCTGATGACATACTCAGTGAGGCACATGACCTAGTCCCTGCAAGCCTATTTAAAAATTATTACAGCGCATATCATTTGGAAATAGGTTTCGGTCATGGTGAGCGCCTTATTGAAGATACACAAAAGAATAAAGATATCGCATTCCTTGGCGCCGAACCGTTTATCAACGGTATGGCGGATTTCCTTAAGAACATTCCCGAATCATCTTGCAAAAACACGCGTGTTATTATGGATGATGGCATGATTCTTGCCCGATCAATTACGCCGCAATCAATTGATAAAATTTATGTATTAAACCCTGATCCCTGGCATAAAACGCGCCACCATAAGCGCCGCATTATCAATCAGGAAAATCTAACCATTCTGTCTCACATCTTGAAACCGAATGGAAAGCTCGTTCTCACAACAGATGTTCCCGACCTTGCAGACTGGATGTGCACACAGGCTAACAACCATCCTGACTTTGTTTGGGATGCAAAAACCAAAACGGATTGGTCTACACCACCACAAGACTGGATAAAGACGCGCTACGAGCTAAAAGGTGCAAAGGGTGCAAAGAAAATGGCCTATATGATTTTCACAAAAATATAATCCTGATTTTTCCTTGCATTCTGCCGAGGATGGGCGTATAAACTTCGTAAATATCCGGCTTATAAAGACGGTGGGCTCAAAAAAGAGACCCGCCTTTTTTGTTACCGAATGAAAAGAATGGAATAAAATGCGTTACTCGCCATTAGAACAAAAGATCTATGATTTAGTTGAGCCTGTTGTAGCAGATTTGGGCTTTTCTCTGCACCATGTGAAAATCACAGGTGAAGGTAGCGCGTCCAATGTACAGATCATGGCAGAAGATCCTGCGATGAAAAATTTACTCGTTGATGACGCAGCAAAAATCAGCCGTGCAATTTCTGCGGTAATGGATGTAGAAGACCCGATTAATGGAGCGTATAGATTAGAAGTTAGCTCCCCCGGTATTGACCGCTTGCTGATCTCTCAACAGGATTTCGAAGACTTTAAAGGGTTTGAAGCTAAGCTTGAAACCGCATTACCGGCAGAAAACGGACAAAAGCGTTTCCGTGGTGTTTTGAACGGTATGAACGATGAAAAAATTCTTGTCACAACGGATACAGGTGATGTTGAAATCCCCTACTCCGATTTGGCTAAGGCAAAACTGGTTTTAACTGATGAACTTATAAAAGCGACTGCTAATAATTTTAGGAGATAAATATGGAACTAATTCAGGTTGCAGACACAGTAGCACGTGAAAAAAATATCGATCGTGAAATCGTCCTTCAGGCGATGGAAGAAGCGATCCAAAAGGCCGGCCGTTCAAAATATGGCTACGAGCAAGACATCCGTGCGCAAATCAACCGCAGCAACGGTGATATTGAATTGAAGCGTTACCGCGAAGTGATTGCAAATGATGATGAGATTGAAAATGAAGTATCTCAATTAAAGCTGGATCAAGCGGTTCGTATCAAACCTGATGCACAGCCTGGTGATTTCCTGATTGATGAGCTTCCTCCTCTTGATTTTGGTCGTATTGCTGCACAAACAGCGAAACAGGTTATCATGCAAAAAGTGCGTGAAGCCGAGCGCGCAAGACAATATGAAGAGTTCAAAGACAAAGTTGGCGAAATCGTAAACGGCGTCGTAAAGCGTGTTGAGTACGGTAACGCAACAATTGATATTCAAGGTCGTGCAGAAGGCCTTCTTCGCCGTGATGAAACTATTCCTCGTGAGCCACTAAATGTGAATGACCGTATTCGTGCGATCATCTACGAAGTACGTGAAGAAACACGCGGCCCGCAAATTTTCCTTTCACGTTCACACCCTGAATTTATGGCGAAATTGTTTACGCAAGAAGTGCCTGAGATTTATGACGGCATTATCGAGATTAAAGCAGTTGCGCGTGATCCGGGTAGCCGTGCAAAAATCGCAGTTCTTTCACATGACAACTCAATCGATCCGGTTGGTGCGTGTGTTGGTATGCGTGGTTCACGTGTTCAGGCCGTTGTAAACGAGCTTGGCGGTGAAAAAGTTGACATTATCCCTCATACAGAAGATCTCGGTAGCTTTGTTGTTAGTGCGCTACAACCTGCTGCGGTTTCTAAGGTTGTTTTGGATGAAGACAAAAAGCGTATGGATGTTGTTGTTCCTGAAGAGCAACTCAGCCTTGCTATCGGCCGTCGTGGTCAGAATGTGCGTCTTGCATCCATGCTAACCGGTTGGGACATTGATGTTATGACCGAAGAGCAAGAATCAGAGCGCCGCGCTGAGGAATTCAGAACACGTTCAACATTATTCATCGAAGCATTGGATGTTGATGATGTTATCGCGCACCTTCTTGTTGCAGAAGGTTTCGTTTCTGTTGAAGACATTGCGGAGACGCCGATTGATGAACTGAACGAAATTGAAGGTTTCGAAGAAGAAATTTCAACTGAGTTGCAACAACGTGCCATTAACTGGCTTGAACAAAAAGAGCAAGAGCTTAAAGAAAAGCAAAGTGATCTTGGTATTGCCGATGACTTGATGGAAGCCCAAGGCTTACGCCCTGAACACATCATCAAATTGGGTGAAAACGATGTGAAAACATTGGACGATCTTGCTGATCTTGCCGGTGATGAATTGGTAGAGATTCTTGGTGAAGGCCAAATGACAGAAAAAGAAGCCAATGACGTAATCATGAAGGCACGTGAACATTGGTTTGCAGATGAGCCGCAAGCAGAAGCTGAGGCAGAAACTTCAGACGAGGCGGAAGCTTAATTACTAAAATAATATCAGGGGAAGAAACATTTCCTCCCCTGATTTTAAAAACAAATTTTGCACAACAGCAATCGTAGTGTATATCTAGGCGTATTAAAATTTAGGCAGAACGAATGACAGAAAAAAAAGAAAAAGACAACGAAGAGAAATCAGAGAAAAAAACGCTCAGCCTTTCAGGTAAGACGCTTAGCCTGAAGGCAGGTGGTGGTTCTTCGCGTGGCTCCGGTTCCAATGTTACAACTGTACAGGTTCGTCGCAAGCGTACAACGTCATCCAAAAATACGGATGACAACAATAATGATGAAAACCTAACATCGAGTGAAAAAAATGCACGTGCCCGCGCTTTGGAAGCCGCGTTGAAAGGTGATGCAAAGAAAAAAGCATTACCGAAGCGTCGTGTTATGACACTAGAGGATAAAAAAGCTGCAGAAGCGAAAGAAGAAGAAGAACGCAAAGCGCGCGAAGAAGCAAAGCGCGCCAAAGAAGAAGCGCTAAAAGAAGCGGAAAAGCCTGCACAAACACAATCTAAAGAAGATGATGCGGATGTAAACGCGCCTCCAGCATTAAAAGAAGACACACGCCGTGTTAAGAACTTTTCTGATGATGGTGACGATTCAAAAGAAACGGAAAGTGTTCGCGACAAACTTAAGAAAGGCGCCGCAAAGCCATCACGCAATACCGGTGACCGCCGTGGTGGTCGTATCACAGTTACGCAAGCGCTAAACCGTGATTATGAACGTGACCGTGGGCCGAGCCTTGCCGCACAAAAGAGAGCACGTGAAAAGGCTCGTCTTGCTGCGCAACCTTTTCAAGAGCCGACCCAAAAGGCCGTGCGTGATGTTGTTGTACCTGAAACGATCACTGTGCAGGAATTATCAAACCGTATGGCGGAACCGGGTAAAGATGTTATTAAGGCCCTTATGAAAATGGGTGTTATGGCAACGGGGTCACAAATCATTGATGCAGATACAGCTGAGCTGCTCGTTGAAGAATTTGGTCACAAAATCCGTCGTGTTACTGATGCTGACGTTGAAATCGGTCTTGACGATCATGAGGATCTAGCAGAAGAGCTACAACCTCGTCCACCGGTTGTAACAATCATGGGTCACGTTGACCACGGTAAGACATCACTATTGGATGCATTGCGTTCAACAGATGTTGTTGCAGGTGAAGCTGGTGGTATTACACAGCATATCGGTGCATATCAGGTAAACTTGTCATCAGGTGAGCGTATCACCTTCCTTGACACGCCCGGTCACGCCGCTTTTACCGAAATGCGTGCACGTGGTGCAAACGTTACGGATATCGTAGTTATCGTCGTTGCGGCAAACGACTCTATTATGCCACAAACAATCGAAGCTATTAGCCACGCTAAAGCAGCCGGCGTTCCTATTATTATCGCGGTAAACAAAATTGACCTGCCTGATGCAAATCCGAATAAAGTGAAGCAAGACCTGTTGCAGCACGAAATCGTGATTGAAGATATGGGCGGGGATGTTCAGTGCGTCGAAATTTCAGCCAAGCAAAAACTTAACCTTGATAAGCTGGAAGAGGCAATTCTTCTTCAAGCTGAGATTTTGGAACTGACCGCTAACCCACATCGTGAAGCGCAAGGTTTTGTCGTTGAATCAAAAATGGAAAAAGGCCGTGGCTCTGTTGCGACTGTATTGATCCAAAAAGGTACGCTGAAAATCGGTCACATCTTTGTTGTCGGTGCCACTTACGGTAAAGTACGTGCCCTTATTGATGATAAAGGCCGAAACATCAAAGAAGCAATCCCAGGGCAACCGGTTGAGGTTTTAGGTGCAGATAATACACCTTCGGCCGGGGATATTTTCAACGTCACAAAAGACGAAGCAAAAGCCCGTGAGATTGCCGAATACCGTGAACGTAAAGCCAAGGAATTGGCAGCAGCTAATGCGGTTAAAGGTCGTACAACAATGGAACAACTTCTTCTACAACGTGAAGAAGGTGAAAAAACCAAGTTGCCTGTTATTATTCGCGCAGATGTTCATGGTTCCATCGAAGCGATTTCCGGTTCATTGCACAAAATGACGGAAGAGAATGCAGATGTAGAAGTACAAATCTTGCACACAGGTGTTGGTGGTATTACCGAATCTGACGTTATTCTTGCACATGCGTCCGGCGCATTAATTATCGGGTTTAACGTACGTGCAAACGCACAGGCACGCGATCTTGCATCACGCGATGGTGTTGAAGTTCGTTACTACAACATCATCTACAACGTCATTGATGACGCAAAAGCAATCCTAAGCGGTATGCTTGCACCGACGATCCGCGAGGAATATATCGGTCAGGCCGAAATCAAGCAGGTCTTCAACATTACCAAAGTTGGTAAAGTTGCCGGTTGTGAGGTCATCGAAGGTTCCGTTAAGCGTGGTTCGAAGGTACGTTTGTTGCGTGATAACGTAGTTATCCACGAAGGTATGCTGAAAACCCTAAAACGCTTCCAAGAAGAAGTCAAAGACGTCAAGCAGGGTCAGGAATGTGGTATGGCATTTGAAAGCTATGATGACATCAAAGACGGCGATATCATTGAATGTTTCGAGGTTATCGAAGAAGAACGCGTGATCGAGTAATTTTTTAGCGAAAGATAGAAATTATTATGAAGAATATTTTTATTTTAGTATGTCTGTTTGGGCTTACTTCCTGCGCATCAATCGTTTCGGGTGACAAGCAAATTATATCTGTAGAAACACCTGATTGTGAAAGTGCAAAATGTAAGCTAACTAATGAGCAAGGCACCTATTACCTTTCAGAAACTCCAGGAACAGTAACAATAAATAGATCAGCAAGCCCTATTTTCCTTGAGTGTAGTAAAGGTGAATTTAAGGAAACGAACACTGTTGAAAGCGGTACAAAAGCAATGGCATTCGGCAATATTTTAGCAGGTGGAGTCATTGGCGCTGCTGTTGATATGGGTACAGGTGCGGCTTATGTATATCCCGATGTTTTTGTTAACCCTCTGGTCTGTAAGTAAAATTTATCAATGAAACATCATAGAAGCAAAAACAGCGAACCGTCGCAAAGACAACGACGTGTGGGAGAGCAGATTCGACATATAATCTCCGACACGTTGCAACGCGGTCATTTCGATAGTGAGCTTTTGCTGAATAAATCAAACACGATTATCGTATCAGAGGTTCGCCCATCCCCTGACCTGAAACATGCACGTGCTTATGTTATGTCACTCAATGGTGAGAACCTTGATGAGCTTCTTCTTGATTTGAATGAAAACTCTCATGTTTTTCAAAAAGATATATCACGCGGTACGAATCTGAAATTTACCCCGCGCGTTAAGTTCGTAACCGATACATCCTTTGATGAAGCGCAGCATATCGAAAGTCTTCTTCGTGGTATTCATATCCCTGATGAAAACGGCGATAGCGAAGAGGAATAAGCAATATGGGCAGGCGTAACAAAAAAGGTGATCCCGTTCATGGTTGGATCAACCTTGATAAACCG
The DNA here is from genome assembly GCA_030424975.1 of Alphaproteobacteria bacterium. GTDB lineage: Bacteria > Pseudomonadota > Alphaproteobacteria > Micavibrionales > Micavibrionaceae > UBA1672. The sequence goes on from JAUHVY010000001.1 coordinate 773,956, forward strand.
CTTGGCATGACGTCAACACAAGCTGTAGGCAAAGTGCGCAGATTATTAAATGCCCAAAAAGTCGGCCATGCGGGAACACTTGATCCACTTGCGAGTGGTATCCTGCCTATTGCACTTGGCGAGGCTACAAAAACAATTCCCTTTGTTCAGGATGATATCAAGACATACGAATTCACCGTTATATGGGGTGAACAGCGCGACACCGACGATGCCGAAGGTGATGTCATCGATACATCAGACACACGCCCGAGCGAATGCGAGATAAAAGAAATTTTGCCATCATTCACCGGCGAGATTGAACAAACTCCACCACGTTTTTCCGCCATTAAAATTAACGGTCAACGTGCATACGACCTTGCACGAGACGGTAAAGACGTTGAGATAAAAAGTCGTCATGTATATATTGCAGAGCTTGCCCTCCTCTCTACCGAACAGGATAAAGCCCATTTCGTTATGACCTGTGGCAAGGGCACATATGTTCGCTCTCTTGGTCGTGATATGGCCCTAAAACTAGGGACGGTTGGTTATATTGGTGCGCTAAGACGCATAAAAGTCGGCTGTTTCACGCAGGATAATGCGATTTCACTGGACAATTTAGAAAAGATGGACTACGTTTCCGCCCGTAACGAAGCTTTGTTGCCTTTGCAGACCGTGCTGGACGATATCCCGGCTCTGGCCTTGACGGAGGAAGAAACATCAAAACTTCGACACGGACAAAGCCTAGGTTTCACGTCCCGCCCCGATTTTACGCGTTTGCAAAATGTCGGACTAGGGACAAAAGAATGCCAAACAGCTTTGGTTTGTTTTCAAAATGAACCCGTCGCCCTTGTGGATCAGGTTCGTGCAGAAATTAAGCCGGTGCGTGTATTTAACTTGAAATGATATTGTAAAAGGAAAAAACAATGGTAATGAACGCTGACAAAAAAGCATCAGTAATTAAAGAATTCGCAACTGGCAAAGGTGACACAGGTTCACCTGAAGTACAGGTTGCTATTTTGACAAACCGTATTGAGGAATTGTCACAACACATGCAAGTGCACAAGAAAGACTTCCACAGCCGTCGTGGTCTTTTGGCCATGGTTGCAAAGCGTCGTAAGCTTCTTGACTACCTAAAGCGTAACGATGAAGAGCGCTATCAGAAGCTTATTAAAGCTCTTGGTATCCGTCGTTAATCACGTATGTGAGATAGAATTTACAAAAGGCAGGGATTGTTTCCTGCCTTTTTTATTTACTGGATATTCTCTAAGTATACATATAGCCGAGCATACCAACCATAAAGCCTAGTACAGCCCCCATGGGCGGTAGCCAAGCATTTTCAATTGGTACTTTTGGTGCGACATCCTGAAAAACAAGATATAAAATTCCACCACCACAAAATGTCATCATCATTCCCATTGTCAGGTGGTTATCTTTGAGCAAGAACGCACCGAGTAAAACATAAATGGGCCCGGATATCCCGATAAGCAGAAATTTAGCCAGTAATTTCTTGTGGCTTTGGCTATCACTTTCATCCTTCATTTCCAAAAAAGCCGCATACCCTTCAGGCAAATTTTGTGCGGCAATTATAATGGCTAAAAATAATGCCTTTTTAAAATCTTCCAGTATGACAACACCCAGCACCATGGCCTCTGGAATAAAGTCCATCATCATCGCAATAAGTTGCGAGATTTGCGTTCCTGATTTTTTGAGGAAATAATCCAAGGCCATCATCGACAGACCGCCAAGAAAGAAAGTAAGAAGCACACTGTATGGTGGCTGGTGTTTAACACCATCAACAACAAGAACAAGTGCTACGGCACTTAGCAAAGCACCGCCACCAAAGGCGATAATCCCGTGCTTAATTTCTTGTTCAACCCACCGTTTTTCACCAAAACTTATCGAGGATAAAAAACCGCCTAGCGTAATACTTAAACCCGCGAGCAGCGATAACAAAATCCCTGCAAGCATCATGATGCGATGACCTCTCCGTCCATATCAGCTGGTTGCGGAAGGCCAAGGAAATGAAGCATCGTAGGCGCAATGTCAGCAAGCTTACCTTCACGCAAATTCACATCACCTGCACCAATAACAATGAATGGCACAGGGTTTAGCGTATGCGCTGTATGCGGACCGTTCGTTTTCGGGTCAAACATTTGATCTGCATTACCGTGATCCGCCGTAACAATCAAGACTCCACCTTTTTCCAGCACCAGCGCCTGTAGCTTGCATAGCGTGCTATCAACACTTTCAGCTGCTTTGCGCGCGGCCTCAACTGATCCCGTGTGGCCAACCATATCTGTATTGGCAAAATTCACGATCACAACATCATGCTCATCTTTTTCGACGACCGATAATAGTTTCTCTGATAATTCAGGCGCACTCATTTCAGGCTGCAAGTCATATGTAGCAACTTTTGGTGATGCGACTAAAATGCGATCTTCACCTTCAAACGGCTCTTCACGACCACAATTAAAGAAGAACGTAACATGCGGGTATTTCTCTGTTTCCGCCATACGCATTTGTTTCAACCCCTTCGCGGACAGAACTTCACCAAGGATATTTTTATGCTCAATCGGCAAGAATAATATATCCATGAGCGGGTTAAGCTCATCTGAATACTCAACCATACCTAAGGCCTTTGAAATATTCGGCGCGCCACCATCACGATCAAACCCGTCAAAACCATCTACGAGCATGGCTTGCAATAATTCACGCGCACGGTCATTGCGGAAATTGGCAAAAATTATGGCATCACCATCATTAAAACCGCTATACCCGTTTAAAATGACAGGCTCAAGAAACTCGTCTGTTATTCCCGCCGCGTAGCTGTCGGCCATTGCCTGCGTCGCATCATCCGAAGGCGTGCCCTTCGCATGTATAATTGCGTCATAAGATTTTTGTACACGTTCCCAACGTTTATCACGATCCATTGCAAAATAACGACCACATAATGTCGATAGCGCGACACTATCGAATGCGGAAATTGCATCTTGCGTAGCCTTTATAAAGGCTTTTCCACTTTGTGGTGAGCAATCACGCCCATCAGTAAAGGCGTGGATATGGGTTTTTATACCCTCTTCGCCCGTAATCTTGGCAAGACCAATAATATGATCCATGTGCGCATGCACGCCGCCATCGGAAACAAGCCCCATAATATGCACTGCCTTGCCGTTTTGTTTGAGATCACGGATAAGGTTTTGTATAGCCACTAAATCCTTTACCGTATCATTTACAAATGCCTTGGTGATACGCGGTAAGAATTGCATAACAACGCGTCCCGCGCCTATATTCATATGACCCACCTCGGAATTCCCCATCTGCCCTTCCGGCAATCCGACTTGCCCGCCAAAGGTGGTAAGGGTCGTATTCGGGTATTCACGCATCATCGTGTCATAACAAGGTGTATCAGCACTTGCGATGGCATCGTATTCCCCACCATCACCAATACCCCAGCCATCTAGAATGCATAAAACTACTGGTCGTTTATTCAAGGTCATTGATCGTCTTTCTTCATATTCTCTTTGACATTTGCGGCGGATAATGCCATGTCTATACACGTTTGCAAAGCTTAATTTGGCTTGGCATCCGGTTGACAATTAAGGGCAGAAGCTTTCTGCTTTTAACAGTCCGCCGATGACCTCCCCCGAACTATAGCTTTCAACAAAGTAGAGTTATCTCTTTCGTGCATACGAAGGGGGTAGTAATCGTTTTTAAAACTAAGGAAACAAATATAATATGTTTAATGTTTACAAAAAAGAAATTGATTTTGCAGGTAAAACGCTAACGCTGGAAACCGGTAAAGTCGCACGTCAAGCCGATGGTGCCGTGTTGGCAACTATGGGTGAAACAACAGTATTATGTGCCGTAACAGGCTCTAAATCAGTCCGCGAAGGACAAGACTTTTTCCCTCTTTCCGTTCACTATCAGGAAAAGACATATTCCGCAGGTAAAATCCCCGGTGGCTTCTTCAAACGTGAAGGCCGCCCGAGCGAGAAAGAAACACTGACATCACGTCTTATTGACCGTCCGATCCGCCCACTATTCCCAAAGGGCTTTTTGAACGAAGTTCAGGTTGTTGCAACTGTTATCTCTCATGATCTTGAAAATGATCCTGATATTGTTGCTATGGTTGGTTGTTCTGCTGCGCTTACAATATCAGGCATTCCCTTCATGGGCCCGATCGGTGGTGCGCGCGTATCATACAAAGACGGCGAATACATCGTTAACCCATCTATGCAAGATATCGCAGATTTGGATCTTGACCTTGTTGTTGCAGGTACACAAGAAGGCGTTTTGATGGTTGAATCAGAAGCGTCTGAGCTTTCAGAAGAAATCATGCTTAGCGCTGTTAATGCAGGTCACGAAGCATATCAAAGCGTTATCAACGGCATTATTGACCTTGCCGAAATGTGCGCAAAAGATATGTGGGAAATCACAGAAACACCTGAAAACATCACAAACATGGCGAAATCTTTGAAGGAGAAATATGCATCTGATGTTGAAAAAGCATACAGCATTACAGACAAGCTAGAGCGTCAGAACGCAGTCGGTGAAGTACGTAAAGCTGCTATCGAGGCTTTCCTTGATGAAGAAAACGGCTTGAACGAGGCGGTTATCACATCAAAATTCAAGTCATTAGAAGCAGATGTTGTACGCGGCGCAATCCTTAAGACAGGCAAGCGTATTGATGAGCGTGACACAAAAACAATCCGTCCGATTGTTTCAGAAGTTGGTGTTCTTCCACGTACACACGGTTCTTGTTTGTTCACACGTGGTGAAACACAGGCTCTTGTTGTTGCAACACTAGGTACTGGCCAAGATGAGCAAATCATCGATGCACTGGAAGGCGAATACAAAGAGCGCTTTATGCTGCACTATAACTTCCCTCCATATTCTGTTGGTGAAGCTGGCCGTATGGGTTCTCCGGGTCGTCGTGAAATCGGTCATGGTAAATTGGCATGGCGCGCAGTTCACCCACTTCTTCCTACTGCAGAAGAATTCCCATACACAATCCGTTCAGTTTCTGAAATCACAGAAAGTAACGGTTCATCATCTATGGCTACTGTTTGTGGTACATCACTTGCTTTGATGGATGCAGGTGTTCCATTGAAAAAGCCGGTTGCAGGTATTGCGATGGGCTTGATCAAAGAAGGTGATGACTTTGCCGTTCTTTCAGACATTCTTGGTGATGAAGACCACCTAGGTGACATGGACTTCAAAGTTGCAGGTACTGATGCAGGTATTACAGCACTTCAGATGGACATCAAGATCACATCGATCACGAAAGAAATCATGGAAGTTGCATTGGAACAGGCAAAAGACGGTCGTATTCATATTCTTTCTGAAATGGCTAAAGCCCTATCGGAAGCGCGTGGCGAGTTGAATGCAAATGCACCACAGATCGTTTCAATCCAAATCCCGACTGATAAAATCCGTGAAGTTATCGGTACAGGCGGTAAAGTGATCCGTGAAATCATCGAAGTAACAGAAACGAAAATCGACATTGAAGATGACGGTACAGTTAAAGTTGCTGCGACAAATGCTGATGCTATTGAAAAAGCTTTGAAAATGATTAAAGACATCACTGATGAGCCGGAAGTTGGTATTGTTTACACTGGTAAAGTTGTAAAATGTGTTGATTTCGGCGCATTCGTTAACTTCATGGGTGCACGTGACGGCCTTGTTCACATTTCTGAACTTGCAGATCATCGTGTAGCCAAGACAACTGATGTTATCAACGAAGGTGACGAAGTGAAGGTTCTTCTGACAGGTATTGATGATCGCGGTAAAGTGAAGCTTTCTATGAAGCGCGTAAATCAAGAAACCGGTGAAATCATCGAAAAAGAAGAGAAAAAAGAAGCAACTGCTTAATTATACCCCTTCCATTCATAATTATAAAAAGCCGGATGATGTGTTCGGCTTTTTTATTTTTTCAAGCATGTTCTTGTTTTTATTGCTATAATGGTCATATGGCTATTTCAACTGCACGACGAAACTTTCGCATTATGCTAGGGATCATGTTAATCATGAGCTTCAGCTTTGCCGCCGTTTCCTCATATTTTTATATCTCTGTAAAACAACGTAAAATTAGTATTGTAGAAATCACCCCCGCCTTGTTCCAAATTGATATATACAGTCACTATGCGAAGTCTGTTTTTCAAGATCAGGAGGGCAAGTACAAAACAGCCAACACCCTCTATCAAAAAGGTTTTTTTAGCAACCAATATCGTCTGGCAGGCATGGACATGATTAAAACTCTGGCCGATGACGGTCATGCCCCCTCCCAAGTTTTTCAAGGAGATATTTTACTCTATCTAGGACAAGGCCCCAACGATGTAGAAGAAGCCAAAAGTTATTATCAAGCGGCAGCAAAACAAAATTACCATCCTGCATACGAAAAACTTTCGAAACTAAAACATATTGATAAAAAATAGCTTATTTATTCTGAGTTTTATTTCTTATAGGCACTTGATTTTAAATTCAAAATTGTCGACCCTATGAGCAATATTAATTTATTCAGAACAATAATAGGTCGACGCAAAATGTCATTAAAAATCCCAAAAATCATCGGCCACAGAGGCGCATGTGGTTATGCTCCGGAAAATACGTTAGAAAGCATCCATACTGCGGCGGATATGGGCATTCAATGGGTGGAATTAGATGTGAAACTAACAAAGGATGAAGTGCCAATTATAATGCACGACGACACATTAGATCGTACAACAAATTCCACTGGTAATGTTGCCGAAAAAACTTACCAGGAATTAAAAGAATTAGATGCAGGCAGCTGGTATGCAGACAGTTTTTATGGGGCACATATACCAACATTAGAACAAGCAATAGAGGTCATTATCGATCGTGGCCTTGGACTTAATCTTGAAATAAAACCTTGCCCAGGCAGAGAAAAATTAACAGCAGAAGTTGCACTAGATCTGCTCTCAACAATTTGGGATGACCATGATCGCCTTCTTATTTCTTCATTTCAAAACGTAAGCTTAGAAACAGCGATGGATATTGCCTATGACTGGCATCGTGGGCTATTGATCGGCGAAGAGTTCCCGGAGAATATTGAGGAATTAATCAAATTTTTTGATGTTTCCTGCGTTAATGTTAATGCAAATACGATCACACGTGAGGAAGTTGAACAGATCATAGAAATAGGCATGCCTATCCTTTCCTACACAGTTAATCAACCTGACCAAGCGCGACTACTACAAAGCTGGGGCGTGGATGGGTTCTTCTCTGATACACCTGACGTTATCCAAGAAAATATCTTTATCGTGCATTAATATTTTTTTCGCGCTATAGTTAACGTTTATAAATAATTTTATTATACAGTTAATGATATGGCACAAAAATTTAACGACATTTCATACGGACCAGGCCCAATGAGTAACTATGATCAAGTTACAGCAACATTAAAACACGCAATATTTGAACAGGGTATAGAACCAGGTAAAGCTATTGATGTTATGCGTGAACTGTTTGACGATATTGCCCCTGAAACACGTACAGAGTTTGCAAAACGCCGAGTTCAAGGCACCACACCAACCCTCGATGAGTTCCGAATCAATATGGTGTATGGTGGTGATGCTAATCCTAAATCTTGTGAGGCATTGTACAATACGTTAGTACATCTTTCGGCAGGGAAACAAAACCAAAGCGATGCGCGCGATGTTTTTGCCAAAGTGAACGATGGTATTGATAAAATCATGGTTGAGTTTAGGGACTATCCGGACCAATTCTTTGACGGATTTGATCAGGAAGAACCGCCTGAAGCTCCCTCCCAAGTTTATAGCTTATAAATAAAAAAGGCGCTTAGCTAGCGAGCTCTTTCAATGATTCGTGTGGCGGCATACCAACAGCATTAAACCCGCAATCAACGTAGTGAATCTCTCCAGTCACCGCGCCCGACAACTCAGAAAGCAGGTAGACACCCGTACCCCCCAGCTCCTTAAGCTCAACAGGACGACGTAGAGGTGATGTCAGCTCGTTATACTGGAATGTTTTACGTGCGCCGCCAATAACGGCACCGGCTAGCGTACGCATCGGGCCAGCAGAAATCGCATTTACGCGAATCCCTTGTGGTCCAAGATCTGCTGCTAAATATCGAACAGATGCCTCAAGTGCAGCCTTAGCAACACCCATTACGTTATAATTAGGCATAACCTTTTCAGCACCGTAATAACTTAGCGTAACGGCACTCGCGCCTTCGCTCATTATGTCTTTTGCGCGGCGCATTACGGAAGTAAATGAATAGCAAGAAATATGCATTGTATTCAGGAAGTTATTTAATGTTGTATCAACATAACGCCCCTGTAATTCCTCTTTGTTTGAATACGCAATAGCATGGATGACGAAATCAATTTCGCCCCACTCCGCCTTTAAAGTATCAAACAAACGATCAAGGTCTTCTTCCTTTGATACGTCACAATCGATAACAATGTTGGACCCAATACTATCCGCCAAAGGCTTTACACGTTTGCCGAATGCATCGCCTTGAAATGTAAAAGCCATCTCGGCGCCCTGCTCATGCAGCGCTTTAGCCATGCCCCAAGCGATAGAGCGCTCGTTTGCAACCCCCATTACAAGACCCTTTTTGCCTTTCATAAGATCGCTCATAACACTAATTCCTTACTAATCTAATTAATATAATCTACCGCCATTGGGCACTGTCTGTGATGGGTGAAGCAAAACCACCTCACCATTTTCATCCGGAACCCCGAGCGTTAAAACCTCTGACATAAACGGACCGATTTGGCGTGACTCAAAATTCACAACAGCCATAACCTGTTTACCGATTAATTCTTCTTTCGTATAATTCTTCGTAATTTGCGCAGATGTTTTTTTTCTGCCGATCTTTTCACCAAAATCGATAAATAATTTATACGCAGGCTTCCTTGCTTCGGGAAAATCTTGCGCCTCGACTATTGTACCGACACGGATATCAACTTTTAAAAAATCATCAAATGCTATGGTCATTATGGGCTTAATCCTTGTACTTGCTCATCGCAAGAGTACAATTCGTACCGCCAAAACCAAAACTATTCGAAATAACTGTTTCATGATCCACGTTATCAATGCGCTCTAACGCAATCGGCATTCCTTTTGCACCGTCATCCAATGTTTCAACATTGATGCTTGGACAAACAAAATTGTGCTTCATCATCAGCAAACAATAGATCGCCTCTTGCACACCGGTCGCACCCAACGAATGACCGGTCATGGATTTTGTCGCGCTGATATACGGTAAATCCTGATCCAATGGCTCAAAAACTTCACGTACTGCGTTTAATTCCGTAATATCGCCGACAGGTGTCGATGTACCGTGTGAATTAATATATGTCACAGGTGTTTTAACAGTTGATAAAGCTTGCTTCATACAACGAACAGCACCTTCACCACTTGGTGCAACCATATCATGGCCATCTGATGTCGCGCCGTAACCTGTTACCTCAGCATAAATTTTTGCGCCACGAGCCTTGGCACGTTCAAGTTCCTCAAGAACCAGCACGCCACCGCCACCGGCAATAACAAAACCATCGCGGTTTGCATCATATGCACGTGCAGCTTTTTCAGGCGTATCATTATAATTCGAAGACATAGCACCCATAGCGTCGAACAAAACAGATAATGTCCAATCAAGCTCTTCGGCACCACCAGCGAACATTACATCTTGCTTACCCCATTGGATTTGCTCAACCGCATTACCAATACAATGTGCAGACGTCGAACAGGCAGACGAAATAGAGTAATTAATACCCTTAATTTTAAAATTCGTTGCAATTGTTGCAGATGTTGTAGAGCTCATACATTTTGGTACAGCAAACGGTCCAACACGTTTCGGCCCCTTTTCACGCGTAATATCAGCAGCAGCCACCTGTGAACGCGTTGAAGGGCCACCAGAACCCATAATGATACCTGTACGCTCGTTGCTAATATCACCTTCTTCAAGACCGGAATCAGCAATTGCCTGTTCCATAGCGATGTGGTTATAAGCCGCAGTATCGCCCATAAAACGCAATAAACGTTTATCGATGTGTTCAGAAAAATCGATATTCGGCTTACCATGAACCTGAGAGCGGAAACCAAGTTCCGTATATTCGGGGGCAGCAGAAATACCGGATTTCCCGGCTTTAAGAGATTCGAGAACCTCATCTACGTTATTTCCGATACAGGACACAATCCCCATTCCGGTGATAACTACACGGCGCATGACGCACTCCTTTTTTCGATTTAACTTATTTTGCTTTCGAGTTATCAAATAACCCGACCTTCATGCCTGATACTTTACAAGCAACTTCACCGTCAACATAGACGGTTCCGTCACCAATACCAAGCACAAGCTTTCCGGACATCACACGTTTTATATCAACGACATATTTCACTAGCTTCGCAGTTGGTTGAATTTGTTCAGAAAGCTTAATCTCACCGACGCCAAGCGCACGGCCAGAACCGGGTGCACCTGTCCAACCAAGATAGAATCCCAATAACTGCCATAATGCATCAAGGCCTAAGCAGCCAGGCATGACAGGGTCACCTTCGAAGTGACACTCGAAGAACCATAGATCAGGATTAATATCGAATTCCGCAACAATCGTACCTTTACCGTATGCGCCGCCTTCGCTCGACACTTCGGTGATACGATCAAACATCAACATCGGCGGTAAAGGAAGCTGCGCATTACCCGGGCCGAACAATTCGCCCTTGCCACATGAAATAATTTCTTCGTAAGAATAGCTGGATTTAGGTACAAAAGTCATAATCTCTCACTGATTTTAATAATTACAACCTGTTTTATACGAGGTTATCCCTATGGGAGCAAGGCACTTTTGCGGATAAAAAAAGATATCAGTTAGTAAGATACCATATCAAAATCAAGACACACATATTTATAGCTTTCCGTGATGGCGGACATCGCCAGTGGCTTAGCTATTGCGGGCTCGATTTCCGGAAGCTCACCGCCGGATGCAACGGCAATCATTCGTCCCGCCGCCTTGGCACATGCAACGGCCTGATCGTATGGCCCAGCTAAAGATATAGCACGGAAAAAACGCAAGCATACAGGCTCTAGCTCTCGTATCAATGATACAGGCGCATTAACAGGTGTATCATTTGCCGCCAAACCAAAACGCCAGTCACTCCCTGCAGGAACACCCAAACGAACGGCCTCTTGTGTCATTGTATATACCACGCGATCAAGGTTCTCAGGCAAATCACAGCCACGGAACAAATAACAAGCATCATCAGAACTTAGGGATATCGCAAGGCGACGACCAGCAACACCACTCAATGCCGCGATACAATCACCAATCGTCCACCCCTTAAAGCCTACCTTCTGATCAATAACAACATCACATAATTCCTGCGCGGCGACCTCATATGCCATGCAACGCTTCACACACTCCATAAGTAATCGGAGGCTTTCTGCACGATGCACACCCATTTCTTCCCACCCAACAATAACATGGTGGAATACAGTAAGAATCAAATCATGCAGTTCAAAATTACAATCTAACCACTCCTCAAAAAACACACGCGCAGCCAAACGCCCACGCTCAGTTTCGTGATCAATGATATGCGCAGGCGGAAGTGCATATGGCGCTAACATGCCTTGTGCCGGGTGACAACCAAGCATTTCCGCAAGCTTTTTGAAACTCGCCTGCATCGCAGAATCGGAATCATCGAATATAAGATATGTTTCCACCAACACGCCGGCCATGTGTTGAATCACTTTCATACCATCTACGCCGCGCTCATGGTCAGCAGCAAGCTGAATCAGTGCAGAGTAGAAACGGGCGCCCATTTCCGGCTTATTTGTTAAAGCAAACATATTATTCTTAGAGACCTTAAAAGACTGGGTTTGTGGAATAAGGTTAAGGAGGGAAGTGAACGCGAAGAACGAACACTATATTTATGATTCTAATCAATATTTTCGTGTTCGTAAACACCCCAAAGCAAATTTCTTTCGATCCATCCCGAAAAACCACCTGCTTTTATCTCGCACCACCTATCTTCACAGCGGTCAATTTCAACCAAAGATAACGGTTCAAGTTGTAGCGAAACTATTGATTTTGAATCATTATTTTTAATGGGCTTAGTATACGCATTAACCGCGACAACACCCATTATAAGGGCAGTTCTTTTTCCTGATAAAAGTGTGTGATAAACCCACCCTTCTTGCTCTTCATGGTCTTTTATTTTGCGCCAATTACCATATTCCAAGACAATTTCCACCGGAAGGTCAGCTTTTTGAATCACCCATTTCACCGGATATTTTTGCCCCGGGCCTGTACGCACATTTGTTTCGTCACGCGATAAAGATACAAAGCGCGGCAAAGGCAAACCTGTAACACTATATGCATCAGCCTTTTCAGCATACGAAATCCCCACCACCGCAGGCGATGATGAGAGCAAAAAGAAAACAAACAGAAAAGTGCAAAGAAATCTTGCGTTCATACCCCTATTATATGATAAAAACCGCGTTATGAATCAAGAGAATAAAGCATTACCGTATTTTAGTGTTGCGCCGATGATGGATTGGACTGATCGTCATTGCCGGTATTTTCATCGATTATTATCACCGCATACCTTGCTTTATACCGAAATGATTACAACGGGCGCCCTCCTTCATGGTGATGCACCGCGCTTCTTACGATATGATCAAGCAGAGCACCCTGTTGCCCTCCAGCTTGGCGGCTCCGATCCTCGGGATCTGGCAACTTGCGCAAAGATGGGCGAAGATCACGGATACGATGAAATTAACCTGAATTGCGGTTGCCCTTCTGATCGTGTACAAAAAGGCAAAATTGGTGCAATCCTCATGGCTGAGCCCGAGCTTGTTGCACAATGCGTTGATCAAATGCAAAAACAAGTAAAAATTCCCGTTACCGTGAAATGCCGCATCGGCATTGATGAACAAGATGATTTTGATTTTCTTGATCGGTTCATCTCAACAATCAGTAAGAGTGGATGCGATACATTTATTATTCACGCACGCAAAGCGTGGCTTAGTGGCCTTAGCCCGAAAGAAAACCGTACAAAGCCACCAATAAATTATGCGCGCGTTCTTGAGATTAAGGAAAAGCACCCATCACTTAATATTTCCGTGAATGGTGACATTAAAACCGTTGAGGCTGTGAAAGGTCATTTACAAAATGTCGAAAGCGTTATGATCGGGCGCGAAGCATATCAAAACCCCTATTTGCTCGCACAACTGGAGCATGAAATTTACAAAACAGACTTAGCGGATCGTTATAAAATTGCCCGCGCAATGATTCCCTATATTGAAAAACAGCAGAAAGATTTTGATACACCAATCAAATCAATTACGCGCCACATGACGGGTTTATTCCATGAGCAAAAAGGCGCAAAAAAATGGAGGCAACTTCTTTCGACGCTGCCTCATGAATTGGGTGCAAAACCCACTTTAATAGATGATGTACTTCAACAGATGCATCTCTAGATTAAACGGAGCCAATAAGCTTATCTTCAATCATTTCAACAAAACCATCCTTTGTGACCTCAAAGTCACAGTCATATAAATAACCGCCACAAAGAATACGCGTATGAATGGCATAAACACCCATTTCAGATGCATCTTTAACACTTGATCCGATAAATTTACGCAAATGGCGTGTCTTTTCGTACTCGCTATAATCCCTAATGAATTCGCTTTGCTGCCCCTCGATGACATAAAAAGGGAACCCCTCATCATTGACCGTAAACATATTAAAGAATTTCAGGTAATCGAAAACATTATCAAACGTAATATTAAGTTCCGATTCTTCATTCACCTCATGGATCACATCGGAAGAACCTTTTAGCTGCACATATTCGCCGTGTCCGTATTTCAAGAAAAAGTAAAACGCAGGCTCTACATTTTCATCAAGATAGCGAATTTGTATTAAGCTTACGTCACCATAAAACGGAAGCGGTTTTATATAAACATCAGCATTCCCTTGCGTATATGTCACGTCATCAATCGGGCTGACGAAAGCCAGAAAACCTTTTTCATTCTCATACCGTTTCCAACTTTTATCTTCTTTATCAAAAATATTTACGAGTTTATCCGTATATAGATCACTAGCCATTTATTACTCCTTATAGCTACGTATTACTCGGCAAAGCACCACCGACCTGAAAACTTTCACCACAACCGCAGCGCGCTATTTCATTTGGGTTTATAAAATCAAAACGAGAATTGCCAAGTTCATCTGTGATGTAATCAATGGTCATACCAAACAGCATCCATGAATAAATTTTTGGTATAAAAATCTCTGCGCCGTTTTCGCTGAATAACTCATCCTTTTTCAGATCGTCGCCCTGCTCCACATATTCCATTTTGTAACTATTACCCGAGCAGCCAGTCGCCTTAATCGTCAAACGAACGCCAAGCGCTCCTTCGGGAGCCTTGCTAAGCAACGCATTGATTTGCACTGCTGCTTTTTCTGTAATTTTAATGGGTGCATTTGTCATTTCATTACCCTTTACATAAACATATTCAGCTGCATTTTCGCGGTTTCGGCCATCATTGACGGGTTCCATTGCGGCTCCCATATAATTTCGACTTCTACACCGCCAACACCTTCCAGTGGCAAAATCGCACCCTGAATCCAGCCTGGCATTTCTTGTGCCACAGGGCATGCAGGTGAGGTCAAAGACATATTAACTTTCACATCTGATACACCATTTTCCTCAGGCAATATTGTAACTTTATAAATCAAGCCAAGCTCGTACACATTAACAGGAATTTCAGGGTCATAAATTTCCTTTAAAACCTTTTCAATTTCCGGCCAAAGCGCATGATCACGCGGCACATCCACATGCGGAGGCTGCGTTAAATGGTCATAATTTTCTTCTACTGTTTCGGGCTTGTTTTCTGACATATTTTTACTATTTCATACATGAACTCATTACTGATGCAGACAATACAACAGTCTCTTGATCTGGTCCTGTTTTTCCTAACGGCTTACTATTTTCAAAAAGTGCGCTAAAACCTTGCTTTTTAAAATTTGGTTTTTCTTTAAAATCAACAGCAGAAAGAGCCGCAAATTTAACTTTTTTAGAAAAACACTCACAGTCCAACCGTGCCTTAGACCCTCCGCTATTTTCTAACAATCCATTAATGTGATTGCATGTTTTATTATTAATCTTATTGTAGCTCACATCTGCGCACATTTGGAAGAAACTCTCCATTGTGTTCCCGCTTTTAATGATCGCTTCCTCTTCTTTAAGGCCGTCATTTATACAAGAGCAAAAATTCTTCGGCGTCGGAATTTTATAATATTTGGTAGACATTGAAGCAGGCATACAATACTCGTCAACAACGGTCGTAGCAACATAATCAGAAGAATCCTTAGCCATAGCCTCTTCTATAAAAAAAACAGACTTATTATATTCTGTAACGACCAAAAAAATAGAAACTGTTGCAAATGCAAAAGCCCCTAAAAATAAAATTCTAATTACCCCCACAAAGTATCTCCCGTAATAATAATGACAAGCTACTTACCCGATAAACAATTGCTGCACTTTTTTCAAGCCATGAACCAAGGAATCTACATCATCTTGATTGTTATACATACCAAGAGACGCACGTGCGGTTGCATCTATCCCCATTGATTCCATTAACGGCATTGCACAATGATGCCCGCATCGCACTGCCACACCACATTGATCGAGGATCATACCGATATCACTCGGATGTGCGCCTTCCATTGTGAAACTAAAAATGCCAGCTTTTTGAGAGATATCTTTTGGCCCATAAAGTGTAAGGCCGTCAATTTCACCCAACACTTTTTGTGCATAGGTCGCAAGTTCAGTTTCATACGCCGAAATTTTATCCATGCCGATTGCTGATAAATAATCGATCGCCGCACCAAGGCCGATAACCTCAACGATAGCAGGCGTTCCCGCTTCGAATTTAAACGGCGCTTCTCGGTATGTAATACCTGATTTAAAACTAACGCGCTCTATCATATCGCCGCCGCCCTGATATGGCGGCATTGCATCAAGCAAATCATACTTTCCGTATAAAACACCTATGCCGCTCGGCGCGTATAATTTATGCCCAGTAAAAACATAGAAATCGGCATCAATATCAACAACATTTACACGGCGGTGAACTACGCCTTGCGATCCATCGACAAGTATTTTGATATCCGCATTATATGCACGGGCCGTTTGAACAATTTCAGTAATCGAATTTATCGTGCCGAGCGCATTTGAAATCTCGACCACACCGATCAGCTTCGTTTTATCAGAAAGCATTGCCTTAAATGCATCGAGGTCAAGTATTCCATCAGATGTAACAGGCACAACCTTTACCGTTATACCAAACTGATCCTCCAGAATTTTCCACGGCACGATATTAGCATGATGCTCCATCTCCGTGATGATCACTTCATCACCGTGTGAAAGGTTCTCACGCCCCCAGCACTGCGCGACAAGGTTTATACCCTCGGTAGAGTTACGCGTAAAAACAATGTTTTTATCTGACGGCGCACCAATAAATTGCGCCACCTTTTTACGAACATCTTCAAAGCTCTGTGTCAGGTTTTGTGAAATTTCATACAAACCACGATGGATATTTGAATATCCACCACGAAGCACCGCATCCATTGCATCAATCACCGCCGATGGTTTTTGGGCGCTTGCACCACTATCCAGGAACGCAAGAGGCTGGCCGCTCATCGTTTTTGACAGAGCAGGAAAATCATTTCGCCATGGTGATTGAATATTTACCATTATAGATGCGCCTTAAGCCATTCTGCAGTCTTTTCCTTCACAGATTCACACATCGTATCATCGGCGATTTTATCAACAACCTCATCTACGAATGCCTGCATCAGCAACATCTTCGCCTGTGCCACACTCAATCCACGTGAGCGCAGATAGAATAAAGGCTCCTCGTCCAATGCGCCTGTTGTCGTTCCATGTGAACATTTAACATCATCGGCATAGATCTCAAGCTCGGGCTTTGTGTCCATCTCTGCCTTTGGCGAGAGAAGGATAGTATTTGCAAGTTGATAACCGTCGGTTTTTTGCGCAGCCTGATGCACATGCACTTTCCCTTGAAACACACCGCGCGCAGCATCATCCAGAATGGTGCGATAGAATTGGTTAGACACACAGTGCGGAGCGGCATGCTCCATCACGATGGTCGTATCACCATGTTGCGCCCCCTTCAGAAGGTTTACCCCATTCAAAGAACAATCAATACCCGAACCGTTCAAAACGGCATGCATGTCATGACGCGTCATCTTGCCGCCAAGATTAATGCTAAAGCTGTTCAGGTATGAATCACGCTCCATTGTGATGTGCACCATATTTGTTTGCACACCTTCCAAGCTATCTTCCTGAATGCGAATATGGTTTAGACGCGCATTTGCACCAAGCACAATCTCCGTACCCATATTTTTCCAATATGCGCCCTGCCCGTCATGGCGTTCAATGACTGTGGCTTGCGCCCCGTCCTCAAGAATAATTTTCAGGCGATACTGATGATGCACTCCATCAACACCTGTCCACAAAATATCCTCAACTTGTTCACTGATTTGTCCACGGGTTTTGTGGATAACAATTTCCTTCACGTCCTCAGGCTCGGCAGACGCCAAATCACCAAGGGCACGAGGCAAGTTTGTATATTTCCACTCCTCTACCTTTGGGGTCGGCAGTTCGGCGGTATTTAATTCTCTCATTACGCGGCGTCCTCCAAAAATTCTGCATAGCCTTTTTCTTCCAGCTCAAGCGCAAGCTCAGGGCCACCAGTTTTCACAATACGGCCACGCGCCATCACATGCACAACATCAGGTTTGATGTAATCAAGCAGACGCTGGTAATGCGTAATCACAAGGAAAGAGCGGTTTTCATCACGTAACGCATTCACACCATCCGCAACGACCTTCAATGCGTCAATATCCAGACCGGAATCCGTTTCATCAAGAACACAGAATTTCGGCTCTAACATCGCCATTTGCAGCACTTCGTTACGTTTTTTCTCACCACCTGAGAAGCCGACATTGACCGCACGTTTAATCATTTCATCTGAGATACCAAGCTCCTTGGTCTTTGCCTTAATCAGCTTCAACATACCAAGGGCGTCAAGCTCTTCTTGGCCGCGTTGTTTACGGATTGAATTGATGGATGTCTTTAAAAACGTGCTCATATTCACACCCGGAATTTCCACAGGGTATTGGAAAGCAAGGAATAAGCCAGCGGCTGCGCGCTCTTCCGGCTCCATATCAAGCAAATCATCACCGTCCAATGTCGCAGAACCACCTGTAACCTCGTAATCATCACGACCGGCCAGAACATATGATAATGTCGACTTGCCCGAACCGTTCGGCCCCATAATGGCATGCACTTCACCTGGCTTAATCGATAGTGACAGGCCCTTTAGAATTTCTTTTTCCTCACCTTCATCTGTTTCAACAGATGCGCGTAAATCTTTAATCTCAATCATTTCTTCTCATTTTCCTCATTTTAGCGTAGGTTATGTCCTAATTTTTTCAAACGGGCAACATCCGGATTATTGATACATCATGAACCTTTTATCGCGTGCAACCCGCTATTTAAATCATTTATTTAACAAGATTTGCCTTGTTCCTCCGATATTTCCGTTTTTACTATTTGGCACGTTTTTTGTTTTGCCCGTTCCATTCCATTATCTTTTTCAATCACCACAGATTTATACAAATCACGTTTTCGCCGCCGAGGCCTTTAGCATACCAATCATCAATAACATTCTGCTCGCTATCCATATTGCGGCGGCTGTTCCGGCTATATTAACGGGTCCGTTCCTGTTTATTGCACCGTTCCGCAAAGCCTATCCGCGTATCCATATTTTATGCGGTCAGATATATATTGCCGGCTGCCTCATCAGCGCCCTTACCGTTTTACCACTCGCGATTGTAAATAATCCCGGTACACCCGCGGCGTATGGTTTTACGCCCATGGCCACCTTGTGGTTTACGTTTTCATATCTGGCCTATACATCCGCAATTCGCAAAAATTACGTTGCACATCGCCGCTGGATATTCCGAAGCTATGCCATGACCTATGCCTTTGTTCATGTCAACATGACATGGAAGCTGATCCTGCCGTTCGAATATATGAGCCATGATGCCATCAAAGTAATGCAAAGTATGGTCAGTTGGATGTTCAATTTATTTCTCATCGAACTATACCTAGAGGCCACATCATTTAACGGGCGTTTCCTCGGCATAGGTAAATGGATCAAAAACTCGCTTCGTTTATCGCGTGATGATCGTATGTATCTCAGTCCTAAGCGTCCTCCTGCTCGTTTAAAAAAATCATAGTCATTATGGTTTTAAATCCAATAATTCGTTGTCGCTTTGCTCACCGCTAATAAAGTCAGGCAAGGGCTTTGCTTCACCTGCGGATTGCGGCTTAACATGCTGCTCGCCGGATAAAAACTGCGGGTTGTTGTAAATTTTCACGCCGATCACAACAAACAGCATACCAACAAAGGTCAAAACAACCGTCATAAACGCAATATAGGCATAGTGAAATACACGCTCCATACCGTATGTGCGCTCTTCTGAAACATTCATCATCTTTGCGATCATATTGATCATTTCACATCACTTCGTGTTTCGCGTGTTTCTGTTACATATATAGCAGGCTCTTCCCACGGATGGGCGGGAATCAAAACCTCGTTTAATATTTTATGCAGGGCGCGCTCATCCTTCAGGATTGAAAACTCCAATCGGCTTTCGGCACAACGCTCACGCGATCCGACCTGCCCCAATGTCGGGTTCGCACCGTTAATCGGGGTGAATTGCCCCGTACCGGGTTGTGAAAACCACAAGACATCCTTGTAATTCCCATAGGTCAGCAAACCACAATCACAGACCGCGGTAATCACGGACTCCAGATAATCTTCCGGTACAAATGTAACAATGCGATAACATTCCAGCATCCGCATGGCGTTTATCCCTTTACCTCGTTTTGCAAAACACGCTCTACTGCCTTTGCAAATTCAATATCTTTTTCCGTTACCGTGTTGCCCGCATCATGTGTGGTTAAATGCAATGTCACACGGTTATACATATTTTCAATTTTCGCATGATGGTTCATTTTTTCCGATATCATCGCCACCTGCGTTAAAAACCCGAACGCCTCGGTGAAGTTTTTGAACTTGAATTCACCGATGAGAGCGTCTTCACCCACCGACCAATTTTCATGGTCTGTGGTGAAGGTTTGTATGTCTTTTAGTTCTAATGACTTATTCATTGATTTCCTTGCCAGTTTTTTTTAAAAAACTCAAAAATCAATATATATAATCCATAAATACTTCTGATTATTGTATAAATCCAAAACAATAAATAATGTGGCGTTACAAAAATTTCTGACCAATGATCGGTTACCCTGTCATCTGTTACTTCCAGGTTATAACGTATGATAAAGGGACTAATAATAGCCGTCATAATGCAAAAAAATGTCCACGCATTAAATTTATTCATCCAACGCTACCCTCCAGGCTAATGCCGACAAGCTTTTGCGCTTCGACCGCGAATTCCATCGGCAAATGCTGCATCACTTCGCGGGCAAAACCATTCACGATCAGGGCGATAGCCTCTTCCTCGCTCAAACCGCGTTGCATACAATAAAACAGCTGATCTTCGGAAATCTTTGACGTTGTGGCCTCATGCCCCAAGGATGCGGTGTTATTACGGCTCTCTACATACGGAACGGTATGCGCGCCGCATTGGTCACCAATAAGCAAACTGTCACAAACAGTAAAGTTCTTCGCGCCCTCGGCATTTGGCAAAATCTTTACAATGCCACGATAGGTGTTATCGCTTTTACCTGCGCTAATCCCCTTAGAGATAATACGGCTTTTTGTGTTCTTGCCGATATGGATCATTTTCGTACCTGTATCGGCCTGTTGACGGCCATTTGTGATGGCGACGGAGTAAAACTCCCCTTGCGATCCGTCACCTTTTAAAATGCAGGACGGATATTTCCATGTAATAGCAGAACCTGTTTCAACCTGCGTCCAGCTGATCTTTGAATTCTTGCCCTCACACAAACCGCGTTTGGTCACAAAGTTGTAAATACCGCCTGCGCCCGTTTCCATGTCACCGGGATACCAGTTTTGAACGGTTGAATATTTGATCTCCGCATCTTCATGCGCGATCAATTCAACAATCGCGGCGTGGAGTTGGTTTTCATCACGCATCGGTGCGGTACACCCTTCCAGATAGGAAACGTAAGAGCCTTTTTCCGCAATAATCAATGTACGCTCAAACTGACCTGTATTCAGTTCGTTGATACGGAAATAAGTCGATAGCTCCATTGGGCAGCGTACGCCCTCAGGGATATAAACGAAACTTCCGTCCGTGAAAACCGCACTGTTTAAACAGGCGTGCTTGTTATCTGAATACGGTACAACCGAACCCATGTATTTTTTCACAAGCTCTGGATGCTCACGAATGGCATCAGAGATCGAGCAAAAGATAACGCCGTGCTTTTTAAGCTCTTCTTTAAAGGTGGTTGCAACAGATACGGAATCAAAGACCGCATCAACGGCAACAGGTGTTCTGTTTTTCACGCCCGCCAGAATTTCTTGTTCGCGCAAAGGAATACCTAGCTTTGCGTATGTATCAAGTAGCTTAGGGTCTACATCATCCAAGCTCTCAGGTGCGTTTTCCAATGATTTCGGTGCGGCATAATAATATGAATCTTGGTAATTGATCGGCTCAAAATCTACCTTTGCCCATTCAGGCTCGGGCATTTTCAACCAATGATTATACGCTTTTAATCGGCGCTCCAGCATCCATTCCGGTTCTTTTTTCTTCGCAGAAATGAAACGAATGGTGTCTTCGCTCAAACCTTTAGGCGATTTTTCCGTTTCAATATCCGTTACGAACCCTGCCGAATATTTTCCGGCCATTTCTTCTACGGTTTGGATTGTTTCTTCTGTTGCTGCCATAACTTATACTACCTTGTTTAATCTTGCGGCACACTACCGAGTTACGATCATATGTTCCAGTGTTATATCACTTAAAACACCACGAATTGCGCGATTTACCTCACCCCATCGCCCTTGAACACTGCAACACGAAATGAGAGAGCAATCATTGTCAGCCTCATCAACACATGACGTCACCTGAACCGGACCATCTATTGCACTAATTATACGTTCGATGGTTAAGTCTGATGCAGGCATTGCCAGTTTATAGCCACCATGTGCACCACGAACTGAAATAACGACATCGTTCTTCGCTAAAATTTTTAGAACTTTAGCAATTGTAGGGGATTGAATATGTGTAAGATCAGATAAAGCGCTCGCACTCATGATTACATCACCTTGCTTTGCCAATTCCGCAAGAATGACAACCGCGTAATCCGCAAGTTTTGAGACCTTAATCATTTTAACACTTTATATCGTACAAATTTCGTACCTGTTCTCTCATTCTTTACACTACATTTCAAGCTTAAAAATGACTAAAAATAACAAGTTATGCTCGATTTTTAATTTTGTGTCCTTTATAAATATATACTGTACATATAAGAAAAACATTATTTACCAGAGATTTACATGAAATTATACATCCCCGTTTTCTCGCTAACCCTATTGCTTAGTGCGACTTTACTGTTTGTTGTGCAGCCAATGTTCTCAAAAATGATTCTCCCCTTGGTTGGCGGATCACCACAAGTATGGAACACGGCAATGCTGTTCTTTCAGGTTTGCTTGCTTGGCGGATACGCATATGCGCACCTTACAACGAAGTTATTCGGCGTGAGAATACAGGCCATTATTCATGTTATTCTTCTAATCGTTCTCGGAATGGTCTTACCATTCGCGATTCCTGCTGGATGGCTTCCGCCCGAAGGCGGTGATCCGACGCTATGGCAATTATCGGTTATGGCTACCACTGTTGGAGGACCATTCTTTGCCCTTTCGGGCTCCGCCCCTATGTTCCAAAGATGGTTTTCAAAAAGCGGTCATAAGGATTCGGATAACCCTTACTTCTTATATGGGGCGAGTAACCTTGGCTCCATGTCATCCTTATTGCTTTACCCGTTCCTGATTGAGCCTGTCCTAACCCTGAAGGAACAAGCAAATTTCTGGGCCATGGGCTATGCTGCACTTGGGTGTATGACTATTATTTGTGCGCTTATGGTTTGGTCAAAAGTTGGTAACAAAGATAAACACGGCGCAGAAAATACATCTGAGCAACCTGTCGAGAAAATCACAGGATCACAAAGACTAAAATGGATTATTTTATCCTTTATTCCATCTTCGTTAATGTTGGGTGTAACATCATATGTTACGACTGATATTGCATCTGTTCCGCTTCTTTGGGTTATGCCCTTGGCAATATACATCGGTACATTCATTATTGTATTTGCACGAAAACAGATATTTACAATCAACAGCTTAACTATTGCATTTGGTGTATCCCTTATCGCAATAGCCTTTAATCAAATGGGCTTTGGTGAATCATTAAATACGCCAACAATCCCTATTATAATTCATTTTGTAGCGTTTTTCTTTGGGGCAACGCTTTGCCATCTGGCTTTGGCACAATCCAGGCCATCCGCACAAAACCTAACTGAATTTTATTTAATCATGTCATTTGGTGGTGCACTTGGGGGATTTTTCAATGCTATTATCGTTCCAAACATTTTTATTCTACCGATTGAATACCCGCTCGTTCTATTAATGGCAGCACTAGTTCGTCATTCAAATAAAGAAGAAATGTATTTTGCTTCAGTTCAAAAGACACTTAAGAAATCACCCGCAGACGTATTTTCTATTGAAAAATGTATGGCGCTTGTCGTTGCAATTTTAATTGGTGTCATGGCAACAATTGTAAATTCTGATGATTTAAAGTTCATATGCGCAGCAATCGTATCATGTTTAGCCCTTTTCTATTTAATGCGTTTCAGGTGGGCGTTTGCTTTTGCTATAACAATTATTCTACTCACAAACTACGTGTACGTTCGATCCGAAGTACTACTACAGGACAGAAACTTCTTCGGTGTCATGCGCATTGTTCAAGACCCTGACGAGCGTTTCCTTATGCATGGAACCACTAATCACGGAACACAGCCAACCGTTCCGGGCAAAGAACTGACATTAACTTCCTATTATGGCCCAACCAGTCCTGTACGCGATGCCTATGACATATATGACACACTGGACAGACCGCAGAATGTTGGTGTTATTGGCTTAGGTGTCGGAGTTTTGGCTTGTAAACAAAAGGACGGCCGTCACTATGACTTTTTCGAAATTGATAAGGACATTGCCGATATCGCAGAAGACCCGAAATATTTTACTTATTTATCCGGTTGCGGCAGCCCGTATGACATTATTTTGGGTGATGGGCGCATTGGCTTACAAAAGCAACCAGATAAAAAATATGACATGATTATCGGCGATGCCTTTAGCTCCGACAGTATTCCAATTCATATTGTGACGAAAGAAGCCTTTGAGATGTATCTCAATAAGATTAAGGATGACGGAATAATTGTTATTCACATTAGTAACCGTCACCTTGATATAGAGCCTGTAATCACACTGATAGGTGAAGCCATTGATGCTTTTGTATATGCAAAGGCAGAACTTGGTACTAAAATCGAAGGTACAGATATCGAAAGCTATAATGCGCATTATATTGCCATGACCCGTAATCCTGATGTTGTTGAACAACTCAAAGCAAAAGGATGGAGTGAAGGCCGCAAGCGTGATGGCGTAAAAATGTGGACTGATGACTTCTCTAATATAGTAAGTGTGCTTGAAACCAAAACACAACGTGACCGGTTAATCGAGGCATACAAGCGGAAAATGGCACGTGAGGAAGCAGAGGCAGATTCACAAAGTAAAGATGATACTGATGCTGATACTACACCTGCCGCAAAGGAAAATGAGGGGCAATAACCCCTCATTTAAAGTTTCAAAAACAACTTATTTTGTTGCTGAGAACCGGATGTCTTTGTTTTTGCTTTGTGCATCATCCAGATGCCAAGCATTACGCGCCATGAAAACCGGATCATCATCGTGATCACGCGCAATAGAAGCTTGATTTGCATCAATAAACTTCTTTAGAACCAAAGGATCTTCGGCCGTAATCCACCGCGCGGTATAAAGGCTTGTGGCCTCAAACTTCACAGGAATTTCGTATTCGCTACGGATACGGTCCTTCAAGACATCAAACTGTAGTGGGCCGACAACACCAACAACCCAATCAGGGTCACTGTAAGGTTTAAACACACGAGCCGCACCTTCTTCGGCTAGTTGCTCTAGTGCTTTACCTAAATGCTTCGCTTTCAAAGGATCTTCTGCGCGCGCACGCTGCATATACTCAGGTGCAAAGTTCGGAATGCCTGTAAAGACAAGCTCCTCCCCTTCGGTTAGAGCATCCCCAATACGTAAACCGCCGTAATTAGGGAGACCGATAATATCACCCGCAAAGGCTTCCTCCGCAACTTCGCGGTCCTGCGCCAGGAATAACTGCGGCGAATGAAGCGTCAGAGTCTTACCCGAACGTATGTGCTTTAGCTTCATTCCTTTACGAAACTTACCGGAGCAAATACGCATAAAGGCGATACGGTCACGGTGCTTCGGGTCCATATTCGCCTGAATTTTGAAAATAAAGGCCGTAACCTTATTTTCATCTGCCTTAATCTCACGCGTTTCCGTTGTTTGTGTGCGCGGTGAGGGTGCAAAACGTGATAGCCCCTGTAGGAGTTCACGCACACCAAAATTATTAACAGCACTACCGAAAAACACAGGTGTTAAACCACCCTTCAAAAAACTCTCGAGGTTAAATTCAGGGAAAATTCCGCGCACAATTTCAACTTCTTCGCGTAATTTCTCTGCGTGCTCAGGCGATAGCAGTTCATCAATTTTTGGATCATCCAAACCATTACATTCAATGGCTTCGGTCAATGCCTCACCTTTTGTTCTTTCAAACAAGACAAGCTTATCCTCTAACAGGTTATAACACCCCTTGAAATCACGCCCCATACCGATTGGCCAACTGGCGGGAACTACTTCGAGTGCGAGCTTTTGCTCAACCTCGTCCAACAGATCAAACGGGTCCTGCCCGTCACGGTCCATTTTATTGATAAAGGTTACAATCGGAATATCACGTAGGCGACAAACCTCAAACAATTTCAAAGTTTGTGTTTCAATACCCTTGGCACAGTCCAAAACCATAATAGCACTGTCTACTGCAGTTAGCGTACGATATGTATCCTCGGAAAAGTCTTCGTGGCCGGGCGTATCAAGAAGGTTATACGTAACCCCCTCATTTTCAAATGTCATCACAGACGATGCAACGGAAATTCCACGCTCTTGCTCGACCTTCATCCAGTCTGAACGCGCGCGCCGGCGCTCCCCCTTGGCCTTAACCATACCCGCCATCTGGATGGCACCACCAAAAAGCAACAGCTTTTCAGTCAGTGTTGTTTTACCGGCATCGGGGTGTGAAATAATGCCAAAAGTACGCCGTCCGGCGATGATATCTGATAATTGTGACACGAGTCATTTAGCCTTTATAATTACATAGAACCTTCTACGGCACGGCTAGCTTTACTCAAATCTTGTCCGATACCGTCCACAGTTGAGCAAGCAGAAAGTGATAAAACAGAAACACAAAGCAATGTGACAACAAAAATCTTCTTCATATTGATTCCTTTAACGATTTTCATGTTGAATAAAACTTAGGTGATCATATCACCTTCGAACGGGTTTTCCATGTTTTTATCTTCGATTTCAATAACCCATAGATCGGGGTCCCTACTCATCGCGCGCTGAATATACTGATCTGCCTCTATCTCTTCAACCAAATCTTTTTTTGTGGCATTCATCCACGATAACACTCCATCAAGGTTTCTTTGCTGTATCAACAGCTTACAGACACCTGAAAGACCGTTAAGTTTTAGCAATATAGTCCCTGAATTTTGCTCACCCTTTTGCTGCACATAATAAAATATGCCCCTTGCATTAAGCGGCGATAATTGCGCATCAATCCATATATGGACAGGCAGGCGTGCTTCTTCTTCGTACATGATGATTATTTAATGCAGGTGGCGCTCATTCACCCAACGCTCAACTGTTAAATGTTGAAGCTGTTTTGTATCCTCGGGGTGATGGTAACCATAAACAATACGCGCAGCATCAAGAGCAACACAATTTGGACGCCCCGCATCGAGCAAGCTTTCATATGTGCGCATAACGGCCATATAACATTTACAATCGCTTGCTGCCTTTACCTCGGATGCATCGACTTGGCTATTATCAATTTCAATTACTTTACAGGCCATAACTCAACTAACTTTTAATATTAACTTATTTTTTCTTCAGCTTTTTGCCGTATAGCTCCAGACGGTGATCAACAAGCTCGTACCCTAACTCTTCGGCAATTTTGATCTTAAGGAGTTCAAGCTCTTCATTCTGAAACTCAATTACTTTTCCCGTTTCCAAATCAACCAGATGATGATGATGATCTTGGTTCAGCTCATAACGAGAGTAGCCTTCTTGGAACTCATGACGTGTAACGAGATCCAACTCATCTAAAAGCCCTAATGTACGGTAAACAGTTGCTATTGAAATGGATTTATCAAGTTTTTTTGCACGCTCATAAACATCTTCTACAGACGGATGATCTTTTGCACTACCCAATACTTCTAAAATCACTCTGCGTTGCCCGGTCATTTTTAACCCTGCATCAACACATCTCTGCTCAAGCTCTGTCATAAAAGCACTCCAAAAATTCATGAATAATTATTTTATCATAAGGGTATGAACTGGTACGCGCAAGAACGTTTATTCAGGATATAATATTCGATTTGACGGAATGCTAAAAATCACACATGTACCTGCCCCGGGCTCCGAGATAATATCAAACGCACCACCATGTACCGAAACCATAGCTTTTGCGAGTGGTAAACCCAGACCGGTCCCCTGCTCTGCTAAACTTCTGGTTTCAGGTGTTTCGTTTACTTGCCCGAACGGCTCCAGCGCAACTGCAATCTTGTCTTGCTCAATACCGACACCTTGATCCTGGACCGTTATGACCATATCTCGATCCGAATTTATTTTCGACGATATCGTTATACGTGAATTAGGCGGCGAAAATTTTACCGCATTCGTCGTCAAGTTTATTAAAACCTGGCGCAATATTCGATAATCACCCCGCACATGCGGCAGACCATCATCAACAACAGTTACAATATCAATATTACTTGCAAAAACACGGGAACTTAGCATTCTTGATACGGATTCAATTAATTCACCAATTAAGAAGACATCCTCTACAAGCTCCAGACGCCCTGCCTCAATTTTCGACATATCGAGAACTTCATTAATGATTTCAAGCAGATGCTCTGCGCTCATGTTAATATCATCCAGATATTCAAGATATTTTTGATTATCAATCTCGCCAAATGTACCCTTTCGCATCAATTCAGAAAAACCGATAATCGCATTCAACGGTGTACGAAGCTCATGGCTCATATTCGCAAGGAAATTTGATTTTGCGCGGTTGGCGCTATCCGCTTGATTTTTGGCCTCACGCAATGAATGCTCCATTTTCTTGCGCAAAGTAATATCCATAACCGTAGTAACCAAAAATTTACGATTCTGACTTAAGCGTAAAGTAGCAGATGTAAACAAGACATTTGCTACACTTCCGTCTTTCCTCAATAGCCTGGTTTCTCCGGCACTGCGAACCCCTTTTGAAATAAATTTTTCATGGTTAGTATTCGTCGTGTTTCGCTCTTCTTCTGCGACCAAAGATGTAAAATGTGTACCGACGACATCATCACGCTCCCATCCGTATGTACGAATAAAACTCTCATTCACACGGGCTATGCTTCCGGCATCATCCGTAATGATAATACCAATTTCGCTCACCTCGAAAATTGAGGCCAGCAATGATATTGCATCATCACGTTCACGCTGCAGGATTGATTGGTCCCGCATATCCATTTGCCCCAAGACATCCAGATAATCTAAATCACCGTTATCATGAAAAAATGGGCACACCCAGAAGCTTTGAATATTAATGTTCGTATTTTTAATTGGCAGACTTTGTATGGTGACTGATCGTTTGCGTGTTACCGATACCTTGAATGACTGTTCAAAGTGACGTGCATTTTCGGAATCCATAAATTCATGAATAGATGAGCCGACAGCGGCTTGGCGCGTCGCATCAAAATATTTCAATGCCATATCATTTAAATCATCGAGAATAAAGCTGCCCTCTGCTGACTTTTTAAAAATCAAACGTGGCAAAGGCATGGCATAGAAAAATTCAGAATAGGTCTTCTCAACCCCCATAAAAAAAAGCTTTCCTGAAAAATTGGGTGTGCTATTGCGTAGTCGCACCGCCACCGTCTTTGACAAAACGTTGAAGCGGGCTTAGTTCATGATATTTCAATACAGTATCAGTCTTTAATTCTTCTGCAGTCTGCAAATCATCACGCAGGTCAGAGAGCAACGTAATAACATCATCCCCCTGAACCGGTTCCGCTATACAACACGACATACTCAAGGGAACCTCGTGGCCATCATCATTCCTAAAGGTTATCTTCTGCCTTTCAAGCTCACGGCGTAAGCGTTCCAAAGCCGAAATACCGCCTGTAACATCCGTTTGCTTTAGGCACAAAGTGAATTCGCCGTTCCCCATATGATACGCATCATCAAAAGAACGAATACTTAGTTTGACCAAATCAGCAACCAGCTTAATGTAGGCTGTAAGCTCATCAGGTTTGGTATTTTTTTGTAACATCACAAAGTTATCGATACGCGCAAGAGAAAGACAAAAGTTCTTACCCTGACGTGCTAAACGATCAAGCTCACGCTTAACGTCTGTCGTAAGCATCGCCTTATGACGCAATCCCGTAAAAGAATCAAAGCCGCTACCTTCGGTTAAGATGTCTTTTTCAAGACGTCTGACAAAAATCATAAACTCTTCATAGACAGTCATAAAAGACATGAATTGTTTGTGTTCAGGCTTTCGCCCCGTTTCCTTTACCTGCGCAGAGAGCATATCTGACATTTTGAATAAATCAGCATGTAGGGCGTTAAGCTTCTCTACAATTTCCATCTGCATAGTTTTATCACGATTTGCATGCACAACCCATTGCGCAAATGATGTCGGTTTTTGCGGTACTTGGATTTCAGGCATATCACTGAAATAGAATAAATGCTCAATAAAGTCATGAAACCATGTTCCATGCTCCTCCAAAACAGGAATAAGCATATCCCAGTTTTCGGTATTATTCTTGTGGTATTCCAAGGGCATTAAATATTCCTTCTGCTCTACGGGTAAATAATACACTAAAAGTCTTAATCAGACTTAAACAATATAACACAATTCGGATAAAAGAACGGATTTAGACGAGCCATTCTCTTTCAAGACTGTCTAATGTACCTGATTTGATCGCTTCGCGCACCTCGCGCATTAATTTATTCATCGTTGCGATGTTGTGCTGTGCCAGTATTTGCGTTGCCAGAAGTTCATTAGCCTTGAGCAGATGATGTATATAAGCCTTTGAAAAATCACGTGAAGCAGGAATATCCAAACTTTCATCAAGAGGTGTATTATCTTCACGATATTTTGCATTTTTCAAATTGATTGTTTCGCCGCGAACGCCCTTCATAAACGCCGTACCATGACGCGCAAGGCGTGTTGGAATCACACAATCAAATGTATCAATGCCAAGGCGAACAAAGCGGAACACATCTTTAATCTGGCCAATCCCAAGGAAATGGACGGGTCGACTAGGATGAATATGTGGTGTTGACGATGCAACAACATCATACATTTCCTGATCACTTCCTCCTAAACAGCCACCAATGGCCGTACCAAAAAACGGGCGGTCTTTTGTGTATTCCGCAGAATATTGGCGTAAATCTGAATATACCCCGCCCTGCACGATGCCATACACGGCCTGCGCTCCATTATCATGGCGCTTGAATTCCGCCAATGAGCGATCACCCCATCGAATCGACATTTCCATTGATCGTGCTGTGTATTCTTTATCCACATGGTATGGCGTACATTCATCAAACTGCATCAATAGATCCGCGCCCAATTTACGCTGAATTTCCATTGCATACTCGGGGGTTAGCTTAATTGTCTTACCATCAAAATAAGATTTAAAAACACAGCCCTCCTCAGAGATGGAAAGCAGGCTTTTGTTGTCATAGCCCTTATTGCTTTTTCCCTTAATCTCATTAGCCATTGTGCCTTCGCCAAGTGAAAACACCTGAAACCCGCCACTATCGGTGAGCATAGGGCCATTCCAATTCATAAATTTATGAAGACCACCCATCTTTTCAATAAGGTCTGCACCGGGCTGCAGCATAAGGTGATAGGTATTTGCAAGAATGATATCTGTGCGCGCTTCCTTCAATTGGCATGGCGATACGTTTTTAACACTCGCCTTTGTACCGCAAAAAATGTAATTCGGTGTTTCAATCGTGCCGTGAGGCGTTTTCAATTCACCAATACGGGCCTGCGTTTTCGAATCGCAATGTTTGATATCAAAAGAAAAATTCGGATAAGTCAGCACAATGTCACCATGTTGCACAAAATAAAACCCGCCCAAAAAGAGCGGGTCATTTAACCACTACGAGGGTATAAAAGCAACCTTATGCAGTTTTCGCTGCAGTCGCTTTTTCCACCTCTGCCTTAACCGGGCGTAACGCGGGGTCAAGCTTGGTTTTTGCAGTGTTCACCAAAAACGCATCTAAGCCGCCTTTGTGTTCAACTGTACGCAAACCTGCTGTGCTTGCTTTAACTTTTACCCAACGATCAAGCGCTTCGCTATAAAGGCTTGTTTCTTGGATGTTCGGTAGGAAACGACGCTTAGTCTTGTTCATCGCGTGAGAAACATTGTTTCCGCTCATCACGCCTTTTCCTGTAATCATGCAACGACGGCTCATAGCCCTATTCCTTATTTATACTTGTGTGTCTCAAAAACAGATGCGGAAAAGTAGTCGAAGTGCCGTACCAAAGTCAAGCATTTCTATGCATTTTCTTCAAAAAAAAGAAAAACGGCTAAAAACCGATGCGCCCAGCGTATATGTAGGTCGATAAAAACGCCAAAACAAAAATCAAATGTGCAACGACATTCATCACAATTACGCGTTTTAGGTGCCCCGCCTCTGTTTTTGCACTTGCATCTTTTGGACCAATCCATTCGCGAGTAATTTTCCGGCCATCAATATCAACAATAGCACCGCCGACAACGACATTTAACGGCCACGCAACGGCACACAAGCTTGTTCCGTATTGCTCATATGGTGTTTTTCCTGCACTTCTCCACCATGACACAAATGCGCCCTTAATAGATACAGTTGGCGCAACTGCCGCAGCAGCCGTGTACAACGCGCCCGTGAACAAAGAGGGAACATACCCCATCAAGCGTTCCAATGCACATGGAACAGCCGCGAATCCTCTGCCATTACCCCAGCGCCCGAAACGCCATGCCATAAATGACAAAGAGGAATAAACCAGCATAACAGGCAGCCCACCAATCAAATACCACAGCGCCGGTGCAACCATACCCTTATCAAAGCTTATGGTACAAAATATGATTCCCTCTCGGGTAATACCATAATCATCCGTTGTATTCAGGTTGACGCGTGATGATCGGGAGATCGACATATAAGCCCCCTTCGTGGTGTTTTGCCGTGTCATTGCAAAATAAAGACGTAAGACCGCAAACCAGACCGCTCCGGCAGTTAGCCCCATCGCCACAACAAATGAATTCAAATAGGGATAAGCGTTAATAACGCCCTGCAGGCCATTACCGACAAGAAGCATAAACAGTAAAACAACAACCGTAAAAATCAGTCCACGAAACATTAAATCACCCGGCTTACGCTTTGGATTGTTAAGCTTATCCCCCGCATTACCGAAGAATATATCCAAACATTCCCACCAAAACGGATTCGCATTATTTCGCCACGGACCGGTTATCATACCGACAACAATTGCAATCAGAACAGAAAAGAACAAAGGTACAACACGATCAATATCGAATACCATACTGTGAATGTGTTGAAGATAATCCATTGCGCTCTCACCTTAAAATTTTGAATGAATAATATATCACCTCGCATATTATTGTGAAACCATATCGCCTGTAGTATAGTTAGTTGTGCAATGCAAAAGTTTTAAGAATCACTGGTGTATAATAATTAGTCAGCATTAAACGCAAGGAAACGTCATGCTTTACCACCTATATGAATTACAACACGCTATTATGACGCCTGTGCGTCTACAGGCAGAGTTGACAAGGACAGTATTCCAAAGCCCGTTTAACCCCCTATCCTATACCCCCGTCGGACGAACAATTGGTGCGGGCGCCGAATTACTGGAGCGCATGACGCGCCGTTTCGGACGCCCTGAGTTTGGCCTAAATAAAACGATCATCAACGGTAAAGAGGTCGAGGTTGAAGAAAACGTTATCGTTAGCAAGCCTTTTTGCTCGCTACTGAACTTTCACAGACGCGCAAAACGCAACGACCCAAAGGTTTTAGTCGTCGCCCCCATGTCCGGGCATTATGCGACCCTACTTCGTGGTACGGTCAAGGCACTGTTGCCACACCATGATGTTTACATTACCGACTGGGAAGACGCGCGACAGGTCCCCTTGTCCGCAGGTAGCTTTAATCTTGATAGCTACATTACTTACTTACGTGAGTTTATGAGCCTGCTTGGTCCCGACACGCACCTTATTGCCGTATGCCAACCAGCCGTCCCGGTATTAGCTGCCGTATCGCTCATGGCATCGGAAAAAGACCCGAATCAACCTGCAACCATGACACTTATGGGCGGGCCCGTTGATACACGCGTATCAAAAACAGAAGTGACCGAGCTTGCAGAAACGCGCCCATTGAAATGGTTTGAGCAATCTGTTGTTTATAACGTACCACTTCATTATCCGGGCGCGGGACGCCGTGTTTACCCGGGCTTCCTACAGCTTGGCGGATTTATGTCTATGAACCTTGATACCCATGTAGGTTCACACATGAAATTCTATCAACATCTTGTTACAGGTGATGGTCAATCGAGTGAAAAACACCGCAAATTCTATAATGAATATCTATCCGTTATGGATATCCCTGCTGAATTCTATCTACAAACTGTGAATGAAGTATTCCAAAAACAATCCCTTCCCAAAGGCACGATGAAGTGGCGCGACCCGTATACTGATAAACTGGTCGATGTGAAACCACAGGATATTCAGCACACAGCTCTACTGACAATTGAGGGCGAATTAGATGATATTTCCGCTCGCGGCCAAACCACGGCAGCGCACGAGCTATGCTACTCCCTTCCACAACGTAAGCAATACCATCACTTCCAGTTGGGGTGTGGTCATTACGGTATTTTCAACGGTCAACGTTGGAGAGAACAGATCATGCCACGTATCAGGCATTTCATCCGTCAATTCGACAAGGATAAAGACCCTATCCCTCAGGCGGACCTCGATAAAATACCTGATCTTACACCTGAGCGCTTTGATCATGATAAACACGGCATCATTGCGATTCGTCGTTGGTTAAAGACTGAGCGCCCCGAAAGCTATAAAGACGTTGCGCGCCCAATTGCGCAGAACGCCCACAATCCATCACCTTCCGCGCCAAAGGCAGCACCGATACCGACGCCGCCACCAACAAAGTTCGTTGCCCCATCAAAAGCCCAAAAGGATGATGAGAGCAAAAAACCGGAAAAGAAAAAGGTGGCAACTGCCAAGGCATCTGAAACAGCGAAAAAAGCGCCAAGTAAAAATCCTGCCTCAAAACAAAAAGCCAAAACAACAGCGTCAAGTAAATCAGCAACAAAGAAAGTTGCACCTAAGACAACAGGCAAGCCATCAAAGAAAGGCTCTAAGGCGGATGCCTGAGTTTAAGGATGATGCAGAGTATCGAGGATCTTGTCACCGTCAAACACAGTAAACGTGCAAAGCGTGTGGCATTACGCCTTGATCCGACCTCGCACTGTATAAACCTTGTCGTGCCGCAACGCATGTCCGTTAAACGTGCCATGGATTTTGCCCGTAACCACGAGGATTGGGTTATCAAAACACTGGAGGGGTTATCCCCACCGATCCCCTTTACGCATGGCACAACCATTCCTGTATTCGGTGATGAGGTTTTTCTTGAAATAGAGATCAATAAAACCATAAAACGTACACGCCTGACGCAACATGATGACCGTCTGCATGTTTTAACGTATATGGATGACCCGACAAATCGTATTACGACACATCTGAAAAAGATTGCCCATGCCGGCCTTGCGGATATAGCGAGTGATAAGGCCGAGCAAATCGGCAAACATATTGCCGATGTTACCATACGTGACACAAAAAGCCGTTGGGGCAGCTGTTCTCATGATGGAAAGATAACATTTTCATGGCGGCTGATGTTTGCCCCATACAATGCAATCGATTATGTTGTGGCACACGAAGTCGCACATTTAATCCACATGGACCATAGCCGCGAATTTTGGGACGCCTGCGAATCATTGTGCTCCGATTATAAAAACGGCAAACGTTGGATGAAGGAAAACGGAAACAAACTTATGCGTTACGGGGCAAAGGCGCATTAACCCGACTACTGATCATGCCGATCCAGATAATCCAGTGCAGATTGCAAAATCACCTGCGCCGCCAATTTATCAATAATACCTTTTTCTTTGGCCTTGCGTCTGGATCCATCCACAGCTCTATCCACAAAATCTTCCACAGAGGCTGTGGATAAACGCTCATCTTGTAACGCGATCCAGTCCGTAACATACTGTAAATCATTTGAAATTTGAGCTTTTAATTCTTGTGCAAAATCACGCGTAGCCTGACAGCGCGGACCGATTGATCCGTCCATATTCAGTGGATAACCGATAACAACACCGACAATTTCGTAATCCCGCATCAGGCGTTCCAGATGCTTTATGTCCTTTGAAAACTTTGTACGGTTAACGGTTGTGAGCGGCGTTGCAATAGAATGCGCGCTATCACACACGGCAATTCCTATGGTCTTTTTTCCTATATCAAGACCAAGCAAAGCGCCCTGTGGTACATTTTTTGCAATATTTTGAAGTAAATCAATCATATCTGGCTCTAACCCTCTTGCACCTTATACAAGGCAATGTTAGAAATTTCCAAAGATTTATTACTCGTTTAAGGACAAAATCGTATGTCACTGGATAAAGAAACAGTCGCAAAGGTCGCAACACTTGCTCGCATTCGCATGAATGATGAAGAGTTGGAGCGCATGGCCCCACAACTTTCAAAGATCATCGGCTTCGTCGAGCAACTCGGTGAAGTTGACACCGACCAAGTCGAACCATTGGCTAATGTTGTTGATATTACATTGGCGCTACGAGACGATGAAGTGAATGACGGCGCATGCGTAGATAAAGTTCTGGCCAATGCCCCTGAAAGCACACAGGGCTTTTTCGTTGTACCAAAAGTGGTTGAGTAATTTGCAATGAACTCGCCAAAGGACAATCCGCATAAATATACATTTATTAAACTGGTTCTGTTGCAGACCGGGTTTTTGTTTATTGTATTCTCCT
Source organism: Alphaproteobacteria bacterium (assembly GCA_030424975.1). Taxonomy (GTDB): domain Bacteria; phylum Pseudomonadota; class Alphaproteobacteria; order Micavibrionales; family Micavibrionaceae; genus UBA1672. Next base: position 810,510 of record JAUHVY010000001.1, read on the forward strand.
CACTAATCCTCGCATACCCGGAAGATGCGCATTACCATCTAGGTATGGATCAAGAAACTTTAAACATATTGGCTTATGCCTTAATGATGGTTGGCGTATCTGACCTGATTATTTCATTATTTATATTCCGTAAGAAAGAGAGAAAATGAGCGCACTTACTAATCTTACAATCGAAGAGGCTCTAAAAGGGCTTGAGAAAAAAGACTTTACTGCTGTCGAGCTGACGCAGGCGCATATCGATGCAATGGAAAAGCACAAAGCGCTTAATGCATACATTACAGAGACTCCTGACCTTGCTCTGGAACAAGCAAAGGTATCTGATGAGCGCCGCGCGGCAGGAAACGCAGGAAACCTTGATGGTATCCCCCTAGGTATAAAAGATTTATTTTGTACCGATGGCGTTCAAACTACCGCCGCAAGCCATATCTTGGAAGGCTTTGTACCGCGTTATGAATCAACAGTAACAGCAAACCTGTTTAAAGATGGCGCCGTAATGCTTGGTAAAATGAACCTTGATGAATTCGCGATGGGTTCATCTAACACAACTAGCTATTTCGGCAATGTCATCAATCCATGGAAACGCGAAGGTGATGATTCTGACCTTGTTCCCGGCGGTTCTTCCGGTGGTTCAGCTTCTGCCGTTTCTGCACGTTTATGCATGGGCGCGACAGGCACCGACACAGGTGGATCAATCCGTCAACCTGCTGCGTTTTGCGGTATCTCAGGGATCAAGCCAACATACGGGCGTTGCTCTCGTTGGGGTACGGTTGCTTTCGCATCATCATTGGATCAGGCGGGAACATTCGCGCGCTCAGTTACTGATAATGCGCTATTGCTCCAATCTATGGCGGGATACGATCCCAAAGACAGCACATCTGCAAACAAAGAAGTGCCTGATTTTGTTGCGGCGATTGACGGTAACCTGAAAGGCAAAACCATCGGCATTCCAAAAGAATACCGTGTTGATGGCATGCCTGCCGAAATTGAAAAATTATGGCAGCAAGGCATTGAGTGGATGAAAGCCGAAGGCGCAAATATTGTAGAGGTTTCATTGCCGCACACGCATTATGCGTTGGCCACGTACTACGTTATCGCTCCTGCGGAGGCATCATCAAACTTAGCGCGCTACGACGGTGTTCGTTACGGTCACCGCGCAGACAAAGAAGATTTAAAAGATATGTATGAGATTAGCCGCGCCGAAGGCTTCGGTGACGAAGTTAAGCGCCGTATTATGATCGGTACATACGCCCTATCATCAGGGTATTACGATGCATATTACATCAAGGCACAAAAGGTACGTCGCCTAATCTCTGATGACTTCTTAAATGCCTTTAAAACATGTGACGCATTATTAACGCCAACGGCGCCATCTGCAGCATTTGCATTGGGCGAAAACGAAGATGATCCGATTAAGATGTATTTAAATGACGTGTTTACCGTTCCTGCATCGTTGGCCGGTTTACCGGGTATGTCTGTCCCTGCGGGCAAAGACTCTAAAGGCTTACCGCTTGGTTTGCAGATTATAGGTCGTCCATGGGATGAAGAAATGGTTTTCAAGGTTGCAGGAGTTATTGAAAATCTGGCACAATTTGATGATGTTCCGCAACTAATCGCATAGGAAGCCAGATGACAATCATTCAAGCCATTCAAACAAAAACATTATTTATTCTCACCCTATCAATGTTATTGGTTTCCCCAGTGACGGGCGTATACGCGCAGGATAATAATGATGAGGTTAAGTCGCTTGGTGAAATTCTAAACCCCGAACTTGATTACGGGAATGATGGCAAGCCACTAACGGCTGAAATCATGGCGAATTACTATTACAATCGCTGTAAATCAACGGAAAGCCTAGCCTTCAGCGAAACTGAAATGGAAACACTTTGTGCCTGCTCCGCTGCGGAAATGTCTAAAGTCCTGACCGTTGACGAGTTTAAGGTTTTGTATGTAGATAGCCGCAAAGGCCTTGATGCGCGGGGTAAAGCAATCGCTTATGGCTATGTCCCCTGCATGGAATACGCTTTACGTTCTAAATTTAGTAGTACATGCGCCATTTCAAAACGATTAAACAATGTTGTTGTTGGGAAAAAACAAATTTGTAAATGTGCGACAGATTCATTTATGAAGGAAACCAAAGAAACCGCACCAATGCGTATTATGGAAGGGATTAAATATGATCCGATGACATTAAACCCGTTGGAGCATTACTTCACGACATACGACTATCCGGCATCATTTGATTCACATATCAAATACTGCCGTTTTAAAGATAAATATAAACGTCAAAACAAATAAACTTACAATTTTAAGGACGAACACACTATGGCAAAAGTAATTCAGGGCGACACAGGCGAATGGGAAATCGTTGTAGGGATGGAAATCCATGCGCAGGTTATTGCTAATTCTAAGCTTTTTTCAGGCGCATCAACAACCTTCGGTGCCGCACCAAATACACAGGTATCACTCGTTGATGCAGCTATGCCGGGTATGCTGCCCGTCCTTAACAAGAAATGCGTCGAACAAGCTATTCGAACAGGCCTTGGTTTAAATGCACAGGTAAACACAAAATCTGTATTTGCACGTAAAAACTATTTTTACCCAGACCTACCGCAAGGGTATCAAATTTCACAATTTGAGCATCCGATTATCGGCGAAGGAAAAATCGAGATTGACCTTCCGGACGGTAGCACGAAAGACATCGGCATTACACGTCTTCACCTTGAACAAGATGCAGGTAAATCCGTGCACGACCAGCACCCAAAGAAATCATATGTTGATTTGAACCGTTCCGGTTGTGCATTGATGGAAATCGTATCCGAACCGGATATTAGAGGACCGGAAGAAGCGGCAGCTTACATTTCAAAGATTCGTATGATCTTACGTTACCTTGAAACATGTGACGGTAATATGGACGAAGGCTCAATGCGTGCAGATGTTAACGTTTCCGTACGTCGCCCCGGTGATGAATACGGCACACGTGCGGAGGTAAAAAACGTAAACTCTGTCAAAGCAGTTCAACAAGCGATTGAATACGAAGCACGCCGTCAGGTAGAAATCGTTGAGAGTGGCGGCAGCGTCGATCAAGAAACCCGCCTTTGGGATCCGGTTAAACTTGAAACGCGCTCTATGCGATCAAAAGAAGAAGCGCATGACTATCGCTATTTCCCTGATCCTGACCTCCTCCCACTAGAATTTTCAAATGAATGGGTCGAGCAAATCAAGCAAACATTGCCTGAGCTGCCTGATGAGAAAAAGCACCGTTTTATGAATGATTTCGGCCTGAGCAGTTATGATGCGAGCGTATTGATCGCCGAACGTAGCCGTGCAGATTTTTACGAAACAGTAGCTAGCGGACGTGATGCAAAACTTGCTGCAAACTGGGTCATTAACGAGCTTCTTGGTATTCTAAATAAGAATGAAAAATCCCTTGATGAAAGCCCGATTACCGCGGACCAACTTGGTGGCCTGATTGCATTAATTAGTGATAACACGATCTCCGGCAAAATAGCCAAAGACGTATTCCCGATCATGTTTGAAACAGGCAAAGATGCAGACGCAATTGTTGAGGAAAAGGGTCTGAAGCAGGTTACGGATACAGGTGCTATCGAAGCTATCATAGACGAAGTTATAGCAGAAAACCCTGATAATGTTGCAGCCTATCGCGGTGGAAAAGACAAATTGTTTGGCTTCTTTGTTGGCCAAGTAATGAAAAAGTCACAAGGAAAAGCAAATCCGGCCGTTGTAAACGGTATCCTAAAAGACAAATTATCGGGAGAGTAAAATGGCAACAACAATCGGCCCCCAAAAAGGTGAAACTGCAGTACTAGAAGTTACAAAAGAAGTACAGCACCGTATTTTGATTACATTATCTTGGAACCCCAAAGCATTAAGTGACGAAGAAATTAAGCAAATTCGCATATCCGGTATTAAGGACGTATTATTTGGCGATATATTGTTAGCAAAAGCAAATGCCGAACGTATAGAAGATAAACTAGACCTTCCTGGCCGTGATAAAGATGACATTAAGTTCGACCTTGATTTAAGTTGCCTTGCATTCAATCAAGCAGGTGAATTGCAAGTTATCGTAGACCCAAGTGCATGGAACGCCGTTGATGAATCCGGAAAGATTTATCACAGCGGCGATGATATGACTGGCGAAGGTCATTTCGATGATGAACAAATCCATATTGAGCTAAAGAGTTTACCTGAGAATATTCATGAGTTTTTCATTATTGTCCAAAGCGACTGCTCAGCCAGCTTTGATGAAATAGTAAACCCACATACAAAAATTATAGATTCCATGTCTAATAAAGAATTGTTGCATGTGAATATAGAAAAGCTAGAAGACAATAATCATTATGGCTTTGTGTTCTGCCGTATATTCAAAGACGGTAAAGAGTGGAACGTTCAAAACATTTCAGAATTTTGCGATTTTGAAGAAGATTGGGAAGTCTTTTTAAAGAAATATAGATAGTAGTTGACCAACCAGTCAAATACATGCAATCATGGTAACTATACGAAAGAAGGTTACCATGAGCAGACCCGCAACCTGCACGAAAGAAAAATTAATTGCCACAGCCCTGGAGCTTATTTGGCAAAGCAGTTACGGCAACGTTAGTGTTGACGGTATTTGTAAGGCCGCCGGTATTCAGAAAGGCAGTTTTTATCATTACTTTCCGTCAAAGATTGACCTGGCCCTCGCCGCACTAGAGCAAGGGTTCACTGATTATAAAGACAGGCTTGATGCGGTATTCTCACCCACGGTCTCCCCCATAAAACGCTTCGAAGACTTTGCAGACATCTGCTATGAAAAGCAAAAAGAAGTATATGAAACATATGGAAAAGTTTGCGGATGCCCTATGGCTAGTCTGGGCTCTGAAATGGCAGGTAACGATGAAAAACTTCGCCAAAAAACCGCAGAACTATTTGCACGAAAAGAAAAATATTACAAAAGCGCCCTACGTGACTTAGTCGCAGAAGGTTTACTTCCCAAAGATACAGACATCGATGTTAAGGCAACAGATATCCGCAGTTACATCATGGGTGTAATGATGATGGCGCGCATACAGAACGATTTGGAATACATGCGTACCGACCTGAAACGCGGCCTGATGCGCATTATCGGCGTGAACCAAGTTACGAAAATTGACGCTTAGATAATAAAACTTAATTTAAACATTGATATTTTACCGAATGGTCGGTAAAAAGAGAAAAATTTACTATTGGAGTATGAATACTCATGAACTTGAAGAGCACCCCACTAATCCTTACGACTGTTTCAGCCTTAGCTTTAGGGGTTGGCGGTTACATGTATATTAATGCACATAACGCGCATGCGAGTGAGGAGCAACCCGCCTCCGCCCCTCAGGCCATTCCTGTTGCAGCACAAAAAGTTAATACACAGCCAATAAGTATCTGGAAGGAGTTTTCCGGCAGACTACGTGCCGTTGACTCAGTTGCTATTCGCCCACAAGTTAGCGGTACGCTACAGGAGATAAATTTTACTGATGGCCAGATGGTAAAAAAAGGTGATGCATTAATGATCATCAATCCACGTGAATTTGAAGCGAATGTTCTCCAAGCTCAGGCAGAGTTAACTGCAGCAGAAAACGAAGTGCGCCTTGCTGAGAAAGATTACAAGCGCGCGCAAGGGCTTATCAAAACCAAGGCAATATCACAAAAAATCTATGATGAACGTTACAGCGCATCACTAATTGCAAAAGCAAATGAAAAAGCAGCATCTGCAAAGCTGGAGCGAGCAAAGATTGATTTAGATTACGCAAATATTACCGCGCCGATTTCAGGACGCATTAGCCGTGCAGAAATCACAGAAGGAAACCTTGTTGAAGCAGGGCCAAATGCCCCGGTTCTTACGACCATTGTTTCCAATGATAAAATATATGCCGATTTTGATGTTGATGAGCAAACATATCTAAAATACATCCGTGGCCAGGCAAAGAACATTAGCTCGGAAAACAAAATTCCTGTGCGGCTGATTTTGCAATCAGATCAGAGTGAATATAATGGATTTATTCATAGCTTTGACAATAGAATTGACACGGCAAGTGGTACCATTCGCGCGCGCGCGCTTTTCAGTAACAAAGACAGCGCCCTGCTTCCCGGTATGTATGCGATTATTAAAATGGGTAGCCCCGTTGCATTAGAAGGATTACTTGTTCCTGAACGTGCTATTGGTACAAATCAAGACAGGAAGTTTATCTATACCGTTGAAAACAACACAGTCGCCTACAGACCTATAGAAATAGGCGAAAGCATTGAGGGCATGCGTATTGTAAATAGCGGCCTGAAAGATGGCGATGTCATTATAACAGACGGCATTATTCGTCTTCGACCCGGCATGAATGTTTCGCCACAATTTTCCGAGGAAGAAAAGAGTGCTCAGATGCAATAGCATTGCTCATACGGCCCCTTACCATTTATCTTATTGAAAGCTATCTTTTATGAACTTATCAGGATTTTTTATTGACCGTCCGATTTTTGCGTCTGTTCTCTCGCTATTGATTTTCATTGCGGGTAGCATAGCAATGGTAAACCTCCCGATATCAGAATATCCTGAGGTTTCTCCACCTTCTGTGGAGGTTAGGGCGCAATTTCCCGGTGCGAACCCTTCTGTTATTTCCGAAACCGTAGCCACCCCTCTTGAGGAGCAAATCAACGGTATCGAAAATTTACTTTACATGAACTCTATTGCATCAACTGACGGCTCATTAGCGCTTACCGTAACATTTGCAATCGGTACTGACCCCGACCTCGCACAACAGCTGGTTCAAAACCGTGTTTCTCAAGCCACGCCGCGCCTTCCGGAAATCACCAGACAACTTGGCGTAACAGTGACCAAAAGCTCGCCGGACTTGACCATGGTTGTTCACCTGAAATCACCGGATAATCGTTTCGATATTTTATACTTGCGTAATTACGCAACGCTGAATGTTAAGGATACACTGGCAAAAATCAAAGGCATTGGTCAGGTACGTTTATTCGGTTCAGGCGATTATGCGATGCGGATCTGGCTAAATCCTGATCGTATCGCAGAGCGCCAAATGACGGCAAGCGACGTTATCGCTGCTATACGCTCTCAAAACGTGCAAGTCGCCGCCGGTATTGTTGGTGGCCCGCCATATAATGAAAATGTGGTTGTACAGCTTCCGATTAATGTAAAGGGGCGTCTGGATAATATCGAGGAATTTGAGAATATTATTGTCAAACGTGATGCAAACGGCACGATAACATATTTAAAGGATGTTGCGCGTGTGGAATTGGATGCGCAAACATATTCCTTACGCTCGATGCTTAATAATGAACCTGCTATGGCTATTCCGATCTTTGCTTCACCCGGATCGAACGCCCTTGAAATTTCAAAAAATGTTCGTAAGACCATGGAAGAGCTTAAGAAGTCTTTTCCAGAAGGTTTGGATTATTCAATCGTTTATGACCCTACAGTATTCGTAAGTCATTCGATTGAGGCCGTCATACATACACTGCTTGAAGCTATTGTTCTTGTCGTTATCGTTATTGTGGTCTTCCTCCAAACATGGCGGGCATCAATCATTCCCCTATTGGCCGTTCCTGTATCCATTGTCGGTACATTTGCGTTCATGTTGCCGATGGGCTTTTCAATTAACGTTCTTTCTTTATTCGGATTGATTCTTGCGGTTGGTATTGTGGTTGATGACGCGATTGTTGTTGTCGAAAACGTCGAACGTAACATTGAAGAAGGCAAAAAACCGCGTGATGCAGCAATACAAGCCATGAAAGAAGTTACCGGCCCTATTATCGCTACAACATTGGTTTTGGCAGGTATATTTATTCCTATCGCCTTCATCAGTGGTCTAACAGGCATGTTCTATCAACAATTTGCACTTACAATTGTTATTGCCACTGTTATTTCAATGATAAATTCGTTAACCCTATCGCCTGCATTTTCTGCGTTACTGTTAAAGCCGCATGATGCGCCAAAAGACAAACTAACGAAAAGTATCGATTTTCTTTTTGGTTGGTTCTTTAATATTTTCAATAAGGCGTTCGGCAAAAGCCAAAACGGTTATGCTCGCACAACAGGTGGGCTGGTTCGCCACCGTGTTGTCATGATGGTGTTTTACGGGCTATTACTTTTTGCAACCAGCTATAGCTTTAATTTAGTACCGAAGGGCTTCGTACCTGCACAAGACAAGCAATACCTCATCGGTTTCGCAAAATTACCTTCCGGCGCCACATTAGAGCGCACCGATGAAGTGATTAAAAAAATGGGTGAGCTTGCGCTTGAACAACCTGGCGTCGACAGTGCCGTTCAATTTACAGGATTGTCCATCAACGGATTTAGTGCATCGTCAAGCGCAGGCATTGTCTTCGTGCCATTGGAAGATTTTGAAAAACGAAATGACCATCATTTAAGCGCTGGTGCCATCGCAGGAGAATTGCAGAAAAAATTTGCAACTATTGATGACGCATTTATTGCAATCTTCCCACCTCCACCTGTTCGTGGATTGGGTACTACCGGTGGATTTAAATTGCAAATCCAAGACCGCGCAGATATCGGATATCAGGCTTTGAGCGACATTGTTAGCGATGTACAGGCGAAGGCCCATCAAGACCCGAAACTTGTCGGCGTATTCTCTAACTATGACATCAATGTACCGCAGCTTTTTGCTGACTTTGATAGAGATAAGGCGGCCAAGTTAGGAATCCCGATGAGTGAATTGTTCAGCACAATGCAAATTTATCTCGGATCAATCTATGTCAATGACTTCAACAAATTTGGCCGTACATATCAGGTTATCGCACAGTCAGACAGTGAGTTCCGTACAACAGCAGAAGATATCAAGCGATTAAAAACACGTAACATTAATGGTGATATGGTACCGTTAGGGTCTGTTGTCCGTGTGAGTGAAACTTTCGGCCCGGAAACGGCTACGCGATATAACGGCTATCGTTCTGCAGACATAAACGGCAATGCGGCGCCGGGGTATTCTTCGGGAGAAGCGCAAGATGCGATCACGGCAATACTCAATAAAACTCTACCGACCGGTGTTGAATTTGAATGGACCGAATTAACGTATCAGGAAATTCTGGCCGGAAATACCGCAATGCTTATTTTCCCTCTTTGTATCTTGCTAGCGTTTCTTGTACTTGCTGCGCAATATGAAAGCTTAACATTGCCACTAGCCGTGATCATGATTGTACCAATGAGTATCCTGTCGGCAATCTTGGGTGTCTACATTAGCGGTGGTGACAATAACATCTTCACACAAATCAGCCTGTTCGTACTCGCGGGGCTTGCATGTAAAAACGCCATCCTGATTGTTGAATTCGCACGTGATCTGGAACTTATGGGCAAATCAATTCGTGATGCTGCGGTTGAGGCTGCACGCATGCGTCTTCGCCCTATTCTCATGACATCATTTGCGTTTATCATGGGGGTTGTGCCATTGGTGTTCAGTCACGGTGCGGGTGCAGAGATGCGTCAAGCGATTGGTGTCGCGGTGTTCTCCGGTATGATCGGTGTTACAGTTTTCGGACTGATCTTCACCCCTGTCTTCTATGTTCTATTGCGTAAAATAGAAGACCGCATAAAAGGAAAAGATGATATTACGCATACAAACAGCGAAGAGTTAAACGCATGAAAAAGACAGTTTTATTAACCGCAACATCATTGGCTTTGTCCGGCTGCGTCGGAACCCCTAATATATTCAAGGACATGCAAACGCCTAAATTCTGGGACACCGCCGAAACATATGATGAAATAGAAACAGTTGATACATCCTCTTTAGCGCGTTGGTGGGAACGTGGCGAAGATGAAACGCTGAACAAACTTATACAGTTGGCATTAAACGACTCTCCTGACAGAGAGTTGGCACTGGCACGCGTTATGGAGGCGCGCGGCATTGCACGTACAGCAAAATCTTACCTCTTCCCCCAAATCGGTGCCAGTGGTAACGCAGGACGACAAGAAACATCGCAGATGAATGCAGATGATTTTTACGATGCGCAATTCGATGCCAGCTATGAAATAGATATTTTTGGTGTTAATCGTTTAGGTAACGTTGCTGCACAAAAACAAGCACAAGCGTATGAGGCACAATATAACGATGTCACTCTAACTTTAATCGCTGATATTACAAGAAGCTACATAGAGTACAGAAGCAACCAAAAACAAGTAGCGATTGCAAGTAAAAACCTGGAGTTACAGACAAAAACACGTGATCTTGTTAAACGCCTTATGACTTTGGGAGAAGCTCCGCGCCTTGACGTAGAACGCGCAGAAACTCTTGTGAACCAAACAAAAGCTTCAATTCCCGCATATCAACGTCTGGCAGATAATGCGCGTTTACGCCTTACAGTTTTGACAGGAACATTGCCGGAATTCATCAAACCTCTACTGACAGAGCCGGCAGGCATCCCCTTTGTTGATAAAGTGGAGCCTGTACTTGCAGCCCCTGCGGACATTTTATCTGCACGCCCGGATATTCGCGCAGCGACTCTTAACTTAGAAGCCAGCACGAAACTGGCACAAGCGACAACACGTACAATATTCCCTAGTTTTACAATAGGTGGTTTTTACGGCGTTGCAGAAAATGCACTAAGATCCGCGACGAATGTTTGGAGTGTCGCCCTTGGAGCGGCTGTATCTGTAATCGACTTCGGGCGTATAGAGGGCCAAATTGATGCCGCACGCGGCGTTGAAAAGCAAGCCTATGCGCGCTATCGCAAGACGATTCTTAATGCCGTTGTAGAAGTAGAAACAGCACTTGCGGATTACAGTCATATTCATGAGCAAAGAATCTCATTAGAAAAGGCATACAATAGTGCTTCACAAGCTCTCAAACTTTCACAAAGTTTATACAATGAGGGAGAGATATCATTTTTGGATGTGTTAGATGCGCAGCGTACATTGAACCAAGCCGATAGCGCCTTAATTTCTGCGGAATCTGAGCAAGCTCAAAGTTTGATTAGATTGTACAAATCCATCGGCGTATATTAATTCCCAGGAGAATTTAACAGAAATCAGCCCCTAAAATTTTTTAGCAAGCCTTGCTGTAAAATAAATATAATATTTACTATGATTGTTTATCATGGGAGAATCTTCGCGCGGTTCTCAGTTTAGACTTATTTATTATAAAGAAAATTTTACTCAATGTTGAAGACGGCCATTAACCTCAACAAAATGAAGAAGCACTTAAGCTTTCGTTATATCATTGCCTTATCTTTAATTGCCTTTAACATCACTTTTGCGCATACATTAATATCCATCCAACTTCACGACAGTGACAGGCATGCACGATATATTAACCAGAGTGGTATGCAGCGCATGCTCTCACAACGCATCGCTCTATTTAGTAATCAAGTAAGCAAGGATAATAGTCATTCGACAAATGTAAAACTAATTGCCAATATGAAAGCCGCCATTCAGAAGATGGAAGCCAATCATAAGGATTTAACCAGCATAGATTTCGAAAATTTAACACATGGGGCCATCTTAAAAGATATTTATTTTGGGTATATGTCACTTAATAATAAAACCCATAGTTACCTTACATTAAGTAAGGATTTTACATCTACATATACAGGCAAAAATGCTAATTGGAAAAAGCTATCCAATTTACGTCATGAAATCAGTAGTATTGCCTCCGGAAAATTACTGGATGAATTGGATACGGCAGTAGGCGCTTTTGAATTATCTGCCTCTGCAACAGTAGATGAATTCAAACATATTGAAACATACACTTACTATATTGGCCTTATCATCTTGTTATTAGAGGTTTTATTCATTTTCAGACCAATGATTGAAAACATTGTTATTGCAACAAGATCTCTGGATGAACGAAACCGTGAGCTCGTTGAATTTAACTATCGCATTTCGCACGACCTGCGCTCGCCTGTGGTTTCATCTTTAGGCTTGGCACGTCTGGCCATTGAAGCCATTGAAAGCAATGACCTTAATGACGCGCAAACCTCTGTGCAACACATTGAAAAATCAATGGAGGGATTGGACAAACTTATTGGTGATATCTTATTGCTTTCAAAGGTAAAAACGACAGATAGCCCCATTCAAGAATTCACATGTGAAGAGGTAATCGGCGAAACGCTGGAAAAAATGAAGTATTTAGAAAATTATAGCTTCATAAATTTCTCTACAAATATAGAGATCCCCCACTCCATAAAAATGAGACGTTTTTTATTACAGCAAATATTGGAAAACCTCATTTCCAATGCGATAAAATACGCTGATCCTTCGGAAAAGTTTCCTACCATCTATATTACTGCTGTTGAAAAGCCGGAGCACTATATCTTTCGTGTAGAAGACAATGGTATCGGAATCCCGGAAATGTATAGAGACAAGGTTTTTGATATCTTCCAACGTTTTCACCCAAAAATAGGATCTGGAAGTGGACTTGGCCTATACATTGTCAAACAACAAGCAAATATTTTAAAAGCTGATATTAAATATATCCCCCTAAAAAAAGGCTCGTGTTTTGAATTATCCATTCCCAAATATATGGTGCGTAAAATAAAGCTTTCTTAACCTGCGTGTTTCGTTGCTAAGCCGCCCTTATATTTATGGATCTATATTAAACTGCAATAATCATCCAATAATCGATCATAGAGATTGTTTTATGACCTTTATGATTTCATCTAAAACATATGTTACACGCATCGCCTCGACATCCCTTTTTGGCGTTAAAGCCCGCGCCATGCGCGTTGCACCGAATCTGTATTCCGGTAAAATTTGCACCAGCTGGCCTGTGGCGATCTCAGATTTCACAGACCAATCTGACTTTATTGTTATGCCCACGCCAGCCACCGCCAGCTTAGTAAGATAATCACCAGTGTTACAAAAAAGATATTTTCGCAATCCGACATTAGTCTTCTTGTTCCCCTTATAGAGTGACCACTCCCTAATATTCATAAAGCTCAGGCAAAAATGTTCTGATAATTCGTTTGGCGATTTTGGTGTTCCGTATTCTTTCAAATATTCGGGACTAGCGAGAAGCAATCCATTATCCTCAAATATATCGATACTATCCATATTTGGTTCATCATGACCGCCAATACGAAAACTAATATCGACCCCTTCCTTCGTCAATTTAGTCAAACCATCCTCTAAAATAAGATCAACAGTTAATAATGGCTGGTCTCTTGTGATTTTTTGAATGGCTTCCACCAGAAACACACGAGCAAATGAATGAGGCGCAGATATACGGACGCGCCCCTCCAGGCTACGCGGATTACTATCTAGTTGACTTGGCGTAGAGATCAACTCACTCAAATCAAGCATTTTCTCAGACAACAGTAGCAGTTCTTGACCTTCTTCAGTAAGGCTTACATGACGTGTAGTACGCATAAATAGAGCACGCCCTGTTACGGCCTCCAAACGCTTTATACGCTTAGTTGTTACCGCAGGTGAGTATCCCAGACGCTCGCCCGCCTCACGAAAGTTTAACGTTCTGCATATCTCGTTAAACAGTTTGATATCTGAAATATATTCCAACATGATTATTAACTATAACAAAACAATCTATTGCAAATAAAGATAATTATTAATCTTACTGGCTCATGTAGAATAAATATCATTAACGTATTGTGAGATAAATTATGAGCACGCTTTTTGAAACAGTAACCTTCAACGATCTGGAATTTAAAAACCGCATAGTCATGCCCCCCATGACGCGATGCCGCTCATCACACCCGGGAAATGTTGCCACCTCACTTATGGCGGAATATTACGGCCAGCGAACTGATGCAGGACTGATTATTGCCGAAGCCACACAAGTCAGTCATGATGCACAAGGCTACTCATTTACCCCTGGCATACATACAAAAGAACAAATTGAAGGCTGGAAACTGGTCACAAATGAGGTACATAAAAATAACGGGTTAATATTTTTGCAGGTCTGGCACACAGGCCGTATGTCACATGAAAGCTTCCATAACGGAAGCGCACCATTTGCCCCGTCTGCAATTGAAACGCCTGAAGACACCACCGTATGGATCGCAAATAAAAATGGTAATGGTGGTGCCATGGTACGTTGCACCCCACCACGTGAAATGACATTAGCAGAAATAAAACGTGTACAAGATGACTTTGTGAATGCTGCGAAAAACGCAAAAGAGGCAGGGTTCGACGGCATTGAATTACATGGAGCAAATGGGTATATCATCGATCAATTCCTACGCAAAAGCTCAAATCAACGTACAGATGAATATGGCGGCACACCGCAAAATCGCATTCGTTTTCTGATCGAAATCCTTGAACGAATTGTAGAGATATTCCCGCCATCACGAATTGGGGTGCGTTTTGCGCCCCACAATATAACGCGTGGCATGGATGATCCTGATACGCCTCAAACAGTGCTGCTCGCCATGACAAAAATGGCCACCTTAGATATTGGCTATGTGCATTTTGCAGAAGTTGACTGGGACGCTGCTCCGGATGTGCCTGAAGAATTTCGGGCACTTGCGCGTGCTATATTCCCCAATATGATTATGGTCGCCGGAAAATATGATCTGGAAAAAGCAAATTGGGTTTTGAATAAAGGCTACGCAGATTTAATTGCATTCGGCCGTCCGTTCATTGCCAATCCTGATTTCCCTACACGCTTAAAAAACAAGTTATCGCTCGCAGAACTCAACCCTGATTTATTATTTGGTGGTGGCTCGAAAGGATACACTGACTATCCGCGACATGAAGAAACTTGAATTTAAAATATAACGGCAAGTCAACATGATGGAAGAAAAACAGAGTACTATAGGCATTTGCACCTGGACGCTAGGTATTAAAGACCTTGATACCATGATGAAAAAGATTGCTGACTTGGGTTTAGGTGCCGTTCAATATTGTGAACATTATGACGATCACCGTTCAGAAGACGTCCTCAAATACGCAAAAAAACACAGCCTTGATATTGTTGTGTACGACCCGTTTGAATGCGGCCCAGGCAAAAGAAACGGCGTAGCCAGCAAGGAAAATGCTGTGCACTTTTATAAATCCGTCATCGATTTTTCTGCGCAGCTTAACGTTGGCGCAACACTACAGGGGCTAAGTGCTTGGACACAAAATTGTACAACGCGCGCAGAAGGCTGGTATCAAATCGTATCATGCGTAAAAGAGCTTTCAGATTATGCAAATACCAAAGGCGTTAAACTCTTCTACGAGCCTGTGAATTTATATGAAGTCGCCTATATTCGAACAGCAAAGGACTACGAAAAACTGATTGAAGAAAGTGGTTGTAAAGACATATCCATCCTACTGGATAGCTTTCACATGAATATCGGAGAGAAAGCGCCGCTTCAAACATTGGAGAACTACGCAGCCAAAAGCTCTATATTCCACTTATCCGACTCCAACAGAGAGGGGCTTGGGCAAGGGCATATCGACTTCAAAACCTATTACAATATTCTGAAAAACGAAGGTTTTAAGGGAACTATTATATTCGAATTTGTTTTAGAAACAAATGCAGTAAACATCTCCCCACGCAACGAAACCGAAATGCAAGAGCTAACCGAACAAATACAAAAAAGCGTAAGTATGTGGCGCGCGCTTGAAGATATCGAAGGAGTTTAAAATGAATTTATATGTATACGAACACTGCCCGTTCTGTATCCGCGCGCGTATGATCTTCGGCCTTAAACATATTGATTTTAACCTTAAGATCATTATGGAAGCCGATGTTGAAACCCCCACAAAAATGATTGGCAAAAAAATGGTGCCGATTTTAGAAAAAGACGATGGCACATATATGGGCGAAAGCCTCGACATCGTGCATTACGTTGATCAAACCGGCGATCCTATTTTAACGGCTCCCCAGGATAAAGATATCGCAAACTGGGAACAAGAACACCAAAGCACAATTTTCAACCTTGCGGTTCCTCGTTTTACAAAGGCTGACTTCAAAGAACTGGCAACCGACGAAGCACGGGAATATTTCCGCAAAAGAGAAGAAAAATCCTTTGGTGATCTTGAGGCTTTGATAGCCAAAAGCAGCTCACTCATTGCTGACATTGAAAGCGGTCTAAAAACTCTGGAGCCGATGATTTCAAAACGTGGAAAAGATAATTTTGATATTAGCGATATCACATTATACCCCCTATTATGGTCATTAAGTATCGTCGACGGCGTCGACTTTCCAAAAGATGTTCAAGACTATATGTATCGTGTATCTAGTGCATCAATGATCCCATTACTATTTAAGCAAAAAATGTAAGGAAACTTAATGAGGAACACTGAAAATTTTGACGCAATCTCAAAAATAAATCACTGGCTTTTTGGAATAGCCTTCATAGGACTGATTGCATTCGGATTTTATATTGCAAATGCAGAATTCCCCCCCGGAACCAAGGGGCCATATATGATGTACCATAAATCACTTGGTGTTATCTTTCTTATTTTCGCAGCATGGAGAGTATTTTGGCGTATATTCAAGGGGTTTCCCAAAGAGGTTTCCAATCTTAAAACATGGGAATTTCTGCTTGCGAGAGCGACGCATTGGCTTTTACTGCTCGCCCTATTACTAATGCCTATCAGCGGTATTGTAATGAATATATTCAGCGGCCGTGATCTATCCGTATTTAACTGGTTTACAATCCCCGGCCAGACTAAAATTGAAAACATCGCTTCGTCTGCAAGCTTTATCCATCATAATGCACCCTATATTATTTCTGCACTCATTTTCCTTCATATTGCTGCTGCGCTAAAACATCATTTCATTGATAAAGATCAGACGCTTTTACGTATGGTAAAAGACATAAACGAACCTAAAGGATCATAAAATTGGCTATACTAAAAAAAGAAATATCTAAATTTACTATCCGTACGCTTATCGTAGGTCTGTCCTTATTGAACGTGATGTGGACATTTCCTGCGCTTGCACAGGAAAAACACTCTCAACCAAAATACGATAAATTACTAACAGGGTATGAGTACCCCTTGCCTACGCATTCATATAAATTTCAATCGCAGGGTAAAAACCTCACGATGAATTACATGTATCTTGCGCCCAAGGATGCAAACCTTCCTGTCATCACCTTATTGCACGGCAAGAACTTTAACGGCGCGTACTGGCAACAAACCGCTGAATACATTCATGACCTAGGGTATGGTGTGCTTATTCCTGACCAAATCGGCTTTGGAAAATCCTCCAAGCCCGTTGATTATCAATTCAGCTTTGAAGCCCTAGCCAACAACACACATTCTTTGCTCGAAAGCCTGAATATCAATTCCTCTATCATTGTAGGTCATTCTATGGGCGGAATGTTGGCGGCGCGCTATTCTCTGCTTTATCCGCAAAGCACAAAGCAGCTTATCCTGATTAACCCTATCGGTTTAGAAAACTACCTGCAATTTGTTGAATACAAAGACCACAATTTTTTCTATGAAAACGAACTTAAACTTACACCCGAAAAAATCGTCTCTTATCAGAAACAAAATTATTATGACGGTGCATGGAATGATCGTTACGCCGCGCTCGCTGAACCATTGATCGGTTGGATTAACGGACCCGACCGAGACATACTAGCCACAGTAAGCGCCCGAACATATGATATGATTTTCACAGGCGCAGTTGTTGACGATTTTTCTAAACTGGAAGTTCCGACAACATTGATCATAGGCACAAGGGATCGTACAGGCCCCGGACGCAATTGGAAAAAAGACGGTATAACAAGAGAGCTTGGCCGCTATGATCGTCTTGGCAAAGAAATCACTGATCGCAATTCCAACATTAAGGTGATCGAACTTGAAGGTCTTGGCCATTTACCGCAAATAGAAGATTTCGCTAGATTTAAAAATATTTTCACACAAACGCTGACAAACCAATAAGGAACTTTTATGCGCGTACTATTCCTCTCATTACTAACTTTAATGGTCTTTGTTGGTGTACGTCCATCATATGCAGATGACCACAGCGGTGATACAAAACCAACCTATGCAATTGAAGAAATCAAACCGGGAATACTGCGTACGCAGCAAGGGCCATATCATGGCATTGTGATTGTCGGCGAAACGGGACTTCTGATCTTTGATACATTCAGCGAAGAGTTTTCAAAATGGTTGGACGCAGAGCTGAAATCAAAATTCCCTGATAAACCTGTAAAATACGTTGTCTATAGCCACAACCACCCGGATCACGTATCAGGTGGGCAAGTCTTTGCACACCACAACCCGCTTTACATCTCTCATGAATTGGCAAAAGAGAGTATGGAACGCATGAAGGTACCAACGCATTACCCCACAGTGACTTTTGATGATTCATTGCAAATCGATCTTGATGGTAAAACAATTGAATTTAACTATTGGGGGCAAAATGATGGCTGGGGCTCAATCAGCATGTATGTAGCCGAGCAAAAATTCATAGCCGCAATTGACTGGGCTTTAACAGACCGCGTACCATATATGGAAATCAGACGGTATAACGTAGACGGCATCATCCGCTCCCTATATGAAATCGACAACATGGATTGGGACCTTATATCACCGGGACATGCAAGCACGGGAACAAAGGCACAAGTACGCAACTTCAGATCGTATGTAGAAACCATCAGAGATGGCGTTATCACAGGAATTAATAGCGGCCATGAAGAGGAAAAAGTTATTCAAGATATTCTGACCGACTTAAAAACCAAACCCAACTTTACGAGCCTGAAAATGTTCGACAAATGGTCCGAACAAAATGTCAGAGGTATCTATCGTCAAATCGCAGAGGTAGAAGGCATTCTGGAATAGAGCCTCCACCGCCAGCGAAGGCATAATTAGATGATATTGCGGAAAATAATGGCGCGCTAGGAAGGGTTCGTTCGCCTCCCCCCAACATACGTCATTATCCTTAGCTAAACGTTTTATACAGTTGAGCTTCGGCGCGCCATAATTCTCATATTCGAAACAGTGTAGATATACTTAGAACCTAAAAAGGCCACCACCAACTCTTCCCCCCACCCGGAGGCGGACCTCCAGGCCCAATTTTAACAGTACGATCTGCATTAAAATCAATAGGTATCGTTAATGTCCCCCCATAGCCAACGACAGAATCGCCGACCACGTTTAAAGTTTGTTGAGCCAATTGCTGCTCAGTGTTATCAGAGAACACATTATCAATATCCAAATTAATACGATTGAGGTTCTTTATACCGTTACGATAACGCTCATCTTTCGTATAAACAAGACGGCTCGACACCTCAGGCATTGCAATTTGCGCTGTAAGCAATGCATTATCACCACTTACTGCGGTGGAAACATCCTTAAAAACTTCGAAATGAATATGCGGCCATCGGCCATCATAACATCCGGGATAGTTCGTTTTAAAATGCACCACACCATTCTCATCAGAAACACCGACACCGCGTAAATAATTTTGATCCGTAATATCGTACAATGAATAGTCACCTACCTGATCACAAGCCCATAAATAAATGGCATAGCCAGAAAGCGGAACGCAACCGGAAGCGTCTAATAAAGTCAGCTTTAAATTTAATGGTACACCGACCGCTTCTCCAGAGTAATCACCAAAAGATTTCCTTAAATCGGAACGAATAACACCTTCTTGTTTAAGTACATTTACGATTTTTAAATTCTTACGATTAGACCCGTCCGCAGGATATGGCCCAGCAGTTTCCCACGGCAATGAGATACAACTTTGCGCCCAAACTGGCATAGCCATAGCGCACGCACCTACGCCTGTTGCAATCCCTAAAAATTTACGGCGATTTATTAATTTTGGTAAATCATGTTTGAAACCATGATCATGGTCATGAGTGTTTTTATTGGCATTATTCTGCACGATACTACTACTTTGTTTTTATATTACAAAGCCACAATAGCTCTTATTTTAACTTACATAATAAATTTTAAATACCTTCGAATTATTTTTTTGAAGGTATCCGAACTTCACTATATCGCATATATGCAACATCACCTTGGGATTCAAGTTTTCCTACTTCTACAAGATGGGTAAGTCGCTGAGGATAATAATTCTCTGGAATCTTTTGCATATTCTCTGGTAGCTGTTGCATTGTTCTTCCAACGACACGCGCTACTTTGCGCCAGTGCTCATGTGCATTTGATAAAATAATTTCGTCAATTTTGCTTAGCTCACCCTCATTAAAAGTGTTAATTAACGCTAACTGTTCCTTGGTTAAAGGCAGTGCAGGAATATAGTCTTCGGGAGGCGGTGGCCTTAAAGAAGGATTCTTCTCGAATATGGGTTTCTGAAATTCTCTAATTAATCCAATTGCCCTACCTAATTTTTCAATGCTGCTGTATTCTTTGCTTCGATTTACAAATAGTTTACCCAAGGCAATATCCAGCGATTCTATTGCTTCTGTGGTTAATTTGGCAAGAGTTTCATCTATATTCTTATTTTCCATACCCTTATCCTTATCACATTCAATATAAATTGTCAGTGAACGATCTATACGCCCTGAAGAATCTTTCATCTATGATAAAATATTGCAGGAAAATATGGCGCGCCTTGATCGACAAAGTGTAAACCAATTATTCATTGAACTCATTAAGTTACAAAAAATACTGAGCCATAAAAACCATTAGTTCTTCCTCAATGCGAAAGACAATGATAGCAATAGAGCATGAAGATTTTAATTATCGAAGATGATAAAAATGTCTCCGCTTATATTGCCAAAGGGCTGTCAGAAGCGGGACATGTCGCAGATATTGCAAGCAATGGTAAAGACGGCCTTTTTCTCGCACAAAATGAGAAATATGACGCGCTTATTATTGACCGTATGCTGCCTGAGTTAGATGGGTTAAGCGTCATACAAGAACTACGCGGATCAGGTCATCATACACCGATATTAATCCTAAGCGCATTGGGCGATGTCGATGACCGCGTAAAAGGTTTACGTTCCGGCGGCGATGATTATTTGGTCAAACCTTTTGCATTTGCCGAATTATTAGCAAGAATAGAAATTCTGGCACGCAGAACACAAAGCACAGGGCAGCCTGACAAAGATACTGTTTTAACGACAGGTGACCTGCAGCTCGACCTTTTGACGCGAAAAGTCAAACGCAGTCAGAAAACTATTGAATTGCAATCTCGTGAATTTAATTTGCTTGAATATATGCTCCGTCATAAGGGTCAGGTCGTAACACGCACAATGTTGCTAGAGGCAGTATGGGACTATCATTTTGACCCGCAGACAAATGTAATTGATGTTCACATAAGCCGCCTGCGTAAGAAAATTGATGATCAGGGCGGAAAAGTAATAAAGACGGTACGTGGTGCAGGATATATCATCGAAGACAGTTTCTAGGCGATACGCTAAAAGCTCCAGCTTTAAAATGGCGGCGCTGTTCACGCTCCTCCTCGGTTTATCTGCATGCTTTTTAGGATATTCGCTTTATGATATTGGCCAGAACAACTTTCTGCGTGAAACAGAAGCCGCAATAGATAGCGAAATTGAACATATTCAAACAATTGAGCAAGCCAATATCTCAAACCAGAGAATACATAGCTATATTCAAGCTCGCGCTGAAAAACACGTAAACCCTATATATTTTTACAAAAATATCATAACCAATGATCAATCAGGCCATCTTGATGCGATGCCCGAAGAGGTCGAACGCATCAAAGAAGGTATTATCAGCTTTAGCCATGACGGTACATTATACGCCGCAAAAATTCATACTTTGGCCGACGGATCAAAATTGCTTATCGGACGTGATATCACCGATATAACAGCCAGTTATGAGCGATTAAAATTTTTCAGCGTGCTAATTATGGCGTTCATGCTGGCCGTTATTCTTGTGAGTTTTTTCATCAGCTCTTTTGTTGTAAGTCGCATCAATATAATTGCAGCAACAGCCAAACAAATTATGGATACAGGAGATTTATCAGCACGTATCTCAATAAATAGTTCTTGGGATGATCTAAGTAATCTCGCGCAGGTTTTAAACAACCTCTTAGATCGTATTGAAAATTTAATGCTTGGTATTCGTGACGTCAGTGACAGCATCGCTCATGATTTGCGCACCCCCCTCACCCGTTTGCGCAATCACTTAGAAGACATAAAAAAAACCTCAGATCGTCCCGAAGATATTGAGACTATCATTCGAGAGGCAGATGATATCTTAAATACGTTTAACGCACTGTTACGGATTGCGAATATTGAAAAATCAGCACGCCATCAGAAATTTTCAACAGTAAATATAAGAACGATAGTAACTGATATTATCGAACTCTATGAACCACTAGCTGAGCAATCAAATATCTCAATTGACTATAGCTTAGAGACAGACCACATAATTCAGGGCGATAAGGACCTTCTATTTCAGGCCTTTTCGAATATCATGGATAATGCCATAAAATTTTCACCCAAAAACAGTACAATATGCGTTTCCATGAACGTCGATAGAAACGGCTCAAGCTTGAATATTTCAGATCAAGGCACTGGAATTGAACACAAAGACAAAGAGCGTATTTTTGAGCGGTTTTATCGTGGGGAGAAAAGCAGAACCACAGCCGGAAACGGCCTTGGCCTTAGCCTTGTGAAAGCGGTATGTGATCTTCACCACATAACAATCAGTCTGAATAACAACACCCCCGGTCTTCGTGTTTCACTCCTATTCAAAGATTAAACTTTTGTAATCATATCGTTAATTTGGCGTATCCCTGAATTGTGTATGGTTGATGGAACAATAAGGAACTAAATACATGAAAATTGCCATCATTGGTTCAGGAATATCAGGGCTCGGCGCCGCTTACATGTTGCATAACCATTACGATATAACCGTTTTTGAAAAGAATAATTATATTGGCGGACACAGCCGTACAGTAATTGCCAAAACCCCAGACAATGATGTTCCGGTTGACACTGGCTTCATCGTTTTTAACAAAAAGAATTACCCCCTCCTCACAGCTCTGTTCGAGCATTTAAATGTTCCGGTCAAGGAAACAGATATGTCCTTTGGTGCAGACATCGCACAAGGATGGTTGGAATACGGAACATATCATAAGCTTGGCGGTATATTTGCGCAAAAGAAAAACATGCTCCGCCCTTACTATCTAAAAATGCTTGCCGATATTATGCGATTTAACAAAGAAGCACCTGAGTATCTTCGTCAAGGCACAGAACTTTCTCTTGGTGAGCTTTTGGATGAAATGAAACTGGGCACATGGTTTCGGGATTATTATTTACTTGCGATGGGCGCTGCTATCTGGAGCACACCCACAACGAAGATGACAGATTTTCCAGCACAAACATTCCTGCGGTTCTTTGACAACCATGGGCTTCTAACTGTCAATGATCATCCGCAGTGGTATACCGTGATTGGCGGCAGTAAGGAATATGTGAAGCGCATTACAGCCCCCTATAAGGATAATATTAAATATAATCGTGCCGTTAAATCGGTATCCCGCAGTGATGAAGGTGTTACAGTCAAAGACATTCACACCAACGATCATATTTTTGATCAAGTGATTTTCGCATGCCACAGTGATCAGGCGATGGCAATGCTAAGCGATCCCTCCTCGCAGGAAAAAGAAATAATCGGTGCGATAAAATATCAGCCGAATGATATGGTCTTACATAGTGATTTAAGCTTTATGCCAAAAGCTAAAAAAGCATGGTCTAGTTGGGTATACCAATCAGAAGACAAAACAGATAGTAGCGGCAATGTATCATTAAGCTACTGGATGAATAACCTACAACCCCTGAACACAACAACACCCGTCATTATCACATTAAACCCCGCGCGGGAACCTGATCCCGCATTAGTGTATGATCGATATAATTTTGAACATCCAGTCTTTGATCAAAAAGCGATCGAAGCACAGTCGAAAATTGACAATATACAAGGAACAAACAACACGTGGTATTGCGGCGCATGGCAGCGATACGGATTTCATGAAGACGGTTTATTAAGCGCAGTCAACGTGGTTCGTAAAATGGGGATTGAACCTGAATGGATATAGACCCGCAAATATTCACCGCCAAGGTTATGCATAAACGCCTTTTCCCAAAAGTAAATCAATTTGTCTATGATATTTACTATCTTGCTCTGCCCCTTCACAAAATAAACGATGCCGCGGATCGGGGACTGTGCATAAATCGATATGCACCAATCAGCTTTTACAACTGTGATCATGGCGGACACACGGCCAATGAAGATTTACAAAAATGGATTTCCGACATCCTGCAGCCCCATAACTTAAATGACACAATCGATTCAGTTATGCTGGTGACTATGCCGCGTGTTTTAGGGTACGTCTTTAACCCCGTCAGTTTTTGGCTTTGCCTTGATAAAGATAAGAATATTCGTGCCGTACTCAACGAAGTGAATAACACCTTCGGCGAAACACATTCATATTTGTGCGCACATGAAAACGGCAGCCCTCTGAAGAAAAAAGAGTGGTTAGAAGCTAAGAAACTGTTTCATGTCTCGCCTTTTCTGGAACGCGAGGGGCACTACAAATTTCGATATGAACTTGATGGTGAACGCCTTGGTATATGGATCGATTTTTATGATGAAGAGAGCAATAAAAAGCTCATAACCTCTTTAACAGGTACGCTGATGCCTTTAACCAGAAAAAACCTCAGATACGTATTTTGGCGCTATCCTCTGGTCACTTTAAAATCAATTTGCCTCATACATTGGCAGGCATTGAAACTGGTGTTCAAACATGCGCGTTACTACCGCAAACCTGTGCAATTAACGCCTAAAATCACCCGAAACGAAAACCTTACAAAAATGTAATTTTTGGGTAACTCCCTATTTACAGGCTCATATGTAGATTAATTGTGTATGAAGATAAAAACGGAAAGATGTTGATGTTTTACAAAACATTCGCAGATAGAATTTTAAAAGCGTTCAATAAAGCACAAAAAGGTACTTTCACCCTGACCACGCCCGATGGCCAAACCAGAATATTTGGCGGTGGCCTAAAAGGCGCAAGTGCAAGCATGACAGTGAAAGATTGGCGTACCTTTACTGTATTTGCGGCGAAGGGTGATACAGGCCTTGCTGAAGCTTATCGCGATGGTTGGTGGGACAGTGATGATATATGCGCTGTTTTTTTATTCGGATTGGAAAACGAAGAATATTTAAAACCTGTTTTTCACGGTGGCGGTTTTTCCAATTTGACGATGAGTGTTTTTAATGCCCTCAGACAAAACACACTTCGAGGCAGCCGTAAAAACATTCAGGCACATTATGATTTAGGGAATGATTTCTATAGCCTTTGGCTAGATCCCAGCATGACATATTCTTCGGCTCTTTACCTAAACGATAACGAAGACCTTACGAGCGCGCAAAATAACAAATATGACCGCCTTATCGACCGTTTTGAGAGTCCTTGTGGCGATTTGTTAGAAGTCGGATGCGGTTGGGGTGGCTTCGCACAGCGTGTTGCAGATCGCAGAGACTGTGATTACCGCCTGAAAGGCATCACATTATCAAATGAGCAACATGACTATGCAAAGGTACGTCTGGGAGAGAGAGCAAGCATCGTGCTTGAAGACTACCGTCACCAAACAGGGCATTACGACAATATCGTATCGATTGAAATGTTCGAAGCGGTCGGTGAAAAATTCTGGCCTACATATTTTGATAAACTTCATAGCCTTCTTAGTCATAAAGGTCAGGCTATGATTCAAACCATCACCATCAATGATGAGCATTTTGAAAGATACAGAAAAGGCGGTGACATGATCCGCAATTATATCTTCCCGGGCGGCATGCTCCCCAGCCCTGAGAAGTTCAAACAAAATGCGGAGCAATCAAACCTGCGTGTAGTTGATGAATTCGCCTTCGGGCAAGATTACGCAAGCACGATGTTAGAATGGCTCAATCGCTTTGATCAAAATAAGCACGCCATCATTGCGCTAGGCTATGACGAAAAATTTATTCGGATGTGGCGCTTTTATCTTGCTGTTTGTTATGCGGCCTTCAAAGTTGAGCGCATTAACGTGATGCATATGGAGCTGCGTCATGCATAAACGTATTCTGACACTTGCAATCCTTGTAACCTTCCCGTTTACAGCTTTTGCCTCGAACGATTTTATTGCGCAGAATGTCAAAGATGCTCATGCCGTTGGCGCTGCGCGTTATCAGTTCTTATTTATGGATATTTATGATGCAACCCTTTATGCCCCCAAAAGCGGGTGGAGTTTTTCTTCTCCTTTTGCATTAGAGCTGAAATATCTGCGTAATTTATCCGGCAAAAAAATAGCAGACAGATCGGCAAAAGAAATCAGGCAACAGGGCTTTAAAAATGAAATCAAACTGGCCGACTGGCACGCACAAATGACGAGCATTTTCCCTGATGTAGAACAAGGCATGGTTTTAACAGGTGTTTTCAAACCGAATGGTGAAACTGTTTTTTACAAGAATGACACGATTATAGGACACGTTAAGGACCCTGAATTCGGGATGTGGTTTTTCGGCATCTGGCTATCAAAAAACACATCAGAACCTGAGTTCAGAAAAGCCTTACTGGGAGAGAACAATTAATGAAAAGATTATTAGCACTAGCAGGAGTAATTATAATGTTATGCGGATGCACAAATAACAAAGTTGAATATTACAAAGACACAGAGCCTGAGATTAAATTTGAAGAGTTTTTTAGCGGTGATCTTGTCGGCTGGGGCATCGTACAAAATTGGAAAGGTCAGGTTGTTCGACGCTTTGACATTAAAATGCACGGTTCTTGGGATGGCAATAACGGCACATTGAACGAGGATTTCATATATTATGATGGTGAAGAGCAAAAGCGCATCTGGAAAGTTGTCAAAAAAGAAGACGGAACATTCACCGGTCAAGCAGATGATATCCTGGGCACAGCGCAAGGTACGACATCCGGTAACGCCATAAACTGGCATTACAGCATGGATTTACCCGTAAAGGGAAAAACATACCGCGTGAAGTTTGATGATTGGATGTGGCAAATGAACGGCGGCGTATTGATAAATCGATCATATATCAAAAAATTTGGTATAACAGTTGCTGAATTGACGCTTGTATTACAAAAGGTTGAGAAGAAATAGTTATGGCGTTTAAAAACCAAACCATCTGGATTATAGGCGCGAGCAGCGGCATAGGTGAGAGCCTTGCAAAAATCCTAAGTGAGCAAGGTGCATCCTTAATTTTATCCGCGCGAAGCGAAGATAAGCTTAATGCTCTTAATGCTAGTTTGAATGATCTACATATCGTCCTACCTTTTGATATTGCGAATTTTGAAGACACGGATAGCGCCGTATCGCATGTTAAAAACCTAGGAAAACCTATTGATCGTATCATCTGTATGGCCGGTATCTATGAACCGTCAGCTATCAAAGATATAAGCGATGAGAATCTGGTGAAAATTATTGCCGTAAACATGACGGGCATTATGCATTTTACAAAATGCGCATATAATCTTGTAGAAAAACAAACCAAGGCACAAATAGCCCTTTGCGCCAGCGTAATAGGATATATAGGTCTACCGAACGCACAGCCTTACGCAGCAAGCAAAGCCGGCCTGATCAACTTCATCCAAAGCCTGAGAATGGAAGCGGATAAACATATAGACATAAAAATGATCAACCCGGGATTTGTTCGCACTCCCTTAACGGATAAGAATGAATTCAGTATGCCCTTTATATTAGAGCCAGAAGACGCCGCACAGCGTATATTAAAAGGCCTGCAGTCCAATGCGTTCGATATTAACTTTCCTAAGAGATTAACTCTCGCGCTTAAAATTATATCGATCCTACCTGATTTTTTGAAAATTCCGATCTGTTCAAAATTCAAATAATCAGCGATCAATAACGTCCCCTTTCCAATCGAAAACCTGCCCGCTTTGCTCTGGGGTTAATTCATTTATAACCTTTGCCAAATATTGTGCAGACTGTTCTGCGGTGAATAACCTCTCATCGGGAACATTTTTCTGGAACGGTTTCGATAAATTACTATCCACTGTGCCCGGGTGAAGCCCGACAATGACGGCATTCTTATTTTTACGCGCGGTTTCAATAGACGCCGTTTTTATAATCATATTAAGCGCAGCCTTTGATGCGCGATAGCTATACCAACCGCCAAGACGGTTATCAGAGATGCTGCCGACGCGCGCCGATAAACTTGCGCAAACAAACTTATGATCACGCGGCACTCGTCCCAATACATGTTTCATGATTAAAGCAGGCATAATCGTATTCACACGATAGAGTGCATGCATATATTCTTCGTCTATATCATTAAGCGACTTTTCAGGCATCGTTTCACCAACGCATAATGCACCAATACAGGTCACGATAATATCCGGTGGCCTGACTGCAAATAACGCTTCAAAATCATGCGCATCATCATAATTAATAAGGATATTTGATATATTTGGATGATCAAAATTATGCTTTTCACGGGTGACGGCTAAGACCTCAGCACCCATAGAAGCATAATGGTTTGATAACGCGCAACCTATCGCACCATTTGCGCCAAAAATCACAATTTTTTGTGCCTTTTTCAACATAGAATAATTATATCGAATTTAGTGAGCGAAACGAATGTAAACATTATTAAGTTTTTGTAATGATTGGCCATTCATCTCGTTATTCACTCAAAATAAATCTATGATACAATCATGAACTTGCGCATTATTTTAGGTGATCAGCTTTCCCATTCAATATCCTCTCTCACGGATATTGATCCGCAACACGATGCCATTTTGATGTGTGAAGTCAT
Organism: Alphaproteobacteria bacterium; assembly: GCA_030424975.1. Taxonomy (GTDB): domain Bacteria; phylum Pseudomonadota; class Alphaproteobacteria; order Micavibrionales; family Micavibrionaceae; genus UBA1672. The sequence goes on from JAUHVY010000001.1 coordinate 839,188, forward strand.
GGAAGAAGCAACCTATGTCAAACACCACAAGAAGAAAATAGCATTCATCTTTTCCGCGATGAGGCATTTTGCCGAAGAACTAAAGGATAAGGGATACACAATCCGATACACCAAATTAGACGATACAGATAATCAGGGATCATTTACAGGGGAAGTAAGCCGAGCCATACAGGACTATAAGCCCAAAAAAGTTATAATCACCGAGGCTGGCGAATACCGGGTTCAGGAGATGATCAAAACTTGGGATACAGAATTTGGAGTGCCTGTAGATATCCGCCCTGATGATCGATTTTTGTGTACGCATGAAGAATTTCAAGCTTGGGCAAAAAACCGTAAAGAACTGCGCATGGAGTATTTCTATCGGGAAATGCGTAAAAAATATAACATTTTGATGAATAATGGAAAGCCCGAAGGCGGTGAATGGAATTACGATTCCATGAACAGGAAATCACCTGATGAAACCGTAAAAATCCCTCAAACTTATAACGGGCAAATCGATAACATCACGCATGATATCTTAGGCTTGGTTGTTGATAAATTTGGTTCACACTTTGGCGATATTGAGCCTTTTTATTTTGCAGTTACACGTAACCAAGCGCTTTATGCGCTCGACAAATTCATAAACGAGCGCCTTAGTAATTTTGGTGATTATCAGGATGCGATGATACAACATGAACCCTGGCTGTTTCATAGTCATCTCAGTTTCTATATCAATTGTGGTTTACTCCTTCCGCTCGAATGTATTCAAGCCGCCGAACAGGCTTATAAAAACGGGCGCGCACCTTTGAACGCAGTCGAAGGCTTTATTCGTCAGATTTTAGGCTGGAGGGAATATGTGCGCGGTATTTACTGGCTTAAAATGCCTGCATACGAAAACGAAAATATGCTAAATGCAAAAACTCCCCTACCACCTCTTTTCTGGGACGCCGAAACGCATATGAACTGTCTCAGACAATGTATCAAAGAAACAAAAGAAAACGCATATGCACACCATATACAACGCCTGATGGTGATCGGAAACTTTTCACTCATCGCGGGCTTATCCCCTGACGAAGTGAATGACTGGTACATGCTCGTCTACGCAGATGCATATCAATGGGTTGAACTCCCGAATGTGACAGGTATGATTTTGTATGCGGATGGCGGACTTTTGGCATCAAAACCATACGCAGCCAGCGGCTCCTATATCAATAAAATGTCAGATTATTGTAAGGGCTGCAAATACTCGGTCACAAAGAAAAACGGACCACAAGCTTGCCCTTTTAATTATCTGTATTGGGATTTTTTGATTAGAAACGAAGACAAATTATCTGGCAATCCCAGGCTCAGGTTAAGCTATAAGACTATATCGAAAATGAACGATGATAAACTCTGCGCAATAAAATCAGACAGCTCACGTTTTATACAGAAACTCTCAAGCGGTGATTGCGTTTAACAAAACATCACCAACGCCCAGAATAACTATAAATCTGTTAAAGATGGAAAATGGTGTACAACCTACGAATTGATGCGAACCTGTTATTCAAGACTTTAACCCACTGGAAAGTTATTCTCAACTCATCATAATAGCTTTGTGAAGAGATTCTGGGATGTACCCATATCGGGTATATTCAATGATTGACAAAATACCCGTTTTGGGTATATTCTAGGGAAAGATTGCTAAATGCTGACTGTAATTGAAAACCCGTATTTTTTACGCAAGGCGGAAAAGATACTTACAGAAGAGCAAAGAATTGAGCTGGTTGATTTTATCAGCGTCAATTTCGATAAAGGTGATGTCATGGCTGGCACGGGCGGCGTTCGGAAAATCCGTTTCGCCCACCAGTCTGGAAAAGGTAAAAGCGGCGCAAGCCGTGTTGTGTACCTTGTGATTGATGAATTTGGATATATCCATTTGCTGGATATTTTTGAGAAGAACGAGAAAAGCAACCTGAGCCAAGGTGAAAAAAACGAGATTAAGAAGCTCGTAGAGATTTTGAAAAAGAGGAAATAACCATGAGCGAACTATTTGAAAGCCTGAAAGCTGGACTGGAAAGCGCGATTAACGAGCCCGAAAAAGCCGTGAAGCATGAAATTTCAGAAGTGCGCCGTATTCGCACCAAGCTAAATATGAGCGTCCGTGAGTTTGCGGAAACCTTTCACCTGCCCAAGCGCACCGTTGAAAAATGGGATATGCAAGATAGCAGCCTCACTGGCGCGGCCTCCACCCTCATGAAGATCATCGACAAGAACCCAAAAGCGGCAATGAAGGCTTTGCAGGACTAGGACATCTTGCACAAAAAGAAGAATTGCATCAGTTACTATGGCGCATCAGAATTGTTTCAACCACGTTTTCAATAACGTCATATCCAACTTTAAAAAACTCACGAGAATCATTAACTCTGTATGAATCGAGCATTACGTGAACTTCTGCCTCTAATTCTTTTGCATTTGAGTGCTGCCATACTTTTACAACAATAAAGGATAACGGTACACCTGTGGCAGATGATAGTTGTTTAGCACGTTGATAAGAATCTTTTCTTGTAAAACCAATTTTATATATCTCTTCATCCATTGCAGCGCATCTAAGAACATACAGCTCGCCAACGTCCTGAGCTTCTTCCGATCCTTGCCGATCGGCAAGCTCTACTGCCTTAGCCGCATCTTGGTACTCTTTAATTTTGATCTTGGCTGAAACAATACCATCTTTTACAAAAACAACATTGTCGGAAGAAGATCGTTCCCTCCATTTATTAGTTGCTTTAACCCACGTCTTACCTTCAATCTCATTGCCATGTTGATCTCGCCCTTTTGCTCCTCTGTCCAGTCGTCTCCAATACCCCTCAGTTTCAGTTTCATAGTGAGGTAAATTGACTTTAACAATCGGCTCTGACTTATTTTCAGTAACCTCAATAGCAGTAACAAATTTATATTTTGACTTTAACCCTTGGCCAGCTTTCTTTCTAGGTAAACGCTGACCAGATTTATCTAAAATTTCCCGCTCAATTGTCGCTCTACTACTAAAATACGAAGGCAACTGGAAAAAAGCTTCAGCCAAATCCCACATGACGGATGCCTTATCTAACTCGGTCTTAGTTTTTGCAATAGTCTCTTTACGCTTATCTTCTGGTAACATCTCAAAAACTTCAGGCTCGTCACAATGACCACTAAAGGTATTTTCGTACTCAGTCATATAATATCTGGAATTATGCTTTTGCGTAATAAGATCAATTTCTCCAGAAATAATTGTTCGCACCGCAGTTTTTGTTCCCTCTAATGCGACAGGTTCTCCAGATTTGTTGCCATTGATTTTTATTGCATCTTTCAGAAAAGCTCTTTTATCAGGTTGTAGCCCCTCTTCATTAATTTCTTTTTGCTTAGAACATCTACCTAACCACTCGTCTTGAGTTAAAAGTTCACCACCAATCATATACCAATGTAGATAATTTCCATGACGAACCATGGAAAACCCTGATATCAAAAACTCTTTTCCTTCACTATTGAGAAAGCTAAATTCTGCAATATCTCCATTTCTAGTGAAATGGAACACTCTCCCCTCAGCCATATTGAGTAAACTTTCAAGAGCAAATTTTTCGCTGTCCTCAGACGTAATGTAATCAAGAAAATCTCTTAAAGAATATAAATGATCATATTCTTCAATTATCTCTACTTTCGGCGCAACGCTTCTGGGTATTAATGAAATGCGGCAAAAAGGCTCAAAATAATTAAAGTTCAGCGGTTGAGTGCGTATACCAGAGGCCGCATATCTATGATTATATTCAATAGCTAATTGTCTTAAAAGCTGATCATTAGGAAAACCCGCACCTGACTTTGAAAGATTTTGCATAGTCCTTTTATATTGCGCTACTATTTTTTTTGTCTCTACCGCAAGGCGTCTTCTTTCACTTCTCGGAAGATTTTCAAGACGAGGTATCTTCCCTCCAGCATTTAGGTGAAGACGATGATCCATTGCCGCAAAATCAGGTATTTTACGGAGAACGTCTAGCCTTTGTTTACGTTCATCATCTGACATTTTTTTTCGAGTTCACTACTTATTTAACATTGATATAAATAATGAATAGCATACCACAGGTGGTTTTTTAATTATTTCATTTTCCAATTACACCGCCCAACTTTTCACTTCCCCACGCCTATCATAGGGGCATGAGCAATGACACCAAGACAAAAAAGCCGACACCGTTTTCCTTACGCCTCAGCGTTGAGGAACGCCAGCTCTTGGATGAGCTTGCGGGTACAAAACCACTTGGTGCATATATTCGTGAAACGCTCCTGAGCAATGCCAAACCGCGCAGAGGCCGCACATCTCGCCCGAAGGAAGACAACATCATTCTTGCGCAGATTTTAGCGCAGCTCGGTGCGTCACGCCTTCCCAATAACATCAACCAACTGGCCAGAGCCGCAAACACGGGCAGTCTGCTCGTCACCGATGACGTGCTGCATGACCTCAATGAAGCAGTTCAGAACATCGCTTTCATCAAAGAAACCCTTATCAAAGTGCTTGGCCTCAGAGATGAATGCCCATGATTATTGAGGGTAATCAAAGAGGCCATGCAAAGCAACTCGCCAATCACTTGCTGAATGATCGGGACAATGACCATGTTACTATTCATGAAATTACAGGCTTTACATCCGAAACCGTGCATGGCGCTTTTCAGGAAATCCAAGCCACCAGCCGCGCAACACGCTGCACGCAGTTTCTGTTTTCCGTTTCCCTTAATCCCCCACAGGATGAAATCGCAACCAATGAGACTTTTGAAAAAGCCCTTTCTGACATTGAGCAAAAAATGGGTCTTGAGGGACAGCCGCGCGTTGTCGTCTTCCATGAAAAAGAAGGACGACGGCACGCGCATTGCGTCTGGTCACGTATTGATGCGCAGAGTATGACGGCCATAAACCTGCCGTTTTACAAAAAGAAACTGAATGAAATTTCCAAAGACATCTATCTTGAGCAAGGCTGGAACATGCCCAGGGGCTTTATTGATAAGCAATACACAAACCCGCTCAACTTCACGCGTGAAGAGTGGCAACAGGCCAAGCGCCAAGATGATGATCCGCGTATGATTAAGCATATCTTCAAGCAAGCTTGGGGCGCTTCCGATGATGCCAAATCATTCGCGCATGCCCTGCAAAATCACGGCTTCACCCTCGCAAAGGGAGATCGGCGCGGATTTGTCGCCGTGGATTATAAGGGCGAAGTCTATTCCCTCAGTCGTTGGACAGGATTAAAAACCCGCGCCCTGAATGCTCGCCTGAAACAGGAAGATTTACCATCCGTGCAGCAAGCAAAGACCAAGATCGCCGAGATCATGACGGATGTTCTGCAAAAACATATCAATGATGTAAGGCATGAGCGCAGTAAGAAGTATCAGCCTCTTAAAAGCGCACTTTTAAATCTTCGGGAGCGTCACCGTTCAGAGCGCTCAGCATTAGAACTGAGGCATAATGAACGCCAAAGACATGAAGAAACTCAGCGCCAAGAACGTATGCCCAGATGGTTTAAAGGTGTGCTTGCCCGTATAACCGGCAAGCATCGCCGCATTCAGGAAGAAAACAAACAAGACACGCTGAAATGCCAAGCGCGTGACCAGAAGGAAAAGCAGGAACTCATCACAAAACAATTACAGGAGCGCGGCCGCCTGCAAGATCACGTTCAAAACCTCCGAAAAGAGCATAATGAAACCATGTTGCAAATGCGCAAGGACATCGGCACGTTTATGGAGATGAAAGAGCGAAACAGCCCCGAACCCGTTGAATTTAAACCGCAACAGCAAAACCGCGGCGGGTATGCGATGGAGTGACTATTCTTTATTGCTTGGTATTAAAGCATTACCATCCTTAAATACCTCAACTAATTGAAAATTTTCAAAATCCGCCCACGTTGCAGGGTTAATATGCTCAAACAAAATAATTTGAAAACCATCTCCTAGCTCTTTCATACTAGTTATAAATTGATCCAACAAATTTAGAGCAGCAGTTACTTTTGCTATATCAGAACTATCCATATTCTCTTTTGCATTTCCACTTTGGTCTTCAAAATATGGTCTGCTCAATTGGTCTATGATGAGAAAAGGAGCCACATAAGAAACATTCTCTCTAATGATTTGTTCATGGAGCCCTAAAAACAAAAACAGGTGCATAAACATATGGTTTGAACTACTTCCAACATTTTCAATATGATTGCTGCGAGGTTTTCTTAACTGTAACACTTTATCCTTATAGCTAAATGATGCCCTATATTCGCTATAATTAGCTAAAGCTGACTTTGTTAAAGTTATGTACTCTTGAATAGTTTCTTCTAAGGTTTTAACAAATAACTCTTTTCGTTCACTAACATTCGCAACGATTAGCTCATCCAATCTATTTTGTAAAATCTTTAGCCTTTCCTCGTTTCCTTGAGGCGCAGCAATAGACTGCGGTTGATACAAATCTAACTTAGCCTTCACCTCACCAACAAAAATATATTTTTCTTTATCATTTTCAAACACCCTAACCTCTTGCGGCATTGTGTCACGTTCATCTATCAAATCCTTTAATTGACTTTCATATTCCTTGATAGTTGTGGATATATTGCTGTCTAATGGCGTTTTGCTTGCTACCGCTTTTTTTATTTTCAAGTGATCTTCTTTCAGACCAGCTACAACTTCTTCATAAATAGAAGTTTTTAATACTTCACTATAATGCTCAGAAAGAAAGCTCAACGATTTTAGGCTATCACTCGTCTCTTTCAGGTTGGCTTTATATTTTTTATATTCAGTAGTAAAACGCTTTAAATTCCTGATTTTCCTCGATAGCTTATTTATATCGGCATTAATTTCATTGTAGCGTTCTATTGTTCCGTTTTTAGTGACAGCCTCTGCATTTTTGACAATTTTATTCAGTTGTTCAATTGATTGGCCTATATCATCACTTTCAGATAAGAGGTCATATTCCTTGGCGGTTTGAATGGTATTTTTTAATTGAGAATAAAAAGCATCATGCTTTCGTGTGATACGATTCGATTCTTTCTCAAGCTTTCTTATTTCACGCTCAATCTCTTCACGCTTTTCTCTCTTTAGGATATTTTCGACAGTGTCTATCCCAACTGCTAAATCAAAAATTCGTGGTAATGCTTCCCTATATTTGGCGTCTTTCTGTTTATCAAAAAACTCCTGACTATGAGTAATAATGTCTTGTGATATAGTATTTAAAAGCAGAAAATACCTTAACGATACCTTTGATCCAGTGCTAAGGGCTCTCCCTCCATAAGCTACTTTGGTATCACTATCTATACAAAACTCAGCTTCCAACGTTCTTTTTAGAGCTGATTCTGTAATATTAGCCGTTGGAAAATTTTCAGGTATTTCCCCTACGGATGAAAAAAAGTAATCTTGAGAAACATTATTTTCTTTAGGTGACTTTCGAGATATGAAATAACACTTATCGTTAATGGATATTTTGATGCCATACCATTCAACGTTTTCGTTAATAATACTCTCTGAAATATCGTGTGTACTTGAAAACAAGCAATAATCTATAATAGCCAATATTGCGGTTTTTCCAGTGTTACTATCACCAGTAATAACATTCACTTTATTGGGTAAAAATTCCAGAGTTCTTATTTCACCATTTTTAAGAAAGAGAACCAAATTATCAAAATAAAACTTCATAGTTCCACCCTAAAATTCAAATAAAGATTTTCCGAAGAGGCTTCTAATATTTTTGCGACATTAGGAACCGCTTTCAAAATTTTATAAGCCCTGCCGCCTGCTTCATTGCCATTAATTAACAATGGGTTTGACCCGCTATTAACAATCAATTCGCCTTTGCTTACGCTAATAGCATCAACTTCGTGTAAGAACTGAATAGCATTTATTGCGCCACATATTTGATCATAAAATCGACTATTAAAATTTGTAAAAAAGCCAGTTTTTTCAATAATAAGTTTCTCTACACCTTGAACTTTAACATTCCCATTAGATAAATATTTAAGCATCTCATTATGTGTTACGATCGGCGGTATCAGTAATGCCTTGGATACAGATAACGTTTTAACATGTTGCAAAACCAATAATATAGCTAGCGCATGTATACCAATATTATTATATAACCTTTCGGTATCACTCATTTATATTTACTTTCCCAATCTTTGTGCCATCCAATTTCAGGCACATTTGATAGATCGTAATAGCAACCATTATTCATTTCAGTTGGTAATACTTGTTCGTCTAGGTTTAGCTTTTCCTTTCGAATTGAATCAAGTATGCCTAAGGCCTTATCTAATATCTCATTTTCACTTAAGTTTTTTCGATAAGCGCTATGGAACTCGTTTTGCCACCTAGCTTTCGCTTCCTGCTTAAAATCTCTAACTTGTTCTCGACTTATATCTCCATCTTTTTCCCAACGATCAAAATTGTTTATCATGTAAAGTAAGCATTGAGTATACATTGCCATGCGCTCTGTATCTTCTGGCTCAATGTCTTTAATATCTATTAGTTGCTTTATAAACTTTTGATCTTCTAGCTTTTCGGGCAATGCCCCTTTAAACTCGCGAAGTACAAGCTCCCCGTTTCTTACCTTATCAAAATAAATACGGTACTTTTTACGAAAATCATCAAAACTAAAAATAATTTTTTCTTTGTTTTTTGTTAGGGAAAAGTTTTCTTCACGTAACCTTGAATCAATAGCGCTAAATACATCGTCAATTTTAGAATCATCTATATGATGCTCTTTTATTGCGGTTTTACATTTTCCAATTATATCATCACACCCCAGATCAAATGAAAGGTTTTCAAAAAAGACTTCCGCCACACCATCATCCAAGGCCAAAACTGCATCTATGTATTTTACTATACTTTTCTCTTTCTCATTATTTTTTGCTTTATCTCTTATGTCAGATAAACATTTCTTTAAATCACTGTATGTTTTATCATCTTCTTGAAATGCCTTAATGGTAGTCAACGCCGTATTGCTTGAATTATCTGCCTTATTTGAGGAAAGAATGAAGTCAGTCTCTTTTACAAAGAGCAATTGCTCACTAACAGCCTCTCTTCCATCATTCTTATCCGTAATAACCTGACTCCAATTTGAAAGCGACTTCCACATATCAATATCAAGTTGAGTCAAGTTCTTAGGTGTACCATCTGCTTTTGTTTGTGTGGTGTGTTTTAGCTGAATCAGTATCTTACGCTTAGTTGATAATTCTGTATGAACATCATCCAATACCTCCAATCCAACACTTTCATCACTTTTCATGGTTAAGAGCCTCCACAAAAAATGATAATATTGGTAATCAAAACCAATTGCCTTATCAGCAGCACTTGTTTTTTCGGTATGAGTTTTCGTCATTGCCCGCACACTTCGAAATAAATTCGAACTAATTAAGTTAAATTTAAGTAAGTATAATAGTTTTTTGCCACAAGACAAAAACTTTCTACAATCTTAAGGAGTTATCTTAAATTCACCACACTACCGTTATACAGAATACGAACGCATCCAAGGGCGTACCCTTGGTTCTGGTTAAGCGGGAAAACGCTTACGGCATCCAATCGGCGCACGGTTGGTCTTGATGAAATCATCATGGGGTTTTTAGGGGCAGCAGGAACGCTCCCCTGAATGGCGATTGAAAATCCATATGTTCATGCATGGTTCGGTGCAGGTGGAGAGGTAATTCTCCAAGTCCTGCGAGGGATAAAACGGCGATACGTTTTGATGGTTTTGCATGGTGGAACGGATTGTGTTCCCAAGCCCAAAACCATCAGCGAGAGGGATGAAACGGGAGAGCGCAGCGTCTCCCTTTCCAAGCGTGTTGTAGTACAACACACAGCTTGCGTTCAGTAGAAATTGCAAATTTCAGTCTTCTTCGGCTCAATCACAGATCATTGAACGAAAACCTGCCAATGAACAGGTCGCCCATGCTGTGGCGCACCAACTGGTAAATTTAACTTGTCACCGCAACCGACAAGGAGAAGCCACCATGAAACCAGACATCGAAAAATACCTGCCCATGTTAAACGACATGGATTTAACCCGCGAACAGAAAATCGAACTCATCCACGATCTGTGGCATATCATGCAAAATTTCGTAGATCGTGCCTTTGGCGTTCATCCTTTGCAACAATGTCGCGATAAAAAAGAATTTAGCGATTTACACGATTCCAACAAATGCATAGACTCAATTCCAAGCCCTCAAACATCCGATGGAGATATTCGCCCATGACCAAAAGCCGAGCCATGAAAGCCGTAATTTACTGCCGCGTATCCAGCCAGAAACAAGTACAAAAAGGTGATGGCCTCGGCTCCCAAGAAACACGCTGCCGCGACTTCGCCAAACTAAAAGGCTATGAAGTCGTGGACGTGTTTAAAGATGAAGGTGTGTACGGGAGTATGATTGACCGCCCCGCTATGCAGGACATGCTGGCCTTTCTCAAAGACAACAAAAGGCATCAAACGCATATCGTATTGATTGACGATATCAGCCGCCTTGCCCGTAGCCTCGATGCGCATATTCATCTGCGCACGGCGATTAACGAGGCAGGCGGCAAGCTGGAAAGCCCGTCTATTGAGTTTGGAGAGGATTCCGACTCCATCCTTGTTGAAAACCTTTTAGCAAGCGTCTCGCAGCACCAGCGCCAAAAGAACGCCGAGCAAACAAAGAACCGTATGTTTGCTCGTGTGATGAATGGTTATTGGCCGTTCTATCCCCCAACTGGATACAAGTACGCCAGCGTTAAGGGCGAAAATGGCCGCGTGCTCGTTCGTGATGAACCTTTAGCGTCTGTTATTGCCGAAACGTTAGAAGGCTATGCTGCAGGACGATTTGAAACGCACACAGAGATTAAACGCTATCTGCAAGATCATACAATATTCCCAATTCCCAAAAGCGGCGAAATTCATATTCAGCGGATTGATAACATGCTTAATCAGCCGCTCTATGCTGGGTACATGACAATCGAAAAATGGGACATCAGATTGCGCCCCGCCAAGCATGAGCCACTGATTAGCTTTGAGACCTATCAGGAAATTCAGGAGCGTTTACACGGTAAAGCCAAAGCCCCCGCCAAAGCAAACTTAAGTGATGACTTCCCCTTGCGCGGCTTTATCACGTGTAATTGCTGTGGTGAGCCAATGACAGGCTGTTGGTCAAAAGGCCGTAATCAGAAATATCCGTATTACTACTGCTACAACAAGGATTGCACAGAATTCCGTAAATCCGTGCGCAAAGAAAAGGTTGAAGCAGAGTTTGAAGAATTGCTCTTGGAGCTTAAACCATCACAGGAGCTATTCTTCACAGCGATGGATATGTTCCGTGATTTATGGGCAGGACAAAAAGACCGCAATAAAGGCGATGTCATTATACTGAAACAAGAGCTGTCCAAGATTGATGATCGCGTAGAACAATTCCTAGACAGAATCGTGGACACGGAAAGCCCGAAAGTCATTTCCGCTTATGAGCAAAAGATCGAAAAACTGGAACAACAGAAGATAGTTATACAAGAAAAAATCCAAAATTGCGGCCGTCCGCTAACGGCCTTTGACGAAACTTTTCGAACCGCGATGGACTTTCTTGCAAACCCGCACAGGCTGTGGACTTCGGACAAGTTAGAAGACCGCAGATTGGTGCTTAGATTGGTTTTTTCGGAAAAATTACCTTACCAAAGAAACGAAGGTTTTCGAACCGCCCGAACAGCGCTTCCAGTAACGGTTTTGCAGCAGCTTAAGGGTGGTGATTATGAAATGGCGCGCCCGAGAGGATTCGAACCCCTGACCTTCTGATCCGTAGTCAGACGCTCTATCCAGCTGAGCTACGGGCGCACAATGCGATGGGTCACCGCATAAGGTGGAGGGAACATACTCTATAGATTTTTTAAAATCAAGCATTACATCATAAAAAAATCACATATTTTTCTGTCTGTTCGTTTTGTTTTTTTGACATACAAAATAATAGTCAGATATAAACAAATTAAGAAATTAACTTTAGGGGTAAAATCGTTGAGTGATAATGAGAATAAAAATGCTCTCGGATTGATCGTTCTGGTCAGCGGTATGCGTGACGAGAAAGGTGACGTTTGGTTTAACGAAGACGCAGACGGAACCCCCTTTTGGGCTGCGATAAAAATCGCACCTGAAAAAGAGGATGATTTTAACAGGGCACTTTTTGAATTCCGAAACTACGGCTATGAAATTGACCTATCTGAATATGCACAGGAGATTGTCTTACAAGGATTGCCGGGGCAAGCAGCTCCGAGTGCAGACGAACTCGCAGAGCTCAGGCGCACCTATGGCGACAGCGTTCACGACATGAACACTACGCAGGACTGGACATCATCGAACCAATACAGACCGGATGATTTGGGGATGTAATGACTCAAACAGATCCTGTACAAACGATTGAACGCGAGCCGAATAAAAAGCCAAGCAACAACGCATTAAAAGTTGCTTTTACCGCCGCAGGCCACGGATTAGATCCGGAAGAAGGTCTTCGCCGTTTTTTGATTCAAACAAAAGAGCAAATTGACACTGATAAAAGCCACTTCACGGAGGAGCTTTTCTCTGACATTTTTGCCCTGATTGAAACTGGGCATATCGCATTAGAAGCCACGCACGGTAGCACAAAAACACTTGAAGAAGAGCCGTTAATGAGCGGCATTGCCATCACATCTACGGCAGCGGCGGTATATCTGTTATGGAGTATTAACAGCCAACGCGGCGAAAAAGAGGCCGAATACCGTAATGCCTTAAAGATGTTTGTAGAATTTGAAAAAGACCTTCACAACGAAGAAAACGGCGAAACAAAAGAAGACCGCCGCCAAAGCGCTATTGATAAGCTGCATAATAAAATGCGTCACAGTGGTCTACAATTCGTAAACCTCCCCGACGAGCAAAAGAAATTCAACAAATCAGAATTCAGGGCAATAGCAAAAGATAAGGGTATCGGGGAGCCGGTTACGGCGGGATGTATCGAGAGATGCAGAAGTTTTTTAAGTAAATCCCCCATGGAAAAGGTCGAGGTAACAGGAGTTGCATTATCGCGGGTGGCGTACCACGTCAAAAATGTTAGACAATATGCGAGCGAATATGCCTCAAACACGTTAGATAAAGCTATAGATCTATCGCATTTTGCGGGTCATGTTATGGGCGAATATTTATCGAATGTTCCACGTACATTACGGGGTGATTTGAATAGAACGACTACTCTTGGCCTAAAGGAAATCAAGGCGCTCAATGATGAGATGCGTGCCCTCAAAAAAAGTGAAAAGCAACAAGACAAGCTACATCATGATAACGATCAAAGAGAAGATACGCAGAAAGAACCCCTTACTCTTGATCAATTAAAAAAGGTTAGCTTGCGCTCAATTCATAAATTGGGGCACGATTGGAACCAAGATGAAAAGGACGTGGTCATTAATAAATTACGTGACCGTGAGCAACATCAAAGCGCCGCAGAGCGTGCAAAAAGAAGCTTTCAGGTACAATTAGCATTCGAAGCATTACAGCTAGCGATGATCCCGGTTAAATATGCCAGCGAAAGCCACAGACACACGATTTGGATGAATGTTTATTCATTCTTTGCAGCGATGGGCCCATTAAAAGGTTTCGCCGAACAAATTCAAAGCGAACGTGCCAAAGCAAATAGTAAACAGGCCGAAGCATCAGAGCATGTGGCTCGCATTTTGGGTATTGATGCAGAAACAAAAACATCGAAAGAGCTCAAAGAAGAGCAAGATGCACAATCACAAGAAGAAGAAGACTTCGATCCTGATTATCATGACAATGATAACGATCATGATGATTACGACACAGATTCCTCCCCGCAACCATAATCAGAAACAAAGCGAGGGAACGAAAAGGTACTAAAATTCCTTTTCCACCATTGCCTGAATACCCTTTTCTATCAAGGTGTACATTTTTTCAAATGCACGCATGTCTGCATAATAAGGATCGGGCACGTCACAACCTTCATAATCCGGATGATAATCCAAAAATAACTTTATCTTGTCGTGATACGCGTCATCGGCTATACGGCGCATTGCGCGCTCGTGCCCCTTGTCCATCGCGAGCAGAACATCAAATTTTTCAAAATCTTCGGGCTGTAGCTGTCTGGCACGTAAATCATTCATATCTAACCCATGTTTAGATGCAGTCTCAATTGCACGGTAGTCTGCTTTTTCACCAATGTGATATCCATGTGTACCCGCAGATTCGCAATACGCCTCTAACCCCTTTTCCTTTAAAGTTGCCTTTAACATTGCATCTGCGGTGATAGATCTACAAATATTTCCTGTGCAGACAAAAAGATATGATTTCAAAATTCACTCCAATTCTTGTATTTACCTATTGGTCTAGGGACTTTATACCAATCATGCAAGATGATTGTCATCAAAAAGCTTGACGCGTCGAAGGCAAACTTTAGGATGAAGTGAAACAAAAAACGAAGTTTAGAATATGGTTCAATCCTCTGTCATCGCCGTACCGAATAACGAAGAGCAAACAGCCTATGTGCGCTTAGCTGAAAATGTACAGGAAATTGAACTCGCGCAGAAGCTCCGCTACGATGTTTTTTATAAAGAATACGGCGCAAAACCTACTCCTGAAATGAAAGAACAAGAGCGTGATTTCGACAGTTTCGATGACATAACAGACCACCTGATTGTCGTTGTGCAAGACGAAGCATCACGAAAAGAGAAGATTGTTGGCACATATCGCCTCCTCCGCCAAAGCGTGGTCGAAAAAAACGTGCGTAATTTCTATTCTCACAATGAATACGATCTGGAGCGCCTTCTGCGTAGTGACAATAATTTGCTCGAACTCGGGCGCTCATGTGTGCTGGCCGAATATCGTACAAAACCTATTTTGAACCTTCTTTGGCAGGGAATCGCAAATTACATCACAGAACATAACATCGACCTCCTTTTTGGTTGCGCCAGTTTCCAAGGCGTTGATATTGATGACATTAAAGACCAGCTTTCTTACCTTCATCATTTTCATTCAACGCCCGGCGACCTTAGCCCTGTCGCCCTGCCCGACCTTTACGTGGATATGAACATAATTCCGAAAGAAGAGATCAATGAAAAACGTGCTTTCGCCTCCCTACCGCCTCTCATAAAAGGGTATTTACGCCTTGGCGCAACAATCGGCGAAGGTGCTGTTATTGACCACCAATTCAACACGATTGATGTGTGTATAGTTGTGCAAACAAGCCTGATGACTGATCGATACCGAAAATATTTCGAGCGTAAGATTCAAAAGGCTATGCCCGGACAAAATAACGGAGCATAGAATTGCGAACCATCGTCGCCACCCTGAAATTCTTAGCTTTTTCTTTGTTAACCATCATTCTGGTTCCGTTCCAAGCTATTGTCATGCTGTTCAGCAAAGGTAAAGCCGCCTATATTCTGCCATGCCTATGGCAAAAACTTGTCTGCAAAATATTCTGTATCAAAATCGTCAAAAACGGAACGCCAAACACAGAAAAACAAACAATTTTTGTAAGCAATCACATATCTTATTTAGATATCCCGGCCATCGGAAGCATTATAAAGGCATCCTTCGTTGCAAAACGTGACGTTGCTTCTTGGCCTGTTTTCGGTTTTTTATCAAAGCTTCAGCAGACGGCATTTATCAGCCGCGAAAAAAGTGATGCGCGCTTAGGTAAAAACGCACTTGATGCGATGCTTCGTGACGGTAAAAGCCTAATTATATTTCCTGAAGGAACATCAACAGACGGGCGAAGCGTTTATCCGTTTAAATCAAGCCTATTCTCTGTCGCAATGAATGCAAACAACACTGATATAAACGTACAACCCTTTACATTAGAAATGCTAAGCGTTGATAATCACGCAATTGAAACGCAAAATGACCGTGATTTATATTCTTGGCATCTCAATATGGATACACCGCTTGATAAACATTTATGGCGTTTCGCAAAGTCAAAAGGCGCAAATATTCGCCTGACTTTTCACCAAAGCTTTTTAGCAAGTAACTTTTCTGACAGAAAAACACTTGCCAAAGCATGCCATGACGCCGTATCAGGTAAACCTAAAGAATAAACATATTTAAGAAAGGAATGTTATGAGTTTTGCACCAGAAGAGATGTCCCAACTAAAATCACATTTGGAGCGCGTATTTAAATGCGGCGGACTGACCGTAAAGAAACGTGAAAAAGCAGAAGATTCTATCGAGGTCATGATGGATGGCGAATTTATTGGCGTTATTTATAAAATTATTGATGAAGGTGAAACATCATACGACTTCAACATGGCTATCTTAGATATTGATTTAGTATAAGCTCTCAGCCAAAATTTTGCGCATTTCAGGCATATCTGATACAATTTCTAAATTAATGTCAGGGTCATTTTATGAAGAAAATTTGGAATAAGTCCTTACTTACACTATATTTTATTACAATGATAAGTATGCCTGTCCTTGCATTAGAGCCCCTGACTTTCGGTGGTCACTTGGGAACGACATTGCGTATTAAACTTGATGACTTTCTCAAAAGCAACTTCGATACATCCACCGATTCTTATGATTATGCGTTGCAAGACCTTAATAGTGACGGAATAGATGAAATCATTATCAAAAGAAAAACATGCTCGACTTCAAAAAATTCATGTTTTTTTCTGATTCTTGCTGAAAAAAGTAACGAAATTCTGTTATTATCAAAAATCGAAGCCAAAAATATTATGATTGGGGGGACATCATCCCATGGCATTAAGGATATTCTTGCGTTTTCGGCAAAAATGAACGACTATAATTTTGATATATATGTTTGGTCACCAAAGGATAAGACATATATTCTTCAGTCGGAGTAAAAAGGAAAAGACGTACAGTGTTATCAGTAAATCGTAAAAAATCAGTTTTTTTTGCAACGGTTTTTGCTGTGCTTGGATTTTCAGCCTCCGCTAATGCCGCCTGTTCCCCGGGGATTCCCTGTACGGATTATGATATTTATTCCAATACGAATGCCGGGACAGACGCCGCCTTAAACGGGCCTAAAACTGGCATTGCATCGCCTTTCACAGAAACGGCATGTGATGGTAATTTTATGAACCAAATATACAGCCGTGCCTTTCTTGAGGCCAGCCGTGAAGTGATCATGAGCGAACAAATCATTCACAAGCCGGACAGTGTTCTCGAATACACTTGTTTTGATAAAAGATTGGAAGTTGTTGCCGAGCATGCCGGCGAAATTTTCACTGAGAACCAATCATGGCATGAAAAAGAAATCTGTATGTCAACGGGCGATGACACAACAAATGATCCTTCCAGTTGCCCAGATGGTAGTGGTGAAAACGTTTCATCACCGTCAAGTATCACAATCAATGACGGCGGGTCTACATCGTTCGATGATCAGGTAGATCATTCCGTTTTTGAAAAGGATCGCTTGGACAATACATTGGAACGATTCCTCTTCGATACGCTCCAAGACTATGTTGACACTAATTTCGGCCACACTTTCTTAGGTGAGGCCTCCACTTTGGACAATGACATTGATACATCAAACTTAAACAGTGACATTTCAGGTGTTGATAACGCCCCTACTGCATCCAATTTTGATTGTACACACATGCAGGCTGTTTGGCATGTTGCCCAATGTATTGATTTTTCCGAAGATGACCGTTTCAGAACATTTACTCACCTCATGGAATTTGACCCAAGAACCATCCCACAGGCATGTACACCGGCCAGCATGTCATCCGATGCAGTTGAAGCGGGAACCAATTCCACAAAAGTTGACAGTACAAGCTCTGGTACAGAATCAGATATGGAATCTGAATGTCCAACAGCAGCTCCCGGCACCACAGCAAATACAGGAATTACGTTTGACCATTTGCGTGTTGCCAATAATTGTGATGACGGATCAGATCTTAATGAATACTCATCCTTTGATGTTATGGAGCTTTATCACCATCTAATTCTTGGGGTGGGCGCTTACCTTCCGGGTACCGGGAATACACTTGGCCAAATCGGCGTTGGACCTTCCGTACCGGGTGATGCTATGCCGGCTACAAGCTCAGCTATAAAATCATTATGTGCTGATCCGTTGCCCACGGGATTATACGTGATTACATCAGAATACAGCATAGCATCAGGTGCATTTACAAACGATTCAACCATCGCGGACCCAAGCACAAGCATGAGCTTGCACTTTGATCAGGTGTGCCCTACGCCGGGTTGTTATTATCAGACAGTTACGCAGCCCTTCAGCTTGGGCGGAGGTATTACATTCCCACCAATTACGACACCTGGGACATGTATACCGTACTAGTTTTTGAATTTGCTTAATGTTGTAATATTAGTTTAGAATACAAAAGGTCAAAAAATGATTGTAGAGGATAGAAAAATGATTGGGAAGTTGAAGAAGAACATTGCGCGCCCCGTGCTATTTGCGATGTCTTTATTTTTGCTGCATGCTCCCCTGAATAGTGCCTCAGCAACAAATGTGATAGCAGACACACCATGTGACAATCTCTATTATGAATCTCTTTCTGCTCGTGCTTGGTTGGAAGCACAGCGCGAAATCACACAAAATCAAAATTTAATCCTAAAGCCGGACAGTGTTTTTGAATATACATGCTTTGACCGTCTGGCACGTGAATTATCCTACCATGCTAACTCTATGCTCAGTGAAACCACTGCATACGGAACGCCTCTTGGTACAAGCAGCATGGATAATGCCTTGCAACAATTGGTCGGTGATTCCTTGCGTGAATATATTAACGGCAACTTTGGTAGTAAAACCGGTGTTGGTGGCGGTTACAACATGCTAGCAGGACACCCCGCCGCTACAGGTATTTCACATACTATAGCAAATATGACTGCCGGCTCACCTGCTGCTTCAAACTATAGCTGTGATATCATGTCACGTGTATGGCACGCGGCGAAGTGTATTAACTTCATAAGCAATGCAACTACAGACGGATTCTTTACCTTCCAGGAATATGCAGCAAGTGCAGTTGATAAGCGTCACCTTCCGACAGTTTGTTCTGCAATTAATACTAACTGGACAACCAATCTTAGTGTTGCCCTAAGCACAGGCCCATGGACAAATGATCCTGTTCAAACATATTTGGATCAAACCGTTGCACCGTCATGCGGTAGCGCAGGCTGTAGCTGTTCAGGATCTCCTATCCCTACAGGTGTACAAGTTATACGTACTGGTTATGACCATAACAACTACGAAGAGCATGTTTGTTTGCAGCCGGGTTGTCGCTTCGATCCCGATACAAATGATTGTAGAGCGCAATAATTATTTGCGACCATTTTTCAGGTATAATTAGTGAATGTATTTTTTATACAAAGCTCTAACGGGGTTGAGTGGTCCCGCCCTCTCTCACGTTCTTCAAAAACGCTTATCACGCGGAAAAGAACATCCGCAAAGATATATTGAAAAACAATCTGTAATAACAAAAGAACGCCCACAAGGAAACCTGATTTGGCTTCATGCTGCGAGTGTTGGTGAAGTGCAATCTTCGCTTATCCTAATAAACAAAATTCTTAAATTTTTTCCTGAGCTAAATATACTTGTAACAACTGGCACGATCACATCAGCAGAGCTCATATCTAAAAAACTGCCACAGCAAGCCTTTCATCAATTTTATCCTCTTGACCATCCGAAATGGACTGAATCCTTCCTCGATCATTGGAAACCACAAACTGTTTTATGGATGGAATCAGAAATCTGGCCAAACATGCTAAAGGGTGTACGCGACAGAAAAATACCTGCCTACTTAATAAACGCACATCTTTCAGAGAAATCATATTCGATGTGGCGCTACATGAAACGTGACATAAGGAAAATTCTCTCCGCCTTCACGCACATTTTGTGTCAAACCGATAAGGACAAAAACCGTTATACAGATTTGGGCGCAGAAAACGTAACCACAACTGATAACTTAAAATACAGTGCCGTTCCGCTTCAGTATGACGATGCAGAATTTGCACATTTAAAAGAAAAAATTAGAGATCGAAAACTATGGCTTTATGCCAGTAGCCACAAAGGTGAGGAAGAGCTTGTTGCGCGCATTCACAACAACTTAAAAACAAAATACCCTGATATACTTAGTATAATTGCTCCGCGTCACCCTGAACGCTCCGATGATATTCAAAAAAACTTAAAATCAAGTCACCTAAACATTACAGTGCGCGGAAATGAACACAAACTGCCAAATGATAATACCGACATATATCTGGCCGATACACTAGGTGAGCTCGGTTTATTCTATGCGCTATGCCCTTTGGCGTGTATTGGTCGATCGTTTAGTGATGACGGCGGCGGAGGACATAACCCGATTGAGGCCGCATTGTTAAACTGTGCCATTTTGCACGGGCCAAATGTACAAAACCTTCAGGACATTTTTGATGAAATGAATGTAGAAAACGTCGCAATCAAATGTCATGATGAGCAAACATTAGAGGAACAAATAAACCAACTTCTTGGAAATGATTTCGCGCTTATGACCTTGCAGAAAAACGCAAAAAACTTTGCCGAGAAGAAGTCCCATGTTATTGATATAGTTATGGAACATATAAGACCTGCACTTCAAAACCTTCATCATGCGGATAAGGGATAGCCTATGCCCGAAACGCCTGAATTTTGGTATGAAAAAGACATACAACAAAGTCCGATAAAGCAAAAAATTTTAGATATATCAAGTAAGCTTTACAGCATTGGTCATCAGCTAAATCAAAGCAAAAAGACAACAAAACAAGCGCCCGTCCCCGTTATATGTATCGGTAATGCGACGGCTGGTGGCGGTGGTAAAACACCAACTGCGATTGCCATCAATAAAATCATCACAAATCATAAAATTTTCGACGCTCCGTTTTTCCTATCACGTGGGTATGGCGGTAATGCATCAAAACCAAGGCGCATATCGGTTCATGACACGCCTAGCAGTGTCGGTGATGAACCGCTATTGCTGGTAAAGCATTCAAATACAATAATTTCCAAGGAGCGTCACGCCGGTGCATGCCTCGCCCATGATCTGGGTGCAGATTGCGTCATTATGGATGACGGCTTGCAGAATATGGGGCTGCATAAGGATCTGTCTTTCCTTGTAGTAGATGGCAAAAAGGGATTTGGTAATCACAAAACCATACCCGCAGGCCCATTGCGCGAACCGCTAGAAGAGGCGTTTAATAAAGTTCACGCCGTGATCATAATCGGGAATGATCAGGCAGGCATAAAATCTCTCATTCCTGCCCATTTACCGATATTTGAAGGCTCTATCCAGCCTAAAACCCGTCTGAACCTTGATAAAAAAGCAAAATACATTGCGTTTGCAGGACTTGCGCATCCCGATAAGTTTTTCAACACCTTGCGTGAGCATAATTACAATATTGTCGAAGAAATTCCATATCCTGATCATCACCCATTTAACGAGCAGGACATAAAAAACCTTATGGATCTTGCGCAAAAATACAACGCGCAGATCATAACAACCGAAAAAGATCATGTACGTCTGTCAAAAACATACCAAAATATGATAAAAGTTTTGCCCGTACAGCTCTGCTGGGAAGATGAGAAAGCCGTTGCTGACTTTATTAAGCAAGAAGTAGAAACGATTAGAAACGCAACACTATGAAAAAGATCAGATATTTCATCGAAGGATCATTATTGTGGCTACTGTTTCACTTCTTTCGTGTGCTTCCCCCTGAAACTGCTTCAAATATAGGCGGATGGATTGGCCGCAGCATCGGCCCGCGCCTCGCCGTCAGCCGCAAAGCCCGCCGTCACATTAGCTACGCTATGCCTGAAAAAACAGATGAACAACAAGACATTATCATTCGTGGTATGTGGGATAACTTAGGGCGCGTTATCGCCGAATACCCGCATTTGGAAATAATTGGCCGTGATTACACAGAAATCGTAAATATCGATCGTGCAAAGGCAAACTTTACCCCTGATCATCCTGCTGTGTTTTTTGGCGCCCATATTGCGAATTGGGAGGTAAATGGCATCGCTACGCTACTGCAATTAAACCAGCCAATCACCCTAACCTACCGCGCACCGAATAATCCTTGGTCTGCAAAAATGCTTGATAAGGCACGTACACTTGATGGGCGTTTAACGGCATATCCAAAAGAAAGAAAAAGCGCACGGCTTATTCTTAACGCCATGAAAGAAAACAAAAAAATTGGTGTTTTGATTGATCAGAAGTTCAATGAGGGTATTGCGGTTGACTTCTTTGGTCACCCCGCCATGACGAACCCCGTTTTTGTGCATTTTTGCCAAAAATACAAATGCCCGTTAATACCCATACGGATACAGCGCGTCAAAGGATGCAAATTTCGTATTATCCCCCACCCACCGATGAAATTATTCGATGCAAAAGGTGAACCGAGGCCCGTTGAGGATGTCTTAAAAGAAATACATATCCTGATCGAAGCATGGATCAGAGATAACCCCGAGCAATGGATATGGCTCCACCGTCGTTGGCGCGACATATAAAACGCCCGCAAATGCGGCAAATATCTTCAATTATATTTGATTATCCCTAGGTTTTAGGGCATAAACATCTATTCGCACAGGCGGATAATATTGTTTAAAGACTGGAATGAATCATGACACAAGAATGGGCCCCGAATAGCTGGAGAAGTAAACCTGCGTTACAACTTCCGACATACCCTGATCAGGAAAAACTTGAACAGGTAGAACAGCAATTATCAAAATTCCCTCCTCTTGTTTTTGCAGGCGAAGCACGAAGCCTTCAAGCTTCCCTTGGCGAAGTGTGTATGGGTAACGGTTTCTTGCTACAGGGCGGGGACTGCGCCGAGAGCTTCGCCGAATTCAATGCAAACAAAATTCGCGATACATTCCGCGCACTACTGCAAATGGCTGTTGTGATGACTTATGCTGGCTCTATGCCTATTATCAAGGTCGGTCGTATGGCCGGTCAGTTTGCTAAGCCGCGCTCCAGCGATACAGAAACTCAAGATGGCGTTACATTGCCTAGCTATCGCGGTGATAACATCAATGCATTGGATTTCACAGAAGAAGCCCGTATTCCCGATCCGAACCGTATGGTGATGGGTTATAACCAGGCGGCAGCAACGTTGAACCTTTTGCGTGCTTTTGCAAATGGTGGTTATGCTAATTTGAACAAAGTTCACCAATGGAATTTAGGGTTCGTCGCCGACAGTCCGCTTGAAGAACGTTACCATGAGCTTGCAAACCGCATTGACGATGCACTGCGTTTTATGGCGGCATGTGGTATTACGCCTGAAACTGTTCCCGCGCTGAAGGAAACTGATTTCTATACGTCGCATGAAGCCCTCCTTCTTCCATATGAAGAGGCAATGACCCGCACAGACAGCTTAACAGGTGACTGGTATGACACGTCTGCGCATATGCTATGGATCGGCGCACGTACGCATCAGGAAGATAATGCACAAATTGAATTCGCAAAGGGCATTAAAAACCCGCTTGGCCTGAAATGTTCTCCTGCACTTTCACCGGATGAGCTATTACGTTTGATCGATGTTTTGAACCCTGACAATACGCCAGGGCGCTTAACCCTAATTGCGCGTATGGGACATCAAAAGGTTGAGGAAGGTCTTGCGCCGCTTGTCCGCGCCGTGAAGGCCGAAGGACGTAATGTTGTGTGGTCATGTGACCCGATGCATGGCAATACGATCAAATCAAATTCCGGATATAAAACACGTCCGTTTGATTACATCATGAGCGAAGTACGCGGATTCTTTGCGGTACACAAAGCCGAAGGAACGCACCCTGGTGGTGTCCATATTGAAATGACCGGCCAAAATGTTACTGAATGTGTTGGCGGCGCGCATGCCGTAGCAGATGAAGATCTATCAAGCCGTTACCATACGCATTGTGACCCACGCTTGAACGCAAACCAAGCATTGGAAATGGCATTCTTAATCTCTGATGAATTACAATCCATCAGACGGCCTGAACCAGCGATAAAGCGTGATATTACAGCTGCGGAATAAGGATATTATGAGCGATACTCTCAACCTGACGCTGGCTCAACTCAACCCAACGCTAGGCGATTTGGACAAGAATGCGAAAACCATTCTCGATGTTTGGAAAAAGCATGACGGATCGTCTGATCTGGTGATTTTTCCCGAGCTGTTTCTGTGCGGTTACCCGCCCGAAGACCTTGTCATGAATTCTGTTTTTCAGGAACTGTCAGATGAGAAAGTCGCCGAAATATGCCGCGCATCTTCAAGCTTTAAATCCGCAGCCTTGGTACCATCAATTGTTTTTGATCAAGAAAGACGCGTTTGCTTTAACGCGGCAATTTTGATTGAAAAGGGTGAAATCGTTGATGTGTTTATGAAGCATAAGCTGCCTAATTATGCGGTATTTGACGAAGTACGTACCTTTGAGCCAGCGCCATTGCCCGACCCTTTCGTATTTCGTGGTCATAAAATTGGCCTTATGATTTGTGAGGATGCATGGCACACGGATGTTCCCCTGCACCTGAAAGATAAAGGCGCAGAGATTCTGATCTCCATTAACGGTAGCCCCTATAGCTACCGTCAACACCAAGATCGCCACGTAATTGCAACACAATGCGTTGAGGAAACAGGTCTTGATTTGATTTACCTGAATATGACCGGCGGGCAAGATGAGCTTGTTTTTGACGGTTCTTCATTTGTAATGAATAAGGACGGCAAAACAATCTATCAGGCTTCAGCGTTCAAGGATGAAATTATTCAAATCAATGCAACGCACAGCGCATCATCATACAATTTTGAAATTCAAAATAAGAACACTGAAAAACAAGATACCGATACAGTCCTGTATGAAGCCTTAAAGGTTGGTGTACGTGATTACCTGCATAAAAACGGATTTAAAAAGGCGCTTATCGGTTTATCAGGCGGAATAGACAGCGCCCTTACCGCCTCTATTTGCGTTGATGCGCTTGGTGCGGACAATGTGCGATGCATTATGATGCCATCAGAATTCACATCACATCACAGTTTGGAAGATGCCAAAGAATGTGCCGCGCTGCTTGGCGTGAAATATGAAGTCATTGCGATTAAAGATGCCGTTAAAACATTCGAAGGGCTTATCCCTGATTTATCCGGTCTGGCACATGAAAACACCCAAAGCCGAATTCGCGGTGTTATTTTAATGGCTTTGTCCAATATGACCGGTGAAATGGTTATCACCACAGGAAACAAAAGCGAAATGGCCGTCGGGTATTGTACGCTTTATGGGGATATGAATGGTGGTTATAACCCGCTCAAAGATTTATACAAGACAGATGTATACAGGATCTCTGAGTGGCGTAATAAACAAAACCCAGCCATTCCCGAACGTATTATAACAAAAGAACCGTCCGCAGAACTTCGCGCGGATCAAAAAGATCAAGACAGCTTGCCGCCTTATGAAATTCTTGATGACATCCTTAAACTGTTGGTCGAATATGATGACATTGATTGGAGCGAAGCACCCGAAGATATTCAGGAAATTCTCGATCGTTGCGGTAATGACCTCGACCTGATTCATAAGGTGGCGAAATTACTGAAGATATCGGAGTATAAGCGATATCAAGCACCACCCGGAACGAGAATATCTTTCAAAGCTTTCGGGCGCGATAGACGATATCCAATGACCAATAACTTCGTGAATTCGATTGCAAAGAAACACTAATATCTTTAAGACTTCACAGTATACGGTTTACAAAAACAAATAAGAAGTAAGAACTGGAACAGATAATGAGCATTAAAGTCAGATTTGCCCCCTCTCCCACAGGTATGATGCATGTTGGTAATGCGCGTACGGCGCTCATCACTTGGCTGTTTGCGCGCGCCAATAACGGGCATTTGTTGTTGCGTATTGATGACACGGATCAAGAGCGTTCAAAAGATGAATATGAACAAGCAATTGAAGATGGTCTTCGTTGGCTGAATATGAATTGGGATTCCCATGCCCGCCAACGTGATCGCGGCGATGTATACGATACCAAGATAGAGATGCTGAAAGAAACAGGTTTTTTATACCCTTGCTATGAAACGCCGGAAGAACTCGACCTAAAACGTAAAAGCCAGCTTTCACGAAAACTACCACCGATTTATGACCGTGAAGCACTCAACCTGAGCGATGAACAAAAACAAGCTTATGAAGCAAAGGGGCGTAAGCCGCACTGGCGTTTTAAGCTGATGCACAAACCGATTGAATGGGATGATATCGTGCGTGGGCCGGTGAAATTCAGCGGCGCTGACTTATCTGACCCTGTTTTGATCCGTGAAGACGGCTCACCGCTCTATCACCTATGCTCTGTTATTGATGACATTGAATATGGCATTACACATGTCATTCGCGGCGAAGACCACGTATCAAACACAGCCTGCCATGTGCAGATGTTCGAAGCTCTGGGTGCGAAGCCACCTATTTTTGCTCACCTACCGCTTTTATCTGATAAAGACGGTGGAAAACTGTCAAAACGTATCGGCTCTTTGTCGCTAAAAGACCTTCAAGAAGATGGTCTTGAGCCAATGTCAATCATTAGTCTTATGGCGCGCTTGGGATCATCTGATCCGATCGAGCCGTTCACAAAAGTCGACGATGTTATCGCGAACTTTGATCTTTCAAAATTCTCACGCGGAACACCTAAGTTTGATGCAGAAGAGCTATACCGCCTTAATGCAAAAATTTTGCATGAATTATCATATGATCAGGTTAAATCACGCCTTGATGATCTTGGTCTGTCCGCTATGGATGAAGACTTCTGGCTCGCTATTCGCCCGAACCTGACAAAAATCACCGATGCAAAGGAATGGTGGCAGGTTGCAAAAGGCCCTGTGACACCTGTCATTGATGAGCCTGAATTTATTGCACAAGCACTTGACCTCCTTCCCGCTGCACCTTGGGATGAAAACACATGGAGCACATGGACAAGCGCAGTCAAAGAAGCAACAGGCCGTAAAGGCAAACAGTTGTTTATGCCGTTGCGTCAGGCGTTAACAGGCATGGAACACGGGCCTGAACTTGCCCTTCTTTTGATACTGATCGGTGAAGAAAAGGTCAAAGAACGCCTGTTACATAACAAAAAAGCGGCATAACCCCATAACAAGAGAGGCATGCCGCTTCTTTTCGCTTACTTGAAACTTTTATGAATTAGTGTGATCGGTTTTTCAGAGAGTATAAAAACTTCTCTAACCTTTTTGCATCATCTGACGATGCCTGCGGCCACAGCAACTCGACTGTGTTATAGAATGCCTGACGCCCCTCTGTAAAAAGGTGGTCGCACAATAAAACCTTACGTCTGGGCGTAAGCTCTGAAAATTCTTCAATTACATTGAAACTCTCACTG
Organism: Alphaproteobacteria bacterium; assembly: GCA_030424975.1. Taxonomy (GTDB): domain Bacteria; phylum Pseudomonadota; class Alphaproteobacteria; order Micavibrionales; family Micavibrionaceae; genus UBA1672. The sequence goes on from JAUHVY010000001.1 coordinate 866,460, forward strand.
GAAGTACCAGCAATATCACGCAGTCCAGACTTCATTAACATTGAAATAATCCCCTCAAATATAACTTTTTATTATAATTTTATTTCATTATTTATACGCGATTTTAAAAACCAAGTAAAGTTTCTTGAAACCGCATGAAAAAACAATAACATAGCCATATACTAAAGACTAGAGCGATCATGATAACGGTAATTCTTTCACACCCGCAAATGGGTGAAAACATAGGGGCAACAGCCCGTGCAATGCAAAATTTCGGGCTATCATCCTTACGGTTAATTAACCCGCGTGACGGATGGCCAAACGAACGCGCAAATGCCGTTTCATCAGGTGCATTAGAGCGTATGGAAAATGTTGCAGTATTTGATTCTCTAAATGATGCGGTAGCCGATATGCATTACGTCATCGGCACAAGTGCCAGGCAGCGCGATATGGTCAAAAAAGTTTTATCACCTGAAAGTGCAGCATTTGAAATTGCACAACGTCATGATCAAAACATTGCAATCATTTTTGGTGCAGAGCGTACGGGCTTATTGAATGATGAAGTTGCACTTTGTAATGCGCTTCTAACGGTACCGCTTAATCCTGAATTTTCATCACTCAACTTGGCGCAATGTGTATTGCTCGTTTTGTATGAAATCACGAAGGATAAATATGCTGCAGGCGAACCTGTATCTTCAGTGATTGATTACGGCGGCAGCTACCCTGCTTCGAGGCAAGAAATAGCAAACTTCCTAAACCGATTGGAACGTGATCTGGATGCAGGTAGATTCTTTCGTGAGGAAGGGCTTCGCCCCACCATGATTAGGAATATTCAGAGCTTCTTTACCCGCGCAGATATAACCGAGCAAGAGGTGCGTACCCTGCATGGTATGCTGTCTGCCCTGCGTGGTAACAAGACACGCAATCAATAAGAAACATATGACCAAATAAAAAAGCCACCAGATTGCGGTGGCTTTTCAAATTCTTTGGGATTTTCGTCACGATTAACGTGAATAGAATTCCACGACCAAGTTTGGTTCCATCTGTACCGGATATGGTACTTCTTCCAAAGTTGGTGTACGAAGGAACGTTGCCTTCGCTGCTTTTTGGTCAAGATCAATATATTCAGGCACTTCGCGCTCTGTTAATTGTAACGCATCAAGAACCATTGGAATTTCACGTGAACTTTCACGGATTTCAATAACATCACCCTCTTGTACTTGGTAAGAAGGAATGTTTACAACTTTACCGTTTACAGTAACGTGCTTGTGGCTGACGAATTGACGTGCAGCGAAAACAGTTGGCACGAAACATGCGCGATATACAACTGCATCTAAACGACGCTCCAGAAGACCGATAAGGTTTTGACCAGTGTCACCTTTCAAACGATTAGCTTCTTTGAAATAACGACGGAATTGTTTTTCACCGATAGAGCCGTAGTAACCTTTCAGCTTTTGCTTCGCAAATAACTGTAGACCATAGTCAGTTGGCTTACCGCGGCGTGCGCCGTGCATACCCGGGCCTGTCTGGCGTTTGTTAAATGGTGATTTTGGGCGACCCCAAATATTGGCGCCCATACGACGATCGAGTTTATGTTTGGCTTGAACTCTTTTGCCACTCATAGCAGTTTCCTTTTCTTAATTTGTCTTTATTTTTTAAAGACGTATGTTGTCCCGGTAGGCCGCAATAGGCTTGAATGCGAAGCAATCAACGGAAGGCACCACGCCTTCTCTTTCCCAAGAATAGAGGGTTTTTATAAAGTTTTGCCCGTCATGTCAAACATTTATTACCCAATTTAGCACGAAAACAAGCTATTTTGCTTTATTATCTCTGATAGCCACGACATAACGCCCCTGCGGCATAAGGGTCGCTGCAAGATCATAGCTACCATCACCATCAGAAATATTATTTCCTTTTAGAGTGCGAACCTGTGTACTGCCTGCAGTGGAGTTCACAGAAAAGCTCGATGTAACTGCCTTATAATGTCTTTCCTGTGCGCTTCCTGACCAGTTATACATTCCGCCCGACATTCGATTTTGGTTCATTACATCATTATAAATGTAATTTACAGTCATTATATTTTGCCCTGCTATCGGCGTTCTGTCCGCATTGCTTTTATACAAAAAAGAAACACTATGGAGCACCTGGCCCATTGCGTTCTGGTCTTTTGTGAAAGTTACATAAGCCAAACCACCCTTATCGATACTCTGCTTTAAATCTCCGCTATAACCACGTGAAAGTAATTCTGACTGTGCCTGATCAGCCCCCATATTCAGATTCACCCCTTCGACTGTCGTAGAACGAATAACTTGCGCATTCTTCGGTGAGTCAGAAATACTCTGAGCCTTTGCTGGTGTTGCCAGAATAAGTAATGCAAACAAAGTATATAATTTTTTCATATCAATTCCCAAAATTTGTTTCACACATCGCGATCATAGTAAAAATACAAAACCTCGCGCAAGTTTCAAAAACTACTGAGCCGGAACCTTCGCCAGCTCTTCTTTAATAACCTTTTGCACCTTATCCGATGTTGGTGAGGTCGGTGTAGCAAAACCAGTTACAAAATCACCGTTCACATCAATAATATATTTGTGAAAGTTCCACTTCGGACCACCGAGAAAACCGGCCTCTTTTTTCGCCCACTTATAGAATGGATGCGCATCACCACCTTTTACATGATTAATATCCGTTAGCGGAAATGTGATATTGAACTTCTCATCAGTGAATTCTTTGACCTGCTCTTCTTCGGCATATTCCTGCCCCGCAAAATCACCGGACGGAACACCTATGACAACGAGCCCATCATCCTTATATGTATCATATAGCGTCTGAAGATCTTTATACTGGCCCGTAAACCCACATTTTGATGCCGTGTTTACAAGCATCAAAACCTTACCCTTCATATCCTCCAACGGCATATCCTCACCATCAATGGTTTTAAATGAAAACTGATAAGCATTTGGTTTAGACATTGTAATATCTCCTTGCGCAAATGCAGGAATTTGAAAAAAACATACGAAAACTGCTATGAAATGAACCATAATCAAATAGTATTTATTCATGGGCTTTCTCCCTCTATCGCATAACAATAGATTTAAATAAATATTGGTTCCACTGAGGATGCAATAATTTTAAAATTTTTTCTGACTAAAAAAATTACAAACCATGATCGTTATCATTTGCCGAAGAATCGTTTTCACAAGCGCGCATCTCTCTGCCCTCTTGTGCGCGCTCGATCTTTTCCTTCAAAACTTGTGCATTCACACCAAGGTTCTTAACCGCCATGTTAAAAGCCGGACATGATGTTTTTCCAAAATTTTCACAAGAAAAGCACCCTTCCTTCGCGGTATTATTTAGAAAATCTTCTGCTTTTTTCTCTTCTGAATTATTTGTCATTTTTATGTCCTCCGCATTTTTTAATCAGTAACGTTTAAAATATAAATGTCACATAACAACAGTTGAGAACCACTGTCAATGAGAATCATTATCATTATCATCTAATCCACATATACAAAAATTTTAATGTGCATTTATAAATATTTGGTGGAATTTATGACCTTGTGAAATAAGATATGCCCCATGCGATACATATATTTCACCGCTGGAATCACATCACTTATCCTTGCTGTATTCGGGGTGTTTTTACCCCTCCTACCGACTACGCCGTTTTTATTACTAAGCGCATTTTGCTTCGCACGCTCATCAGAAACATTCCACACGTGGCTTCTAGAACATAAATATTTTGGAAAAAACATAAAGGATTGGCAGGAAAGCGGAAGCATTAGCCCCAGGGCAAAAACTGCTGCTATGATAACTATTATTGCTACATTTATACTAAGTATAGTTTTACAAGTACCCATGCGGGTTCTGGCTATTCAGGGCATTGTTTTATGCATGGTATCAACCTTTATTCTCACCCGCCCCAACAGATAAGCCCACCTTCCTAGAAAAAATAGCATTGTAATATCCAGAAAAGATATTGATTTCAGCCATAATATGCGCCATAAATTCCATTCCAACAAAGAGGGCCAGTAGCTCAGTTGGTTAGAGCAGTCCGCTCATAACGGATTGGTCGCTGGTTCAAGTCCGGCCTGGCCCACCATTTCATAATTCCCCTCCCGTAAATCGGCTAAAAGCGAGAATGGCTGCGAGAAAGCGGCGGTTCTAAAACCGTTATTTCTGTCATAGGTAATCTTGTCCGCAAATGCCATTCTGAGCAGCATTCTGCGCTGTTCGATGCACTCGCTTTCCCACAGTTTAAGCGGGTTTCCAAGGAATGTGATAGCGGTTCTAAAAGTATCCTCGAAGCTCTCTATCGGACGGCCGCAATTTTTGATCTTTTCATCCATAATCAACTTCTCTTCCTGCAGGCTTTTGATCTTTCATCGTAAGCATCAATTAAAATCGCGTTATCAGCCTCTACAATACGGTCTTAGCTACTTTTAATTCTTCTATATTCTTCCATCGCATCCTCATCGACTTTAACGTGTCCGCCCTCTAACCAATGCGTGCATCCGAACCATATAGCTCGCCATCCTTATTTTCTACATACATCACTCTGCGGTTTTCACCTCTTGTGAGCTGATTTTTCTTCATCTTATTAACCTTTCTTGACCTGCTTACTCTGTATCCTACTTTTACACATGTTTGAAGTGGCACTCGCCCCAGCAAAGGGATTGTAAAAACCAATGGTAGCTCTCATTAAAAACATGTCGATTGGTGTGTATGGTGTATTTTCAGACACACATTTACAATATGTTGAAACATCTTCACTACTTATCTGATTGAAGGTTTCTTGTTCGTCGATACCTACACGACCAGAAATACATCGATCATAACCCCCATTACCCATTAAAGAAGAAATGGTCACTGAATCAGCAGTAAATTGTAAACAAAAAAGTAAAATAATAAGAGTTTGGAAAACTAAAACCTTTTTCATACGCTCTCCTTTTAGCAACTCCTCCAATTTACCATTATGCGGGCATAAATGACTATGGTTTGCTTATGGCTTTTCATGATGTACCATAGGTCGTGATTGTGGCCACAGAATCAGAATATCATAGCATGTGCAGGCGTGCGGGCGAAGCCCCACAGCCAGAGGGATGAAACGGGAGAGCGCAGCATCTCCCTTTCCAAGCGTATTGTATTACAATACACAGCTTGCCTTTCGTCTTAAGTGGCAATTATTACGATTGTACTATTCTTTTTTACAACTTTTTGACAAACAGTTTTGGAAAATATGGTTGAATGGTAAGATTAATAATTCCATGGATAAAATAAGGTTTTTATATGCGGTTTCTATTTTTTTTGTTGGTTATGATAACGGTTTTTAAGCCTGCCGATGTTTATGCATACTCTTGCATGCCAGCTGACGGAAAGAACCTCATTCAACAAAATGATTTAATTTTTAAGGGTAAGGCTAAGGCTATTCACGAAAACAAAGTAGATAAACAACCTGACAGCTATACCACATTTGAAGTTTCAGAATTAATCAAAGGTACACCTGAAACGCCTATCAAGATTTACCACACCCGACAATCTCGCATAGCAGGAGGAAGTTTTTCTTTTAAGTTAGATGATGATGCTTATTTTTTTGCACGCCGAGCACATAACGGAGATTTTTACGTTACTGGCCCTTGTACACCAGCATATTACATTTCAGATATAAAAAAATATGATCACTACGCTAATCGTATAAAAACAATCCAAGTTATAAACGATTATCAAGCGCTAAAGAAAAGCGCAGATAAGTCGATAGAGGAATTTGGTTCCTATCAAGCCTATTTGGAAAAAGCAATATTACTTGAGGAATATCATGACTATGAGCAAGCTAAAATTGTATATGAAGATATTTTAAAACAGATTCTTGAGTCTAGAAAAGCTGATCCGACTAAAGGAGGAATAAAAACATTTGATGGTCATAAAATTATGCCATTTGGCTCACCAAGTCATTCCAGTAATTCATTTGAGGAACCATGTACTGGTGTTTATAGTGTTAATGATAAAACACCAGAGTTTTTGAGGCCATACACAAATAATAAAGGGCAAACTACTCTGCTTACGTTCAGCGACAGTTTATATTTTTACGCTCGAGCTTTATACAATTTAAACCAGTATGAACAGGTACTCAGACCCCTCTGTCTTTTGGGTCAAAAGGCGACTGAAGAGTCTCTGTCTCTAAAAGCCAATGCTCTGGTCGTTTTGGGAATGAAGGAAGAATTAAATAACAAGCCCCTTAACTTATCGCAATCAAAGCTTAATAAGATTGATTTGTCTGATTTGAGGATAGAACGATCGGATTTTTCAAAAAGTAATTTAAGTAATATCAATTTTTCAAATTCAATTTTAATAGGGTCTGATTTTTCTGAATCTAAAATAAAGAGAATTAATGTAAACGGAGCTAATTTATCAGGTTCCATTTTTGATAATGCAGACATATCTGGTGACTTAACGAACAGTGATTTGTCCTACGTGAAAGGCACCGGAACAAAACTTGGTGGTGATTTGATAGGATCTGACCTTACGGGTGCAGATTTAAATGATGCTATCATATACGGAGACTTAAACGGCGCTAACCTTGAAAACGCAAATCTTGAAGGTGCCAGTATATACAAACTATCTGGAGCGAAACTAAAGAACACCAATCTGAATCATATAAATTCTCGTTCAAATAACTTTAGAAGGCCATCAGACTTCATAAATGTCGATTTATCAGGCTTCGATCTCAGCGGAAGTGATTTAAGCGAAACGAATTTTGGAAGATCAAAGTTTGTAAATACAAAACTCGCAAAAGCCAACCTAACGGGCTCAAAATTAAGAGATACAGATTTTAAGGGTGCTGATTTAAGTGAAGCCGATCTAAGCAGCAGCAGATACGGACAAACCGATATAAGTGGTGCTGATTTTTCTGGTGCGAATATTAACGGTACAATCTGGAACGGAGGACTTTATGATTGTAAAACCAAGTTCCCCAGTGGTTTTAATCCTGCAAACTTCTTCTTAGTGACGACAGATAAATCATGTGAAACGAAAACTGATATAGATTACTCATGGAATAAATTGCTGTCTCCTCCTGTGCAACACTATCGAATATTACCAAATGGCTCACTTTCCAACTTTGAGAATATAAACATGGATGGCGCCAATTTTGAAGGTGGTCATTTGTATCTTCAAGATCCGAAAGCTTTTGGTTTTAACGGCAAAAAAAATGAAAGTCGCGCAGGTAAAACAACCTTTAGGAAGGTTAGCCTGAAAAATGCAAATTTCAAGAACAGCGTTGGTGAATTTGATTTCTTTGGTGTTGATCTAGAAGAGGCTGATTTTAGCTATTCAAAAATTAGAATGAATAGCCATTACGCCACTTACGAACCGACTAATATTAAGGGGGCTAAGTTTTACTGCACCAATATGAGGGAAATACGCACAAAATTTTTAAACATTGAAGACGCAGATTTGACAGCGGCAATATACAACAGCCTTAATGTCGGTGAATGGAAGAAAGAGTACCATAATTTTAATCCTATTCAGAAAAAGGTGCTCTTTCGTTTCATGCAAAAGATTATTGATGAATATGGCCCTGCTGATTACAGCAATATGAGCTTTGATAAATGCGACCTGATGGATATCGACTTCGGATCAACCGATTTATCGGGAAGCACGTTTAAGGGGGCCTATTTTTACAGAACGAGTTTTAGCCAAGCAAAGCTTGATGAAGCGAACTTTGATGGGGCTCGTATTAGCAATTATCATGTTAGCTTCCCTAAAGATTTTAACTTAAAAAAGCATAGAGTAATTCCTACACAGATTTTAAATAGTAATACTTCACCTTGGGCTGTTTCTTATGGAGGCTTGTCTAGTCACTATATCAATGGCTCTTATGCACCACCGCGCTATGAAATCCCCGATTTTGTAGAAGAAGATTTAAGTAAAACTGTTTTTTTGGGCGCATGGTTACCAAATTCAAATTTGAGTGGTTCTGATATACGTTTCTCTGACTTTACAGCCAGTAATTTATCTGGAGCAAACTTAAGCAACGTGAAAGCTAAAGGTGTTGTTTTTTATGATGCCGTTTTATCTAACTCTGATCTAAGCGGTGCAGACTTACAAGGCGCAGATTTAAGATGGACTGATTTAAAAGGAGCTCATCTTAAAAACACCAACTTGCAAGGAAGCATATATGATTTTAACACTTCGTGGCCTGAAGGCTTTGATCCTGATTTGGCTGGAGCATTCTTGTTAGGTGAAAAAGAAAAGCCAGTGGATTTACCTGAGATATCAGAAAGTAATAAGTTTAAGTCACTTGCTGCTGATACAGAAATTATATCATTAGGATTTTATCGTATTCGCAGTGGTTGCGGACACAATTCTAAAACTGACTGCACCGTAAAAATAAAAGTTCCGAATGTAGGAAAGCCCGTATTGTTGGTTTTGTCTGCATATGAGCCGTCTAATTGGGATATTGTCATAGATACGGGCGTAAAATTACAGGGAGTTATTCTAAGTGGTCTTTATCCTCAGACAATACAAGGAGTTCCAGGTAACGTAAAAGTTGTAAACTATTCGGATCGAAAAGAAGACCATCGATTAAAATTCTATGTTTACGATCAAAAGGAAGTTAAGAGCGTCGATAAAATGAATACTGTCGTAAAGGCACTTACAGGTAAAAAAGTCACTAAAATTATCGGGCAGTACAAAATGGAAAATTACACTGTCGAATAGAGTACAGACGTTCCGCAAGATGTGTGTCGTACTACAATCTTCGATTTTCCGTTGACACATCTTGGAAAGGGAGACGCTGCGCTCTCCCGTTGCATCCCTCTGGCCTGATGGTGTGATACGGGAACAAATCCGTTCCTAACTTTCACATAATCAAAAAAATCATGTCATCTAATGATTGGTAATCATTTAAATGATAGTCTGTCATTTACAACCAGCGGAGGTGGCGAAATTGAAGGCTAAAATCATATTCATCATTACGGGTTTAATCATTGGCGTGCTGTATATGTTCATAGCCTATAATCCAAGTCATAACGCAGAGCAAATCGCTGATCCCTCGCGGGGCGTTATTTCGATGATACAGCCCAGACCAGAGCGCCCTCATGTTCGTGATGTAAAAATAGCTTCCAATGATTCTATAGAAATATTGCAAGAACGATTATCAGCCATACAGGATCATAATGATTTTCACGGTCAATCAGAGCGCGGATTGCTCGCCCTTACACTAGCGAAGTATTTTTACGCATTAGGGGAAAATGAAAAAGCGGATACGTATTTTAATGCCATTACCGTATTAGAGCGTCGTGAGAACGCCATTCAACCTTTTGCTGTACATTTGGCATATCTTATTGAGCAAGACGATTACAACGCGGCATATGCGATTATTACTGACAGCAACACAATATATGAAAGAATCATGGCTATTCCCGAAGTGCATGAAGTGTTTAACCTTAAGCCGCATCGAATAGGAACGATATTAGAAGAAGGAAGAACGCCGTATGACCAACGCGCCGTCAACGAAGCGCTTTGTAAGGCTGCCGCGCAGGCAATCGAAGGACGCAATCAAGAACAAAGATTAGAGGATTTGTTGAATCTACCACAATGCAATGATGAGCCGTTTACTATTAGTGTTCTTGTAACTTTGCGCGTTGCATCTTTGCTTAAAAGCAATGAATTCGCGAAAGCAAATGCTTTGTGGGTTCAATATATCGATCAATTTCGCAAATATGATCATGATCCTGATGGTTGGTGGAAATCAACGATTTTAGGTGATTACACGAAATGCTTTGATGAAGCTAAACATGATGCAGATGAGATGAGTAAGCTGGATAAGGCTAAAGAGGAGGTTTTAAAAAAGTTCACGGATAAAAAAGCATCTCTTCTGACGACGATTTTTCTTTATACAGAGCAATATGAAAGCGCTCTCGAATTGGTCAGCACGTTTCAAGACGAGGACTTAAAACGAAAATTAATTCAGCCAATTTATGCTCACTTCGCAGAAGAAGGAAACGAAGAACAAATTAAAAAAATTGCAAACATCATTAATTTAGAAAAAGCCGAGCTGAATTACATTGGTGCGTGGGGCGCAAAAGATAAGACCCAATGGCATAGCTCAACCAGCCCTGAGATTAAGGCATTGACGCAAGGCGGTTCAGATATTGCTTATAACCAAATCATGAGCATTGAGAATGATAAAATGCGTTTTATGGGTTTGTTATATTTATACGACACACTCGAAGGTGACGAACAAACGCGAATTTATGAGCACACAACGTGTAAAACAGCCCTCCCGAAATGTATAGAAAGCGAACTGGAGAGAATTGCCGCGGTTCAGGATGATGATTTCGATAAAGATGTCATGCGTAGAAAAATACACTTTTTCCATGTAAAGACTAAACAACTTGATAAGGCTATCAATGATTTGCACATGATTATTGATCCTTACCGCATGGTCATGACTTACGATTTCGGCGGTGCTTTAATGTCAGGTCTGGGGTTAACATTTATGAACCGTGAGGACTGTGAAGATTATATCCCTAAGCTACCTGAATATATCAGGCCGCAAATTGTAGATGGTGAACAAGGTAAAGAAATTAAAAATTCTGATAATTTGCTGGCCTGTCATTTAAAAACGGGCAAGCACAAAGACTTCGTTACAAAGTTAGATGATAGCTTCAACGTCAAAACTAAGAAGCAATACCTTTTTAATTTAAGTCGTTCACTGATGAAGCAAGACAGAATTGATGACGCTTTGGAACTTTTGCATTTGGCTAATAAATCTAACGATGCCAAAACCGTGGAAACCACTCTCTTTTTAGGAATGGCAACCGATAGGCTCTTCCGCGATTCCCCTAAGGATATGAAAGAGGCTTACACTAAACGGCTAGAGGCATTGGCCAAGCATCCAGCATATGCCAAAAACAAAGCCGTTTGGGCTCATATTTTGCTAGAGTTAATTGATGATGCAAACTTTAACCCTGAGCTTTTAAGTTTACTGGAGACATATTATTTGAAATGGCCAGCTTTGGAAGAAAAGCGAAAATCCGATCCCTTGTTCTATTCAAAAATATGCGCAATTAAAAATATCAAAACACCAGACCCATTTATCTCAACTACAAATCCTGATGGTTCTATAAGTGTCGGCATGCGAGAAAACTTACCGTATGGTGAGCAATTACTCTATGATAACAGCTTCACAAAAATACCAGATAAGCAGCAAGCGCATGTTTACAATCGCTGTGTTAGGCAGTGGCTTTTATATGAAGAAATGGACAGATATGAGGAGGCTATTTCTTTCACTAAAACCATGTTTCCTGATCCGTATTATCAAGCTAAAGCAGCGCAAGCAATTATTCAGGAAACCTCAGAAGAGGCAATTCCTGCATATAAAATTGGTGACAAATACGGATCATGGCGCACAAGTGACGGAGTGTGCAAAAACGATCAATCTTTGTAAGGCATATCTTTCTTGATTTGGCTTTCCCAAAGCGCCAAAACCTCAAATAAGCGGTTCGAGGTGTCACCTGATACCTCCACCATTTTAATTTCTTCCGAAATTTATTGTATCGTAATAGAAATATGATTTTGGGCGCTCATATAACAATTCAAGAAAAATAATTCAAAATATCCATACGGCTATGCGGAATGCCGAGGATATGAATTTCTGATTTGTCTATTTTATAAAACAGAACATGTTTTTCAATCACGATACTGCGATATCCCGTCTTAACGTCATTACGCTCACGACCAATTTCAGGGTTTTCTAGCAAACTGTAGAAAGTTTCTTCTATTTTTCCCAAATATATATCCGCTTGAGGAGCTCCCCAGCTTTGAAGAGTGTAGGTGCGGATTTCTTTTAAATCCCGCTCTGCCTGAGGAGATACGATAATTCTATATTGAGACATTATGAGCGGATACCGTCAAAGAACGTGGAAACGGCTTCTTTGTTTTTTAAGGTAGAACCTTGGCCGCTTGCAATTTCATTTTCACCAGTTTGCAAATGCATGCGCAAACGATCGAGCTTCATCTGCATGACAATATCCTGATTCATCTCCATAAAGCGCAACGCTTCACGAATAACCTCGCTCGCGTTATTATAAAGGCCTGATTCAACTTTGTTTTTGATAATGCCTTCAAGCTCAGGCGTCAGAGATATATGCATTTTTCACCTCATTATTGATAGTGTTAATTATACAAACATTATCAATCTTTGTAAAACATATCTTTCTTAAAAAACTGCTCCCACCGTTCCAAAATTCGGAATAATCGGTTCGAGGTGTCACCTGATACCTCCACCATTTCATTATTCCCCTCCCGTAAATCGGTTAAAAGCGAGAATGGCTGCGAGAAAGGGGCGGTTCTATAACTGATAAAATTTTAGACTTTAAAAACAGATGTAACGGGGCCACTTGCAAACGCCAACGCAGGCGCATTTTCTGTGCCATACAATTGGCCGGCCGCACCAGAAAAATCACCGGATAAATTCAAAGGTTGTTCTTGCTGATCACCATTCATACCAATTCCTTGTCCGGGCTCTGCTATTTCGGCCGATCCTGATGCTGTATTCTGCTCATCGTAATGATATGTGTCAATTTCATCACCTCTGATACCGCCCTTTTGCGTTAGGATATCAATATCTTCGATATCACCCGTAAAGCCTGTCAAACGCATCGAAACATCAGGCATTGCACCATTTTCATCTTCGAATGTAATCAGAACGCTGTTATTCAGTTCTTTAATAATTGTTGCGCCAACTGCGCCTTCAGGGGCAACAATGACGTCTTCTTCGGTATTTGTCAGAGAATCAAACCAATCATAATTTCCGCTTGCATGAAAATCTGTTACTTTGTCATGTCCACCATTTGCATAAAAGCTATCGTCTTCACCATTACCTGTAAAAGTATCGTTATATTGCGTACCCTTGAGATAATTCGCATTTGATGTACCCGAAACAGTAACCCCCGCTTCGTTCATTACACGATCATGATAAGCAGCTTTTTGAGCAGGGTCATACCCTTCAGAGCGCAGTGCATCGGCGACATCTTCGGCGCATTTTCCGCGCATATCCACCATAACACCGCCATGACCGTTATTTTGTCCATAAAGCTGCTGTAAGGCTTCGATATCAATACCGCCAAGCTGTAAGGGAGGATTTTTAATAAAAGTGTCAAATACGCCTTGCTGTGTGCGCATCACGGTTTCACCCCAATCAACATGTTCTATATTAAAACCGCTATTCGGGTGATCAAAGCCCAATGCATGACAAACTTCGTGCATGTAACAATATGTATTTTGCTGATCGTTTTGTCCTGAGATACGGTATTCATTCGCGACAATCGAATAATATTCGCCGCGATCAACATCATAAACATTTCCATTATGAAGGCTAGAATGTGCACCGTTTGCACGCTCTTCAACCGATGTCGACATAATAGCCGGCGTAAAAAATTGACCGAAGCGAATGCCTTTATTCTCCGGCAGTTCGTCAACTACGACAAATTTTATATTTGCACCTGATTGCTCTGCCACCCTTTGAAGGGCATCAAGCGCCAGAGACTGTTGGTGCTGATCCAGGCTAAGGTCGTCCGTCGTCTTCACCCCTGCCCTGATATCTTTGAGCGTGTTCGCATCAATCAGACCCAAATCTTTGTCTGTCCAATTAAACGTAACGGGAATAACAACAGTGTCACCAAACTCACCGCCAACAAAGCCAACACCTTTGCCAACACCTTCTCGGCTTCTGTAAATTATGCTTGCATCAACATCGGGATTCTGGATGTCATCATGCACCTGATAGTGCGCACGCACTTCATCATCTCTGTTCGGTTTTTTATCTTCCGGATCCGGCACAACACACCCCAAATGCAGATTTTTTTTATTATTGTTTTATATATACACCAAGCGTGCATAAATTTTCCAATAATTTCTCTTTATATAATAGCCGAAAGCCCATCGAAATGCCATTTTTCATGGCTTCTTCATATAAAGCAAAGCTTCAATAAAATTAGTTTGCAAAAAAAATATTAAAACTGACGACAGGTTTTCCATGGTTCGAACGTATAATTTTTTAAGCTTTTACTTATCAAGCAAAAAAGAAGACACAGAGTACAAATGACACGTTTTGAAAATTCAAATAATACCGAGAAAGTAATGGGACTTAGAAATGATTTTTATGATCCATTGTTAGCCAGAGCCAGAAAAAATATGCGCAGTATGTTTAGAGAAAAAACAGGCAAGAATAAAACATCTGATAAGCATTAAAGGTAGTAGAGATATGAAAAAAAACAAAATTACATTATTTTTTATTTTATCACTTTTGATCATCGGAACGATGTTTTGGGTGTATTTTAATAAAAGCCAGGCCTCCAGTAATGCTCAAACGACAAGTATCGTACAGGTGGATATTGGGAATATTCAGTCAGTTGTTACAGCGCAAGGAACCCTGGAGCCAAAAGATTACGTGGATGTCGGTGCTCAGGTATCAGGTGAGATCATAAAAATGCATGTTGAGATTGGTGATTTGGTTAAAACAGGAGACCTTATCGCGGAAATAGACCCGGATGTTTATGAAGCCCAAGTAAAATCATCCGAAGCACAACTTAAACAACTGGCAGCGCAAAAACTCCAACAAGAAGCTCTTGTTAAACAGGCAACATGGAAATATCAACGTAACGAAAAGCTATATGGCGATAAAGCAGTCAGCAAGGAAGTCTTGGAAGATTCTGAAATTGATTTAGAAGTTTCCAGAGCTAACCTTCAAGCGCTTGAGGCGCAGATTGAACAAGCACAATCTTCTCTGGATGAGGATAAAACAAACCTGAATTACACCAAAATTTATGCCCCTATGAATGGCACAGTTGTCGATCAATCTGTTGAAGAAGGCGAGACGATCAACGCAAATCAGACAACACCAACAATTGTTCAGGTCGCGAATTTAGACATTATGACCGCCAAAGCCGAAGTTGCGGAAGCGGATATTATGAAACTTTCACAAGGTACGCCTATGTACTTTACCACTCTGGGATCGGGGGAACGACGATGGGAAGGCATAACACGACAGATTTTGCCAACTCCAGAAGAAATAAATGATGTGGTTCTCTATAATGTTTTGGTGGATGTGCAAAATAATGATCATGTCTTACTGCCCGGCATGACAACACAAATGTTTTTCGTTCTAGAAAGCGCTCAAGGCGTTCCGCTTATCCCTTTAAGCGCGCTAGGCCGCCCTGTAAAAGACCAGAATACCGACGTAACACAAGCTTATGAAGTTCAAGTTGAAGGAACGGCGGGTGAAGAAATACGAATTGTACATGTGGGATTGATGAATCGTGCCATGGCCGCGGTCACAAAAGGTCTTGAGGCTGGAGAAAAAGTGATAATCAAAACCAAAAGCAAGGAATCAGCAGAGCGCTCCGGTCCACGAATGAGGCTATAAAGGTCAATATCCATGACACATCCTTTGATAAAATTAAAAAACATCTGTCGATATTACGGCGCAGGAGATACCACCGTTAAGGCATTAGATGATGTTAGCCTTGAAATACAAGCCGGTGAATTTGTAGCCATTATGGGGCAATCAGGATCTGGCAAGTCGACAATGATGAACATTGTTGGCATGTTGGACAGCACAACATCCGGACAATATGAGGTAAACGGCGTTGATGTTGCAACCCTTGACTCAGATAAACTCGCCGCATTACGACGCGACACTTTTGGCTTTATTTTTCAACGTTATAATCTTTTAAATACGGCGAATGCTGAAGAAAATGTCGAAGTCCCTGCTTTATATGCGGGCATGTCACCGTCAAAACGAAAGGATCGTGCACATAAGCTATTAAGCGATTTAGGTTTGGGCGAACGTTGTGATCATAAACCAAATGAGCTTTCTGGTGGTCAGCAACAGCGTGTGGCGGTAGCACGAGCTCTCATGAATGATCCTCCTGTTATATTGGCAGATGAACCTACTGGCGCGTTAGACAGTAAAAGCAGCGAAGATGTGATGGCTTTACTACAGGATCTTCATCAAAGAGGACGCACAATCATAGTGATTACTCATGAGGAGGAAGTGGCAAACTATGCTGATCGGCAAATTCGTTTAGAGGACGGGAAAATTATACGTGACGATCCTCCTGTTTTAAACGCAAACAATATTAGCAATACAGACAAGCACCATACTGAGCTAGCCAATTCAAATGTAGAGGCATATGAATCTGTAAAAATGGCTATGAGATCTTTACGGGCAAATATTTTTCGTACAGCACTAACTTTGCTGGGAATTATTATTGGCGTTGCGTCAGTAATTACAATGTTAGCAATTGGTGAGGGCAGCAAACAACAAGTACTAACACAAATTAGTGCCATGGGTACCAATATCTTAAATGTACGACCGGGAGCGCCCGGCATTCGATCAAGTGGTGATAATGCAACCATGATGCCCGCTGATGCTATAGCCATTGCAGAAAACATAGATAATATCATTGCCGTTGTTCCGGAGCGAAGCGGTAACAAAACGCTGCGTCTTGGCAATATAGATGATTCTATTTCAGTGGAGGGTGTTGGCCCCTCTTTTCCTCTGGCCCGTGATTGGGCGATCGAAAAAGGCACTTTTTTTAATCAAGACGACCTGAATTCATATGCTGCCGTCATGGTATTGGGAACAACCGCCGTAGAAACGTTCTTTCCTTACGGAGAGGATCCTATTGGCCAGTATATTCTGGTTGGGAATATTCCTTTTGAAGTTATTGGAGTTATGGAGTCCAAAGGGGCAGCCCCGTGGGGTTCAGATCAGGATAATGTGGCATGGGTTCCTTATACAACCGGGCTGGTAAGGCTTTTTGGCGGTAATTTTTTAAATAGCATCACAATAAAAGTAGATAATACTGACAAAATTGACCAAACCGAAGAAGACATCACCAACCTTCTGATTTCACGGCATGGATCCGAAGATTTCAGGGTTCGTAACACAGCCTCTTTTTTGGAGATGGCCACAGAAACACAAAACACCCTCACAATTTTATTGGGTGCGGTAGCTGCAATTTCTTTGCTGGTTGGCGGAATCGGCGTGATGAATATCATGTTGGTGAGCGTTGTCGAGCGAACGCGTGAGATTGGTATTCGCATGGCAACGGGTGCGCGCCGTCGTGACATATTACTACAATTTAACATTGAAGCGGCCGTAGTCTGTACGATTGGCGGCATAATTGGGGTCGCATGCGGCGTCGCAACCGGTTTAGGTTTGACGCTTTTTGACATAGATATTGCTTTTACGCCAACTCCGGCACTGTTGGCTTTTGGTTGTGCAGTTGGTACCGGGCTTGTATTCGGGTATTTACCTGCACGTAAGGCATCTCACTTAGATCCTGTTATCGCATTAAGTTCGGAGTAAGAAAATATGAAGAACATTATAACCCTGTCATTACTTTTATTATCATGCGGATGCTCACTGACACCTGATTACAAACGCCCTGATGTTTACATGCCTTCTGAAAATCAATGGCTATACGACACACAAGCTCAAGGTTATGTTGATGAAGCCACTCAATGGTGGATGAACTTCAAGAGTGCTGAGCTAGACACCCTTATTAATCAGTCTTTAGAACAAAATACAGATTTACGTGCAGGTATACATCGTATTGAGCAAGCACGAGCCTCTTTAAAGTCTGCAGGAGCCAGCCTATTGCCAACAGCAAGCGGATCAGGTGGGGCATCGCGTTCAAAATCAAACCCTACCGAAGGTAATAATACATACGCCACCTCACTGAATGCAGGATTAAACGTATCCTATGAATTAGATTTATTTGGTTCTAATCGTGCCGCCATTGCATCAGCAGAGGCAGGATATGAAAGCAGCATCTATGATCAAGGTGCACTAAAGCTAACGATTATGGGGGATGTTGCCACCGGATACTTCACTCTCGTGAACCTTTTCGAGCGTTTAAATATTGCTGACGACAATCTACTGAATGCAAAAGAAGTTTTGCGCATTATCCAATCTCGCGTTAATGCCGGTGCAGAATCCGACTTGGCGCTGGCACAGCAAAAAAGCTCGGTAGCAAATGCCGAAGCCAGTCGGGCATCTTTGACGGAGCTAATAGCAAATGCACAAAATGCCTTAGACGTACTTTTAGGCCGCCCACCCGGCAACATTAGTATCGAGCAAAAAAGTTTAGCTGATTTAATTATTCCCAAGATTAGTGCAGGACAGCCTTCAGAATTATTACAGCGTCGCCCAGACATTCTATCTTCGGAACTCGCCTTAATAGCAGCAAACGCAGATATAGGCGCAGCGCGTGCAGCCTTTTACCCATCCATTTCCTTAGGGCTTAACAATAGCCTTTCTCTCGCTGGCTTCGGAGAGCCTAGCAGCACAGCTCTCGCGCTTACCTCCTCAATTGTTACACCTATATTTTCTGCCGGAGCGCTCGATGCGCAGCTAGAATCGGCAACGGCCAGACACTTAGAGTTGATTGAGAATTACCGTGGTGCTGTTTATTCCGCGTTCCAAGATGTGGAAGATGCTATGGTCGCAGTAAAAACATCACAAACCCGCGAAAATGCGCTGAAAGTTTCTATGCAGCAGGCTTCACGCGCCTATGATATTTCCAAACGCCGCTATGATGCCGGATCGATTGATTACCAGACTTTGTTAGATACACAAAATTCAAAACTATCCGCTCAAGATACTTACGCGCAAGCTCGTCTGGCTCGCCTCACCACAGCCGTAAACCTCTACCGCGCTCTTGGTGGCGGTTGGAACTCTCAATAACACAAGATTGCAAGAAAGCGGCAGTTCTAAAGCCTTCATTTTCTTAAATCACTTTTTATCACTGCTTTTAAGAACTATTAAAAGACTTTCCCAAGATCTCATCAAGCGGGAATGGCGGCGCCTCCGTTAAATCCAACTTACGGCACAATCTCAGCATCTCTAAGGCGGTAAAAAACATTATACTCATCATCTTGTGGGACGAGTTCCAATGTGCCACGCACATTAACCGTATCATAAGAGAATTTTTCAGGGCTTTTGGCGTGCACTTCGATAATAAGTTTTGGCGGTACGTGATAATGATATGGACAACTGAGCGGAAACGGCCCCAATAAGTACATACTTTGCTCTTCCTCTTGGCCCAACGGAAACATATAGCCTTGTATCAATATTTCACTGCCTTCGAGCTGTTTCATTTCTTCGGAAAATTCAGGCCGAACACCGATATAATCATACTCATCATCTTGCTGATAAGAGAATTCATGCTCCTTGGTTTCGTTAAAAACGCTCCAAGATATACCGCCTTCCGGCGTTTGTACGTACTTTGGGATCGACTCCATAAGATCTATTGAAGATGGCTCAATCGTTTCACTATATTCAAACGTTTTTTGAATGAATGTATCAAACTCTGTGACCTCCTTACGGGCTAACGGATGCCCGGGGTTTACAAGGCTGCCGGTTAGAAAGGGAATGCTCAATACTCCGATCACAGCAATCGTAAAAACAGATTTCACAATAAGTTTTCCTATCCTTTTAAGCCTCGATCTTTTCATGAACAGACCCTAAGTGTTGCGCGAAACTTGTCGCGCCACGTCAACTTTTGCGGCGCGTATTGCCGGAATCATAGCCGCGACGAAACCCGCAATTAAGACAGAGCATATTATCAGAGCTGAATCGGAAGTAAAACGTATTTCCGCGCCACTGGACTGTAATGGCGGAACAATGGTTTTAAGGACAAGGAAACCACCCGCCCCCATAATCACGCCCAAAGCTGTACCGCTTACTGTTATGATCATGCCTTCCAAGGTTATAATTTTAAATACGCGACTCTTTGAGTAGCCAATTGCGCGCAAAACGGCCAGATCGCCCATACGATTTTCAAGGCTACCCGCTAATCCCGAGAATATGCTCAAAGATGCAATAATGATCAAAAGCATGGCTAAAGCTTGAAAGCTTTTTGATCCTAGCCCGAGCATAGACGTTAACCGCGTCAATTCCAAAGCGGGATTTGCCGCCTGCAACGTACTTCCCCTGTTTATCGTACGCGGCAAATTCATATTGGCAATCGGTGACTTTGTCGTCAGCAAAAGTGCGGTAATTTCTGGCGCGACGCGTTCTTCATGATCGTGATGTTTATGCTCATCGTGCGCATGGTGCTCGTCCTCGTGTGCGTGGCCATCATGGTCATGTTCTTCATGCTCATGGTTATCATGGTCGTGATGTTTATCTTCATGCCCGTGATCATGTTCAGTATGCTCCACGCTTTCTTGCCCATGAATATTAAGAACAGAGTCCAAAGACGTAAGAATTAAGCGATCCAATACTGTCCCTATTGGTTTCATAACGCCGGTAACCTGATATTTTTCTTCTTCATGTATATGGCCGTGACCGACTAAACCATGCGCACCGACAAACGATTCACCAATTTCCAACCCGACAGAAGAACCTGCAACTGCTTCAAACGCTTTGTGCCATGGTTCACCGCTTTTAAGTTCAGCCCCGTAATGCTTCATATATTCCGGTGTCGTTCCGACTATTCGGTAGCCTTTCCAATTATCACCAAGTGCGAGTGGAATAGCCGTTTTCACTTGCGGGTTCTTCATTAGCTTTTTTGCCTGATCATAAGGGATATTGCCCGTTGGAATATCAATATGATAGACGGATGATAGAACCATTTGTAGCGGGCTGCCCTTTGCACCGACAACAATATCTATGCCCTGCCCGTCCGAACTTAAGCGGTTTTGAACATGCTGAGAAAATTGAATAACCACCAGCGCCAGCATTACGCCAAATGCCGTTAAAAATACGGATAAGAGCGAATTCAGCCATCTGGATTTCAAAGAGGACAAAACCAGTGATACATCTGTCATTATGCTATCTCCAATATATTATCAAACATGCCCTTAATGCGTGCATCATGTGTTGCCGCAACCACGGTTGCTCCTGATTTTTTGGCCTGATCAAAAATTAAATTCATCACTTTTTCTGCATTTATATCATCCAATGCAGAAGTTGGCTCATCTGCGAATATCACTGTCGGGTTATGCACAACCGCCCTCGCAATCGCGACGCGTTGCGCTTCTCCTACACTTAAATCACGAGCTTTCTGTTTTTCTTTTCCTGACAACCCTAAATCATCAACCAAATTTTTGATGCGTTGATGGTCTGCTTTGCTTTGTGACAACCCGATATTTTGTTCGACACTCAGATGTCCGATAAGAAGTAGCTTTTGAAAAACAAATCCGAAATTATTTGCACGAAGCCGGTCCAGCTCACTTTGCGACAAAGCAGCATATATTTGGTCGTTATATTTAACCTCACCACTTCCGGGTTGCGATAGTCCCGCCAGAATATTTAATAAGCTGGTTTTGCCTGAGCCTGAGGGCCCTAATAAAAGCAGCGATTGCCCCGCTTCTACATGCAAATTCACATTATCGAGGATTTGCGTGTTTCTAACTGTGAAGCAAACATTATTAACATCAAACAACATGGTTCTTTTCTCTTAAAATTATACGGCTATGCATTAGATGCTTGTAAGTCAATTCTCATCTTGCTGTTTCAAATTCCTTCTTGCAATTCTTAAATGATGCAGTGTATTAACTGTTATATTATAACATATCAAAAATCAAGAGGACTTATTTTATGTTACAAACGATTGAGAAAAAACTTCCTGTGACGGTCTTATCAGGGTTTCTTGGCGCGGGAAAAACAACGCTGCTCAATCATATTCTCAATAATCGCGAAGGCAAAAAGGTTGCTGTGATTGTGAATGATATGAGCGAGGTCAACATTGACGCTGCTCTTGTTGAAAAAGGTGGCGCGGACTTATCACGTACAGAAGAAAAACTGGTGGAGATGAGCAATGGCTGTATTTGCTGCACCTTACGCGAGGACTTGCTTGAACAGGTGCGTGAACTCGCGCAAGACGGAAAATTCGACTACCTGTTGATTGAAAGCACAGGCATTTCTGAACCCTTGCCTGTTGCCACAACGTTTGATTTTAGAGATGAAAACGGACAAAGCCTTTCAGATGTATCGCGCCTTGATACCATGGTGACGGTTGTTGACGCGGCAAACCTTATTAGAAATTACAGCTCAACTGATTTTCTGAAAGATCACGGTGAAAGTCTGGGTGAGGAAGATGAACGTACACTTGTTGATTTGCTGGTCGAGCAAATGGAATTTGCGAATGTTATCATTTTAAACAAAATCGATCTCATTTCCAAAGAAGAGCTGGAAACAGTGAAAGCCATCATCCGCGGCCAAAATACAAAAGCAAAGATAATTGAGACAACCTTATCACAAGTTGAAATGAGCGAAGTGATGGATACAGGGTTATTCAATTTTGAAGAAGCGCAGGAACACCCGCTTTGGGCACAAGAGCTTTATCATTTTAAAGACCATGTACCTGAAACCGAAGAATATGGCATCACAAGTTTTGTCTATCGTGCACGTGAGCCTTTCGATCCGGCAAAACTTTATGCATTTTTCAATGATGAATGTGACGGCGTTGTCCGAAGCAAGGGTTTTTTCTGGATTTCTTCGCGTCCCGATTTTGTTGGTGAGATTTCACAAGCAGGTGCCATAGTACGCCATCAGGGCATAGGCCGTTGGTGGGCCGCAATTCCCAAAGACCGATGGCCTGCCGGTGATGAATTTGACAAAGTGCTACAGAATTATTGGACCTCTGACTTTGGCGACAGAAGGCAAGAAATAGTCTTTATCGGACTGAAAAATCATATGAATGAAGAAGGCATTCGAAAAAAACTTGATGATTGCCTGGTGAAGAATTATTTGAGCGCTCCTGAATTTTTCCAAAAACTGGCTGACCCGTTTCCCGAATGGTTCAAACAAGCCGCCTAGTTTTCAAATTAGCCATAAGTAAAAATACGAAATAAAATGTCTGACGATCACAATCATAGTCATGATGACGATAAACATAGCCATGAACACCATGAACACGGGGCGTCTTGCTCGCATGCTCATAATGAGCATCATCACCACGATCATGGACATAATCCCCATCATGCCGAAGGGGGAATAAAAGGTTTTTTCAAAAACTCCGCTGCATGGATAAAAAACAACCAGAGGCCACTTATACTTGGGGCATCGGCATTATTAGCAACAACAGCAATGACATCACTTATCCCCTCGGGCATAGTTCCCTTGCTTGCGTTGGGCGCAGGCGGCCTATATTTGATGCATAAAGCCAGTGACTATGCCTTAGTTGATTTTGAGTCTTTTGGCGAAAAACGCGGCATGTCCACTATGTCACTCGGCATCATGGCCGGTGTCATACATAGCGCAAGTGAAGCTGTGGTTTCCTTCTCTGCGCTGGCAGGCGGTTCATCCGATCTCGCGCTTTCAAATATCGTGGGCGGCTCCATTGTTCATACACTTGGTATTTTAGGGGCCGCCGCCGCCATTTCGGGCATTGGCGATAAACATAGTGACCGCCTTGGTTGGAAATTTAACACCGCTGTTATGGCTGCAGGCACAGGCGCACTTGGCGCGCAGATGATTGGTGGGGAATTACTACCCGGCTTAAGTATAGGGATGGCGGGATTTGGGCTTTATCATTTGTATAAAAGAGTTAAAGGCGGTGAAGGCTGTTCTCATGACCATGGAGACGGACACAGCTGTGGTCATAATCATAACAATAATCACGCACACGAACATGACCACGAACATAACCATAGTGCGTGCGGTCATGATCATACACAAGACAAATCCCCTGCAAACAGGCCCGCATGGGTTGACGGTGCATCTGCAGTTTTGTCGCTAGGTGCCTTAATCGCCGTTTCCAATGTGGTTGTTGAAAACATCCTCCAGTTATCCAATGAAAGTAGCATAAGCCATACTGTTGCGGGGATCGGGATTGCCGCCGTAGGTACAGCGCTACCCGAAGCAATTATGACGATTAAAGCGGCTCTCAAGAACAAAACAGGCTTTGCCATGGGTAATGTTATGGGATGTAATATCACAAATACATTGCTAGTTGGTGGCGCAATAGGCGCAATTAGCGGTCTGGACAACCTTGGTGTTGATATGGCGGAACATCTTTCACATATTCAAATCCCGGACTCGCTACGCCCCAACAATCTTGAAGGTGTAATAAATTGGGGGACGTTTATCGGGTCATCTGCCTTGGCTGTGGGCGTGTTAGCCGCTCAGGGGGGCAAGATTAAAAAGTGGCAGGGTATTACGGCGGCCACCATGTATGCAGCATATCTTACGACAATGACACAAGTTGCAGAACCGCTTCAGCACTGTCACCCGCATTTTGTAGAAGGTGAAATGATAATGCATTGTGCAAACGATAATAACGACAATATTGAATGGAATCTGGATTTACCTGATTACACCATTGATAGATTTGAGAATATACCGGAAGCCGACTTTTGATTTTTACAGAAAAAATATCTAAAAAAAATTGACCACCCATTAAGTGTTATATTATAACATCGAAAAACAGAGGCATAGCCATGAGCAAAACATCAATACTTTCATCCGCCCTACTGGCACTAGGATTAAGCATATCATCTCCGTCTGATGCTGAGGCTCAAGAAGCACAGGGCTTTAAACTCACAACGCCACAAGGTCAATCCATTACCGTGCCATGTGACAAGTTAGGTGCGAACAATACCTTAACTGCTGAATTCCTAGGTACTTTAGACACCTCTATTCATGGGTATGACGGTATCAACATGTTTGAAATGGATGAAGCGGAACGTGCACCCTATGTAGAAGAAGCCGTTAGCCGCAATAAAGGTTTTAATGAAAGCTACCTAAGGCATATCTTCGAGCTTCCATACAAACAATATGAGAAATTAGAAAGTGAAAAAGAAAGAATGGACTTTCTGCAAAAGAAACTCGATAGCCACGGTATGGATCGCAACAAAGTTTTACAGATAGTCGATGCCTGCCAAAGCTTCAATCACGACTAAACAAAACGTATACAAAAATAACAAAGCGTTACGGATAATCTTATAGCGCGCGCATTTGAAACATATCCTTCTTGAAAATCTGTCTACTGCGTTCTAATATTCGCAAAATAAATGGCTTGGGTGCTTGATTCCCATGCCCTAACACTTCGATAGGTCTATACGCACATGAGCAAACCCAAAATCAGTTTTTTCTCCCCCTTCTGCGCCAAAGCTAAGAAAAATCACCACGATATAACGGTTATTACAACTGAGAACTTTGATGGCTGGAAAAAAGGGCAGAATGCAGCGCTAAAAACCCATGTCGAAGAAACAGGCTTCGGCGCAAAAGCCGGAAAAGCCCTTATTCATCGTGGATCTGATGGCAATATAGAAAATATTATCGCTGTTATATCTTCCGCTTACACCTATGAAGACGGTAGCAAGTTATATAATGCGGTTAAGGATAAATTCTCTGAAAGAACCTTGAATGATACAAGCTTCGCTCTAAAGAGTGATGATCATAGTGAAGAACAGATTTTCCGCCTCTACGCAGGCATAGGGTTCGCCGTTTACGCCTTTGATCAGTACAAAAAGAAAAAAGCCACAGACAAAGCGCAGTTTGTTTTAGCCGATGGCATAGATGCGAAACGCGTAAAAACATTCGTGGAGGGCGTGTGCCTTGTACGTGACCTTGTTAATATTCCCGCTAATGATATGGGCCCAGATGAGCTTGAAGCCGCAACAAAATTTTTGACAGAAAAGCATAAGCTTGAGCTTAAGGTTATTAAGGATAAAGACCTTATCAAGAAAAACTTCCCGATGATTTATGAGGTTGGCAAGGGTAGTGCCCGCCGCCCTCGTCTGCTTGATTTTTCATGGGGTAATGAGAAGCATCCGAAACTTACGCTGGTTGGTAAAGGCGTTTGTTTTGATACAGGTGGTTATGACATTAAACCATCACAATTCATGCTGACGATGAAAAAAGATATGGGCGGCTCGGCGCATGTTCTGGCGCTCGCGCATATGATCATCAGCTTAAAACTGCCTGTACGTTTACGTGTCCTCATCCCGACAGTCGAAAACTCTATTTCCGGTGATGCATATCGCCCGTCTGACGTCTTGCAAACGCGTAAAGGCATCACAGTAGAAATCGGCAATACAGACGCAGAGGGTCGCCTAGTTTTGGCCGATTCAATTACATATGCTTGCGAAAAAAAGCCCGAGCTTCTGATTGATTTTGCGACCCTTACGGGTGCAGCGCGCGTTGCAGTAGGCTTAGGCTTACCTGCACTGTTCTGTAATGATGATGATATTGCCTATGAAATCCAAAAGCTTTCAAATACAGAAAATGTTTTGGACCCCGTTTGGAATCTTCCGCTATGGCGCCCGTACCGCAAGGAACTGGATAGCCCGATTGCTGATATTTGCAGCACAGGCGGTAAAGCTGGTGCAACTACGGCTGCGCTTTTCCTTCAGGAATTCGTCGAAGAGAATATCGAATGGATACACATGGATGTTTATGCATGGGAAGATCACGGAACGCCTGGCCGCCCGAAAGGCGGCGCGGATACAGGTTTACGCGCAATCTTCGCTTATCTGGAAAAAAGATACGGCAAATAATTCAAAGCCTATGAAATCGCTTTTAAAACGTCATGCGCAAACGTATGAAGCGTATCATCACGCGCGCCCATAATCACAACGCGGTCGCCCTTTTTCACATGATCAACGATAAATGGTTTGATTTCCGCTCTGGTTTCAAACCAATGTGCGTTTAATTTTACATCCTTTGCGCGTTCAATAATATCTTTTGCTGTAACTGATCGGTCGACAGTACCGCCCGCGTAATAAACCTCGGGCATCATCAAGATATCATGCGCATCCATATACCGTGCGAAGGAGGCAACCATTTCATCGCCCATCATGCGTAACGGACCAAAACCGTGGGGTTGGAACATAACCAAAATTCGCCCGTCAAAAGATTTTAGTGTTTGCAAACTTGCCCCGATTTTATCAGGATTATGGCCGAAATCATCAAACACAGTGATACCGTTTGCCGTTCCGATATATTCCATACGGCGATGTATCCCCGTGAAAGATGATATTGCGCGCACGACATCATCAACTTGCAAACCGGCGGCAATACAGCAGGCCATCGCAGCCATCGCATTCTCTACATTGTGCCTTCCTGCGATATTCAGGTGAACGGAATACGTCCCGTCATCATAGACGAAATCAAAATCAATCCCGTCTTGTTTAGGCAATAGATTTTGCGCTCTGATATCAGCATCATTATCAATGGCATAGGATAGAATATTGCAGCTTGCGCGATGTGCAAGGCTACGGACACGCGGTTGATCATAATTCAGAACGACTGCCGTTTTTGTGCGCGCCAGATAATCACCAAAAAGCTGCTCCAACTCCTCCATCGTCATGTGATCAAGTGCAATATTGTTGAGAGCGGCAATATGCGGATTATAATGCTCAATTGAGGCGTCGCTTTCATCCATTTCCGCGACAAAGGCATCTCCCTGCCCTTTGCGAACCCCTGAGAAAATATCATTTTGATTTTGCTTAAAATTACTGATCTGACCGCCATTCACAACGCTAGGGCCCTCTCCCAAAACATCAAATATGGTTGCAATCATGCCCGTCACAGTGGATTTACCACTTGTTCCCGCCACCGCAACCCCCAGCGGAGCGTCATTAAAAAGCTCAGCCAGTAATGCCCCGCGCTTAATGATCGGAATATCCAATTCCAGAGCAACCTTCACATCAGGTATACTTGCCTCCACCGCGCTGGACACAACAAGGCGAGATACATCATCCGACATAGCCGTGCCGTCCTGAGGGTAAATATCAATTCCCTTTGCTTTTAAGGCATCAAATTTTTCGGGGGTTCTCCCCTGATCATAAGAACGATCAGAGCCAATCACGCGAGCGCCTCTTTGTGCAAGAAACACGGCGAGAGGCATCATACCGCTTCCCCCGATCCCACAGAAAAAATAGGTTTGCGGCTTGGGCATGGCTATTCCCTATATGTTTAGAAAAGATAAGGTTTTAATTACTGGCCGGGGTAAAGCTGCACAGGTTCAGAATCACCTTGCTCGCCCCCCATATCGACAGGTTCGGAAACCACAACCTCATCGCTTTCAGGTACCGCAGATAAATTATCCAAAACGCTTTGCAGATCACCTTTTTCTTCGACAGTTGGTGCTACCATCGCATTAGGGTCCTCCTCAACGTATTCATCCACTTCTGAACCACGCGGCATTAATGGCGTTTCAACATTGTATTTGTCTTCATTCAGACGCGGTTCAGTTGCCAAGATTTCCTCAAGGTCATAGCTCTCTGGCTGTCTGATATCGCTATTGTTGTGGGCAGGTAGTGCATTTGGTGTAATCTCTTGCCCTGTAAAATCAATCGCAATAACGCTTGGGTAATGATAAAGAGATTGTGATGCGTAATCCCAAGCCATTCCCGCAGGCGTTCCCCATACGGCACGGGTTGTGAATTCCGCAGGAACAACCATATCAACGCTACGGTTACCCGGTGCGATACACGAAATCTCCATGTCTTTTTCTGATTTTTTGATATTGATCGTTTGCGGCGGAAACACCTGATACTTCAACTTGTCGATATACACATAACACTTTGAATCTTCTGCCTCCGGTGAGAGGAAAGTAATGTCTTGATGTGATTTCTCTACGGCATAACCACAAGCAGAGAGCATCAACGTGCCAGACAATAACAAGAAAGTATAAGATTTACGCATAAGAATGATCCCGAATTTTGTTAACATCATCATCGTAGGACAGCAATGCGCTTATGACAACTACTGCCCCCAAATGATACCTACGTACCCACAGTTTTTTATGTGTTCAAAATACAGGAGGCGTCTTATGCCGCGTCTTGTGTGTCGTCTTTATGCTGCGGCAATGACACATCAAATGTTAACGCATCGTCTTCCAAACCGATATGAACAACGGATTCAGGTACCACCGCACCTGATAGCAAAAGCTCGGCCAATTTATTCTGTAGCTCGACCTGTATCACACGTTTTAGCGGGCGCGCGCCATAGACAGGATCATACCCCTTATCAGCGATCCACGTTACAGCATCATCACTCAGTGTCATTTTGACATGCTGTGCTTCCAGAAGTTTATGCAAATACCCCAATTGTATATCGACAATACCCTTAATATTTTCACGGCTTAGCTTGCTAAAGAGTAATACCTCGTCAATTCGGTTCAAAAACTCCGGTCTGAAGGAAGATTTCACGACCTCCATCACCTGGTTTCTCACCATATCAACGGTATCATCTTCTTTTTGGTTTACCAGATACTCACTACCGAGGTTTGACGTCATAATCAGTACAGTATTACTGAAATTAACGGTGCGCCCCTGCCCATCTGTCAGGCGGCCGTCATCTAAAACCTGCAAAAGGATATTGAACACGTCGGGGTGTGCCTTTTCAACCTCATCAAAAAGCACCACTTGATACGGGCGACGACGAACAGCCTCAGTCAGCGCTCCGCCCTCCTCATAACCAACATAACCGGGAGGTGCGCCAATCATACGTGATACCGCATGTTTCTCCATGTATTCCGACATATCCAAACGTACCATCGCCGTTTCATCATCAAACATGAACTCAGCCAACGCCTTTGTCAGTTCCGTTTTACCAACGCCTGTTGGCCCAAGAAACAAGAAAGAACCGATAGGACGGCGCGGATCTTGCAGCCCAGATCGTGAGCGACGAATAGCATTAGACACGGCCTTCACGGCTTCATCTTGACCAACAACACGTTGCTGTAATTTGCCCTCCATCTGAAGCAGCTTCTCTCGCTCGCCTTCCATCATCTTGTCAACCGGAACACCTGTCCATTTACTGACGATATAGGCGATATCATCTGCGCCGACTTCTTCATTGATGATATTATCAGAATCATTTTGCGAAATCGCCGACAGCTTCTTCTCTAATTCGGGGATAGTCGCGTATTTCAACTCACTAGCCTTTGCCCAGTCGTTATTACGCTCTGCCTGCTCTAGCTCAATGCGTGCCTTATCCAGGCTTTCGGTGAATTTTTGACCGGCATTCAGCTTGTCTTTTTCTGCGCGCCACTGAGAAGTTAGTTCAGCTGACTTTTCCTCTAAGTCATCCAGCTCATCCTCAATTTTTTCAAGCCGATCTCTGGAACCTTTATCAGATTCCTTTTTTAGTGCCTCACGCTCAATCTTAAGCTGAACAATACGACGATCCAACTCGTCAATATCTTCGGGTTTACTGTCGACCTGCATACGTAACCGAGAGGATGCCTCATCAACCAAATCAATTGCCTTATCTGGTAAAAAACGATCTGTAATATAACGGTTTGATAATGTTGCCGCCGAAACAATTGCCGCATCCGTAATACGCACCCCGTGATGCAATTCATATTTTTCCTTAAGGCCACGCAAAATAGATATCGTGTCTTCCACTGTGGGTTCAGACACAAAAACGGGTTGAAAACGCCGTGCAAGCGCCGCATCTTTTTCAATATGCTTGCGATATTCATCCAATGTTGTAGCACCAACCATATGGAGCTCACCACGCGCCAAGGCGGGTTTTAGCATATTAGACGCGTCCATAGCGCCATCTGATTTCCCAGCGCCAACCAGGGTATGAAGCTCATCAAGAAACAAAACAATCTCACCGTCTGCCGAGGCAATTTCGTCAATCACGGCTTTCAAACGCTCCTCAAATTCCCCGCGAAACTTTGCCCCCGCTAAAAGCGCCCCAAGATCAAGTGACATTAAACGCTTGTTTTGTAATGCTTCGGGCACATCATTATTCACAATACGTTGCGCAAGCCCCTCAATAATAGCGGTCTTTCCGACGCCAGGCTCACCAATCAAAACAGGGTTGTTTTTTGTGCGCCGTGACAGCACTTGAATAGTGCGGCGTATTTCCTCATCTCGGCCGATAATCGGATCCATCTTGCCATTGCGTGCTGCTTCCGTCAGATCACGGGCATATTTGTTCAATGCATCGAACTGATCCTCTGCACCTGCAGTATCGGCTGTCCGCCCCTTTCGTACGTCATTAATCGCCGTGTTGAGGTTTTTATCCGTTGCATTTGCATCCTGAAGATATCCCGCAACATCCGTTTTCTTTGCTAAGACCATAGCCTGCAAAACGCGTTCTGCTGTTATAAAACGATCACCGGCTTTCTCTGCGATTTTTTCTGCTTCTGTAAAGATGCGTGCAAGATCACCGGAAAGGCGTAATTGCCCTGCACCTGATCCGTCAACAACAGGGAACTTTGCGATAGCACCCTCAATCGCCGCGCGCAAACCATGCACATCGCAATCTGCCGCACGTAAAAGCTTTACAACCAAACCACTCTTATCGTCCAACATCACCTTTAACAAATGTTCAGGTTCCAATGATTGGTGACTGTAGCGAATTGCAAGGGTTTGCCCCTCTTGCAAAAAGCTCTTTGTTTTTTCGGTCATTTTGTCGAAATTCATGACGGCCTCTTCGTACGTTTTTTATTAAAAGAAACAATATCCGTATAAAGGAATTATATCCGTAAGATAGTATAATTTATTTGATTATAATCAAGAAAAAGGCGGAACAAAGTCCGCCCTTTCCATCCAAGGAATATCTATTGCTTGAGAAATTAATCAACAGACTCGGCTTCTTTTTCCGACTTCGATGATGACTTGGCAACCATGCTCGCCGGCAATGACAAATCATCGGCCTCTTCATCAACTTTGTTACCTTCATCTTCGGCCATATCATGGGCGGACTTCGTACCCAAAATTTTGCTGGCGTCAAATGACCCGTTATTTTCGTTAATAATGCGAATGTAGTGCTCCGCATGCTGATAATAATTTTCAGCCATAATATTATTTCCTGCAGACACTGCGTCTTTTGCAAGTGACAGATACTTCTCTGCTACTTGGTGCGCTGTACCTCTGATACGGACATCCGGCCCGTTGCTGTCATAAACTTGAGTACGCTGGCTGTTGTTACGGCGCCCGTTCCCGCGATTTCTTTGTCTTCTACTCGATGTTCCGTGTCTCATTTCTCAAGTCTCATTTTTTATATTTGGTAAAACTAATTTTTCACATAAACAACGCCTTGACCTAACATTACTATGCAGGTGTGTGTAATAGTTTCTACGCCTCATTTTTCATGTTAAACACAATATATTGTTTTTGATCTCTCCAACAAAAACCGCATATTGTGTGTGCGTTGCGTTGAACAAATTTAAGGTACATCCAACCCCGATTTTCAATCAAGCCGTATCGATAAAAAAAAGTTATTTATCCCCACATGAGATTTCCACAACCCGCGGATTCCCTGCCCAATCGATATGTACGCCCCGTAGCGCAAGTCCAGAGTCTTCCACGAGTCGCGTGACATCATCTTTCTGATCATAGCCAATTTCAAAAAGTGCGATTCCATTCGGTGATAAAAAGTTTTTAATTTGCGAAAAAATAATTTTATAGGGTTGCAGTCCGTCATCACCACCATCGAGTGCCAGAATCGGGTCAAATTCACGCACATCCGTAGATAAAGTGGGAATCACGTGATTCGCGATATACGGGGGATTCGAAACGATCAGATCAAACTTTCCGGTTACAGATTCGAACCATGAACCGCAAATGAACCGTGCGCGATTTTTGCAATTATTGCGCTCTGCATTCTGCAATGCAGCCTCTATGGCCTTAGGTGACAAATCTACACCAAGGCCATCCATATTCTGAAATTCATGAAGCAATGAAATCAATATGCAGCCACTGCCTGTTCCAAGATCAAGAATATGACCGCCTGTTGATTTGTCCAAACGCTGCAAGGCCAGTTCAACAATCAATTCAGTATCAGGACGCGGATCAAGGGTTTCATCATTTATAACAAATGGCAGGCCCCAAAATTCACGTATACCGTAAATACGGGATAACGGCCTACCTTGCAGTCGTACATCCAAATCGTGCAGAATTTGTGCATGAATGTCCGAAGCAATCACTTTATCCGGATATGCAACGATATCGGACCAGCCCAATTTTGCGCGCTCTTCTATCATGATGCGCGCCTCAAGCTCGGGTGTATCTGTTTGATAATTCCGTAGCGCTAACTTAAGGTTTTTATAAAGCTGCGCCAATGTAATGGATTCGGCCATGCCGTTATGTTTCCAATCGTGCCAACGCCGCCGCTTGATCTTCTGCTATCAAAGCATCAACGACCTCGTCCAACGCTTCGCCACGCACCACATCATCTAATTTATATAATGTTAAATTGATACGGTGATCCGTTAAACGACCTTGCGGGAAATTATAGGTACGGATACGTTCCGATCTGTCACCTGACCCGACCTGTGATTTACGATCTTCCGCACGCTCATCCGCAAGTTGCTGACGTTGCAAGTCATATAATCGTGTACGCAGAACCTTCATGGCTTTATCTCGGTTTTTATGCTGCGAACGCTCTTCCTGCATTTCAACAACCACACCTGTCGGAATATGCGTAATACGCACGGCACTGTCTGTTGTGTTAACGTGCTGACCACCTGCGCCTTGGGAACGGTATGTATCAATACGTAAATCTTTGGTTTCGATGTTCACATCGACCTCTTCAGCTTCCGGCAATACGGCAACCGTCGCCGCCGAGGTATGCACGCGCCCCTGTGTTTCGGTCTTCGGAACACGCTGCACGCGGTGAACACCCGATTCAAATTTTAACTTTGCGAACACATTTGTTCCTGATATTTCGGCTACGACCTCTTTGTAACCACCAATATCATTTTCTGATGCTTCTACAATGTCCATGCGCCACCCCATTTTAGATGCATATCCCTTATACATTCCAAACAGATCAGCGGCGAACAAAGCGGCCTCATCACCGCCTGTACCTGCACGTATTTCCAAAATTGCGTTCTTTGCATCAGCTTCATCTTTAGGGATAAGAGCCAGTTGAATTTGCTTTTCCAGAGCAGGAATACGTTCCTTAATGGCACGTAGTTCTTCTTCTGCCATCGCCTTCATTTCCGGATCGGATACCATCTCCTCCAGATCTTTTTGCTCAGACAATGCGTTTTCATATTCTTCGCTTGCCTCCACCACAGGTGAGAGTTCTGCATATTCAACAGATAGCTTTGTAAATTCATCACCACTTAAACCACCTGCAGACATCAGCGCAGCAAGCTCTTCGTGGCGCGCGCGTATTGATCTTAATTTTTCGTGCATAGACATATTAGGTATTCTCTTATTTTTTTGATTTTTATATTTATGGGATTTTCTATCGTTTTTTTATGCAAAAAACAATGCGCAAAGAAGGATCACACACATTTAGCTATCGTTCATCCAAATCAACAGCAGGTAATTCCGGCATTTCGCTCTCTTCTACAGGGCCAAGCAAAACATCTCCTGAAGCAGGTGCAATTTCTTGAAACGCCAGTGTTTTCAGATAATCGACATTCAAAGGGATATCGCGTCGTACATCACCATTTTTACCTAAAGGCTGCAAGGCGCGCCCCTCTACAATGATTTCAACATTTGCTGCATTTCCCAAAGACATGCTTAGGCCGGGGTTATCAGGCACGAAATACTGCTCACCCGTTTCAAGGATATTCGAAACAATTACTTCTTGTTGACTATTCTTAATCTCAACCCAACTACTGTTTAGAATATTCAGGATAATGCCGCTTTTTTGCTCTGCATTCTCATCCATATTTTCAATTTCAGGTTCTGTCATAAAAGTCACCTGCGTATCTTGATACCCAGCTTCCGGATTAAGACTGCTAAAATTTATATCCTGATTAATATGTTCCTTAATATTTTGAGACACAATATCGATTTGCTTGACCAATGACCTGTCGGGGCGTGCGTATTCATTCCAAAGAAGAACACCACTCGCCAAAAAAACGAGGAATAACGTCGCAAGCCAAATCGCAGGAGTCTTGGTTTCTGATGCCGGCACATGAAAAGCCAAATTTTGGCTACTACTCGCATCCATATACTGATTCTTATAAAGATTAACGACCTTGCCACCATCTAATCCGAGGTACTCAGCGTAGCTGCGAACAAAACCGATTGCATAGACACGTCCCGGAAGTTTGGACATATCCCCTTCTTCGATGGCGATGATTTGACTGGCGCGAATTCGGAGGGCCTTTTCAACATCCTCGATGCTTTGGCCATAAAACATTCGTGTGCGACGCAATGCCTCGCCCATCTGCTCATTGGCTAGCTCTTCCAGTTCCTTGACCGGTAATTCTTCTCTCATAATGAGAGGATGATACTTTATTTTTTAGGCTGCATCCAGTCCATAAGCAGCATGTAATGAACGTACTGCTAATTCTGTATAGTCATCTTCAACCAACACACTGATTTTAATCTCAGAAGTTGAAATAACAAGGATGTTGATATTTTTTTCAGCCAATGTTTTGAACATTTTATTCGCAACACCCGCATGACTTTTCATACCGATACCGACTACGGATATTTTCGCAACATTGTTATCAACGATCAGGTCATTATATTGCAAATCAACATTTTCCTTGATGGTCTTAACGGCAAGCTCAACCTCTCCGCGTGGAACGGTAAAGGTCATATCTGTAAAACCTTCAGCGGAAATATTCTGAACAATCATGTCGACATTCACTGATGCCTCCGCCAGCGGGTCAAACAAACGCGCAGCAACGCCGGGAACGTCTTTTACCTTAACCACTGTGATTTTTGCTTCATCTCTACTATGTGCGATACCGCTAACAAGTTCCTGTTCCACGATCTTATCCTCTGTTGTCACCAATGTTCCTTTAAGGGCGCTTCCGATTTCATCACCAAAACTGGATAAAACCTGAATCGGAACACCGCTTTTCGCGCCCATTTCAACCGAGCGCGTCTGTAAAACTTTACTTCCTAACGAAGCTAGCTCCAGCATTTCTTCATATGCGATCTTATTAATCTTACGGGCATTCGGCACAATACGCGGATCGGCCGTATAAACACCGTCAACATCTGTGTAAATATCGCAACGATCAGCCTGCAAAGCCGCGGCCAAAGCCACCGCCGTTGTATCAGAGCCACCACGCCCCAGCGTAGAGATGCGGTTTAATGCCGTTACTCCCTGAAATCCTGGAACAACAGCAACCTCACCTGCATTCAGGCGTTTGTGCAATTCATCTGTATCGATTGATTCAATACGTGCTTTACCGTGGATCGCGTTTGTCTTGATCGGAATTTGCCAGCCAAGCCATGAACGTGCCGTAACACCACGTTTTTGCAACGCCAAAGCCATCAGGCCCGATGTAATCTGCTCACCACTGGAAACGACTGTGTCGTATTCACGCACATCGTACATAGAGCTAATCTGTCCGCAGTAATCAACCAACTGGTTAGTTACACCTGACATCGCGGAAACAACGACTACAACCTTGTTACCCTGCTCTGTTTCTTTCACTATTTTCTCAGCAGCACGCTCGATACGGGCAATATCCGCCACCGACGTTCCACCAAATTTTGCAACAATTAAGGTCATATCGAAATCTTTATGTTTCCAAATAACTAATAATCTTGTAATTAACTTAGCGGTTATCCATACTCACCTTCGACCAAAAAATCAAAGGAAAATGTCAAAATGGGCGCAACTATCGACCAAAAAGAAATCGAACATTTTTCAAAGGACTCCGCAAAATGGTGGGATGAGAACGGCCCGTTCAAGCCTCTCCACCGCTTAAACCCTGTGCGCATGTCCTATATCAAAGATCAAATTTGTTTGCATTATGACCGCGAAGACGATGATTTACGTCCGCTAAAAGATTTGAAAATACTTGATATTGGTTGCGGTGGCGGGCTGGTGTGTGAACCCCTATCACGCATGGGCGCAAACGTTACTGGCATTGATGCGGATGCCAATGCCATTCACGCGGCCAAAGATCATGCGGCAACCTGTGACCTTGATATCAATTATATTTGCGGTGATGCGCAGGGGCTGGATAAGAAATATGACGTTATCTGCGCATTAGAGGTCATTGAACACGTTAGTGATGTAAGTGCCTTC
Organism: Alphaproteobacteria bacterium; assembly: GCA_030424975.1. GTDB lineage: Bacteria > Pseudomonadota > Alphaproteobacteria > Micavibrionales > Micavibrionaceae > UBA1672. Next base: position 903,388 of record JAUHVY010000001.1, read on the forward strand.
ATTAAAATTTGCACTGATAAACTAAAGCCAGAAGGAATACTTATTCTCTCAACACTAAACCGCACACCAAAATCTTATGCGCTCGGCATTGTTGCAGCGGAATATTTGTTGAACTGGGTTCCGAAAGGTACGCATGATTGGAAGAAGTTTTTAAAGCCGTCCGAAGTCAGTGCGCATGCGCGTCATCACGGGCTGTCCCCAAAAAACATAAAGGGGCTGATCTTCAACCCCTTGAAAAATGATTTCCAACTATCGGAAACCGATCTTGATGTGAATTATCTAATGTGCCTAAGCCGCTAGATTATCGCTTGGTTCAATAACGCGTAATGCGTTTTCCATGACATGGCGCGGCACACAGATGAACGCGCTTTCACGCTCAGGCAATTCCAACAAACGTTTTAGCTCGCAGGCAGAGTATTTTGCACTGGTGCATGAATTTGTTTTCGTGAACTGAACAATATGCTTTTCACCGAACGTCCAGCTGAAATTCCATTCCGGCTGCGCTACGTTAATTTTAAAATCTTCCGTCATTTATCACCGCATATATTATTATTTGGTAATGTTTTATACTGCATTTTGTAGAAATATGTCAAACTTTACGTATATTATGCGATTATTCATGCATTGAATCCTGATGAATTTAGGATATGATGCGCATATGACAGTTCTTATAAACATCTTATTGATTCTCTCCCTCATGGCTGTGCTAATCGTTTTATTCGTTGGCATATTTTCTATGATCAAGGGCGGCGAATTTAACAAAAAATACGGGAACAAATTAATGCGCCTTCGCGTTCTCTTTCAAGGGATTGCGATATTACTGCTTGCGCTGACATTCTATTTATCCCAAAATTAAAGACCAAAATATTCACGAACCGGAGTATTATTTCATGAAAATTCTTGTCCCCATCAAACGAGTTGTAGATTACAACGTCAAAGTACGCGTTAAGTCAGATGGGAGTGGCATTGACCTTGCCAATGTAAAAATGTCTGTAAACCCGTTTGACGAAATTGCCGTTGAAGAGGCTGTGCGCCTGAAAGAAGCAGGTAAAGCAAGCGAAATCGTTGTCGTCACAATCGGCCCTGAAAAGGCGCAAGAACAAATCAGAACAGCAATGGCCATCGGTGCAGACCGCGGTATTTTGGTAAAAACTGATACCCCGATTGACCTTGGAGGTGTTGAACCTTTGGCGGTCGCAAAAACATTAAAAGCCATCGTAGAACAAGAATCACCCGACCTTGTGATCATGGGCAAACAATCTATTGATGATGATTCGAATCAAACGGGCCAAATGCTCTCTGCTCTTCTTGGCTGGGCGCAAGGCACATTCACCTCTAAGCTAGAGGTAGATGGCGATACATTAAAGGTTACCCGTGAAATTGACGGTGGTTTGGAAACGGTATCACTTAAAGCACCTGCGATTGTAACCACTGACCTGCGCTTAAATGTGCCGCGCTTTGCGAAGTTACCGGACATCATGAAGGCCAAGAAAAAAGAATTAGAAATCAAAGAACCATCAGATTACGGCGTTGATTTCACACCACGCCTTTCCATCGTGGAGGTAAGCGATCCGCCGGTGCGATCAGGCGGTATCAAAGTGCCTGATGTTGATACATTAATCGATAAATTGAAAAACGAAGCAAAAGTTATATAGGGAGAAACAGATATGAGCATTTTAGTAATTGCAGAACACGATAATTCATCCCTAAAGGCCGCAACGCTTAACACCGTAACTGCAGCAGCAAAAATTGGTGGGGATATTCATATCCTTGTTGCCGGTACATCATGTGATGCCGCCGCCAGTGCAGCAGCAGCCGTTAACGGCGTATCAAAGGTGATTAAAGCCGATGCAGCGCATTTAGAACATCAATTAGCCGAAGACGTTGCCCCGATAATCATTGATTTGGCGAAGGGATATTCACATGTTTTAGCACCTGCAACGACATTCGGTAAAAACGTGCTTCCGCGCGCCGCCGCCGTATTGGACACACAGCAGATCTCTGACATCATTTCCGTTGAATCCGCCGATACGTTCAAACGCCCTGTTTACGCAGGTAACGCCATTGCGACCGTAAAATCATCGGATGATATCAAATTGATTACGGTGCGCGGCACCACCTTTGACGCTGCAGACGCAACAGGCGGCAGCGCATCTATCGAAGATTACACAGGTGCATCCGCATCAGGGCTTAGTACTTTTGTCAGTGCAGAGCTTTCAAAATCAGAGCGCCCTGAACTGACCGCTGCAAAAGTTGTCGTTTCTGGTGGTCGTGGTGTTGGTTCTGCTGAGAACTTCGCCATTATTGAAAAGCTTGCTGATAAACTTGGTGGTGCCGTTGGTGCGTCGCGCGCCGCAGTTGACGCGGGATATGTGCCAAATGATTACCAAGTCGGGCAAACAGGCAAAGTTGTTGCGCCTGATTTATATATCGCCGTCGGTATTTCAGGCGCCATTCAGCATTTAGCAGGAATGAAAGACTCCAAGGTCATTGTTGCAATCAACAAAGACGAAGATGCCCCGATTTTCAACATTGCAGATTACGGTCTGGTGGCAGATCTGTTTGATGTTGTGCCTGAACTTGAAGGTAAACTATAAAGAGATTACGGACGGCGTTTATTCGCCTTCTTTTTGTATCGGAAAACGAAATACGGGGCGGCTTTCATCACGATCAAATGTCGCCCCTTCTGTTTGCGTATCATCCAAAATTGTGCCCTCTAAGGACGCGCCAGTAAAATCAGCACCGCGCAAATCCGCGCCCGATAAATCAGCGAATGATAAATCAGCCCCCTTAAAACTGGCGTCTTTTAGCAAGGCGCCTTTGAAATCAACATAACGCAACCGCGCATTATCAAAATTACAGGGATTAAAACGGCTTGTGCCGCCCGCGCCTAGCATAAGCGCCCCACAATTCGCACCGCGCAACACGCCATGCGACAAATTCGCTCCGACAAACATTGAACCACGAAGGTCCGATTCCTCCATGTCGCAATTTCTGAAATCAGAACCGTTCAAAACGGCACTTTGCATTTGCACCTTGTACAAATTCATACCAAAAAATCGTGCGTCTTGCGCTTTAATCGCAGTGAGGTGTTCCATTTTTAATGAACCAAGAACACGTAAATCAACCGTACTCAGATCAAGCTGACGCCCGGATTGACCACGGCTCTTTAGCCAATCACGGTGGTATTCCATCAATTTCGGCAGAGGCTCATCCAGATCAGAGACAGATATCCCGACATTACCGTCTGTTATTGCCTCCGACAGATCAATACCAATACTCATCATATTCGTTACATCAACACCGGTCAGGATAGCGGATTTAATATTCGCCCCATCAAGCCTTGTACCCTCAATATCAACATTTGACAGATTAGCTCCCTCTAGGGTAGCACCACGTAAATCAGCCTTTGAAATATTGGCTCCGGTTAACATCGCGTCTGAAAAATCTGCATTTGACGCCATTGACCCTGCTAAACGTGCGCCACTGAGGTTTGCGCCGCGAAAATTAACACCCTGCTGTTTTGCTGTGCCGAAACTTGTTCCATGGGCGATACCACCAACGCGCAGATCTGCAGACTCAAGATCGGCGCCCTCAAGGTTTGCATTTTCAATGCGTGCTCCGCGTAAATCAGAACGAATAAAGACTGTTTTATAAAGGTTTGAGCAGCTAAGATCACAGGCATAAAGTGACGCCTCTTGAAAATTCGCACCTGCCAAATCCATATACTGCATATCACAGCCCGTAAAATGTGCTTGTCGTAAGTCTTTACCCTTTAAAGAAAGGCCGCTGATATCGATATTTTCCAGCATGGCGCGACGCCCGCCAAGACGCCCGTCAACAAAACGATTATGAAGGTTTACCAAGGCATCAAGCTGATCCTGAGAGAGTTTCTCAAGGCTCTTATTCTCTTGCTGTTGCATACGCCCGTTTCCTGTCTGATGTATTTAAACCGCTTTGGGTACTCCCCGAGTGAAAAAATATGATATCACGCCGATTATTAACAAAATGCATAAATGCGCAAAATTAACACACATATGCATCGGGCATGATTACTTGTAATGTGTGGCACCGATCAAAAAGTTAAGAACATCCCTATCATGCCAAATCGCCTCGCCTCTGATTTCATATATAACATAGCCCGAATCATCAATCAGCAGCGTCACAGGCAGTGTTTTCAAATTCAGCTTTTTTTGTAATTCACGGTTTATATCATGATAATTTGCGATACTGCCTACACTATAGCGCGACGTGAACTGCGCGACATTTTCAATGTCTTTACTGAGATCAACAGATACAGCAATGACCTGCAAGTTTTCATCCCTTGGGATCATATCATTCAGACGTTTTAGCGATGGCAATTCACGTACACATGGTGTGCACCATGTCGCCCACACATTTAAAACGGTGTATTTCCCATCCCCGTACCCTAAATCAATAATTTCACCACGCGGATCAACGACACGCACACCGCGCAAACTAAGGTTTCTTTTATAATCCAACATTTCAGAAAAATGTATGGCCATGGATTTTTCCATTTCCTCAAATTCCAGTTTACCTTTGATAAAAGTGGAAAAGTAAAATACGCCCATGACCAGTGCGATACCAATCCAGAGGAAATTACGGCTAATAAAGCGCTCGGGAAGCTTAAACATTGTGTCATTACCCTCCTGTTTTATGATTTTATCATAACAACCATCATCTTAGGGGTTTTCTTTTTACGGCGCGCGGGGTAAAAAAATATAAATCCGAACCGAGGAAGAATATGACCCGCAAGCGTTATTTTATATATTTTTTAATGGCTGTAAACATGGTGATGCTGAGCGCGTGCGGGGTTAAACCTGCACATGTTGACCCGCCCGAAGGTGCAGAACATCACGAATTCCCGCACACATACCCCGATCCAGACACAGATCCAATGCCGGGTTTAGAAAACAAAAATTTAAAATAGGAAAACACCATGGCAGGTTTTCAAGAAAAAAACGGCATATTGCATGTCGATGATATTCCCCTACCCGAAATTGCGGAACAGTTCGGCACGCCGTGCTACGTTTACAGTGCGTCTGTCATTCGTGACCAGTATAACGCCCTAAAAGAAGCGATGGAGCGCGCCCTGCCCGCTGATCGTCAGCCGTTATTATGTTACGCCTGCAAGGCCAATTCAAATATTGCGATTCTAAAATTACTACAGGGGATCGGCAGCGGCCTTGAAATCGTTTCAGAAGGCGAACTTGCGCGCGGCTTAAAGGCCGGCTTTAAAGGCCAGCAAATTATTTCAACAAGTTTTGGCAAGCATGAAGCAGAGATCGAGGCGTGCCTTGCGGCAGATATCCTACAATTCAACATCGAATCCCCCGAAGAGCTTCATAACATTAATGATACTGCTGCGCGCCTGAACAAATGCCCTGAGGTCGTGTTCAGACTAAACCCGAATATTAGCGGCGGCGGTCATGCAAAGATCAATACAGGTAAAAAAGAGAACAAATTCGGCAATACCTCAGATGATATCATGGACCTCTATGCGCTTGCCGCAAATATGGACCACGTGAACCCTGTTGGCGTCTCCATTCATATCGGTTCACAAATCACACAGGCCGAAGCCTTTAAACCCGGCTTTGAAAAACTGGCTGAGCTGGTGGAACGTTTACGTGACGCAGGGTTTAGCGTTACATGCCTTGATATTGGTGGTGGTTTCCCGATTGCTTATGATGACAATGAGGAACTACTTGATCTTGATGAATATGCATCATGGGTAAGAGATATCATTCTGCCGCTTGATACCAAAATTCAAATGGAGCCGGGCCGCTATATGGTTGGTAATTCGGGCGTTTTACTTTCAAAGGCGCAATATATCAAAACAACGCCATCGCGCGAATTTTTGGTTTTAAATGCAGGGATGAATGATTTGATTCGACCGACCCTATACGAAGCCTATCACGGTATCCGCCCCGTTTCCGGCCATAACCGTGAAATTAAGGCCTATGATGTTGTGGGGCCGATCTGCGAAAGCGGTGATATATTTGCCAAACAACGCGAAATGAAAACCGTAGAAAAAGATGACCTTGTTGTTATCCAATCTGCCGGGGCTTATGGATTTGCAATGGCTTCAAACTACAACAGCCGCCCGTTGCCTGCCGAAATCCTTGTCGATGGCGATAAAATTTGTGTAATTAACAAGGCGCAAAAAGTTGAAGATTTGATGGCAAGAGAGACCATTCCGGACTGGCTTTAAATTTCAAAACTCTATATCCTGATCCTATGCTAGATCAATATGATTACGAGAACAGACCATACCTGCATGCGCTTGCACGAAAGCGTAAGACTGCGTTTGTTTCTCTATTCATAGAACGAATCATAAGCCATAGCTGGCGTTTATTTTTCTGGTGCTTGTTCTTTGCAGGGTTATGGATGCTTGGCACCCATGAATTTGTCGGCCCGACACTCGCTGTCATTATGCTATTAGTTTTTCTTGGTGGCCTTGCGTACTTTGTGTTGAAAGACATACGCAGCTTCTCAATTCCGAATACAAAATCACTGGATATTGAAATTGAAAAGCGCAGTAACTTGCCGCGTGGCCATATATCAATGCTACAAGATACGCTTGCGAACCCGAAAAAGCATATCACCCGTGATTTGTGGAAAAATGCGCAGAACCAAATTTTACATTCGTTCAATCGCCTGAAATCGCCGAATGTGCGCGCAACATTATCACGTAAAGACCCATCCGCCCTTCGCTATATTGCGATACTTGTTTTTATAAGCGGGATTATGACAGCCGGCCCATTATGGAGTAGCCGAATTATGAGCGGCGTATTCCCAATGAGCCCACATATGCGTGCCAGTGAAGGAAAAATGACCGGCATCTGGATCAAGCCGCCTGAATACACCCAAATGCCGAGCATTCACATCACCGGCGGATCACTGAGTGAAGCCATAAATATCCCTGAAGATAGTGAAATCACAATACGTACACATAGTATGTTCGGAACGATGTTTGCACCAACCTTACAAAATGGTGACAAGGCGGAAACTCTTACATATTTAGACGAAGGGCAATATGAATTAAAAACGACCATAAACCCGAATGGCAATCGGCTTGTGTTAAAACAGTTTTTTATTCCCCGCTCCAGCTGGCCTTATAACTTCATCAAGGATAACCCGCCCGAAATTAGAAGCGGTATTAAAAATGATGAAGCAACCAAAAATACAGATACGACAGAACAGCAAGAACTTAGCGAAGCGCCCAAGGATGATATAACACCCGATCAACCGGCACCTGATAGCGAAGAAAATACCGCCTCAGAAGAACATTATGAAATGCTGGATAAAGCGCAAATTCGTTTTCCGCTAACGGTAAAGGATGATTATAGCGTTAAAGAGCTCAGTATGACGATGGATCTGGATGAGATGGTGATTGACCGCCCGTTAGGTGATCCGGTCAATGAAACTCGCCTGATTATGTCAGAGCCTAATGCCGATTTCAAAATTGCCCCCATCTATGACCTGGCGTGGCATACATGGGCGGGTTTGCCAGTAACATTTGAATACAGTGCCATTGACCATAAGGGGCAACATGCAACGCTTGAAAAAATACATTTGGTACTGCCTGAGCGAGAATTTGAACACCCTATGGCGAAATCGCTTATTGCCGTACGTAAACGTATAGCATGGGATTATAAAGATAGTTTTCATGATATTGCCGTCGATCTTGAGAGCTTGCTTCTCGCGCCTGAATATCTGCAGGATAACCCCGTTACCTATCTTGCAATACGAATTGCGAGTTCTCGGTTGTATTACAATGATAATGCCCCTGATGATGTACGTATTGCCGCGGCAAAAGACGTCATTAATATTCTTTGGTATGCAGCCATCTCTATTGAAGACGGTAATCTGGCTATGGCGATGCATGAACTACGTGATGCCCAGCGAGCACTTGAAAACGCGATGCGTGACCCGAAAAGCAGTTCGGACGAAATTGCCCGTTTGATGGAAAACTTGCGTGAAAAAATGCAAAATTACTTTGCTGAAATGCAGCGTGAGATGCAAAAACGTATAGAAAACGGCGAGAATTTCCCCGAATTATCAATGGATGATTTCAGTGACATTATATCCCCTGACACATTGTCACAACTTATGGAGGATATAGAAAAGGCTTTACGTGAAGGTGATGAACAAAAAGCACAGGAACTCATGTCACAACTTCAGCGCATGATGGAAATGATGGACCCGTCTATGCAACCGAATTTACCCAGTGACATGCAAGCCATGAAGGAAGGCGTAAACGAGTTACAGGAGCTTATCGAACGTCAGGAACAGTTACTTGAACAAACTGAAAAGCAAGCACAGGCAATGGGCCAAGTACAAAAACCGCGTCCTATTCCCGATTCCATAAAACGTAACCCCGTACAGCCTCCACCATCTATACAAGATATGCTAAAAGATTTTGGTTTTGATAGTGCGCCACCAAAACCACAAGAAAACAAACAAGAGGACCAAGATACAGCTTCGCAACAAGATGGCTCCTCAAATGAAGCACCAAGCGAGAAGAGTGAGAACACCAAAAATAACGAAGGTGGTAGTGACAAGAGCGGTGAGATCAATACACAAGCTAATAAAGCAGAACAAGAAGCACTGCGCTATGTTCTGGGGCAACTTATGATGGATGCCGCGGAAAAAATTGATGAAGTACCCGAATCCATGGGCTTAGCAGAGCAAGAGATGCGTGGATCAGAAGATAAGCTGGCCCAGAATGACCCTGCGGGCTCTGTGCCACACCAAGAACAAGCCATTGAGCACCTAAAAGACGCGCAAGAAAACCTGGCAAAACAGTTCCGCCAACGTATGCAACAAATGATTGGTATCGGCCTTAGTGGTGGCCAGCGCTATGATCCGCTTGGTCGTCCTTATGGGGGGCAGGATGATCCGAATGGTCGCTCTCCGGATTCGCGTGTGAAGGTTCCTGATGAGGCGCAGAAGAAACGGGTTGATGAGATTCTTCGTGAACTTCGTGAGCGCTCTGGTGACCGTTCTCGTTCTCGTGAAGAGCTTGAGTATCTTCGCCGCTTACTTCGTCAGTTTTAATTCCCATATCAAATTTTAAAACGACCTGCGCATGATCCGTATCAAATGCAGGAACACTATGGACAGATGTGAAATTAAGCCGCCCTTCACTCTCGAGCGTTGTCTTTGTTAATTCTATGGCCCACTGCGCGATAACATCATGATTGTTTAAGCTCACCATACCTTTTAATTGCGGCACATCGCGATCGGAACTGGCGAGATTAACAAGATCACCGGAAATAATGACGTCATCACCACTCTTTTTAACTTTTACATTTGCAAATGTGAGATCCTTGCCAGGGAGATCGTATTCATATCCGAAATTTTTATAAAAAGCATACATTGGTGGGTACGCACGCATAATTGATGATGCAAAAATAAACAGACACACAAAAATCAAAACAAACAAAGACGCAGAAATACCATAAGCAATACGTTTTTCCTTTGTGGCCAATGAGGCAGTAAACCTATCTTTAAATGCAGTAATCTTGTAGAGCTGGCCGGATGATGATGTATTATCATCTGTTTCTCGCAATGTAGAATCTTCAGATTCGGTGGAATCTTCGGGCTCTTTCTCGTCATCATCAGGGCCGATAAGATCCAGATCATTCGGATCAATACTCGCAAGCTCAGAAACATCTAATCCTGAATTACCAAGCTCTTCGATTGCACTATCGATTCGTGCCCCCAAGTCATCCGAAGTTTCTTCAGAATCTTCATCTTCTTGTACAATATTTTCAGATAAATCATTTTCCGGCTCCTGAAACCAAATATGTTCGCAAGAAGAACACCTTACCTTACGTCCTTCATCGCCTAAAAGATCAGAAGCGACTTTAAATTGGCTATTACAACTAGGACAAGTCAAAATCATTGGAATTGTGATCTTCTCTTTCTCGAGGGAGTTTAGTAAAAATATATGATCAAAGATTCAAACGCAGGATATATTATATGTACCACAAAAAGTTTTATTTTTTGCCAGTTTTTTTATTTTTTACAGTGACCTCATTGGGTGCCACACCTGCATTCTCACAAGAAGAAGCCGAAACAAAACAAGAAAGCTGCACAATAAGTGATACGCCCTGCTTACTACAGGATATAATCGCAACAATTCCATCTGTTGAAACCCAAGAATGGAAGGACGAAACCCTAAAAGGCGTTATCTTGTCATACGCAGCAATTCACGATTTTGCGAGCGCGCTGCCCCTTGTATCGCAGATTTCATCGCCCGATTTAAAATCAAAGACAATTGGCGAAATTAGTAAACATGTAAAAGACACAGAGACTGAGCAAGATAAACAAAAAATTATATTTACGAGCATTCAAGTCGAAGCACAAAAAATTACAGATCCCAATGCATTTTCCAATGCCCTAACGCAATTGGCTATTGCCCAATCACAAACATTGGAAAACAGCGATGTTAAAAAGACGCTATCTCTGATAGAGAACCAAGCTTTTTTACAACGAGCGAATGCCGAACTTGCGAATGAATATGCCAAAACAAATGATATTGATAACGCCCTGTCACATCTGGAAGCCATTGATAACCCATCCGTTAAAAACAAAGGATATGAAACGGTGGCATATACGCTCCTTGGTAACGATCACTACAATAGCGCGTATGACGTTGCACAAAAAGTAAGCAATACATACGTAAAGAATCAAATCATACTGACATTGATTCAGAAAAACAGAAAGGCAGATGCGAAGTAAGCATCTTACAGCAATTAAACAGTGATAAAATTTACAGATGTTAGTTTTCGCTATAATGAAACGGCGCAAAATGTCCTGAAAGGGGTTAATTTTGCGCTCAATCCCGGGTCGTTTCATTTCCTTACCGGACCAAGTGGCGCCGGTAAGACATCCTTGATGAAATTACTGGCCTTGGGAAACTTCCCATCAGGGGGAAGGATCACACTACTGGACAAGGATGTGGAAACTCTGGATCGCAAAGACCTTTGCTCCCTTCGGCAAAAAATTGGGGTCGTATTCCAAGACTTCAGACTTTTAAATCACTTATCCGCGTTTGATAATGTTGCCCTACCTATGCGCATTCAAAATAAACCCGAGAACCAAATCAAAGAACATGTGAATGAATTGCTGGATTGGGTTGGATTAGGCGAGCACAAAAATGACTTTCCCCCGACCCTTTCAGGCGGCCAACAACAAAGAATAGCGATAGCGCGTGCCGTTATTAGCCAGCCCGAATTATTACTGGCCGATGAACCAACAGGAAATTTAGATGACGAAATTGGTTTTCGCCTCATGGGGTTATTTGAGCAACTCAACAAAATGGGAACAACAATCGTGATTGCGACCCACAGCACCCAAATCATCGAAACATTTTCTCACCCATGCCTGATTTTACAAGGCGGCACAGTTCATACGCCGCAAAAAACGAATTTCATTGCAAAAAAGATTAAGAATGCAACATAAAAACAATCAAACTGAGCCACAAGACGATACACCACAACCATCCATCCTACACAAGGTGTGGAACGTATTTTGTGTATCTGATAAAGGATACGATCTCCCCTTAAACAAAAGCGATGACCTTAAACTCCTACGTATACTTATTACCCTGATGAGCTTGCTCTGCGTCCTAACCCTAAACAGCAGCCTTATTTTACAAGATATTACAAATCGCTGGTCATCCGGCCTTGAAAACAAAATCACGATTGAGATTTCACCTGAAACAAAAGACGGTCATATTTTATCGGCCGATACGATTGAAAAAGAATCTAGCAAAATAAAAGAGACTCTACAGAAAAACAGGAACGTGAAGACAGCAAACATCCTCAAGCATACTGATATTCAGGAGCTTATTGCACCATGGATAGGAAACGACCTGAGTCTCAGTGATATCCCCCTGCCCGGTCTTATTGCCGTTGAACTAAGTGATTACAGTGAGAATATACTTATTAATATTAAACGTGATGTCCTTGAAACTTCTGACTACGCGCATATTGAAACGCATTCCGAATGGCTTAACGACCTCATTACTTTGGCTTATACGCTAAAAACTCTTGCACTGATCGTATCGGCCATTATCATCAGCCTTACAGTCACAAGCATTATTACAGGCATGAAAACCAGAATGGCCATTCATAAAAAAGAAATTGAGCTACTGCACAGCATGGGTGCACATGATGTTTATATCGCAAAACAATTTCAACGCCATGCAACCCAAATTGCAGCGCAAGCAACATTTGTTGGCGCAATTTCTGCCTTTGTTATTTTGATCATAATGGGTACTGTCGCAGGCCAAACAGGTAGCGCCCTGTTACCGAATTTTTCAATCGGCACAAATGGCCTACTGACAACGCTTTGCGTACCGTTTATTCTCACGGCTCTTTGTAGCCTGAGCGCGCGTGGCACGGTTCTAAAATCCCTTAGAGAAATTCCGTAAAAGCGTGAGGGATGATTATGAAGAAACTATTCTGGTACAGCGTTTTAATTTTCCTCCTGTCATGGCTCATCGGCTATGCCTTTTTCGTTAATTATGTCCTGCATCAAAAACCTGAGGCGCAAAATGAAAAAACAGATGCCATCATCGTTCTGACAGGTGGAAACTTCCGCATAAAAACAGGATTATCACTTTTCAATCAGGGCTTATCACCCCAGCTTTTCATCAGCGGCGTCCATAAATCCGTAACAGAAGATGATATTATCGCCATGAAACAGGACGGTGAAACAGTTCCTGATTGCTGTATTACATTGGGGCACAGCGCCGAAACCACCTTGGAAAATGCCGCAGAAACACGGGAATGGATCATCAGTAACAAGATAAAATCCATACGACTTGTGACTTCGCCCTATCATCTCCTACGCTCTACGCTAGAGTTTAAAAACGCGCTAAAGGATGATGATATAAAAATTATCCTTCACCCCGTGGAAGAGATAGATTATGGCCCCACTGACAAAAAATTCTGGATTCTGACCTTCGCCGAATATAACAAAGTTCTATTTCGAAGTCTGATCCTCATCCCCGATAACATAAAGAAGCATTAATGTTGCCGCCATTTTTTATTCGCTCCACCCTCTTTAATTTACTGTTTTATCTTCTTACGGGGCTAAGCTGCGTTATATTGCTGCCGACGTTGGTTTTACCACGTAACGCGTTCTTTTGGGTTGTTCATTTCTTTGTACATTGTACGGCCTTCCTAGAGAAATACGTCCTTGGCTTGCGCTACGAAGTTCGCGGTTTGGAGAACTTGCCGGATCAAGGGCCATATATTATTGCCGCCAAACACCAATCGGCCTACGAAACATTCAAGCTTCATATTCTGTTTAAAGATCCGGCAATCGTTTTAAAAAAGGAGCTGCTTAAAATTCCGCTCTGGGGGCAGTATCTTGGCAAAAGTGATGTTATCGCCATTGATCGCAGCACGCCGAAAGATGCCATAAAATCCATCCAAGATGGTGCTAACCGTGTTGCAGCACAAGGACGTGAGATTATTATTTTCCCTCAAGGAACGCGCGTTAAACCCGAAACAACCACACAAGAAAAACCATATAAAATCGGTATTGTCCGTATTCAAGAGGCTACAAGACTCCCGATTATACCAATGGCTCTTAACACTGGTGTGTTTTACCCTAAAAAAGGATGGTGCAAAAAGCCGGGTACGGTCGTTTTCGAATTCCTCCCTGCTATACCGCATGACCCAACGCGTAAGTCAGGGGAAGTACTCAAAGAAATACAAACCAAGACCGAAGCAAAAACGGAGAAGTTAATGCAAGAAGGCCGCGCTTCCATTCCAACAAAACGCAATGCAGGCAAAGTCACCCTCTCGCTACTTTGTTTAGTCGGCATTGCCTATACGGGATACTGGTTTTATGTTGCAAGCCTGATCAAACAAAGACACCAGGAATTTGTTCAGGAAATCAACGCCAACACCTCCATCACATCCGCGAACATCCCTGCCCCGCACATTAGCGGCTTTCCTGGTAAAATGAATATTCATTTTGATGAAATCAACCTAACCACCAAACGCGAAGAAGTAACTATTGGCGACACTGTCGCAAGCGGATGGCCCTTTCTCGGCGCGGATGAGCAAATAGAAATGACGGGCATTAGCCTGAAACAAAGTGCATGGAGTAGTCCTCTGGATTTTGAAAGCCTGCAGGTCGTTCTGTCATATTGGCCGGAAACCCTCACAATTCATAGCAGCGCCATCAATTCAGGTACCGCGCAAGGCCAAATTATCGGCACTGTTGATTTTTCCCGTAAACCACACCCTGATACGAATTTAACTTTACGCCTGATCAATCATGATGACTTTATGATGAAACTCGTGTCGCGTAAGATCATCAAGGAAAACGCAGCGATGATGGCTTCGTTTACCTTAGCCACCCTGAAAAAAGACGGCGCGGTAACGACTACGTTTACCATAGATGACAGCAAGGTTTATCTTGGCCCGCTAAAAATCCTCGACCTGCCGAAACCGATCGAGGAAGCAACCCAAAAAATAAAACAAATTGCAGATTAACAGGAAATTTACGCCTGCCCCTGATCTATAATGGCCTTACGGATGGCGCGCGTGTCATGGAATTTGTCGTAAAGATAGTCTCCGTCCCCTTTACGAATAGCACGCTGTAGAGCTGTTAAATCCTCAGTGAAGCGCTGAAGCACTTCAAGAACTGCTTCTTTATTATTTAGGAAAACATCACGCCACATCGTCGGATCAGAAGATGCAATACGTGTAAAATCTCTGAAACCACTGGCAGAGAATTTTATAACTTCTGATTTCAGATCGTCTTCTAAATCATTGGCCGTACCGACAATCGTGTATGCAATCAGGTGCGGCAAATGCGATGTGATTCCCAGCACCAAATCATGGTGACGCGGCCCCATAATTTCGACCATAGAACCACAGCCTTCCCACATTTTTGTGACGACCTCCACTGCCTTTATGGATGTTTCAGGAAGCGGCGTGATAATACACCAGCGACCGTTAAAAAGCTCCGCAAACCCTGCTTCGGGGCCTGAAAATTCTGTACCGGCAATCGGATGAGCCGGAACAAAATCAACATGTTCAGGCAAGTGTTTGGTTACGGATTCAACAACGGCGCCTTTTACCGAACCAACATCACTCAGAACCGCGCCTTCCTTTAAGGATGGGGCAATCGTACTCATCACCGAATCAATTGCACCAACAGGCACACATAAAATAACGAGGTCGGCCTCTTCTACACTACGCGCAAGGTCATCAGTAACGTAATCACTAATACCAAGTGCGATAACTTTTTGGCAGACCTCTTCTGATATATCTGCGGCCACAATCTCTTTTGCGAATTTATTTTGGTGAACATTTCTGGCGATGGATGAACCAATTAGTCCCATGCCAATAATTGTAATTTTTTCAATCATGATTTTAATCTCTTACTGTGTTTGTTCTTCTCTGTCATTTTTAAGAACAAAATTTATTTGTGTATTTTCGGGCGTGACCTATGCGTCACTATTTTTATCATCATTAACATCCGGCACCACCGGATATCCGCCAATAACGTCACAGTAATAACAGACATCACCAATCTCGTTCATCAGGTTCTTACAAACATCTGATCCGGATTCGTGATACCCTTCAACTTCTAATAAATGCATACGCACATCTTCGTTGTGCGACAATGTAGCAGTGTAGACCCCAAGAACATTCAAGCCAATACGCTCCGCTACTTCTTTGGCACGGGCACGGCTTGTATCACGGCTAAGCTCAAGTGCGAAAAAGCTAACGTCATTATCAGAGGGCAAAAAGGCAATTTTTGAAATAACAACAGCGCGACTATTATCATAATTTTTTTCAAAACGCGCATTGCAATACGGCAAAGCGCATACGATGGAAAGCGCTTCGCCTTCCTGTCGGTTCAACAGATTCGCCCACCACGGGCTGACATCATCAAGTGCTGGCCACGGCAATACAGCAAAGGATGCATCATCATCACGCACAGACGCGATCGCGCTTTGGTACCCTTGAACCTTGTTCATCGGTACGGCGCTACCGAAATAGTTTTTCGCCATTTCCCAATATAAATCCGCATGCTCATCCGCAGCCACAACGGCGCGATATCCCGTTTGCATTAATTGAACAGAACCAATAAGTTCGCGCCAGATACGTACAATCGTATCCTTTGGCAAGTCACTGTTATGGCGCGCCAGCAAACGGCGCATTAAGCGCGCTTCACGCGATGGCTGCACGATTTGCATGCCGTCTTTTTTCTTTGCCGCAACCACCGATGAAACAAGCGCAGCACGCTCCATCAACAGATCATGAACCTGATCGTCAATCGAATCTATCTGCTTTCTTATTTCGTTTAATGTTTTTGACATTGACCTACTGAAATATTCTCGTTTTATTGTTAGAGTTTATTACATTGTCGTGACAAATAAATCAATCAGATCATGACACAAGATTTTTGAAGAGATTTAAATGCCTCTTGTAGCTTATAAAAATTTACCGAGTTTTGCCCGCCTTCAAGAAGAAGGCCGTACAATCCTGCCCGCTGATCGCGCAGTCCATCAGGATATCCGTGAAATGCATATCGGCCTGTTGAATATGATGCCCGATGCCGCATTAGAAGCCACAGAGCGTCAGTTTTTCCGCCTTGTGGGTGAAAGTAATCAAATCGCCCAACTTTATGTGCACCCTTTCACCCTGCCCGAACTTGAGCGCAGTGAAGAAACAAACGCTTATATCAAAGAATATTACGAGAGTTTTGAGAAACTGCAAGAAGACGGACTTGATGCCATTATCATAACAGGTGCCAATGTATCAAAGTCAGATTTGCGCGAAGAAGCGTTCTGGGAACCGCTAAAGGCAGTGGTTGATTGGGCATGGGATAATGTGACCTCAACACTTTGCTCTTGCCTTGCCTCACAAGCCGTAATGCAAATGAAATATAATCAGGCGCGCAGCCCAATCGCAGGCGGCAACAAATTATGGGGCGTCTACAAACACCGCGTTTTAGACAGACACCACCCCTTGGTGCGTAATATGAATACCGTTTTTGACGTACCGCATTCACGGTTCAACAGAATCAGCCCCGAACAATTTGATCAGGCGGGCATGAAAACCTTGATATCAAGCGATGAGGCAGGGACACACCTCGCCGTGAGCCCCGACGGGTTCAGATTAGTCTGCATGCAGGGACACCCTGAATATGACACGATCAGCCTGCTCAAAGAATATCAGCGCGAAGTCGCATTATATAAATCAGGCAATCGCTCAAACCCGCCGCCGCTACCCGTGAATTATTTTAAATCGGAAACGATTGAAAAGCTCATGCTTTTTAACCCGGAAACAATGAGCAGCGACGAACTCAATGCCCTCAGCAAAAGCCTGGCAGACACACTTGAAAATACATGGACAGACAGTGCCCGCAGCATATTGGCGAGCTGGATTGGTTTGGTTTATCAGGTGACAAATGCCGATCGTCAAAAGCAATTTATGGACGGGCTTGATCCGAATAACCCGCTGGGCATTCCTAAATAATCAATTCTTTTCGGATACATAGCTTTGGGGAACAGGACGACCGTTACCGGCTAGTATCCCCTTCGTTTTTTCAAACACAGCAGACCCCGATCCGGGCTTATCGGCGCGGGCATAAATTTGCTTGCTGGCCTCCATAATGTGAACACCCGCAATAAAAGGAAAGAAGTTACGCCCCATACGCTCTATGAGGTTCGCAGATTTCATCATCACAGGCGACCCTGGCAATGGCGGAAAGAACAGCGCCCCTTTATGTGTTTCAGGCACGAATAAGTTATCACGTAAAACCGTATCAAGTTGCACCTGCGTAAACGGACGCCCATGCCCCAAAGGTGCCCAGTCCGCACGCGCCCACATGCCCATGCGATTAGGTACAACAATAATGACACGCCCGTTTGGCTTTAAAACGCGCCAAATTTCACGCAAAGAAAGACGCAAGTCATTACAATATTCCAGATAATGCACCATCAAAACGCGGTCTAGCGATGCATTTTCAATGGGAATGCGATCCTCATCACACAGAAAAGTCATGTTTTTACCGCCCCTTGGCCAATGCATTGCCCCTTGGCGACCAAGCATCATAGCAAAGCTTCTGTCAGTGCGTTTATCAAGAACGGATAAATACGGCATGGCATAACCACACCCCATCACCCGATAACCGTGCAAGTCAGGCCAAAGCCCTCTGATTTTTGTGCATAGAATATTTTGTACGATACCGCCGATATCGCTATTGTAGAATTTATCAATGTCATCGATCGAATGATGCATAGCGGCAGTATATTACAAATGATCTCTTAATTGGTAAATAAGTGGGATATCCGCCTCGGGCATGGGGTAATCATACATGTCTTTTGGATATACCCATTTAAATCCTTGATGTTCTAACGCCTTAATATCTCCCGCCCATACGCGGCACACAAATAACGGCATCAATAAATGAAAGTTATCATAAGCATGGGATGCAAACCCGATCGGCGCAAAACAGCATTCACGCGTTTCAATACCAAGCTCTTCTTTCAATTCACGCATAAGGGTGAATTCCGGGTTTTCCCCCTCTTCCACTTTACCGCCCGGAAATTCCCATAGCCCCGCCATAGATTTTCCTTCGGGGCGTTGTGCTAATAAAACACGCCCCTGTTTATCAACCAAAGCCGCTGCCGCGACCAACACAATAGGCAAACCGCTCGGCTTATCAGGCATGGGGTGTTTAAGAGCTTCTTCGCATCTCATAATATTTATGCTCATCATTAGTATTATAATTTTATAGATAAAAGGCCGCGATCAAATAAAACCACGGCCCTTCAAAACAATTTTTAAATGGAGCTTATTCGCTCGCTTCTTCCGCAGGAGCTTCTTCAGCAGCAGCAGCAGCATCCGCAGGTGCGCTTTGTGCTTCCTCAGCAGCAGGCGCGGCTTCGTCTTCAGCGGCATCACCGGCAGCAGGCTCACTTTGTGCCACAGGCTTACCTGTAATATCAAAACGCTCAATCTCAATGCCTTCCTTCCACTCAGCAAGAGCTTCTTGAACGACCTCACCTTGTAACTGTTGCTTTAGGAATTTTTCCATCTCAGCAAATTCAGCCGCCGGACGAACACGTTTTTCTTCCACTTTGATTACATGGTAGCCATAGTCAGACTTGACCGGTTTCTTTGTGTACTCGCCGTTTTTCAATGAAAAAGCCACTTCGCCGAATTCAGGAACAACTTCCTGCTTTGCGAAATACCCAAGATCACCACCATCTTCGGCAGTACCGTCTTTTGAAAATTCTTTCGCAAGCGCTGCAAAGTCTTCGCCTTTGCCAAGTCTCGCAATAATGTCTTTTGCAACTTGTTCTTCATCAACAAGAATATGTGACGCTTTTACTTCCTCAACTTTTGGATAATTTGCAACATATTCATCATAAGCTGCTTTCAATTTTTCCTCGGTCGTACGCGCGTCAATTTCCTGTTCCAAGAAACGCTCTCTTAGAATTTGCTCTTTTGCATTGGCGAGTCTTTCTTGCACTTGAGCATCATCATCGAGTTTTGCTTCTGCCACTTTCATATCAATGACCGCATTCCCGACAACCTGTTCAATAGCCATAGGCAATAACTGCTCAACAGGGATTTGCTGACGCAACTGCGGGGGCATCTGATTCATCATATCAAGAACTTCCTGACGTGTGATCTGCTCTTCGCCGACCTTAACAACAACAGGGTTTTTCTCCGGGTCAATCGCATATGCATCATTCGATTCTTTGCTACTGTTTAATGCCATATCAACTTTTCCACTTAATGAATCAGTATCAATAAGCCCCTTTTTTCCTGCCATAAAGCCGAGCGCACCGGCAGCTACGACAACTAGCAAAACCAAAATGACAACGGCTGCGCTGCCTTTTTCGTTTGTATTCTGTTTATGATTGATGGTTTGTTTCATAACCATATTCCTTCTAACTTTTTGAAAAATTCTAAATAATTTTAGTAATGTGCATCACCCTAGCGAATGGAAAAACAGTTTTCAACACCTATAATACAGACTGCCCACAGGGCTATTGTTGACGCAGGGGCTTTTCCGTCCTATATCATTTCCACAACTTTCTTTTAGGAGATATTATGGTACTCGCTCTGATGACGAAAATGTTCGGCACTTCTAACGACCGTGCATTAAAAGCATTCCACAAACACATCGCACCGATCAATGCGCTCGAAGAGACTTACAAGGCGATGAGTGATGAAGAGCTGAAGAACCAGACAAATATATTTCGCCAGCGACTCGAAAATGGCGAACCTCTAAAAAATCTGACATACGAAGCCTTTGCCGCAATCCGCGAAGCAGCACAAAGAACACTTGGCCTGCGTCATTATGATGTCCAGCTCATCGGCGGTCTTGTTTTGAACGACGGTAAGATTGCGGAGATGCGCACAGGTGAGGGTAAAACCCTTATGTCTACCTTACCTGTATATTTGAATGCCCTATCGGGAAAAGGCGTACATGTCGTGACTGTTAACGATTATCTGGCAGAGCGTGACGCCGCATGGATGAGTGAAGTATACGAATTTATGGGCCTGACTACGGGGTGTATCCTTGGGAAAATGCGCGAGGATGAACGTCGTGCAGCTTACGCTTGCGATATTACATACGGTACGAACAACGAGTTTGGCTTCGATTACTTGCGCGATAACATGAAATTCAGCCTGAACCAAATGGTACAGCGCCCGTTTAACTATGCCATCGTTGATGAGGTCGACTCTATCTTGATCGACGAAGCCAGAACCCCTCTCATTATCTCCGGTCCTTCCGAAGGAAATACTGAGCTTTATATAGCCATCGATAAAATCATTCCAAAGCTTGAAGATGCCGATTACGACCACGAAGAAAAGCAAAGAAGTATTGTTCTGACCGAACAAGGGCAAGAGCATGTTGAAGAATTACTGCGTGAGCACAAACTTCTGACAGAAGGTAATATGTATGACATGCAAAACATCACCTTGGTACACCATGTGAACCAAGCTCTGCGTGCACATAAAATGTTCCAGGCCGAAAAAGATTATATCGTGAAGGATAATAAAGTGATCCTGATTGATGAATTTACAGGCCGTATGATGGATGGTCGTCGTTTATCAGAAGGCTTGCATCAAGCCATCGAAGCCAAAGAAAATGTCGAAATTCAAAATGAAAACCAGACATTGGCCTCTATCACATTCCAGAATTACTTCCGTTTATACCCAAAACTTGCAGGTATGACAGGTACGGCCATGACAGAAGCAGCCGAATTTGACGAGATTTATAAGCTCGGTGTGGTTCAAATTCCGACACATCGCCCGATCGCACGACAAGATTATGACGATAAGATCTATAAATCTTTGCGTGAAAAAGAAAGCGCTATCGTTGAACTCATCAAGGAGTGCGTCGAAAATCAGCAGCCTGTTTTGGTTGGTACGGTTTCGATTGAAAAATCAGAGGAGCTGTCTGCCGCTCTAAAAAAAGCAAAGATCGAGCATAATGTCTTGAACGCCCGCCACCATGAACGCGAAGCCTATATCGTTGCACAGGCAGGTCGCTTAGGTGCTGTGACAATCGCCACAAACATGGCGGGTCGTGGTACGGATATTAAACTGGGCGGTAACGCAGAAATGCGTATCGAAGAAGAAATTGATCCGTCATGGTCAGACGATAAGAAAAAAGAAGCGATCGCGAAAATCAACAAAGAAGTTGATGAAGAAAAAGAAAAGGTCAAAGAGGTTGGTGGCCTATATATCATCGGTACAGAACGCCATGAATCACGCCGAATTGATAACCAGCTCCGTGGTCGTTCAGGCCGTCAGGGTGACCCAGGCGCATCCATGTTCTTCCTATCAGTTGAGGATGACTTGGTGCGTATTTTCGCAGGGCAACAACTCGAAGGCCTGCTATCGAATAAACGTATCGGTCTCGAAGAAGGTGAGGCATTAGAACATCCGTGGATTTCAAAAATGCTGGAACGTGCGCAAGGCAAAGTTGAAAGCATGAACTTTGAAATGCGTAAAAACCTGTTGAAATTCGATGATGTTATGAATGACCAACGTAAAGAAATTTACGAAGAGCGTCGTGAAATCATGAATACAGAAAACCTCGAAGAAATGGTTCGTGATATGCGTCATGACGTTATCGAGGATATGGTAGCGCGTTGTGTACCAAAGGGAAGCTATGCCGACCAATGGGATACGGACACACTGGAAACCGAAGTCTTACGCTTACTAAACCTGCAATTACCGATCAACGATTGGGCAGATGAAGAAGGCATTGCCGATATTGAGATCCTTGAGCGTTTGATTGATGCTTCGGATAAGAAAATGGCGAAAAAAGCAACAGATACGGGTCCTGAAATTTGGCGCCAGATTGAAAAATCGATCATGCTTCAGATGCTTGACCAGCACTGGAAAGAGCATTTGCTAAATCTTGATCACCTGCGCCAGGGTATTAACCTACGTGCATTTGGTCAAAAAGACCCGCTGAACGAATACAAGACCGAAGCCTTTGAAATGTTTCAGGCGATGCTTGAAATGCTGCGTGAAACGATCACACAAATGCTTAGCCTTGTTGAGTTCAACCTTGATCAAGGTTCCGCCAGTCTAACAGTCGGCAATGCCTTGGGTGAGCCTCCACAAGAAGACCAAATGGTGGAAACGCGTCAAGATCCTGCTATGAAAAATGATGAAGCGGCGCCGCAAACAGATAGTGCATCAGGTGAAACTGTTCGCCATGCTGCGATTGACCCGAATGACCCGAATACATGGAGCAAAGTTCCGCGTAACGCGCCTTGCCCGTGTGGCTCAGGCAAGAAGTTTAAGCAGTGTCATGGAAAAATCGCCTAAAGGCCGCAATATAGATGTTGTTATCTTTGGCGCAGGCATAGCCGGCCTTTGGACATTTCATGCGCTCAAAAAACGGGGGTATGACGTCTTATTACTTGAGCGTGATGAAATCGGATGCGGGCAAACCCTCGCTTCTCAAGGCATTATACATTCGGGCCTGAAATTCTCGCTCGCAGGTAAAGTCAGCAGCCTTGCAAAAACAATCAGTGCCATGCCCGATAGATGGCGTGAGGCACTAGACGGCAAGGGTAATGTTGACCTTTCGCAAGCACAAGTGAATGCACAATCACAACACCTTATGATTCCGCCTGGATTTTTTGGCGGACTGACAAAAATTGTTACTCAAAAAGCATTAGGCGAAAGCGTCAGATCCGTTCCGCAAAAGGAATGGAGCGCCGACGTTCAATCAACGGGGTTTAAAGGTTCCGTTATATTCATGAATGAACCTGTGCTTGATGTGCCATCTGTCCTACGCGCACTTGCTACACCTTATATGGATTGCATAAAAAAAATCGGCCATGAGGAAGCTGACGCCCCGTTCGATTTCCTTAAAAAACAAAACATAACGGCAAAACAAATCATTTTCACAAGCGCAAAAAGCAATCATAACATTGCGCAATATGCGGATGAGGCTAATGGCTTGGAAACACAGCACCGCCCACTTCTTCAGGGGATGTTACGCGGTGCACCTTTTGATTTATTCGCACATCTGGTCGGAAAAACGGATAAGCCCGTAGCATCAATTACCACCCACAAAACCGAAAACGGCGAACGCGTGTGGTATCTTGGTGGCGGCGTTGCAGAGCGCGCAAAAGATGCAAATCCAGACGATGTCTATCGTAATGCATTGGCCGCGTTCAAATCATATCTGCCGCAAATCGATTTTAGTGATGCTGTGTGGGCCACCCTGCCCATTGACCGCGTTGAGGGCAAATCAAATACAGATGGTTGGATGCCTGATACACCAACAATTCACCACGGCGAAAATGCGCTTTATTGTTGGCCGACAAAGCTAACTTTTGCGCCGCTTCTTTATGATATGATACAGGTCGATCTTGATAAAAAAGGCATTAGCCCAAGTTGCACAAGTTCTGACTTTTCCGATCTCCCGCAGGCTGCATTTGCAAAACCGCCATGGGATAAATGTGATTGGGTGAAATTATAATGGATCACATTACATTAGGACAGACAGGTTTACGCGTTTCCCCCATAGGTTTGGGAACGGTAAAATTCGGCCGTAATGAAGGCATTAAATATCCGCAAGGCTTTGACATCCCCAGTGAAGAAGATTTACGCGCCCTCCTCGATCTGGCAAAAGAACTGGGCATTAATATGCTTGATACCGCGCCGGCCTATGGCACAAGCGAAGAGCGCCTTGGCCGATTACTCTCACAAGATCGCGCGGATTGGGTCATCGTCGGTAAAGCCGGTGAAGAATTCGAAGATGGACAAAGTGCATATATCTTCACCCCCGATCATTTCAAATATAGTCTGGAACGCAGCCTGAAACGCCTGAACACTGATTATATTGATGTTCTCATGATTCACTCAAATGGCGATGATATGAAGATTTTGAGTGATGATGCCTTGATCCGTACCATACAGGATTTCAAAGATCAGGGATTGGTCAAAGCAATAGGGGCATCCACAAAAACGGCGGATGGCGGCATAAAAGCATTGGAATTAACGGATGTTGTCATGGCGATGTATACGCATGATTACACCGACGAACAGCCCGTTCTAGATTACGCATTAAAACATAATAAGGGTGTTATTCTGAAAAAACTGTTATCCAGCGGACATAACACCAACGTCGCCGATGCGATGGGCTTTTCTTTTGCACATAAGGGCGTTAGCGCCGCCATTATCGGCACGATAAATCCCAAGCATATGCGCCAAAATGTTGAGGATTTTCAAGCGATTTAGCCCTTTGGTTATTCCTCAGACGGAGGTAGTTCCTCGGGCGGTTTAACACGTACCATTGTGATTTGGTTGCGTTGTTTGCGGATAACATCAATCTGGAAATCATGAAACACGAATGACTGTCCGACATCAGGCACCATTTGCGATTCGAACAAAACCAAACCTGCAATCGTTGAGTATTCCTCATCCGGTAATCCCCAATCAAATTCACGGTTCAAATCACGAATGGTAACCGAGCCGTCAATCACATAAGAACCATTAGACAGCGGGCGAACCCCTTTCATTGTTTCATCATGTTCATCATCAATTTCACCAACGATTTCTTCTAAAATATCCTCGAGTGTGACAATCCCCATAAATGATCCATATTCATCAACCACAAGTGCGAAATGCTCTCGGCGCTCACGGAATGCCTGAAGTTGATCATAAAGTGTCGTGCTTTCAGGAATGAACCACGGCTTCATCATAATGCGGGTCATATCCAAATTATCGATATTACCGCCGACATCTAACATCTCTCGCAATAATTGCTTTGCGTGGATAACGCCAACAATGTTATCCGTGTCGCCCTGCCACAATGGCAGGCGTGTATAGGAACTGTTCAACACGCTTTCCACAATTCTATGCACAGGTTGTTCAACATCAATCATCTCAACATTCTTACGGTGAACCATGATGTCTTCTACATCAACTTCGGCCAAATCAAGAATAGAGCGCAACATCGCGCGTTGTTCCTGCGTTTCCTGCTCGGGGCCTTCATGCATCTCGATTGCGCCGCGCAATAGCTCCAGATGCGAGCCCGCACCAACCTTAGAGATATCCACACCGAAAACCTTCAAAACACTCCGTACAATCCACGTTACCGCTTCGGTCACAGGCGCAAAAATCATTATCACGAATTTAATGAGTGGCGAAATACGCATTGCCATCGTTTCCGCGTGGTGAAATGCATATGTCTTTGGCAAAACCTCGGCAAACACCAGCACCAGCAGGGTCATAATTAATGTCGCGTAAATCACGCCGACCTCACCGAATAATTTCATAAGTACACTGGTTGCCAATGCGGATGACAAAATATTGACCATATTATTACCAAGCAATAAGGCCCCGATCATACGGTCTTTTTCATCGCGGATACGGTTCACGAGGGCAGCCCGCTTATTTCCCTCTTTTTCTTTGGTCATTAGCCTTACACGCGACGCAGCGGTGAATGCAGTTTCCGAACCTGAGAAAAACGCCGACATTATCAATAAAATGATAATAGCCGCCATTGAGATAATCAGACTCCAATCAAGTTCCATTAGCTAAACTTTCCTTCCAGACAGTCTTTTAAAACTTCACGCACCAAATCTTCCGGTACGTCTTTTGATACGAATGCATCGCCGATGCCATTCACCAAGATAAAGATCATTTTGTTATCCATCGCCTTTTTATCGCGGCGCATGGTGGCGATTAAATCATCAACATTTGCATCAATATCTACTGCGTTCACAGGCAAGCCTACATTTTTGAAATGATTTACAACGCGATGGACATCTTGACCGTTACACAGCCCCATACGCATCGATAGATCAAATGCCATAACCATACCGATCGATACGCCCTCACCATGAAGAAGGGTTCCGTCATATCCTGCAGCAGCCTCTAGCGCATGACCAAATGTATGCCCAAGATTTAACAAAGCACGCTTTCCGCCCTCATGCTCATCTTCTTCGACGATGCGTGCCTTTGTTTTGCAACTCACCTCAATCGCGTATGAAACGGCTTTCGGATCAATCGCGGCAACATCACTGCCATGTACCTCAAGCCACTCAAAGAAATCTTTGTCACCCAACAGGCCGTATTTTACAACCTCCGCATAGCCTGCGAGCATTTCACGCTTGGGTAATGTTTTTAAGGTTTCAATATCCGCAACAACAGAAATCGGCTGGTAAAAACTTCCGACAAGGTTTTTACCATATGGCGTATTAATGCCTGTCTTGCCGCCAACGGAGCTATCGACTTGTGATAATAATGTTGTCGGGACCTGTACGAATGGTACGCCACGCAAAATAGTCGCCGCACAAAAACCGGCAAGATCACCGATGACCCCACCACCCACGGCAAAAACCAATGAATTACGATGGATATTATTTTCAAGCATCCACCCATGTACCTTGTGGAGAGATTCGTATGATTTCGTACCCTCGCCAAACGGCAATGTACAAATCTCAAAAAACGAAGCCCCCGCAGCCTTTACTTTTTCCTGCACGGCCGTCGCATAGGGCACCACATTCTCATCGGTAATAATAAAAACTTTACGCCCCTGTAGAGAGGCCGGAACAAGAGAGGTTATATCTTCCAGAAGGTTTTGCCCGATAGAGATATCATAGCTACGATCGCCAAGGGCAATATGAACGGTATTTGTATTTGTCATCTTATTAAATTAATTCGATCAATCAGTTTTATTGTATATCACAAAAAGTGTTTCAATTCGCGCATAATATTATCAATCGCATCGGCATCATCACCGTTATTACGAATATGAATATGTGCTTGCTCATAAAACAGTTTTCTTCGCTCGTGTAAACGACATAACGTCGCTTTGGGATCATCATTTTGCAATAAAGGGCGTGATTCGTCATCTTTCACCCGCGCCCAAATTACATCAATGTCTGCCTGCACCCATATGATAATGGCGCGATCCTTCAGAATATCCATCATACCTTCGATCGTCACCGCACCGCCACCGGTAGAGATGACAGAGGCAATGGGTTGATCCAACATCTCAAGAATTGTCTTCTTTTCAATAATTCTGAATGTTGCTTCTCCGTCACTTGCAAAAATTTCAGCAATGCTGCGTTGCTGCATTTGTTCAATCACAACATCAGAGTCATAAAAGACGCGATCCATTGTTTTTGCCAACAATTCACCAATATGTGTTTTCCCGCAGCCCATCATGCCGATCATCACAATCGGCTTGCTCAAATTTTGATTTTGGTTCGCTTTATTTTTATCCATGCTTTCAAATTTTCTTTATCTTTGCTATACAAGTTCCTGTTTACAGATAGCATCAAAACTTTACAACACGAACAGTTATAACATGTCGTTCATTTTGAAAATAACTTTGGCAATAGCCTTTCTTTTTATCTTTGCTCTTGGCGCATTTGTGGCGTTTCAAGACGTTTCCATACCACAGGAAACAGTTTCCAAAACAATCCCGAATGAGGTGGTTATTGATGAATAGAGTATTCAAAACCGTTTTGGCGGCAGCCACAGGCGCGCTGATGGCAACGCATGCATACGCGCAGAACCCTTTGCATACAAATTTCACACAATTAGAATCGATTGGTATATTTGATACAGACCATCCACAAAGCATTGGCAACGGTGCCTATTATGAGGCGGAACGGTCATCACTAACCGCACTGATAGATAAAGCCGACAGAGGCCCGTGGATTGCCCTAAACAAAAATATACGTAATCTATTGCTAACCTCGGCCGATGCTTCAACAATCTCGAATGATATTGAAATCAAAGACGGCAAAGACCTACTCACTCTTCGTTTGAATACATTGCTAAAATTGGGTTACTACAAACAAGCTGCTGCTCTGTCGACCAAAATTCCCGAAGATGTAAAAAACGAAAAGCTCAATAGTTTATCTATTCTGAGCATGCTTCTAAATCGTGAAAAAGCCAAGGCATGTTTAAACGTCAAAATATATGCCCCAGAATATGAATATAAAGGGATCTGGAAAGATTTAGATTCTTATTGCACATTTACATTGAAATCCGGCACTGAAATCCCGACGGATACCAAAAGCTTTGCCTTGAAATCACTGGCAAATGACCGTAAATTCACAATTACCTATGATACAAAAACATTCAAAACGCTCGGCTTTCTGGATCAGGCCATTTTAACTGCCGAAAATGCAATCCTTCTTGAAAATAAGAACTTTGCCGACTATGCGGCCTTCCCCGCCAGTCACATTTCATCACTTCTCAGCCAGTCAAACATTACCCAAGATCAGCGCGCCGTTTTAACGGCTTATGGCATGACTTATGGTATTACTGAAAATAGTGATTTGATCGCACAATACGAAGCGATAGCAGAAAAAGAAAATGCGCAATCAGATATTGAAAAAATTGCCATACTCTATGCGGAAAGTGAAAAGCTTTTAACCACAAATAAATCACAAAAAGTTTTATCAGCCCTTAGCCTTGCAGAAAAAAATGCTCTCCCGCTTTTTACGCCGTTTTTAAACGCGGCTTCAAATCTCGATATTGGAAGCGACCTTACTATGGATCAGGTCAATGCACTCTTGCGGCTTCATTTGCAACAAGATACGGATGCGCCTGAGGACTGGATTGATGACTTAAATGACATGGAATGCAATGATATTTCATGCAACACAGCGCGTGCAAAAACCTTAATTTCCGCCCTCCTCATGAACGAATCTGTGAGTAAAAAGCTATTTGCGTCTTCACAAAAAACGTTGACGCCATATTTATTATATTTCATTAAAGAAACCCCCTCAAAAAATATTATAGAAAATATTGACATGAGTGGGTTGATTGGTGATAAAGTTCGTTTTGTTTATGAAAATGACTTTGACTTGGGTGGAAATAAAAGTTATACCATGCCACCCTATTCGGCCATAATTGAGCTGCAACGTTTGGGTCGTCAGCAAAACACTGCGACTGTGATTTTACTAAGCGGTATTTTGCTAAACAATATTGCACCCGAGGGGATATATCACGAAACATTGGATGACATTGTTTCGGCACTGCGTGAAACAGGAATGAATAGATTATCCCGTCAAATGATGGCTCAGGCTGTCATAGGGTTCTAGAACGAAGGAGAATACAAATGGCAAGACCAGGACGCCCGGCAAAACCGAAACCGGATTTACATCCGCTAGTAGAATCGTTTCTTGATATGCTCACAACTGAGCGCGGCGCCGCCATGAATACACGTCAGGCCTATTGGCGTGACCTTGCCGATGTTACGATGTATTTGCGTAACGAAAAGAATTCTGACCTTAATAAAGCAACGACAGACGAGCTAAAGGCTTACCTGAAGGATCTTGCGAACAAGGCCAATACAAAATCAGCAGACCGCAGCAAGATTGCAGTGCGTACTGTAGCACGTCGCTTGTCTGCACTACGCCAGTTTTATCGTTTTCTGGTTTCTGAAAATGTACGCGAAGATGACCCGACATCCACAATCGAAAGCCCGAAACAAGGCCGCAGCATTCCAAAAACTTTGTCGGAAGACGAAGTTAACACATTAATTAAAACTGCGGCTTCAACTGATACGGCAGAAGGTGTACGCCTTGTTTGCTTGCTGGAAATGATCTACGCTACAGGTTTACGTGTATCAGAATTAGTCGGACTGCCTCTTTCCGCTATTGGCGAGAACAAAGAGTTCATCATTGTTTCAGGCAAAGCAGGACGTGAGCGCATGGTCCCCCTATCGAAGCCTGCACAAGAATCATTGAAAAACTATATCGCACGTAGAGATGAGCATTTATCACAAGATAAATCTGATGCTGCACGTCAAAACAAATGGTTGTTCCCGTCAAAAACTTCGGATATCGGGCATTTAACCCGCCAACGCTTTGCGCAACTTTTGAAAGATTTAGCAAAAGAATCCGGTATTGACGGATCACGCGTTAGCCCGCACATACTGCGTCACGCGTTTGCAACACACCTCTTGAACAACGGCGCTGACTTGCGCTCTGTTCAAAAGATGCTTGGGCATGCTGATATTGCGACAACGCAAATCTACACCCATATCCTGAGTGATCAGGCAAAAGAAACTGTAAAAGAAAAGCATCCGCTATCAAAAACAGGTACGGATAATTAAGACGCGGCACGCGCTGCGCCAACATAGATAGAGTGATAGTAAATTATGAGTCAGTTGGATTTTGAAAAGCCGATTTTGGAGCTTGAAGGAAAGATCGCAGAACTTCGCCACGTTAATAGTGACGGTGAAGTCAACATTGCGGAAGAGATCTCTCGCATGCAAAGCAAGGCAGATAAACTGCTTACTCAGACATACAGCAAGCTTACAGCGTCTCAGAAGGTGCAAGTTGCCCGTCACCAAAACCGTCCGCATATGGTTGACTATGTTAAGGGTATGATTGACGACTTTATGCCCCTTGCAGGTGATCGTAACTTTGCCGAAGATCACGCTTTGATTGGCGGCTTGGGTCGCTTCCGTGGACGCTCATGTATAATTATTGGTCAAGAAAAAGGGCATGATACACAAAGTCGTATCAAACACAATTTCGGTATGACACGCCCAGAAGGTTATCGTAAGGCACAACGCCTCATGAAAATGGCCAGCCAGTTTCAGCTACCTGTCATTACATTGGTTGACACAGCGGGCGCATACCCGGGCAAAGGGGCAGAAGAGCGCGGACAGTCAGAAGCCATCGCAAAATCAATCGAAACATGCCTGCGTACTGATGTGCCGATTATATCTGTTGTGATTGGTGAAGGCGGATCAGGTGGAGCCGTTGCGATTGCAGTGGCGGATAAAATTTATATGCTGGAACATTCAATATACTCAGTTATTTCACCCGAAGGTTGTGCCTCTATCCTATGGCGTAGCGGTGAGTATGCGAAAGACGCAGCAGCAGCGCTTAAACTAACTGCCCAGGATTTACATGAATTAAAGCTGATCGACGGAATTATTGATGAGCCTGTTGGTGGTGCGCATCGTAAAAAAGATGACACCATCAATGCCGTAGCAAACCAAATTGAAGAGGGTCTAAAAGATATGACCCCTTGGAACGGTCAGGAATTAATCAAAAAACGTAGACAGAAATTCTTAGAATTCGGCAGAAACATATAAAACAAACGATGAAAACTACCCGTTTTCTCTATTATCGTTGTTAATATTCTTGTTTATAAACCGCCCTGATTTCTTACGCGAAAAATATTTCTCATATTCATCAGGAATTCTTGCGCGTCTTTTCATATTATTGAAATCACCATGCCCTGCACTCATGTGCCCCTGCTCTGTCGCAGCCGCACGATAATAAAGCATTAGAAAAACACGAATAGCCGCCGTTAAAGAAGTTGCATCATTTTTTCGAACATAAACAAGAGAGCATATATCATGAACGGAGCATTTTTCACGCTTCGCGATATCTCTGATGGCAACCCACATTTCAGGTTCAAGCCTGATTGATGTACGCCTGCCCATAATTGTAACATTACGACTAACTAAAGAGCTGGTACTGTCTTCTGTACTCTGCTCCACGGTTTTATTAACCGCTCTAATCATTTTTACCCCCACACAAGATAAATAAATTAATAAATAAAATAACTTCCTTTAATATTTAAGCATACTATAACAATTAAAA
Organism: Alphaproteobacteria bacterium; assembly: GCA_030424975.1. Taxonomy (GTDB): domain Bacteria; phylum Pseudomonadota; class Alphaproteobacteria; order Micavibrionales; family Micavibrionaceae; genus UBA1672. The sequence goes on from JAUHVY010000001.1 coordinate 935,543, forward strand.
AAATAATGCAACTATAGGGTATAAAATCATTAAATTACCTTCAAGGATAACGCGTGTATGATTTTCATTTCTTCTTTTAAGACGTCATAAACACGTCGTTGTGCATCAACTCTGCTTAGACCTTGCAAAGAAGGGGCTGACATTTGAATAGCAAAATGGCTTTCGCCACTACCGTCATCTCCCGTATGCCCGGAATGATGATTGCTTTCATTCACAACCTTCAGAGTTGTCGGCGAAAAAGCATTATTTAATTTGTCTTCAATCTTGTTTTTCATTGAATTTTTTTCCATTTTTTAGCCTTTTCTATTTTGTCGTATATAAAGATTATCTATATAATAAATGTTGATATGCCCAGAATTATTTTAAAACCAAATTCTCCGGAATTTGCCGACGAACTTAATCAAACACAAACATCGGTTTGTGATATGCCGGGCTGCCCACATGATGCGGGACATAAGGCGCCAAAGCATCGCGGCCTGAATGAATATTATGATTTCTGTTTTGAGCATGCACGCGAATATAACAAGGCATGGGATTTTTTCTCCGGTATGTCTGACCGCGAAGTGCAAGACCATATGATGAGTAGCCTGTACGGCGACCGTCCGACATGGCAATACACATCACCAAAGGCAGAAGAAAACCTTTTTGAAAATGCACAACGCTTCTATTTTGGTGAAGATGACTATGCCCAAAACCAAAATGAACAAGAAAACAGAAAACGTGAATTTCATGGGGACCGTAATACCCCTGAATATGAAGCAATGGCAATTATGGGGCTGGCGCCACCCGTTGATATAGATGAGATCAAAAAACAATACAAAAAACTGGCGAAAAAATATCACCCGGATTTGAATAAAAACGATCCGAAGGCAGAAGAGCTTCTCAAAAAGATCAATATGGCGTATACCATATTAAAGCTAGCGTTTGAGGAGTACAAAAACCTCCCTGAGCACAAAGTCTAACTCTTATCCAAAATACAAAAAAGCAGGTCGATATCAGTATGCAAAAGCACACGAGCGAAAATCTTGATAAGGAAAAAGAAGCCGGCCGCGGCATGTCTTTTAGCATCACCCAAATCAAGCAAAAGGAAGGAAAGTACACATCTATTCCTGATCGCAAATTTAATGTACGTGAAACTTTTGGCATTGATCTTGATTGGGAAGTTCCGGGCTTTAGTGAGGATACCCCAAATGTACCCGAAGTAGACCCCACATATAAATTTGATCATGACACGACAATGGCCATTTTGGCAGGGTTTGCTTTTAACCGACGCGTGATGATTCAGGGCTATCACGGTACGGGTAAATCGACACATATTGAACAAGTCGCCGCGCGACTAAATTGGCCGTGCGTACGTATAAACCTCGACAGTCATGTCAGCCGCGTTGACCTGATCGGTAAAGATACAATCACCCTTCAAGAAGGGAAGCAAATTACCCAATGGAAAGAAGGCTTGCTGCCTTGGTCGATACAAAACCCTGTCGCTTTGGTCTTTGATGAATATGATGCGGGTCGTCCCGATGTTATGTTTGTTATTCAGCGTGTTTTAGAAGCAGAAGGGAAACTTACCCTCCTCGATCAGAACATGGTTATTCGCCCGCACCCCGCATTCCGCCTGTTTGCCACAAGCAATACAATCGGCCTGGGTGATACAACCGGCCTTTATCACGGTACACAGCAAATTAACCAAGGTCAGATGGACAGATGGAATGTCGTTACCACCCTTAACTACCTGCCGCATGATACAGAAGCCGGCATTGTGTTGGCAAAGCTAACGGATCTCGACACACCTGAGGGGCGCGACACAATCAGCAAGATGGTAACATTAGCAGATATGACTCGTGAAGGATTTGTAAATGGTGATCTGTCAACCCTGATGTCACCACGTACGGTCATTGCGTGGGCAGAAAACATGTTAATTTTCAAAGATCGTGAAATGGCATTCCGTATGTCGTTCCTTAATAAATGTGACGAGGAAGAACGCCCGATCATCGCCGAATATTACCAACGTTGCTTTGGCGTAGATTTACCCCAAAGCGCGATCAGGAATATTGTTGTACCGGATTAATTGAAAAATGAATCTGATTACGTTTTAGTCAGGGTATATACCCTGCTCAAAGCACTCAGAGTCCATAATGCAATCCTTAACCGGATCGCCTGTTTTACCATCAAGGTTAATGCCGCGTTGATCCAAGTTTTCGTCAACACGCTTAATAACGCGATCACCTGTTTCCACAGCCTTATCACCTGCGTCGAAAACTTTATCAACAACACCTTCGACCGACACACCATCAGATGCTTTGGTAAACCAATTCCAAATACCCTTAGGAATGGCAACGGTTTCCTCCATTGCATCTTCTGCCCAACGCTCTGTAAATGTTGTGTTTGGCTGATCGTCATCAGGAACGATTGCATCTGTACATGATTTCACTGCGACGACTGATGCAAAAACTGCCGCTACAATACTGCCATATTTTCTGACTGCACCCATTGTAAACTATCACCTTTGTATTTTTTGTAGTAACTATCACATATCTGTGTGATACGTCAAATTGATGCGAAAGTCGTTTGAACGGATTTGAAAATCATATACGATCATTTCTATCATGAGCGAGAACAGAACAGAAGAATTCAAACAAACCACATCGTCCACCATGCGCGCCATGTCACGCAAGGCGGATCTTGATGTCACATATTCCGAAGTCGAAATGCCGACAGGCGAAATCAAAAACCTAGAACGCCCGCGCATTCCTGCGCCGACCGCGGATATGGATGAGAATAAACGTACGCTGATACGTGGCTGCGCCGATACATACGCGCTGAAAATTGCGCATCATAACCAAGCCCTTCACCGCAGCAACGGCCAAAGTGATTTACGCGTTCAGGCCGCTCTTGATGCACTGGAGCAGGCACGATGCGATGCCATTGGCATAACGGCGATGGATGGTGTCGGCAAAAATTTAGATGCCGTCCTAGAGGCCAAAGCGCAACGACGTGGTTTTGGCGATATCAGAAACAAAGACGAAATGACCTTGGCCGATGCATTACATATCGTTGCACGATGTGAATTAACAGGACGAAAAGCACCGCCATCGGCTCAAAAGGCCGTAGAGTTATGGCAGCCATGGATCAATGAACGCCTGAAACATATAAATTTTGACCAACTGAAAGATGTTCTGCACGATCAACGTGCCTTTGCCAAGGCATCTTGCACCCTGCTCCGTGATCTTGAATTACCCGTCATCGGCGAAGATCAAAACACAACGGATCAAGAAAACGAAGAACAAGGAGAGCAGCAAGACGCAGATCAGGCCGATGAAAACCCTGATAGCGATCAACAAGACGATCAAGGCGATCAGGAACAACAGGCGGGTGCGTCCGACGGCACACAAGAATCTTCCGAGTCTGATGAAAATTTCGATATGGATTTGGACGATATTCTGGATGATATGGATTCCGAAAATATGGTCATGGATGAAGAGGCCATGCCCCCGCCCCCCGGCCGTCCCGCTGATTTTTCTGAATATGTGGAAGGGTTATATACCGTTTATACTACGCAATTTGACGAAGAAGTTTCCGCCGCGGACCTTGCTGACCCGCAAGAACTGGAGCGTTTACGCACCCTTTTGGATCAACAACTGTCCAATCATCACAACATCATCACGAAACTGGCCAATCGACTGCAGCGTAAATTAATGGCGAAGCAACAACGGAGCTGGCAGTTTGACATGGAGGAAGGCATCCTCGATTCCGCACGCCTTGCCCGTGTTATTGCAAACCCCACTGTGCCGCTTACCTTTAAGCAGGAAAAGGAAATGCCGTTCAAAGACACGGTTGTGAGCATTCTAATCGATAATTCCGGGTCAATGCGTGGACGCCCTATTGCAATTGCCGCAATGACGACAGACATTATCGCCCAAACACTGGAGCGTTGCGGCCTGAAGACAGAGATTCTGGGCTTTACAACGCGTGCGTGGAAAGGCGGAAAATCGCGCGAGCTATGGATGGAGAATGACCGCCCCGAGAAACCGGGTCGCCTGAATGATTTGCGCCACATTATATACAAGGCCGCCGACGCCCCCATCAGACGTGCCCGCAAAAACCTCGGACTAATGCTTAAGGAAGGCTTATTAAAAGAAAATATCGACGGCGAGGCGCTCGTTTGGGCGTATAACCGCATTTCCAAACGCCCCGAAGAGCGAAAAATACTACTTGTTATTTCCGATGGTGCACCCGTTGATGATTCAACCCTTTCCGTTAATCCGTCCAATATTCTTGAGATGGATTTACGCAGCGTCATTAGATGGATTGAGGATAAATCAAATGTAGAATTAACGGCAATCGGTATCGGCCATGATGTCACGCGTTACTACAAAACAGCGATAAAAATTTCTGACGCCGACAGTTTGGCCGAAGCATTAACAAAGCAATTAGAGGGGCTTTTTCATGACACAAGACACTAGAACCGAGAACATCGCGATTCTTGCCGGTGGCTGCTTTTGGGGTATGCAAGATTTAATCCGCAAACAAACAGGCGTCATATCAACGCGCGTGGGGTATACGGGCGGGCACACACCAAACCCGACCTACAATGAAGTTTGCATAGGTGATACAGGCCATGCAGAGGCGATTGAAATCACATTCGACCCAAGCCAAACAACCTATCGCGCGATATTGGAATTCTTTTTCCAAATCCACGATCCGACAACCGAAAACAGACAAGGCAATGATATCGGCTCACAATATCGTTCAGCTATTTTTGTCGTGGATGATGAGCAAGCACAAACCGCGCAAAGCTTAATCAACATCCTGATTGATGCACAAATTTTCCCTGCGCCGATTGTCACACAAATTGTAAAAGCACAAGAATTTCATACGGCGGAAGACGGCCACCAAGATTATCTGGTGAAATATCCCGACGGATATACATGCCACTTTATTCGTCCGCAATGGAAGTTATCGGAGTAAAACCACTTTCACGCTTGCACTGGCGCTAAACTTAACGTAACTAAATTCCCATGAGCAATAAAAAGAAAATATACAAACCAACCCCAATTAGCGGGTTTCCCGAATGGCTTCCGCAAGAGCGCAAGGCAGAGCAACAATGGTTCGACCATATTCGCCGCGTTTTTGAAAGCTACGGTTTTTGCAACATTGAAACACCAAGTGTTGAAACCCTTGATGCAATCAACGCCAAGGGTGGTGACGGCGGCGCGGATGTAGACAAAGAAGTCTATGTTCTGGAACGCCTGCATAAAGATGATAATGACAAGGAAGCACGCCTTGCTCTGCATTTCGACCAGACGGTTCCCCTCGCCCGTTACACGGCGCAGCATTTTAATGATCTGGTTTTTCCGTTTAAACGCTATCAAATGCAACGCGTTTGGCGCGGTGAACGCCCGCAATCAGGCCGTTTTCGTGAATTTTATCAATGTGATATCGACGTTATTAATGTTGATAATTTACCTCTTCATTTTGATGCGGAAATGCCCGCGATCATCTGGGAAATCCTCAGCAGCCTGCCAGGGATGGAAGATGAGAATATTAAAATTCGTATCTCCAACCGTAAAATTTTGATGGGCTTGCTTTCTGCATTGGAAGTTGAAAACACAACGGACATTACACGCATTGTTGATAAAGCAGAAAAAATCAGCAAAGAGCAATTTGAAAACTTGCTGGCTGAACATGGGCTTTCACAAGACGCACAGACAAAGATTCAAAACCTAATTGCGTGTACGGACATCAAGTCACTCAAAGGTGAAAATGAATTAATGCAAGAGGGCATCGACGAGCTATGCTTTGTCATGGATCAACTCTCTCACCTGCCCGAAGGCGCGGCTGTTGCCGATTTATCGATTGTTCGCGGCCTCGATTATTATACGGGCACGGTATATGAAACCGTTTTTGTTGATGATCCGGGCTATGGCTCGATCTGTTCAGGCGGACGTTATGATGATCTTGCGGGGCATTACATCAACAAACATTTGCCGGGTGTTGGTATCTCCATCGGTTTTTCACGTTTATTTGAACGCATCAGAACGCAAAATAAATTGCCGAAAACATCAATTTCGCCTGCGCATGTGTTGGTTGTTTTACCAAACGAAGACGCCCGCGCGGAGATGATGAGCGTTGCACAAACATTACGAGAAAAAGGCATGAATGTTGAAACATTCCACAGCCCGTCGAAATTAAAAAGACAACTTGCCTATGCCGAGAAAAAAGGGATACCCTATGTTTGGTTCCCGCCATTTGAAGACGGCAGCCCCCATGAAGTGAAAAACATGGAAACGGGCGAGCAAACCGAGGCAGTTGCCAAAGACTGGAAGCCGCAGTCTTAAACCACATAAGTTACAAAAGGACATTTCATGAGCTTGTATAGAAAATTTTGTCGTTCAAAAACATTTTTATTCGCGCTCTTTGCCCTTTTTCCTTCTGCGGCATTTGCCCAAGAATCATTCACATACCAACCTGAATATTGTGATTTCATCGCCAATTTCCCTGAAGAACCCGTGATATCGGAAAAATGCGAAAGCGAAGACGATGATGCCACATGTTTCAAATTGGTTTCATTCACAAAAGTCATTGAAATGTCATCGACAGTGCGTGTTGATATTATTTGCAATCCCGCCTCTCCCGAAATGTTTGATTTTTTCCAACCTGAAATCATGGAAAAAACCGTTCGTGAAATGACAAAAGACACGGTTATTGAATCATACCGCGTTGATAGTGTTACTGAAGAAAATTTCCGCCAAACAGGTTTGATAGGTAAGGCACAAAAAGGGTTGGATGATTCCCTTTACCTTGCACAGCTTTGGGTTTCCCCGCACTCGATCATGTCAGTTGAAGCAGAATTAAGCGGCGCTCATCTCGAAGAAGCGGATAAACTATTCGCTACAATCCTCGGGGGTATAGGCCATAAAGAAACGATGGAAAAAGATCTCGCCGCACAAAAAAGCACACAAGCTTCCCCTGCTCCTGCTCAAGAAGAACAAGGTAAAGATTAGCCGTAGCTTTTGACCTTTTCGACCATTGCGAAAAATCCGCTGCGACGATTTGCGCTCAGGTGTTTATCAAGACCGATATCACTAAATGCTTTTTCAATATCAATCTGCGCAATTTCGCCGGATGTTTTCCCGTCATACGCCGAGAGCAATAACGCGACAAGGCCACGCACAATATGTGCATCGCTATCGGCTTGGAAGTGGTGCTTGCCATCGTCGCTTTTTGTGGTAATCAACCACACGCGTGATGTACAACCGCGCACTAAATGCTCATCCGTTTTAAGAGAATCATCCATGTGCGGTAATGTCCGCCCGATATCAATCAGATATCTGTAACGGTCTTCCCAATCATCAAATAGGGAAAAATTCTCAACAACTTCATCAATTGTTTCTAAAGACATTGTATTCCTGCGTCGTTTTAAAAACTTAACTGTGTTATGATGGAGGTCTGGCGCAAAGGCAAGTCAAAAAAACCGATTACCTGTGCGTAAAAATCAACATTCCTGCATATAAGGGCTTGCACTCGCGCCCTGCAATTGGCAGATTGAGATTAATAAAAATTCATAAAGGACAGAAAGCCTTAAACATGAGTAAATCATCATCCGGGTCATCAGATTCTAAAAACACACTATATTGTTCATTCTGCGGAAAAAGCCAACACGAGGTGCGCAAGCTTATTGCAGGGCCAAACGTGTTCATTTGTAACGAGTGTGTTGAACTGTGTATGGACATCATCCGCGAGGAAGATAAAACACAAATCGTACGTTCAGGTGACGGCGTCCCTGCGCCAAGCGAAATTAAGCAAGTTCTGGATGATTATGTTATCGGCCAGGAAGGTGCAAAGCGCGTTCTGTCTGTTGCTGTTCACAACCACTACAAACGTTTGGAACATGGTGGCGAAAACGGTTCCGAAGTTGAGCTGGCAAAATCAAACATCCTTTTGGTCGGCCCTACTGGGTGCGGTAAAACATTGCTCGCACAAACATTGGCACGTATTCTTGATGTACCGTTCACAATGGCCGATGCGACAACATTAACTGAAGCCGGTTATGTTGGTGAAGACGTAGAAAATATTGTTCTGAAATTATTGCAGGCCTCTGACTATAACGTTGAGCGCGCGCAAAAAGGTATCGTTTATATTGATGAAATCGACAAGATTTCTCGTAAATCAGATAACCCGTCAATTACACGTGACGTATCAGGTGAAGGTGTGCAGCAAGCACTCTTGAAACTGATGGAGGGAACGGTTGCGTCTGTGCCTCCGCAAGGTGGACGTAAACACCCGCAGCAAGAATTCTTGCAAGTTGATACATCGAACATCCTGTTCATCTGTGGTGGTGCGTTTGCGGGCCTAGATAAAGTTATTGCCGAGCGCGGTAAAGGTACAAACATTGGCTTTGGCGCCGAGGTTAAAGGACCGGATGAGCGCGGTGTTGGCGAATTGTTCAAAGACCTACAGCCTGAAGATCTGCATAGATACGGCTTGATCCCTGAATTCATCGGCCGCTTGCCTGTTATTGCGACACTTGAGGATCTTGATGAAGATGCATTGATCACCATCTTGACTGAGCCGAAAAACGCCCTTGTTAAGCAGTATCAAAAACTGTTTGAGATGGAAGATGCCGAGCTTGAGTTTACAGATGGCGCACTAAAAGCCATCGCGAAGAAGGCGATTGAACGCAAATCAGGTGCGCGTGGCTTGCGCTCCATCATCGAAGGCTTATTGCTGGATGCGATGTTCGAAGTGCCTGATATGGATGACGTTGAAAAAGTTACGGTTGACGAAAAAACGGTAACAGACGGCGAAAAACCAACATACAAGCAATCAAAAAACAAAAAGAAATCGTCAAAGTCTGATAACAAGCCAAAGCTTAAAGAGGCAGAAAAAGATTCGGACAGCGAAGAAGAGAAAGAAGCAAGTTAAGAAGTGCTCTTCCTAACATCAAATAACAAAAAGACCTGAATAATCAGGTCTTTTTTTCGCTTAGCCATACAATCGGCGTTAAAACCTATTTCTTAAAAACAAACACCCAACTGGCGACGTAATTCCACACGAGCGAAACGCCCATTGCCACGCATTTAGCCAATATCGCAGGCATAAAAAATGCCGCAAAGTACAAGGTAATTGTGCTGAAACCCAACCCGACAAGGCCGACAATAAAAAATTGTGTTACCTGCAGCATAAGTTGTTCACGTTTTAGATTTCTGAACGTCCATATAGCATTAAAATAAAAGCTATTGATAATTGCGACACAAAACGCGCAAATATGCGCAATAATGAACGGAATCTCAAATGTGTAAAACAAAAACGAGAATACAGCAAAATCAATGATCGTGTTTACAACACCTACTACACTGAATTTACTAATACTTTTGTAATGACTTTTAATGACTTCTATCATAGATTCAACACTACACTATTTTCAAAAATTGATAAGCAAAAGGATTTATTTTGCAAGATACGAACCAGATGAACTTTAAGTTTCCACCCGCTGCCAGCCTCATTCTCATTTGCGCCAGCCTTGTGATTTGGGCAAGACTTTACCTGAATGTGCATATGGATATTGATATTGCTTGGCTTATGCAATGTTTAGAAAGGTTTTTACACGGTGGTACTTACACACAAGACTTCTACGAAACGAACCCACCGCTAAGCTTTTTGATCTATTTGCCAGCTTATCCTCTCCATAAATTTATGGGCCTGTCCGCTCACCTGTCTGTTTTCTTGTGCTCTGCACTATACTCTATAATTTCCGTATACTTTGCGTATAAATTGCTGCTGCAAGCTAAATATGGATGGGATATTATCATTCCAACAATTGCCGGCTTTTTAATCGTACATGCTTGGACTGTCGGAATTTCATACGGCCTAAAAGATCACTTGATTTTTGTCTTCCTCTTCCCCTTTTGTATTTTGCAAACTTTGCTAACCTATGGAAAAGATGTAAAATCAACAAATGGAATTATTGTTGCCTTAATCGGATCAATTGCACTTGCGATAAAGCCATATTATGTGCTTATCCCTGCGGTATTCCTGGCACACCGATTGTACAAAAATAAGAGCTTAAAATCTGTCTTAAGTGCGCCTGATTTTTATATACCAATAATTTCCGCGATTACATATTTATCGTTTATTTATGTTTACACTCCCGACTTCTTTAAAATCATGTCCGAGGTTACGACGATTTATAATCAGGATAAACCATTTCCATTAACCTATCGCGCGCACTATATTCTGTACCCTATATTGGCGCTAGGCGCATCATTTCTGATACCGCGACAGGAACAATTTCAAGCATTACGCTGCTTATTATATGTAACCATAGCCCTCAGTTTTTTATGCATCATCCCTTATGCCATGCAAAACAAAGGCTTTCATTATCACACACTGCCGTTCTTGTGTTTTGGTATGCTTTCTTTATTCTTAAGCGTCTATATCCTGGCTTATCACACGTTCAAATATGCGGATATAGCGCTATGGCTCGGAACCGGAATCATTATTATGATTACGCTTCCCTATACAACTGGCGGAAACCACCCATATTTCACACAAGGCCAATATAACGCAGAACCTGTTATAGAAGGGATTGATGATTTAGCATGGAACAGGCGCTTTGCAGTATTTGATTTTAAATCCCCCTTCACACCTGTCCCTTATACTATCGGCGTTGAAAATGCCACACGCTTTGGCCAACTTTGGCCCCTATACGGACTCTCCATGCTCCATGCCCAGGCCGAAAATGACGACGAGCGCCAACATATTAAAGATAAAATGAATGCGTTTATAAAAATAATGAGCGATGACCTTCACGAGCATAAAGCCAGTGTAGTCATTGTTCCGCAATACCGCGCAGAAGGAGAAGAGGAAACAAACCGCACATTCTTTAATTTCTTGCTGGCGAATGCTGACTTTGCTCAAGCTATGGAGAATTACAAATACTATGACACCTTAACCTTTGACACCAGCCTGGCTACGGGAAATACTGATCTTGATAAAATTATCTATTATGATGTGTATGTCCTAAAACAAGACAATAACCTTTAGAGTTTCTGTATGCCCAAAAAAGCCACCAAAAAAGAACTGATTTCCATTGTTGTTCCTTGTTATGATGAGCAAGGCGTCGTTGATTTATGTCATCGTGCCATTTGTGATGTGATCAACACTCTGGCTGATTATGATTTCGAGATTATTTACATTAATGATGGCAGTAAAGACAACACGTTAGAGGAACTTCTTGCGATACAGGCACAAGATGCCCGTGTCATGGTTTTGAACCTCTCCCGCAACTTCGGTAAAGAGGCCGCAATGACCGCCGGCATAGATCATACAACTGGCGATGCAATGATTATCCTTGATGCCGACTTGCAAGATCCGCCTGCCCTCATCCCCGATATGATAAAAGTATGGAAAGAGAGCGATGCAGACGTTGTTTATGGCCAACGGATCATTCGCGAAGGTGAAACATGGTTTAAAAAATTCACAGCGAACGGCTTTTACAATGTGATTAATTTCATTGCGAACAAAGTTCACATCCCTAAAAACACCGGTGACTTCCGCCTGATGAACAGACGTTCTATTGACGCTCTATGCCAATTACGTGAAAAGCACCGCTTCATGAAGGGGTTATTCGCATGGATCGGTTTTAAACAAGTAGCTTTTGAATACAATCGTGCACCACGCGCCGCCGGCTATACAAAATGGAATTACCTTGGTCTTTGGAACCTTGCACTAGAGGGGATTGCAGGCTTTAGCACGACACCACTGCGCGTAGCCAGTTTATTCGGCTTGATAATTTCCATCCTTTCATTTGCTTTCGGTGCATATATATTATTTCATACACTTGCAAACGGTGTAGACGTGCCGGGTTATGCATCACTGGCCGTCATTATTTCATTCCTGAGCGGCATTCAATTACTGAGTATTGGTATTTTGGGGGAATATGTCGGTCGTATTTTTGGTGAAGCAAAGCGTCGCCCGCTCTACTTCATTGAAAATATTCACAAAAGCGACAAATGATAACGAATTACTAATCTTTGTATGCAATACTCACTTCCACTCAGCACATTAAATAGTTATGATGACATTGTCTGAGTATATTTTTCATTGTTTCGATAGTTTATATGATCAAAGGGGGCAATCATTTCATGAGCGCACAAACACAAAAAATTATGCCGGAAGCCGGAAAAAAGTATCGTCTGATCACGCGTAGCGATATGGACGGTTTAGTCTGTGGTGTTTTGTTAAAAGAACTAGGCATGATTGACGATATTATGTTTGCTCACCCAAAGGACATGCAAGACGGCCTGATAGAGGTTGGGCCTTTGGACATCACAACAAACCTACCCTATGTTGAGGGTGCGTATTTGGTATTTGACCACCACGCCAGCGAAGCATCGCGCGTTGAAGGACAGCCTGACAACCATATCATTGATATTAATGCACCATCAGCCGCGCGTGTTGTGTACGAATATTTTGGAGGTGCAACCGCATTCCCTAAGGTATCAGAGGACATGATGATTGCCGTTGATAAAGCAGATTCTGCCGATTTTACAAAAGAAGAAATCCTCTCCTCTGATGGTTGGGTATTACTAAGCTTTCTCATGGATGCGCGTACAGGTTTAGGGCGTTTCCGTGACTTCAATATTTCAAATTATCAATTGATGATGAAATTGATCGATTTCTGCCGCGATCACAGTGATATCGCAGAAATTCTTGCTCTTCCGGATGTAAAAGAACGCGTTGATTTGTATTTTGAGCATCAGGTAAAATGCCGCGAACAGATCGAGCGTTGCGCTACGGTTCATGGTAATCTTGTCGTTCTTGACCTGCGTAAAGAAGAAACGATTTGGGCAGGAAACCGTTTTGTGATTTATGCGCTTTATCCGCAATGCAATATCTCCATCCATGTTCTATGGGGGAAAAATAAACAAAACACAGTTTTTGCAACCGGTAAATCCATCCTCGATCGTTCCAGCAAGACAAATGTCGGCGCGCTTATGCTTGAATATGGCGGCGGAGGTCACCATGCAGCAGGCACGTGTCAGGTTCCGAACCTAAAATCCGAAGACATATTGCAAGAGCTTATAAAACGTATTAATCAAGATGGTTAAGGACGACAACCAAAGGCTCTAGAATGAAATTACTCAGAAAAGTAGCAGGCTTCAATATTGCGTTGTCACCTGTCAAAAAATCACAAGCATCACGCAGACAGCGCCTTGTGAATATCATTCGCCATGCCAATGCATTTACGCCGTTTTACAAAGGGCGCTATGATCAGTTTTTGGAAACAGAAGCAGATCTGACCGATGAAGAATTTTTCTATGCCTACAGTCACCTGCCGATTGTTGAAAAAGCGGATCTGAAGGAAAAGAACAAAGAGTTCATGTCTGATCACTTGCGTGATTATGTTGACTTACTGCCTGGTGGAAAGGCACCAAGCGTATCAGAGTTCATTAAACATGCTGTTGTAAAAAAGGATTTTTATACATCCCTATCAACCGGCGGATCATCAGGCGTCCCTGCGTTTCGCTGGGTTGATTATCACGACTGTAACGTTTTTGCACAAAGCTTCCTGCACTCCTTCAAGCTTAACGGCTGGTCAGAGGGTGAGAGTTTTGTTGTGTTTTATCCGCTGAAATCCTATTTCACAGGAACCTATGCAGAGCATGCAGCAACATTAAACCGATATTTTGGTTTTACAATGGTTCCGTTTGAGGAAGTCACAAAAGAAACCGTTGAAAAATTACTGTCTGAGCTACGCCGTACTAAATCAACATTACTTGTCATTTTCCCATGCGTATTACAGCGCGTTGCAGAAATTATGCACGAAGAAGGAATGGAACCGTTCACACGACTGCCATGCATTAACGTAAGCGGCGAATTCTTTCTTGATTGCAGCAAAAATTTCATTCAAACAATGTTCCCTGACAGTGACATTCAATCAACCTATGGCGCGGTTGAGTTTGGTGAAATTGCACACCAAAAAGGGTTGAGCAGTTTTGAGTACGACATTTTTGATGACTATGCCTATCTTGAACAAGGGCCGAAGAACACAATTCTTGTCACATCTTATCACCAGCGCGCTTTTCCGCTCATTCGCTATCGCATTGAGGATATGGGGCGCATCATTAATAATGAAGACGGCAGCCAAAGCATTGTGAATTTAGAGGGAAAAAATACGGACTATCTGATTGGTTCTGATGATTACCTTTATTATGCATCCTTCTTTAATAACTTCGTCAACGAAGTGAATAAAGCCATGAATGATCCTATTATTCACTTTATGCTGCGCCATGGCGAAGAAAACGGCGAAAGCTATATGCAGCTAAACTTCGTCCTAAAAGATGACAGTAAAAAGGAAAAAATTGAACAGGCGACGAAAGAAGCTTTAGGCAATGCTTTCTCTAACTACGATCACCTAGAGGTCGCATTCCCGAAACATTTTGCGCATGACTACACTCGCAAATTTAAGATTATCGGCGAAGGTGACGGCCTATCAGAAGTAGTTGGCGGTTATTATCAACGCAAGGCATCGTAGCAATATGGTGAAACCTCCCCCCGCGTTAAAGCCAGGTGATACAATCGGCGTTTTTGCCCCATCCAGTTGGGTTGATCGTGAAGATATTGAAAAATCAACACGCATCATGGAAGAACGCGGCTTTAAAATTTTTGTGCATCCGCAAACATATGAACGTCACAACCAGTCTGCAGGAACTACACTGCAAAAGGCTTTAGCACTACAGGGGCTATGGCAACGCAAAGATATTAACGCCATCTGGGCCGCCGGTGGTGGTAATCGTTGTTTGCACTTAACAGATAGCATCAATTTCAAACGCCTGAGTGATACGCCTAAAATTCTCATAGGTTTCAGCGATGTCACCGCCCTCCTCAACAGGCTCAGCGCACATTGTGAAATTGCTACATTTCATGGGCCGGTATTTAAGAACCTACACAAATACAATCAAACCGATCACCTCTTTGATCTGTTATCCGGGAAGGAAGGGATACGCTATCCCGTGACACAGGATAACATTATGATGGAGGGCAAGGCCGAAGGTCCCCTGTTTGGTGGTAACTTAAGTGTCTTTCAATATCTGCCGCAACTCCTTGATGAGAATGCACTCGATAATGCGATACTGTTTTTAGAAGATTGTAACGAAGAACTCAGTCGACTGGACCGAATGCTTCTCCACCTTAAACATCATGGTGTTTTTAATAAGATCAGCGGCCTTGTACTCGGCCAATTCACGAACATCCCTGAATCAGGAAAGCCTTTCGGGTTTAAATTACACGATCTCATTGCCGAACATTTGGAAGGGGTAAATATACCCGTATTACACAATATGCCCTTCGGCCACGGCAAAGACCTTTATACATTTCCGATCGGTGTGCGCGCCCAGATTAATACCAGCGAAAAAAGATTTATGATCAGCGGCGCTGCGACGGCGGCGTCATAGACTTTTCATATGCCTTTACCTGAAAAGCCCCTACAGCGCCCCATTTTTCCGAAACAGACATAATTTTACCGTCACTCGCGAAAATCATCTCGGACATAACCTCAAGTGTTTTCCGCTCTTCCTTTCGCTTTACAGAAACCTCATAGGTAAAATCATATACAATACAAGCTGTTTGCTCACGCCTGCCCCAACAAAAATCACGCACCTTTATACGCGCTTTCTGGTGCAGGTCGATACGCGTACGAAACAGTTCAGATACACGAACTGCGCCGTGAACTGTCAAAATCGGGTCTGTAAAAACACACTCATCATGCATATACGGTATAATCAAATCAGTGCTACGCAGACTGATATTCTCTAAATACTCTACGTAATCTTCCAAATTTTTCTGTAATTTAAAATTGGCCTCGATCATTCTGTATATCCAAAAGGATTATTGATCATCATATCTTATCGATGAAAAACGGTGTTATAAACCCAAAAAGTTAAGAAATATGTAAAATAATTCGTTTTAGCGCCTATTTAAGTTGTTTTTTTGTGTATTTTTTGTTATTATCCTTCACATGTCGCGTTAAGAGATTATTAGCAAATTGGCTGTGAGCAACCCTTTTCGGTTCATCGGTTGCTCATTTTTTATCGCTTAGCACTACATACTTTAACAATGACAAAAGGTGATTTTAAATGGCTGACAATGATAACTTCGACTTCAAAACTGGTGACAATGTCGTATATCCTGCACATGGTGTAGGCCAGATTGAAGGCGTAGAAACACAGACGATCGCGGGTATGGAGATCAGCCTCTATGTGGTTGGTTTCGAAAAAGATCGCATGCGACTGAAAATTCCGGTCCAAAAAGCACAAGATTCAGGCCTGAGAAAACTAAGCTCGAGCGAGCGTTTGGGCGATGCCCTTGAAACATTGAAAGGCCGCTCACGCGTACGCCGTACAATGTGGAGCCGCCGCGCACAGGAATATGAAACAAAAATCAATTCCGGCGACCCTGTTTCCATCGCGGAAGTTCTTCGTGACCTTAAGCGTAGCAATGATGATACAGAGCAATCATACAGTGAGCGTCAGATTTACCAATCCGCATTGGAACGTCTGGCACGTGAAGTTGCTGCTGTTGACAACATTACAGAAGTAAAAGCAACTGAGAAACTTGAAGATATTATGGGCAAAACAAAGCCTGCTGAAAGTGACAAAGCTGCTGCATAGTAGATAAAAGTTAAGTATAATTTACGGGCGCATAGGGTTTTTCTTCCTATACGTCCGTTTTTTTTGTAGAATTAAAGTGTCTTAAGGGATTCCCTCCCGCTTCCTCACTTTTTATTTGTATATCATATTGTGTAATTGCATCAGTAAAGACCGTCGCTTTGTTTCGGTTGGTTCTCCCGGCCGTATTTGGGTTATCTCCGCTATTCACGGAGAGATCGATAAACTAACCGACCTTCATGACACAATCTATAATCACATCCACAGGGGCGACCGCATTATCTATACCGGTAACTATATGGGCTATGGCCCCGATTCCTGTGCCGTGATAGACGAAATCCTATCTTTTTGTCGTGCCATACTGGCCAAGCCGGGCATGCTTGCTTCTGATATCGTTTATTTACGCGGCGCACAGGAAGAGATGTTTCAAAAACTATTACAACTGCAATTCGCACCAAGCCCGTTAAGCGCGTTTACTTGGATGCTCGGTAATGGCCTGTCCAACACACTATATGCATACGGCCTGTCGCCGCATGATGGCATTGAAGCCTGCAATCAGGGAATTGTCGGACTGTCTATTTGGACAACAAAGGTTCGAAAAATCATTAAGGCGCGCGCCGGACATGATACATTCGCAACACACCTTGTCCGTGCGGCGCACACCGACAAAACGGCGGCCACCCCCTTATTATTTGTGAGTGCAGGCTTTGACGGGAATAAACCATTATCAGATCAAGGTGATAATTTCTGGTGGGCATCACAAAAATTTGATGCCATTACCGAGGCTCTGTCACCGTTTCATAAAATCATACGTGGATACGACCCCGAACATCGCGGCGTGGCTTTAAATTGTGTAAAATCAACAATAGACGGCGGCTGTGGGTTTGGCGGCAGCTTGGTCTGCGCCGTCCTTGATCCGCGAGGTGAAATGCTCGACATGCTTGAATGCTAATCAAAAGAAGGTGCCGCCCACCTACTCCACGATAATCTTATACATGCGGTTCGCTATAACTTCCTGATTGCCATGCAGACCGTTTAAAACACGGAAACGCTCTTGCTGATAATCTTTATAAGCCATACGTTTCGACAAAGAGGCAACACTGTCCCCTGCCTTACTGGTAATAACCTTGATATGATATGGCTTCAGCGATGCTTTTTCAGAAGCATTCATACGGCGGAAGGTAAAGATTGAATCTCTGATAGCCTTTTCAGACGCAGCAGGCAGATTTTGAGGCATACCGATTTGATAGCGCGCCATTTGTGTATTGCTCCATGCTATAATAACCAGACGTATATTATTCGCCTTGCCGTTTACAGTGCCACTAACCACTGTTGTAGCGGCGCGCATGCCGTTTACCGTCATTGTATCAATCGCGTTTGGCGCATTGCCCTGTAATACGGCATCACGTAGGAAACGATCAGGGCTTAATCCTTCCTTATTCGGAACAAAATCAAACACAATTCCGCTTCCACTTTGAGAAGTTGCAATAATTTGTGATGGCTGGTTCACGATTTTAAAATCCTGTGGCACAGAGAACGCAAAACCCATTTCAGGATGATAAAAGTTATTTTCACGAACAAATCCTTGAGAAGCACTATCACCATAAATCATACCATCAAGTTTTTTCAGATGGCTGTCACGGTTCATCACCCCCTGATTTGCATATTGAATAGATTCTGAGATCGTTTTATCCACGCGCTCTGATGTTGCGGGGTGCGTCGAAAGGTAACTCACACCTGCACTTGCCTTCTTGCCCGCAAGTTTAGCCTCAAGCTCCGTATCTGCTTGAAGGCTTGCAAGAAAAGCTGTCATGGCCGTGGGGTTATAACCCGCACGCCCTAAATAACGAATACCAAGGCTGTCGGCTTGGCTTTCCTGTCCACGCGAATAAGATTGCAGATACATATTCGCCCCCATGCCCAGAGCATCAGATACACCCGATTTTCCAATAGCGGCAGATAAAATTGTCGCCCCTAATGATGTTGCAACCCCGCGAGAATAACGCTCTGCGGAGTGCCTTGCAGTGATATGGCCCGTTTCATGTGCAAGGACCGCCGCCATTTCCGCCTCACTATTCGAAAGCGCAAGCGTGCCACGGGTAATATAGATATACCCACCGGGAAGCGCGAAGGCGTTGATGATCGGGCTATCGAGCAAGAAAAACTTATAAATAACATCAGGGCGCTCTGTGTCTTTCACAACCTTTGACCCGATGTTGTTCACGTAATTTTGAAGGCCTTTATCATCATAAACACCATATTGCTTGATGATTTTTTCATGTTCCTGCGCGCCGACTTGATTTTCTTGCTGTGGTGACATTAGCGCGGTAAATTGTTGTTCACCTGTTGCAGGGTTCGTTGAACATCCGCTAAGGTATAAAACTGAACCAAGCAGTGCACACACATGAACAAAACGCATCTTCATCTTAAAAATAACCTTTATAAAAATTATGTCTCGGCGATTTTAGCAGCATTCATAATAGTTTCCAGTGTAATTTTCCCGACAATCACACAGGCACAAGAGAGCATTAAAATGCCGCAAGGTGATTTTTCATCGCTCAGAAAAACCGGTGCCGGCCGTGTGGTCGATGTCATCAGCCCGCTAACGATTAAAATGCAGGATGGTTCAATAATCCACCTGAGCGGCATCGATATACCTGATCTGGATTATTACAATCCCGGGCCCCTTTCCATTACGGCGATGGAAATATTGAGTGATTTCCTGAAAAACAAAAACGTTCGTATTTTTCAGACAAAAAACCCCAATGAAGGACGCCAAAACCGCCTTGGGCATAAAATCGCACATATCCAGCGCATGGAAGACGATGTTTGGGCACAAGGCCTCCTCCTCAGCCTTGGTGCCGCACGCGTACGCACAACAAAATATACTGCGGAAATGGGCGAACAAATGCTCGCGTTGGAACAAAAAGCCCGCGCTGAAAATCACGGTATCTGGGCAATAGACGGGTTTAAAGTTTTAAACCCCAATAATGCTCAAGAGCACATCGGAAGCTTTCAAGTTGTTGAAGGTGTCGTCAAAAGCGTCGCGATGCGGCAAAACGTAATATATCTAAATTTTGGACATAACTGGCGTGAAGACTTCACCGTTACGGTTCCCGCAAAATCGAGCAAAATTTTTAGAACAGCGAAGATAAATTTGCAATCATGGGGCGGAAAAAAG
The DNA here is from genome assembly GCA_030424975.1 of Alphaproteobacteria bacterium. GTDB lineage: Bacteria > Pseudomonadota > Alphaproteobacteria > Micavibrionales > Micavibrionaceae > UBA1672. Next base: position 955,394 of record JAUHVY010000001.1, read on the forward strand.
GTGCGTGCCCGTGGATGGGTCGGTTCATATAACGGGCCGTATATTGAGGCCGATCACCCACAGCAATTAGAGTTGGTTGAAAATGATAATTTACAAACACCCAAAAGCAGCGCAATGGCAAACCCCAATGAAACAAACACCGATACGCGTACACATTCCACCAGCCCGGGAAGTGCATTACCGAATTTAAATGATTAGAATTTTTAATTTAATGAATAAAAAATGGGATTTGTTCGTTAGCTATGCTAAGTATGAATTCTTAAAATTTTAAGGTCTATTGTTGGGCGTTATGCACGCAGATTCGAAACAGGAAAAACAAGACAAACATGATACGCAGCCGATGCCAATGACGCGGCGTAAACCTTTGCTCGATTTATTCCCAAGCATTACCCCCTACTCCAGTGGTTTTTTATCCGTTGATGATACGCACAATTTGTATTGGGAACAAAGCGGTAACCCGGATGGTGTGCCTGTGGTTTTGCTTCATGGTGGCCCCGGCGCAGGTGCAACGCCAATACACAGGCGTTTTTTTGACCCTGATTTTTACCGTATCATCATTTTTGATCAACGCGGCGCAGGACGATCTCACCCTATTGGTTGCTTAGATAATAATACGACCGAGCATTTGATTGCTGACATCGAAACCTTGCGTAAACACCTGAAGGTCAATAAATGGCATATTTTCGGCGGATCATGGGGTAGCACACTCGCGCTATCATATGCGGCAAAACATACAAAACATTGCTACAGCTTGATTTTGCGCGGTATTTTCCTATGTGAACAGGAAGAGATCGATTGGTTTTTGTATGGTATGCAGACTATATTCCCCGAAGCTTGGGAGCAATTTTCATCTTATATCCCCGAAGAAGAACAAAACGACCTGTTAAGTGCGTATTATACACGCCTAACCAGTAACGACGAAGACACACGCATACAAGCCGCTGTCCGTTGGAGCCTGTATGAGGGTGCATGTTCGTCATTAATGCCAAATTATGAAACCATCACAACAGATGAACAAAAACAACATGCACTTGCCTTGGCACGTATTGAGGCTCATTTTTTCAAAAACGAAGTATTTTCCAAGGAAAAAAGCCTGCTAAAGCAGATTGAACACTTGCGTTCTGTGCCAACAACAATTATTCAAGGGCGGTATGACGTGATATGCCCGATTAAGACGGCAAACATGTTACACCAGTTATGGCCGGAGGCCGATTATGTCGTCGTGCCGGATGCCGGACATTCCGCATTGGACGCCCCGCTGCGCTCTCGATTGATTGAGGCGATGGAAGCGGCAAAAACCATTACGGTTTAAAAAATTACGGAGAATTTGGAGTATTTAATGCCTTATCAAACGTTAAAAGATTTTGATATCAAAGATAAAACCATTTTGCTGCGCGCCGATCTAAACGTGCCGAAACAACACAACACCGTTACAGATACAACGCGCATTGATCGTTTAAAACCTACTATTGAATACCTGCATAATGCAGGCGCGAAAGTACTAATCCTCTCTCATTTCGGACGTCCCGAAGGTGAACAAAACCCTGAAATGTCTTTGGCATTTTTAACAAGCATCTTGGAAAAGCAATGGAATATCCCCGTTCGCTTCGCACCGCAATGCATCGGTGATGTTGCAAAAGATATCGCAGCCTCGGCAAAAAGCGGCGATGTCATTTTGATGGAAAATGTACGTTTCCACAAAGGTGAAAAAGCCAATGATCCCGAATTTGCAAAAGCATTAGCCGACCTTGGTGATATTTTCGTCAATGATGCATTTTCGGCATCACACCGTTCACATGCCTCGACTGTCGGCATAAGCGCCTTCTTACCAAGTGCAGCAGGTCTTTTGATGGAAGAAGAGCTAAACGCCCTAACAAATGCGCTAGAGACACCGAAAAAACCTGTTCTCGCGGTTACAGGCGGTTCTAAAATCTCTACCAAACTTGGCGTTCTGGAACACTTAATCGAGAAAGTAGACTACCTCGTTCTTGGTGGTGGTATGGCCAACACATTCTTATACGCAAAAGGCGTGAATATGGGGCGATCACTTTGTGAAAAAGATATGAAAGACACCGCATTAGAGATTATTGAAAAGGCGAAAAAAGTCGGTTGTGAGATTATCCTCCCGAAAGATGTCATCGTCGTTAAAGACCTAAAAGAAAATGCAGAGCACCGTAACGCCAGCGTTGATGATATTGGCGAAGATGAAATGGCCATTGATGTCGGGCAAGCCTCTATTGATTACGTTAACGAAAAGATTAGAGTGTCTAAAACCGTTGTGTGGAACGGCCCGATGGGTGTATTCGAAATTAAACCCTTTGATAATGGCACCAATGCCATTGCGCTTTGCGTGAAGGAACAAACATTAGCTGGCCAATGCACAAGCGTAGCAGGCGGCGGCGACACTGTAGCGGCACTAGAGAATGCTGATGCAGCCGATGATTTCAGCTATATTTCCACGGCGGGAGGCGCTTTTCTTGAATGGTTGGAAGGTAAAGACCTACCGGGTGTCCAAACCTTAAAGCCGTCGGAGACTAAAAATAAAAAGACCGGATCATAAGAACCGGTCCCCTTTATAGCTTTAACAGCAAATATTAATTTAATCGCGCCTTAACCGAGCTTCGGATAATTTTCAAAGCGATATCTTGTGTTGCTTTATCGTAATATTCCGTAGCCTTTTTCACTTGATCCGGATGCAGCATTGCGCCATTACACCAAATCTGTGTGGTAAGCATATAAATTGATACGAAATCTTGTTTTTCAACACCGAAAGCCTTACAGGCAAGCGCTAAGCCTTGACCACTTTTTTGGGAAACCATTTCCTCAACAATATTACATGGTAAATCCGCAAAAATTGAGAATTGAACAATAAAACCTTCGTCATGATTGCGACGCAAGCTTTCCAGCATGGCTTTAACATTGAGCAAACCTTTTTCCTTTGCTTGGCGTACATCACGTATCAAACGCTCTCTACCAGTCAACTCATCTTCTTTTATAGCTGACAGATCTTTTAAAGAGCTGTTTAACGCTGATGAAGTAGCCTCTTGTATCCGCGCATCATAGTTCTTCTCAATATATTGTTTAAGCCCCTCTCCAACGAAGTTATATAGCGCCAACGCAAGCTCTTTCGGCACTTCAGAACGTTTCAATAATGGCAAAGCCATAATATCAGAACCCTGTGCAATATCGGAAAGGACACTAAGCGTATGCGTTGTAAGCTTTATGTCATTGTTTTCACAAAGATTAAGCGCTGTATCAAAATCTTTTGTATCAGCCAAAACATCAATAACCATATCCGACAACGAATTGCGTGTGGCTATGGCTTGCCAATACTCTGTAGTTTTTGATTTAATAATGTATACCAAATCATGATCACCCAGCACATTACTGTTCACCAGCATCGGCCGCGCAATATCAATTTCATCATTTGCAAGTTGTAAAACCAGACGCAACGGAACGTTATCGATTAAGGACAGCTTCTCAGATAAAACCATACGAAGGTCTTTTTCTGCCTGACGCATTAATTCAATAAGAACATCAGCAACAAGTTCGCTTTCCCTTGGCGTAACATCAGCTTCTAAAATTGAGCTGATCTCTTGCGCAAGTTCAACGCGAGCACCCGTGCTTTTGTCACGTGCTAAACTATATAATTTATCGATATCACCAATCTGTGGCATAAACACCGTAGATCGAGATACACTCCCTGTTATTTCAGTTTCCATGATATGCCCCACATTCATCATGATTAAACTTTCATATTTATGATACACTTAATTGACAATTAGTACAAAGTTTATGTAATAGCCTCTTCTAAGTGTTGAACAAATTTACTCTATTCAAGGTCACTTATATATTAAAAACCTTATTAAAAGATTAACATTAAAAACATAATAAAAATATTTATTACATAAAGCTATTTGCGCTAATGGTGGGTTTTGTGCAAAAATAGTGTACTGGACAATATTTTGTTAATGTTTTTATTATATCATTAATAGGTCGGAAAATTATTATTAAGGGTTATCAAGATGGCAGCACCACTCTCAGGCGTAGGACAGCAGCAAGTTCCATTAGCACAACCGTTTCAACCGGGCGGGAGCGATCAAACACGTGAAGTAAGACGGCAAGAGCAAGAACCGCGCGATAATGAATTACAGGTTCGCGGCGCAGCAGCATCTCAAACACAAGAGACGAACGAACAGGATAACGGTAATCGTGAAGATTTCCAACTAAGCGCATCTCTTCAACGATCAGATTCGAATTCTTATTCGTCACAAGATCGTGGAAGTGTTATTGATATTACCGTTTAGGAATTCTTTGAAAGAAGAAAAAAGTAAGGCGTGTTTTTCACGCCTTTTTTATTACCAACCCTGCTCATTAACATTCAATAACATTAACCGCTAATCCACCGCGACTTGTTTCCTTATATCGATCACGCATATCTTTGCCTGTTTGGCGCATTGTTTCAATACAGTTATCAAGCGGAACGAAATGATTGCCATCTCCTCTCAACGCCAGTGCAGCAGCCGTTACGGCCTTAACCGCACCCAGACCATTACGCTCAATACATGGGATTTGAACCAGCCCGAGGATAGGATCACATGTCATGCCCAAATGATGTTCCAATGCAATTTCCGCAGCATTCTCGATTTGTTTATCCGTTCCACCCATAACTGCGCATAACCCCGCCGCAGCCATCGCTGATGCAGATCCCACCTCCCCTTGACACCCAACTTCGGCACCCGAAATAGATGCATTACGTTTAATAATAGAACCAATAGCGCCAGCAGTCAGGATAAAACGAGGAATGCGCTCTATTTTCGCATCAGGCACAAAATCAATATAATAGCGCAAAACAGACGGCAATACGCCCGCCGCACCATTTGTCGGCGCAGTCACGACACGCCCGCCTGCTGCATTTTCCTCATTCACAGCCATCGCATAAACCGATAACCACTCATTACACACATGTGGCGGGATATCATTTTTACCGAATTCAGCTTCAATTTTCTTTTTTATCTCTGCTGCGCGGCGCTTAACATTCAAACCACCAGGTAAATTGCCGTCACGTTGTAAACCACGACGCATGCACTCATTCATGACATCCCAAATTTTCACAATTTCCGCATCAACATCCCGCTCCATATTCACCGATCGTTCATTTTCTCTTTGCATTTGCGCAATGCTCAACCCCGAATGCTCAGCCATTTGCAGCATTTCCTTGGCGCTATTGAACGGGTACGGCACATCGGGCGAATCTTTCACCTTCTTTTTCATGGTTTTTAGCTCATCTTCGGATAAAACAAAGCCGCCCCCGATGGAGTAATAACTACTTTTCACCCATATCTCGCCAGTATCATCGCCAACCGTAAAAATAATTCCATTGGGATGCGCCTTTAGCGCCGGCCCTTGATCGAAGATAAGATCACGCGCAGGATCAAATAGAAAAAGCCGTCCGTCCGCTTTTATGGTTTTTCGCTTAGCCAGGTTTTTAATCATTTTATCAATCGAATCGATATCGACTGTTGCCGGATCATGCCCCAATAATCCCAACATAATTGCACGATCAGAACCATGCCCTTTCCCTGTAAAGGACAAAGAACCATAAAGCGTAACCGTAATTACGCCGCTTTCATTGGGTAATTCAAGATTTGCAATTTTATCAAGAAAGCGTTTAGCAGCAACCATCGGCCCCATTGTATGAGAGCTGGACGGGCCAAGGCCAATCTTGAAGAGGTCAAAAACGCTAACAAACATCTAAATCCCCCTTTTGTTGTTTCTTTATTGAAACGCGGGTTCGTCAAAAGAGCGTAATTTTCGGCTATGCAGTTTTTCAGGCGATAAATCACGCAAATATGTCATGGTCAACAGCCCGATTTTAAGGTGCTGCTCCACGCGCTCACGATAGAAACTATCCGCCATTCCCGGTAGCTTAAGTTGCCCGTGCAGCGGTTTATCAGAAACACAAAGCAACGTCCCATAAGGCACGCGAAAACGGAAGCCGTTGGCCGCAATCGTCCCTGACTCCATATCCAATGCAATTGCCCTACTTTGACTAAGGCGAATATTTTGCGTTAGATATGACTTTAACTCCCAGTTTCGGTCATCTGTTGTTGCCACTGTGCCTGTGCGCATAACCTTCTTTAGGTCATACCCTTCATTCCCGGTAACCTTTGCAACGGCCTTTTCCAAAGCTTGCTGGATCTCCGCCAATGCAGGGATCGGAATGCTTGGTGATAAAAATTCATCCAGAATATTGTCCTCACGCAAATAGCCGTGCGCTAAAACATAATCGCCCAAACGTTGAGAATTCCTGAGCCCCGCACAATGCCCCAACATGAGCCAGGCATGCGGACGCAAAACGGCGACGTGATCAGTGATGGTTTTAGCGTTTGATGGCCCCACCCCGATATTGATCATGGTAATACCAGACCCGTCGGCGCGTTTCAGGTGGTATGCGGGCATTTGCGGCAAACGTGACAAGCTTGCGCCTTCTGATGCCTTTTCTGAATGATCGGAAATATTTTCGTTTAGGGTGACTTTATCACCCGGCTCTACAAACGCGGTATATTGCTCGCGCTGTTTCAGAAGCAAAGGATCTTCCGTTTTACGCATCATATCCTGACACATCATCACAAATTCATCGATATAAAACTGATAATTTGTAAACAGGATATAATTCTGGAAATGCGATGGTTTTGACCCGCAATAATGCTTTAGGCGCTGCAAGCTGAGATCGACACGCGGCGCGATAAAAAGAGCGAGCGGCGCATCCGGTGATTCCGGCGAAACAGTAAAGGCCCCATTCGCAATTTCATCGTCCATAATGTCCAAATCAGGTACATCAAAAACGTTAGGTAAATTGGCCACTTTTTCTTCATCCAAATTACGCTCAAGATGGAAATCCTCACCCAGCGCAAAGTGAAGCGGTATTGGTGTCTTGCTCAGACCCACCTCAACCGAAATGTCGTGATTTTTAATCAGTAAACGAAGTTGTTCGCAGTAATATTTCTCAAACAAATCAGGGCGCGTTACCGTGGTGCTGTATGTTCCCGGGCGTGGCGCAAATCCATACGAAAAACGTGTATCTGATCGCTTTGCATATTTAGTGGTAATGCGCACATATGGGTAATGTGCCGATACGCGCTTTGGCATTTTAACGCCATCACAATAGGCATCAAAATTCTCACGTAAATATTGCGTGCTCGCGTTGTATATACGCGTAACCGCGTCAACTGCGTCCTCCGCGGTTTTATATTGCTTTGCTTTAAAAGAGCCGGATGTGTTCACCATTCCCCCATCATGACGTTTATTCGTTAATTTTCAATGAATTACGCAGTAAAGAAATGGTTTTAATTACGAGTCCAACCCCATTAAGGAACGTGCATAATCACGTGCAGAGAACGGACGTAAATCTTCAACGCCCTCTCCGACGCCAATCGCATGAACAGGCAAGTTGAATTGATCGGCAAGCCCAATCAAAACCCCGCCTTTTGCAGAGCCGTCGAGTTTAGTTACGATCAAACCCGTTACATCAATCATTTTACCAAATGTTTCGACCTGTGAATACGCATTTTGTCCTGTTGTAGAATCGAGAACCAATAATGATACATGTGGAATGTTTTCATCCTTCTTCTGCAATACACGGACAATTTTCTGCAACTCATCCATCAGGTTCGATTTATTTTGCAAACGCCCTGCCGTATCAATAATCAAAACATCAGTCCCCTCGGCCTTTGCCTTTTCATAGGCCTCATACGCGACAGAGGCCGCATCCGTTCCTACATCCTTGGAAAACATGGTTGCGCCGGTACGCTTTGCCCATACACCAAGCTGCTCAATCGCAGCCGCACGGAATGTATCAGCCGCCGCAATCATAACCTTTTTGCCTTCATGCACTGATAACTGCTTTGCATATTTTCCGATCGTGGTTGTTTTACCCGCGCCGTTCACGCCGCAGACCAAGACCACAAAAGGACCATCAGCAGGCTTGCTAAAGTCCAACGGTTTTGCCACAGGCTCAAGGATATCGGCAATTGTATCGGCCAATGCCTCTTTCACTTCTTCTGCTGAAATATCTTTACCAAAGCGGTCCTTTGAGAATGCCTCAATAACATTTGCGGCGGTCTTTGGCCCCAAATCGGCCTCAATCAGAACTTCCTCTAATTGATCAAGCGTTTCCTGATCCAACTTTGTTTTTGTTAAAACATCAGTCAGCCCCTGGGTAATTTTATTCGTAGATTTTCCAAGCCCCTTCGTCAGTTTAGAGAACCAACCGCCCTCCTCGGAATGATCCACTTCCAAATCATCATGGTCTTGTATATCCTCCAGAAGATCAGGCTCAGGAACAGGTGTTTCATCCAATTCTTCAATGACATCTGTTTCCTTCTCACTCAGCTCTTCCAGAACATCGTCATCTTTATCAAGTTCCGCACTGTAATCCGTAGACGGCTCAAGCTCTGGCTCGCCCTTTGGATGTAGCAACTCCTGATCGTTATCATCTTGCTCTTGCTGTGATGGATTGTTTTTCTTACGCCAGAAAATCATGGTGGTTTCCCTTCCTTTTTCGCCTTGGAGTATATGCCTATTGTCAAAGCATATAAAGACTTTTCGAACCGAAAATACTTATGCGCTCAGCATATCGTCTTTGATATCCAACACCTTGATTTCCATCAAAGTTCCTGCGGAATGTTCACCTTTCAACAAAACAGGTAGGAAATTTTCCGTACGTCCTATACCGCCCTTTTCTACGATCACGTTATGGGACTTATTCACATTACGTTTCAACAGGTTTTGCACCTGTTTCGCACCCAAATCACGCAACCGCGCCGCACGCTCTTTTCGCTCAGGGACAGGAACTTTATTCGGAATGCGCGCAGCTGGTGTGCCCTCGCGCTCTGAATAAGGGAATACATGCAAATATGTGATATCGCATTCCTCTACGATACGCAGAGAGTTTTGGAACATTTCCTCAGTTTCCGTCGGAAAGCCCGCAATAATATCTGCGCCAAACGCAATATCAGGGCGCAAGTCACGCGCACGATTACATACATCGATAACATCTTGGCGTAGATGTCTGCGTTTCATGCGTTTCAAGATCATGTCGTCACCTGCCTGCAACGATAAATGCAGATGCGGCATAAAGCGCGATTCTTCGGCGATTAAGCGCCACATATCCTCATCGATCTCAACGGGGTCAAGCGATGACAGGCGCAGACGCGGTAATTCAGGCACTAATGCAAGAACACGGCGAATCATTTGCCCCAATGTCGGGTTTCCGGGCAAATCCGGGCCATAAGATGTAACATCAACCCCCGTAAAAACGATTTCATTATACCCTTGTGCAACCAAAGCTTTCACCTGCTCGGCGATCACACCGATGGGAACGCTGCGTGAATTTCCACGACCATAGGGAATAATACAAAATGTGCAGCGATGATCACATCCGTTTTGCACCTGTAAAAAAGCGCGGGATTTGTCCTCAAACCCCTCGATTAATTGGCTGGCGGTTTCCTTCACCGACATAATATCGTTCACCAAGATACGGGCATGGTCACCGTCCGCGCCCCAGCTCTCCGCTTTTAACTTCAGATCATTCCCGATAATCTGGTCGATCTCTTCCATCTGGGCATATTTCTCAGGGCTGATCTGTGAGGCGCAGCCTGTCACGATAATCTTTGAATTGGGGTTTTCACGGCGTGCGCGACGAATAGCTTGGCGTGCTTGACGCTCCGCCTCTTTTGTCACGGCGCATGTGTTAAAAATAATAACATCATCCATTCCCGCATTCTTGGCATGGTCACGCATGACCTCCGACTCATAAAAATTCAGCCGGCATCCAAATGTTTTAACTTGCGGTTCTTTGGATTGATTATCCATTTAATACACCATCAAACACATAAGCCACAGCGCCGATCATTAAAATATCACCATCATCGGTTATCTCGATATTCATTGGCCCGCCATCGAGCATAATTTCAACTTTGTTTTCTGCCTTCTTCAAATGCAGCGCCGCAGCCGCAACCGCACATGCCCCTGACCCGCAAGCCTCGGTAATACCGACGCCGCGTTCCCATGTGCGTTGACGCAAGGCATTGTCTCCCGTGATTTCAACAAATTCGACATTTGTGCGATTTGGAAAAACATCAAGGTTTTCAAAATGCGGTCCCAATGTTTCAATTTCAACATCATCAAGGCTATCAACAAAAAACACAAGATGCGGATTACCCATATCTACAGCAACTGGCTTTTCTACGCCACCATGTGATAAATCCATATCCTTTACGTCTTTTGCCTTACCCATATTAACCTGCACTAATAGATCACCCTTTTTCTCACAGGCAAGCACGCCGTATGTGACCTCAATATCACATTTATCTTTACCGCTTTCGGCCATGACCATGTCGGCCACACAACGCGTCGCATTTCCGCATGCTCCGCTCTCGCTGCCGTCGGCGTTAAAGAAATAAGCAAAGACATCAGCCTTTTCCGACTTATCGAGCACGACAATCGTATCGCAACCAACGCCCCAATGACGGTCTGCAATTAACGCCATATCATCAGGTGTAATAAATAAATTTTCATCTCTGGCATCGAAAATAACAAAATCGTTACCCAAGCCGTGCATTTTTTTAAACTTCATATTCTTATTCCTGATTCAAAAATATAAAATGCACGCCCTTTTTGTTTTAAAGCAAACAAATCTTCGATTTGCGTTGTCCCGTGCATTTTCCTAAGGCGCATAATTTTCAACCTTTTCTTGACAATACGGCACATTAAGCATAGTTTACCCGAAATTTCCACTGGAAAAGCTGTTTTTCAGTGCTTAACGGTACACCGCAGTCGGCGCATTTACGCTCACTGTGGCTAATTTGGTTTTGGATAAGGTTTTTATGTTTGACTCTTTGAGCGAAAAATTAGGCGGCGTATTTTCTAAACTTCGAGGCAAAGCTGCCCTGAGTGAGAATGACGTGATGGCGGTTTCCCGTGAAATCCGCATTGCCTTGCTTGAGGCAGACGTTGCACTGCCTGTCGTCAAAGACTTCATCGCTACCGTAAAAGATAAAGCCGTCGGCCAAGACGTCATCAAAGGGGTTAACCCCGCACAACAAGTCATCAAGATTGTTCATGACGCGCTTGTTGATATGCTTGGCAGCGAGAGTGCAGACCTGCAATTCGGTTCCGCACCATGTGCCTATCTTATGGTTGGTTTACAAGGATCTGGTAAAACAACATCTACGGCCAAAATCGCGAAGGTTTTAACCGAGAAGAATAACAAAAAAGTATTGATGGCGTCACTTGACGTCTATCGTCCGGCTGCGCAAGAACAGTTGAAAATCTTGGGCGAGCAAACAGGCGTGGATACCCTTCCGATTATCGAGGGACAAAAGCCCGTTGATATCGCCAAGCGCGCAATGGACGAAGGCCGTAAGGGCGGATATGACGTTGTGATGCTCGATACGGCTGGTCGCTTGTCTATTGATGAAGAATTGATGCAAGAAGTCGAAAACATCAAAAAGGCGACAAGCCCGACTGAAACTCTGTTGGTTGCCGATGCAATGACAGGTCAGGACGCGGTAAACACAGCAAAGACATTCGATGAACGCGTATCAATCACAGGTATCATGCTGACACGCGTTGACGGTGATGCACGCGGCGGTGCCGCCATGAGTATGAAGGCCGTGACAGGTAAACCTGTAAAACTGATCGGCGTTGGTGAAAAATGGACGGAAATTGAACCATTCCACCCCGAGCGTATAGCCGGGCGAATCCTTGGCATGGGTGACGTTGTTTCTTTGGTTGAAAAAGCCGTGGAGCACGTTGACCAAGAAGAAGCAAAAAAAATCGCGCAGAAATTCAAGAAGGGTCAATTTGATTTTAACGACCTCCTCTCACAAATGCGTCAGATGAATAAAATGGGCGGTATGGGCTCACTCATGAAGCTGATGCCCGGCTTGAGCGGAATGGCCAGCCAACTTGAAGCCGCAGGCCTTGATGACAGCCTGATTAAAAAGCAAGAAGCCATTATCTTGTCAATGACACCAAAGGAACGTGCAAAGCCTGAGCTTATGAATGGCTCACGCAAAAAACGTATCGCCGAAGGTTCAGGTACAACGGTGCAGGAAATCAATGCCCTTGTGAAGCAGCAGAAACAAATGCAAGTCATGATGAAGCGCATGCGCAAAATGGGCAAAGGCCAAATGATGGGCATGATGAAAGACATGATGGGCGGCAAAGCCGACGAGCTTGAGCTTATGGCGAATAGCATGGACCCCGATGCATTGGCGGCCGATATGGCATCAGACAACCCGTTGGGGCCAAACCCGTTTGCAGGTGGTGGAAACCCACTCGCGGGCATGGGTGGTATGGGCGGCCTTCCGGGACTAGGGAACGGTATGGGTGCAGGCATAGCAACACGCGGCGGAACAAAGAAAAACAGAAAGAAGAAAAGGAAATAGTTCATATCATCTGATGGCCGAAAAACAGGCTATCCGCTGATCTGAATACAGCTTTTGATTTAAAGGAGAAAAAACTATGGCACTAGCAATCAGATTGTCCCGCGGGGGACGTAAAAAACGCCCGTTCTACCGCATTGTTGTTGCGGATAAACGTATGCCACGTGATGGTCGTTACATCGAAAAATTGGGTACATACAACCCTCTTTTGGCTGATAATAACGAGCAGCGTGTACAGCTTGTTGAAGAGCGCGTAAAATACTGGCTTGAGCAAGGTGCGAAACCTTCTGAGCGTGTAGCGATTTTCTTGGGTAAAGCCGGCCTTATCGAAATGCCTGCACAGCCTAACCGTCCGAAAAAATCAGAGCCGGGCGAAAAAGCGAAAATGCTTCTTGCTGATAAAGAAGAAAAGCGTCAAGCGGCTGAAGAAGCTGCGAAAGCTGCTGAAGAAGAAGCAAAAGCTGCGGCTGAAGCTCCTGCTGAAGAAGCTGCCGCTGAGGAAGCACCTGCAGAAGAAGAAAAAGCAGCAGAATAATCTGCGCTTTTTAATCTTACAGCATGACGGCCTCTGATAAAAAACACCAAAGCGAAAAGGCAAACAAACGCGTTTGCCTTGGGCGCATTGCCGCCCCGCATGGTGTCAAGGGGTTGGTCAAAATCTTACCTTATGGCGAAGATCCTTACCTACTGGAGGATCTTTCCCCGATCTACACTGATAAATCCAAGGATGACACGGTTCGCGCCATCAAACTGAAAAACCAAATGGGTAAATACATCCTTGCGGAAATAGAAGGGTGCAACACGCGTGAACAATCAGATGCACTAAAAGGTATAGAGCTTTGGGTTGATCGTGATGCCCTTCCCGAAATTGAAGATGAGGGTGAATTTTACATCGAAGACCTCATCGGGCTTACTGCCAATAACGAAAATGGCGATACAATCGGTAATATTTGCGCCGTGCAGAACTTTGGCGCGGGAGACTTACTGGAAATAAAACCAAAAAGCGGATCGACCTTTTTTGTACCGTTTAAGGATGACTTTATTGTCGACATAAACCTTGATGACGGCATCATTGCTCTCAAAAATTATGAAATCTTCATCATTAGCTGATATGCTTTATGCATGAGGCATACGCTTATTGAAATTACAAAAGTCGATAGCTTATTCGAAGCACACGCGATCCGTGGATTTTTGGAAAGTCACGACATACAGTGTTTTATTGCCAATGAATATCATGCAGGCATTGCGTGGGATTTGCGCTATGCACTTGGTGATATGCGCCTGAATGTTTTGGAAAAAGATTACAATATCGCTAAGGCCTTACTTCAGGAAACCAAACATACACAAGCACAAGAACCAATCAAAGTTCAACCGATAAGTAATTGGGTCACATCCTTCTTATGGACACTTCTTTCGGGGGTTCCGACACCCATCAAGCACAGAAACAACAAATAAAAGCGTGACATTCACGAGTGGTTCTTTTATTCAATAATCCATGAAAAAACCATGGCATGTAAATATCTTAACACTGTTTCCCGATATGTTTCCGGGTTCACTCGGGCAATCACTAAGCGGGAGTGCGCTTGAAAAAGGCGCGTGGAGTTATGATTGTATCAATATTCGTGACTTTGCCGAAGATACGCACAAAACAGTTGATGCGCCCCCATTTGGCGGCGGAGCAGGATTGGTAATGCGCGCAGATATTATTGAAAAAGCCCTCCTCAGCCTTCCGAAAGCCGGACGTAAAATATATATGAGCCCGCGCGGCAAGCCACTTACCCAATCTTTGGTTCAAGAATTAAGCCAAGAGGAAAGTATAACGATTTTATGTGGACGATACGAAGGCGTCGATCAACGCCTGCTTGATGCACATGAATTCGAAGAAATCAGCATTGGCGATTATGTTCTTTCAGGTGGCGAGCCTGCAGCATTGATTTTGATGGATTCATGCATTCGTTTACTTGATGGCGTTATGGGAAACAGCTCTACACCTGACGAAGAAAGTTTCTCAAACGGGTTGTTGGAATATCCGCATTACACAAAACCTGCACAATGGGTTGATGCCAACGGTCATGAGCATATTGTGCCCGATGTTTTACGTTCAGGCCACCACCAAAAGATCGCAGATTGGCGATTGGATAAGTCAAAGGCATTAACACAAAAGCGTAGACCTGATTTATGGGATCAATATATAAAACAAAATGAAGAGAATTAGCTAAATCTCTCGCCCTACGCTGTTTTTCGCCTGCGCAAGATCATCGGCCATAACGTCAGATTTTGCCGATGATTTGAAAAAATAGCTGAGCGTTATGCGAAATGGCGCAATTGCCGTTGCAAAAACAGTTTCAATCGGGCCAGTGGGCTGCGGCACTTTTCCGCCAGCGTTCATCGTTGCCATGTTTTTTCCCTGTTTGTTAATAGTTTTTGAGTAATTTACACCTATAGTACAATAAAAAACTTGTCAGCACAGGCAAAATAATATAATAAAGGCGCAACTTGATGCAATCCATCAAAAAAGACAATTGAACCGCCGGTATCCGCCATTTACAGCGTATATTCGAAATCGGGTTCTTATAAAGGATGAAGAAAATGAATACACTACAAAAATTTGAAGCGAAACAGCTTGAAAAACTAAAAGGTACAAAAGAAATCCCTGCTTTTGACCCTGGTGACACAATCAAAGTAAACGTAAAAGTTAAAGAAGGTACGCGTGAGCGTATCCAGGCGTATGAAGGCGTTTGTATTGCTCGCGAAGGTAGCGGCATCAACGAAAGCTTCACAGTACGTAAAATCAGTTATGGTGAAGGTGTGGAGCGTGTTTTCCCACTTTGGAGCTCTCGTGTAGATTCGATTGAGCTAGTTCGTCGTGGTTCTGTTCGTCGTGCGAAACTGTACTACTTGCGCGACCGTCGTGGTAAGTCTGCTCGTATCTCTGAGCGTACAACAGGTCACGGTATTGAGAAGAAAGAAGACAAAAAGGCCGCAAAATAATAGCAGCCCTTTATCTTTAATCATAAAGACAGAGCCCTCTTATGAAGGGCTCTTTTTATTGCTCTAAGCTTTTCGTTCAATCACGACCGCTGTCATGGCATAACCACCAGCCGCAAAAATTGGAAAAGGTTCCTTCATATCAATTGGTTTGGTAACTTTAACCATAGTGTTTGCTCCCTACTAACTCGCTCAGGCCACCAAAAAGGCCTTACCCTAATGACAGGATAAAGCCTTATGATTTATTTCTTATTAAATATAGATACAATTTTATCTATTGCTTAGGACCGCCAATCGCAGGAGCAGGAGCACCGGATATGCCGGTATCCAAATCAAATTCAGAGAAATCGAAACGTGCCTCACTCTCAATTCCTGGACCAGGTGGCTTTAATGTCGTGAAATTAATTTCTGCGATTTGATTAGCCATAGCCCCAGCATTTTGAAGATCGCTCATCGCCTCTTCAGCCTGCTTTGAAAGCTGTCGTAACTCAATCACTTGAGTATCACCGCCAGGATACTGCTCTTGCATCATTGATGCCATGTTATCGGCAGATGCACGCGCACCTTCAAGAAAAGTGACCATACTCTCCCAGCTCTTTTCATTAATATCAAAAACATCAACCGCCGGTGTGTTAACACTAAACGTATTACCCGGATCAGTATGTTCCGCAATTTTATTATAAACTTCTACGGCTTCTTTCATTGAAGTCTTATAATCGGTAGACACTGCCGTAGCCAAGCTATCCAGATCAGTATAGAACGCACCATGATGTGCCCCCTCTAAAATACCGGCCGCCTCAAGTTTATTAACATCCAACTGATCGACTTCAGCATGCGTGCGATAATGTTTCGCATCCAATGGCGTCAATTTTAATTCGAAATCATGTGTTTGCCCTTGCCAATCCTGTGCAATTACATGCACATCATTCGCCTGTGGCGCTGTATACTCTGTAAATGATTCTGTAAGAAGATTCCCCTCTGCCATTTTACTCACCCGTCTTTTTTTGTTGTTTTTCTCATATTTTTAGCGGTTCGCAACAAAATTATTTGCACACGAAACTCGACAAACCGAATAATACAAATTATATCCTAATAACGCAAGTTTTTGCCAAAAAAATGAGAGTTAATATGCCACGCACACTTTATCAAAAAATCTGGGATGATCATGTCGTCAATAAACAGGATGACGGCACCTGCCTTATCTATATCGACCGACATCTGGTGCATGAGGTTACATCTCCGCAGGCATTCGAAGGTTTACGCATGGCAGGCCGCCCTGTGCGCAAGGTTGAAAACACGTTGGCCGTAATGGATCATAACGTTCCGACAACCGACAGATCATTACCAATTGAGGAAGAAGACAGCCGTATTCAAATTGAAACGCTTCGTAAAAATTGCGAAGAATTCGGCGTACAACTTTTTGACCTGACAGATAAGCGTCAGGGCATTGTTCACATCATCGGTCCTGAACAAGGTTTCACTCAACCCGGCATGACGATTGTCTGCGGCGACAGCCATACATCGACACATGGCGCATTTGGTGCCTTGGCATTTGGTATCGGAACCTCAGAAGTTGAGCATGTATTAGCCACTCAAACCCTAATCCAAAAACCTGCCAAAAATATGCGCATTACCGTAAACGGTGAATTACCGGCAGGTGTTACGGCAAAGGATATGATCCTTGCGATTATCGGCGAGATCGGCACAGCGGGCGGCACCGGGCATGTTATTGAATATGCAGGCGATGCCGTAAAGAACCTCTCTATGGAAGGACGCATGACAATCTGTAATATGTCGATTGAAGGCGGCGCGCGTGCGGGCCTTGTTGCGCCTGATGAAACAACGTTCCAATACCTTCAGGGTCGCCCAATGGCACCAAAAGGCGAAACACTGGATAAGGCGATTGCTTATTGGAAAACATTATTCTCCGATGACGGCGCAACCTATGACAAAGAGATCACATTAAACGCGGCAGATATTCCGCCGACCGTAACATGGGGCACAACCCCCGAAGATGTTATTTCTATTACAGGCAGCGTCCCTGCTCCCGAAGACTTTAAGGACCCGAACAAACAAGCATCAGTGAAACGTATGCTTGAATATATGGGCCTGACAGCAGGAACAAAAATTGAAGATATTACAATCGACAAGGTCTTTATCGGATCATGTACTAATGCCCGTATCGAAGATTTACGTGAAGTCGCAAAGATTGCAAAAGGCAAGAAAGTCGCCGATGGAGTCGAAGCCATGGTTGTTCCGGGATCGGGCCTTGTAAAAGCGATGGCAGAAGAAGAAGGCATTGCCGATATTCTTATCGAAGCCGGCTTTGATTGGCGTGAACCGGGGTGCTCTATGTGTTTGGGTATGAACCCCGATCAACTCAAACCCGGCGAACGTTGTGCATCGACATCAAACCGTAATTTCGAAGGACGCCAAGGACGCGGCGGCAGAACGCATTTGCTTTCTCCTGCAATGGCGGCGGCGGCGGCTGTTACGGGTAAATTAACCGACGTACGAAATTTTCTCTAAATACCTGCTTTATTTGACAAAGCCATAAATAATTCATTAGTATAATGACGGTATAACAAAGATCGTCATTAAGACGGCGCGTGTGCAGGTTGAGAGTAAATAACAATGAATAAAATTTTCAAACAAAATGCAGATTATGATGCTATTCCGCCGCAGTATTCGAGCGATGAATTGCTTGCACAAGGATGGCCTGATGATTTTGATTTTGAAACGGATCACACATGCCAAACCATATTCAAACCATTCATTGAACAGCAAATGGATGTGTTGGAGGATTATGATCAGAAACGCGACCTGAAATCTACATACGTCTTTCATCAACACGCCTATGATGCGGCAAATGATGTGAAAGATACCGCGCTGGCCCTTGGTCTTGGCTCACGCGTTGCGAATAATATGTATTACGCCACTCTAATCCACGATCTTGGTAAGTCAGAACTTCCGCCTGAAATTTGGGATATTGACGGTACACCGACCGATGAGCAAAAGGCGATGAAGCGCCAACATGTAGATATAGGCGTGGCACATTTTGAAGACGAATTCAAAAATATCGAACACCCGTTCAAGGACTTGGCATTAGACATCATGAAACATCATCACGAGGCGATGAACGGCCACGGCCATTATGGCTTAACCGGTGATCAGATATCAAACCCCGCGAGATTGGCCTCACTAGTTGAGCATTACGACGGACTGCGTCATCCGCGCCCTCACCAACTTGAACGGGGCGATAAGTTTGATCCCGAGTCATTGTTTGAAAAAATCGAAACCCGTTACGAGGGGCATTTCGACCCGACCATATACAATGCCTATAAAGCCATGAAAATCGAAGCACATGAACACACCCTCGGTCATACTCATACGCATGGTGATAATGAACATGACGGCGAAGATTTAACGGTTTAATCTGAATTGAGCGTTTCGCAGGCTTGCTTTTCATTTCTGAATATTGTTCTATGCAATCAATAAAATAGGAATGATTTTTATGGATGCATTTACAATTCTCAACGGCAAAGCCGCCCCTTTGGACATGATCAATGTCGACACCGACATTATCATCCCGAAACAATTCCTTAAAACCGTCAAACGCACCGGCTTAGGCGTCAGCGCATTTTACAATATTCGTTATGATGACAACGGTAATGAATTGCCAGACTTTGTTTTAAACAAACCTGAATACAAGGGCGCAGAGATTTTGATTACGGGTGAGAATTTCGGATGCGGTTCATCACGCGAACACGCCCCATGGGCAATCTTAGATATGGGCATTCGATGCATTCTTGCACCAAGTTTTGCCGACATCTTTTTTAATAACAGCTTTAAAAACGGTATTTTGCCTGTTGTTCTGCCGCAAGAACAAATTGATGCCCTGATGCAAGAGGCAAAAGATAACCCCGATGCATTAATCGAAGTTGATCTTGAAAAGCAAACGATCACACGCGGTAACAAGTTTTCTTATGAATTTGATATTGACCCGTTCCGTAAGCATTGCCTGTTGAACGGCCTTGATGATATCGGCCTGACATTACAGAAGAATAACTCTATCAAAGATTTCGAAGACCTACGAAAACAAGACAAACCCTGGATCTAAACCATGACAACATACACATTACAAATTCTGGCCGGTGACGGTATCGGCCCTGAGGCAATGACAGAAGTTAAAAAGCTTGTTGCCTGGATCAACGACAAAACAGATATAACAATCAACTCACGTGACGGCTTGGTTGGCGGTTGCTCTTATGATGCCTACGGCGAGCCGCTCAGCGATGAAACGCTTGCAGAATGTCGCGATGCCGATGCTATTTTGCTTGGCGCCGTTGGTGGCCCGAAATGGAATAATGTCGAATATACAAAACGCCCCGAAGCCGGTCTTTTGCGCCTTCGTAAAGAACTCGATCTATTTGCAAACTTGCGCCCTGCTCTGGTTTTTGATGCGCTTATTGATGCATCAACCCTTAAGCCTGAGATTGTACGCGGCCTTGATATTCTCATCGTGCGCGAATTAACAGGCGGTGTTTACTTTGGTGAACCGCGCGGCATCGAAGACCTCGGCAACGGCCAACGCCGTGGTATCAACACGCAAGTCTATACAACAGCCGAGATTGAGCGCGTTGCACGTGTTGCATTTGATCTGGCTCGAAAACGCGGCAACAAGGTAACATCTTGTGAAAAAGCAAATGTGATGGAATCCGGAAAACTATGGCGCGAAGATGTTTCGGCTCTTCACGGAAAAGAATTCTACGATGTCGAACTGGAACACATGTACGCCGATAACTGCGCGATGCAACTCTTGCGCAACCCGTCACAATTCGACGTCATTGTCACCGATAACCTTTTCGGTGATATCCTCTCCGATGAGGCTGCGATGCTCACAGGATCACTTGGTATGCTGCCTTCTGCATCATTGGGAGATCAGAACACTACGGCACTCTATGAACCCGTACACGGCTCTGCTCCGGATATTGCAGGTCAAGGAAAAGCAAACCCACTAGCGACTATTCTTAGTTTTGCAATGTGCTTGCGCTACTCCTTTAACCAAGGGACACTCGCCGATAAAATTGAAACATGCGTACAAAATGTTTTAAACAACGGCATAAGAACCCCCGACATAATGGCCGATGGTTGCACCGAAGTGTCGACATCAGGCATGGGAGATGCTTTAATAGCTGAACTCGAAAAATAGTTTAGTTATTAAAGGAGGTCACACGTGATCGCTAGCCTTATTACAGGTTTATTCCTTCTTGGTTTTATTACAAAACAAAGCGCGATTACATCGCTTATTGTTGCGGGTGTACTGCTTATTATTGCAGAATTGGCCATCGTGTCATTCGGCCTTTTGGCCTTTAACGGCATTATCGCCCTTTATGCGGCCGTCACATTATTTACAGGTACCGATGTCATTTTTGGTATCAATGTTGGTTGGCCGGTACTTTTCGGTATAGCTCTCGTCGAAATCGTAATAATTGTCAGCATTTTTGTTGTGCATATGTGGCTACGTGGTCAAAAGACAACGACAGGCACCGAAGCGATGATCGGGTCAAAGGCCACCATCATCACATGGGACGGCAAAAAAGGCACCGTACGCTATGAAGGTGAAATTTGGAAAGCCTCAGCCGAAACTGAGATTGATTTAAATATAGATGAAGAGGCAACCATTACATCGGTTGAAAAAATGAGCCTCACCATCAGTGCATAATTTTTAAACAGGAGAAAATAAAACATGTCATTTTTTGTACCTTTACTCGTCTTTCTCGTGATCATCCTACTCTCATCCGTACGGATCGTGCAGGAATATGAACGCGGCGTTATTTATACACTCGGTCGTTACACGAGCAATCGTGGCCCGGGTATTCAAATCATCTTGCCGGGTATTCAGCGCATGCTGCTTGTTGATATGCGTATCAGAACCGAAGACATCCCGTCTCAAGATGTAATCTCAAAAGACAACGTATCGGTAAAGGTTAACGCAGTTGTGTATTACCGTGTTGTTAACCCGGGTCATGCCGTAAACAAAGTCGAAGATTTCATCATGGCAACCAGCCAACTGGCGCAGACCACATTGCGTTCTGTTCTTGGTAAGCATGAAATGGATGAAATGCTATCAAAACGTGACCAACTCAACCAAGACGTACAGGAAATTCTCGATCATCAAACAGAGGGTTGGGGGATAAAAGTTACGAATGTTGAGATTAAGAATGTTGACCTTGACCCGACAATGGTTCGCGCTATCGCCAAGCAAGCCGAAGCAGAGCGTGAAAGACGTGCG
The DNA here is from genome assembly GCA_030424975.1 of Alphaproteobacteria bacterium. Lineage (GTDB taxonomy): Bacteria > Pseudomonadota > Alphaproteobacteria > Micavibrionales > Micavibrionaceae > UBA1672. Next base: position 977,129 of record JAUHVY010000001.1, read on the forward strand.
AAAATCATTAACGCCGAAGGTGAATTGCAGGCGGCCGTACAGTTAGACGAAGCAGCAACAATTTTGGCAAAACGCCCTGAAACGATGCAGCTCCGTTATCTTGGCACAATGTCAGAATTCACAAATTCAAAAGGCAATACAATTATCTTGCCAATTCCACTCGATGTAATGAGCAGCCTTAAGAATATTGCATCGGTCGCAGGTTCTAAAAAGTAAGAATATATTTCGAACAGAAACAAAAAAAGAGCCTGAATTTCAGGCTCTTTTCGTATTCTAATCGCTTTAGCTATTAGCTTTGGAAGCGTATGATCACGTCACAGATGGCATTTTCTTCTTGCTCATCATATACGCCTGCCGCATCGCTACAAGCATTACCGTTATCAAAAACGGCACCTGTTGTACCTGAACCGTCATCCATTTTGTTATCGATACGGAACGCTTGTGATGGTGTCAAAGCATCGTCATTCGGACCTGTTCCCAAATCATAATACAATGTTAAGTAGTGGCCACGCTTTGCGTTAGCATTGCTACCCAATGCGCCACCGTTCCAATAACCAGGTGTAAAACCACCTTCGATGTTTGCTTCAGGGTATTGACCGCCCCAAACAGCAGCACCACCAGCAGGATTAATGCCACCCAATAGGTCAGCAGCTGATAAGTGAACAAAGAATGCGCGACCTTCACCTGCAGGAACAGCAAGGACAGCATCATCCAATCTATTATTACCATCACCTGTTACGTTACATGGTGCAGCAGTACAGTTTGGCAGACGGTTTTGCGGGCCAATCATATCGCCCGGCAAAGCATCATACATGTCTTTAAATGTAGATGTCGCAGCATCAATCGCTTTAACCTGTGCAACAGTAGAAGTTACCTGTGCGTTTGCGATCATTTCCTGACCTTTCAAAATACCACCAACCAACAGGCCGATGATGATCATAACAACCGCAAGTTCGACCAGAGTAAACCCCTGTTCTTCGCGTACGGCTTTGTACGTAGATAGATTCATTTCATTTTCTCCTAAAAAGATATGTAAAAAGTTGTTTTTTGTATTGAGAGTTCGTAAGAACGTGCTGGACAGCACTTGCGAATCATACACGTCTTTGTTTCTCAATAACAGTCCCAATATGATTCAGAATGATAAAAATGACTAAAAAAAGACTTAAAATTAAGGGTTTACACATCATCAAAACAAAATGATAAGTTCAAATCATTAAATTGATAACCCCACGCCAATTTATTAAGGCTTATTTAACAGTATATTTTCGATAACTGCTTGGGCTTTGGCCAACAACCTCTTTAAAGACACGGTTAAACGATGGAAGAGAGTTAAACCCCACCTCCTCAGAGATCACCTTTATGCTCGCATCAGTTTCCAGAAGCAATCTTTTTGAATCATCGATACGATATTCATTTAAAAGCTGCGGAAAGGACTTATTGAAATATGTATTAATAACGCGCGAAACTGTTCCGTCCGCAACGCCCAATTCTCGTGCAAGGTCTGATCTTGAATAGGTTGCCTCATGATATATTTTTTCCAAATGAAGTAAGCTTTCAATTTTTTCGCCTAACTCTTTATCCTCATCACTAATTGTAGTTTCAGTTTTGCGCTGATAAGACAAAGATAATGCATTGGGATAAATACGAAATAAACTGGTTGATACAAGGTAAACAAACATCAAGCCCAACACAGTTCTGACAACACTGACATTCAGGCCGAGTTCAATACGCGTTGTAGAGGATGCCCCAAGAGCCAAAAGACAAATATTGATAACAATTAAAGATAATATAAGCCAATAGCGTTCTTTCCCTGCTTTCTGCGCAAGAATATCCGTAAATAAATTACGTTGCATCCAAATAATAAGAAGACTGAAAGCGCCACCAATGACGCCCAGGATATTTAACCAATCAATTATACCGGGACAGCTTCCACCAAAACTGCAAACCTCATTTGTCGCAGAAGAGAGTGACGCACCGGCGACTAAGGCAATCGGCACAATAAACAGAATTGTCCAATTCACGAGTGACGGCAATGTCTTTATGCGTGCGAGCTGTATTATAAGCAATACGCTTAAAGGGGTTACGCTCATCCAAATTGACCATGCGATAACATCATAATGCGGTGTGGAATCACTGACGAAACGGCGCGCCAAATCTGCACTAAAGGCCAACGATAAACATGTAAAGTAAAGAATAGGCAAAATAACATATGCCAATTTCTCCACCCGAAATACGATATGCACAATAATATATACGCATTGAAAGGCACCAATAAGTGATAAAACTTCGGGAATGTTAAAACGAATGGAATCGATCATTCTTCGTCGCGCCCTTCCGTTTTACTTTCTCCCTGCCCTTTCTTGATTGGCATACCGGCACATAAAGGATTATTCAGCGCCTGTTCATATGTTTGCAATTTCGTACACATACGGTATTTCATATCATATATTTCTGCAGGGTGCATATTGGCACTATCGGTCTTTAAGATCTCTAACAAAAGTGCGTAAGCCGCCTCTTTCTCGCCTTTTGCACTTAGGACGAAACTAGGCATTTGCCTAACCCAAGCAGGTACATCAGGATTAGTCGTAACAGCCAAGGTATTCGCAAGACTTAGCGCCCGATCCATATCCTTCAGCCTGTAACGCGCCAAATGGATTGCCTGTACAAGCCAGCGCCAATCTTGTCCCTCATCTCGTGATCCTACATATTCCAAATAATCAACTAAAGGTTCATATTTGCTTGCATCCTCAACGCCGCCGAAATAATTAGCCGCCAGATACGGAATAAAGTTCGAATGCGGATCCAAATAATCCTGAACCATGAACCACTCACGCAGCGTGTTATAATTATACTCTTTCAATGAAGTATAACGGCCGCCTGTATCACCAAAGTTTTGTATCATGATACCGTTGATGCGAAAAGCAAATGAAGGATCACCGAGCCCATATAGAGCAGCATATTCTTTCTCCGGCGCAGGCGGAACATTTGCCCATCGCGCCTGAACATTACGCACCGAAAACCAATACGCCAAATTCATACAAAGCGTAATCGCTAATAATAACTGTATTTTTTTATCAAGATGGCTGTTTGGCATCAGATCCAACGACTAAAATTGACGACGCACAAAATCGAGCGAAGCACCGAGTAAAACCAAAAGAGAAAATACACTTCCCTGAATAAAAGCGTAAATTAGATTTACCTTGTTTTCAAGACCATATAAAAGCCAAGACGTTTGCCCCAGCAAATCAAGTCGTGGGGTAATAATAGAAACCAACTGCAAGGCCATTGCATAAGGCCCTTCGCTATCAACCAACGGAGAGTCAATAATCCCCAAAAACTGCCCCATCATACGTCCCAAAACATAAACACCCAGTGTTGCCATTGTTGCGGTGGCAGAGCTTGAAATATACATTGCAAAAAACAATGCCGTATTCACCATGATTATATTTTCCATCATGACGCTGAATATCCATGCAATATGCCCCATTGAGAATAAATGAGGTGCTACGGCATATATACAAAATCCTACGCCTGCACTTATCAGTAGAGCAAGAAGAGAAAAGGCAAATGCGTACGAAAATATAATTTTGATCCGGCTGACAGGCCTGGATAATAAGAATTCAATATCTTTGCTCTCAAACGAGCGCCTTACAAAAAATACAACAAAAAGAACCAAGCCAAGGACGGATATAAAACGAAGCCCCGAAGCAGTAAATATCAATGCAAACTGCTCTTTTTCTATGACCGCAGAAGATCCTAAAAAAATTGATAGGCTACTGCCCAAAAAAAGCATGAGGAAAAGGGATATTATTAATTTATCCCTTTTCGCCGCTAATAGTACATATTTCACTAATGGATAAGACACAATTGATAACCCTTACGCGAGAAATGCCGTATTATTAAAGGTCCAGCGGCCTTCTGTCACCTGAAAATGTCTTGTAAAGGTCCTTATCCGTGTTGTGGATGCTATCAGATGGATTATCCAAAAGCGTCGCCTTTAAGAATATAACAAGCTCAGTTTTAGAGATTGATCCGGCTTGATTTTTAAACATTGCTCCTAATAAAGGAACTTCGCCGAGGACAGGTACACCTTCTTGGTTGTTTACGATACGGTCTTGCAACAAGCCCCCCATGACGATCGGCTGCCCTGAATTTACCTTCACGACTGTATCGATCTCCTGCACATTTACCTCAGGAATTTCTGATACAATACCATCGCTACCAGCAATAAATTGAACGGCAGGATCTTGTACCACACCGACAACACGCGTGATTGTAGGACGGACGAACATTGAAATCGTTCTGCTATCCAGATCGACAGAAGGTTGTACATTAATCAGAACCCCTTCCGGCACACTGTTGATTGTTGTATCAATCTCAACCGTTACGTCACCTGTATCATCATCTGTTTCACGGTCAACATCGAGTTCAAAGAACACACGATTTGTTGCGACGTTTAAAACAGCCGATTGGTTGTTCAAAACCGTAAGCCTCGGGCTAGCTAGCGCTCTCACTGTACCAAAACCGGCAATCTGGCGCATTAAAACCTGAAAGTCATTGCCGATGATACCAGTAATAAAGTTAGTGTTTTGCGCAATTGTACCTCCGGGAAGAGATGTCAACCCCTCTGCCCCGATAAGAGGGAAACTGTTTACACGATTGCCTAAACTTCCTGGTAAAGACGTACCCAAGGAATATGCTGCGCCGGTTTCACTCAGCATGTTTCCAACGATCTCACTCTTAACTAATTGCCAGTCAATACCATTGATATACTCATCAAACAAACTCACTTCGAATACCTTTGCTTCAACAAGCACCTGAGATGTCACAGAACGTTTTAGCTCAGTTAAATATTCACTTACCTCTTTGTGTGTTTTCTGCGTACCGAACACATTAATCAAACCAGCTTGCTTATTCAGACTAAAAGTAGACAGAGTCTCGGTATCGCCAGCCCCACCCGTGCCCGCATTAACATCATCGACTGGAAGAGATTCAACTCTTAGGACTGCTTGTGGCGGCTGCGAAGTGTTTTCACCATTCGGAGAAACCGTTGCCACTTCAGGATTTTGTTCAACCGCAGAAATACGAGGGTCAGCTTTTGTTTTTAATGCACCTGTCGATGCACCACCAAGAATTTGCGTAAGGTTTAATTCCAATTCACCCCAGAAGTCCGCAGAACTCTCTGTTGAGGCCGAAAATGCAGAACCAGTATCAGCACCTTCACCAGACACAACAGATACAGAAGTGTTAACACTCCCCTGATTACTACGAATAAAGCTGAGGTAATCAATTTTATATGTCTTCAAATATGGTGTATCAACTTCAACACGAAGGAAATTATCTTCAAATTTATAACGCAAGCCTGCTACATTCGCGATACGCTCGACAACAACATCAAATGGCTTTTCACGCGCTGTAAAAATAATTGATCCATGTATATTCGGATCCAACTCCAAATCATATTCAGCCTGTTGTGCCAATTCATATAAAATATCGCGCAAAGGAACCGATTGGTTTACGGAAACAGAAACGAGCGGCATAGATTTCATATTATTTGGCGTCATCGCAACATAAGGCTGCAATTCCGGGATAGAGGCTGCACTAGCAACTTCTTTATCAGCATCTACTTCAGGTAAACGTTCAGCTAAGCCATCACGGAAATCCTGAAATTCCATGTTCGATGCCCTATCGGTCTTTGTATAATTTGCAGCCAAGTCACAGGCCCCCAAAGACACAACAGTCATTAATAGAAGTGATAATTTACTAATTTTTACAACAGATTTTTGCTGCGCTCGCTTCATAGAAAACATGGTTCAGAAAACTCCAAAATACCCAAAAAATGAAATCAAAATAAGAAGAATCGGCATGAACAGCCGAAGGATGATTCTTTCAGATATTATTTGAGCACAAATAACGTGAAAGGAAGATTTCTTTTGTGAATTTTGAGTGTATGAACTGTGTATAACCTCAAAAAAAGTTATTTTTACTAATCACTAAACGAAATTCTGGAGGTATCCACAGCATCAAGAGCATTCCCTTTACCCGTACGGGACTGAGAGACAAGCTTGGCTTGCTGTACCTTGATTTTCATATCTGATGGTTTATCAGAATTACTAATGGCTGTCCCTTCTGAAATCAAACCTTCAAGGAATAATTTCATAAGTGACTGATCGAATGTAGACATACCGATCGAATTATTTTGTTCCATAACATCATGGATACGACCAATTTCACCCTTTAGAATCAATTCACGAACCAAGCCCTGATTAAGCATAACCTCAATCGCTGGAGCCAGACCACCTTGATCACTTGGGATCAAACGCTGAGAAATAATCCCCTTCAGGTTCATAGATAAGTTTAACCTGATCTGATTATGGAAGTCCTCAGGGAACAAGTTAACAATACGTTCAATCGCCTGATAAGAGTTATTCGTGTGAATTGTTGCCAAACATAAATGGCCTGTTTCAGCAATAGACAGCGCTTGCTCCATAACCTCTCGGTCACGAATCTCACCGACCAAAATAACATCAGGGCGTTGTCGCAATGAATTTTTCATAGCAGTCGCGAAACTTTCTGTATCAACACCTATTTCACGCTGAGTGACGACGCACCCCTTATGTTCGTGAAAGAATTCAATAGGATCTTCAATTGTAATAATATGGCCGGAGCTGTTACGATTACGTTGATCAATCATTGCGGCCAATGTTGTTGATTTACCAGATCCGGTCATCCCCGTAACAAGAATCAGACCACGTTTTTCCATTGCCAGGGTTTCCAAAATTTTGGGTAAGCGCAATTCATCAAAACTTGGAATCTCAGATACAATACGACGAATTACAAGCGCAGGAAACTGACGCTGGCGTAAAACATTTACACGAAAACGACCATGCTCGCCCATATCAAGCGCTGTGTTCAATTCCATATGCGTATCAAAATCGCGACGCTGCCTGCTTGTTAACATCGAATTCAAAATGTCATCAATCGCCTCAAGAGTGAGCTTGTCATCAGACAGGTTAATAAGCCCTTTATCATTGCGAACAGATGGCGGAAACCCAACAGTGAGATACATATCACTAGCATTGTTTTCACCCATTGCGCTTAAATATGAAAAAATTAGTGGTGCGCTCAAAATGTGTACTCCCCGCCGGAACCTGAACCGCCACCAAAGCTACCGCCCCCGCCGCTTTCTGATCCCTCTGATAATTTACCCCCGCCAAGTGAAGTATCCGCATAATCTGTATCACGTTCGTCAGACTCGTCTGACGCTTTTAACAACGCACGGCGTGCTTCGCCTTTATCAATAATCCCAGCTTCAAGCAAATCACCAATGGCATCTTCCATCGTGATCATGCCGTAACGAGATCCTGTCTGCATCATCGAATACATTTGCGGAATTTGGTTTTCACGAATAAGGTTACGCACCGCATTTGTACCAACCAATATTTCAAACGCACCGACACGACCGCCGCCTTCTGCGCGACGCAAAAGCGTTTGTGCAATTACGCCCTGTAATGAACTGGATAGCATTGCGCGCACCATTTCCTTATCCCCTGTCGGGAACACGTCGATAATACGGTCAATAGTTTTAGAAGCAGAGTTCGCGTGCAACGTACCAAAAACCAAGTGACCGGTTTCCGCAGCCGTTAGCGCAAGAGAAATGGTTTCATGGTCACGCATCTCCCCCACCAGAATAACATCCGGGTCTTCACGGAGTGCGCTTTTCAGTGCACGTGCAAATGTCTTTGTATCTTGTCCGACCTCTCGGTGGTTCACGAGAGATTTTTTAGATGTATGGAAAAATTCCACCGGGTCCTCTACAGTCAAAACATGTTTTGAATGATGAAGGTTGATATGATTAATCATGGAAGCCAAGGTTGTCGACTTACCAGAACCTGTCGGACCGGTAACAAGGACAATCCCTTTTTCCAATTCCGCAAAACGACGCATTACCGGCGGCAGGTCGAGTTGCTCCATCGTCGGAATTTCCGTCGGGATCGTACGAAACACAGCCGCAGCCCCCAAACGCGTTGTAAATCCGTTAACACGGAAACGCGCCTTTTCACCTAAGGCAATCGCGAAGTCGAGCTCCATATTCTTTTCGTATTCAGCGCGCTGCTCTTCCGTCATAACAGAGTAAAGCATAGTTCTGATATCATCACTGCCAAGGGGATCTGCCTTGACGCGTTTCATCTGCCCGCTTACACGAATGATCGGCGGAGACCCCGCACTCAAGTGAAGGTCAGATGCGTTATTTTGCATAGTAAAAGCTAATAATTGCGTGAGATCCACGGATATGTCCCTTATAGATTAATGTGCCCCGAAGACAGTTTTACAAAAAGAATGTGAAAAGAAAGTAAATATTCAGAAAAAAACTAGTTTCTTTATTGTATAATCGCCCCTTGAAAAATAAGAATGCCGAAAAATGAGAAGATGAGCGCAGGACCGAAAGGAAAGCGCTCTGATTTATATATTGTACGCCAAATGATCGCGAATGCAATCGCCAAGACACCTGATGAGATTAAAAAATAAGGTAATGCAAGTAATCCAAGCCAAAGCCCCGCAACACCAAAAAACTTTACATCACCAAAGCCAAGCGCCTGTTTCTTAAGTATTTTTGTCATGATGACTGCCATAAACCATGACATAAAAGCATAAACAAATGCGCCGCCGAAATACGGAACCAGCATATCTGATACCTGCGTAAATACACCGTCTTGTGTAGAAAGATAAAAAAGCCGAACAACCCCGATCACCAACAGTGTAAAAACCAGCTGGTTGGGCAATATCATTTTTTGAATGTCGATAAAGAAAAGCGAGAGCAAAAACGGAACAGAGGCCATTACAAATAGGGCCTCAATATTAAACCCAAAGCGCAAATATATTACCAAGCAAACTACAGCACATATTAACTCTATAGCGGGGTAACGAGCAGATATACGCACATTACAATAACGACATTTACCGCCTGCCAGTAACCATGAAAAAAAAGGAACAAGATCACGCGCGCTTAAATTATGCTTGCATGATGGGCATGCCGATCTCTTTGAAATCCAGTTTTTCTTTTGGGGTACACGATAAATAAGAGCGGTTGAAAAACTGCCTAGAACAAGCCCTATAAACGCAGTCGTAACAGCCTCGATTAAAAACAAAGTCATTGCTTACAACAACACTTTTTATCGAAGTTGCGCCAAACGCTCAAACACAGAATCGCGTGGTATAGAGCGCCCTGCTCCGTGAACAGAATCAGTTTCCAACGCCTTCTCATAATAACCGATCGCTTGCTTCTTTGCCCCGGCACGATCTGCAATCACAGCCATATTAAACAAATGGCCGGCATTATGAGGCTCCATACTTGAAGCCATTCCCATATATTTCAAGGCAGATTGCGCATCACCTGCACGGGCATATGCAAAGCCGATTTGTGCGGTTAGACCAATATTAGATGAATTCTCAGCATGCAAGTCCAATAAACGACGTAACGCAACCGACGGATAACGTGTACTCAAAAGGCCCAGCATATTAACCTTAACCTCAATATTACGTGGTTCAAGAGTAGAAAGCTTCTCATACATTTGCATCGCCTCATCAAAACGACCCAGCTTTTGCAATGTCACAGCACGTCCCATTAAAACGCGTGAATCACGTTTGTTTTTTGCATATAACGTATCAAACATACCCAATGCGGAGTCATACAAGCCTAGAGATAATGCACGCTCTGCTGAAACAACCTGCGCGGCCTTCGTATCCGGTGTGTAATCTTTCTTCACAATGATTAATTTAGAGGCCGGCTGGGTTGATGGATTAACCTTATTTGGTCCTTCCTTCGCCATTTCACCTTGCGGCACAAGATTATCGGCATCAAAAAAGATATCCTCTTCTTCTTGTGGTGCAAATGCAGAGGGTGCAGAAATAACAACGCCTCCATCTGCCTGATCGGCTTCTGCTTGAGCATCACCTTGCTCAGCATCTTCATCAGCATCAATCGTATTCAGCTCCTCAGTCCCCGGCATCTGAATAGTTCCGGTTTCTGTGGATGTTTCATCAGAAACAACTTCAGGCAAAGTTTGTGCAATTGTAAAACCAGAGGGTATAGATAATAACACAGCCATAAATGCAGCTCGTGATAGAATCTTTAATGACAACTCAGACATAATAAAATCTTTCGGTGAAAGAGTGCAGAAATTGCACAGAGGAAAACGAATCAAAAGCCGGACGGCCATAGAGAGATTGTATCACGCAACCTTTTTATTCTCAATATACTCAAGGAAAGCAGCCTCAAGAAATTTAGATTTTGTTATTTCCTTAAGCTCTTTTGGCTCGCCTATAAATTGTATTTTACCATCATGTAACAATGCAACACGGTCGCATATTTCATCCATGTCTGCCAAAATATGTGAACTCAGAAAAATTGTACGATCCTTATCTTTCTTTTCGACAATCATTTTTTTCACTAAGGCGCGCGCCTTCGGGTCAAGGCCACTCATCGGTTCGTCAAGAATGAACAAAGAACATCCGGTTAGCAATGTCCCCATAAGCCCTAGCTTTTGACGCATTCCTTTAGAATAAGTATGCATACGGCGTGACAATGCGGCCTCGTCTAAAGCTAGCGCATGTGCCGCCTCAATCATTTTATTTTTATCATATTTTTGCTTATACAGATCCAAGGAAAACTTAAGAAATTCAAATCCGGTTAAAAACCAAGGCGGTTCAAATTTTTCAGGAAGATAAGCAAGCTTTGACTTACTTTTTTCATTTGATTTTTCCAAACCAAATATCTTTATATCTCCCTGATCTTGCTCTCGCAGTCCCAGTATGGTTTTAATCATCGTGGTTTTACCGGCTCCGTTTAGCCCCATAAGCCCGAAAATTTCTCCGGGTCTGGTCGCCAATTCAATATCATGAATAGCTGTTTTACCTGCATAATCAACACGCAAGCCCTTAATATGTAATGAAAAGTCACTCATTTTATGATTACTCAATTACCCTGGCAAAAAGATACGCATATCAAGATTAAATGTTTGGTGCGCACGTAATCTGATCGGAAAAACCTGATTGGTTGATGTATCAATCCATTTAACATCAATGTAATTATCAAAAACCTGAAGGTCTAAAACCTCCTCCGGCACAGCATCAGGCGTTACACGCTGCCCGTTTAACCAGATTGTCCAATCTTTTTCAGAATGATAAACAATACCACCGAGCGTCACATTGCGCTCCGCCGGCTCAACCTCCACCTCTTCACCACGCTTCATTGCCTCAAGTTCAGCCTGCGTTGGTGGACGCACAACACCGCGCTTGTTTTTAGCATCATTTATCGACTGGTGTTGCCATTTTGTAAAAAATAGAGACGGTATGCGATCAATAGGAAACTCATCCATCTTAGAAGAAACCCTTTTCTTCGCCTCCTTTTGAACGCCTTCCCCATCATTATTTTGCGCGCTTTGCTGTTCAGCACCGTCTTGGGCAAACGTTTTGTATGAGAAACCTATGCCGCCAAATGCAACACATAATAAAATTAAAAATTTAATGCTGATAAATTTGTTCATTATCTTTGCCCCTCAGGTAATACTTGATCTTGAGGAATAATTGTTCGCCACGCAAAAAGAACCTTCGCATTAACAAGCTCGGGGTTGGCACCGCTCGCGATCGCACGAAGCACCGGAGAGGAAACATCCAATACACGTTTCATTTCCAGACCGTCTAACGATAAATGACCCGGAAACATGCGTTGTGCCAAATATATATATTTATAGACATCCCCGTCATCAAATGCCTGAATTTCAATTTCGATAGGGCTCAGTAATACCTTATGGTTTGCTTTACCGGCATCCTCATCGTCTAACAAAACCCCAGCTTTCACATTTGCGATCGCTTTAATAACTTTGGATTCTGTTTGTATCTTACTCAGAAGTTCTTTTGCTTCACTACGAACCTGATTGCTAAAAAAGCCTTCAGATTTAATTAGCTCATAACTGTCACGCTGCTCTTCTAATTGCTCTGACTCAATCTGCAACTTATCAATATCGCTTCGTACCGCCGACAACTGGTTGCGTAATGTCCGCATTTTACGGTCTGACTTATGAATGTCCGGGGCAAAATATAGGTAATTTACAGAAGCTAACCCGATATTCAGCACTACCAAGACAGCAAGAATAATTATTCGTTTTATGCCAATTACATTAATCATTGATACTTGGCCCCTCTATGGTAATTTCCGCGACATAATCTTGCGCAGCGACAGGAACGGAACCATTGCCTGTTTCAACAACAATTTCTTCGCTGTATTCATAATCTTCCAATAACTTGGAGACGACGACAACATGATCAGGTAACGCTTTTTGTAATCTTTCTCGCAATTCTTTAACTTGTGCGTTCCCCTTTCTGGCATCCGTATTACTTGGAAAAGTTAATTGCATAGACGCGTTAAAAAGAGGAGTAGACGCCTTTTCATTTGAGAGAAGCTCGGTAACCTTGGTTCTGTTGCCCCCACGTTTCAAATCAATACGATCAATACGCATATCGGCTCCCAATGCTATCCCCAAATGATATAACAAAGGCAAGATATCAATTTTCTGATCCTCAAGACGTTTATAATAACCAAGCGCCCCCTGTATCAATTTAATATCAAAACCACGATCTTCTTTGATTTTTACTTCTTTTTGATATTGCAGCTTATAGTCTGCTATCTGCCTGGTCGTATTTTTAACTTGTTCGCCATTCTCGGAGTATGTTTGGTAAGAATCAAGAAGTTGATACCCTAAAAATGCTGCGCCAAGAAATAAGAATACCGATGCCAACATCGCGATTTGACGCGGCTGAGATACATTCGCAATTTGTTTTGCGCGCATCGGCAAAATAAAACGACTTTTGCTGCCAATCCAATTCAGATGCAGAATATCGGCATGATATGGGACCTCTTGGTGCCCTATGGACATTTTCAAGTGATCAGCGGCCTCTTCTGCAGTCATGCTATAGAAGCTGCATTGTACATCGACCAATTCATTAACAATATCACCGGTATTAGGCTCAGAGATCAAAATAACATTCAAGCCATCAGACGGATCAAAACCAAAACGAGAGAGATAGCTCATCGTTGCCTGAAATTCTTGATGTACCTCATTCGCCCAGGTTACAGGATCATTGTCATTTTCAACAATTGGTGTCATACGCGTAAGCGCCAATTCACCATCTTTAATAACAATTTGACGCAAACCACCACCGTGGTGTTGCCCCATAAAAATTGTCCATTTTGCCTTTTTTTCTGTCTTGGGAGTTATCTTCTCAGACAGCTTCTTTATCATATCTGAAGATTCAACTGGCAAGAGACAAAAGCCGGCAATCGGCGCCAAAGAACGGCGCGCAGCGGCTATTGTTTTTGCAAAAGCATCTGTCGCAGGTACTGCAGCAAAAATATAAATATTACCGCCTGCACCTTGCGCGCCTTTAGGAACCTTTTCCTTAAGCGCCAGAGCAGCACGTACGGGATAATTCGGAAAGGCCACTTTGAGCTTACGGTTTACAACATTTTGCTTATCCATAACCCCGACTTTCGGGATTTTTTCTTTACGGTAGTGCTGCTCGACCATGTCATTTAAAATCAGTACCGGCTTGCCGTTGCATTCCTTGGAAATAATTTCAGAAACACTTTCTTCGAACTTTTCAACATTCCAAGGCACAGCCTCCACAAGCTTAACGCCTTTAGAGCCGATACTGTATATAAACAAGGCATCGTCCGAAACCATAAGAATTGTGCGTGAAGGCGTGAATAATGACAAAGACATATAAGCACTCAAAAAAGTTTAAAAATCCATCATATTACCAAGGTTAATATAAATCGGACCAAGGGAACCCGCCGCAATCCAGACGATCACAAGGGCAAGAATTAAAGTCAGCGTCGGTTGAATCAGCTCAATCAGGCCATCAATAGCCTCATCAACATCTTTTGTATAAAACTCCGATACCTGATCAAGTACCGCAGACAGATTACCCGACTCTTCGCCGATTTTTACCATACGTATTACCATACTGGGGAATTCTCCCGACGCATTCAAGGCATCAGATAAAGGGCTGCCTGACTGAACATACATCTCCACGCCCTCCATTGCATCGATCAAAGCCCTGTTATTAACAGTTTTTCGGGCAGAACGCAGCGCATTAATGACATCAATACCACTTGCAAATAGTGCTGCAAAAGTCTGTGAATAACGTGCGATAGTTATCTTTCTAATCAAATTTCCTGCAACCGGAAGCTTCAAATAGATCGAATCAATTTTATATGCGATTGATTCGGAAAGCCTGCGCGACAGGATAAACACCGTAGCCAATATAACAGGCACACCCAAAACGATGAATGTCCCATATATAGGAAGACCCAAAATATGAAATTGGGGTTGGATAAAAAAGTTTGATGTTGCAATAAGCCACACTGAAAACCAAGGTAGCTCAATATCAAGGTATTTCAAAAACCCGACGATCTGCGGCACAACAACACTCATCATAAAAACAATCGTTCCAAGAACAACTGTCGATACAATCATAGGATATCGTGTTGCCTTCCGGATTTTAGACTGCATCTCATCCAGCCATTTTAAATATCGCTCAAGCTGCTTATAGGACATGGTCAAATCCCCCGTGTCCTCACCTGCCTTAATCAAAGAAATGTATAATGGCTTAAAGACCTTCGGGTGCTTATCCATTGCTTCTGATAATGATGATCCATCACGAACATCGCGGTGAATTTCACTCATAATATCTCGCATTTGGTCATTTTCAGCACCATCGCGAATATCGGACAAAGCATCTAGCATCGGAACACCGGCACTTTGCATTTGCTCCATATGAATGAAAAACTGTATTAAATCTCGTATCTTAACCTTATTACGGGCAAGCACACTTATTGAAGATTTCTTCTTGCTTAATGAACTACACTGCACGAGCTCAAGCCCGGCACTTTGTAGCTGGTTATATAAATCAACCTCATTTAACGCAGATATGGTCCCCCTTACCGGGCGACCGCGCGTATTAATTGCTCTGTACTTATAGCGTTCGATTGTACTGCTCTCTTAAATAATTAACACACGAATGGCATTATTGATTTGCATCTCAAAAAGATTTCAAAACTAGCGCGTCACATCAACAACCTTTGATATCGCCGCAATGTCCGTAACCCCTTCAAGTACCTTTAGAATGCCATCGTCTTTCAAACTTTTGAAGCCTTTTTTTACAGCCAATGTTTTAATTTCGGCTTTTGACTTGTTCATTGCCACCAATTCATCCAGATCTTCGTCAAATAACAAGATCTCAATAATGGCTACGCGTCCCTTATAGCCTGTCCCGCCACACGCATCACAACCATTCGGCTTTGCCTTATATGTTTTTGGTGGATTACTTGCATCAACACCCAAAATTTCACATTCTTGCGCATCAAGAACGTGCTCTTGCTTACAGGCTGAACACAGACGACGCGCCAAACGTTGTGCGAAAACCGCAATAATCGCACCGGCTAGCATCCCCGGCTTCATACCAAGATCAAGCAATCGTGGAATTGCGCCAAAAGAGTCGTTTGTGTGCAACGATGTAAAAACCTGGTGACCGGTCATAGCAGCCTTCAATGCCATTTCAGCTGTTGTTTGATCACGAATCTCACCAATGAAGATAATATCAGGGTCTTGCCGTAGTAACGCTTTAATACCATCTGCAAATTCCAAAACACCTTCACGAACATGCGTTTGACGAATCATTGGAAGTGAGTATTCAACTGGATCTTCCAAGGTTTGTATATTGACCTGAACATCATTAATCTCGTTTAAGATAGAGTACAAAGACGTACTCTTACCCGAACCAGTCGGCCCGGTAACAATAATGATCCCTTCCGGTTTTTTAATAGCGGTTTGAAGCTTGTTTCTGTTGACCTCACTAAAGCCAAGATTCTCAAGCGGCATAATGCTTGAGCTTTTATCCAAAACACGCAAGACAATGTTTTCACCGTGAACGGTCGGCAGCGAAGACACACGGAAATCAGCCTCCCTACCACCGATGTTCAAATTAAAACGACCATCTTGCGGTGCAAGCTTATCGGCGATATTCATCTCCGACATAATTTTGATACGTTGTGAAATACCGTTCCAGTGCTGTTTATGCAGAATCTGTGCGGTAAACAAAACACCATCCAAACGATAACGTAAGCGTACGAAGTTTTCTTCAGGTTCAAAGTGCAAGTCAGATGCACCGATCTTTACAGCATCAAATACCAGCGCATTCACCAAACGCACAATCGGGTGCGAAAACGCTTCTTTTTCACTTAATGCAGCCACATCTTTTTGATCTTTACCCTCTTCAAGTTCGCTCAAAATATCTTTAATCGAACTGGCATAACCATATGACGCGTCAATAGCCTCTGACAAAATAGCCGAAGTTGTAACCATTGGCTTAATTTGAATATTTTTTGCCGGTAAAAAACGGCGCAACGTATCAAGCGCAACAACATCATACGGGTCAGACATCGCCACATGAATTGCCTTTTCATCAATCGAGATCGGTAGAATTTGGTGCTGTTGCGCAACGTGTTTCTGTAGAACGGCTAAAGCCTCTCCATCGACGATCGTATTACGCGGGTCAAAAACGCCAAAGCCGGAACTTTCGGCAAGGAATAATGTCAAAGCATCTTCTTCAATGAAGCTAAGCTCCACCAAAATTTCCCCAAGCATTTTGCCCGAAATCTTTTTTTCCTGCAAGGCAACATTCAATTGATCTTCGGTAATGAGCCCCATGGCGACCATACGCTCACCCATACGACCCTTACCAATACCGGGGCCATCACCCTCACCGTCCTCATCTTCATTTGTTTTTTGAACCGCGCGCCCTAATGTTTGTAATGCCGTACCGGTCGTGGCCTTATTAGTTTGGCTATTTTCTTGTTTTTTTGATTGCTCTACGGTTTGGGCATCCACAGCCTCAAAGTCTTCAAAAAACTCCTCCGTATCACTAACATGCCCCATTTCCGCGCGCTCAGCACTCTCCGCTGTCGCAGCTTCGGCATCACCAAGTTGTGTATCGTCAACGAAAAAGTCAATATCATCGATATCAGAAACCGTATCCTCTTCTGTGGACTCGGCTTGATTTGATTTTTTCAAATCATTTTCATCTACTATAACTAATTCTATATCTTCCATTTTCGTCACTAAAAAAATTTATCGGTTATACTAAAATAGCAAAAAAATACACTTAAGAACACAGCATAGAACACTGCCATGCTTTTGTAACACCCAAATATTAAAATTTAATGTAATTTCATTGTATTTATGGGGGTTATCCTCAAGACAAAAAAAATGAGGCACTACAAAATTGCAGTGCCTCATCATCAAATTTATTTATTATTATTCAGCTGCCTCAGCAATAGGAGCGCTTGCCTCTTCACGTGGCCATGATGTGAAAGACATTACTGCCTCATCAACACCACATACTGTCGCACAAATACGTGCAGCAACGAGATAAGGATCAGCATTTGCACCCGGACGACGGTCTTCAAGATAGCCGTAACCCTTTTGCGCAACCAGCTGTGGAATACGGATCGAACAACCACGGTCAGCTGTACCTGCCTTAAATGTGTCAATGTCACACGTTTCATGATGACCGGTCAAACGCTCGTTATTCGCGAAACCATAAAGCTTGATGTGCTTCTGGTGCTTCTCTGACAATGCCTTCACGGCTGCATCAATCGCCTCACGGCCCTTCGCCTTGTCACGAATATCTTTTGTTGAGAAGTTAGTGTGCATACCAGCGCCGTTCCAGTCACCCAGAACCGGCTTGTTATGTGTCGACACTGTAATACCATAGTCTTCAGCAATACGGTATAACAACCAGCGTGCGATCCATGTGTGGTCAGCAGCAGTCATAACGCCGGCATCTTCATGTGCATCACCACGGTAACCGATTTGGAATTCCCACTGACCAGGCATAACTTCTGCGTTAATACCATAGAATAGCAAGCCGATTTCCATACATGCTTGCGCATGCTCTTCAACGATTTCACGACCATATGCTTCATCTGCACCAACACCACAGTAGTAAGGACCTTGAGGACCCGGGAAACCTTGCTCAGGCCATCCAAGAGGCTGGCGACCTTTGAACAATGTATATTCCTGTTCAAATCCTGCCCATGGAGCTTGCTCAGCAGCACCGGCATCAAGAACAGCACGTAATTGCGCACGAGAGTTTGACACGTGAGGTGTTTTACCGTCAGCGTTATAAACTTCTGCCATAACCAAGTAGTTACCTTCACCGCGGATTGGGTCGGTTACAAATGTTACCGGCTTCAAAATGCAGTCTGAGTCATCACCTGCTGCCTGATTTGTTGATGAACCGTCAAAGCTCCACTCAGGGAAGTCTTCAATAGATGGGCTTGAACCGACATTTACAACGCGCGCCTTCGAGCGCAACTGGCGAGTTGGAACCGCACCATCAAGCCAAATGTACTCGGCAAGGGAAAATTTAGACATTTTTTAATCTCCATTGTTCAACTGAATATGCAGCGCACAATGCCACGTCTACCGCAGAAAATCAATGTTTTTGGAGGTCAAAACCCCTGTATAACCAAGTTTTTTTAAAAAATGTATATTAGACATGCGTTTTAATCATGCCTCAAGAGCTTCAGACCTCAAGTAATCTTTATAGCTCATTCCGGGGTTATTTTTTTCGTAATCGAAACGCTCAATATATGCATTACCGACAAGGCGGGCAGCCTCCTGAATTTGATCACTTAATTGTTCGGCAGCATATATTCCTGTATCACGAAGCTTAAGCATTTGCCCCTTACTGGCGAGTGTAAAATCATTATCAGGACGAATATCCTCGGGAACATCCTTAATGATTTGGTCAAAACTATAGAATTGATCACCCCTAATACCGCTTTGCCCGACCTGCAAACTAAAACGATGAACAGATTCCATTGCGGATGAAACAATTGCCCCCCCGACAGAAGCCAATGTATTTTTCTTGGCATCTTTTAAACCTACACTACGTTGAAAATCACCGGTTCCCCAATGCAGATGAATGACATCATGAGGAGTCATTAATCCACGGTCGACCTTATGATCAACAATATCACACATATTTATCTGTCCGACTTCCTGACCATAAATTGCGACTGTTTCAATCATTGCCGGCATTGACGGATTATTCCACCCTGACTGGCCACCATCAATAACAACCACACGATCATTTCTTGCCGGATTATGCAGCTCAATCCCTGGGAATATTGTTGTCGGCGATGCACTTCCCAACGCGGCCTCCCATAGCAACCAATTTTTTCGGTCTGCCTCGTCACCAGAATCGATAAGCGTGCCCTCTCCCCTTGCGATATGACTTTTTGCAAATAACGCATCCATATCCGGATGGATTTTCGTCATCATCAACATGATATCATCTTCAACATCTGCCATACGGGTGTTTTTACCAGCAATATCCTGAATAATTTCACGTAGCGGTTTATTGCTAAACTTTGTCGTACCAAGGAAACCGCCTAATAATTGGCGCGGATTATTAAAAACCTTACTAAAGACATTACTGTTATGTGGGAAAATTTTCTCAGCATGCTCATCGATAAACTGCCCCATTTCTGAGGGAGAAGAAAAATACGGATCACGGCCGTTTATACTAATCATACCGACAGTAGAAAGCGCGCCAAATGACGTCCCTGCAGATAATGCAAATAACTCATTATATTTAAGGTTTTCTGCAAGTTCGGGGCGCCCCTCATCACGCAGATGATCTTTCACCTTATCAAAGAATGCTTGTTTTAATTCGATTGCTATTCGGCCATGAAGGCCACCACCGTGATTGGCTTCTGTAACGATTGTCGGCATGTATCACCCATTTGTTTTTTCTTTTGGGTATACCAAAGATAAACAAAAAAGACAAATACAGCTTACTCACTTACAACGTAATCATCTTTGTCTTCACTTAGAATCAGCGCAAGATGTTTTGAGAATTGCTTTACAACAGCCTTATCACCCTCGGATACGTTCTCCACACTCTCCAGAGATGCCATCATATCCTCTATCATCTTGATCGTTTCAGGTGGGGCAAAAGCCATTAATTCCGGTGGCATCTGCTCCTGCATTTGCTTACGCACATTGCCGAAATTCTCAGTATCCGAATTTTGCGCATAAAAGGCCGTCATAACACGATCCGCCAAAACCGCCCACTCTTCGATGCTTGCAAAAGGTGATGATTGACCTTCATGCACATACCCCGTTACCGCCGCATTCATACGTTGATATATATCGGGATTTTCTTCGCGCACGATATCAATATTTGTCTGGTGAGCCGGTAAACCTGCTTTTGCCGTTTTTAAAGCCTTCGGTCTAAAAATCGATGGCTTGCCCAACGCCTGATATTCTTGATCAATCGGCACCAATAACTCACGCGCATTTAAAAAAGCAGAAACATCAGATACCTGCATATCCCCTGACGCATAATCTCTGGCCTGTACGGGCAAAGCAAACAGAACAAAAAGAACGCAGAAAATCATCCTTGTAAAAACTGTCTTTACATGGGGCATAACGATATCTCCTTTTAGGCTTGATCCTATGTGTCGAGGAAGCTCCGCAACTTGCGTGAACGGCTCGGGTGCTTCAACTTACGCAGTGCCTTCGCCTCAATCTGACGAATACGCTCACGCGTAACATTAAACTGTTGCCCGACCTCCTCCAAAGTATGGTCAGTATTCATACCAATTCCAAAACGCATACGCAACACCCGCTCTTCACGCGGTGTTAATGACGCCAAAACACGCGTAGTTGTTTCGCGCAAGTTTGAATGAATCGCGCTTTCCACCGGCAAGATTGCGTTCTTATCCTCAATGAAATCACCCAATGACGAATCTTCTTCATCACCGATTGGTGTTTCAAGGGAAACAGGTTCTTTTGCAATTTTCAGAACCTTACGCACCTTATCAAGCGGCATATGCAAACGCTCAGCCAACTCCTCTGGTGTCGGCTCGCGGCCAATCTCATGCATCATCTGGCGTGATGTACGCACCAATTTGTTGATCGTTTCAATCATATGCACAGGAATACGAATTGTACGGGCCTGATCCGCAATAGAGCGCGTAATCGCCTGACGAATCCACCATGTCGCATAGGTCGAGAATTTATAACCACGGCGATATTCAAACTTATCAACCGCCTTCATCAAACCGATATTCCCTTCCTGAATCAAATCAAGGAACTGCAAACCGCGGTTTGTATATTTCTTTGCGATCGAAATAACCAAACGAAGGTTCGCCTCAACCATTTCTTTTTTAGCACGTGCAGCTTCTTTTTCGCCTTTTTGCACGGTACCGACAATACGGCGCCATTCAGGGATCGGAAGCATAGATTCTTCGGAAATCATCGCAATCTGATCACGCATTTTTTGAACTTGCACTTCATGCTTCTCAACAAAAGTAGCCCAGCCCTTGCCCTTTAGGCCCTGAACACGTTCCAACCATGCCGGGTCAAGCTCAGAACCGAAATATTCCTTCAGGAAGTCTTCGCGCTTCACCTTCGAATCAACGGCCATACGCATAATCTTACCTTCGATATTCACAAGCTCTTTATTGATGCTGTACAGGCGATCAATCAGCTGTTCGATACGCGCATTATTCAAATGCACCTCGTTCATATGCGCAACCATCTCATCACGTAGCTTGTGATATTTCTTATCCGTCGCAGCATCAGGCTCCTCACCTTTTTGAAGAGCATCAAGACGCTCTTGCTGGACTTTACGCATTTTTTTGTATGTTTTTTCGATTTCACCAAAAACTTCGAATACCTGCGGCGCAAGCTCTTCTTCCATCACGGAAAGAGAAACATTCCCCTCGTCCTCGTCTTCAGATTCTTCGTCGCCCTCTGATTCTTCGTCCAAATCATCTTCTTCGACACCGGCATCTTCGTCTTCGTCTTCTTCATCATCGTCAGATACGGCTGTGTGATCTTCTTCGGGGCCTTTATATGTTGCATCAAGGTCAATAACTTCACGCAGAAGAATATCCCCCTCTTGCAACGCCTTATACCAAGCGATAATCGATTCGATCGCCAGCGGGCTTTCACACAAGCCACCGATCATCATCTCACGGCCAGCCTCAATACGTTTTGCAATGGCGATCTCACCCTCACGAGAGAGAAGCTCAACCGCGCCCATTTCACGTAAATACATACGCACAGGGTCATCAGTACGACCCGTATCATCATCGGCAATATTACCGCCTGATTCGTAGTCACTATCGTCATCCGAATCAGATTTGCTTGAAGAAGAAGACGATGAGGAATCATCATCACTGTCTTTTGCGTCTTCATCGCTTTCGACAATTTGAATGCCCATATCAGACAAGGCCGCCATGGCATCCTCTATCTGTTCGGACGAAAAATTCTTTTCCGGCAATGCTTTATTGAAATCGTCATAGGTTACAAACCCTTTTGACTTACCATCTGTTACAAGCTTTTTAATAACAGCGGTCATAGATCCTTTTGAAGAGGACCCTTGATTTTCTTCGTTTTGTTTATCACTCACAGCAGCACTTCCAACCATATTAACGGCACCTAATAATTTCGGTTCAAGATAATCACAAATAAAATAGATATCAATGTGTTATGAAAGAATTCCCGACTTTTCCGAAAGAATATCCACAAGACACAAAAATCAGGCATCATCTAACCATCGTTATCTGACACCTTCATCGATAGCAAAGCCCTTAGCCTCTCTTCATCTTCCTCGCTCGAGTCTAAATAAGCACGCATCCATCCATTATGTATTTCTTCTTCCAGTCCTACGGCATTTCCATCACTATAATATTCGAGCCACTTGCTCTGAACACTCTCTTTTGCCGCAGCGGGAGAACAGAAAGATGCGTGAACATATACAGATTCGCTGCAAATGTCACGTATTTCTTGTGTAAAACCTGAATTTTGTATTTTTTCGACGAGCTTATCCCCTTCAATATCGGGATCATCGGCAATAATACCGATCAATAACTGCTTTAACATTTCATGACGCATATTGGCAAACACCATGCCTGTTAAAATTTCTTCTATGTCATCAAAGATATGCGGATGGTTTATGACGCCTGCTAACAAGACCTTCGGGAACAATGTTTTTACCTGCGCGTATGGGCTGCGCGGCTTAACGGGGATCATGCCACTGCGCCCTGCTTGCGGTTTATTTTTCCATGAACCGCCACGATTACCGTTTCCGAAATCGCTACGTGAGAAAAAGAAATCCGAAATTTTGCGGCTTAGCTGGGATTTATAATAAGATTGCACATCCTTATGCGCGATTTTTGCAACCTCATCCTCAAGCTGAGCCTTAACCCCGGCCTTCAGTTCAGGCGTCTTCAGGTTGCGCCCCTGCGTATAACTATTCCATAAAAAATCAAATAACGGCACAGATTGCGCCATAGCCTTTTGAAAACCTGCAGCACCCTGCCCCTTGATTAAACTGTCCGGATCTTCACCATCAGGCATAAAAATGAAATTCACGCTCCGCCCCGGCTCAAGCAACGGCAATACTCTATCACAGATACGGCGCGCGGCTTTTGCACCTGCATTATCACCATCAAAACAAAGATAAGGCACTTTTGTAAAATCGGGGATCATTGCCCACATAGATAAAATCTGATCTTCTGTTACAGATGTTCCCATTGGCGCCAGCGCACCGCGAATCCCCGCCTGCGCACAGGAAATAACATCAAGATACCCCTCAACAAGGATGATCGGCTGCCCTTCGGCAGCGGCACGGCGCGCGGTCGGCTCTCCATACAACATACGCCCTTTATGGAATAGCGGTGTTTCGGATGAGTTAATATATTTCGGCGGTGTAAAGTCACTACGTCTTGGGGGCCTGAGATGATCAGGTAACACGCGCCCGCCAAACGCAACAATGCGCCCACGACGATCAGGCACGGGAAACATGACGCGATCACGGAAAAACGCATAAGGCGGCCCGCCCTTTGTCGATTTTTTCAAAATACCTGCCTTGATCATATCGGCATCTTTATACCCGCGCTCAATTAAATATGAGCGCAAAGCTTGCCCGTCATCGGGGGAAAAACCGATACGGAACTCCGCGATTGTTTCGCGTGAAATACCGCGCTCGATCAAATAACGGAGAGCATCTTGGTTCTTCGGCTCCAACAGGTGTTTTTGAAAATACTCTGTCGCATCCTCTAATAGTTCATAGAGGTCTTTTTCTTTTTTGGCTTTTTGTGCCTCTTGCGGTGATGGCTTGGGAACCTGAAGGCCTGCTTGTGCCGCCAAAATCTCCAACGCATCCATAAAGCCTATATTATCATGCTCCATTACGAACTTGATGACATCACCATGCGCACCACAGCCAAAGCAATGGTAAAACTGCTTATCATCATTAATGGTAAAAGACGGGGTCTTCTCGTGATGGAACGGACAGCACGCTTTATACTCTCGCCCCGCGCGCGTCACTTTGACACGCTGGCCGATAACCTCGGACAGGTTTACACGGCTTCTAAGCTCATCTAAAAAACGCGGTGTGATTGACATGAATCTTTCTTACCAAATCTCAAAGCCTTGCGCTACAAACAACATCACGCAAAACCATAAAAAATTTTATTGAAAAAAAGTTGCTTTGAAATTTGCATAAAATTTTAAACATCTATACATTAGGGATACAGTATATATGCACAAAACAGCATATTTTAATCATATATATAACTTTAGCGGGTTATAATAAGAGCATTAGGAGATAACAAGTGCCTGATATTTTTACAAAAAAACAAAAATTCAATGTTATTGAGTACGGTGAGAACTGCAGCTCTTTCCCATTTTGGGACACTTGCAAAGCAAGATTGAAGCGCATCTTTACCAAATAACAAAAAAAGCCCGATATCAGATCGGGCTTTAATTTTGGATGATTTAAACAAAATCACCCAAGCTTCTTCTTTGCAATAGCGCCGGCCTTTCCCATATCGATCTGCCCCGCATAGTCATTTTTCAAAATAGCCATGATCTTACCCATGTCTTTCATGCTTTGCGCTTCGGTTTTTTCAATGAGCTGATCCATCAAATCGGCAATTTCCTGTTCGGATAATTGCTTTGGCATAAACTGACGAATAACCTCGATCTCTTTTTCTTCGCGTTCGGCCAAGTCACACCGTCCGGCATCACTATACGTTTTTGCCGATTCTTGACGTTGCTTGATCATGGTTTGCATCATCATCAAAATCTCATCATCAGATATTCCTTCCGCATTCCCTTTTTCACGCACAGCGATGTCACGATCTTTTAGCGCAGCCGTTACCAGGCGCAGAGTTGCAGACTTTATTTTATCCTGATTTTTCAGCGCATCTTTGAGTGCAGCTGTAATTTCCGATCTTTTATCCATTTTTTCCTTTTCTTTTTCTTCAAAACATATTAAGAACCGTGTCTCTAGCAGGTCTGATCAAAATTAATTTGCTGGAGCTTACTACCGATGCTGGAAATTTCCAATACTAAACGTCCTCAAAATGCAACCGCTGTTATTATTTTATCCGATGGAACTTTGTTCTGGGGATATGGAATAGGAGCTGAAAAAGAAGTTGTTGGGGAGATATGTTTCAATACTTCAATCTCAGGATATCAAGAAATTATGACTGACCCCAGTTACGCTGGACAGATCATAACATTCACCTTCCCTCATATCGGCAATGTCGGTACGAACGAAGAAGATATCGAAACAATCAATCCCGCTGCACGCGGTTTGATTATACGCGAAGAAATCACTTCACCGTCAAATTGGCGCGCAAAGTCACACTTCAATGACTGGTTAAAATCAAATAACCTTGTCGGCGTCAGTGGAATTGATACACGCGCCCTTACACGTCGCATTCGTGACGGCGGCGCACCAAACGGTGTAATTGCACATAATCAAAAAGGCGAGTTTGATCTTGAGGTCCTCTACAAGATGGCACAAGAATGGAGCGGCCTTGAAGGTGCTGACCTTGCGAAGGATGTGTCTTGCACACAAACATATAGCTGGGATGAGGCCTTATGGGATCTAAAAGACGGCTACGTCAAACAAGAAAATCCGAAATACAAAGTTGTCGCCGTTGACTTTGGCGCGAAACGTAACATTTTACGATGCCTTGCCGATGCCGGGTGTGACGTTACGGTTGTTCCTGCGAACACGACTGCCGAAGAAATACTGGCGCACAATCCGGATGGTGTTTTTCTATCCAATGGCCCGGGCGACCCTGCTGCAACAGGTAAATACGCCGTGCCGATGGTGAAAGGATTACTTGAAAAAAACATCCCGATTTTCGGTATCTGTCTGGGACACCAAATTCTGGCACTGGCGCTTGGCTGTGAAACACGCAAAATGCATCTGGGTCACCGTGGTGCAAACCAGCCGGTAAAAGATGTCGTCACAGGAAAAGTTGAAATCACATCACAAAACCACGGGTTCGAAGTTGTGGCCGATACGTTGCCTGAAAATGTAACACAATCACATGTCAGCCTGTTTGACGGATCAAATGAAGGGATCAGCGTAAAGGGCAAGCCCGTATTTTCGGTGCAATACCATCCGGAAGCATCCCCCGGCCCGCAAGACAGCCATTATTTGTTCCATCGTTTCGTTGAGAACATTGAAAAGTCAAAAGCAGCCTAAAATAAAGCATTAGAGAAAAAAAGAAGCCGAGAAGAGAGTATAAAATGCCAAAAAGAGAAGACATAAAATCAATCTGTATCATTGGTGCAGGCCCGATTATTATCGGTCAGGCATGTGAATTTGATTATTCGGGAACGCAAGCTTGTAAAGCTCTGCGTGAAGAAGGGTACCGCATTGTTTTGGTCAACTCCAACCCTGCGACAATCATGACCGATCCTGATACTGCCGATGCGGTATATGTCGAGCCGATCACACCTGCGATTGTTGCAAAAATCTTGGAAAAAGAAAGACCGGACGCCCTCCTTCCGACGATGGGTGGTCAGACGGCACTCAATACGGCCTTGGCATTGGCCGAAGACGGTACACTTGATCGCTTGGGCATCGAGCTTATCGGTGCGCGCGCAGAGGTTATCGATAAAGCCGAGGACCGTGAAAAGTTTAAGGTTTGTATGGATGAACTTGGCTTAGAATCTGCACGCTCTATGGCTGTTCACAATATGGAAGAAGCCCGTCAGGCGTTAGAATTTATCGGCCTGCCCGCCATTATGCGCCCGTCATTTACAATGGGCGGAACAGGCGGCGGTATTGCCTATAACCGCGATGATTACGAACGCATCGTCAAAGACGGTCTGGATGCATCCCCAACAACTGAAGTTCTGGTTGAAGAATCTTTGCTTGGTTGGAAAGAATACGAAATGGAAGTTGTGCGCGATAAAAACGACAACTGTATCATTATCTGTTCTATTGAAAACGTTGACCCGATGGGTGTTCACACCGGTGACTCTATCACTGTGGCCCCTGCCCTGACACTGACGGATAAAGAATACCAAATCATGCGTAATGCATCGCTTGCGGTCTTGCGCGGTATCGGCGTTGAAACAGGCGGATCAAACGTGCAGTTCGCGGTTAACCCGAAAGACGGCCGTATGATCGTGATTGAAATGAACCCACGTGTATCACGTTCATCTGCCTTGGCATCAAAAGCCACAGGCTTCCCGATTGCAAAGGTTGCCGCAAAATTGGCGGTTGGATATACACTCGATGAACTGGGTAACGACATTACAGATGGCAAAACACCTGCAAGCTTTGAGCCGACAATTGATTATGTCGTGACAAAAGTTCCGCGTTTTGCCTTTGAAAAATTCCGTGGTAGTGAACCGATGCTGACTACAGCGATGAAATCTGTTGGTGAAGCTATGTCTATCGGCAGATGTTTCGAAGAATCATTACAAAAAGCGATGCGTTCACTGGAAAAAGGTCTAACAGGCCTAAGCCCGATTTATATCGGCGGCGCAGATGATAACAACACGCCTGACGCACAAAATGACGCATTACTTGCGGCGATAGCAAAGCCGACACCACAGCGCATTCTGTATATCGCACAAGGCTTCCGTCACGGATTGTCACTGGAGCAAATTCAATCGATCTCTAAATATGACCCATGGTTCCTGGAGCGTATTCAAAACATCGTGAACGTGGAAAAAGAAGTACAAGAACACGGCTTGCCGATTGATGCACAAGGATGGATGAAGGTAAAACGCCTAGGCTTTTCTGATGCACAGCTTGCCGAGCTTGTCGGTGTATCCCAAGAGGCCGTCCGTAAGGCACGCCTGACACATGATGTGCGTCCCGTTTATAAACGCGTTGATAGCTGCGCGGCGGAAATACCGTCTGAAACGCCATATATGTATTCTACATATGAAGGCAACGGCCTGATGCCTGCGGAAAACGAAATCGATCCAAGCGATAAGGAAAAAGTTATTATCCTTGGGGGCGGTCCGAACCGTATCGGTCAGGGTATTGAATTTGATTATTGTTGTGTGCATGCCGCCTATGCGCTGCGTGATGCGGGATATGAAACAATCATGGTCAACTGTAACCCGGAAACGGTTTCAACCGACTATGACACATCTGATCGTCTGTATTTCGAACCATTAACGGAAGAAGATGTGATCGAGCTTATCCGCGCCGAACAAAAAAGCGGCACAGTTAAGGGGGTTATCGTACAGCTTGGTGGTCAAACGCCACTTAAACTGGCGCAAACACTTCTGGATAATGATATTCCGATCCTCGGTACAGATCCTGATGCGATTGACCTTGCCGAAGACCGCGAGCGCTTCCAGCAACTTCTGATCGATCTTGATTTGAAACAGCCGCCAAACGGCATAGCCAGTTCGAAAGAAGAAGCCATGGAAATGGCCGAAGATATCGGTTTCCCGCTTGTTATTCGTCCGTCATACGTTTTGGGCGGCCAAGGTATGGAAATCGTACACAGCCTGTCCGAGCTTGAACGTTACATCTCTACCGCCGTAAAAGTATCAGGTGACAGCCCTGTTTTGCTTGACCGCTACCTCAAGAGCGCAACAGAACTTGATGTTGATGCAGTATGTGATGGCGAAGATGTTTACGTATCCGGCATCATGGAACATATCGAAGAGGCCGGTGTACACTCAGGTGACTCCGCTTGTGTTATTCCGCCGCACTCACTTTCTGCAGAAGTCGTTGATCGCCTGCACGAGCAAACTGTTAAGCTAGCCAAAGCATTGAATGTCAGCGGTTTAATGAACGTACAATTTGCGGTTCGTAAAAACGAAGAAACCGGCGAAGATGATATCTATATTATTGAGGTAAACCCACGCGCATCACGTACCGTGCCGTTTGTTGCAAAGGCAACGGGCGTTCCGGTTGCGAAAATTGCCGCGCGCGTTATGGCCGGTGAAAAGCTGAGCGCATTTAAGGGTATGCTGCATGGTATGAGCGATCAGCACTACGCCGTAAAAGCACCTGTATTCCCGTTCAACCGCTTCCCCGGTGTTGACCCGCTTCTTGGGCCGGAAATGAAATCAACGGGTGAAGTGATCGGCCTTGATGCAGATTTGGCGCACGCAATCGCAAAATCACAAATCGGTGCGGGCATGAACTTACCGACAAGCGGTACGGTGTTTATGTCAGTTAAAAACTCAGATAAAGCAGATGCATTAGAGGTTGCAAAAGGTTTGAGCAAAATCGGGTTTAAGATCATTGCAACGGGCGGTACATGTACGTATCTGAATGAAAACGGCGTTGCCGCAGAACGTGTAAACAAAGTGATGGAAGGCCAGCCACATATCGTTGACTCGATCATCAATGGTGATATTGACCTTGTGATCAACACAACAACAAAGAGTGCGCAGGCAGTGTCGGACTCCTCATCAATTCGCCGTATGGCCTTGATGAACAAGATTCCTTACTACACGCTCATGACGGCGGCAAAAGCAACCACAAGTGCAATTACGGCTCTAAAAGAGCGTGAGCTTGATGTTGCATCATTGCAGAGCTATTTCCCTCAACAAGGAAACAGCAAAGCCGCTTGACCGACATAAAACTTTCGAGTAGCGTCTAAGCATAAGCTCCCGCCTTACATTGCATGGCGGGACTTCTTTTTGTAAATAATGATATTTTCAGGATGGGTAAAATGGATCAAATTCCGGTAACAAAAAATGGTTTTGAAAAGCTAAGCGCGGAGTTAAATAACCTTAAGACAGTGCAACGCCCCGAAGTTATTCAGGCGATTGCCGAGGCACGCGAACATGGCGACCTTTCAGAAAATGCAGAATACCATGCCGCCCGCGAACAGCAGAGCTTCATTGAAGGTCGCATTAAAGAGCTGGAAGCCGTAACAGGCCGCGCACAAGTGATTGACCCGTCGTCAATGAGTGGCGATTCCGTGAAATTCGGCGCAACGGTAACTATCGTCGATGAAGACACCGACGAAGAAACAACATATCAAATTGTTGGAGATTACGAATCAGACATGGAGAGCGGCAAGCTATCAATGAGCGCACCAGTTGCACGCGCCCTTATCGGTAAATCAGAGGGTGATTCCGTAACGGTAAGAACGCCAAAAGGCGCGCGTGATTACGAAATTCTGAAGGTTGAATACAAATAATCTTACGCTAATTCGTTCAAACGGTTTTGGTCGGAAGAAAGGGTAATCCCTTCATTTTCTGCCAATGCCTGTGCGGCTTCTTTTGCCGCTTGTTCGGCCTGCGCCAGATTGATGGCTTCCTCCGAAATTTCAACCGTATCACGTGCCTCGCGGCTTTCACGCGCTTCTTCCGTCTTGGATTCGCGCGCACGTTTCGTTGCGTCGATTTGATTTAAATTTTGTGTGTTCCCTGTCGGACCAATGAAATCAACCATACGGCACCCCTTTCTTTGCTACCCCTAGCGTCATAAAAGTATTTATAACAATACTTTACAAGATTATATTACACTAACTTTCTTAAGATTACATTATTTTTGTTTTCCAGAATAATCTTAAGACCTTAAAAGAAGGCTCAAGCACCTCTTTATTCTGCATAACATTGTAGTCACATTTTTTCAATTTATGAAAATACATTTCTGATAATGCATCAATCGATTTCAGGAAAATATGGCTCGGTTTACTAGGTGCCAGTTTCGCTGCTGCGCATTCTTCGACAATTTTTGCAATTACACCCGCCTGCTCCTTATGGAGCATATGTTCAGTATCAAGGTTATGTTTGTTCATCAAATCTTCGGGCAGCATGACGCGACGTGTCAACGCTAACGAAGCCGTTGCGCGCAGTACACCTGCCATCGCATAATTCATCGCAACAGGTTGAATCACATGTTGATCGGGATCATCTCCGGTAGCCTGAACGATAAGTGCCAATAACGGGCTGGTTGTGAAATCACAATAATTCATCAGCCCTTCAATATTCCCGGGTAGCACGTCCTCCAGATCAAATTCACGTGCATATAACAATTTATCAAAATGCTCACGCGGTAAATCGTGTTTCTTTATTGCTGCGGCCATCGGCTTAATTACTTCATGAGAGAGAACCTCATCTCTTTCATAGATACCATCAATCGCATCACGCCACCATTGCAGGCGGATTAAACCAAGTGTCGATTCGCTCACGACTTCACGCGTCTTTGATATCTCATGATTAAACGCAAGCAATGCCCACACATCCTCTCGCACCGCCGCAGGTAAAAACATCGAACATAAAAAACGATCATAATCATGCTGGCGGACAAGCTCACCACAATAACTTAATTGATTTTGCGAATTTTCCTCGCTCATAAAAAAAACCTTTAACCTCACGGATAAAATGACTAGGTTAGTGCATTATCAGGTTTTACCTCACATGAAAAGCAGGAGATCATTTTATGAGTTTTGAATTACCCGAACTGCCATATGCATACGACGCACTTGCGCCATATATGTCGGCAGAAACATTGGAATATCACCATGATAAACACCACAACGCCTATGTGACAAAGGGTAACGAAATCCTAAAGGGTTTACCTGACATGGGCAGCACGTTGGAAGAAGTTGTTGTGAATGCACATAAGCAAAACAATGCCGGCCTGTTCAACAATGCGGGCCAACACTGGAACCACAAGCATTTCTGGAACTGGATGAAGCCAAACGGCGGCGGAGCACGCCCAGGAAACCTGGATGCAGCCATCACAGACAGCTTTGGTTCATATGATAAATTCCGCGAAGAATTTTTAAATGCTGGTGCAACGCAATTCGGATCAGGTTGGTGCTGGCTTGTCATCAACAAAGAAGGCCGTCTGGAAGTAACGAAAACACCAAATGGTGAAAACCCGTTGATTTTCGGTCAAACAGCTATCCTGGGCTGTGATGTTTGGGAACACAGCTATTACATAGATTACCGCAATGCCCGTCCGAAATATTTGGAAGCATTTGTCGATAACCTTGTGAACTGGGAATATGTAGCAGAGCTTTTTGAAAAAGGCCCACTTAAAATTGCCGCATAACACATATGCATATTATAGAATTAAAAAAGGGCTGCAGTTATTTGCGGCCCTTTATATTTCACTGTAACGTTTCAACGCCATCACAGTTTAACACCACTATTATTAACAGGAACCTCAGTTTCTGCAGCTTTGATTTTAGCATCTTCCAGTGCCTGAACCGCCGCATCGATGGCTTGACTTGTATCTGGTTGGTTCGGATCAGATTTATCGTTAAACTGCCCTTTCAGGGTTTCCTGAGCCGCATTCATACGCTCAATCATACCTTCTTGTAATTTCTGCTGTATCAGGGCAGGAAGGCCTTCGCTTGCTTCCGCTGCATCTGTTTCAAACTTTTCGATAAACTCACTCATATCAGATAATTTCTGAATACTCTCATGCAACTGACCAATAAACTCATCCTTACGCGCGGCAACTTGTTCGGGGGTATACCCCGCGTCTTCAAGTTGTTTGATCGTTTCAGGATCTTCGAGTTGCTCATCAAATTTTTCAGCTAAATATTCAGGCGTAATCGCTGAAAGGATTTCTTGCAGCCATTCCATTTCCTGCGCCATCCGTGCACTTACATCACTGAACTTTACTTCACGTGTATCATAATCATCAACATCCTCGGCTTCCATCTTTGCGATAGTTTCCTGATGTTGTGCCTTCCACGCATCCATTGTCATTGTTTCGATCTGTGCCTGTGCCTCATTACGGGCGGATATCGCATCGGCAGTTGCTGCACCGGCGGGATTTTTATCGACATATTCTTGAAGAATATTTGCCTGAACATCAAAACCACGCTCGCGCAAATTGCTGATAGATTCCTCGGCTTTTTCATCAAACGCATCTTCTTTTTTTCGCAAGCTGTGAAGCGTGCGAATAGCCGTCATAGTTTCATTATTAATTTCGGATAATGTCTTTGCGTCGATTTCATCTTCATTCATACCGTAACACCCTCATTATTTTTTTATGTATACTACGCGAAAATAATGATTTTATGCAACTTTTATTGAAAATGTCAGGCTGGTAAAAGGCCACAAAGGACACGACGCCCCTCAGCCATAAGAACGTTATAGGTGCGGCATGCAGCCCCGGTGTCCATGACATCAACATTTACACCGCTTTGACGTAAGTGAATGATGATTTCAGGGCTAAGAAACGCCATTTTTGCGCCACAGCCGAACAAGAACACATCATAGTCCTTGGCATATTTAATGATCTCAGAAAAATCATCTGCCTGAAGATCGGTGATTCCTTTATCACTCGCAGCATTCCATAAAATGACATCGTCAGGAATAACAACCACAGCATGCTCAAAAGACTCACCGCTGATTTTGAAGCGGCCGCCGCTATATGATTGAATGATTTTCTTGCCTTTTTTGACAAGAGGTGTGACATCCATAACGTCTATGCACCCTCTATCACTGCTGAGGCGTCACCCTCATCTTTCTTGGAACTTCCATCCATCGCGCCGCGATTAATGTTCATGAATAACAAAATAGGTGATGCAACAAAGATCGACGAATACGTACCGATGACAATACCAAAGATCAAAGCATAAACGAACCCGCGAATAACCTCACCACCGAACACATACAAGGCAACAAGCGCAAGTAATGTTGTCAGAGAGGTCATCAATGTACGAGATAGTGTTTGATTAACAGAGAAGTTAAACAATTCAGGCAATGGCTTTTTCTTATATTTACGCAAATTCTCACGGATACGGTCAAATACAACAACCGTATCGTTGATCGAATAACCCGCAATCATCAAGATCGCCGCAACCGTCGAAAGGTTAAATTCCATCTGCGTGAAGGCAAATAAGCCAATCGTTGCAATCGCATCATGCGCCAAAGCAATAATCGCTGCGACGCCGAACTGCCACTCAAAACGGAACCAGATATAGAGCATAATGCCGCCCAAGGAGAATAAAATAGCATACAGTCCTTGCAGCTTTAATTCTTCACCGACCTGCGGGCCAACAAATTCTACGCGGCGGTAATCTACTTTTTGCCCTTCAAAGGCTTCGTTTAATGTTTCCTGCACTAATCCGATCGCAAATTGGTTCGGCGATTCATCACGGTTCCAGTCGGCAGGTGTTTTTTGCTCAGGCATACGGATCAAAAGATCGTCAGATTGTCCAAACTCCTGAATAGAAATGGCACCCAGATCAAGGTCATTCAGCGCCATACGCAAAGCTTCGATATTCGGCTTTTCCGGGGTTTTAATCTCAATCATCGTTCCGCCGGTAAAATCAATACCGAGGTTTAGGCCACGTTGCATAATCAGTCCAACAGAGAACAAAACTACACAAAGAGAGAATACATACGCCAGCTTTCGTAAACCGACGAAGTTAATATTTATATCTTCAGGAACAAAACGAATTCCGCGCATTATAAAAATCCTTTTACTTTAAATCGGCAATGTTTTTGGACGTTTCGCATTCATCCAAAGCGCAACAATTAGACGTGTTACCAAAATGGCCGAGAATAATGAGGTTGCAATACCAAGCCCCAATGTAACCGCAAAGCCTTTGATTGGCCCCGTACCGAAAGAGAACAAAATGATGGCTGCAATCATTGTAGTTAGGTTTGAGTCAATGATTGTCGACATTGCATGACCATACCCCGCATCTACGGATGACATCGCAGAACGGCCTAAACCAAGCTCCTCTCGAATACGTTCGAAAATCAACACATTCGCATCAACAGCCATACCGACAGTCAAAACAATACCTGCAATGCCGGGCAAAGTCAGTGTAGCCTGAAGGCTTGATAATAATGCAAGCAGCAATGCAATGTTTACAATCAAAGCAATATTGGCAAATAAGCCGAATAAGCCGTAGCTAAGCAGCATAAAAACAAGAACAAAGGCAAGACCGATAATGCTTGCGATTTTACCCGCAGCGACTGAGTCAGCGCCAAGAGATGGCCCGACTGTGCGTTCTTCAACAACCTTCAAATCTGTCGGCAGAGCACCTGCGCGTAGCAATAGCGCAAAGTCACCTGCCTCTTTTATATCAAAATCACCGGTGATAATCCCCTGCCCGCCACAAATCGCATCATTAATACGTGGCGCACTGACGATTTCATTGTCAAGAACAATGGCGAATGGCTTGCCGACATTTTCACGCGTCACATCACAGAATTTGCGCGCTCCGATCCCGTTCAAACGGAAGGACACTACGGGCTGGCCTGTTTGTGAACTCATGGTTGGCTGCGCATTATTGAGCATATCACCAGTGATAACAGGCTCTCTGCGTACATCAATACTGCCACGACCATCCATAAACGGAAGGTTTAAATCATAAAGCCCCTTGCGCCCTTCTTTGGGAAGCAAGTGAAAACCCAAAGCCGCCGTTTTACCAACCAAATCCTTCACGTCACTCGATTCCGCACCGGGAACCTGGATTAAAACACGGTCATCGCCCTGACGTTGAATAACAGGCTCAGTTGTTCCTGTTTCATCGATACGGCGACGTACAACTTCAATAACTTGAGAAATAGTTTGATCTTTCACCTGCTTGATAAAGCTTTCATCCATGGTCACGGTAATTGTTTTACCGTCCTCTGAAGTTTCAATATACAAACCGGTAGAGCTACGGCGAATGTAAGATTTTACTGCGGCTGCATCATCAGCATTTTCAAGATTAACAACGACATTACGACTGGTTGAGCTAACACCGTTATGATTGATTTTCTCATCCTTCATAAACTGGATGTAATCTTGCTTCAGGCCACCTGCACGCTTATCAAATACCTTCGTCATATCCGCTTGATACAACAAATGCGCACCGCCACGAAGATCGAGCCCCAAATTCACCGTTTTATGCGGTAACCATGTGGTTTCAGGATCCTGGTTATGAAGCGCAGGAATAAAGTTAGGCGCGCTAAATGCAAAGCCATATAAGCATATGGCTAAAATGAAAAACTTTTTCCACGGAGAGATTTTAATCATACTGAAGCTACGGCCCTAAAACTTAGCGTACCGTTCCTTTTACTTTTTTGATTTTTTTTGTTTATCGCTGTCGTCTTTCGAATCATTCGCGGCAGGCTTGGCTTTCAAGTCAGTCTTTCCTTGGATCATTGAACGCAAAGCAGTGACTTTAACGCCGTTACCAAGGTCTACAAGAACCTCTTGATCATCGATGATTTTTTCAATTTTACCAACAAGGCCGCCGCCCGTTACAACGCGGTCGCCCTTTTTCAATTCATTCAGCATCTGGCTGTGTTCTTTGAAACGGCGCTGCTGTGGCAGAATAAGAAGCAAGTAAAACAATGCCACCAAGACGACCATAACCAACATATTTGATAAAAATGCATCCGTTGCAGACGGCGCACTTGCCAGGTCAATAACATCATTTGTGCTTTCGGAAACAGCAGCATACGCTCTGGAAATCAGCATTCTTCGCTCCTCATATAATCATTAAGATTTCATCTGATCTTCGCGACTATAAACATAATCAGAGCAAAGGCAAGGGCTGTTAATTACTGATTTAAAATAATTCACCGTAAAGGCCACTAAACGCGCCCGCGATATTTGGTTGCACCGTATTTCCTTACCAATATAAAACACTTTCCTGCTATCAAAAGCATTAAAATACAGGCTATTGCTAAGCCACCGCTCAATCCCCAGTTCATCAAACCACGATCAATTATTGCGTCACTTTTATCTTCAGGCATATAAATAACATCCACGTCATCACCGCGCTTATATAGTGACGAAGAGGATCCGACACTATCTCTAAAGCGATGCGTGGCATTTGACATATCCTTAAATTCTACGACTGCGTAATACGTATATCCACTACTGTCCGACGAACTGGAATAACGACTTTCGATATCAACAACTTCACCCTTAGCTTTCACACCATTGCGCACCATATCAATCATGCTTAAGCCGGAAAAATATGAGCCCGTGCCAAGCCCAGCAGAAATCAGCAATAAGAAAACGCCCCAAATGCGCATATACCCCGTATGTTTGCGTATACGTATCTTCACTTCGTGCGGCTCCAGTAATCTGGCACTTTTGTAATTGCCGGACGATGAAGTAACGGTAATGCCGTTCTTTTTCAGATCAGCCAGCCCTTCATTCCATTCTTTTTTAGGGATTTTACGAACGAAGCGCATAATTTTAAATCCGATATACCCTAAGAAGATTACAGGAATGACAAACGTCATGTAATTTAGTTCCTGCTGTAACGCTAAGCCGCCAATGAACAAACCCGGAAGCAAAAACACAAGCCCAAATATAATAATAGCCATGGATGGAAGCTTTACTTTTTCAGGATTATTCGGATCAATCAAAATCCTCGTATAACTGCCCGGTACAGATGAAAGAAAGCTGTTACTACCATTTTTAGAGCTATGCTCTACAAGATCTCCTCGCGCATTTTTAAATTCATACACGGGATAATATATCTCATTCATGATACTGTGCTTTTCTTCCGTTTCTTTGACCTCCGATTTACGATTGTTAAAAAATACCCCGGCGGCAAAAAGTAACAGAAAAACGCCGCCAAATCCCCCAAAGGCAAGGCCAATGGCCATATAATGCCAAAAATCATCAATGATAAAAAATTTGTAGTTCTGCGGATCGTAATAAACCCCAATATTCGTACCGACTTCATACGATGGCGAATTACCATAGCTTATATTGTCTTTAACTTCTCTTGTAATCCCGCTGCTATCAACGAAGCGAAGGACGGCCTTATAGGTTGTACCACTATCACTATCGTAACTACTGTCATTACGAATTACGGTTGCTTGTGCAAAGTCACCGGTACTTTTTAATGTATAGTACTTATTGGCAGAGTATATACCAAAGCCAACAAAAATTAGCGGCACTAAAGCAAACAAACCAATAAAGATTACACCACCAACGCCAAGGGGTTTACCCCCTGCTGCTTCGTTTTCTTTATCCTCTTCAATGCGCTGCGCGTGGCGTTCCTCAAGCTTACGACGCAATGCACTTTTCTGCGTATCATCCGTATCAACATTTACTTCTAAATTCGTAGCCTTAATACTACCTCCGGAAACCTTGAGTGCCTTAATTCTGGCGCGGACAAGTTTTCCCTTCATACGCCAACGAACCTCATAGCCGACAATAAAGCCACCAATGGCAGTAAACAAAAACGCCATGAGAAACATGCCAAATTGGTTCCACCCCTGCATGGCATCAAATAT
Source organism: Alphaproteobacteria bacterium (assembly GCA_030424975.1). GTDB lineage: Bacteria > Pseudomonadota > Alphaproteobacteria > Micavibrionales > Micavibrionaceae > UBA1672. The sequence continues at coordinate 1,015,741 of JAUHVY010000001.1, forward strand.
CAGATCAAACATATTATCCCCTACCGATAAAAACTAATCCATATACTTAACAGGATTCATGGCCGCCGTACCGCGACGAATTTCAAAATGTAATTGCGGCGATGAAACCGCTCCTGTTGAGCCCACTTTACCTATGTTCTGCCCGCGCGAAACGCGTTGCCCCTCTCTAACACCTATGGAATCCAAATGAGCATATGCTGTCATCCACTGCCCGTCATGACGCACCAAAACTAAATTCCCTGACCCTTTTAAGGCATTACCGGCATAAACAACAACGCCGTTTTCCGCCGCACTTACGCTTGTGCCACGCGCGGCCGCAATATTTATACCGTCATTATGCAGGCCGCTTTTTTTAGCGCCGTAATTTGAAATAACTTTGCCCTGGACCGGCTGTAAAAACTTGCTGGACGATCGCTTAATCGGTTTTGTCGTGACCTTCGAAACCTTAACTTCTTTTGGTTTTTCATAGGCTTGCGGCTTTGCCTTTGGCATTGGAACACCGTCTTTGATCTGCGTCGGCTGTGATGACGCCGTTGATTGTAATACCGGCTTCGAAGAAGGTGATATTGCAACCTCCCCGCCTTCGCTTTTCGGTGCTACCAATACTTCCTTATCAACCGAGGCCACTTTTACAGCAGGCGTATTTGTGGTTTGCGCCGAGGATACGGCAACTGCCTTTGCCTTATTAGACGCTGATGGCAGACGAAGCACCTGCCCTGTTCGTAAAACATATGGTGATTGCAAATCATTCAGACGTGCAACATCATTTGACGACACACTAAACATCCGTGAAACACCATACAACGTATCGCCAGTGCGCACCTTATATTCATTTGGCGGCGGCAGAATTAATCGCTGCCCCTCATGCAAGCGGAATGGCGGCTGTAAACGGTTCACCACTGCAATATCGCGCATGGACAAACGATATCGTGACGATATGCTATATAGCGTATCCCCGCGATGCACTGTATGCGCACCTGCACTTCCTGCACCGCTCGATTGCCCATAGACAACAATCGGCGCAGGCTCTCCCCCGCCGCATGATAGCAAACCCAGTGTCATAAACAGTAAAAAGAAAGAACGAACGTCCATAGTAACGCCATAATACACCGCAGACCGATAAAGGTCACCATGATTTTAATCTTTGATCTTTATCCCGCCATATCATGTGGCTGATCGGATATATCAGGCAGTAATGGTACAAAACGTACAGGCATCATATTTCGCACGGCGTATGCCTCTTCGCTTTCCTTACGATAAAGCTTCAGGTTTTGTGCGCCCGGCTCGCCGACGGGAATAATCATACAACCGCCGACCTCCAATTGATCCAGTAACGCCTGCGGCGGTTTTACTCTTGCCGCTGCTGTGACGATGATTTTATGGAACGGTGCCTGATCAATGCCGTTAATCCGCGGCCACCCTTTCATGCCATCTGCAGCAATCGAAGTAATATTACGGATATTCAACTCTTCAAAACGCTTCTCCGCGCGCTTCAATAAATTTTTATGACGCTCTATTGTGTATACGCGCCGTGCAAGCCGCGCCAATACAGCGGCTTGATAGCCGCATCCGGTGCCGATTTCCAAAACCTTGTCACGATCCGTTAATTGCAGACATTGTGTCATAAATGCCACGACATAAGGCTGGCTGATGGTTTGACCAAGCCCGATCGGCAGGGCCATATCCTCCCATGCCTGATCCTGCGCCTGCGGTGGCACGAACGCATCACGCGGCACGCGCTCAATCGCGCTCAAGACATTCGTATCCGTAATCCCCTTATTACGAAGCTCCATAATCAGACGAATACGTTTATTGATCGATTGCGTGTTCATACACACCTTTCAGGCTATAGAGTAAAGAAAAACCGATATTCGAAACACTAAAGATACCGTCCTTATCTTGTGCGTTAAAACTATAGATCATGATTTTGCCTTTGATATTTTCATTTTCAAAATCAAAACTTATCGGCCCGTCTATTTTATCGGTATCGCGATTATCGGAGATTAACGACACAATATTCTTTTCATAGACAATATCTTTAGCAAGGTAGAGCGATACCCCCCCATCCTTATCCAAATGAGCCGCGACTTCATAAGGCTTAGCATCAGCTCTGAAATAAGGCTTTTTAAGTTCATGGCTGTATGAATAAAGATTTTCAATATAATAATCATACCCTGTAACCCTCATGACAGGGGGTGGGCTGCCATATAATGAGTAGTAGCCTTTATTTTGACGCTCACTCTGATAACTTGAAACATAGTCAAAGCCAAGCTGGTCTTTGGTAATGTCATAAACACTACAGGATGTATATTCCTCTCCGTTACCGCTTGTTCTTTTCAAATCAAACCATTGCTCAAGGATATATTCCCTGTCCGTGTAACATAAATACTCAAGGATAGAGCTAATGCTACGGCGGTCTTCAAAAGAGATATCTTTTGTTTTTTTAACGGCTTTACCGTCTTTCAATAATTCATTTTTCACCAAAAGCGCTTCGAGCCTCGCCTCCTGACTAACGGCAGACAGGTGTATACCGCCCCACGGCCCGATCGACCCAATCACGAATAAGAAACACAATGTCGCAGGCATGGCCTTGATTGGCATACGTGTTCTTAAATTACTGACTGCAACTAACAAAAACCAAAACGCAGAAAGCCCAAGCATATAACGTTGTTCGGTAATGCCATACGCACTCACACGCTCTGCTATTGCAAAGAAATGAAAGCCCACAGGAATTAGCATCGCGGGAAAGAATATTTTATGAAATAAGCGCAGTTGAAACGAGCTGCTTTCACGCAGCGGCCATGACACCAAATATGTAACAATGCCTGCGCCCACAAAACCTGTAATCAAATAGGCCAAATACCCGTTCGGGATATCCTGCGTTATTATAATTTTCCCGAAATACGCATATAAAATCGCCAAATAGATAAAAATCATCGGCGCAGAAATCCAATTCACAATGAATTTTAGCCCCGGCGGGTCATTGCAATCTTCAGCAGTAAAGTCAAAACGCTTGGGAACCCAGCTCAGCGCGTAAACAGGACCCAAAAAAAATCCTGCAAACGCCCAAACATCGCCGATAATTTCATCATTCTGATCAGTGTCGAATAGCACATGAATTGCCAACAACGCCGTAGTTATACCACCGGCAAACATCAATAGCGCAATATATGAGATTAAAATGCCGAGCCACATTGTACGGTTGAACAACCAAACAGATGTATCATCACCACTTTTCAGATATGGAGCAAACATCAGAAACAGTAACAAAGCAGGAATAACAAACATAAAGTTCATCGCCCAAACGCCACCGCTAAAGGCGCTGTAGGTTATCCATGCGAAGCCAACAGCAGCAATAATAATGTGTTTTACAAGGCTGCCATCCACACTCTCACGCATGAGGCGTACACCGCCAAACCACAGATAAGAGCAACTCAGTATAAAAAAGACACGTGCGGTATATTCTTCATCAAAATCAAAAAGATCATGAATTTCGTTTAAAACGATACAAAACAACAGCAAAGCACAAACGACAGAAGCGGGAAAACGCTTCACCGTCTGCAATAGCTCCTCTATCGGAAGCAAGCGCTGAATGAATGTTGGCACGCGGGCGTTATCCTTTTGTAATTTTCTCAATACCGCCCATATACGGTTTCAAAACATCAGGGACGAATACTCCGCCATCCGCAGGATCGTAATAGTTTTCGATCACCGCAATCAACGCGCGACCAACCGCAACGCCAGATCCGTTTAATGTATGTACAAAACGTGTATCTTTTTCACCTTTCGGGCGTGTACGTGCGTTCATACGGCGTGCCTGAAAATCAAAGCAATTTGAAACGGATGAAATCTCGCGATATGTTTCCTGCCCGGGAAGCCACGCCTCAATATCATAAGTTTTGGTAGCACCAAAGCCCGTATCACCACTACAAAGCGTGATTGTACGGAACGGAATCTCCAGCTTCTTCAACACATTTTCCGCGCAATCCAACATACGCTCATGCTCTTCTTTTGATTTTTCAGGGGCGGTCACGCTAACCATTTCCACCTTATAGAATTGGTGCTGACGCAACATACCGCGCGTATCTTTCCCCGCTGATCCTGCTTCTGAACGGAAACACGGCGTAAATGCGGTATAACGGCGCGGCAAATACTCTTCCTCTACAATCATATCGGCCACAATATTTGTCAGGGACACCTCTGCGGTCGGGATAAGGAAATGGTCGGTTTCTTTTGTGCTAAACTGATCCTCTGCGAATTTAGGCAACTGCCCCGTCCCATAGAGCGCCGTATCACGTACCAAAAGCGGCGGTGAAACCTCCGTATAGCCATGTTCGCCTGTATGCGTATCAAGGAAGAACTGTGCCAAAGCACGTTCCATGCGCGCCATCGGACCATTCAACATCACAAAACGCGCGCCTGACATTTTCGCCGCCGTTTCAAAATCAATCATGCCAAGCTTTTCGCCAATCTCAACGTGATCAGGGCCACTGAAGTGCTTAATCGTGCCCCATTTATGACGCTCCACGTTATCTGCTTCATCTTCACCGTCCGGTACCTCATCGCTTAGGATATTCGGCAAGCCTGATAATAAAGCATTCAGCTCTTCGGCCAGAGCGCGCTCTTGCTCCTCCATCTCGGTCATTTGCGTTTTGATTGCCGCCACAGCATCCATTTGCGCCTGCGCATCGCCGCCGCTCTTTTTAATCTCACCGATTTTGCGAGATTCTTCGTTCCGTTTGGCCTGTAATTCTTGCAACGATGTCTGAACCGCGCGGCGTTTTTCATCCAACGACAAGATTGACGGCGTCTGCGCCTCTAATCCACGGCGCGCCCATCCCTTGTCAAAAAATTCCGGTTCGTTTCTGATTGCACGAATATCAAACATTTTTAGCCTCTATGTCAGAAAAAATTTACTATTGGTCTTTATACCTAAAAGGTGGCACAGTAAAAAACAACAAAGAACAGGGCAAAAAGGCATTTCATGATCAAAAAAATTGTTAAAGACAATGTTCTGGAGCTTCTGACCCCTGAAAATGCCCTGCCCGTCATATTCGACTCCCCCCATAGCGGCACAATATATCCCGATGATTTCAGATATTCATGCGCCTTTGATGAATTGCGCAAAGTCGAAGATGCCTATGTCGATGATTTATTCGCAAGCGCACCAGACCAAGGGTGCATTCTGTTACATGCCCTTTTCCCGCGCAGTTATATTGATGTGAACCGCGCCCGCGATGACATTGACCCTATGATCCTTGATGGATCGTGGCCGGAGGAGCAACTCGGTTCAATTGCACCATCAAAGAGGTCAGATGCGGGGATCGGACTTATCCCCAGACTTATTCGATCGGGGCAGCCCATATACGATAGAGACATATCCGCAAAGGAAGTCATGAACCGTATTTGCACCTATTATGAACCGTATCATGACACACTCAATGACACGCTGAAGGAATGCTATTACAATCACGGACAATATTGGCACATTAATTGTCATTCGATGCCCATGAGCAGCGCAATGCCCAAACGCAATCTTAAACTCATTGGAAACACCATCAAACCAAGTCACATTGTATTAGGTGATTTAGACGGCACATCATGCAGCCATGATTTCACCCTATCCTTACGTAACTTCTGGCAGAAACATGGCTTCAGGGTAACGGTAAACGACCCGTTCAAGGGCGTAGAGCTTATTTCGCGGTATGCGCAACCGACACGTCGCAAGAATTGCATTCAAATTGAGATCAATCGCAGCCTTTATATGAATGAAACCACAGGTGAGAAAAACGCAAATTACGAAGTTATAAAGAAAATATGCACCGAAATGATTGAATTTTGCGCCAAATATGCGCGGCGCAACGCGACACAAATTGCGGCAGACTAACAACTACGCACTAAAAACGTCATCAAAGCTACGGCGTAGCGCCACATCCAGATCATTCATGGATATATCTTTGCCAAGAGCATGCAAGCTTGTAACACCGTGCTCGGCTATGCCACATGGCACAATACCTGTGAAATGCGAAAGATCAGGGTTCAAATTAATGGCAATGCCATGATAGGTCACCCAACGCCTTATACGCACACCGATCGCTGCAATCTTTGCTTCCTCACCCATGCGCCCGCCATAAGGGGCCATATCGACCCATATGCCGACGCGCCCTTCCCTGCGCTCACCCTTTACATCAAACTGCGCCAATGACCTTATAATCCATTCCTCTAATTGCCAGACATAATGACGAATGTCGGGCTTTCCCTGACGAGCATGAAGATCAAGCATAACATAAGCAACACGTTGCCCCGGCCCGTGATATGTGTATTCACCGCCGCGCCCCGCTTCGTACACAGGAAAGCGTGCATTCAACAAATCTTCGGGCTTCGCGCTCGTACCGGCCGTATATAAAGGTGGATGTTCAAGCAGCCAAACCTGCTCTGAGGCTTGCAATTCACGAATATCGGCCACGCGCTTTTCCATGGTCTGTACGGCCATGTCATAAGGAACCTTGGTGCTCTGCGTTTTCCAGTCAATCATGGGGTCAATTAATAAGCACGAAATTTATTGCGCTGCAATGCTTTATGTGACTTGCTCTCTTTTCCCAGATTTGTTATTCCTCTCGCAGCATATTGCATGCGATTACATTATGGTTTGCGGCCGTGGCGGAATGGTAGACGCGCAGCGTTGAGGTCGCTGTGGGAGTTAAATCCCGTGGAAGTTCGAGTCTTCTCGGCCGCACCAATTGTAATAATATTGCGCTATGCTATTGGTTTATTTGATAAAAATTACAGGTAATAACAGACTGAGATAATAAAGATACGACACTATTATAGCGTTTATATCTTACATCACGGGAAAGACATCATGGATAAGAAACAGGAACAAGAAGCATTAAGACAGAGCGCGTTGAAATACCATATGGAGCCAACGCCGGGTAAAATTGCAATTCGCGCGACAAAAGATATGGCGACACAACGTGACCTCGCCCTCGCATATTCCCCTGGTGTGGCTGCGCCATGTGAAGAAATTGCGGCAGACCCGCTAAAATCCTATGATTATACTTCTCGCGGAAATATTGTTGCTGTTATTTCTAACGGTACTGCGATCCTCGGCCTTGGTAATCTTGGCGCATTGGCATCAAAGCCTGTGATGGAAGGTAAATCCGTTCTGTTCAAAAAATTCGCGAATATTGATTCTTTCGACATCGAAGTTGACGAAGAAAACGTTGATAAACTGGTAGACATCATTTCTTCGTTGGAGCCTTCATTCGGCGGTATCAACCTAGAAGACTTCAAAGCACCTGAGTGTTTTGAACTTGAACGCCGCCTGAAAGAGAAGATGAACATTCCTGTGTTCCACGATGATCAGCACGGTACGGCTATTATTGTGACTGCAGCATTTACAAACTGGATTCATCACTCAGGGCGGAATATCGAAGATATCCGCCTTGTTGCTTCCGGCGCAGGTGCATCAGCTATTGCTTGTTTAACATTGCTTGTCGGCGCAGGTTTGAAACGTGAAAACATTATCGTTTGCGACAGAAACGGCGTTGTTTATGAAGGCCGCGAAGAAGGCATGGACCCACAAAAGGCAGCGTTTGCATCAAAAACAAATGCTCGTACACTAGACGAAGCCATTGAGAACGCCGATGTGTTCCTTGGTCTTTCAGGTCCGGGCGTTATGGACAAAGAAAAAGTTGCCAAAATGGCCGATGCACCTTTGATCATGGCACTTGCAAACCCCACACCTGAAATTATGCCGGAAGATGCCTATGCGGCGAAACCTGACGCGATTGTGTGTACAGGCCGCTCCGACTTCCCTAACCAGGTGAACAACGTTCTATGTTTCCCATTCATTTTCCGTGGCGCATTAGATGTTGGCGCAACAACTATTAACGAAGAAATGAAATTGGCATGTGTGAACGCGATTGCCGCACTTGCTCGTAAAGAAGCCGCAGCCGAAGTCGCCAGCGTTTACAGTGATGAGCACCTATCATTCGGTCGTGATTACTTGATCCCGAAACCGTTTGACCCGCGCCTTATTGTTGATTTGCCGATGGCCGTTGCAAAAGCAGCGATGGAAAGCGGTGTCGCGACGCGCCCGATCGAAGATTTCGAAGCGTATGAACACAAATTGAAGCAATACTTCTTCCGTTCACAACTTGTTATGCGCCCGATTTATTCACGCGCGCAAGAAAACCCGAAAAGCGTTGTTTACTGTGAAGGTGAAGAAGAGCGCGTTCTGCAGGCGACACAAATCGCAATTGATGAAAACTTAGCGAAACCGATCTTGATCGGCCGTAAGTCAGTTATTGATGAACGTATCAAACGCCTTGGCTTGCGGATGGAAGCAAATAAAGACTTTGAGCTTGTCGATCCGCAGGAAGATTCACGCTACCGCGAATATTGGGAAGCATATCACCAAATCATGGAACGTCAGGGTGTCACAACTGAGGATGCAAAAACAACTTTGCGTACAAGCACGACTGTCATCGGATCCTTGATGGTTCGTCGCGGTGCAGCGGATGCAATGCTTTGTGGTACACAGGGGCATTTCCACGATCACCTTGAACATGTACGTGACATTATCGGCCTGAAAGCAGGTGTTGAAACACCAGCAGCCTTAAGCCCGCTATTGATTTCTCGTGGTACATATTTCTTCTGTGATACGCAAATCAACCCGAATCCAACCATCGCTCAGATCTCTGAAATGACGCTGATGGCTGCGGAAGAAGTTCGTCGCTTTGGTATTAAACCACGCGTCGCCCTACTATCGCATTCGAACTTCGGTACAATTGATTGTGAATCCGCATTGAAAATGCGTGCAGCCTACGCCGATATCAAACGTCGTGACCCGAACCTGGAGATCGATGGTGAAATGCAGGCGGATACAGCACTTTCAGATGTTATTCGCCAACGCATTATGCCGAATTCAAACCTTTCGGGTTCTGCGAACTTGTTCATTATGCCGAATGTGGAATCTGCGAATATCGCCTTTAACATGGTGAAAACATTCTCAGACGGTATCAGCATCGGGCCTTTATTGCTTGGTGCGGCGCAACCTGCACATATTCTAACACCTGCGACAACAACGCGCGGTATTGTGAATATGACAGCACTAGCAACAGTCGGCTCACAAATTTACAAGGACTCACAAACGGATAATGTGACACACCGCCTTGTAAAAAGTGCATAAATAACAATAATATCCTTTTGTTCTATAGCATCCTCACCTGAGGGTGCTATATACTTTTGTGCGAATGCTAATGATCAGGATTATTTATGGGTGATGTTGCCGAACAAGAGAAAGAATTGATGGCAAACTCCTCTCAATCAGAGGAGATCTATACACACCTGCCTGATGAGCAAATCAAGGAAATTGTCGAAGCCGTACGTGCGCAAGATTCTGACACGGTGCATGCGGTGCTTGATGAAATCAGTATTGCCGACACTGCCGAATTACTTTCAAAAATCAATACGGACGACAGAAACGAGCTTCTGTCGATGTATAGTGAGGCGCTGGATCCTGAAACATTCACGGAAATGGATCAGGAACTAAGCCGTAAATCACTCTCCGCTATGCCTGCTGATCGCGTTGCGGAAATGATTTCCGATTTGGAAACCGATGATGCACTCCTTTTGATCGAGCCATTGGACGAGGATTTCCAAAAAGAAATTATTGAGAAACTTTCGGCGCAAACCCGTCTGGTCATGGAAGAAGGCCTAAGCTTCCCCGAGGATAGCGCGGGTCGTTTGATGCGTCGTGAAATGGTGTCCATTCCGGAATTTTGGACGGTCGGTAAAACACTTGATTATTTGCGTACTGCAACAGAAGAACTCCCTGAAGACTTCTTTGATATATTTATCATTAACCCGCTACACCATTTAGCAGGAGAAATCCCGCTCAGCCGTTTAGTGCGTGCAAAAAGGTCAGAAAAGATAAAAGAACTGACACTTGACGAAACGCACCCTATTCCAGCCACAATGGATCAGGAGCAGGTGGCACATATGTTCCGCCGTGAAAATATTGTATCGGCGCCTGTTGTCGATGATGCCGGACGCTTGATTGGTGTGATTACGATTGATGACATCATCGACGTTATTGACGAAGAAGCCCAAGAGGACTTCTTGCGTATGGCCGGTGTGGATCAAGGCGACCTTTACCGCGCTGCTATCTCTACATCAAGTCTGCGTTTCCGTTGGTTATTCATCAATTTACTTACCGCTATTGTGGCATCATCGGTTATCTCATTATTTGATGCCGCAATTGAACAGGTTGTTGCCCTTGCCATCCTAATGCCCATCGTTGCATCAATGGGCGGAAATGCAGGAACACAGGCGCTTACGGTTGCTGTACGCGCACTTGCAACCAAGGAACTATCAGGGACAAACACATGGCGTATTGTTTGGAAAGAAACGATCGTCGGCGCCATTAACGGTGTCTTGTTTGCCGTTTTAACAGGCGCGTTGGCAGCATTCTGGTTCCAATCGACCATGCTGGGGATTGTTATTGCCATGGCGATGGTCATCAATCTGATTGTTGCGGGTGTTTTTGGTGCAGGTATTCCGCTTACACTGCACCGTATGGGAAGTGACCCCGCCGTATCATCCACCGTCCTACTCACAACGGTTACAGATGTTATCGGCTTTTTATCCTTCTTGGGGCTTGCTGCCCTTTTAATGCTTTGATACCAATGAAACCGACTGTTACGCATAGAACAGGAGAAAATTATGACTGCTGCTAAACTGGAAAGACCTGCGATTGAGCACAAGAAAAGCTATCTCGAGGCATTAAAAGAATTCCAGGGTGAAGGGCGCTATAAATTTTTAGATATCCATGATTTGGATGTAAATTTTGACGAATTCATCAATAAATTGAACAACGGAAAACGAAATCTGCATAAACCATACGCAGATTGGGTTGAGACCGTTCCCGAAACGGTTTTATGGTTGACGAAGGATGATGAATTTATCGGTACATTAAACATCAGGCACCGTTTAAACTGGCATTTGGAAAAATGGGGCGGACACCTGAACTTCATTATTCGTCCGTCTATGCGCGGCAAGGGATACGGTAAAAAGCTTTTGCAAAAAGCTATTCCCTATATTTCATATCTTGGTATTGATAAAGCACTGATTACAATCGACCCGAAGGATACTGCTGCGAACGGTATTGTACAGTTTTGTGGCGGCGTCCTTGAAGACACCCTCCCCGCAACAGACAAATTTCCTGAACGTAATCGTTACTGGCTAGACTGCACATAGGACATTCATGGCAAAGAAAAAGAAAACTCCACCGCGTAAAAGCGTATCAAAGAAGAAAAATCAACAAAAGAAGCCTTCGCTTTTTGCGCGTCTTTTTAAACTTTGTTTCGTTTTAGCAATCTGGGGCAGCCTTATCCTTGGCGGTGTAGTGTTATGGTATGCAAAAGATTTACCGGACATCACAAAATCAGCCAGTTTTGAACGCCGCACATCTATTGTTGTCAAGGCAACTGACGGTTCTGTTATTGGCCGATATGGCGAAAGTAAGGGGCAAAACATAGACGCCACTGATTTACCACCGCACCTTATAAACGCCGTATTAGCGACCGAAGATCGTCGCTTTTATGACCATTTCGGTGTTGACCCGATCGGTATTGCACGCGCAATGGTTACCAACGTTACACGTGGACGTTTCGTACAGGGCGGATCGACCATCACACAACAACTTGCGAAGAACCTTTTCTTAACGCATCAACGTAAATTAAAACGTAAAATCCAAGAAGCCATCCTTGCTGTATGGCTTGAACGCCAACTTAGCAAAGATCAAATCCTTAGCGCATATATGAACCGCGTATATCTTGGATCAGGTACTTATGGATTCGATGCGGCATCCCGCCTGTATTTCGGCAAACCCGCAAAAGATGTTAACTTGCGCGAAGCCGCGATCCTTGCGGGGCTACTAAAAGCGCCATCAAAATATTCGCCGCATAATAACCCTGAGCTGGCGCAGGAACGATCAGACGTTGTCTTGCTCGCCATGAAAGATGCAGGATATATCACAGATCAAGAAATGCAGGAGGCAAAAGACCTGCCGCTGTCCCTGCCGCATCATCAAACAGGATCAGAATCAAATGTACGCTACTTCACGGATTGGGTGATAGAGGGCGTTGATGATTTAGTCGGCAATCCAGAGATGGATCTGGTTATTGAAACCACGCTGGACGCAAAACTGCAGAACCACGCGCAAAATACACTCATCAGCACAATCGACAGTACGGATAAAATGAAATTTGTGTCCCAAGGTGCGATTTTATCAATGCGCCCTGATGGTGCGGTTATTGCCATGGTTGGGGGATATGACTACGCCCAAAGCCAGTTTAACCGCGTCACACAAGCAAAGCGCCCGCCGGGTTCCGCGTTCAAGCCTTTTGTGTTCCTTGCCGCCGTAGAAAAAGGGTGGAAGGCCTCTGACAAAATCTTGGACGGACCGATAACATCCGGCGAATACCGCCCCAAAAACTTTGCCAACCAATATTACGGCACAGTTGATTTGGAAACCGCGCTTGCAAAATCAATGAACACCGCCACTGTACGTTTGGCGCAAGAAGCAGGGATCGGATCTGTTATCAAAACGGCAAATAAACTCGGCATCATTTCACCGATGGAACGCGACCTGTCCATCGCATTAGGAAGCACAGGAATTTCGCCGCTTGAGATGGGAACAGCATACGCAACACTTGCCAATGGCGGATATCGCGTTTACCCGTATGGCATTTCACGCATCACAGATTCTGATGGCCGTGTTTTGTATGAACGTAAACAAAACATCCGATACCAACAAATTGTCAGCACCGATGATACAAAAGCCATAAGCTTTATGATGCGTAGTGTCATAGCCAACGGTACGGGTCGCGGCGCACAGCTTCCCTTCCCTGCACAAGGAAAAACAGGAACATCACAAGATAGCCGCGATGCATGGTTTGTCGGTTATTCCGATCGTATTGTCTCTATTGTGTGGCTTGGAAATGATGATAACAGCCCGATGCGTGGCGTTACAGGCGGTAGTTTGCCTGCGCAAATCTGGAAAAGCACGATGGCGTACGCACAGCCACGTCAATTTGTACTTCAAATTAACGGACAACGCATAGATGAAATGCAAAAAGATGACGGAAATGGCTTCGGTAATATGATAGGCCGATTATTCTCCGGCGATAATTCAGATGATTCAAAATTCGTCCCTAAGAAAAGAAAACCATTCGCGAATTTAAATGAATAAAATCCGTAAGAGTCTTATGCGTATTAACAATACTTATACGCGCATCACATCTTCTGAAAGCACATCATGTACATGGCGGAATGATGAAAGGCTGTACGCCTCACGCGTACCAAGCCACATATGACGTAAGTCCATCATGGCATTTGTCGGCCCGCCAATTTCCCAACCATTACGCATCGCCGCGCGGTCTACAAAATCCAGATATTCCATCGGAAAAGCAATACGTGGTGCACGTAAGCCCATTTCCACCAATTCCTTGGCGATATGCGCATCACTATTACCCATCATATCCGCAGTATATTGAATAGCCGATAGCACCTTGATCTCTTCACGGCTCATCGGAACTTGTGACAAATGATGCATAAAGCTACGATAGATTTGCGCCTTCTCGCTCATGTCATATTGTTCAGCCAGAACAGGTAATGTGATTTTTGTTTCAAATTGGGCCATCGGGGTTCTCCTTCGGTCGGATTGCTCTTAACCCAAGAATGAACGGAAGAGTTTAACAGTTCCTTAAGATGGCCTGAATTGGAAAATTACATGTGTATAAATATTATGAACGCAGCGGAATCCCTGCCCTAGCGAGCTCATCTGCCCGTTCATTCTCGGGGTGGCCTGCATGCCCCTTCACCCAAATAAATTCAACATCATGCGCCTGAACAAGCGAATCAATCTCTTGCCACAAGTCCTGATTCTTTACGGGTTTTTTAGCGGCAGTTTTCCAATTCTTGGATTTCCAACCCGCCATCCATTCCGTGATGCCCTGCATGACGTATTTACTATCGGTATATAATTTGACGTTTGATCGTTTGTTCAACGCGCCTAAACCTTTGATCACCGCCATCATTTCCATACGGTTATTCGTTGTGTCATCTTCACCGCCGCACATTTCCTTTTCATGCGCCCCATAGCGCATTAGAACGCCCCACCCGCCCGGGCCGGGATTGCCGCTACAGGCTCCATCAGTATACATTTCAACGATTTTTGACATGGTTAATCCAGATGTTTTGCGATGATGTCGACAAACATATCCGCCGAATTCAGGTTATTAAACTCCGTTGACGGAATTGTAATCCCGTATAAATCGGCAAGGCGTTGGTATTTAGGTTTACGTGCCTCAAATAATAATGGAAACACCCACCGTGAAAAATCATCCGGCACGATATCATCAACACCGTTTAATTTATTTTCCTCAATATAGGATGCCAGTTTTTCTTTCAAAAAGGCCGAAGGGAAAAACAAAGGTTTTGGATATTCACGCGCACGCTTTAAGACATCACGCTCGCCTTCTTCGTTGGTTTTAAGATAAACAAACATTGTTTCTTCACCAATTTTACGCAGCAATGCCTCATCTTCAATTTCACAAAGGCTGCCTGTCGAATCATGAACAAATGGTTTATCTGTCGCACTTAAAACATTCCCCATCGCCTCTAAAGCATGACACTCAGCATCATAATATGCCTTTTGTCTTGCCTTAAATGTATCAAGGTCAAAACCACCATATTGTGCCCCGCCAAGTTTGCCCAAATAAACAGATAATGCACCAATATTTTCGGCCGAGAATTCATCACCATTCGCCGCAAGCTCATCACGTAAATATTCATCACCGATCACATAATCGCATGAATAATTGTACCAACCCCATTTTTCCAATTGGCATGATATATGCGTTTTGCCTGCCCCTGACATACCGAGCAGTGTGATCGATTTTTTTCCGTTTAGAAATTCATCTTTACTGAGTTTCATAATCTTATGCCGTTAAAATTTTCGGAACTTTAAAGTTCACATTCTCTTGTGTTATTGATACCTCTTCGATGGTCACATCGAAATATTCTCTGGCCTTTTCAATAACTTCATCCACCAAAATCTCAGGCGCAGATGCACCTGCACTCAAGCCTAACGCCTTTATCCCATCAAGCCAAGCCCAATCAATTTCATGAACACGTTGTACCAAGATTGCTTTATCACAGCCGTTTAACCGTGCGACTTCGACCAAGCGATTAGAATTCGAAGAATTCGGCGCACCTAAAACCATCACGGCATCACTTAACGGGGCGATAGCTTTCATCGCAGCCTGCCTGTTTGTTGTGGCGTAACATATATCCTCTTTACGGGGCTCTTTAATGTTCGGGAATTTTTGCTGTAAGGCTTTTACAATATTTGCCGTATCATCAACAGATAATGTTGTCTGCGTACAATAGGCCAAATTATTCTCATCGGGCACCGTTAGCCCCGCGACGTCTTCCTCGTTCTCAACCAAGGTCACCGCGCCGGGGGCCAATTGCCCCATTGTGCCGATAACTTCGGGATGGCCTGCATGCCCGATCAAAATAATATGATCACCTGATTTATGATGACGCTCAGCCTCTCTGTGAACCTTACTCACAAGCGGACATGTCGCATCAATAAAAAACATCTCGCGTTGTTCTGCTGCTGCGGGCACAGATTTGGGAACACCATGTGCTGAAAAGATAACGGGCTGACCGTCATCAGGAATCTCATCCAATTCTTCAACGAAAATTGCGCCCTGATCACGCAAAGAATCGACTACGAATTTATTATGCACAATTTCATGACGCACATAGACGGGCGCGCCATATTTCTGTAATGCCAGCTCAACAATCTGAATGGCACGATCAACACCGGCACAAAAGCCACGTGGTGCAGCCAAAACAATTTTCAATTCAGGTTTCATCTACTTTTCCTTGTCCTGTCCTTTTATATAGTGAATTATTGATAAATAATCCATCCCCTTGCGTAATTGTGTTATGTTGCGTAATCTATGCGATTATAAAGATCAAAAATATCAGGATGCCATCTGATGAAATACATTAAAATTCTGTCTTGCATTTTCCTTGTCGGGCTTCTTGGCGGGTGTCAAACGACCGACGCTATGCATGAGGATGTAAGTAACCTGACATCCGGAAACATGCCACTTTCCGGTATGACTTCGGGCACTGCAGAAGGTTTGCTCGAAAGCCCGTGCCCACAAGTTGAAATCGTGGATGACTTAAGCTCCATCAGTGATTTTTCTGATCCGCAAAAACAAGCAAAAAATCAACTCATATCGCGCGTTGATCTGAAAAGTGCGGAAAGCTCATGTAAGCTTGCATCAAAAAGCGTTACCGTTGACTTGAAACTTATATTCGAAGGAAAACTCGGGCCAAAAGGACGTCAGAACGCCTCAGATAAACCGTTCTTCTCTTATCCGTTTTTTATTGCGGTGACATCACCCGGCGGCAATATTATGGCGAAAGAGATTTTTGCGGCTTCTATGACTTATGGTGCAAAAGAAGATACACACGCATACTTTGAGAAACTGCGACAAATTATTCCGATCAAAAATAAAGACTTAGCAAATCGCTACCGCATCCTTATCGGTTTCCAGGTAACGCCTGACCAACTTGCCTATAACCGTGAACATATGGTTCCTGTTGCGGGGGCAACAAAAGCTGCCCAAAAACATAAACCTGACGTAAAATAGTCAAAGCAGGCGTAAAATGAAAAAATCAAATTTTGATACGGAGAGCTACTGGCTTGAGCAAACGCAAGACCATCTGGAATGCGCACAAAAAACAATGAATGCTCTGCTCCCTGACTTCGAAAAAGTTCTTAACAAATGCGTAGAAGCAATTGAAAGCGGTCACAAAATCCTGTTCTTCGGCAATGGCGGAAGCGCTGCGGATGCACAGCACTTGGCAACTGAGCTAACGGTGCGTTTCATCAAAGACCGCCCGGCAATCGCGGCAATTGCCCTAACAACGGATACATCCACCCTTACGGCAGCAGGTAATGACTTCGGCTTTGATCACATCTTCTCCAGACAGATTGAGGCGATCGGCAAAGGTGGTGACGTAGCGATTGCTATCAGCACCTCTGGCAATAGCCAGAATATTATCAATGCCATCCAAACAGCCAAGATACGCAACATTACTACCATCGGCCTATCAGGGCGTGACGGCGGTAAAATGACCGATCTATGTGATCATATGATCATCATCCCATCAGACGTTACCGCACGTATTCAAGAAATGCACATCCTCATCGGACATATGCTTTGCGGTGGTATGGAAAAAAAACTTGGGCTGAGTGCCTGATTTAGACCTAAAACGCTTGAGCCTGAACCACTTCTGTCATAAACTTCAGGTCGTTTATAGAAATACAAGAATTTTAGGATTGTTATGACAGGAAAAAATGCTGTTGAAACATTAAGCTTCGAAGAAGCATTAGGCGAACTGGAAGGCATTGTTCGTGGCCTTGAAACAGGCGAAGCGCCTCTAGAAGATTCCATTGGCGCATATGAGCGCGGCATCGCCCTTAGAAAGCATTGCGAAGGCAAATTGCGTGATGCGCAGGCAAAAATCGAAAAAATATCATCAATCGGGCAAGACGGCTCGGTTCAGACACAACCCCTAGATCCGGAAGAATAAACCATGGCACCATCCCCTAGAGATGCAGACCCGTTTCTGCAAAACGCGATGAACGACGTATCGGAAGCCGTTAACAAAACGATTGACCGCTTATTGCCTCAAACTGATCTTGCCGAAAATCAATTATACGAAGCCATGCGTCATGGTACGCTCGGCGGTGGCAAGCGCTTGCGCCCTTTCCTTGTTGTGCACTCTGCTGCGCTATTTAATGTTGATCCGTCTCGTGCGCGACGCGTTGCGGCCGCATTAGAATTTGTTCATTGTTATTCCCTTATTCATGACGATCTGCCGGCGATGGATGATGCTGCGCTACGTCGCGGTAAACCTACGGTACACAAGCAATTTGATGAAGCCACAGCGATTCTTGCGGGGGATGCCCTCCTGACATTGGCTTTTGAAATCCTCAGCGAGCCGGAAACACATGAAGACCCGCGCGTGCGCTGCGAACTTATTAAAACGCTCGCGAAAGCATCAGGCGCACATGGTATGGTTGGCGGTCAAATGCTCGACCTTATTGCCGAAGACAGAGAATTTGATCTTGGCACAATTTCACGTATGCAACGCATGAAAACAGGTAAGCTTATGGCTTTTGCATGTGAGGCAGGTGCTATTCTTGGTAAAGCGAGCGATCCGCACCGCCGCGCCCTATGTAACTACGCGTTTGATCTCGGCTTGGCCTTCCAGGTAACGGATGACATTTTGGACGTAGAAGCAGATCCGCAAGACACAGGTAAAGACACACGCAAAGATGAACAGGCCGGAAAAGCTACTTTCGTTTCCGCTATGGGTAAAGATCAAGCCAAGGACCGCGCTGAAATGTTGGTACAACAATCGGTACGTCACTTACGCATTTTCGAAGGACGCGAGAAAATGTTAAAGAGCCTCGCGGAATATGTATTGGAACGCCGCGCATAATTACGCAACGCGCCATTGCATAAATTTTACGATTTGCTTTGCGTCCTGCGTATTTTTTGCTGTAGAACAGTCGCACGATGAAACAGACAATAGAAAAACCAGCCACTATCCAGAACCAAAGCTCGAAAAAAGGGCTGTTGGATGGTGTGCTGTTTCCATCGGATATCAGGCATTTTAATGATGATGAATTAAAACAGCTTGCAGGCGAAGTACGTGACCACATGGTAGAGGCCGTTTCAAAAACGGGCGGTCACCTTGGCGCGGGGCTTGGGGTTGTTGAACTTACTGTTGCCTTACATGCGATCTTTGACACACCGAATGACCGCATCATTTGGGATGTCGGCCATCAGGCATATCCGCACAAAATTTTAACAGGCCGCAAAGACAAGATGCACACATTGCGTAAAAAAGATGGCTTATCCGGCTTTACCAAACGCAGTGAGAGTGAATACGACCCGTTCGGTGCGGCGCATAGCTCCACATCTATCTCAGCGGGTCTTGGAATGGCGGCTGCGCGCGACCTTGCAAATCTTAACGGTGCGGAAGATGACAAAGATGTTATTGCCGTGATCGGTGATGGCGCAATGTCGGCGGGCATGGCCTATGAAGCCTTGAATAATGCAGGCGCACATACAATCAAAGGCAAGAAAAGCCGTCTGATTGTCATCCTCAATGATAATGAAATGTCGATCGCATCCCCTGTCGGAGCAATGAGCAGGCATTTAACAAATATCGTATCCTCCAATCCGTACATCTCGGCCAGAGAAGTAGGTAAACGTATAACAGACGTTCTGCCGACACCGCTTCGTAAGGCCGCAAAACGGATCGAGGAAAATGCACGCGCAGCGCTTGGCGGCGGCAGCCTGTTCGAAGAGATGGGCTTTTACTATATCGGGCCTGTTGACGGACATAACCTTGATCACCTTTTACCGATATTACGCAATGTAAAACACAGTGATCAGGAAGGCCCTATTCTAATTCATGTTGTAACACAAAAAGGATATGGATACGCCCCTGCAGAAAATTCAAAAGATAAAATGCACGGCGTCAAAAAATTTGATGTTGTCACAGGCACACAGGTAAAAACAAAAATAAATGCGCCTAGCTATACCAATGTTTTTGCACAAGGTTTAATTAACGCCGCAAAAGCCGATGACAAAATTGTTGCCATTACCGCAGCCATGCCATCGGGTACGGGATTGGATAAATTTCAATATGAGTTCCCGGAACGTACATTTGATGTCGGGATTGCCGAACAACATGCCGTAACATTTGCGGCGGGCATGGCAACCGAAGGGTACAAGCCATTCGTTGCGATATACTCCACGTTTTTACAACGTGCCTATGACCAAATTGTACACGATGTGGCCATTCAAAACCTGCCTGTACGTTTCGGTATCGACCGTGCAGGGCTGGTTGGTGCCGACGGACAAACACATGCAGGGGCTTTTGACGTTGCTTATCTTGGCTGTTTGCCAAACTTTGTAATTATGGCAGCATCCGACGAAACGGAGCTTACGAACATGGTAGCCACAGCGGCGGCCTATAATGACGGCCCTATCGCCCTTCGTTATCCGCGCGGTGAAGGAACAGGCGTAGATATTCCTGATACACCTGAAATCATTGAAATCGGAAAAGGTCGTATGATCCAAAGCGGCAGCAAGCTTGCGATTCTGTCCTTTGGTGCACGTTTAGAAGAATGTAAGAAGGCCGCCAATATGCTTGAAGATAAGCTTGGCTTTACGATTACACTTGCCGATGCGCGATTCTCTAAGCCACTCGATAAAGACCTTATCCGTGATTTAGTGAAAAAACATGATGCCCTAATTACGATTGAGGAAGGATCAAGCGGCGGGTTCGGTGCATCCGTACTCGAGTTCCTGAGTGCTGATGGACTTTTGGATAAGGGGCTAAAGGTGCGTACAATGACCCTTCCTGATCTATTCCAGGACCAAGCTGCGCCCGATGAACAATATGACGAAGCCGGATTAAATGCCAAGCATATCGCGACACTGGCCTCGTCCCTGATGTAAGGCGATACGGATATGCAACTTTTGTATTTTTATCAATATAACAATATGTGTAATCCGTGATGGCCTTGCAAAAACCAACCATTGTTATTTTTGACATGGACGGAACAGCCGTCCGTCATATAAACCCGCGCCTGTTGCACATTTTGGAACTTTTGGATAATGCCTGTTACAAAACGTCAAAGGTATTTTCATGGATCTTTAAACGTAAGGGTAAGGGCCGCATCGTGCCGGAATGGCATGACCCAGAATGGATCAATAAAGATAAGAAAAAACCGCGCCTGTTAGTACATCGCGCGATACACAAATTCCGCAGAAAGCCCGTTGAGCAAATCGTTCAACCTTGCCCCGGATTATATGATGTACTCGGCCTGTTATCGCAGCATGATGTTCCTCTAGCCTTGGTAAGTAATGGGCTTGGCAAGGGCTATGGTCATGATATTTTGCAAAAATTTGATCTTGATGAATTTTTTAAGACCACTGTTTTTCGCGAAGATATTACAAATTCAAAACCGCATCCTGAACCGATTTTATTGGCGTTAAAGCAAATGAATTTGGACATCAAACCTGATGATGTTGTTTGGTATCTTGGTGATCGTCATAAGGATGTTGTTGCCGCCCTTGCCGCATCAAATCACATTGACGGATCGGTTGTGCCCATCGCTGTGGCGTTTAACGCAGCGGTTGCGGTCTTGGAAAAGAACCTCGGCCCTGATCATATTATCATGTCGTATCATGACATGTATGATCAGTTAAAACCGATGTTTGAAAACACAGATGGCGAAAACAATATCGCACAAAGTGCCTGACCGCCGCACCTATAATACCTATTCAACACGCAGTGGACTGTAAACACTGTTGGTTTTTGCATCTTGCATGATCATGAATTCTTGCACCTTTGGCGCAAATTGTTCCAACATTTTCGCCTGCGTACCAATCACACGACCTGCATAAACTTGCCCCTCCAATAATTGTACAAGCTGCTCTATTGGGGATAACGGCTTTGGTAAAACAACAACGTCAATATCATTGCGTCCCTCCTGCCCCAATTCAACTGCGGCGTAATCAAGCGCATCATTCATACCGCCCAATTGATCAACAAGGCCAACTTTAATCGCGCTCTTACCCGACCACACACGGCCGCCCGCAATTTTATCCACCTCTTCTTTGGTCATGCCGCGCCCCTTTGAAACACGGTCCACAAAGTTAACATATACATTATCCAGCATCGCGTTCATGCGCTCTTCTTCCGCAGGAGAAAAAGATTTATTCATAGAAAAGAATTGCGCCTTATCGCCCCATTGAACATTTTCCCAATGTACACCGAGGTTCTCCCATAGCTGTTCGGTCGAGATCTTGCCACCCAATACGCCGATTGAGCCGGTAATGGTTGTGGGTTGTGCGATAATATGATCAGCATAGGCGGAAATCCAATACCCGCCGGATGCCGCAGCAGAGCCCATGGACACGATAACAATTTTATCGCTTTTTTTAACCTTTTCTATGGCACGTAAAATCGTTTCCGATGCCACAGGTGAACCACCGGGGCTATCCACACGTAAAACAACAGCTTCGATAGTATCATCATCAGCTGCACTTAATAAGGCCTCGGATATCTCATCCGCGGCCGCGACGCCGTCATCTACCATAACAGACGGCGCAGATGATTTTGAATTTTCATCAGTATCCATAATTGCGCCAACAGCATAGATAAGCGCAACACGTGGCTTATTATCCTTATGCTTAAATATATCGGAGCCATGCTTTTTCTGCTTCAGCATCTCACCGATATAAGATCCGAACTTAACGTAGTCGGCCTCAATTTCTTCATCCCCATAAACAGCTTTATTGATCTGCTTAAAAATTTCATCTTGATATTCCAAATGCGTAATCAAGCCGTTATCGAGAGATTCCTGATCCAAAAACAAACCGCGATCAACCAGAGATTTGAATTGTGCGGGCGTAATTTTAATATCTTGCGCGACCTCTTCACTAATGACAGAGGCTATATCATTTACCAAAGCGGTCGTCGCTTCACGATTTGCATCAGACATCTGAGAAGCGGTAAAACTCTCATATGCGTTTTTATACTTCTTACGTTGAAAGAATTCAGGCTTCACCCCAATTTTATCAAGCGCATCACGCGCAAACGGCATTTCAGCATTCAGGCCGGTAATCATCACAATGCCCATAGGCTGCATCCAAATTTCGTCAAACGCAGTTGCCAAATAATAATTGCCCAATCCTCCCGCATATGAAGCAGCATAAATATAGGCAAACTTACCGCTTTTTCTGAAATCTTTAATGGCCTGACGTAATTCTTGCACATGGGTCACGCTATACCCGCCCTGCTCCAACGTTGCATAGATACCATCAACGCGCGGATCATCCTTTGCACGATAAATGGCATCAATCATATTTTTTGTTGTTTTCTTTTCATCAGAGAACGGATCAATAAAGCTCACACTTTTGGGAAGATCGCTCATCTGACCGTCAAGTTGCAAATGCAAAACCATTTGTGAGGGAAGCGCGGTGTCTTGCTCTTCCACGACAGAAGAAAATGACCACGAAACAATTAAAGAAGAAAATAAAACAACAGCCCCGACAAATGTACACGTGCGCTTTAAGGCCACCCAAAGAATTGGAAAAAGACGAAATTTCAAACGCTTACGCTTTGATTCAGTCTTCTTCGTAGGTGTGTGGTCGTACAGTGCTTTTCTTCGGCGCCACGGGTCTTTGTTCATCTAAATCCTCACTTCTCGGTCTGCGACTATATGCATAACTGTTATTAAATAGCTTTTGCAACATACGGTATACAAAAAAATCGTCATTCGCTTTCTGACGTTTGGCATCGTCATCTACAATTTTACTATAAATATCACGCCCGTCAGAAACACTGTGAATTTCATAAGTCTTGGGCATATCTACCAACAGATAAAGAATAACTAAAGTGATTACCGAAAGGATCAAGGTGCAAAAAATATATACTTTCCCTGTATCTTTGTTTTTCTTATTTTTAGGTAAATTAGAGCTTTGGACAGATTCGACAGGCTTTATGTGAATGCTCTCTGCTTCATTGTTCTTCATTAAAGTATCTTTTACAAAATAAATTTAAAAAGATATTTTACCTGCATTGTGCTTTGTGACGCAACCAATGATCGGCTAAAACACATGCCATCATAGCCTCAACAACCGGAACGCCGCGTATACCGACGCATGGGTCATGACGCCCTTTGGTTATAATATCGGTTTCATTACCGTCTTTATCAATTGTTTGACGAGGTATCAGGATCGAACTTGTCGGTTTAAACGCAATGCGTGCCACAATATCTTGCCCTGTTGAAATACCCCCCAGAATACCGCCTGCATTATTGCTTTGGAAGACAGGGTTGCCGTTTTCATCAACACGAATTTCATCGGCATTATCTTCACCGCCCAACGCCACGGCCTCAAATCCATTGCCGATTTCAACGGCC
The DNA here is from genome assembly GCA_030424975.1 of Alphaproteobacteria bacterium. Classification (GTDB taxonomy): domain Bacteria; phylum Pseudomonadota; class Alphaproteobacteria; order Micavibrionales; family Micavibrionaceae; genus UBA1672. Next base: position 1,039,850 of record JAUHVY010000001.1, read on the forward strand.
TTTACGGCGTTAATACTCATCATGGCTTTTGCGATATCAGAATCAAGCTTGTCATAGACAGGCGCGCCAAGCCCTGCAGGAATGCCTGATACATGTACCTCTACCAAAGCGCCAGCGCTCGATCCGCTTTTACGTACGCCATCAAGATAGACTTCCCAGTCTTTTGCGGCCGTCGCATCAGGCGCGAAAAACGGGTTTTTCTCGACCTGTTCCCAATCCCAGTTATCACGATTAATCTTTTCGGTTCCCACTTGCACGACACAAGCGCGAATTTGCACATCATCGCCTAACTCATGCATCAGAACCTTACGCGCAACGGCGCCCGCAGCAACGCGCATGGCCGTTTCACGCGCAGATGAACGACCACCACCGCGATAATCGCGAATACCGTATTTTTCATGATACGTATAATCGGCATGACCCGGTCGAAACTTATCTTTAATATCGCCGTAGTCTTTTGACTTTTGATCCGTGTTTTGAATTAGCAAACCAATAGGCGTTCCTGTTGTTTGCCCTTCGAAAACACCAGAGAGGATTTTCACCTCGTCGGCTTCACGACGCTGTGTCGTAAAACGGTTTTGTCCCGGTTTACGCAGATCAAGAAAATGCTGAATGTATTCCTCATCAATCGCAATACAAGGCGGAACACCATCTACAACCGCGCCTATTGCCGGCCCGTGGCTCTCTCCGAAAGTGGTATATTGAAAAAGGGTCCCGAAACGATTACCCGACATGTACGGCCTCTTTTTGTGTACTCAGTGTTCCATGATCAATAATCGCAACTGTCAGACGACTAATCGCCGTGCGTTTTCCTGTTGCCTCTTCGGTCATGTCTGTTTGCCAGATTTGCGTGCGGCGCCCAATATGAATCGGCGTACAATGGCCGATGACATATCCGGACGTTACAGCACGTATATGATTACAGTTGATCTCCAAGCCCACCGCACGATATTTTTCCGGATCAATCGTCATCCATGCGGCGATACTTCCCAAGCTTTCGGATAACACACAAGACGCACCACCATGTAGAATGCCAAATGGCTGAGTCGTGCGCTCATCCACGGGAATGCGTCCGCTCAGAAAATCATTTCCGACCTTTAAAAACTCCATACCGATATGCGTTGCCATATTTGCATTACGCATACCTTCCAGTGTATCAATCGAATAATCCTTGAACCAGACGTTATCGCTCATGTTCAAATTGCCTCACATAATAATGAAAATGATTAGGCAGCTTCACCTTTGTCTTTAGGCTTCATTGATGCCAAAAGCTCAGCTGTTTCCGCGACGCTCTCAACCGCAAGCATACCAACAGTGTGATAACCGCTATCGACATGCAGAACCTCACCCGTAACACCACTGCCGAGATCAGAAAGCAGGAACAAACCTGAACGACCGACATCTACGATTGTGACATTACGTTTTAACGGCGCATTCAACTCGTTCCACTTTAAGATGAAACGGAAATCGCCGATACCGCTAGCGGCCAATGTTTTAATCGGCCCAGCAGAAATAGCATTCACACGGATGTTATCTTTTCCAAGGTCCGCGGCCAGATATTTAACGGATGCCTCAAGAGCAGCCTTCGCCACGCCCATCACGTTATAATGCGGCATAACTTGTTCAGCGCCGTAATATGTAAGCGTCAGAAGCGATCCGCCGTCCTTCATTAACTTCACCGCACGTTGTGCAACAGCCGTAAATGAGAAAACAGAGATATCCATTGTACGCAGGAAATTATTACGCGTTGTATTCAAATACATGCCATCGAGTTCATTTTTATCGGAAAATGCGATTGCATGAACAACAAAGTCAATTTGCCCCCATTTCTCTTCAATTTCCTTGAACGCGGCATCCATGCTCTCTTCATCTGTGACGTCACATGGCACCAAAATTTCTGCGCCAACCTTTTCAGCCAGTGGCTTCACACGTTTTAGCAAGGCATCGCCCTGATAAGTAAAGGCAAGTTCCGCGCCATGCTCTGCAGCGGCGGCGGCGATACCCCACGCGATTGAACGATCATTTGCGACGCCCATAACCAGGCCGCGCTTTCCTTTCAAAAAATCACTCTTCATTGTTCTTCTTCATACAGTTATAGAATTGTTACTGCTGCTATCCTACACATTTCCCTGTCCGCGTCTAGCGAAAGCCTCAAAAAACGCGCAATTTCATGTAAAAAAATTTGTGTACTTACGCATAGAATTAATATCTGTTATGATTAATTAAAAGGTATTTAATTCTGACGCTTAGATGGAAGTATTCCATGTCGATAGACCCTAAAATAGCAAAACATATTTGCAATGTTGTACGCCGACAAGTTCAGGGATCTTACCCTGAATTGTATATACATTATGTTGTTCATGCAGAAGATAAGCGTGAGGATGCGTTCCATGCTGATCGTAACATCATCATGTCACACCCTGCAGGGTACGTCGCATATAGATATCCGAATAAAGATGACACAAAAAAAATTCTGAGCAAAAACAGGTCTAGATTTGTGTCGATTGCGCGTCACAACAGTCCCGGATTTTTAGGGTTCTTTAAAAACAATGCCTATTTGGCATTTTGCTTCCTGAATTACGATCGCTTCTCATCAGAAGAGAATTTACGTAACCATGCAATACATATGGCGTGGCACGCTATTACCCTCTACACTGATTATAAAGACACTTTACAGGGCAACACGCCCAAAGATCAGCCGGCGACGTTTATTGATGTAAATCAACTTATTGTTCCGTCCTTCAGCCATAAACAGCTTTTTCACAAAAACCTCCTTGGTGATATATTTTCCGCTAGCCTGCAATCCCTTCAAGGCCGTGAAGAATCTTTTGCACTTTTGGCACGGCAAAGAATTCTTGACGGGCTCTGTCCTACCGTAGGTTTTAAAAGTGAAAACTTTCCTTTCCCGGTATGTCTGGACACACTCGAATTCGTTTTTCAAAACCATACAAATCATTACAAAGCGACAAAGAAAACATTGCTCTCAGCTGTCAAAATGACAGAGGAAATCGGTAAAACATACGAAACATCCACCACCGAACAATGGATGAGCTTTAGCCTGCCTGCACAAAAAATGGCCTGGTCGGGACATCGTCCCGAAACAATACTAGGCGCCGCGCTTTACACCGCCGAAGATGCCTATGTGCAATCTATTGCCGACCTTATTGCCGACAAGATGGAAATGAGGCCTGACCCTGTTACCATGCTTCCGGAATATAACCCCTTTGCAAACCCGGAAACCAATGAACGTATGCACAAAAAGCAATGCTACGACCTGATTGATTCTTTATGCAAGAAGACATACTCCTCGGGGCAAAAATCCTTATTCCTGGATGCTGCACGTAATCAGATACACACCCTACTTGAAAACCGCGTAATGGGCTGGTGTGTTCCCGCCCTCATTCGTGCATCGGAAGTGGTCGGAATGCATGATGATAACATGCCGATGACCGAAACGCTGAAAACCGTGGTATACGAATTCGAAAGAGATGTTGATGCCACCCCGTGGTCAACACTGACATACTTATTTGATCTGATTTTTTTCGCTCGCAGAGAGGGGGAAAAAATGGACATACAAAAATTACTTAATATCACCTCTCAAAATGATGAATTTACATCGATTCACATTGCATTGACATCATTACATAGTAATGCGCCCCCCCTGCCTGATAGCAGTACAAGCCAAACCATTTCTCATAACTCTATGTCAACAACGCCTATTGTTGAGGAACCCAAGGTACACATCGCCGATTTATTAAAATCCTAAGCGCATAAAAAACGCCCCCATTTCTGAGGGCGTTAAACTTTTATCCATTATATAAACAATTAGTTCATAATCTGCCAGCTACCGTCAGGCTGTTGACACGCTGTGCCATAGGCTGATTCTTTCTGGCCACCAACATAAATGGTTTGCTGGAATTCACGGCAATATTTACCGCTAGAGCTGTAACCGTCTTTTGTCGCAACAACTTCACCGTAGTTACCACTTTCCGGATTGTTCCATGAAATAGGCTCACCGATTGGTGCTGATTGCGCTTCATACGAAGCATTGGACGCATACTGTCTGTCAGCCTTATCCAAAGAGCGGCCAATCTCACTACCAGCCAAAGCGCCAAGAAGTGCACCCGCACCTGTCGCCCATAGCTGACCGGAGCCGCCACCAACTTTTGAACCTAAGATACCACCGATAAGCGCACCACTACCAGCGCCGATCATCTGTTTGTTACCTGCACCTTGCATGCTTTCACACGCGCCTAGCGCCAGTGTCGAAACCATCATCATTGTTAAAGCTATTTTTTTCATTATGCCCATACCTTTGCTGTCGGGTTATTAAAGTCATTTGAGTTACGCAGTATATCCATTTATAAAATGAATTCATAGCATATTACGAAGCAAACAGATAACCCCTTCGAAAAGTTTCAAAAAAAGGTAAAAAATATGGATAACCCTTTATCAAATGACCCTATCAAGCAATTCAATGAATGGCTAAACCTTGCAAAACAAAGCGAAATTAACGATGCCGATGCGATGGCTGTGGCTACGGCCACAAAAGACGGAAAGCCATCTGTACGTATGATTTTATTGAAACAAGCGGATGACCGGGGGTTTAAGTTCCATACAAATTGCGAAAGCCAAAAAGGCATGGAACTGACCGAGAACCCGCAAGCAGCGCTTTGTTTTCATTGGAAATCATTGCGTAAACAGGTTCGAATCGAAGGTGATATTGAAATGGTAAGTATTGATGAAGCAGACGAGTATTACGCGAACCGCCCGTATAACCGTAAAATCGGCGCACATGCCTCTGCACAATCACGCCCGCTTGAAAGCCGTAAAAAGCTTGAATGTCGTATTAAAGAACTCGAACAACAATACCCCGAAAGTGCAATTATCCCGCGCCCGCCCTATTGGGTTGGCTATCGCGTGAAGCCAAAACGCATTGAATTTTGGATGGATAACCCCGATCGATTACATGATCGTTTTGTATACATCAAAAACGATAACGGTAATTGGGATATAACGCGGCTCTACCCTTGATTTTCATGGCGAACAACGCCATAAAAACAGGTAAATCATTTTCACAATTTAAGGTAACGGAGTTTTTGTTATGAGCGCACAGGAAAAAGAACAGCAACCACAGGCCGCACAACAGAATTTCAGCGCAGATGTTTCGCGCTTGCTCGATATTGTTGCACATGCCTTATACACGAATCATGACGTCTTTTTGCGCGAGCTTGTATCGAATGCCGCGGACGCCTGTGACCGCCTGCGTTATGAGGCCATTCAAAGCCCTGAGCTAATTGCCGATAATCCTGAATTCCGTATTTGCGTCTATAAAGATACAACGGCACGTACCGTCACCGTTGTTGATAACGGCATCGGCATGAACGAGGAAGAGTTAACCGAAAACCTTGGTACTATTGCAAAATCAGGCACAGCTGCATTGATGGAGCAAATGAAAAGCGCCCCGGAGCAAGATGAGAAGCTCAAGCTGATCGGGCAATTCGGGGTTGGATTCTACGCCGGATACATGGTTGCACATAGAATCGAAGTCGTTAGCCGTAAAGCAGGCCAAGATCAAATCTGGCATTGGGAATCAGATGGTAAAACCGGCTTCACCGTGCGCCCTGCAAGCGATGTAGAAGCAGAGCGTCTGGATGGTAAACGCGGTACAGCCATAACATTGCATACAAAAGACGAGGCATGTGATTTCCTTTTGGATGAAAAAATCACCCAAACAATCAAGGAATATTCTGATCACATCAGTGTTCCCGTTTTCCTTGGTGCGCCATCAATGGTGTCAAAGGATAAGGACGCAGAAGCGATCAACAACGCATCTGCCCTATGGATGCGGTCCAATACTGAAGTAAGCGACGAAGAATACCAAACCTTTTATAACCATATCTCAAACAGCTTTGATGAGCCGATTATGCGCTCTCATTGGCGTGCGGAAGGGACAATTGAGTTTTCCGCCCTCCTCTATATCCCGACACTCCGCCCTTGGGATCTGTTTGACCCAAGCCGCAGAAATTTTGTCCGTCTTTATGTTCGCCGCGTCTTTATCACGGAAAATCTTGATACATTGATGTATCCGTGGCTGCGTTTTATGCGTGGTGTTATCGACAGCGAAGACCTGCCACTGAATATCAGCCGTGAATCGTTGCAATATAACCCTGTAATTGAAAAAATCCGTAGCTCCGTTGCGCGACGCGTTTTGGGTGATCTTAACAAACTGGCGATGAATGATGCACCCGCTTTTGCGACATTCTGGGGGCAATTCGGCCCGGCCCTAAAGGAAGGGTTATATGATGCCCAAGAACACCGCGAAGCCCTGCTCAAGGTTTGCCGATTCTACTCCAGCCATGATGACGGCGCAGCATTAACGTCTTTTGCGGATTATGTAGAGCGCATGCAAGAAGGCCAGCAGCAAATCTATTATCTCAGCGGTGAATCACTCGATAGCATCAAAAACAGCCCGCAACTTGAGGGGTTTAAATCTCGCGGTATCGAGGTTTTATTCTTTACAGATACGATCGATGACTTCTGGCTACAGACTGTTCAAGACTATAAGGGGCATCAATTCCAATCCATTACAAAGGGTGATATTGACCTCGAATCGTTTGATAAAGGCGAAATAGACGAAACCAATGAAAACGACAAACCCGAAGAAAAACAGGAAAATAGCGATAAAATCACTTCGTTGGTTGAAACTATGCAAGGCCTATTAGAAGAACACGTACATAATGTACGTAAATCTAAACGCCTGACCGACTCGCCTGTTTGTTTGGTGGCACCTGATGGCGGCGTAGATATGTATATGGAACGCGTGTTACGTTTGCACCAACAATATAAATCTGATGGAAAGCCTGTACTGGAGATTAATCCAAAGCACCCGTTAATACAACGCATGGCTGAAATACATGAAAAAGGCGAAGATGTATCAGATGCGGCCTATCTATTGTTAGATCAAGCTAAAATCATTCAAGGGGAACCGATTAGTGACCCGAGTGCATTCACACGCCGCATGTCTGAATTTATGAAAAAAGCAATTTAAAGCGGATACCCGCCCTATAAACAAAGGCTGTTCACATCACTGTAACAGCCTTTTTAGTATCATGTGTATATAATGTCTTGTTATCTTGAACAAGAACCGCCTGTAGCAGGTGATGATGCACTACCACCTGAGGGTGGGTTAAACCAACAACCAGGCGTCGGACAAACAGAGTCAACATAGTGGTTTGCCCCCCGACTCTTCACAAATCCAATCATAATCGGATCAGCACAAGACGGAGCAGCACCATCGATCAAGCTGAAAAAGCCATTATACGCATCTAACTGGCCGGGCTGACCAGGATCACGATTAACGATCGTATCCGTACTGGACCATGTTGGAACAGCATCGGTTATACCAAAGTTAAATTCGCCATCAGATGTCAAGCCTGGAACAGGCCCGCCAAACGCACCTTCCATTGCAGATACAGCAGCATTTACAGCCGTACCCAAAACCCCGGGAGCGCCACCTGTTGGAGGTGGAATAAGTGCCGGAAACTTCAACGTCACATCGCCATTGGCAATATCAGCATGTTGCTGAAGCATACATGGATCAATAAAATCTGAATCACTGAAACCTGGCGGAATTGATGAATCATATGGCACACGACACTCCGTTTCATGGATTCTGTAATCATCATTTGCGGCAGCATTCGCTACATATTCCCAAATCGGATAAAAGGCATCGTGCAAGACGCCATTTGAAAGACGCGGCTTAGCGGCAAGTGAACCAGGCGGTGAAATATCCAAATGTGATTCAGTTGCAAAATCATAACATTGCGTGCGGAACCAAACATCATTCATGCGTTGACACCCTACACTCGGGTTACCGCTTCGCGGAACGTCACTACGACCACCGCCTGTTGCCCAACTACGGATGGCATTCCATGCAGGTGGACCACCCTCTGCCATAGCGCGATCACCAATCATCAACTCTGGAAAGTTCTCATCAATGTAATATTTTTTGCTTCCTGCACCACCACACGCAAGAAGGTATACAGCATCTTCGGCTTCACTTAAATTTGAAACATCTCTAACGAGTTGGTCGAGCACCAGAATTTCAAGCAAACCATACATAAAAAATCCGTTCGTACCTGATAAGCCGACCAGAGGATCTTTGTATGGATCATCTAAGGCAAGAAACGCTGTTTCACCGCCAGTCAAAATATTGCCGCCAAAACCTGTCGACATATAAATATCAAGCCATAAACCGTTTAATGACAAGAAGCCGTTATCATCAGAATGTCTCGGGTTACCGGGAAAATTACCTGCATCTCCCCCCAAACTGGTGTAACCGGTATAAGCACCAAGGTTATCAAGCCATTCATCAAAACAACTAAGGGATAAAACACTATCAGGACGTGGAATAAGATTATTGTTTTGCGTTATTTCGCGCTGTGCCTCTTGCCACGCGCGATTATTCATCACATGCCAAAAATCAGGGCTACATGTATTACGTTCATCTGCAGTAGGTGGAAAAACAAATGTACCAAAAGTTCCGCCCAAATCAATGGCCTCACCTCTTTCAGGTACAGACGCAGCCATTACATTGCCGCTTCCTGCACTGAACATTACAAATCCGCAAAATACGGTAAGTACAAAATTAAGTAACGACCGAAACAAGCTTTATTCCCACATTTAAATTCGTCATCAAATCATACCTTAACATATTGTAAAACCAGATGACCAGTTTTGATTAGAAGATTTATTAAAAATATTCAGGCAATGTAGCGGTCCGCCATCTCTTCTATATCTTCATCAGGAAAATCAAAATAACGTCCCAGCTCCTCAATCAACACCTGACGGAGAAGATTTTGCAAGTCATCACCTGTTTCACACCACATATCCAGAATAGCGCGACGATATAAAACAAGTACATCATCATCATTTGCGACCGTCATTTCAACACCGGGTGAGATTTCCTTGCCGTTCTTATACAAGGCAAGCAACTCATACGGATCATCCAGGTCAAGATCATCCATTGTTATATCATCTGCCATATCTTCAACGAGGAGCGCCACATCTTCACAATGTGTCAGTAGCTCACCGGGAAGCGAGTCCCATATATTAACGGCTATAGCTTCCAAGTCTTCGGCACTTGGGGAAACGGTATAATGCATAACAATACGTTGTCGATCCATACAGATTCCTCCTTACGCTAAGTGTACAAACAATGAATTTACGAAATAGGATAATATGAGTCGCCACCATCAACAAACGCTGATTACAAAATCGGGCTTTTATTCCCAATTTTTTATTTTTGCCAGACAAGAAAAAGCGCACCCGTGGAAAAGATTCGGAATTTTTGTGAAAATATTAAAATTTTCGTGTAGAATGGTAACAGTCAGCTTTGAATAGGAGATTCTTGAATGACACAAATACCGCCGCAATTTGCCGCTCAACTTGCGCTAAACAGACAGAATGTCGCCCTTTCGGTCATAAAACAAAATGCTGAACAGGATCAGGCGGTTGCGAACATCTTGGATCAAGCTGTACAAAACGCGCAAGCTGCATCAGGCAGTCGCGGAGGCAATGTAAATATCCTCGTCTAAACAAGGACAGCCCCATCTTTTGTAATAATGAAGTTTTAAACGCCTGAAATCAGGCGATGTTATGCTACTGCCACACGACGCAAGTGGTTCATTTCCCAAAGATCATTGAGTGTGTTGGCCATGTAGCGCACATCATCAAGGCTATGTGCAGCGGTAGCGGTCAAACGCAAGCGCTCTGTTCCCTTTGGCACAGTCGGGTAATTAATCGGCTGAACATAGATATTATATTCACTCAAAAGAATATCTGTGACCTCTTTACAACATGTCGGCTCACCAACGATAAGAGGAACAATATGGCTCTCTCCCTTCATGAAAGGCATACGTGCATCTTCAAGCATTGCCTTGAACAAAGCTACGTTCTCACGCTGCTTTACACGTTCAACATCTGATATCTTCAAATGCTCAACCGCAGCATGTGCTGCTGCCAAAACAGCAGGAGGTAAACTTGTTGTAAAAATGAATCCTGACGCATAACAACGCACAGCATCAATAACGGCAGCGCTACCGGTAATAAAACCGCCCATCGCGCCATAGGCTTTACCAAAGGTGCCCTCGATAATGTCAATACGATCAAGTAATCCACGCTCTTCGGCAACACCGCCGCCACGCGGACCATACAGACCAACGCCGTGAACTTCGTCAATATACGTCAATGCATTGTACTTATCCGCAAGATCACAAATTTCTTTGATCGGGGCTATATCACCTTCCATGGAGTAAACAGATTCGAAAACAATCATTTTCGGACGATTAATGTCGACCGATTTCAAAAGGGTTTCCAAATGCTCCATGTCATTGTGACGGAAAATGAACTTTTGTTGATGACTGCCCTTAATACCATGGATCATCGATGCATGGTTTAACTCATCAGAGAAAATCGCGCATTCCGGCATTAACTTACCCAGCGTGCTTAATGCACCTTCATTGGCCACATAACCGGAAGAGAAAACAAGGCCGGCCTCTTTGTTGTGTAAATCAGCGATCGATTCTTCTAACTGTACGTGATAACGCGTTGTACCCGAGATATTACGTGTACCGCCCGCTCCCGCACCACATGCATCAATTGCATCTTGCGCGGCCTTCATCACCTTTGGGTGCTGTCCCATACCGAGATAATCATTGCTACACCAAATAGCGACTTCGCGGCTGTTACCGTTGTCATCGTAATAATTTGCATAAGGGAAACGTCCGGCGATGCGCTCCATCGTCGCGAAAATCCTGTAACGTCCTTCGGCCTTAACTGAGTCAACACATCCTTGAAAATGTTTATTGTAATCAATCGCCATAGGGATTTCCCTTCTCTTTTAATTTGCATCTTTATTATGCCTGTACGAGGCTAAGATCAAGCTTTTCATTACGTTTTTTATAAAAAAATGAAAAACTAAAGGAACTAAATGTTAAAAATAAACATTCTATATCTATTTTTCTATCGCATTTTGTGATGAAAATAAACCTATGATACTGACTTTTGGACATATATACGCACAGATACATATCGACGTAACCGAAGATACTTACGGCATCGGTTATGGCGGTCACGCCCTGTGTCAAAGTATCGCAGCCGCGCGTAGCGGTGCAAAGGTCGCCCTAATCGGCGCACTTGGTAAAGATTTGCTTGGTGATAATATTTCAAAAACGTTACGCAAAGAAGGCATAAGCGCCGCAGGCATCATTACATCAGACAAACAAACGGGGCTGATTACCGATTCACACAGTGTGTCAGGTGCGAATTCTGATATCCAAGACGCACAAATACCGCATGAACGTCTGCATTTGCATACATTGCTTTGCCTGCAGAATGATTTAGATGATCATCTAATTGATGCGCTTATACGTAGAGCAAAAGAAAACGAAGCCAAAACATTCGTTTCTATCCATAATGATGATTTACAAACCAACCGTGCTGCTATGAAGGCGGATATCATTATTACAAATAATGAGCCGACGATCCCCTGCGCTGAACATAGTATCATCATTAACGCCATGAACGGCGGCACGAAGGGATTCGCCATTTGGCAAAACGGCCGGAAACAAAGTGAGAGCCTTTTTGATACAGAACACCTGCCCTGCGCGATGACCTATGATGCTTTTTGCGGCGCCCTTAGCGCGTATATACAGGCCGGGTTACCCATAGAATGTGCCTGTAATCTGGCTCATCACGCCGCGCTGCTTTGTGCCACGGCGCAAAACAAATCTGATCCTGTTGCATATATCGGATATATCGAAGAATCTGCGCGTAAAACAGGTTAAGCTACAAAGGTAAAATTAAAAACCGAACGTATCCGCGGCTTTTTCCGCGCGCTCTAATGTTTTATCAAGAGCCGCCATTGTTTTTGCTAAATCCGCACTATCGTCTTCTTTCCACGTTCGCAGAACCTTCAGATAAACCCCTGTCATACCGGCGATCTTTAATGCGCCTTTAAAACCGCTCGTTTCAATGCCGCTGGCCTCGAGCATCCATCCCATTGATTTACAAAGATAAGGCATAGAAATAATCACCTGCTTCGGATCGCATTTAAATGAATCAAGGATAGAAACTAAACCGTCACGGTAATCATTTAAGACTTCATAACGATCCATCAAGATATCAAACAACTTCTCGCGCGGCGTGGTCATGTCATCATCAGAAAGACTAACGCCCTCCATGACACGTGCGTCAATTAACTTACCGAATGCAACAAGGATATCGTCCTTATCCTCGATAACCGCAAACAATTCCGACATAGACAATTCAGCATGTTGTGCGATGTCACGCAATGTAGTGTATTCCCACCCTTGAGATGCTGCCAACGCAAGCGCGCTTTCAATGATTTTTATTTTCATATCCTGCTTATTTTCATCTTTTTTCGCCATAACCATTGCCTTTGCCGTGTCTTTTGCTATGTCATTACATGACACATTGTTGTAAAAGATAGAACAATATTTTTAATAAACACTCAAGCAAATGGAATAAACTCTTATGTCTGAAACAAAATACGCCGTTGCGGCGGTCGGAAATGCTCTGGTTGATGTACTCGCACAGGTTTCTGAAGAATTCATCACACAGCAGCAAGAAGAAAACGGCATGGAAAAAGGCGCAATGACATTGGTCGAAGAAGTCCGCGCCGTTGACCTATACACCAAAATGCCGGAGGGCACAGAAACATCGGGTGGTTCTGCTGCGAATACAATGGCCGGATTTGCATCCTTCGGTGGCAAAGGCGTATTCATCGGTAAAGTTGCAGATGACGCGTTGGGTAAAGCCTTCACTGATGACATCCGCGCACAAGGCATCGCCTTTGACACTGCCCCCCTCGTTCTGGGCGCACCGACAGGTCGTTGCATGATTTTGGTCACACCCGATGCAGACCGTACAATGAACACATTCTTGGGTGCGAGTGTTGAGCTATCGCCAAATGATATCGATACTAACACCATCGCAAGTGCAAGCGTGACATATCTTGAAGGGTATTTATTCGACCGTGAGCAAGCAAAGCAAGCCTTTATCGCAGCAGCCGAAGCAGCACACGAAGCGGGACACCGTATTGCTCTGACGCTATCTGATCCGTTCTGTGTTGATCGTCACCGCAGTGACTTCCTAAAGCTTGTGGAAAACCATGTGGATATCCTGTTTGCAAACGAAGAAGAATTAAAGTCACTTTTCCTACAGGATAATTTCGATGACGCCGTCAGCGCGATTAGCGAACATGTAGAGATTGCAGCCATCACACGTAGCGAAAAAGGTGCCGTAATCATTGCAAACGGTGAGCAGATCAAGATTGATGCCGTACCTGTTGATAAAGTTATTGACACTACTGGCGCAGGTGATCAATTCGCCGCCGGTTTCCTTTATGGTTTCACCGAAGGGAAATCATTGGAAGAATGTGGAAAGCTTGGCGCGATTGCTGCCGCAGAAGTGATTTCACATATCGGGCCACGTCCTGCCGTGAAGCTTGCTGATCTGGCTGCTTAATAAACTATCATATTCGGGAAGCGCGGGATTACTCGCCTTCCCAACCAAATGTCTTTAATTTTCTTTTGAAAATATCAATCATCTCTGCATCATCGCAAACAATACGTACATCCTCAAAGCTTTCCTGCATACGTTCTGCTATACCTTGCGAGACCAAGCGCGCAGCTTTTGCACGTGGAAATCCGTTGCGCCCCGAGGCAAGCGGTGGAACGGCGATAGAAGTCAGCAGCATACACCGCGCCAGTTCCATAATCTTTCGCATGACACTGGAAACATCAGAATCAACACGATCAAAATCTGTTCTGTATTTCGGCATAATGCCCAACAATATATGTTTCACCGGTAAATCGCCACCAGGCAGCGCGTAAACATCCCCAATGCGCGGCTTATAAATATTGTCCAAAATAAATTCATCAAGGTCATACCCAACCTTCTCACAGATCGATTCATTGATACTCCCGCGCATCTCCAGTGATTGCGGCATAATCATCGCCAATGCATCAACTTCTTGCGCCGTTACATCCCCATGGATTAAACGGATATGCTCAAGAAACGGATTGGAGCTTTGGCCCAGATTTGATATGACTATTTTCATGAGAAGATATTATACACCGATCCTTACTATATCGTTTATTTTTCTGTTTACGGTAACCACGCCTCTTTTTGCCACATATGCCAGTGATGATACGATAAAATCACAAGCGGGCATCGCCATGCATGGGCAATTAAAATACGATGAAACGGCAACGCATCTTGATTACGTTAACCCCGATGCCCCCAAAGGCGGTGATATAAAAATTGCAGCGATTGGCACGTTTGATACGCTCAACCCCTTCTCCCTAAAAGGGCAATCACCCGAAAACATCAACCTGGTCTATGACCGGTTAATGCGCCGCGTGTGGGACGAACCTTTTAGCATGTATCCCCTAATCGCACAGCGCGTCAGTGTCGCCGAGGACCGATCATGGGTTACATTCCACCTTAACCCTGCCGCACGTTTTAATGACGGCAGCCCGATCACCGCAGAAGATGTTCTATTTTCATTTGAAACATTAAAGGAACACGGCCGCCCGAATATGCGCCGTATTTATAAACTCATTACCTCTGCAGAAAAAATTGATGAAAACAGTGTGAAATTTACACTCGGTGACGGCTATGATCGTGAAACCGTTATGATCCTGACGCTCATGCCTGTTTTATCCAAAGCATTCTGGGACGGGCGCGATTTTGAATCCGCATTAATGGATCCCCCCATCAGCAGCGGCCCATACCGCGTAAAATCATATGAACAGGGTCGCAAGATTACCTATGAGCGTGATCCTGATTACTGGGCGAAGGATTTATTCACCAGTATCGGTCACTATAATTACGATACAATTACTTATGATTACTTTCGCGACGATACTATCGCACTGGAATCATTCAAAAAAGGTGACCTCGATATCAGGCGCGAATGGGATGTCGGCAAATGGAACTCCGCGTATAATGATATCTCGACTGACATTATCATGTATGAAGCGCCACATAAGCGTCCGGAACGCGCGCACGGCTTCATTTTCAACATGCGCCGCGCACCTTTCGACAACCGCGATGTTCGGCACGCCCTCTCCTTGGCTTTTGACGAAGAATGGGTGCAAAAAAATCTGTTTCACGGCGAATTCAAACGCATCAACAGCGTCTTTCCCAATTCTGTTCTTAATGGTTCAGGGGAGCTAAGCGATACGGAACGAACGCTCATGGCAGAATGGAAAGATGATATACCGCCTGCTGCGCTCTCTCCTGTTTTTCAAGTTTCAGATGAAACGAATTACCGAAAACGCCTGAGGGTCGCCGATGAGCTATTGAAAAAAGCTGGATGGATCGTACAAAATGCAAAACGCGTTAATAAGGATACCGGGGCGCTCATGGCATTTGAAATCATGGTCGGGTCTGCGCAGGAAGAGAAAATCGCCCTCACATATCAACGCGCGCTGGAGCGTTTAGGCATCACTATCAATATCCGTTTCACAGACAGCGCCACCTTTCAAAAACGAAAGACCGATTATGATTACGACATGATGTCATTCTATTGGCAAAACAGTCTATCCCCTGGCACAGAGCAAATGCTGTACTGGTCTTGTGCTGCCGCGAAGCAGCCTGCGCGCTTTAACTTTGCAGGTATTTGCAACCCGGCGCTTGATCATTTTTCTGCGCAAATTGCAAATGCAAAAACATACGATGACCTCAAACATTCCGCCCATATTATCGACCGTATTTTGTTATCGGAATATATCTATATTCCACTATTTTACAAAGGTGTCGATTACATCGCGCATCAAAACACAGTTCATCACCCCGAATCAACGCCGGCATATGGCGCAGTATTAGAAACGTGGTGGTATGACAACAAATTGATACAAAACACAGAAAAATAATAATTTTGTATAATTGTATTGAGCTAAAGCATTATACTTGCTATTATTCTGTCTGGTTATTGAAAACAAAATGAAGATTTTCTAATGATGATTATGCGTTCTTTCTTACTACTGGGTCTTGCCCTTACTGTTTCCTTCCCATCTTTTGCGCGCGGCGTTAATGACGACATTAAAGAAAAAGGCCAATACTGGCAGAGAGTAAGTGCATCTTCTGCGCTTTATCTACGTGGTCCGAAAGCACAACAAATGCTAAACCGTGACATCGCTCGCTGCGTTACTGAATTGCGCGAGCTTGAGCGTCTGGGTGCGGTTCGTGATGCAATCCCTGATTATGTTGACGGTATCGTTCTAACTGAAACTGAAGCACGTCTTGCCGGTTGGGACACACCTGAGCGCGACGAAGAACTGTTTGCTGAACATTCAGATTATATTGATTTTGAAGGCTGCATGATCGCAAAAGGATGGGAACGTATTAAATACGTACCATTCGATGTTGATGAGCAAGCACAAGAGAATTACAAACGCACGCACACAAAATATCGTGAAGACGCAAAACGTTTGAAAGGTTATCACAACGTGGTTAGCGATTACGACCACTTGAACGATTAAAGTTAAGTAGAATATATTTTTAAAAAGGCCGATTTTTAATCGGTCTTTTTTTATTGGCTTAAGATAACTTACGAAACAATGTTTCCACGACGTTCACAACCTCCTCCACATGAAGATCAGCCATCAAACTGCCTGTTGTTTTAGAATCATAACCTTCAAAATCAATCAATTCGTCAAATGTCTTAGAGGTGCGCGCATAATCCGTATGTTGCCCCCAAGGTGCATATATATGCGGGTAACTCGGGCCGAACAGGCCGACTGTCGGTGTTCCGACGGCAGCGGCACAATGCATTAATCCCGAATCATTACCAATATAGAAATCACATTGCGCAAGGCATGCTGCGGCCGTTCCGGGATCAGTTTTTGCTATCACATCTATAGTTTTACTTTCAGGAATAGTTTGCAGCACCTTTCGCGCATCATCTTCTTCACCAGGCGCACCAAATACCGCAACGCGTGCATTTTCAAAAATGCCGCCCTTTGCAGTTAAATGCTGAATAAGCTCCACAAAATTTTCATACGGCCATGTCTTACCACGCCAATTTGCCGTAGGCCCGACGCCTAAAACAAATCCGCCTTCTGACGATATGATTTTTTTTGCCATATCTACTTGCTCATCTGTAAACCATAAATGCGGCGCAGGTGCCGATGAAAGCTTCATCACCTGTGCATTCTGCTCAACCTTATGCGTAGATTTATCAACATACCCGCCATATATGTAACGTTGACGAGCAAAAATTACGCGCGAGACAATAGAATTACGAAGATCAACGACAATATCAAATTTATGCGTCGCCAAACGCTTCCATAGCTTCAGCCAATGCTTATTATGCTTTTCCTTTTTCAGGGGAATAATATCATCGACATTGGGACCCCCTTCAAATAAAGAAACGGCAAGCGGACCACAAACAATTGTGATCTTAGCATTTGGATATGTCCGGTGAATGTGGTTAAGTAAGCCGGTTGATAAAACCGCATCGCCAATTCGACTGGATGTGATAAATAATATCTTCTGCGCTGAACTTTGCATGGCATGATGATGACACAAGAACCTTATTACACAAAACTAAACAATCGCGGACAGATTAAAATATCGGGGAAAGATGCGCGTAGATTCCTGCAATCCCTCGTGACAAATGATATTGACCTGCTAAATGTGCAAGATTGTGTCTACACCTGCCTTTTAACACCGCAGGGAAAGTTTCAATTTGATTTCTTTATTACCCAAGATAAAGATAGCGAAACACTCGTTCTGGATTGTGAAGGCGGAGCGCGCGCAACGGAGCTTGAGAAGATTTTGAAAATGTATGCACTGCGTGCGGAAATAACATTTGAAACACAAGTGGATATTCCGATCTATGCCATTATAGGCCAAAAATTTGGTGTGAAAGATCCTCGCCATAATGATATTGGCTATCGCAGTAATACTGCCCCCGAAAGCATCACAGAACAGCCGTTTGATGTTTGGGATGTGTTGCGCATAACGCTATGCATTCCTGACGGCAGCCGCGATATGGTTCCCGGAAAATCGCTTCTACTCGACCATAACATTGAGGGCTTAAACGGGATTTCATACACAAAAGGATGCTATGTCGGGCAAGAGATCACCGCGCGCATGCATTATCGTGGCCTGACAAAGAAAGAGCTTGTGATGGTGACAAGTGACATGCTCAACCTCAACCAACTGCCTACATGCGGCGAACCCATTATTATAAATGATAAAACCTCAGGTGAGATGCGCTCCTCCTGTGGCTCTGTCGGTTTAGCTCTGATGAAAAAATCTGCGATAGTGTCTTTTACTTGAGATACTCACCGCATTCACGCTGCCCGCCTGAAAAAAGCATTGGCCAGCGCGGAGCAAAAGAATCTCCGGGATTACCGCTTTTGATATCCTTCGCCTCTTGCTCAAGACGCGCAATTTCATCACGCGGGTCACATGTATGACCAACCATTTGTGTATGGAATTTTGACTGCAATCTAAGCTCAAGCTCAATTGCCTGCGCTTCTGCCATCGCTTTTTGCGCTTGTTCATGACGAAGTCTTTGATTTTCCTGACGTACTTCGTTCGATACAGATGCATCAATTGGATGTGCCTCATTAAATTCATTCAATGCCCTTGAGGGTGCACAAACACGCGTTAAAACACCTTCATTCATTGCGGGATCGCTAAGAATTTGTTGCAATCGCTTTTGCTCCATCTCAATGTTCATTTTATTTTTTGATAGAAGCATGTCTTTTGCTCTTTCAAACTGCGGCATGTATACCTTTTCATACAGACATCCGCAAAATGCATCGTTCTTATATTTATGAACACACATTTCCTGCACAGACATTTTTTCGCCTGCGTTGGCTACGCCGGCATAGCCAAGGCATGAAACAACAAACAGATACAGAGATAGCTTCTTAAACATGGAAAACTCCCTTTAAACACACACGAAAAGCTAAAGAGCGCAATTACGCGCTCTTTTTATCTTTTAATTCAACAGTTTTGTTATCTGCTTCACGGATCGCCGCCTGTGACGCCGCCAAACGTGCAATTGGCACACGGTATGGTGAACAAGAAACATAGTTCAAACCGATTTTCTCACAGAATGCGATCGATGCAGGATCTCCACCATGCTCACCACAGATACCAAGCTTGATATCCGCATTCACACTGCGGCCCTTTTGTTGCGCGATATCTACCAATTGGCCGACACCGTTGACATCAATGCTAACGAACGGGTCACGCTCGTAGATGCCTTTTTCCGTGTAGTACGGCAAGAAGTTAGATGCATCATCACGGCTCATACCCAATGTTGTTTGCGTCAGGTCATTTGTACCGAAGCTGAAGAAGTCAGCTTTTTCTGCAATCGCATCAGCTGTCAAAGCAGCGCGCGGAAGCTCAATCATTGTTCCGACACTATATTCAACCGAAGAGCCCTTCTCTTTGAATACTGCCGCCGCAGCACCTTCTACAACAGCGCGCATAAGCTCAAGCTCTTTTTGCGCACCAACAAGCGGGATCATTACCTCTGGAATAACCGTATCACCTGTTTTTGATGCCACGTTAACGGCTGCTTCAAAAATGGCGCGTGCTTGCATGTCATAGATTTCAGGATATGTAATACCCAAACGACAACCACGGTGACCAAGCATCGGATTCGT
The DNA here is from genome assembly GCA_030424975.1 of Alphaproteobacteria bacterium. GTDB lineage: Bacteria > Pseudomonadota > Alphaproteobacteria > Micavibrionales > Micavibrionaceae > UBA1672. The sequence continues at coordinate 1,059,571 of JAUHVY010000001.1, forward strand.
TTCTGTTAGCTCGGCTAAACGTAGACGCACCTGATCTTCATCAATATCTGCTGCTTTTGAAAATGCCGAGATGTCTTCTGCCGTGTGTGGCAAGAATTCATGCAAAGGCGGGTCAAGCAAACGTACAGTGATTGGCAAACCATGCATAATTTCAAACAATTTTTCGAAATCTTCACGCTGCGCCGGTAATAACTTCGCAAGCGCCTGAACACGTTTATCTTCGGTCGTTGCGAAAATCATTTCACGTACGTTTTGAATGCGCTCGGGATCAAAGAACATGTGTTCCGTACGGCACAGACCGATACCTTCGGCACCGAAATCACGCGCAGTTTGTGCATCTAGCGGCGTTTCAGCATTTGCGCGTACATTCATACGGCGGCGCTCATCTGCCCATTCCATCAATGTACCGAAATCACCTGACAGCTCAGGTTTGATTGTCTTCACATGACCCAGCATAATCTCACCTGTGGCACCATCGATGGTCACAATGTCACCTTCTTTGATTTCAATGTCACCTTTACGGATTAGCTTTGATTTTGCATCAATATACAAATCACCTGCACCGGCAACACATGGCTTACCCATGCCGCGCGCAACAACAGCCGCGTGTGACGTCATACCACCACGAGAGGTCAAAATACCAGTTGAGGCATGCATACCATGAATATCCTCAGGCGACGTTTCCTGACGGCATAAAATAACCGCTTCGCCTGCATGTGATTTAACCTCTGCTTCATCCGCAGTAAACACAACTTTACCCGAAGCCGCACCTGGCGATGCAGGAAGACCTTTGGAGATCACATTTCGCTCCGCCTTAGGGTCAAGCGTTGGGTGCAACAATTGATCAAGAGATTGCGGCTCAATACGAAGAAGAGCTTCTTCTTGCGTAATCAAACCTTCACTCACCATATCAACCGCAATTTTCAAAGCAGCCGCAGCCGTTCTTTTCCCTGTACGGGTTTGCAACATAAACAAATCACCCTGCTGTACGGTGAACTCAATGTCCTGAACATCACGGTAATGCTTTTCAAGTTTGTGACGAAGATCATCAAGCTGTGTGAAAACTTCGGGCATTGTTTCTTCCATAGACGGTAAAGTCGAGCCCTCTTTTTCACGGCCCTTCTTGGTCAATGATTGCGGCGTTCTGATACCTGCAACGACGTCTTCACCTTGTGCATTCACAAGATATTCACCATAGAAATAATTTTCGCCTGTTGACGGGTCACGTGTAAACGCTACGCCCGTTGCACAGTCATTACCCATGTTACCAAAAACCATCGCCTGCACGTTAACAGCAGTACCCCAGCTTTCAGGGATTTCGTTAATCTTACGATATACAACGGCGCGTGGAACCATCCAAGAACTGAATACAGCGCCAATAGCCCCCCATAGCTGCTCTTTCGGGTCATGTGGAAATGGCTTACCAAGCTCACGCTCTACTAATGCCTTATATTCCGCAACGATCTCTTTCCAACCATCCGCAGTGATATCAACATCCTGCGAAATACTTTCATCACGTTTATACGTATCAAGGATATCTTCGAAATCGTGGTGATCAAGGCCAAGAACAACATCACCATACATTTGAATAAAGCGACGATATGAATCCCATGCAAAACGCTCATCATTTGCTTTTTTCGCAAGGCCGGCAACCGTTTCATCATTCAAACCAAGGTTCAAAACCGTGTCCATCATGCCCGGCATAGAAACGCGCGCACCCGAACGAACAGAAACAAGCAACGGGTTTTCCGCGCTACCAAATTCCATACCGAGTGATTTTTCAACGGCTGCCAAAGCTTCTTCAACCTGCGCAGTCAGCTCAGAAGGATATTGTTCGCCATTATCATAATAATGGGTACACACCTCGGTGGTGATTGTAAAACCGGGAGGCACCGGCAAGCCCAAAGACGCCATTTCCGCAAGGTTACATCCCTTGCCGCCCAACAGGTTACGCATTGTTGCGTCACCATCATTTTTATCTTTACCAAAACTATAAACCCATTTGGTCATTACAATCAGCTCCTGATTATTTTTAAATCGAAAATTGCCCTTGGTTTAACATACTTTATGCAGAAAAAGGAAGGATTGATTCATGAAAAAGATCGTCTTTTCCTATTTTTTGAGGACTTTACTCATCATTAAACATAAATTTCCATCAATCGGCTTAAACTCCCCTACAGTAACCTGTTTACGATCATACGTAATACCTCCGCCATCGGGTATATACCCCATGCGCACATAAAGACGTTGCGCCGCACCGAAACTACTATCCAGCCCGACGCTAATACCGATTTCATCATACTCCTGCTTCCGCGCCAATTCCTCACAATATTGAACAAGGCTACGCCCGTATCCGTTGCGTCTGAATTCAGGTGCAACCCTCAGATCTTGCACCTCCGGCATGTTAAATTTCTTGAAATACGAATATTTCGGCACCTTATTTAACAAACAAAACCCAATAACAGTTCCATTCATTTTTCCCATGATCAAGACAAGATCACCCTCGCGATTCATATCGATACATCGCTGATAATATTCCGGGTCGCCATTTGCATCGTATCGCGTCACAAAATCCAGAAATTCTCGCTCATTTCCATCGTTTAAGGTTAAGATTTCTAGCGATCTCTCTTGCATGTTCATTCAAGAATCCGTTATTTTGTGTGTAAATTATACAAACTTTACCTAAGCAACGCTGAAGGATAAAATAATGTTTCACATGCGCAAAGTCTTTTGTTTTGCACTTTTTAGTTTCATATGCAGTTTTGGGCTAAACGCTGGCGCACAAATGCCTGAAACAGGTGCAAAAAAATCACCTGACACTAGCAAACAGATGCAGGGAAGATCATATGCTGCGCCACAAAAAAAGGAACCTGCACAAACTGAAAAAAAAGAAGATGCTAGCGCTTCCGAAGATTCTAAGCCTGCCGAAAAAGCTGAAAAGGAACTGAGTCCGGATGAAAAATTACTCAAAAAATATAAAGAGCTTTTAGAAAACGCAAAAGCCGAAAAAGCAGCGCGCGAAGAAGCGGAGAAGAAAGAAAAGGCCGGCGGAGAAACAAAAGAAGCTAAAGTTGAAAAAGGTTCTGATGAAGAAGTGAAAAAAGAAGTGACTGAAATTGCTGACGAAGATAAAAATTCAAGCGAAGGTGAAACCGATTCCACCGATGCAAAAGCTGAGGTTAGCGAAGAAGAAAAACAAGCTATTGGTATTCAGGCCATTTTAGAGCGATATCAAAATGCACAAAAAAACAAAGGGAAAATGAATTCCCGTACATTGGGCAATGTTGACTAAGAAACATATATTATAACGGCTTATCTTATGAATACTGCGTTTTTTGACTTGCCCTATTCGGTAAAAGCTGTTTTAAGTCGAACAACGAAACGCGTTGTTAACAGGCCGCCGCAGACAGATTAAAATGCAAAACACTGCACAAAAATTAAAGAGTAATTCTCCTCTCGATGAAATGTCCGCCTTGTTAGGCGATGATATGGCACAGGTCAACGCCCTGATCATCGAAAATATGCAATCAGATGTGAAGCTTATCCCTAAATTAGCGGAGTATTTAATCTCGGCCGGTGGAAAGCGTATCCGCCCTCTTCTGACGCTGGCATCTACGGCGGTTTTTGACGGACCGATGGATCGCGCCTATCATTTGGCTGCGGCTGTTGAATTTATTCATACAGCGACGTTATTACATGACGATGTTGTCGATTTAAGCGAAGAGCGCCGTGGAAAAAAAGCCGCTAATCTTGTTTTCGGTAATCAAGCCAGTGTTCTGGTCGGTGATTTCCTGTTTTCAAAAGCATTCCAAATGATGGTGAATGCGCAATCTCTGGACGTTCTGGAAATCCTGTCAAATGCTTCGGCGGTCATTGCACAGGGTGAAGTCCTGCAATTAATGACAACAAATGACATTAACACTGACCTGCCGGCCTATATTGAGGTCATTGAATCCAAAACGGCCGCATTATTTGCCGCGTCATGCGAAGTCGGCGCCGTATTATCGGATCAACCGCAGGAAAAAGTTCACGCCATGCGCACATATGGCATCGCATTAGGTAACGCGTTCCAGATTATTGATGATGCACTGGATTATTCGGCAGATCAGAAAACGCTCGGTAAAGAAATAGGCGATGATTTCAAAGAGGGAAAAATGACTGCTCCTGTTATCTTTGCACTTCAAGATGCTGATGCCGATGAAATGGCTTTTTGGCAGCGCACTTTAGCTCGTAAGGATCAAAGCGATAAAGATTTTGAGACGGCACTCGGTTACATCAACGCACATAATGGCTTAGAAAAAAGTATTACACTCGCGCGTGATTACGCCAAGAAGGCAAAAGACGCACTGAATGTATTACCTGATTCCGATTTAAAACGCCTGATGCGCGAAACTGTGGACTTCACGATTTCCCGCAATTTCTAAAAGCAACCACTTTCCCATTGACGCCCCCTTTGTGCGGCCATACGCTGCGCGTATATCAATATTATTTTTCGTGAGAAATATTTATGGCAGACACATCTTCATGCTGCGCACCAAAAGCAAATAACGTATGCGAGGATTCGCATGACCATAGCCACGAACAAAAAAAGTACGACCCTATTCTATGGGGCAGTATAATCTGCCTTATCTTGGTATATGCGACATATGGTGCCTATTTAGTTTCAGGCATGAGCATGCCGCATTGGCTCCACCATTTTGCGGAAACGACGACAGAGATTTTAATGACGATGTGGTGGAGCATCGCCCTCGGGATTGTCATCATCGGATTGATGAGCAAAATTCCGCGCGATGTTTTCACCGCCGTTATGGGCGCGGATAATACTTTTTCCGGGCTACTTCGCGCGGTAACTGGCGGCCTGGTTCTTGATTTATGTTGCCACGGCATTCTGTTAGTTGCAGCAAAACTATATGAGCGCGGCGTATCTTTGGCGCAGGTCGTGACGTTTTTAGTTGCCAGCCCATGGAACTCCGTTTCCCTGACCTTGGTTCTGATTGCCTTGATCGGGTTTAAATGGACAATGCTTTATGTTCTGGGATCCATGCTGATCGCCGTCATAACAGGCATGATTTTGCAAGCCCTTACCCGTGCAGGAAAATTACCTGATAACCCGAACCGCAGCGAAACGCCCGCAGATTTCAAAGTGCGCGATGTGATGGTACCCCTGATCAAAAATATGAAATTCACAAAGACGAATATTACTGATGTGCTGAAATCAGGATGGGCAGACGGGAAAATGATTATTAAGTGGCTGCTGTTTGGTACATTAATCGCCGCGGCATTACGCAGCTTCGTTCCGCCTGAAATATTTCAAACATGGCTTGGGCCATCAGTCACAGGGCTTTTTGTTACACTGATATTCGCAACGGTTGTTGAAATTTGCTCCGAAGGTTCCGCACCGATCGCCAGCGAAATTGTCACGGGCGCACATGCGCCCGGCAACGGCTTCACCTTTCTCATGGCTGGTGTGGCGACAGATTACACCGAAATTATGGCGATTAAAGAATTCACAAAATCTTGGACAATCGCAATTGCCCTCCCCCTGATCACAGTTCCACAGGTTGTGTTTATCGGTTGGCTTATGAATATGGCAGGCGGCGGCGGTTAGAAGCGCGGTGATTAGAAAATAATATTAATGCACGCCCCATAAAACAAGGCGCAAAAACCTGCTGCATTCAAAAAATATGAATAATGAATTGGCAAATGATCACGCACAAAGGCATAAAAGATCATCACAAATAGCGGCAATGATAATATGAAATAAGCACGCAAGCCGTACGCATCCCCTTCAGGGAAGATAAAAAAGCTTAGCGCCAGTGTGATAATCATAAGACCTGCAAGGATTTTATACCAAAGCTCCGCCACATGTGTCAGCAACGGGTTCGCATTCAATAATATCCAGATCACAGATGGCACAGACACCCAAAGAACAATAAACAGCGCCATCAAATAGGCGGAATTATTGGTAAATAAATATTTGATAATGTCATGTTTACCAATCGCAATGCCGATAATAGATGCAATATAAGTCAGACTAATGACAGGGAGAAATTTATAGACAATAATCTCGGCAAAGCCTTTTGGGAGGATACGGTCTTCCGTATCTCTTTCCAATCTTACAATATGTGTCGTAGTTTTTCTCGGCATCTCTAAATAAGGTACTCAATTTTTTAGAAATCCTATACAAAAAAGATTACTTTTCTGTTTATTTTTTCTTCTTATTACAGGGATATGCATCAAACAAGGCCATTGCAACACCTGACGCCCCAACGAATTTTCTGAACATCGGGCCGCGTTCATACATATAGGCCAAAACACGTATATGAATACGATCAAGGCTTTCATCCTGCGGAATACAAAAATTCATATCCGATGTCAGGTCCATCGCCTTTAACATGTTATGATAATCAATCACCCCAGCGATATAGGATTGGCAGGTATTTTTACCGCCGGGCACAAGCTCATTCCCGTTTCTATCCAACGAGCATACCTTGATTAAATATTCGCCTGACACCTGCGCCGCGTTGACAGGATACGAAAAAGCACACAGCACCAGCAAAAAACAAAAACAACGCAAAAATTGTTTATGGTTTTGCATTATGCTTGGCATACAACCCCTACTTCTTTAGTTGCTGTAGAATTGCGAACGGTGAATCTTCCTCGTTCTTTTTCGCCTCAAGAGAGATTACGCGCGGGCCCTTATCCTTTGGCTTTTTATTGCCTTGCTTGCCCTTGTTTTTCTTATTATCGAATTTCTTCTTATCCTTATTAAAAGGCTTCGCCTTTGCGCCGCCGGCAGAGGACTTTTTCTTCTCGAAAGCCTTCCCTTTTTTCAAACGGAATGTCGCTAGCTCAGGCTTTACATCTGCTTTTGGTGCTTCTTCCGTTTTGGCAGAATCTGCATCCACAACTTCCGCTTTTGCTTCCTCAGCCGGTGCTTGCGCGGCATCTTGTGCTTCGGGCGCAGCAGCATCTTTTTGCTCGTCCTGATTTTCGGCAGGGTCATATATCTTTGTATGCCCCATATCACTCAGGACACGGTATAAATCTTCGATCGGACATCCAAGCCATTCCGCCATTTCATGACGTGCCTGAAATTTCCCGCCTTCCGCATGATCATAAACACATGAAATCACACGATCCAACATATCAATACGTACCGCACGGCCACCATATAACGGATAACCGATTGAACGATAATATTGTGCATTCGGGCTTTCATCCTCAATGCGCACAGATACAATACCATCCGCAGGGATTTTAGCCGGCAATGACTGGTCGTTATATAATGACCACAACAACGCGCGCAACTTTACCGCCGCTGGCTTATTCAACGCAGGGATAAATGCCAAAATCGGTCCCAAACGAATTTTCTTCGCGCGTAAATCTGTACGCGTTTCGGGGGTCAGTTCGGCGATCAAATCTTCAAGCTCTTCACGCGGTACAATACCGAGGCCATCATAAACATGGCTCGCGATTTTTGAAACGGCATCCTCTTTCGGTGCAACGCCGCCCGGAACCTCAAGTAACATTAAAGGCTCCAACACTTCCGATAGATGTGTTTTCAGCCAAATGCTCAGATGGTTTTTCAACTGTGTGTGATCAACAGAAGATGTTAAATCATTTTCAAGAATACGAATAACGGGCTTAAGCGCGTGCTCGCCCTTTTCAAGTTTGGCAACAGGCTTACCGGGAACGGGATTGTTCACCTTCTCCTGCCACAAAATTTCGCCTTCAGGCGATAAACTGAATTGATTTGTTTTAGACTCTAACATTCTTCCATCACAATATTGTTAAGCTGTGCGCTATTAATGCAGTTTATCCTTGGACACGGCAAGCATTTTTGTTTAGATTTCTCAAAAGTTGCTATTTTTACTTCAATTAATAGGGAAAAACCATGTTGAGATTCTTTGGCGCGCTTACAATGCTGCTTATTCTGCCGTTAAACGCCAATGCGGCAAACATTAACGAGGAAGGTGCGAAGAAGCTCAAAGAATCATTTCAAAAGCTTTTAGATTATCAAAAAACAGTCAACGAAGCCTTTGGCGGCGTGCGCGTCGTTTATGACGGAGAACTCAGCGTTACTCAGCAAACTGATTTTTACACGGTTACCTTCCCTTCCATTTCATTAAAAGCCCCTGAGTTTCCCGATGAAAACGGCGAGATGGTTTCGATTGACAGCGGTGTGTTTAATGTCGGCGTCATTACATTAAATGCAATGCCCGATGAAGAAAAAGAACATTACTGGAAAGTGGTTATGGCTTTGCCTGAGAAAATGGCGCTTACGTCAGAGGGTGAAGAAGACTTCATCGTGACATTCAACGATCAGAACGCCATCGCTATGTATAATGATACGCTCGGATATTTCACAAAAATCAACATCAACATGAATGGTTTGAATTTCAAATATGCGAATGAAGATACGGGCGTAAGCGCAGATTCACTACAGTTCTACACCAACTTTGATGAAAAAGAAGACGGCAAATTTTCAGGCCCCGGGTACCTATCTGTCAACAACCTGTTGATTGCCCCCCCCGAAGAGGAAGAAACAATTCATCTTGGGGAATTAAAATTCGATTTTTCAATGGATGATTTTGTATTACCGACCCTCGAACAATACGAAGCAAAATTAATGAAACATGCCGAAACATTTAAGGCATTAGGCGCCCCTACAAGCACCGAAGAATCAACTGTTACAGAATCCGATGTAATGGATATGATGTTTGATTTATACAGCTTTGACATGTCAGGCATGGATTACAAATATAGCGCAAAAGACATTCAAGTTGTAGCAGACCCGGCCGATGAATTCCGCGAATTTGATACGTTGAAATTAGGATCGGCCTATTTCGGTATGGGGATCAAAAACCTTCAAACAGAAGAAGGTGAACTTAGTGTTACCGTTGGCTACGATGATTTTACTGTCACCCCCGAAGAAGAGCAGTTAAAAGACATTATGCCGAAACAAGGGAATATCGATTTAAAAGCGAACAACATTCCATACAACACATTATTGGCCTTGTTCAAAAATACAATGAACAGCATCACACAAAATCCTGAAGCCGCACAATTCGCAGCCTTAGGCGTGTTAGCACGTTTGCCTGCAATCCTAACCAGTGCGCAAACGGAAATCGTCCTTGAAAAAAGCGGGTTCGACAGCCCGACTTACACGGTTGCACTGGATGGTAAAGTAAAAACAGATATGGCCGCGATGATGGGCTTTGCTGCAAAACTGGATGCGGTTTTCGGAGGCATGGATGCCTTGATCAACATTGCAAAAGAACGTTCCGCTGATGAAAACGGTAAACATACATACGCGCTGCAAGAAATGATTGAACCGCTAGAAAAGCTAAAATCAATCGGCAACCCAACAACCGGACCGAAAGGCAAACCCGCCTATAGCTTTACAATCGAAACACAACCTGCAGGCACCGTGACAATTAACGGTCAAGACATTAATGAGGTTATGAAGCCCGAGCCTCTTGTCGATGATCCGTCACTCGTTGAGCCAAATACGGGTGAAACTGTAGAATAACAAAACCCAAAGGCGCTTTAATCTGCGCCTTTTTTATGCCTTGAGAATATAGGGTAAAAGTGCATTCAGCCTTAACATGCCCTCTCGGGTGAGGCGCAATACATCCCCTTCGCGGTTCGCCCAGCCCTCTTTGATAACAATATCCAATCGATCCATATCAACATGATCACTAAACGGCAGGCCTGATAAATGTTCACACCGCTCAATTGATACCCCATCGCGCAGGCGCATCCCCATCATTAGGGCTTCTTGTAATATATCTTCTTGATTAAGGCTTTCCGCTTCATGTGCGCCGTGCCCCTTTTCCTGAACGCGTTTTAGCCAAATTTCAGGCGCAGCATGGTCGCGCGTCGCATATTTACGCCCGCCTTTGTAGTATCGCCCATGTGCCCCTGCTCCGACACCGATATAATCCGCCATATTCCAATAAATCATATTATGCCTGCATTCCATCCCGGTTACGGCATGGTTTGAAACCTCATAGGCGGGCATGTCATGCGCCTCCATAATATCTTGTGTCACATGATAAAATGCCGCGCCATTCACATCATCGGGGATTTTAAATTCACCGCGGCTATGACGCATAAAAAACGGCGTGTTACGCTCAATGGTGAGTTGATATAGCGATAAATGCCCATCGGCATGTTTAAGGGCATTTTGTAATTCCCCTTCCCAATCGCTCAGGCTCTGTTTCGGGCGGGCGTAAATCAGATCAAAGCTATAACGATCAAATACACTTCGCGCTGTATCAATCGCACGCAAGGCTTGGTTAATGTCATGCTCTCGTCCCAAGAACTTCAAATCATCATCATTAAATGCCTGCACACCGATCGAAACACGGTTCACGCCCGCCTTGCGAAAACCAATGAATTTATCAATTTCAACCGATGTAGGGTTGGCCTCTAATGTGATTTCAATATCATTCGCCACAGGCCACAATGATTGTACGGCATCAATAATGCGCTCCACGCTTTTCGGGGTCATTAAAGACGGCGTACCACCACCAAAAAAGATCGAAACGACCTGTTTATCTGGTAATTGATCCGCATAATATTCCAACGCCGCAACATAGGCATCGATCCATATGTCTTGGTCGACACGCTCTCTGACATGGGAATTAAAATCACAATACGGACATTTTGCGGCACAAAACGGCCAATGAATATACACTCCCATTTGGCCGTCACGAAACATGCGCAAATCTCCCTTCGCGCTCTATTTCTTAAAACATTGGGTAACGAGTAGATCAAACGCCATTGCGCGGTGTGAAATAGCATGCTTTTCCGCAGGATCCATTTCCGCAAAGGTCACATCATAGCCCTTTGGTACAAAAACGGGATCATAACCGAACCCCTTTTCGCCGCGCATCGGCCAAATAATATCGCCTTCCACACGCCCTTCGAAGACTTCTGAATGCCCGTCGGGCCAGCCAATCGCCAAAACACAAATAAAGGCCGCACTGCGATCAGGATTATCGCCCAATGCCTCATGCACCTTTTTCATAGCCAGATTAAAATCCTTTTCCGGCCCGCCCCACCGCGCTGAATATATACCGGGATCACCGTTTAACGCGCTCACGTCTAAGCCGCTATCATCCGATAAACAAATTTTTCCCGTTGCTTGCGCCGCAGCTTGCGCCTTTAAAATCGCATTTTCTGCAAATGTTTCACCCGTTTCCTCAGGCTCGGGCAGATCATGGTCGGCCGCCGTTGAAAAATGCGCAACATAATCGGAGAGTAGCGCAGAAATTTCCCGCGCTTTTCCCTTATTATGCGTCGCAATTAAAAGCTCGTCCCCATCAAATATTCGCAAAACATTACCCTTTCAATATATCTTCCTGTGCCTGTTTTAATGACGCACATCCTGACTTTGCCAATGATAATAATTGTAAAAACTCTTCTTCGCTGAACGGCTCTTGCTCGGCTGTTCCCTGAATTTCACAAATACCACCTTTACCGGTAATTACAAAATTCGCATCTGTTTCCGCATCGGAATCCTCATCATAATCCAGATCCAATACAGGCGTTCCCTTGTAGATACCACAAGAAATCGCGGCGACACTGTCCGTGATCGGCAATTCATCCAATGCGCCGATATTCACCAGATGTTGCAGCGCAAGGTGCAAAGCAACATAACCGCCGGTAATAGATGCCGTACGCGTACCGCCATCGGCCTGTATCACATCACAGTCGACACGAACCTGACGCTCGCCTAATTTTTGCATATCAACCACGGCGCGCAAGGCACGACCGATCAAACGTTGAATTTCCTGTGTACGACCGGATTGTTTCCCACGTGCTGCTTCACGGTCCATACGTGAATGTGTAGAGCGCGGCAACATACCATATTCCGCAGTCACCCACCCCTTGCCGGTATTTTTCATCCAGCCGGGCACTTTTTCTTCGACTGTTGCGGTACACAAAACATGTGTGTCGCCAAATTTTACCAAACATGACCCTTCGGCATATTTTGAAAAATCTTTGATAATTTCTACAGTTCTGAGTTGGTCGGCATTACGGCCGGATGGGCGGGTCATTATATTTCCTCTTTTTGTTTGTTATTCACGGAAGACTGAACTGTTTTGACGATAAAACCGCAATAAATCAAGATAAGTTTTGCGTAATGCACGATTCCACGCTAAAGTTATGTTTGAGTTCGATTATTTGGGTTAAAACTATGGTATTAAATTTAAAACGTACACTTTCTGTCTTCTCTTTTGCTCTTTTCACATTTGCACCTTTTGCCGCATCAGCCGAAACCACGACACTTTCGGTTTCCTATTATGACGGACAAACAGCACATGTTGAGGTGAAAGATGATTCAAGAAGCCTGTTCCCGCGTTATTCATATGGCGTAGAGTTTTTTAATAATCCCAATATTTCCGAATCAGATTTCACAATGCGCCTGTCATCTTTCGGCTCCGTTAGCGGATGCGCCCATATGACGGATGCGTCAGTCAAGCAAGAACAGTTAAATGACAAGATCAAACTAAAGGTCAAAGACTCTAAAGTTAAGCTAAACGACGACCCGCGATATGCTAATCATGATTGTGATATTAAACATTTAGAATCTTATTTTGATGTCAAATTGAATCGTGACAAACTCATCAAAAACGGTATCAAAAAAATTGCGCTTGAAAACGAAAAATACGGTGAATACACGACATCTGAAATTGATGTGAATGAAGACCGTATCGAGTTTAAAGTGCCTACTTCCGATCTTGGTTTTCACCTTATTACTTTTTACTTTTTTCCGAAAAACTCAGTTATCCTTCATGCCCCACACGCCAAGCTCGGGCTTGATGTAAAGGATGTCATTCGTGAATACGGTGAAGCGCGTGGACTTAAACCGATTGAGGACCGCTTCGAAAAATTCATGATGCCCCATGCGGCGAATAACTATGTATTCTTTATTGACCCCAAAAGCGTTTATGTCAGACAGCTTGATGAGGTCGGCCAAAATGTATCAATTGGAGATGCGGTTGTTTCACGCACTGTATACACCGCCAACGGCCCGGTTGAAGAAAATGTAAGCCTAGAGCTTATGGCGACCCTTCCGGGACAACCGTAAAATTATCGAATCGGTATATTTCTTCTTATTAAGAATTGATCTGTTCGTTCAGTCATACTATAAAACATGACATCCACATCATGTAACCGTGACCAGCATTAAGGAGTACTTATGCCGAGCGAACAGAACCCGCTTGAAAACAACGATATCAATCCGCTTGATAATGACAACGCGGAAAATCAACAAGCAGAAAAAGAAGCCTTCCCCGAGGATAACAGCGCAGATTACGTTTCATTCACTGATGAAATGGCCGGCGATCTGGGCGGTGCACAGGAACAACCGGTACCAAATGACGAAGATCAACTTCGCATCCAGGTTCTGGAGGAACAACTTGAGCGCACAAAAGACCAAATGATCCGCGCCTTGGCAGAAGCCGAAAACGCACGTAAACGCGCACAAAAAGAGCGCGAAGACGCCAGCAAGTTTGCTGTTTCAAAATTCTCTCGTGACGTTCTGAGCGTTGCGGATAACTTGCGCCGCGCCTTGGATTCCGTTCAGGCCGACATGGTCGAAGCCCTCCCTCAAATCAAAAATTTGATTGATGGCATCGAAGCCACAGAGCGTGAATTACTGCGTGTGTTTGAAATGAACGGCATCAAGAAGACAAATCCGATTGACGAGCTATTCGACCCGAACTTCCACGAAGTGATGTTCGAAGCCCCGATGCCAGACAAAGAAAACGGCACAATCATTCAGGTGATTGAACCGGGATATATCTTGAACGGTAGAATTCTGCGCCCTGCCCGTGTTGGCATTGCAAAAAGCGAGATTAGCGCGCAGCAATCACCGGGACACACAATTAACACAGAAGTTTAACAAAAAATTAGCAAATCTGCGTAACCCAAACTGGATTTTATGCGAATGCCCTGCTATAGTCTGAGTATTAACTGACCTTAGGGAATTTGCGTAGTGCCAATATTGGGCTACGGACAGATTTGCCGCAACAAATGAGGAAAATTATGAGCAAAGTTATTGGTATTGACTTAGGTACAACAAACTCTTGTGTCGCTGTTATGGATGGTAAGGAACCACGCGTTATTGAAAACGCCGAAGGTGCCCGCACAACACCATCAATGATCGCCTTTACAAAAGACGGTGAACGTCTTGTCGGCCAACCGGCAAAACGTCAGGCAGTGACAAACCCACAAAATACATTATACGCCATCAAGCGTTTGATCGGTCGCCCGTTCAATGACAAACAAGTGCAGGAAATGATGAAAACTGCGCCGTTTGACATTATCAAAGGTGATAACGGCGACGCATGGGTAGAGATTGACGGCGAAAAATACGCCCCATCACAAATCTCTGCGATGGTATTGCAAAAAATGAAGGAAACAGCAGAAAGCTTCCTTGGTGAAAAAGTCACAAAGGCCGTGATTACCGTTCCTGCATATTTCAACGACTCACAACGTCAGGCAACAAAAGATGCCGGTAAAATCGCCGGTCTTGAGGTTGAGCGTATTATTAACGAACCGACAGCAGCGGCACTTGCATACGGCCTCGATAAAGGCTCAACAGGTACTATCGTTGTTTACGACCTTGGTGGTGGTACATTCGACGTTTCCATCCTGGAAGTTGGCGACGGTGTATTCGAAGTGAAAGCGACCAATGGTGACACATTCCTTGGTGGTGAAGACTTTGATGCGCGAATCATTGATTACCTCGCCGATGAGTTCAAAAAAGAACAAAGCATTGACCTACGTAATGACAATGTTGCTCTGCAACGTCTGAAAGAAGCCGCAGAAAAAGCGAAAATTGAGCTTTCAAGCACTTCACAGACAGAAGTAAACTTGCCGTTTATCACAGCTGATGCTTCGGGTCCGAAACACCTTCAGATTTCATTGAGCCGCGCAAAGCTTGAGAGCATTGTTGCAGACCTTGTGAAACGCACAATCGAACCTGTTAAAGCAGCATTGAAAGATGCAGGATTAAAAGCATCTGAAATTGATGACATTGTGATGGTCGGTGGTATGACACGTATGCCGAAAATCATCGAAACAGTGAAAGACTTCTTTGGTAAGGAACCACACAAAGGTGTGAACCCTGACGAGGTTGTTGCGAACGGCGCTGCAATTCAGGGCGGTGTGTTACAGGGCGATGTTAAAGACGTTCTACTTCTTGATGTAACACCACTTTCTCTAGGTATTGAGACATTGGGCGGCGTGTTCACACGTTTGATCGAGCGTAACACAACAATCCCGACCAAGAAATCACAGGTATTCTCAACCGCTGAGGACAACCAAAACGCAGTAACAATTCGCGTCTTCCAAGGAGAGCGTGAAATGGCCGCGGATAACAAATTGCTTGGTCAATTTGATTTGGTGGGTATCCCCCCTGCTCCGCGCGGCATGCCACAAGTTGAGGTAACATTCGACATTGATGCGAACGGTATCGTGAACGTATCTGCCAAGGATAAAGCGACGAATAAGGAACAACAGATCCGTATTCAGGCCTCAGGCGGTTTATCTGATGCCGATATTGATCAAATGGTCAAAGACGCAGAAGCCAACGCCGATGCAGATAAAAAGCGCCGTGAATCAGTCGAAGCCCGTAATCAGGCCGAGGCGATGATCCACTCTGTTGAGAACTCAATCGAAGAGCTTGGTGACAAAGTTCCTGCGGAAGAAAAAACTACCGTTGAAGCCGCCATCGCTGATCTGAAAACAGCGCTTGAAGGTGATGATGCAGATGATATCAAGGCGAAAACTGATGCTCTGACACAAGCGAGCATGAAACTTGGTGAAATCGCATATCGTCAAGCACAAGAAGCCGAAGCAGCCGCATCGGGGTCTGATGATAACGGGGCATCTGCAGATGCTTCAGAAGGTGATGATGACGCAATTGATGCAGACTTCACCGATCTGGAAGTTGAAGACGACGATGACGCGCAGAAATCCGCATAACGGATTATTCGCAATCTAAATGATAACGCGAAAAAACCGGATTTTATATGTTCGGTTTTTCGCAGTTTAAGGTCAACAGAGCTGGTATTCATCATGATAACACACGCTAATACAACGCGTAATAACACCTATTATGACATTCTAAAAATTGATCCGAACGCAAGCGATCAAGATGTCAGGCAGGCTTATCTTACGCTGGCGAAAATTTATCATCCTGATACAAATCCGGGTAATCGTAAAATCGCAGCATTGCGCCTGCGCTTAATTAATGAGGCTTATGCCGCATTAAAAAGCGCGGAAAGCCGTGACAATTACAACCGGATATTAAACAAAGATTGTACAGTAAAACCGCGTGGTCTTCATCTCCATGCGGATAACGATAACCAAAATCCGTCACAAAAACAGCGTAGTGGCTTTTGGTCTGATTTACTTTCAATGTTTAAGCCACAAAAATCTGTTGCCCCCTTTGACCCGATTGCATCGGGACACATCAAGGAAGGTTAAAAGGATATGGCAGACAAAGATTTCTATGACGTATTGGGTGTTGCGCGTGACGCATCTGCGGATGAGCTAAAAAAAGCGTACCGCAAGCTTGCGATGAAATATCACCCGGATCAAAACAAAGACAACCCAAAGGCCGAAGAAAAATTCAAAGAGATTAACGAAGCCTATGACATCCTTAAGGATGAGCAAAAGCGTGCAGCCTATGATCGATACGGTAATGCCGCTTTTGACGGTTCTATGGGTGGCGGCCCGGGCGGCGGCGGTTTCGGCGGCGGCGGCTTTGGTGGTGCCGGTGCGTTTTCTGACATCTTCGAAGACATGTTCGGTGATTTTATGGGCGGCGGCGGTCGCGGCAGAAGCGGCGGCCCCATGCGCGGCGCGGACCTGCAATACACCATGGAAATGAGCCTTGAAGACGCCTATAAGGGCAAAGAGGCAAAGATTAAAATCCCTGTAAATGACTCATGTGATGAATGTAACGGCAGCGGCGCAGCAAGCGGTTCAGGCGCACAAAATTGTTCAACCTGTAACGGTGCGGGACGTGTACGTCAACAACAGGGCTTTTTTACTATTGAGCGAACCTGCCCGAGCTGTAACGGTGAAGGTGCGGTTATTAAAGACCCATGCAAAAAATGTCATGGTGCTGGCCGCGTCAAAAAAAGCAAAACACTTAAGGTTAAAATACCTGCCGGCGTAGAAACAGGCCGACGCATACGCCTGTCTGGTGAAGGCGAAGCGGGTGTGCGCGGCGGCCCACGTGGTGATTTATATGTTATGATCAACGTGAAACCGCATAAATTATTCCAACGTGACGCTGCTAATCTCTATTGTCGTGTACCGATCACGGTGACACGCGCGGCACTTGGCGGTGAAATTGAAGTACCGACAATCGAAGGAACGCGCGCAAGCGTTAAAGTTCCGGCAGGCACGCAGACAGGTCAGCAATTCCGCCTGCGTGGCAAAGGCATGACCATGTTGCGCTCCGACTCACGTGGTGATATGTATATCGAGATTTATGTCGAAACCCCCGTAAATCTGAACAAAAAACAACAAGATTTACTCAAGGAACTTGATGTGTCTATGGGGGACGGCAAGTCAGATAATAAACATTCACCCGAATCGAGTGGATTTTTCAAAAAAATCCGCGAATTCTGGGATGATCTAAGCGAATAAGACAGGGATAAAAATCATGAAAGTTGGCGTAGTCGGATGTAACGGACGCGTAGGATCCATCATTATCGATGAACTCAGATCAGGCGATTGGGCAAAACACGACATAGAGCTTGCAGGTGGTTGCGCACGTGATGCTAATGACATGAAGGTCGATTATTTCGTAACAGAAAATGATGCGGAATTATTTGAAAAATCGGATGTTATCATCGATTTCACATTGCCCGAGGGCACTGTAAATCATATTAAATTGGCGGTTGAACATAAGACCGCTCTTGTGATTGGAACAACAGGTTTATCTGCGGAAGATGAGCAGGAAATCAAGAACGCATCACAACATATTCCAATCGTCTATGCCGCAAATATGAGTGTGGGCGTAAATCTTCTTCTTGCCCTTGTAGAGCAAGCGGCCGCCCGCCTCGACCCTGATTGGGATATTGAAATTTTTGAATCACACCACAAATACAAAGTTGATGCCCCATCAGGAACAGCGATAGCATTGGGTAAAGCCGCAGCAACAGGACGCGGAAACAGCCTTGAAAATCTGGCTGAATATGATAGACATGGCCAAATCGGCGCGCGAGATCGCGGCAAAATCGGTTTTTCTGTTGCACGCGGTGGCGATGTTGTGGGTGAACATACTGTTTACTTCTACGCCGAAGGTGAGCGCTTGGAATTAACGCACAAAGCCACAAACCGCAGCCTGTTTGCAAAGGGATCTTTACGTGCGGCGAAATGGTGCGACGGCAAAGAGCCGGGCCTGTATTCTATGCGCGATGTTCTTGACCTATAAACAGAGCAATGAAAAAAGCTGATCGATACGAATTTTTCAAACGCCTCCACGCCCTAAATCCCGAGCCGAAAAGCGATCTGGAATATACAAATGCCTATACGCTTTTGGTGGCTGTTACACTTTCTGCACAGGCTACAGATGCAGGCGTGAACAAGGCGACCAAGGCGTTGTTTGAATATGTCGACACGCCACAAAAAATGATCGATATCGGGATCGATCGCCTGAAAGACCATATCAAAACAATCGGGCTGTATAATAACAAAGCCAAAAACGTTATGGCGATGGCGGAGATTTTGGTCAATGACTTTAATGGTGAAGTGCCTGGCACAAGAGAAGAATTAATGTCACTTCCGGGGGTTGGCCGAAAAACCGCAAATGTCGTCCTTAATATTGCCTTTCACCAGCCCACCATGGCCGTCGATACACATATATTCCGCGTATCAAACCGCACCGGTTTGGCGCCTGGCAAAAACCCCGATGCGGTTGAACAGGCTTTATTAAAAGTTGTTCCCGATGACTTTGCAATGCACGCGCATCACTGGTTAATACTACTGGGTCGCTATCGGTGCAAGGCACGCAAACCTGAATGTGCCGATTGCCCTGTGCATGATTTATGCGCCTTTAAGGATAAAGCGGCCTAGATTCTGACGCATAATTCATCATAGCTTTATGCCACAAATATAAAAGCCGAACATAATGCTCGGCTCTTTTTACTCTCTTTCTGGGAAATGACATAAATGTCAAAGCATGCTTTTTTGTGGTGACAAAAAAGGCTCCTTACACAATCCATAACGGATAAGCCAAGAAGCCTTTAAAGCAAATTAGTAGCCAGCATGCGCCTTTGAAAACAGACCTGATTCTGCGTTCGCAGGCTCCCTATTATCCTTTTTTGAGGATGAAGCCTTTGTTTTCGCCATGGCTGATGCTTCTGTACCTGCGCGGTACTTGTCATTGCCTTTCACGTCAACTTGGCCTTTAAGAGGTGTCATACGTCCATCAAGAACTGCACCTGCTTCGACTTCAAGTTCACGATAAGCGATTGAACCGGTGATCACACCTGAAGATTTCAATGTCAAACGACCGTTAACAGTGATGTCACCTTCGAAACGACCGGCGATTGTTGCTTCTTCGATTTCAACAGTACCGTAGAATGTGCCGCTTTCAGCGATTTCAAGAAGTTTCGCGCCTTTCAAAGCTGCTTCGACTGTACCTTCAACCATCAAGTGGTCACAAGAGTCGATTTCACCAGACATGTTAATTCCACGGCCAATCGTCAATGTACGGTCACTACCGCTATATGGCGTTTCTGGCGCTTGTGGTGGTGTGTATGTTGATGTTGAACCACCGCTATAGCTTGTGCCGTAACCCGCAGAGCGTGCTACAGATGGCTGATAGCTGCTGCGCTTTGAATCTTCGCTTTCATCTGCATCTCTTGCATATTTGCCCTGAACAGGCGTTTCGTCTTGTGATCTCATTCTGCTTGTCTCTTCCTGTGTTTTAAGTTGACTTTGACCATATCTACGGGCCGGTGCTTCGGATTCACTGCTTTCCGTACGAGTAGCGCCCGGGCGATAACTCTTTTCAGCCTCCGGCTGCTTGTTTTGCTCAGTTTCCTGAACTTCAGATTTCACGCGATGAAACATATTCTCTTGCACCTTTCCGTTTACGAGTATTGATGTGTGAACACGCCCGATTTGCGGGAGTGCTTAACTAAATTAACTGTGTCTGAATTGATAAAAAGGTAACACGACCATATGTGGCCTGCAAGATATGATTCGGAGTTTTCCCCAAACAAAATGGCATCATTTTGATATAAAACAATTTTAATTTTTTGTTCTCATTTTATGCAAAAAACGCCTTATATGACGTTGATATATATAGGAAGATACGTATTGAATTGAAAGTAAAACCAAGTGTTTTATGATTATGCGTCGTGGAAAAAATCATATATTTTTTGTGCTGTAGCACGAGATATCCCCTCCACTTTTGAAAGCTCGTCAACCCCCGCATCTGCCACCGCCTTCGCAGATCCGAAATGCAGCAAAAGTGCCTTTTTACGTTTTCCGCCAATACCTTCCACACCATCCAACGGTGATGTTGTCATCGCATTTTTCCGCCGTGTGCGATGCGCCCCGATCGCAAAACGGTGGGCTTCATCACGCAATCTTTGTAAATATTGCAAAACCGGGTCATTGATCGGTAATTGAAACATCGGACGATTAATCATAAAGAATTTTTCACGCCCCGCATTCCGGTCTTCACCTTTGGCAATGGCAACAACGGTGACGTCATCCAAAATACCTAAATCCTCCAGAACCTCACGAACAGATGAAAGCTGCCCTGCGCCGCCATCTATCAACAACAAATCAGGCCAATTTTCACTGCCGACACCGTCACCTTCTTTTAAGGCGCGCTTGAAACGCCGCGTAATAACCTCGCGCATCATGCCGTAATCATCTGATTTATCCGCGGTTTTAATATTAAACTTGCGATACGCCTTTTTCAAAAAGCCCTCTTCGCCCTCAACGATCATACCGCCAACCATATTTGTGCCTGATATATGGCTGTTATCATAAACCTCGATACGCTTTGGCAGATCATCAAGATCGAATAGATCCGCGACGCCTTCGCGCAATTTCGTACGCGTTGCATTTTGTGATAAATGCCTGTCTAACGCTTGGCGTGCATTTGTTGCAACGAAATCTATCGCCGTTTTATATTTCCCACGCTTTGGCAGTATCACATTGACCTTGTGTCCCGCCTTTTCGCTAAGCACTTGTTCAAACAAGCCTTGCTCCAACAGGTCATGATTGACGACGACTTCTTTTGGTATCGACTTGCTCAGATAAAACTGCGCGATAAAGGCCGCCATAATATCAGACGGATCATCATCCTTGGCGTGACGCGGAAAGTACGATTTATTCCCCAAATTCCGACCGCCGCGATAAAAGAAAACCTGAATGCAGGTCACACCCTCACGCTGTATCATGGCAATGATATCCGCGTTCGAAATTTCAACATTTATATCATAACGCGCCTGAACGGAAGTCAGGGTTTTAATGCGGTCACGATATTCTGCGGCGCTCTCGTAATCCATGGCGGCACTGGCCTCTTGCATGGCCGCCGTTAAATCATCCTGCACCTGTCTGCTTTTGCCCTCCATAAAGGCACGCGCGCCCCCTACCTGTTGTGCGTATTCCGGCGCACTGACTTTTCCCACACATGGGGCGGTGCATCGCTTTATGTGATATTGCAGGCACGGGCGCTTACGATTGTTGAAATAACTATCGCTACAATTTCGCAGTAAAAACACACGCTGCAGGATTTCAATCGTTCGGTTCACATCACCTGCACTAGGGTAAGGGCCGAAATAGCTCCCCTTTATTTTCTTCGTACCGCGATGTTTCAAAACCTGCGGATATGGATGATCCTCACGCAACAAGATATAAGGAAATGACTTATCATCGCGCAGCAAGATATTATAACGCGGTTTAAATTTCTTAATCAGATCCGCCTCAAGGATCAGTGCTTCTGCCTCTGTATGCGTATTTATAATCTCCATACGGCGTGTCATCGACACCATCCGCTGCAGGCGGTGCGGCAATTTGTCAAAATGCGTATAGGAACGCACCCTGTTCTTCAGGGCCTTTGCCTTACCGACATATAAAACCTCATCTTTCTCCGAAATCATACGGTAAACACCAGGTGATAAGGGCAATGTTTTTACACACGCCTTAATCGCATTTACTCCCGTTTCAATAGATGAAATTTTCTCTGTCATTTTATGGTTATCACCGTTACGTCCACCTTCTTTTTAACCTATTCAAAACAAAAAACAATAACGAGCACATAGATTAAGTGAATACTATGGAATTCACAGAAAAAACAAAAACAAAGCCTCTCCACTCCTCAAGCTTCATTTAAATTACTGATTCATAATATATACCTATAGTTTTATTAGTTTTGTTTGAAATTATATATCTCAAAAAGGTTTGACAAATACTTCCGCGCTATCAACTATCTAACCTCAACATTACATCGAGGAAGACCACATGCCACATTTTGAGCTAAGAAAACATACGACTAACGAATTAATTTACAACGGAAACTACTCCTCTTTCACACAATGCCTTGAGAATGCCGTAAAGCATAATATTGACCTGTCGCACATTAACCTTTGCGGTAAGAACCTCACAAATGCAAACCTCGATAACGCAACCATGCCGTGTGCAATTTTTAATAATTCAAACCTCACAGGTGCAAATTTATCCGAGGCGAACCTCCGCGATGCCAGCTTTAAAAACTGCCCTCTTTTCAATACATGCTTTGCCTATTCATCAATGGAGAATTGTGATTTCACGGGTGCTGAATTCGGGGCGACACATATTTCAGGTGCCGTCATCACAGGAAGCACCTTCTCTACACTCTCATGCTTTGAGCTTGAATTACCACTAACGCAAAACATGACGGGGTGCCTTTATATCATGCCAGACGGCTCCTCTCACCTTATGTCTGCGCCACCGATCGTAGTTAAGGGCGTACTGAATACGCCTGTTGTAATGCTCGACCGTGTTATAAAAATCGGCGAAAAGACATTCCCCAAACTCTTACTGCCTAAAATTTTGCATATGCTGAGCCTCCATGACCATCGGGCAAACGACACAAATTTAAAATACTTAGGAGAAATTCATTAAAACCAGGAAAAAATTAACGCCCTAAAAAATCGTGTGTGTGCCGATATACAAACAAAACCATCGGTAGAGGAAATTTGCAAATGACGTTTTATTTTTCTTATGCTAAATTTTTTGCACTCTATATTGAAATTAATTATCAACTCGGTGTGAAACCATTATTTTCAATGGAAAAATTTCGCAATGAAACCATTATTGGTTTACCGATAGCGCAAATAATTTTTACGCCTTTCGAGGAACCGAATGACAAGGCACACACATATTATGAAACAGGAAATACAACTCTTTCTTGAAATTTTATACGAATTACAAAAAATTCATTCAGAATTCCCTATTCAATACGCTATATGCTTGGGGGAAATTGCACAAACTCCGGGCATAAGCTTAACGGAACTATCACTACGTACCGGAATGCCACTATCAACAACATCGCGCATTATAAGTGTTCTGTCGCAAGACAAACCCAACAAAAAATCTTATGGCTATGTGGTTGTCAAAATCGTACCGAATGAGAAACGGAAAAAACAAATTTTCCTGAGTAAAAGCGGTGAAAACACCATCGAAAAAATAAGAACCACAATTTCCGCAAAAAACTAAGCATCTGACGATTGCATCTGATGAATATCTGGATTATAACCCTTTAGTGTTTTTAAACATGCCTTCGGGCCTGTGGCGGAATGGTAGACGCTGCAGACTTAAAATCTGTTGTCCGTATGGACGTGCCGGTTCAAGTCCGGCCAGGCCCACCATTTCATTATTCCCCTCCCGTAAATCGGCTAAAAGCGAGAATGGCTGCGAGAAAGCGGCGGTTCTAAAAGTGTCACAGAAGCATTTAAGTATACAAACACTTATGCCCCGCACCAATAATATAAAAAAAATCTGTACTCATTACTTTTTGAATAACACATCTTCCACTGCATCCATCCGACTGGTGGTATTAAAAACTACCAAACGAAATAAGGGCATAATACATTATGTATTGCGCCCTTATTTATTCGATGACGTTAATAAAACCTATTTATTCAATGCCCCTCCGACACCACGCGGTGTACGTACACTTTCAACGAGATCACGAATTTCTTGAGGTGGCTCCTTGGTCAATTTACTAACTACATATGCCACAATGAAGTTCAACACTGCGCCAACGGTTCCGATCGATAGTGGAGATATACCCATTACCCAATGATCCGCATCATCAGGCAACATCGCAGTACTGCCAATAAAGAGCCAGCCTTTATAAACAAAGATATATATCAATGTGAAAATAAGACCGGTTAGCATCCCTGCGACTGCACCGTGGTTGTTAATACGTTTGGAGAAAATCCCCATCATCAACGCAGGAAATAATGAGGCGGCTGCAAGGCCAAAAGCCAAGGCAACAGTCTGCGCAGCAAACCCCGGAGGGTTAAGCCCTAAATATGTGGCCACACAAATTGAAACAGCCATAGCCAAGCGTGCAGCCTTTAGCTCACCTTTTTCCGAGATATCCGGCTTTAGACACGATTTAATCAAATCGTGACTAATGGCAGAAGAAATTGCCAGCAATAAGCCTGCCGCGGTTGACAGTGCTGCAGCCAAAGCTCCGGCCGCAATTAAGGCAATAACCCAAGCAGGAAGTTTGGCAATCTCTGGGTTAGCAAGAACCATAATATCGCGGTTCACATCTAACTCTGACCCTGCCCAATTTCGTTCAGAAGCAATAGGCGCGAACTCTTCTGACTTATCGTTATAATATTGGATCTTTCCGTCACCGTTCTTATCCTGATATTTCAATAAGCCGGTCACCTCCCAGTTTTTTATCCATTCCGGACGTTCATCATATGCCAAAGGCTCAGCATCTGCACCTTGAGGATAAATTGTATCAATCAAATTTAGCCGTGCCATCGCCCCCACTGCAGGAGCCGAGACATACAATAACGCGATAAACACCAAGGCCCATCCGGCCGACCAACGAGCATCAGACACTTTAGGAACCGTAAAGAAACGGATAATTACATGCGGCAACCCTGCAGTTCCAATCATCAAAGACATCGTAAATAGAAACATATTTAATGTACTAACATGATGACCTGTATAACTATTAAATCCTAAATCCGTAACGACTTGGTCTAATTTCTGTAACAAAGGAATACCTGATTGCACATGATCCGAAAAAAGCCCTAAGCCGGGAATAGGATTACCTGTTAACTGGAGGGATATAAAAACTGCCGGAACAGTATAAGCGAATATAAGAACACAATACTGTGCAACCTGTGTGTAGGTAATCCCTTTCATACCACCAAAAACAGCATAAAAGAACACAATCGCCGCACCAATATATAAACCTGTATCTTTATCAACCTCTAAAAAACGCGAAAAGGCGACCCCTACCCCAGTCATCTGACCGATCACGTATGTCAATGATGCAATAATAAGACACAGAACAGCGACTAGACGTGCTGTTTGGCTATAAAAACGATCACCGATAAAATCAGGAACAGTAAACTTACCAAATTTCCTTAAATACGGAGCAAGCAGCAAGGCAAGAAGCACATAGCCTCCCGTCCAGCCCATTAAAAAAGTAGAGTTATCATAGCCAACAAAAGCAATCATTCCGGCCATGGAAATAAAAGATGCTGCAGACATCCAGTCCGCTCCGGTAGCCATACCGTTCAAAACCGGATGGACGCCACCTCCAGCTGTATAGAACTCTGACGTACTTCCTGCTCTAGCCCATATTGCAATACCAATATATAAAGCAAAGGTAAGGCCTACAAAAATAATATTAAGTAAATACTGGTCCATATCTAAAACTTCCCTTCACTTTAAATTCTATTCATCATCAACATCAAATTGGTGATCAATTTTATTCATTCGCCATGAGTAAAAGAAAATAATAACAAGGAAAAATAAGATTGATCCTTGCTGTGCAAACCAAAACCCAAGGTCAGATCCCCCTACCTTAATATCGGCTAGTAATGGGCGAAGAATAATTGCGAAGCCAAACGACACAATAAACCATACAAATAAGCACCCTCTAATCAGCCGTATATTTGCAGACCAATATGCAGAGTTTTCCGTATCAGAACTTTCAGTTGTATTTTTTTGAATGTCATCTGGCATCGTTTTCGCCTCCAGTAATTAATTCTCCTCTATTAGTATACATAAATACCACACCAAATTATATTATATTGCATGCTGCACCCCAGCATAAATCCGTCGAAACCATCATCCTTAATGCACATGAAATCAATCCGTTACATCATCTGCTTAATTTTATGATTAACAAAAAAAGAGGCTGGATATAATTCCTGCCTCTTTTTAAAAAGTTAACAAAACTCTTTCAAAACAGCTTATCGAAAAAAACCTGTCATGGTTGTGATAGCATTATCGATACGAAGAAAATCAATTGAATCCGTAAATAAATGATGCTTGAACACGATCCAAGCTACCATCCTGGCCATTATCAAGCTGACGCTCTCCGTGAATGTATTCCAAACCTACTTTATATTGTTTTACAGGCTCCCAGATAATATTCACATGACCGGACCAAATTTCTTCATTCTGTCCACTGCCGATAAGATCCGTATCATTATCCATATATACATAGCCACCCATCAAATTTGAGCGCAACGTATCTGTCCAATGATGCTGATAGCCAAAATATCCGGCATAACCTTCATTAAGATCCAGCTCACCATTATTATATGAAGCCGCTCTCGCGCTTGTCGCAATATCATAAATATAGCGCCCCAGACCCTTCCCATATGTCATGCGCATTTTCAAATTATCTTTATCGCCTGTCATAACTTTCGCAGATCCGGAAACAGCATACCCTAGTTCACCTTCATCAACACCTGTCGTTTCATTTTCAACAGATACTTCACGTAATAATCCGCGAACTGATACGTGCCCCCAATCCGCATTACGCGTTAAAGCGGCAGTCACATCGGGGTAACGCTCATAACCAGTTACTGTATCAGCACCACCATTTGTGAAATCAGAATTCGGATTTTCAATTGAAACACTATAAGTTAAACCATTATCGTTTAGGTCGCCTGAATACCTTAACTGCGTTTGGCGCAGCAAAGTAATACCGGCCGGCCCCACGAAATCCAGTGATTCAGGA
This sequence comes from Alphaproteobacteria bacterium, assembly GCA_030424975.1. Classification (GTDB taxonomy): domain Bacteria; phylum Pseudomonadota; class Alphaproteobacteria; order Micavibrionales; family Micavibrionaceae; genus UBA1672. The sequence continues at coordinate 1,086,845 of JAUHVY010000001.1, forward strand.
TACGCACCAAGATCCATAAAATTAGTCCACGTTTGCCCCACCAGTAAACCGCCAACCTTTCCGTATGCTTGCCTTAGCTGCGGAGAATGCCCGTTCGTCACCAAATCAGTACCGCGAGATCCGTAAAAATCAACCTCAGCAAATGTTGTAATTTCACCAATTTCAGTGGGCGTTTTTGCTGTTAAATTCAGACGTGTTTGTCTGGCATGCGCATGAAATCCTGATGATTTTGAATCTTCAGCTGAACCATCCAATGGAATGCCCGCAAACCGCGCGAAATCAGCACCATAATCACTACCGACATCCGTAATCAAATCAGCTTTAACATAGCCACCTAGCTTTACTGTCGTATTCGTTCCCGGAATTTTCACTCCATCACCGGAAGAAGGTTCTACTGCGCTATAATCCGGTGGTGGTAGCTGAGCATGAGACGTAACTTGCTGACCATTATTTGGTAGCCCCTGAACCACAGCTTTATCTTTTGAATATACTTCCGTTTTTAATGCTTTGTTTTCCTTTTCCAAAGCATCAATACGCTCCATCATAGAGCTCATCATTGCTCGAAGCTCTTCAATTGATTGTGCATCATCTGCATGCGCTACTGATGATAATGATAATGATAAAATTGAAACACAAGCAAACAAGCCCAAAGTTTTTCTGACCATAGAACAGCCTCTCTCAAGTGAAAATAAAGAACGTAGAATAAAGAACGCAGTAACTTGAACAATTATTACAAGTGTTGATTAGTTGTAAAAAACAGAACGTATACAACTTACCATTTGTTAAATATTACGCAAATTATTGCATAATATGCAAGTAAGTTTTAAGGAAAGAAAATCTTAAAGATTGAGATTATTACCCGTCAAAAATATTTTTCAAGGTATCACCTGATCATCCACTACTTTAAACATATAGTTTTGGGTAACTTTTGTTTGAATACCATCGAATACTCTCAAGAACTATAACCAACAGGGAAAAATCATGAAATTCCTAATACACGCTCTTGCTATTATTTTCCTTTCATCTCCCGTTATGGCGATGGACACCTTGAAAGTCGGAGATCAAATTCCAACCAATCTGGAATTAAAAGATAAAACTGACACACTTCAGTCCTTTGACTCCCTAAAGGGGGATAAAGGCCTTGTGCTCTTTTTTATTCGCTCAGCTGATTGGTGTCCCTATTGTCAGGTACAGCTTTTAGATTTGCGAAAAGGTGAAGCAGACGGAATTATAAATGCTGGTTATAATATTGCGATCATAAGCTATGACAAGCCGGAGCTTTTGAATAAATTTGCAACGCGTTACAGTTTTGAGTTCCCGATGCTGTCCGATGAAGGTTCCGAAACCATCAAAACTTTTGGTATTTGGGATCAAACAAAAGAGCCCGGCACTTTTGCTTACGGTATCCCTAACCCAACGATTTATGTTGTTTCGAAAGATAAGAAAATACAGGCTATTTTAGCCGAGGAAAGCTATACACGCCGTCCGGAGATCCCTGAAATTATAGAAGCTATTCAAAACGCTAAATAGTTTAGAATTATTACATTCTCGATATTTTTCTAAAGCAGGAAGCCTTCTTCCTGATGGTAAATTTCATGCTTTTTTCGGTTTGATAAGCGCTAAACTCAACCAACCAAAAATAAGGGATATACCGCCGACGGGTGTTAATTTCCCGAACTGTGGAATATCGTAAAGAACCATCAGGTACAGGCTACCGCTGAAGATTATAATACCAACAATAAAAAGGCATGCGGATATAATGACAGAGCGTTGTGGTGTTTGGTTTAGCGTATAAAGCCCCAGCGCCAGCAGGACAACGCTGTGAATTTGATGGTAGCGCAATGCCGTTTGAAGGGTATCAAATTCGGATGTCACAACCGCGTGTTTTAGAGCGGCGCCCAATATAACTGAACTTGCGCCAAACAAAGCAGCAGCAATTAAAATCCATTTCATTCTTTTATATCCATTTCTATCGTTACGCTTAATCCTGAGGGCTCATTGTCAGAAAGAATAAGTACGGCACTGTGTAAATCCGCAACCCACTTCACCATTGCCAAACCAAGGCCACTGCCCTGTCCGTCACCTTTATAAACGCGGTAAAACCTCTCCAACACTTTTTCTTTATGCTGGTCGGCTATACCTTTACCGTAATCTGAAACGCATAAGGCTAATTTTCCGCCTTGCGTAGACAGGCTGATTGTCACAGTTTCTTTCTCAGGTGAAAATTTAATCGCATTATCGAGTAAGTTTTTAACCATCACCTCTAGTGCATGTTGGTTTCCGTTAATCAATATTCCGCCTTCTACAGATACATGCATGATAACGTGGCGTTTATCAGCAAGAGGCTGCAGATCCTTGGTGACAGTTTTACAAAGCGCACTGAAATCAAATTCAGCCTTAGCCAGTTCACCAGATTGTAACCTCGCGAAAGACAGGAGTTGTTCAACCAGATGCGTAGCGCGGTCGATTGATTGATGCAGATTGTCCAGCCCTTCACGACATTCGGGCACATGGGCAGCTTTTTTTAAAAGCACCTGCGTTTGCGTTTTCATAGCCGCAAGAGGTGTACGCAGCTCATGGGCGGCGTTATCCGTAAATTGCTGCTCGCGCATGAAACCCTCTTTAATACGTTCAAGAACATTATTCATAGCCTCTATAAGAGGGTTAATTTCAATTGGTAGCGCCTGACTGTCAATTGGTTCAAGGTCGGTTTCTTCGCGCTTGTTAATTGATTTCGATAACCCCAGTATCGGACGGAGCGCCATTGAAACAACAAACCATACGCAAGCAAACAACACAGGAACAAAAAGTAAAAGCGGTGCCAAAAAGCTGGCGAAGATTTTAAAAATAAGCTCGCGTCTTATCTCGAGTTTTTCGGCAACCTCAATGGTGATGTTTGTCTGCTGATCTATGAAAACAAAGAAGCGCCATTCTTCGCCCGCAAAATTCTGCGTTGAGAATCCGGGCGGCGCTGAAAACTCACCAAAGCTTTCAGCAAGATGCGATTGTGCCACCGCGTGATCTTCTTTCCAGATTCTGAACGTCAGCTTGTTTTCATATCGATGGATAAGATCTGCTCGCTCTGTTCCTAGTTCAATTTCATATTTTTCATGTTCTCCAACTTCATGCTCCGTCAGCATCAATAGAATTTTTGCGGAATGAGCAAGCTGGGCGTCATAGACTTCTTCGATTTCATCATACGCGCTGATGAGGGACAGCCCCCCAATAATCAGGGAGAGAATAAGAACTGATATACTGATGTATAAAAGCAGGCGTTTTCGAATGGAGTAATTCTTCTTCATTTTTCTATCATATACCCCACACCGCGAACGGTTTTAATAAGGTCCTTACCAAGCTTTCGTCGTAGCGCGGAAATATGCACCTCTATGGTATTGCTTTCAATATCGTTGTTGCCCCAATCATAGATATGCTCTTCTATTCGGGATTTACTCATGACATGATTTATATTGGTCATCAGGATTTCAAGAACGGCCAACTCACGCCCTGACAAATTGATCGTTTTACTTTGTTTTGTGACATGCCGCGCAGCGGGAGTATAGACAATGTCAGCAACATGAATATCAGGGGAAGAGCGCCCCTGTGATCGCCTGATCAATGCAGAAACCCTTGCGGTCAGTTCATCCAGATCAAATGGCTTGGTCAGGTAATCATCTGCGCCGCTATTCAGCCCTTCAATACGTTGTGCCACGGCGTCACGCGCAGTTAGAAACAAGACGGGGCAATCATCGTTTGATGCGCGCCTTTTTTGTAGGAATTCTAAACCCGATTGACCGGGAAGGTTTATGTCCAGCACTATCGCATCATAGGAAGTCGTAGCGATGGCCTCCTGCGCGTCTTCCGCACTCTTACACCAATCCACGGCAAAAGACATTTTCAACCCCTCCGCCGTGGCCTTGCCGAGCATAACATCATCTTCGACCAATAAAATGCGCATTTGTCACCTGTTTAAATTCCAGCCAGATGATTTTCACAGTTTTATCACAGCTTCGCAAGGGCTGCTTTAATCTCTTGTCTGCGCCCTGCATCGGCTAACGGCCTGCTTGGGCGATCAGCGGCTTCTAAGGCGCGCTCTAAATACACACGCGCTTCTTTTTCACGACCGTCCTGCGCTAAGAAATCACCATAAAAATAATTCGGATCAATACCCTCGGGATTTATCGTCAGTGCTTTTTTCAAATACCCTTCCGCCTTTTCATCATCCCCAAACCCAATCGGCCAACCGGGAACTTGATAGTATAAAGACCCCAAAGATGTGTAGGCTGAGCCGTCCAATGCCTTCGGATTTATTTCTAGGGCTTTTTCAAAAAGTTTACGTGCATCTTTAACCTTACCCAATGCCGATAGACCTTTGACGATACCGGCATCCGTTGACAATATAATACCCTCCCAAATTATGGGCTCCGCTTTTTTAGGGTATTTTGCACTGATCTTAGCCGCCTTTTCCTCTAAAGAATGGATAGCACTAAGCTGTCGCTCTTTATCAGATAACTGATATTTAATACGTGCCCACTCTTTTTGTAATACGACAATATCTTGCTCCATCGGGCTTAGGACAACAACTTCTTCAGTCTGCACAGAAGCATCAGCATCTTGCGACATATCAAGATTATCCTCTGCCATTGCAGGAAAGGAAACAGCCAGTAAAGCAGCACTAAGCAGTAGTTTTGATTTGTATGATTTTTTCATTTTTCATCTCCTCATCAGGTAATGTTTGCGTTGCGTATTCCGCAAGAATTTGCTCGCCAATTTTGCAGTTCTTTTGCAGGCCTTGATCGATAATGAACGGAACGTTTGCATTTAAGAACGCAAAGAACCGTTCAGGCCAGCCGATACGGCGTTCGGCTTTTTTGTTTAAAATTGATCTCATAATAATCGCCGCAACCTTTTCGGGATCGTCATGATGAACATTTGTACGCTTGTTAATTTCTGCGCGCGCGCCCGAATTCATAGCCGTTTGCACAGCGCGCGGAATAACATGCGTTACCGATATGCCCGTCCCGCTCAACTCACGGCGAAGCGCATCATTAAACCCTTTCAACCCTGCTTTTGCTGCGACATATCCGCTAACATGTGGCAAAGGAATAAGCGCGGTCATAGAGCCGATATTGACAATCTGCCCGCTATTACGCTTGCGCATTTCGGGCAAAACGGCCTGTGTCAAACGCATTGGGGTCAACATATTTATGTCGATGAGAGCCTCATAATCTTGGTCTTCGCAGTAATTAAAGTCATTAAAACCTGCCATGTTGATCAGGATATCAGGGCTGTTTTGCTTCAAACGCTCACATGTACGGTCAAGGTTATCAAATAAATCGCCGTCTTTTGATCTATCATAAACGTCGACGGTAGCCCCCGCACGTTTCAACATATCCACGAGGGGGCGACCAATGCCGCCCGTCCCGCCTGTGATAAAGACTTTTTTTCCGTTAAGCGGCATGTTTAACCTCATACGCATGGGGGATCGCACGCATCACATTTGCAAATAAGCGGAATGTATTTTGCGCAACTTCGATAATCGCTGCTTGATCGGCGGGGTCAGTAATTTGATTGACCGTCTCCTCAAAGAACTTCATATGGCTGATATCAAGCTCACCATGAGAATAAAGATAGCTGAACGCGTTTTTAGGCAACCCCAGTTTATCCTTCACCGCATCAGCTCCCTTATTGGCGATTTGCGTAGAGGTACTTTCCAGCATGAACACCATACCGAAAAACCCGACAGGATTTTTGCGATTGATGTAATCATAGTTATAAGCAATCAATAATTGCGTCTCCAGATTAGGTGTAGATGCACGTGCGACCTCTTTATCTGCGCCGCAAGCCGCAATATCATTTAAAATCCACTCTTCATGGCCAACCTCCTCTTCCTGATATTCAATGATAGCTTTATGCAAAGATTTCTTATTTTGGGGTAAGCGTGCGCCCATGCTCATCAGAAATGGTACAGTGTGTGAAACATGGTGATAGGCTTCTGTCAGATAGGCAATGTAAGTCTCTCGTGAAATGTCACCATTCAGACCGTCAACCAATTGCGGTACAGTGTAAAGCTCGTGTCTTTGCGCTTCGGTTTCTTTAACAAGTCGATCGTAAAAGTTCATTATCATTCTCCTTTTGGGTTTGGTATCGGGACAAGATGGCTTCCCTTTTGGGACGTCCTGTTCCGGTGAGCGTTCCATCCGCAACCGTAAACGGAGCTACGGGTGAAAAATTCTTGATATGTGCATATTCAGGCAATGCCGCGTTTGCTCTGGTAATTGCTGATCCCACGTCCGTGTCATGCGACATAGGCACGATGTACGCACTTAGAAACGGCTCTGCGTCACCGTATACAATGGCTTGTGCAATTTCAGGGCATAGTAATAGTTGGCTTTCGACCCATTCGGGGGAGATATTGCGCCCGTACGATGTGATCAAAACATTCTTTTTGCGTCCGTCTATTGTTAAATATCCGTCCTCATCCAGATGCCCCAGATCACCTGTGGGGAATTCGCTGTTATGCTCTTCACCCAGATATCCTAAAAAAGCCGGATTTTTGATGGTGATCTCGCCGTCACACTCTGATAGCTCGATATGCGGCAATACTTTACCGACACTGCCGATTTTATCGTTCTCAGGTGTATTTAATGACACAACAGACGCGCATTCACTCAGGCCATACCCTTCATAAACAGGAAAACCGCACTGGCGCGCCGATGAAACAAGCGTGGGGGAGGATTTTGATCCACCGACGGCCAGAAATTTCAAACTAGGAAGCTCAACACGCGCCGCCATCAATCCACGTAATAACTCAGGCACCAAAATGGCTGAGGTGATTTCACGCGTTTTTATATAATGTGCTAAGGCTTGGAAATCAGGTTGGAACGGATTGGAAAACCCTATTGTTTTTAATGATGGGATATATACCGTACCCCCAACCAAAAGCGTTGCATAAACGCCGGCTACATTTTCCAGCAATACCGCCATTGGTAATATCGAAAGATGCTTTTGCGCATATTCATAATCGAGAATCTCCGTCAAAGAATGTGCAACATTTTCCATCCCGTTTTGGGAAAGGCATACCCCCTTTGGTGCTCCGGTTGTACCTGATGTGAATGTCACTTTTGCCGTCCCCTCGGGCAGGACAGAACGCACCTCACCACCGAGGCTCCGCACCCCTTCAGAGGTGAGGAGATGCGAAGCACCGGAAGCTTGGAGGCTATGAAAAATCTGTTCATGTGTGAAAAATGGTGGGATCGGCACAGTCGGCACATTGGCATACACCGCCGCCAGATCCCATAAAACCACCTCAATACCGTTATCAAGCGCTATACCCAGAGTTTGAACATCTAACAAAGCTTCCGCATATGCGTTAATTTTCTTATTCAGCTCACAATAAGTCAGGCTGAGATGATCACCGACCAGTGCGATCGCATCTGAGGGGTGATTACGTATTGCATCAATAATCAGGCTCATAAATTTTCTCCCTTATGGTGAAGGCGTGAAAATAAGGGTGGCGTATGTGATTCAAATTCTGCCCCCAATGCGTGATGTAGTTTTTTAATGCCGTGTGGCACAGAACCCGCAAGAACGCGCGGCTGCGTGTCGTAATAACTTCCCCATGACTGCCCCGCCTGATTGATGAAGGATATATCTGCATCACATATTTTTTGCGGGTTTAGCCCTATGCGTTTGAAATAGCGGTGCAAGAAATCTGTGCCAGTTACTGCGGCAAATTCAATCTTTTGAAAATTCAAATAGGATGCCAAAGCTGCAAACAAAAAAATCGATGCCCCTTGACCCGCAGAAGCCAGATTGCCGATTTCAACAATTTTATCTCTTTCCGTTTCCAGACAATTTTCAATCTGCTTTTTTGTATATTGCTCAAGGAATAATGGCTCATGGCCTGCATAACGAAACCCGACGGCGGCGAGAATATCATCCTCATCATTTCGGACACTCATCAAGATTGGATAATCAACCCGGATCTCCGCGTCATAACTGTTTTTATAAATGCCTTGAATAAAAGCTTCGACGCGTTGACGTTCCGGCGTAAACAGATTTGTAATACTGACAACGGATGGCGTTAAAGGGCTGATGCGGGAAACACGCGCCGCACTAAGGTACAGGTTCGCCGTATTAATGTTATTTTCTTGGTATGACAGCTTCATCTTGAAACCCTTCATTTATTTCCTTTAATCAAGGATGAGAGATGAAGCTGAAGCCAACCTGAAGAAAAAATTATCTGTTAAAATTTTATGCGGAGTGTGTTTTTTGTAACACAAAGGTTTTTATCTGAATACGGTTTCCCAGAGCGCCAAAAAATCGCTGTAATTGCTATATTATTTAATCTAACGTCTTACGATAGCGTTTCATTGCGAACAATGTAATCAGAACCATAAATAACATCAAAGGCCATAGATGAGGCCAAATTTCCACAAAACCGCTTCCTTTAAGTAATATCGCACGTGATATTGCAATAAAATGCGTTGCAGGAATGATATTGCCTAAGAACTGTGCCCATGCGGGCATACCAAGGAAAGGAAATAAAAATCCTGACAGCATAATTGATGGCAACATCACCATAAATGATAACTGCAAAGCTTGCGTTTGATTTTGCGCAGATGAAGAGATCGTGAACCCCAATGCCATATTACAGGAAATGAAAACTGTTAATGCGCCAAATAACAGGGCTAAGGAGCCAATAATAGGCACCCCAAACAAAACCTTTGCAAAAAAGATAATCAATGCGGATTGAAAAAAACCGATCATCACATACGGGGCAATCTTACCCGCCATAACCTCTAGCGGAGAGATGGGCATTGCCAGCAAATTTTCCATGGTGCCCCGCTCCCTTTCGCGGGTCATCGCCAATGCGGTCATCATAATTCCGGTCATTGTCAGAATAATCGCAACCAACCCCGGAACAATATTATATCGTGTAAACCCCTCGGGATTATACATGCGATGTGCACGCAAAGAAAAGGCAGGAGATGCGCTTTGTAAATACGCAAGCGGCCCCTTGAGCTCTTCTCTTAAAATGCGGTCCATCATACCACTGACAGAGCTAAGCGCGCCCGACGTGGCAACAGGGTCACTCGCATCCGCCTCAATCAATATTTCCGGTCTCTGTCCACGCACAAGATCGCGTTCAAAATATGCCGGAATGGTAACAACAAAAAGGACTTCGCCGCGCTTGAGAAGTTCATGCCCCTCTTTATCCGACCGAATATCATAATCAACAGAAAAGTATTCCGTATTTTTTAACCCTGCCACGACGGCACGTGCAATTTCACTGTTATCTTGTGAGAATACTGCTGTTGGCAAATGCTTTGGATCGGTGTTCAGTGCATAGCCAAACAACAAAAGCTGCATAATCGGCACCATGATAATCATGCGTAAAGTAACTGCATCACGTTTTAGTTGAATGAACTCCTTCATTAATACCGCATACGCACGGCGTAGAGAAAATGACATCACGCTTCGCTCTCCTCAGCATTAAAATTATCTTCTGCATCGGCCATATATCGAATGAAGACATCTTCGAAAGACGGGCTTTCCTCGTGCCATTCATAGTCTTTGTTTGCAAAATAAGGCGTCAATGCGGACCGGAGCTTTTCTTTATCCGTTCCACTTATGTGAAGACTGTCACCAAAGGGGGCTACAGTTTTTATCGCAGAATCTTTTCCAAGCTCTTTCGCCAATCGCATAAGATCATCACCGCGAACAACCCATGTAAATAACCCTGCCCCTTTAATTACATCCTGAACGCTTCCTTGTGTCACCAGCTTACCATATGACATATAGATAATTGCATGGCACCGTTCTGCTTCATCCATGTAGTGGGTACTGACCAAAACGGTTATTCCCTCTGCGGCAAGCTGATGAATTTCATCCCAAAATTCACGTCGCGCCTTGGGATCAACACCTGCGGTCGGCTCATCCAGTAACAGAAGTTCCGGCTCATGCAATGTACTTGCGGCCAACGCCATGCGTTGTTTCCAACCACCTGATAGCTGCCCCGCCAGTTGTTTTTGTCTGTTTGTCAGATTTAATTTCTCTAATGCCTTGTCGACGCGTTGCTGCTTTTGATCGAGCCCGTAAATCTGCGCTACAAATTCCAGATTTTCCCGGATAGTTAAATCTTCCCAAAAACTGAATTTTTGCGTCATGTAACCTGTGCGCTTTTTAATTTCCAGCGCATCTTCCAAAATATCGTACCCCAGAGCCTTTCCCTCGCCCTCATCAGGGGTTAGAAGGCCACATATCATGCGCAAAGTTGTTGTTTTCCCGGAGCCATTAGGGCCCAAAAACCCATAAATTTTACCCTTAGGCACTTTGACGTCAAAATGATCGACCACCAGTTTTTTACCAAAACTCTTAGTCAAGTTACGAACATCAATTGCATATTCGATATCAGGCATGGCGTCACTTCAACTCTACGTCAATAGGTAAACCAGGGCGTAATTGGCTGTGATACGCCGTGGGCGTTGCTTCGATCATGAAAACAAGCTTATCGCGCGATTCAACGCTAAAAATAACGGGCGGCGTGTATTCCGATTCCTGTGCGATATAAGATATATTCGCACGATAAGTTTCGGTGCATCCGCTGCAGGAAATGCTTATGGCTTGTCCCAGCGTAATTTCCGGCAGTTTTTCCTGTGATACAAAAAACCTCACCTTGATATTCTCGTTCGGCAGGAACTTAACAACAGGCTGCCCACTCGAAACATATTCCCCCGGAAGAAAAAAAGTATCCTCAACAACACCTGCCTCAGGCGCATGCGGGGCCGCCTCTTTAATCCTCTTATCGGTTTGAACAACAGCCTGCTTAGCCATTTCAACGGTGGCCTTAGCTGCATTGATCTTGTCTATCCGTGCACCAAGGTTTGCGACTTTGATTTGCGCTGCAATTTCATCGCTTTTTGATTGTGCGTTATCTAGCGCGGTTTTCGCATCATCTCTCTTAGAAATACTAACAGCCCCGGCTTTACTGAGTGGAAGCAAGCGTTCATATTCCTGCACTGTATTTTGCAAAGTTGTCTTTGCTTGCTCTTGTTGCTTCATGAGAATTTCAAGTTCTTCGGGGCGCTCACCTTTTAAAAGGTCTGCAAGCTCCGCCTCCGCACGCAGAACTTCTGCCTCCGCGCTATATTTTTGGGCTGTAATATCGGTGAGGTCCAAGGAAAACAGCATATCGCCGCTTTGAACTTTTTGCCCTCGTTTAACCGAAAGCGTTTCAAGTACACTACTCGTCGTCGGAGAAACCAGAATATACTCCCCCTCAACATAACCGGGAACAGATGCCTGTTCAGACTGACATCCGGAGAGAAAAATGAAACCGAAAATAAACAAGAATTTTTTCATGGAGCAGACTTTCTGTGCGCGGCTATAATCGCGTCTGTATTTTTAAGGATTATTTCTTTAATTGCCTTCGCTTCGTTTTCACCAAATTTAGTCCACCCCATCCTGCGGAAGATCATTTCCTTGTGTGTTTTAAAAATAGCGGTCTGACCAAAGATTGCGTGCGTACACAATATACAGTCCATGTTCTCTGCCGGTTTATTCATCAAATGTGCGACAAGGCGTGTAAGTGTTTCATGCATCGGCTTCATCATATCGTCATAGAATCGATCAAACACAAACGAAGGCTGCATTTGCTCCCGCACCATAATCTGCCCCATATACGGGCTAGCCTGCTCGCTCAACAAGAAATCAGCTACACTCCCCATAAAGTCATGCAACAAATCTCTGGCTTTCTCATGTGACAGATCGCTTTGCGCAAGAGCGTTTCTTATTTCCTGTGCTTTTTCTGCACGTTCTTCACGGAATTTAGAAATAATATGCCAAAGCACCGCCTCATACAGCCCCTCCTTATTTTCAAAATAATAAGGGATGGCAGAGATATTCACATCAGCCTCTTTTACGAGCATACGGGTTGATGTGCCATTATACCCATTCATCGCAAATGATTTTACAGCAGCCTCTAAAAGGCGGTCTTTTGCGCTTTTACTTGATATTTTTGTCACGGTTATTTTCCTTATCTTAAAATATGGTAACACCAACAAAATATTAAGTCAATCGATTGAATTATTATATATACATAGATATCATACAAAAGGCTGTGCTAAGGTTTTCTGCACTCGCACATAAGACGACAAAAGGAAACTAATTTTAATGAAACTAAGATTACCACATTTATTAACCGTGACTATTTTGTCGTTTTTTGCATATCACACCGCCTTTGCCGGTCAGGACAACGCCGTTACAATTATTCAAACCATTAAAATAAATGACATCTCATTAAACAGCACCGCCGAAGAGATCGAAGCCTATATAAAAACCAAACCATCCCTGGAATGTCAGCGCGTCGATGTGCCGGAACGAAAAAGTAAAATCCCGACAAGACCCTCAACACCAAGGTATCAAAGTTGGAATTGCTCATATGCGCATAAAACATTATCCGAAGTACTGAATGTCCAAATGTCTGATGGTGTTATCACCCATCTTTTACATGAAACGGGGTACGATAAAGCTCAGGACTTTGAAAACATAAAGTCATACATTAAAGACGTTCATAACAAGATTGAAACGACAGGCATGACAGCCGATCAAACTAATTCGCAAAATTTTATAACTTACAAAGAGAATAATGGAAAAGGAGGCTCCAGCCCCTCTTTCTCACAACACATCAATGCAAAAAGAACAGTATTATGTGACGGCGCTCCCGTGTCCTTTTTAGTATCGATCAATGCCAACACACTTCCTTATCAAGATGTATACAGAGCAGGAATCAAGATAGAACGCAGCCTTCATCAATTGCATTGCAAGAATATAAGCACAGATGAAAAAAGCGTTAAATAATCACCATCCCTTACTTTCACCTGTAAACTGATAGCATATAGACCTGACGGATGGCATTATCAGGCATAGTGATGAACTTTAAGGCTTCGGATATTATAATTGATGAACCAGAGGCATTTCGAAAGCAGATATATTGATACCGCCCCTGCGATGAATGATGAAAACCCTGCCTGCTGAAGCGATTACTTGATCTAATTTCTTTAACACCGTCATTCCGATACCTTGCATACGGCCATTTTCACTAATGAAATATAATTTCATTGTCTCGCGGTCATACTCTACCCAGTTTAAAGGCTCAGGCATCGGCTTTTCATGAAAGATATAAACCTCTCCCAAGTCACTAACAGCCAGATCGAGCTTCATCACTTTTACGGCATCCGATAAGACCGGCATTTCATCTATTGATGGTAATATATTATTTTCGGACATAAATACCCCAATACAAAATTATGGCCCTGATTGTGAGGGGGTTTGTATTCTTTGCTGGTCCATAGTTTGCTGCTCTGCAGCGAGTTGCGCTGCTCTTTGTTGTAGTTCGAAGTCTTGCTGTTTCATTTGATCCAGACTTACAGACTCATCATCATTCTTCATAACTTCGATTTGGTTATCCGGAACGACACCTTCGACAAGACTTGCTTTGCTATCGCTTGACTGGACTGTGATATTAGACCCCGGAGGCAAAATACTGTCAATTTCAGCGGTTCTTTCCGTCACGCCTTCGGGTGTAGACGCGGCCGGCGTTGCTGTCGCAGACGCTTCGAGAGCTTCAGGGCTGCCGAGTGTTCTTTCCTTGATATATGCATTCAAGAGTTCAGGGTTTTCTTTTAAAGGATCATCCTCCGACATTGTCCAGCCCCACCCCGTCAATGAATTATCATATGCCTTTATGTAAGCAGCAACTTCCGGATGGTTTTGCGCTAATGCCTCAGGATTATCATCTGAGGATGCAAGTCGGCGTACATATTCCAAACGATCATCAACAGGCACATTATTCAGCAAATTATCCGCTTGTGCGGGATCACTGAATTGCGTGTCCATTTCATCTACGAGCTCTTGTTTGACGGCATCACGCAAATTGCTAATCGTTTCAGCGGGGTTCATACGATTAACTTCGAACTCTATGCCCATGGCTTGCGCTTGCGCAACAGTTTCCCCAAGATTCCCCCCATGAACAATCCCCTCTTTATGGGAATATCCTATACGCGCCGCCTTATCATAAAGATTATTAAGATCAATCATCCGATGCAATTCCTGCGGCTGCCCTTCTATCGTCGCAGAGAACTGATCCCTTGCCTCCAATAATAGTTCAGCGCGCGCGGAATTGTCCGGGAACATACTCATGGAAAGTGTTTGGAAATGCTCTTCTGATAAGCCCGGGGCATGCTCATCTGCCCATTCTTTAAAATCAACACGCGCTTTGGTTTCAGCCGCCGCAGTGATGACAATACTTGCCCCAGTCGGGTCAACCGTACTAATCCCCAAATCACCGTATAACATATTTTCCGTATCTTTGTTTAGCTCAAGATACGATTGATATGCCTCATCATCTATAACACCGGCTTCATGCAAATCACCTGCAAAATCGCGCTGCGCTGCATGCGCTTGATCCATTAAGGCCAGACTGGCTGCGCCGATCACAACACCGACACCGGTAATGTTCGCGCCCAGACGCCCTGCTTTTGCCAGCTTTGACACATCCTTTACGCCATCGGCTATGTCAGCGGCCGCCTCTGCCTTCTTTAAAGCATCCGCAGCATCATCTGCCAAATTTGCCTTGGGTGGGGGATCAATATTTGCACTGGTTTTACCATCAGGAACACCATCCGCGCCAGGCTTAGCCTCACCTGCAGTTAACTCTGCTGCTGTTGGTTTAGGCGGTTTTTTAGTAAAATCATATTCGCCGTTATCAATTCTTTGCTGCGCTTTCGGGCGGCCCTCAACAATTTCAGTGTCATGACCGGATATTCTTTTTGCCCAATCATCATTCTCATTGATTTTATGCGTTTCGATATCTTCCGATGTCACTTCCTTGCCCGTGTCATTAGAAATTGCACTGGCAATACCGTTTTTAAGAGAGCGTACCTGTTTGTTAAACCGACTCAGTTCTGTTTCAGGTGTTAAAAGTTTTTCTTTCCCTTTCTTCATTTCAAAAGGAACACCGTCAGCATTTAGCTTCGGCTCTCTGTAAAATGTTCCGGCCAAGTTATCAGGGCCTTTGGCACCGGAAATAATCTGCCCGGCCTCATCATATAATGGGTCAGCTAAATTATTTGGGTTAAATACTAAAATGCTCTTTGACTCTTCATTAAAGAAAATAACAGTTCCCGACCTGCCCGGCTGATTAGACGTATTAACCATATATTCTGTTTTCGGATCAGAGAGCATCTCCTTGATCTTTGTTACCAAGCCTTCTTGGTCACTAACATTAAAGTCAGGTAAATGCCCAGTCCCACCCGTTTCACCGGCAGAATGTAACGCTATACTTCTGGCTAATTGGTCAATTTGCTCCGGACTTAAATCAGGCATCCGTCCCCTCCCTTAATCAAGAAAACTTAAAACGGAACCAAGCCACGGTCTTCTAAATCCGTGTTTAAATCAGCTACGTCCTCTAAGGAAAATCTATCTTCCTTATTCGGGTTATGTTTCGATGCATACTCAACATAAGATGAAAAAGCGACCCACTCTCTATAGCTCATAGGTACTATTGCTCCGCCATTTGCATCTTTTTCTACACCGTTTAATTTTGTCGTAATGGCCTTGAGGTCATCAATAGGTGCCAAAGTATGATCGTCCCACCATTCTATATCTTTTTCATTTTCGACAAGGTTAATAAATGCTCTTTGAACTAATCCCAGCTGTTCTGCATTAAGTTGAACTCCGAAAAGTTTTGAATCCTGTGGTTTTTCTTCCATACCCGACTCCATATTAAATTGTTTTTTTTCCATTATTTTTCTCCATTAGTCTACGCCATGCATACGATGTCATAGATATAACCTAAATCTTAAGATAAGCTCAATTCCTGTTTAACTTCAGCAACAGCCTGATTGCGGCGCTGCATCAGCACCTCCGTATCAGCCTCATTCCCAACTGCCTTTGCAACCTGAAAGGCGGAACGAAGATAATCAGCTTGCGGATACGCCTTGTCTTCCATTCCTAAACGTCCTTGTGCATCTGCCTGGATGGTTTTTACAAACCTCTCTAGCGCCTCAGGTTCTTCAAACGCACCAAGGTCTTCAAATAAACTAACTATTTTTCCTGGACGCATTTCTAATGATCGGTGCCCCTTTAAATGGTGCAGAGATACTTTCTGTGCAAAATCCGAAATGTCTTGCGGCACATTTAATCGTTCAGAAAGGTCAATAATTGGCTGAACGCCCGCTACTTCATGATTGATATGTCTGGGCCATTCTTCTTTCGGGGTTAAGCCTTTCCCCAAATCATGCGTTAGTGCAGCAAAACGCACCGTTACATCATCACTAAGCTCTGCCGCCCTTTTGACAACCATAAGCGTATGAACACCGGTGTCTATTTCGGGGTGATGCTCTGCTACCTGCGGCACACCAAAAAGCGCATCAATCTCAGGTAACTCGCTTTTTAATTCTCCGCTATCATGTAAGTTTTTTATATATCCGGCAGGATCATCACTTAACAGGCCTTGCTTTAAATCATCCCAATTCATTATTTTATACTCACTAAAACCTTAAAATAACACTTAATTATCAACATTGTAATACATTCTGCCTATAAATGAGAAGCGATTAATTTAAATGCTATATTAGACAAACAAAAAATAAAAAATAATGACTTAGGTAACCTCAATCTCACAAATACTGTCATGAAGGCTTTCCAATTCAGGAATATCGTCAGCAAAATTGCGCCCATATCCCAAAATTCTGTCCAATGTATTATATTGATCATTATCTAAAAAAACATAGCTAACATCATTACCACGCACTACCTCTTCTTTAAGCCGCTTGAGTGCTGTTAGCGTGTCAGCGAATTCTTGTTCATCAATGCTGGGGCAAATGCAGAAAAAATCACTCTCCATAGGATTTTTTTGAATATAATTTGAAATAGCAATCGCCATATCCAAGACATCTTGTGTCATTTCAACTTGTTTAGGATTTCCATCTGCGACGACTTTGAACATATTCTGCACTATTTTCTCTAATTATTAAAATTTATTAAGTTAAAAACATACCATCCCGGAAGAAAAATAGTCAAATAAATGTATTACTTAGCCCATATTTAATAGCTTAAGATAAGTTCAATTCCTGTTTAACATCAGCAATAGCCTGATTGCGACGCTGCATCAGAATTTCCGTATCGTCCTCATTCCCAACTGCCTTTGCAACCTGAAAGGCGGAACGAAGATAATCAGCTTGCGGATACGGGGAATTTTCCATTCCTAAACGCCCTTGCGCATCCGCTTGAACTGTCTTCACAAACTTTTCCAACACCTCCGGATCTTCAAACGCGCCAAGGTCTTCAAATAAACTAACTATTTTTCCTGGACGCATTTCTAATGATCGGTGCCCCTTTAAATGGTGCAGAGATACTTTCTGTGCAAAATCCGAAATGTCTTGCGGCACATTTAATCGTTCAGAAAGGTCAATAATTGGCTGAACGCCCGCTACTTCATGATTGATATGTCTGGGCCATTCTTCTTTCGGGGTTAAGCCTTTCCCCAAATCATGCGTTAGTGCAGCAAAACGCACCGTTACATCATCACTAAGCTCTGCCGCCCTTTTGACAACCATGAGTGTATGAATACCGGTATCTATTTCGGGGTGATGCTCTGCTGCCTGCGGCACACCAAAAAGCGCATCAATCTCAGGTAACTCGTTTTTTAACTCACCGCTATCATGTAGATTTTTTACATATCCCGCGGGATCATCACTTAGCAGACCCTGCTTTAAATCATCCCAATTCATTTTTATGGCACAACTTCCTAAAATTTTTAAAAATAAGCTTAATTATCAGTAGTGTAATACATTCCACTTATGAATGAGAAGCAATTAATTTAAGTGTGTCAGCGAATTGTTGCTCATCAATGCTGGGGCGAATGCAGAAAAAATCACTTTCCATTGGATTTTCTTGAACATAATTTGAAATAGCAATCGCCATGTCCAAAACATCTTGTGTCATTTCAACTTGTTTGGGATTTCCATCTGCAAAGACTTTGAACATATTTTGCACCTGCACATAATCTGCACAAAATATCATCGATAATTGCGGAAACGCATCATACCGCTTGCAAATCTATTTGCGACAAAGAGTGTATGAGATATTTAACACACCGCAAATTTGAATTTCATTACATCCTGCTGGGGCTGGCGGCGATCATTTTGGCGATTGATCCCGTGCTATGGCTTACCCAGACATGGACGGCGCCCTCATACGATTCAAAGGGGGCAATCGTTTTCCTTGTTTGCGTTGGCCTTTTCATCCTCAGCATAACGAGCCCGCGCACCACCAGTAAACAAGATCACCGGAGTAAGCCGTTTCTGCTCCTTGGTTTGTCTGCGTTTATGCGCCTGATCGGGCAAGTTGCGGCATTTAATATTATCGGGGCGTTAACACTGGTTGTTGATGTGTACGCCATATCAAAATTATGCGCCCTTGATAAACGTGCGCGATATGTTTCGCCCTTCTGGCTCTCTGTTTGCTTTTTCTTCAGCCTGCCGATTGAGCGCATTATTCAACGTGCGCTTGGTTACGGTTTACAGAATTTATCGGCGGACGGCGCGTGCGGCGTACTCGGAACGTTTTTTGATAACGTAACCTGCCATGGTGTCCGCATCCTGATCAACGCCCAAGATGTTATGGTCGATTTACCATGCTCCGGTGCACGCTCGCTCTTCTTATTACTGTTCTTCTATTGTGTTTGCGCGGCGGCCTCTCGTCAAAACATCATCAGCGGAATAATCGGCGGCGGTTTTGCACTAATCTGCGCGCTTATCGCAAATATTGTACGTATCTGTATTCTGGCCATCGGCATTGCCTTTCCTGTGGCGGGCATCGATGTGATGGAGCAACCGTATCATGACATTATCGGGCTAATCACGCTGGCCGTCGGCGGCATTCCGACACTGATTTGGATGCAATATTTTTCAAAACCGCAAAAGCCGATTCACCCTGTTTTGGATCGCGCACAATGGATCATCCCACGCAGCGTTCAACGCGATGCATGGTGGCTTAGCGCCCGGAAAAAGCGCCGTGGTAAAAGCCTACCTCTTGCCGTGGCTGTGTTTTCAATCTTCTGCGCCGTAGTGATCCATAACCTGCCGCGCACCGCCATAGATGTCGCGCGCCCGAATTTGGCAATTGCCCTGCCCCATAGTCTGAATAACGCGATCGCCATTGAACGTCCGTTAAGTGAACAGGAACGCATCTATTTCACGCAGTTTGGCGGCAGCGCCAAAAAGGCGGCCTATGGCGACCATGGCCTCATGATGGTCAAAAGCAGCGCACCACTCAGACATCTTCACGCCCCTGATGAATGTTTGCGTGGTCTGGGGATGCAGGTGGAATATAAGGGGCCGGATTATTCCACCATCCCCAGCGCCATTTACAAAGCCACCGATACAGACGGTAACGCATATCGCATCGCTGTCAGCTTTATTTCCCAAGATCAAAGCATTATCACCACAAATATTTCAGAGGTCGTATGGCGATGGATGCAAAACCCGAAACAAGACTGGACGGCGGTGCAACGTATTTCCCCTTGGCACACATCGCAGACAGAAAACAACCAATTCGATCATGCCCTCATGGCGGCACTTGATCTGGAAACAAACACCACCCCCATTCACATAGCTTCATTAGAAGAAAGAGAGAGATAATGCCCTACTACAACAAAATACTGATCGCGTGCGTGTGTTTTATCGGCCTGTCACCAACGGCACATGCCCAGGACATTACAGATAAAATCGGCGGCAGCGTCGAGGCCGAAATTAACGGCGCACTTGTTCAATTCCCTGCGCTAAAAACAGATATCGATATCACGATAGAAGGTGATCTGGCGAATGTGAAAATCAAGCAGGTTTTTGAAAACCCGACAGAAACACCGATGAATGCGCGTTATTTATTCCCGATGAACAAAGACAGTGCCGTACATGCCATGACAATGGAAGTTGGTGATGAAATCATCAAGGCAAAGATTAAACGTAAAGAAGAAGCCCAAAAGACATTCGAGGCGGCAAAAAAGGAGGGAAAAGCCGCCTCACTTCTTACGCAACATCGCCCTAATATGTATACGCAAAAAATTGCCAACCTTATGCCTGGTATGCCCGTTACCGTGACATTGGAATACACACAAAGCGTTCCTAAAATTGACAATAATTATGCACTTGTCGTGCCCTTAATAGTCGGGCCGCGCTATAATCCGCCCGGTTTTGGGAATGCGCCCGATATCATTGATGACGGTATTATCGTTGGCAAAGCGCAAAGCACCAGTACATCGCCCTTTGGGACATGGGAGTTAGAGCAAGCTGTCGATTACCCTGCTGTCCCTACCCTCAACCTTCCTGATGCGATAGAGGAAGAGCGTGTATCCATTCGCATTCGTATGAACAGCGATATCGCCATACAGGATGTCTTTAGCAAAACCCATGACATCACCGTGAATGGTGATAACAACACAAAGGAAATCTCACTCACTAAAAATCGTGTGATTGATAATGCGGATTTTGTCCTGAACTACAGCCTTGGTAGCAAGCAAACACAAGCAGGATTTATCGCTACGCCGACATCGGATAATGACGGATATTTCAGCCTGATGATCGAACCGCCTGCCATGCCTGATGCCGCAGACATTACCGCGCGTGAAATGGTTTTTGTTCTGGATACATCCGGATCAATGAGTGGCCTGCCCATGGATGCAAGCAAAACATTCATGACGCACGCCTTGCAAAACCTGCGTAATGGCGATTCATTTCGCATCATCAGCTTTAATGATAATGCAGCCGAATATAACCCTAACCCCGTACAGGTCACACCAACCAATTTAAAAGGTGGCCTAAGATACGTAGAAGGTCTGCGCGCAAGCGGCGGTACGAACATTCCGCTAGCCATCAGCAAAGCCTTATCAATGCCTGAACAAAACAACGTCTTGCGCATTGTGGTATTCCTTACAGATGGCTATATCGGCAACGACACCGCCGTATTACGCCAAATATCCGAAGTCATCGGTAATGCCCGTATCTATGCCTTTGGTGTGGGAACATCTGTGAACCGATACCTTCTGGATGAAATGGGACGCCGCGGCGCCGGATTTGCCCGCTTCATTGATCCGACCGAAGACGTGCATGATGCGGCTATTTCCTTGGCACAAAAACTGAATGCGCCCGTTCTGACCAATATCAATATTGATTGGGGCGACATGCAAGTTTCCGAGGTAACCCCCGATGTCATTCCCGACCTGTTTGCGGGTAACACTATTCGCGTACAAGGACGTTATAACGGCAAAGAAACACAAAACATCCGTATAGAAGGCCGCGTTAAAGGTAAAAAAGCATCCCTGCCGTTGCAAATCACATTACCTGATCCTGCGAATGACAACACAAAACCGAAAAGCCACGATAGCGCTATTCCGACAATTTGGGCACGATCACGCGTCGCCGATCATATGCGCCAAATTAACATGCCCGAAAGCGCCCGCGCCACAACCGACACATATGACGAGTTAAAGGAAAAAGTTGTCGCCCTGGGTTTGAACTTCTCACTTATGACACAATGGACGTCATTTGTTGCGGTATCCGAAAAGGTGGTCAATAAAACGCCTGACCAGACAAGAAATGCCAATGTTGCCCTGCCGATGGTCAAGGGGGTCAGCAACCTAGCATACGGGCAAAACTTTGCCGGTGGTTCTGTTCCTGAACCTGCAAGCACAGGTGGTCTTATCGTTCTTGGCGGGATGGCCGTAGCAGCGGCAAGACGCAAGAAAAAAGCCAAGGCCGCGCGTGCATAAAGATGTTTAACGCCGCGCCCCGATTTGCTAAGCTTGGCGCGGCATAAGAGAAAGTATAAATGATGGCCAAAACGATACTGGTTGTAGATGATGATCCGAATATTCGTGACGTTGTTGTCTTCGCTCTGGAAAAAGCAAATATGGGTACGGCGCAGGCATCGGATGGCCATCAGGCATTGCAAATGGCCAAACAAGGGGCACATGACCTGATCATCCTTGATATCAATATGCCTGAAATGGATGGGCTGGAGGCTTGCAAAGCACTACGTAAAACCTCCGATGTGCCGATCCTCTTTCTCTCCTCACGGGATGAAGAAATCGATAAGGTCATCGGCTTTGAGCTCGGTGCGGATGATTACCTGACAAAGCCGTTCAGCCCCCGCGAATTAGTGGCACGGGTCAAGGCCATTTTAAAACGGAGCAATACACAACAAACAGCAAAGTCCGAAAAACCGAAAGACATACTAACGTGCGGTGCGCTCAAGGTTGAGAGCGACAAACACCAAGCCTCATGGAATGATCACGCCGTTGATCTGACAGGGACGGAATTTTCAATCCTGCAAGGCATGGCAAAACACCCTGATCGGGTTTTCGATCGTGATCAAATCATGAACATGGCCTATAACAGCAGCACCTATGTCAGTGACCGCACAATCGATAGCCATATTCGTAATATCAGGAATAAATTTGCGAAAATCGGCTGCGATAAGCTCATCACAACCATGCACGGTGTGGGATACAAATTAACACCATGACCGATAAAAAACATACACCGCATGTACGTCTGCGCACTATACTACTCATCGTTAATTTAATGGTGTTCTTATTGCCGTTGGCGGGGTTAATGTTTTTTCGTGTCTATGAAAACACATTGGTGCAACAAACTGAGAATGAACTGGTCGCGCAGGCCGCGATGATTTCGGCAATGTATAAGGCAGGCATACAGAAAAGATTAGGTGATGATGATCAATACGGCATCCCGAAGGATGATCATGACATGATCACTGTCGAACCGTTTTATACACCGATTGTGCCCAGTTTAGACCTCTCCAAAGAACCGATCCTACCTGCGCGCGTTGACGGCAAACCATCATCCGTTACCGCGCCACATGCCACCGAAGTCGGAGAGGAAATCACTCCGCTAATGCTAGAGGCACAAAGAACAACATTATCAGGTATGAAGGTTCTTGATTATAACGGGGTTGCCGTGGCCGGTCGCAATGAAATCGGTATGGATTTTTCAGATATCCATGAAATACGCTCTGCCTTGAGAGGGCATTATACAAGCGTGATCCGCGAACGTATATCCGACAGCCCACCGCCTGCACTTGCCTCGGTCAGTCGCGGCACAGGCATTCGTGTTTTTATTGCCATGCCCGTCTTGCATAACGGTCAGGTTTGGGGCGTGGTTTACTTATCACGTACACCGCAAAATATTTTGAAACATATGTATGCCGAAAAGTGGAAATTCATTTTCGTTGTTTTTACCCTTGTGTGCATGACAATGATTATTGCGCTGTTCACATCCTTTATGATTTCCAAACCGATTAAGGAATTGATTAAGCGCACCGAGCGTTTTTCAAACGGTGATAAAGATGCGCTCAAATCATCATCAATTGCCGAAGTGAAAGAGATTGCCCTGCTTGGTGAAAGTTTTGAGCGCATGGCCTTATCCCTGAACAACAGATCAGAATATATTCGGGATTTTGCCATGCATGTTTCCCATGAATTCAAAACCCCTATCACGGCAATTCAAGGCTCAGCGGAGCTATTACTCGATCATCTTGATGATATGGAGGAAAGCAAAAAACGCCAATTCCTGAATAATATTATAATGGACAGCAACCGCCTGAAACGTCTAGTGCGCCGCCTGCTCGAACTTGCGCGTGCGGACAATATTACACCGTCAAATGACGTATGCACCCTCTCACCGATCTTAGAGCATATAAAAGTGCGATATAGAGATGTTGAGAATTTCAACGTCAACATCCCCCCCTACGATGAGATGTCCGTCAAAATTTCCGAGGAAAATTTAGAAACCATATTCATCAATCTGTGCGATAACGCCTATCAGAATAATGCGACCTCCATGGATATTGCCATGCGCAATGATAATGGCAATCTTTTCATTACATTTGCGGATAACGGACAAGGCATCTCAAAGGCAAACGAAGCCAAAATATTCAACCTGTTCTTCACCACGCGAAAACAAGAAGGTGGCACAGGTATTGGCCTTGGGTTGGTGACATCCATCCTTGATGCACATCACGGCGAAATCACATTGAAGAACAGCAAAAAAGGCGCGGTATTCGAAATCCTTTTGCCAACATCACCAGCACATAATGCATCTTAGAAGTCCACCGGCACACTATTGGAATAAAACTCTAAATTACTAAGGAGTGTGGCTCCTGATAAAGGATTAGAGTTCCCTCCTGCTCGTACCGAGCTACCGACAAGACCATAACCGGCATTATCCGTACCCGCCCAGGTACCGCTATCCAATGCGCCGGGAATTGATACATCGATAACACGAACGCCATCAATATAAACGCCAAGCTCGCCCGCAGCATTAGGATCAGCGACAAAAACAAAGTCATGACGCCCCTGTGAAATTGACGCAATCGGATAACTTGCAAATATTGTGTCCGCCGTTGTTGTGGTCGCAACACCATCTCCCGCGGCAAAAACCAAGTTTGCACCATCAAACCATGCGGCAATACCTATACCTGTGGCACCGGATTCAAATATAACCCCATTCGGAGATGCTCCAATATCAATCACAGAGTGCCATGTGGATGCAAAATTACGCGGTGTAAATGCAGGCCCCGATGATGATGGCCCGAGCGCGCTTGTTAACACAGGAAAGCCGTCAATCGGATCATCAATTGTCGTAAAGCTATACACCCCTTCTGCAATACCTACAGATATTACATTTTGTGTGTCTTTAAATGCGCTGTCCTGCGCACGCAAGCTATATTGGGTTCCGAATTCCAAAAGCAAATCAGACAAATCGATCGTAACAACATTGTTAACAATCGAAACACGTGAGTCATTGACAGAAAATACAAATGTACCTGAACCGTCATCCTGATCTGTAATTGTAATATCACCCTCACCCGCAACAACATCTGCCGCAAATGTAATCGTAATATCAGTACCGACCGGAACATTCGTAGCACCATTAGCCGGAGAAAAAGCATTCACATTCGGTGTCCTGCTTTCTATATATGCTGGGTCTATACGCTCCTGTACGCGTATAACATTTTCACGCGACACTTTTCTGAACAAATATTCAGCAGCGGACTTTTTGCGGAACTGTTCATTCCAATCAAACATATATTCTCGCGGCGCACCGAATTTGTAATTCAATTTCACACCCATACCGAACTGCGTATCACGCCCCCCCTCATCATTCATCAGAGCATGCAGCGTAATTGCAGGAACAGGTGTGTACTCGACACGAAATTCCTGCCCTGTTATATCGTCCTCGTTATCAAAGGCACGCCAGACATAACTTTTTCCAAACACCTCCAGTGCCGGTAAAAACGGCATACGCCCCGAAAGCTCCAAATCTGCACCGCTCATTGCACGTTCCTGGTAATTGGTGCGTGACGCTTGCCACCCCGAAATCCCTTTATAATAATTCAACGTCGCGCCCCATAAAGCGGTTTGATAATCCGCTCCTAAACTCGCGCGCAAATGGCTATACGGCGCCTGGTAGTCGACAAACCCGTTTACGCCAAGCACATAAGCCTCGCTCGGCGGTAAATATCGATATACCAAGCCTGCGGTGTAGTTATGACGAAAATCTTGCTGTGCATAAGCAAGCTGCGTAAAGAAATTATGACGCCGCCCCTGCGTGCTATGTAGTGGCTGCATTGTCGTGACACTGAATATCGGTTTGTTACGCTCCCGATATTTCATTTCAACTTCAAGATTACGCAAAAAAGCATATTTTGAATTTTTGGCATAATTCAGTCCGCCATCGAGCATCGCTTGAGCAATATTCGCTTCCAGATTAAGTGCAAAATCACCACGTAAACGTGATGCATCAATCATGTTACCTGCTGCTATATCATCGACAAAACGCTGCCCAGCTATTTGCACGCTCTGCGCTGTTGCTTGCTTAAATGCTGTTACAAAGTATTCTTTAATACTTTGATATTCCTTTCCGCCCATATTCCCCAAATCATATTCAGAGGCAATATAACGATCGAAAGCTTCATCTGCTGCCTGCGCTATGACAGTTTTTGTCATCTGTGTAAATTGCGCAGGCGAATTGATAATGTGCGAATTTTTCTCTTGTGCGATGTCATGGCGATAGCGCGCATCCGCAAAACGCATATTAACCATATTTTGCGCTTCGTTTGAGGCGACCCGCGCTATTTGCGATTTTGGAATATACTCCGCATCATTACCGACACTTGGCTCAATACCCTGAAGTAAGGATACAGGCGGCGCATTATTATGTTGTGATAAATACGGATTAAAAGCATCTGTCATAATCTCTTCGGTACCGGGAACACCGATCACACGGCATTGCGCATTTTGCTCTAATAATCTGGCGCAACTTTCAAATAATATCTTTTTCACCGCATGTGCGGGAATATCTTTACTCATAATACCGGCACGAAGACGTACAGCACTACCTGATGAAAACACGATATGCGTATACGGGCGAAAGAAATAGAATGTCGGAATATTATGACGATAGACTTCCCACTGCGCCAATGCCTCTTCCTTGGTCGCAAAATACGAAAGCTCAAGACCCGTGAAATCCTGAGCATAGTTGAGCGTTTTATTTTGTGCCTCATCTACACGATCAATATTGCGCGCATAAACATGAGCTGCAAATATGCAAAGCATAAGCAGCCAAATCATAGTCATGTTCTTTATACGCAACAAAGTCGAGCACCCCACTATTTTCAATTAAAGTCGGAGTTAAAAAGATTACGTGGACATAAACGTATGCTGTGAGTATTACGATGCTATTCGAATTTAGCTGTGGGTAAAGGATAAAAAGCACAATATCCAATCATATCCACCATTATAAGAATATTAAAAATCAACGTGTTATATTAGGTAATCGAAGGATACATTAAAATCACACGGTAAGTTTTGTTGATTTTCCATAGAGATCGGAGTAAAACAAACAAAAAAACGAACGGGTTGGTTGTATGGTAAATCCCATAGAAATCAAAAAACACATCACGCAAGAAAAAGAAAGCCTGCTGGACGCATTGCGCGCAGGTGACATTGATGGTGCGCAGGCCTCATCAAATCTGAGCCATAGCGTTGATGACAGCCTTATACAATTGGTTGAACACCACCTTGGCGCGTTTAAGGATAAAATAGCCGTCGTCATGACAGGTGCAAACGGGCGTGAAGAAATCTGCCCTCATTCTGACCTTGATATGTTCTTATTGGTGGACGACACCCTGTTTGACGGCCAAAAAATTCCTGATGGTCAAGATGAGTATAGCGAAGGGTTTGGCGGCCTGTACTATGCATTAATGGATACGCGGATGGGCATATCTTCGCTTGTAATGCGAACTCCCACCCATTGCGCCGAAGATATCGTCGCCGATCAGGAAACATGGACACAAATGCTTGATCGCCGCAAATTATGGGGGAGCGATGCAAAATATGAAGAAATGGAGCGTAAAATCGCGGCCATTGATACTAAAAAACGCGTTGCATTTATCACTGATAAATTTGCCGAATACGACAAGCGTTTAGATAAATTAACACAAGAAACCCAATCAACCGTAAAAGACGGCATGGCCTATGGCGGACGTTTTGCAATCGTCGAGCCGAACATCAAAAACAGTTATGGCGGATTACGCGGCTTTCAAACAGCAAAATGGGTTTCCGATGAATATAAAAATATTCCGGGTGCAAATCCGCTCAGTACTACGCTTATATCTGAAGATGACAAAAATGCCGCAGAAATGGCATATACAAACCTGCTGACAATACGATGGCACATGCATGACGCGGCCGGATCAGAGGATGACAAACTTCACTCTCATGTCCAGCCGGAAATTGCATCTCGTATGGGATACACGGATGTCAGTGAATTTATGCGTGATTATTTCCAATCAACACATGAAATTGCACATCATGCGAAAATGGTATGTTGTGATGTTGCGGAAAACCTGAAAGTAAAGCCGCCGGGCGCAGAAGACGCACAAATGATTATGATCACGGCAAATGAAGATGGCTCTGTGTCGCCTTTGCAAATGATGACAGCCTTCAAAGAGCGTACAGATAACGGCAAAGTTTTACATCACACGACGATGCAGCACATAAAGCATAATGCGCATACAATTGATGATACGTTCAGACATTCACCTGAGGCCAATCGCATGATGCTCGACATACTGAGCAGCGATAATGCCGAAGACACACTTGTGCGTATGAACAGACTGGATTTCTTGCCGAATTTCATTCCGGAGGTCGCAGGCATTCAACGCCTAATGCAATTTGACCCCTATCACGCCTATACCGTTGATGACCATACGTTTAACGCCATTGGGAATGTGTCACGCCTTGCGCATGGTGAATACGAAAATCTGTCACAAACCGCGACTGAACTTGCTCAAAACCTGTCACAGCAAGACCGTGCGGTCCTCGGGGTTGCTTTACTTTTACATGACGTACACAAAGCCGACCAACCCGATAATATGAAAACATACAATGCACAGTTGGTGCAAAATATTGGCTCGCGTTTGGGTTTAAAAGACGACGCATTAGATCAAGCCTCGTGGTTGGCTGAGAACCACTTTTTGCTGAAACATACGGCGCGTTACCAAGATATTGAGGACACAGCCACAATCGATAGCTTCACAGAAAAAGTGCCCGACATTAAGCACCTGGAGCTTTTACGTATCATGACCTTGGCTGATACGCTCGCACTTGGCCCCGGGCGTTTAAAGCCACACGCAACCTATCGTGCGGATTCGATCTTTGAAAAAGCCAAAAACCAAATGATGGGGATGAGCGACCAATTTAACAAGCGCTCCTTTACCCTGCCGGATGATTACAATGACGGTGAGCCGTATGTACGCATTTCTCCAAACAAAGCTTTGGGGGCGGATGTATTGACAATTATCACACCAGACAAACCGTATTTGATGGAAAACATCGCAGCCACCTTGGAACAATCGGGCACGAATGTCATGAACGCTCGTGTCAAAACCATTCCAAACGGCAGTATCCGCGCGGTGAATAATTTTGTTATCCAAAATGATGGCGGAAAACAACACTCAGAAAGACAAGCCGAAGCTCTGAAAGAAAAGCTGATCACAGCAATACAATCTAGCGATCGTATGCCTCAATTAGAGAAGCCACCATCAAATCACCCCGGTACCAACCCGAAAAATCAGGTCTTCCCCGTGCAGGCAGAGGTTAACTTTACCAATGCCCTATCCGATGATAACACAACCGTTCAAATTACAGCACGCGACAAAGCGGGCTTGCTGCATACACTAACGCGCGTCTTTAATGATATGGATCTGGAAATGCAACATGCCAGCCTGACAAGACAGGGGCACAAGGCCGTAAATGTGTTTCAATTACATAAACGTGGCGGCGGACAAATATCACCAACGGCACAAATCGCCATCAAAGATGCCATCATGCAGCATATCGCAGAAGAGCAGCCTGAAATTTCGTAAATTCGGATTTATTTTGCCAGAGAAATCGGCGCGGCGTTGGCAAGTTCTTCGTTTTCAGATACAGTCTGAGCCTCTCTTGCATCGGCCTGTTTCATATAAGCAGGCAAAATTTCAACCTCACACGCCTGATCCTGCGTTTGCATTTTTCGGCATACATCATAGGCCTGTGGCAAATCCATATCGGCAAAGCCTACGCGCAAAATATGCTTACCACTGCCGACATCGGCAAAACTCTCTGCTGGTGGAACATATAAATCACCGCCAGCGATCTCTTGCGCGAAACGTGTTTTAATTTTGTACCAAACGACAGACATCATCACGCGGGAATTATACTCCCCCAGATTTAAAACAATTTTGTCCTGATCCTCTTTTGAAAAATCTATATGCGGATGACGCTCTTTATACGTATCGAGCCCTGATAACATCTTACTCGGTACATCGCCATCGCCTGTTTCAACAAAGATATCATTACCGAAAATAAGTGTACCATCATACCCGATTTCAATTTGCTGCGGTTGCGGGCGAATGAAATGCTTTTGTGCGGCGCTATCTTCGTCAATAATCAACAAATAACGCCCGGGGGGGATTTTTGTAAAATAATAAAAACCGCCCATATCCGTAACGGAGCTTTGCTCCTCGTGACCGTCTTGATTATACAGCGTCAACTTCACGTTACGCATTGCCACAGGGCGCGGCGGTGTATATTCCTCATCGTCCGCAATACCCTGCTCTTCCGGCGGAAGCTCCACCGCCTTAGCAAAAACAGTACCATCCAATTCACCGGCCATATGAATAGGAAACTCAACTTCGGCGACATACCCTTCACGCGGCATAACGGAAACACCGGTAAAACCGGGAATCCAAGCAGGGTCTTTCAAAGTTTCAGCATCAATATAAACATCTGTTAAACGCAAACGGGTCATCCGCGTAAAAAATGCATATCCCTGATCATTTGTTCGCATTCCGTTACCGTTTTGCGGCGTTGCCACTTTCACTTCATCCAGTGGCTCATCATCACCATCAAACTTTCCGTTACCGTCTTTATCCAAATACACAAACGCACTGAGCATACCAAAAGATGTAAGGTTATTTTCAAACATACGGAGTTTGCCGTTTGACGGATCTTTCACAATACCAAAACGCGTATTCAGACCCGCAAAAAAGTCCTGCTCGGAATTATAACGAATACTTGGTGAAATCCGGGCGAAGCCTGCCTGCCAATCCAGTTGTGCTTCATATTCTGTAATTGATGTACGCTGGTCTTTACGTATCCCCAACTCAAGATCTAAATCGTCGTTTAAGTAGCGGCGATAGGACGCTAATACGTTACTTAACTCGCTGTCGGGGTCGATGTTGTAATTTGCAGATAAACGTAACCTGTTCTTTCCCTGGATACCAAGCATACTGACCGATGCATTTGTCTGATCTTCCTGATTACTTGCTTGCGTGTTACGCACAAGGCCGTTGAAAGAGACATTACGCACACCAAAATTCAGCCCCGCACTAGAGGTAATAGCGTCTTCGCCGTTTTCATCCCAACTATAATCAACGCCTAAACTATAACGTGGGTGGAACTTCCCGCTTTTAATAAGCGGGCCGTTTAATGCAAATGAATTGCGATAAGTATCAACATCACTTTCAAGATAGTTTACGGCATCTTCATCATCGAACTCAGCACTTGCCCATCGCAGAGTATTGCGGAATTCATGGTCAACGAAATCACGGCTAACAACCAATTCTGCAGCCATATCACCATCTTCATCAATCGCACTATCAGCATTAATCAACGTTTGCGCCAATGAGGTCGACACACCAACAGTGGCTATGTTTTCTCTTTCATCCCCCTGATCCTGCTCTAAGGAACGCAGCGACCCCTTTAGGGTTGTACCGGGAAGTATCGGCTTCTCAACTTGTACTGCAAAATTCACACCGCCGGCATCATCTGCACGGGCGCGGGCTGTACGGTATGTATTCACATCATCCAGTGTAAGAGAAACGTCATAGATCCCCTGCCCTTGCGTAGATAATGTATTATCATAAGGCACAAACAGGTTTTCCTCTATGATTTCTCCTTGCGGACCATAAAACAACAAACGGAAGTTATTATCATTTTGAAACAGGTTTATATCGTCAAATTGATAAAATCCGTCATCGCCGACCTGTTGAAAATTCAAAAGCTGCTCATTACGATATAACTCAACATCCCAGCCGGGAATTGCATTACCGCTAATGTTTGTGAATGGTTGCGAAAAACGGCGCTGCACATCTGTATTCGTTACACGCACTCCAAGTTCCTGCGATGAGAAACCACCAAGCGGTGTATCAACGGTGGCAACATCACCCAGTTCAAATTTCTTTGCCTTTAACGGCCCTAACAAATGACCGTCAACAGTTTCCTGTTTATATGTCGCACGTACAAACGCAACTTGGTCAACATCATTTAATAATGATTGTGTTGTTAATGTCCCTTTACCCAAATCCCCTACGGTTCGGATATTAGCAGCATGACTTCTTTGCGCTTCACCATCACCGGACGGATTGCTGTAGCGTGATGTCGTTGATACATCAATAACTGGGACGGCTGCCAATTTATAATTATCATCAATGCGCGGCAAAGTCGGATCAGGCACTTTGTAATTTACAAAATTCGTTTTACGGCGATTTAGGCGCTGTTCAATCGGGAAAGGTTGGCGGCTTTTTATATTTAATTCCTGTGTCCCCACATTCACCAATGCCTCAACGCCAAGCCACTGCGATAGGGCTTGTGTTTCCACCCAAATATCATTTTCGCGTACCAAAATGGCGTCACGGGCATTAAACGAGCCTTTATCCGTGTTTACGGTTCCGGTGATCGCCGATAAATTAAATTCTTTATTTTCATTGATATACCACCCTGTCGCTGTTTGCGCTTCGGGATCGACCTGAATAGATAGCTGTAAAACATCAGAAAAGTCAGTAACCGACACATAATACTTTTGATTATGTACATACCCGACAATCAAACCATCAGGACGAATGCTGCGTCCCAGTATAGGTTGCAGCAATAACGTTTCACCATCAGGAAGTATATTTTTCTGCGCACTTTCTCCCGAAGAACGGACAGCATCAAAGGCTTGTAACTTTGTTTTAATTTTACTTAAAAAAGATTGCGCTAAAGATATACGTTGCGAATCAGTAAGAGAAGAACTGTGTTTCGAATCAATATTATGCGGAACATTGCTAACATCTTGAGCGACAGCGGGATACGCCCGCGCAAAACAAAGCAACATGCACATATATAATGTGCAATGCACCATAAAGCATAGTCTGATTTTGACAGGCAAATGCATGAGCGCAGCTCCGTTAAATGATGTACTCAATATGTGTAAAAATACGCGAATAAGTCTGTGGAAAAAATGATGTATCCCACCCTCACAGTAGAACACACCACCTTGACAATCTCAACATCTTAATGATAAAACTTGTATACCTTTTCGGCGAAACAACAAGTTAGCCACACTTTTTTTCATGAGTATCGTATTATTAAGAATGATTTAACCTTTTTATATGATATTGGTGGTATTGTAAATTTTATCTCATCATTACTGAGTAGCAGTAATTCTAAATCTAGGGAAAAAGGAGAAACCTGAAATGAGACGCAACACCCTTAAACTATTTGCATGTGCATCGCTGCTTGCTTTTGGCATCGGCGCGGCTAACCATGCGAACGCACAAACGGCTGACATTCCTGTTACGCTAACAATTACAAATGCAATCACTGTAACTGCGGGTACAGACTTGGACTTTGGCGAATGGCTATTGGTCCACAGTGGCACATCCCCTGCTGGCGACATCACATTGGCAATTAACCCGGATTCCGGCTTAATCACACCAACTGCCGGTACAGGATCAACTGCCGTTAACATCACACCATCTGCTGGTGTTGGTACAGTGACAATCAACACACCGGCTGCGGCTTCCGTTGATATGTACGGTACATTGACTGACTTTACTGCTACAACATTGAGCTTGGGCACACTTCAGTATTCACTAAACAGCGGCACACCTGCGTCACTATCTGTGACATCAGGTTCACCGACTACAATTTCATCAACAGGCGGTACAGATGACACGATCGCAGTTGGCGGCACATTGACAGTGAACGGTGTTACTGCAGATGGTCCATATACTGCAAACATTGAAATGGCATTCTCTTACTAAGAAGAGCCCATCATTATGAATTTAAGAAAGGCGCTCATAGGCGCCTTTTATTTTTATTTACCGAAACTTCTCAACATCCCTCCCCCCAAAAAAAAACGGGGGCACACACCCCCGCCTTATCCGATTATTGTTTATGACACACCATCGCTACTCAAGGTCAAATACGCGCTCGCTATATATAAAACCATCATCCTTATCCAAATGACGCAATTCCACGCGTAAACGCCCGCCTTGAATTTCATCATTAAGCTGGACCTTAAAGATACGCTTGTTAATTTCAGGAAAAATATGCGCATTTGAAATTTCACCGATAAGGCGCTCATTTCCGGCTTTATCCAAATGGAAAACCCGTAAATACCCTAAAACAGCATGCGTACCACTACGAGCTACAGGAACCTCGACATACAGCTTTCCGCTGTCCTGATCACGCCCCATATCTATACGCTCAATTTCCGCAGATGCCTGCACCTCTCCAAAACGTGCGATAACCGGAATAGTATAGCTCACATTCACCTTTACGGCTGTACTGATATTTTTACCACCATTTGATACGATCACTTGCGATGGCTCCATTTCCTCAAGCTTGAACTTCAAATGAATATGATAATCACCTGTTGGCACATCCGCAGGGCGACGCAAGGCCAAACGAACTTTTTGCACAGCCCCCGGGGCAAGGGTGACACGTCGCGGTGAAAAGTCTACATATTGCGAGAGATCAAAATCGGTAAACGGCTCTTCCAAACGCTCATAACCACCACTACCCTCTTGCATACGCATGAATTTCCACTCAAGTAAATATACCTTTGTTTCATCACTTCCGTTAATCAGGTTTACAACCGCGTAGCGATCTCGCTCATCAAAGACAACTCTGGTTGGCGTAATCATAATATTTGCATAGGCCGCACCGATGAATGCCCAACTCACCAATAAACAAGCCAAAAACAAACGTAGAAATCTTTTCATATAACCTTCCTTTTTACTGGTACAATCTAAAAGCTCACGGTGATATCAATTCGCACAACACCGTTAAATGTTTCATCTATGTAGTTTGTTCCGTTTCCGGAACTCCGTGCTGTGCCGCCAATCCTAAAGCGCGCGACACCTAAACCATCAGTAGTGGCCGGGTGCGTTTCCGTTAAATTGACAATCTGGAATGATCTGGCTGACAAGCTGGTTAGAGGGGTATTTTGCGTTAGAAGTACGGCGTCAATATTGCCGTTTGCACCTAAACCGTCAATGTCATACACCCCGGGCTGTGGTGGCGTGACCATAACATAGCCCGCACCATCATATGAATAAGAACCATCCGTATTTACAACAATGTCATATTGAGAAGAATTATCACGTGAAATAAAATGCCCGAAACTCATCGCCTGAATTGTCGTCACCGCTGCCGAGGCTGAAACGGACAACATCAAAACAAATATGAATGTAAAACATGCAAATAAACGCATAATTTCCCAACTTCGATCTTTGATAAGTGATGACAACATACCCAAATTATATCGCGCTTGCAATCCACTTTCCGAATTACGATACAAGGTCACTTCAATTAAAAATAATGGCTAAGATTTTGATTCGCAGTGTATTTCCAAATAAAATCAACATTATTTTTTCGTAAAATTTCAAATTATCCTATTGATACCATGAGTCATTTCAGGATATGATTCTAACTGGTGTTTTCTGCTGCGTATTTTTTTTCTGTTCTTATGCCCTTGTTCTGAGGGTGAGTGGTTCAATTTTTTATGTTTAGAAAAATAGCTCTGAGTCTATGTTTTACGCTATTTTTGGGTCTACTAACTGCGTGTAGTCCCGACAAAATTTTGCACCTTGAAAAAGCCAAAACACCAACGAATCAAACATCAGAAAACACACAGAAAAACACCGAAATCGGTGCGCCTATCGCGCTCCCACCGCGTTTTAACACCAATGAACCACTAAAACCCGGTCAAACAGAAACCGCCTATATGCCAAACGGCCTACCCGTTTTAAAACCCAAAGGCATCAATGCCGACACCCTATTCTCTGAAAAAATAAAGAACACAGATGAGCGTTTTGACCGTGTTGAAAACGCCGTTGTTGACATGCGTAAAGAGTTCGAAAGCCTTAAACCGTCTATCGTTCGTCTTGCTGCCGTTGAATCAGACATGCAAAATCTGATTAAAGAACTGGAAGTATTGCTGCAGGAAACACCAAACCCAACGCCGCAACCACTCCCGATACAAACGAGCAATAATGACGAGCCACGCCTGGACATCGGGCAACTGGACCTGAAGACCGAACCACCGAAGGACAATCAGGAGCACAAGGTTGACACATCCACGCAGCCCAAAGCCACACCGCCGCCGCCCAAGCAAGCTAAAGCCGCGTCGCCACCGAAAACGCATTATAAAGAACACAAAGGAACAGTCGCCCAAAATCTGCGTGCAGGAGAGCATGCAGATAAAGTGCGTCTTGTCATTGATACAAATAAGAAGGTTCCCTTCACAATTGACCTGGATAACGATGAAAAGCTTATAATTATCGAGCTGCCAGATGCGCAATGGGTCAGCACAATGAAGCAGAGCTTCCCCGGAACAAAGCTCATTGAATCTTATAACGTTGAAGCGATTAATGACGGCAAAGGCAGCATGATTATCATCACCCTGAAAAAAGCTACAAAGATCTTGGCGGAAAAACGTCTCGATCCTGATGCACAAAATAATGCGCACCGTATCTATTTCGACTTGGCGCTGTAATTCATTTTATCAAAATTAAAATTAGTATTTATGTGGCAACAAGAGCATCTATTAAGCTTTGCACTTCGTCTGCAACAATCTTGAGCTTATCTTGATCGGTACCGCGTAAAACAACATTCACGCTCAATACGCCATCCCTAAATTGCGGATAGCTTCCGATATCAATATCCGTATATTGATCCTGAATATCCCCGAGCCCCTGCGCAATTACACTTTCCATGAGCGGGCATGCCACAGTCAGGGAATGTACAACATCGCCTCCTTGTATGTTGGCGGCAACATCATCCATCATCGCCTGCATAATACGCGGCACACCTGCCATGACATGCACATTTTCAATTACAAACCCGGGTGCGCCAGAAACAGGGTTGGGTATAAGCGCAGCACCGACAGGCATTTTTGTCATACGTTGTCGCGCTGGCGTAAACTCATCCACGCCGTAATGCGCCTCTAATATGGCATAAGCTTCTTTATTTGTTTCCAATTCACGGTCAAAAGCCTTGGCAATGCAGGCGGCAGTTATATCATCATGTGTCGGACCAATGCCGCCACTGGTAAAAACATAATCATATTTCGCAGACATCGCCCGCGCTGCATCAATGATCTCAACTTCAATATCTGGAACAATGCGCACTTCGCGCAAATTAACGCCCTTCTCGCTCAGGGCGTTCGCAACA
Source organism: Alphaproteobacteria bacterium (assembly GCA_030424975.1). Taxonomy (GTDB): domain Bacteria; phylum Pseudomonadota; class Alphaproteobacteria; order Micavibrionales; family Micavibrionaceae; genus UBA1672. Next base: position 1,123,971 of record JAUHVY010000001.1, read on the forward strand.
TAATTTATGTTCTTATCTTGTGTACGGCCTGATAAAATTTCATTCCCGATTACAATCATCGCTGCGGTTTTTTGCGTTGCCATGCTGAAAATGCCTCATCTTTCTTTACAGATTCGCTGAATGCCTATATTTAACATGAGTAACTTTGTGATAACACTGATAATTTAGAGAATAAAGACAGAATGACCATGAAAATAGACACAACGCCCGAACAACGCTTTACCCCTTACGGTGCGGAGCTTCATGGCCCTGAGGGGTTTGAAGGTATGCGCAAGGCAGGTAAGCTTGCTGCGGAAATTCTGGATATGATTACAGAACATGTTGTGCCGGGTGTATCAACCGATGCGCTTGATAAATTATGTCATGATTACTGCACGCGTAACGGTGCTATCCCTGCGCCCCTAAATTATCAAGGCGGCGGGCCGAGCCCTTTCCCTAAATCAATTTGCACATCAATCAACCATGTGGTTTGTCACGGCATTCCGAATGAGAAAACATTGCGCGAAGGCGATATCGTAAATATTGATGTTACCGTTATTTTAGATGGCTGGCATGGTGATACGTCCCGCATGTATTTCGTGGGTGATAAAATCCCGGTGAAGGCACGCCGTTTGTGCGATGTGACCTACGATTCTATGATGGCCGGCATTGAGATGGTAAAACCCGGTGTTACATTGGGTGATATCGGCGCGGCCATTCAAGAAGTTGCAGAAAAGGAAAGATTTTCAGTTGTACGCGATTTTTGCGGCCACGGCCTTGGACGTGTATTCCATTGCCCGCCCTCTGTCATGCATTACGGTACCCCCGGTGAGGGTTTTGTTCTGGAGGCTGGTATGTTTTTCACCATTGAACCCATGATCAATGCCGGGCATTACGCAACGAAAATTCTTAAATCAGACGGATGGACAGCCGTTACACGCGACCGCAGCCTGTCGGCACAATACGAGCATTCCCTTGCGGTGACTGATGACGGGTTTGAAATCTTCACACTCTCCCCGAAAGGCTACACAAAAGCCCCATACGGAGTTTAAAACGTATGGAAGATAACAATGCCGTTCATATTGAAATAGCGTGTACAGAAAATGATTTCGATAAGTTTGTTTGGCACGCTTATAAAAAACGATATCGCGGAAAATCTTTAATATATACTGTTGCGCTCTATCTAATTGTTTTCTTTGCATATTTCTACGCCATTCTACCGTTGTTAGAAAACCTATTTAATGCTCTGCTTCCTGATGTCAGCGACAATAACAGAAAAACAACATGGGGGCTTATTCAACTCCCGTTGATTTTTTTAACTCTATTTCCACTAATAAATTTCTGTTCAAAATATAAGAAGAATGAAAATGTCGATAAAAACGGATACTTTTTAGCACCTGCTAATATTTCAATAGGCATAAACGGCCTTAAATATGACGCAAAAAATTTTGAATCAATATTAAAATGGCACGGTGTCCTTTCGATTGATGACACAAAAGATATGATCATCATATATGTCGATACACTAAATGGATATGTAATTCCCAAACATAATTTCAAAAACGATCAAGAAGCCGCGCATTTTTACGAACAAGCCATAAGTTTCTGGCAACACTCAAAGAATAAAACGGGCAAGAACCCGTGGGGGCAACCGACGGATGATAGCGCGCAAGCTGCTATAACGACGCAGGATAAGGACAATAATGAAAGCGGGATTTAGGAATTTAATTGCCGGATCGCGCATTGCCTTGTTCATGCGGCAAGATGAAAACGCGCTCGACATTTCCTGGCATTCGCTTGTCTTCATCGTTCTTTTCACACTCGCCACCCAAGTCGTCATTGATTATGCAATCGCGGGTGATGCAGAGTTTGAACGTTATGAGTGGTATGATTTTCACCTCAAATTCTTCGGTTTTGTTTTATTTGCATCATATATAGCGGCAGCGATATGTCAGTCCGCGAACCAAACGCTTAAGCTCCTGATTATATTTTATAATTGCCTGTATTTGCCATTGGTTGCGCTATTCTACATTGCGCAGATCGATCCGAATTATTTTTATGAGGTTCTGAACGAAAAGTACGAATCACTGTTTTTAACATGGTCGTTTCTGATTACCTTTCGTCTGCTCTCTACATTATTTAATCCGCAAATAAACCGCCATTTAATCGCGACATGCATGCTGTGCTTTGTAATGTATCAATCACAGCAGGAAATTTACCTGTCCCATGTGTATTACAATTATCAAACCGAAGACAATGAGGGTGAGGAACGCTCTCTTACCGCATATCAAAGCCTGAGCGCAGAAGAGTTTTTCGCCAAACAAGATGGGCTTATGGCATTTTCACTTGGTCAACTGGAGCCATCGGAACGCGGCACAGTTGATGTATACGCCATAACCTTCGGCAGTTATGCGCCCCAAGGCGTTTTTATGCGCGAGGCACAGTTTGTTCAAGAAACCCTTGATAAACGCATACAGACAAAAGGCCGCAGCCTGAGCATGATTAATCATGCAGATACGGCACTATATGTGCCTTCGGCAAATGGTACAAATTTAGAAAAAGCCTTAAAATATATATCCAGCATCTCGCAGCCAGATGAGGATATAATTCTGCTATACTTCACCAGTCATGGCAGTAAAGATATAGGATTATCCGTCTATATTGGCGGGCGATTTTCCTTGCTCAACCTTGACGGCGATCGCTTATCCACGATTTTGGATTTAAGCGGCTTGAAAAACCGCGTTTTAATTATTTCCGCCTGTTACAGCGGTTCTATGATGCCACCGCTAGAGAATGAAAACACAATGATTATTACGGCCGCAGCGAATAACAAACAATCATATGGTTGTTCCGACACCGCCGACCTGACCTATTTCGCCCGCGCCTATTTCAAAGAGGCCATTACCGAAACAACAGACCTTGAAAGCGCCTATCACATTGCAAAAAAAGCCGTTGAGAAACGTGAAAAAGACGAAAACCTGAAGGAACATTCGAACCCGCAGATTTTCGTCGGCGAAAATATTCGTCAAACGCTCTCACGCTATGAAAAGGTGACGTTAATCAACACAGAAGAGCCTGTTGCCCTCCCCGAATAATGCGAGAGCGAAACTTACATCATAATGTGAGGATTTAACCTATACGTGAACTTCTTTTTCAGTACCTTCAACATTTAAGGAAGCTCTTAACATTTTTATATTTTCTGAGCTTTGCTGCTCCATAAAACGATCAACAGCAATCTTGCTTGATGCTTCCATAGCCGCTTGAATACCGTTTTTACCAAATTTTGACATAGCTAAAACTCCTTATAGAATACAATTAATTAAGAATATCTAATATAGGTAAAAATTTAGTTATTTTTTACATAACAAAACGTTAATGTGCGAAAATTTTCTGATAAACCTCTTAAATAAAAACGGCGATACAGGACTTCTTTTACGTTGCATTCAGGGGCATGACTGATAAGATTGCATAATCGACAATTGATGTTTGCCCTCTATGAAACCCGAACAAAAACAAGATAACAGCACGCAAAAACCCCACTATGCTGGGCATCGCCAACGATTACGTGATCGTTTTGTGACAGGTGGAGAAAAAGCATTACAAGATTACGAATTGCTCGAACTTTTACTTTTTATGGCGATTCCGCGCCGTGACGTAAAACCACTGGCAAAGACATTACTTTCAAAATTCGGGTCATTACCGGAATTGATGAGTGCCTCACACCCCGCTCTTTGCCAAATTGAAGGCATTAGCGAAAACACAGCCACCGCCATTAAAACAGTATCAGCGATTGCCGCGCGGATGATGAAACAGGAATTGATGCAAAAGCCCGTTTTAAATAACTGGGCGCGCCTGATGGATTATTGTCACATGACGATGGCACATGAAACCAAGGAACATTTCCGCATTTTGTTTTTGAATAAAAAGAATGAATTGATCGCCGATGAAATTCAAGGATCGGGAACGGTTGATCATACGCCCGCTTACCCTCGGGAAATCATGAAACGGAGTCTGGAACTTGGGGCGACGGCGATTATCTTGGTGCATAATCACCCAAGCGGCGATCCGAAACCATCACACGCCGATATTGATATGACCAATACAATTATCGAATCCGCTCGCCCGTTTGATATCGTCATTCATGACCACATCATTATTGCGCGAAACGGACACACCTCATTCAGAAGCGAGGGGTTAATATGATTAAATTTTCATCATATTTAGCTGTTATGTGCACCCTACTTTTATGTGCGTGTGTATCGACCTCAACGGTAAAAGGAGTGGACGGAAACGAATACGAAGTCCCCGTTTCAATCGGCACATATAAAATCCCGACTGTGAATAAAGAACTGGAGCAAATGCGTGAAAAGAACTTCTCGGTTTTGCGTACTGAAATGGTTCTCAAAGGTATGAGCATGGATAACCCCATGCTTATTCGAGCATTTAAATCCGAAATGGAGTTGGAGCTATGGGTAAAAAGCTCTTACACGGATCAGTACCAACTCTTTAAAACATATAATATCTGCAGCAAGTCAGGAACACTTGGCCCGAAACAAAAGGAAGGCGACCTACAAACCCCCGAAGGTTTCTACGGTGTCACACCTGAACGCCTAAACCCAAACAGCCAATATTTTCTATCCTTTAACATAGGATACCCTAATGCCTATGACCGTGCCCTAAAACGCACAGGATCATTACTTATGATCCATGGTGATTGTGTTTCCGAAGGGTGCCTGGCCATGACCAATAAAAATATTGGTGAAATTTATCTGATCGTTGAGCATAACTTTAAGTACGGATTTCACGAAATACCGATCCATATATTCCCGTTTCGTATGACCCAACAAAACATGCAAGCGCGTAGGAATTCTGTATGGTATCCGTTTTGGTTAAACCTGAAAGAAGGCTATGACTATTTTGAGCGATATTATGTACCGGCGGATGTGTCGGTGCGCAATAAACGCTATGTGTTTAATGAAGGCAGCTATCTCTAACCCTTCCCCTCTTGCACCTTTTCGGAAAATGGCATAAGTTTCGGGCGTAATTAACGCTCCCCTTGATGGTGCATCGTAAAAGTAAATTGGAAAGACAAAAATGATCCCACGTTACTCACGCCCTGAAATGGCAAATATCTTTGAACAAGAAAACAAATTCCGCATATGGCTTGAGGTTGAAACACTCGCGCTAGAAAAAATGGCACAGCTCGGCATCGTGCCCGAAAGCGCCGCCAAAGCCTTACGCGAAAAAGGAAATTTTGACGTTGAACGTATTAATGAAATCGAAGCCGAAGTTAAGCATGACGTCATTGCCTTCCTCACATCTGTTGCTGAATTTGTCGGCGAAGACAGCCGCTATGTCCACCAAGGGATGACATCATCAGATGTTATCGACACATCTTTTGCCGTAATGTTAACGCAGGCCGCTGACCTATTGATTACAGATATCGAAAAAGTTATGGCTGCGCTAAAGAAACGCGCGATAGAGCACAAAGACACACTTTGCATTGGTCGTAGCCACGGAATTCATGGTGAGCCGACAACATTCGGCCTGAAACTAGCCGGTCATTATGCCGCGTTTAAACGCGCGCGCGACCGTATGATCGCCGCCAAGGAAGAAGTTTCAACAATCACGATTTCCGGTGCGGTCGGTACATATGCAACCGCTGAGCCGTCAATTGAGGCTTATGTCGCTGAAAAACTTGGACTGAAGGCCGAAACCGTTGCAACGCAGGTTATCCCTCGTGATCGCCATGCGATGTTCTTTGCAACATTGGGCGTTGTTGCAAGCTCTATTGAGAATATCGCAGTTGAAGTTCGTCATCTGCAACGTACAGAAGTGCGCGAAGCAGAGGAATATTTTGATCCGCTACAAAAAGGATCATCTGCAATGCCGCACAAACGTAACCCGATCGGTACTGAGAACCTGACAGGTCAGGCGCGTATTATTCGTTCTGCGGTTATTCCGGCATTGGAAAATGTTGCCTTATGGCATGAACGCGATATCTCTCACTCTGCGGTTGAGCGCACAATATTGCCGGATGCGCTAATATCTGCTGATTATGCACTTAATCGTTTGGCGGGCCTAATTGACAAGCTTTTGGTTTATCCGGAGCGTATGAAGCACAACATGGAAATGACAGGCGGTTTACTTTTCTCTCAACGCACTATGCTGGCGCTTACGCAAGCAGGCATCAGCCGCGAAGATGCATACCGCATTGTACAGCGCAATGCCATGAAAGTATGGGAAGATCGTAGCACAGGTAAAGGAACCCTGATGCTCCGCGATATGCTGGAACAAGACAGCGACGTTACTGAAAAGCTTGACGCCGCCGCACTTGATGCTATCTTCGATTACAGCGCTTACACAAACAATATCCCGACGATCCTCGATCGTGCGTTAAATGACTAAAGAAGGAAGGAATTAGATCATGAAAGGCGATAAAAAAATCATTCAGTATCTGAATGAGGCATTGAAAAAAGAACTGACTGCGATCAACCAATATTTCCTGCATTCTCGCATTATGGATGATTGGGGAATCACAAAATTAGCAAAGCATGAATACAACGAATCAATCGAAGAAATGCAACATGCAGACGAATTGATTAAACGTATCCTATTCTTGGAAGGTCTACCGAATCTACAGGATCTCGGTAAGCTATATATCGGTCAGAATGTTAAAGAAATCATGGAATGCGACCTGAAGTTGGAAGTTGACGGAGCAGCGCATTACCGCGAAGCCGTAGCCTATGCCGAAGAAGCAAAAGATTACGTAACGCGTGATTTGTTTGCCAAAATTCTGGCTGATGAAGAAGGCCATGTTGATTATTTGGAAACACAGTTACAGATGATCGAAAATATGGGCATCCAAAATTATATCCAGCTTAATTCCGAAAGCCCGCTCGACGCAGAAGGTGCATAAAGCTGATGAAGCAAGCAATATTAAAGGGCGGTTATTTAACCGCCTTTTTTTTATCTGTGTTTTCCTTGCCCATGCCCAAGAAGATTCTTATTTTATCGGGGCTGTGCCCTCCCTGTCCGACCAAGTTATTATCTTCATCCAAAAGCCAAACGCGAGGCAATGTTGTCCATGCCCTCACGCCATATGGCTTCATTTGGCTGACTAAATCATAGGGCATCCCCTTATTCACAATGATATCAAAAGGCAAATGTTGATAATACATGAGGTATCGTTTCAACACTTTATAGTCAGTATCAATATTGATCGGAACTATTGCGCCTTCTCGCTCGACTTCAATGTCCATTAAATCAGGCATGCGCCTTATGCATTCTTCACAACTCGCAGAAAATAAGTAAATAGCGCGTTTTTGGCCTTTACTACGATCAATATAATTTTTGATCTGTTTCGCGGTAACGTAATATACCTTGTATTTATCTTCCGACTCTTTTTCTTGCGCGGCGACGGCATCATTATCCTGCATTTGCTCTTGTACGTCGTCTTGAGCCATTCCCAAGCGCGGGGATGCACAGACAGAAAATAAGAAAAACGCAAAAATGAAAAACCTTACCCACAGCATGAAAAAATCTCCTCTCTATATAAGGTATTGTTTTTAATGTTATTTTACAAATATTTTTAAGGGCGCATTAAGAAAAAACTAAATTCACCACAATTAGAAATGATAATCACTTGCAAAATACATATTTGTTGATAATAATTATCATTAACAAACCACGTTAAAGGTCTTTCTAAAATGTATGTTTGCCTATGCAACCCTTTTACAGATAACGATGTTAACCGTCACCTTAGTACGACTGTTGGCAAAACGTCAGTTAAAGAAGTCTACGCGGCCTGTAGTGGCGGCGAGAAGATGAATTGCGGCAACTGTGCATGCGACCTCAAACAAATGGTAGACGGCCACAACAACACCAAAACCATTTCCCAAATTTCTCAAGATATGGAAAAAGCCGCCGATCAAGTTACCCTCCCTCAACATGAACATGTTTAAGCATCATTTCTTTCGCTTGCAATTCATGCGATCCTATGTCACGACTATTACCCTGATAGCAACCTTATGAGGATGTAATTATGTTAAAAAAAGTATTATTCACACTATTCGGAGGTCTTCTCGTTATGACAGCAGCCCAAGCAGCAAAAGCCGCTGATTCAGATAATATTGCACAAATGGAAGTGTCAACCGGCGGTACGGTCGTCATCGAACTTCTTCCGGATATCGCCCCAAAGCATGTTGAGCGCATTAAAACGCTGGCATCAGAGGGCTTTTACGACGGTATTGTTTTCCACCGCGTAATTTCCGGCTTTATGGCACAAACAGGTGACCCGACAGGCACAGGTATGGGCGGATCAAATCTTCCTGACGTCCCTGCGGAATTCAGCAATTACGCGTATAAGCGCGGAACGGTTGGTATGGCACGTTCACAAAACCCTGACAGTGCAAACTCACAATTCTTTATCTGTTTCACTGACACAGGCTGTAGCTTCCTAACAGGTAAATACACTGTTCTTGGTCAGGTTACAGAAGGTATGGAATTCATTGATAAAGTTGCCGTTGGTGAGCCACCAAGCACACCAAGCAAAATTGTGAAATTCACAATCGGTGCACCTGAAAAATCAGATGAAAAAGCTGCAGCAAGCGAAGAGCCTGCAGCAGCCGAGAAGAGCGCGGAATAAGAGGGTTCCACGTATCTTATGGCATTTGATATCTATCAAATAGATGCATTTACAGATTCGATATTCGGCGGCAACCCAGCCGCCGTTTGTCCCTTAGCCGAGTGGATGGATGTTAAAACGTTGCAAAATATAGCAGCGGAAAACAACCTCTCTGAAACGGCTTTCTTTATCCCCTGCCCTGATGATAATGCGGATTTTGCAATTCGGTGGTTTACCCCCAATGGCGAAGTTGATTTATGCGGACATGCCACATTGGCGGCAGCTTACGTCATCTTTAATCATCTAAATTTTAATGAAGAAATACTGCGTCTTACCTGCCGCTCCGGTATTTTAAACATTACACACGACGGTAATTTCATGAATATGGATTTCCCCGCATGGAACATTGATAGTGCCCGTTTACGTGATGACGTCACGCAGGCCCTTGGCACGCCCCCAGATGCGCTATACCGTGGTAAGTACTGGATGGCGTATTACAACGACCCTGTCGCCCTCAAATCTTTAACCCCTGATTTCAAAGCTTTAAAATCAATTGATGATATTGATTTCATGATCGCAACCGCCCCTTCAGATGACGATGGTTATGATTTCTTTTCGCGGTTCTTCTGCCCTAAATTTAACATTGACGAAGATCCGGTAACAGGCTCCGCACATTGTATTTTGATACCATTCTGGGCTACGCGCCTGGGTAAAAATAACCTGAAAGCCAAACAATACTCACCCCGCGGCGGCCATCTGGAATGTAGAACGCTCGATAATAATCGCGTTCAAATCGCTGGCAAGGCCGCACTATATATGCAAGGTAAAATATATGTCTAATCCCCCTATCAATGATGAATGGTGGCGTAGCGCCGTCATTTATCAAATATATCCCCGTAGCTTCCAAGACACCAATCATGACGGGATTGGTGATTTGCCGGGCATTACAAAACACATGGAATATATCGCCGATCTGGGCGTAGACGGTATTTGGATATCACCATTCTTCAAATCACCGATGAAAGATTACGGTTACGATGTTTCAGATTACCGTGATATTGATCCGCTTTTCGGCACACTTGAGGATTTCAAACATCTGATCCGTCATGCGCATGATCACAACATAAAAGTTATCATTGATTTGGTACTGTCACATACATCCGATAAACACCCTTGGTTCGATGAGCCGGAGAAAAAGGATTGGTATGTTTGGGCCGATGCCAAAACGGATAGCGACGGCAACCGCGCTCCACCGAATAACTGGCAGTCCGTTTTCGGCGGCAGCGCATGGGAATGGGATGATCGATATAATCAATATTATCTGCATAACTTCCTGACTGAGCAGCCTGATTTAAACTTTCACAACCCCGCAGTTCAAGAAGAACTGTTGGATATCTGTAAGTTTTGGTTGGATATGGGCGTTGATGGTTTCCGCCTCGACACAGTGAATTTTTATTTTCACAATCAAAGCTTACGTGACAACCCACCGCGTGAAGACGGTACAGATTATGCGACCCAGTTCGAGGTCATGACACCATACTCCGCGCAACAACATATCTATGACAAGTCACAACCGGAAAACCTCCATTTCATAGCCCGTATGCGCAGCCTCACAGATAAATACGATGCACGAATGATGGTTGGAGAGATTGGTGATGATCACCCCTATCGTTTGGCACGCGATTATACACGCGGCGATAAATATCTTCACACGACTTACAATACCCATTTAATGTCCGGTACAGAAAAAGAGCCGACAGAATGCCTGATCCGCGAGCCACTGGAACGCTTTTTTGGATTTCACATCAAAGATGAACGCCCGCAAGAATCGGACGAATCGGCTAATGAAGTCGAATCGGGCGAATCGGCCGAAGTGCATTTAAAGCCCGATATGGGTTGGCCGAGCTGGGCATTTTCAAACCATGATGTGGTGCGTGTCGCCAGCCGTTGGTACAAACTCTACGATCACCATCCTGACCTATCGAAGACATTAAACGCCTTGCTTGGTTGTTTGCCGGGTACATTATTTATGTATCAGGGCGAAGAGCTTGGTCTGCCTGAGGTGGAAATTCCATATGATTCGTTACAAGACCCTTGGGCAAAAGAAACATGGCCGGATTGGCAAGGCCGCGACGGGTGCCGTACGCCTATGGTCTGGGATTGCGATAAAACATATTGTGGTTTTTCTGAAAACAAACCTTGGTTACCAATCCCGCCCAAGCATGAAGAGCTATGCGTACAGCAACAACTAGCAGATAAAAGCTCCACCCTGGCGTTTACGAAAAAATTCCTAAAATGGAGGAAGCAGCAAACAGTTTTTTCTCACCCTGACTTTGAATTCATCCATACAAACCATTCAAAAATAATTCATATTGTCCGTAAAGATAATAAAAACGAAACGAATTGCATTTTTAATCTATCTGAGGATGAAATAACGTATTGCGATCATATTCTACCGCCATACGGCATGCATATTGACGGCTTCAAATAAAAAATAAACGTGTTAAGTAGATTTTTTGGCATCTGTTTTTGATGGTGATTTTTTGGGTTTTGGCTCAGGTTCCACATGATCTTCCTCAAGCTCAAGACCGATATCATCGCTAAGAAGGTCTTCATCAATGTCCAGAACCTTTTTATCACTAGCCGTTTGTAGCCGTTTACGTAAAAGGTCCTTATCCTCTCCACTTTTCAATTCAAGCGCCTTAGCAAGGTTCAACATCTGCTTAACCAGAACGTCAATATCTCTTGGGTTATCCAATGGCAACGGCGTATCCAACCGAAGCAGCCCTGTTTCATTCAGGAATATCACAACAACCCATGCCTTATCCGTCTTCATGAGGGTAAGGAGCTTTTCCAAACGCCCACCCTCAAGATAATGAGCAATAACAGATGAATCATTTGTACGGGCGATATAGCTGTCGTCCCAATTTTTTGTATTCGGTTTAAACTCCTGACGAAGATCCAGCGTCTCAACAACAGGAACCATACCGGCGCTTGCGATTGCACAAGGTACCGGCAGACCGGTATGCAAGCCGATTTCAATGGCACTCAGGCGTTTCTGTGATCGGCCATCTAATTCGGAATGCTCACTTTCAAAAATAGAAACATTATACCCGTCAATTGCACCACTAATTGAAGGTGTTTCCATCCATCCCTTATTATAAAAACGTAGTTTTCTTTTTTGCGCGTATGCTTTCCATGCGCGATGCTGCCTGATCACAATCCATGTAGACCAAAACCAAAACACTAGTAAAAATAATGTAACCCCGAACCAAATGATAAAAGTTAACGACAAATGATCCTCCGAAAAACATAAAAAAAAAAGTCACCTGCACTATCATCTTTACAGTGTAACCCGCGACTTGTAAAGCTTTACCTCCTGCGGATAATAAACACAACGCACAGGAAAAAGGCCGGACAAAGCCGGCCCCTCCCCATCTTAAGAGCATCATGGATTAGTTAATTGAACTCATATGGTCAGCATCAGAAGCCGGCATGTGCGTGTAATGTGCGAAGCTATTGCCTGAGGCAGTTGTGTTTTCATAACTGTTGAAGCTTTGGTTCATACGATCCGCCGTAATTCTGTCTGCGATCGCCCCCATTTGGTTCAAAAGTTGCTCCGCATGAGAAACCAAGGCTTCGGTTTTACCTACACTAATTACTTCAGAGTCAGCTTGCTGTTCAATGCGTTCGGACAACACCTCTTCATGGTCGCTTACCATCTCGACTTTGCGTTCAAGCTTGTGTATAGCCTCACCAAAGAAGCCCGTTTGCTTGTCAACAATATCAACTTTGCGTTCTAATGACTTCACAGAGTCTGTAAATGCGTTGGCCTGATCACCGACATTGCTAACTTTCGCTTCCATCACTGATATAGCCTGAGAAAACTTACCTGTTTGCTCATCAACGCATTCCATTTTCTGTTCTAATTTATAGATCGCATCACTGAAAAAACCTGTTTGCTTGCGAATAACCTCGAACCCGGAGCGTAAACGCTCAAATCCGGCACCAAGCACAATGCTTGTACCGATCGCTGCGACTGCGGAGAAAACCGCCATCATCACAGATACAGCTACAACTGTTTCTACTTCTACTGACATATCCCAAAACCTTTCTTTATATGAGTATCTATTTCCACATTGTTTATTCTTATTCTCACCATGAATTTCTAAGATGCTTGGCCGAGTGTTTTTTACAATGCTTATACTTTATGGTAATACCGATATTAACTTTTTTCCATAACTATCGTTTCGATATTATGTCAATTTTTAAGTAAATTTGATCAGGTCATAAAAAAAGCCCCATCATGAAACGGAGCTTAGTAAATACATATATATTTAAAAACACTGTATAAAAGCGCTTTAGAACGGGTCGCTATATATCTGGTCTAGCGTTTCTTCACCAATCGATTTGTACCCACCATAATCACGTTTTGGCGCCACGATTTCATTCTTCGGCTCTGAAAATGATGCCTCGTATGAATGCACTGTAGCGGCATTATCTGAATCAGATGCACTATCAATGATACGAACTTCCGGTGTTTCCACTTGCGTTGGTGCTTGGGCAATATATTCCTCTGCAGACAATTCTGAGGTTTCAGATTCAACCACATCATCTAAAATTTCTGCTTCCGTGTTAGCTACAGATGAAACCTCAACCTGCTCATAGCCTGCTGAGGGACTTGCCTTAGCATAGCTTTGAACATCGCTCGCATCATCTTCCATCATTGCTGTTTGATCTTTTTTCGGCTTCGAGCTTGCGCCTTTACGCTGATTATCTTCAAAAATCTCTTCCGCATCAAGAACCGGTTCCGCCTCTTGCTCTACAACCGGGGCCTCTTCCACAGGCTCCATTTCGGATTCAATCTTCAGTTCCTTCTCCGGCATCATCTTCGCCAAAACATAGACAACACCTGAACCGGCAGTACGTTTATTGCCAAACGGGAATAATTTCTCAGTCTTTTGGAACTCCCAACCTTCACCACAGCCTGTTAACAAAAACGGCGCACACATGGTAAGAAGTAATAATTTTTTTTGATTTGTCACGACATATTCCTTCCAAAAACAATTCGTTTAAGATACGCAGAAACATGTCACCAGACATTTGGGACATTAGATTGATAATATGTTGTCCACATTAAAAGATCAAGGTACAGAATTGAAAAACATACAAATTCATAGGATAAAATAGGCATAAATATTTAGAATCATATGCTTAGTCAGAAAATATTTTTAACCTTACGAATCGCTTCATCCTTAATTGTGCGCACTTCTTCCATGACTGTATCATCATCGCGCAAAATAAGTTCATTATAGCCGGAACCGACAATTCCCTGCCAATTTGAGGAATAGCGACATTTTTGAACCTTGGTTTTTTCGGGCTGCAGGCGGATTTTATACTCCACACGAAAGCCCATATCATCACCCCCGCCCCCAAGGCCGACCCCGTCAACATCTAGCGCCACACGATTTCGATTCCACTCATAGGCGATTAAAGCCTTACGATCAAATCGGTCTTTGATGCTGCAATCTACTGCGGCGGCGGATAAAGCGCTTTTAGGAACATATACATCCCCCTTATTCGCTTGTTCAATGCCAACAGGTAAAGGCGGCACAACTTCTTGACCCGGCTGCGCGGCGCCCTCTATTTGTTGCGCCAAGGCAAGAGCCTGCAATTCTGCCTCATCCTGCGTAAAGGAATGCGGCGGTGCAAGAAACGATTCATCAGTTTGCGAAAGTTGATAGGCATTCTGTGGCGGCATTGGCGCCAACGGTGCCGTATTAGAAGTAGAGGTTACACACCCCGATAAGGTCATAAGGCTGAGCCCTAATACATACATATTACAGATTTTTTTATTGTTATTTCGTAATGCAGTCTGACCTTTCAAATATTCAAACGGGGTGAACCAACATGTATTCACCAGTGTTTCTTTCATACCCCTATACTATCACAAAACCACGGTTTTTCGCGCATAATTCTTTCATGCGCTGCGGTAATTATGTGCTGCGTTACGGTATCTATTTCAAAATATTAGAATTTCCACATGCACACATGTGCAAAAAAACAGGCATTAAAACGCAAGTTTAATCGTATCTATAGAAAACATAAGTCATAACAGGCAAACCGACAAATGCCACAGTGCCGAGCCACGTATATGTTTCCTCGAATAAGACCTGATCCAGGCCGAACAAGATATACATCATATCAGGCACATAAGGTGAGCCCAGCGTCAGCGTAACGAATGTCGCGACCGAATAAAACAGGATACGCCCACGGAACACCGTCCAGAAATATGACATGATATAAACAACGCCATAGGCCACAACACCGATAATTACAGGTTTATTTGACCCCGTATCACTAGAGATTTTAAACGCGGTCGTTCCGACAATAATGAAGAAACATAAAATATACCATTTAAGCGCGCTAAGGAATGCCTCTGACATACAACCCCCTGTTCAAAAACAAATGTCATTACCCGATCAGCGGACAGGATAGCGCGAAGCCTATACAAAATCCAGAATAATTTACGCGCTATACCTGCTACAGAATGTGATAACGCCCTGTTTCAACGATAGAAACAACGTTCCAATCACCTAAATGTTGGAGGCTTTTGCTCAATGGCGCAGCACATAGATATTCGACATAATCAAATGCACTAAGCCTGTAAAAATGAGAAAACCCGAAACATACATGGACATTAAATATGTCCTTTTTTTCCATTTATCCTTGATCCAGAAACGTTTAATCAATATCCAAACAGTCACATGAATAAACGCATACGGTAAAATAACCATGCAACTAAAGGGGAATAACAAGGCAACCATCTTAGAGGCCCTAAATATATTAACAGAGCCGGATGTAGCCTCATAAACAGCAAATGATACAATCGCGAAAAAGCCACTCACCAGAAAAATAAAGAATAACAGCCCGATACAGTGTTTAAACCATGACCTTAACAATTTACCACCTGATATTTGATGAGCAGGCCGTATTCCCCACCCTATTCCGTCTGCCGATAACAAGTCGACAACAGGCGGGGTGTAATTCACAATTCTCTCCGCCTCTCGCAACATCAGAACTCCCGTAAGGGGAATGTAACAAAACAAGCCAAGCAAAGCGCTTGAAGAAAAAAACCGGGCGAAAAATAACTATATTCAGATACCGCTTTGATAAAACAAAAAATACTAATGCAGCTAATCGCCATTAATACGGTAATCCACTTCACAATATCAAAAGATTGTCTTTTTATGTCATTTTGAAACAAAGCCGCACTCAAGAAAGGTAACGGTACAGATAAAAAAAGTAGCGTTAAAACGATCGCGGGCTTGAATAAATTCGGTAATGAAAATGCTGTGGTATAGTTATTTAAAATAAATTCATACAGCATATTTACGATAAAAAATATCGACACCGTAATTAGAAACGACTTCAACGTGCCGACACAAAAACATAACAAAACTTGCATGTATGTAACGTTTTCTGATGATGCCTGTTCTTCTTTAATGTTTTGTATCAAACACCCAACTCCGTTTCCTCTAACGCTTTGACCTCATCACGCAGGCGGGCGGCCTCTTCGAATTCCAGATCGGCGGCGGCGGCATGCATGCGTTTCTTCAGCCCCTCTATATACTTACGGAGCTTCGCAGGATCATGCAGAACCTCTTGCGCGGCGCTGTCTGCGGCAATGAGCGGTTTTGTCGCACCCTTTTGCTCGTATAAATGCTCGAACGCCTTGGATACGTTTTTCTTCACCGTTTGCGGCGTGATACCATGCGCGGCGTTATGTGCCATTTGTTTTTCACGACGGCGCATGGTTTCATCAATGGCGTATTGCATGGAATCGGTGATCTGATCGGCATAAAGGATCGCCTTACCATCCACGTTACGGGCGGCGCGACCGATGGTTTGCACCAGTGATGTACGCGAGCGCAGGAACCCTTCCTTATCGGCGTCCAAGATCATAACGCGCATACATTCGGGAATGTCCAACCCCTCTCGCAGCAAGTTAATCCCCACCAGCACATCGAACGCACCTGCGCGTAAATCCTGAATGATTTCGATGCGCTCCAATGTATCAACATCGGAATGCAGATACCGCACCTTGATATCATGTTCGTTCAGATACTCGGTTAAGTTTTCCGCCATTTTTTTGGTTAATGTCGTGACAAGCAATCGCCCGCCCTGTGCGATGATGGCGCGGGCCTCATGCATCAAATCATCGACCTGATTTTCCGTCGGGCGGATTTCAATTTCGGGGTCAATCAACCCTGTGGGGCGCACGACTTGTTCGGCGGTAATACCGTCTGATTGCTCCAGCTCCCATGCGCTTGGGGTGGCGGAAACGAATACCGTCTGGCCGCGCAAATTATTCCATTCATCAAATTGCAACGGACGGTTATCTGTTGCGGCAGGCAATCGGAAGCCATGATCAACCAAAACGGTTTTTCGTGCCCTATCGCCGTTATACATCGCGCGTAATTGCGGAATCATGACATGACTTTCGTCAAGGAACATAATCGCGTTTTCAGGTAAATATTCAATCAGCGTCGGGGGGGGCGCTCCCGGCGGGCGGCCTGTAAGGTAACGTGAGTAATTCTCAATTCCTTTACAGCTGCCCGTTGCGGTGAGCATTTCAATATCAAATTTTGTGCGTTGTTCCAGACGCTGCGCCTCCAGAAGCTTACCCTCTCGGTTATAATAATCCAGACGTGATTTCAAATCTGACTTAATATGTGTGATCGCCTGTTGCATGGTCGGCCCCGGCGTAATGTAGTGTGAATTCGCAAAAATCTGCACGCCTTCAAGGTCTTCGAATTTCGCACCCGTCAGCGGGTCAAATTCCGTGATTTGTTCAAGTTCATCCCCAAACAGAGAGAACCGCCATGCACGATCCTCAAAGTGTGCAGGAAAAATCTCGACCGTATCCCCACGTACACGGAATGATCCGCGCTCAAACGATATATCATTCCGCGTATATTGAAGCTCTACGAATTTTGCGATGATATCTTCACGCTCTATGGTCATGCCGCGCGTCAACGGAAACGCCATGGCCATATAATCTTCCTTTGATCCGATACCGTAAATACACGACACCGATGCTACGATGATACAATCTTTGCGCTCAAACAAGGCACGTGTTGCGGCGTGGCGCATGCGGTCTATCTGCTCGTTAATCGAGCTGTCCTTTTCGATGAAAGTATCGGTGCGCGGTACATAAGCTTCGGGCTGATAGTAATCATAGTATGACACAAAATATTCCACCGCATTATCGGGAAAGAACGCCTTGAACTCGGCATAGAGCTGCGCCGCCAATGTTTTATTCGGTGCAAGAATAAGCGCGGGTCGCTGTAATGTTTCAATCACATGCGCCATGGTAAAGGTCTTACCCGTTCCCGTTGCCCCAAGTAAGGACAGATCGGTTAAGCCGTCATTTAACCCTTCGACCAATTTGCGGATAGCCTCCGGCTGGTCGCCTGCAGGCGTGTAACTTGAATCAATGCGAAAAGGCTGCGAGCGGTCGAATTCCGCGGCAACCTGTAATGGACGTTCATTATTCGGGATCATGGCTTTCATGCCTAATAGATATACAGCCGTGCGCGCACAAAAACAAAGCAAAAACGCCGCAGGTTTTATCCGTGCGGCGCCTTCGTATCAGGCGGAAGTGAGCCCTCCGCTATCTGAAATATCTACTTACCTTTTTTAGTCGGTTTCGATGCAGGCTTCTTTGGTGTTGCACTGCATGCTGATGATCCGCAAGATGAACCCATCTTGATCTCCATACTTTTACGGCCTTTAGCGGTCGTGGCTGATGACGGACGATCCATCATATGAGATCAATTTTACGCCTGTTTCATACCCGCGAAAATAAAATTATTTTCAGTTTAAAAAATAATTTATTTGACATTTTTACAGCTGGCCGCGCGGCTTCACATGCTGATTTAAACGTCTAATGACGATGGCTGCTCTGTAGCAATTGTCCAAATATCATCTGCTGCATTACGTATACCGCCAGTCGCAATACCGTAATACATCATACCAAGGCCGCCGGCTTTTTCTTTAAAACTACTGCGGATCATATTATTGACCGCCTCATCGAATGCTTCGCGCGTTTCAGGCAATGTCACCTGACCATCGGCGTTAATAAATGTTTCGCTCATGATTTGCGCAACAATTTGCGGTGTATCGATATCCGGGCGGTTAGTCGCCATACCGTCAAATTCAGCACGCAAATCGCCCGCCGTAATAAAATCGTGAACCCTGTCCAATGCTTGTTTAGAAAAACCGCTCATATCATCACCTTTTACACATAAATAAAAATGAACATGCGGTTTATATGATTATCAAGAATTTTGCAACATTCCGTTAATTGACGAATGAAACAAAATATATTTATATATATGGAAATAAAAAATAATATTTCAGGGACGTTCAAAAATATGAAGTTAAATTTCAATCAAAAGACCGGGTTAATAAGCTATCTGTCCAATCCGTCAAACTGGAGCAATGTATTCAATGCGGATTTTTTTACAGACAAAAAAAGGAAATGGGACACCATACATACCAACGGATTGAAAGTGCAAACAAGCCCCGATCACGCACAAGTTTTGGTATCGGATGAAAGCACGGGACGAAGCTTGTTTTTTGATAAGACAGAGCGTGGCCATATGAAGGTTACAGACGAACACGGGCGTAGCTTTATTTATGATAACAGTACGATATCATCACAAAACCAAATGGTTGCTGATGTTTCCCCCCTGTTTAGCGCGGCGGAATTCGGCCTGACCGAAAAGGATGTTCACGCCGCAATGATTGACGATATGAGTAGCGTCTGTCGTTTTGATGCAAGCGGCAATGTGACTATATTTCTGGAAAGCACAGGCCAGCGTGTTGACCTAAACAACGACAAACCCGGTGTAGAGCAACCCAGCCATCCGGGACGTTTTTTCCACCAAATACCGCTAAATGATGACCAAGTTACAGAATGGGAGATTCACCCCGCCTATGCTCTTACTTTTGCAAAATTGGTAATTGCAAAGGATTTGAACATTGAGCCTAATCTATATGCGACCAACGAAATTGACGAAGATAAAGCCGCGATATTACTCCAAGAGTATTTAAGAACGAAATATGACGAAGATTGGGATGGCCCCGAAGCCTGGCGCCCGATAAAACAAGACAAAGAAAAAGTGCCTGATGTTATGAAACTCGCGGAAAAGGAATGGAGCGACAGTACCGAATTCGAAGGCTATAGCATTGCCTTGCCCACACGCTTTTTTGTACAGAAAACAGATGCAGGATATGACATTCGTACATCCAGCGATGCCAAACATAGCATCTGGACACAAGGGCAATTAATGAACATCGCCCTAAATAACAAAATCAACGCCGTGCAAACCGTCTCTGACAAAACATCCATCAACTCAGTTTTGCACGTTTTAGGCCATGCAGAAAACACAACAGACCATTTAGATCGTGATTGGAATTTTGCAGTATTACAAACTGGCGCAGCGAAAAAAGTTGTGCAGTTAATGAACGGTGTGGCGCAAGATAATTTCGGTCTGGATGCATGGAACTATGCGGCTATTACCATAGATGATGAAACATGCATGATTGCCATGGAGAGCGAGACACTCGAAGGCGTTAAAGCGGCTAATCAGGCAAGCCATGAAATCATGGCTATGATCAAAGACGGAAATACAGATATTGATCGCCTGCACGACCTGCTCGAAATGGGTGCGGATTATCGGTTTATCGATTACGATCAAACGATGGCGGGAAAAACATTTGCCGATGTCATGATTCAGCACGAAAATTTTGAATTGCTAGCGGGTATGCGTGATGCACAAGGCATTCATCCGCATCTGGGTGAAGACCACCCGGATGATCACCACCCTGATTTTTTAATTTAGACAGATCAGAATGTCATATGGTAGAAATCATGCATGACAGATCACGATAAAAATAATGCTGCATTTAACGAAGTTGCGGACATCGAAGCGCAACTTGTTGATATCCATCGCCGTGAAGTCAGTAAATTACTCGAACGACTTGGCCATACACTTGGCAACGAAGATGCCGCGGCAGAACTTTGCTCACTACTCCCTGACCTTGAGGCAGGCGAAAACGGAGATCTGGAGGCCATGGGGAACTTCGTCAGACAAATACAAACCCTGATCTACAACCATGAAACCGGTAATCATATTGATTATCAAACAGAACATGCCAACGCGTTGGAATAAATCACTATGATCGGAATATTATTTTCAACCGTGTCGGTTGTCCTTATTTTTGCATATTTTCCGCAAATCATAACTCTTATCCGTACGAAAGGGCCATGCAATGATATTTCGGTAACATCATGGTCGATCTGGTTTTACACATCCTTTGTAAGCCTGCTGTACAGCATCTACGAATTACATGATTTGAAATTATCGATCGTGAATGGTTTAAACGTATTTTTCATTTGCGTCATCATCGGCACGACCATCTTCAAACGTATTAAGTATCGACATGTTGCTGTCATATACAAGCAAGATGAAAGTGTAGATAACCTTAGCATACTCCCTGATCTTGAAATTTCGCACAGCGATGAAAAACCTGTTTGAAAGGCGCGGAAATCTCTGCTATTGCTAAACCCCTGTTTATAAAGGGATTGAAGAAAATGACCACAGAAATCACACCTGACATTGCAATTAAAAACCGTACATGGGCATTTGAAGAGGCCAAGGCGGTTGTCAAACGGTTGCGCGCGATTGGCCGCGGACAGGTGCAAACACCCGAAAAGGGCTATGTTTTGTTTGAAACGGGATACGGCCCGTCAGGTTTGCCGCATATCGGCACATTCGGAGAAGTATGCCGTACAACGATGGTCATGCATGCCTTTCAATGCCTGCACCCTGAAATCCCGACGAAGCTAATTTGCTTTTCTGATGATTTGGACGGCTTCCGTAAAGTACCTACAAACGTACCACAACAAGAGATGCTGGCGAATTATATCGGCTTGCCGCTCACAAAGGTTCCTAACCCGTTCGACAGCGAATATGAAAGCTTTGGCCACCACAATAACGCGCAACTTCGTGAATTTTTAGATGCATTCGGTTTCGAATATGAATTCATGAGCTCGACGGACGATTGCTATCACACCGGGCGTTTTGATGAAACGCTGCTTTTGATGTTAAAGCATCATGAAGAGATTAAAAATGCTGTTCTTCCGATTTTAGGTGAAGAACGCGCAGCAACCTATTCACCTTTCTTGCCTGTTTCCCCTTCGAGCGGCAAGGTTTTACAGGTTCCGATCTTAAACACGGATCCTGTAGCGGGCACAATCACATTCGAAGATGAAGACGGATCAGTAATCACACAAGACGTCACAGGCGGTAAAGTTAAGGCGCAATGGCGTGCGGACTGGGCGCTGCGTTGGCATGCGTTGGATGTTGATTACGAAATGAGCGGAAAAGATTTAAGAACCTCTGCTGATATCTCAAAACAAATTTTGAAAATACTGGGCAGACCGAACCCTGCGGGCTTTCACTATGAGCTTTTCCTTGATGAAAAAGGTGAAAAGATCTCTAAATCAAAAGGAAACGGCCTGAGCATGGAAGAATGGCTGACATATGCACCGCATGAAAGCTTGGCTTATTATATGTTCCAGCGCCCGACGTCTGCCAAAAAACTCTATTTCGATGTTATTCCAAAGGCGGTTGACGAGTATATTACATTTGTTGAAAAACTACCTGGGCAAGACGCGGCAAAGCAATTAGATAACCCCGCATGGTACATCCACAACGGAGAAGTTCCGCCAAGCCAGCATTCGCCGATCTCATTTGGCTTATTGCTCAACCTTGTGAATGCGGCCAATACCGATGATGCAGAAACCTTATGGGGCTTCATTCGCCAATATGCACCGGATGCAACACCACAAAGCGCGCCATTCCTTGATCGCTTAGTTGGTTATGCTATTCAATATTACAAGGATTTCGTGCTGCCTGAAAAATCATACCGCGCAGCTGATGATCGCGAACGCGCCGCCCTATCGGCTCTTGCAGATAAGCTTGAAACATTGGACACAGGTTTAGATGCTGAGGAATATATGACGGCTGTTTTCGATGCAGGCAAAGAAAACGGATATGAAAAGGATGAACTTCGTGATTGGTTTCAGGCACTCTATCAAGTACTACTTGGCCAAAACCAAGGACCACGCTTTGGTTCCTTCATTGCCCTATATGGTCCGAAAGAAACCGTTAGCCTTATTCGCAGCGCGCTAAATAATGAATTAGCAAAGTCAGCTTAAAAACTAAACCTTTGAATATATACAATAGTTTATACTCGCAACCACAGATTGGTTGCGAGTATTTTTTTTATGAAAAAAACACCCATATTCAAAAAACACTAAAACACTGTTTTACATTAGAAAAAACAGGAAAACATTGGAAAACAAACATTTTTCATAAAAATTACCTAAAATTTTAAATAATTTTTAAATATCTGCGCGCTATTATTAAAACATGGGCAGCAAGCTCATAAGGCAAAACCACTCTTCTTCGAATGTGGGGCAACAAAAAAACGTATATCAGAATTGAAATGCGATAATCAGACTAAATTAGGTAAGAGTTACATACATGCTAAGTATAGAAAACGCGAGGCCGACGGCCAAAAGATTATTACACCACATAGAGGTTTTCGAAGCCTTTTGCACAGGTGATGAACTGTACACTCCCGATAAATTCAGAGAGATTAATCAAGAGCTGAGCGTCGGCGCAGTTTTAATGATCGGCCGCCATCGCTATCAAAAAGATATCGACGGAAAGCACCTTTTATGGCGTGGCCTGGATGATAACGAATACGATCTTGGCAATGTAAACAATGCAAATGTAATGCGTGATTACCCTGGTTTTCATGCAAAACGATCATTATCTTTAGGCTCAAATCATGTCATAAACAGCGAGATCATCCCTGCTCCGCATGGACGAGGCAATTTATGTATCGTAACCATGGAAGACGGGAGCACCGGCATTGCACCGAATTACCGCATGGCATTACGTAATGCAGCTTTAAAAATGCATCTCACAGCTAAGTTTAATCATTTCTCATTAGCTAATGTGTGGAACCGTGTGTGGGGTCATGCCTAAGGTTTATGGCGACCAATCTTCATAGTCTCTGCTTGGCCCATCATATTTAAGCAAACGATTTAATTGCATACGAACCTTATCAGGCTCATCAACCTTAGATAATACAATAGGTATCGCAGGCTCGGTTCTTGCCACATATTCCAGTACCCGCAATATGTCATAGTCGGAATCTTCTCCGGTAACGCGGTCGTTTCCGGTTGAAATTTGCAAACCGACTCCCATATGCTTGGCCCAATCCACTAATTTGGGTCTGTAATCCCCGTATGTACAATCCAGTGCTGAAAAATTGATTTCGTCTTGTAAGCTTTTCAATGTGTCATAAGCACTGTCTTTATAATCATCTGTTAAAGGCTCATAATTTTCACCTACATTTTCTTCACCAAACAAAATACGCGTTTTAATGGCAGGCACTAATTGTATATCTTCTGATTTTTCGCGGAATTTACGCAATAAATCCCATTTATATGATGAAATAATAAAACGATTATCCGAATAAGAATGTGCTTCTATCGCTTTAAGAATGGGATCAACACAATTCTCATCCTTGACATCCAAATTTACAATCACATCCATATGCGCATATTCTTCACACAAAGCCATGACGTCGTCCAAAGTGGGGACTCTGTTCCCTCCCCCAATATCAAACTCCTGTATTTCTTCAAGAGTCAAATCACAAACATTTGCTGTAACGTCATGTTGCGTAATATGCATACCGATTTCTTGATCATGTATAACAACCGGAACGCCATCTGCAGATAAAATCACATCCAGCTCTATGCCATCGGCACCATTTTCCAACGCATAACGAAAAGCGCTCAGGCTATTTTCAGGCACTTGCTCATTATGCGGATGATCAATCCCTAAATTATGGGTTGGCCCATACCCCCTGTGGCCAATTAAATTCAGTTTCTTCATTTGTTTGACGAACCTATTATTCTTTGTATATTATTGGCGGATAATATTATAAAAACACAAAAAAAACAATTTAAAGTAAACGGGTGATATATGTCTTTTGTAATTCTTGGCCATCGTGGCATGGGACCAACTGCGCGCATTAAGGATTTGCCGGAAAACTTCCTACCGGAAAATACTCTAGTGTCTTTTCAAGAATCTTTGGATCTGGGGGCTGACGGCCTCGAATTTGATGTACAACTTACGCAAGACGGAGAATTGGCGGTTATTCACACCGATCAAATGAAACGCATTGCCAAAGATGAAGGCATAGAATTTGAAGATGCAGAGAAACTTTCATCGCAATTTAACATGGCCTCCCTCGCAGCATATGATGTCGGAAACGGTCACAACGTTCCAAAACTCAGAGAAGTTTTAGATTTCATCGTTGAGCGTAATGAAGAATACCGCCTGCAAACAGGTAAGAACCTTGTGGTAAACATTGAACTGAAAAGCGACGGCACGGCAGCCCCCGTTTATGATATGATTTCCGAATATATTGCAGACGGACGATTGGACAAAGACGACTTTGTTTTCAACAGTTTTGAATGGGACAGACTACGTGAGTTACGCGCATGCGATGATGACCTAAAAATAATGCCAGCCATTAAAACCGTGCAATTATTCGGCGAAGAAAATGTCATAATCCCCGGGTGGCGTGTGAAAGAAGGGACACCATATACAGATGAAGGCTTGGACAGATTAAAAGCCTTTCACGAAGAGGTCGGTGTCCACGCATTTGACTGCATCATTTTTGATCTGAGGCCTGAAATGATTGAATTTGCAGAGCAAAACGGCGTCGGACTGTTCACATCAACCTCGAATGAAAACGTAAGCGCCGGAAGTATTCAGGGCTCGCTTTCAATCATGATTGATGCATCCAGACGGTTAAAATTCACAGGTTTCAGGGCGGACAACGTCGATGAAACAAGAAAATTTGTTGATGCCATCAGATCAACAAAATCACTTATTGATATGGGTAAAATTCGTGAAGAAGATGTTCAATTAAAAGACACAAGCCCTCAACGTCATATTATAGATGATATAACCGAACTTACACTTCGCCCGTCCTCTGATGAGCCAACCGTAAGAAAGAATTCTATCATTGATTCCAACGGTGAAAACCATAACCTTGCCCCGGGAATACCAATTGATGATGACTGGCAACAAGCGTCAGATGGTTCGGGTGTTAAAAAGAAACGCATGATCGACCTAATGATTACACGCCACACCCCTGCGGCAAACGATGACGATCTTCAGGCGGAGACAAATACGGCTGAAACTAAGGTTCCGAGCGTTGATGATGATAGCAATACGCCGGAAGGTTTTAACAACAGCTAAAAAAATTACCTATACATTAGGTAATTTAAAACCATGTTTTGGAATAGGAAATTTGGCGACGTTATATTGGTCGCCTTTTTTCACATCTGATGCATTTCCATTCCAATAGGTCACAATTTCATTCATGTCTGGGCGCGGGCGCTCTTCTATCAATTCTTTATCCTTAATTGTGCCGATATGAATAAAACCTGCAATATGATCACGCGCATCAAGGCCGAGATAAGATTTAAAATCATCATTATAGCTATACCATTCGGAAAGCCACTGCGCCCCGTAACCTGCGGCATTTGCGGCCAAAACCAGATTCATACAGGCCGCGCCTGCGGACAACACCTGCTCCCATTGCGGGGGCTTACCGTTTCGAATACGAGAAACAACACCCACCACCATTGGCGCACGGGTAAAGCGCTCGCGCTCAACCTCGATATGTGCAGGTTTAAAATCCGGGTTTTCCTGCGGGTAGAGTTCGGCAATTTTTACGCCGATATCCACCCTGCTCTGCCCATCAAAGACTATAAAATACCAAGGATTTAACTTCCCGTGATCGGGCACACGCGCCGCCGCGCGTAATATAGAATCCATTTCATCTTTGCTTGGCGCAGGCTCGGTCATATTTTGTGCCACGACACTGCGTCGTTTTTGTAAATATTCCAGCATTTCGGGGGAGTTTATTCCTGAAAACAGTTCCATAAGATCATATCCTGTATTAGTGTGTGGCCATGTCAGTTTTCATTATCCGTAAAAGAACAGAAACGAAGGAAAACACTTATCATGGCGACGAATAATAGCGCAGCGTTAAATGAATTAACACCCGAAAACGGCCAAATCATAGATAAACAAGCCATTCAATTTTGGGATGAAGTTGTAAGTGTTTGGCATAACGGCTTTATGGGGATTGATATCGGAAAAATTATTATTGCGATTATTATTTTCGGCGCGTTTTTGGTGCTACGTGGCTTTTTTACACGTTACATTGTGAATGCCCTACAACGTCTGACACAAAAAACTGAAACAGATATTGATGATCGCGTGGTTGAGGCCATAATCCCACCTTTGCGATTTATTCCGATCATTATGGGTTTATTCTTTGCAGTACAAAGCCTTGGCGTTGATGGCATTGTCGCAGATTTCAGTGCGCGTATCATCAGATCTATGATTGCCTTCACGATATTCTGGGCGTTACATCGTGCACTAGATCCTATCCGACATGTATCACGCAAGCTCGAAGCCCTCCTCAGCCCGATGATGGTGCAATGGATGTTCAAAACGTTAAAGGTTGTTGTGGTCTTCATAGGAGCCGCCGTCATCCTTGAGGTTTGGGGCATTGCCATCGGCCCTCTTCTTGCCGGTCTTGGCCTGTTTGGTGCGGCTGTTGCGCTTGGTGCGCAAGACCTGTTTAAAAACCTGATCGGCGGTCTGACAGTTATCGCAGAGAAAAGGTTTCATCCGGGTGACTGGATCAAAGTAGACGGCGTTGTCGAGGGCACGGTCGAGGAAATCGGGTTTCGTTCAACGCGTGTACGCCGATTTGACAAAGCCCCGGTATATGTACCGAATGCCGATTTGTCCGATGCCGTTGTTACAAATTTCAGCCGTATGACAAACCGCCGAATTTACTGGAAAATCGGTGTGGTGTATGACACAAGCCGCGAACAGCTTACATTAATACGGGATGAGATTTCAAAATACCTAGCGGAAAATGATGATTTTGAAAAGCCGCCAAAGGTTGCCACCTTTGTCCGTCTCGACAGCTTCAATGACTCATCCATTGATTTCATGATTTATTGTTTCACCAAAACAACGGATTGGGGAACATGGCTGGAGATCAAGGAGAGCTTTGCCCTTGCGATTAAGGACATCGTAGAAGATAAAGCAGGCACCTCTTTTGCCTTCCCGTCACAATCCGTCTATCTGGAGAGTTTTCCCGCAGGCACGCCGGAGCTGTTTAACCCGCCCCTCCCAAAACCCAAAAGCGGCGGCGGTAAAAAGGCGGCATAAGAACAAAGAAAAACAAAAAAGGCGCGTAAATTTCGCGCCTTTTTTAATATTTTTGAACATTGAGCACTTATGGTTCTATGCCCTCCGGTGCGTCATATTCAGAATCAATAAAACGTGATCCGTTATGAATTTCTTCCGCAATCTTTGCCCCTGTTTCGGGCTTAACATGAAGTAAATTATTACCACCGGTATCTACAAAACCTTTCTGTGCCATCTGCTCTGCGATATAGCGCTCAGAATCAAAAGCTTTCTTCGGTGTTTCACCTTCACCACTCATTTTCACATACTCCTGTTTATTTTGTATTTCTTATCCACCTTTATAGTCAAAAAGTGCTGCGCGAGCCAGATAAAAGATGGTATCCATTTATTATGACAGCAGACACAGCGATTCCCAAAAGCCCAACGCATATTGCCCTGCCTGATATTCCGGCGGTCTTTGCCAATGCGCGCGAATGCATCATCCTGAGCGAGGATGGTGAGGTCTTGCGCCTATCCCATCAAGAGGCCGCACCTATTTTGCGCGGCAAGGCCGTGATGGTTTGCCACGCCCCCTATACAAAGGGGCGTATGGGATTTGAAGAATTTTACGCCTTTGACGTATTGGAATTATTTGCCTTTGTGCATCCCGCGCGTTTTTGCGTTCCCACCCCTGTCGGGCTTGCACGTACTCTTGGCTGCAATGTGCCGCGCGACATGGAAGATTACCCCTTTACCCTGATGGATATTGCTCGAAGCCTGCTCGGCGATATACAAAATGATGCTTTTGCGGAAAAAGCTGACCTGCTCAAGATTTCATCTGTGATGGGATTGAAGGGAAAAGGATGGAATTGGACGCCGTTTATCCACGCCGCCCTTGGTCATGAATATGACGAACAAGAAGAAATTTTTTCGAAATCCGCGCTGAATGTATGGAAACATTTACCCGAATGGGTTGACGACCCGCCCGAGCCCCCCGCATCACATTACGGCGTGAGTGCCGAAGAAGCCCATGAACAATTGGCAAATTTACTCAATGTCGGAGATCGCCCGAAAGAAGCCCGCGCGCAGCAAAAATCATACAGCGCCGCCGTTGCAAAAATGTTTGATCCGATGCGCGAAGATGAAAATCCGCATATCGTTTTGGCCGAAGCCGGAACAGGTGTTGGAAAAACATTGGGGTATCTTGCTCCAGCCAGTGTTTGGGCAGAGAAAAACGACGGCAGCGTATGGATATCAACCTATACCAAGAACTTGCAACGCCAAATCGATAGCGAGCTGGACCGCCTGTATCCGCACCCTGCGGTAAAGGATGCGTATGTCTCTATTCGTAAAGGGCGGGAAAATTATTTATGCCTTTTAAATCTGGAGGACATAAGCGCGGGCGCAGCCCTGTCATATAATCCGCGTCATACCATTGCCGCAGGCATCATGGCACGTTGGGTTGCCGCGACCAAAGACGGCGACCTGAGCGGGGCTGATTTCCCGGGATGGCTTAGCGGCTTATTAGGCTACGCAAACACGTACGGCCTGGCGGATCGGCGCGGCGAATGTATTTATTCAGCGTGTGATCACTATAATCGCTGTTTTATTGAACGATCAGTACGCAAAAGCAAACGATCTCGACTGGTTATTGCTAACCATGCCTTGGTCATGATTCAGGCGGCAATGTCGGCATCATCTGATGGCATGCCAAAACGGTATATCTTCGATGAGGGGCATCACCTGTTTGACGCCGCAGACAGTGCCTATAGCGCGCATTTAACTGCACGCGAAACCGCAGATTTAAGGCGGTGGATCATGGGCAATGAAGGCGGTAAAAAGGGACGCGCCCGAGGTCTGAAACGTCGTATTGAGGATTTAATTGAAACGGATGAAACCGCTCAAGGGTATATGCAAGACATATTGCACCATGCGACCTCCCTGTGCGGAAGCGGATGGAGCAGACGCTTTAAAGACAAATTGCCGAGCGGCCCGACGGAAAGCTTCCTGATGGAGGTACACCGCATGGTGTATGCACGCGCAGATGGCGTTGACACGCCATACTCGATAGAAACGCAGCTCTTCCCGCTGGATGATGAAATTATAAAAGCAGCCCAAACCCTGAAAAGTGCCCTAGGTGATTTGTACAAGCCCATGGATGCACTGGCCAAATTATTGCACGATCGTCTGGTGAATGATCAAGGTGAGATGAGCAGCGATATGCGAAAACGCATTGAAGCACTCAGCACCTCATTGGAGCGGCGCGGCGGCATGACCCTTAAGGCATGGATTGCAATGCTTGAAACTTTGGTGAACGGCGAAGAAAAAGCAGGCTTTGTTGACTGGCTGGAGGTCGAACGCGTAGATGGTAAATCTGTTGATGTTGGCGTATACCGCCATTATGCGGACCCTATGAAGCCATTTGCAGGTAGCATCAGGCCGCACCTGCATGGTATGTGCGTGACCTCCGCCACATTGCGCGACCGCAGCGATGATGAGAATGCCAACAGCAAGGTTGCCCGCGAACGTACAGGCGTACAGTATTTAACGCATGAACCACTCGAAGAAAGCTATGCCTCCCCCTTTGATTATGCGCAAAACACAAAGATATTCATTATCAATGACGTTAATAAAAATGATTTGGCACAGGTTGCGGCGGCCTATCATAATTTATTCAAAGCCAGCGGCGGTGGCGCACTTGGCCTCTTTACGGCGGTACAACGTCTGCGCGCAGTTTATGACCGCATTGCCCTGCCACTGGAGGCACAGAACATTGCCCTTTATGCGCAGCATATTGAGGGCATGGATACAGGCACATTAATTGACATGTTCCGCGAAGACCACCATGCATGCTTGCTTGGTACTGACGCTGTACGTGATGGGGTTGATGTACCGGGTGGTTCACTTCGCCTTTTGGTTTTTGATCGTGTGCCTTGGCCGCGCCCCACCATACTGCACAAGGCACGCCGTGATGCCTTTGGTAAACGCCAATATGATGAAATGATGACGCGCTTAAAATTGAAACAGGCCTTTGGCCGTTTAGTCAGACGCGCCGATGATCGGGGTGTGTTCGTCATGCTCGATTCCATGTTGCCGTCCCGCCTGCATAGCGCATTTCCCCCTGATGTTGAAATCATCAAAACGGGCATTAATGAAACGGCGCAAGAAATCGCCAAATTCTTAAATCAGTAGTCGCTGTGGAAAAAATAATAACAAAGTTTGTTATTTAGATGAAAACCGCACTATAGTTTATGCCTGTAAATAATGATTTAAACAAAAAAGCCCCATTTATTTTAAGGGCAAAAAACAGGATTTTATATGCGCCCATATGTCTATGATTTAACAGGCATCGATCATTTAAAGGCATTCTTGGCCGTCAAGCATATGCCCTATAGCCTGTTACTTGATAGTGCGGATCGCAAACACCCAAGCAGCCGATACAGCTTTGCCATGTGTCACCCGATTGAAACGATCGAGGCCGTAAACGGCAAGGTTACCGTTACGAATTGGGAACAGAGATTATCTTTTGCAGGCGACCCGTTTACGATTGTGAAATCACGCCTTAAATCATGGCGCGGTAAAATGATGCATATGCCAAGCCTGCCCCCTTTCCAAGGCGGTGCAGCTGGCTTGTTTAGTTACGACCTTGGTCGTTATGTCGAAGATCTGCCGAAGAAAGCTTTAAAAAACAACACTGTCCCCGACATGGCGGTCGGCATATATGATCAGGTTTTGGCGCATGATTACCTGATGAAGCAAACCTATTTGTTCACCCATGCCGACAGTGAAGAAGAAGCCGAAAAGAAACGTGATTTCCTCATCGCGCAGATCACAAATGAATATGACACACCATCTTATCAAGATATCAATTTGGCATGGCAGGCAAACTTCACTCGCGAAGAATACGAAGCACAAATACAGCGCGTCATTGATTACATTTATGCGGGCGATATTTTTCAGGCTAATTTAGCACAGAGATTTGACGCGAGCCTGCCGCAAGGGTTTGATCCGTTCATTCATTATATGCATATGCGCAAAGTTAACCCCGCGCCGTTTGCATCATATATGAATATCGGGAATGTGAAAATTTCCTCTGCTTCGCCCGAACGTTTCATAACCTTACGCCAAGGGAAAGTTGTGACTTGCCCGATCAAAGGAACCCGCCCACGTGTTGAGAATGTCATAAAAGACCGCGCGTTTAAGAATGATTTGTTATCAAACCAAAAAGATCGTGCCGAAAACACGATGATTGTGGATTTACTGCGCAATGATTTATCGAAGGTCTGCAAGCCTGAAACCGTGAATGTAAAAGATTTATGCAAGCTTGAGAGCTTCGCCCGCGTTCACCATCTGGTTTCAACCATCGAGGCCGAGTTAAAAGACGATAAGGATGCCCTTGATTTGCTGCGCGGCGCATTCCCCGGCGGTTCAATTACAGGCGCACCGAAAATTCGCGCGATGGAAATCATTGATGAGTTAGAACCCACCCGCCGCAGCGCCTATTGCGGGTCTATGGGATATATCGGATTTGACGGCACAATGGACACCAATATCCTGATCCGTAGCCTAATCTATGAAGACAATAAGGTTAGCCTACAGGTTGGCGGCGGTATAGTAGCCGATTCAAACCCTGCGGATGAGTATCAGGAAACATTAGATAAGGCACAGGGCGTGTTTCAATCCTTTGGCGAGCAGCACGAAATTTTTGATCCTGCCCCTCTTGAAAAAGCAGGATAGTTACGCGGCGTGCATTTAGTGATTCACTTTTGCCCCACTTCGTTTTATGATCCGCCATCATGATCCTGATTATTGATAATTACGATTCCTTTGTTTATACGCTCGCGGGCTATGTTGAAAAATGTGGCGCGCCGTACGAGGTGCACCGTAACGATAAAATCACTATTGATGAAATTTGGCAGATGCGCCCCGCGGGCATCATCTTATCACCCGGCCCTTGCACGCCGAACGAGGCCGGTATTTGCATTGATGTTATACGTGAATGCGGTACAAAAATCCCGATCCTTGGCGTATGTTTAGGGCATCAAGCCATCGCAGATGCCTATGGCGGAAAAACGGTGCGCGCGGGTAAGCCTGTGCATGGTAAGAATGATAAAATAGCGCATGATGGCAATGCCCTGTTTCATAATATCAAAACACCCATGGAAATCGGCCGTTATCATTCCCTGATTGTTGATATTGACCAAGCACCTTATTTACGGGTTACGGCCAGCAATAATCAGGATGAAATCATGGCCATACAACATATCAAAAACCCCGTATACGGCGTTCAATTCCACCCTGAATCTGTTTTAACACCGCAAGGTTTGGATATTATACGCAATTTCCTGAACTTAACGCGCGATTGGCACATGGAGCAATCGTAATACCCGCCATTTATTATTGAAAAACAAAACAAACGCGGCATAATGACCGCTCATAATGTCTAAGAAAGTACACTTCCCCTATGAAAAATCTTGAAAAGTTCACCGTTTACCTCGGATCATCAGGTCGATGCCGCCAAATCTTTAAAGATACCGCGGCGGAGCTTGGCCAAAAGATTGGTGCAAACGGCAAGCAACTGGTATATGGCGGTATGGATGCTGGGCTCATGGGCATTGTCGCCAATAAGTCATTAGAAGCAGGCGGACGCGTAACAGGCATAATCCCTAAGAGCCTAAAGGACAGTGAACGCATTCACCCTGCCCTGAGCCAGACTATTCTTGTGCCCGATTTGTGGGAACGCAAGCTCAAGATGTTCCAACGCGCAGATGCTATTATCGGTCTTGCCGGCGGATTTGGAACAATTGACGAAGTTCTAGAGGCGCTGCATTGGGCTGCGCTCGGCTCACACGCAAAACCCGTAATCCTTGTTAATACAGACGGGTATTGGAATGATTTCATCCAATATATCAACACCCTACCCGATTTACCGGAGGAACATCTGATTATTGCTGATACTATCGATGATGTATTTGATAAAATTGAAGTGTGGCAACATCCGGCTATTACAGGAGAGGAAGATAATCTACCGAACTATGAGATTGATATTCTTGAAGATACAGATGCGCCGATCATTTATGATCAAGCCACGGTTAAAGATAGCTATGCGCTCGCGACAGCACTTGGCCTGAAACAACTGGGCAAACACAACCGCCATATCGGTATACTGAATAATAACGGGCAATTCGATGCGTTATTACGATGGATCGACAGCGCACAGGAAGAAAAATTTATCACGGATAAGTGCAAAAAACTCTTTAGTGTTGCGACATCTTCTTCATCATTAAAAGAAAAATTGGACAACCAGAAAAGAATTGAGATAAACTTGCACGAAGAAAAATGGGGGCCAAGTCAAACAGACACCCACATCGAAATAAAAGAAACAAAATAATATAAACAGGGGTGTTTATGACGGTTTCCGATGAATTTACTGCTAAAACCGAACACATAAGACGGCAATTATCTGAAATTGCCGGTGCAAATGATTGGCGTGAAGATATGCGCGCCGCTTTCCTGTCACATAGCTTCACACCACAACAGGAAGAAGCTCTTCATAATGCAGGAACCCCAACATGCTTTCATAATATTGGCGGTATGGGGGATGATCCCTTGCCAGTACAGTTAACACACGCCTTTTCCGATCCGATCGGAAATTCTGCTATGATGATTGGTATGTTGCGTTCAGATGATGACCTGTTGCTACAGATTATGGTCAAACTAAGACATGCTATCGAAGATGATTGCCATAATTATCCGATTATCATGGGTGATGATTTGCCGGGATCAGTGCAAAAGGTCCTTGATCAATATGATGAAGAACTACTTCCGCAAATTAATGAAGCTATTGAGGAACTGGTTCGTAGAACAGGGAAAGACCCAGGCACTATTCCGCCTGCCGTCGATTGGCAACATATGTCGAAATTATCACCTGAATTATTCTAAGGTCGCCTAAAATGAATACGTAACGCGTTGCATAGGTCCAATCTGCTGGTAGGTTTGCACGGCTTCACCCACCTCTTTGAACACATCGTTCAGAACCTCCTTCGTTACCTCCTGACGTAACTTGATATGCGGGTTCTCATCCATATATGCTTCTGTATCAAACAAATCAGCCATATCAGCATTCGTCGCTAAGAAAACAAAACGCTCATAATGCTCAGCTGCCATGAGAGAAATATTATGATCAAATTCGCTACGATCAAAATGCTCCCCTAATTGCTCTATCACTTTCATATTTGCATTTAGAACAAAATCGCTAATCGATTTAACAACATCTTGAAAATCATCATAAGAATAATTTTCCTGCAAAACATCCATATGCTCACTCAGTAAAGTAACCTGTAACTTTTTAAAACTATCCATATCCGCAGGGTTCGCGATAAGGGCCGTTGCAAGCTCAGCAACTTCAGGCTTTTGCGGATCACAGAAAATTTTTGATAGCTCGTCCATTCTTTGTGCTTTATACGCATTAATCTGCTCTGATAACGGTTTATTTATGTACTCTTCAGAAATAGCGAGGCTCGTACCTTCTTGCAGGCTTTCATATATGTCACGCGTAACAAGCAAATCGACAAGCCCGCTTTCACATGCCTTTGCATCAGGAAAAGGCATCGAACGCATTGCATCCAATGTGTTATCTGCCGATGCATTGTAGGGCGTGGCTTCTTGAAGGAAAAGTGCCGGCTGATCATTTTGCGAACGCACACCATCTGACGCCTTTGCCTCGTGGTCTCCTGCCATCGTACATCCCGATAGAGTCAACCAAAGTGCCGTTACACCACTAGCCAGATTTGCTTTCAATTTATCCATAGTAGATCACCCTGTTATATTTTTTTATATTTTATGAAAACACCAGAACGAGCCAAAACTGTCAAGAAAAAACAAAAGCCGCGATATTACCGCGACTTTTTGAAAAACTTATAATTCGGATTATTTAACGGCCAGTTACTGCTGTTATCTTCGCTTTTGTAATCTCAATACGGTTCTTAATGCGCTTCTTATCTGCCGATTCTGATGCAAGATCCAAATCTTCGTTCAAATCTTTGAGATATTGCTCAAGACTCTCAACATTAAGGTCCTTAACATCAATTGCCTCTTCCGCCAAAACAGTACAGCTTTCGCCCGTCACATCAGCAAAACCGCCAGTGATAAAGATACGCTGCTCTTCACCGTCTTTCGTTTTATGCAACTTCACAACACCGCATTTCAACAAAGACACAAGCGCACAGTGACCGGCCATAACACCGAACATACCCTCTTCACCCGGAATTTCTGCCAGATGAACGGCCTGTGATACCAATCTTGCCTCAGGTGATACAAGTTCGAAATTGATTTGATTGCTCATAGTTTATCCAATCTCTAAAGTTAAGCGCTTTTCCATTTGATTTGAAATTCAATTTCCTCTTCGCCATCTTCGCGCTCATGCTCGATATTGAACACCGCACGATTAGGAACGTAAATACGCTCCCCTGCGATTTGGATTTCGAAATTCTCACCTGCCTCAAGACAATCCGCAAGACGACGCAACTTGGCAACATACTCTGTTACAGAATATTCTTTTTCAATGTCGCGATCGTCTTTCATTTTAATGCCCTAATTCAGGTTATTCACAAACTAAGCAGCTTCTTTCGCCATTTTCTGGGCTTTTTCAACAACCTGCTCGATTGTACCAGTCATGTAGAACGCAGCTTCTGGCAAGTGGTCATATTCACCTTCAACAATCGCTTTAAAGCCTTTGATTGTATCTTCAAGGTCAACAAACACACCAGGAGAACCCGTGAACACTTCCGCAACATGGAATGGCTGAGAAAGGAAACGTTGGATCTTACGGGCACGTGCCACAGTAAGTTTGTCTTCTTCCGAAAGTTCATCCATACCAAGAATAGCAATAATGTCCTGAAGGTTTTTGTACTGCTGCAATGTCTGCTGAACGCGGTTCGCAACATCATAGTGCTCATCACCGATAACGCGTGGGTCAAGAATACGTGATGTTGAGTCAAGCGGGTCAACCGCAGGATAGATACCTTGCTCTGCAATTTGACGAGAAAGAACAGTTGTCGCGTCAAGGTGCGAGAATGTTGTTGCAGGCGCAGGGTCAGTCAAGTCGTCAGCAGGCACGTAAACCGCCTGAACCGATGTAATCGACCCTTTGTTTGTTGACGTAATACGTTCCTGCATAACACCCATCTCTGTCGATAGTGTTGGCTGATAACCAACCGCAGAAGGAATACGACCAAGAAGCGCAGACACCTCAGCACCGGCCTGTGTGAAACGGAAGATGTTATCCAAGAAGAACAGAACATCTTGACCTTCTTCATCACGGAAATATTCTGCCATTGTCAAAGCAGACAAAGCAACACGCGCACGCGCACCTGGCGGCTCGTTCATCTGACCGTAAACAAGTGCCACTTTTGACTCTTCGCTATTGCCCGGCTTAATAACGCCTGATTCAATCATTTCGTGATAAAGGTCGTTACCTTCACGTGTACGCTCACCAACACCACCGAAAACAGATACACCACCGTGACCTTTTGCAATGTTGTTGATCAATTCCATGATTGTAACGGTTTTACCAACACCCGCACCACCGAACAGACCGATCTTACCGCCTTTTGCGTAAGGACATAGAAGGTCAACAACCTTAATACCTGTCACAAGAACTTCTGATTCAGTTGATTGCTCTGCGAATGTCGGCGCTTCACGGTGGATCGCCCATTTAGTTTTCGCTTTAACTTCTGCGCCTTCGTCGATCGGCTGGCCGATAACGTCGAAAATACGACCCAAAGTTTCCTGACCGACAGGAACCTGAATTTGTTCGCACGTATCAACAACCGCCTGACCACGTGTCAAACCATCTGTCATGTCCATCGCGATTGTACGCACGGCGTTTTCGCCAAGGTGCTGCGCAACCTCAAGAACAAGGTTCTGGCCGTTATTATCAGTATGAAGCGCTGTCAGAATTGGTGGAACAGCTCCTTCTTCAAATTGCACATCGACAACCGCACCCAAAACCTGAAGGATTTTGCCTTGTCCTGTTGCTGCTTTCTTTGTTTTCGCCATTTTTCTTCAGTCCTCTTTCTATTAACTCATTTGAATTTTAAGGTTTCCAATTAATTTATTCTTGTGTTGCGGGGGCAATAACCTTGCCATTTTCATCAAAAGACGGCTTCACATATGATGCTTTTGCATCATCAAACTTCTTTTTAAAAACTTGCAATTTCATCATCTCATTGAAAATAGTTGTTGCAAGTTGGCGCCCGGCCACGGTGTCACTCGGGTAATGCCAACCACCGATTTCACGGCGATGCGCAACATCACGAGAGAATTGCTTATACAATTCTGCATTATCCGGATCCATTTCAGATAGTAACAAGGCAACAGCATAAGTCTGCCCTGAATGGCCGGATGGATATGCCGCATGCGGCGGATTCGGAAGCGATAGATCCAATGTAGGATCTAAACGACTTGGACGCGGACGTGAATAGAATAGCTTTTTATTCAACGTGAATGCCATGATTTCGGCGTCCAAAACATCCAATAGATTATTTGTTTTATAATTCTCAGGCGCGATCAAACCAACATGTTCAAACATCTCACGCGGACGTTTTCCCGTATATTCATACGCAATCAACCCCATCGTTTCAGGCGTACGCTCATTTTTCGAAAGCTCTTGCAAATATACTAATTCTTTCTTTGTTTCTTCGCTGCTGTTTTTAGGCGGCGGCGGGAAACCCAGATCAAGATCAGCAGGAAGGAATGCTGGCGTTCCTTTGGCACGGTTCAGCAATCCAGGTGACCATTCTGACGTTTTGAAGCGCACTTCATCAAGCTCTTCATCCGTCATTTTTGTAACATCATATTCTTTGGCGTCATCACCGACAGGTGCTTCAATCACATTTGTATCTGTTGCAAAAGCCGGAAACACACCATGTGACAGAGCGGCGAGAACGCCCCCTATTCCTATCACAGCTATGAAAACCTGTTTTTTCATCATCAACTCTTGTTATCAAACACCTAAAGCGCTTCCGCACCGGAAATAATTTCAATCAATTCTTTTGTAATATATGCCTGACGTGCGCGGTTATATTGCAATGTCAAATCATTGATCATCTCGCCCGCATTACGCGTTGCATTATCCATGGCAGTCATACGCGCGGCTTGTTCACCAGCAGCACTGTCGAGCATCGCACTATAAATTTGAACGCCAAGGTTACGCGGAAGCAATTTGTTCAAAATCACCTCTTCATCTGCCGGTTCAAATTCATAAGTCAGGTTCACACCCTCTGCATCGGCTTTTTCATCCTTAACGGCAGAAACATCCAACGGAATAAGCTGTTGATTGCGTGGGCTTTGCACAAGAACAGATTTAAATTCACTGTAAACCAACTGACAAACATCAAACTCATTGGCATCAAAACGATCAAGAACGAATTCAGCGATTGCATTGGCTTGTGCATATTCAACGCGTTTTTTACCAAATGCATCTTTGAAGTTTTTCACGACATTCGCGCGAAACTCACGATTTAGAAGATCATAACCCTTGCGGCCGACACAAACGATAGAAAGCTCTTTACCCTGTGCCAGAATATTACGAGCATTGGTTCGCGCTTCCTTAACAACATTTGCGTTAAAACCACCACACAAACCACGGTCTGCGGTCACAACAATCATCAAAACGCGTTGATCTGCACCTGTCCCGCTCAGAAGCTTAGAAGACGATGCTCCCGTCGCATTTGATGCCAGACGCGTCAACATCTTCGCCATTGATTGCGCATAAGGTTGGCTCGCCTCTGCCTGCTCTTGCGCACGACGTAGTTTAGATGCCGCCACCATTTTCATAGCAGAGGTAATTTTACGGGTCGATTTCACCGATTTAATGCGATCACGGTAATCTCTTAAGCTTGGCATATTCCTGTTATTCCTTACACATTATCCTGATACTTTTGAAAAACGCGGGCACCCGATATATTTCGAGTGCTCGCGATAACATTATACTTTACGCGTCGAAGCCTTTAGTGAAGTCTTCGATAAATGCGCGAAGTGATTTTTCAGTATCATCATCAAGTTTTTTGTCCGCCTTGATCTTAGCAAGCAATTCCGCACCTGATGTACGCAATGCCTCAAGGAAGCGGTGTTCGTATACTTCTACTTTGTTCAACGCAACATCATCAAGATATCCACGTGTACCTGCGTAGATCACACAAACTTGCTCTTCCACTTTAAGCGGGCTGTATTGTGGCTGCTTCAAAAGCTGTGTCAAACGTGCACCACGTGCCAAAAGCTTTTGTGTCGCAGGGTCAAGGTCAGACGCGAACTGTGCGAAAGCTTCCATTTCACGGAACTGCGCAAGGTCAAGCTTCAAGGAACCGGCAACCTGCTTCATCGCTTTGATCTGCGCCGCAGAACCAACACGAGAAACCGACGCACCGACATCAATCGCCGGACGAATAC
The DNA here is from genome assembly GCA_030424975.1 of Alphaproteobacteria bacterium. Lineage (GTDB taxonomy): Bacteria > Pseudomonadota > Alphaproteobacteria > Micavibrionales > Micavibrionaceae > UBA1672. The sequence continues at coordinate 1,164,405 of JAUHVY010000001.1, forward strand.
CCTTAAAGAACAAACCTGTCTCAAGGAAGATCTGACCGTCTGTAATAGAGATCACGTTTGTCGGAATATATGCAGAGATATCACCGCCCTGTGTTTCAATAACAGGAAGAGCTGTCATAGAACCGCCGCCATTTTCATCTGACAATTTCGCAGCACGCTCCAACAAGCGTGAGTGAATGTAGAAAACGTCACCCGGATACGCTTCGCGGCCCGGTGGACGACGTAGTAGCAACGACATCTGACGATACGCAACGGCCTGTTTAGACAAGTCATCGTAGATCGCAAGTGAGTGCAAACCATTATCACGGAAATATTCACCCATACATGCACCAGCATATGGTGCAAGGAACTGTAGAGGCGCAGGATCAGATGCAGTGGCCGCAACAACGATAGAGTATTCCATCGCGCCCTGCTCTTCCAATTCCTTCACAAGCTGTGCAACAGTTGAACGCTTCTGACCGATTGAAACATAAACACAGTAAAGGTGATCTTTTTCATTCTCAGATTGGTTCACGCTCTTCTGGTTGATGATCGCATCAACAGCAACAGCTGTTTTACCTGTCTGACGGTCACCAATGATCAACTCACGCTGGCCACGTCCGATTGGAACAAGCGCATCAACAGCCTTCAAACCTGTCTGCATTGGCTCACTAACGGACTGACGTGGAATAATGCCCGGCGCCTTCACTTCGATACGGCTTGACGCCTTAGCCTTTAGCGGGCCCTTACCATCGATAGGATTACCAAGAGGGTCAACAACACGACCAAGAAGCTCTCTACCTACAGGAACTTCAACAATTTTACCGGTACGACGAACGATATCGCCTTCTTTAATTTCGCGGTCATCACCGAACACAACGATACCGACATTGTCAGTCTCCAGGTTCAATGCCATACCTTTAACGCCACTGGCGAAATCAACCATTTCACCCGCTTGGACATTATCCAGACCGTAAACGCGCGCAACGCCGTCCCCGATAGACAAAACCTGACCGATTTCCGCAACATCTGCAGACGCGCCAAACTCCGCGATTTGTTTCTTTAGAATATCTGAAATTTCAGCAGCACGAATTTCCATTATACGACCTCTTTTAAGTTAACTGTAGTATTCGAATTATTCTTCAGCGCAACACCCAAGCGATCAAGCTTGCGGCGCACCGAATCATCAACCATGTAGGAACCGATTGTAACAATCATGCCCCCTAGAATCTCAGGCTTCACATCGGCTTCGACAGTAATGCCGCGACCAAGGGCGCCTTCAATGTTCTTTTGTAAATCTTTTAATTGTTTTGCACTCAAGGCAACAGCGGTTTCAACACGCACATCAAGATGACCGGCACGCGCAGACACGATTTTATTGAATTGCTTTACGATTGGTGCAAGTGCGTATAGACGGCGGTTTTCTACCAACACACCCAAGAAATTCTCAGTTAGCTTTTGCAACTTCACCTTTTTCGCCATTTCGGCAATTACAGCGCTTTGCTTTTCACGGCTAACAAGTGGTGAGTTTACAAACGCGGCAAATTCGTCAGATTCGCTTACCAATGCCAAAAGCGCTTCCAGATCGGCTTGAACTTTTTCAACGACTCCTGCCCCTTCTGAAAGATCAACAAGTGCCCCCGCATAGCGAGAACATACAACAGATGAGACCGGCGTAGATGACGTCACGTTTCCAAACCCTTTTCCTTAGTGCATACAAAAACAGCCACAATATTATGGCTTTTAAAACTTCTATGGGGGATGAATTAGCACACCAAAACTTTGCTGACAAGTACACAATGCAACGGTTTTGCATTTTTTTTGGTTTCGTTCACACTCTGCCAGAGAAACAGGTAACCACACAGCACGGGTTGTTGCACCACAAAACGCGACCACACTATCGCAATACAAAAGAAAGCAAAGCCTGCGGGACAATTTTTATATCAAGGAAACCATAAACTTCCGGATAGAGATACATACATACAGCGCGGAAAACCACGATATGGACCACATAAATCTCAAGTGTATACCGCCCCATAAATTGAAATGCGGAAATAAAACTCGGCGCGATAAAACGCGGCGCATCAGTATACACAACCGGCCTGAAGCGCCATAGCATCACAGCCACCCCTGCCAGACCGAGAAAGAGAAAGAGTGATTGCAAAACATCAATATTGGCAAAGGCCACCCCCTGCAAAACAAAGAACGCAAAGAACGTCGCGGCAGTGTATAGATGAATATATACAGGCTTGATCCGCTCAAACATAACCTCACGATAGCGGCAAATATGCCCCAATATAACAAAGAGGAACGCAAAGCTTCCGTACTCCACAAATATGGCCGACGGCAATGTCAAAAACAACATAATTAAAAACATACCGCGTAATGTTTCCGGCGAATAAAATGTCCGCGCAAACACACCGCGGCGCATCAGACGCAAGAATATAATCGTCACGAGAATATTTAACGGCAACACATATTGCCCGGCAATCAGAGCGGATAGAGCAACTATTGCTGCACCCGCTATTAGTTTTTTGGGTATTTCCTCGGTTTTAGCATAGCCGATTAAGAAGAACCAAATCGGCACACATAAACGCCCCATAACACGAAACCATGCCTCATCAGGGAAAAAGTGATGCCCGATATGATCAATCACCATCAAAATCACTGCCAAGCTCTTCAACAAATCATAGGATGTCAGCTCTTTGGGTAAAGTCTTAGTCATAAAACGCTCTTCAGGCTTTCTTTTTTAAAATAGGACGTACATACTGCGGTCATATTAAGTCGGATTGAGCGGACATGAAAACAATAAATCACAGTTTATTACTTTTTATCGTTATTATTATTGAGGGATACGTAGTCCTCTCATCTGAATTACTGGCGATCCGCCAAACGATTCCCCATGTAGGCAGCGGCACAGATACCGTATCCATCATCATTGCTGCGGTTTTAATGCCTCTGGCGTTCGGATATCATTACGGCGGCCAATTCAAACCTAAAAAATTTATGGGCATATTCATCAGCGTCCGCAAGAAACTAATTATGAATGTGTTAATTGCCGCACTGATATTACTTCCCGGCCTGTCTTACGAATTTATCGCATTCTTTTTTAAAACCCTAAGTGGTGCGGGCATAGAACACCGCCTTACACAAATCGCCCTTTACTGTGCTTTATTTATTGTCTTACCGGTATATTTACTTGGGCAAACCGTGCCATTAGTCAGCAATTACTTCTCGAAGGAAAAGCTATCCCAAATCACAGGTAAGATGTTGTTTTATTCGACCGTTGGCTCATTTATGGGAGCGGTATTCTCCACGCTCATTCTAATGGCGTTTTTAGGTGTTCATCACACCGTCAGTCTGAATTTTGTTCTGATGGCATGCCTTGTCGTATTACTATCGAAACGCAAAATCAGAAGTATTCTACCCGTTTTATTTATGATCTTTATCGCCTGCGCTGCACTGTATTTCAATTCCAATAAGGTTATGAACAAAAACCACATCAAAGCAAACAATCAGTACAACACCATACAGGCCGGAACACTGCCTTCAGGTGATCGTAAAATGTTTATCAACGGCAACGATTCATCGCGTTATAATGATGCCGGAAGAAAACACCAATATATTGAGTTTGCGGAGCGCATTGCCATTGTCCCCCTTTTGACATCAACCCAAAAACACGATGTTTTGGTGATCGGTGCAGGGGCATTTACCTTTGGGCATAACGACCGAAAAAATAACTATACCTATATTGATATCGATAAAGACCTAAAAGATGTTGCAGAAAAATATGTTCTTAAAGAACCGATCGGAGATAACAAAAAATTCATCCCCAAACCTGCACGGGCATATTTAAATGATACAGATGACAAATTCGACGTTATCTATCTGGATGCATATTTGGGCGGTGTAAGTATTCCTGAGCATCTTGTAACGCGTGAGTTTTTTCAAAGCATAAAATCACACCTGAAAGATGGCGGCATTCTAATTACTAATTTCATCATGTCCCCACATTTCAACAACAATTTCACACGCAATTTAGATGTCACATTCCGCAGCGTATTCCCTTTTGTATCCCGTGATGTAATCGGAGATTATTATTATCTGACATCAGACAGCCAAACCTTAATGAGCAATGTTGCCTATATTTATCGGCATAATGAAAATTTAGGAGACGGAATAATCTATACGGATAATAAAAACACGCTATTTTTTGATAAACCAAAGAAATTTGAAAAGCACAATCCATATCAATAGATGTTAGAAAAAATGCCTAGTTTTCAGATGGGGAAACATCAAATATCCCTTCCTCGAACCACTCGACCTCAAATAATCCAAACGATTCGTACCCCAAATAAAGCGCAAGACACTTGAACAAGACAAGGTGAACAACATAGATTTCCAATGTCCGCCTGCCGCAAATCTGTAACAACATGGTAACTAGCCCGGGCATTTTCTCAGTGTATGCAGCATAGGCAACAGGCTTAAAACGTAACAACATCCAAGACACCGCCACAACACCAACAATAACAACTAAAAACTGGTTTTGAGAAAACCCAAAATACCCCAATTGCAGAACAGCATACACAACCTGAACATAAACCATATACCACATGGCAAATGCATCTTTACTATGCTTTACATCTTCAGAGACAATAGCGCTTTGACGTTGTCGTACAAAATACCCACACATCGCAGAGAGTATGCCCTGTGTACCGTATTCCGTAAAAAAACCAGTTGGAATAATTAATATGGTTAAAATCGCAGTAACCGCATAAAAATAAACACTATTCTTAGCGCTTAGACGCGAAATAAAATCAAGCGATAAACGTACGGCGATCATCGTAACCAAAATATTCGTCGCAAAAAACGGCATACCGACCATCGCACTGACGGCAATCAAAACCAGCGCACCAATCCACCAACTATTCGGAATATCGCGCGATTTTGCATATCCGATTAAGAAAAACCAGATAGGTACACAAATGCGCCCAAAAACACGAAACCAATTTTCATCGGGGAAAAAATAGAACCCGACATGATCAATAACCATCAACAATAACGCCAATGCTTTTAACAAATCATAAGAGGTAAGAACCCGGGTTTGCTTATTTATTGTAGCTTGATTCATGTTAGAAAAGCCTGCCAGCCTTCGCCTTTTCTTCGGAATATTTCAAGAATGGTGCAAACTTTACAACCCATCTGAACATACCGTTTTCATTGATCCAATTTGCGTACTCAACATATTCGGGATAATGCGACAAATGGTTTTCTTCGGTTTTTGCACGCAAATAATAAACAAAACAAATACCGACAAACATAATCATCGTTTGCGTTGCGCCAAAGAAGCCTGCCATGCTGAGGAAGGGCACATAAAAACAAAAACGATTAATCATTTTAAAAACATATTGCGGATGCTTTGAAACGCGGAAAGGGCCTGACGTAATAAGCCCGCGATAGGTCAGGTTAGAAAAACGTATACCAAATGTGAGGGTTGTTAAACTCTCGGCAGACATCCCGAAAATCACAAGACTTCCCCAGAATATAATCACGGATACCGGCATATTAGCGAACCATTCATGCCATTCCGGATTGTTGTAAAAATCATCAAAAAAGACGGAAATCATCATAATTTCCCAAAACGGATAGTAACAAACAATACAAACAAACCACCCAAGAAAAGTCGAATCAGTAGATCTTATATGGCTATCCAGAACTCGAAACGTCATCAGGTAACCGATTACCGCAAATAACGTATCCATCGCCGCAAAAACAAAATAAGTCAGAATGAAAAACTGTAATACATCAAAGGCTGCCCCTTCGTTTATGCTACCTATATATGATTGTGTGAACTCCTCTTGTTCGCCGCCGAGAAGAGTAATATTTAATGCTAAATACGCAGACATAACAGGTATGTAATAACCACGCAGACAAACAGATTTTAAATGCGCAAAGATTTTTTCTCGATCCACATCTTGCCAACGTCCGGCCAGCAAACAACCAAAATGCCATAAGCTGTCGCGCGGCTCCTCCAGACGGTTATCAAACTCGGAAACATAAACCCAACCAAACGTCATATATGCAATCAATAACGGCAACATAAAAGCAAATGATGAATCAAAAAAATCATCATTTGCATAACAAGGAATTATAAAGTAACCAAGCATCACCAGAGCGATTGACCCATAATATCCGAGCAACTTGAGACTTAAGCGTTCTTTATCGACTGGTCCCTTTTTTTCCAACAACCCTACACTTTTTCGACGATGAACTTTTAAAAATAAAAGTTCGCACCCTACAATCGGCACGACAGCAACCATAATACTAATAATGCTGATCATCACCACATCCATGTCCGGCGAAGTAATCAACATAATTTTAATTGCCAAAATATAACAAATTCCACCAAGCAAATTGATAAAAAAGCTTGAAACCGAAGGAGGTGTTTTATTTTTCATAGATATCACTTTAATTATTTTTTCGGAACGTTATCACAAAAAGGATTGCGGGTCGATGTCAATATAAACACGCACAGTCGACGGAACTTTAACGCCGTTCACCCAATGTGCAATCGCCTTTTGCAGGTTTATTTTCTTATCCGCACGCACTAGCAACCGATACCGATAGCGCCCGCGCAAACGTGCTAACGGCGCTGGCGCAGGGCCAAGCGTATTAATCAAATACCCCTCCTCTGTCATCCCCTGCGGTGACGTTTTCCCAAGCGCCTTGGCAACATCCAGTACAAGGCTTTCCTCTCGCCCTGATACAATAATGCCCGCAAGACGACTATAGGGGGGCATGTTGGCCACCTCTCGCTCATGCGCCTCTACGCTCAAGAATTCATCGCGTCCTCCCGCATGTGATGATGCCGCCATCGCCTTCATGATGCGATGTTCAGGCATCCAACTTTGCAAGATGACCGTTCCTTGTTTATCCTTTTCACGACCTGCACGACCTGCAACCTGATGCAACATTTGATAGGTGCGCTCTGCTGCGCGTAAGTCCCCGCCCTTAAGGCCAAGATCGGCATCTACAACACCAACCAATGTCAAATTGGGAAAATGATGCCCCTTTGCAATGATTTGCGTACCGATAATAATATCGACCTCGTTATTGATCACCTTCGCCAGAAGCGCCTTCATCTCCTCGTTGCTTTCGGCGGTATCACTGGCCAATATCATAATGCGCGCATCCGGAAACAATGTCTTAGCCTCTTCAAAGATACGCTCAACCCCCGGGCCACAAGCGGTGAAGCTATCGATATCATCACAAGACGGACAATTTTTAGGGATCGCGTTATGAAAGCCGCAATGATGACAATGCAGGCGGCCAGATCTTTTATGCTCCACCAGCCACGCCGTACAACGCGGGCATTCCATACGGTGACCACATGTACGGCAAAGCGTTAAGGGCGCATAGCCGCGACGATTCAAAAACAGTAATGATTGCTCTCCCGCCTCAAGCTTTTCTGCGACTGCATCGACGAGTGTCTTAGACAAAAAGCATTGCCGATCGGGCTTATCGGCGCGCAAATCAACCACGCGAATATCGGGTAATTGCGCCCCGCCATAGCGGCTTTCCAAAACCAGATGCTTATACCGACCCGTGCCGTATGGCTCTTCCCAGGTATTGAGCATAGTTTCAAGCGAGGGCGTCGCCGAAACCAGCGCGACAGGGATTTTCCCAAGCGATCCGCGCACAACTGCCATATCCCGCGCATGATAAATTACGCCGTCTTCTTGTTTATAGGCGGGGTCATGTTCTTCATCGACGATAATCAGCCCCAAATCTTTATACGGCAAAAACAGCGCAGAACGCGCCCCGACAACGACACGCGTATCCCCTTGCGCCACGCCGCGCCATGTAGTGCGCCGTTGTGCAGGTGTTAAATGCGAATGCCATAACGCAGGCGCACAGCCGAAACGCTTTTTAAAACGTTCCAAAAACGCATTCGACAAGGCAATCTCAGGCAATAATATAACCACCTGCTTTCGCATTGATATGGCCTTTGCTACGGCCTCGAAATAGACTTCGGTTTTACCTGCGCCTGTTACGCCATCCAATAAGGACACCGAAAAACGCCCGTTCTCAAGGTCATCACAAATTTCATCGGCGGCCATTTGCTGCCCTTCCGAAAGATCCGCCCTTCCCGCATTCAAATCGGGGTGCATGCAGGGCGCGGGGTTGTAAACACTAACCTCTTCCAACAGCCCCTTATCCGCCATACCGCGCACAACCGCCGCCGAGCACGACGCCATATCGGCGATTTCTGCGGCGATGCGGGTTTGACCATCCGCCATCACGGCGATCACCTTTTGACGCTGCGGCGATAGGCCTTTGCGTATTATATCCTCCATGCCATGCGGCAAACAAAACCCGCGCGCAGGTTTTGGCGGCGTTAAGCCCGCAGGCGCACTAAGCGCCATTTTAAGCACAGACCCACGCGGGGCGAGCGTATAATTCGCAACCCAGTCAATAAAATCACGATGCGCCTTTGGCATCGGGTCCAGATCATACTTAGAGATTATAGGCTTGAGCTTTGCGGCATTAACCTCGCCACAGGCCTCACCCCAAACAACGGCAGCAATCTCACGGTTGCCAAGTGGCACACAAACATAATCACCCGCCTGCACCGATATATGCGGTGGCACGATATAATCATATGCCTTGTCCACCGGATACGGCACCAAAACACGCATCACCTGCCCCGCCGCAAGCGTTGCGGGGGCATCACTTTGTGATGTGTCATCCTGAAACAAAGAGGTTTGGCTCATCCTTTTCTTTTACCATCTTCCGGCAGATAAAAACAGATCATAGCGTGAATTCCTTTGCGTTCACTCCGTAGGAAATGGTATTTAACATATATGAAAAATATAAAAGATTTTTTTACAAAACTGGTTGGCAAGATATTCACCGCATTGGATGAATTTCAAAGTGTTGCATCTCCGCCTGCACCGCTTGAGCCTGCAAAAACCTACTCCCCTTCTGAAATGAAAGCGGGATATATACATTTACGCAACCGATTATCAGGCAGCCATAACGCCGCGGCGCAAGATGATTATAATTTATGCATTGTACCTCTGCGCACACAAGGCGATATGACCCGTGATGACATCGCACAGGAAATGGATCGCTTAATTGATTTAATGCATGACAACAACCTTATTTCCGATGATGCAATGAACATGCGCAGCACATTGAAAAATTCTTTAACATCAATGGTTATCCAAGGTATGGATGATGTGAGTTTTGAAGAAAAATTGCTGAACTCCATCCGTTATGACCAACAGCTTTCCAAACCAAAGTTGCGTGTCATTAACGGTGATCTTGATATGTAATATCACCCCGCCTGCACGAAACGTAAAACACGCTTGCCCCACCGCATCAAATTCTTTATGGTCACGCCAAAGAATAACCATTCGCGCCGCCAACATGCCGCGCCATGTATAACAACAGTTTAGGAAGAAAAAACATGAAATTTTTTGCCGATACATCTGATCTTGATGAACTAAAAGACCTCGCCGACCTGGGCCTTTTGGATGGTGTCACAACAAACCCGTCAATTATTGCGAAATCAGGGAAAGAATTCATCCCGTTGATCAAAGAAATCTGTGACATCGCAGGCGGCACCCCCGTCAGCGCAGAAGTAGCCGCAACAGATTATGAAACAATGCGTAAAGAGGCCGACGTTTTGCGCGCTATCGCGGACAATATCGCGGTTAAAGTTCCGTTGACAGAAGCAGGTATCCGCACATGTAAGGAATTGTCAGACGAAGGTACAATGGTGAATGTCACATTATGTTTCTCTCCCGGTCAGGCATTATTGGCGGCAAAAGCAGGCGCGGCGTTTATCTCACCTTTCGTTGGTCGTCTTGATGACATCAGCTTTCAGGGCTTGGAATTGATTGCCGATATCGTGACAATCTATGACAATTACCCGCAATACGACACAGAAGTTCTTGTCGCATCAGTGCGTAACCCGATGCATATCATTGAATCTGCGAAAATGGGCGCACAAGTGATGACCGCTCCGCCAAAGGTGATCAAGCAATTATTCAACCACCCGTTAACGGATAAAGGTTTGGCCGCATTTGTCGAAGACTGGGCTAAAACAGGCCAGAGCATTTTGTAATATACAAAATCACAATATTTAAAAATCTTAAAAACACGGGAAAAGATTTAAAAATCGCCCGTGTTTTGTTTTTACGGGCAAAATCTCTGTGATATAATCATCGCTATGTCAGATGTATTGGAAAAATCGGTGGTGAGCAAAAACGACATTTTGCAATTCTTGCAAGATAACCCGACCTTCTTGCGGGATAATCCGGATGTGCTCGAAGCCCTCATCCCTGAAAAGGAACGCCCGACGCGCGGCGGTGTCGCCGATTTTCAATCTTATGTGATTGAAAAGCTCAAGGCCGATAAAATGCAGGTCATCGCCAGCACGCGTGAGCTTGTTGAAAATGCGCGCAACAATATGAATAACCAACAACGTATTCATAATGCGGTTCTCAGACTACTCGAAGCCCATAGTTTTGATGAATTTATTCAATGCATAACGATGGATTTATCATCAATCCTTGATGTCGATATTTCCGTTCTTGTTGTTGAATCAAACGAAGAACATATCCCCCATGTCCACCAAAACGGTCTACGGATTATTCCAGAAGGCACGATTGAAAAATGGATGGGTGATAAGAATGTCTTGTTACAAGATAATATTAGCGGGATCGAGCCGATATATGGTGGCGGCGCAACGTTGGTGGCTTCGCAAATTTTGCTGCGTGTTGATATTGCCAAAAACACTCCGCCCGCCATTTTAGCATTCGGCAGCCGCGATCCGAACATGTTCCATGACGGACAAGCGACAGATCAAATTCTATTCCTTGCCCGCGTCATCGAAAGGGCTTTTCGAACATGGCTTCATCTTCCGTCATAGACACGAGCATATAACCGCAAAGAGTGGTCGATATGATTAAACAGGAAATACTGGCGAAATGTGCAGGCGATCTGGCCGATATTCTGGTTAAATGGACTGATTATCTGGCCTATGAAAAAAATTTATCAAAGCATACATTGCGCGCCTATTCCGCGGATGTCGGGCATTTTGTGAATTTCCTTTTTGATCATTTGGGAAAGGCACCGTGCCTTGACGATTTGTCTACCATTACAATCCGTGATTTCCGCGGATGGATGGCCAAAAAAGCTATGGAGGGCACATCAAACGCCAGCCGTGCGCGATCTTTATCCGGCATTAAAAACCTTCTGCAATGGCTGGATAAGCAAGGCATTATGCATAACGCCGCCATTGGCACAGTCCGTAGCCCCAAATTACCGCATAAATTACCGCGCCCCCTGCAACAAGATCATGCCATGGACCTCATCAAACACGCGGGCATGCTAGAACGTCATGATTGGGTCGGTGCACGCAACACGGCATTATTTATGCTGTTATACGGATGCGGCCTGCGTATTAACGAGGCGCTATCCCTTGATATTAAAGATTTCCCGCAGGACGGTTTTTTACGCGTTATCGGTAAGGGGAATAAGGAGCGCCAAGTACCGGTTCTGCCGATCGTTGAAAAGCATTTATCAGAATATCTGGCGGCTTGCCCCTATCCGTCGGATAAATCACGCGCCATATTTCTTGGGGCACGCGGCAAACGCCTTAATCAAGGGATCGCGCAGCGCGCTATGCGTGAATTGCGTGTCACCTTGGGTTTACCCGAAAACGCAACGCCGCATGCCTTCCGACACAGCTTTGCCACCCATTTACTACAAAATGGCGCAAACCTAAGAGAAATCCAAGAGTTACTGGGGCATGAATCCTTGAGCACTACGCAGCGATATACAGAAATAAACGCAGAAGAAATGATGCGTATCTATAAATCCGCCCATCCGCGCGCATAAATTTTCACACAATTTCGTTGCTCTTTGCGACACAGATACGTTAAAATTGTTTCCATGTTAGAAAAAGAAATGACACCATCAGATATTGATATCAACGAGCAATTTCCGATTTTGCGCGTGGCTGCGGACGCCTCTGCGGAAGAAGAACTGCAGATTGTTGTCAACAGCGCGTCATATGATGCAGATACACAAACTGCGACAATCAAGCTAAAGGATGCCTTCAGCAAGAAATCACAAGTTGATGATTACAACGGTGAGCACATCACTATGGTCTATAACAAGGCCGCTGCGGATCTGGAGCATTGCCCGGAAATGCATGTATCGCTGAGTGATGTTGAACGTACATTAAATTTCTTTACCAATACGGTTACCCTAGAGGTTTCGAACATTACAGCCGAACAAGCGAAGTTGATTTCAGATGCACAATGCTTCAAACTTGATACAGACACGGTAAAAGCTATTGTCGCCCCCGGGTTTAACGGCGGCCCCAAAATATAGGTCTCAAAATATAAAAAGCCCGCCTTTAAAAAAGCGGGCCTTCATTCCACATGATCGTATAATAATTCTGTTACAAGCCGGGAGCCTCTTGCGCCGGCTCATCATCGCCAAACCAATCGGCGGCAAAGCTTTCTCCACAACCGGCAGAACCACGTGACGCATATTCATCCAAGCGTTTCTTTACCGCTTCTGATGTTACATGAGGCACGCGTTGTGCAGGCTCATCAATTACAGGGCCACCATTATGATTAGACGGTGCCGTAGTATTTGGAGCTGTGTTATTATCTTCCCAATCTGCAATATGACTTTCACCACATTCTGCAGACCCTCTTTGCGCATACTCATCAAAACGCTTTTGTAAAATTTCTGAGTATCCACCCTCTTTTTTCTGATTATCTTCAGCCATTCTCGTCCCTTTTCATAAGATTTGCGCGCATATTACATGGTTTTTACTATCATTGCATTCTGCGCTGCACAAAACAGGTGTTTTTTTACATGATCAATTTGCTTTTTTTTAAATAAACATGGTATTTTACAAATAATAAAAAAAGATATTTGGGGTTAAATTTTATTATGTCTGTTAAACATAATCCGCAGAATGTACATATGGCGTTCGACAACGCCTGTGCGGGTATGGGGCATAATCAGGTTGCATGGCGCCTCAATCAGAGTATCGACAGCCGAGATGAAATTATTACTGCATTCAAAGATATGGGGCAGTTTCAACTCACCCCTTTGAGTAGTAAGTTTGCGGACGCGCGCGTTGCGCTCGCCTTTTATGCCGGCAATGGTATTGTGGCAAAAGTTATTCCCGATACGTTCTATGAAAACGTAGACGATGTACATGCTATTCCTCCGATTACATCAGACACCGTTAATACGGAGATGGGGAAATTCATCATTGATACCTATCCGTTTATTGAAAAAGGCGACATAAAAGCGAGGGATGTTGAAGATACGCGATCGCGTCTGTCTAATATCGGATTAACATTCAATAATGAATACGGAAACAGCCGTAATTTACATCGCATGCCGGATCGCAACGGTACAGTCGTAAGTATCGATTCAGGAAACTTCATCAGAGAAGATAGTGACCTGCAGCCGGAAACTTTAAAAGAACAATGGCATGCATATATGACGGAGATCTTCCCGATCTATGGCGAAGGGCGAATAGATCCGCAAAGCAATGACACAACACATGAGTTTATGTCATTACACAATCCGCATACCGATATCATAGGTTTTGACCTTTATCGTGAAGACCCGATTATCAGAGAGTCGCAAGAACACAATAATGGCACAACATCAAAGCGAGGAAATTTCTGGAGCATGTTTGTACCAAAAAGATCAGAATTTACTATAGGGTAAGAGAATGAGTTTCGATAAGTATCAAGTAAGATCGGTTGCCATGGCATTTGACCACGCGAAAGCGGGATTAGGTGCCAATCAGGTAAACCTTGAACTCCGCCGCAATATGAATGCCGAACGAGAGATCATAACAACCTTGAAAGATATGGGACAAGACAGATTGGTAAATTTAACCAGTTGTTTTGATGATGCACGTATTTCATTCGCCTTTTATGCAGGTGATGGCATCGTGGCAAAAGTCATTCCAAAAGATTTTGATACTGATGATCAATTCATACACCACCTGCCTGCAATAACATCTCATACCGTAAGGGGTGAATTAGATGATTTCAGCATCAAGCTATACCCATGGGTACCGGGCAGCTACACAACACAAAAAGATGTTGAAACATTACGAACAACGATGAATGCTGTCGGAGAAAACTTTTCTAACGGTGATGACACGCCGCGAAATGTTCATAAAATGCCAGATAAAAACGGCACTTTGGTTGGAATTGATTCCAACATGTATATCAGTGCTTATAACGGCAAAAACACGCCACCGGAATTACTGGAACACTGGAATCGGTATTTGGCGCTTATGTTCCCGGTATACAAAGAAGGCCGCGTTCCGGAACAAACACAAGATACAGATTTTCAATTCAGATCAATACATGATCGTGAAGCAGGCATTGTCGGTTTTGATGCTATGCGTTATCTCGAAGACGGCAAAGATCCGATTATTATGGCCGCAGAAAATCCGCATGTTCAAAAGAAGTCATTTTGGGGCAGCATATTTGGCTCTTGGGGGGCTTCAAACCAACACGAACCGGGCTAACCCCCCCTAGATCTGAGGGGTTCCTAATTCAATATCATCGGCACCATCATCGCCAAAATCGAGCAAACAAGATGCGCTTGTCCCCTGACGCATACCAAGATCATATAAATGACCGTGTGTATTTTCGATGCGGAAAATATCTGTTCCCTCTATGCGTGACAGACCGACCTCTGTCGTTGCGCGCATTTGAAAATCTTTCGGATGAACAAAAACCAGGCTCGCACCGGTTCTTTCAACGGCATCGCGCCACGCATTATCTTTAAAATGATTTGGACTTGTATCAAATGTGTGGTCGCCCTGATCACGATAATGTAACGCCATATTCTCATCTTTTGGGTGAAACACATGGCATAAAACAACAACGTCAGCGGTATATTCACCATCCAAAAAGTCATCGCCATACATGCGGTTTACGACCTCAACCTCAAAGTCAGGATCAAGAGTAAAATTATTTTCCTTGAGCGATTCCATCGTTTCATGCAGACGCAAATAATCAGCCAATATTAGCCCCTGAAATTCTGCATCAGGTGCACCGCCTGCTACGGCACCAACCATTAATATTTTGGAAATTTTTGTCTGGCGCGGATCAGCGGCTACAGTCATTTCCGCGAATTCCTCGCGCAAATCATTCATATCTAATTTTGGTTTTTTATCACCCATAAAAAAACTCCGCCCGCAATATTATGTCATTACGGGCAGAGTATATATTACACGCGCGTAAAGCGCAAAATTTTAGATATGGATCGGACGTTTATGTACGGCTAACGCTGCCTCTTTCACGACCTCTGTCAATGTCGGGTGTGCGTGACATGTACGGGCAATGTCTTCCGCTGTGCCTTCAAATTCCATCACGCTAACGACTTCCTGGATCAAATCACCGGCATTCGGGCCGACAATATGTGCACCAAGAATGCGGTCTGTTTCTTTGTCTGCGATGATTTTCACAAAACCATCAGTACAGCCCATTGCACGTGCACGGCCATTCGCCATGAACGGGAATTTACCGACATTATATTTCACGCCTGCTTCTTTCAGCTGCTCTTCGGTTTTACCGACATTAGCAACTTCCGGCCATGTGTACACAACGCCAGGAATGCAATCATAATCGATATGTCCGCTCTCTCCTGCCAAAAGCTCTGCCAAGATAACGCCTTCATCTTCGGCTTTGTGCGCAAGCATCGGCCCCACGATCACGTCACCGATCGCAAAGATACCTTCAACAGATGTTTCAAAATATTCATCTGTTTTGATGCGGCCGCGATCGTCAAGCTCAACACCAACATTCTCAAGACCTAGACCGTCAACATATGGTTTACGGCCAATCGCCATCAATACAACATCCGCCTTTAATGTTTCTGCATCACCGCCTGCTGCAGGCTCCACGCTTAGCTCAACGCCTTTTGCAGATGTTTTTGCGCCTGTTACCTTGCTTGATAACTTGAACTCAAGACCTTGTTTTTCGAATAATTTCTTGGCTTCTTTACGCACTTCACCGTCCATACCAGGCAAGATATTGTCAAGATATTCAACAACGGTTACTTTCGCACCCAGACGACGCCATACGGTTCCAAGCTCCAGACCGATAACGCCACCGCCGATAACGACCATGCTTTTCGGAACTTCCGGAAGCTCAAGTGCGCCTGTAGAAGAAACGATTTTCTTTTCATCAATTTCAATGCCCGGCAATGAAATCACATCAGAACCGGTTGCAATAATGATATTGTCCGCTTCGTAAGTTTCCTTACCGACTTTTACTTTTCCGGCTTCAACGATTTCACCAAGACCTTCGATACGGGTGATTTTGTTTTTCTTGAACAAGAAATCAATACCCTTTGTATTGGCATCAACAACACCGTCTTTGTGCTTCATCATACCTTTCAGGTCTAACTTTGGTGATGCCTTGATTCCAAAGTCACCGAAGTGATGTTCGGCCTCTTCGAATTTTTCAGACGCATGCAATAATGCCTTTGACGGAATACAACCAATATTCAAACATGTACCGCCAAGTGTCTTACGTTTTTCAATACAGGCTGTTTTCATGCCAAGCTGCGCACAACGAATTGCAGCAACATAACCGCCGGGACCTGCACCAATTACAATCACATCAAATTTATCGGACATTTTGTTATCAAAACCTTTTGTTTAACAGAATTCATTGGCTAATAGATAAGCCCTGATATTCCGCATGGCAAGGCTTAATGTAATTTGAAAAGATTTCTTTATCTTTTTCTGTCACCATATTATAAAAAATAAACACGGAACAGAACTTGGTAATATAAGCGGCAATGAATAAGCAAAGCGGAATTAAGGACGTATTTTCACGTCAAACGGGGTTTAGCGAAGACGAATTAAAAGATATTGGTATGAAGCTGATCCTTGAGAGCCGCAAGGCTGCAAACAACAGTGATCATCACCGTTATCATGTGGGATCTGCGCTGCTTGCGGTCGATAAAAAACAAGCATACACAATCACCTCAAATGCTAATCGAATTCCTGATGCCCTAAAAGATCAGGGTATGGATTCACATGATCAGATTGGTCATGGCAGCCCGACCGTACATGGTGAATTCCCCCTGCTCTATCAGGCACCACCATCTGAACATATATTCCTTGGGTGCAACACGCCCAACTGTGCATCTTGTTTGAAATCAGCAATTATGCGCGACGTTGATGCATTATTTGTTGATGCGAAAAGCCTTCCCGGTTTTAAAAGTCCCGATGCGGAAGAAAACCCATGGACACAGGACCGCGCAGATTTTTGGAATGATTTATGTATTCCGATTGCACGCGCGGCGCAAATTCCAATTTATGCCATTAATCCCGAGGAAGATAAAATAAGCATCCTACTCTCAGGAAAGCCACCGCATTTACGCCCAAAACCCGAATCAGAAGCCAGCATTTTAACCGATAACCAAATTCTGGCATTACAAAACAATCCTGATTTATTCCTCTCGCAGTTGCGCGGAAAACGTGCTGCTATTGGCGTTGCAACGGACAAGTCGACGGGCGAAAATATGTTTATTTTTGCAGAAGACAGTATGCCACCCGGATTTGAATCCGGGCGTGACCAATATTTGGTTGATCGATTTGCCGACCAACATTATCACTTCCCGCTCGACCCGATTATTCACATGATGATGACAGCATCAAAACATAATTTAGAATTACAAAACGGTAAGATATTAACCAATTTCGTTCCAAGCTCAGGCAGACAGTTGGATCTGGCATCAATCGGATTAAAAGATATGCTGTTCACCAAAGATACGCTTCCGCCAACAGAGGAAGCGGCGAAAGCAATTTCCGATTTATCGCATATGGGTGTAATTTCCTATCATAAAATCAAGCCAAAACAGGCGATTTTACAAATGATCAACCAATCATTCGGATCAATGGAAAAACAAAGCACCATCGAGCACTAATTCTTACATAACGTTACGTCAGTTCGAATTGCTGATCTGCATCATCATCTTGGTCATACGAGTTAAAACCGCCCTTTATTTCAGCGCGCGGCACATCTAGATCATAGCCCAAATCGGCGGCATATTCGTTTCTTGCCTCTAATGCCTGCTCAGGCGTGTCATAGAAATGCATATTCAAAATTTCGCGTTGCTCCGGCGTGAACGATTCCTTTAACGCATCGAAATATCCGAACTCTACAGCTGTTCCGTTTTTCACGGCAGAGTTCACAAAATGCACGCGTTTCTTTTGATCGTTATCAAAGCCGGGGAAAATACCATAGCCGCGCTCTTCGACCATTAAATTGTGATATAGCGATGTATAAATCTCATAATCGGTACCGACACCGCCAATAAATGACGTGACAACATGCGCAGGAGCGATAATCGCGTGCTGGCGTTCACCCATTTGATCAAATGTCACACTATGGAAGTGATTATCACCAAAGCCGAGATAATTACCCTCAAAACCACCATTTTCAACATCCATATCATATTCACGCAATAACGGTTTTAATGATCCCTCTTTGCGTGACGCGATTGGCACACGAAAAGCAATAGATTGAAATTCATTGTGCCCATCTTTGAGGGCATCTAACGCACCACGGAAAAACTGCCCCATAATGAAACGGCCACCGCCACCATGCGTCATGGTAATCGTCTTCTTCGCGCTTTCATTCGTATATTTATATGCATCTTCATTCCCTGATTTCAGGTGGGAACTGGCAGAGCCAAGAAGACACTCGACGAACCCTGTCTTCTCACCTGAAATAGCAGAAAATTCATCGGCATCGATCATGTGATATGGTTTTTTCTCCGGCATTTTTTTCATATGCTCGGTATCCCATTGCCCCTCAGCCATTACTGAGCGGAAACTGTGCTCATCTGAAAACCCACGGAAGACATGCTCAGAGCGTGATGTCACTGTTCTGAACTTCACCGCGTTATGATATGACGGCATTTCAGAAGCGCGCACCTGATGATTAATCATCAACGGGCGACCAATTGCACTTGCGCCGCCAAGAGGTTTAATTGTTGCGCGGTTTGAAATCACCATGCGCGCCACTAGTTTTTGTTCAAGTTCATATAATTCAGGATCAACCCCTTTTGGCGCATCTTTCGGCCATGGTTCAACAACCGTTCCATCAGCTTCAAGGAAGGCTTGCTCCAGATCTTCATGCGATTCAATTCTGAAACTCGTTTCAACGCGCTCATAACCCAACAACCTTAAGTTGCCATGATTGTAGGTTACATCTTCAGGCGGTATAGCCGATTTATCATCTAGCATCCAATCTATGTCGGTCCATTGATCAGGGTCTTTTCCCTTATCTGTATAGAAATCGTTTAGCTGATTAACATCTTTACCCCAGGCATTTTGCTGCGCGAATGAAACTTCACCGAAGTTAAGGTTTGAAATTAACCTCGCACCTGGCTGATCTTTTAATTCATGCACGCGCGGTTTTTCGAGTTTTGGAATCCCCATAACCTCGACGAGTGCGCGCATAGCGCGAGCGCTTGCAAATTGATGTTTGAAATATCCGCTATGCGGATCAGAGCGTAATTTTTCAATCGTAATCGGCTTTTGCTGCTCATCGACGATACCATGATAATCTGCCGGCACATCAAAATCATTCAAATCAAGCTGAACGCCTGCTTTTTCCATGTCTAAGTGACGTTGTGTTACAGGCAAGAAACGTCGGTTTTGTTCAGACGCAGAAATAAAAATTCCCTCCTTAGGGATTGGCTGGCTCTCATCATGCTCCAAAAATTTAATATAATAACTAACGTAACTTTTATGCGTATCAGGAACGTGATGCCCCTTGCCTTCCATTTCCGCTTTTGCCTCTTCTAACATCATCAGAAGGTTTACAGCACCACCAACGGCATTCTGGAGCTCATTGACGCGCTTTCCAGGAAAAGCATGGCCGCTTTCAAAACATTCGTCGACCAAGTGCAAATCACGCACAGCATCCCAAACACTTGCCTGCTTTAAGATGCTCGGCACGACCATTTCGCGATCTTCGCTCATGACAATAACATGTTTGGCATCTTCAACACCGATTGCGGATAACGCCTCGTTCAGCTCTCGGCTGGTGGCGTCTTCCACTGGTTCCAACATACCAATAATTGCCTTACCGCGCGCAATCTCAATGGCGTTATCTTCTTCTTCCAGAGAATCAGGGCCGGCAATAAAACTTTTCTTGGTTTCCAATGCAAAGACTGAATGTGACAAAGGGTGATCATTCTCCCAATGCTTCAGGTCATTTTCCGTGACCATAATCCCCTTATAACCGGGGTCCCATTCATTTTCACGTTCTGCCCAATCTTCTGTAAGATAAACCGCACTGGATACTGTGCCGGAATCAAGCGATACAGGCAGCAATTCGACCGCTTCATCATTTTGCGTTCCATCAAAATCTTCAGAACGATCAGGTAATTTTTTAAACAAATTACGAAGAGATATATCCGGCTTATATGGCCCGATAACAACACGCGACATTAGAACACCCTTACTTTTTCTAAACCGTTACACTATTTATTTTCTTACTTTATGGCCGTGACACCTCCGGTAAGATTTTTTTACCCTAAATTCCTAACACACTGAGAATTAAAAACGCAAACTTTTATGATAAAAAAATAATGTTGCTTTTTTGCTTAATTAACAACAAGATAGAACGCTAAAAATTTCATAATAACACGATCCGTACGCGATAAAGAAAGTTCAACTCTATACATGAGCGCATCACCATTTGAATTAATGAAGCTCGCCCGCATTGCAGAGGCAAAAAGCCCGCATCCGACTCATAAAGTCGGGGCGCTCATATGCGGCATAACCCCCAAAGGTCATCATTTCGAAATTTCAAAAGCCAATATTTGGCCGGAAAAATTAATCACAACCATTGGCAAAGAACAAAAACTGGGGAATGCCAGCACAACAATTCATGCTGAAATCGCCGCGCTTTGTAGCATGGACACGCCATCACAAGGGGCGGATATCTATATTACCGACTTACCATGCCCTAATTGCGCAAAAGGATTGTGTGAGGCCGGTATAAACGCCGTTTATGTTGATGCTCACACGCACAAGACAGCTTTAGGGAAGAAAATTAAACCGTATTTTGAAACGGTATCCTTGCCTTTGTTTGAAAAAGCACGCATCCCTGTTTATGAAGTTGATATTGAACGACATGATCTTCGTGCTTTGCTGCGCCCGCATATTATCGAAGGTGATGATGTCGCCGTTAGCCGTCCGTTGGAACGTATCGCGGTACCAAAAGATAAAGCACCTGCCGCTGCGTTTTATGAATATATAAAAACATTGCAAAAAACATATGATGCAAACACACCTTTTGCGGCATGTCTTGCACATAGCAAAGATACAAAAAAATCATTTCTAATATCCTGCGAAGCGCATATCTCTATTGGGTTTACAGCCGACGATGTGCGCGCCATCAGAACGGCGCAACGTAAATATGACCCCATAATTCAACCGGTTAATCGTTTGCTTTTGGCCTGCGCGCGCTATGGCGTTAAAATTGATAACGGCTATATATATTCCAACCACGTTCCGACATCACGAGAATTCGTGAACATGATTGGCGCACATTTGTTGTCGTCATATATCGGAAATAAAGACATTTGCCGCGACCAATGGGGCTTAGATGCCATGCAACAAATCAAAAAACATAAAATTATGGATTTAGAAACTTTGTAATTTTATAATGTCCTCGCGTGAACAACAAATAACGGATAAAAATATGAGAAAAATTCTCTTCGCTCTTTTTTTAACTACGCTCTCAGCCATGCCGGCACTGGCGCAAAATAACAACCCGATTAATCGATGCTTCGAAGGTGTTGATGCAACAACCCCACCGCAAGGCGTTGTTGACTGCCTCAGAGAAGATTACGAAGACAGAGATATGATACGTCAGCAGATAGAGGGTGAGCTGACAGAAAAAATTCGTGACAACACCAATGGCACAACACATGCGCAGGCCTTAAATGATGTTAAAAATTTTGAAACCAGCGTTGAAATGTTTGAAAGATACAGAAACAGAGAATGCAGCAATCAGGAAACATTCCGTCGCGATAAACCGAATGAGGGTTTATATTCCAAATATGTTTGCATGTATAAAATGACCTCGCACCGCATCGACATGATGATTGACCTCATGAAATAATACAGCAAGCGCATTTTTAAAAACAAAAAACCCCGCCAATATGACGGGGTTTTATTTTATTCTAATGCAGTATCAAATGATATTAAACATCAAGCAACAGACGCTGTGGGTCTTCCAATGCTTGCTTGATGCGTACCAAAGAGCTAACAGCTTCGCGGCCGTCAACAATGCGGTGATCATAGCTTTGCGCCAGATACATCATCGGCTTAACAACAATTTGTCCTGTTTTCTCATCAACCATCGGGCGCTTTTGAATAGAGTGCATACCAAGAATACCTGATTGCGGTGTATTCAAGATTGGCGTAGACATCAAAGATCCAAACACACCACCATTTGTGATTGTGTATGTACCGCCTGTCATTTCATCCATAGACAGCTTACCATCGCGCGCACGCTTGCCGAAATCTACGATTGTTGCTTCGATCTCAGCCATGCTCAACTTATCAGCATCACGGATAACAGGAACAACAAGACCTTGTGGTGTAGATACCGCAACGCCGATATTGTAGTAGTTTTTGTAAACGATTTCATCGCCCTGAATTTCTGCGTTAATCGCAGGGAATTCTTTCAACGCCTGAACTGTCGCCTTAATGAAGATCGACATAAAACCAAGCTTAATACCGTGTTTCTTTTCGAAAACATCTTTGTATTCATTACGCAAAGCCATCACAGGGCCCATATCGACTTCGTTAAATGTCGTCAACATTGCTGCTGTGTTTTGTGCTTCTTTCAAACGACGGGCAATAACCTGACGTAATTTTGACATTTTAACACGCTCTTCACGTGGGCCTTGATCTACGGCAACGGCAGGTGCTGCTGCACTTGAAGATGCACCGCCTTTTGCAAGGAAGTTTTGAACATCTTCTTTTGTAATACGGCCATCTTTACCGCTCGCAGGAACCTGACTAGCATCAAGATTATTATCCGCAAGCAATTTACGCACTGCCGGAGATGTTTTTGCATCTGCGCTTGGCGCTGCTGCTTTTTCTTCTTTCGCAGGGGCTTTTGCTTCTGCAGCTTTCGGGGCTTCGTCCTTCTTGGCTGGCGCAGCGTCATTTGCTACGGCGCCTGCTTCCAATTCACCAAGGATCGCACCAACTTCAACGCTCTCACCTTCACCAACGGCGATCTTAACGATCACACCATCAGCAGGAGCATTAACTTCGAGTGTTACTTTATCTGTTTCAAGCTCTACAATCGGCTCATCGGCCTTTACCGCTTCACCCTCTTTCTTAAGCCACTGCGCAACTGTCGCTTCGGCTACGGATTCACCTAATGTAGGGACAACGATTTGAGTCATAATCTCATCTCTCTTTTGTAAATTTTTACGTTCAGTTTTCTTTTTTTACCTGTGAACACCTTTATGTTCACCGCTTTTCTTAATACTCCGTAGTTTACGGAATAGCAAGTGCGGATACACCCGAAATCAAAAGAAAACTTATTTTTCACGGCATCTTGCAACAGCATAGGGAATCGCTTATCACTGTCTGCGCATACACTGTGCGCGACACGGATTAAAATCATCAAAAACACGACTATTTAAACGCTCCAAGTCCTTAGAAATGCGTCCAGCCTTTATTTAAAGCATTAATACGCAACGATCCGGTATTCAAAAAAGTCGTTTTTAAACCATTTTCTGAAAATTTTCCGATAACCTGTGGATTCAATTCGCACGAATCGCATTCAGCCAAAAACAGTGGCAGATTCGCATCTGAAACGGCTAAAATCAGCTCATAATCATCTCCGCTGCATATAACCTCTTCTTGGGTAATAATTCCTTCCGAAATAGCGCGCTCCACATCGTCGGAAAAAGATAATTTTGATATATCGATCTCCATGCCAAGCCCCGATGCGGCGGCGATATTACGTGCATCCGCAATCAAGCCGTCTGATATATCGGCACATGCATTCGCATATCGACGTATTGCAGACGCCAGAACATGCCTTGGCCGCGGCCTGCGATAACGATCTACGGCCATTTTATATAGTGGTTCCTCATGCCCTGCTGTTAAGACGCTTAGCCCCGTAACAGCATCTCCTACGCCGCCCGTTATCACGATATTATCACCGTCTTTGGCGTGCATACGGCGTACGGCCTGCCCGCGTGGAACCGTTCCAAGTATTGTGATTGAAATCGATAGCACCCCACCCTTAATAGAGGTCGTATCCCCGCCTGAGCAATAAACATTATAGGCCTGATTATCTGCCATCAATGCATCGCAAAATGCCTTTAACCACTTTTCATCAGGCTTTTGCGGATAAGCAATATTTAGCTGATAACATAACGGGTCAGCGCCCATAGAAATGATATCAGAGATATTAACGCGCAGAGCCTTATGCGCGATATTCTCCGCACGCTCAGCTTCCAAGAAATGAGTCCCCGCATTTAATGTATCACTACTGATCACCAGCTCATGCCCATCAGGAACTGCAATGACCGCGCCGTCATCTTTTAACGCATCGTGCCCCATTGTAAGGGGAGCAAAATATTCTGCTATCACATCGAATTCATTCATATGCACTACTCATGATTATGATTTGCATGATCATTCGCGGTAATCGTGCCCCCCTCATCGGTAATTTTTTGATCGATGAAACGATTAATATGCTCAGGGGCGCTTTTTGAATATAAATCCCACGCCTTAGATAGTGAAATACCCGCCTCACTATCGCACCCATCAGCCTTTAATTGCGCACTTGTTTTCTTTTGCATTTGATCAGCAATTAGCAGCATTTTCTTCAATATTACCTTATCAGGTTGATCAGGGTAACGATTATGCAATAACCCGCCATAGCGCCCCGCCAGTAATTGCTGATTACCCAGCAAATTAATGTTTTCAGGCTTATTCAAATCAAACATCTCTTTCGGGTCGCGGCCATTACAAACCTGATCAAACGCTAAGGCCGCATTGAAGACAGCAAAGCCGCTTATAACCACCCTCTCTTCAACCGATACAACTTGTTCATCTTGCGCCATAGCAACAGAGAAATTGAATACAGCCAAACATAGGGTCAGAAACAAGATTTTAATGATGTGCATTGCCGGCTCCCATTTGAATATGTGTATGCCCATGATAAACAGGGCCGTGGCCATGACCGACATCTAAAAATTGTGCTGTTTTCAACGCATCGGTTAAGTATAATTTCGCGCGCTCGCACGCTTCGGGCAACGCATAGCCAAGCCCCAAATTTGCCGCAATCGCCGAGGATAAAGTGCACCCCGTGCCATGCGTATTGTGCGTATCAACACGCGGCGCAGAAAATTCATGTGTGCGCATGCCATCCGCAAGAACATCGATGGCATCCTGCCTCTTCAGGTGTCCGCCCTTCAAATAAACGGCCTTCGCACGTAATTCTAATGCACTTTGCGCGGCGGCCTCCATGTCCAACACGGCCTTACGCATAAGCTTTTCAGCTTCGGGAATATTCGGCGTTAAAACATCACATAACGGAATGAGCGTATCGCGCATCGCGGCAACCGCATCACCATCAATCAAGCTATCACCGCTTGTGGCTACCATAACAGGATCAAGAACAATGTTCTTTGCTTTATGCTTCCGGAGGGCACGTGCAACAGCCTCTATAATCTCAGCATTCGCAAGCATACCGATCTTCACCGCGTCCACGGAGACATCATCAAAAATCGCGGCAATTTGGTCGGTTACGAATTCATGCGGCACAGCAATAAAGCCACGCACACCTTGGGTGTTTTGTGCCGTTAACGCGGCGATCACTGCCATTCCGTATGTATCGTGGGCCGCAAATGTTTTTAAGTCGGCCTGAATGCCCGCTCCGCCCGAGGGGTCAGATCCCGCGATACTCAGGATGTTTGGAATTTTAACGCGCGCGTTACTCATTATGCTGCTTGTCCTCTTGCTTGCTTCACAATATTTACAAATTCTTGCGCCGCGCCGCAAACATCTTCGGCCTCACTGATGGCGCGCATCATGGCAACACCATTCACACCGCATCCCATGACCTGAGATGTGTTTTCTGGTGTAATGCCGCCAATGCCAACCACAGGTACGGGTGCATACGGTAATAAGGCATTAAAACCCTCTGCCCCTAAAACAGGTTTATCCGGCTTTGTCAGAGTCGCGTAAAACGGTCCAGTCCCCGCATAATCGACAATATTCGGATCGATCGCGGCATAATGTTCACGCGTAAAAGCCGTTAAGCCCAGAATCTTATCATTGCCAATTATTTCGCGTGCCTGTGCCGGTGACATATCATCTTGACCGATATGCACACCATCCGCGTTGATACGTCGTGCCAAATCAACATGGTCATTGATAATGAAGGGAATATCAAAGCCGACAAGCGCATGCTGTACGGCGATGGCCTGCTGCTCAACAATATCTAATGCATCCGATTTACTACGAAGCTGTATCATTGTCACACCACCGCGAGCAGCCTCCACGGCGACATCTTGTAACAAACGCCCACCACAGACCGATGGGTCGAGCACGAAATATACAGATAAGTCAAATGCATCTCTTTTTGTCATGATTGTACAGTGTCGCGCAAAGCCTCCGAAGTCAAGATTGCATTGAAAATAACAAAAACATGACCTTTAGTATTATTTTCTTGCTTCTCCGCTATACAATCCAGTACGTTATTTTCAATCAAAAATATGAGGGGTTCTTAATAATGACGGGAAGTCAGGTCAGCGCAGAATTGCGCGAATTTAGCGGATCTACAATCGATACACCATTTGAGAAAATGCGCGCGAATGCAATTTTAAATGCATCTCATGACGCAAAAGGATTTAGCATTATCAACTTTAATGTCAGCGGCTTTCTTAAGTCGGCAAAACATAACGATATTATATATATACTTTGTCTTTGGGCCATCGAGCCTGTGAACAAGGCACCATCAAAATTCGAACAGCACCCGCAAGCCGGCCAACAAGCTCTCATCAAACGTGCAAGCCTGTTAGCTGATAATTTATCACAGCGCCGCGATTTAAATGATGATTTCCTGCAAAAGCTACGCATTCATATGGAGCGAACCATTGAAAATCACATGATTGCCTTCTTAAGCAATGTACAAGAAGCGCAGAGTGCATAGCATTTAAAATAAATTTATATAAAATTTTATCGAATTAACTTTTTATTTAACCCTTTCTCGTAAAACAGATCATGTCAGCTACTTCCTGTAGCAAATAATAATCACATGAGGCTAAAAAATGAGAATGGTTTACAAAGCCAGTGACTTCGAAGGAACGAAGATCAAATCAGCGTTTGATCAGATGCGCGCGAACGCGGTCATCAACGCACAACACGATACACGAGGCTTAAGTATCATCAGCTTTAACATCTGCGCGTTTATCCAACAGGCACGTTTCGATGATGCGTATTTTGTGTTGAATGAATGGGCTGTTGCTCCACTCCTCCGTAATCCTCAAAAATTCAGAAAATACCCGCGCGCCGGAATGAACGCATTATATAAACGTGCGCAGGTTTTAATCAAAGATATGTCAAAAAGACAAAACATTCCTTATTGGTTCATTGAACGCATTCAAAGCGAAATGGATATGAATATCGAAGAATATTATGCCGAATTATGCCCGAACTATGTGCATGAAACGGTTGTAAAAAATACTGCGTCCTAATAATTTTCTCTCAAAAAGTAACTGAATAGCCGTTTTTGGTAAGAAGAACGGCAAAGGCACATCCCCCCTAGAGGATGTGCCTTTTCTTTATACTTTATTCTATAGCAAAAACGTTTACTTAACGCTCAAAGCTTCATCAACAAGCTTCGCCTGCTCTGCATGGTGGCGCTTATTAGAGCCTGTCGCAGGTGACGCCGTAGCCGGACGACCGACATAAGACGGACGACCTGCTTTATGACCGATGTCACTCAAAACAGCCTCAATACGACGATCAACAAATGTCCATGCACCTTGGTTTTCAGGCTCTTCCTGACACCAAACAACATCAGCATTCTTGAACGGCTTCAATTCATCAGCCAATGCATTGTGCGGGAATGGATATAGTTGCTCAAGACGCAAGATAACAACATCATCAATGCCGCGATCGCGACGCTCTTGCAGAAGGTCATAGTAAACCTTACCTGAACAGAGAACCACACGTTTGATTTTGTCATCTTTTGCCAAGCTGCCCTTATCATCATCCCACAATACACGGTGGAATGTGCTGTCGCCTGTGAACATCTCGATATCAGATACCGCCAATTTGTGACGTAGTAATGATTTCGGCGTCATCATAACAAGCGGCTTACGGAAATCACGGTGCATCTGACGTCGCAAAACGTGGAAATAGTTCGCCGGCGTTGTACAGTTACAAACCTGCCAGTTATCTTCACCACATAGCTGCAAGAAACGTTCAAAACGCGCAGATGAGTGTTCCGGCCCCTGCCCTTCATAACCATGCGGCAGAAGCATCACAAGACCTGACATACGCAACCACTTTGATTCACCTGATGAAATGAACTGGTCAATCATAACCTGTGCGCCGTTGGCAAAGTCACCGAATTGCGCTTCCCAGATTGTAAGCGTTTTCGGATCGGCCAATGAGAAACCGTATTCAAAACCAAGTACGGCCATCTCAGATAGCGGGCTGTCATGAGCTTCGAATGTTGGCTGATCATCTTTGATGTGCTGTAGTGCAATGTGCTTGTTCTCATTTTCTTGATCATACCAAATCGCATGACGGTGAGAGAACGTACCACGACCAACATCCTGACCTGATAAACGCACACCGTATCCGTCATCAATCAATGTACCGAATGCCAAAGCCTCAGCAGTTGCCCAATCAAAGCCCTTTCCGGTTTCAAGCATATTGTCCTTAGCATTAACAACACGCATCAATTTCTTGTTGATGTTGAAACCTTCGGGAACATTCGCGATGATTTTACCAATGCGCTTCAATTCCTTTTCAGAAACAGCCGTATCACCGCGACGATCATCGCCATAAGCCACTTTCAAGCCAGACCAAACCCCTTCGAGGAAGTCGGCAGAGTTCGGCTTATAGCTATCAACGGCGGCAAATGCCTCATCAAGAATGGCGTTGAAATCATCATAGATTTTATCTGCGTCTTCTTGCGTCATTGATCCTTCGCCGATCAACTGGTTCGCATATTTCGAACGTGTTGTTTCCTGCGTCGCGATTTTCTTGTACATCAATGGCTGTGTGAAGGCAGGTTCATCGCCCTCGTTATGGCCATAACGACGATAACAGAAGATATCAATCACAACGTCTTTCTGGAATAGCTGGCGGAATTCTGTTGCAATACGTGCAACATGAACAACCGCTTCCGGATCATCACCGTTCACATGAAAGATCGGCGCGTCTAACATTTTCGCAACATCCGTACAATACGGACCCGAGCGAGAGAATTTTGGCATTGTCGTAAAGCCGATCTGGTTGTTAATCACGATATGCAGCGTACCACCAACACGATAGCCCGGCAGTTCAGAGATCATGAAAGTTTCAGCAATAATGCCCTGCCCCGCGAAAGCAGCATCACCATGTAGCAATAGCGGAAGAACTTTCGTTGATTCAGTATCATTACGTTGCACCTGTTTTGCGCGTACCTTACCGACAACAACGGGGTTTACGAATTCAAGGTGCGACGGGTTTGCCGTCAATGACAGGTGAATATTATTACCATCAAAATCGCGATCCGCCGATGTACCGAGGTGGTATTTAACATCGCCTGATCCCAAAACATCATCAGGTGTAGAAGATTGCCCCTGGAATTCCGCGAACATTGTTGTAAACGGCTTGTCCATAACATTCGCAAGAACGTTCAAACGGCCACGGTGTGCCATACCGATAACAATCTCTTCCAAGCCCATCTGGCCACCACGCTTCATGATTTGCTCAATCGCAGGGATCAGCGCTTCACCACCATCAACGCCGAAACGCTTCGTGCCTGTGTGCTTTTTATTCAAGTATTGCTCGAACCCTTCGGCGGCTGTCAAACGCTCAAGAATTGCGCGCTTACCTTCAGGTGAGAATTCAGTCTTATTGCGTGGTTCCTCAATGCGGTCTTGGATCCATTTACGCTGCTCAGGATCACTCAGGTGCATATATTCAACACCGACAGTGCCTGTATAAATTTCACGCAATGCGCCAACGATCTGACGCAATGTTGCCTCTTTCAGACCAAGCATACCATTGACAAAAATCGGACGATCATAATCGGCATCCGTAAAACCGTAATATTCAGGGTTCAATTCCGGGTGGTCGCCTGATTGTTTCATGCCAAGCGGATCCAGATTGGAAAGGAAGTGACCACGGAAACGATATGAACGGATCAACATCAAAGCGCGAATTGAATCAAGCGCCGCCTGTTTCACATCAGCAGCAGCAACGCCGCCCTTTTTCGCAACATCATTTGCGATGCTTTCAACCAAAACGCCATCTGCAGGTGCAATGGCCGCGCTACCGAAGCTGCGTTTATCTTTTGCATTTTCCTTTGGCGTCCAGCTTGCACCGGAAAGTTCCTTCAAAAAGGCAGCTTCGCTGTCTTTCAAACCGTCAAAAAATGATGCCCAACTTGCATCTACATTTGCCGGATTTTTCAAAAACTGTGCGTAAAGATGCGCGATATATTCCGCATTTACACCGCTCAGGAATGTCTGATCTGATTGTGCCTGTGTCATAGGATAGATCCTTGCCTTAATTTTATTTTTTCAAAGTTTTGCTTATTAGGGAATAGACCAATAGCGGCGGCTTTTCAAGGGAAACCGAAACGATTAGAGCAGAAAAAGTGATTTTACCGCGAATGAAAAAACGGCGCACAAAAATAGTGCGCCGCAACATAATCATTTAATGTGCCCTATGCGTGTTTTTTAAGCGCCTGCGTGATGCGTGAAATAGCACTGTCTTCTGCGGCACTTACATTCATCGGATGGCTTTCGTTATCGGCTGACATCCCCTTCAGATTGTTGATAAGAGAATTGAAAAAGCCCTTTGGTTTTTCTGCGCCTTGACCGAATTCACCAAAGGCTTGCGCAACCGTTGTTGAAATCTCAACCACCATCTTAATATAGCTTTTGATCTCTGCATCCGTGGCATGAACCTTTAGCGCAAGGACAGCTTTTTCGCATGACGGCTCAATGTTGAACACACCTTGCGACCATTTTTCCCACTGATCTTTAGAGTTCAAGATTTCCGCTGCAATCTCTTTGTTCAAATCAGAGCCCTCTTGCTGTTTTGCAAAAGCACCGATTGAGGTTTCAAGTGCACGCATTTCAAGCTCGTCATCTTGCTCCCCGTCTTCATCCTCGGCGTAGCTGACATTCAGCGCCGCACGATAAGGCAATGAAACAATCAGTTCGGTATCTTCCGCAGAAAAAACATGAAGTTGTGTAGGCATGGTATAGCTTTCCCGTCTTGTTTAAAAATGAAGGTTTTTTTCAAAATTTAAATATAATTTGTATTTAGCGCCTGCGCCAAACGTTGCAAAGCCTTGCGTTCATCAAGCGAGATATTGATGAACTGATCCCACTCCATAGGGATAATCCCTTTGCTAACGGCTTCTTTACGGCTTTTCATGTAATACATGTAAATTCTGATTTTATCGAGCATCGGCGTTGAATCACCATATTCACGAAACGCCAGCGCAACGGATTCACCAATTTCAATCAAATGGCGTTTAAATGATGACACTTCTTTGTCATCTACGGCGCTACTCAGGATATCAACGGCCTGATGACACTGCGATTCAATTGTATCCAGATTTTCGCCCCATATATCCCACTCTGCCTTACGATTAACGGTTTCACTAATCACGTATTGAACCGTTTCTGAACCGAAGACTTCTTGTGAGTACGCTGTAATGATGCTCTCCAATGCACGCATCTCCGCCTCGTCTGAATCATCGCCGCCAGATTGATCGCTTTCACTGACATACAAGCCAACACGATAAGGCAAACTCACCAGAAGATTACGTTGATCAGGCAAGAGGCTATCGAGAAAATTCATTACGGCATAATCCTTTATAAAATGTTTCATAAACTCTACACTGAAAAACGATCTAACTCAAACACCTTTGAAATGAATTGAAACATATATATAACCATAGGTAACAAAATATCGTCCCCTAATATCAAAATTACGCAGGAGGCCAATATGGGCTATATTCGCAAAGTTACAGGCGCAAATGAGAAACTTGTCCTTATTACGCGCCTTCATGGCATTTATCTTTTTATGGCGTTTTTCTGGTTTGCCGCAATTGCCGGATTAGGATTCTTTCTCGAATATATGCTCTGGCATTATGCAGGCAGCAAGATTTTTACATACGAACTGGATTTGTGGTTTATCACATTTAACCAAGAACACACCCCTATCCCTTGGATGTTTACATTGGCGGGATTCGCTGTTTTTTGGCCGCTCTTCACAACCTATATATCGACCGAAGTCGGCCTGACCGACCGTCGCATCATTCACAAAAAAGGTCTTGTGATGATTGAGGTACAGCAAGTAGAACTTGAGGATATTCGCGGTGAACAAGTGCATCACGGATGGCTGGGGTGGCTCTTCGGCTATGGTCGCATCCATTTTGATTGCCGTTTTATTGATGATGTTTACCTTCCTGCTATTCGCGATCCGTACAGATTAGTTAAGGCAGTGCACACAGCGCGCATGCGACATGATGATATTCCCTATACACGCGATGATTTAGACGGTGATATCATTCGAATTGATGAAGAGCGTATCAAAGCATTCAAAGCCCGTGAGAAACTAAAACGGATGGCACGCAAAACACGCAGAGATTTTAATGCAGCAGAAAATGCGGGCTATTAACCCCAATTCTACACGTTAAGTCACAATAAAAAAAGCGCCGCAAAAAACGGCGCTTCTTTATTTTATTCTGATGACAAAAGTCGCATGCAATTAAGCAGCCATCGCCTTCATCATTGCATCACCAAGACCGGCCGGGCTTTCGGATACAACAAAGCCAGCAGAGCGCATAGCATCCATTTTCGCAGGCGCCGTATCATCCGCACCTGAAATCAACGCACCGGCGTGGCCCATACGTTTACCCGGAGGGGCTGTTGCACCGGCAATAAAGCCTGCAATCGGCTTCTTCGTTTTCAAACCTTTGTAGAATTCACATGCTTCAAGCTCAGCTGAACCACCGATTTCACCGATCATCAAGATACCCTCTGTCTCAGGGTCATCCATGAACATTTCGATACAATCAATGAAGTTTGTACCATTCACAGGGTCACCACCGATACCGATACATGTCGACTGACCAAGGCCAACCGCACCTGTTTGTGCAACAGCTTCGTATGTCAATGTTCCTGATCGTGAAACGATACCGATCTTACCGCGTTTGTGAATGTGACCCGGCATGATACCGATTTTACATTCATCAGGCGTGATAATACCCGGGCAGTTCGGACCGATTAGACGTGTTTTTGAATTGGTCAAAGCACGCTTTACCTTCACCATATCAAGAACAGGAATACCTTCTGTGATACAGATCGCCAATTCGATTTCGGCATCAATAGCCTCAAGGATTGCGTCGGCTGCGAATGGAGGCGGAACATAAATAACAGAAGCATTTGCGCCTGTACGTTCTTTTGCTTCGCCCACTGTGTCAAACACAGGAAGACCTAGGTGATCAGTGCCACCCTTGCCCGGTGTCACACCACCGACCATTTTTGTACCGTAAGCAATTGCTTGCTCACTGTGGAAAGTACCCTGAGCGCCTGTGAAGCCCTGACAGATTACTTTTGTCTCTTTGTTTACCAATACTGACATTAATTTTCTCCAATATCTTTTAATGCATATAATTATTCGGCTGTTTCAGCTTCAGGCTGCTTTTCTACCGTCTGACTATCTTGCTTTTTTTGCTTTTTTTCGACCATCACCTGCTGCAGCCCTTTAATAGTCTGCTGCTGGATGTATGGCATAAAATCAGTCGTATAAGCAGGCATTTTCTTTAGCACGGATTGCCCCGCGTTAGTTGAGTAAAATGCCGTCATCGCGTCCATTTCCTCAACCGTAAAATGCTTTACCATTGCCGTCATCAATGCACTACGGATTGCATCCATATCATATGTTTTCAACAAGGCATCATAGTCTTCAGATGAAAAAGCCTGAATTTGCGGATTGCGTTTCATTTCGTCAATCATACTCGTAATCATACCCTCCACCGGAACCACCTTCTCATAGGCGATTGCAGCATCCTTGAGCGCTTGCTCAGAATCTGCAGCATATGTAGGGGCGATGCCCGATCCGAGAACCAGACACCCTGTAATGATTAGAAACGATTGACGAGTCAGAAATCGCATTACGCAGCCTCCTGCGCTTTTTGTGTTGCTTCAACGACTTTTTTCGCCGCATCTTCAAGGTTATCTGCAGAAATAATCGGCAAACCTGAATTCGCCATCAATTCCTTACCCTTTTCAACATTCGTACCCTCAAGGCGAACAACCAGAGGAACAGAAAGCTGAACTTCTTTCGCAGCAGCAATAACACCTTGTGCAATCACGTCACACTTCATGATACCGCCGAAGATATTAACCAAAATACCTTTTACGTTTTCATCAGAAAGAATGATTTTGAAAGCTGTCGTCACGCGTTCGGCTGTTGCGCCACCACCAACATCAAGGAAGTTAGCAGGTTCGCCACCGTGCAATTTAATGATGTCCATTGTCGACATCGCCAAACCTGCACCGTTAACCATACAACCGATATTACCGTCAAGACGAACGTATGAAAGCTCATTATCTGCAGCGATCTTTTCGTTTTCGTCTTCTTCAGTTTCATCACGCATTGCGTAGATTTCTTTTTGGCGATACAGCGCATTCGGGTCGAAATTCATTTTCGCATCCAATGCCATGATCTCATCACCAACAAGAATCATCGGGTTAATTTCAACGATAGAGGCATCTGTTTCAATGAAACACTTATACAGATTTGCAAAGAACTTCGTAGCATTCTTTACTTGTGCACCTTTCAAGCCCAAACCGAACGCAAGCTTACGTGCGTGGAAACCGGAAAAGCCTGCAGCAGGATCAACAGATACTCTAATCAAAGCATCAGGATTTTCTTCTGCTACTTCTTCGATGTCCATACCGCCCTCTGTTGAAACCATAAAGGTTACACGGCTTGTACCGCGATCAAGAACTACCGAACAGTAATATTCTTTTTCAATGTCCACACCGTCTGTCACGTATAAACGTTGAACATCTTTACCTTCAGGACCGGTTTGCTTTGTCACAAGCGTCTTGCCGTACATCGCTTCAGCAGCCGCGCGAACTTCATCGACGGTTTTACACAGGCGAACACCGCCCTTACCTTCAGGATTATCTGTAAAGTGACCGGCACCGCGACCACCTGCATGGATCTGCGCCTTCACAACATAAAGTGAGGTTTCCATGCTTTCTGCCGCTTTCACAGCTTCTTCCACATTCATTGCCGGAATGCCCTTTGGCACAGCAACGCCGTATTTTTCAAGCAAACCTTTTGCCTGGTATTCATGAATATTCATATGAGTAGAGCTCCGTCTTCATATCTAAAATGTACAGCCCGAAACATCCGCATGCGGATATTACCGCGCCCCTAACGATCATTTGAAGGTTTAACACCTCTGTTTCCATTTGAAAACCGTAAAAATCAAGAATATTGATATCGCGCATGCTAAAATATGTACAAAGGGTTATATTACGAAAATAAGGTATACTTCTTTTTGACAAAACACTGTTTTTTACCTTAGAATGTTGCAATGGAATAAGAATGTGCCGAACTGTTTGTTTTTTAAACATTCAAGTTATCGTCACATAAAAACAGATAACCAGAGGGAATGAATAATTATGGCAGGGCCGAATTTACCGGGTGATATCAATAGAAAAGAAG
This sequence comes from Alphaproteobacteria bacterium, assembly GCA_030424975.1. GTDB lineage: Bacteria > Pseudomonadota > Alphaproteobacteria > Micavibrionales > Micavibrionaceae > UBA1672. The sequence continues at coordinate 1,200,457 of JAUHVY010000001.1, forward strand.
AAGACAAAACCGCGATAGAAAAGGAACAGGAACAAGGGGTTGACCTGCGCCGTAACGACGATCCTGAACCTGCAGTTATGGCAGGCTTATCATCTGATGAGATTGGTTTAAGTGCGCGTTCGACAGGTGAGTTGAATGATGCATCTAAGATTAAGCCCAGCAACTCTCAACCCTCCTCTCAGGATTTAAAAGAAGAGCAAGATGCTGTCGACCATGTTTACGCAGGCGGCATGGAAACGAATGCGGCCAGAGAGCAATATAATGATGCCATGTCAGGCGCCGGTGACGGCCGCGTATCAGGCACAATCTTTGATAATATCGAACAACAAAATATGAAAGCCGAAGAAGAGCGCAAGAAAGAACTTGCGCGCGCTGCGGCATCTTATGGTGCACTTGACTCTTGGGATGGATTCTTCCAACGATATGACGCTGTTTACAAAGATATGGAAGTGGCGGAAAAAGACTGGGAACGCGCAAGACGCGAAGTTGATGAAGCCATCGAAAGCATGGATGAGGATATCAACAAACTCAATGAACAAATTGACCATCTGAAACCAAATGGCGAGGCCGCACGCCTAAAGCAGGAGCGCGGTGAAGAACTGTCGCCGACGGAAGAACTACAATTAGCACAGTATGAAACAGCCATTGCCGCAAGAGACTCTCTTGTTGAAGAAAAGGCGTTGATGGTTGAGAGCTTAGCCGAAATTCGCTCAGATATGCGTGAAAAGCGCGCGTTACTACGTGAATTCAGAGCCAAAGAAGCGCGCGGTGAGGAACTAACCGAAGACGATGTCGCTGCCATGGAACAGCTACGTGGCGAAATGCATGGCCTACGCAATGACATTAAAAACATTCAAACTCGTGCTGAAACTGCGCAAACGTCATACGTCGCAGTAGGAACAATGTTCGACCAATCAAGCCAACGTTTGAAAGATGAAGGCAAGCCTGAATACACACAAAGCGAACTTCTTGCTCAACAAGAGTTTATTCGTGACATGGCCGCGGCGCGAAAAGACGGTGCGCTTGATGAAGCTGAAATTCGTGCGATGGCAGACACCATGGGAAGAACGGGCTTAGCACAAAAAGACCCTGAGACATTCGCACAATTTACACAAGGCGTTGCTTCACAACTTGATCAAACCGGCCTTGGCGTGCGCATAACAAATGAAGACGGCACAACAAGCACGGTGTATGGCGATTCGGCAAAAGAAGAACTCGCCAGAATTTCAGAAAAAATCAAAGCGGAATATGATGCATTAAAAAATGATGCGGATGCACTTAATGATAATATTGCAGGAATTGAGACTGAGCGTAACGAGTTGCAAGCTGCACGTCAGATTTCACTCGATAAAGTTTATGAATCATCAAATATTGTTACGAAGGCCCTAACGACGGGCACTGAAGAAGAGCGAGATAACGCACGTATTGCAAAGGAAACTGTTGGCGACAACATGAGTATCCTGCCGCAAGTTATCGAAGATGCCAATGGTAATACAGTTTTCAAAGACTATGATAACGATCGCTCTTATTATTATATGAATGACAACAATGAGCGTGTTTATTACGAAGCGAATGACCCGCAAATCGACAATTTTGAAAATTGGGAAGACGGACAACTATACTCTTCTGCAGCGAAGATGTCCGTTGCACCGCAATCATCACCGGTAGAAGGTCTGTTTTCATCTAGCAGCGCCATGTCTTCAATAGCCATGAAACCCAACGGAGAAGAAATCGTTCGCCCGCGTGCATTTGGTAATAACATGGCGAACTACGGCGTTTACCTTGCGGAATATGAGCGAAAGTCAGAGCTTGTAAACGCAGAACAGATTGCCTCTCAGATTAGTGATCTAAATACTCAAATTGCCGAGTTGGAAAGCATCAAGGGATTGGGCGAAGAAAAAATGGAAGAGATCGGCGATATTATCGCGCAGGTCGAAAGCGGCCAAATTGATGCTGCACAAGCTCAAGAGCGTCTTGAAGCCATCAAAAACAGTCCGGAAGTTCTTGCCCTACAAAATGCTGCCGATAAAAACGGTGATTCCGTACAAGACAGCAGCGCCGACGAATGGTCAGCAACAGAAAGTATGACCTTAGAAGCAAGTGATTCGTACCTGTCGCTCAGTGGTAAAATTAAAGACCAGATAGAGGGAAGCTCGATTAACCGTAACACGCTTGATGAAATTTTGAGCGGAGCAAGTGACGTTGACCGTGAGCAGGCGCTGGCCTATCTGGAACGCCAGAACATCAGCATCGAAGATCCTGAAAACGATATGCAGCAACCAGAGCCGACGATGGATGCCACAATGGATGCGAACTTTGATGCTCAGGAGCCGGAACCATCAACGCAAGCAGCACAAAACCTTGCTAATAACGCAGTTCAATTTATGGTTATACCGGGCATAAGCGCGCCTCAACAGAGCATAGCAGCATACACGCCCGCACCTGACCCAAATGGCATTTATGCCTCCCCGACCGCGTATCAAAGCTTTGCAGATACATTGGATGCTCCGCCTGATGGGCCAACGCCTTCTTATATGGAACCTGTACAAAATGGCACGAAGGACTTGACCGTAAGCCCGTCGAACCAGTCAGCAGATGCATTTAGCGGTAGAGCACCAACACAACCGACCACAAGCTTAACACCGCAGGAAGAGCAACTCAGATTACAACAGGAGCTTCTGGAAGCCCGCGCAAGAGAGCTTGAAATGGCACGCCAAAACGAATTAGGCGCTAATTCGGGCGGCGGTATGGGATCGATGTGATCAAAGCAACCGATTCCGCAACTAAAATTTGACAGTTACTGTAGTTCTATATAATATTACAGTAACTGACGATATAAGTGTAAACTTGCAGATATAAGCAAGGCATTTAATTATAATTGGGTGAATACAGATATGGCGATAAACGCTTCCACAGATGTGATCAGCACCTCACCTGGTGTTAACGAAATCGGTCTCTCGACCGATCAGGTTCGTCGTGAAGAAGAGCACAAGAATCGCCAATCCCGCATCATGAATGAACAAACAATGTCAGAAGGCAATCTCATTGCTTTCCTGCTTGCGTTATTCTTGGGCATGAAGGATGACAATGGCCTTAGCAGCCCTGAAGCTTTAAACGAGCTTGCCGGATCTCTGTCTATTGATCCTCTTATTTTCTCCAATACCGTTAACTCTTTCCGCTCCGGAAATATGAGTATCTCGGATGCTGTGCGATCAACACGCACAAACATGAATTCCTCGACAGCTGATTTTTCTCGTGCCGAGGCTGCGATTGCGCAATATGCAGAATCAGGAAACCCTTTACTCGAACTCATCGCAGATAAAGAATCCGGCGGTGATTATAACCGTGTATACGGCGCTGGTGTTCAACGCCGTGATTTGACGAATATGACGATCAACGAAGTGCTGGCGTGGCAACGCCATTACACTGGCACCGAAGGGTCAGCCTCCTCTGCGGCAGGTAAATACCAAATTATTCGTAAAACACTGGAAGGCCTCAAAGATGAAATGGGCCTTACAGGAAATGAAAAGTTTGACGAAGAAATGCAAGACCGCATGGCGTATCAACTATTGGAACGCCGTGGCTACAGTGATTATTTAGCTGGCAACATGGCAGAATCAACATTCATGAGAAAAATTTCTCAGGAATGGGCATCTATGCCAAAAGATGAAGGTGGCCGAAGCTATTACGCCGGTGATGGACTAAACAAAGCACACGCAACGCCTGAAACTTTATTATTGGCCATGCGCCATGCACAGGACAACCAATTAACGCAAGAGCGCACCGCGCAACTTTTGGCGCAAAACGGTTCTTTATCAGGCACTTTCGCAACGGCTCAGGCAAATGAAGACCCTGCGCAAGTTGACCCGCAACAGCCAGACCCGCTAACGACTGCCTTTGATGGACAAGGTGTTGATCAAACGGAGCTTGTTGCAAGCACGAATGCAAATGACGTAAACAACCCTGCACCGAATGTCGGTATGGGCGCCGCAGTTTAATTAGCGATAAATTTGACGCAAGAGATAAAAAAAAGATAAAATAAGAAAAAATATTAGGGTGAGAATATGACGGCAGTTATACCATTGGTGAATATGAGCGCATTAAGCGCAACAATGATTCAAACATCCCAGACAGATAATGCGCGTGGTGGCTATTGTGCGAAAGGTGTTGCCAATATTTTAGAACGTGTTGGCTTGGACTGTACACGTGGAAACGCCCATACATGGGATGACACACTACCCCAAAACGGTTGGCAAAAGCTTGAAGGTATTACGCCTGAGAATGCTCCGCCCGGCGCGGTAATTGTTTATGACCGCGATGCGAATTACGCCGGAAAAGGCGGCGGCGCGGAATATGGTCACGTTGAAATCGTTGCCGAAGACGCCAACGGTAACCGTAAATACGTATCAGATGCAGCGCGCGACAATTGGGGGGGAACGGTTCCTGACAACTTTGTCGGGGTTTACATTCACCCTGATCTGCACCGCACCGTTGCCGGCACAGGCACTGTTTTAGCGGCCGACCAACCGGTACAATATGAAATTTACAATGATGAATATGCGCAGCGCGTGCGAAACAGTACATCGATGGATCATTTATTACTGGGTGGTGCCTTAGATGCGAATACGCCTGAAAATGTTACATCTATGTTTAATGATGCGTCTGTCGGAACACCTTTCATGGCATTGATGGTAATTATCGGTCAGATTTTCGGTATAGAAATGAATCTCGATAAGCTGACTCAAAACACTGAAAATGCGGCAAATAATGATGCCAATACAAACACAGCACCAGAGGAAACAGTTGATATCACTGATCCTGCATTAAATGCATCAAATAATACAGGCGCCAACGCCCCCGTGATGTGATTACATACAATAAATTTCATATAATTTAGCCGGAGTATTTTACATTCCGGCTTTTTTACTTGTATAATCAAATCAATTCTTAGCGGTTTATTTACCTGCTCCAAGGTAATATAAAATCAGCCGCATCCTTAATTTTTTAGCAATTCTCTGCCGCGCGGCCCTCAATACACTCTCGCGTAATAAAGGCATTAGCCATGACACATTTGAATTATGCACGACTGTTCTTTTTTACGGCGCTTTGCGTTCCTTATGGCGTGGCAAATGCCGCAGAACCAAAAGCAAAGCCGGAACCGTTACACATAAAAATCGGGGCACCGCAAAAATCATCCGAAGAAATAACAATTATTCATGGTCAATACGCAAAAACAGACACACAAATCGATACGAAGGCATTATTAAGTGCGGTTCCGGAAAATTTGAAAGTAATGAATGCGGCAGAAAAAGAGACACAGCCCCACCCGAACATTACTCCCGCAAAAATAAGTGAAAATGCGCCAACCATCAAAAATGAAACCTCAAAACAACCCGCAAGCACTCGCCCCGCTCCTAAACGGATTATTCAAGCTGCATGCTCGACAGATATGATTGCAACATCTGCTATGCCGACGAATCAGACAAAAATACTTGCCGATTCTATGAAGAGCAGCCTACATGCTACCGGTCATGATCCCTATTTAATTGATGCAATGTACCGTGCCAGTGAACAAACAGGCGTAAACTTTGATTTGCTGGCATTAAAAGCCATGATGGAGAGCGATTTAGGGCGCATTACACAATCCTCCTCCAGTTCGGCGCGGGGCGCATTTCAATTTGTTGATGCGACGTGGCTACTGTTAATCAAACGATACGGTGATCGAATCGGCTATGCTGAATATGCGCATGCGATTAACTATGATCCTGAATTAAAAGATTATTTTATAGAATCGGACAGTTTTTCAAAATCCGATATCTTGGCTTTGCGTGATAATGAAGACATAGCCGCGATGATAAAATCATACCAAATCCAAGATGAGGTGCGCGTTATTAAGCGTTATAAGAATGGTGCCGAAGTCAATGCCACCGACCATTACATTGTTCATATGCTGGGGCTTGCGATGGCGAAAACATATTATGAGCTCCTCATGGCCGAATCGCCTATTATTTTAACCAATTTAAAGAATCAATATTTTGCGCAGGCGATCGCTGTAAATAAAAGCTTCTTTTATGACGCGAATGGCAATGGCCTTAATGCCGCACAATCTTACGCCCGCTTCCAAAAGAAGGTCAGTGCCAAAATGGCGCAAATGCAAAATATGCGTTCACCGCAAAATGATATTCAAAATGCTTCCTTATCCATAAATTCAAATTGCAATCACCCGAATGTTACAACGGTTACCGCGCAGGCCGCAAAAGAAAAAGGATACCCGAAACGGGCAGATAGTATGGGTTTAATTGATAAGATGGTGTATAAATATAAAATATCCATGCAATAAGAATCAGGCAAGAGATTGGCTAATGGTGTACTAGCTGTTTGATAAGATTAAAAAAACGCCCCGAAAACATACGGGGCGATCTTTATAAATACATACGTTCAGCCAAAATTATGCCGCGGCAGAAGATGAAGCAAAAAGCTTTTCTACAGCAGCACGCTCTTCGCGAAGTTCTTTTTCGGTGGCATCAATGCGGCCTTGTGAAAATGCACTGATTTCAAGGCCCTGCACAATTGTATATTTGCCGTCTTTACATGTTACGGGGTAACCGAAAATTATGCCCTCTTCCACGCCATAAGAACCGTCAGACGGTATCGCCATAGACACCCAATCACCTTCGGCTGTTCCCAGTGCCCAGCTACGCATGTGATCAATTGCCGCAGACGCCGCAGACGCCGCAGATGATGCTCCGCGTGCCTTAATGATAGCCGCGCCACGCTGTTGCACTTCGGGAATATATGTCCCTTCGTACCAGTCACGATCAACTTGATCAAGAGCAGCCGCACCTTTGACAGTTGCATGATGCAGATCAGGATATTGTGTCGAGCTATGGTTACCCCAAATTGTGACCTTTTTCACATCCGTCGCAAGCGTGCCTGTTTTTTCAGCCAACTGGCTGATGGCGCGGTTGTGATCAAGACGAACCATTGCCGTAAAACATTTCGGATCAAGATCAGGCGCGTTTTGTTGCGCGATCAACGCGTTTGTATTTGCCGGGTTACCAACAACCAAAACCTTTACATCGCGTTTTGCGTGATCGTTAATGGCCTTGCCCTGCGGGCCGAAGATACCGCCATTTGCCTCGAGCAAATCTTTACGCTCCATGCCGTCTTTACGTGGCATCGCACCGACAAGATAAGCGAAATCAACATCCTTGAACGCCACATTCAAATCATCTGTCGCAACAATACCGTGTAATAACGGGAACGCACAGTCATTCAATTCCATGACAACACCGTTCAACGCGCCAAGCGCAGGCGTGATTTCCAGCAAATGTAAAATAACGGGCTGATCTGGGCCTAACATATCGCCAGCAGCCAAACGGAATAGCAACGCATAACCAATTTGGCCTGCGGCACCTGTAACAGCAATTCTTACCGGATCTTTCATAATTCCTACCCTTCGTTCAAATATCTGAAAAGATTATAATTTCCACACCATTAGATATAGTGATTTTCACGCCGCCCCACAAGGGGGAACACAGGCGTGTTGGTAGAAAATATCAGCGAAGGATCTTTAAAAGAGGTGCTTTAGTCTTCGTATTCCAAATGCGCATCGGAACGCGGACGTTTGCCGCTCACTTCTTCCAGAATTTGCATGAAAATGTCATTGCGCTCATCTTCTTCTCGGGCGCGCTGAAGTTGTTCTTCAGCATCGTGAACCAAATCGGCCTTGTATGTACCGCTGTAATTCAAAGGGCCGCGTGTATTACCTTCCGGCTCATCCATTTCGGCCATCAGTTCCTCTAACGCGTCCATCGTACGGTTAGACGCATAATCGGCAAATGGTGAATTTGAATATGTGTTATCGCCGCCGCCATAAATAATATAGGAATCAGAAAGTAATGCATCGTTTTCCGCATCACTTAAATTCGGATCAATTTTTGATTTTTCAATGTCCAAAACGCGCAACAACAATGCGTCAACTTCGTCATTATCCGCGCCGTCATCGAATGCTTCCCATGCGCGATAAAAAAGTTCGCGTGCTGCCTCATCCATGCTGGCTGTGCTGTTTTCGATAAAATCTGCTTCCATTGGGGGCACCATAATTATTCCGTCTTGTGCGGTTTTATTTTCCGAATCTGATTGGCCGTGAAAAGACTTTCCAACACCCATTATCAATATCACCTAAGTTTATTTATTATTATCATTATTAATTAGGTTATTTATACCACGCGCATAATAAAACATGCAAGAAAATACACCAAAAGCGGAACTAAATTGAGTATAAAGACACTGTTTTAAGGGTAGCCTTCGCTCTGCATTTCAATCAAACGCGAAACGGTGCGCTCAAATTCATAGGCATGATCACGTCCTGCATAGAGCTTATCCGCAGGCTTTGCCGCCGATATAATCACGCGGGCACGCGCCTCATACAGTGCGTCGATAAGATTCATCAGGCGTTTTGCCTCGTTCCGCTTATCCTTCGAAAGCTTTGGCACGCCTTGTAAAATAATACAATTATAACGCTTGGCAATTTCCAAATAATCTTCCGCGCCATACGGGCGTTCGCATAATTGTGCAAATGTAAACCACGCTACGCCTGCAGCCGCACGCTCCACCACTATTTCCCGCCCTTTTACATTCAGGCTTTGCTGCTCCACCTTTCGACCTACCGTTAGCTTGGCGAAAATATCCTCAAGCATTTGGTCTGTCTTACGCCCCAGTGGCGTGAAATATGTGCCGTCAACCAAGATGCTCTTTGTGCGGTAATCATGCGGACTGTCGAGGTGAACTGCATGAACCTTGGTCTTCAGCAATTTAATGAACGGCAAGAAACGATCACGTTGCAGACCGTTTTTATATAAATCATCAGGTGCCCAGTTACTGGTTGCAACAACAATCACTTCGCGCTCAAACAAGATTTTAAACAAGCGCCCCAAAATCATCGCATCGGTAATATCAACGACATGAAATTCGTCAAAACACAAAATTTTGGCGTTTTGCGCAATGATCTCCGCCAAGGATGGCAAAGCCTGATCGACAATCCCCTTTACACTGTCAGAAGCGCTGCGGGTATTAATATAGTTATGAACCTCGATCATAAATTCATGAAAATGCACACGGCGTTTTTTACAATCATCCGGCAAACAATCGTAGAACAGATCCATCAACATTGATTTACCGCGCCCCACACCGCCATACATATACACGCCTTTCGGTGTAGGACGATCTGCCTTGGCTTTGCCTGTAATGCGATCAAAGAAGCTCGGTTTCGGTGTTTCATTATCGCTTAGGATATCTTCATACAGGCGATGCAACGTGACAACAGCACGCTCTTGCATTGGGTCTGCCAGAATCTCTCCTTTGCTAACTTTACTGCGATATAACTTAAGCGGGGTCATTTTCTATCTCTGGTTTATTACCCGTTGTGATGATCAGGATAATAGACAGTTCATATAACGCAAGCAACGGAATAGCCAGAAGAACTTGTGAAATAACATCAGGCGGGGTCAGAAGCGCGCCGATGACGAAGCTAATGATAACCGCGTATTTGCGTTTTTCGCGCAAAAACTCGACAGTAACTATACCTGCGCGCCCCATTAAAGTGAGGAAAACAGGAAGCTGGAAGCATAATCCAAAAGCAAATATCAAGGTCATGATTAAATCCAGATACGCGCTGATGCGAGCTTCCATTTGTATCGGCAGTGCCATTTCCGATCCTGTTGCCTGAAAGCTCAGGAAAAAAGGCCATGCCATTGGTAAAACAAGATAATAAACACATGCCCCGCCCATGAAAAACAAGGCGGGCGTAGCAACAAGAAATGGCAGAAAAACACGCTTTTCAGTGTTATAAAGGCCGGGCGCAACAAATGACCATATCTGAATCAACAAAATTGGAAATGTCACAAAAATGCCGGCAAAAAACGCTACCTTAATATACGTAAAAAAACCCTCGGTTAAATCCGTATATATCAAACGATGCGTATCATTACTGTCCATTGCGGCTGCCAAAGGCTCCAGCAGAAAACTATAGATCTCATTCACAAAGAATAAAGCGATGACCGTACCCACGATCATAATACCCATTACCATTAATAAACGCGTACGAAGCTCGACTAAATGTTCAATAACCGGCTTGGCGGTTTCATCCATGCCTGTACGGCTCTGATCACTACTCATCATCACCCTCCGCCTTATCACGCTTTGCCTTTGCTGTTGTGACCTCTTCGTCTTGGCGTTTTAATGCCGCCAACTCCTCCGCGGGCAAAATATCATATTCATCATCGGCTGCGGCCTCATCGAACACCACATCGTCTTTGGCCTCGAAATTCACACTGCGGCGAATATCATCTAAATCGGCATCACGCATAACATCTTCGAATTGTTGTGAAATTGCGAATTTAATGTATTGAAAACGACGGAAAATACGCCCCAGAGCGATCATAACCGCAGGGATCTCATTGGGGCCTATAACGATAATCGCTACGGCTATAATCAGAAATAGCTCCGGCCAACCAAAATCAAGCATTTAAACAATACCTTACATTAAACCTATTATACGAAAACTCAGTAATATTCCTGCGACATAACCGGGAACAACAACAATCCCGTTAAACCCTATCGCAAGCGTCAGCAATATACTGCGTTCCTTTTCCGATAGATCACCTTCGTTTTCAAGTTCCTCCTCGGCGAGCTTGGTTTCACGAACTGCGCGTGTAAATTCCCAGAAAATCCCCATACAAACAAGAGGGATAATCGAATACCCAAAGAGGTTTTGAATATTTTCATTAAAAAATCCGGTTACGCACAAACAGATACAAAACAAAGATAACGCAGATGAAATCAAATGATTGCGACTTCGAAGTTTATCTGCCGTTGCGCCGACTGCAAAAAGAAGAACACAAAAAACAAGATAGCACCAAGCCCAGGCCGGCATATACACAGATGAAAGCATCACATTACTCTTTGGCTTCGCTCTTAACGCTGTCCTCTTCAACGGCCTTGGCATCAATAACGGTTTCATCTGTAACGGCTTTTGCCTTGGCATTTGCGTTACTCTGATCTTCTTCTTTCATGCCTTTTTTGAAACTGTTTATCCCTTTTGCAAGGTTTTCCATCATATCCGGAATACGCTTATATCCGAAAATCAGCATAAACAGCAGTATTACTACAATAATTTGCGTTGGCCCCGGCATCATATCGTTTTATCCTTCCAGATCTTGTATTTCATCTTCCAAATATTCAAAGTCATCTTCTTCTAACTCTTCTGCATCCTCTTGTCCAGAGGGACGCGGCATAGAGGCGGCATCGCCTTCTTCCCCTTTGCCCGTAAACAGGTCATCCTGATGAACTGTTTCAATTGCAGGACGACGATCCAGTAAGCCCGAAGCCTTCATTTCATCCATGCCCGGTAAATCTGTAATTGCTTCTAATGCGAAATGATCAAGGAAACCGTTTGTTGTCACCCATGTAAGCGGCCGCCCCAATGTTTCGCGGCGACGCCCGGGTTTGACCCACCCCATTTCCATGAGCATATCCAACGTCCCCTTATGCGTACCAACACCACGAATATTTTCAATTTCCGCGCGTGTAACGGGTTGGTGATACGCAATAATAGACAACGTTTCCATGGCCGCCCGTGAGAGCTTCTTACTCACCTGCTTTTCGACGCTTAAATCCTCTGCAAGATCTTTGGCCGTACGGAACGCCCATTGCCCTTGAATATTCAACAAGTTAACACCGCGATCAGCATATTCATTTTGTAATTCCAACAATATGCCGCCGACATCCGCGCCATCAGGCATATATTCATGCAATGTATTCGTACTCATCGGTTCTGACGCCGCAAATAACAACGCCTCCAATAATCTTTTGTTTTTATCTTTTACCTCAACCATACGCCATTCCCATTGCAATATAATATGCCGCAACAATCACCAGAAACGGCAACACAAAACCTTTGATTAACACCGAGAACAGGCTAGCCTTGTCCTTGGTGTTATACATTTTATGCATGTCATCAATATTATAGCTGTGAACCGACACGCCTTTGTCTTTTTTGCTGCTTTTATAGCCTTTTTTCTCTGTATAAACTTTGTTTACAAACTTTTCCTGCTGCCTTTTTTCCTTAAAAAACGGACGTATAAACAGCCACAAAAAAGCACCGATTAAAAAACAAACAATCTGCGTTGTGAAAATCACACCTAACAAGACCACCCATGGCGGCGCATAATCATACATCCAATCAGGTACGCCGAAAATCCATAGCACGTTCATCAAGAAATTATTTATCACGGCTATTCATCTTCCTCGTCACGATCATGGCGCGTGCGCATATAAATCGGGCGAAACAACCCGTCTTGCCTGAACTCAAGTTTGCCCTGTTTTGCCAATTCCAAACCGGCCGTAAACGTAGAAGCCAACGCCGAGCGCGCATATAGTGAATCCTGCAAATTATCAGGTACGAAGCTTTGCAACGTTGCCCATACACTACGTACGCCCTGGCGCGGCAACGCACCAAGCATTTTGGTCAAACGCCCCATCGCATTTTCCGTCGACATCAACCTGAACTCAGGTAAATCATACCCCGTATCATCATTGCGGCGTTGAATATTGCCATAGGATTTTATCAAATCGAATAGAGATACCTTCCATTGCGTGACAATGGTGGTCTCAACGCCCTCGGGCTGCCCTCTGCCATAGATGCCCTGCCCTAGTTGCGGTCGATCCAGAAGCTTTTCCGCCGCATTTTGCATTGCCTCTAATCGCATCAGTTGGAACTGCAGCGCCTGCGCCATCTCTTCTGCGCTCGGCTCATCGTCATTTTCCTCCTTCGGAAGGAATAAACGCGATTTCAAATAAGCCAGCCACGCCGCCATCACCAAATATTCAGCCGCTAGCTCTAAATTTCGCTGTTTCGCGCGATCAATGAATTCCAGATATTGCCGCACCAATTGCAAAATAGAAATTTTTGTCAGGTCAACTTTTTGATTTCTTGACAGCTCGAGCAAGACATCGATCGGCCCCTCGTAACCATCAATATTGAGCAAAAGCTGATCGACATTTTCCCGTGTTTCAATATCAGAAACACCATCCTCTGTCGTATTCAGCTCCCCCTCATCTTCATTCATGCCGCCAAGCTTCCGAAGGAGGCCGCCCGTGAAAGGCGTGCCAAAGTTTGCTCTCTTGTTTTCGGCAGAGCCTGCGCAAGCGCACACATCGGCTCGAACTCACCCGCACAATAAAGTGCCAGATCACAGCCAGCATTCAAGCTTGCCAATGCCTTTTCAGCCGCACCGCCATATGAATCCAGTGCCTTCATGTCCAGATCATCACCAATCAAAATGCCATCAAAACCAATATCCTCACGGATTACCTTTATTGCATCAGACGATACCGATACGGGATGTTTTGGATCGAGCGCATCATAGGTAATATGCGCGGTCATCGCCCAAACGGCATGCCCGATATCAGATGCGCTAATATCTTTAAACGGTTTAAAATCAACGGCGGACAAATCATCATATGATGTATCCAAATGCGGCAATTCCAAATGGCTGTCTGCGCCTGCACGGCCGTGACCCGGAATATGCTTGATAATCGGCGTTATACCAACACTCAGAAAATGCCGACAGACAGACAAACCTAAACGCGCAACAACCGCAGGATCAGATGAGAATGACCGATCACCGATAATGTCATGCGCGCCGTCAAAAAACACATCCAAAACAGGCGCACAATCAACATTGATGCCAAGGTCATTCAACTCCTCTGCCATGCGCAGGGTTTCGAACCTTAATTCCTCTAATGCTTTTTCAGGGTTTTCAGAAAATAAATCTCCGTAATCACGCATCGGGCGAAAGTCACGCCAATGAGGCGGACGCAAACGTTGCACACGACCGCCCTCTTGATCAATCAGAACAGGGCAATCACGCCCGACCGTTTCTTTTAAATCATCAACCAACCTGCGGAGCTGTTTCGGGTTGTCGCAATTGCGTTTAAACAGGATAAAGCCGAACGGATCACAGTCACGGAACAACGCACGTTCATCCTCGCTGAGTAGTAATCCTTGGAGAGAGAAAATAGAGGCGCAGGAATTTTCTGCGCCTTTTGAATAATCATTGGCGCGATACGCCGCGGCGGCCGGATTATTTGACAACGAGGCACCCTCCCGGTTTTCCTGATTTTTTCAATGAATCACAAATCTCGGTCGCGCTACCCTTGCTCATCGGACCGGCTTGTATACGGTAAAATGTACCGCTGGCTAGTGATGCCTCTTGGACGCGGAATTTAGACGATTTTAAAACACCGTATTTCGCCTGCATTTTTGCCCATTCACCGCCTGCACGTGCTGGGTCTGTAATACTTGCTAATTGTACGAAATAATTACCCGCCGTAATCTCTGGCGCAGCGTTTAAGCCTGCCGCGGGCTCGATTGACGACGCACCAGACGCGGCGGCCTCTTTTTCCTGTAAAACATTACGAACATATTCAATCGTTTCAGGTGCCTGTCCCGGCGCATTGACTTTACCAGGTACTTTCGCAACAACAGGTGCAGCAGGTTTACCTTGTGCAGCCGCAGAAGCAACCTTCATTTCAAATTCACCCACGCCTTCATTTGCATTTGTTTCAGCAACCTCAGATGAAACAGAACCGATTTTTTGTAAAATGTTATTGGCGCTTGGCTCTTTAATTTCAAATGATGATGACGCGCTTTGTGTAACCTCTGTCTCAGGCTTGGATACTTCGGAAGATGAGGACACGGCATCGCTACCATCAACGTCTTTCACTGTAATTGTTTTTACGCTTTGCGCATCGGCAAAAACATCTACGGCCTGATCTTCGGCATCACGCGGTAACGCACCGACCATCGCATCGTCTTCAGGCTTTTCATAGAATTCAGAAGCCGCAGCGGAGCTTTCCATTGCCTTCGCAATTGCTTCCTCCTTTGAGCTCATAATCTGTTTCTGACGTTCCAGCAAATTTTTGATCTGCTGTGCATCTGCCTGAATCGAAGGCTGCCCTGCGCGGGCTAGTAATGTGCTGTCTGTGTTTGGCACTTTCAAGCCACCCGGCTCGCTTGGCTTAACCTTGATAGCGCCCAAGTCGGCCTTCACAATCGGCACAGCCTTTTGCTCTTGCTCGGCCGGGTATGCAATATACACAGCGCCAACAAACAAAGCCGCCGCCCCCAGTAAAGCGCAAGTCGCAAAAACAGGACTTTTTGATTGCCCTTTTAACGCACTACTAAAGCCTGCAAAACGGCTTTGCGGTACCGGACGCTGTTTTTTTGGTGCCTTCAGGTAATGATCATACCCGTATTGGTGAAATTGGTTTCCCTGACTCATCTCGCCTATCCTTATAACTCAAGCAATCGTGAAATCCTGACCCCCTGGCCCCACGCAAGAGAATCACACATAAATTTTGATATGCCGCATTATAACAAGATCAGCGCAAATCCCAATAGAGGTCAAACAGGCGTTCATGCTCTCTGATGGCGTATCTGTCGGTCATACCGGCAATGTAATCCGCCACAATGCGCGCGCGTAACTGTTCATCATCAACGGCTCCAGCCTCCTCGACGCGGCGCTGCCAGTTGTCGGGAAATAATTGATAATTCTTGTGGAAAGCTTCGAACAAGTCACCGACAATGCGCTCAACCTTAATGCGGATACGGTTAATCGAGTAATGTCGATACATGCGGTTATACAAGAAGGAGCGCAGTTTCTGGACATCTTCGAACATTTCCGGTGAAAATGCGACAACCTGCATACCGCACATGCGAATGTCTTCGGGCGATTCGGGTTTTACCTTCGCCAGATTTTCACGCGTTTGTGCCAACACGTCATCCGCCATCACGCCGATCATATCGCGCTTTAGCTCCTGTATCAGATACCGCTGCTCTATGCCCGGATATTTATTACGAATATCAGTTATAACACGTTGAATTAGCGGCACTTCTTCGATATCTGAAATAGAAAACAATCCGGCGCGTATACCATCTTCCACATCGTGGTTATTATAGGCAATATCATCGGACAATGCGGCAACCTGCGCCTCCATTGAGGCATAGGTCGTAAAACGCATATCCATTTTTTCCTGCAACTCACGCGCTGCAATATGCGGCGCGCCATGCACAGGGCCGTTATGCTTAATCACCCCTTCCAATGTTTCCCATGTCAAATTCAAACCGTTCCATTTCGGGTACTTACGCTCAAGCGTCGTTAACACGCGCAAAGATTGATCATTATGTTCAAAACGCCCGAACGGCTCCATCGCGTCTTGCAGGAACTCCTCCCCGATATGAGCGAAAGGCGTGTGCCCCAAATCATGCGCAAGGGCAATGGTTTCCGCCAGATCCTCGTTCACCATAAAGGCGCGCGCAAGTGTTCGTGTAATCTGCGCCACCTCCAACGTATGCGTCAGACGTGTACGGTAATGATCCCCTTCGTGATAGACAAACACCTGCGTTTTATATTTCAAACGACGAAAAGCGCTGGCGTGAATAATACGATCGCGGTCCCGTTGAAAGGCGTTTCTGTGGCGGCTTTCGGGTTCTTCATGAACGCGCCCCAATGTTTCTTCGGGCTTGCTGGCATAGGCCGCCAAAGGAAGTGCGCAATAGTTATAAGATGTTTGTTCCATTTTAGTTGATTACCTAAGAGTTGACGCTGTATATTACTATCATGGACATGAAAATCGATGACAGCGCGGTAAAGCGTATAAAAGAGTTAAGGTCGGCGCAAGACAAAGATGCACTAATGCTTCGCATTCGTGTGGAGGGTGGCGGCTGCTCAGGGTTTCAATACAAGCTGGAGCTTACCGAGGATAAGAATGAAAAAGACCTTATCTTTGGCGATAGCGTTCTGACCGATGATATATCGATGGGCTTTTTGGATGGCGCCACCATTTCATTTGAACAGGGTTTAATCGGGTCCGAATTCAAAATCAACAACCCGAATGCCACGGCCGGATGCGGTTGCGGCACGTCATTTTCAATTATGTAGTCCCTAATACGCAAATGACCACATATGTATGAAAAACAGCGACTTACTTCCGTCATTCGCGAAATTAAATTACATTTAATGCTAATATTTCTTCGCATTTATGGGGGAGCTTAAATGTCAGACCAAACTTTATTTGAAAAATTAGGCGGAAAGCCTGCAATTGATGCTGCTGTTGATATTTTTTACGATAAAATCATGGCGGATGAGCGGGTTAACCATCTGTTCGAGGGCGTTGATATGAAACGTCAACGCGCAAAACAAAAGGCATTTATGACCTATGCATTTGGCGGCGCACCGAATTATTCAGGGGAATCCATGCGTAAGGCTCATGCGCATTTAGACTTGAACGAAGGGCATTTCAATGCGGTTGCTGAAGATTTGATTGCGACATTAAATGATCTGAACGTGCCGCAAAACCTTATTGATGAGGTTATCGCCATTGTGAGCACAACAAAGAATGATGTCTTAAACCTTTAAACAATATTGGCACATGGTTACCCATGCTCCATATTGCCCTCATTATAAGGCTTATCATCATTTGCAGCGGGACCACCGACGAACCCTTGAATCTTCATTTCACGGGCATGCTCAATATCAGCAATATCCGAAGCAAATAGCGGATTATCCTTTACGTGATCATAAAAACGATCTTCCCATTCATGTTCCTGGTATTGCATGCGAATAGATGAAACCGCAGACGCCTTTGCAACCGCATCAATCATTTCATCGCCACGGGATAGATAAAACATCAGCGCGCCGTCACGCGTGTCCCCCGCTCCGTTTACATTCACTAGCTTCGGTGCGGGAGTTACAGGAATTTCGCTCACCTTACCCTCATGATAAACACGTACAGGATCAAGCCCGTCAGACATAATAATTGTTCGTGCCTTATATTGCTTATCTTGTAATAATTCGAATAATTTATCCGGGTTTTTCTCACCCGGTATCATCCCTTCCACAAATGCATCACCCGGAACAATCACAATATCTGAATTTTTCAAAATATTATCGATACGCTCTGCCTCTTTTTGATCTTTCGATATTGATTTAAAACCATAATCCGTAATCATCACCGCATCGGTTTGATCTGCCATACCAATTGCTATATCTGCAAGCGCAGGACGCGCAGGATCAAGAAACACAAATCCCGATGTACTGATTTCCGCATGAATTTGGTTTTTCACATTTGATATCATACCGTCATTTGCCGCGTTAAATTGCTCGGCCAGTGGCATGTCTTTAAAAATATGACGGCCGCCCTGAAATGTCGAAACGATGCTTTTTGCAACGCCCGGCCCCGGTTGACCAACAGAAACATCCGTATGGTTAAAACCTTCATGCTCCATCAATTCACGTGTCATTTCACGCGCGTGGCGCGCAAGCAAGTATTCACCAAAATTACTGTAACTTTCTTGTGCAGGCTCTTGCCCCATTCGCGTTACGATTTTTGTATTTTGCTCATCCCCATAAACGCGTGCCAATTTGCGTGCCGCGCGCGCTGCATTTGCAGATGCCCCGCCAATAGCGGCATGCATACCACCTGTTGCGAAATCTTTTGTATCACCGAGGCTATCAACATCACCAACAGCACCGACATCAAGATTCACCTTGCCAATAAATAATAAATTCTTATCAAAATGAGACATTACTTTACCCGTTATTATCTTCGTTTATTTTTATTTGGCTCGATATTATCAATATACTGTCTTAAAAAACAAATATTAAACATGTTGCAGCGCACACCATATATTTGATCTTGTCCGTCCTGCGGCGTGTGATATGCTCGCGCTATGAAAATCACGTCTTGGAATGTCAACTCAATCAAAGCCCGCACTGAGCATGTCATTGAGTATTTAAACACTGAAAAACCTGATGTCCTGATGATTCAGGAACTGAAAGGGTTAGAATTCCCCTCCGATCAATTTGAAGGAACAGGGTATAAAACCTATGCCGTAGGACAAAAAGCCTATAACGGCGTTGCCGTATTTTCTACGCATGAAATCAATGTGATAAAGGGCAAGCTTGACGGCGATGATGAAGATGAGCAAGCAAGATACATCGAAGCTGACATAAACGGCGTACGTATGATCAATATTTACCTGCCAAACGGCAACCCCGCCCCCGGCCCGAAATATGATTATAAACTTCAATGGATGGAGCGGTTATTTAAACGGCTTAAGACCTTATGTGATGATGATATACCGTTTCTTATCGGGGGCGATTTTAATGTTATCCCTAAGGGCGAGGATTGCCACGCCCCCAAAGATTGGGAAGGTGATGCCCTCTTCCGCGCAGAAACACACGCTGCGTTTCGAAAGTTAATAAACCTTGGGCTGACTGATGCCTTCCGTGCCATCGATACACGCGCAGAAAACTATACCTTCTGGGATTACCAAGCCGGCGCATGGCAACGCAATAACGGCATTCGCATTGATCACTTTTTACTCTCCCCAGTCATCGCCGACAGACTACAAGATTGCCGCATCAATAAAACACCGCGCGGATGGGATCGCCCATCGGACCACACACCGATTGAAGTGATTATTGCTGCATAACGATATTCTCGCGTAACGCATTAAAAACAAAGACATTTCCTCCAAACAAGTCACGACGTATTCAAATCCGAAAATAAAAGTGGAAAGTTGAGGAAAACTTTGTGCGAGGTGATGATTCGCCAGCGCATAAGTGATAGCGTTTATCTATAGATTTTTTCACAAACAAAATACTGCGCGGATAATGTTCAATTCAGATTTAAAAAACTTTTCCTTAAAGGCCGGCATCATCACATCTCTTTTACTTGGTGGTTGTATCGCAACAACCCTTCCGTATATGCGGGCGGAAACGGCACAACGTCTGGCGGCTCCTGCTTGGATGATCAAACGTGATATCCCTGCAGGACAGTTTAATTTACTCGCTTATGAACGTATCCATGAGCGCGGCGCAGTAGCAAATGTTTACATTGAAGGCGACGGTTCTGCCTTCACCTCGCCGAAGGAATGGACAACAAACCCGACACCTGAAAATCCGGTCGCCCTGCACCTTGCAACAAAAGATAAGGCAGATAACGTTATATACCTTGCGCGTCCGTGCCAGTACATAACAACAACACAAAACGGCGCATCCTGTGATGATAAATACTGGAAAGAGGCACGGTTCTCTTCTGAGGTATTAGAAGCCTATCAAGATGCCCTTGATGAAATTGCGCGCCGCTATGATATCACAGGTTATCACCTTATCGGCTATTCCGGTGGCGGAGCCATAGCGACAATTCTGGCGGCTGAGCGCAAGGATATCCTCAGCCTGCGCACAGTTGCAGGTATTCTGGACCATGAAACGCAAACCGCCATTACAAAATCGGAACAAAGCATGGGCGAATCTTTGAATGCGGTTGATTATGGTGTCGATTTAACGCGCATGCCGCAATATCACTTTGTCGGCGGGCAGGATGCGGTTGTCCCTCCAGCGATCCTTCACAGTTACCTACAGGCCATGCCACCAAGCCATTGTGTTCAGTCCATGGTCGTGCAAGAAGCAGGATATGAGAAAGGGTGGACTGATAAATGGCCCGAACTTCTGAAGCTTCCTGTACATTGCTACAGCAAGAACGGTCCGGATGTATACGAAGGCGCGGAGCCAAAATCTGATGCTAAACCGTTTTATACCCTGCCTGAGAAACCCGCAAAACCGTGAGTGATACCTCTCCTCTAAAATTCTCTGAAGCAGTCTTGCGCGGCCTCAAAAACCGTTGCCCCAGATGTGCAACGGGAAAGCTATTGCGTGGATATTTAACACCTCGAAAATGTTGCGATCACTGTGGCTTAGACTACGAGCCATTACGCGCCGATGACGGCCCAGCATGGGCAACAATTCTAATCACCGGTCACTTAACCATGCCGTTTGTATTTTGGATATTAGAATTTGGGTTTGACAATTTATGGATTGAGATCGGCCTGCCTATTGCCTTTATCGTGATCC
The DNA here is from genome assembly GCA_030424975.1 of Alphaproteobacteria bacterium. GTDB lineage: Bacteria > Pseudomonadota > Alphaproteobacteria > Micavibrionales > Micavibrionaceae > UBA1672. The sequence continues at coordinate 1,221,438 of JAUHVY010000001.1, forward strand.
TGAGCGCAATAATCTTGCCCTATGCCAAGGGGGCATTTATGGGCATTATTTGGTTGATGCATTACAGAAAAGATGAAGCGGCAGAGTAACCTATTCCGCCGCAGCCTCTTCTTGCGCTTCCAGCTCCTCTGCCTTACGCTTTTCTTCTTCACGATGATACGATGCAACCACCTGCTTGATCACCTCATCACACTGAGCATGAATAGTATCAATGATCGGCAAATCCGTTACGCCTTCATTAATCACCATCGGCAATTCCGTACACCCTAAAATTACGGCATCGACATCGCCATAGCGTGAGAGAAGCTTGCGAAAACGCTCTGCGAACTCATCTTTCATAATGCCTGCGGAAATCTGCGATTGCATATCTTGGATTTCATTACGATCTTCTTCGCTCGGCACAGACACATCAAGCCCGAAAAACGACAAACGATCGGCAAAGAAACCATCCTCCATGGTAAATTTCGTACCAAGCAAAAGCACACGCTTTGCCTCTATCTCTTGTGCTTTTTTGGCTGTTGCCACAACTAAATGAACGACTTGCGCTTGCAAAACGGCCTCTTGCTGCTCGACCAAGATATCGAAACCCTTATGCAAGGTATTGTTACAGATCAGAATATAATCCGGCCCCATATCATCCAGACGTTTTAGCTCGTCCCGCAAAATTGCAGGAATTTCATCCCAGCCACCATCGGCGGTGTAGCGTGATTTAATCGGATCATAATTTATAGAATAAAGAATAATACGCGCACTGTGATGCCCACCCAGCGCCTGCGCAACTTTCTTATTGATGTAATTATAATAAAGCGGCGTGGACGGCCAACTCGTACCGCCCAAAAGACCGATGATTTTCATGACAGAACCTTACGTTTTTTATGCTACGGTGTTTTCGTGCGTAAAATCGTAATCTCTGTGCCTGTCGATATCAAGGGAATAAGCCTCGGCTTTTGGAATGCTATTACCTTTAACGCCCTTTTTCTCACAGACATCAGCAATAATTTCATTCGCCATCTCAACACCTCGTGTCAACTGCACGACCTCAAAACCTTCATCATATAGACGCTGTGGAATTTGCTCGAGATAATCCTCAAGTTGATCTTGCGCCTCATCCGCCCAGTCCGCGTAATGCGCCGCATAGAAATCTTCACCTGCACGTTTATCAGCATCAACTTGCGGGGTATGTGCCTTATAATGAGCGCGCTTGTCCTGCTCTAATGCAGCTTGAGCAACGGCTTCAAGAATATGCGCACCGCCAAGTGCATTATAAACATCATGCTTTGTTCGGATTGTAACACCATTTTTTTCAAACCCTTCACCACCTGTGCTTTGCGCATAAGATGGCAAAGCCGGCGCAGGATTAGAGCTTAATTCACCGTTCAATTTTTTCTGAACATGTGTCATGCCTTCTTTTTTGGCATTATCCCAAAGTGCGATTGTCACAATGTCATTTTCAGATACATTTTCAAAACCTGCGGCGGCGATATCTGCCCTGGCCTTGTCAACGCGTGGCTCCAGTAATGTTGAAGGACGCGCATCCTTTTGATCTTCCGGTAATTGTTGGCCGAAAACCTTGATATTACGTGATAACAATTCATCAGGATCCCCCGGAACCTTGCCCAAACGGCCAGCCATATATTTTGCAATATCAGTGGTCATTTTCGAATGCATAGCAGCAATCATAAAAGCTTCGCCCTTCGGAATATAACCACGTCCCTGCGATGGTGCGCGCGTTTTGTCATTTAAAACATCAGTCACAAAGTTCAGAACCTCTTTCGATCCGTTTGGTTGCTTTCTCAATTCTTGGATCTTGGGGCCAAACTCTTTGTCCGTGACAAAATGCAATAAAACCTGTGCAGCCTGTGTTGTTGTGTTTTTCGCATGCGGCGTTACCTGCATCGGGTCACCCAGCAATGGCAACATTTTTTCCTGCACGCGATATATCGCGATTTGCGCATCATCCCAATCCATCCCCATCATGCCACTAGTGCTTGGGTTCACGAGGGATTTCAAAGTAGATGCCGCGCCGCCCGGAGCCTTCGCCCCATGCATGGCGTCAAACACATCCTTGTTAAAGACAGGCTCTGAATCACGGTATTGGTTACGCAACGCATATAATGCCGGGCGGTCCGCCTCAATCGCTTCTATGTTTAATTGCGGCGCACGGGCACGCACATCCGGGTTCGGATGACTTTCAATCATATCCATCAAACGCAAAACCGATGGCTGCCCCACATTTTCGGCTGATGCAGGGTGCCCGCAATCAATTGTATCCGCGCCTGCCTCGATCGCGGCCATATAAATAGGATACGCCATACCATGCGTATTATGCGCATGCACATGAACCTCCATATCCGGAAATTCGTCTTTTAGCCATTTTGTCAGCTCATAAACATCTTCAGGCGGAGCTATTCCCACGGGGTCTTTCAAATAAAAACTATCCGCACCCGCATCATAGAGTTCACGCGCAGAATTTTTATACATATCCATTGTATAGGCTTCGCTATCGGCAACACAGATAACACCTTGCGCATGCTTACCCTGCTTTTTCACCTCTTCGATAACTTTAATCTGTTTACGCGTATCATTAAAGCCGTCAAAGATCGTGAAGATATCAACGCCTGCCTCTGCGCTTTGTTTTACAAATGCCTCAATGACATCATCAGGGTTATCATCATAACCAACCAATGTATCACCGCGCACAAGAATGCTTAAAGGAGTATCGGAGAATGCCTCGCGCATTTTGCCGAATTCCTCCCAAGGGTCACGCCCCTGCATCATCGGAACATGGAAGAACGTACCGCCGCCGGCCTGAATAGAGCTGTACCCAACTTCGTCCGCATGTGCCTCTGCGGTCGTCATTTGTTCAGCTGATAAAATACCGGCGAAATTCGCCTGATTCGTATCACGAATTGTATTCTGAATTTTTACAGGATTTGTGTTTTTGCTCATGCTCACCCTCGCGTCTTTTCACGCACTCATATATTATAAATTATTGAAGTAAATTTTTAGATAATATGATGGGGTTATGTCAAGGAAATGCACTGATAATTTTTCCAAATTTTGTTTTTTCTTAACAATATGATAAAACCCCTAAAATCAAAATAAAAGGGAGCGTAAAAATGAGCCGAGAAGATGACATTATATGGGGTGAAGACCAGCAATACAAAGAGCCCGGTACAGCCGGAAAGATCGGCGCTAATGCCCTGTTAATTACCGCTTTTGCAGGTGCCATGACCGGCCTTGGTTATTTACTTGATTTAGGAAACGAAAAAGAAGACCAGCGTTTACTGGCACGCCTAACACCTGAACAAACAGAAATTATTCAACAAGCCGCGCAGTTCGAAAGCTGTGAAGTTATCACACCCAAAATGCAGCGTTTATGCATAAAAGAAGAACGCGCCATACAAGCGGGTGAACCATCTATATTCGCCATAGACTAAGCCGCTTTTACGCATCATGCATTGCGCCGAATACCTTCTGCAATAATTCCGTTGTGCGTTTTGCAGGATTTTCTCTGATGGCGGCCTCTTCTTGCGCTACGTAATAAAAAACACCGTCAAGCGCGCGCTCCACGACATAGTTCTGCAGATCAGCCTTTACATCAGGCATAAACGGCAATTGTGCATATTGCCCCATCACGGAATCATAGGCACGTATAGCTCCGGCCTGTGTCAATGCATCTTGCACAACAGGTTGCATTTCCCGCGCTAAACCCGCGCCCATTGTTTTACGCAAATAGGATGTGGCAGCATCATTCGGCCCCGTCAAAATATTTTTCGCATCCGCAAATGTCATTTGGCTTATTGCTTCAAAAAACAATGCTTTAGCTTTTGGTGTTGCCTGCTCGGCTGCGCGGTTTAAACGCAACTCCAAATCTTCGGTTAAACCGTTCATCCCTATCTTTGACAATGCCTTATCAACTGTAGCTAATTTTTCGGGCAAAGGAATATGTATCGTCGGATCAAGGTTAAACCCGTTCTCCACCCCTAATTTCGATACAACACTACCCGTTCCAATTTTCAATGCCTCGCGTAACGCTGCTCCTACCTCAGCTTCAGACAATACTGAAACATTCGCCGATTGCCCCATACCGAACATACCGAAAAGGTTATTGGCTGTATCAGAATTAAGGACAGCTTGTGTTTGGGCAAAAAAACCATCATCGGATGAATATCCTCCCGACGTTGAAACACACCCACCAAGCATCAGAATGCCCGTGCAACCTATCAATATTTTAAAACTTTTCATTTTATTTCTTTTCTGTAATTTATGAACACAAGCCCATACGCAAAAACTATCTAAACATAGATTAGCCAACGACAAAACAAAAGCCATATCGTCACCTATCGGCTCCGCTTTGTAACACCCTGCTATAATTGCAAAGACGCATAAAATATGGTAAAACCCAGTATAAAATAATAATTTGGTGATAAGCATTGGCAGACGTAATTCCCGCAGCCACAGGAAATAAACCGCATCTTTTTTTAACCGCAGAAGAAGTGCGTGATTTGCCATGGATTCCGTTCGAAGACGACAATACAATGGGAATCCCCCTTCGTGACATGAGCGACGAACAGGTCCAAATGGCTCAAGAAGCCCTGATGCTCCATGGTATTTACACATCAACATTTAAGAAAAATGATGAACATTACCTCAGCATGAATATGGCGACGCAATCAAACATTAACGCCATTAATGTTTTAAAAAATGCCCCAAATGATTTTATCGGCGGTGTTTTCGGTTACGGTATCGGCCCCGACCCGCGCATGAATGATTTGGATGTAGCGCATATAGCCAATATTGAAGAAAAATTACAGGAGGCAAGGTTTACCAATGCTGTAAATGGACGAATCGTTGCCGGAATATCTCCTGATGAAGCCGATGATCTGTTAAACTGGATGGTACAGCGCACGCGCAACCATTTATTTACACGAAGCTACGGCAATCATTCTATGCAGACCCCTCTTTCGGTTCAGGGCGCATGCGGCCTGGCGCAGGGTATTACTGCACATCAAGCAGATACATTCAGATTAGACAATTATTGCCACCAAGTGAGCGACGTTTCTGATGATTCACATATGCGACACGCCTTTAACGTCATTGATATTCCCGTAGAAGAAAACGGAAAAGCGCAAATAAAACCGTATCTTGTTGACGTATCTTTCAGGCAATTCTTCGATCACGAATTTTGCTACATCTCCAACCCGAAATCGAAAAACAAAGTTACACAAGGACCATCTTGGGGCACGAACCTTGTTAAAACGCCGGAAGGTAAAGATTTAGCCGATTCGATTCTGCGCGACGGCTATGCTCCCTTAACCAAAGAAACGGCACGCCTCTATGTTGAATCACAAACCTTCAAGAGGTCCGATGATCAAACAACACTTACCCCTACGGAATGGCGCACAAACACTCATGTATTAGACCTAAGAGAAGACACATCGGAAAACGACTATTTGTTAAGTGAGATGGTTGAATGGGGCGTTGATATTCGTACGCCGAAGATGGTTTTGAATGATGAGCCACTTGAAAATGTGCTGGACGATCACGACAATTCAGCACTCAGTAATAATTATAGTCATGAGCTATAATACGCTCAGAGGAAAATACAATGGCCAAAAAAAGACTCCCCTGGGAAATGCCTGATATGGCGCATATAAACGCAAAAGACATTGAGGCCGAAAGCAAAAAAGAACAAGCATTCGGCGACACCATAGAGGGCGGATGCTGGTTCAGCCATGTCGGCGGCATTGATGAAATGGAAAAAGATTACGCAAACCGCAGCAAAGAACACAATCCGGATAGCGATGTAAATACGCCTCAACCATAAATTCGTAAGTATTCATGATGCACTATTACAAAAGAAACCTCTTCACAAATTTATTAACGAAGCTATCGCGCATTTTGTACAACTTTACTTCTTTTGGAAATTACTACGTCACCTATTACATCAACGCCGATGACATTGAACATATTGATTTTAAAAACACATTTAAAATGAAACTCAATGACGTAGGTATTTCAAGGCTTAAGAAAGAACTGAACATCAACAGTAAATCATATGTTTCAATCATCGCAACCAACAAAGATGATGAAATGTGCAAGATAACGCATGCGCCTGACATTTCGCATATTTTATGTGGTGATACACTTATTTGGTCTGTGAATGATATAAAACAGCGCGATGTGCAAAAAAAATTCTTCAATATTTAAAGAATTTTTATCACTTAAAATGGTTCACTTGTTTGGGCGCAAAACAAATATCGAAAAGCTGATAAAAAAGCGTGGATTTACGATTGATCATACGACCTTGAAAAGATGGGAGTTGCTTTCAACAATACCCTAGCAATAGCCTATTTTCTTTCTTTTTTAATATTTCCATAGTATTACTTCAGAAATAATAAAAAAATTCGATAGATGGTTGAAGAAATGATAAGAGCAGAGCGTGGTGAGCATGGCTCAGAAATACAGCATGATATTTATGATGCTGTTATGGTCCCCGAAAACCTTGTGCATATAACAAAAGACCTTGAAGATGCTCAAAGCGCCCATTTGATTATGTCGCAGCTTAGTTTAAAAGAGCTTGGCGGATATGAGAATGTGCAGCGCATTCTTGATCTTTCTGTACAGACCCCTTCCTTTATAGTTCTTTTTACGGATAAGGAGCTAGAGGCTTTTGATCAAGGATCTGAAAGCATTGTAGAGAAAACTGATGCTAAAGCTGAATATCTACATGCTCAGTTCGGTCCAGTGATTCAGTTTATTGATCCGGATTTACGAGAGGACTTCTGGCTTAATCTTTTAGATCACAACAGCAGTGAAATGAAATATTCTAGTGATATCAAGGTTGTATCAATAAAAATTGATCATGAATTGGATCACGACCCCCTTTTTGAAGGCAATAAGAAGCAGCGTCTTGATTTTATTTTGGGACATGAATTGGATCACGTAGATAATGCGAATAGTGATACCAAGCGATATATGTCAGAACTGGCCTCTGATAACACTGGCCTCTGCGCTGTTGAGCAGGAGGAAGGCGGGAAAAGCCCTAGTAAAGATGATGTACAAACAAGTTTAGTTGCTAAACGCATGAGAAATGAGTTTTCAGGGCACATTTTCAACGTTGCAAAAGGTGCGTTTTTTGAAGGTGTTCACGAATACTCGACAGCGCCATTCATAGAAGCATGTGCACCAGCGAATATTTCAGAAGAAGCGCGTTCTTCCTATTTGTCTATGTATGGAAATATGACCGAGATTATTAATCAGAAAACGCCAGAATGGCTTTCTGACTATGATTTTTTAGGCCGTCCATCAGAAATTATTTATAAAACACATGATACGCAGAATTCTTTCTTTAAATTTAATGCCCTCGCTCACATTTTGATTGGTATGGGAGTAGAAGCGAGAGAGGCTCGTGCACAAAACCGTGAATTCAAGAGCTTATCAGACTATGATATTTCAGCTAAGGCTCAATATATTTCTGCATTAAGAGAAAAGCATGGTGATGCATTTGATAAGGCTCTCGATGAATACGTGCACAGAAACATATATCGTGATCTCAAGCCAGCCATAGAGCAACTTGAGGATAGCCTGCAAACCGATGCATGGTTGACGGAGATGACATTTATTGATCGTATAGAAGATGGTTCAGAAAGAAGACATGCAGAGGCAGACTTTGTGGAGAGGTTAAAGACTGAAAATAAAGATTTTGTTCGCCCTCTTTTCGCACGTGAGCTAGTTGAATACGCAATGCATGATATATATGACAACAAACCCGAACAATGGGATGCGATTGTTGGCGAACTGGCGCTGAAAACCTATCAAAGTGGCATAGAAGATGATCAGGTAAAATCCGCTTTAGAAACCTATCTGAACCATAACAAGATACTCAATAATCAAACTACGGCTCCAGAGCCAACAACAAAGCTCGGAGCTGTGCACTAATTCGCTTTTGTTGCCGTGTCGCAAAGGCGCATCTATTCGAAGCGATAGACCAAATTAGGGACGGTGAGTATAAAATGGTGCAGCCCGATAGAGAGACCTCAAACGCATTATTCAAGGTTCTTGAGGACTGGAATGCCGTTTTGAAATGATTTCTACCCATACTTTGTATAGAGAACAAAGCTTATTATCAGAAAAAGGACTGCATACATCAAAATGACATCATACCGTCGTTTCGGAATACTATGATCTGGGTACTCAACTGACCATTCTTTTAGATTAGCGAAATTCTGTAACATTTCTAACGTTACGGGTATTTGAGAAACACGCTTATCAGGCGTTTTAAACACCATTGAAAACAAATTAAAAAAAGGTTCTTCGGGCGTATGGAAATACCATAAGTAACTCTCCATATTTACATCGAATTTATTTGCATACTTCTCTAAAAACTCATTGAGATCGTCTCCAGTTAAACAAAGATCAGATTGCAATGTAGAAGTAAGTAACAACTGCCTTTTCTCACCTAATTCAGATTGAACAAGCTCTTCTATGTCTTTAAATTCTACCATCATCTTAACTTACCATTTTTCAGAGTTCCTTAGAGCAGAAAACGATTATTATTTGTAAAATCTATTTATAAAAGATTTTTCTGCTTAAACTTCAATCTATAAAACCAGCCGCCCAATATTCCGCTCCCCCACGCCTATTATGGGGGCATGAGCAATGACACCAAGAGCAAAAAGCCGACACCGTTTTCCTTACGCCTCAGCGTTGAAGTACGTTTGCAAATGTAGGGAAAGAGAAAATGGCGCAGCCCGATAGAGAAACCTCGAACGCATTATTCAAGGTTTTTGAGGATTGGAACACAAAACTTAAAACCGAGCTATTCCTTATTTCTTTTTTTATTAAGGAAGCTTTTTAAGCCTTGAATTCCATTTTCAACGTCATTCTTTATCTCTTCTTTTGTACTGCCTGTCACAGCCGCCATTTTTTTAGATAATGCATTTATAACTGTATCCCAAAGCCCAGAAGCATCCAATGATGATTTACTTTCAAATTGCTTTTCATTCATCACAAGAGAAAATCTAAAATCGACATCATCGTCATGCTTGTTAATATAATTTACTATAGGGAATGCGATAGCTTTACTAACAACAGAAGCATCCTTAGGCGCTTTAACAGTCACACCTTTTAACTGCATGTTCCAATCCATCTCAATTTCGGCATTATCACTATATTGCCATTTATCTTCTACTAAAATGTCTATGCTGCCACTTTCAAACCAACTAAACGGGGCTTTATGCACATAGCCCTTAATCAAACTCACAGGAAAATTATCAAGGTGCCACTTGGTATTTCGGCCATCGCCAATTTCTTCCGAAGTTATTGTTATTTTATGGTTATTTAAACTTCCCTCAATATTTGACCTGAAGAACGTATCAAATACTGCATATTTGCTTCGAAATGGAGCGCTATGAATTTTGTTGAGAGCTAAGACTAATGGCTCTTTATCATTTTTATAGATATCTATCTCCACATCATTAATAGCCATATTATTAACAACAAACGTCTTTTTGGCTTTTAGTTTATTAAGCGGGATATCAACTTCAATTTGGTTATTATCTTTATGTTTAATACCTAACTTAAATTTCCCTAAAGCGGCTTCAAATTTACTTTTAGAGGTTACCTCCTTTTGCTTTGTCTTATCCTTAATATTTCCACGAACACCATCAACAGCAAAAGTCTCTAAAGTTATAGGGTTTGACAACAAACTGAATATATCAATATTCAACTCAACTTTCTGAGCGGATATATCAAAATCTAGTTTCTCATGGCCTTGTCTTTGAGCATTAAACTCCACAAACGCTAACTCACCTAAAAAAACATTTCCGCCAACGGAAGAGAAGGTGACTTCAATATTTGTTTTATCCTCAACCTTAGAGATAATAAAACGAGCGGTTGGTTCAAACAAAAACGTATTCACCACAAGCAAAGAGACAATAATAATCAGAAAAAATGCCCCAGAAATTCTAGTCACGGCCTTTAATGGAAAAGTTTTTTTAGGGTGTACAATATTTGATTTAAGCGCTTCACTCTTCTCTTTACCTGTTGAAGATATTAGACAAAAGACCAACTCAAATACACCTCCTATCAAGGTTGCTGCAAGGTTCACTAGCGTTCCAATCGCTACTATGAATGGAAATAACAAAAACTCACCCAACAAGATAACCAAAAGTTCCATATATTTTACTTTTCCTGAAATTTTACTGTAGAAAGAATATACAGAAAAACAGCATATTTAAACGCCCAAAATAAATTTGATTCGATGATAAAATGGAAGTTTTTGTAAATGGTGCCACGAGAGAGAATTGAACTCTCGACCTCGTCATTACCAATGACGCGCTCTACCACTGAGCTACCGCGGCACTTTTTGATAACGTGCGCGGAAAACTACACGAAAACATTGGACATGTCACGCGGTTTTAGCGAAATTAATACACAAGATGAGGGCGGTGCAGCGCATACCCCACATATCCCCATTAAAAACAGGGGACGCAGCAAAAAAGCGCTACCCTTTTGACAATAATTTTGTATGGTAAATGTATGAGTAAATCGATGAAAGAAGATAAGCTGGATAAGCGAGCAGCAGCGCTGCGCGATAATTTGCGCCGTCGCAAGGCCAAAGCAAAGACCGAAAAATCGGAAAAAGCAGGCAATCCGGATAAAAAAGAAAGTTAATTCAGTACATTAAGCGAGAGTATCTATGGCAGTATTAAAGCCCCAAAATGAAAATTCCCCACTTATGGCACCCGGTATTTTGGCCGATCACCAAATTCGTGATCTGGCGGTTAATCAGGGCATGATTGAGCCGTTCGTTGAAAAACAAAAGCGAGACGGTGCGATTTCTTACGGGCTTTCATCTTATGGTTATGACGCCAGATGTTCCAGCGATTTCAAGATCTTCACTAATGTTGACAACGCAATGGTTGACCCGAAAAACTTCTCGGATCAGAGCTTTGTTGACAGAAACACCGATATTTGTGTAATACCTCCCAACAGTTTTGTTCTGACACATACTGTGGAATATTTTCGCATTCCGAAAGATGTTCTGGTAATTTGTCTGGGCAAAAGCACATATGCACGGTGTGGCCTGATTGTGAATGTCACACCACTGGAGCCCGGTTGGGAAGGCCACGTAACATTGGAAATTTCCAATACGACCCCTCTTCCGGCACGCGTTTATGCCAATGAGGGTATTGCGCAATTTTTATTTTTTAAAGGGAGTGATGCGTGTGAAACAAGCTACGCAGACCGAAGCGGAAAATACATGGGACAGCGCGGCGTTACTCTTCCCCGACTTTAGTAAGGGGAAAGTCAGCCAAAGCGTTAGCCCGCAAATCAAGGCCTCGCCATTGGATAAAATAAAGGTTATCGGCGGTGCACAATTAAACGGCACCATTCCCATCAGCGGCGCGAAAAACTGCGCGTTGAAATTGATGTGCGCGTCATTACTGACGGGCGATTCCATGTATTTCGAGAATAGCCCCAACACCTTACGTGATATGCGCTCACAGGTTGAGCTGCTGGAGTATCTTGGTTGCGCGGTGAAACGCGAAGATGACATGATGGCCATCAATGCGGGAAATATCAAAACATATACCGCGCCGTATGACATTGTGCGTAAAATGCGCGGATCTATCCTTGTTTTAGGGCCTCTTCTTGCTCGCTTCGGTGAAGCCAAAGTATCACTGCCGGGTGGCTGCGCCATCGGAACGCGCCCAGTTGATTTGCATATCAAAGGTCTGGAAGAGCTTGGTGCTACGATTACCCTGGAAGAAGGATATATTCATGCAAAAGCGCCTGCAGGCGGATTGCAGGGCGCAAAAATCCTGTTCCCTAAGGTATCAGTCGGCGCGACAGAAAACCTGATGATGGCGGCAACACTGGCGAATGGAACAACCGTTCTAGCCAATGCTGCGCGTGAGCCGGAAATCACAGATTTAGGTGAATGCCTGATTAAAATGGGCGCAAAAATAGAGGGACTTGGCACCGATACAATACGTATCGAAGGCGTCAAATCTCTCCATGGGGCACGCCATAGCATTATCCCGGACCGAATTGAAACAGGCACATATATCATCGCAGCAGGCATGGCTGGCGGCACAGTTCGCCTTAAAAATGCACGCATTGACGACCTGAGCGCCGTTTTAGGCCACCTTTCACAAGCGGGCATCGAAGTTGAAAAAGACGGTGGCGACATTATTGTTCGCCGCGAAATCGAGCGTTTACGCGGTGTTGATATCATGACGGAACCGCATCCCGGCTTCCCAACCGATTTACAGGCACAATTTATGGCGATGCTTTGTATTGCTGAAGGCGCCGGCCTTGTAACAGAAACCATCTTTGAAAACCGCTTTATGCACGTCCCCGAACTTAGCCGTATGGGCGCGGATATTTCCGTTCAGGGAAACTCAGCCATCGTGCGCGGTGTCCCTACTCTTAAGGGCGCGGAAGTCATGGCAACCGATTTACGCGCGAGCGTTGCACTGGTTCTTGCGGGATTGGTCGCGGATGGTGAAACAACGGTTAATCGTATCTACCATCTGGAACGCGGATACGAAGATATTGTCGGCAAGCTGTCAGCTTGCGGCGCAAATATCAAGCGCATTAGCGGCGAATAAAGCCGTACGCGGAGACATGACATGACCGATTTGAGAGATGCATTCGTTGACAAACAAATGAAGCGGCTTGAGGATAAGTCCTTCGGTTACTTGCGCAAAAACGGTATATACAATCTTGCCGTAACACAATTCGAAAAACAGGATCTGCCCGATTCCCGTATCGTAAGAAATGCATTTTTGCTTAACTTTGAAAAAACGATGAAGGGCTTGAGCGCTATTAACCCTGACGTTATTTCGCAAAGCGATACTGTGGCATCATTAAGCTATGGCGGTGCACAAACATTGCGCCGCTATGCTGTTGATAATGAAGACAGTGACACCGCAATTGATAACACCATTTCCGAATCTATGTTGGCCGCATCCATATGCGCGAATGCAGTAAACGGTGAGTATAGCGCGCGAGACTATATTGGCCTGATCGGGTCTGATGCCTACCTGCTTGTGAGTGTTACGGATAAAATCAGAGAAAATCCTGACTATTTTTCCAAGGGCGCAACCTCCCCCGAGGAGCGATGCCTGCACCTTGCACGTGTTATTGATGAAATGAACCTTGCCTTCAAGGCGTCACAACATGAAGTAGAAAAGACGGGATCTGTTCGCCCCAACACAGCGCGTCATGCACACATGATAATTGAACATATTGATGATCTGGGGCTACGCCCTCAGAATTCGACGTTCGAAGAATATGTCATTAACAAACGAAATACATTAGAACAAGACCTGAGCGCGAGCCCTGTCACAACTCCGGGAACAGTCATCAATTTGTTTGACCATTCATAAAAAAACCCATTGTAATAACGAAATCTTTTCTTGCTGCACCGCCGTAATCACGTTACAAAATCAATATGATGAATACACCATCCGAAAAATTGATACTCGCCGTTCCCAAGGGACGCATTTTGAAAGAACTTCTGCCGATGCTCGCACGATGCGATATCATCCCCGAAGACGATTTCAACAATGACGCCAGCCGTAAATTACGGTTTACGACTAATCATGAAAATTTAGATATTATTCGGGTACGCGCCTTTGACGTTGCAACATTTGTTGCCTATGGCGGCGCGCATCTTGGTGTTGTCGGTAGCGACGCATTAGAAGAATTTAACTACAGCGATATTTACGCGCCCCTAGATTTAGGTATCGGTCATTGCCGCCTGTCCGTTGCAATGTTAACGAAAGATGCGCAGGAAGATGATCCGAAAACATGGAGCCATATCCGCGTCGCAACAAAATACCCTGCCCTAACGGCCAGACACTTCGCGCGGCGCGGTGTACAAACCGAATGTGTAAAGCTGAACGGTGCCATGGAAATTGCCCCTACACTTGGCCTTGCACCGCGCATTGTTGACCTTGTTTCAACCGGAAGCACATTAAAGGCCAACGATATGGTTGAGGTTGAAAAAATATTGGATGTATCTTCTCGCCTTATCATCAATCGCAGCACGCAAAAAACGCGTCATGATGAAATCCAGTTCTGGATTGAATCCTTTAGAAAAGCAGTAAAGGCCGGATAAAATGCCACATCGAGGAAGCAGTTGGATCAAGGAAGTTTCCCTCACCCGTGAGGAAGATGCCCCTGATACGACATCGCTGACGCATCGTGATTGTGAAATTGCGTTACACGACCTAAAGGAAGACAGTTTTTTTCAACCCGAAAATGACAAAGACGGCCCCTATACGGTTGAATTATATATTCAGGAAAATAAGCTTATCTTTCATATCCAGAATAAATTCGGAAAAGATATTCCCTTTCTTGTCTTGTCGCTCAAACCCTATCGCCGCCTGATCAAAGATTATTTTATGATTGTTCAAAGTTATGATGATGCCGTAAAAGACGGCAAACCATCACGCATTGAAGCCATTGATATGGGCAGACGCGGCCTGCATAATGAGGGTGCGGAGCTGCTGCAGGAGCGCCTGAGCGGCAAGATTGACGTGGATTTCGATACGGCACGGCGTATTTTTACGTTAATTTGTGTCTTGCATACAGGCAAAGCGCATATTCTTAGATAGTAAAGATTTTAACAGGAGATTTCTGCGCTTTTTCAGGCAAATAATTGACGTAACCCCCGAAAAGGTATAGAACATTACAAAATTTCAACCCGAGAGAAAAATTTACGAATGGCAAAAGAAGAGTTAATTGAATTTAAAGGCGTCGTTTCAGAGGTTCTGCCCAATGCAATGTTCCGCGTTGTTTTGGAAAACGAACACATTATCCTGGCACATACTGCAGGGAAAATGAGAAAAAACCGTATTCGCGTTCTTCAGGGTGATAAAGTTGTTGTGGAAATGACTCCTTATGACCTGACAAAAGGCCGCATTATTTTCCGCGAAAAATAAGCCCTTCACGTAAGTCGAGGCCAGAAAGATGACGGCCAACACCACCCAAAAAAACCATAAAGACCTTATCCTTGCATCAGCATCACCGCGCAGGGTTGATTTATTACGCCAAGTCAGTATTACACCGCGCGACATCATCCCCGCCGATATTGATGAAACCCCTGCCAAGGATGAATTACCGCGAAACTTGGCGCAGAGATTGGCCACAGAAAAAGCAAAAGCCATCGCAGCGCAAAATCCGAATACATTTATCATTGCTGCCGATACCGTAGTTGCTTGCGGGCGACGTGCCCTGCCGAAAGCAGAAACAAAAGACGATGCCGTAAAGTGTCTGAAGTTATTATCAGGCAGACGCCATCACGTTTATGGCGGAATTTGTGTTATCACCGACCAAGGCAAGGTCATAAACCGCGTATGTGATACATCGGTAAAATTTAAATGCCTTAGCCCACAAGAAATTGACACCTATATCAATAGCGGCGAGTGGCACGGCAAAGCAGGTGGATACGCCATTCAGGGAATGGCCTCCGCTTATATCTCATTTATTCAGGGTTCATATTCCAATGTCGTTGGCCTACCGCTTTATGATATAATGCAAATTCTGAGCGGGAACGGATTCTTTAACGACCAATGACCGCCAAATGACATGATCACCATCCTGTATTCCAAGGGGGCATTTTGGATATTTTAATCGAAGAACTTCAGGGTCAAATCTGGGCAACAGCCCTTGAAAAAGGCAAGATTGAAGGGATTGAGATCGACCCCATTAACGAAACGGTTCGTTACGGCTCCATATACTGGGCGCGAGTTGAAAGCATTGATTCATCCCTAGATGCGGCTTATTTGGATTTGGATGGTTACAACAAGGCCATCCTGTTCAACCGAGACACGCGTTATCGCGATGCGGACGGCAACATAACAAAGGGCGGTGAAAAAGCCATCGGCAAGTCCCTCTCCCCCGGTGATATGATAGCCGTGCAGGCCAAAACCTCTTATATCGAAGTCGAAACACCCAAAGCATGGGAAGATGATCACAAAAAACCCATCGTCAGTATGGATATCACCCTACAGGGACGGTATTTGATTTTTTGCGATATGATGAATACAAACCGCATATCAAAACGCATTCGCGGCAAAAAGATCCGTGAACAGTTAGAGGATATGCTTTGCTCTCTCGAAGATATGCGCGGTTTTATCCTCCGCTCCTCCGCGCTTGATATGCAAACCGAAATTTTACGCCGCGAAGCAGGTTTGTTGCGTGAGATATGGGGCAATATTACGGCGCATTTTGATGGGGACGAGGCAGCACTCATCTACGAAGGACCTGATTCTATTCAAAGAATCTTGAGTGATAACGCAACGAACCCGATTGAACGTATTGAAGTTGTCACCATGGATCACTTCGCACAAGTCGAGGATTGGTGTTCCTATTTCGCACCTGATTTAATGACAAAAATCATGCCCGTAGAACTTGATGACGGCGCAGTTGACCTTGCACTATTCGATCATCGCGATGTTTTGCCACAAATCTCGGCATTATTGCAAAATTACGTCATGCTCAAACAAGGCAGCAGCATCATTATACAGGAAACCGCCGCCATGACCGTCATCGATGTAAATAAGGGCAGCGATAAGCGAGGCGCTCTGGCGATCAACACAGACGCCGCACATGAAATCGGCCGTCAAATCAGATTGCGCAATATTGGCGGCATTATCGTTGTGGACTTCATGAAAATGAATGCGAAAGACCAAAAATCATTACTGAAAGCGCTGGACTACGAAACATATCAAGACCCCTGCACTGTGCAGATTCACGGAATAACAAAACTTGGACTGGTTGAGATAACCCGTAAACGCCGTACGGCATCACTAAACAAGCGCATAAGCCACAATAACTTTTAGTAATTTATACAGCACCTTAGGTTTCTATAAAATTTGCCCTATACTAAATAGTTGTGATAGTATGATTTGATATAAAAATATTGGGTGAATTTATGGGTAAACATAAGCAAAATTTCCTGCAAAGTACTGCACTTCCTGTGATGCTGAGCTTCGCTCTTGTGTCATGCGGCGGCGACGGAGATGCCCAGAAAGACGCACAGCAGAAAAATGCACAAACACAAGAGGTTGTCATTGAGATCAATGATAGCGTCATTGCGAATGATGTGGCAGCACCAAAAAATCCTGAAGCAATAGAGATTACAAAACCCATTTCGGAAAAAACAGATTCAGGCGCACAATATTTACAAGAAACATATAACACCCCTGCCCCCTTCGTTCCGGGCACGGAAACAGGCGCATCAGATATGAGTGACGGCATAAAAGATACACAGAACAGCACCTCAGGGAGCAGCGCGCTATCAGAAATAAGAGAGCGCATTGAAAATGGCGAAACATCGGAGCATTTAAAAAAACAACACATGTTCCCCCCGCCCTTTATTCCCGGCACGCCATCACTAGATGAGCGCATAGATACGACAGACAGCATAAACAGCGCGCAGGATTCCACATTAAGTAAAGCGATGCAAAATATTTTAAAACGCATCGAGACGGACGGACATAAATATTTAGAAGATAAACACCAGTATCCGCCGCCTTTTGTACCAAAAGGCAATGAACCGGAATAAAAAGACCAAAGGGATTGATATAAAATATGGGTATGTCGGGTATTACAAATATAGCACCAGAAGAGCATAAAGAGAGCGAGCTGTTAAACGCAGATCATACACAAGCCTCGGCTGCTGCAGAGTTACCTATAGATGAATTGGGAAAACCAGGGTCACCGGAAAACATCAGGGATCGTATGGAACGCATCCGTGAAGTGGGACGCGAAAACGCCTATAAACGTGGTGTAAATGAAGTATCAGACGACCCTGTCATCTTTGTTGACCCCGACAAATTAGATGGTAAAACCCCTGCTGAGCTTGGGCAACAATTATCCGAAATTCTAGATGACTTTCATCCTGATGCAAAAGCTTCACTCCTTGAAACGATGAATTCAGACCCGTCTTCGCCACGGACATACACCATTGATGACATCGCCGAAAATCTGTCAACACTTGGGCCGTCGGCATTACCGGAAGTGATTACAATTGATGGCGAAACTCATGGTTTGGCGATTGTTCCAAATAATGATTTGGATACAAAAGAAGAGCTTGTCCATGCGTTTTTGGACGATCGTTTTTTTAATGAAGACCAAGTCAAGGCAATCGTAGATAACATGCCCGGTAGCGATAGGGAGTGGATGCGCATTGTCGGCAACCACGAAGGTGAGCACATGAACACCGGCCGGCTATATCGTGATACAATTGAAACACTGCAAAATGAAGCTGTTGCAGATGAGGTGGCGATTGAAACAGCGAACGCCAGAAACGATGGCGATGTCGCAGACGCATTCGAAGATTTACGCGCATTATCGGCCGATCAGCTTGATGTTGAACACTCTACAGGTGCACTCCTACATAGTGGCGATCAAGCTTCGATTGTACATGCCGAAGTAGCAGAAAGTTATCTCGATATTATGATGGATATTGTCGATAACGACCCCAGTGTTTTAATTTCATCAGATTACGCGCAAGATGTCCTTGAAAACGACCCGGAACAATTCTTTGCCATTATCAACAATCACATAGAGACAGAAACAGCAAAAACCTTAGCCGCCTATCAGGCTGATCCGACATCGAACGAAGCTATAGGTAATGCTGTTGTTCTGCAAACCTTCACAAACTATGCCAATGATTTCGAAGGTGCATACAGACGCCGTGCCCTTGGTCAAGAAGATTTCCCGAAAAGCGAACCGACACAATTGGTTCCGCAGGATGTCGAAACGGCATATCATGAATTTGCCAACAAAGAAGCACGCATAGAGCAAGAGCTTACAGAGATTGAATTCGAGGCCAATCAAGAATTTAAAACAGGCGAACACTTTAACAGTTTTGACTGGGAATCATATGAAGGTGATGCAACTGTATCATATCAATTATATATGAAGGACCCGGAAGCATATTATGCACATGTGGAAAACGTATTAGATGATATCCAAGAAGACTTGGTAAAGGCATATAACGAAGATCCATCCTATGAGAACGCAGAAAATCTCATAAAACTTGAAGCGATATACCAGCAACAGTTTTCTAATAGAGACTATAAGTTAGGGCCTACGTTAGATGGAGAGGTAAGGTCAGAAGCGCCGGATCTGATTTCAGATGAAGCCACGCGTGCGCACATCGAAGAGCGCATTGCGCGTGAGGATTATGTTCCGGATCCTAATGACCCTAAGGCCTCCACAACAACAGTGACCTATGAGAAAGTAGACCCGAATGCTCGCGGCCCGTTTGATCCTAAACCCGTAGAACATGAAGCTCAGCAGGCGAAACCGACAGAATCAGCGAATGATCCTGTGCAGAGCCCCCCCGCTCCTGCGGAAAATACACCGCAAAACCCTGGAACACAACAGGGCACGCCGGAACCCGTAGAAGATCAATTATTACAACAAGACCTTGATCGCTCATACACGCCAGGCGTTGACGGCACCGCCTATACAACGCAGGTAAATGGGCTGGAGACAGGCGAGCCGAATGTCGATTTCGATAACGGCGTAACCGTAGGTGGCATGTCAATGGGTAGTGTTTTTGAACAATCCGCGAATCCAGACCCTGAAAACGTGACCATGGTAAATGCCAAAGTTGATACGGCGCCTGAAGTTGACCCTGCCCTATTGGCTGCGCAACAGCAACTGCCGGAAATGAACACTCAAACACTTGGCCGATAAGCTGTTTATCCGAAAAACAGCATTATTTTTCATGAAAGTGCAAACTAACACTAGACAGTGCTGACTCATTCTTTTATAAGCTTTTGTACCCTTTTAGAGGAACAAGCCCGCCCGGGTAGCTCAGGGGTAGAGCAAGGGATTGAAAATCCCTGTGTCGGTGGTTCGATTCCGCCCCCGGGCACCATTTTATTCTCAAAAAAAACGCTATCCAATTGATCGGTTTTTTCGAATACATTTTCGGGAAAAGTCGCAAACGGGGACTAACGAAAATAAATCCTGTTTATGCAACACCATCCGGTTCGTGATCATCCTCACTTTCATCTTCTTTGAATCCGGGAACTTGCCCTGACAAGATGCCTGCATTTATGCCCATATCAATGTTCTTGGCCTGATCATCATAAAATTCAATGGATTGCCCCTGCTCCAATGCCATAAAGGCCAATACCTCCAGCACAGGCTGCTTGGGCGCCCCCGCCAGAAAATGGGCAGAGCCGGAAATATCTTCATCCCACTGATACAGCGTTTCAATTGCGCGCAAGGCGGGGTTATTTCCGCGCGCCGTCACAATTGAAATGGCATATGGTTTATCATCACCGCCATAGCGGTTATTAACGCCATTGTAATGGTGGAACAACCCATATGCCGGGCCATGATTCATAGGCACATTATGCAGGTTGCGTTCATAGGCATCATATTCTTGCAAACCGTGTTTTTGGAAAAACTCTTCTGATGTGCTGTCGAAAACGACGCCGTCCAGATCAAAAACATGATGACCGATAATTTTACCATTAAAGTCTGGACGAATGCTTTGCGGTAAGTTGCGTTGTATGGCAATAACATCCGCGCCACCGGCGTCTACTTGCACACGCTGAGTTTCTTCTTCTGCTCTGTACAGGGCGACTATATTCCCTGTTGCCGCGTTCTTACGTTTACCACCCATTTCCGGGTTATTAATAGTCTTGTTTTTCTCCAGATCATAATAGGTAGAAAAGATACCTGCTTTATTTCCTGCCGCTGCGTCTTTTAGGCTGGCTGTATAGAAATGCTTGATGCCATATGCCTCCAGAAACGGTACGGGCGATTGACCGTTTGTAAAAAACATACGCCCCGGTGTTATCCCTTCGTTTTGCATTGTAATGATTGCACGGCGTGCCGTAATGGGGCTGTTTTTAGAGCATAAAACGACCTCTTCAAATTCCGGGTTTTCAAAAGCCTGCTTTAAATGCTTGAACCCGCGCCCTAACGGCAGAGGCTCATCGGCATGTTCACGCATATGCGCAATATAGGCATCTTTGCCCTGCTCGCGGAAAATACGATCGGGTTCCGACATATCAAACAAGACGCTTGTCGAAATCCCCTTAATCATTTTACCGTGTTCACCATCTATTTTCTTTGCCATGTTCCGTTCTCTCCATCTCATGTGCATTCTTATGAAACTGTATCCAATTCGGTGACCGGGTCGTCATCAAATGGCTTGCCCGCGCGGCTATATTTACGAATTGGATTCATGAAAAGCTTTGTTTTCTCTGACAAGGTGGCAAAGTCTTCATGCTCTTTCGTCCATTGCTTAATGGCTTTGAACAATTTCTTTTTCTTCGGATCATCGCCTATATAATGTGCAAATAATGCGGGATCGCGCTCCAAAGATTCAATCTCTGCTCTGGCTTCAATAAAATGTTGATACGCCAAAAAGGCGCGCATGGCTTCTGTACGCTCAATATCGGCTTCATACATATGGTCAGAATCCAGGTCGTATTGAACCTGATTAATCGTGTCCATGGTATCCTCCAGAACATTACGTTCTTTCAGAAGGTCATCATAAAATTGATTGGCAGATAACGTATCGCCCGCGCGCACAGATTCAACATAATCACGCACAATTTTCGTGACATGACGATAGGCCGAATTCATGCCGACTTTTGCCCGCATGCGCAAAAGGTTTTGAGCACCGTGCTCAGGACGTGCTGCACGCCCTCCGCCGCTATCGAGCTGTCTTTCCAAATCAGGATATTCATCAGGACGACGATAATCATTGTAATATTTCGGTTCATCGCCATCTTTTTCATTTTGTGCGATGCGACCGCTCAGAATGCGCATATCCCTATCGTTCTGCCATGCTTCGCCGACTTTTTGTGCGATGGTTTTCCATTCATTATGCGGATCAACATAGTTCAAATGGCGTTTAATCAGACCGGCACGACGATCGAGAGTTTCCTTTGGCACGCTGCCGTTTGCTTTCACCCTCAGGCCATATCTGGCAGGTACGACAATCGGATTTTGTCGTAAATCTAAAACTTCGAAAACGTCATTATCATAATCAGCCAGCATTTCGGCTATTTTTGTTGCTGGCAGGTGCAAATAATCATTCGGGTCGTATTTCAGATTAAAAACAACGGCGTAGCGTTCAGAATCCATTGTGCCGATAAAGGATCCCATTTGTGCCTTTGGGCGTTTGGCCGATGGGCTGACATAGGAAAAGATCGGGTGTGGCCCGTTGAAGCCCATATCCATGCCCATAATATCATTGAGCAAATGGCTCGTTGATGAATCGGCATTGATAATCATCTGCTCAACCAAATCAGGCGCGATATCATATTGCTTCCAGAACAAATCCATACATAAATTTGTATCGTATTGCCCGCCATGCGCCTTCTTCTCATCATAGGCCAGCCCGTTTTCACGCGATAAGCTTTCTAATGTATGGTCCATGAAATCAGAATCGGTTTTTTTTGCAACACGATATGCCCCCGGGGCATATGCGGCCAAGGCACGTGAAATCGCACGTGTATCAACGGATATTGTTTTATAGGTCTGGTGCAAGCGTGTATTCGTATCAAGGTTTCGTGCGGATTCCTTTGCAATAAATTTGGAATCAAAACGTTCATTGTGCCAAACAATCAACGCTTTGATATCGTGTCGGCTAACTTTTCCGCTCTCTGATTTCTTTTCCGCCAAAGCATGTGAGTGTTTTTTCACCTGCGTTAGCGCCGTATTCATGTCATCGACGAATTGTGCTGCGGGCAGACCGTCACTTAAATCATCCGGATGTGTATTTGTCACAAGCATCGCAATGGGTGATGGCATGCGATAGTTCGGAATTTTTTGAAACAGCTGAACATTTTCAATTGTTTCTCGTGTATCTACATCTTTGATAGTCAGGGCAAATTCACGCATCAAATGGCGCATAGGTGAAAGCCCGCCCGTCTCCGTATCGGCCGCACCAATTGCGTGAATGCCTTTATCAGTGAAGACACCTTGCTTGTATTTATCAATACCAAACGCAATGTCTTGTTTTAAAAAGCCCTGCAGATTTTCAGCATTAAACGATTTTGATATAGAAACAGGCAAAGAGCGCCCCATTTCAAAATCAGAATTCACTCCCGCAATATCGCGCGCGGTGTTTTCGAATGTATCAACCAGCTGCGCAACCGCCGACGTAGACACGGGTTTAATCGGCATGACAGATGTTGAAAAGCGCCCTTTCAGATAAAACTTATCACGGGACGGTGTATGGTTGGTCACCCCGATAAATTCAGATGGTACGGTACGAAAGAACGAAACTTTTTTACCCCGCTCAATTTTCATCTCCATTGATCCGGTAACCACAGCTGTTTCTGCACCGAGGTTCTCTGCTATGTCGAGATGGCTCTTTAATTGGTGCGGGCCACCATGCACAGGCAAGATAAACGGAATGCCGGATTCGATAATGCCCCGCTCTACGCCTTTTGCATTATTATGGCCGGAGCTATGACGAATCATCGGCGGACCGTACGTTTCTTTCTCGGCAAGGTCCTCCATCGCCGCGGCTTCTTTATTGATGGCTTCTGGCAATATGACATGCGCACCATGGAACATTTCGACATAATCTTTTAATGCCATGCGGCGGAAATAGTTTTCACCTGTAGGGATCACTCCCTGTAGAGGGGCAATAATATCGTTATTACGGATATTCCAACGATGAGGCGGCAAAGCATCGCGCGCAGCACGATTTAGCGAAGAAAACGCCTCATCCTGTGTTCCGGTAACGAGCAGCGCATATTCCCCATCACGCGCAGGGTCAGATAATAAAGGTTCGGCTTTAGTCTTCTGAGATTGCATAATAATCTCAACGCCATGGAAATCCTTTGCCCATTTTTTCAGGTCATACACTTTATCTGCATCACGAACCAAATCCTCTACGGCCTTACCGTCAATGATTAGCGTTTTCCTGTCCGTTTCCCCCAACGCAGCAATAAGCGTCCCTAATCGTGTGACATTTGAACCGAGCATGGGGAAGATAAAACGATTATCAGCATAATCGGTGACTGTTTTTACGATATCTTCGCGCACATCGCCTTCAAGGGTATTTTCCCCTTCGCGAATGGCACCGGTGGAATCCGCACTCATGGAATCGGGTTGATGTCCGCGCATCCAAATATGCAGCGGCGGAATACCAAGCTGTATTGTGTCATCCCATTTATAATCTCCGGTATGACGATGTGAACCGGCAGCGGTGATAATGTCATACATTAGCCCCGGGTCAGAGTGCGGCATCGGTCCGACACGTACATCAAAAACATCATTAATGCGCAAGCGCGGGAAATATTCATATGCCCCCATTTTCTCGCCCGGTTGCACTTCGGTCCATTGTTCGATTTTTGTGCCCGCAATTTCTGTTTCCTTGGTGGATTCAGGGTTTTGCGGATTTATATCGGTTAATAAATTGATCGGATAACATTTTTCAAGGATCTCTTCTTTGACGGTGCTTTCTATATCAAGCTCTGACATGTCACGTTTGAGCTGTAACATCGTCATTTCATTCATAATCAGAGGGGGAAGCTCATACCCTTTTTTTACAAGGTATGCCAGTTGCCCTAAATGGTCTTTGTGACGGTGGGTAAATAATATGGCACCGACAGGCTCCTCGGGTTTATGTGCTTTGTCGTATTTGTGATGTAAATATCTGCCGGCATTGAAAAAGGCAACATCAAAGACATCATGGAACAACACCCCTGCATCAATCATCAGTGAGGCGTTTTGCCGTTCCCCTGCCTCATTAAGGTGTTCATATCCGATGATATATTGGTTTGCACCGATGTTTTGATCTGCTTCGGATACATAAGGCGTTTGATTATTACCGCCAATAGCAGAAAACGTCATAATGCCCTGTTTGGGGATCGTATGCTTTTCGTTTAAATGCGGGTAAATGCCCGTATAAAGGTTAATGTCAGTCGGCAGCATATAACGCCTGTCATGCGGCGGTTTTTTCAAATCATCGATTAATGCCCGATCGCCTGCACGAACCATACGGTTGATATTCCTTACGGCTTTGATCACTGAACCGACCGCGCGACTATCGCTCAGATCAATTGCCGCGCCCATATAACGAAGGGATTTAATGCCGGCCTCTTCTTTTGGATTACCTTTATGCGGACGCACCGCGATATTATAAAGCTCCTCTTCGCGTTGGCCGTCATCATTCTTGATCGTTACCGTACCACTTATATCCAGATGGTTTTCGCTGCTGCCACGCTTGTAGTTATAACGAATGATAGAGTTCTGATGCTCTGCGCCTTGGCCAAACAATGTCAAAACACGCGATTGCGGATTTTCATCATTATATTTATGCGGGCCGACACCAAGAATTGCATGCAAAAATAAAGCCGGATAAACCGGCTCAGAATCAGGAATAGCAATTTTTTCAACAGACGTCTTTATGTCACCGTTTACATACAGCCCCGGCCAGGCACGCTTGCCGAAATGGCTCCCGTATCCCGCATCCGATATTAACCGCACGGGGTTCACCCACTCATTCTTCGCCATGATTGCTTCGGATAACGGTTTCGTAATACGCGGCAATGAAACATGGTGTTTATGCTCGCTCATATCTAATTGGCGTCCGTCAATCACGGTGTCTATAATGGTGATTTCTTGATCATTTTCAACGCAAGACATCGTCAAAAAAGGTACAGTTTCATTCTGTCCGTTGTTTTTATGATGAGAATAAGTAAAGGCCAAATCAAAGCCTTCTGCCGTTTTTTCGGCCTCAATCATCAATGTTCGGATTTCTCCGGTTTCCAGATCAGTCGTAACTGTGGCAAAGCTCGACTCCGTTGAATTGCGTAGGTGCTCGTGTAAACCGCGCACACCAAAAGAAGAGAAAAACTCCTCCTTATCGTAGGGTTTTGTCATGGTAAATCTCTAAATTTCTAAATCGTTCTCTATTATCAGTAGTAGGAAATATAATATTGCTATGCAACAAATTTTTTACAAAAATTTTTTGTGATTTATTTTTTTGCAAAATTTTGACGAACTGGATATACATCGAGTTATGGAGAACGCAGCACAATTTCTTAGAAAGCTTGAGGATACGTCAACCGGTTTAGGCAAGACGTTTCAAGGGGTCGGTCTGAACGGGTATATAGCCTCCGCTGTTTTTGTGGCATCCGATACTACGCCGGGCAGTGTTTTTGCACTTACACATGCAGGCGGAAGCCCCGAACATTTTGCCAGAACGGATAAGCATGTCTATTTACGTCGTTTCGATTCGCATGACAGCATTGCCGCGCAGGTTTTTGATGAAAACGGTATTTCCATGCACCCGAGCCGTATGTTCCCAAACGAACATTTATGTGTGAACATTCCGATAATCCCCAATGGGAAACCTGACGCAGATATTTATTCGCGCGGTATGTTGCAAGTTGTTTTTGGCGCGGATTCAGGCATTGCTTTGCAGGATATCAAATCACATATCAAAAGCCAGCCGACCTATAAGGCCATGTCAGGAATTCTTGTTCCGATGCTTGAAGACGTTGACGGGAAACGAGATTCATTCTTCAAAGTACGTGACCCGTATGAAGCAAATGCCGTTGTCATGTATTTTGATATTTCCGACTTTTCCGGACACTCAAGAACATTAGGCGCGTATAGGGCGCAAGATTTTGCCGATAAATTTTGTCAGGAATATATGAAGCCGTTAAGCGATGAATATGGCGCAAACTTATTAAGATACGAAGGCGATGGCCTATGGCTGGAAATGCCCTTGGATCAGTATGAAACGCAGGCCGCACGTCAGACGCAAATGGAAAACGCGATAGATATGGCACAACACGCCATTGATGATTTTTCGGACTTCGCGGTTGATCAGGATTACGGGTTTAAAGACGCAAAGCTAAAAGTTTCATTGGAGCTTGGGGAAGTAAGAGATTACTTCTGGGATCGGCATAACATACTGCAAAATAAAGCAAACGATCGTTCCGGACCGGTTTTTTCTAATATTCGCAAGGCGGATAAGACAATCGCGCGCCGTGATCGCCATGATATTATTTTGGGGCCTGAACTACGTGCAGTCCTAAATCAATCCGGGATCTATGACATCAGGCCCGATGAATTTAATCACGGGTAGATTTATACCCTTGGTTGCATTATTACTATATAATTACGATGCAAATATGGGGGTGTAATGATGCAGCAAGGTACAAAACATCTGATTATCGGCGTAGTAGCCTTTTTGATTTTATGCCCATCCTTTTATTTATTGTTAGAGCATTTCATGCATCCGCCTCAGGCCATTGAGCGAGGAGCGACAAAGGACGTTGCCGCAAATGATGCCGCGTATTCAGTAATCCGAGAGCAAACCCCGATCACAGATGCCCCCGTCATGGAGGCAACAAACAGATTCCAGAAGAAATACGAAGTTTTACAACAGCCCGATAACACAGGCCTGCGTGTTCCATATTACTTCTTTGCGCCGGATATGCATGGTGATGATGCGCGTTTGCCTCTGGTTGTTGTTTTGCATGGCGGGCCGGGGCGCGCTTATGCGGCAAAGTTTTTGAGCGACCCTGTTATTAATGATCGTTTTAAATCATTCATATTGGTACCGGTTACGCCCAAAGGGAGCGTTTGGAGTAACTATAAGGATCGCCTTTTATTCTCGCGCCCGGAGGAATTAGCAAATGCCGTCACATTGGTAAAGCGCGCCTTACAACAATACCCGATTAATGAAAACAGGGTTTATATTATTGGATGCTCTCTGGGGGGTGAAGGTGTCTTCGGAGCGTCAACATATTATGATGACATATTTGCCGCAGGCGTGGCCATCAGCGGTGCATGGCCTGTTTCACGCGCAGAAAACATGACGCGCATGCCATTATATATTATGGGCGGAACGAATGACACGGTTATCCCGATTGAGCAAACAAAAGCAATCGCCGAAGCCATAGAAGATGCCGGTGTTGAAGTGATCTATGAAGAATATGATATGGGACATAATTGCCCATCATATAAATATTATACGAATGACATTTTGGAATGGTTGTTTAGTCATTCTTTAAATTAAATATAGAAATACCATTCCAAACAGAGCCTCCCTCACATCTCCGTTCCCATTAAAACTTTATCCCAGACGCTTGCTTGGGAATATAAAAGATTACCAATGCCATGGCCGCGCCCCTTCAGGAATGTCACGGTGATCGGTAAATTCTGCGCTTTCGCAGAAGCCCGTAAACCCGCCGAAAAAGAAGCCGGTACCGCGCCATCATTTGTGCCGTGATAAACAAATAACGGTGATTTAATTGATGCAATTTCATTTGGTGACCATGCTCCCGCAGAGGCAATGCCCGCACTGAAAATATCAGAGTAATTCTGCATGGCGCCAATCACACCTGATCCGCCCATAGAATGCCCTGCAAGAATGATTTTACCGCTATCGATGCTGTAACTTTTTTGAATGTCGTTAATCCCCGCGATCACCTGAGGCATATGATCAGGATACGGTATATTGCGCGGCATGCGATACGCCTCGTCCTTTGGGCTCATCCAAAATGCCCGTTTGGGTGCAATCGGCACCATCACGAAAAACGGATATACATTACGAAACTTTTCACGCGCCAACTCTTCTGCAGCGTAGCTATGGCTGCTCACGCCGTGCAGGGAAACAACCAACGGGTATTTATATTTCGGATTATAATCCTTTGGCACCATCAGAAAATACCGCCCGACAAACGGAAAAGTTGATGACACAGAATAATGCGGCTCATACAGATCGGGCGCTTGTTTAATTGTATCGAAACCACGATAGAGATGGGAAAATTCAGAAATGACAAAATAGATCACAATCAAATAAGAAAAGGCAGTTATGCCCCTATCCATGATACTCGGTTTTTTCTTTTGTTCTTCTTTTGCCATTTAACATTCCTTCCGCAAAGGCGGTACAACCTTAGGGAGATTAGATGACAATCACGCCGACGTTAAGTAAAAACAGAACCGACACATTAAAATCCCCTCGCCCGCTTGACCGACTCGAATCCCATGTGCAACAACAAAATGGATGAAAAGGAGTATTGGTATTATGAAATTCGTGAAATTTTTCTTATTTACAATGTTTATAGGCTTAGCACTCGTCTCATCAGCCCCAACAAATGCAAAAGACATCATGGATGAAGAAGAGCTGAACGCGATTCACTTCCCGATTAAAGATTGGAACCAGAACCTTTTACAAATTATCGATGTCGGCCCCAGTGTTTTATCGCGCGACGAAGAACTTGTCCTGCAGCCATACCCGCAAAACAGCAGTGAAACAACAAAAAAAGAACTAGAATATCTGCTGCACATCGCGAAAACAGAGAGATCAGAAGAAAATCTAAAACGTATCGTTTATGAAGATAGTGGCGTGCGCGTTTATACCATTTTCGAAAATGAAGGCCTTATTCCATCTGAAAATTATAAGACGATCAAATTCCTCAACATGGTTGATAATGACTTCTTGTATTTCACCCTTGCCCTAAAACAACATTTTCAGCGCCCACGCCCAACGCAATTAGCCGTTCCGGTAACAGGTACCGAATTAACACGCGTCATTCCCGTTCCCGGGCATGCGGCCTATCCGTCAGGACATGCCGGCCAAACCTATATGGTTGCCCTGGTTCTATCTGAGATCGATCCTGAAAACGCAGAAATTTATAAGCAATTTTCAGTTGATGTTGCGCATCGCCGTGAAATCGCAGGCGTCCACTACCCCAGTGACAGTGACGCCGGAAGACAACTTGCAAAAGATGTTTTTGCTATTTTCAAAAAAGTGCCGACATTTAATAAAAAACTCGAAGACGTGAAAGCCACATTCGTGAAGCCTGATGCAAAAGTTATTGAATCAGTAAAAGCATATAAAAGATTGTATGAATAAAATCTATGCAATAACGAGCTGTGGGCGCTGATTTGCTCCTAAATATCCATCTAATCGACGCGAGAAATCACGTAAGAAAAGCGCTCCAACCAAATTATGGGTATATGACACTCCCTCTGAAATAACATTGGCTGCTTCGTTAAAATGTTTGCTGTTATATTCGCGTAGTTGCCAACCGATACCGTCATTGGCCGCCTCGTCAAATGTTTCTGCGTTTTCACGCACGGCATCCGCAAATGACGCCATATAGTCATCACCATCATTTTCAATGCACGATGCCGCCAAATATAATTGCATGTCCGCAATGGTTAATCTGGTGATATCAAGCGACTCATTCAGCGCCGTATCGGCATCTTTATCGTATCCGTCAATATATTGCTTAAGGAATGAAGCTTGCGTTTTCTTGCTCTCAATCATTGCATCTTCCAAAATATTTTGCACATCAGCAAAAAACATTTGGATATGCGCAGGCTGCTGATCCAGGTCATCTACATATTTTTGAAATTTTTCAAACGGATTATCCATCCACTACCTCGCTAAGCTCTGAGCTATTTAACATATAGCACCTTAGGGGAATGAACAAGTTTTTCGATTTCTATCTCATGTGAAATAACGTATATAAAGAATATGGCTTCAGGATCTAAAAAAGTAATTATAGCCGCATTAATCGGCAATTCATTAATTTCGGTGACAAAATTTATTGCCGCCGCCATGACGGGCAGCGCAGCAATGATGTCGGAAGGTATCCACTCTGTCGTGGATACGGGTAACCAAATTTTACTCCTCTATGGGCTTAAACGCGCGCAAAAGCCACCAAGCGCGAACTTCCCCTTTGGGCACGGCAAGGAAATTTATTTCTGGAGCTTTGTTGTCGCGATCCTCATTTTTGCCGTTGGGGCCGGGATTTCTATTTATGAGGGTATTAACCATATCATTCATCCCTCAGAGGTGCATCACGACCCGACGATTAACTATATCGTTTTAGGCTTAGCGATGATTTTCGAAGGCGGTGCGCTATACTTTGCAATAAAGGAATTTAACAAAGTACGCGGCGCGATGAGCTATTTTGAAGCCGTAAAAAACGGTAAAGATCCGTCCATGTTTGTTGTCCTGTTCGAAGATAGTGCGGCGATGCTCGGCCTTGTCATTGCATTCATAGGCGTTACCCTCTCGCAAATCACCCATAATCCGTTTTGGGATGGCATGGCGTCTGTTGTTATTGGCTTGATTTTGGCATTTACCGCCGCATGGCTCGCGCGCGAAACAAAGGGGCTGCTGATTGGTGAGGGCGCAGCCACTAAAACCGTCGAGCAAATCAAAGACATCGCAGCAAGTAATACTAATGTCGAAAAAATCAATGAGGTACTGACCCTTTATATGGGGCCAGAATATTTGCTGGTGACAATCAGTATTGAATTCAAAGACCAATTACCAACGGGCGAAATTGAAAAATCTATTGCGGATATCACTTTGGGTATAAAAACCGCCCTACCGCAGGCCAAGAAAGTTTTCATCGAGGCAGAAGATAATTCCCGCCCCCTTGTTGATATACAACCTGCCTAATGGCGCAAATTAATCAGATAAGTAATATTCCACCGTTGAAACAACGCGAACATTTTTGATCTGCGGGTTATTACGATCACGCGGAGAAATAGAAAACGTCCCCTGGTAAGCACGCTTGATCTTGCCAAGCTTACTGTTTGAATCCTCTGCAAATTTCTGTGCAACCTCACGGGCTTTCTTTGTGGCCTCCTCGATCATTCCGGGCTTCACCTCATTCAAACGCGTAAACATAAATTCAGGCCGCGCATCATAGGATGCATTCCCGGTAACAACGACGCCCGCCTTGCCCAATTCCGACATGCGCTGCATCACGGATTGCACGGTTTTTATATCAGATGAATAAACCGTCACATTTTGCAAGGCCGTGTAACGAAACGGCGCGCCGTTATTTCCACCATAACTTTGTGCGGATTTATCGGTAATACTTGGCGGTGTTGTTGTAATCTCATCAGGCTTAATCCCGTTTTTCTCAAGGAAGGTTCTGATCTTACCTGCACTGGCATCCAAATTCGCATAAAGCTGCGTTAACTCATTACTTGCTTCTGTATACTCAATCGGCCAGATAACAATATCGGCATCATACTCACGCTCGGATAAACCCTTTACGGTCACTGTACGTTCATATTCTTTATATGTGATTGCGGCATGCCCAAGAACAACACCCAGACCAATTAAGCCAGCGCATAAAAAGATACCAAGGATAAACGCACCCGATTTGGTAGTAGAGGACATAAGCTTTCCTTCCTGCTTTTAAATGATGTGAAAATCATAATCACCCAAGCAGGAAAAGTCCATCACACATAATATTCAAAACACGTACACTGCAAATAAAACATCAAAACAAATCATGTTTTATGAAGGCAAACGGGTTTGTATAAAAATATGGATATCTTATGAATAAGTTTTTTCCACAGCCTTACGCCATTGCGTATAATATTTATCCACAACGGCTTTTTCACGTGATGGCTCATATCTTTTACCCAAAGACCAGCGGGAAACGGCATCATTTATGTCAGAAAACAGGCCGCCATGCACCCCTGCGAGGCATGCAGCGCCCCATGCCGTACTCTCGAAAACGCGCGGAACCTCAATTGCTGCGCCTAATGTATCGGCCATGAATTGGCACATAAATTCATTGGCAACAAGCCCGCCATCGACGCGCAATACCGCCACATCAAGATCACCGTCTTTCTCCATGGTCTCCAGCAGATCTCTGGTTTGATAGGCCTGCGCCTCCAGGGCGGCACGAACGATGTGATCCTTCGTTGTATCCCTCCCTATACCACAGATTACGCCACGCGCATCCGGATCCCAATATGGCGCCCCAAGACCGGTAAAAGCCGGAACGAAATACACGCCGTTATTATCCTCCACATTCCGTGCCATGCCTGCGGTATCAGATGCATGATCAAACAGGCCGATATTATCGCGTAAAAACTGTATTGCCGTACCTGCATTAAAGATTGACCCCTCTAATGCGTAAGAAACCTTATTGTCAATTTTGTACGCTATGGTTGTTAGCAACTTGTTCTTTGAAAGGGTTAATTCCTCCCCTGTATTCACAAGAGCAAAACACCCTGTGCCATAGGTCGACTTTAACATGCCCGGCGATAAGCACCCCTGCCCGATTGATGCGGCCTGTTGGTCACCGGCCACACCACCAATGTTTAAAATTGCGCCATCGCCCACATTTAATTGGCCAAAATCAGATATATTGGCATGTACTTGCGGCATCATTGATTCGGGTATATTAAATAGCTTTAACAAGTCCTTATCCCAATTATGGCCATTTATATTAAACAGCATTGTTCGGGATGCATTGGTAATGTCCGTTGCGTGTACCTTTCCGTTCGTCAAATGCCACAGAAGGTAACAATCAACAGTACCGAAAAGCAGATCTCCGTTCTCAGCTTGCGTACGCGCCCCATCCACATTTTCCAAAATCCAGTATATTTTTGTTGCCGAAAAATACGGATCCAGCAGCAGGCCCGTCTTTTTATTAACCTCAAACTCCAGACCATCATGCGCCTTTAAGGTTGCACAAAAATCTGCGGTTCGACGGTCTTGCCAGACGATGGCATTATAGACAGGCTGCCCCGTATTTTTGTTCCAAACGATTGTCGTTTCCCGTTGATTTGATATTCCGACCCCGACAATATCCGCAGATGGAACACTCGATTTCTGAATAACATCATTCACAGCATATACAGAACTATCCACAAGCTCCTGTGGATTTTGTTCAACCCACCCCTGATGTGGATAAGTGAGCTTTATCTCCTTTTGGGATACCGCATGTACGTCTCCTTGATCATTGAATAAAATTGCACGAGAGGAACTCGTCCCCTGATCAATGGAGAGAATAAATTTAGACATAATTACTCTTCTTCAGTTTTTGAATTGATGTATTCTTCGATGTTGCGAATGGTCTCCTCGGTGATATGAAGCCCCATTTTTGAACGACGCCAAATGATATCCTCGACATCACTCGCCCACTCAAATGTCAAAAGATAGTCAATCTCGACCTGATAAATATCATCGCCGAAGTGAATCCCCAGATCATGCAATCCATCTGCTTGCGAGAGGAAATAATCCATCCGCGTCCCATAGGCGCGCGCATAACGATAAACAACATCATGCATCAACCAACTGTAACGACGGATTTGCTTTTTGACAAAAACATCAAAATTATCTTCTTCGAAATCACCACCGACCAAGGGGGTCGTTGCCGTCCACCCCGGCTCATTTCGCCCTGATAAGCGCATCAAGCGATTAACGACATCCTCACTGAGGGCGCGATATGTCGTGAGCTTGCCGCCATAAACAGATAAAAACGGCGGATCATATCGCTTGTGATGATAAATACGATAACCGCGTGTGACCTCACTGTTATTTGCGGTACCGTCATCAAGCAACGGTCGCACACCGCTATAGGCAAAGATAACGTCAGAGCGGCTGATCTGCTTATCGAATGACGCATTAAATGCATCAATCAAATACGCCATCTCATCATCGGAAATGCGCGCATTACGCGGATCATCATCAAAATCCTCTTCTGTCGTACCGACAAGCGTGTATTCCCCCTGATAATTCGCGACAAATATAATGCGCTTATCAGGTTGCTGCAGAACATAGGCGTGATCACCTTCAAACATTTTCGGCAGAATAATGTGGCTGCCCTTCACAAGGCGCACATGCGGTAAATCGGGGTCCGCGCCCGATATGCCGACGCCCTCAAGGAAACGCCCGACCCACGGCCCCGTGGCATTCACAACCATGCCCGCCGTCACCGCGAGCGTATCATGGCTACGTGTATCACGAATTGTCACACGCCAACGATTATTAACAACCTCAAGCTTTTCACAGGCCGCATGCGTTAAAACCTTGGCATCGCGTGCGGCGGCATCAACCGCATTTAAAATCACAAGGCGCGTATCATCCGCCCAACAATCGGAATAAATCAACGCATCCTCATACCCCTTATTCAGAGGCGCGCCATATTCGGTATCGCGCAAGCCGATAAAACGAGATCCCGGCAAGGAACGCCCCGCCGCCAAAATATCATACAGCCACACACCCAAACGGATGAGCCATTGCGGACGTTGGTTTTCATCATGCGGCAAAACGCACTCAATCGGCCAGATCAGATGCCCCGCATTTTTATACAGAACCTCACGCTCCTTCAGGGCCTTACGCACCATCGAAAATTCTTTATGTTCCAGATATCTGATACCGCCATGAATGAGCTTGGTACTGGCGGATGATGTCGCGCCGGCCAAATCCTCTGCCTCGATCAGAAGCACAGACAAGCCACGCCCCGCCGCATCTCTGGCAATGCCTGCGCCGTTAATTCCACCACCAATGACACATAGATCGTAATGAAGAGCTTCCATCTTATCCACAAGGATACAGGATTATCCCCAGGATGAAAAGCCTTGAATGAAAAGGGTTATACTGTGATATTATGGAACGAATAAAAAATCAGGTTAAAATATGAAAGCGTCCAAAACTGAGATAGATTCCGCAATTTTAAAAGCTTACGGATCATATGATAATCCTGACCTAAGCTTTATAAACAAGGCGTTTACCAAGAAGCCATATCAAGAACTGATAGAAAAATTAAGCGACCAATATTCAATAAAAGATTATACAGACCTTAATTACGATAGATCATTTGACTATGACCTTAGTAAAGGAGACCACGGATATGGGTTAAAATTATCAATGGTTGGGAAATTTGCGCTTCTTTTCAAACTTAATGAACACAATAAATGGGATGTTTTGACGGAGGGACGTAAAGAGGCTTCCGATATCATTTCCATCTTAAAAAGCATGATTTTAAAATTATGAGAAAAGAAGATTTACTCCGCCCGATAGATATTAAAATTCCCGGAGATGAAACTTCTTTGGCATATTGCGTTTTGTTTCATGAGCTAGACGACACAGATTTATTGGCTCCAACAATAACCTCGGCAGTTTAAGCAACATCTGCATTTCGTTTTGACATATAACGGAAATTGATGGAAAATGGCCTTAGCCGCTCATCTTGCGACTCTCGCCCCTTCACTCACCCATTCACAATGCTTTTTGCCGCGAAAAAACGTCATAAAATATTATTGCTGATTTGCGCCGTAATGCCTGCGTGCCCTATGGGGGCGGAGCATGCATATGCGAGCGAGAGCGTGAATACAAGCGGCCTGATCGGGTTAAACACCACCCCTACGGCGCGCATGGCTGATGCGGGGGATGTACGCATGGGAAC
This sequence comes from Alphaproteobacteria bacterium, assembly GCA_030424975.1. Classification (GTDB taxonomy): domain Bacteria; phylum Pseudomonadota; class Alphaproteobacteria; order Micavibrionales; family Micavibrionaceae; genus UBA1672. The sequence continues at coordinate 1,257,656 of JAUHVY010000001.1, forward strand.
GGGGTTTAACAACCCATACCTGCATGGTTTTGCAGGGGTGCAGATTTCGGATACGTTGTATATAGGGGTCAGGCAAAGCGCCGATACATTGCAACCGCCAAATACGCCAACAACCTTCACACCGGGGATTGATACGAAAATCCGCCTTCTGCAAGAGGGGCAATACAGCCCGCAAATCGCGATCGGCATGCAATCAGCCATCGGCGACAGCGGCAGCGCGCGAGAGTTCATAACCCTATCCAAACGATATAAAAACGCAGACTTTACACTTGGCCTTGGCTGGGGGCGTATGGGAAGCGCTGCGCACCTTGATAATCCGCTTAAAATTTTTGGCGATCATTTTGATCAGCGGCGCACACACGATGCCGCGCAAAGAAACAACCCGTCACAATGGTTTACGGGCGAAGATATCGGCATCTTCGGTGGCGTTGAATATTTCCTGCCCTATCAGGGGCTATCGCTAAAGCTCGATTACGGGGCAGATCGGTATATTTTGGAGCGCAAGAACAGCGAATACACGTCGCGCGCGCCATGGGCCGTTGGTTTATCATATTCCCCGCGCGATTGGATAAATACCGGTGTCGGGATGCAGGGGCTTGATCATATTATGGCGACACTTACCTTGCGCGGAAACCCTAAATCCCTACCCTTGCGCAAGGGGCGAACGCATGATGCGATGATTAGCTATGACGACAATATTGCACATATCACCGCCCCGATTGACGCGCATAACAGCGCCCCACATGCCGCGAGCAACACAATATATGAGGTCATTCAACACGCGCCGCAGGAAGTGAAAACCGTTGATATACATTTTGATAAGGGCTTTATCACAACGCCGCGCCTAACCGTTTTGCGCAAGGATTTAGACGCTGCCGTCACCACAAAACAAGGCAGCCCGCAGGAGATCTGGCAGAATATGACCATTAGCGCAGAGCGCGCACATTATGCATCCATCAGCCCCATTGAGACATCACTCACACTCGAAAACACAATCGATTTTAGCGGCCATCGCAAAGGCATTTCACACCATAGCGCCCTGATCGGCGGTATTAAACATCGCATTTTCCGTGGCATTAACCTCGGTGCGGCGGCGCGTTTTGATCTGGGCGGTAACGCCAACCAAACACAAAGCATCACGAATGCAAAATCACCATTTCACAATAACGAAGCTTTTCGTGAGAAACGTTTCGGCATAGAAAATGCGTATCTTTCCATACCATATAGCCTGAATGAAAATACGCATATCCTGCTACAGGGGGGATATCTTGAGCAACGTTTTACTGGGTATTCCGGCGAAATTTTATACCGTCCGTTTGAATCGCGCTTGGCGCTTGGCGCGCAAATCGCATCCCTTTATAAACGCGATCCGCATACAACAATGGAAAGCGGCATTCACAAGGATGAGCGCTATGACAGCGGGTTTGCAAATCTTTGGTATGATATGCCCCATCACGATATGACATTAAACCTTCGTGCAGGGCGTTTTATTGCCGGTGATTACGGCGGCGAAATAGGCGTAAGCAAAATCTTCATGAACGGAGCTAAAATCAATGCCTCCATCGCTATCAGCAACAATCATGAGCAAGACACACTGACAGGCCATCAAACAAATACAAGCCATATGCTGGCATTGTCGATACCACTGGGCGCGGTGAAATACACCCCCGATCAGAACATCATCAGGACAACAATCATGCCCCTAGATCTAAATATCGCGCAACGCATAGATATGCCGAACAACCTCTATGCGATAACAAATAACATATCAATGAAACACATTGCCGATCATTGGGAAGAAATCGAGCCACAACCATAAGATGCCCGGCCATAATTAAAGCAAAAAAAGAACCACCCGAAGGTGGTTTTAGGATATATCAGAAACCATCATATCAATCGCTAAAGGAGTATTGGGTTTTTCGTTCGCGATTTTGCAGTTTAAATTTACACTTCAATTATAGAAACAATGTGTTTCGTTTATTTTTATTTAACATTCAACTTTTCACAAACTTTCACAAGGTATTCTCAAAAATCCATCCGCTTACCGATTAATTCTTCATTCACACCCTATTTACATTTCCAGAATACATAAAATTTTATGTAAATACAAACTTTTCTATTTTTTCGAGCATTTTCAATACGTTAACAAGATCAGCCGGGGCATCAACCTCAAAAAACATCTCCTCTTCAGTCACAGGATGAATAAATTTAATGGCCTGCGCGTGCAGCATTTGACGACCAAGGTTACAAATATGCTTTATTATATCAGTAGTATAATCGCTTTTCTTGAGATTTGAAATTAACGCTGTGCGTTGCGGACCGTATAATTGATCACCAATAAGGGGATGGCCGATTGCCTCCATATGCACACGAATCTGATGCGTACGACCGGTTTCCAGGCGACATTCCACGAGTGAGCAAGCTTCTCCGAACTTTTCCAAAACCTTATAATGTGTACGCGCATCACGGGGGGCATTGCTCATCACACTCATCTTTAAGCGGTTATGCCTGTGCCGCCCTATCGCACGATCAACACTCCCGATAACAGGCATCGGAACACCCAACACTAAGGCATGGTAAACACGGCTCAACGACCTGTCTGCCAACTGCTCGGAAAGGTGCTGATGGGCATAATCATTCTTTGCCACCATCATTAAACCACTCGTATCCTTATCAAGACGGTGAACGATACCGGGGCGCAGAACTCCGCCAATTCCAGACAAAGAATCACCACAATGATGCAATAACGCATTCACCAAAGTACCATCCCAATTCCCGGCCCCCGGGTGAACAACCATTCCCACGGCCTTATTCAAAACCAAGACATGCTCATCCTCAAAAACCACATCGAGGGGAATATCCTGCGCGACGGCTTCTGATGGTGCAGGCGGCGGAATATTTACGGTAAAAACATCGCCTTCTTCGGTTTTATAGGATCCCGCTTTCAATGCCTCGCCATTCAATAAAACTTCATTATCTGAGATCAATTTTTGCAGCTGAGAGCGTGATAATTCATCACACATCACACTTAAAAACTTATCTGCGCGTTGACCGACATCAACATCCTCAACGGTAAAACTTAATTTATTTTCTAAAATATTACTCATAAGTCACTATTTACACTTCGTTTATTTAATCACACGGGTCTTCGTACGTGTCCGGACCGTCACCAATCATCACCCAACCATTTTGTGTAATCATACTCTTTGATTCGGCCGATTCTTTTGGTTCCTGTCCTTGCGCATCCTCACCATGCTTCTCTGCTGCCTGCTCTTTAAGCTTTTTCTGCAGCAAGGTCAAACCTTTATGATGCTCAGCTGTTGAATCAAAGCGCTCAGTTTCAATTAGGGGCTCTGTGGCACTATCACTTTCATGGATTGTTTCGTGTTCATCTTTATACTCGGCCGGGTCTATAAAAACATCACCGACAAGAACACGATGTCCGCCCGGGCTTTTAAACATTTGGTTGACATTTACCCCCCGCCCGTAAAAATAAACATCCCCCGAAAGGGTTATACCGCGCGGAGAAAGCGTCAAAACTTGTGCAAAAGTCATATCATCTGGAATTGTTGGCGGAATACTGCTCGCTTCTTTTTCTTCACGATAATCATTCAAGCGATCACCATCAGGACGGGCCATAATCATAACGTGAATTAAACCGTCATCACTAACATACATATCACCAGCACTGTAATTGTAATATGATCGTTCGCCGTAATAATAACGTTGCCAAAGGATATCACCATCGGCGACATCCATCATCATCACCCACGTTCCCCTGACCTCTTCTTTGCCGCCTTGCACATCTCCCATGGCAACAATATACCGTTTCCCGTAGGCACGTACATGCGTTAAATTAGCCAAAAGGCCACGGCTCAGCTCTTTTTGCCAAACAAGAGAACCATCCGAATTCAGCCGTAAAATCCACCCGATCCTCTTATTGTAATCATTACTGAAACTACCTGTAGCAAAATACCCGGGCTGCTCCGCCCCAATATATGAAACACCCATGCTCGAAATATTCGTATCACCACCTAAAATGAATGCGCGACTGGCTACCTCTTCCCCCTTGTCGTTCAGGAAATAAATAGCAGCAGTTTCATATGTTTTTTTACCTTCTCCCGCGCCGATTGATTTTACAGAACGCACCGGAATAGCATACCCGCGACCCGCAACCGATGGTGTAATATCATTTGCATATAAATCAAAGTTATTGTCCGCCACAATTTTGGCACTTTTTAATTTTGCATCTTGATCAAAAAAACCGACCCAAACAGACGGACGTTTTCCCGGCACCTGCCGATTGGCGACGACAACGTGACCATCGCCATTGGGAAGCATCTTTACAATTTCACGAAGACCGTTAACAGGCACGAACCGATCCCACACCTTTCGCCCGCGCCGATCAAAATAAACAAAAACCATAGACGGGCGTGCGCCCCTGAGGGAAACGACCTCACCAACGGCCAGAACCTCGCCCTCCTCACCACGGTTTATTGCTGAAATAAATTTTTCATCGCGGCGGTCTTCGCCATATACCGCATCCCATACCGTGAATGAACCGGGTTCCGGATGATGCAGGCGTGTCACCATTTCATACGGCATATCACAATCTTGCGCATAGGCGAACGACGCCCCGCCACATATGCCAAGCACAGCCAGTGCCAAGAAGGATGCATTGTGTGTAAACTTTCGGTGTTTAAAAAAATGATTGAGCATGACACAGATGGTGTTTAGGGTGGGAATGCGAAGGTAAGATATTGTTTCGCATAACAATAGTTTAAAGCCGAATACGAAAAATGTCCATGAAAGTTCTCATCATAAGCGATGCTTGGCACCCACAAGTTAACGGTGTCGTACGCACTTATGAATATTTATGCAAAGAAATCAAAGCATTGGGGCACAAAGTAGAGGTCATCGGCCCTGCCTATTTCGCGGCCAGCGTGCCCATGCCGTTTTACCCTGAAATCAAACTGGTCATCCGCCCGTATCGCAGATTAAAACGACTAATCAATGATTTTAAGCCCGATCGCATTCATATCGCCACCGAGGGGCCTTTGGGTTGGGCGGCGCGAAAATATTGTATCAAGAACAATATTGAGTTCAGCACATCATACCACACACAATTCCCCGATTACGTTGCCAAGCGTTTTGCATGGCTTATTCCCCCGCTTTACTCTGCCGTACATCGTCAGGCCATTAAAGTCGTGCGCTCCTTTCACGCGCCATCAAACGCCCTGCTCATCGCAACGCAAAGCCTGGAGGAGCAATTACAAAGCTGGGGCTTCACTACGCCTATGCACAGGTTATCACGTGGGGTGAATTTCGATGTTTTTCACCCCGGTGAAAAAACCGTAATGCAGGATTTGAAAAAACCCGTTGCCCTGTATGTCGGGCGCATAGCCATTGAAAAAAACCTTGAGGCCTTCCTCGATATGCCATGGGATGGTACGAAAGTTATGGTTGGTGACGGGCCCGTACGGGCAGAGCTGGAGCTAAAATACCCGGACGCTATATTCGTCGGTAAAAAAACAGGCCATGAGCTTGCAGATTATTATCGCTCCTCCGACCTTTTTGTTTTTCCGTCAAAAACCGACACATTCGGCATTGTCCTGATCGAGGCATTAGCCTGTGGCCTGCCCGTTGCGGCCTATAACGTTATGGGGCCAAAGGACATTATCATTGATGATAAATATGGCGCGCTGGATAACGATCTGGGAGCCGCCGCCACTCGCGCCATGCAAAATTGTGATGCAAATGCATGCGCACAATATGTGAAGGAAAATTATAGCTGGGAGGCCGCAGGAAAAGAATTCCTCGCCGCGATTTAAGCTGTTTAAAAACAACGCTTAAGAAAATATTTTTCATTTATTATTTGCGTTACGATTACTGTTTTATCTAAAGTGATAAATCCACATTAATTCGGTTGGTTTATGGCACATATATTATTGGCAGAAGACGATGAATCGATGCTCAATTTCCTGGTGATCGCACTTGAGCGCGCCGGCCATAATGTCGTGTCCACGCGAAACGGCATGGACGCCCTTAACCTCCTCAGTGAGAATCAGGGGTTTGAATTGCTCCTCACCGATATTGTCATGCCCGGCCTTGACGGGATTGAGCTTGCGAACAAGGCAACCGATCTTTGCCCGAACCTAAAGGTGATGTTTATCACCGGTTTTGCGGCGATGGCAATGAAAAGCCAGAAACAAGAGGAAGGCCCGAAGCCGCAAGTCCTCTCAAAACCCTTTCACCTCAACGATCTTGTGGTGCAGGTCGAAGCCCTCCTCTCCGCTTAACATTAATTTTTATCGTTTTTATGCATTTGGGGCTTGATATTTTTGCGGCAAGTGCGTAATTCTATGCCTTCTACACGTAAAGTGTGGGCGGTTAGCTCAGGGGTAGAGCACTTGCTCGACACGCAAGGGGTCACTGGTTCAATCCCAGTACCGCCCACCATTTCACTATTTACCCCCTTCAACTCCTCTAAAAGCAAGAATGGCTGCGAGAAAGCGGCGGTTCTAAAAGTATTCTCAAAGCTCTCTATCGGGCGACCACAATTTTTGATCTTTTCATCCATAATCAGCTTCTCTTCCTGCTGGCTCCTGATCTTTCATCGTAAGTATCAATCAAAATCGTTCATCCACGTCTCAAGTAATACAACCATCCCATTATAATCTGTATTATTTTCTTCACTCATATATCACCCCTCTCTAAGATAAATTTTTCCACCTGACCTCTCGAATTTTTTCTGTAGCAAAAAACAAACACACTTGGCCAAAAATCAGATATGCAACAAAAACAATTTTAAATATCTCATGGGTTACATCATCGCTAAAGGCGCTCGTAAACAAAAGACTGGCCAGATACATAAAAATGAAAACCAAACTTAAAAATCTATTTAAATCCCCTGCTGTCGAAAACTTAACTTGCAAAAATTTGTAAGATTCTTTGTGAAATAAAACATCAAAAAGACGCTTAATATTTTGTCTCGCAAACGCAAATAATGAAACCGTACATATCATCATAAAAAAGAACGCAGACAGCACAATTTGAGGCACTGCAAGATCCACCAGCGCAATACGACTGCTGCTTTTCAAAACCCAAAGACACCAAACCCATATGGCTCTGTCGGCTTCACTCATATGCATTTTATCGATGTAACCATGATCCAAAAGAAATAATGTGGCAATAAACGGAAATGACATCAAGATTGTCATCTTCACATTCATCATTAAAAATTCGGGGATCATGGCCTTGGCCTGCGCGGCCTCATCACCTTTTTTGGAGACGCGTTCGATCGACGTATCAATCATTGATCTTACAAATAAAATACTTATGGCTGTAAACGCAAAAACCCAAAGCCAGAAATAACCATACATGAATGCGGGGATATAGAGAAAGCCAAAGATGACTGTCAGGACAGAAATTATAAATGAATTAAGAAAAAATAGACGAATGGCATACAGCATAAATTTCTCCTAGCTCAGAATAATGGAAGCATATCTTTTGGCTGCTTGTAAATCCCTACATTCCAATTCTTATGTATGAATAGATTTATTCAATCATTTTATTAAACTTATGCAGACAGCTTTCAGTTACATGTATTTCGCTCCTGTTCGTTTGTGCATTCGACAGAATCAACATTATCATCGCGTGCATAGGCGTACGGGCGAAGCCCATCTTGCTAGAGGGATGAAACGGGAGAGCGCAGCATCTCCCTTTCCAAGCGTATTGTATTACAATACACAGCTTGCGGACGGGGTTAACAACGTTTGATTAAAATAATTGTACTTAAAATATTCTTATGTACGATGGGCTGTTATTATAAAAATAACGTCGGCTAACGACCTAAAGCAGACAATAAGCAATATATATGTTTAAACTATTTAAAAAGCAAAACCTGATTAAATCTAATCTTAAATCTTATGGATGGCATTGTTGTAATGCATTCGATCCTGAGGGGATTAACTCGAATTTTAGTTATTCTATTGGATTTGAAAGCACGTTTAATCACCCAGAAATTATTATTTTCGGTTTAGAGGCTGATGTGTCCCATCAAATTCTTAGTGATCTCGCTATTGATATACAAAATGGTGTGACATTTGAAATCGATGCAAAATTGAAAAATGTGATTGGTGGGGACTACGAAGTGATGTTTAAGGAAGTTAAGGCTGAACATTTCAGTAATTATTTAGGACAGGCGGTTGACCATTACAACAAACCCTTTAGAGCTTGGGCTCTTCTGTGGCCAGATAAAAACAACACGCTTCCTATTGAAGATAATTGCCTTATAGATGATCAAAATGAAGCACTCAAAATTATTAAATAATAGATATAATTCTAGGTATGTATAAAACAGCATGTCCGCTTATGGCAGCAAGCAGAATCAAAAAACATAGTTTCTACTGAACGCAAGCTGTGTGTTGTACTACAAATCTTCGATTTTTCGTCAACACGCTTGGCAAGGGAGACGCTGCGCTCTCCCGTTTCATCCCTCTGGCCTGATGGTGTGATACGGGAACCAATCCGTTCCAAACTTTCACCCCATCAAAACGCAAAGCAAAGACCATTTAATCTTCCATCTGCTAAGAACATAATTTCGCGTAGTTATAAATTAATGAATTAAAAATTTTATGGTTGTATAGTGTTCATTCAAAATAAGGTTTCTTCATGCCATCAAAAACCAATCAGTATAAAAAAGTATTCTTTTTCATAGCTATTCTTTTTGGCGGTACTTTTTTTTATGCTCAAGCCAAAAACTCGATATCCAATAAAACTGGCATTGTTTACCAAGGCGAAAAGTATTCTATCGCGGGTGAGGATACACAAGGATTTTGCCAACTCATTAATAATCAGCCTTGTAAGAAACATCCCGAACGGGAACTCACTGAATTTGAACTAACGCTTTGCGAAATTAATCAGAATTGCACAGCGAGCAAAAAAGCATTGCACGCGGTACTTTCAGGTTCTGTCGATTTGGCCAGCGTAGAATCAAAAGATGTGACCCTTGATATGGACGTTAAGGCGCTCATGCATCTGACGACGGATCAAAAAATGCTCTTGGTTTCCAGAAAAGATTTCCCGTATGAAGACGGGCTTCAAGTCGTCAAAACCGTGCATGACTTTATTAGCTCAATCAGGAATAATAAAAACTCGTTTAAAAAGGGGAAAGCCCTGAAAATAGCGCCGGTCTATGGCGGGAGTGATGTGCTTGAACGCTATATCAAATTTGATAAGGGGTATGTCCTGCATTCGGGATTGGTAGCGTATTACTTGCCGCGCCTTGAAACCCCCTTAACAATTACAAACGACACTGAAGATTGTGATCCAGATTATTGCACCTATGCCTCTTATGTATCTGATGTGCCGAAGGAAGATTATCGTGAGGCAAATCGCATTGCTAAAATGGGAAAAGGCCTCATCCCTTATCTGAAAGAGGCCATAAAAAGTGATAATGATTTTTTGGTGATGAAGGCCGCCCACGTAATGGGGAGAATATGGCCACGCGAACCCGATCTTTTAACAGCGCCTCTTCTTGAACTTTTAGACCACCCTAATGACGAAGTAAAAGAGCAAGCCATTTATGCGCTATCCGCACAAAAGCCGCTGCACTCTGAAACCATAGACCGACTAATTCAATTGGCAGAAAGCAATCCTATAGAAAGGGAAAGTTTTTCTGACGGAAGTCACAGCATGTCGCAAGAAGTGACCATTCTCAGACAAATGCCGAATAGTGAGTTTGCAGCATATCGTCTGGCAATCATAGACCAAGAGCGTGTTTTGCCCGCCTTATATAAACTTGCAAGTACTGAAGATCAAAAAAAGCAAACTATTGGAATTAATGCTATCGGGCAATATCTTAAACGAGAAGTGTATAAAATAACGACGGATATGCCCATTAACGAACGGAGTGATGCAAGAGAAAATGGTTATAATTTTTCGCAAAGCGCAAGGGACGCGTTGCGGTTTCTTAAAGAAAATCAGACGCATTTTACAGAGGAGAATAAAAAGAATGTAGAGAGGATTTTGACTTACCATCCGATTTCCGATGCTAACATCACTAAGATTCCGATACATTCCCCCTCAACGGCTAAAAATATTGATGCAAAGTCTCGAAAACAAGAAGTATATGACTTGCTTTATACATTCAATTTGAATTACAAGACGTGGGAATAACATTATTTCACGAATTGAAAACCTGTTCCCATCGCTCTAACATCTCAAATAAGCGGTTCGAGGTGCCTCCTGATACCTGCCTCAATTTATCTTTCTCACCCCCCTCTTTAAATGCTAAATTCTTCTGCAAAGATAAAAGAACAAGGATGATATTCTTATGAAACGCCACCTACTCTTCTTCTGTGTGGTTTTGGGCACCCTAAACATACACGCTGCTTTCGCCGCTTCGTCAGGAAATTCTGACATCAGCCCGGAAAAAGCAAAGGAAATTTTTACGTTCCCGATACTCGGTGCATCCATGAGTATGAGCATGGGCGAAATAAAAACCATACTGGAAGGACAAGGCTTCACCGTGCAGTGCGGATATTCCGATTGTAATATTCGCGCCGGCAATATTCTGTATTCCTTTTCTTATCGCCAAGCACGCTACGACCGAACACCGCTCGATGCATCTCGTTCACCCGAGAATATATCCTACAGAGTAAGCGGTGATGATCCCGAAAAATGTAAGGATGTTATAAAAGCTATCGCACAATTTTGTACGGAAGGAGCAGATAAATTCCCCTGCCAACAAAAAGGGAACACCGTCATGATGGGTGTTCACCCCCGCATGATGAGCAGCGACGGTTGGAAATATACTATGAATTTAAAAAAAGATCCGTCAATCCAATGTAATATCAGCGTAAACCGCCAAAAAATGAAGAAATAAGCGTTAAAAAATTATAGCCCACCGGCTCGTAGCAAGAATGGATGCGAGAAAGCGGCGGTTCTAAAATCACAAAAAGGAAAACCCGCTAAATATCTTACAAGGCATCCCCCCAAGAAAGAAAGTGTACAGAATATTACTCAGACACAACCTTGCCTACATATGATGGTGGTGGTACAGATTTTAGAAGGTGTTTAGAAAGATGTATAGGGACAAGTGGATGTGCGTTATAAAAAACAATGATGTTGCTCAATATATTAGCAATGTTTTGAATAGCTGTAATGCAGATTTAGACAAATCTGTAGCATATGTTCAGGAGCATTGCACAGAAGAAGAGTTTATAGCTTATCGACGCTTGATAGGTAAGATTATGGGTGAAGTAGTAATAGAGGGACTTATGCCTTTATACAAGCAACATCCGGAAATTGATCCTGATAATTAGTACGGCAGGCATACCAGCAGGGGGTTAATTGTTTATGACTGAAAAACATACATATACGGTCGAGTTAAGATTCTTTGGAGACCATCTAAATCCCAATGAAGTCACTCAATATTTAAAACTTAATCCGTTGATACAAAATAAAAAAAATAATTCGCTCCCATGTTGGGGATACAATGGTTTGGGCGCGAAAGATTATAAAGATGAGTGGTTATCATTAGAAGAAGGTTTATTTTTTCTTTGTAGAAATTTAGAGCCCATTAAAGGTAAAATCATAAAACTCTCTTCTAAGTTCTCTAGTGTGTGGTGGTGTGGACATTTTCAGAGTGGTTTTGATGGAGGGCCTACTTTATCCCCAGAATTACTTAAAGAGTTGTCCGATTTTAATGTCCCTCTTTTCATAGATAACTATTTTTCTTCTTAATAGTAAGTTTTTTTAACCCACTTTGTCGGTTTTTTATGCCTGCGTTTTTCTTTTACCTCAAAGATTAACCAGCCACAACTTGCCCCCACCAAATGATCACATTTTTTTGATTTTGCCTGTATTTTGATAGTATCTATATTCTTACAGGTGGCTTAAAAGCATAGTGATGAATATCAAAAACATACTAAAATTATTTAAAACAAAAAAAGTGTGTGCAGCCTTTGCAGAAGTTTACTTTACGAAAAAATTACGCGCTACTATTCATAGTTTACGTAAACATGATGATTTAAATGAGGAAGCCCTGGATAGGCTTATAGGCTACATTAATAAAAAAAATTCTTTAATATTTTTTTATTGTACGATTTTTACCCTACCCTTTTTCTTTGTGCAGAATAACACCTTCAGTTTAGTTTTTGTTACTATTATGAATTTAGCTCTTATTGCATCTGCACTTTACGATGTGAAAGAAGAAATCAATAAATTCGTTCCCCTATATAATTGCGGCAATTTTACGCAAGGTTCATATGATTATTGTCATGTTGGAGGAGGAATATATACGCCCAGGCAATTTATTATAAAAATAAAATTCAAGATTGACGGCTATGAACGGGTATCATCCCTACATCGAAAAAATGCCCCAACTGTTTTGAAATATGTAGAACAGGGCACTCCCACACTAGTTGTTTACGATGCCATGAATTTTGACAAAAACTTACCTTTTATTGAACCCTATATAAGTTTATTTTATTTAAGAAAGACACTCCCCCACGAGAAGCATCATCAGTGATGAAAATACAATATTACAAGGTGGGGATTATTGTGGGGAGGGGGTAAATCAAATTCAGCAGGTAGCTAACCGTAAAGGAAAGAAAAAATGAAAAAATGGTATGTGGCTACTCTTATTATGAAGATAAAAGTTGAGGATAATAATGAATTTATAGTCCATAAAAACTTATATCTAATTAATTCAAATAGTGATGAAGAAGCCTATACCAAGAGTTTAAAACTCGGGAAAAATAACGAAACCTCCTTCCATAATTCTTCGAATAAATTAGTGTTGATTACTTTTGAAGGGGTAAACGATTTAGAAGAAGTAATTGATAGTGATATAGAAGACGGTTGTGAACTTCGTTATGATGAATATGCATATACAAGCAACGAGGAAATTTTAAAATTAATAACACCAAAAGAAAAGTTGGATGTTTTTATAAATGAAAGATTTACTGGTGAAACGGATTATGGCTCTAAAGATATTAGAGATTTAGCTTTACTGAAAAAAAATAAACTTATGGGATTGTTTTAAATTTAATCCGCCCCGTAGACGGACGAATAGAGCGGCGCTCCTCCGTGCGGATACTACTTCAAAACATGTACCGCCATCACCTATCTGATGTCATTTTTAATCATGATGAAGTGTTGTTACATTTGGCGCCGCGTCAATGGCGTCTTGTTCCAATTGCGTATGATCTTCCGGAGTTTTTGCCACCAACAACTTTTGCTTCAAAGCCTCTGATTGCTCTAAAATACGCTGCTCCAGCGCACTATGACCAAAATTAGGTTTAAGTTCATCATTGATGAAATCAAGGAATGTTTGCGCAACATACTGTTCATCTTGCCCCAGACCGACTTCCTCTGAAAGAAATTCTGCGGCTTGCGTCCTCGCGCTTAACTCCTCTGAAACCCGCTGCAAATACAGAAGCTTAGCCTCCTGATCACTTAGGGTTTTCATGGCCTCGGGCGCAGTATCCAGATCAAAAACAGTTTCTATAATTTGTTTTGAACGCTCATCCAGCCCATGCGTAAAATCACTTGCCTCTGAGGCATATATGTCATCAAGGCGCGGGGTCAGCAAATTTGCAACATCCAGCGATTTTGAAGGTTTCTGATCCCCAAGGAAATCTGCACTAAATTCATGGAGCCGGTTTGCTCTTTCTACGGCGCGTGATTTAAAGGCAGATTCTTTTGACGGGATAAGATGCCCCGCCAGCGCCTGAACAATTGGGTTACTCGCATTGCCGCCCTTCGATGCAGATTGCAACGTTTTGTCTACCCCGTCATATTTCAACGTAAGCGCTCGTTTATATGCTCGTTCTAATTCAATATCAGGCTCTATCCCTGTGCTTTGAATAAAATCATTATATGAATCATTAACCAAATTGCCGTGACCGAACTTCGCTAACATCCCAAGCAGCTCTTTTTCTTTTTTCTGCGCAGGGTTGGCGGCATTAAAGGCATAAATATTGCCGGAATTATCAACCATCGTTATTTCTTTTTTATTGTTCCAGATTAATATTCTAGCCGAAAACATCAAAAAAATACAACACTTCCATTATGGCTCACATCCCGTAGACGGACGAATAGAGCGGCGCTCATACGCACGGATATGTTCCACCATATCACTGTACATACTGCCTAAATGATTGGGTGCGTATTTTGCAATCAGCTCCCCCTTGGGAGAGATCAAAACCGCCGATCTGTTATGCCCTTCGACCCGCCCGGAGTGACGGTCAACCTCATAGGCAGAGCGATAATTTTGCGCCGTATCCAGTACCTTTTGTTTTGGCCCCGTTAAGCCGATAAAATGAAAATTACCGCCATCGGGGTTTGTATATGAATCCGCAAAACTTGGTTTCGGGTCCCCCTCTTCCAATGGGCTTAGCACCATAACGGCTTGGATTTTCTTATTGGATATCATCTCAGCAAAGTTCTTCGCCTCGAACACATTTAACGCGTCCGTCGCGCAGCCCTGCCCCGGATAAGCATTATAAGGCGTTGCAAAATATGCAATCGCATAGCCATCTTGTTCAAACGGTTTGCCTGTGCGGTAATCCACCAGTTCATCCAGCTTGTCACAAACATCGCGGTAATATTCGATATATTTTTTATCCTGTGCCAACGCATCCAGCGGTGCAAACGCAGCCGCCAGCCCCGTTGCCAATCCGCCCTTAATAAAGTCACGTCTTTTCATTGTTAATGTCCTTCATGTCCATATTCATTCATCATATGCTCTTCAAGTGTGATGCCCATCGCCTCTGAATCCTCCAACGCGTACGGCAATTCGCCCGATGCATGTGCATTGCGCAACCACTCATCAAACGCACCGCTATGCGCGCCTCCTGCCGCATGTTCCGCGACGGCGTGAGTAGCACCTTCGCTCATGGCGTGACCGGCATGGCTTGCGCCCTCTGCCATCATATGATCACCACCATGTGACATGACAACCGAATCCCATGTTGAAGGCGCCAAATTACCATCAACAACATTGGCCATCACATCACCGCCGATTGAAAACAAACCGGTGAATGTATCAACAATCATATTGAGCATTTCCCCCGCACCATGAACTGTCTGTACGATTAAATCGCCGACGGTGGGGCCGCCACCCGTAAAACCGGTAGAGAGAGGATCAAACATCGGGGTGGCCGCAAACGCCGGAGATGCCAAGCCGATCACGCCCATCATCGCCCCCATTACAACAACATGTTTTACAACATGCCCTAAAAAATCGCCGAATGAATGTTTGTTATATTCATGCTTCAAACTCGGCATATCCGCCGTGGCAGATGCATTATTTGCCATTGGAAAAACTCCTTATTTTTTCAAAAATCATGCAGAGAAAAACTTTCCCCGCTCTATCAAGATTTAGGAAAAATAAGGCGGTGCGCGGGATTGGAAATAAAAGGAAGAAACAGACGTAAAGCGAACTGACCCTGCGCCGATTTTTATCACACCGTAATGTGTGCTTTGCGAAATTGTATTCGCACTCATTAACGCTTTGCTGATATGCGCATTTGAAAAACAAAATCCGCAATCATCTTTTTTGGCATGTTTTGCGGGCAGATCCGGCTGAGGTTTATCTTTTTCAAGGAATTGATAAATAGCGGCAGCGGCCTCATCTTCCGAAATTTTAACTTTTTTCAGCGATCCGTCAGCGGCACAAATCTCAATATAACCACCGGATTTACCCGATACAAACGCGCAAGCAGGCGATATCCCCGCCAAGATAAAGGCGAAAATAAAAAAGGCCTGTAAGTATGTATGTCGACGCGCAGCCATATTTCATAAAACCATTTCAGTTCAAATCGGTATAACCAAAAGAGAAGCTATTAGCAAATTTTATATTTCATAGCTTTTGCGAAGACATAAAAATTGATACGTTTAAAACATGAAATTCATAGAAAACTTAGATACTGGTATCACCCAGCTAGTCGTTACATTTGGCTTAAGTTTTTTTGCACTGACAACACTAACATCTCTGACGCCCATCACACTCAGCACGCCTATTGCTCTATTCATTGGCGTTATTGCGATGATACTCCCAACGAGTATTGCCCTCTATATCTTCATAAAGAAAAATAACAGAGCCCTATCCAAATCAGAATTAAAACAGGCATCATTTTTATGCATAGTGATGATACACATAATACGCTCTCCGAAATTGTATTACGTATACCCACAACTACCAGGCGATGGCATGATGATGACGTATATGTCATACATTTTTATCACGGCCATCGGTGGCGTATGCATAGCTTTTGTTATGCAGTACTACCTATTTAAGTTTCTTGGAAAACTCATCTACAAGAAACTAAAAACTGAGACGACACAACAATATTAGCTATTATTACCCTACGCCGATTTCTTCTTGGCTTTCGGTTTTGCGGGTACGACGTTTTTCTCAATCGCCTGAATCATTAACCCTGCGATATCCTTGCCTGTCACATCTTCGATCCCTTCCAAACCGGGGGATGAATTGATCTCCAACACTTTTGGCCCGTCTTTTGACCGAATAATATCAACACCGGCAACAACTAAGCCCATGGCCTTGGTCGCGTTGATGGCAATGCGGCGCTCCTCTGCGGTGATTTTAACCGCGCTCGCCGTGCCGCCCAAATGCAAATTCGCACGGAACTCCCCTGCTGCTGCCTTTCGTTGAATTGAGCCCACGACCTTCCCGTCAACTACAAAGCATCGGATATCTTCGCCTTGCGCTTCTTTGATAAATTCCTGCACCAGAATATTGGCGTTCAAGCTCTTGAAGGCGTTAATCACGCTCTCTGCGGCTTTATTCGTTTCGGCCAAAACAACGCCGCGCCCCTGTGTACCCTCCAGCAACTTTACAACCAACGGTGCGCCCTTAACCATGCGGATAATTTCCTTTGTATCCACGGGGGAATTGGCAAAGCCCGTTGTCGGCATCGGAATTTTCTTGTTCGACAATTCCTGAAGCGAGCGGAGCTTGTCACGTGAACGCGTAATCGCCACTGATCCGTTCAAGCAATATGCGCCGATTGATGCAAATTGACGGGTAATCGCACAGCCGTAAAATGTCATAACCGGTTTAATGCGCGGAATAATCGCATCGACATCTTCTAACAGCTCTCCGCCGCGATAATGTACTTCGGGGTTAACGGCGCTGATATTCATGTAACACTGGCTGATATTCACAAAACGCATATTGTGGCCACGTTGCTCACCTGCTTCGATCAGGCGGCGATTGGAATACAGCTCCGGATTACTCGCAAGCAATAAGATATTCAGACCGTTATTCTTATCTTCCTTCACCTTATATTGCTTTTTCACGTCTTCTTCGGAAATAGCCCCAAGGCAAAATGATGCATCAGGGTCAATCAAGGCACGACCGGCCATCGCTTCACGCCCGATCAGCATGCGATACCCCATTGTGTCACGATTAGTCAGCGTGATTTCAATATCCCATGTTTCACCGCCAAGCGTAATAGGCGTACGGATAACAAGACGCTTTTCCTTTTCCCCGCTCGAGCTTTTCACATTACGTTGATCAACCACCAACCCGCGACAGCTCTGTACAATTTTGCGGTTATCCTGCACGGGGTGGATATCAAAATGCACATATTTATGACCGTCTTCTTCGAAGGTATGCAGGTTAAAGGCATGGAGCGAGGATGTCTTTGCCCCTGAGTCGATGCGCGCCTTAATCGCCGGTAAACCCAACATAGGCAGCGAACACCATTCCTCTTTCCCGATAACAACTTTTTTCATGGAATTTCCCTTAATAAATTAACGATTCAAATTCGTTCAAAACATCGATTTGGTCAAACATTATTTCATCATCACACACATGAAACAATGCTTCACGGAACTATTTATTTTTTCGGCACGTTTAATATTTGCAATTTTTTTAGCCTTGGCTAAAATATTAAACAGGCACTAAAATATATAAAGGAATAATAATGAAAAAATTTGCCGTCATTGCATCTGCGTTTTTTTTGACTATCGCATTCGCGGGTGATGCGGTGGCCAAGGAAAAAATGCGCGTCGTAACCACATTTACCATTATCGCAGATATGGCACGCAATGTTGCCGGCGATGCCGCCATTGTGGAATCCATTACAAAACCGGGGGCAGAGATCCATGATTACCAACCCACCCCTAAAGACATTGTACGTGTGCGCAAAGCCGATTTAATTTTATGGAATGGCCTAAATCTTGAGCGATGGTTCGAACGATTTACGGCCGACATGACGTATACACCAAAAGTTGTAATAACAGAAGGTATTGAACCGATATCAATATACGAAGGAAGCTATAGCGGGAAACCCAACCCCCATGCATGGATGTCAACACGCAATGCCCTGACCTATATCCACAACATAGAGCGCGCCCTGTCGAATCATGACCCTGAAAATGCCGAGATTTATACACGTAATGCACAGGCTTATGCACAAAAAATCAAAGACATACGTAAAGAAATGGACGAAAAAATGTCCAAAATTCCCGATGAATATAAATACCTTGTAACAAGCGAAGGGGCATTTAGCTATTTAGCAGCCGATTTCAATCTACAGGAGGTCTATTTATGGCCGATAAATGCGGACCAACAGGGTACGTCTGCACAAATGCGAGCCTTAATTGACAAAATGCGTACACACAACATCCCCGTTTTGTTCAGCGAAAGTACGATTTCAGATAAACCCGCCAAACAAATCGCAGCGGAAACAGGCGCACTCTATGGTGGTGTTTTGTATGTCGATTCACTAAGTGATGAAAACGGGCCCGTGCCCACGTATCTCGATTTATTAAAAGCCACCACCACCACAATTGCAGATGGTTTTGCCCGTGCATTGCAGGATAAAGATTAAACAAAAAGACGTACATTCATGATTAAGATTGAACAACTCAGTGTAACATATCCAAATGGCACGCATGCCCTGGAGGAGATCACACTTGATATCGGCGCAGGCGAAATTTGCGGCTTGGTCGGTGTGAACGGCGCGGGAAAATCCACCCTGTTTAAAAGCATTCTCGGCTTTATAAAACCGACAACAGGTACAATTTCAATAAACGGGCACAACATCAAAAAAACATTGCGCGACAACCTAATCGCCTATGTTCCGCAATCTGAAAACGTGGACTGGGATTTTCCCGTGTTGGTCGAAGACGTCGTTATGATGGGGCGATATGGCCATATGGGCATAATGCGTCGCCCGAAAGATGCCGACAAAAAAGCCGTCACAGAAGCATTGGAGCGCGTCAACCTGATTGATTATCGCAAACGCCAAATCGGCGCCCTTAGCGGTGGTCAAAAAAAGCGCGTTTTTGTAGCACGCGCTTTGGCGCAAGGCGCAGAAATCATATTGCTGGACGAGCCTTTTACAGGTATCGACATTAAGACCGAAGAAGCCCTCCTCCATTTATTCCAAGATTTGGCAAAAGACGGAAAACTCATTCTGGTCTCTACCCACAATTTAGGCAGCGTTCCACATTTCTGTGATACCGTTGCCCTGATCAACCAGCGCCTGATCGCCTATGGCCCCGTCGAAGATATATTCACATATGAAAACCTGTCAAAAGCTTTTGGCGGTATGTTACGTCATCACCATATGGGCGGCACAGATATTCATGATGACGAAGATGCAAGATCCCTTAGTGTTGTGACCGATGATGAACATCCATTGGTATTTTACGGCGAACAAGGCGGCCAACGCATTATGCGCAGACGCGCTAAAAAGCAGGAAAGCCCCAAACATGATTGATATGCTTTCCGATCCGTTTACATATGATTACATGCGCAAGGCCTTATTGGTTTGCGCTATGATTGGCGGCACATGCGGATTTTTATCGGCATTCCTGATGCTGAAGGGGTGGTCACTGATGGGGGATGCCCTTTCACACGCCATTGTACCGGGTGTTGCCCTCTCGAGCATCCTGGGGCTTCCTTACGCGATTGGTGCATTCTTTGCGGGGATGCTGGCGGCCCTGAGCATGTGGCTCGTGAAACAAAAAACAAAACTACGCGAAGATGTAACGATCGGCCTCGTCTTTACGACGTTTTTCGCCATCGGTTTGGTGATGATCTCCATTTCGCCCGTTTCGGTTAATTTACAGGCCATCATCTTGGGCAACATACTCTCGATTTCTGATTATGATGTGTCACAAATCAGCATTATTTGCGGCATATGCTTTGCTGTTTTAATGTTTATAAAACGCGATCTGACATCTATATTTTTTGATGAAACACATGCCAAAAGCCTTGGAATTGCAGTTACTGCGCATAAAATCATATTCTTCAGCCTCCTGAGTGCAGCAAGCGTCGCTGCCTTACAAGCGGTCGGAACCTGCCTTGTTATTGCAACGGTCATTACGCCCGGGGCAACGGCATATTTACTCTGTAATCGTATGGAGCGCTTGATCATGCTTTCCGTTATTCTCGGAACGCTCACAAGCGTTGCAGGCGCGTACGCCTCCTATTTTATCAATGCGCATCCGGGCGGCCTGATCGTTTTAATACAAACAGCAATATTCTTGCTTGCCCTTCTGCTTGCACCTGGACATGGCATGATTGGTAAACATAAGGGGCGCAGAACATGATCGATTTATTACAGCAATATATTCTGGAACCCATGAGCTATGATTTCATGCAACGCGCCCTTATCGCCTCAATCAGTGTCGGCGTAGTCTGTGCGATCTTCTCATGCTTTTTAATCCTAAAAGGATGGGCATTGATTGGCGATGCTGTTTCTCATGCAGTCCTCCCTGGCTTGGCCATTGCCTATGTGATCGGCTTACCTCTTGTTGTCGGGGCATTTTGCGCGGGGCTGCTGTGTGCATGGTCGATCGGGTATATCAAAAATCACAGCCGCGTGAAGGAAGATGCTGTGATGGGCATCGTATTTTCCGGGATGTTTGCTTTGGGTCTGGTCATGCTTACTCATATCGAATCGGACATCCATTTGATGCATATTTTATTTGGAAATATTTTGGGCATAACCAAAGCCGATTTAACGCAAACAACTACAATAGCGGGGTTTTGCACAGCCATCATGATTTTCAAACGCAAGGATTTCATGCTGTATTGCTATGATATCAGCCACGCAAAAGTCATCGGCCTACCCGTGCAGTTTTTACATTTCGGACTGCTTGCTCTGCTCTCCCTCACGATCGTATCGGCCATAAAATCGGCCGGTATTATCCTTGTTATCGGGATGCTTATCACTCCCGGTGCGATTGGCTTCCTTATCGCGCGATCATTCGGCGCCATGATGATCATCGCCATTGCGGCGTCTGTCTTGTCATGCATACTGGGCACCCTCATCAGCTTTCACATAGATGCGGCAACCGCGCCGCTCATAATCTGTATCCAATCGGCACTGTGTTTTTGCGCACTGATTTATAATGTCTTGCACCAAAACGCCGCGCCCAAACGAAAGGAAATCGCATGAGCCATAAAAGCAATACGATGGTTGCCCCCGAAACCCAAGCGCAATGGTTTACCCGCGTGCGCGAAGCACGCCAGACAGAAACCAAAGAGGATTACGTGGAATTAATCGCGGATTTAATCGCAAACCACCAAGAAGCCCGCCTGAGCGATTTATCCGCACGCATGGGGGTCTCGGGCGCAACCGTCAGTAAAGTCTTATCCCGCCTGAAAGATGAGGGCTACATCGAAAGCCAGCCATATCGATCGATATTCCTGACGGATAAGGGGGAAACCCTTGCACGTGCGTGTAAGGAACGCCACCAAATCATCCTCGACTTCCTAATCCGTCTTGGCGTTCCCGCCGATATTGCAGAATTTGATGCCGAAGGTATTGAGCACCATATCAGCGCCGAAACACTCGATATTTTCAAGAAATTCACTCCATAAAAAAAGCCCGCCAAAAGCAGACTTCCTCAAAAATAACTAAAATATGACGAGCGTCTTAGCCCGGCTCCATACCAGCGGTGCCGATCCCATAATCGCGGTCTGCGTCATGATCACGATGCTCCATACCAATTTCAACATCTTCATCACTTTCATCCAAACGGCTCGAAAAATCAGCTGTTTCATCAAGCTCTTTATCTTCGGGAACATGCCTACTAGTAACACTCATCACCGCAATTTTAGGGTCTGCTTTTTCCTGGAAAGCCTCAAGCAAAATATCAGTCGGAATAAAACGAGCAACCGCACGCGAATAACCGATATCCTCTCCGCAGTCATAAAACTTCACATCCTGCAATTCCAAAACAGCAACACCTTTGCCCTCTTCCTGAGCATATGCGCGCACAACAGCAGACATAGAAACCTCTTTTAGGCCTTCAGTATCGATCGAGTTTACCGTGTCAACAAAATCACCATCAAAGATATAACGTCCGCAGGTCGCCTGCTTTGACACAGGATCCTCGTCTTTTGGTTTAATCTGAATATGCTTCATGACTGAAACACCATCAACCGTTTCCATCTGCACAAATGTAACATTTTGCGGCTTTTCATGGTCATCGGTTTCACGAGAACCCACCGTTGTTTTTCCGGTTTCATTATATGTTTTAGCCATTTGCCCCATCGCAAGCGTTGCATCATCTTTACCACGCTCAGGCAAAATCAAATCATCCGGTAAGATCACACCAAAAGGCTTTCCCTGAAGGCCGCGTTCATCAATCAAACGTGCAATCGTCGATGCCGGCCCCGCCTTTTCGTACACAGGCACAACCTCAACTGTGAAACCGTCTTCTCCGTCATTTGCAGACATCAGCTCATGACGAGCATTTTGATGTATCATTGCATCACGCGCGGCATTACCAAGAAATTGCTTGTTATAAATATCCTCATCTTCTGGGCGGCATGGGATAATAATGCGGCTTGCACCCGCTGCCACGGCTTCGTCAACCGCATACGTAATCAAGGGTTTCGGCCCGACAGGTAGCATCGGCTTGCCAATGGCCCGCGTTCGTTCACCCATACGTGTCCCATACCCACCAACCGGGATAACTACCGTTTCGATAGTTTCGTTATTATTTTCTGACATCTAAAAAGTTCTCCGTTCTCTTAAACTAATGTCCATTACCGTTCTTTACTCGAGTTTATTCCATCAGAAGTTGCTCCGGCTCATCTGATGTGAATCTGTGTACACCAACCGCAATTGCCGCTGCGGCATCTTCGCGTGTGTTAACCTTAAACGCATTCAACTTGTACCCTTCGCTACGCACTTCATCAGCGAATTTTTCGGTCAAGCGTTCACCGCCTTTAATTGCACCACCATAAAAGTGTACATAATCAGGGTTAATACTTTGTGCAATTTCAGGCCAATTTTCTAAATCTTCTGTGCGCACCAAATATCCGGTTTCAAACTTATCGCCTGTCATTTCATCAATCGCGCGTAAACATTCTGGCTCAAAACTTGTGATCAAAGGCTCCTGCCCCTTGGGAAAGTCAAATTCATCACGTGCCAAAACCTCAGCGACGGCCGTAGCCAAGGCACGTGCCTCCTCAGGGTCAGCTCCAGCTGCGTGCGTTTTAAGCTCAATTTGCGTGCGCAAACCGTTATCAATACAAAAACGCAAAGCTTCTTCGATGCGCGGCATTCTATGCACTTCGCTGCTTGCGTTAAATGTTTCCGCAACATTGATTTGAGACAACTCCTCGAAGGTTTTTTCTTCGATATTGATCGGCTGACCATCGATTAAAGGGAGATCTTTATCATTCGCTATCACGATCGCACCATCGGCCGTTAAACGGGCATCAAATTCCACCCACTCAAGACCAAGGTCTTTTGCTTTTTCCAAAGCCGCCATCGTGCTCGGAGGTGCGCAATTACCGGCACCCCTATGCCCAACGATATGGTCGCGTTGAATATTTTGTGACATATTCTTCTAAACCGCCTATTTATCAGACCCCGTGTGGTCTTATTTTTCTCCGTTCGTCCCTATACATTAGGAACAAGTGTTTGATACCCTATATTGTATCAAAGAGTCAAACTTTTACCCCAATAAAAGACTCCGGCACATCGCATGTAAATCTTTGACAACCGCGCTTTATCGCTAACTTAGCGGTTTCCACGTGATTCAAGTGAAATGCGTTAATTTCTTTTCCTGCATTTATAACATCATTTGCGATTTTATCCGTCAGATATAGCGCGTGAATATGCATATAATCAGCACCCGATTCGTCGGCAAGTTGCGCCCATTTTGAAGTATCTTCCGGCTTAATCAGAATACCGGTTTTAAACGGACGTGATTTTTTCTGATTAAATAATGCCAAACATTTGGTTGAAAAACTCGTGAAGAGCGGCAATTCATCATCAGGTGTATCGGCATAGTGCTTTTCCGACATTTCCGTCATGATATCGACCAATTTCTCATGATCGTCCGGATTTGGTTTAAATTCAATCTGCCCTGTTAAGCCAAGACGCTTTGTTTCATCCAAATATTCTTGAAATGTTGGAACGCGCCCGCTCATATTCTTCAACGCATAATGGGCACCCACGTCGATGTCTTTGATCTCATCATATGTAGATTCTGAAATTTTGCGATCGACATGCGCGCAGCGAATTAAGCTATCGTCATGCGATACAACCGCAACATCATCCTTTGTCAGGCGAATGTCATATTCCACATATGATAAGCCAAGATCCTTGGCTGCCTGTAATGCCTCGATAGTATTTTCAGGGGTAAGGACACCTGCGCCGCGGTGACCGACAATACGATTTTTCATGTTCTAAACCTTTTTCCGTATAATTTTCGTTCTCGGTTTCCTTTGTAGCAAACAAACCCGAAAGCACAAGCCCATAAAACACTCCATTCTTCCAAAAATCGAATTTTATTTTATGTACATTATTTATCTTCGTTCATGATTTGTTAACTGCGTTAGTTAATTATGTAAATATACGTCGTTTTTATAAGCCACCCTCCTTTTCTATGCTTCCTTTTTCTATAAATGCGTTTTCGAAAAAAGTGGTGATCTTTAAATGATTTCGAGTTATACTTTAAACCGCAATTCTTTCTTTCATCCATATTCGGGATGGTTACATGATAAATATGATCAAAAATAAAATACCTGCTGCTATGAAAACTTCTGCTCTTTCAATTTGTGCGATTGCATTATTAGCATCCCCTTCCTTCGCTTCGGACAAGTCAGAAGGACAAGCTGTGGACATCTTGCCAAAGACAACAGCCGCCCCTGACGGATCAGGCATTGAAATGACCACGCACGAGCTTATCCGCCTTACTCCTGATAAGTCAGAGCTCATCCATCTGGATGACGAAGCCGCAAGCATTATTGTCGGTAACCCGGCGCATGTGAACGTAATCGCAGATACCTCAACAACACTGGTCTTGGTACCGCGCGTTCCCGGTGCAACACACTTCACCGTTCTTGGTAAAAAGGGACAAGTGATAATGCAACGTCATGTCATTGTCGCCAGCCCGAAAGAAGACTATGTCCGTGTGAAACGTGTATGCCGTGACGATTCCGGTGATGGTTGTGCAAATACAAGTGTATTTTATTGCCCGGACATGTGTCATGAAATCGGTATTGTTTCCGCGGAGCAAGCCGAAAAGCAGGACAAAAGTGGCAATAGCAATAATGATAAAAACGCAGACGATAGTGAAGATAACGGCGGCACACCTGAAGGCGACGAATAATTCGCCACCGCCGTACAGAAATAAGAGCAAAAGTTAAACAAGGACATAAATAAGAGCATGAAACCTTACACAAAATACCTTTTCCTGACCGTAGCGGCATTGAGCCTTGGCGCATGTCAAACAACAAGTGATAAGAATGCAGGTCCGCAGACAAGCAAAAATGAGCGCATTGATGCAGCAATTGAAAAAGCAGCGATTACGGCATCCGGAAAAGGATCAACATCTGCAACGCTCATCGCGCTGGAAAAGCAATATAAACGCAACACTGATCAGCCCGCTTATGCCCTATCTTATGCGCAAGGCTTGCGTCAGGCAGGCTTTTTAAACCGTGCAGCGACTGTTTTGTCCCCTTTTGCAAAGGGCGAAGATGCATATGACGGCGTAAAAACAGAAATGTCGATGATTGCCCTTGGTCTTGGTGATTACGATATGGCCGAAAAATTCGCACAACAAGCGATTATCCAAAACCCGTCGGATCATTTCGCCTACCAAAACCTTGGAATTGCACTTGATGCCAAAGAAATGCACCCTGAAGCAGAGCGCGCATTCCGCAAAGGCTTGGAACATTGGCAGGGTGACCCGACAACAGTCATGAACAACCTGGCGCTTAACCTTGCCACACAGGGCTATATCGAAGAAGCGATAGAAGTTTTGGAAAAGGCAAAGGCACTTTCGCCTGATCGCATCGAAATTGAGCGTAATTTGCGCATTATCCGTACGTTGAATGAGCGCTAGGGTTACAGCTCTATGCCGCGTGAGGAATACGAAACATCAAATAACGGATTTAAAGCGCTGAGCGCTCTCGTTGGTATCGCCATGATATCAGTTGGCTTAGCTTTAACGTGCCTTATTGGCTATACGGCCTATCAAATCATAGAGACACCGCAAGACGTTGAGTTAATAACATATGTTTTTGAGAAAATACCACGCAACGTTGACGATATGGTGATTAACATCACGGCGAAAGACGATATGAGCGGAACAACACAAAAACAAAGTGTCAGCCTGCCAAAAGAGGTTACAATTTTTGGCGTAGCCCTCCTCGCCCTTGTGGCATTCCGTGTGGTCGGATCACTTGCCGTCATTACAACGAAAAGTGGCGCCGATATTTTACGTGGAAAATAATATCATAGAATTCAACCCTATGAACTCATCCCTCCCCGACATTCTTGATCGGGGATATTTTATGCACAAAACGAAAAGCCACAGAAATATAATTCACGAGAAAAATTATTCACAGACTTACCCACCACTGCGCATGCTTGTTACCTCAAGCCCTGCAGGGCCAAGAATGATGATAAACAATGCAGGCAGGAAGAATAAAATCATTGGCACTGTCAACTTAGGTGGTAGAGAAGCCGCCTTTTGCTCCGCAGTTGCCATACGCATATCACGCAGCTCGTCTGACATCACACGCATCGCCTGCGACACAGATGTACCATATTGCTCGGCCTGAATAAGCGCCGTAGAGAAGCTTTTCCCTGCGCCGCTACCAACACGGCGCGCAAAATCCTGTAAGGCCTGCCTACGGTCATTTAACATCGCCATTTCGGCGCTCAATATACCAAGCTCTTCGGCCAGAACCTCTGACTGCTCAGCGACCTCTCCGGCGACACGCTCAATCGTTTGCTCCAGACCAATACCGCCCTGCACACAAATAAGCATCATATCCAGTGCATCAGGAAAAGTTAGGCCAAACTCCTCTTGGCGTTTCAAAATTTTGTTTTTAATCAAGATATCCGGCAATTTGAAAAAGAAGAATGCGCCACCAAGCAAGATCAAAATAATCATATTGCTATCGAATTTCTTTTCATCCGGTAATGCGGAAAAATACAGCGACGCCAAAACAACAAAAGCAATAGGCAAAACCACACGTAGCACCAAAAACTTCATGTGTGCCTTAGGATTCCTGATACCTGCTTGCAGCATTTTATCACGCGCACCTTCACCAACACTCCCCGCCAATTTTTGAAAACGATAGAACATCGCCATATTATCTTTGGCGGACATACCGTCTTCTTTTACTAATTGAGGCTCTCGACTTGCCGCAAACAAATCCTTTCGGCGCTTCTCAATTATCGCCTTGTATTTGTCTTTTTGATCAGATTTTTGCAGGAACGGAAACGCAAATGCCGCAAAAGACATACCAGCAAACAAGGCTGCTAACACTGTGATAATCAGTTCATTCGACATATCTCAATCTCCCTACCAAATCCCGTTAAATCTTAAAGTTAATCATTTGTTTCATCACAAGGACGCCCATACTCATCCAGAATAACGCCCCCATCACCAGTTTCTTACCGCCATCCGTGGTAAATAACGGCTCCAGATATTCGGGGTTCACAGTCCACAGACCAAGCGCAACAACAAGTGGCAAACATCCGATAATACTTGCCGAGGCAATCGCTTCTGATGATAAAGCCATAATTTTACGTTTCAGCCTAAATCTTGCCCGAATCACATTTGACAAATTCATCAACACCTCTGACAAGCTTGATCCTGTTTGCGCCTGAATGGCCAGCCCTGCCGCGAACATCTTCATTTCGGGCAACGGCATACGTTTACACCCTTCGAAGGCCGCCTCATGCAATGGCACACCGATTTTCTGCTTGTCGTAAATAATCGACATTTCCTCACCGACCGGCCCCTCAAACTCACGGCTAATCATAGAAACAGCCTCTGACACTGGCATACCGGCTTTGAGCAAACGCACAACGGCATCAAGAGCATCAGCAAACTCTTCAAGGAATTTTTTCTGCCTGCGCTTAATGGCTTGGCGCAAAACAAAACGCGGCACACCAAGTAACCCCGTTACAAACAGTAATCCAACAACCATCAACTCAAGGCCTGCAGCAAAAGCACCACCGGCAAAGATCACACCAATAACCACAGAAAAAGCCCAAAAGTGAACAGAGGTAAAATTAGAGCCGGCCTGCTGTAACTTCAAAGCTATTGACGCCTTACTCGGGTCTTTTTGCTTTTCTTCATCGCGACTGTTTTTTAATTTTTTGGCTATTTCCGCACGGCGCTTATGCTGCAAATCTTTTTCATTGGCGCCGCCATCACCACCAGCACCACCACGAATAACATCCAGTTTCTTTTGCTTACCACTTCCGCCTACGCTTGTAATAACAAACAAAACCACTGCAACCAGCAGAAATACAATTACGGAGATCAGTATTATTTGCGTCGTTTCCATTAGCCGTACGCCTCCTCCATTGCATCCATAACCATGTCGGCAACGCCGTATTGACGCGCAAGATCAAAGAATTTCGGACGCAACCCTGATGATTTTTGCTTGGTAATCAATTTACCGTTTTCATCCTCACCCAGCACATCAAGAGAGAACAAATCCTGCATGGTTACAACTTCGCCTTCCATGCCCGTAACCTCTGTCACATGTGTTGTTTTACGCGAACCGTCACGCAAACGTTGCACCTGAATAATCACTTGAACAGCGGAGGCAATCTGCTCTCGCACCGCTACGGTCGGCAAATTCAAACCACCCATCGCAATCATGTTTTCCATACGGGAAATCGCCTCACGCGGGTTGTTGGCGTGAACAGTACCCATTGATCCGTCGTGACCTGTGTTCATCGCCTGAAGCAAGTCAAATGCCTCGGGGCCACGCACCTCACCAACGATAATACGTTCAGGACGCATACGCAGACAGTTCTTAACCAAATCACGCATCGTAATCTCACCAACCCCTTCCAGGTTTGGCGGACGCGTTTCCAAACGCACGACGTGCGGCTGCTGTAGCTGCAATTCACAGGCATCTTCGCAAGTTACAATACGTTCACCGGCCTCGATATAACGGGTCAAACAGTTGAGCATCGTCGTTTTACCCGAACCCGTACCACCGGATACAAGAACATTCACGCGGCAACGCCCGATCGCCATAATCAATTTCGCACATGACGGGCTCATCGAGCCGAATTCCAACAAATTCTCAAGTGTAAGCTTATCCTTTTTAAACTTACGAATGGTCATACACGCGCCGTCAACAGCCAGGGGCGGTATAATCACGTTCACACGAGAGCCATCTGCAAGACGCGCATCACAAATCGGCGATGATTCATCAACGCGACGGCCGATCGCCCCCACGATACGCTGACAAATTGTCGTCAAATGCTGGTTATCACGGAATTTAATACTGGTGCGCTCAATTTTACCAGCTACCTCGATATAGGTAATATCGGGGCCGTTAATCATAATATCAGCAATATCATCTCGCTCGAGCAATTCCTCAAGCGGACCGAAACCAAGCATGTCATCGGCACATTCCTTACCGATTTGTTGCAATTCAACGGGCGTTAAATCAAGGTTACGGAAACGTGCAATCTCTTCCACGGCTGAATAAACTTCATCACGCGCCGCCGCCGATTCCATACGTGCAAGAGCCTTCAAATCAATACCATCACGCAAATCGAGCCATATACGATTACGGCAACGTTGCAGGCGTAACGATGTAACGGAATCTTCTTTTTCGCCTTCTTCCTCCGGCATCTCAGCAAGAAGGTTTTCAGAGTTCATGTCTTTTAATTGTTTCTTTTCCGCGACTGCAGAAGATACATTTTCAGGCGCTGCCGCAGGCGGTAAATCATCCGCAGCTTTCCCCTCGTTTTCAAGCGCATCTTGTATATCACCAACCATCGCACTGACATCGTCAAGAAACGAGGTTTCAGGCTTTTGTTCACTTTTATTCACAAGCTCCTTAGATGACACATTTTCAATTACGGGAGCGACTCTTTCTACAGGTTTTTCCACAGGCTTTGTGGCAAGTACATCCTTCTTCTCAACATCCTTTTTTACCGCCTCTTCCTTCTTGGGGGCAGTAGGTTGTTTTGGTAATGATCCGGCCTGTTTTTTTCCAAACATCTTTCTTTTCCTGTAAACAAATAACGCGAGAAGAGGCTGGAACCGCCTCAATTATTATTTTGCAGTGATTTTGTTTAACAAACCACCAAGAAGCCCAGAATTTGAGCCTGTTTTTTCAGAATTTCCATCGTATTTTGCATTAATCGCCTTGCTTATAACCTGCAAAAACGTAGCGAGCACGGAAGAAGCGTCCTTATCTGTAAAGATCGATTTAATTTCACTTTCATGCTTCATAAAAATATTAGGCAAATGCTCAAGTACAGCCTGCGGTGCATGGTCTATTGCCTCTGAAATATCGCCTGCTGTGACTTCATTTGCTTTTGATACGCCCGATTGATTCACTATTAAAATAGTATCCGATTTATCGCCGCCTCGAATATCGGTAATTTCCTTAAGCAAAGATCGACTGAAGCGTAAGGACGTTAAAGTCGGTGTCGTAAATGCAACGATTTTGTGCGCGCGTGATAAAACGATCTTTTTGATCGTTGCGTTTGCGCCTGATAAATCGACCAGTACGACCGGTGATTTCACCATAATATTATCTAAAATAGCCTCATATTGATGGGCGGTGATTGGCGGATCCAACATCGCATCTGCACCGGTTGCCAATATCGATAGCTTTTCTGACGCCTGATAAAACATCCGTTTAAGGGCATCTTCATTTTTAGATTCAACCGCGCGTGCAACCTCATGCAAATTCGTCGACGGATCAAATTCCATCCCGACACTTAGTGCGGATGTCGCCCCTGCGGCGTCCATCAACACAGTCTTTTGCCCCAGTTTTTCTGAAAGCATCCATGCCGCGATCTGAGCAAATGTCGATGTACCAACCCCGCCCTTTGCACCGATAAAGGCGACTAGGCGACTGTCAGATACGCCCAAACGCTCGATCAACGCTTTTGCGACGACCTCGGATAACACATCCGGAATTATCGGGCGCACCAAATAATCGCTTACGCCCATATCAATTAATTTTCGATATAAATAAACATCGTTCACAGGCCCGACAATAATGGCGGCGGTTCCCTCTTCACAATATTGAGATAATTCGCCAAGACGTGCCGTAAACTGATCGTCTATTTCATCCGTTTGAATAATTAATAACTCAGGCGATTTTTGTGTTTTATATGTTTCAATTGCTGTATCAACATCACCTTCGGCTGCGACCAACTCCACGCGCGCAAAACGCCAATCATCCTTGACGATTGCGGCTGAGTTAAGTGTTTCACTATCTTTAGAAAAGATAGAAACACGCGCCCCCGGTAATAAAATATCTGTAGCCTGATGCTCTACTTCGCTCATTAAATTTACCTGTACATTGTCCGAAATGGACACAGAATTTCGCCTTATAACAAAAGCTTATGCCCACATTATCATTCAGCTATTAACAATATCCTAATATCACGGACATTTTTATTCCTATGTAGCCAAAGAAAAATATACGCAGATAAGAAAAACGCCACTGTAAGAGCGGCGTTTTAAATTTATTCAAATTATTACTCGCCGCTGGCGCTTTCACCATCTAGTGGCTTATTTAGTGCGCCCGATCTGTAGGCGTCGACTATATTAGACGCCGCACGACCATCTGTTGTTGATGACACATTCCCCTGGCCCAACAAATCTTTAGGTTTTGAAATTTGCTGCGCTATCAAGCTCTGTGTACCGCAACCAATTTTATAATCCTCATTATAATCCAATGACCGCCCCGTTAAGCCCGGCATTTGTGTTTCACAATCCAAGGACGTCTGCGCCGTTTGATAAGAATAGCTAATGATTAATCTGGCGTGATCACCCAAGGCATGGATAGGCAATACGTCCGGCACAACCGTTGTTACACCGTTTTGTTGTAACGCCTTTTTAATTTCTGCGGCTTTGTTATTCGCAAACATGGCTGTATTTCGATATGATTTCGGATCATATGTGATCAACACTTCCATCGGGCCGTCGCCATATTTTTGGTAATGAGATGCAACGGCATTGATATAGCCAACATCAACATCATCAACCAATACATCATCGGAAAATGTTTTTTCCTCAATTTGAATTTTGCTTTCATTCATTGTAGGCGGAACATATAGCAACTTTTTTTTGCTACAGCCTGTCATAAATATTGCTGAAATGGCTACAGTGGCCGTAAGTACATATTTCATTGCAAATCTCTTGTTCTTTTTGCCTGTTTGATCAATCACCAACAT
The DNA here is from genome assembly GCA_030424975.1 of Alphaproteobacteria bacterium. GTDB lineage: Bacteria > Pseudomonadota > Alphaproteobacteria > Micavibrionales > Micavibrionaceae > UBA1672. Next base: position 1,290,358 of record JAUHVY010000001.1, read on the forward strand.
ATTGCCCCCTAATCCACGATGTAACCGAAGGCACCAACCTGTGCGATTTCATTTTCATTAACGTCATAGTGACGACGAATATTCTTTGCGAAAATCTTTGTCAATTCTGCCTGCTTTTTAAGAGGTCTTTTTTCCGCTTTTGCCTTGCTTGCAAAAGGCTCTACCTTATATGCAGTAACAATTACGACCAGTTCCGTTTCATTACGGCTAAAGCTTTCGGAAGAGATCAGATCACCAAGAACAGGTGTGTTACGAATACCCGGCAAGCCTTTCATATTGTTTGTTGCCTCTGATTGCAGCAAACCGGCAATCATCAAGCTTCCGCCACTCGGGATTTCAATTGTTGTTTCCGCGCGGCGAATATCAAGACCCGGCACAGTCAAATCTGCCAGAACAACCGCATTTGATGAATCAAGAGATGAAACCTCAGTATTCATTTGAAGGCTGATACGCTCATCCGATAAAACGGTCGGGCGGAAATTCAAAGAAACACCAAATTCACGGAATTCAATCGTGATATTACCAAATTGGTCACGGCCGGTCGGTACAGGGAACTCACCGCCTGCCAAGAAGCCTGCTTGTTGTCCTGATACAGCCGTCAGATTGGGTTCTGCCAAAACATTCACCAGGTTTTCCTCTTCCAATGCCTCAAGCATCAGGCCGATAATACCGATACCGTCAAGGCCGGTATCAAAAAATGTGCGAGAAACACCCACAGGGTCCTGAGAAAGAGATAAAGCACCACTACCGCCAAAACGAAGGGCATCAATACCGTTATTATCTAATGTGCTGCCTAGGGGTAATTCACCAAAAATGGTTGATGACGCCAATTCATCCGGATCGTTAACATTGAAATCAACGCCTAATTCTTTAATTACACTACGCTCTGCCTCGACAATGCGTACCTGCAGCATCACCTGTTGATCACCCTGCACTTCTAATAAATTTGCCACCAGTTGGTCCGTTGCACCCGATTCATCTTGCAGATCGCTTACGTAATGCCCCACAAGAGAGCTCACCTTTGCCGCAACTTCAGGTGTCGAAACACGCCCCGTTAGCAAAATCTGATCATGCACTGATCCAACCTTGACGCTTTCATTCGGGAATAAACGCTCGATCAGACTCTGGATCGCTTGCAAATCATATGACACATGCACATCAATACGCTTTACAACGTTACCACCTGCATCCAAAACGATGATATTTGTGTCCCCGATATTTAGGCCAACAGCATATAATCTGTTTGATTTTACGGCCTGCACATCAACAATACTCGGGTTTGCAACCAAAACATCAGACACACCTTCGGGCAGAGCGATAATCTCTGCCTTACCCAACGTAACCACCAATGGTGCTTGCGTCTTATCTGATGGATTTACTGACATCAGATTTCCCTTTGACGCATAGGCCGCCTGCCCCGTTGCCCCAACCGCAAGGCCACCGAAAGTCAAAGCTCCTGCAATTAAAAGTGTTTTCTTTAGTTTTGTATGTAAACCTGTCATGGTTTCAATCTTTCACTTCAAGTTAATTCTTTCATATACGCGAGTAAATCCGGACGCCCCCCGACCGGATAGAAATCTTATGGAACTGGAATAGTCTGAACCTGCGCTCCGTTATAAATTTTCAACGTATTGCTGGCGACACCGCTTTCCTTTTTCATGATCATGTATTCTTCGACAATTTCATCACCGATTGTCGTCAAACGTGCATCAGACATTGCCTTGCCCTTTTCATTTGGCTTGTCGTCACCAACACCGCGCATAGCCAAGGTGATTTCACCCATTTCAGCAGCCAAAGCCAATTTTTCCGCATCACGGATCGGCACGGCTAGGGTAACGGTCTTACCAACCTTAATTTTATCTTCCTTGTCCTGATCTGCTTTTTGGTCAATTGCCAAAACGCGGACATTTTCAAGAATCGTTTCCGTGGCCAATTTGTCCAAATTCATTTCGACCATCATCTGCACCTTTGGCGGAACATTTTTTCCAAGAGATACACGTTGGTTATATGTCAGGATCACATCAACAAATGAGCCCGGCGAAATAAACCCGGCAACCATTGCCTCTGCAGAAACTTTAATTGTAACGGCGCGCTCCCCCTGTTGTAAGCGAGCAGCAACATAATTTGCCTTAGATTCTTTCAATAATGCTTTGCGTACAACAGCTTCACCTTCCGTAAAGCTGCGCTCCAGACGGCCTTTTAAGACATCATCGGCACTCTCATCACTATCTTTACGTGTAATAACACCTTTATAGAGGTTGTCCTCCGGCCATTTTTGCCAACGTAAATCCCCCTCTTCTAATTCATCACCTGTCCGCAGAGCTTTTGCTGCAACCAAAACTTCAACACCTTCCCCATCAGGTAGCGTCGATGTTTTTTTGCCTCCCAGCGTAACTTGCACAAGAACGGCCACAAGCACAGCAGCTATGATGGCGCCTCCTAGTACAATCAAGATATTCTTATTCATTTTTTTTGACCCCGTGTCAGGACTTATTACATTCATGATAAAACACTCAGAGTTGGGAGTAGGATTAGAAAAATAACGAAAGTCATTCAGAATACGAACAACTTGTCTGTCCATAGTATCGACAGATCGTTAATAATTCATGAACCTTACCCAGTCGGATTTGCCGCCACAAAAAGTGACAATGAACCCGTAGAAAAATACCCAGAATAGATAAACGCAAGTAACATGCCAAAAGTAATGGCGACGCCATAAGGGACCTTCTCTTTGCCCCCTTGGACCTGATCGACCCAGCTTCCCAGCTTCGGGTTTTCAAACGGTTTTTTCTTCTTTATATAAAGCGCCGCAACGCCAAGAAGACCGCCGAAAAGGGTCATAAAAAACAAAAATACCGGCACATACCGCGCCCCAATCCACAGAGCGCACGCCGTACCGAATTTTGAGTCTCCCGCTCCGATAATTTTCATCGAATACAGAATAGCTGTTACGATAAAAGTCAGACCGGCAGATAATATATGTGACCACAGAGAGGCAAAAACCCCCTCATACCCCGTAAAATATAATGCGCCATAGCACACAAAGAACAGAGCAATCACATAAATGCTATAGCTATTGGGGATGGTCATCGAACGCACATCCGATAAACCGGCCAATATCCCGATTGCAAGCGTCAAAAATACGCAAATCAGAAAAACTACTAACATTGTCATTATGAGTTCACCTTACATTAATAGTTGGGAAAAAGCGATAGAAAAACTTAAGAAATTTTATATCGGAGGTATTTTTTACAGGCCTCGATATTCGCATAATTGAGACATAAAAAAGCCCGCCATCTTGAGGCGGGCTTTATTAAAAAGATTAATCTTTTTTGATAACCGCTTATTATTAACGGTCTGCAACTTCTGTCTGAACGTCACCAAACGCACCAGCCAATTCGTCACCAAGTAGACCGACAACAGCAGCGATCGCAACCGCGATACCCGCAGCAATCAAGCCATATTCAATAGCTGTCGCGCCGTCTTCATCATTTAGATATGCTTCTTTCCATGCAAATAGTTTGTTAATCATGTTTATCTCCTTTACAAGATTGTTAAATGTCATATTCCGGTAACCCATACTTCAAACACATGAAGCTCCTTAACCGATAAACCCAGAATAGCAGTGATGTACTTAAAAAAAGATTAACAAAAACAAGTAAAAAACATTTTTTTCAAAAAAAATATCACATTATATTTATATAAAATTTTAAATAAATCGAAACAATTGAGTAAATAAACAATAATTACTTTATTTTTACTTCACATGCGTTATTTAAAAAAAATAACCCCACACTATTCAGCTTTTTTAGCTGTGATTAATGCGGGGCTATTTAAATGTTAAATAAGTAAAATTTATTTCTATTCTTTGATGTGCAAGTTGCTAAGCTCCCTACCGATCTGTTCAAACACATCGATCAAATCCTCTTGGTTTGGCGCATCATAGTAATAATCTTCAGCCGTCGCACATTCCCTATAGAAGTCCTTCGTAGATTCATTCACGCCGGAATAGAAGGTTACAGTATATATAATAACCCCCTGCTCCTTTAAGTTTTCGCAAACATCTGCAAAACGATTATTCAAATCAGACGGCCCCAGATTATGATCTTTCGTAGGCCCGTATGCAGAGTAATAACTATGCATCGTGTTTTGACCGTCTGTCATCATTACAATAGCTTTTCTCCAATACTGGTTTTCCCAGGGCACGGCCTCTTCGAACGGGAATTCCGGTGAAAGCACACGATACCCCCATACCATACCGTAATTACCGTATGTATGGCCATTCGCCTGCATTGTATCAATCGAAGCCTTTAAAACACTCGGGCTTGTAGATAACGGAGTGACTGGTGTTCTGGGGCAAATTTCATTCGGCTTTTTGCTAACTTGACCATATTTATTTAAGTGACAATATGGATCATCATCTTCATCGCGACAATAACGATACATATCCCATGGCCCTTCGTTATCGGTTGTATCAAGCGGATAATCTTGTGCTAACACACACCCCAACCAGTTAGTAGAGGTCCCGGAATTCGTTGTATATGATAAGTTATGCGGGTTATTTACAAACGCCTCTCCGTAATAATCGCCACTCATATCCTCACCAAGTCCGTATGGCCCGACATTCACAGACGTACTGTACGGGACCAAACCGATTTTAATAAAATCACGATCACGCACCGCCATAGTATCCAAAGATGATGTATCTGCGGCCTCGCCCTCATCGGGATCAATACCATACATAATATAGACGAAGTTAGACGCAGCAGTCCTTAGCGAACTAATATTATTATTTGTCGACATAGAACCGGTATTATCCATCACCAGAACAACCTCAATACCCTGTACTTCTCGCAATACTGTTGTACCTGCGGATACATCAATTTTATCAATCCCCAAAACGCGAAGGAAAGAGGTTACATAATATGCATCTGCCGTTACGATAACCTCATCACCCACTACCTGAACATTTGGTTCAAAGGTAATACCGATGCTTTCTTCAGGATAATTAGCATTAAAGAAATCTTTGACCTTTTGGGTAATAACATCCTCATCCGTAGAGGACGCCGCACCGGCCAGAGCAGCAGCATCAAGCGCCTGCCCCAACCTTTGCTTAACAAGATATGCCTGCGCGAGGTCTAAAGACATTCCGACGACACCGATTAACACCGGCGCCATTAACGCAAACATCACGGCAATCGATGCCGATTTATCGTTAAAATATTTTTGGAATTTTTCCCATAGCTGATCCAAATTTCCCATGGCCTATTCCTTTCGGTCTTTTATCTTTGATTGTTTTTATTATTTACGGCACGCGGTTAACAACCGGGGAGCGCCTGCCGCGACTAAACGCGACTTCTTGCATTGCAAATGAATTCACAGCAAATTTTGCAAAGAGAGGGACATAATCATAATTTACAGAAACCATAACAACCCCTTCGTTGCTATCCTCAAGCGCCTCTACACGTGTAAGAGGATCTGCAACAGGTGTCATATTTAACGTTTCGCGCCAAACAATTTCACTTTCCCCATCATCATCAAAACGAATACTTACGATATCCACCCCGTAACTGGTGTTATTAAGCGGCTCAAACGCCAAGCGGCCTGCCTCTATCGCTTCGTTAAGATCACTATCCGTAATCATATTTCCTCTGGCAACCAGATCTGCCACAACTTGCGAGGCGCGAATTGTTTTTTGATTTGCTAAAATTGCACTGCCAAGATCATAAACACCGAGAAGCATCAGTGTCATAATCGGAAAAATCATGGCGGCCTCTACGGCGGCCATGCCATCCTCTTCTGATTTCCATTTTTTTATGAAATTTGAAATTTTTCTAATCATGTTTATGCCCCCTGGAATTCGTATGGCTCGCTTTGGATAACGATTGTTGACACGAAAACCGTACCGCCATCAGGGCCGTTCAATAATGGCCCGATAACAGGTGTAATCATTTCATAACGGAAAGAAACACGGATTAAGACTTTGTCATTTGAACCACCGGCATCAAAGCCTGTTGTTTGCATATTACCGTCCGCATCATAAGCAGCCTCAGTATAATCACCATAGCTATTAAGTGGCATAACCTCCACGACCATATCTTCACATTTTACAAGGAAGGTCGACGCATCACACAAAGCATCACGAAACATCGTTTCATGATCACTCTCAGATTTTTGAATTTGGCCTGTTTTAATTAATCGGGATGCTTTATTCGTCGCGCCTTCTAACAAAGAGCCGGTAAGCATCATCAGGGACAGCTCAATAATCCCGAGGCTGATCATGATATAGGGGAAAACCAGCATGCTGAATTCAATCGCAGCTGCGCCGTCATCTCTTCGAAACCATTTTCTTATCTTGCCTAACATTGTACTGATCCGTTTTTTTTAAGTTACAAATTTAAAAATATTTAAATAAAATTTGTTCTTGTTTTCAGGCACAAAAAAAGCGGTCATGCCCGCCTTTCGAGTATTTGCAGAAAAAATTAATACCTTTCCACATTTACATTGTAGATCAACAACTCTAAAGAAATGATTAACAATTCCTATAGCGTCACTGATCCGCTTTATCTTTCTGGGGTTTCTTTTTATCATCTGAATCTTCATATTGGCTCTGAAGGCCGCCAGCAACATTAGCCCCCCAATTTTTCACAAGGTTCTGCTGGGAGTTTTTGATTGCCTTCATGCGCGAAACCCCTCTTTGATACAAGTAGGAAGATACGATTCCTGTAACAACCCAATCAATCATGTACCCAAAAGCGGCCGCCGTATAAATCACAGACATGTAACGCGGATTAGTGACAATTTCGACAGCAGCATCAAAATCATTGCCACCCGACCAGAGCTTGATAACAAAAGGTACGCACCCTGCAACATTCATTGCAAAAACAGTAGACGTGCGCGGCCCTTTGCCGCGAATACTAAATAAAAATGAAGCAATAGTCGGCAACAAGCCTATAAAAAGAAGCGTCGAGGTCGGTAAAAACACAACCCCTAACAAAATGCCGACAATCAGAAGCAAGCGCCCCTTTGCAGAGAGCTTTCCGGCTTTTGCTTTCTTTGTCTTTGCTGTTTTTTTACCCTTTTTTGCCATACATCCTGTCTTCCTTAAAAAACCTTATACCCTGACAAAAACGCCATAACTGTCATAAATGTAATCGCCGTAGATATTGTCCACGCGACGATGGCGGCGGCATCTTTTCCGTTTACAACGCCGTAACTTTTTTTATCGGATAGCTTGCGATTATATTGATCATATTCACTTTGCAGAATTTGAAACTGCTTTTTTGCGATCTCAAACGCCTTATTATCACGCCTGATGGACATCTCATCATCAAGAATGGCTGACATTCCTGCCAGATCACCCTTTTTGGCTGCGTCCGTGACCCCTTCTTCGATACGTTTACGCATCTCTAAATTGTTAAAGCGTTTATACAAGCCCTTTAAAGAGCCTAGCATTACATTCGCAATTTCCGGCATAGGCTTACCTTTTGCGTGTTTCTGCATCAGTGCAAAAAAGCGTAAATTTCCGGCAACTTGCCTATTTTTATCGGACGAATTTAAATCGTGAACACATTTATCCATTGCCCCGGGGATATGCACTGAGAAGAAAGCCATGGCATGCCTATCCAAAAGCAACGCATGTTCCTTGCCTGACTTACACATCGTTTCATAACTCAACAATGCCGACGCGTCCCCGTAAACAAAAAAGTTTTTAAGCTTAGCACTCAGGCACGGTGCGGATTTACACAACAAATACAGACATTTCTCTAAGCCCATTCCGGCTTTTTGTGATCGCAACGCAGAGCGACAGGATTCAAAAACCTTAACCTGTAACATTAAATCATTTTGCCCGACACGTGACGTCGCTACGGCAAAATCAGGAATATTTAAAACTAAAACCTGTCTAAAATAATCAAGGTTTTCATTACCCATCACAGCCTGCGCAAACATCGCTCCTAAACCATCATAGGTGAAAGTGCGCCCTTTAAACGTAATAGGTAATTGCGGGAACATAACCAAAGCCATCTGGCACGCCAGATAATCTTTATTTTCATGAATGCTGCCCAATGAATTTACGCGCTCTACTACCCTTTGATATTCATCATACAGGTTTTTATTATTCATGGATTTTTGGATCCACTGCCCCAATTCACCGTTTTCTACGATCTTCACAACTTCATCAGGGTTATTACGCATATCAAGAGCAAGCGTATCTCTGTGTAAATGCTTGTGCCCGCCAACTGTAATCGGCCTGTTTGCCTTTTTTCGTGCTTTCATTGCCGGTGGGTTCATACGCGCCCCATCCAGCCATGCATGGATATCATCAACCGTCCATCGCGATGCGGCATCATCGTGCAAAACACCGCGCAACAGCTCTAGGAATGTTGCCTGAAAACGCTCGGAACCAATCAGAGTGGAGTACGTACCCGACTCCATCTTTCGGATCAAAATTTCCTCATCAGACATTTGCGCCAAATGGTTATGTTTACGCAGAATTTCTACCAAACTAACACCGAACGCATAAATATCATCAGCGATACTTCCTACTCCGCGCCCATATGGCTCTGCCAACGCTCTGTCTATCGTTAAATACACACTTTTTTGCGTGCTGTGAGGAAAAACGGCTAGCGGATCGCCCAAAACAATGGGTTTTGTTTTATCAGCCGATCCATAAAAAATATTTTGCGCGCGTATAGAGCCGTGAATAAAGTTTTTTTCCTTCATTTCCTTTAACATACGCGCCATAGGCGTGATCAATAAGGCAGTGACCTCCGGGTGGCGCCAATGCATATTTGCATTCCCTTTTGCATCGACCAAAGGCTCACCGGCGCCGGACTGATACATAAAAACATATTTTTGACGCCCGTCAGCGGGCCACCTGATGACACCTGAGCCGACCAAACGTAAAAATGACGTATCATTGAGATTGTCATACATTGCCGTCGCAGACCATCGCGGCAATACCTCCACACCTGAAATGATTGCAATAAATTTTTTTGTTTTGTTGCGATCATCATACGCATCATACGCAAGCGAATTACCGTTATCAAAACCTTGCATACGGCGCGAAGTGTCAATTTTGATAAACTGGCCAAAGGGAACAAGGTTTTGGCCTACACCTTTTGCGTCATTTTCGTCCTGATCATCCATTGCACACACTCACCAACTCTGGCGCGACAAGAAACGAAGCCCCCGTGAAAGAACGGTTGAGCTCTTCGAAATCCATAAAATTCACGCGCAACTTCCTGTTACTCATAGATTGATTCTAAATTGGATAGGAAGAAAAGTAAAACAGCTTATCCATTTACGGCCATAATCGCATTGCATAAGTCTAATATAAATGGAAAAAGGCGCCGTTTCAGGCGCCTTCATCAGCATTTTTCAATATGTATAAAATTAATCTACGAACGGATCACGCATCAAAATTGTATCATCACGCTCGGGACTGGTTGACAACATGCTTACTGGCGCACCGATCAACTCTTCGATATGACGTACATATTTCACCGCAGCCGCAGGCAATTCCGCCCATGAACGCGCGCCGTATGTGCTCTCACTCCATCCATCCATTGTTTCATAGATAGGCTCTACTGCGGCTTGATCAACCTGTGATGCAGGGTAATAATCAATCTCTTCACCGTTCAAACGGTAGCCGACACAGATTTTAATTTCTTCAAGACCATCAAGAACGTCCAATTTGGTCAATGAAATACCGTGAATACCGTTCACACGCACTGCCTGACGCACCATCACCGCATCAAACCAACCACAGCGACGCTTACGTCCTGTAACTGTACCGAACTCCTTACCCTTTTCACCAAGGAACTGGCCGATCTCATTGTCTTGTTCAGTCGGGAAAGGCCCCGTACCAACGCGGGTTGTATATGCTTTGGTGATACCCAACACATATTTCACCGCATCAACGCCCATACCCGAACCAATCGCCGCCTGCGCAGCCACCGTGTTCGATGATGTAACGTAAGGGTATGTACCGTGATCAACATCAAGCATCGTACCTTGTGCACCTTCGAACAAAATCTTTTTGCCTTCGGTACGGGCACGATCAAGGTCACGCCAAACAACACCTGCGTAATGCAGAATATCGCCGGCGATTTCCATCAATTTATCATAAGTTTCATTGGCATCCATTGTGTCCGCACCCATCCCGGCCAACAGGATATTATGGTGGAACATCATTTTACTGATTTTCTCTTTCAAAATTTCAGGATGACGCAGATCACAAACACGAATACCGCGTCGCGCAACCTTATCCTCATAGGCAGGACCAATACCGCGTTTGGTTGTTCCCAATTTACCTTCGCCGCGTGTCATTTCCAACGCCGCATCCAAGGCCTGGTGTACAGGCAAAATCAGATTTGCATTTTCTGCAATCACGAAATTCTCAGGTGTAATCTTCACACCCTTTTCTTTGATTGTCGCGATTTCCTTCAACAATGCCCAAGGACTAATGACAACACCGTTTCCGATCATGGAAATCTTACCCTGCCTGACGACGCCTGACGGCAACAGGTTCAATTTATATTCATTGCCATCAATCACAAGTGTATGACCGGCATTGTGACCACCTTGGAAACGCACAACGACATCCGCGCGCGATGACAACCAGTCAACGATTTTACCTTTACCTTCATCACCCCATTGTGAGCCGATTACTGCTACATTACTCATTTTAAAACCTCATCGTTTGAATATTTGAGTATTTCTACTAATCAATTACCTTTACTTCGCCGCCTTCATAGACATGCGTACATCCCACGGGCATTTCATCACCTTCCAAGCCACGCACAATGCGCCAGCCCTGATCGTGCAGTTTTGAAATAACATCCCAAGATTCGGAAACATTTACAAACACCGTTTCAGGCAGCTTTACCTGCTCTACGGATTTTGAAATCGTATCCATATACAATGTAAACCCGGCAGCATAATCACCGTTTTCGCCTTCTTGAACACCAAAATGCACACGATAGCGACCGCCACGACCGAGCTCACCACCTACACCTTTTGAAAACAGCGTAAAGCCAAGTGTTTCGTGATATTCAAAGCCGCCCTGCTCCAGCAAATCAATCGTGATTTGCGCATCATGAATGCCCAGCTGTGATAAGCCGTTATCAATTTTACGGCATACCGTTTCAAGGCGATCAGCCATTTCGCGTGCGTCATGCGGTAGTTTTTCTGAGCGCAGCGCATCGAACGCTTTTTCGTAATCTCCACTTGCCTGCATTAAACGTGCAAGCAAAGAACATCGATCATCATCAAGCGCCAAAAGCGTATCCTGATCACGTTGTGTCACCGCTTTTTGAACAATTTCCAACGTATCGTCATCAAGGCCGTCAACAACAAGTGCAACAAAGCCCGGGATATTCATATCAAGCGTCAGATTACTCAGCCCCAAAGCCTTGACACCCAAAACGGCAAGAATTGAGATCTCAACATCCGCTTCAATTGATATGTTATCACTTACCAACTCGCATCCGACTTGCGTAAATTGACGTTCCGTTCGCATTTGACTGCCCTTTGTACGCAGAACATCATTTGCATACATTAAACGCAGCGGACGAGCATCATTCGTCAAACGCGATTTTACGATGCGCGCAATCTGCGCGGTAATGTCGGAACGCACTCCCAACATACGATGCGTCACAGGATCCATTAAACGGAAGGTTTCCCCCGCAAGCAAAGCCCCCGGACCCGGTGCCAATAAACTGTCTTCAAATTCAAGGAGAGGCGGCTTAATCCGCATATAACCAAAAGCGGAAAACGTATCCATTAAAATACGTATAGAGCGGCTTTCCGCATCTGCCTGTGGTGGCAAAAGGTCGGCAAAACCATTTGGCAAAAGTGCCAGACTGTCATTCTTTTTGCTCATAAAGCCTTACCCATTCGCTCTTGCAGGCTGTGTCAAACGCGCGCACATTACCCAACTCTGACGACTTTTTCAATGGTTTCGCACAAATCATTTACAATTGTGTCAACAAGCGCAGGATCATCCCCCTCGGCCATAACGCGTATAAGGGGTTCCGTACCTGACGGGCGCACCAACAAGCGACCGTTTCCGTTAAAGCGCCCTTGCGCACCCTCAATTGCATTACGAACCGTGTCGTTAAACATCGGGTTATCACCCGCATACCTTACATTCTTTAGGATTTGCGGCACAGGATCGAATAATTTAAGAGTTTCACTCGCAGGTTTCTCACGATATTTAATTATCGATAGCACCTGTAACGCAGCCAACAGCCCGTCGCCTGTTGTGGCAAAATCACTCAAGACCAAATGCCCTGACTGCTCTCCACCAACATTAAATCCGTGCTTGCGCATATGCTCAACAACATAACGATCGCCCACAGCGGTGCGCTCAAGCGTCAAGTCATTGGCCGTCATCAGGCGCTCCAAACCAAGATTAGACATCACCGTAGACACAAGCCCTCCCCCTTTGAGGGTTTCTTGCTCTTTAAACCAAAGCGCCAAGGCGGCCATTATCTGATCGCCGTCAACTTTATCGCCCTTCTCATCAACCATGATCAGGCGATCTGCATCACCGTCAAGAGCAATACCGACATCAGCATTATTATCAACCACAGCCTCTTGTAATCTTGCAGTGGCCGTCGCGCCGTATCCTGCATTGATATTTCGGCCGTTCGGCGTATTACCGATTGCAATCACATCAACCTCAAGCTCCCACAAAACTTGCGGTGCAACCTTATATGCCGCGCCATTTGCACAATCCACGACAACCTTCAGCCCCTCTAGAGAGCCACGGCGCGGGATAGAACGTTTAAGGGATTCGATATAACGGCCAAGTGCATCTTCCAAACGGCTAGCCTTACCCAAGGCTTCGGGCTCTACCAGATGCGTATCAAGATCGGCGTCAATCATGCGCTCTATCTCTTGTTCAATATCATCAGCAAGCTTAAACCCATCTGATCCGAACAATTTTATACCGTTATCCTGATACGGATTATGTGACGCCGAAATCATCACGCCCGCATCAGCGCGTAATGAGCGTGTTAATTTTGCAATACCGGGCGTTGGGATCGGACCAATTAAAATAACATCCATCCCCATAGAAATAAAACCTGCGCTCATCGCCTGTTCCAGCATATAACCGGAAAGGCGCGTATCCTTGCCGATCACCACACGATCCATGTGATTACCCCCACGTCGCTTACGCAACACGGCGGCTGATGCCATGGCCACTTTTAACGCCATTTCCGCCGTCATCGGATGGGAATTTGCACGTCCGCGAATACCGTCCGTACCGAAATATTTCTTTGATTTTTCTTGTTTTTCTGCCATAAGAACCACTTTAATTTTGGGCAGCCCCTTTGACAATAGGGAAATTTTAAATTGAAGAAATTTGTAAAAAATTATAGCCTATGGCATATAAGTAATAACAAATAAACAGGGTGAATACATTTTTGAATAATGATAAAAGACGAATTTTCTATGCACGCCGACGCAGCTAAACTACTTGCGGAAGAAGACCCAACGCCATACACCACCGTTAGAGGTGACAGCATTTTCCTGCTGGCAGGGCCGCATAATGGGAGAAAAGTTCCCCAAGCACTTCACCAATCATTAGGGACAGAACCCGAGTGGTTTAATGGCGCACATGAAGCGTATGACCTTCATGTCAGTGAATTGTTTGAACGTATGCAGCAGCGTTTTGATAACCTAAACTATATTTACGGCAACTACTCTCGCCTTGTCGTGGATTTAAACCGCATGCCCGATTATTCCATTACGGAGACATCTTCGGAACATGAGGATTTTAAAATCCCGCATAATCAGCTTGATAAATGTGACCTGAAAAGTCGTAACAGACGGATATCTGAAATATACGCCCCATATCATGAAGCCAAACACAATCTTATCAACGACATAAGATCGCAAAAAGGCGGCGTTATCGTTATTGATATGCATAGCTTTACCCCGACATGGCAACAAAGAAAACGCGATGTTGAGATTGGCACAATCAGATGTGAGAAGACGCCGCTATCGCAAGCTGCGGAAGATTTCCTTCGCCAGCAAGAAGATTATAATTTTGTATCCGGCGAGCCTTATCGTGTAGCAAACCGCCCGGCAAGTGCCGCGCCACTTATCTCTCGGTCAAATGATTTGCAGTATTTCGGCATTGAAATCCGTAATGATTTAATCGGCACGCCTGAGGGTATGGAAAAAATGACGGCATTTCTTGGCCGTTGCATAGAGCATATCAAGGGCCATGAAAACTTTGAAAAAATAATCCAACCACGCCATAGCGTCATGGATTACGAATTACCTGAGCCACAAATAAATCCGGCCTATATGATATAGACCGGATTGTATTTTTCATTTCAATTTCACCGATATTTTTACGCCTCGGTTACACTGCCTCCGCGCGGAACGGACGGACGCGGAGACGGTTTATCCTCATCGTCATTACCGCGTAAGATCGGCTCCCCTCTCAATAATGCCTGAATATCATCACCTGATAGGGTTTCATATTCCAGCAAGGCCTTGGCCAAAGTTTCGTAATCCTTTGCCTTGTCCTTCAGAATTTTCTTCGCACGTGCATATGCATCATCAATCAAACGACGCACCTCATCCTCAATCAGATTCGATGTAGAGCCTGAAATACGCTTTTGGTGATATGCACTCGGATCATCCGAATAATCAACCATACCAACCTTCTCACTCAGGCCCCATTCGGTAACCATTGCACGCGCAAGACGGGATGCATAGTTGATATCACTGGATGCACCGCTCGTGACCTTATCGGCTCCAAAGGTAATCTCTTCGGCCGCACGACCTCCCATTGTCATCGCAAGCTGCGCCTGCATTTTGGCGATAGATTGACTATAGCGATCACCTTCCGGCAAACTCATAACCATACCAAGGGCGCGACCACGCGGCACGATTGTTGCCTTGTGAATCGGATCGCATTCCGGCTCGTTCAAAGATACAATTGCGTGCCCTGCTTCGTGATAGGCCGTTAATTTCTTTTCCTCATCACTCATCGCCATTGATTTACGCTCGGCGCCCATCAAAACCTTATCCTTGGCTTCTTCCAAATCGTCCATACCAACAACACGCTTATTCTTACGTGCCGCTAGCAAAGCTGCCTCATTGATCAAATTCGCAAGCTCAGCACCTGAAAAACCGGGTGTTCCGCGCGCAAGAACAGATGCATCGACATTATTCGCCAACGGAACCTTGCCCATATGCACCTTCAAAATCTCTTCACGGCCCTTTACATCGGGCAACGGCACATTGATCTGACGGTCAAAACGCCCCGGACGTAATAACGCAGGGTCAAGAACATCAGGTCTGTTTGTCGCCGCCAAAATGATAACGCCTTCATTCGCTTCGAAACCATCCATCTCAACCAACATCTGGTTCAATGTTTGCTCACGTTCATCATTACCGCCGCCATATCCGGCACCACGGTGACGACCAACAGCATCAATCTCGTCGATGAAAATAATACATGGGGCATTTTTCTTACCCTGTTCAAACATATCGCGGACACGACTAGCACCGACACCAACGAACATTTCAACAAAGTCAGAACCAGAAATAGTAAAAAACGGCACGCCAGCTTCACCGGCCACGGCACGCGCAACCAATGTCTTACCGGTACCGGGAGGGCCGACCAACAATGCGCCCTTCGGAATTTTACCGCCTAAACGTTGGAATTTTTGCGGATCCTTCAGGAACTCAACAACCTCTTCCAAATCCGTTTTTGCTTCTTCGATACCGGCCACATCGGCAAAGGTCACCTTGCCCAAGCGCTCGTTCAGCATCTTCGCACGCGACTTACCAAAGCTCATCGCACCGCCGCCGCCTTTACCGCTCATTTGGCGCATCAAGAAAATCCAAAAACCGATAATCACAAAAATCGGCAATAAATTCCAAAGGATAAACGCCAGCGTTACTTGTGGCGGATCAGGCTCCTTCACAACAACCTTTACATTTGTGTCTAAAAGGCGATCCATGATGTTTTCGATCGGCGGCACCTTCGTCACAAATTTCTTGCTCTCGTCTTTAAACGAGCCTGAAAGGTCATCGCCCTTGACGAGCACTTCCTGAATTTCACCCTTGCCGACAGCCTGAAGAAATTCGGTATAGCTGATTTCATCTTTTGCAGCCATGCCTTGCTGTTGCATGCTTTGTGCGGCATTCAGCAAAAGCAAAATACCCAAACCGATAGCAAGCCATACAACAAGATTTTTATTCACATTATTCACGTTTATTCACCTTAGATTTTATCTGTTTTTTGAACGCTTTATTTTCGTACTAAACCAAAGAAACTTAGCCTATTCAGCAAGGATTAAAAAGCCTTTTCAGCAAAATATAATATAGATTTTAAAACGCGATGTCCCTCACTCCCTCACTCGCGTTCCAAAATAATTGTTTCGCTTTTTTCATCATAAGAAAAAATAACGCCGCCCAATGTACGTTTTCGGAAACCATTATCATGCGCAGTATATAAATCCTCGCACAGAACCTCTAATTTCTCCATACGCACCCCATAGCCACAACCGTCTGACTGCATACAGTTTAATGCCAAATCCACCACCCTGAAAAACACCTCAAAAGGTTGATTTAAAAGATATAAAAGCTTCAAATCGATACGATCAGATTTAATTAATGCATTATGCCTGAAATATTCATCCGCATAATAATCAAGGGCATCATTAGCCCGCTGCGCGCGGCGCGCCAGTACACCAAGGCGTTTTGCACTCAGCCCCTCTTCTGCCAAAATATTCATCGAATTCCTGAGCCTGATGCGGGCATATTTCTCATCATCATTTGACGGATCATGGATATATTCAATACCATTTTCCGCACAATAAGAAAGAACATCCGCCTTCGGTATATCAAGACAAGGACGGCAAAGCGTTACCCCGTCACGTTCCCGCATATCACGCATAGCAGAAAGGCCACTCAAACCACTGCCCTTCGACAGGCGAAATAAAACCGTTTCCGCCTGATCATCTAAATGGTGGGCAACGAATAAATGCCTAACACCTTTATCATTCATATCATTAAACATTAAATCATATCGGGCCTGACGGGCGCGCTCTTGGATACGAGCACCCGGCGGAAGATCGTCATGATCCCATCGTAAGATATGATGCGTAACATTGTCATATGATGATAACCAAGTCCGCACCTGCTCGGCCTCTAGTTTTGCCTCGGGGCGTAAGCCGTGGTCGACCGTATAGGCAATGAGCAATATTCCGCGCGCATGGGTATAACGTGATAATGCATGCACCAAGGCCATACTATCTGCACCGCCCGATACAGCCACGGCAAGTCGTTCAACCGAGGACATAACGGTGAAAAATCGCGCATCCATAGATGCGGAAAATCCGTCCCAAAATGCAGACGGATTTTCTGAATGATTATTATGATTTGTCATCTTTTCCATCCGGAAAAAAACGGCCGCCTTATCGTGCAACACTTAGCGGCAGTTAATTTTTTCCATTTCCGAATCCGCACGTTTCAAAACAGGAACAGAGGATTTCGAATATTCTTTTTTCAATTGCTTAAACGCAATACACGCATCATCAGATTTATTCATACCAACCAAAGACATACCTAGCTTTAGCAAATTACTCGCTGCCTTTGAGCTTTTGGGATAGTTCTGATAGCCTTCCGCAAAGATACGCGCAGATTTATTATAATCTCCACGCACATAGAAGGTTTCACCATACCAATATTTGGCATTCGCAACCAAATCATGGTTTGGATAGGTTTTGATAAATTTATCAAACTCTACCTCTGCACGATCAAAGTCACGGGACTTGATGAATGAATACGCAAAATCATATGCCTTTGGCGCTGAATCAGAACCGGAAGACGTTACCTCCCCCGTATCAGCAGAGCGATTGATTGTGCCCAGCGTTTGTACCTGATTATCACCTTCCGTATTAGATGAAGCCATTACACTTGTACCGACAACATCACTTTGTGACGACGAAGAAGCCGTGTAATCGATCTCATCCGTGTTGCGTTCCATATCTCTCAGGCGGCCATCCATTTCCCCTTTGATCTTCGCAAGCTCATCTTTAAGCTGACGAATTTCAAAGTTCTGCTCCTCAACCTGCCCTGTCAAACGACGGATTTCCTTCTCAAGCTGTTGAAACCTGATTTCCGCAGCCGCAGCTGCAGCCGTATCAGAGGCTTGTGCATAGGCAGGAACGGAAGGAGCAAAAACGCCCGCAGTGAAACAAAGCACAGCGGACGCAGTTATAAATGTTTTCGAATTACAATAGCGGATCATAATAATATGTGATTCCTTCTAGTGTTGATGTTCGTATTGCGTGAGGTTATTACTCAACCTTTGTTACACCACGACGGTTTTGTGACCATGCAGTGTCATTTGAACCGGGAACAGCAGGACGCTCTTTACCGTAAGATACGGTTGTGACGCGTGACGGGCTAACACCAAGTGCAACCAAGTAGTTTTTAACAGAATTCGCACGGCGCTCACCCAAAGCAAGGTTGTATTCACGTGTACCGCGTTCATCCGCGTGACCTTCGATTGTCACTGACAGGTTCGGAAAACGTGCTAACCATGACGCTTGATTTTCAAGTGTCGAGCGAGCAGAGCTTGTCAAATCTGTGCTATCTGTTTCAAAGAAAACGCGATCACCGACATTTACAACAAGATCAGCCTGTGTACCGGGTGTCGGGCCATCCATACCATCTGAATATAGGCCGCCGTCATTTTCATCTACGATGACGCTACCGTCCATACCTGTATCAATGTCCCCTTTATTGGACGTGCCACATGCCGTTAAAACAAATAGCATGGAAAAAATCATAAAATAACGAGCGAACATATATATATCCTTTCAACTCAATAAGCAGCGAATCTATTCACACAGATTCGCAAAATTAACGCTATCATTACTAGAACCTTCTGCAATTCCTTGCAAGCGATTCCATGATGACCCCACTAAACAACGGTGAACAAATGAAAAATATCCGAAAAAAAATAAAAAACTGATGTCAGTCAGAAAGCTCGAGCTCATGAAGCATATTTAGCGCCTCCTGCTTTTCCTCGGCCAAGGGTGCACTATCAATATACAATCGCAGCGTAGAGATCGCCTTTTCCTTTTGATTTGTTCGGGCATATAAGACACCCGTATCAAGCAGTAAACGGTAATCATCCGGACGAAGAGCATGTACCTTCTCAATCACCTGCAAGGCATTTTCGTAATCCCCCATTTCAATACACCTTAGTGAAATATGATTACATAAATGCATCACCGTATCGCGCACATCAACCGCATCAAGATACGCATTAGACAGCTCCGCGGCATCCCCCAACGCACCCTTCACCATGGCACGTAAATCCACGGCTTGTAACATCTTGCTTGGATCCGCGGGATCAAAAAGCAAACGCTCAGCCCCCTTTTGCAGACGACACAGATAACGCCCCGGAAAATTCACACCGCGCACATCCCACCCGCATTTACGCGCCGCATCAATATACAACACCGCCAGAGCGACAGCGCCCCCCGCACGACGATCAATCACGCGCACCATATCAGCCATTTCCAATGCCTCCATTGTGTCACGATCACATATGTATTCATTTTCTTCGGTAATGACGTATTTTAATGCAGCAAGTTGCGTACCCGCATCGTCTTCCGCACCGTTCTCAATCAAATGTTTGTGCCTTCGCAAAACTGATTTTGAATTTTTATCGAAATGCACTCGATACCGATCGAGCGAAAGCCCCGGATGCTCCTGCTCCATTATAATCAAGGACAAGTTTCCGAGGTCTATATCTTCTTCACGCGCAGATGCGCATTCTTTCAAATGCCCATCAACATCTATGGTCATTCATAAACACTCTGCTCTTCCCACTGGATCGGGCCGCTTGTTGCTTGGCCGGATGTGGCATTTTCCGTTGACCACTCCTCACCAAATCTCTGCTGATACTCACTTGCATGCTCACGCGTTTCCGGCGTGCCCGCAATCTTCACATAACTCACCACACGGCGTACACCGCCAATAGTGCGCGCAATACCCATCACATGATTCAATTCACCCTGACTTTGTGCGAAGCCCATCAAGTAAACAACGCCTTGTACTGTATCAATGGAGTAGTTAAGCGATTCAACGTCTTTATCCATAATCAATGAGGTGCGCAAACGCCCTGAAATCCATGCATCCTTGGCATATCCGACAACCCCCTCACTATCAGCAACGGTAATTTCATTGATTACCTGCACCACACCGACAGGCTGCCATGCTAAACGCACCGCTTCAACTCTGTGTTGAGGGTCTTGCACCACACCGGTAATCAAAACACGACCTTGATTTATCGTCAGATCTAATTTTGTGAACATATTAACATCATAAGAAAACCACAGATGATTAATTTCTGTTTGAATACGCGCATCACTAACGGCACGGGATATTCCACCTTCCTGTACGGCGGCTGTCCCTGCGGCGACACCAACGCCTGCGGCAACACCGACCATAGAACACCCAGAAAGTGCCAGTCCGGAGGTTGCCAGTAATGCTAAATATAAATTCTTCATCGGAAAATGCATGATGATCATCCTGTTCTTAATATGTCTTTGTTTGCTTGCCCTATTTTCGAAAGGCATAATACGAATCATTGCGATCCGCTGCCTTATTATGAACGCGCTTCCCACGCATTGTCCAGATGGGATATCCCCCCATCCGCCGAAACAGCCACAACATCAAACCGCATATCACATTCCTGAAATTGCGGATACGCGGAAATAAAATGCAATGCCGCGTTTTGTATTCTAATTTTCGCACGAGGTTGAACTGCGTATAAAGCATCTTCAATCGACGCTCTTCGCTTCACCTCCACAAAAGCAATCAGGTTCTTATGCTGGACAATAAGATCAATCTCACCAAACTTTGTTTTATAACGATTTTTTAGAATACTATACCCTTGCACCTGCAAATAATCGGCAGCCAATCTTTCGGCATCAACACCCTTTTTAAAATTTGTCTTTTCCTTTTTAAACAAGGTGCTTAATCACTTTCCTTTGATAGCCTCAGAGCCAAATCATACAAATCACTCTTTTTCAATCCTGTTTGCTTTGCAACATGCGCTGCGGCATCTTTAACACGCATTTCTTTCAGTGCGGATCGTATCAATTCTTCAGCATCCTCTATGTTGAGCTGTTTTTCCATCGGCGGTGCGATCACAATCACGATTTCCCCCTTCGGCGCACCTTCTGCTTCGTAATGCGTAATCAAATCCAGCACAGGCGCGCGCCGTGATTCTTCGAATAATTTCGTAATCTCGCGTACCACCGCAACCTCACGATTCCCCAGAATATCCGCAATATCCTGTAACGCGGCCTGTAAACGCGGCGCTGTTTCAAAAGCAATCAGAGCGCCTTTCACATCTTCCCACCCTTGCAAGAAATTACGGCGAGCATTCTTTTTGTTCGGCAAGAACCCCAGAAAGCAAAATTGATCACTCGGCAGGCCAGATAATTGCAACGCTGATAATGGTGCATTCGCCCCCGGCAATGTCGTGACATACAGCCCCTGCGCCGCGCAATCGCGTGCCAGTTTATACCCCGGGTCAGAAATCATCGGCATACCCGCATCACTGGCAAGAAGAACAACTTTCCCTTCTACCACATCTTCAATAACACGCGCACGTTGCGCATCATCACTATGGTCATTATAGGATTTGAGGTGCCCCTTGATTTGAAACGCAGATAATAATTTCCGCGTCACCCGCGTATCCTCACAATAAATCACATCCGCAGCCCCCAAAACGTCAAGGGCACGCAATGTAATATCACGCAAATTCCCAATCGGCGTCGCCACAATATACAATCCGGCCTTTAAATTTTCCCGTTCATTCTTCATCTTATTTTTTTCTCTTTTTTCTTGGATACGGCCGTGTTGCGCTCTGGATTTTTTGAGTCTTTTTCTCTATTGTTTTTTTCATAGTGAATAATCATCAGAATTTATTAAAACCTTTTACACCGAAAAGAGAGTTTAGCAAAGTTATGCGCAAATTACACAGCCGTTTCCCCTTAAAATTATTTCCCGTTTTATTATTTATGACCACCGCGGCGTTATTTTTGCAAGGCTGCGTGAGCAATGGCGGATACAATACACGTCCATGGGAAGGCAACAACCAACCCAACCAACAAGCGCAGCAAACACCGAATGACCTCTCTGATGCGCCGGCTGAATTCGGTATGGAAGCCGCAGAGAGCACAACCATCAACAAAGATGATCTCCCCACTGTTAAGGTCGGCATTCTCCTCCCCTTAAGCGGCCCACACCAAAAACTCGGTCAAGCCATGTTAAATGCCGCGCAACTTGCCATTTACGATGTCGGATATTCAAATTTTGAACTTATCCCGCAGGACACAAAAGGAAATGCCGAAGGCGCAAAAGAAGCCGCGCGCGCAGCCCTTCAAGGTGGTGCACAGCTTGTCCTCGGCCCTGTATTTTCTCACTCGGTTAAGGCCGCGCGTCAGGTAACACAGCCTGCAGGCGTCAATATGATCGCCTTTTCCACAGACTGGACACTCGCAAATAATCGCACATTCCTGATCGGATTCCTGCCGTTTGACCAAGTCGAGCGTGTCGTAAGCTATGCCGCGCGCCAAGGTTACGGCAACGTCGCCGTCCTAAGCCCGCAAGACACATATGGCAACGGCATTGTTTCCGCCTATAACAGCATCGCTGCACAATCAGGTGCGAGCACCGTACGCGTAGAGAGGTTCTCACCGCGCGGAACAGACCTTGGCGATGTCGTTCGTAAATTCTCTGATTACGATGCACGCAAGGCTGCGAACAATGCCCATGGCGCACCGTTTAACGCCGTCCTCATGCCCGTTGGCGGCCCTCTTGCCCGTCAAGTCGGAAGCTTCTTAAACCATTACGACCTGCCGCCTAACCAGGTCAAACGCTTGGGCACAGGATTAATGGATGATACAGTCTTGGCAACAGACCGCACACTGAGCGGTGCATGGTTTGCCGCACCATCACCAAAGGTACGTCAAAAATTTGAACAACGTTATAAAAATTTCTACCTTTCCAGCCCGCCGCGTATCGCATCACTAGCCTATGATGCAACGGCCCTTTCCGCGATTTTGGCACAGATCGGATTGCGCAAAAATAATGCACCCGCATATGATCATCGCTCGATAACAAACCCGAATGGCTTCGCTGGCGTTGACGGTATTTTCCGTTTCCGCAATGATGGTATAGTAGAGCGCGGCCTGGCGATCTTGGAATACAAAAACGGCCGTATTATCATGGTTGATGATGCGCCGCGATCATTCCAAAACCACGCATATTAAAAACAAACCACCCGCCGGACTAAATCCCTATGGACTGGCGGGGTTATCTGAGATATGTAAACGCCCATGGGACACCGTTTAATACATAAACGCACAATGCAAAAAACATTCTTCGCTCTGGCGCTAATGGCCATGACGCTTAGCATTTTTGCGCATCTCTCCCCCATATGGGCAGCCAATCAAAACGGCACACAGATAACAATTTGTTCGGCGTTTGGCACGCAGACCATCCTGATCGACGAAAACGGCAACGAAATACCGCAAAGCCCGAAACTCAGAACATGTAGCTTATGTTTTATGACCGGGCTGTCTGTTCATATCCCGGATTCACCACTTAGCCTCGCCCCGCGAGACGTTACACTCTCACGCTTCAATATTCATGATCTGTATAGCGCACAAGTCGCACAACCGCCTTTACCACAACAAACCCAGCCCCGCGCACCACCCGTTTCTTCTTAAAAAATAAAAACAAATACAAAACACATATATTTTTTAAGGAGTCTCACGATGAGAACACTATATAAAGCCTGCCTTCTCGGCAGCACAATGATGATTGGTTTTTCTGCCCCTGCACTTGCCGGACACGAAGGCCACGCGGAGCATACAGGACATTCACAAGGCTACCACGACCATAACGCAGCAAGTAGCCCCGTCCCTCTTGCGGTTATGGGTGATCACGTTCACGGCAAGGGCGACTGGATGGTGTCCTATAGCTATAGCCACATGGAAATGAAGGGCAACAGACAAGGCACGGATTCAATATCACCGCAAGAAATCGTCACCACGATTACAAACCCGAACGCCCCGCCCCCGACATTACGCGTTGTTCCGACCAAAATGGAAATGGATATGCATATGTTCGGCGCAATGTATGGCGTAACAGATAAGCTCACCCTGATGGGTATGGCTATGTACATGAAAAACGACATGGAACATCTAACATTTCAGGGAATGGCGGGAACAACAGAGCTTGGGCGCTTTACAACGCGTTCAAGCGGTTGGGGCGATACGAAACTATCCGGTATCTATAATGTCTATACGCAAGATAATATTGCCCTGAACCTTAGTGCAGGCATCAGCGCACCAACAGGATCCACCAAAGAAGAAGACGATGTATTAACGCCCATGAATACGCGCCCGACATTACGCTTGCCATACGCCATGCAATTGGGGTCAGGCACATGGGACGCCCTATTGGGAGCAACCTATAGCGGCCATAAAAACCAATGGAATTGGGGCGCACAATATAAAGCCACAATCCGCATGGAGAGTGAAAACGACCAAGGGTACCGTCTCGGGAACAAGCACGGTATTACCGCATGGGGCGGATACAAGTTTACACCATCCATTGGCATAAGCGGTAAAATTGATGCCGCCTATCAGGGTAAAATTAAAGGCAGCGATGCCAATATCACCGCCCCTGTACAAACTGCAAATCCTGATAACTATGGTGGCAAGACCGTGGATGTCGGCATCGGCCTGCACTATACGCCGCAATACCATGCCTTCGAAGGCGTAGAAATCGCGGCGGAAATCGGCGCCCCCGTCTACCAAAATCTGAACGGTGTACAAATGGAACGCGATTGGAATTTCGGCCTGCGCCTGCGTAAGAGTTTCTAGCTAAACCGATTCGCAACAGAACACATCGAAGCGCACCCGCCTTTACGGTTGGGTGCGTTACCTATATTAAAAATCCGCTAGTATCAAAATAAAAAATGACAGCAAAACATTGATATAAAATAATTTTAATTTAATGATACGCATCACCTCAAAAAATACATTCAATCCACTTGTCAAAATCAAAAAAATGGGGCATATATCTAACCATAATACGACACGATAAGTTTTCTAAAATCTATCCAGCATTCAACACATCCCGTGTTATATGGCGGATACTTCAGGAGGAATTTACACATGGCAGAAGCGGCAGCAAAAAAAGGCAGACCACGCAGCGAGAAATCAAGAAAAGCGATTTTGAATGCGACAAATAAATTATTGCTTCAGACATCTGTTCAGGAATTGAGCATTGAGTCGATCGCAAAAAAGGCAAAGGTCGGAAAAACCACAATCTATAGATGGTGGCCAAATAAAACTGCGGTTGTTATGGATGCGCTTGCGAGCCAACCCGGCATGCAAACCCCTCTGCCGACGGCAAGCAGCCACAAAGAAGCGATCATGATGCAGATCGATAAGCTTGCGCGCTTGCTGGACAGCAATAACGGTCAAACAATTGCACAGCTTTTCAGTGAAGCCCAAGCAAGTGAAGTATCCTTGGAAATCTTTAAAGACAATCTATTAGAGCCATTAATGGATGCCATTCGCTACAGCATCGAAGAAGGTCAGCGTACCGGCGAATTCCGCCCTGACATTGACGCCGATCTTGCGATTGATATTTTATGCGGCCCGGTGTTCTTCCGCCTGATGGCGCACCCGAAAGATCTGGATGAAGAGTTCCGTGAACATTACTCATCCGAAGCAATCAAAATCTTGCTTCCGTCAAACGCAAACTAAGCATTTGATGAAATAATATCCGAATAATCAGGGGCGTAAATGCGCCCCTTTTATTTTGCCAATTCTTTTGCCGCATGATAACATTATCGCAATAAAAAAGAATAGCGGCGGTAAATATGGGTGATACCCCCGATACAAAAGAAGATGCATTTGAGTTTAATTACAATCGGTTCAAGGACCGAGAGGTTCCGCTTGCCCAAAGTGAAGCCGAAAAATCGGATCGCATCATCACCCAATATCTTCAAGAAAAATTCAACGAAAACTCTGGCATTTTATTAGATCGCAAGACGTTTTCGGGCGGCGTTCCCAAATTTACCGATGTTGAAAAAGAAATGAGAGAAGCCGCACAAGCAAACTGGAATCCCGATCACAGCCACGGCCTTGTTTCTGATGCAGTCGGATATGTGACCAGCTTCATCTCCGATCCCGATGCGGAAAAAACACCCGAACAACTGGCATCAGACGCCAATGCACGCGCCCTTATTGCAAGAGAACGTGATCAAACAGATGTTTTGAATGACCTTATAAAACACACCCCGTCTTTGAAAGGGTTTACACTGGATGATGCAGTTTCCATCGCCAAGAGTGATGCAAATGGTGAGATCGGCACAACCATTCCAGATAAATTCCCTGAAGCGGATGCGAACACCGCCAAAGCGCTGGCCTACACCATGTTGCATGCGCATCGAACTGAGATAGATGAGCCGACATTAAAAGGAACAGATTTTGCGGAAATCGCGCGCGGTTATATGCATTACAGCACCCCGCAAAGCGACGCATATAACGCATGGAGCGCAGAGCGCACGGCGCAAGCCGTAAAAGAACTCAGGTCAAACCCGGAATTCCTGGCTGCCGTTTCACAAATAAAATGCCCGGACAACATATCCACGGCAGAAGATGTGCGCGACCAAGCCGTTCTACGTGAACAAATTGCCGATATCATTACCGATAGCTTTGCAGCATCTTATGGTGTTGCAGATATCTTAGACAAAGATGACACGACTGTCGTCTATAAGTCGGCTAAACAAATTGATGAAGATGGCGGAACGATGGGTTACATGACCTTCAAAGAAGCAGGAATCCTGAATGATGAAGTTATCGCACTACGCTACAGCCCGAATTACCACCTGATGGATCGCAATACGTACAAAGCAGAAACCGATTCAGAAGAAGCGCATTTCTTCATTCGCGCGGCAACAGAAGAAGTTTATCACGGCATCCACCAAATTCAGGCCGATAAACTCGTCATCGGCAGCCTGAAAGAAGATGACCCCATTCACCACAATGCGACGATGGGCGCGCTAAATTGGATTGCCTACGCCGGCGGCACCAGAAGCAGTTTTGAGGAATATAGCAAACAATACATTGAGAGCGAGGCAAAAGCCGTGGCATCAACGACGGCCGACCAAATCATTACACTAGGCGCCATCGTGCCTGATCAAAGCGCACCGACCGCAGACAGCCTGCCAACGGCCGGAACAACGCGCCCTTAAAGAAATGGGTAATCGATTACCACTTCCCTGTGTTTTCCATGCTCGCCCAAGGCTCCTGCTTCGGCAATGCATCACCACGTTGCAACAATTCAATAGAAATATTATCGGGTGAGCGGATAAACGCCATATTACCATCACGCGGCGGACGATTAATAACAACGCCTGCATCCATTAATTCCTGACATGTTTTATAGATATCATCTACGCGGTATGCCAAATGCCCGAAATTGCGCCCTTCGTCATATTCCTCAACATTGCCGTTTTCATCCGGCCAGTTATAAGTCAGCTCAACCATTGGCGCCTTGTTTGCTTTGGCCGATTCTACATCGCCGGGAGCTGCTAAAAAGATAAGCGTAAAGCGCCCTGCTTCTACCTCTTTACGGGCAACCTCAACCAGCCCGAGTTTATTGCAGTAAAAATCCATTGATTCGTCCAAATCATGAACGCGCACCATCGTGTGTAAGTATTCCATAGCCATCGTAATAATCTCCCGTATTGTGGTTAGTGATAATGTTATAACGCATTAAAAGAAAAAACGCGGCAGGGAAATGGAAAAAACCCGCCGCGCCTAAAATGTAATCAGTATAATTAAGCAGCTTGCGCCACAGATGGTGCCATTGCATTTTCACCTGCGATGACCGCCGCTACGGCATTTACAGTTGCCGCAATACGTACTGCCGCCTGAATATCAGAAGATGTCATTCCCGCCTTACGCAGCTCGGCCTCGTGCGCATCAATGCACATACCACAGCCGTTAATCGCGGATACCGCCAATGACCATAGCTCGAAATCAACCTTATCAACACCCGGCTTACCGATGATGTTCATACGTAATTTCGCAGGCAATGTTTGATATTCTTTGTTCTTCGCAATATGCACAAAGCGATAATAGATATTGTTCATCGCCATAATAGCCGCTGCCGCCTTTGATGCTTCTAATGCTTCGGCAGATAGGTGCTGTGATGCTTCGGCCTCGATTGCCGCAATCACATCCGCATTCCCGGTCGCCAAAGCCGATGCCAAAAACGTACCCCAGTGCTGCTGCGGTGTTAATGTTTCATCAGAGGCCAAGCTTGAAAGATTTAACTTAATATCCTTTGCATAAGCCGGTATTTGACCTTTCAGTGTTTCTACAGACATAATTTTCTCCTTTTATTACGCACTAAAATTTAAAATTTATTTCCGATTACAGTTGTATCGTAATCATTTAAAACGCCGCGCGGGAACGCCGCTTTTTCGGCTTTTCCGATTGCCATCATCATGCCGATCACATGATCATTCGGCAGATTTATAATTTCCGCGACCTGTGCTTGATCAAAGCCCATCATCGGGCATGTATCATAGCCCATCGCCTTCGCCGTTAGCATCAAGGTTTGCGCCGATAACCCAACCGAGCGAAGCGCCTCATCTCTTTGCAATTGCTCCTTCTCCTCATAAAATGATGTAATCATCGACACCATTAAATCAGTGGTTTCGGGCGGCGCATTACGCCAATATTGTGCAGGATCCTTTTCCCACGCCTTTACATCCGCGCATATCACCAACAATTCAGAAGCATCAGTTACCTGTGGCTGATCCCATGCAACTTGCCTTATGTTTTGTCGCACCGCTTTATCGGTTATGCGCACAAAACGCGTATGTTGTATATTGAACGAAGACGGCGCAAGCATCGTTAATTCAATCAACTTTTTAAAATCCTCTTCCGGCATGGTATGCGCCGCGTCATAGGATTTTACAGAGCGCCTTTGCTCTACCGCATCAAATACATTCATCTTATTCTCAAAATTTCTTTATTTCAGAAAACCCACGCAGCCCGATGTTTTTAAGAGTATCAGGGGGTTCGGGCTGCGCAGTAAACTTTACAAGCAATGCAAATTATGCAGCAACTTTAATCGCTTCTGCAGATGCATCAATTGTGTCGCCGCCAACCGGACGGTTACACGGGCATAGCTCGTCTGATTGTAGCGCATCAAGGATACGCAATGTTTCTTTTGGGTTACGGCCAACATTCAAGCCGTTCACAGAAACATGTTGAATAACATTGTGTGGGTCCACGATGAATGTTGCGCGCAAGGCAACACCTGCATTCGGCTCACGCACACCAAGTGCATCAATCAAAGAACCGTTTGTGTCTGCGAATGACCACTGACCCAAGCTTTTTAGCTCAGGGTGTTCACGACGCCATGCAAGCTTACAGAATTCGTTATCTGTAGAACCACCAAGAACAACAGCATCACGGTCATCAAATTCTTCGTTCAATTTCGCGAACTCAACGATTTCTGTCGGACATACGAAAGTGAAGTCTTTCGGATAGAAGAAGAACACCTTCCACTTACCTTCAAAGCTTTTTTCTGTGATTGTTTCAAACGCGCTCTCGCCATTTTCTTCATGAACATTAAAGCCCGGCTTTACGCCTGTGATTTCAAACTCAGGAAGCTGATCGCCAATACCTAGCATATTTCTCTCCATTTAAATTAGTCATTAGTTATATTTAACGGAGGCAGAATGCACAGATTCTCTTATAAAATCCAACAAGTAATTCCTGTATTTAAAATCGAAAAAAACGATAGTAAAAATAAATTAAATTCGCTATATTCCATAGATGAGCAGGCCAACAATCAGACAAATCGAATATTTAATCGCGCTGGAACATGAAAAATCGTTCAGCAAAGCGGCGGTTTATTGCAATGTGACACAATCCACCCTTAGCGCAGGCATAAAGGATTTAGAAATCGTCATCGGGCAAAACCTTGTGAACAGATCAGGTCGCAAAATAAGCCTCACCCCCCTCGGGAGCGAAACCGTCGAACAAGGGCGAAAAATTTTACGTGATGTCGACCATATCATGGCGCGTGCCAAAGCCGCCCAAGCACCGCTAAGCGGCACAATTCGCCTTGGTGTTATCCCCACCATCGCACCATACTTGCTACCTTATATTTTACCGGAGCTTCAACAAAGCTTCCCTGCCCTAGAATTACAGCTATACGAAGATATGAGCGCGCGCTTGGTTGAAATGCTGCATACACGCAAGATTGACGCAGCCATCATCGCCTTCCCCTATGAAACAGAAGGCATGGAACAGCACAATCTGTTCGAAGAGGAATTTTATCTTGCCTCCCCTAAGAACAAATCCCTGCCTGATAATTTATCCGTTAAAGATATTAAGCCCGAAGAGCTACTGCTTCTGGAAGATGGCCACTGCCTGCGCGATCACGCACTGAGCGCATGCAAATTGCAACTGCCACACCGCAGAAAAACATTCAGCGCCACCAGCCTGGCAACCCTCATACAAATGGTAGGACACGGATATGGCGTCACCCTGTTACCTGAAATGGTTGTAAAACATGCGCCAATGCCAAATGGCATTACACTTGCGCCTTTTAAAACCCCTGCACCGAAACGACAAATCGGCATGATCTGGAATGTCAGCACACCACAAAAACGTGACTTACAAGAATTATGTGAAAAACTAAGGGATTTTCTTGCCTAAATGATGATTTTTTTGTAAAAGATGATCAAATAATGATAATATTAGAAAACGTTTTTAATTAACGGGTGATTGAAATGACCAGCGGCAAAACACTTAACGGTATTGATCTAAAAACTTTCGGCAGCCTTCAGGATCGCTTCTTTGAAGATGCGCAGCCTGCAACAAACGATCTTGAACAAGACGTCCAAGAATATACAGATACGTTGAAAGAGGCACTTATCCAACGCTTTCACGGTGATGACAATGCGCTTGATACTTTCAAGCTAGCGATGCGCCAGCGCTCTGCCCTTGTAAATGATCCGCAAGTTAAGCAAGACCCCGACACGCACACATATGTTAAAGGTACAATGGCGATTGCGGAAAACGGCAGCCCCGCTGACTCTTTAGAGCTCACTGCGAAATTGCATGCCGATGGCTTGGACCCGACATATAAAGGCGAAGCCATTGTCGCGGAAAGCGCACCTGCACAAGCTGAGCCTATTTTATAAGCGAATCTTTGATTGATTTTTTCATCCTGTTTGGATATATATCGCGACATGGAAAAGAACACAGAATATAAAGTTGCGGCTTTATACCGCTTCACCGATGTTAAAGACATTCAGTCTTTGCGAGAGAAAATCTATGCCTTCGCAGAAGAAAACGCGCCGAGCATGTGCGGAACACTGCTGATTGCACCTGAGGGTATTAACGGAACGATTGCCGCCCACCCGTCTGAAATGGACAAAATGGTCGCCTTCTTGGATGACACGCTAAACATCAGCAAAGATTCTGTTGCATGTGAATTAAAATATTCATCCGCATCACAAAAACCGTTTAACCGATTTAAGGTGCGCAAGAAGAAAGAACTTATTACGTTGCGAAAGCCGGAGGCCAATCCTTTGGAGCGTGTCGGAACATATGTCACCCCAGAGGAATGGAACGACCTTATCAATGATCCGGATGTTATTTTGGTTGATACGCGTAATGATTACGAAACCAAAGTCGGTATTTTTGACGGTGCTATCGATCCTGATATGAAAATTTTCACCGAGTTTCCAGAATGGGTAGAAAAAAACCTTGATCCGGCAAAGGATAAAAAGGTCGCCATGTTCTGCACAGGCGGCATCCGCTGTGAAAAAGCCAGCGCATATATGCTCGCCCATGGCTTCGAAAATGTTTACCACCTGAAAGGCGGCATTCTTAAATATCTTGAAACCATCCCTGCTGATGAAAGCAAATGGAAAGGTGAGTGCTTTGTTTTTGATCAACGCGTATCCGTCGGACACGAATTGAAAGAAGGTGACTGGGTTGTTTGCCACGCATGCCGCGAACCACTATCCGCCGCAGAAATCCAGCGCAAAGAATACGAAAAAGGTGTGTCATGCCACCACTGCATTGATACCTTAACACCTGAAAAAGAAAAAGGCCTGCGTGATCGTCAGAGATATTACAGCTCGCTATACCCCGATGCACAATCGGAAGATTCACAACAAGCGTAGATAAAGGGCTTCTTCGGCCCTTTTTTTAAATTTCTATTGATACGACGCGCATTTTTTGCTGTTATGTAAAAAAATAATAAAACAGGGAGCTGATATGCCAAAAACAGACTTAACACCTGCAGGGGTAAGCTTTAACAGACTAATTAAAGACATCCAGAGCAACGGTCACATTACACAACATTTCACGGATTGCTATGCCCGCATTACAAACGAGTATATGCATATGGAAGATTACGTTAACCAAGCTGAGCAATTCACAGAGGATCGCGAACAAGCTCACGAAATGGTCGCAGAAATGTTTGCACGCGCATTCGAAGAAGCCGACCTCCTCCTGCCTGATATAAAAATCAACGACTGGCTTGGCTGCTACATGAACGACATCATCACCGAAAGACAAAACGGTATCGCGTCTAACACCGAGGAAAGCATCAACGACATCGACCCCACCGATCTGTTTCAAAAATTGACAACAGGCGAAACGGAGCACGTCAAAGCCCTACAAAAAGAAATTGCACGCACCATGATGGATTTAAACAACGATGGGCGACGCGCATTACTTGAACACCTATCAGACCCAAGCACAGATTTACCACAAGATGTGAAAGACGCCCTAATGGCAAACCAACGTCTGAAAATATTATATTTAGGGAACAACAAGCCACCCGAAAACGATATTGATGCATCCCCGAATTTATAGCGCACACTATCGATACGGGCTGTATTGGCCAAACACAGATTCGCAATATAAATAATTATAATAAAACAATTATAACCAATGAACGTACACCCGATTCTATACAGCTTCAGACGGTGCCCCTATGCGATGCGGGCACGCCTCGCGCTCAATTCAGCGCAAATTACATACGAACACCGTGAAATCGTGTTACGT
This sequence comes from Alphaproteobacteria bacterium, assembly GCA_030424975.1. Taxonomy (GTDB): domain Bacteria; phylum Pseudomonadota; class Alphaproteobacteria; order Micavibrionales; family Micavibrionaceae; genus UBA1672. Next base: position 1,323,558 of record JAUHVY010000001.1, read on the forward strand.
GATAAGCCTGCACATATGCTGGAAATCTCACCGAAAGGCACCGTACCGGTACTCATTACCCCAGAAAAGAAGGTAATCGAAGAAAGCATCGACATAATGCACTGGGCCCTATCGCAAAATGATCCTGCGCACCTCATACCCGATCAACACCGAACCGATATATACACCCTGATAGAACGCAACGACGGTGCATTTAAACACAACCTTGATCGTTACAAATACCCAAACAGATACCCTGACGAAAAGCTAGAAAACCTTGGCGAACATGCACGCGACAAGAACACAGGAACACTAAGAGATTACGACGCCCGCATCGCGCAAAATGGCGGCCTTTCGGGTGAGAAAACCACCCTGGCGGACTTGGCTATCTTTCCATTCGTCAGGCAGTTTGCGCATGTTGATCGGGACTGGTTTTACGCCCTGCCGCTACCCAACCTGCAAGCATGGCTCAAAAAACACATTGAAAGCGATACCTTCAACACCATCATGATCAAATTCGAAACATGGGCACCCGAATCAGAAAAGACATACGCCAACATCAACAACAAAAACAACAGCTTATTGAAAATCGATGCATAACGAAAACACCGATTCAAAAACCAATTACAGCCAATTACAACATTAAATCAAAGATCAGCCGGCTCGCCCGAATGCTCCTTTGGAGTCGGAGGCGGGTTATCACCATGATGCCCCGGAGGCGGTGGCGGCATATGCTTCATTCTGGCATCCCCCTTATCACCACGGCGATCCTTACGATAAAAATGACCGCCAATAACTTTACGTGAAATCATTTTTGTAAACTTCTCACGCTCCTCCAAAGTGAGTTTAGGCGCAACCTCGGCATAAAGCTCCAACCGTCTTTCAGCAACACCTTTTTGGAAATCTGCAAACCGTAACACAAAAGCATTATACGCAGCCTCATCAAACGGATCAGCCTGTCCAATTTCCTCAAACTGACGCATATAATCCAAGACCTCCTGCTTTACCTTCACAATACGATCTTTACGCTGTGCAAAAGCATCCTTTAAAATTTGCCTGGATTCCGGTGACAGCTCCTCAACGTCCCTATGCCAATCTGATTTCTTGTAATGATGTACCCCTTGCCCAACAAGCGCGCCCATCAACAAAACGTTTAATAACAATGATACCGTAAAGACGGCTTTCAGGCGTTTACTCATAAGAAGCTATCCCCTATCTCTAAATTTGAATAAAAGAACACATTACCGACATCCGATGTGCTCGCGACCACGTCTTGCGTGATAATCAGATCACTCCCCCCCAAATAAAAGCCCAGCACCAAAACAACCGCCATAACAGCAACAGGCTGTGGTATCAGTATGTTTTCAAACACAGCGCCCCATAACGACCTTTTCTTTTGTGATGGCTTTTCAACGGCATTCGTTTGCGCCACATTCAATGCAGAGCGGGTAATACGATCCGTTAAATTACTTCGCATTTCCGGTACAGCTCTGTTTTTCAATAAAATATCTAATTCATCATGAACCATATTTTTTATCCTCTTCCGATATAACGCCGCGGCGAATTAGGGAATCTCGTAACCCCGCCTTAGCGCGCATGATCAGCGATTCCACGGCCTTAACGCCGACATCCATAATTTCTGCGGTTTCTTTATTGGTTACCCCCTCATAAAAGGAAAGGTTAAGGGCAATACGCTGCCGCTCCGGCAATTCTTGTATTGCCTCCTCCAGATACGCATTTTTCTGCGCCTCCTCCAATACGTCTACCGCCGTATCTCTATCATCTTTAATACGATCCAACGCATCAGAAACCGTCGTTTTTTTATGTTTTCTGTGATGATCAATCGCCTGGTTGGTGACAACACGGTAAAACCATGTCGTAAATTTTGCACCACGCGCATTATCCCAAACCTCCGGACGTTGCCAAAGCTTCAAAAAAGCATCTTGAACAATATCTTCCGCGTCATCCTGATTTGAACATATGCGATACGCCGCAACGTAAAACATTTTGGTATGACGTTCTACCAAAACAGAGAAGGCCCCATGATCACCTTTTTGCACGCGATCCATGAGGTCTTCATCTTTCATATCATCATTCACTGATGCTGCCATATATCCTCTGCTTTCAAATGCGGGGCCTATAATTCGCATCGTCAAAATTAGCCTTTATTCAGCAGGAGCAGAATTCTTTTCTTTCATTTCCTGCTTTTTTTGCTGCCACTTCTCGCGCATTTTTTCGCCATACGCTTTCGCTTCTTCTTTTGTTACTTCATTGTCATTGTTTTCATCCATCTCAATGAAGCGCTCTTCAGCGTGTTTCATAAACTCTTCTTTTGTAATAACGCCATCTTGGTTTGTATCTTGCTTATCAAACATTTTTTCAAGCATTTTACCTTTATGATGCGGCTTTCCGTCTTTTTTACCCTCATGATGATCTGCATAGGCCGCTACAGAAAATGCCATTGGAACAGCTGCTAGCGTTGCTACTAATAAAAATTTCTTATTCATAATAATACCCTTCGTCTTTGCGTTTGGTTTGTATGTATTAAACACAATACGTAAGAGGTATGTTCCACCCTTCGCAAATAATGATTTTTTTTAGTCTATAAAAAAAACTAAACGTCTAAATCAATGATAATTCTGTGTCCGCTACCGTTGAGCGGATCAAGAACAGAAGATCCGGTAATTTTAGTTGGCTTCTTAAGACGAACCTCCAGCAAGGTTCCGCCCTGAGATGATGGTTTGGCAATATACGTACCCAACAACTTATTATTTGAAAAAGATGCCTGCGGCGCAATATCCCATCGCGTATTTTCCAATTTTACAAGCAAAACATTTCTAATATCATCGACTGTCGCCTTATATTTCGTAAGGCCGGAAACCTCAATAACCAGTCGTATTTTTTTCGGATGCATGCCTGCGCGCAATTTTTGAACAGAAACAACACCCTCTGATTTTTGCCCCTTTTCTATCACAACTTTTGGCGGAGATTGATATGAGGACTTTACAAGCGCCCTACTAGGAACATTAGGTTTTGTGCCGGGTACAGGCAAAACACCTTCGCCAAACTTTATAGTTTTGGTTTTAATATGGGCGCCACTTGATTTCGATGCGATGCGTTCCGTTTCAGCAATTCTGTTATCCGGTTTGATTAAGTCCGCTAGTTTTTCAACGAGATTGTCCGAACTTTCCTCCGGCATTCTTTGTTGTACAGAGGATTGGGATATAGTCGCAATATCGCTCTCTTGCTTTTTAAGCTTCGGCGTGCGCGGCGGCAAAACAACTTCACCATTTTCAACTCTATACCGTACTTGTGAACCTTGCGTATCCGAAGAAAGCTGTATTGTCGTTTTTTGATAGCCGGGTTTTCTGGGCGGAATAATAATACCCGAACCGTCATACGCAGACGCCATTGTATCACCAACAGGTTCGTCCGCGGCAATCACGTTACTATCAGCACTCACAGGCTGAGGCTTTTCGGAAAACAATGCACCAAGCTTTTGCATAAACCCACCGCTGGTGGAGGCTTGAGCGGCATGCCCCTTAACCTCTGCAACGGTCTGCGACGGCTTGGTAACGCTGTTATGCACTTGCGCGTATTCCGCATTCTCTTCGTCTAAAAAAGATGTATCACCGGTAACCTTAAGAACACGCATAACGCCATCCATACCGCTTTGTGCATCCGGCTTGAAATGAGGTGACAACTCATTATGTTTTTTAAAATCATTCTTGTTAACTTTTTGTCGCGCTTGTAAATGTGCTTGTGCAGGATCATACGCCCTGCTCTGCTCTTTCACATTTAGCGGACCCGTCGCCACCAAAAGCTTCTCAGAGGCTATCGGCTTAGCTTGGTAAACTTGCCCGCTTTCGCCCTTCCCCTGATAATCTGAACTACCGACTTGATGACCGTTCGCTGCTGTGTTCATAAATGACAAGTCTGAAAATGCCGAGTTTTCAACACAAGCACCCAACAGAAACACGCAAGGGAGTGTTAGACAAGCCCCGGTCAAACGCCACGATAGATTTGAAAATAAGTGCGAAGTCATCCGCTTGCGGCCTGCCTTTTTATATACTCTACAAATTTATTATTGAGGAATTGTATTTTTTGCCGTCACTACGGTCAAACAAATCAGCAAAAAGCCTTCACCTTATCCACACGCGTTACCTAGCGCGAAGACCTCGCCCTATCGGAGAAATGCTTAATAATACGGATATATCTATCTGGTTTACGTATCATAAAAATATGAAATAACAATGCCACAACCCATAAAACGGTTAAAACCACATTAGGAACGCCAAGCGCATGCGCACCGACAGCAAAACCGCCCATAAGCGCCACAATACAGACAATAACCGGCGAGGCATAATGAACAGGCACGCCCGCATCAATAAACAAATGGTGAAAATGCCCACGATCCGGCGAGAACGGATCACGCCCCTCACATGCACGACGGTAAAATTGTGCGCATGTATCAAAAATCGGAAAACCGATTATCCAGGCTAAGACTATCGGCTCAATCGGGCTGGTCGGGCCACGTGCAAAATGAACACCAAACCATGCAATTGCAAGCCCCAAGGACATGCTCCCGGCATCCCCTAAAAACAAACTCGCGCGGCGACGCCAAGGGTTGCGCATATTAAAAACCAAAAAACCCGCGATGCAAGCATTTAATAATACCAGGACCGCAGCATCTGCGCCTAGCTTCGTTCCGGTTGCCGCAAAAATGAACCATGAAAATATAACGAAGCTCACGCCCCCTGCAAGACCGTCCATGCCATCCATTAAATTCATCGCGTTAATTAACAAGACGATGGCGATAATCGTAAACGGATAAGACAAAAAGCCTGTCCAAATGACACCGAAGCCAAATAAATCACCCAGATACGCGGCTTGCACATTGCCATAAAAGGCAATAACACCCGCCGCACATACATGAATGAGGAATTTTAATTTCGCATTAATATGAAATTGATCATCAAACGCACCGGATACAAGCAAAATAATTAAACCAATATAAAGCGGCCAATATTTTTGCAAATCGACATAACCAGTGACATACGCAAAGATCAAAAAAACAGTAAAGATAACAAGCCCACCAACCGGCGGCACCGCAACGTCATGCGCCTTACGCCCCCCCGGCTTATCAACCAGACCGGAAAGACGTGCAAACTTCCTAATGGGCATAATGAATATAACCACCAAGGCGAATGCTACTATCGCATGAAAAAAGAACGTAAAATATACGTTTATGGCGTCCATCCCTGCGCTACTTTTGCTTATGTATATCTATGAAACTCACACAAGCACAGTAACACAGCAGCATAAAAATAACAGTCGCTGCAAGGCGTAATCCGCAAGAAAATTAAGATATTTCGGTATTATGCTGTCAAGGCGACAAGAACATCATTATATAATGCCAATAACGTATCCCCCAAAAGGAAAACAACTGTAACGATCGCAAGGGCAATTCCGCTTGCAATCAAGGCGTATTCAATAGCCGTGGCGCCGTCTTTTTCTGAAATTAATCTTTTAAAAAATTTAGTCATGACTCTACCCATAAGTATCCAACTTATAGTATGCACGATGAGATTATAATTTTTAGTTAACCACAAAGCGTTTTGGCGACAGCGCCATCATTGTCCCCTCATTGACAATTTGATTACCAGCCCCCAAAATAATATCGGTCAAAATAATAGCCGAAAGCAGACTGCTTAAAATACCGTGCGATCCATGCGCCGTGGATATAAATACACGCTCACCCAATTGACCAACAATCGGAAAGTGATCTTGTGATACTGTGCGAACACCCGCCTTTGAATTTACAATATTATAATTATAAGCCAACACCTTAACTTCATCACAAAGCTTTTCAATATTGGCCATATCATCTTCCGCGATTAAATTATCGTGATCGAGCCAACGCTGAAATGTCGACCCCAAACAATGTACCCCGTTTTGCGCAGGAGCAATATACCCGCCGAAGCATAACGCCGTTTTTAAACGCGAGGAAACCTCACTCTCGGCGATATAGCTCACCTGCCCGCGCACTGGCTTTATCGGTAAATGTTTGGCTATATCAAACTGCTTGGCGGCGCTGCCACATGCTAAAACAGTAATATCTCCATCAAGATCTTCGAGAGAGGATATTGGCGCATTCAAATGACACTCAACACCGCTGGCATAAACACTGCACAGCTTTTTGGGTGATATTTTGCCCGATTTTTGCAAATACAAACAACCGCTTAAGATATCAACACCTGCGACCTCACTCGCCTCTTCTGGTGTCAATATTTGCATTCCGTTATCTGGCCACGCATAAGCCTCGACTGTTTTCGGATACCGCTTTTCTTTTTGCGGGTTATTCATCAAATGCAACGCCCCACAAGGATCCCAATCTGCGGCGGCGCCGATATCATCGAACACGCGTAACGCCTCAAAGAATGCCTTGGTATAAAACTCCCCCACGGCATCATATTGCGCCGTAAAACGCGGATTATACAGCCCGACATCATTACCTGATGCACCGCTCGCTAATGCACTTCCCGCCTCATAAATGACAGGTTCACAGCCGTTATTTTTCAAGACATAAGCAAGCGCACACCCCGCCAAGCCGCCGCCGATAATATTAACGCGCATCATCGCCTCCGACATACCGGCCGATTACCATTTCGCGTTTTCGGCCAAAACCACGCACCTTTTGAATCTCAAATCCTGCAGCAACAAGGCCACGACGCACAAAACCTGCGGCCGTGAACGTTGCTATGCGTGCATCAATTTGGCTAAGACGTGCCATGTTTTGAAACACATTATCACTCCACATATCCGGATTAGACGATGGCTTAAATCCATCAAGGAACCAGAAATCAACACTTTCATGAATTGTTGGCATCAGCACATTCACATCACCAAAACACAAGGTCAATACAACCCCATCACATATATCCAAATCAACTTTACTTACATTTAAATCAATGGGATATTTGGACAAAAAAACGCCCAAAATATCAGAAAGATCATTCCAAACGGCCAAATGCTTTGCGATATATTCACGCGTCAGAGGATATTTTTCGAAAGAAATAAAATGCAATTTCTTCGGCCTTTCCGCCACAGGACTATCAAGCCAAAGCTTCAGTGTAGCCAAAAAATTCAGCCCCGTACCAAAGCCCGTCTCGCAGATGGTGACCCCTCCCCTTCCCTGCCATGCCTCGGGCAAACCATTTCCGTTTAAGAAAACATGTCGTGTTTCCGATAGCCCATCAACGACGGAGAAATATACATCATCAAATTTTTCAGATCGGGGCACATCAATATGCGCCATATCACCATTCATGATTTCAGCTCTTAATTATCATGTGAAAGCAATGGGGCACCTTCATGATCACTCGCAATACCTTTTGCAATATTTTCATCAAGGATATCACGCCACTTATTTACAACATCTGGGTCGATACCACATTCGCGATCACAATATTGCATCGCAAATGAAAGGTTCATCATGGCTTCTCTTTTTTGGTTTGGCTGCACATGAGATATCATCGAGATACTTTTTGTTTCCACATCACGAGCTAAGTCAGCCAGCCCGAGGCAACGCATGTCCAAATAGGCATCCTCTGTCATGAATTGCGTTTCATCAACATCACTACTCTCTAGCAACGCCTTATACTCCGGCTCATCTCTTTTAAACTGCCACAAATTCGTACCGGCCATAAATGCCATACGTTGTGCGGCTGTTGTTACCTGATCAGAGATACGATCCTTAACATCTTGCGCCATAACCTCTTTAAACTGATTATACGGCTCTATAACCGCCGGAATATTCAGAACAGAAAAATCGAAATATTCCTGTGTTGCATTTTGATAAGAACGGAAGAAAGTGTTTAAGGCTTCATTCACTTGCGGGTTTTGCATTTCATCCTCTGAAAGATAACTATCAAAGTTATCTAAAAAGAATGCCGCCTTGTCATACCCTGCATCTTCCGCCAGAGAGAGCATTACCCCCTCATAGGTTGCCACATCCTTGGACATTTCAATGACAAGCTGAGGCGCGGCATCATGCCCCGCAACCGTGTTAAATAATGTATCAAAAAAATCACTATCTAGGGGGTTATCAACATCACTACTAATATAGTTACGTGCCAAAATGGCCCCGACTTGTGCGGCATGACTTTCATTAAACTCAGGCGTAATAATACTTTGCCCGGTTAAACGCGGCACATCAACCTCGTCCGGGATAGCCTCTTCCAACGCCTGCAATACATTATTAACACTGTCTTCATCATGAGCATTGCGTGCCGCATCCAGCAATTGATCCCATTGATCCGTATCTGTTTTCATCTTTCGTCACTTCCCGCAATTTTATTTTTCAAAAAACACATGCATTATATAGGGAAATCCCTACACTTTGCTAATACTGTCTTTGCACAGCAGTATAAATCCTTTTATATATGATAAGGATTAATTTTTCGCTCGAATAAAACATAAAAAGGATAATTCATGTCAAATCCGCTTTTGCAAAAATCCCCCGTTAAAAACCAAGCACCGCAATTTGATAAGGTAAAGACCGAGCATTACCTGCCCGCGGTCACCGAAGGGATTGAGCGCGCACGCGCCAATATTGAAAAAATCAAGAATAACGCCGAAGCTCCGAGCTTTGAGAACACATTAGTTGCGCTTGAAAATGCATCAGAGGATTTAGGCCAAGCGACATCTGTTTTCTACAACCAACTATCCGCTATGGGCGGCGATGATTTACACGCCCTGGCCACAGAGATCGGCCCGATCAGTGCCAACTTCTCAAATGATGTTATGTTGGATGATGCATTATTCGAACGCGTTAAAACCGTATACGATCAACGCGACACGCTGGATTTAAACGTGGAAGAATACACAATTCTTGATGATACTTATCGCGGTTTTGTTCGTAGCGGCGCGCTGCTTGACGAGAAGAAGAAAGAGCGTTTGCGCGAAATTTCACAAGAATTGTCAAAGCTGAACCCTGCCTTCATGCAAAATACAATCAAATCTGCCGAAGCGTTCGAACTTGTGATCGACAATAAAGACGACCTGTCCGGCCTGCCCGATAGTGCCATGGAATCCGCCGCACATGCCGCGGAAGAAAAAGGATATGAAGGTAAATGGCTGTTTACTCTGGAATATCCAAGCTTCGGCCCGTTCCTGCAATATGCCGATAACCGCGAACTTCGTGAAAAAATATGGCGTGCTTTTTCTTCGCGAGCATGGAAAGACGAATTTGATAATTCAGAAAATATTAAAAGTATCGTTTCCCTGCGCAAGGAACGTGCGAACCTGTTGGGGTATGACACACACGCCGAATTTGTATTATCAGAACGTATGGCAAAATCATCTGAAAATGTTTTTGAATTTTTGGACAAACTAAAAGCCGCGTATAAACCCGCCGCCGAAAAAGATTTAAAAATGCTGCTCGATTTTGCGAAAGATGAGCACGGGCAAGAGGATATCAAGCAATGGGATATCGGATACTACGCCGAAAAATTAAAACAAAAATTATTCGAATTCACATCCGAAGATTTCCGCCCCTATTACCAGCTTGATAAAGTGTTAGACGGTTGCTTTGATCACTTCAGCAAATTGTTCGGCCTGAAATTCGTCAGCAGCACCGAATACCCCGTTTGGCATAAAGACGTCAAAGTCTTTGATGTTTATAACGAAAGCGATGATAGTTTCGTTGGAACACTTTATGGTGACTTCCACCCACGCAGCGGTAAAAACCAAGGCGCATGGAAAACAAGCTATCGTGATCAAGGGTTATTCCGAGGTCAAATCGAGCGTCCCGTTGTTGCGATTGTTTGCAATTTCACAAAACCGACAAAAGATCGCCCTTCCCTTCTGACACATGGTGAAGTTACAACGCTTTATCATGAGATGGGGCATGCCGTACATGCATTGCTTTCTGATGTGACGTATCGCTCTCATGCAGGAACATCTGTGCTGTGGGACTTTGTGGAACTTCCGTCGCAGCTTCAGGAAAACTGGTGCTATGAGAAGGAAATGCTCGACAGCTTTGCATCACATTATGAAACGGGCGAAAAAATCCCGGCTGAACTAATTGAAAAACTACGTAAATCAATGCATTTCATGGTTGGTTGGGCAGGACTGCGTCAAGTTGGCCTTGGCACATTAGATATGGCATGGCACACATGTGATCCGTCCAAAATTGATGATGTCGCCGCATTCGAAGACGACGCAACCAAAGACACGTCCCTCTTCCCGCGCCTTGCAGGGCCGACATCAACGGCATTCGGGCATATTTTTGCAGGCGGTTATAGCGCAGGGTATTACAGTTACAAATGGGCAGAAGTTCTGGACGCAGATACTTTTGAACTCTTCCTTGAAAAAGGATTGTATAATCAAGAAGTAGCACAAAGCTATAAGAATAATATTCTTTCACGTGGCGGCAGCGAAAAGCCTGATATCCTGTATAAACGATTCCGTGGTCGTGATGCCGACCCCGATGCATTATTACGCCGCGAAGGCTTGATTGCAAAAAAGGCCGCATAACCCATCATGGATGAACAGGATCAAACACAACAAAATAAGCAGCCCCCTCTGCCGGAGGGGGTTCGTGTTGTGCCGAGCTTTGATAATAAAGTTTTAAAGAAAGAAAAAAGCGAAAAGAAACGCGGCAAAGGCTGCTTGATTTTTCTTCTCATCATCTTAACGCTTTTGATATTACTGTTTACCAATATTATCGGTATGATCGTCTCTATCTTGCCCGAAGGTATGGTGAACCCTTTATTTTCAGGATTCTATAAAAAGCAAATACTTGTTTCAAAGCCCTATACCTATGACAAGCCGGTCACGTTTACCGGAACCTATGCCGTCTATGGTTTTGATAGCCTTCTATGTTTCAAATTTGAGACATTACCTACCGATCCGGATATAAAAATCAGTTCAACAGGTGCGCTCTTAAACAAAAAGAATAACGCCGCAATGGTTTCGGCTAAGGACAAGAACGGCAAAATTTATAAATTAGATACAATGGATATTATTCAGGGCACCGATAAAGATAAGCAAAACATTTTCTTATGTTATGGCCTGACCAAAAACCTCAGCATTTTGCCGAATGATATAAAAAATATTTCGGTTGTCCCGTCATTTCCGTTCACAGCCCTTTCTACGGAATGGGTAACGAAAAAAGACATCAGAATGGTGCGCATGTATATACCCTCACAATAAACGCGCCATCACTTTTAAAACATTTCCATCAGCATACAACGCGCGGAGCCACCGCCATATCTCTCCAATGTTGAAAGATCAGGGCAGATCAGAGTCTTATAGTGCTTTTCAATTGTCGCCCGTTGAGATGATAACAAAGCATCATAAGCGGCTTGCGACATTGTCAGCATGCGTTCACCGCCTTTACCGACCACTTCCAAGGCATTACAACAATTGGCCTGTAATTGCTCCATTGTGAAATCAACAACCTCATGCGTTAATGATAAACGATCAAGCACCTGCTTGCGCAAATCATCATCAACAATGCATGCACTACATATTCCGGCCATTGTCGAACCGATATACATCAAGAAGTCTGTGTGATAAACGGGGATCCCGATATGGCTTTTTGTTTCAAACACAATCACATCATAGCCCATATACTCAGCCCATTTCTCAACAAGCTCGGGTGATGTACGTTTTGATAAGCCTGAATACCCCTTTTTATTTACGTGATCAGATACAATGCTCGCTGTACTTTCCAAGGCGAGCCCCTTTTCTTCGTAATGGCTCCAATCCTCGACATTTGAATAATATCGCTTCAGCCGGTCAATAATACGCGGGCGGCGTTCTTTACTACGGTTTTCCGCAAGCATTGGGTAAATAATCAAACGATCATCGCTATAGGTTGATGCCCAATTCGGAAAAACCATATCCGGACAATCCTCATGCCCCAAAACGGTCGTAACCGTCACCCCCTTTTCAACCAATAAGTCACGAAAGTTGCAGAATTCTTGCCTGGCTGCACGAAAAATTTCGCCATTTTCATCCTGAACGCGGCCTGTCACCTGATAAGCATTAGTTTCCATGGTTTGTGGATTGGCGTAGAACGTCGCCGGTTCGACCATTAACAAATGATTTGTTGATTGTTGCATAAAAGATAACCTGTGTTGTGACAATAACCTTCAATGCCAATGGCAGAAGCTTATAAAAAGATATCACAACACGGTTAACAAAAAATATTTTCGCGGAAAAAAGCCCAAAAAAGCGGTTTATACTTTATGATAAAGGCACGCGCTTCAAGCGCTCCTTATCAATTATATTCAGCGCCTTTTTTGTCATAGGCGCATCGAAACCTGCTCTGGAGAGTTTTTCCATTCTGTTTTTTAAGAAAGACGCACCAATGGAGTAGCTCCGCTCGTCCTCATTAAAAACGGTTTTGTCAGATTTATAAAAAGTTACGCGATATCCTGACGGATCTTCGCTTTTCTCACACGCCTCAACCATGACATCTTCGATATCAGACTCCCAGTTTGCCAGAGAGCTAAAAGCTTGAGGACGTGAAGCAGACGTTAATTCTCGACCAATCATTGTCGACCTCCCAATTTATACACACACTTCGAATATATCCTATGGTATAATATAAAACGAAAAAATTCAAGAAAATTACAAGTAAAACAATGAATTAGCGCAAACTAATTTAGAGAAAAAGCACCGAAACCACACAATAAAAACACAATAATACTTAAGAAAACGTGTATTTTATTAAACTATTCCAACAAATACTCTTTCAAGACATATTGCTAAGCATTTGAAAATACGTTTATTCAGCAGACTCTATAGCTTCGACTTGATGATTTTTCTTATTTGCTGAAAAAGTACTCGGATATGCACTCGCAATTTCATTTTGACGACGCTTGCTTAGGAATGGCCAAACGATTTGCTCTTTAAATGTATCGGGCATATGTGTGGTAATACCAATATTTTTCGGTGGGCGGCGATCTTCATTAAAATATGTGCCAAAAACAAAATCCCAACACATAACATTTTCACCATAATTCATATTGCCTTCTCGCAATCGTTTACTATGGTGCCATCGATGCAATTCGGGCGTATTAAAGATCCACGATATAGGGCCAAAGCGCATTTCAACATTACAATGCGTGAGCATGCCGATAAACGCAGTAACAGCGCCAAGCCACATCACAACCTCCATGGATGCGCCCAGCGCAATTAAGGGCAATATACCCAAAACAATACTGTAGACACTGTCGATAAAGTGAAAACGGCCTGTATTGACAATCCATAGCTTGCCGACACTGTGGTGAACCGCATGAAAACGCCAAATCGGCATAATTTCATGCGCTGTGCGATGCGCCCAATACAGCATGAACTCAGAGGCAACGACGGCAAAAACAACCTGCCCCCACATCGGCCAATGGGATGGCCATAGATGCATGCCAAGTAATCCGCCCTCGCCGCCCGATAACATATTGGCACCTATATAGGTGTTCACGGCCAATAAAACCTGCGTTGTCCCCTTACTGGTGAGGGTATGGGCAATATTCGCCCATGTCTGGCCGTCCGGCTCTGTCCATTTTGCTTCATGCGGAAATTTGCGCTCAAGGAATAACAGGCTGATGATTAAAAATGCATACGCGCCGTTGAAACATAAATACGGCATATAGGCAGGATCTTTGATTGAAAAGCCAAAGGCAGTCACCCCCATACAAATTGTAAACAGCAAAGGCCACCATACCCATGACAGGATATAACGAACAGGTGTCGTTTGCCCAACGCCCGTATTATCAGGATTACGTTTGAGTGATGATAGCATTTCTATTCTTCCCTCTCATCATAGAAATTACAGTTCTTCAGGTAGTGGCAACCTATCTTGTGCAGATTTCGGTAGCAGGTCCTCTATATTTGGTATGTCGGGGTCTTCTGCCGTTTTCGGATCAATCCCGTTGAGCAAATAAGAGACATCCTTTAATTCGCGCATAACCTGAAACCGTTTCATCATAAAATCAAGGTTTTTGCAGGTTGGCTTTTCCTCTTGCAACTCATCCTTAATTGCCTTCAATTCGGAATCGTTAATCGCATGAAGTTCGGCTTGATGCTCCTCCGATATGTTTCGCTTCTCAACGAATTTATCAATGAATCTAAGGGCAAGATTACTGTCCTTATCGCAATAAACATTATAAGCATCAGCCTTGGCGGAGTATGCCACGGCCTTTTTCATTAAATCATAATCATTCGGTTGATCGGCCGCAAAAGCCAAAGTAGGAACCAGCAAAGATAATAAAAGAATGCGTTTCATCATGGTTGCATCATAATGCGTTTTCTTGCCTTTGCAAAGTTTTAGCACATAGAAAAAAGATTATCCACGCGCGGCGCGGCGCAACCTGTCATTGATCGCAACGCCTATACCCGTTTCGGGAATATTCATCACCGCGATGGCCTTGTTTTTCGGGCTATCCAGCGCACGTAACATCGAAAATAAATTCGCGGCGGCCTCGTATAAATCCCCCTCTTTGCTCAAATGACGTAATGAATCATCAGGCAAATCTGATGCCGCGCCTGCGCCTTTTATGCCCATAAACTTGATTGAGCCAAAAGACAGCAAGGCCTCCCCCTCTTCCAGATCAACGGCATTTAAACGCACAGGGATATTCGGCGCGTAATGTTTTAATAATTGCCCGGGAGATTTCACATCATTCCCATGATCGCCAAAATCGTACCCGATTGTCATGCCCAAGGCTTCGCTAACATCCTCTGCAGTAATACCACCGGGACGAAGAATGACGGGCACATTGCCGCTGCAATCTATGACCGTTGATTCAAGGCCGACACTGCAAACACCATCCGCCAAAATAAAGTCAACGGCATCACCAAGGCTTTGTGCGACATGGGCGGGTGCGGTTGGGCTTAGGCTACCTGATTTATTTGCACTCGGCGCAGCAATGGGAACGCCCGAAGCCGCAATAAGCTGGCGCGCCGTTTTATGCGACGGTATGCGCACAGCCACGGTTGGCAAACCCGCACTAACTAACTCCGATAACGGGCAATCATTGCGCCGCTTTAAAATCATCGTCAAAGGGCCGGGCCAGAACTTTTGGGCTAAGGCGTGCTCAAACGCATTCATTTCCGCCAAGGCCAGAACATCATCAACATCATTTACATGTACGATGAGCGGATTAAAACTCGGCCGCCCTTTTGCTTCGAATATTTTTGCCACGGCCTTACCGTCACAGGCATTCGCCGCCAAACCGTATACGGTTTCGGTTGGCATACCGACAAGACCACCCAGTTTTAAAACCTCGGCGGCCTGCGCAATTGATTTTGAATTAGAAGCCATAATACGTGTCATAACCAACACAGATATGCATTAAACACGTTTAAAATCAAGATATAAGAATACTGTAAGCCTTAGGCAATATCAGCAGAGCTTTGTAATGGTTGCTCTTCATTCATAAGCTTATCCGCGAAAATGCGCTCATAACCTGTCGGAACCAGCCCATCCTTCATACGTCCCATCGTATTGGAAATCAGTGCTTTTGCATTATCCTGTTGCGAAACACCTTGTACATTCTCGCCATAACCATTTTGTTCCAGCACAGCAACGACATCATCAAAATGAAAATTGAGGCCCTCGGTTTTTGAAACACGTGACGTCATCAGCGCAAAGTCAGCAACCCAATCTAATGTTGCCACTGCGTCATTTTGTTCAAGAACCCCATTCAGGGCTTCCAGATGTGTATCGATTTCTTGCTGTGCAGCTTGCGGGTTCATTGCTGCTTGTAAAAAATTTGGTCTTGCCATGCTCTGCTCTCCGTTAACCATATTCCGTTAGGGCTTGGCGTAACATAATATTTCACAATATGACAAGTTATTTGTTGTTTTATTACCGTATTACATATCAAAGGCGTCATGCGCCCGATGATGGTCAGGCCCGTTTTTGAGGGCGTAATACGCCTGATAAAACGCCATGAGGTCTTTGGCATCCTGCTCTGCTCGGTGGTCAGGCGCGGATGGCAGACGCGCATTTTCATGCGCCTGATGAATTACATCCTTATCATCCAAATCCAGATAATCATAAATATAATGTAACTCGAATGACTGCTCTATGTCCGTCGCATTAAATAACCGTTTAAGCCAAAAACTATCGGCGGCGGTTTGCGGGCTGTCACACATAATGATCTTGCCTGCCAATTCCTCATTAAGCCAATTTGCTACATCGGCTACATCGGCACCCTCATCAAATAATGACTGACGTGAGATATTATGAATGAGGCCGATATCCGGATCGTCCGGATCGCATTGCCAATCCGTCCACCCCTTTTGCGGGCGAATTAATGTGGCATCGGAATAGCCGTTGGCATGAGCAAAACCAACCTCGATCGGGTAACTTGCCGTTGGCAAATCATCGCCAAGCGCCACCCCCTTCATAGATGATGCCTCAATATCCAAGAAAACAACGGTATCAGGATGCGGTAATTCCATGTTGGAACGCTATGCGGTGCGCCCATGAAAGTCAAAGGGATAAGGTGCTGCGCGGCAGCAAATACACAGCGCGTTTATAGCGGCAAAGGCGCATGAAGAATGCCGCCAGTGACGGGTTTATTGACACCAGTCGTTGAAGGCAGACTCAATGCCTCCCCCAGTAATGAACGCACGGCCAAATACGCAAATCCTTCGGCCTCGGTTGCATCCCCGTTCCACCCTGATCGATCAATCGATGTAACGGGCTTATCAATAGCGGCTTGCAAACTATCAATAAAGAAGCTGTTTTTGCGCCCGCCGCCCGCAACAAACACATGCTGCGGCTTTTTCGGAACATGCGACAGCGCCGCAACAACGGAACGCACACTCATATCCAATAACGTTGCCATGCCATCCTCGTCTGATGCGTATAGAACACAATCAATCGACCATTCATTACGATCCAAAGATTTGGGAGGCTTCTTTTTAAAAAACGGGCTGTGCAAGAAGTTCTTCACGACGCTTTCTAAAACGACCCCACGCGATGCGATCATCCCCTCCATATCAAAATCCATACCTGTTCTGGATTTTATAAAATCATCCATCATGGCATTCGCAGGGCCGCAATCAAATGCAATCAGCTCACCATCCGCCCCGATATAAGTAATATTGGCAACACCACCTAAATTCAAAACCATCACAGGCTTCGTTTGATCCGCCATCATGGCGCGGTGATATAGGGGTAATAACGGCGCGCCTTGCCCGCCTGCTTTCATATCGGCTTGGCGCATATCGGACACAACAGGCATTCCTGTTTCTTTTGCCAATCTTTCACCATCACCAAGCTGCCATGTAAAACCGTTATCGGGATCATGCGTTACAGTTTGCCCGTGAAACCCGATGACATCGGCATGTTCACCGAATGCCTTGACCGCCTGTATATGAATATCCGTCACAAGGCGCTCTGCCTCGATCACGGCGTCATCACGTTCTTTCTTTCCGAAACAGGCGCGCACCTTGTCACGTACTGAAATATCATAAGGGTGCGCATAAAACCTGATCGGCTTTACAATATCAAAACCATCGGTCTCGATCAGGGCAACATCGATCTCTCCGTCAAGAGATGTTCCTGACATCAGACCAATTGCCCTATAGACTTTGTGTGCGCACATGCTTATAAACCTTAATGAAGGGTTGCTTTAATGCCCCCCTAATCATCCGAACACTGTGCAAGAAATAAAGATAAAAGTAAACGATATGAGCATGTATAAATCAGACTTTCTGAACATTTTGAACGAACGCGGATTCATCCATCAGTGTTCCGATCTGGAAGCCTTAGACGAAAAACTTTGCGAAGGTCCGCAAAGCGCTTATATCGGTTTTGATGCGACGGCAAAATCACTGCATGTCGGTAATTTGACAGGCATTATGATGTTGTACTGGTTCCAACAATGCGGCCACAAGCCCATTACATTGATGGGTGGCGGTACATCCAAAATCGGTGACCCGTCATTTAAAGATGAGCAACGGGTTCTTCTGGATGATGATACAATCAATGATAACATCAAAAATATTCAATCAACCTGTTTCAAACAATTCCTGAATTACGGTGATGCGGCAAATGATGCCATGATGGTCAATAATAATGACTGGCTTGATGCATTATCATATCTTTCGTTTTTACGTGATTATGGCCGTTATTTCACAATCAACCGCATGATTTCATTCGAATCTGTTAAACAACGCCTTGACCGCGAAAGCCCGCTTACACTGCTTGAGTTTAACTACATGGTTATGCAAGGTTACGACTTCCTTGAGCTAAACCGCCGTTACGGTACAATCCTGCAAATGGGCGGGTCTGACCAATGGGGTAATATTATCAATGGTGTTGATCTTGGACACAAATCAGATCGCGTTCAACTATATGCGCTGACCG
This sequence comes from Alphaproteobacteria bacterium, assembly GCA_030424975.1. Lineage (GTDB taxonomy): Bacteria > Pseudomonadota > Alphaproteobacteria > Micavibrionales > Micavibrionaceae > UBA1672. Next base: position 1,341,931 of record JAUHVY010000001.1, read on the forward strand.
CTCCGCTATTGACGACACCTGACGGCAAGAAAATGGGTAAAACCGTGAATGGCGCCGTTTGGCTGAATGGTGATATGCTCTCTGCGTATGATTATTACCAATATTGGCGCAATGTTGATGATGTGATGGTGGGTACATTGCTCCGTCGTTTCACAACTTTAGACATGATGGAAATCCGCAAGCTTGAAAACCTTCAGGGCGCGGAAATTAACGAAGCGAAAAAAATCCTCGCCTTCGAAGCGACCAAAATCTGTCACGGCGAACAGGCCGCGCATGATGCCGCAAAAACTGCCCAAGCTGTTTTCGAACAAGGCGGTGTCGGTGGTGACTTGCCTAGCATCGAGATCAACGCAGATTATTTAAAAGACGGTATTTCCGTTGTTGAACTGTTCATCGAAACCGGCCTTTGCAATTCAAAGGGTGAGGTCAAGCGTCTGATACAGGGCGGTGGAGCGCGCGTGAATGATACGCCGATCTCTGATCTTGAACAAATGGTGAGCAGCAATGATTTAACCGATGAGGGACATATCAAGCTCTCATCCGGAAAAAAACGTCACGCCCTTGTGAAGGTCTAAGCCATAAATGAACAATTTTAGTTTATACGCCCTGACCGTTCTGATCTGGGGTACAACATGGTACGCCATCACGTTCCAGCTCGGCAGCGTTCACCCCATTTTATCCGTGAGCTATCGTTTCATGGTAGCGGCGGCGGCACTGTTTTTTTATGTTGTTGTTATGCGTAAAAAAAGCCTGCCCCGCTTTAGCGCAAAACAACATGGCATGCTGGCTATTTTGGGCTTTTACCTCTTTGGCTTGAACTACGTCTTATTTTATTTCGGTACGCAATATTTGACATCAGGGTTGGTGGCGATTGTTTTTTCAATGATGACCTTAATGAACATTGTTAACCAAAAACTGTTCTTTGATCAAAAAGTCCGCCCCGCCGTTGCAGCAGGCAGCCTAATTGGGTTATGCGGCATCACAATGGTTTTTTGGCCGGAATTTTCACACACACATCTTGGTGATTATGCTACACTTGGTTTTGCATTATGTTTGCTTGCGACTTACTGCGCATCAATCGGGAATATGGTTTCCCTCAAAAACAGCCGCAGTGACATTCCGGTTTTAGAGGGCAACACGTATGGCATGGCCTATGGTGCAGTGTTCTCGTTTCTTCTTGCGATATTGGTTGGCGCACCAATTACATTTGAATTCACCACCCCTTATATTGCCTCAATGCTATATCTTTCGATTTTCGGTTCAGCCATAGCATTTGGATGCTACCTCACATTGATGAAAAATATCGGAGCCGATAAGGCCGCCTATGCCACCGTTTTATTTCCTATTGTTGCCCTGATTATATCAACATTATTCGAAGGATACGTTTGGACACCATTATCGATTTGCGGCGTGATCATTAGTGTCATTGGAAATGTGATTGCCATGCAATTTAAACGCCCGAGCATAAAGCGTTCTGCCTCACTCCCATAATATGCGGCGTAAAATTCCGGGCGTTAACACGGATAAAGGATTAGCGGAGATGACAGGATCCTCCGATGATCCCTTCACGCTATAGGTTGCAGCAAAGATACCGCCGGAGCCACCGGTAAGGATATCGCCCACTAGCGGAATTTTACCGATTAAATTATTCACCTCAGACATTGGAACGACTGTCCCCTCAAGATCTATAGTGCGACTTTGGTTATCAAATGTACCTTCGAATAACAAGCCCAGCGCATTACCGGATGTACGCCCGTCTTCGATCTTGAGCAAGCTGCCCTTTTTGCGATAGAGCCATTCAAAATTCGCCTCAAGTTTCGAAAACTCAAGGCCGTCATCTGACAACGCATCCCCTATCCCCGTAAGGGATACAAGACTTAGGATACGGGTCAAAAACGGTGCCTTCATGACACGAAAATCGGTGATAAGCGCGCGCCCTTTTAGGTTGCGGTCATTCACACCGCCAAGTGCCTGACCAAAGATCGTCAAGGTTCCGCCAACCAAGTTGTTATAAACACCGAACGATTTCAAAAATGCGCCCGCATTGTCGCTTTCCATGCGGAAGGTGCGCTTACCCTCTTGATCAGGCTTATACCGTAAACCAAATTGCCCGCCTTTGAGCTGCCCGTCCATTTCCATGCGATTGAAACGCCCCTGCCCGTCAATATCCATATATGATTTAACATTACTGACGCTTTCATTCTTGGCGGTGAACATGATATCACTCTTCATGTAAATTTTCATTGGCGGCTCGTCATACTCTGCGCTCGCGTTTGCTCCCGCCTTTCCGCTCGATTGCCCGCTACTGACCTGTGCATCCCCCGCATCCATGAATGGCTGCGCATCAAATGTGCTCGCTTGCACGTTAATCGTGACAACGCCATCATTATCAAATGAAAAATCGAGATTGCCCTTCGTTTTGTCCAAGGTGAAGTTTTTCAAATTCCCTGCTTTTAATTCTGTTTTGCCATCTATTTGTGCAAATTGAATATCAGCCTGCGGCAAATCGAATTTTTCGCCACTTGCCTTCAAAGCCGTAATTTTCTGCAACACACCTTTGCTCAAATGCGCTACAAACGATGCTTGCGCCTTTTGTCCTGTTGGCTTTGCAAAATCAAACGGCTCGACAAAGAATAACGCGGGGGATGCATCAACCTTTACGGTTGCCGTTGCACTACGATCACGTTGTAATGTGTAATCAATTTCAACGGGCAACGACCCTTCGATAAAATCACTCAAATCAATACCAAGTAAGTTTCGCAAATTCGGGTCTGCCGTAATTTTGGCCAGCACCTTTTCCTTATATGGCTTACCCTCGCTTTCCAAAAACGTTTTCCATGTGAAATCCATAGAACGCTTCTCCAGCATGGCCTTTCCGGAAAGGCTCACTTGCCCGTCCTTTATATTGAACTGCATCGGCCCGCCGCTCAGATCCAATGTTTCAACAACATCAGGCAAAAGAACATCATTCACCGTGCCGCTTACGGATATTTTAAAGTCCTGAAGCTTTACATCTTTTTGCGTCGGGAAATTCAATTTCACAACAACATCACCATCACCACGCACCTTGGCTATATCCATTCCCAGACGATCACCAAGGTTAATCGGATCTTTTGAAATATAGCGCATCACATCGGCGATTTTCGCCTTGAGCGGGATCGTAAGGTCCGCGCCTCCCTTACCAACGGCCACGACTTGATCAAAAACCAAATCTGCGCCCTCCACATTCATCACGCCGATCTTACCGTGATCAATGTGAATGCTAAGCTCATCCCTACTTAAATCAAAACGCCCCGACCCGTATGCATTTTTAGCAGGGTCAAGAGGCGCACGATAATCAACGTTCATACCTTCAAACTCAAACCCCGCCACAAGGTCTTTTGCATCAACATTCCATAACGGCATATCTTCTGTTGCGACGTCTTCTGCCTGCTCAACCGCGATCACATTATTGTTTTTGATTGCTTCTAAATTGAACTCAACCCAAACATTTTTAAAAATGCCCTCTGACATTTTTTGCACGATCCACTCTTCACTACTGTCGCCGCGCAGAGCCTTCGGCCATAGCGGATCTATGTTCTTCTGCGCGCCTTCCGCAATGGATGCCCTTACGGGGCCGGAAATTTGCGTATCTGTATGGGTTAATTGCGCAGTTAGGGTTAACGGGATATCACCAATCGTCAACATCGTATCATCGATATTTAAACTCTTCCCCGCGTAACTATACGTCGCATTCACCGCCAAATTTTTATAGGGAATATTATCATCTGAGATGTCAGGGTGTGAAATACTCCCCTTTTCCGAAGAAATGCGAACACGCATATCAGCAGGCAGGAAAAACTCATCCAATATTGTTTCGATATGGGCATCGGCAACAATGTCTTGGTTCGCAAGAACATCCAGCTCGGGCACATGCTCGGCCAAGGCACCGAAATCGAATGATTTCAAATCAGCTGATAGCTCTACGTTTTTCTGATCCCATATATACTCTAAATCAATATTAAGCGAAGATTCATCGAGCCCAACGTCAGGAAGTTTTAAATTTACATTCCCATCCATACCGCGTGATGTGCTTTGTAATTTCAAATTAAAATCAGGTAATGACCATGTTTGTTGGGCAATTTGGTCATCCACCATCAAACGCGCCTTTTCAATGGCAAAAGATTGCAAGCGTGAAATCAATGAATTGTGCGCGCTTTCATAGCCCGGGCGTGCAATATATCCGAAAATGCGGGTCGTCAGCTCGAACTGATCCTCCCTGTTTTCTTGGGTAGCATGAGCAGCAGTATTACCAATACCAAGGCTAATACCACCTTGCCCATCCCTAACCAAGCGCAAGGTAGGTTCGCGCAGAATGACGGCCTTTGGCATTACACGCCCTGTTAAAAGGCCGGCGCGTGAAAAACTAATTGCGGCCGTGTTGATCGAAAGCACAGGAATGCCTTGCGCGTTCATCAGCTGCCCGCCCTCGACCTCGAGATATAACGGCCCTTTCAGGTCCGGCCAATACAACACCGCCCGATCAAGCAAGACATAGCTTCCCGTTTCGGCATCGCGCATGGCGTATTCCAAATGCTTCTTCGCAAAACTGACATCAAGGGGTTCGCGCGACACACGCCAAACAAAGGCCACTGTCGCGACAAACAGCATGAACAATAAAAACATTGTGATGCGCACGCTAAAGGCACTCACGTGCCATGCAATATGCTTTGCTTTTTTTGTCATGCCGGATGCAATCCTGTCTGATTTATTGTAAGAGTAAAATGTAAGATTTTATGCATGTACTGGCAACGCTATCTTACGAAAAAGGCTTTATATTCACGGGATAACCCAAGGAGTTAAACCATGCCCGAATTAAAAGAAGGTGACATCGCACCTGATTTCACCGCCCCCACTGATAATAACGGAGAAATAGCACTATCCTCCTTGCGCGGACAACATGTTGTTTTATATTTCTACCCCAAGGATGACACCCCCGGATGCACGACGGAATCCTGCGCCTTTCGTGACGCACTGCCTCACTTTGAGGGACTAGATGCGCAAATTATCGGCGTATCAAAATGCAGCGTCAAAAAACACGATAAATTTAAGGAAAAGCACGGCTTGAACTTCCCGCTGGTATCCGATGAAAACAGTGATATATGCGAAACCTATGGCACTTGGGTGGAGAAAAACATGTATGGCCGCAAATATATGGGCATAGAGCGCTCAACCTTTCTGATCGATAAAGACGGGAAAATTGCCCGCATTTGGCGTAAAGTCAAGGTAAAAGACCATGTAGACGAGGTTAAAAACGCATTAGAAGAGCTATAAAAAAACGGGGCAAACTGCCCCGTTCCTTTTATCTTATGTCGCACAATATTACGCGGCAATCTTAACGGGCACTTCGACGCCACCTTTTGCCTTGTTCATGTGATCATGCACGTGATTAATCATCAACTCGATATTGTTATGGAAGAAGTGATTTGCATCAGGCAACAGACGGTAATCAATATCGATACCCTTTTGCATGTGCAATCTTTCAACCAAATCAGCCACAGATTCCTGCGGCACGATATCATCACGACCGCCATGCAGGAACAAGCCTGATGTCGGGCATGGCGCCAAGAACGAGAAATCATCCGTATGTGCAGGCGGAGCTACAGAAACGAAACCTTCGATTTCCGGACGACGCATCAAAAGCTGCATACCGATCCATGCACCGAAAGAAAAACCGGCAACCCATACATATGGGGCATTCGGGTTAATTTCCTGCATCCAGTCAAGGGCTGACGCCGCATCACTCAGCTCCCCCTCACCTTCGTCATAAGCGCCTTGGGAACGACCGACACCGCGGAAATTAAAGCGCAGCACCGAAAAACCACGTGCTACATATGCCTGATATAACGCATATGTGATTTTATTATTCATCGTTCCGCCATGTTGGGGGTTCGGATGTAAAACCAAAGCCAATGGTGCATTCTTGATTTTAGAGTGATGGTAACGACCTTCGATTCTACCTGCGGGGCCGTTTAGGATTACTTCGGGCATTCAAAACCTCTTTTATTATTCGTCATAAACATAGTGTTGCATATATAGACATTCCGATGCAAAATTACAAAATTGAGTAAAAATTTTATAACTTTAGGGGTATCTGCCTACACCGCACCTGATGTATATTAGAGAATGAGTGAGAAGTCCACAAAATTCTGCTAAACCATTGAAATACAATGTGGATAATGCGATAGCAACCAATATGAAAAAACGAATCTACCTAGACTATAACGCCTCTGCCCCCTTACGCCCCAGCGCCAGAGAAGCGATAAACGATATTTATTCAAATGAAACAGGTGCTTATAATGCATCAGCCGTCCATTCCTATGGCCGTGACGGGCGGAAACACGTTGAAGATGCACGCCTGAATGTTGCAAAACTGATAAACGCCGACCCGAATATGGTTATTTTTAACAGCGGCGCAACGGAAGGGAATAATACGGTTCTCCATCATTTTATTCGCAACTTTCCGCATGATGTTGTTTTTGTTTCAACAATCGACCATCCATCTGTGCGCGATGCCGCCGATATTTTCAAAAATGTGCGCACTTTTCCCGTCGATAAAAACGGCATGGTTGATTTAGACACCTTAGAAAAAGAATTAAAAATATACCCTGTATCATTGGTATCGTGCATGTATGCCAGCAACGAAACAGGTGCGATACAGGACGTATCAAAAATAGCCCGGATCGCACATGGAAAAGGCGCGTTATTTCATTGTGATGCAACACAAACAGCGGGACGCATCCATGTCGACATGAAGGAAAGCGGTATTGACTTCCTGACGCTCTCATCACATAAAATCGGCGGCCCTCAAGGGGTCGGTGCGCTTGCCCTTGGTCTTTGCGGACAATCCCCCGCTCTGCTTTTTGGCGGCGGGCAGGAAAAGCAGCTACGATCAGGCACGGAAAATGTAGCAGGCATTGCAGGCTTTGGCGCAGCGGCAAAAGAAGCATACGAACACCTCAATCATTACCAAGCCTTGCAAAAGTGGCGTGATAAGATGGAAGAGGCGATATTATCCATATCACCTGAGGCAATCATTCATGCAAAAGATGTAAACCGTTTACCGAACACGACTTTCTTTAGCCTGCCAAATGCAAACTCACAAAGCCTGCTGATGGCTTTTGATCTGGAAGGGATCGCCATCAGTAACGGCTCCGCCTGCTCCAGCGGAAGTGTAAAACCCAGCCAAACACTCATGGCGATGGGCTATGACGAAAAAAATGCATCCGGTGGCTTGCGCATATCTCTGGGCTGGGCTACGAAAGAAGAAGATATCGACGCGTTTATTGCCGCGTGGACAAAAATATATCAACGCATTAGCAAAAAATAATAAGGACAGAAAATGCCGCAAATTACAGTCATCGACAAAGACGGAAATCAAAAACAAATAGAGGCCGATAACGGGTGGTCTTTGATGGAAATTTTGCGCGATGAAGGGTATGACGCTATTGAAGGCGCATGCGGCGGCTCCATGGCCTGTGCAACATGTCACATGTATATCCACCCAGAATGGGCGGACAAAGTTGCCAGCGCAGGGAACGAGCAAACAGAAGAGGAAGAAGACATGCTTGATCTGGCGTTTGATATCACCGAATATTCACGCCTTGGCTGTCAAATCCGCATGAGCGATGATTTAAACGGCCTTGTCGTTGCGATCCCCGGAAGCAAGATAGATTGGTAACCCCTATGATACGTCACATTGTAATGTTCAGCGCCAAAAAGCCGGAATTGATCGATTCCGTTTATACGGGACTCAAAATGTTAGAACACATTGAGGGCGATTGGCACCTCAGCGTAACCAAAAACAAAAAAGTCGACCAAATCGAAAATGATATTGATGTTGTAGTTTACGGAGAATTTAAAGATGATGCCGCACTACAGACCTATAAATCACATCCGATCTATCAGGAATGCATCGATGTTGTACGCCCCTTACGTGATCGGCGTATTGCGGTTGATATTCCCGGCTGCAAAAATAAATGCGATTCAGACAAAAAATGCGGATGCAGTAATTCATAACGGCAACGAAATACGCCTGAATTCTGACGCATAAACACTCTACCCTGCGTGGTCCAATTCATCGAAAGAATGTGTCACCGAATGATCACCATGCAGAACCGCATTCATCTCATCTTTGTTCTGCACGATTTCGAATTGCGGTAATTGCGGCAACTTCTCTGTGCCCATTTCTACAAATGTATCAACTTGCTCCAAAAGGCCATCATAATAACCGGTGCTGTTATCGATCGTCATCGGAACGCCTCGTTCCTCCATGATTGCGGTCGTCGCACGGTCAAGCGCATCTATTCCTGCATCCGTCGCAAGGATGAAACTACTGCCGCGATGTGTAAATCCGGGGATCTCCCCCTCCCTGCTTGGCTTTGCCAAACGGTTATTCACACGCGCATTGCGCAAATCCTGCGCATAATCATTTTCGGGCGTCCCCACGGCATTATAAACCTCTGCGATCGGCACGACCTCAGACACGTCATCAACAAAATGAATATGTTTAAAATCATTTCCTGCGAAATTATGGGCATAGGCATTTTCTTTGAGGGCGCCAACCTGCTCTTTTAATCCGTTGTAAAATCCGTTTTCATTCACGACAACTAAGGGCGTTCCCTTTCGCGCCAAATGCACAGCTTGATCCAGCTCCTCGAATCCGCCCGGCAATAACACCGCCATATCCGAACGATTTGTCAGACTGCTTTTGACACCTTTTCGCCCTTCCACCATAAAGCTTTGCTTGAGCAAGCTGTCATTCGATGATGCCACATGATTTTCATACGGTGCAGTGCCGGGATCGGCATAAACATTGCGGACATTCCCACCGACGGATAACGCACCATAGGCCGCAGCCCCCTTTGTGCCGTCAACATTCCCGGCAATCAACAGCTCATAACCACGTTCCGAAAGCATACCACCAAGCGCCTGCGCACTATCGGCATGCTTATCACTCGCATCCGTTGCACTTGCCAGAATCGCAATTTGTTTGACATACCCACTCATAAGAAAACACCCCTGCTTATTATTATGTATTATAAATACTTCTTTTTGAGAAATATTTCAAATACTAAGCAAGGGTATTTGTATAACTATATTTTAAATGCGCAGTATTTGCACAATGAATGCTGTCTAGGCCATTGCCGCCTCAAGGTTTTCTACAAGCTTATCAAGGAACTCTTGTGTCGTTAAGAATTTCTGATCCTCACCGACCAATAACGCAAGGTCTTTGGTCATGTGGCCCTGCTCTACCGTTTCCACACATACTTTTTCCAGTGTGTCACAGAAATCAACCAAAGCTTGGTTTTCATCGAACTTACCACGATATTTCAAACCGCTCGTCCATGCGAAAATAGATGCAATCGGGTTCGTTGAAGTTGGCTTGCCCTGTTGATGCTGGCGATAATGGCGCGTCACCGTACCGTGTGCGGCCTCGGCCTCCACCGTTTTACCGTCAGGCGTCAATAGCACCGATGTCATCAACCCGAGTGAGCCGAACCCTTGCGCGACGATGTCCGATTGCACATCACCATCATAGTTTTTACATGCCCAAACAAAGCCGCCCTTTGATTTAATAGCCTGCGCCACCATGTCATCAATCAAGCGATGCTCATACCACAATTCACGATTTTCGAATTCAGACTTAAATTCCTCATCATAGATGCGTTGGAAAATCTCAATAAAACGGCCGTCATATTGTTTCAGGATCGTATTTTTTGTCGACATATAAACAGGGTAATTTTGCAAAAGCCCGTAATTAAAACTGGAACGTGCAAAGCCTTCGATACTCTCATCCAGGTTATACATCCCCATCGCAACCCCGGGCGACGGAAAGTCGAACACTTCCCACTCTTGCGGTTCGCCGCCGTCTTTGGGCGTAAACACCATCTTCAGTGTTCCCTGCTCCTTGATCTTCATATCCGTGGCTTTGTATTGGTCACCAAACGCATGACGACCGACGATAATCGGGTTTTCCCAGCCCGGAACATAACGCGGAACATTCGAACATGTGATCGGTGCGCGGAAAATTGTACCACCCAAAATATTACGGATTGTACCGTTTGGCGATTTCCACATTTTCTTCAGGCCGAATTCCTCGACACGGGCCTCATCCGGTGTGATCGTCGCGCATTTAATACCGACGCCGTATTTCTTGATCGCTTCGGCCGCATCAACGGTAACCTGATCATCGGTCGCATCACGATTTTGAATGGATAAATCATAATATTTCAAATCAACATCCAGATACGGCAAGATCAGGCTCTTCTTAATAAAGTCCCAAATAATCCGGGTCATTTCATCGCCGTCAATTTCTACTACGGGGGTATCGACTTTGATCTTACTCATGGGGGTATCCTCTTTGTTGAATCATCTTCATTAACTGCTCAACAGAGTAACGATTGCGCGAAACTTGTACAACATCAAAAAGAACTGGAAAATAACCGTGCATGTACCATAGAATTAATTTTCGCATGAGAGATAACATTATGGTTCAAGCACGAAATATACAACGCAAAAAGGCACCACGATGGCAGCCCATCATATTCATGTGGATCTTCGCGGGACTGCTCTGTTTTTTCACAGTTCTGGGAGCAACAAAAGCATCCGTTGATCACCACATATATTTAACAATTGGTCAGAGCGGCGTCATTGCGCTTGCCTTTATTGCGGGCGGCATATTCAATGTCGGAAACAATCTTCTGTCGTTAAAAAACAAATTATTGCTTAATACCGTTATCGCTTCCGTATTCATTTCTGCGGGAATTTTATACTTAATTGATATGTTTTATGATGCCTCTCTCGTATCAAACAGATCATACGCCCATACGATTGGAACGCTTATTACATGCTTCTATGCAACAACAATACTGAGCATGTTGAAATATTTCGCGTTATTCATTCACGCTTTGATAAAAGACAAAGACCACATAAAGAAATATTGCTTTTACGTACTGCTTTCCATCATCGCACTCGGCATAGAAATTATATTTTTTCAACTTATCCTAATTCAAATTATAGCCTCGTTCTTAGATGCGTATAGCGTCATTCACCTTGCTTTACTCGCTATTTTATCAATACTCATCGGCTTAAATTTGTATTTACAGACAAAGAAATGTTAGATTAGCAAAAATAAATATGGAATAACGCGTAAAATGATTACTGACGGCTTTAATGCAAACGATGATAACGACATCCCCGAAGACCCGACGGGCTCTTTCGATGATTATTGGAAGTATCAAATCGACAAAGCGAATGAAGAAGAACAAAATCGCGATCCTGACCGCGATTTTGATATCTTGACCCCCTAAGGGAATTACGCGAGAAATACAAAAGGAGAAGACTACCCTCCTCAGATAATGTTAATCCAAATCAGAAAGAGCCTCTATCAAATCTGCTTTATCAGATTCTTTATTTCCCAATATATACCTAACCACAATCCCTACGGTTGAGGTCAAACGTGACATAATTTCGGAATCATTTGCGATATGCGTATGGCCGCTATAATGCTCGCGCGGCAACGCCATAGAAAAATAGAATGATATTCCATCGAGATAACCAGCTGCCTTACCATTATATTTTACCTTGAGAAGATGCGTACGCCAGACATCAATCATTTTTTGTGCAAGTTCAGAATCAATAGATATCTCATCACGCATAATGGTTACATCCATATAATCCTTTGGGTATCTCCGCTCAATGGCTTCGATAGCCTCGTAATCAATTGATTCGTTTCCATCTAAATCATAAACTTTAACGCGGCCGCTTTTTAAATCTCTCAAGTTTTCATATCTGAAAAGTATGAGCTCAGATCTTAATAAGACCAAGGAGTACCGGCCACCGACCCGCTTCATATAAACAACATATTCAGGTTGAAACGAGGGAATTACAATGACCTTAATCAATACATCACGCTCATAGGCTTCGTGAAAAACATCATGTAGCATTTGATGATATGAGTTAAAAGTATCAGATAAACTCGAATTATCGGGCAACAAATGATCCTGCGCATAGAGTTTCGGCGCATAAAAAACAATAATCAGGCAGAGCCACAGGCATAAATTTTTCATACATTATAATGCGTTATACACCTATGATTCACAATACTTGTTTTCTTTTTGCAAAATCCTTATATTCCGCGGCATGAATAAGGATCATGCCATAAACAGTATGGGCTTTGCGAAGCCCCCGTCGGAAACACGCGTTGTCGTCGCCATGTCAGGCGGTGTAGACAGCTCGGTTTGCGCTGCGCTTTTACATGAGCAAGGATACGATGTTGTCGGCGTCACGCTACAGCTCTATGACTATGGTGATGCGACAAGCGCGGGGGCGCAGGCCGTCAAATCGAAAACATGCTGCGCGGGGCAAGATATATACGATGCACGCCGCGTTGCCGAAGGGCTTGGCTTCCCCCACTATGTACTGAATTACGAGAGCAATTTTCGCGAAAGCGTGATTGATGATTTCGCGGATAGCTACCTCAAGGGGGAAACGCCGATCCCGTGTGTACGATGCAACCAAACGGTAAAATTTCGTGACCTTTTGGCGGTGGCGCATGATCTTGGCGCGGATTGCATGGCCACAGGGCATTACATTCAACGCATTGTTGATGATGCGGGACGTGCGCATTTGGAACGCGCCCATGATGACGGCAAAGATCAGAGCTATTTCCTGTTTGCAACCACCCAAGAGCAGTTAAACTTTCTGCGTTTTCCTCTTGGCGGCTGGAGCAAGGACATCACCCGCCAACATGCGGAGCGCCTTGGCCTGATGAATGCGGATAAACCAGATAGCCAAGATATCTGTTTCGTGCCGCATGGTGATTACGCTAAGGTCGTCAAAAAAATGCGCCCCGAAGCCGAAAAGCCCGGCAATATCGTGCATGTAGACGGCCGCATCGTCGGCGACCATAAAGGCATTATTCATTACACAATCGGTCAACGTCGCGGTATCGGCATTGGCGGCGGCGTAAGCGAGAATAACGAACCGCTTTACGTGGTGGAGCTTCGCCCCGATGCGAACGAAGTTGTCGTCGGCCCGAAGGAAGCTCTGGCACGCAATGTATTGCATATACAAGATTGTAATTGGCTGTTTGACGGGTCGAACCTGAAGACGGAAAAGGGCTGCCCGTTCTTACCGGTGATGGTGAAATTCAGATCGGTTATGAAACCGACGCCTGCGCTGTTGAATACGGAAACCAACGATATCAAATTGGACTCCCCCCATTACGGCATCGCCGCGGGCCAAGCCGCCGTATGTTACGTGAATGACCGCGTTATTGGCGGGGGCTGGATTACAGCAACATCAAGTACATAATTCTTGACGATTTCATTGGCTGTATAATAAAATTATCCCAATAAGAAACGTCTTCTAAGGGGAGCATGCAAATGCCGGATAATGACATCGTATCAGAACTGGACCCGAAACAACGTTACATCGACATGATGCGCGGACCGGGCGAAGTGGCCATCGACATCAAGGACAGCACAGTTGACTCCATCAACGAACACACAAATGGCGGCGCCGATAAAGTTGCGGACATAGTGGAAGACGGTGCAAATTGGTTCTCTGAAAAATGGGCAGGTATCAAAGAAGCGTTTGGCGGCGTTAATTACGACGAAGAAGCGCAAGAAGCATACGGCAACCGAGCGGAGATTATTTCACAATTTGCACAGGAATACCGCGCCAAGGAATTAACACCTGAAACCATGCGCAACATGGAATACCTCAAGGATTCAGGCGCGCTTGATGCATCAGGTGATGACAACACCAGCGCCAGAATTTCGGGAAGCTTCCTTGAAATGGTGAAAGAAGACCCGGGCTATTACGGCCTGCAACAAACAGGCATGGAAACATATGATAACGGCGCACAAGATATTCCCGTCTATGAGAGCGTGAAATTGTAAACCAAGCCATATGAATGAACAAAAAGCCCCGCATAATCGGGGCTTTTATTTTTTGCGCTTAAATCGTGACAATCATCTTGACAAGCGCGGCGCAAAAAGGCATAAAACGGCTCTACAGATCAAACCCTGTATTCGTGGCGGAGTAGCTCAGGGGTTAGAGCAGAGGAATCATAATCCTTGTGTCGGGAGTTCAAATCTCTCCTCCGCTACCAAACTTCCCCTTAAAGTGTTATAGCTGATTTTCACTTTCCCTATTTTTTATCATTTTTTAAATTATAATTAGTCATAATTACCTCATCATAGAAACCAAATGCCCCTTAATTATTGCATCAATCATATTTTCATCAGTATTCAAAGGGAAAGAAACAATATTCTGTTTGGCCGATAGAGAGCTGTCTTGGTCAGGTCTATAAATCAGAGTAAAAAGAGTAATTATTGGTACTTCTGATATCTTTTTACTTTTTGTCACCCCTAAAGTCACACTTACCACTAACGTACCGGGATCGCGCGTCAGCGGATCATAACTCTTAAACTGCTTACTAAATGCTTGATGATCATAAAACACTTTGACGGCAGGGTCAGTACATCCATATGGGTTTTTGCCTGAAGCAAGGAAATCCCTGAAAAATGATGCGCACCCTTCCGAAGAAAAACGCCTTGTATATACTTCAACAATATTTTTTTCTACATTATCAGGCTTTAATGACTCGGGTATTTTAGCTTCATCAAGAAGCCTCATAAAGCGACTGTTAAATATGATGTAAATTCTGTCTACATCCACAAAAGCAGAATTTCTCATATTTTTATAATCAGAAGCCTTTGCTTGGATGGGTATCATCAAAGCAAACCCCATCATCACCAATAAAATAAAATGTTTAAAACGCATAAAAACCTCCCCCTAAGCAAAAACACAACCAAAAGATTGCATACACATCACAGATCGTAAATTCATAACACGATAATTAACAGCATTTTCCCGAAATTTGTAATTGTCGTGTTAAAAAGATTAACATGCACGAAAAAGCACCTTGAAAATGTACAATGATTTGCACATTATAGGGACATTAATATAGTGAATGGCACAGCTAAAACCTGCGGATTATATGACATTTTAAAATGGGTAGCGTTTCTCTCCTCCGCTACCAAACTTCCCCAGAATTGGCCGTTACTCAGCCCCCTAGAACATCATCCATTATCACGCCACTCAACAAGCGGGAACTGTTTATTACTTCCGATGCAATTGTTTTTATGGGACATCACAGTATTACAAACTACCCATTCCCGAAAATCATAAGAAACAATCCATAGAAGGCAAAACGAAACTGGCAGAAGGCAAAATATAAATACCCACTTCCTTAAATTCCCCTTCGTCTTATCTTCTGCTTCCTCATTTTGAATTTCAGTCATATCACTCATTGTCCACCTCCAGCACACGATATGTAATTTTGCTATCTACCCAAAAATCACCGATCGTATTTGCATTCTTAATGTCATTTTTAAAATATAACTAGTCATCGTTACCTCATCATCCGCATTAAGTGAGCTTTAATAGATAATTGCACCATTTCCTCACTAATATTAATTGGCATCATTCGAAGATCTTGTTTCGCAGAAAACGAACTGTCCTGATCAGGCCTGTAAATCAGAGTAAAAAGCGAAACTAATGGTACAGACGTTATTTTCTTGTTATCTGTGGCTCTCATTGTCACACTTACCACTAACGTACCGGGATCGCGCGTCAGCGGATCATACATATTAAAAAATTGTTTACTAAATGGCCGATGGTCATAAAACACTTTGACGACAGGGTCAGTACATCCATAAGGATTAGTACCCGTCTTTAAAAAATCCTTAAAGAAGGATACACACTCTTCCGAAGAAAAACGTCTTGTATATGCTTCAACAATATTCTTTTCTACATTCTCAGGCTTTAATGATTCGGGTATTTTAGTTTCATCAAGAAGCCTCATAAAGTGACCATCAAATATGATGTAAACTCTCTCAACACCATCAAAAACAGGGTCTTTGATATTCGCTACATCAGAAGCCTTTACTTGGATGGGTATCATCAAAACAAAACCCATCATCACCGATAAAATAAAATGTTTAAAACGCATAAAAATCCCCCCAAACAAAAACACAACCAAAAGATTGCATACACATCACAGACCGTCAATTCATACCACGATAAAAGTTTGACAGGTCACAATATGATCGGGCATTATCTTAAAAAATTAATATTTTAGGGGATTTACAATATGGCACCTTTTAAAAACACAATCAGAGCCTTAGTCGATGAAGGTTACAAAAAAGACCGTGACATCGCGTCGCGCTTGGGCGGCATTGATTTATCACCTGACCAATATGATAAATTAAAAGAGGTCGGAACGTTATCTGCGACGTTTTCCGAGGGCGTTATCATGGCGGAATATACAAATACAGGCGTATTTGAACGCGCGGACACACCGGAAGTTGTGCAAGAGCGCTTAAAAAGTGATGTCGTTGACTATGTGCAAACACATACAGGCATGCATAACGACTAAATCATCGATATTATAAAAAAAATGACTACCTCCCGAGGTAGTCATGCTGTCTTTCCGCTTTTGTTTCGCCGACGCGCGCTTGGGATTTAAACCCGTATCGCCAAACCAACAAAGAACAAAGACATGATAAAATAGCTATAAAAAAAAATATAAATATAAAAATAAACACGCATACTCCCCTAGTATTCTGAAGAGCTACCGATTTCGAAAATAAAACTTTCCTTAGCCTTTTCCAGAAAATATAACGTCATCTCACAATTTTGCTTTCGCGCAATATCCGTCAGAAAGTCAATATGCGAAGAAAAAGCAGTCTTGTGATCAAGGTTAATCGCAATATCATTAGCCAGTTGCATTAAATGCAAACATACCCTGTCATCAAAATTTTCCTCTTTCGAGATCTTTTCACTTTCCAACACGTTAACCCTATACATACTCACTAAATTACACCACCATAACGAGAAAAATTATTAACATAAACACAACCATAAGGAAACAACAAAATTCTAATAATTTAATATTATCAGCTATATACTTTGATGTGACGCGCCGCCATTTCAACCATAAGTACACATTATGGAAAAGCGTATATGCAAAATATACATGTTAAAACGTTTTTGCAGCACCCCCCTTTCGTGGAATACCGCCCCGGATAACAAAATGATATTCTGTGAATTTATTTTTCTATGGGATAATTAGGCCGTAAATAATGCTCTTCGCAACGGCATGCGCTTTATTTGAAGCCTGCAAGGCGCGGCAGATACTACGCATGTGCTTTTTGACCGTATCTTCACGAATATTCAAAATGCCACCAATTTCCCAATAGGTCTTCCCGCGCGAAACCCATTTAAGAATCTCTGTCTCGCGCGCAGTTAATTGAATGTCTCTGTTCTCCCGAAAGCCCAGCTTCAATATTTTTTCATGCGTATAGGTCGCAAAAATATGCAAGTAATGCCTGTTGTAATTGAAAAGGTCATCAAACGTTTTATGCCCCAAATCACTTGCGACTGAAAACGTTGCCTGAATACTTCCGGGGCCGTGAATAGGAATACTCGCCCCTGAACACATCCCGGCGGAAATGCTATCGTCGAATAACACCTTTTGCATCTTGGTAATAGAGTAATATTTTTCAATTTCCGACCATGAAAACGGCGTATTTTTCTCCGACGATATACGCCCGACCATATCATGGCTTTGAAAGTCATTTGCGATGTAATGTTCAACAAAATGCTCAGGATATGTTGTCAAAACAAGCGGTACATCATTTTCACTACTCGGCCAACGCAACCAATAAGTGAAGCATGTGAAGCCCAGCCTTTCAATTTCGCGCTGTGTTATTTTAACGATATCATCAAGATTTTTTGCATTTTGAATAAGACCAAGACATGTATCCATGTCCGTGAAATTAACGCTCAGCATTCTAATGTACCCCCAACCAGGCTATATTATGACATATTACATAGATGCCTTACAAATCAAATGGCTGCGCAAAGCGCTTCGTGCGAATATCATCGTCACTTGCCTGCATTAATGCCTTAATAAATTCTGCACCATACTGCAAAATCATGCAGCCATACGTCACCCATAGCATTAATAGAATTATAGATCCCGCCGCGCCAAATACGTTCTGAGGGGAGAGTATTTTCACCGCATTTGAAAAAAAGAATTCGCCAATAATAAATAACCCTGCGCACATAACACCCGCCACAAGCGCATAAGAAATCTTAATGCGCACATCAGGAAGAATCTTGTAGATTATTGTAAACAAAAGAGAAATAGTAAGAAACGATATACCAAACTCTGACGCGGTGATGAAATCAAGAGCAGGAAACCGTGTAACCAACCAATTCCCAAAGACCTCCGATGCTGCTGATAACATCATAGACATAAACAATAAAAAGCCAATCATGATTGCAACACTTAATGAAACGAAACGGTTCACAACCAAACGCAAGACAAGCTTTTCTTGCCTTGGTTTGATACCCCACACAGAATTCATCGACACCTTTAATTGATTAAACAACCCCGTCGATCCGAATAATAAAATTCCACCACCAATAATCAAAGTTGTTAAGCCGGTGCTGCTGATGCGCGCATTATCAATTATGCTTTCTACATTCTCTGCAGTGCTTTTGCCGATAAAATTACCGATATAATTGTGAATATGCCCGCGCACCACCTCTTCATCGACAAAAAACGTCGCGATTGAAATCATGATAATCATTAATCCGGGGAGCGAGAAAACAGCATAATAAGACGCAGCCGCAGCATGCGTCATCGGATGGCTGGCCAGCCATGAAGTCGTTGCTTTTTTAAAAACCTTAAGCATTACAATACTGTTTTACATGATAGAAAATGAAAACCGAAAGTTTTCTTCGTATCACATCCAATCTATTCAGAACAAAATAAGATTAGCGTACAAAATCGCGGAGAATGACAACAAATAAAACAACATAATCGCTAGCGCCCATAACGGCCCGTTTGTTGCAATAATATGCAAGGAGCCAGCCTTACCCTGAAGGCCGCCCTGCTCGTCATGGCGCGTGGCATACACCACCATAAACACGGTAACCAAGACCATAAGATAAGAAAGCAGGTACACCTGGTCAATCATAAGCAAATACCCGACCTCGGGCAGGATTGATGACAGATTCAGCTGTAGTGCGACAAGCGCGAGTAGCGACGTAATCGTCAGGCCGACACGCGCCTCAACATGAGTAGGATCAAGAAAAAGTGCAAAAACGGCACTACAGACGACAAGTACCAGTGGCAGCAAGGTTTTTAGCGCTCCTGACAACACCGGCCTTGAAATTTCAACATCTATGCGAATTCTGGAATACGCACTGACATCAGGATTTGACAAATCGCCGAAAAAGGTTGGATAAGGCTTACCCTCTATCCCCAGCGAAACCTTCTGAATATTATACCCGGGCAGGCGAATATCCGGGTTCAAAGTAACCGGCACATCATCCGCAACATACATCAGATCCTCAGCCCCCATTTCCTGATCTTCTACGATCACACTTAACCGTTGTTTATCAAACGGATAGTCAGACATATCAAACTTAGAGCTAAATGCGCCTTGATGCCTGATCAGGTTATAGCGACTGCCATCGGGCTGATCTAATGATTGCTCATAAAATACTTTCTCCACATGCCCCTCTGGGTCAAACACATTCATAAATTCAAAAGTGGCCGTTGGATCAACATCATCATCGGCCCAGCGAAACCAAACATAAATATCCATCACATAGGCATGGTTCTGAAGATCAATAGCCTGAATATCATTAATATAGGCACCGACAACAACCTTTCGGGGCTCCGCCGATGCCACATGGGTTGAGAAAACAGCAAAGACGAATACAAGACATGCGATGGCGGCTCTGAGGCGATGTAAATCAATCATTCAAAAAGGCTTTTCTTGTGGTTTTCCTCTTCCTCTGCCACAGGATTCATATATTCCCTACGGTAAGCTTTGATGTCATCGGGAAGTTGTGATTTTTCAACAAAGGTAAAACCCAACCCCGACAGCATTTTTTTAAGGCGCGCAGGGTCAAGATACGCACAGCCACGCCCGCGAACATCCGGCACATCCGTATCAAGTTGACGATGCATATCTTCGCGCACCAGCCACCAGTGATCTTTATCATTGCCGCTGATGTAAATCTGCCCTGCCTCACCCTCTAATACACCACCGAACCTCAGGAAAAAATCAAGCATCGAAATTTCGGCATATATATGATTGCCGCCGTTATCAGCCTCATTTTTACAAATAGCACCCGTTCCAAGCTTCTTTGCCGCATGTTTTGATATACCCGCTGCCTTGGTCAACCCGTTAACCATAGGCGGAGTAAATCCACTTCGTCCGCTCATGGAAAACGCCAGCGCCGCAGACACTGGCTTGGCACGAAAATGCGATAGGATCAGATTATTTGTCCCCTGATCTTTTCGAATCGCTGCGTTGTAAAATGCATGAAACAAAACCTCAAAATCCGCGCGTATTTTACGTTCAGGCATACCGCCGGATACAGGCGTTTTTTCGCATGCATCATCGAATATAACCACATTATCCCCCCATGCATTCCGCACAGAGGATGGTAATGCCAAATAGGTCGGCACAGACAAATTTAAAGGATCCACTGTTTTCAGATCATTGGTTTTCATATACCCCGTGAGTTGCGCAAGCCTGGCATCTTCGGGACATTGCGAAGCGCCTTGCGCCTGCCCTGCGAATATGCCACCGACAAAACAGAGCATCGTCACATTACGAAGTCTTTTTTGCATTTTGATCATCTGCATCGCTCCGTCGCTTTATATTGGTAAAGTTTAAAATCCTGCGTTCCGCCGACAATCGGTACATTAAAAGCGATTTGATTTTCAACGGGGATATCATCCTTTGCATATCTATATGCCCCTGCAATCACATTATCAGTCAATTCATAACGTGTAGATGTTTCAAGGAAATTATATTCCGCCTTCGCCCGATCACGAATGGCACGTAATTTCTCACGCGATGGCGGCGTTTCACCTGAACTTTGCAGCAACCCCTCGGCCGGATCATCCAACGGCCAGATTGTAAGCGATGGTGGCAAAACATTATGCACAACTTCGCACGGATCATAAATCGGTAACTTAAGATAAGCCCCGGGCAATTGCAGATAAATACGGGCGAAATCATACGCGCTTTCTTTTTCTTCA
Source organism: Alphaproteobacteria bacterium (assembly GCA_030424975.1). GTDB lineage: Bacteria > Pseudomonadota > Alphaproteobacteria > Micavibrionales > Micavibrionaceae > UBA1672. Next base: position 1,363,115 of record JAUHVY010000001.1, read on the forward strand.
TGCACACCAATCTTACGTGCCTTGTGATTGCGCTCATTGAGGACCCAATTCAAATCCATCAAACGCGGCAGGCGTGCCTCCATGGCCTCCATTTCCTTGCGCGTTGTACCCATAAACATCAAACGATTTTGCGGCACACCGAAATAGGCAAAGAAATAACGCACATCTATCGGTGCGACGCGGATATCACGGATGACATCAAACATACTCTCTTGACCGTTTTCACGATATGCGAATAACAGGGAATAGAGATATTCCTCGAAAGACACCATAGGCGAACCGATTAAATGATCCTGATAAACATAAACAGGTTTGCAATCCATGCTTTGGATAACCACATTCCGAGACAATATTTTTCGAACAGACGGCGTCAAGCCGTGCCATGTACGATATGTCATCTTTAACGGGGCATCGGCCTTTCCGTCCATGATATCGCGCATCGTTTGCATCAAACGATCAGCGGCAAGACGCGGATCATCACCATAGGAACAGCCAAGTTTCTGCGTTTCACTATTCAAATAATCTTGCCAGGCCTCAATTTGTTTGGGTGAATGCGCCGTACCTGAAAACGGTTTTTTTACAACCACATCAAAGGCATGCGCCCGCCCCATCATCAGACAGATAAAAATAAAACATAAAATTATAGGCATAAGGAATCGCATAGAGAGTATATTACGCATCTTTGTCCCCTTGTATAAGCTCTTTCTTACGCAGCTCAATCGGCGCAATGCGATCAACCACAAGTGATGCCGCCTTACCCACCGGGTATAAAATAGGCTGTGCGGTGATCATCCATCGTGACGCATATGAAATCATCGGTGAAAGGGTTTCCGCCGTCTGATCATAAAAATATTGATAGCTGGCTTTTTGCGTAATCGGCGAAGGGTTCAAAACAGGCAACATTAACAACCCCAAAATCAATACACCCTGAAACCCGTGGCGTAATGTAGGTGATATGCGCGGGTTAAATTTAGTCAGTCCTGCAATGACCTCAATCAAATTCGCCGCACTAAAGAATAATGAAAACAACATCGCGACCGGCGGAATTAAGAGAACGCGCACAAAGACCTTGCCCTGTTTTTCATTTTCTTGCCCGTCTGCAAAACTTTCCGCCGTTGCATCTAATTTTTGTTTGTCATCACGCGCTTTTTCCCGCGCCTTAGGAAGCAAGTAATCATCCAGAATCTGCCGTGCATCCATGTTCAATTTCAAATCGGGGTCGCTGTCTTCCAAACCAAATTCTTTCTTGATCCTTTTCTGTAATTCAGGATCCGCAATAAAAGAATCAGCATTTAAATCAAAGCCCAAGGTCGCATCAAACTTCTCTCGCATTTTATCCTGTACGGCGTCATCGATTTCGATTGTGGCCTTATTCATATAGGCACTCATGAACGCATCTTTGTCATCCACACGCCAAGCCTCAGGCATGATCAGCCCCTCCTCGCCCAGCTTTTCTCGTGCCTTATCTATAACGGCCTGATTTGTAACAAAAGCGCCCCAATCCTGCGCTGCGCCGATCATTTCGATGATTTTATTTTGGACATGGTCAAACGGTAACGGGTCGCAAACAGGCGACAACGGAACCTCCCTCTCGACATTTACAAACCCTTGACGTTCGATCACGGTACGTGTGCCACCATCGACACACCAATATTCAGGATCAATATCGCGGTCAAAATATTCCTGTATCGCCTTTTTATATTCGGCATGAAATTCATCGCATGACTTGCCGTTACATTTCAAAAGCTTTTCCTGATAGATCGCAAACTTATCGATGAATTCACTCGTGATCAGGTCAAGCTTATACTTCGCACTTAGCTCTCGTTGCTCTTGATATTGCTCACCTAATTTTTTGTAATATTCCTGCCAATCCTCTTGCGCGTTATTTTCGGCCTTGGCGATTTCGTCTTCACGCTCTTGCATAGCATTCACATAATCATCAAAGTAATCACGAATTTTAGCCTGCAGATCAAGATACTCATCAAAGACTTTCGGTTGCGCCTTATGCGCTTCGTGATTTGCAACAGCTTCCAGCACAACATCAACCTGAGAACGTAGACGATGCGCAAAATCGGGAGAGAAAAATGTCATAAATCCGATAGATGCAACAAACGTTTTAACGCTTACCTGCTTAATCTCGTCTTTATCAAAATCGAGCCCCTCAAGCTGTAATGCACCCCCAGAAAGCCCGCGCTTCAATAGCATCAAATATTGTGCCTCCAAGCGTTCTTGCGCCGTCGTCCTGTTCACAAGATGCTCAACCAGTGCTTTTTGCCCGAAATACGCAAACGGAAAACCAACGGCTACAGCACACAACGCTAAAAACATGCGTCGCGGCCCCAATGATAAACGCGGCAATATTGCCTTTACCAATAAAAGTGAGAAACCCGTTGCCGCCAATATGCGGCCGCGCACTTCAATATTTCTGAAATTCACATCCTGATCAAAACTGTAAACCTGATCCACGAGAAAGGCATTAAATGACCACTCAAACAGCAAATAGACGACACTCACCCCAAGAAGGATGAGCAACCAAAACCTGTCTATACTCTTTATGATATTCAATCGCCCAGCCCTAAATCCTGCTTACTCGGATCAAGAATGATCGCTTTAACATTAATTTCAGCCGGCAAGCGCGCATCTTCGTCGATGACAATCTTACCGCGATCAATTTTGATGGCCTGAATGGGATCACCACTCGATAACACACCAATCGCCCCATCTTTTTTAAGATAAAGGCCTCCCTTCATCAGCGCACTTTGATAATCAATATTCGTCAGGTCAGCATCCTTCGGGAACGATTTTCCGTCAATCACCAAAACCGATAAATCCGGTTTTTCACTTTCACATGCGCTTTCGCTTTTAGCTTCGACACATAATAAATATGCGGCATAAGATTCCGCCTGATCGGGGGAATAAAAAACCTCTGCACGTGCAATAAACGGCGAAAAAACAACCGTACAAAAACATACTGAACATAATTTAAAAAGCAACGTGCGCAAATGATTACTCCTGACAATGGCTTTTAAAGAATGCTTATCTTATCAGCGATAAAACAAAGATTAAATGCAAAAAACGACCCAAATCGTAGGGTCGTTTAAAACATCTCATAACAACACTGACTACGCGTCTAGCCCTTGCTGAAAATCAAGATCTAATTGGTCGGATCTGTTATTGGCTTGCTTAATGCTTACCGCCACGTCATAGGCTTGCTCCATATCCGCGCCACGACGCTGTTTCAAACCGTATGACTGCGCGCCTGTCCACTTATGCTTATGCGGCAGCGTACCAGTACGCATTGCCGAACTATACTCGCGCAAGCGGGCGTCAGCCTGCTTCGGATCGCCATCACCATATTGTGCCATAACTTCGTCTTTGGGCGTACCTTGATCAAGTTGCTTTTGAATATCGTCTTCAACAAGGTAATACAACGCATAACCTGCGGCGTGTTTTTTGTGATCTCGCATCGCTTCGTTTTCAATCGTCGGCCATTTTTCTGATGTACGCTCGCCCATTCCGAATTGCAGGCTGTTATCTTTAGGCCTGATTGCCGCAATAATTTCAGGAATAGTGGATTGAACGGTTACGCCGTCACCTTCCGGTGTTAGCGCCGCTTCAGTCATCGCAAGGAATAAGGCACGGTCATAATAGATTTTTGAAAGATACATTTCTTCCTGTGTCACATCATGATCACCAGCGTAATGTAATACGCGGCTTCCTGATTCCTTATCTTTTACCCAGACGGTTTCCTTACCGACCTCAATTGCCTTATCAAATGACCAATCCTTGGCGCCATTTTCAGACACACCATTATACAAATGGGCGGCGTTAAAACGCTCTGCATCCAAAAGGTTACGAGAGAAAATCGCCTCTTCCCATTCAGGCGATTCCGTCAACGCGGTAAAGTCCTGCACATTGATTTTCTTATCCGTTAATGCATCGTGGAAACGCTCCATCGCCGCGCCCGACGCCATAAACCCACAATGGAAAGATTGCATCGTATACAAGGTTTGATCCTTACCGATCGCACGCTTACCTGATGTTTTCTTCTTTGCTGCACTTCCCTTGGCTTTACCCGCACCCGGACGTGCGCCAAAGTTTTGTGTATCCACAAGATTCGGACACCCGGCCATATCAGCAAAATTATCGAGCACCAAATCATCCGTTGCTTTGCCGTTTTTGCCTTTCAATGATGTATAGGCAAAGCCCTGATAATCATCGATTGCCTTTTCATAAACGGTGCGTTGTAAAGCATCCATTTCAGGAGAGAACCTGAATTTCGGGTCAATAAATGTGAAATCATTCACAAAGCCCTGCAAATCTGTCAAATCTTTTAACTGGTTTGCCATTTTACCTGCAAAATCATCACGCACCTGATGCGGCGTCGCACTTGAGAAACGCTTTGTGCGTCCCTGCTCTGTGTATAGTGTGCTTGTTGCCATGATCATCATACGCAAATCATCTTGGTCAAGCTCTTCACCGCTTTCTTGCTTTTCCATCAGGATCTGCTTTAGCTCTTGCGCGGCAATACGGCGATACATATCGACATCGCCACCAAAACGGTTATTTGATTGGCCACCACCGATCATCACCTCAACCGGGGTTTTCATCTCATACCCTTCGCGAACAATTTGACGCACCTGATCTATTGCCTGCAAGCGGGTAAACGAACCACCAAAACGTTCAGCATCACTCGCCGGACGCATAACATGAAGCGTCTGGTGCTTTCGTCTGAAAATTTCAGGCACTTTTTGTTTACGCACTTCCATGTTTTTGGAACCGCCGAAATCATTAAATGTACGCGTTAGTTTGCCTTGTAAACCAAGGTTTACGCGGTCTTCGTTCAATGACATGTGCTTCATATGAACCATATTCATCATGTCCGCGATGAATTTCTGACGCGGAGAGCCGATCGCCTGTGAGTCCGAGATAATCCCCTCTTCGAAAATGAACGGGAATAAGGAACGCAACTCCATACGATCAACCAATGCATTTTCCTGATCGGGATAACCGTTACCACCCTCTGTCACGGATTTAAACGTAATCGGATTGGCGCGATCCAGAATATCAACCAGTTGCTTGCGGTTGCCGTTCTTGTCGGCGTAATCCAGAATTTTTTCCCAATGCTCATATTGTGTTTGCAGATCGATATTAGAAAAACCACCGGCCTGCATAATTTCTTCGCGATCTTTCGCATGCAAAATATCAAGACCCCAAAACTCATCAGAATCCATCATGTTATCCAGCATGCGGATATACACCAAGTCATTGTGACGTGTTTGCCCCTTCTCCAAAGCGAAACCGACACGGCGATTTGTGCGGTAACTGTCATCAATCGCATCATGCGCCTCTTCCAGCCCCTGAACACCTTTCATCTCTTTCCTTGCCGTATCAAGAGTTTCCAAGGTTTCATAATAAAAGCCAAGTCCGCGTTTTTTACCATCCAGATGGTCAAAGGCATGCTCCAGCTTATCAAACATTTTATCGTAATCCGCCTCATAAGCTTGCATGTAATAAGACTGACGTTGCTCGGGCGGCAGAGCTGCCAGTTCTTCTGTGATTTCACGCGAACGATCATAAACAGGTGTAATATTATCTATCACACTATCGATCTTTGTTTTCAGTCCAGTAAGTGCGTCTTTTTGCTCTTCCGACATTTTAGATTGAAGGGCGAGCTCAATATTGCCGGACGTATCTTTCAATGACTCCAACATTGTTGTCGCCATTTTAGCCATCATCGCAATACCGTCGGCATTGTTTTTACCATCTGCATCGTAATCCCAGCTACGCGCAGCCGTGTTGGTGTTAATGTCAACATGTTCGCCTGTAATATCATAGATCATGCCCTCTACTTCACGATCTAGTTCATTAACACCGGCATTGTGAATACGTGCACATTCGTTGCTGTAATCCATTTCATGGATCATATTTGATTTTGAACGCGCTGAGAACTCTTGGCTGTTTGTGATGTCTGACAAGGCCTGCGTCAATTTTTGTGCGCGCTCATCAGGGGCACTTTCCGCAGCAAGAACCAAGTTACGGGAAAGCTCAATCCCCTTTGGCGTCAAATGCTCTGTCGGGTGCGGTGTATAAGACTTAGAGATCTTCACCATACCGTTTATGTCATCTGCAATCTGCGCCGCAGATAACCCTGCACCATGTTTAATTTTAATGGTGTCGTACAAATCATGAAGGGCACTTTGATTGTCTTCGTTATCGGCACGGTTTTCAAGAACCGGCAAATAAGAATCAAGTGTCATTTTCGCAGCGTGGACATGCATAAAGGCATCAACTTTAGAAACATCAACTTTTCCGCCCTCATCAACGAAGTGACGCTGGAAATGTTTTGCATCATCAGGCGATAAACCGATCGTATCAGCCTCCGCCAAGACAAGCTTTGCTTCTCCGTCCGAAAAACCGCCTTGTTTTAGCAATTCAATAAACTCAGATTCCTTAATTATTTCATCTGCATTGATGTTACGAACCGACCCCATAGATACCCTCTTACTTAGCTTTTATTTAAATAATTTATCAAAGTTGCATTTTTATAACAAAATTATTCACCGCTTCGCAAGAAAAGCTTAACAATTATTTATGCTGCTTTGCACAACAACTTGAGCATAACAAAAAAAAGGCAGCTAAAGCTGCCTTTTACTAATTATTATTTGATTTTTATTTTATTTTTTATGATTTCTCTACCTGTGCATAGTCAAGTTCAACAGGTGTTGAACGACCAAAGATAGAAACAGAAACCTTCAATTTTGATTTTTCTTCGTCAATTTCTTCGACGATACCGTTAAATGATGCGAACGGTCCGTCAATAACCTTCACTTCTTCACCGATATCATAAACAACAGACGGACGCGGACGATCTACACCCTCTTGAACCTGTTTCAAAATACGCTGCGCTTCGCGCTCGCTGATCGCAACGGGTTTATTACCACCCGCACCAAGGAAGCCACTAACCTTCGGCGTATCTTTAATCAAGTGCCATACAGTGTCGTTCAAATCCAATTTTGCCAAAACATAACCGGGGAAGAATTTGCGCTCTGAATTAACGCGTTGCCCGCGCTTAACTTCAACAACTTCTTCGGTCGGAACAAGGATATCTTCGATATAATCATCCAAGCCCTGCTTCGCTGCTTTTTCTTTGATTGATTCCGCAACTTTTGATTCAAAGCCGGAATAAACATGTAATACATACCAACGCATCGCCATTTCAACGTACCTTTCTAAAAAACCTTAATCACTAGCCGATAATATGTGTTATTGCCCAAGCAATAATCTGATCAGCGAAATATAGGAATGTTGCGGATAAGAACACCATAATAAACACAGCAATCATGCTCGTCAGAGTTTCTTGCTTTGACGGCCACGTCACCTTTTTGGTTTCGCTTTTAACCTGTTTTACAAATTGTGCAGGACTTGTTTTTGGCATTTCATCCTCAACGCTATTAAATTTAACTTTTACCCAAGGTTCGTGTCGTGACTTTTACCGCCGCGAAAATAAACCTGATTTTTATGGGATAGGCATTAACTACACCATAAAAAACCAAAAGACCAGAGAAAAGTTATGGACAATTCACAACGCCGCAATATTTATGCGACATGCTTCCAGCTCAAGGTCGGCTGACGTGCGGCCTTTACCTCATCTAATCGCTTACGCGGTGTCGATTGCGGGAAGTTGTGGAATTCTTCTGCCTTACCCTCTTGCGCATCCTGTGCGATCTTTTTCATTGTTGTAACGAAACGATCAATAGAATCTTTGCTCTCGGTTTCTGTTGGTTCAATCAACATTGTCCCGGGCAGAACAAGCGGGAAATATACCGTCATCGGGTGGTATCCGTATTCAACCAACGCCTTTGCAATATCAAGTGTTGTCACATCATGTTGCTTTTGCTTTTTATCCGTTAACAACGCCTCATGCATACATGGGCCGTTATCAGCATATGGCGCGTGATAATCATCACATAATGAACGCAAGATATAATTAGCATTCAAAACCGCATCCTCTGATACCTGTTTCAGGCCATCTGCACCATGCGATTTCATATATGATAAGGCACGCACATGCATACCAAACTGCCCCTGGAATGCCTTTAACGTACCAAGAGATGTCGGTCGATCCTCCATCGTTTCACGGCGATATGATCCGTCATCTTCTTTAACAACATTCGGAACGGGCATATATTTGGCCAATTCCTCAGTACAGCAAATCGGGCCGGATCCCGGGCCACCGCCACCATGCGGCGTTGAGAATGTTTTGTGCAAATTGATATGCATCACATCCACACCGAAATCTGCGGGGCGCACCTTACCGACTAGTGCATTGAAATTTGCACCATCGCAATAAAAATAACCACCAGCGTCATGCAACAGTTTGGAAATTTCAAGAATCTCCTTTTCAAACAAGCCGCATGTATTCGGATTTGTAACCATCATACCGGCGATATCCGCGCCGTTCGGGTCAGTCTTATAGAGTGCCTCTTTAAAGACCTCGACGCTCAAACACCCTGTTTCACTTGTGGGCATGCTACGCACTTCGAAACCACACATAACCGCCGTTGCGGGGTTCGTGCCATGCGAGGAGTCAGGTGTTAAAATAATTTTTCTTTGCGCCTGTCCGTTCACCTCATGCGCGCGGCGGATTGTCATCACGCCCGCAAGCTCACCATGCGCACCTGCGGCAGGTGTTAAACAAACCCCCGGCAAGCCAGTTAACTCACCAAGCCAGCTTTGCAATTCATGCATTAATTCCAACGCGCCCTGCACGGTGCTCTCTGATTGCATCGGGTGAATATGGGCAAACCCTTTTAATCGAGCCAATTTTTCATTCAAGCGCGGATTATGCTTCATTGTGCAAGAGCCCAGCGGGAAGAAACCGTGATCAATGGAATAATTCCATGTACTCATGCGCACAAAATGACGCAAAACCTGTGGCTCACTCAACTGCGGCAAGCCAATCGTTTCGCGTGCATCCTGGCCTGTACGCAAAGATGTAATCTCAACAGGTGGTAAATCCACCCCCGGATGATCACTATATTCTTTTTCCCAAAGCAGGTTTTCTTCGTAATGTAATCCTCGATTGCCGTCCATAGACAGACCCTTTCATATTTACTGACGTTTATTCAAACGACGTTTTAAATTAAAATCTTAAATGAGAATTCGAACACACGAATTCAGTTTTCTGCCAATCCAAACCATCTTCCGAAAGTTCGACTTCTAATTTACCGGTAATACGATCAAGGAACATACGTGTCATGCCGTTATTATGCTTCCACTCTGCTGCAATCGCGGTATCATTCAAGATACTTATATTTTTCGGATCAATCACCTTACCTGCCATCAAAACCGATCCGTCATTGCGGTTTACAAGCAAACTTATAGAGGTTTGCATCGTTTCAGCGCCTTCTGTGTTACAGGAAATGGCGACTTTTTCAGGCGGTAAAAATTGCATATAGAAAATTGCAAAACCGCCGGCAATGACGATTAACAATAATGTTAGAAATACTATTGGCGCTGTTTCACTTCTCATAATGATCCCTTTCTGTATTCTGTTTTGCTCTATAAGATCTCAGACAAAACATGTACAAATTCTTCGATATCTTCGTCAGTTGTCATTTCTGTTGCCGCAACAAGAAGCCTGTTTCCATCCAGAGCATAACCACCAATGATGCCTGCCGTTGCAAGATCTTCGACAACAACAGAAGAATCTTTGGGTAAGGTTACAACAAATTCATTAAAGAAGTTTGTGTTTTCAATATCCACGCCGTCAATCAAAGACAGAGCATCAGCCAATTTACAGGCCGACTGATGATTCAAAAGAGCCAGCTGTTTAAAGCCGTCTTCACCCAGAAGCCCCATATGCACTGTGAAAGCCAAAGCGCAAAGTCCTTGGTTTGTACAGATATTTGATGTTGCCTTATCACGGCGAATATGTTGCTCTCGCGTAGAGAGCGTAAGCACAAAACCACGACGACCGTCTGCATCTTCTGTCATACCACACAGACGCCCGGGCATCTGGCGAATGTATTTTTCCTTACACGAAAAAAAGCCAAGATGAGGGCCACCAAAGCTCATCGGCAAGCCGATAGACTGCGCTTCACCACAAACAATGTCTGCCTGCGCGGGCGGCGGCAACGCACCAAGCGATACGATTTCATTGATGACAACAACAAGAAGCGCACCGACAGCATCACATTTTTGACGCCATTCATCATATTTTTGCGGATTGCCGAAGAAATCAGGTGATTGCAAAATCACGCATGCAGTTTCTTCATCTGGCTCTCCGTCAAACACAACGCGGTCTGACAAATTCGACATATAGCTATCCATCACTTTACGATATTCAGGATGCAATACAGAACCGATTGCAATCTTATTACGCTTTGTGATGCGCATCGCCATCAATGCCGCCTCGACGGTAGCCGTTGACCCGCAATAAAGGGATGCATTCGCCACTTCCTGGCCCGTCAGCTTGGCAATAAATGTTTGATATTCGAAAATAACCTGCAATGTACCTTGCGCAATTTCCGGCTGATACGGGGTATACGCCGTTAAGAACTCACTACGTTGTATGATATAATCAACAGATGACGGCACATGGTGGTAATAAACGCCCGCACCCAAGAAAAAAGGTGCATCCTGCGCGGAGATATTTTTCTCCGATAACGCACTTAAATCACGCTCAACCTGCAATTCACCCTGATGATTTGGCAAATCAAACGGTTTGTCGTGACGCGCCTCCTCCGGGATATCGCGGAACAAGGCATCAACGCTTGTCGCGCCGACCGTCTTGAGCATTTCTTTTCGTGCATTTTGGGTTTGTGGTAAATATCTCATGGTTTAAACACCTGATTATGTACGGTTATGTTTTTAAATATTAGTCGATCTCAGCAAGATAAGCGTCATACGCAGCCTGATCCATCAAATCACCAAGCGCCGCAGCATCTGATACCTTTACTTTCACAATCCAACCATCTTCGTTGACAGGCTTTGCAATCAGTTCGTAATCATCAGCCATTGCTTCGTTAATTTCCACGACCTCACCATCGACCGGTGAATAAACCTCAGCGGCTGTTTTAACAGATTCAACAACGGCAACATCACCGCCTTTTTCCACGGCCTTACCGACCTCAGGAAGCTCAACATACACCAAATCACCCAACGCATCTTGCGCGTGTTTTGAAATGCCGACATAGGCAATATCGCCATCAACGAAAATGCATTCATGATCTTTTGTGTATTTTAATTCTGCCATATCCTAACTCCTTGAATAAGATAATAATAATGTGTTTATGCTGCCTTTTTGGCGGATTTTGTTTTTGCCGGAACAAACGGCATGCTTGCGATTTCTGCTTCAATATCACGGCCACGCACATTCACCAAAACTTTGGTTCCCGGCGTTGCAAATTCAATCGGAACATAGCCCTGCCCGATTGCTGCATCCAATGACGGTGCGAAACCGCCACTGGTCAAGGTGCCGATTTTCTTGCCGTTCGTATCATGAATTTCTGCGCCCTCTCTGGCAATGCCCTTGCCTGTCAAACGCACACCAACGCGTTTTTTAGGTGCGCCGTTTTTTTGCGGAATAACGACATCGCAACCGATAAAGCCGTCATTATCCTTTCCCATTACCCATGCCAAATCGGCCTCAATAGGCGTTGTGGTGGCATCAATGTCATGACCGTATAAACAATAGCCCATTTCAAGACGCAAAGAATCACGCGCCGCCAAGCCAATCGGCTCTACAGCATCATGCGCTAATAATGCATCCCATAACGCAACGGCCTTATCGTTTGGCACGCTAATTTCGAAGCCATCCTCACCAGTGTAGCCAAGGCGAGAGATAAACATTGTATAATCTTCGTACCAAAGCGACATATAATTAAGATCAGATAAGTCCTTGCCCATAACATCACGCACAACTTGCTCTGCTTTTGGTCCTTGCAAGGCAATCAAAGCCCAGTCATCGAAGTAATGAAATTCCAGGCCGTCTGTCAGATTGGATTTAATCCATTCGATATCTTTTTCCTTACAGCCGGCATTGATGACACAATGAAATTCATTATCACCGGTTTTCGTGACCATTAAATCATCGATAATGCCGCCCTGCTCATTCGTCAAAACTGTATATTTTGTACGATTAATCCCTAATTTTGAGAAAGAAGACGGCGTCAGTTTTTCAAAGAATTCTACGGCGTCAGTTTTACCCTCTGCGCCCTTAACGGATATTTGCCCCATATGTGACACGTCAAATAGCCCGGCGTTTTCACGCACCCATTCATGCTCTTTTTTTACGCCAAGTCCGTAATATAACGGCATATCATACCCGGCAAACTCTCCCATTTTCGCGCCAGATGCGATGTGCGCGGCATGCAAAGCGGTGCTACGTGTCATTATTTCCCCTTCTTTGAATCATATTTATTATTAGCAATAGCAAAATTATAGGGGCTATTTAAGCCCCTAAATGAAATAACAACCAGATTCTTCGTGAATTACTGTATTGTTTGCGGAACAGGATCAACTGCTTGGCGAACATTTAGCGCCCTATTCATCAAAACAGCACGCACAGGCTTGGTAATATCAAAATATAATTGTTGAAAGTCACCATTCTCATCAACAATATCGATAACATTGTAATACTTACCGACCACCTGATACATATCACGCTTTTGAACTTCTCCGCCGTACTCTTGCAACAAATATTCCTGTTCGGCAAATGTAACAATTTCATAAGCGCGCTTCGGGGATAATCCTGTTCTGTAGTTTGCTTTTACACTGGCAATAATTTTATCTCGAACATCCTTTAAAAAACGCTCATCACCATAGCGCGCATCAATACGGCTAAGGGTAATCGCGAAAATCACAACATCCAGATGGCTTATATGTTCTTTCAATAACGCGCGATACTCTATCAATGCTCTATTGACCTCAAGCATATCTTCTGAGGTGTCAATGATATAACCATATTCCGTCATTTGATCTAAAAGGTCCTTAGAAAACGGATCATATTGCGGCGTAGAATCATAATAGGCACGCAAACCTGTTAAAATCGCCTCTCTATTATTTGGGTAAGCCAACAACGCAGATGCCATTTTAGCATATTCACCTCCCGCACGGCTCTTTGCACCACGCCAAGAATCAAGCTCTCTGGGGGTTGTACGAAACGTTTTCGCAAAATCATCTATCGTCGCCGCACGTACGTGTTGCGGTACAATAAATATAACGGCAAGTAATAAAATAAAAATAAAGCGCATCGTAACATAACCTTTCAGGAAACAAGTATAACACTCTCTTTTTCAAAGGAAAATAAAAAGATCATAGAAAAAAGCCCCGCCTTTAGAAGGCGGAGCTTAAAATTCTTATACTTCAGTACTTATGTCTGATTATTCAACAATTTTAGACACAACACCTGCACCAACAGTACGGCCACCTTCGCGGATCGCGAAACGTAGACCTTCGCTCATCGCGATCGGTGCAATCAATGTCACTTCCATACCTGTGATGTTATCG
>JAUHVY010000002.1 GCA_030424975.1 Alphaproteobacteria bacterium
TAATCTTTAAAATCACCGAAATATTTTGTAATCGCCGCTGTTAGCGTCGTTTTACCGTGGTCAACGTGACCAATTGTTCCGATGTTACAATGCGGCTTGTTCCGCTCAAACTTTTCCTTAGACATTTTCTAGTCCTTTCTTCTTTCAAATTCTAATTAAGCACCAAGGCTTTCTTTAACTTCATTCGCGATTTGCGCAGGCACCGGCTCATAACGGTCAAAAACCATAGAGAACTGTGCACGGCCTGATGACATCGAACGCAACGGATTGATGTAACCAAACATATTCGCAAGTGGAACGCTCGCTGTAATAACTTTCGCATTACCACGATCATCCATCGCATTAACCTGACCACGACGTGAGTTCAAATCACCAATGATATCGCCCATGTATTCTTCAGGCGTAACAACTTCAACCTTCATCATCGGCTCAAGAAGTTGTGCACCTGCTTTCGCCATACCTTCCTTAAACGCAGCCTTAGCAGCGATTTCGAAAGCCATTACAGATGAGTCAACATCGTGATACGCACCGTCTGTCAATGTCACCTTGAAGTCCAACACAGGGAAACCAGCGATAATACCTGTTTCCTTCGCAAGAGTAAGACCCTTTTGAACACCAGGAATGTATTCTTTAGGAACGTTACCGCCGGTAACTGTATCTTCGAATACAAAACCTGAACCGGCTTCACCAGGTTCAAACGTAAGATCGATTTTCGCGAACTGACCTGAACCACCAGACTGCTTTTTGTGTGTGTAGCTGATATCACAAGACTTCGTAATAGATTCACGGTAAGCAACCTGCGGCGCACCGATATTCGCTTCAACCTTAAACTCACGCTTCATACGATCAACAAGAATATCAAGGTGAAGTTCACCCATACCCTTCATGATTGTCTGACCCGATTCATGATCAACAGAAACACGGAAAGATGGATCCTCAGCAGCCAAACGTTGCAGAGCCGTAGACATCTTTTCTTGGTCAGCTTTTGTTTTCGGCTCAATCGCGATTTCGATAACAGGCTCAGGGAATTCCATACGCTCAAGAATAACCTGCTGCTTCATGTCACAAATTGTGTCACCAGTTGTTGTTTCTTTCAAACCAACGAATGCAACAATATCACCTGCATGCGCTTCGCTGATTTCTTCACGGTTGTTTGAGTGCATCAAAAGCATACGACCAACGCGCTCACGCTTCTCCTTAACAGAATTTTGAACGTAAGAACCGGAGTTCACAGAACCGGAATAAATACGAGCAAACGTCAAAGAACCAACGAACGGGTCGTTCATGATTTTAAATGCCAAAGCCGCAAAAGGAGCATCATCTGAACACTCGCGGTTTTCAGCCTTCTCAGGGTCATCAACATTAACACCTTTTGTTGTACCGATATCCAACGGTGAAGGAAGATATTCAACAACAGCATCCAACATAGGCTGAACACCTTTATTTTTAAACGCTGAACCACAAAGAACAGGAACCAAATCACCTGAGATTGTACCCTTACGGATACACGCTTTTAGCGTTGTTTCACTTGGCTCATTACCTTCAAGATACGCTTCCATCGCTGCATCATCAAATTCAACAGCCATTTCGATCATTTTCTCACGGTATTCAGCAGCCTGATCAGCAAGATCTGCACGGATATCTTGTTCGTGATATGTCGCACCAAGCGCTTCACCATCCCAAATGATTTCCTTCATCTTGATAAGGTCAATAACACCCTCAAGCTGATCTTCTGCACCGATTGGCAACTGGATTGCCAAAGGCTCAATACCCAAACGATCACGCATCATCTGCAAACAGTTGAAGAAGTCCGCACCGATTTTGTCCATTTTGTTAACAAAGCACATACGTGGAACGTTATACTTATCAGCCTGACGCCAAACAGTTTCAGTTTGCGGCTCAACACCCGCGTTCGCATCAAAAACAGCGATCGCACCATCAAGAACACGCAACGAACGCTCAACCTCAATTGTAAAGTCAACGTGACCGGGTGTGTCAATAATGTTCAAACGGAAACGGTCACCATCATAGTTACCGCCCTTAGCACCATTCCAGAATGTTGTTGTTGCAGCAGATGTAATCGTGATACCACGCTCCTGCTCCTGCTCCATCCAGTCCATAGTGGCCGCGCCATCATGCACCTCACCGATTTTGTGAGATTTACCTGAATAGTAAAGAATACGTTCAGTTGTTGTGGTCTTACCCGCATCAATGTGCGCCATAATCCCAAAGTTACGATAATTTTCAATTGCGTGTTCGCGTGCCATGGTCCGTTCCCCTTATTACCATCTGTAGTGAGCAAATGCTTTGTTAGCATCCGCCATTTTGTGCGTGTCATCGCGCTTCTTAACCGCAGAACCGCGCTCATTAGCAGCATCATAAAGCTCAGCAGCCAAACGATCGCGCATTGTGTTCTCACCGCGCTTACGAGCAGCATCAATGATCCAACGCATTGCCAAAGCAACCGCACGCTCATGGCGAACCTCAACAGGAACCTGATATGTCGCACCACCAACACGGCGTGAACGAACCTCAAGGCGAGGCTTAACATTTTTCAAAGCTGTATGGAACAAGCCAAGACCAACACCCTTTGCATTAACGGTCGCATCTGCGCCCTCTGCATCATTTTGGTTAACAGGCTTCTTGCCATCCAATAATTCGATCGCACCGTAAACGATACCTTCCGCTGTCGACTTCTTACCATCAATCATGATGTTATTGATGAATTTCGACAAAACAAGATCCGCAAATCGGGGATCCGGAAGAATAACGCGCTTATCTGCTCTATGACGACGTGACATAAAAAACCTCTCTTACTTCGGACGTTTCGCGCCGTAGCGTGAACGTGATTGTTTACGATCCTTAACACCTTGAGTATCAAGCGTACCGCGAATGATTGTATAACGAACACCAGGCAAGTCTTTTACACGACCACCACGCACAAGCACAACTGAGTGCTCCTGCAGGTTGTGACCTTCACCCGGGATATAACAAATAACCTCGATGCCCGTCGTTAGACGAACCTTTGCAACTTTACGCAAAGCGGAGTTTGGCTTCTTTGGTGTTGTTGTATAAACACGAGTACAAACACCACGACGCTGAGGATTGCTCTTCAGCGCTCTGTTTTTCTTAGCTTTAACAACCCTTTTACGTGGATTGCGGATCAATTGTTGAATGGTTGGCATATCTAACCTTCTTAAAATTCTGTTCAAATTTCACGGATGGAGGCATTTAGCGCGGATTTACACATCATGTCAAACACAAAACAGTGCAACACGATAAGTTTTTCCGCAGAGCATCCGAAAGTTTCGACCACGCTAAATAAGATGTGAAAACAAAACTTTTAATTTTCGGATGTTGCACGCCCTACTTTCCACATAACATAGAGTTCGAAACGCCCATCACAGTGGCGCGAAATATAGGGGAAAGATTCGATTACGTCAAGAAAACTTTTAAGAAAATGTTAAATGTTTTTTTCAGCGGTTCTGCACGATTATTTTATGCTATAAAAAAATCTACAAAAAAAACACTTCTACTGCCATGAATAATAACAAAACATCACTCTTTTTGCTTCAGATTGCCCTCATTTCCGGCTTTTGTGCTTTGGCCTGCTGCGCCTTGTTTATGAACGGTGTTCCGATGGGGTATGATTACCCGCATCAAATCCTGGCCTATGAAGCCGTGCGCGAACAAATTCTGGGCGGGGAGCTATATCCGCGCTGGCTATCAGATGTGAATCGCGGCATGGGTGGAACAAACTTATTTTTCTATGCCCCACTTATTTATTATACCGGTTTTGCGATTGACTGGTTAAGCGGCTTCCACCTAACGACCATCCAAATCCTTCAGGCAAACTTTACATTATTAAGTATTCTCGGCGGTATCGCCTTTTATATATTTGCAACCAAATATGTATCCGCATGGCGCGCCATGTTCTTTGCATGTCTGTATTCTGTGTTGCCCTACCATTTACTTTTCGAGGTCTATGCCAGAACCGCGACGTCGGAATTTTCGGCCTATATTTGGATACCTCTTATTTTCTATTTCTTAGATCATGATATCCATAAAAGCAGAACAAAAACTTGCGGCTTTATTATAAGCTACGCCGCCCTTATTTTATCGCACCTCACCAGTGCCGTTATCGCGACAATTTTTATCGGCTTATATACTCTCCTACAAAATGTAAAAATAGAAGACAGAGCAACACAATATAAATTCACCTTTCATACAGCTCTTTGCGGTTTGCTCGGCGTTGGCCTATCCGCCTTCTTTTTATACCCTGCTCTAACAATGCTGGATTACACAAATTCCGCCGTTCTGTGGCAGGGCGAATTTGATTATAAGGAATGGTTTTTAAACCCGCTGACATATAAAAGCTGCCCGGTTGATCATGCTTGTCTGTTTTTATTTATGATTGCGTTTTTACAAATCATGATCCCTGTGACGGTTTTGTTAATGGGATATAGCGCCCTGACAACTAAGCGAAAGAAACAAGCCATCATATTATTCTCATTATGCGGCCTGTGCTTTTTCCTTATGACGAATTATTCATTCGGTATTTGGTATATCATTCCGACCCTACAGAAAATCCAATTCCCTTGGCGGTTGTTATTATTCTCTGACTTCCTGCTTGTCTTTTTCTTGATGATTGCCATTGGCGAAAAGGAATTCAAAAAGAATGCCGCCATCATCGCAGGACTATATCTATTCTTTACGCTCATTATGATGCAATACCTTATCAAGACCGAATATAAAGACGAGGATCACTCCCTGCGAGATCGTATAGCGGCAAATGTCCTGACGCCTGAACATATCCCGAGTGGTATTGATATGCGGTTTGAAAGTATCAAAGAACTGGAAACAGCGCCCGAACTTCCGCAATGGACACTCGTTAAAGGCAATGCGGACCTTCATATTATTGATAAAAAGCCCCGCCATATTGAAATGCAAATCAACGCAGGCGAAGCAAGCACAATTCAATATAAACAATTCCAGTTTATCGGCTGGCGCGTCATGATTAACGGGGAAGATAAAACCACCGACGTTAACCTACGCAGTGCCCCGCCATTTGGACAAATCGAAATGGATATCCCGCAGGGAGAATACGCCTTATCATTAAGTATGCCTATGCTTCGCGAAGAAAAAACAGGGTGGATCATTAGCGCACTTGCCCTACTAACGAGCATATTATTTGCGTTGTTTCTTCCCTTACGATCACGACAAAACGCATAATAAAAAAGGAGCCAAAAGGCTCCTTTTAAAATCTTTATATTGCTAAAACGATTAACCGTTTGCAGCTTCTTTTGAATCATCTGCATCATCAACGCCACTTTCAATCGCTGACATTTCACCTGATACAGACGCCACAAGCTCTTCACGCTCAGGCATGTTTGCGAGGGCCTCTTCATCACGCTGCGCAGCAACGCGTTTGATTTGGTTCACATACGCACCTGTACCCGCAGGGATCAAGCGACCAACGATCACGTTCTCTTTCAAGCCGTGTAGCTTGTCGATCTTGCCGTTTACAGCGGCCTCTGTCAGAACGCGTGTTGTCTCCTGGAAGGACGCAGCAGAGATGAATGAACGTGTCTGCAATGATGCCTTCGTAATACCCTGAAGAACTGGCTTACCTTCCGGTGCAATCTTACCGTCTTCGATATGACGTTGTACAGTTTCCTCAAATTCCTGACGGTCAACATGTTCACCAACAAGATATGTCGAGTCACCAACACCGGTGATTTCAACTTTTTGCATCATCTGGCGAACAATCACCTCGATGTGCTTATCGTTGATCTTAACACCCTGCAAGCGGTAAACGTCTTGAACTTCTTGTGTCAGATATTCAGCTAAAGCTTCAACACCCATCACGTTCAAGATGTCATGCGGCACAAGCGCACCATCAAGAAGCGGGTCACCCTTACGTACAAAGTCACCTTCGTGTACGGCCAAATGACGACCTTTCGGGATCAGGTATTCCATTGCCTCTTCATCTGAATCAACCGGACGAACAACAATACGACGCTTCGACTTATAGTCTTTACCGAATTCAACGTAACCGTCGATTTCAGAAATAACCGCAAAGTCTTTTGGCATACGTGCTTCGAACAATTCAGCAACACGTGGCAGACCCCCTGTAATATCGCGTGTTTTCGACGTTTCACGAGGAATACGTGCCACGATATCACCGGCTTTTACTTCCTGCTCGTTCTCTACCGAAAGAATAGAGTCCACAGACAAGTAGTAGTTTGCAGGCATGCCATTCGGCAAGTTAATCACGTTACCCTTCTTATCAAGAAGAGAGATACGTGGCTTCAAATCACCGCCTTTAGGCTGTGAACGCCAGTCAATAACCTTCTTAGAAGAGATACCGGTCGCTTCGTCAACATTATCTGCAACAGACACACCTTCAACAAGGTCAAAGTAATGCGCCACACCGTCTTTCTCGGTGATCACAGGCAATGTATACGGGTCCCACTCGGCCATTTTATCGCCGGTTTTCACTTTACCGCCATCTTTCACGAGCAAGCGTGAACCGTATGGAATACGGTGTGTTGCTTTCTCATCGCCGTTTTTATCCAGCAAGACGATCTCAGTGTTACGACCCATAACGATTTCAATACCGGCAGAGTTCTTAACCACGTTTTGGTTACGGATCTCAACTTTACCGTCGATGTTTGCATCAACATGTGAACGTTCTGCACCTTTCTGCGCCGCACCACCGATGTGGAATGTACGCATTGTAAGCTGTGTACCCGGCTCACCGATAGATTGAGCAGCCATAACACCAACTGCTTCACCGATATTAACCACAGTACCACGTGCAAGGTCACGACCATAACATTTCGCACAAACGCCGTTTTCTGCGCCTTCACAAGTCAGAACAGAACGTACCTGAATTTCATCAAATCCGGCTGTTTCGATTTGCTCTGCGGTTACCTCGTCAATAATTTCAGACGCAGCAACAATCACTTCACCTGTCAAAGGATCTTTGATCTCTGTTGAAGGTACACGGCCCAAAATACGCTCTGACAACGGAACAACAACATCTGCGCCGTTCATAACCGCACGCATTTTAATGCCCTGCTCTGTACCACAATCTGTTTCAGTAATGATCGCATCCTGTGCAACATCAACCAAACGACGTGTCAGATAACCGGAGTTCGCAGTTTTAAGAGCCGTATCCGCCAAACCTTTACGCGCACCGTGTGTTGAGTTGAAGTACTCAAGCACGGTCAGACCTTCTTTAAAGTTCGATATAATCGGGTTTTCGATAATTTCACCTGACGGCTTCGCCATCAAACCACGCATACCTGCAAGCTGACGGATCTGCGCCGCAGAACCACGCGCACCGGAATGTGCCATCATGTAAACCGCGTTCAGATTTTCAGAGATATCGGAAATCCCCTTCATCATCTCATCAGCAACATCGTCGGTTGCTTTTGACCAAATATCGACAACCTTGTTGTATTTCTCACCTTTAGTGATCAGACCGTCCATATATTGCTGTTCAAATTCAGCAACCTTGTCATTTGCTTCCGCAACGATTTTTTGCTTCGCTTCAGGAATGATCAGGTCATCTTTACCGAATGAAATACCGGAAATACATGCATATTTGAAACCGAGCTTCATCATGCGGTCACAAAAGATAACTGTTTCTTTCTGACCACAGTGACGATACACGGTATCGATCATGTTTGTGATTTCTTTCTTCGTCAGAACCTGGTTCAAAACGCTGAACGGTACATTCGGGTGACGCGGCAACAATTCAGACAAGATCATACGACCCGGTGTTGTTTCCACGATTTCTGTGATGCGCTCACCATTCTCATCAACACCGTGATAACGACATTTTACCTTTGCGTGCAAAGACACAACGTCATTTTCAATCGCGTGCATGATTTCACCCGGGCCACGGAAGATCATGCCTTCGCCCTTTTCATTGTCCAACTGAATAGACAAGTAATAAAGACCAAGAACAATATCCTGTGACGGAACGATAATCGGCTTACCGTTTGCAGGTGAAAGAATGTTGTTTGTCGCCATCATCAAGCAACGTGCTTCAAGCTGTGCCTCGATAGAAAGCGGTACGTGAACAGCCATCTGGTCACCGTCAAAGTCAGCGTTAAACGCCGTACATACCAATGGGTGAAGCTGGATCGCTTTACCTTCAATAAGGATCGGTTCAAACGCCTGGATACCCAAACGGTGCAATGTCGGCGCACGGTTAAGCATAACCGGGTGTTCGCGGATAACCTCTTCGAGGATGTCCCAAACTTCCGGACGCTCTTTCTCAACCATTTTCTTCGCGGCTTTCACTGTTGACGCCATGCCATACAGTTCCAGCTTGTGATAGATAAACGGCTTAAACAGCTCCAGTGCCATTTTCTTAGGCAAACCACATTGGTGCAATTTCAATTCAGGACCAACAACGATAACCGAACGACCGGAATAGTCGACACGTTTACCAAGAAGGTTCTGACGGAAACGACCCTGCTTACCTTTCAGCATGTCAGAAAGTGATTTCAGCGGACGCTTATTTGCGCCTGTAATCACACGACCACGACGACCGTTATCAAACAACGCATCAACAGATTCCTGCAACATACGCTTTTCGTTACGAACGATAATGTCAGGTGCGCGAAGCTCCATTAGGCGCTTCAAACGGTTGTTACGGTTGATCACACGACGGTATAGGTCGTTCAAATCAGATGTCGCAAAACGACCGCCATCCAATGGTACAAGCGGGCGAAGTTCAGGCGGAAGAACCGGAACAACATCCAAGATCATCCATTCAGGGCGTGTGCCTGATGAAATGAATGCTTCCAATAACTTCATACGCTTAACAAGCTTCTTACGCTTTGCTTCTGAATTTGTTTCACGCAATGCTTCTTCAACATTGACAAGTTCAGCTTCAAGATCAAGCTCAGAAAGGATTTCTTTCATCGCCTCTGCACCGATACCTGCACGGAAGTTTTCTTCACCGTACTCATCTTGTGCGTCGTAGTATTCTTCCTCGTTCAAAAGCTGGAACGGCTTTAGAGGAGTCATACCCGGCTCGATCACGATGAAGTTTTCAAAGTAAAGAACGCGCTCAAGCTCCTTCAATGTCATGTCCATAATCAAACCGATACGGGATGGCAAAGATTTCAAGAACCAGATATGCGCAACAGGTGATGCAAGATCAATGTGGCCCATGCGTTCACGACGCACTTTTGTCAATGTCACTTCGACACCACATTTTTCACAGATAATACCTTTGTACTTCATGCGTTTATATTTACCGCACAAACATTCGTAGTCTTTAACCGGGCCAAAGATACGCGCACAGAACAAGCCGTCTTTTTCAGGCTTGAACGTACGATAGTTAATTGTTTCCGGCTTCTTCACTTCACCAAAAGACCAGCTGTTGATCTGCTGCGGTGATGCAATCGAGATACGGATATTATCAAAGCTTTGTGGTCCGGTAGGCTGACCAAATAAGTTCATGAGTTCATTCATAGCTTTTTCCTTTGTATTCTTTTGTGTTCTCTAACAGATCAGCAATTAGTTTTTCGAACTGGATTGTTTC
Organism: Alphaproteobacteria bacterium; assembly: GCA_030424975.1. Taxonomy (GTDB): domain Bacteria; phylum Pseudomonadota; class Alphaproteobacteria; order Micavibrionales; family Micavibrionaceae; genus UBA1672. The sequence continues at coordinate 9,569 of JAUHVY010000002.1, forward strand.
ATATCAACATTCAGACAGAGCGCCTTCAATTCCTTCGTCAAAACGTTGAAGGATTCAGGGATACCGATCTCGAAGTTATCTTCACCGCGAACGATGGATTCATAAACTTTCGAACGACCTGCCACGTCATCAGACTTGACTGTCAACATTTCCTGAAGTGTATACGCCGCACCATAAGCCTGAAGCGCCCAGACCTCCATCTCACCGAAACGCTGTCCACCGAACTGGGCTTTACCGCCAAGTGGTTGTTGCGTAACAAGAGAGTAAGGACCGATAGAACGGGCGTGAATCTTATCGTCCACCAAGTGGTGAAGTTTAAGCATATACATCACACCGACAGTAACCTTACGGTGGAACGGCTCACCTGTACGACCGTCAATCACGCGGCTCTGACCGGATGAGCTCAGACCTGCTTTTTCTAGAAGATCAGAAATATCACCTTCATCGGCACCGTCGAAGACCGGCGTACCCATCGGCACACCTGTACGAAGGTTATTCGCCATTTCGATCACTTCTACGTCATCCAAATCTTGAACTTTTTCCTTGTATTCACGGTCACCGTAAACGGCCTCCAGCTTCTCATCAAGAAGCTTACGCTCGTCTGTTGTCGGAGCTTTCCTGTCTTGGTATGCATCGATGATTTCACCGATTTGCTTACCCATGTTCAAGGACGCCCAACCTAGATGCGTTTCCAAAATCTGACCAACATTCATACGTGACGGAACACCAAGAGGGTTCAGCACGATATCGACTGTACGGCCATCTTCAAGATATGGCATGTCTTCTTCCGGCATAATACGGGATACAACCCCTTTGTTACCGTGACGACCGGCCATTTTGTCACCCGGCTGCATTTTACGCTTAACGGCTACGAAGACTTTAACCATCTTCATCACGCCAGGAAGCAATTCATCGCCGCGTTGCAATTTCTCAACTTTGTTTTCGAAACGCTCTTTCAAGTCATCAACAGCATCGTCAAATGTTTTTGACATTGCTTCGATTTCTTCCATGCGTGTTTCATCTGCAACCGCAATTTGACGCCATAGGCCACGCTTCATTTCATCAAGAGAAGCTTGTGTAATCACAGCGCCCTTCTTCAATGCTTCACCTTTCGGACCTGTTGCAACAGTTTGACCTTCAAGCAATTGTGCCAAACGGCCGTAGAAACCGTCTTCAAGGATACGACGCTCGTCGTCGCGGTCTTTTGCAAGACGCTCGATCTCTGCTTGTTCGATAGACATCGCACGCGCATCTTTGTCAACGCCGCGGCGGTTAAACACGCGCACCTCAACGATTGTACCTGACGCACCAGGTGGCAAGCGAAGTGACGTATCCTTAACATCTGCAGCTTTTTCACCGAAGATCGCACGAAGAAGTTTTTCTTCCGGTGTCATCGGGCTTTCGCCTTTTGGCGTCACCTTACCGACAAGAATATCACCCGGGTGAACTTCCGCACCGATATGTACGATACCTGCTTCGTCCAAATGCTTAAGCGCTTCTTCACCAACGTTTGGAATATCACGTGTGATGTCTTCTGCGCCAAGACGTGTGTCACGCGCCATCACTTCGAATTCCTCCAGGTGGATAGACGTAAACACATCTTCACGAACGATACGTTCGTTAATCAGGATGGAGTCCTCGAAGTTGTAACCGTTCCATGGCATGAATGCCACAACCACGTTACGACCCAAGGCCAATTCACCAAGATCAGTCGACGGACCATCAGCAATAATATCGCCCGGCTTCACGTTGTCACCAACCTTCACCAACGGGCGTTGGTTGATACATGTATCTTGGTTTGAACGTTGGAATTTTGAAAGCTTGTAGATATCAACGACAGGCTCATCCGCACGTTCGATTTTCGTTGCTTGAACAACAACACGCTGCGCGTCAACTTTTGTTACAACACCTTCGCGTTTCGCAACAACAGAAGCACCTGAGTCACGGGCAACAGTTGCCTCCATACCTGTACCGACAATCGGTGCAGTAGAGCGCAACAACGGCACCGCCTGACGCATCATGTTCGATCCCATCAAAGCGCGGTTCGCGTCATCGTTTTCAAGGAACGGAATAAGTGATGCAGCAACAGAAACCATCTGCTTCGGCGAAACGTCCATATAGTCGATCTGCTCTGCAGTCGCCATCACGTTTTCACCTGCCTGACGACAAGAAACAAATTCAGCCTCAAAACCACCGTCTTTTGTCAAAATAGAGTTCGCCTGAGCGATTGTATAACGTGCCTCTTCCATCGCTGACATGTAAACAACTTCTGGTGTCACCTTACCGTCTTCAACTTTACGATATGGTGATTCAATGAACCCGTATTGGTTAACACGTGCAAATGTCGCAAGTGAGTTAATCAAACCGATGTTCGGACCTTCCGGTGTTTCAATCGGACAAATACGACCATAGTGTGTCGGGTGAACGTCACGAACCTCAAAGCCCGCACGCTCACGTGTCAAACCACCCGGCCCAAGCGCCGACAAACGACGTTTATGTGTAATTTCGGACAATGGGTTAGTTTGGTCCATAAACTGTGAAAGCTGCGACGAACCGAAGAACTCACGCACAGCGGCTTGCGCAGGCTTAGAGTTAATAAGGTCATGCGGCATATATGTGTCAATTTCAACAGATGACATGCGCTCACGAATTGCACGCTCCATACGCAAAAGACCGATACGCACCTGATTTTCCATTAATTCACCAACGGAACGCACACGACGGTTACCAAGGTTATCGATATCATCAACCTCGCCTTTACCGTCTTTCAAGTCATGCAGATATTTCACGATTGCTAAAATGTCCGCCTTGCACAGAATACGGAATTGATCTTCTGCATCCAAATCAAGACGTGCATTCATTTTCACACGACCAACAGGTGACAAATCATAACGCTCTGCATCGAAGAACAATGAGTCGAACAATGCTTGCGCTGATTCAACTGTCGGCGGCTCACCCGGACGCATAACACGATAGATATCGATCAACGCTTCTTCGCGTGTATCACATTTATCTGCCATCAATGTATTACGTAGGTATGGACCAACATTCAAGAAATCAATCGCAAGAACAGGAATATCTGCTACGCCTGCCTCTTCCAATTTTTCGAAATCTTCATCTTCTAATTCATGACCGGCTTCAAACAAGACAAGACCTGTTTTCATGTCATAAATATCAGCGGCCAAATACTGACCCTTCAGCTGCTCTTCCTGAAGCAAGATATCAGCCAAACCGTCTTCAGCCAATTTCTTCGCTTTACGCGGTGTGATTTTCTCACCTTCTTCAACAGCAACAGAACCGTCTTTCGCATTGATCAAATCATATGCAAGCTTCACACCACGGAAACGATCCGCATTAAATGGTGTTTTCCAGCCCTTTTTGTCTTTTGAATATGTGATTGTGTCATAGAAATTGCCAAGAATTTCTTCGTTTGACATACCTTGAACCATCAACGGATCGATCTCAGTGTCATTTGCTTCTGCTTCCGCACGTAATCTTGCAGTTTCCGCGCTGTCCAAACAACGCAAGAATGTTGTCAAAGGCAATTTACGACGACGGTCGATACGAACATACATCAAGTCCTTCGCATCATATTCAAAGTCCAACCATGAACCACGGTAAGGAATAACACGTGCAGAGAACAAATACTTACCTGATACGTGTGTCTTACCACCGTCATGGTCAAAGAACACACCCGGTGAACGGTGCATCTGCGATACAATAACACGCTCTGTACCGTTAACGACGAATGTACCGTTTTCGGTCATCATCGGCATATCAACCATGTAAACATCTTGCTCTTTGATGTCACGGATTGAACGCAAGCCTGTGTCCTCATCAACATCAAAAACAGAAAGACGCAATGTCACGCGCAACGGCGCGGCGTAGGTCATTCCGCGCTGCTGACATTCTTCAACGTCGTATTTAGGGGCTTCGAATTCATATTTAACGAAATCGATCTCTGCCTTGTCACCAAAATCACGAATTGGGAAAACAGATGCCAACACTTCCTGCAAACCGGATACATCACGGTCATCAGCGGCGATGTCTTTTTGTTGGAAACGCTCATAAGAATCGCGCTGTAGCTCGATCAAATTAGGCATTTGTGCCACTTCGTCAATACGACCGAAACTACGACGCACACGCTTGCGACCTGTAAAGCTTTCGATACTGTTTGCGGGGACTAAATTCTTAGAAGTTTTGGCTTTTGCTGCGCACATATTATCCTACCTTGTAATGTTCTTTTCTCACCCGCTGCTTAAACGGGCTACTTTCGGAGCCATAAGCGATGACTCCATAGCAAAACGACCCCTCCAACCCTTGGTTACCAAAGGCCAAAGCGGCTTATTATTTAGCGTATTCCGCCCGAGCGGATTCCGTGGTCAATCTAAATATCACGTTTATCCCAGATAAAGTTTGTTAGCTATATGGCCTACGTCAGGGGACTTGTCAACCTATTTATTGCGTAAACCCAAAAAAGCATCTCCCACAAGCCTTAACTTGCGGGAAATGCTCAAAATAATTTTAGAAGGATTACTTAAGAGCTACTGTTGCACCAGCTGCTTCAAGCTTACCTTTGATTTCTTCAGCTTCTGCTTTTGCAGCGCCTTCTTTAACTGCTTTACCGCCAGCTTCAACAAGATCTTTTGCTTCTTTCAAGCCAAGACCTGTGATCGCACGAACTTCTTTGATCACTGCGATTTTGTTGCCGCCTGCGCTTTCAAGGATAACATCGAACTCATCCTTTTCAGCTGCTGCACCTGCATCATTAGCTGCCGCAGGAGCTGCTGCAGCAACAGCTGCTGCTGCTTCGATGCCGTACTCATCTTTCAAGATGTTTGTTAGTTCTGTTGCTTCCATCAAAGTTAGAGCAACGATATCCTTTGCTATTTTTGCTACGTCTGCCATTTTCATTTTCCTTTCGAGTTTTAAATAGTAATGGTTATTTTTGTATCAAACTATTGCGCCTTTTCACCGGCTGCCTTAACAGCACCGGCAACCTTAGAACCCGGAGCAGCAACCACAGATGCGATTTTGCTTGCCGGAGCCATAATAAGTCCCGCAATTGTCGCGCGAACTTCATCAAGACTTGGCATTTTGGCCAGAGCCTCAATTCCCTGAACATCCAGAACTTTATCGCCAAAAGCGCCGCCCAAGATGACCAATTTGTTGTTATCTTTTGCAAATTTGTGCGCAACCTTTGCTGCCGCTACAGGATCTTCTGATGTTGCGATACCAACAGGGCCCGTAAACAAATCTGCTGCACCTTCGAATTTAGTGCCTTTAATCGCGATTTTCGCCAAAGAGTTTTTTGCAACCTTAAAAGATGCGCCTTCTTTACGAAGATCGCCACGAAGATCCTGAAGCTCCTTCACTGTAAGACCAGAGTAATGTGTAACAACCATAGTCTCGTCGTTTGTAAAACGCTCATTGAGGTTTTTAATTTCTACTTCTTTTTGCTCGCGGCTCATACCCATGAGTCTTACTCCTAATTTGTTGTTCAAATTCCAATAAAAAAGGCTTTATCCCTAAAAGATAAAACCACCAAATCCAACACGAAAAATAAAATCAATTGCCGCACTTTTGTGCGGAATGTCTTCTACTCTATCTATACAGGACTTACTTTTAGATGCCTATAGTCTTGGACAGGGTTTAAACTTATGAGCGGGTTTATAATGATGTTCGAATAGCGCGTCAAGTTTTTTTAACAAATAATTCTACGCAACTTCATTTTAACGACGCTCAAACGCTAACCATGCAAGGCCGCAGCGATGCGCTCGCCCTCTTTGGTATCTTTAAAATGCACGGCCAAATGATCCTCGACACATAATAATTGATAAGCCAGAGCATCTTTCGCACCCTTGTTCTCAGCCAATTCCTGCAACGTCTTAATCAGGCGCACAATATGAATAAGCACATCCGGCTTGGCTTGCCCCGCGTCCCTTATTTGTGAAAACGCATTTAAAACAACCTCACTCTCAGTTACAGAAGATGCGATAACCCTCAGATCACTGTTATCATCATAATGCGCAAAACGAGGAAGCCCGAGCTTAAACACTTCTGCAGTCGAGGACGCCAGCTTATTAAGTGTGATAATCGCCGTATAGTCATCGTTAATACCGGGAGATAAAGCCCGCAAACCTATTTCCACCAGATGACGCTGCGCATACAGAATATCTTGTGTTGCCGTACGCACAGAGCCATAAACAATACAGTCATCAATCTCTTTATGCACCTCACCGTTCATTTGCTCCTTCGGATAAACTTTCGCGATTGGCGTACGCTCCAATACGTAATCACCCGGCTTACATAACAATTTCATCACAAAATCATTACTACATGCGATTTTGCACATCCGGCTATAGGCGATCGATTGGATATAACCGCACGATCCGCTGTATATAATCTGTGCCCTCTCTTCAATGAGCGCCTCAATATGTTTTTCAGCTTCTGCGTCTTTATCAGTCTGACGATTTAAACGATGGATGTTTGTACATAACTCCTCATGAACGCGCGAGGCAATGTTATCTGCAATACTCAAATTGGAGATATGGTGTACATAAGCCAACAAAATAAATAAATTTGAAAAACACAGCAGGAAGACGAAGCTAATCGTATAGCGCGGCAATAGATCCTCGCCCTCAATTCCATGTAAAATTCCGGTCAAAACAAAACAGGCGGAGATACTGCCGAAGAATAAACCGATAAAAATCTTCGTGACGGGATCACTCATGAACATCTTCATGATACGCGGGCCAAGCTGCGATGCGGACAGGCTCAGGACAACCATTGTGATGGATATAACCAATGTCGTCATCGTAATCATCGCAGACAGCAATGTCTTAACAATGCTACGTGCATCTTCTGCATTTCCGTTATAGATCAGCTCTGAATGCCCATAACCGGAAGAGTAATTCAACTCTACCGCGAAAAGGCACAAGCACAGTATCGCGTAAAGGCCACAAATCAGCGCCGGCGTGTAAAACAAGCTTGATTTTGCGATCTGATAATAATTGTAAATCTTCGAAAACATAAAAAAATCCCTACTAAACCTCTCATAACAAACGATTATAGATACGAAAAAGTTCCCGTAGCATAGAAAAAGCCCCACATCTCTGCGGGGCTTTAAAATCCTTATTGCTTCGATGAACGATTAAGCGACGTTCTCGATGCTCTCAAGCTCAACTTTCAAGCCCGGGCCCATTGTCGAAGACAAAGAAACTTTTTGGATATATGTTCCTTTTGCACCGGCAGGCTTCGCTTTTTTGATGGCATCAACGAAAGCCGCAATGTTTTCTGCGATTTTCTTGTCATCAAAAGATACCTTACCAACGCGTGCGTGGATGATACCGGCTTTTTCCGCACGGAATTCAAGCGCGCCGCCTTTTGCATCCTTAACAGCCTTTTCAACATTCGGTGTCACTGTACCCAATTTCGGGTTAGGCATCATGCCTTTCGGACCCAAAATTTTCGCTACGCGACCAACAAGCCCCATCATGTCAGGTGTTGCGATACAACGATCAAAATCAATGTTACCGGATTGGATTTTCTCAACAAGATCTTCCGCACCAACGATATCCGCACCTGCTTCTTTTGCTGCATCTGCATTTGCATCTTTTGCAAATACCGCAACACGCACAGTTGCACCTGTACCGTTTGGCAATGTTACCATGCCACGAACCTGCTGGTCTGCGTGCTTAGTATCAACACCAAGGTTCATAGAAATCTCAACAGTTTCGTCGAACTTACGCTCTTTTGAACACTCTTTCAAAAGCGCAATCGCATCATTCAATGCATAGAACTGCTCACGATTTACTTTTTCGGCGATCGCCTTATTTTTCTTTGTTGCTGTAGCCATGTCTTAACCCTCCACAACTTCGATACCCATAGAGCGGGCCGAACCTTCGATAATTTTCATTGCTGCTTCGATGTCATTCGCATTCAAGTCAGGCATCTTCTTCTCAGCGATGTCTTTAACTTGTGATTTACGCACCTGGCCAACAGTTTCACGGCTTGGGTTATTCGCACCGCTTTTCACTTTCGCAGCTTGCTTCAAGAAGTAGCTTGCAGGTGGTGTTTTTGTGATGAATGTGAAAGAACGATCTTCGTAAACAGTAATAACAACAGGAGTAGGAATACCCTTGCTGTCTTCTGTTTTTGCGTTGAACGCCTTACAGAATTCCATGATGTTCACACCGTGCTGACCCAAAGCAGGACCAACAGGTGGAGATGGGTTAGCAGCGCCACCCGTAATTGTCAGATTAATATAACCTGAAATCTTTTTTGCCATTGTATTTCTCCTTCATGCAATAGCGTTGAAGTTAGTGGTACGGCCCCTTATGGACTTAACTGAAGGGCAACCTCCCACGACTAATGGCGCGCACAATAGACCCGCACTCTATAAATTGCAAGTAAAATGAATCAAAAGCGACTAATCACTTTCAGCTTTAATTGATTGAAATGCCTCAAGCGCACGCTCACGCGATTCCTTCACATCCACAATCGGTTTAGGGTATGAATCCCCCAGCGTTACACCGGCGCGCTTTAACACATCCGGTGGGGCTTCCCATGGCTTAAAAAGATACTTACTCGGCAAATCCTTCAGCTCGGGCACATAATGACGTGTATAACTGCCGTCTTTATCAAACTTCTCCCCTTGCGTCACAGGGTTAAAAATACGGAAATACGGGGCGGCATCCGCACCACATCCCGCAACCCATTGCCAACTCGCGCTGTTATTGGCCAGATCAGCATCGAATAAACAATCCCAAAACCATGCCTCACCATGATGCCAATGCATCAAGAGATTTTTCACCAAAAAGGATCCGACAATCATACGCGGACGATTATGCATATACCCCGTCTGCCACAACTCACGCATGGCCGCATCAACAATGGGGTATCCCGTTTGCCCCGTTTGCCACGCGCGCAAAAACGTATCATCGTCTTGCCATGGGAAGGCATTGAATTTGTCCTGTAAATTTTCACGCGGAATTTTGGGGAAATGGTAGAGCAAAGAATAAGAAAATTCGCGCCAGCCCAATTCCTTCAGGAATGTATCCAGCCCCTCCCCTGCTTGCCCCTTATCCTTGGCCTGATGCCATACAGTATGAGGTGATATTTCACCGAAATGCAAATAAGGTGATAAACGCGATACATTTTCCTGCGCTGGAAAATTTCGCCCGTCTTTATACCCCTCTAAACCGTTTTGAATAAAATCATCAAGGCGCTTTTGCGCGCCCGCCTCTCCGACCCGCCAATTTTTTATGATCTCCCGCCCCCATGACAGATCAGGCAGCAAATTTAATTCATCAAGCGCCATACCACCGATATCGGCGTGGCTCAACCTCAGGTTATCAGGTTTTTTATTGGGCATGCGCGGCGGATCAGATTTCAAACATCCATTTTTGTAAAAGGGTGTGAACACGCGGTATGGCGTGCCGTCATCCTTTAGGGGTACCCACGGCTCCCACAGTAAAGATCCGTTAAAGCTTTTGACCTGCATGTCGTTTTGCTTGAGGTATTCCTTAATATCTTCATCGCGTGTTATACGCCAAGGCTCATAACATCTGTTCCAAAACACCCCTTTGATATCATGGTCTTCTATAAGTGAGGCAATAATTTTCGTTGCATCCCCCTGAAACAAACGCAGGCGACCATCTAATGATTCATTTAATTGATGAAGGGAATGATGGAGCCATACGCGCGATGCGCCGCCCATTTTATGCGCCCCCGCACTTTCATCATCAAGGATATAAATCGGCAATACATCGCCCTGATCGGCGGCATGCAATAAAGACGGGTTATCAGATAGACGCAAATCCTGCCTGAACCAATGAATATACATTCGTAATTTATCTTCCGTTATTCTTTCTCACGGATGATACGGTATTTATGATTTGATGCAAGCTTGCCGTCGATACGATCGACACTTCCGTCCGGCCACGTCACCTCAACGCGCTTAATGCTCTCAACCGATCCAAGCCCAAAATGCGCCATCGTCTGATCGTAAGATTTTGAACCGCCGCCAACCTTAATCATGCGCATCTGGTGGTTTTCCTGCCCATTCGCCCCATTATAATAAATCACAATTTTGGCGCCAACACCCTGCGTATTCATATGCACCTTATCATGTAACACGATATCGACAGCCTTATTATTTTGCGGGTTATTATTACGATAAAATTGTAAAGGAGCATCCATCGGCACATTTATAATGTCCAGGTCACCATCATTATCAAAATCAAAAAAACTATAGGCTGTTGTAACGGCATGGTTTTCAAGACCTGACTCTTTCGTTACATCCTCAAAATATCCGTCACCTTTATTTCGATATAAAATATTCGTACTCAGAGCCATCTGGAATGTATGGCCATTGACCAAGTACAAGTCCTGCCAGCCATCATTATCAACATCCGCAAAACGAGAATTCCACGTCCACCCACCGTAACTGACCGAACGATCTTGTGCGACGGAATCAAACGTTAATGCCGGTAACTTCATATCGGGGTCATCAATCCCGTTCAATAAAACATTGCGTAAAGACGCATTATCAGACCGCAGGTAATACTCAGGATCGGGATCACCGAAATAACCCGGCATAAACTGCTCTTCTTTATAAGCAACATCCCCCAGATTACAGAAATCCTTATATCTTGCCGATGCAATATTTAAAACATTCGCGTTTTCAGGAACAAACGCATCAACCTGAAAACGGCAATGTTGCTTGTAACTCACGAGGTGAATATAGCACTTGATCTTATCCTCTTCGTATTCCAACCATTCACATGCATCACTCACCGATGTTGCCGCGGCCAAAGAATATTTTAATTTCATTTCCCTTTCACATTGCTCAGGCGGCAAATCATGATTTTCAGAGCAGTAATTCATATATAAAATTTGGCGCTTTGTGATTTTTTTCATTTCCTTTTCAAAATCACCTTGGAATGCAATTTGTCCGATATAAAAATCAGGAACCAAATCGTTATCAATATCACCGATATCAATACTCATTGTGGATTGTGCACCAACGGGACGAAACTCTTTAAACCTTCGGGGAACCAAATTCCCAAATTTATCATTATACAAAATAACATCCGAATACTCTGACAATGAATAATCATTACCGACATACAAATCAGGATATCCGTCATTATTAAAATCAGCAAAAATACTGGTTAAGGTTTCCCCTGTAATACCGGGTAACTTATGCGGTTTATATTGAGCCGGCCCCTCTTGGGTCATCAAATAATTTCTTGAGGTACTGAAATTCGAAAAACGCGGCCCCACGCTCCAATTCCCCAAAAACAGATCCAGATCTCCATCCAATTCAACATCTGCCAATGATACACTCATAATTGTTCCTATATTTTCATCAAATACAGGCACCATTTTTACAGGACTGAAATCCCCGCGATCATTATATAGAATATAGTTTTTTCCGTTTTGAGCAGCAATAAAGATATCGCGCCAATTATCGCCGTTAAAATCAGCCATTGTCACAAGCACAATTTCATTTACATCATGCGGCACAGGCACATATTGCCCCTCAAAACGCTCACCGTTTATATTCGCGTACAGAACAAGATTTGGCTGCAACTCCATATCACCGGTCATCACAATATCCGGCCAGCCATCATTATGCACATCACCCGTCGCAACAGACATCGTAGTATATGACAATGCCTCAACCATACCTGTGACATATGAAATCTCATATGATCTTTGCAGGCCCAAATCCTCAGACTTTATATGGCTATATAACGGAAGCTTCGATTGATCGGATACCGCTGTGCTGATATACGCGTTCGCCTCAACAGCCAGCCCTTCCCGCAATTCAATATCAAGCTTCTTATAAGCATCGGAATACGGTTTATTTAATTTTTCTGCGATGCGCTCAAACGGTATTCTTTCAACCGAACTAACTTTAATCGCGTCAAAATCATCACCATTCGCCAACCTTTCTTGTATACTAAGCTGTGCGTGATAAAAATTTGACCATTCAAATCCATATGCGATACCGCCTGCGGCGACACCCAAAAGCGAATTTGTTAAAAATAAGAAGACGGCTATGCGTAAAGACATTGATCGCCAGACAATAAAGAAGGCGTAAATACTAAACGCGCCTAAGGTCACAAGGAATACAGCAACATAATGAACAGGAACCCCGGCATGTAACAATGCTGATGATAAAATCACATCAAAGGCCATCGGTGCAGGCAGGACACTACCGAATAGTGAAATGACGAGCATAATCATACCCGTTACCGCAAGCGTTTTCTGTTGACCTAATGTTTGAATATCCGTCCACGGCAAAACATTCGTTAAAAGCGCCCCTAAAAATCCCGCAAAAATCATAAGCGGCAAAGCAAGTTTCAAAAGGTATAAGAAGTTCTTGAAATAGGTTTTCATCGCCCAAACAAATGCACTGGACCACCCAGTCACCGCTCTCAGGCTCTCATCGCTTTCTTCTGATAAACACAGACTTTCATCATGATCCAAGCTTTCAGCCACCTCTTTACCAAACCAAAAATGGCACGCCGAAGGAATTATAAACAGGATAAAAAGGAAGGTCATCGCAATTTTTGTACCCACCAAATATAAGGGGAACATAGAAAACGCCATAAACAAAACCACGACATTCAATGATGGTGATGCGATTAAAGTCGCAAGTGATGTTTGAATACTGCTGCCTACCCCATAAAAGGAACGCGCGATCGGCGCGGCACAATTCACACATACGCCAAGTGGTGCTCCGATTATTAAGCCATAAAGACTGTCTTTAAAACCGTTACCGCTTTTTCTGCGCCTTAAAAGCGGCATAAGCGATAAGATAAAAGCCCCGAGAACAAAAGCAAAGCTCATACCCTTTTTATTAGTATTGGCCCAGTTTACCGTTTCTAAAGCCGTCCTCTTCCAAAGCGGATCATTCGGATCAATTTCATATAAAGGAAAGAACCCGATACTTGATAAAATCGGCGCATCGCTCAGCACCACTTTTTCTGCCAACCCCGGATAGCGAGATGATGTCCAGAAATAGAAAATGCTGTACATCATAAAAACAAATAGAATAAAAGCAGGTTTTTTTCCGTTATTTTTAATCATTTACATTCAAGATCCCAGCAAAAATAAAACCCAAAAAAACAACCATAAGAATATACTAATAAGTAATAAAGCGAAACTACTATCAGAAAACGCATGCCAATGCGTGCTAAATACCCAAATAGCCCACAAAAAACGGACCTTGAAATTTATGAAACAAAATTAAGCCATACCAGGGGCTTTCGGACCTGATGCAATATTTGGATCAACACGCGCATCGTTGGGGTTGAGGTCCAGCGAATTGATTTGCACTTCGGGCACTTCCACTTCCGGTTTGGTACCGACAACCGGATCCACATCCTTTTGGCCGGCTTCAATTTGCCCCTGTGCAATTGAATTATCCAAGGCCTGAATATATTGACCGATAAACGGAATGCTACCTGCGATTTCGTAAAAACTGCTCAATGTCGAACGGTTATCATCAACACCACCTGCGGCCATCGCCTGGTTTAAGCGATCCTCATCCATATTCAACATATTTGCCATGTAATCATAAATCGCCATCACACCAACATTGTGATCCTGATCTGAAACACCGATAAACGGCATATTTCCATTCTCAGCGGCCAATTCTTCCGGGGTCTTTAACATGATTAAATCATCGTTCATCTGACCTTCATCACTCAGGCTATATGTACGACTTCCGTAACGCGCAGCAAAATTCTCATCGACCATCTCTTCCAAAGTCGACAGCTTACCTAGCTCACCACTTGATGTTGTCGCCATTTCAGAAACCTCATGCAACAACCCTTCATGCGCTACATCATTCAACAACCTTGTGGCCTGATCGACTTCGTCATCAACAAGCGGACGATCACCAAGCACATCCAAAACATTTGCATCCGGATCATTGGAAAGCTCAGCTGTTGCTGTATCTTGCTCTAAAACCTCTTCTTCCTGAGATTTCAGCTCTTCTCTCGGGCCAAACGGACTGAACATATTTTTAACTTCCCACTAAAAATTTAATTAAAATATTATTTGTTTCATTCATTTTATACAAAAGTATTATATTTAAGCAAATAAATTTCGGTAATTTTATTACAATTATGCGACATCAGCCATAAATATCGGCTCATCACTCTCACCGTTGCAGACCTGCTTCAAAATACCGCGCTCTGTAATATATCCGCTCACAAGGCGCGCAGGCGTAATATCAAAAGCCGGATTCGCCCCATCAGACAGCGTAATTTGAAACTCTTCAACACTGCCATCCGCCTTACGGCCACTCATATGCGTTACCTCACGAGCACTGCGCTCTTCAATCGGAATAAAATCTCCGCTTTCCATGGAATAATCAATGGTCGGATATGGCAAGGCAATATAAAACGGCACGTTGTTATCATGCGCCGCCAAAGCCTTCAGGTATGTGCCGATTTTATTACACACGTCGCCATTGCGCGTTACGCGATCTGTTCCGACCAAGCACAAATCTACTTGCCCGCGCTGCATCAATAGCCCGCCTGCATTATCGGCGATAACAGTATGCGGCACACCATGTTGTTGCAGCTCATACGCCGTAAGCAACGCCCCCTGATTACGCGGTCGCGTTTCATCCACCCAAACATGGATATCAATCCCTTCATCATGCGCCATATAGATAGGTGCACTGATTGTGCCGTAATCAACCGTGGCGAGCCATCCCGCATTACAATGGGTGAGAATATTCAACGGCGCACCGCTCTTTTTCTTTGCCATCTCACGCAATAACGGCAAACCGCTCAGACCGATATTACGGTTAATTTCCACATCTTCGTCACAAATTTCACCCGCGCGCTTATATGCGGCGTCGATACGCGCCTGCCCCTGATACGGCTTAACTGCAGACAACATCTCATCCAGCGCCCAACGCAAGTTCACGGCCGTCGGACGTGTCGCAAGCAACGTTTCATACCCTTTTTGCAGGGCAGCATCCGATGCATCCTCGCGCAGCCCCAATGACAAACCATAAGCAGCCGTTGCCGCAATCATCGGTGCGCCGCGTGTCCACATTTCAGCAATGGCGCGCGCAGCCTGTTCCAATGTGGTTAATTGCACATGTACTAATTCCCACGGCAATGCGCGTTGATCAAAAATACGTACCGACCAACCGTCATCATTCAATGCGATTGATCTGTAGTGAACACCGTTAATTTTCATGAAAATATCCCTTTATGCGGTCTTTATAATATTTACGCCTCGACAGGCTCGGGCAAAATATCAACAAAATCATGCGCAACATCAAAGCCCATCGCATCAAACAATGACCTCTCACGATCCAGAACAATGACATTATACCCCGCCTCTGCTGCGGCAGCGATTTCCTCGGTGCTGTCAGACAGGAATAATATCTCATCCGGCGCAATACCAATCTCTTGCGCAATGATCGTATAGCTCTCTGCTTCTTTTTTACCGCCTGTGGTCGTATCAAAGTAACCGGAAAACAACGGCGTTAAATCTCCACGTGGAGTATGCGCGAATAATAATTTTTGTGCAGGCACTGAACCGGATGAATAAACATAAAGGTCAACACCCTGCTCTTTCCAACGTGATAAACCTTCATAGGCGTCATCATAAATATGCCCGACCAATTCGCCGGATTTATATCCGGCCTCCCAGATCATCCCCTGCAATGTCTTGAGCGGGGTAACCTTCTGATCTTCGTCAATATACCGCAGCAAAACTTCAACGACCTCTTCAATGCTCAGGTCACTGTTGCGCTCCTCTTCCTTCACGGCATCGATCAGTTCAACAATTTCATCGGCATGATCAAACACATAATCTGCCAAATGCGCCTTGGCAAAGGGAAACAAAGTATCCTTTACGAAAGACAAAGAACTGGTTGTTCCCTCGATATCTGTCAAAATTACTTTTATTTCTTTACTCATGCGCCTACCGCTACCTTTTCATCATTTTCAAATTTCGGAAATTTCTCGGCAATATCATCGCCTGTAAAATCAGCAATCCAGCCTTCTTTACGTGTAAACAAACGAATACATGTTAAATGCGGGTTTGCGCCCATATCAAACCAATGCTTAGTGCCTTCAGGCACGCTGATCAAATCGCCACGCTCGCATAATGTCATGTAGACTTGATCGTTTACGCGAAGATAGAAGATGCCTGCGCCCTCAACAAAGAAACGCACCTCATCTTCGCTATGCGTATGCTCGCTCAGAAATTTATTGCGCAGCGCATCCTTTTGCGGATGATCGGCAGACAAGCGAATGACATCAACAGATTGATATCCGTTTTCATTCTGCAAACGCTTGATATCATGATCATAGGCCTGCATAACCGCATCATCATCTGCATCGGCGGGCAAGATACTCTGCGTTTCCCATCGCTCGAAACGAACACCGATTTTATTCAGTTCCGCCGCGATTTCTTCGCCCTTGGTTGTATCAACAACAATATTCTCAGGCTGCGTGTCCGGATAAATGGTCAGACGGCTCATTCTTTCCTCCCGATTGATTTTGTGAATTTTGAATTTGCTTGATGTTCATTTCGCATGACAACAACATTTCCGTTGCCTCAATCACGCGGGCGGCCTCATCCATATCAACGCCCCACCCGTAAATACCATGGCAACGAATAACAAACGCCGGCGGCTTTTGCCCGGAGAGCACAGGCTTGGCGCGCGCGCTCATCTCTGCGATATCTTGCGTATTTTCAAATACGGGCAAATCTACGCATACATCATGCGTATTCACCCCCGGATAAGCCTTCAACATTTCATAATCAGATAATGCGATTACATCACCATCATGCAAAGAACGCGTTAAAACCGTAGAAGCCACAGAATGTGTATGCAAAATCGCATTCACATGCGGGTATAATTCATAAATAAGGCAATGCAGCAAGGTTTCCGCAGATGGTTTTTTATCCTCCAACGGTCGCCCGCTCAGATCCGCAAGCATAACCTGATCGCCGTCAAGCTGCCCCTTATGCGCACCGGAAACGGTAATCGCCATTTCCTGATCATTTAATCGAATGGAGTAATTGCCACTGGTTGCGGGGGCAAGTTGCAGACGATCAAGGCGGTTCCCTGCCTTAATAATGTCCTGTACTGCGTGTTCAAATGCTATAGCCATAGGCCATTTATACGCAATGCCCGCAAAGATGGCAAACCCAAAGCGGCACAATGGAATAATATTTCCAAGACTTATTTAAAACGCTCGATTGCAATATCACTACGATAGACAGTGGCAAAAGAATTGTCAGGAATTTCCGTCCACTTATTATCGTAATTATCCAATGGCTCGGAAACAATCACGATGTTTTCCTCAGGGAAGTATGATCCGGACAATTCCTCGCAATCCACATCATCAATCCAACCTGATTGCGTTGAATAATATTGTGTTTTGCTCTTGGCGTTGCTGGCATATCGCAAAGTGTAGAGCTTTTGCCCGTCACTAATGGCACATGACAAGTTTAGTGCGCCGTCTTTCAGACCGTTATCTTCCAACGCTTTTTCAACGCGCTCCACCATTTTTTGCAACCCCGTCTTCGGATCATCCATTAACCCGTATGAGAGCGCCAACAAGAAAAATGTTTCACTGTCTGTTGTTCCTTTTAACTCGGGATACAAATCAGGCGCGATATCCATCTGCAATTCACGGCGAATGACGTCAAAGTCTTTCACATCACCATTATGCTGAAACAACCAATTCTTATACTTAAACGGGTGACAGTTTGAATGTTGCACCGCCCCCGTTGTCGTTGCACGCACATGCGCCAAAAAGATTCGCGCACGGATCTGGCGACATAATTCACGTAAATTGCGGTTACTCCATGCAGGGCTCTCATCCTTAAACAAGCCCGGCTCAGGGCGCTCTGAATACCAACCAATACCAAAGCCATCGCCGTTTGTGCTCATCAAACTGCCGTCAGAACGGAAGTTCATTTCAGTATTCACACTTTGCTCAACAAGAGAATGTGATGGCAATGTAATTAATTGCTCAATAAAGATCGGTTGACCGCTATACGCTATCCAGCGACACATAGAAAAACACCTTATTTGTATAAAATTTGCGGAAGAATACCACAAAGAGACGTAAAAAGAATACTTTAAAATCAGTAACTAACAAGAAAAATAGAACTAAAATCGTTAAAAAACCGTTAACATTATTTGCATCGTCAGGGCAAAAACCTTATACTCAGGCATGATTCAACAAAATGCGTTATGTAAAAACAAGAGCTGAGACGATTGCATCAAATCAACTGAGAGCATTTATGTATCAACAAAAGCATTATGTAAACTAACGGAGGGTGATATGAGAATTGGTATATTGACATGTGGTAGCGAAGAGGAAAATAACCGCCTGGCAGAAGCGGCAAAAGAGCGCGGCCATGAAGCCAAATTACTACACCTATTAAAATGCAGCATCAGCGTATGCCGTGAAAAACCCGAAATTTTTTACGATGGCAAATCAATCGGCGGTGAATTTGACGTCATCATTCCGCGTATTGATACACCGCAAACACAGTATGGCTACACCATCCTGCGACAATTTCAATCCATGCATGTTTTTGTAAGCGACAAAGCGCGCTCACTGGAACTTGGCCGTGATAAACTTCGCTGCGCACAGCGCATGCTGAAATATAATGTGCCCTTCCCGACAACAGGGTTTGCGCATTCAAAAGAAGATTTTGATAACATTATCAATATGGCCGGCGGCGTTCCGCTGATCATCAAATTAGTCGAAGGCACAGAAGGCGTCGGCGTATTTTTGGCAGATGATCAAAAACACGCAATCAACCTGCTCAAGACCTTTAAACAACTTGATGTGCCACTGATCGTTCAGGAATTCATTGAAGAATCCGCAGGAACAGACATTCGTGCATTTGTGGTCGGTGGTAAAGTCGTCGCAGCAATGCAACGCGTATCAAGCGATGATGATTTCCGCGCTAACATCGCCCTGGGCGGCAAAAGCGAGGTTCTGGAGCTCACGGAACAGGAAAAAGAAATCAGCTTGAAGGCGGTAAAAGCCATCGGCATTAATGTTGCCGGCGTTGATTTAATTCGCTCGGAAAAAGGCCCTCTTGTGATTGAAATCAACACCTCACCGAACTTTGGTGGCAAATGGGGCTTGGAAGATGTTTCAGGCGTGGACGTTGCTGGCGAAATCATTGAATACGCTGTCGATGCGAAAAAGAAAAACGACGAAGAGAAGAAGAGCAAACGCCTTCTGAAAAACGCCGCATAAATTAAAGTTACACAATTTAAATTTATATCTGGAAAACAAACGGGATTTCGATTACGAAGCACAATCTAATAACATTTTGAGGTGATAAAATGAGAATAGGTATTTTAACGACAGGCAATGAACATGAAGATAACCGCCTGGCACAGGCCGCAGAACAACGCGGCTACTCGGTAAAGGTTTTACACCTCTTAAAATGCAGCTTGAGCGTTTGTATGACGGCGCCTGAAATCTATTATGACGGTGAACCAATCAGCAATGACTTTGACGTCATCATCCCCCGTATTGATACACCCTTGACGGAATACGGCCTGACGATCCTCAGACAATTTGAATCTATGCATATTCCCGTGACTGACCGCGCGCGCGGTATCGCTTTGGGACGTGACAAATTACGTTGTACGCAAAAATTGCTGAAACACCACCTCCCCTTCCCGACAACGGGTTTCGCGCATTCAAAAGAAGATTTTGACAATATTATCAATATGGCCGGCGGTGTACCACTGATCATCAAGCTGGTCGAAGGCACAGAAGGCGTTGGCGTATTTTTGGCTGATGACAAAAAACACGCCCTTAACCTGCTCAAGACCTTCAAACAACTGGACGTACCATTAATTGTTCAGGAATTCATTGAAGAATCTGCAGGAACAGATGTCCGCGCTTTTGTTGTCGATGGTGAAATTATTGCATGCATGCAACGCCAATCCCAAGATGGTGATTTCCGCGCAAATGTTGCGTTAGGCGGAAATACACAAAGCACGATCCTAACGGATCTGGAGAAAGAGATTGCGCTGAAGGCAGCAAAAGCCATTGGTATGAATATTGCGGGCGTCGACCTGATCCGTTCAAACAAAGGCCCGCTTGTAATTGAAATCAATGTCGCACCCGGCTTTACCGGCCTTGAAAAAATCACAGGCGTTGATGTCGCAGGTGCTATTGTGGAACATGCTGCGGAAAAAGCACGCCTAGCGAAAATAAAGGCATCCGAGGGCGTTATACAAACCGCCGTATAGAAAACAAGAAACAAAAAAAAGCCCCGATCACCTCGGGGCTTTACTTTATCCTTTACGCTCAAAAATTATGCAGCTACTGATTCAGTCGCCTTTTGCATTGTTTTTGTGAAGTGCGCGTTTACCGGCTCCGCACTGTCAGTCAGAACCTTAACGCTGATTTCAGAAATTTTTGTCGCACCACTCATGATGTCATCAAAATTTGCCTGTGCGATCTTATTCTGCACTTCCGCAAATTCGTTAATTGTTTTGCTGCTCAACGCTTCCTTCATAAAAGCAGCTTGCTTTTCAGCAGAGCTTTGAGCCAATGACATCACTGTACCCATAATATCTTCAAAACCCTTCATCAAAATCGCATTTGACTTTGTGCAAGCGTCAGAATACTGCGTACCAATATCTGTTGTATCTTTAATAAACTTGTCGAACTGCGTTGCTTTCGCAGCGTTTGCTGTCTTCGTTGTCATTTCTAATCTCCATTACTGTTTCAAATAAGGCTTTGAAACTTTCGCGCAAAATACAAATAAAAGCCTATCAAAAAATTTTGCATCGCACAAACAGATATCACACAAAAAAATAACACCGTCAAGGCTTTTTTGTGCGCTGCACAATATCATAAAAGTACAATATCTAAATCAATGTGATTCTTGGACAACATTATAAAAATAGTATATAATTCTTCACATAGGAGTGTGCATTGCACAATGCGTATTTTTTGTTTTCTAACCACCTGATTTCGAAAGAAAAAATGACAGACACAAACTGGACAAATTTCAGTATAGCGACAATTATTACCAAATCGCGGCCATTTACGGCGTTCACGGTGCTTACGCTATTCCTGTGTACCCTCATTTTTTCATCAGTCGCTTATGCAGATAAAAAAGACGACGAAAAATACGAGCGTGTGTATAAAGAAAAATACGCTGCCTACATCATGGATGCAGACACAGGGCTGATTCTACATCGCGAAAATGCCGATAAAAAGCTTCACCCCGCCTCACTGACAAAGATGATGACACTCGTCATGTTATTTGATGCCTTGGATCGTGGTAAAATTAAACCCTATTCACGTATTCGCATTTCTGAAAATGCCGCCAGCATGGTGCCAAGCAAGCTTGACCTGCCCGCCGGATCTTCAATTCGCGTCAGGGATGCCATTACCGCCCTCACCGTAAAATCCGCAAACGATATTGCAGTTGCCGTGGCCGAGCACTTAGGCGGAAGCGAAGAAAACTTTGCAAAAATGATGACGCAAAAGGCCAAAACATATGGCATGCACAACACAAAATTTGTAAATGCATCCGGGCTTCATGACCCGCGCCAAATCAGTACGGCCCGTGATATGGCAAAACTGTCGCGCGTTATTTTGATTAACTATAAAAAATACTATTCTAATTTCTCCAAAACAAAATTCACTTATCGCGGCAAAACATACAAAGGCCACAATAAATTGATGGAAACCTATGAGGGCATGGACGGCATGAAAACCGGATATATTCGTGCATCAGGCTTCAATCTGGCCTCCTCTGCCGTGCGTAACAACCGTCGCCTGATCGGTGTAGTGTTCGGCGGAAAAACCGGAACATCCAGAAATAAGCAAATGGAAATTTTACTCGATGACGCCTTTGCCAAAATTAATTCATTAGCCATCGCACAAGCAAATGTTCCTGTGCCAAGCAAAAAGCCGATACGTGGAGAGACCACACAAGTCTTGGCTTTAAATTATGGCATGGAAACACCAACACCGGCCGCTAAACCTGATACAGATGAACATGATTTGACCGACCCGAAAAAACCAGGATACAGCCGCTGGAATATGATTCTAGCCGATGCAGGCGATTCCATGTTTACCCGCATGATTGGCGAGGGTGATTTTGATGTACATGTAAAAAATCGCATTGAAACAGGATTAATCGCCATTTCATCCGTCTTAAATGAGCCAATCCCTACAGAGGCATTATCATATAAAACAGCGTCAATTCAGCCCGAAAGCGGAAGTGCAATAGAGATCAAAGCCCTAAGAAAAAAAGGTGACTGGGCAATACAAGTAGGCGCCTTCAGCAGCCGTGAAAACTCATATCGTGCCATCCAAGACAGCTTGCGCAAACTGCCAAGCTCACTCGCACATGGCGAGAGTTTTATCGCCCCTATGGAAACTGCAAATGGCTGGATCTTCCGTGCGCGCCTCAATGGCTACACAGAAGAAGCGGCACAAAAAGCCTGTAGCGTGTTAAGCGATTGCCTGACCATCGCTCCGAAAAAAGTTTACAATCAATAAGCTCATGCAAAACCACAATAGCCAGAGTGGCAACATCCTCTTTATGATACTCCTTGCTATTGTGCTTATCGGCGCATTAACCGCCGTCCTGCAAGGCACTTCATCACAGAACAATGCGATCACATCTGAAAAATTAACGCTCAATTTTACTGCCATACAGAATTACGGATCTGAAATGGAGCGCGGCATTAATTTCATTATGCAAAACGGTAAAAGCGAAAGCGATATTCGTTTTGCGCACCCAAGCGCCCCTTCCGATTACGGTGATTTAAGTGCAGATAGTGACCCGAGCGACCAACTATTTCACCGTTTTGGCGGCAACGTACAATACAAAACACCCCCTACGGGCATCAACGACGGTAGCTTGTGGGAATTTTACGGACAAAGCAACCTTCCGCATGTCGGCTCATCGGCCGCCGACCTGATCGCCGTATTACCGAATGTTACGTCACTTTTTTGCGACCACGTAAACAAAACAGTCGGCTACACATCACAGCCGCGGGATTCCTCCGCCTGCATCAACAGCAGCACATCAAACCGATTTAGCGATAGCACCCAATTCTCAAGCAGCCCAAACACCGTAACAGTCTCTTCATTTTCCGTGAAACCATCAATGTCAGGATGTGTTGAATGCACCAGCGACGGAAGCCTGCATTACTTTCGCGTTCTCATGGCAAGATAAAAAATTTACTTAACCTTATAAATTCGCGTCGGCGTTTCCGCCAACTTCTCTATCTCGCGCGAGAGCGGCATCTGATAATCAAAATACGACACAACCGATCCGTTTTGCGCATCAAGGATACGTAAGTATACCTTCACAATTTCCCGCTCCACTTGGTAATTTCCGCGCAATACAAAATCAGGTTTCATCCCTTGAGGCAGCGACGCATAGAGCCCCTGATTACCTTCTGTTGCCACATCGCTCAACCAAGTTTTATAGCCAAGCTGCCCCAAACGAAGCCCCACCCCTTCGGGTACTTTTGCGCCAAACGGCGAGGTTATACCCGGGTTATCGGCCTCTTCCAACGGCATAACAAAAATATCATCAGACATACCGACTTTATTTTTCATCTGCACCGCCA
This sequence comes from Alphaproteobacteria bacterium, assembly GCA_030424975.1. Taxonomy (GTDB): domain Bacteria; phylum Pseudomonadota; class Alphaproteobacteria; order Micavibrionales; family Micavibrionaceae; genus UBA1672. The sequence goes on from JAUHVY010000002.1 coordinate 33,216, forward strand.
AATAATCAGCCGCAGCATAATTTTTCTCTGTCAGATTTACATCAGGGCGTGAAAAAACCCCTTGGGATGCCGCATATAATCCGGCCGACACAGCCTTATATCCGAAAATCTCGGCGCACCCTGTCAATAAAGGGAACGCCGCAAGGCATAACAAACCAATTCGAAAATGTTTCATACGCCCCCTAATATTATATTCGGAATTTACTTAATCGCCTTACACAAGGCATTATCAATTTTAATCTTCCCTGCCGGTATGTAATCAAAAACAGGCACATCATAAAACCCCTCAACTAAGTCTTGAGGCACATCATCAATCACATCCATTACAAGCGCCATATACATCGTTTTATAATCATCGCCGGACATATCTTTCGGTACATCCGCACAGCTCTCAGCGGCGTTATTTGCGACAAGCTCCACATGTGTTGTACCTTCTGACGGCTCATTCGATAATAAATATCCGCGCTGTGTTAACTCATCACGCAGCAAATGATCCATCATGTTGTAAAACGCAGTATTCGCAGGTGTTTTAAGATAAATTTCATCAACATTAAACGATAACTTCTGATCCAGTTTATCAACCAAATCCTGTGCGGCAAAACGCATATCCTCCATGATCGTCATATTTTTTTCATTACTATACTCATAACCAACATCACGCGCGTGCGGCCCCGGAGCAGACTTATAAGGCTTATTGTAGGAAACATAGCCACGTGGCATCGGGCTTGGCATATTTGAGCAACCGCTTAAAATCATAGTCGAAACAGCAGCAACAGAGGCAGTAAGGAAAATACGCATTATAAAAGTCCTGTATAGAAATCGGAGAATAGCAAGAGCACTATTATCGCGATTCTACCAATTCTTGTGCCCGAGGTATAGCCCCCTGATAGAAAAACTCCGCAGCTTTATATCGTCCCTTATCCGATAGCCAACAAATTGATCGTCCGCAATCAGGGCCGATACAAACATTATGCAGGACAAGCTCTCCCTTATCGATTGCGCCGCAGACATAATCCTCCCCATATTTAGAGCATAATGCCTCAAAATGCATTGCCGCGTTTTCATGGCCGAATAGTCGTTCTAAAGATAACAAATCAGTAAGCATTATAATCCCCTTTGCGTTGAATTAGTAATGAGAATTATTCTCAACAAGAGGGTAAATGTCAATACAGTTGAGAACAATTCTCAACAACAGTGTGAATAATTGTGCTTATGCTTTGATTTTTTTGATTGAATTTGTCGTACTATGCCCATCATAAACAGGCATAACATCAACTTTTCCGCCATATTTCATAACGGTTGGCGCCTCAGGGATTTGATCGACGGTATAATCGCCACCCTTGAAATAAATATCAGGCTGCACCTTTTCCAAAAGCGCACATGCGGTTGTATCCTCTCCAACGTGCTTAGCACCGAATATGACAACCATATCAACCGAACCGAGCGCTCCAATAACGGCGGCGCGTGATTTTTCATCATGCACAGGGCGGTCATCCCCCTTCAGGATTTTAATCGACGAATCATTATTAAGCGCCACAATAAGACGATCGCATTTTTGACGTGCATCATTCAAATATGTCACATGACCGAAATGGACAATATCAAAACACCCGTTTGTAAAACCAACCTTCAGGCCGCGTGCACGCAAACGCTGCACCTCTTCCTTCGCCTCATCCCATGTCAAAACCGGGGCCTGGCGAATACGTTCAAATTTCGGCCTTTTCTTTTCTTGAGCATCAGAATCAATATGTTGCAGCTCTTCTAATAATTCCTGAGCGCGGATTGGCGCAGTACCGACCTTTGAAACCACAATGCTGCCAGCGATATTGGCGATAGATGCCGCCTGCGCCAGACTTGCACCTGCGGCGACTGACGCCGCAATCGTGGCAATAACTGTATCTCCTGCGCCGGACACATCAAAAACCTCAATATCTGCGGCACTACGAATGTGAACAACTTCACCGTCTTTATGAATAACACTCATCCCGTCCTGCGATCGCGTGGCCACAACCGATTCAATGCCTGAAATCTCAATCAAATGGCGGGCCGCGGCGATGACCTCTTCATCACTTTGCACCGGCATACCACCTGTTGCTTCGCGTAATTCCTTTTTATTCGGCGTTACGGCATAGGCACCGCGATAAATACTGTAATCATGCCCCTTCGGGTCAACAATGACCTTCACATCATGTGCGCGCGCCAGATCGATCAAGTCGGCAATCAACTCTGCACTCAGCAACCCCTTACCGTAATCAGATAAAATCATCACCTTAATTTGCGGTAACACGCTTTTAGCATGATCCATAATTTTTTGTCGTAGGTCAGCACCAGAGGGCAAAATACGCTCATAATCCGTGCGTAATAATTGCTGGTGCCCTGCTAAAAAACGGGTTTTAACAATGGTGGGGCGATCATCACACGCTATTAACCCACCTGTATCAATACCGCTGTTATGCGCAAGATCACTAATTTTTACGCCATCATCATCATCACCGATTGCTGATAAAATCAAGCCCTTCGCCCCCAAATGCACAAGGTTAGCCAAGGTATTCCCCGCACCGCCCAGCATCATATTTTCACGGTTAATACTGAGAACAGGAACAGGGCTTTCGGGGGAGATGCGATCAACCGAGCCATAAACGAACCGATCAAGCATAATATCGCCAATAACCAGAACCTTTTCCTTTTCAATTTGACGGACGATAAATTCTGAAGATTGGCTGTTTTGCGGCGTTTCTTGGCTCATTTTTTAAAAAACTCATCTTTTCGTTAAAAATATTAACTTTTATGGGGCTTTGTTAGGAATTCGTCAATATTTGTCGTGTTTAATGTAAGAGTAAATAGGGCTGTGAGGATTTTAGAAGGTGACAAAAACTTGTGTAAATAACGATGAGGATATACAAAAAAAGCCTAAATCAGGTATTTTTTCCTACCTCAATTCAACGCTTTATAAGCATAAAATCGGCGAACTCCTGGTTATTCATGGCTATATCAGCCCACTCGAACTTCGCCACGCCCTCAAAATTCAAAAAGCTACAAATAAACCCTTAGGACAAATTGTCGTCGAATTAAACTTAATAAATAAATACCAGCTTATGACATTACTTACAGGGCAACGTGTCCTTCGATTAGCCGCAGCTTCAATGCTGTATTTCTGCTCTTTAGGGATTAGCAAGAAATCTCATGCTGAGCCGATCAAAGATATACCGGCAAAGGTTTTACTGGCCTCGGCCGGAAATATGCATTTTTCTGAAATGAATGGTTATCCGTCGTTATTCGGTGCAAATGAAAAACGATCAGAAAACTTAAAAGCCTTCACAAAATGGAGTGATATGTTCATCCGTTTTGAACGCGAAATGTTACGCCCAAGCCAAAACAAGGTCATCATTGACCTCAAGGCTGAACTTGCAGCCTATCAATCCGATTCCATTCATGAGATGGCCGCAAAAGTAAATGCCATGATGAATAAACAAAAATATATCGTCGACAGCCAAAATTGGGGCAAGTCAGATTATTGGGCGACGCCGATAGAATTTTTAACACGCGGCGGTGATTGCGAAGATTTCGCGATAGCAAAATACGTTGCTTTGCGTGCCCTTGGCGTTCCGGAAGAGCGCATGCGTATTGCCATTGTTCAGGATATGAAAAAGAATATTCCGCATGCAATTCTAATCGTTTATTCAGAACGCGGCGCACAGGTTTTGGACAACCAAATCAAAGAATTACGCTCAGCGAGCGCTATTTCACATTACAAGCCGATCTTCTCGATTAACCGCACAGCATGGTGGTTACATACAAAACCGGTTAAGACCAACACAATTGTTGCCTCGGCAGAATAAGTTAAATAGACGCAATACAAATCTAATGGTGCACGCCCTTCACGCGATGGCGTGCATCTTCTATGAAGCCCTCGGGATCAACATGGACAATAATATCCGCATCATCAAATAGCTTTAAAATCCCCTCTTCCAGATCTTTTGTAATCGCATGCGCCGCCCATAAACTCAGATCAGGATCAGCCTCAATATCAAAGGAAATTGATGGTGTACTGCCGTTCATACGTGTGCGTAAATCATGCCACCCCAAAACGCCATCGTGCCCCTCAATAATTTCAATGACTTGCGCGCGCTTTTCCTCGGATATTTCACGATCAAGCAGCATATTAAACGACTTCACCGAAATCTCACGCGCGGTGTAAACCATAAACAGCGCAACCCCGATCGAAAATAACGGGTCAATCCATTGCGGCGCATTCATATTCGCAAATAACAAAACAAAAATTGTTCCGATATTCACCAAGACATCACTACCGTAATGCACACTGTCGGCCTCAACGGCTAATGATCCGCTTTGCTTAATCGAAATCCTTTGGACCGTCACCAAAATAACAGACAAAATAACCGACAGAATCATCACATTGATACCAATACCGATATGCTTAATTTCCGTTGGATAAAAAAGCCGCATAGAGGATTCAAAACATAAGAACGCCGCTCCGCCGATAATAATCGCGGATTGAAACAGCGCTGATATAGCCTCCATCTTGCCATGCCCCCACCGATGGTCTTCATCAGCCGGGCGCCGCGCATAATACATACTACTAAGCGCCATAATCGACACCGCCGCATCAAGAATAGAATCGGTCAATGATGACAGAACACTTACGGCGCCGCTCATGGAATACGCATAGGCCTTAGCGATAATTAAAATCGTGACGATGAAAATGGCAAACTGACCGGCCATAACGGGCGTAATTTTCAAACCTTTAATCATGCGCGCATCATGCCGAAAAACATGACAGCTGACAATCCATCTTTACTTAAAAAAATGCCTTAAAACATTTTATATTCGGCGAACATTGCGCATATTCCCTTAGCTCTTATACTTTTTATTTGTGCATCAATCCTTAGTGGTTCAAGTGAAACACAACACGATGAACATTTACAACTCTTGGGCTGTTTTTTTAATTACAATCACAGGCGCAAAAACATTCTGCGCTTTCGCCAGCTATAACCTCTATGAAAGACATTTCTTAAAGTTAAAAGACAAATACGCGCCATATCATTAATTTTCATTTTTTCTGGCATGATTTTGCCTCTCTTTGCTATGGGTAAAAGAACGGAAAACACGAAGAATGGAAATATTTATAATGACAAAGGAAAAGCGCTTTGCAGGCCCATACGGTATATTAGAGATCAGCTCTAACACGGTTCACTTCTCAATCTTTTTTCCCGATGAACGCCTCAGTTCAATGATCGATGAAAAAATAAAATGCGGCCTTGGCGATTACCCAAACGGCACGCGCAACCTTAACCCTGATGGTGTTGAAAAAGCCATGGACGCCATAGAGGTCTATAAAAATAATTTCATTGACCGCATCAGCATGAATGGCTTTGCCGCCATCGGTACGGGCGCGATGCGCGAAGCCAATAATGCATCATCCTTGATCCGTAGCCTTGAAAAAGAGCACGGCATATATCTTGATGTTATATCAGGCGAAGAAGAGGCTTATTATTCCGCGCTCGGCGTACAATCGGCCTTCGAAAATGCAGATGGCATTATGTACGATCAAGGCGGGCGCTCCGCCGAATTCGCCATTATTAAAAACGGTGAAATCAAACATTGCGTCAGCTTACCGCTTGGCACATTCAGTATAGCAGAGCATGAAAACCCAAAGGAATTCATCAAAGAACAGCTCAAAACCCTGCCCAAAGCCTATCGCAAGGGAGAGTTTGAGAACTTATACGTTGTCGGAGGCAGCCCGCGCCGCATTCTGAAGTCACATCGCAAACGCACAATGGGTGTTGATGATTCCGTCCACGGATATAGCATCCCCGCAGCGGACGCCGCCGATATTTCAAAACAAATGATCAGCGCGAACAAACAAGAATTGCGTGAAGCATTCCATATAAGCAAAAAGCGCGTAGCCTTGGTGCCGTCTGCCGCAATGTTAATGCAAAAAATCGTCAAGAAATTCGATGTGCAAAATATCACAGGCTCCGAACACGGCCTACGCCATGGGGTCGTTCACGAAATGCGCATGAGCAACACACCGAACGCTATGCCAAAGGCAAAAGGCGATCTGGCAATAGCGGCGAATGATTAAAAGCCGTTATGCCCATTTATCGGAAGCACGAGATGACGGAATAAATGCGTTTTCAACCTGAGATAAGAAATCTTTTTGCTTATCGGTTGCGCGCCCTTCGCATTCATAAATCTTTAGCACCAATTCATACGCAGATTCCATCTGATCCGGTGAAAAACCACCCATACTAGGTGACAGGAATTTATTGAAATTATTGATAATTTTATCTTCATCATTTTGCATTATAAAACTACAGGAAGAGAGCAGTTCACTTGCATTTCTATGACTTAGGTTAAATTCCTGCTCGAACAAATCAATCATTAAATGTTTCTGCTCGCGCGAAATATCACCTGATCCCTTTGCCATGGCATACATTGTCATAGCAGTAGCCTCCATCGGACTGGTGATTTTATAAATCGGATCACCACCGTGAAGCTTGCTCCAATCACGGCGACGACGCCATGCAAACGGATTTAACCAACCGAAATCAATACCCGATTGACTTAAACGGTTTAGGTAAAACAGGATCGTAATAACCGAACCCAAAATAGCCAGCACAATATGCATATACGCCCTCTTTTTTTGCAACTCAAGATATCAAACAAAAGTGCGTTAAACAAGCATTACGCGGCCTTGCTATTTTCCTTGTGCGCCGCGACGGCATCGGCACATCGATTACAAACATGGCCGTTTTGCGCCGTTACCTCCGGCAAGACTTTCCAACAACGCTCACATTTTTCGCCCTCAGCTTTTGCAATTGCAACAGAAGGCTCTCCCTCCTTTACCTGCACGGCTGATGTAATACAAATATCAGCTAATTGCTCGGCAACCGCGAGAACAGAAGCAGAGGAGGTTGTTAAAACAGGCGCAGCCTCTAATGAAGAACCAAGATCTTTACTTGCACGCAACGGCTCAATAGCAGCTGATACATCTTTACGCACCTCTATAATCTCAGCCCATTTTTTCGCAAGGTCCGCATCTTTCCAAGTAGCAGGCAATTGCGGGAATTCACGCAAATGAACGCTTTGTGCATCTTCAAACACACCCTCGGGGCGAAGACTCCATGCCTCTTCGGCGGTGAAGGCCAAAATCGGCGCTAACCACGCGGACAGGCAAGAGAAAATCTCTGCCATAACGGTGCGGCATGCGCGGCGTTCAAACTGATCGGGACGATCACAATATAAGCGGTCTTTGCGGATATCAAAATAAAACGCCGATAATTCCTGATTACAGAAATCGTGCAAACGCTTTGCCAATTTTCCGAATTCATAATTATCAATACAGCCGCGAACATATTCATCCATTTCCGCCAATAGGTGCAGCATATAACGCTCCAACTCAGGCAGTTTTTCATCGGCCAGATCAACGGCTTCGTCTTTGCCGTAGCCATCAAGCGCACCAAGCAAGAAACGCAATGTGTTACGCAAACGACGATACAAATCGCTCGTATTTTTCAATGTGTCTTTACCGATGCGGATATCTTCGCTGTAATCCGATAACATCACCCATAAACGGATAATATCGGCGCCGTATTGCTCCATCATCTTGAGCGGGTCAACAACATTGCCCAAAGATTTGGACATTTTGTATCCCTTTTCATCCAGAACAAAGCCATGCGTCAACACATTATCATATGGCGCATGTCCGCGTGTTCCGACACTTTCAAGCAATGAAGAATGGAACCAGCCACGGTGTTGGTCTGAACCTTCTAGATACAAATCAATTTTCTCTACGCCTTCAAAACACGGCCAAGTTTGCGTATCACCAACAACAAAGGCATGTGTTGATCCGCTCTCGAACCAGACATCAACAATGTCATCAACCTTTTGGTATTGGTCGGCCTTATCCCCGAGGAAGCGCTCAAGAACATCGTCTTTATACCATGCGTCTGCGCCCTCTTCTTCAAATGCCTGCGCAATTTTATCAAAGATCGCCTCATCGATTAAAACCTCGCCTGTATCCTTATGCAGGAACAAAGCAATCGGCACACCCCATGCGCGCTGGCGTGAGATACACCAATCCGGGCGGTTTGCGATCATTGATGTGATGCGCGCCTCACCTTTTGCAGGATGCCATTTTGTGTCTTTAATCGCTTGTAGCGCTTTTTCACGCAGTGTTTCGTTTGAATCCTTGAGCGTTGCGCGATCCATGCCGATAAACCATTGCGGTGTGGTACGGAAAATCAATGGTGCTTTTGAACGCCAACTATGCGGGTATTCGTGTTTTAACGATCCCTTCGCCAATAATCTCCCTGCTGCTGCAAGCTCGCGCAGGACAGAGAAATTACCCCCACCAAGCTTACCTTTTTGATCGTAGACTTCTTCGCCTGCAAACAGGCCGACATGCGGGCGGAACTTTCCGTCATCGGTCACGTTATCGGTCACCTCGATTTGTTGATCCGGCGCACGACTGCCATTTGCGGCGCGCACAAGATTAAAGTCATCCTCACCGTGACCTGCGGCGCAGTGTACAAAACCCGTTCCCGCATCATCGGTGACAAAATCACCCATCAACATCGGCACACCGATATTATAATCATAATATTCATGCGCATCAGCCAACGGATGCTTGCAGATTGATCCCTCGACATCGGCGCCCTTGAATGTTGCGACACATTCAAATGCATCAACTTTGGCCTGCTTTAAAACATCCTCTGCCAATGCGGTTGCCAATGCAATTTTTGCACCTGCTTCAACGCTTGCACCCTCTTCCACGGATTTCACTTCGTAAACGCCGTATTCGATATTCTCACCAAAGGCAATGGCGCGGTTTGACGGAATTGTCCATGGCGTGGTTGTCCAGATCACAACATCCGCACCCTGCAATGCTTCAACGCCGCTCTTCACAACGGGGAAACGCACCCAGATGGTCACGGATTTATGCTCTTTATATTCCACTTCTGCTTCAGCCAGTGCGGTTTTTTCAACCACAGACCACATCACTGGGCGCAATCCCTTATACAATCCGCCGTTTACGGCGAATTTGTGGATTTCCTGCACGATCTTGCTTTCGGCGCGGTTCGTCATTGTACGATATGGATTAGACCATTCACCACTCACGCCAAGGCGTTGGAATTGCGCACTTTGGATATCGACCCATTCCTGCGCAAATTGGCGGCACTCCTCACGGAATTCAAGGATATTAACTTCATCCTTATCTTTTCCTGCGGCACGGTATTTCTCTTCGATTTTCCATTCAATCGGCAAACCGTGACAATCCCATCCCGGTACATATGGCGCATCCTTGCCCATCATCCCTTGTGACTTAACCACAACATCCTTTAGGATTTTATTCACCGCATGCCCCATATGGATATTCCCGTTCGCATATGGCGGGCCATCGTGCAGCACGAATTTCTCTTTACCCTTCGCCTGATCGCGCATCGCCTGATACAGGTTCATCTCTTCCCATTTTGCGATAATTTCAGGTTCCTTTTTCGGCAAACCCGCGCGCATCGGGAAATCAGTTTTCGGTAAAAATACCGTATCACGGTAATCCGGTTTATCTGCGTTTTCTGGCGTTTTATTGTCTGTCATTATTCTACACGCATTCACTGATGCGCCTTCTATCTTATTATTTTGTTTTGGAAAATCTAACGGCTAAATCCCGGTCTCTTCTTATATCAGAGCCGGGCCTATAATTCGAATAATTATGCTGCGTTTGCACATCATGCGCACACTATGACCCCGCATGGCGGAAGAATCAAGTATTGCGTCATTTTTTATGTGAAAAAAGAAAGCGTCAGCGCTTATAAAAGCTCAATAATCCCGCGAGAGATTGCCTCACCCTCTTCGCGGGCTAAAACTTCATGCACTTGCTGTTCATAGGCGCTACGATCATCAGGCTTTAGAATACCCCCGGGGACAATCGCCATATTCATTTCAATCGCATGAAACATACGGGCATCATCATACAAAGGATCAGACGGACGAATACGGTTATGATGATACGCATTGGCCAATGCAAATTGAATACCGTGCGTCATTTCATGATGCGCCGTGTTCAGCGCCTCTCCGAGTCTATGAAAATGTGCATAATCATAAGATGTAGATTGTCTGATGCGCCCTTCACCCGTACTCAAGTCACCTGTAAAACCACCAAGCAAAATATAATTATTACGGTTATTTTCGGAGGGGCCACCATCAAAAAATTCATGCGTGACAGGCACAACATCCGCCACACCCTGCAGATATACTCTTTCATGCATAAATACAGATTTTCCTAACGCCTCTTGCCTTCCCTGATCGGATAAAGGGCCATCCCAGACCGAAAAGACCTTCAATAACTTTTCATCCTGCGCAATCTCACTCAATAAGCGGCCACGACGATGGTCTTGTAAACGGCGTAAATTATCAGAAGCCTCAAATGTTCCGACGACCGTCGTAAGGGATTCGCGTGCAACACGCCCTGATCCATACTTACGTTGTGGTTCTTTATTGCGAATAGACGCCACCAAACCGTATATAACATCACATTTAGTGTATAATGTCATACCGTCCAAATCCGCCTCTTCCAGGCCGACCATCATGGCTTTTTCAAAAATATGTTTTAGATCTTCTCTTGGTTTTTTCACGTACCAACCCCTTATATTCACATAATAGTATATAAGAGGCCTAAAATGACAAGAAAAAAAGCAAGAGCCACGAGGGACTCTTGCTATAAAGTAAGTTATCAAAAATTGAGGGGTAATCTTTGATAAACAGGGGTGTAAATATGAGGTTGGACTTGTACGCCCCTTTTTTAGAAAAGGGAACAGTTATTTTCGCATATTGCGCATGCATTTTCTGCATTGCACAAATTAATACATCCTAATAAACAAAAGGTTATAAACTAAGGGATAGAAAGCATATCCCTTAGGTTAGGGATTCACGTTTGGCGCGTCAGGCGCGGGGGAAATAACACGCGGTTCTTCTGGCTGATAACATGGTGCTGGCAAATCAGCGACCATCATTTTTGAGGTATCGAGCCCCTTCTCTACGGCGCTCGTCGTTGCAATTTGAACACCTTCCGCAGCGATATTGATAAAGTCCGGCTGATCTTCTTCCTTACAAACAAGACCATTCGTGGTATCGGACAAGCCTTCAATATATTCATCGGCCTGCTCAATATCATAATACATCGTAATTTTTGCCGTATCATCCCCAAGATAACCGTCAAAATCATTTTCCGGATCCCCTGCGACATGCCCACCATGGATATGGCGGTTACCGATGAAAATTGACGCTTTATCATCCTGCGCAATCTCCTTTACAACATTCGCAGAGCGATGATCAAAGCTCATTTCCTCACGCGCATCATATGCAGCTTGCACAGCAGGTAATAACTCCTGCGGATAACCTTGGACCTGATTGGGGGGGATATCCTGAGCCTCATTCAAACCAAGTTCTTCGGTCGTGCGTGTATCATAGGCGACAACATGTAAGCCTTGGTTCGTTGCCTCTATGATCATGTCAGCCATTTCTGAATGACCCCAAAATTCATCATCATTAAAGCTTTTGTTGAATTGACGGAAATCGTCCTCGGGCAATTCACCGTTACGGAGTTGCTCAATAAAAGGCTGGAGAGTGTAATGCTGCTCAACAAAGAAATATTTTTGATCATTCTCTGCTAAAACATCCATATTTTCATAGATAGGCGATAACGGCACATAACTATGATACGTGTCACCAAAAACTGTAAATTGCGCACCTTCTGAAGCGCTTTCCATTATATCGCGCATGATTGATCACACCCTGATTTATCACCTTATGGGTGCAATTATATCCCCATCAGCATAATCATGCAAGGAATGTAGAACAACGCAAAGATTGTACCGATCAGAATTGTTGTCGCGGCTTTTTCAGGCTCCATGTTCATTTGCGTGGCATATGCCGCCACATTGGCCGCAGGAGGAACAATCGCCATCATCATCACCAGTTGATGGATTTGCGGACTGAGCCAATGCGTGATGTTTTGATCCATGATAATAAAGGCATAGGCGCAAAGCGGAAACATGATGAATTTCCCGACAAAAACAAAGGCAATAAAGCGCGGACCGAAGACAAATTTATCAATCCCCGCAAGGGCCGCACCGATAATCATCATACCGACCACCACATACGCACCTTTAAAATGCGTCCAGTAATCCCAAAACAAATCAGGAAGCTCCACCCCCGATGCATTCACGGCAAATCCTGCTGCCATGGCATAAATTCCCGGGAATTTTATAAGCTTGTTAATGCTCTGGCGCACATCAAAATGGCTGCGGGCGGCAATATAATATCCGAATGTTGCCTCATACACCGCGCCGCCAAGCATCATAAACACATAAATCGCCACCATTTCGGTATCAAAAAACAACAGCACCAGCGGCAGGCCGAAATACCCCGTATTGCCCATTGAGACGCACATCGCCATTAAATTGGCTTGCTTATCACGATAGACGCGCTGCCCCATCGCAAAAAAGCCAAGGCCGAGTATCACACTGGCGAGGAAATAAAAGATCGGCAGTGATATATAAGAGAGTTGAAAATCAAGTCTGGCGACAAATCCGAAAACCACAACGGGCATAAACATATAAATCGCCAAATTCCCAAGGCTTTGCTTATCAACATGTAAAACGCGCGCGGCAAAATACCCTGCTCCGATTAAGGCATAGAGCGGCAATAAATTCTGAAAGAGCGATAAGAAAATTTCCATTTCCTTATATAGGCAGATTTCGATGAAGCTGTGCAGCCCCTATATGATGATTTTTTGAAAAAAAAAACGCCTCCCGTGAATAAACACGAGAGGCGTTTGAATTCTGATCCTGAATTTTACAGGAATATATTACAGGTCACAGCCCATTTGACGTGCTTGTTCGTCTCTTTTGCGCTGCGCTTCTGTATATGGCTTTTGCTGTTGTACATTGTAATTTGGTGCGCCATGATATGATCCATCATTATCGCCCATTTGCGTCGTGCTATAGGCATTATCCTGAAAATCATCGCCCATTTGTCTTGGAGCAATATCCAAGCTTCCCATTTGTTTCATCGTACCATTTCCGTGTTCGTTATAAAATAAAACGGTGCGACTTATAAATCAGGTATTTTAAAAATGCACGAAAAATTTTTAGACTTCTACCATGCGTTTCATGCATATCTCGAATCAAGCCGTTTTAAGGATATCACGCGCTTGCTCACAATCCGCATTCATTTGCGTAATCAAGCTCTCGAGGGAATCAAATTTTGCCTCGCCACGCAACCGCTTTACAGGGCGTACATGGATCGTACGATCATAAATTTCACGATTAAAATCAAAAACATAGGTTTCAACTTGCGCCACAGAAACTTCGAACATCGGGCGAATACCAATATTGCTTGCGCCCATATGCCATTCATCCTCGCCTTCAATACGGGCAAAAACCGCATAGATGCCATAGGCAGGGTGCACCGTATCTAGTAGACGTATATTTGCGGTCGGGAAACCAAGCTCGCGCCCGCGTTGATCGCCTTTGAAAACTGTTCCGCGAATTTCCCAATCCCAACCAAGAACGGCATTCGCCTGCTCAATCTTGCCGTGACGTAATAATTGTCGTACGCGGCTAGAGGATAATTCCGCATCCTGCTCGGCGCGCACTTCATCGATAATGGTGACATCCAAACCCACATCTATAATAGTTTGCGGCGTACCTTTGCGTAATTGTCCGAATTTAAAATCAAAGCCGACAATAACATGCGCCGCCCTCAGGCCGTTAATCAAAATATTTTGTACAAATGCATCGGCAGATTGACTGGCAAAATCCCAATCAAAGGGTAGAGAGAAAACATAATCAACATGTGATGCAGCCAAACGCTCATGCTTTAGTGACATGGGCGTAATGCGAAACGGCGGCTCATCGGGGCGAAATAACACGCGCGGATGTGGCTCAAACGTCAAAACCCCCAGCGGCTTTTTTAATTCATTGGCAAGGTTACGCGCACGGTCTAATAACGCCTGATGACCGCGATGCACCCCGTCAAAATTACCGATGACAACAACACAACCTTGCGCCGATTCGGGTAAATTTGTGTAACTTTCAAAAACCTGCATGTACTTTGTCCGAACTTATCTTTCGCTTTGTTTTATCGCCTGTAGCATAAAACACAAAATATTTTTTGGCTTTTTTGTGTAACCATTCATTTTACACTTCGAAATATAATCTAGTTCTGCGGTCATAAGCTTGATAATTTCTGAAGGCAGAATATTTTATTTAATACATACTCAACAAACATAAGGAAAATTAATATGTCCCAGAACAAAAAAATCCAAACCCTATTGGCAGGTGCGGTTGCCGCCGTAACACTTGGCGGTGCAACGTCTGCTATTGCCATGGGCATGGATAAAGACAGTGAAAAATGCTACGGCGTCGTAAAGGCCGGTATGAACGCATGCGGATCAGCTGATAAAGCACATGGCTGCGCAGGTATGGCAACAGAAGATGGCAGCGGCGCAGAATGGATTTCATTGCCGAAAGGGACATGTGAAAAGCTTGTCGGCGGTTCATTAGAGCCGATCACAAAAGATGCAGCAGATAAAGAAGAGATGGGACACGCTGAGGAACATTAAGAAAACCACTCTAGCTCCGTTATCCTCATCCTAGCAACGGAGCGTCCACCCCACCGGAAAGCAGATATGAACGATCATAAGCCCCTAGACATACTCGCTTATCATTTACATACGCTTCCGGTGGGGATCGGGCTTCGTTCTGCGCATTACGACGACATTGAAAATGCAAAGAACACAATAGGATGGTTAGAAATACATCCTGAAAACTATTTTTGCGGCGGCGTCCATAAAGCGCATCTTGACCGGATTGCATCGCATTACCCCATCAGCCTTCATGGCGTTGGCCTCTCACTTGGCTCCGATCAGGATGTAGACCTCAACCACCTTAAACAATTTCGCGCCCTGATTGATCGCTATAAACCGTTTAACGTATCCGATCATGTCGCCTGGAGCGCAAGCGGCAACGCGCATTTAAATGATTTACTCCCCCTGCCCTACACCCCAGAAACTCTGGAACGCCTGTGTAAAAACATAGATCAGGTACAGCAATATTTCGGGCGATCAATTTTGGTTGAAAACCCGTCCACCTATATTGCGTACAAAGATAATGATTTCAGCGAAGCGACATTCATGAATATGCTGTGTGATCGCACGGGATGCGGCATCTTATTAGATGTAAACAATATATATGTCCAAAGCCATAATCACGGGCTTGATCCTGTGGCCTATATTAAAATGATTAATCCCGATTTTGTCGATGAAATGCATCTGGCCGGGCATATCCGCAAAAACTTCGACACGCAAAACCTGTTGATTGATACGCATAACCAAAACGTATGTGATGATGTCTGGGATCTTTATGCAATCGCTGTTGAACATTGTGGCAGCATCCCCACCCTTATTGAATGGGATCAAGACGTCCCCGCATTATCGGTATTAATATCAGAAGCAGAAAAAGCGCATAACATTATAAAAACACACAGAACACGGAGCGCGAATGGCCAAGCTGCGTGATATTCAAGATCGCTTTGAAAACACCATTTTACGCAAAGCAGGCGACCTGCCCGATGCGGCAAATGACCTGCGTGATCTATTCATATCCGATCATATCGATATAAAAGACCGCATGAGCGTTTATCACAATAACGTTATCGGCTCTGTTTCCAATGCATTAGCCGCCACATTCCCACTGCTCAATAACTTGGTCGGCGAGGCCTTCCTAAAATCTACGGCACGCGCTTTTGTCATTGAAAACCCACCAAAGGCCGGATGCATGCACCATTACGGCGATGGATTTGACAATTTCATTCGCGGATTTGAACCCGCAAAAAACTATCCGTATCTAGGGGACGTTGCGGCTTTTGAATATGCGATGAACGCAGCCTATTACGCGTATGACGATGACGCACTCACGCCTGCAAGCTTGGAGCAAATTCCAGCAGAAGATCTGCACGACATTCATTTACACCTCAGAAAATCCGCGCACTTGATTGCCTCGCCATACCCCCTTGGCGATATTCGGCGTTTTTGTCTGAATGAAACAACAGATCAACCCGATTTATCAGGCATGAGCGCGTATCGCGCCCTGATCTTGCGCCCAGCTATGGAGGTTGAAATCATCGCGCTCAACCAAGGAGAGTTTGATTTCCTTTCATATATTCAAAACGGCAAAAAGCTTGGAGCCGCTCTGGATCACACATTATCGGCTCATCCGGATTTTGATTTTATGAAATTCTTAAAACGTCACCTTACGCTTGAAACTTTTTGTGCGCTTCCACCGAATTAAAACAAGATATAACAAAATGATAAGTAAAAAAATTCATGACTCTAATTTTCAAACTATATAACAAAATTATTCGTTTTTCAGATCGATTTTTAATACATGTTTTAAACCTTAGCATTCGCCTTTTCATGGCCCATATATTTTTCAAATCAGGCCAGTTAAGGCTCAATGATTATTTAAACGGGCAATGGCACAACCAAGTAACCGCCTTTAGCGAATACCACCCCATTCCCGGTGTTCCTGCTGAAATAGGAGCCTTCGCCGGAACTGCCGGTGAAATCATTCTGCCGATTTTACTCGCATTCGGAATATTTACACGCCTTGGCGCGGCAGGCCTTTTGGTTATGACATTAACAATCCAATTTCTTGTCCCCGAAGACTATGGCGTTTCCAACCCCGATCACTATATGTGGATGTTATTACTTGCGGTTCCTATGCTACATGGCGGCGGAGTATTTTCAGCAGACCACATTGCAAGAAAATTTCTTTTTAAAAAGGCTTGATTGTCCGCATTAAAAGATTACCCTATGGCCTATTATTTAACGGCATAAGGCATACACGTCCATGACGGCAGAAACGCCCGAAGATGAAGAGCAGCGCAAAAAAGAGCGCAGCGAACGCATCCGAAAACGCAAGCTAAAGAACAAGCGCAAAACCCTGATGAAAAAAGTCTACTGGCTTCTTTTTGCGGTAGGCATTGTTATCGCCGACCAAATCAGCAAATGGGCGGTGATGGAACAATTCTTCCGCGATAAAATAACGCGCGGACAAGTTAATATCGGTTTTATTGAATGGTACCTTAATACGCCTGAAAAAATCCCGACTATGGGTGTTCCTGTAACATCCTTTTTCAATCTGGTAATGGCATGGAATACGGGCGTTAGTTTCAGCCTGTTTAATGATGGCGGAAAATACGCCCCCTATATCCTAAGCGCGCTTGCCCTTGGTATCGCCGGAATGTTCGCGGTTTGGTTATGGCGCTCTACAAAAAATTTCCAAGGGCTTTGCTACGCCATGGTTATTGGCGGCGCTATCGGCAATGTACTTGACCGCCTTCGCTTTGGAGCGGTCATCGACTTCCTCGATTTTCATATCGCCGACTATCACTGGCCGGCCTTTAATGTGGCCGATGTTTCGATTGTTGTAGGAATATCCGTGTTGATAATTCTGTCTTTCTACTTTGAAATTCGTACCGTAAGGCGATATCGTAATCGTATAAAAGCCAGAACAAAAAATTACAAATATATGAAAGATACATTTAAAACGTAGATAACATGATGCAGAAAAGATTTTTAAAAACCCTTTGTTTATTCTCCGCCCTTACCCTTGGTGCTTGCGATACGAATGTGCGCGACCAATTAGGTTTAACCAAGGAATCACCGGATGAATTTGCCGTTATCACACGTGCACCGCTTGAAATACCGCCATCACTTGCCTTGCCGCCGCCAACCCCAGGCATGCCAAGACCACAAGAAACAGCGGCGATCAATCAGGCAAAGAACGCCGTTTTAGGCAATAGCAACCAAACGCAAACATCAAAATCCACCAGTGCTGCTGAATCTATTCTCCTGAATAAAACAGGTGCGGATGCGGCGGATCCGGCAATTCGAGCCAAGGTGAATACGGAAACCAAAGAAATGGCTGACCGCAACAAACCTGTCGCGCAAAAACTTATGAATATAGGCGGCGCAAAAGATGCACCATCTGCGACCGTTGTTGATGCGAAAAAAGAGCTTGAGCGTTTGCAGAAAAATGCAGCAGAAGGCAAAAGCGCAACAGATGGCGATACGCCAATGATTGACGAATAAAAACGCCTTTTCATATCCAAAGAGGAAAATGACATGAAAAAGATCACATTTTTCACGCTTGCGGTTTTGGCTATGCCACTCCCTATACAGGCCGCAATCGCACGTGATGCTACTACGCCAAAAGCCGAAACCGCAGCAACACAAGAAAAGGTCTTTAACGCGCAATCCTTCATGCTCGATAACGGTATGCAGGTGGTTGTCGTTGAAAATAATCGTGTGCCGGTCATTACGCATATGGTTTGGTACCGCGCAGGTGCCGCCGACGAGCCACGCGGAAAGTCAGGTATCGCACATTTCCTGGAACATTTAATGTTCAAAGGGCAAGAACATGAAAAACTTGGTTCATTAGAGCCCGGAGAATTCTCTCGCATTGTACGCTCTCTTGGCGGACAAGATAACGCCTTCACATCACAAGATTTTACTGCTTACTACCAAACGATCGCAAGCGAGCATTTGGAAAGAGTCATGACCATGGAAGCAGGCCGTATGCGTGGCATAAACGTTCCCGAAAAAGACTTCGAAGCCGAAAAGCTAGTGATACAAGAAGAACGCCGCCAAAGAACAGACAATAATCCACGCGCCCAGATGAATGAACAAATTCGCGATGTCCTGTTTACCAATCACCCTTATGCCATTCCCGTTATCGGCTGGATGCACGAAGTATTTGATTTAAAATGGACGGATGCCCATGCCTTTTACGACACATATTATGCGCCGAATAATGCCATCCTGATTGTTTCAGGTGATGTCAAAGCGCAAGATGTTCTTGAAATTGCAAAGCGCACGTACGGCTTGATGAAGCCCACAGAAATTCCAGAGCGCAAACGCACAACATCCCCCCCGTTTATTGCACAAACAAAAGTTACATTGCATCACGACACAATCAAAGAGCCCGGATTTATGCGCATTTATCGCGCACCGAGCTTCCGCCAAGATAAAAAAGCATCGCTTGCTCTTCAGGTTCTGGAAGATATTTTAGGCGGCGGACCTACTTCGCGCCTGTACAAGTCACTTGTCGTTGATCAAAAAATTGCAACGAATGCATCCTTTTCTTATTCCGGCACGTCATGGGATGACGGCACAATCGGTATTACCGCAACACCTGCGCCCGGACACAGTTTAGACGAAGTAGAAGAAGCAATAGAAGAACAATTACGCGTACTTATTCGTGATGGCATCACCGATGAAGAATTAAAAGATTCCATTACCCGCATGCAGGCCGAAGCGATATTTGCACGCGATTCAATATCAGGCCCCGCCATGATTATCGGCTACTCATTAGTAACAGGATCGACATTAGATGATATTGAAACATGGCCATCCCAAATAGAGGCCATAACAAAACGTGACATTAATCTTGTTACACAAAAATACATTAACCCGGATGAACCGTTTCATCTACCGCCCGTTACGGGCATCTTGCTCCCCGCGGAACAGCAGGCCGCAGAACATAATGAAAAGGTGAAATAACCATGCGTTACAAAATCATAATTCATACAATGTTCGTCGTAATGGCTTTATGCCTTATAAATCTTCCCGCCTATGCAGATGATAAATATTTGGATATTCAGGAAGTCAAAACAGAAACAGGCATTACAGCGTGGCTCGTGGAAGATCATTCCGTGCCGATTATCGCCATGAATTTCGCCTTCGAAAATGCCGGCGCAAAAAATGACCCTACCGACAAGCAAGGTTTAACACGCTTGGCATCCAATACAATGGATGAAGGTGCAGGCGATATAAAAAGCCAGGAATTTCAAAAATTGCTGCGCGATTTATCGATCACCCTAAGCTTTGGTGCCTCGCGCGATCATTTCAGCGGAACCTTCAAAACCCTGACGCAGAACAAAGAAAAAGCATTTGAACTCTTGAAACTTGCGCTTACCGCTCCTCGCTTTGACGAAGAGCCAGTAGGACGCATGCGTGCGGCCAACCAATCTCGCATAAAAGCCTCTATGGCAGATCCTGACTGGATTGCAGCGCGCATTCAAAATGATGTGATCTTCGAAGGTCACCCATATGCCCTTAACAGCGGCGGTACACTTAGCTCTCTTGATGCAATTACGCCAGATGACCTGCGCACTTTTCACAAACGTCTTGGTAAAAACAATCTGATTATTGCTGTTGCGGGTGACATTAGCGCAGACGAATTGCGCACCCGCATTGATTCCGTTTTCGGATCTCTGCCTGTCGTTGAACAAAACGAAAGCGCCGTTTTCGAAATGAAAAATGAAGGGAAAACATATCTGTATGAACAAGATATTCCCCAAACAATGATCGAAATATCACAACCCGGAATCGGACGCAGTGATAAGGATTATTATGCGGCAAAAATAATGAACTTCATCTTGGGCGAATCCGGTTTTGGCTCCCGCCTAATGGAAGAAATTCGCGAAAAACGCGGCCTGACATATGGCATCTATTCATATCTACGTGACTACGAAGATACAGACATCATGCATGTTTCAACCTCCACAGTGAACGAGAGCGTTCCTGAAATGATAAAATTAATTCGTCAGGAATGGATAAAAATGCAAAGCTCACCCGTTACCGATACTGAATTAATGGATGCGAAGTCCTATATTATCGGTTCACTGCCACTTGCGCTGACATCAACCGATGCGATTGCATCGACAATGTTATCAATGCAACTGGATGATTTGCCGGTTGATTATCTTGATCACCGTGCGGAAAAGTTTGACGCGGTCACCGTTTTGGATATACAAAACGTGGCAAAACGTTTGCTGAACGATAAGAAATGGACAGTCGTCTTAGTCGGTCAACCAAACGGAGTAGAGAGCCCTGTCACAATTAAAGATATTCCCAATGTCGAATAATACACACGCAACCCCAATGCGTTCTGATCTGCCGGAATGGCGTAGATTAGAAGCACATGCACGTGATTTTCAAAACACGAAAATAAAAGATTTATTCAACAATGATCCTGTGCGTTTTGATCATTTCACGGCTGCTTGCGGTCCGATTTTAATCGACTTTTCCAAACAGTTAATGAATGAAACAACGCGCGATAATTTGCTAAAGCTAGCAGAGGCTTGTGACCTCGAAAACTGGCGTGAGCGCATGTTTACAGGCGATGCAATTAACGTCACGGAAGAGCGCGCAGTGCTTCATACGGCACTACGAACAAAAAACAAAACACCGGTTTTAGTTGACGACAAAGATATCATCCCAAGCATCAAAGCCGCGCAAGAAAAAATGGAAACATTTTGTCGCGATTTCGATAAAAGCGATCGTTTTAATCATGTCGTCAATATCGGCATTGGCGGCTCTGACCTTGGTGCAAATGTAGTGTGCGAAGCGCTGACGCCATATATTAACCGCAAAAAAACCTACCACTTTGTGTCAAATATCGATGCGACTGACTTGATGGAGGCCCTGCGTGATGTTGATCCAGAAAAAACATTATTCATTATAACTTCAAAAACATTCACCACGCAGGAAACCCTGACCAATGCCTGCACGGCGCGCGATTGGTTACGTGAAAAATTGGGGCGTAATGATGTATCCGAACATTTCATTGCGGCCACACAAAACGTCGAAAAAGCCGTCGATTTCGGTATTTCAGAGGAAAATATTTTCCCGATATGGGACTGGGTCGGCGGGCGATACTCGTTATGGTCAGCGGTTGGAATATCGATCGCACTCGCCATCGGGTATGATAATTACACCGCATTATTGGACGGTGCCTATACAATGGATAAACACTTCCGCGAGGCCCCACTTGCGGAAAACCTTCCTGTTATTCTGGGTTTAATCGGTGTTTGGAACCGTAACTTCCTGCATTATGATGCCCTGTCTATTGTACCATATAATCAATATATGACGTTCCTGCCGTTTTACATGCAACAACTCGATATGGAATCAAACGGCAAAAGTGTCGACAGACAGGGACGCCGCGTGAATTACAATACCGGACCTATTATTTTAGGGGATGTTGGCACAAACGCACAGCACGCCTATTTCCAATTGCTTCACCAAGGCACAAGCCCTATGCCATGTGACATTATCATGTGTGCTAAATCGCATAATGATATCGGTGATCATCATGTGAAATTGCTGGCGAATGCCTTGGCACAAACAAAGGCAATGATGGAAGGGCAAGATCACGAAGACCCGAACAAAGTTTTTGACGGCAACCGCCCGACAAACACATTGGTTTTAGATGAGTTAACCCCACATACATTAGGCATGTTGTTATCTCTATATGAGCATAAAATCTTTGTGCAGGGCGTGATCTGGAATATCAATAGCTTTGATCAATGCGGCGTAGAGCTTGGCAAGGTCTTGGCCAAAGACATTATCCGTGATTTAGGTCTTGATGATATGCAGACAGACAGCTCTACCAAAGGGCTTTTGAAACACATTAAGTCTGTCAATACAAACATTTGATATTCAATATTAAAAAGCTTCTATACGCGTGCATGACTTTTGCTGTATAGTAAAATTATGCTTGATACAAAACCCGCTATTCCTGCGCCGGACTCCCTTCCCCGTCTGTCGCAAGCTGAACTTAACGAAGTGATGGCGCGCCACACTATGTTTTTGCGCGGACAAATCGGCGGACGTCGTGCAATCATTCAATATCACAATATCTCAGGCCTTAACTTTCATAATCAGGATTTATCACAAGCCGATTTCACAGGATCAAGCCTGCGCGATGCGGATCTGTCATTAGGCATATTTCGCAGCACATGTTTTTTTGCGTGTGACCTGCGCGATGCGGATTTATCGCATGCCAATTTATCACGCGCCGATTTGCGTGGCTCCCTCTTATCAGGGGCATTAATGTCAGGCGCCGATTTACGCGATTCCGATATGCGCGAAGGCAAAATTCTTGAAAGCGGAAAAAAAGGTGAGCTTGTACAACGCCGACGAAACGGCATCGAAGGTTCAGCCACCATTTTACATGGTGCACGTTTAAGCCATGCGGACCTTTCGGGCATTCGTGCGCGTTCCGCAGATTTTTCAAATGCAGATTTGTCACGCGCAAAAACTCATGATGCAGATTTCAGCGGCGCATCATTCGAAGGAGCCAACCTTAGCAGCACAGATTTTACAGGCTCCATCCTGACCAAGGCGGATATGAGTAATTCTATCCTTGCCGACACGGTTTTAGAAAACACAGAGCGCGGCGGCATTGTTCAGATTAACAGCATGACCAAAGAAGACATGGGACAGGTCATTGATGAAAATGAACAAACACTGGACGAAATGATTGCCGAACATGTGTTATGGGTACAAACCGTTGGCAAACAAGGAAAACAACTAAACTTTAGCGGTTTTGACTTGCGTGAGGTGATCACCCTTCGATTACAGAGCCTTACCGCAATACGTGCGACCAACGCATCGTTTATTCATCTGGATTTAAGTAACGCCGCCATTCAAAGCGCCACACTGGATCATTCAGATTTCCGTGATTGCTACATGGAAAACATTGATCTGCGTGGTAGTAGCCTGAAAAACTGCCGCTTAACACGTGCAGATTTGAGGGGCGCACGATTATGCCCGTTAAAATTCGAGAAAAAAGACGGCAGCCATATACTGCAACGTGTCAACCTTAGCGGTGCTGACTTGCGTTTTGCTAACCTTCAGGATATTGATCTGCGCGATGCGATTATGCTTGGCGTAAACCTTAGTAACGCAGATTTATCGGGCGCAGACCTGCGCCGAGCCGATTTAAGCGGTGCCATCCTTCACAATGTAACCTTCAGCAACGCACAGCTGGATCAAGCCATCATAAACTTCAATGATGTATAGATCATAATTCATCCCCGTTATTCACACGCATACATACAGGTTTTTATAACCAACACAAGCGTAACGCATTATAGTCCGAAACATGCGTATACGATATTTACCTGAAACATTAATCAACCAAATCGCCGCCGGCGAGGTGGTGGAGCGCCCTGCCGCCGCCATTAAGGAATTAGTGGAAAATGCGATTGATGCAAATGCGACCGCTATTGATGTTGATATTCACAACGGCGGCAAAAGCAAAATCATTATTTCCGATAACGGATGCGGTATGTCCGATACAGAAATCGTTGCGGCGCTTGATCGGCATGCGACATCAAAATTGCCAGATGATGATTTATTACATATTGCGCATTTAGGATTTCGCGGCGAAGCATTGGCATCTATCGCGGCCGTATCACGCGTTAGAATTCAAACACATGATGCACAAAGCGGCGAAAGCTGGGAAGTATCATGTGATGCGGGGATAAAATCACCCGTTAGTCCATGCGGCCATCCAAACGGCACACGCATCGCCGTCAGTGACCTTTTTTATGCCACGCCTGCGCGCCTGAAATTCCAAAAAACCGAGCGAAGCGAATACGGGGCAGTAAAGGACACAATTACACGCCTTGCGATGGCCTATCAGAATATTTCCTTTACCCTGACGCATAACGGGGACAAAAAACTAAACTTACCCGCCGTTCTGGATAAACAAAGCCGATTAAGCGCCATTTTAGGCAAAGATTTCGGCAAAAACAGCATGTATATAGAAGCCGAGCGCGATGGCGTAAAACTCTCGGGCTTTGCGGGGCTTCCGACCTTCCACCGTGGGACGTCACAATATCAATATCTGTTTGTTAACGGACGCGCCGTAAAGGACAAATTATTGCATGGGTGTGTACGCGCAGCCTATGCCGATGTATTGCACCGTGACCGTCACCCCGTGCTTTGTCTGTTTTTAGACCTGCCACCTGATGAGGTTGATGTAAACGTACACCCTGCAAAAGCGGAAGTGCGCTTTCGTGATCCGCAACGTATTCGCGGCATGATTATCACGGCGCTTAAAAATGCCATTCATGAAAATGGTTTCCAAGCATCTTCAACCGTCGGATCATCAACGCTTGGCGCGTTTCGCCCCGCAAATACACCGTTCTCTTCGGGGCCGTCCCTGCCGTTATCACGCGGCAATGCTCCTGCCGTTCCAAGCAGCTATGCCTATAGCGGTCATAGCGGCGGATACGGCAATCTGGCCGAAGCCAGCCACCTAAAGTATGAACCCGCAGCAGCAATACAAAATTCATTTGCCGCCGAGATTGCTCCATCGGCAAAGGCGGAAATACATGAACCAATCGCGCAAACTGCACAACATTTCCCACTTGGCGCAGCGCGCGCACAGCTCCATGAAAATTACATTATCGCGCAAACCGAAAACGGTATGGTTATTGTTGATCAACATGCGGCGCATGAACGTCTTGTTTATGAACGCTTCAAGGAGCAAATGGCCAATAACGGCATTGAAAAACAAGGTCTTTTATCCCCTGAAATAGTTGATATGGATGAAACTAATGTACAGCAATTATTGGAATTTGCGCCGCAACTATCAAAACTCGGTCTGGATATAGAAGCCTTCGGACAAGATGCAGTTGCCGTATATTCCGTACCGTCCTTGCTTTCAGGCCGCCTCAGCATTAAGGATCTTGTCATCAACCTAATTGATGAAATAGCAGAACACGATCAGGCCGACACGTTAGAAGAGAAAATAAACCACATGCTCTCAACTATGGCATGTCACGGCTCCGTTCGCTCCGGTCGGCGCATGAACACCGATGAAATGAATGCCCTCCTCAGGCAAATGGAGGCGACCCCCCTATCCGGTCAATGCAACCACGGCAGGCCGACTTATGTTGAATTATCATTAAAAGACATTGAACGACTTTTCGGTCGGCGCTAGAGTATCTTAGCGAATAAAAATAAAGTAAGTAGTAAATATGAGTGAAGATCAACAAAATGACCGCATTGCGTCATTTAGAAATATACGCCTGTCACATGAGCAGCAACAAAAGAAAATCATATTTTACTATGTGTTTTTCTTTGCGTCTTTGATTATTGCAATTATCCCTTTTACCATTGCATCAATCTTTAGCTTTATGATCTGTATCTGCACGCTGTCGGGGCTATACTCCACACGTTCGATTGCCGAAGAAGACTCACTCATTGAAAATCAGATGACCTTCCTTATCCGCACATTCTGGCGTGTAAATTTATACCTGATTTTTACCGGTGTTTTTGCCTTGCTATATATGGCTTTTTTCGCTGAATACAGTTCTTTGAAGCCTTGCGTAAACACTTTCAATCGCCATTTCACCTATATTTCGAATAACTTCAGCATAGAAATTATGGATAAAGTATCAAAAGGCTGTCGCGGTAATTTTATAAAAGACAATTATAACCACCTGATTATTACAGCTTTAATTGCCTTTGGCCCAATTTTATTCTACCTTCTGAAACGATGCATTACAGGGTTAATGTTTGTGCGGGCAAATATTTTAATTCCGGACGAAAAACTATAATTAATATTTCTTATTCTTGAGGGACTTTTATGAATAATAAAGCATTACCATTTTATACGGGTGTATTTTTAATTTCAGGGCTCGTGATGACTTTGCAAATTTTGCAATCCCGCATTCTTTCCGTCACATCATGGTACCACCTGTCTTTTCTGGTTATTTCAATTGCGATGTTCGGCTTAACCATGGGTGCTTTGAAAATCTATCGTAGCTCCGAAGAAGAGCAACGTAAAAATTATGGCGCTATCGCACGTAACAATACAATTGGTTTTGCCATCTATATTTTATTGGCACTTTTCATACAGCTATATATTCCTATTATATCTGACAATGCATTTAAAACCATTGCAACGCTGCCTTTATCCGCACTTGCAACAAGCATGGCGTATTATCACGCAGGCGTAGCCATAACAACCTGCTTAACACGCGCCCCGTTCCCGGTTGGGAAAACATATGGTGTTGACCTACTTGGTGCGGGTATAGGCTGTATCTTTGCCCTCGCGATGATGGAAACGATAGACGCACCATCAGCCGTCCTTATCACATCTGCTATTGCCTTTTTATCCGCTCTTTGCTTTCCGCTACATAAAGATGATAACGGTGAGGTAAAATGCGGCGATAAAATTATTAAACCGAAAAAATTAGCCCTTACAATGTCAGTTTTTACATTGGCATTAGCTGCAATAAACGTACTTTCTCCTACCACCTTAATCTACCCTCTTTGGGCGAAAAACGTATATTTGCCGATGAGCAAAATTGATTATGAGGAATGGAACTCCATCTCACGCGTCACTGTATTTAACGAAGAAGTTGATACGCACCCGTTTGCGTGGGGCGCCTCACCAATATTCCCGTATGATATGAAGGTCACAGGTAAGTTCCTGACAATTGACGGAGATGCCGGTACACCTATTACAAAATTTGACGGTGACTTTTCAAAGCATAGTTATTTAGAATATGACGTTACCAATATTGCATATTCACTGCCGAACTTAAATAAAGCTGCAATTATCGGTGTTGGCGGTGGGCGTGACTTGCTCTCTGCGAAGTATTTCGGCGTTGATAAAGTCACCGCATTGGATGTGAACCCTGTTCAGATCAAATTGCTAACGACGTATCCTGAATATCGTGATTACTCGAACCTGTATAAACAGCCGGGGGTAACGATCCTTAACGAAGAAGCGCGTAGCTGGTTCAGACAAAACACTGAAAAAGTTGACATTATTCAAATGAGTTTGATCGACACATGGGCCGCCACAGGTGCAGGTGCATTTGCCCTGTCTGAAAACGGCCTTTATACCACCGAAGCTTGGGGCATTTTCATGAATGACCTGAATGATAATGGTGTATTCACCCTGAGTCGTTGGTCTGCCAGCATAATGGATGACACCGGTCGCTCCCTTTCTGTGGCGATTGCAACATTATTTAACCAAGGCGTTACAGATGTAACAAAGCAAATAGCATTGTTTAATTCTGATAATATTGCCACATTGGTTGTTGCAAAATCACCTTTCACGCCCGAACAAATTGCTGCGCTTCGTAAGACGGCAGAGGAAAAGCAATACACTGTTGCATTGCTCCCTGATCAACCTGTTCCCGAAGGACTTTTGGGTGAATTGTTAAATGCCAAAAATATTGACGAACTGAATGCGATATCTGACAAACAATTCTATGACGTATCCCCTTCGACAGATATGCGTCCGTTCTTCTTTAATCAGGCACGCTTAACACACCCTATCGAAGTATCTAAGCTTGCGCTTAAACCCTTACAAGACGGCCACTTTGTGACAAGAGGGCAAGCAAAAGCAACATTTAACCTATACCTAATCATCCTGTTTTCTGCGGTTGTTGTCGGGCTTGTGATTATTCTGCCGCTTCTGAAAACGGTTGAGGACAAAGGCTCCACCTTTATTAAGGCCGGAACGTTTTATTTCATGTTAATTGGTCTGGGCTTTATGTTCATGGAGATCTCATTACTACAGGCGCTTGGCGTGTTCCTCGGTCACCCGATTTACGGCCTGAGTGTGGTGCTATTCTCCCTTATTATCTCTGCCGGGATCGGAAGCTTAATCTCCGAATTTGTGACACTTGATAAATTGCCAAAACAACTCATCTGGTGTTTCCTAACCTGTGCATATGGTATCGGCATGTCCATGACCCTGAGCGATATTTTCTATCAATACGCAGAAGTCGACATCATGACACGCGTTATGATCAGTGTCGCAATCATGTCCCCTGCAGGTTTGTTGATGGGTTTCGGCTTCCCGACAGGACTGCGTCTGACCGAGCAGTTTGACACACGCGCAACGGCATGGTTCTGGGGTATTAACGGCGCAGCCGGCGTACTCGGTAGCTCAATAGCTATCGCATGCAATATTGCCCTTGGTATTGACCAAACACTGATTATTGCGGGGGTATGCTACGCCCTACTCAGTATCTCCTTCCTCGCCTTATCAAATGCGAAGAAGATTACGACATAAAACAAAAAAGGCGGGAAACTCTCCCGCCTTTTTTATTTCAACATACCTTTTTATCCTATGCCGCTAAGATATCTAAATACGAACGGCAAGCCGTTAAATCCAGCGTCACTAATTTGCGTTTCTTTTCCTGCATCGGATCGAGGCCGTATTTTTCAACATCGTAAATGGTGTCTTTGAAATGTTCCTCCACGAAACACGCATCAAAGATATCCTCTGCGCTCGCGCCACCCTTCACCATGGCAACGGCCAGGATTATTGACCCGCTAATGCTCGTGATTAATTGCACCATTGTGAAGTGATCATCATCTAGCGATGCGATATAAGCATCAAGTTTTTGGTGTATATCCGCGTCCTGTTTTAACGCCTCTAAGGACTGGGTGTTCCGTAACGCCACCCCAAATTCGGCATTGAACCATTCCTCCCACTTGCCCCATTTTTGTTTTTGTAATGCGAGCAGTGTTTCCGGACGATCTGTGTAATAACAAATTAAATCCGTATCCAGATATTTCATGATAGAGGCATGAATTTGTGCGCGCTCATGAGCGATGCGATCGATTTTCGTATTTAAAATTTGCGTAAACGGCATCGTATCGGGATCAATCTGATCCGATTGAGCTTCCCATTCCTGCACCAAAATTTGAGCAGCCCTTTCATACGGCGTTTCAACAAACGCGCCTGATTTTGTTTTCACCGCACGCCCGTCAAGCACTATGCGGTATATGCCGTCATGATTTTCAGACATGACCTGTTTATAAAAACGATTAATCACTTTTGTTTATTCCTGAGTTTTTGGCGATACTTGCTCCGCGCTCGGCTCTTGTGGTTTTTTACGCTCAACCTTTGTCAGGTATTGACCACATGGCGAAGCCGCGCTGGATCGCTCCAAGCTTGCAGCAAGAAAATCATACGTGTCCTCATTAACGGATACTGTTTGCAATGCGACATCACCACCGCGATATTGATAATGCAAATCCAGAACGCTCTGCTCCGCACCCATCACCTTTTCCTGCACTGTAATCGCGGCATTATCGAAATTCAGTCCAAGCAAATCAATATTCACTTGCCCCTGATTAGCGGGTGATAAAATCGCCATGCCACATGTTGAGATGAACTTATCCTGTGTCATTAATTTGGAAGGCAAATGTTTTGCAAACGGGCGAAGAACAGAAACGTCAACATTTCCATCCTCTAAGATACTCACCAGTTTCCCTTTCTCATACTCAAAAAACACCAACAAAGGCGGCAGAGCATCTTCACCCCCAACATGTAACGGGCCAAATTTCAGACGATCATTTTCTTGAACCAACTTAAAATCAATGTCACGCTCTACGCCATCGGCAAGACGTACTTTTGATAAGTTAAATTGTAAATCCGTATCAAAGTTTCCGATCACATTACGTGGCATGGTCGGCAACTGGTTTAAAATATCATGCCCCAAAAGGGTTTTCAGACGCATGATAATGCTCATCACCGATTGCTCCCCGACCCAATTCGATAGGGTTAAGCCGTCTGATGTAATCTCACCGCTATATTTTGACGGGTATTGCGCCATATCAATAACGGTATCAAAGGACAATACCTCGCCTGATGTCGCGTCCTTCAAATCCCCTTTGAATTTCATCAATCGACCTTCAAGAAGCGATAGCGTAACCTCACCATTCAATTCGCGCTCATCAGATTTCAAGACAACATTCTCAAGTTTTAAATACCCGTCTTCATGTTTAATGAACGTCGCCGTTGCCTCAATATCAGCTAAATGAAATGCAACCGGGAATGCTTGACCAAATGTATATTTATATGATCCCTTACTGCCTGCGATTTCAAGATCACCCGTAAAGTCCCACGCATGAATGCCGAGCTTTCCGCTCCCTCTGAGTTGCGCTGTCTTGGCTTCGGTATCATGATCAACGTAAATTTTTTCGACATAAACTTCCTGAGCGCCCAACAGCCCGCGCATGGCACGTAAGCCCTCAACATAGAATTTCTTAAACCATGTCGATTGAGTGGCGACATCCCAAAAGCTCATGGATGCAACCAAATGATCTACCGTGAAAACAGGAATAGTATCCTGCGCATGTGACATCACATTCACCCCTTTCACATTCAAGGTGATGCTAGGGAAAAAATTCACATTCACAAGCGTATCAACATGAGTCACGCGCCCACCGAAGAAACGACTGATATAACTTTCTACGGCTTGCTTATACTCATCATTGCTGCCGCCCATATTGCCCAGAACCAGGAAAATAACAGAGAAAAATAAACAAACAAAAAAGACAAATTTCAAAAACCGCGTTGGCAAGCTACTTTTTTCTTTTACTTCTTCATTTTTCAAATAAGTATCGCTCATATTTTTTCCCTTATAAATCAACCACTACAGTATAGTGACCACATCCGATCAATCAAGCATTGCAAACGGATCTTCTTTGTATTTGTGATTAAATCCGAGGCTTTTCCAACTTTTGACAAGCTCGGGAGAGATCGGCGCAGCAACATCAATGATTTTCCCGCGCTTTATCGGGTGAGGTAAAATCATACGATGCGCATGTAAATGCAATCTTTTGGCAATATCCATGCCTGCCAAATCCGCATCAATCAATTTACACTCTTCATCCTTTACGGCCTTATATTTTCTATCACCTAATAATGACGAGCCCAGGACTTGCGCCGCATGAACACGGATCTGGTGCGTACGCCCCGTACGCGGCCAAAAAGCCACAAACGCCGCCGCGCGCCCTGCGTTTTCAAGAACCGCATATTCGGTTACGGCGAATTTACCGTCTTCCTCATCAATCACCATTTTTTCAAAATCACTACCGGCTTTGACAATCGGTGCTTTGATTGTTCCCTCAAGAACATCAGGGGTCGGCGAAACAATTGCCCAATAAATTTTCTTTACATCTCTGGATTTGAAAATGAACCCCAGTTCTCTTGCGGCCTTGGCACTGCGGGCGAGTAATAAAACGCCGCTTGTATCCTTATCAAGGCGGTGGACAAGACGCGGCTTTACACCCTCTTTATTTTTCAAAACATCCAAAAGACCGTCAATGTGACGTTTGGTATTCGTTCCGCCCTGTGATGCAATGCCTGCAGGCTTGTTCAAGGCGATAACATCCTCATCTTCATAAATAATCATGGAACGAATAAAGATGGCATCCTCATCCGTGATTTTTATTTTTCTGGGCTGTTTCGGCTTATCACTGACGTTGAAAGGCGGAATTTTAATTTCCTGTCCCGCGCTTAAACGTGTTTCAGGCTTCACGCGTTTTCCGTCTGCTCTGATCTGCCCTTTACGCATTAATTTTTGCGCAAGAACATACGGCATATCAGGCACGTATTTCTTGATCCATCGATCAAGCCTTTGCCCGTCATCATCTTCCTTCACTTTTATAAAAACTAAATCACCACTCATGCTGCGGCTCCTCTCATAATATACATCGCCGCCCCCAGCGCCAAAATTGAAATAATAACGGAGCCCAACATATACAGCATTGCGGGAATAATTTCACCGCGTTGCCACAATGTTACAAAATCAAGCGAAAAGGTCGAAAACGTTGTAAACGCGCCCAGAAAACCGGTCACAATCATCGACTTCATTTCAGGTGAAAGATGATCAGCCTGTGCAAATTTGGCGATTACAATTCCCATAAGGAACGATCCTACAACATTCACAATCACGGTTCCCCAAGGAAAACCATGCCCGAAAAAATGCGTTGCGCCGACATTTACGCCATATCGTGATACCGCGCCAAATGCGCCACCTAACGCGACCATTGCTATTGTGCTAAACATACAAACCTCTTACACTCTGCGTTCCTATTCTATAAGGCACATCGCAAGCTATGTTAAGTTCTTTATCTACAACACAAAAGGGAATTATGTATGCCCTGATCGGGTTTTCCGCATTTGTGATATCCGATTCATGTGCAAAATGGCTTACATCGGGCTATCCCGTCTTGCAAATTGTCGGTTGGACATACCTGTTTTCATTTTTATTCGGTGTGCTTTTTTCATGGAAAATGGGCGGGTTAAAACGCACATTAAAAACGCAAAAGATAAAAGTACATGTCGGGCGTGCCGTTTGTAATTTCGGATTAGCCGTCAGCGTCGTCACCGCATTTCAAAACCTACCCTTGACCAGTGTATATCCGATCTTATTTCTTGCACCGTTTATCATCACTATTCTGGCGATCCCGATTTACAAAGAGAGTGTGCCACCGATCAACTGGCTTATTATCGCCATCGGCTTCAGCGGTGTCATGATTGCCTTTCAACCATGGAACAACAGCATTAGTATTTGGGTCGTGGTCGCCTTTTTTACCACGCTTTGCATATCGGGGCTTAGTCTGCTCGCCCGCCCCTTAGATGAAAAGGAAACCCTGCTTTCCCTTTCCTTCTATCCGAATATTTTGAATACGGCTGTCCTATTCCCCTATGTTCTGTATCAATACGGTTTACCGAATATTTATGAAATGCCCATCTTTATGCTGGCGGGGGTCATGTTAACATGCGGTATGACGGGGGTAGCCAGTGCATGCCGCATAACGCGCTATGCGATTATCGCGCCGCTTCATTATTCGCAGTTGGTCTTGGTTTTTACAATCGGGTATTTCATTTTCAATGAGCGCCCGGATGCATGGATGATTTGCGGATCAATCGTCATCGCCCTTAGCGGTCTGACCTTAGCACTCAGTGATAAGAAACCTATCATAAGCGAGCATTAAGAGCCCTTTTGTTTGCGCAATTTATCCCAATATTCCAAACGCTTTTGAATATCACGTTCAAAGCCGCGCTCAACGGGGTTATAAAATTTCTGCCTTGGTAAATCATCGGGAAAATAATTCTGCCCTGCGAACCCCTCCGGCGTATCATGATCATATTGATACCCAAGTTTATAGCCTTGCTCCTTCATCAATTTTGTCGGCGCATTCATGGCATGTTTCGGCGGCATAAGCGAACCTGTCTGACGCGCAGCCTGCTTTGCCGCGGCCAGAGCCATATAACTGGCGTTTGATTTCGGAGCGGTCGCTAAATACACACAAGCCTGTGCCATCGCCAGCTCCCCTTCCGGCAGACCTAAACGCTCATAAGCTTGCCACGCATTCATCGCGATGGTTAAGGCTTGCGGGTCTGCCATGGATATATCCTCACTCGCCACACATAGCATACGCCGCAAAATATATTCCGGGTCCTCGCCCGCCTGTAACATCCGCGCCATCCAGTATAACGCCCCATCTACATCCGATCCGCGCAAAGATTTATGAAAGGCACTAATGAGGTTAAAATGGGCATCATTCCCCTTATCATAAAGTGGCGCACGTTTTTGAAGCATCCGTAGAAGCTCTGCCTCCCCGATTACCTGTCCGTCTTTGACTTGCGCGAAAACCTGCTCAATCATTGAGAGAAAATATCGCCCGTCACCATCCGCCATCATTTTGATCAGGCCGCGTGCCTCCTCATCCAGTGGCAGGTCACGCCCCGTTTGCTCTTGCGCGCGGGCAATAAGGTCTTCTAATGCATCATCTTCCAAACGTTTTAAGACAAAAACCTGTGCACGGCTCAGAACCGCTGCATTCAATTCAAAAGACGGGTTTTCCGTCGTCGCCCCAATCAGTGTAATTGTGCCGTCTTCCATCACGGGTAAAAATGCATCTTGTTGCGATTTATTAAAACGATGGATCTCATCGACAAATAACAACGTTCCCTGCCCGTTGCTTTTTCTGATCTTTGCACCCTCAAAACATTTTCGTAAATCGGCCACACCTGAAAAAATTGCGGAGATTTGTTCAAAATGTAAATCGCTGTGATTGGCGAGAATACGCGCGATTGTTGTTTTACCGCATCCGGGTGGCCCCCAAAGGATAAGCGAGCTGAGTGCGCCCGCATCAACCATACGTGATAACGCGCCGCCCGCGCCGATCAGGTGGTCTTGCCCGACCACATCATCCAATGAATCGGGGCGCAATAAATCAGCCAAAGGACGCATCTTTGTCCCTTTGTTTTGCGCCGCATCGTCATTTTCTGTCGCTTTTTGCGTAAATAAGTCCGTCATTGTCTTGACCTACCCCTTATGAGTATGAAATATACCCTCTTAACGTAACACCTGTGAAGGGGTTGAATACATGCAAAGCCAAAGCCTTTCGTACACGGATGAAGTCGCAAAAGCAACCGCGCCTTTATTTGAAAAACTGTCAAACCAATATGAACGCGACCATTGGGAAACGCTTGCGCCCTATATTTATGAAATTAATCGCCTGAAAAAAGAGAAGAACGCCGTTATTTTGGCTCATAATTACATGACGCCTGATGTTTTCTTTGGCGTTGGTGATGTTGTCGGTGATTCCCTTATGCTGGCGCAAAAGGCCGCAGAATCCGATGCGGATATCATCGTTCAATGCGGTGTGCATTTCATGGCTGAAACATCAAAAATTCTATGCCCCGAGAAAAAAGTTCTTATCCCTGATATGAAGGCGGGATGCTCGCTCTCTGAATCCATTACGGCCGAAGATGTGCGCCAGCTTAAGAAAAAGCATCCGGGCATTCCGATTGTAACCTATGTCAACACATCCGCAGATGTAAAAGCGGAAAGCGATGTTTGCTGTACATCATCAAACGCCCTGAAAATCGTCAATGCATTGGGTAAACAAGGCCACGATACAGTGATCATGACGCCTGACATGTATTTGGCGAAAAATGTTGCTGCGGAAACAAATGTAAAGGTTATATTTTGGGAAGGTGCATGCATGGTACATGAACGCTTTACGCCACAAGATATCATCGATGCACGCAAAACCTATGACGATTTGATCGTTTTGGCGCACCCGGAATGCCCGCCCGAGGTGATGGCAGAGGCAGATTACGCAGGTTCAACTGCGCAAATGGATACGTTCATCAAGGAAAAGCAGCCTAAACGTGCAATGCTGATGACGGAATGTTCCATGAGCGATAATATCGCCGCGTCTAATCCGGGTGTTGAGATGATCGGTACATGCCAAATGTGTCCGCACATGAAACGCATTACATTGCCGAAAATTTTAGAAGCTCTGCAAACAGAACAGCCGGAAGTTATTATTGATCCCGCGCTTGGAAAACGTGCTAAAGTAGCCGTTGACCGTATGTTGGAGCTAAGCTAAGTCATGCAATTACCTGCAATTTTGATAGAAGACCTTGTCCGCGCCGCCCTGAAGGAAGATCTCGGCCATGGTTTAGATATCACAAGCGCAAGTGTCGTTCCGTATGACGCACAATCTCGTGCTGTCTTTAAAGCACGCGAAGAAGGCGTTCTGGCGGGGCTTATCTTTGGTCTTTCGGCGTTTTCGCATATCGATTCTGACTTATCATTCGATGTTTACGCCCAAGACGGTGAAGTGCTTGAGGCCGGTGACACAATCGCCGCCATAGAAGGGCCTGCTGCATCCATTTTAATGGCAGAGCGCGTCGCCCTGAATTTCATGACGCATTTATCAGGCATTGCATCACTCACACGTCGCTATGTTCTGGCCGTTCAGGGTACCGATGCAAGAATTGCAGATACACGCAAAACCCTGCCGGGGCTGCGTGCTGTACAAAAATATGCCGTGCGCGCTGGCGGCGGCTTTAACCACCGTCACGGATTGGATGATTGTATTTTAATCAAGGACAACCACATTGCCATGGCGGGCGGCATCGCGTCCGTTCTGTCGCGCGCAAAAGAAAATGCAGGCCATACCGTTAAAATTGAAATTGAGGTTGATACACTCGATCAGTTGGAACAAGTCCTGAGCCATGGCGGTGCAGACATCGTTATGTTTGATAATTTTGACATTCCGACATTGAAAAAAGGTGTTGAAATGGCAAAGGGAAAAATCATCACCGAAGCCTCAGGCGGTGTCACCCTTCATACGGTGCGTGAGATTGCGGAAACAGGCGTTGAATATATTTCATCGGGCGCTCTGACGCATTCCGCCCCGCAAATGGATATCGGCCTAGATATCGAATAAGCGTGTACGCACTAGCTACAACAAGCCCGCTTCTTTTAATTCATCCTCTAAATCTTCGGGAATATCCTCGATAATTCCGCCTGTATAAACGCCCTTATCGGCCGGAATATCCGCCCCTTTGAGATATCGCCACCCCTGAAACGGGCGTCGCGGCGTGTGAACGGTTTCAATCATTTCGGCATCCTGCATGATCATGCACATTTTGCCTTTGGCCTCCGTCTCGACGATCTCATACCCCAAAATACGATGCCGACAGACAATGCGGTTTTTGACAACGCGATAGATTGACCCGCCCTTTTTGACGATTTCATCCCCGCGCGTGGGTTTATACCGCGTCCAACACGGAACCGCGCGCATGCCGTGATAATCAATTTCATGATGACGTTGAATATCATATAGATGTGCTATGTCATCAACGCCGACCGCTAATTTTATAATATGTATATCGCTCATAGAATATGTCATATCACTCATGTTAGAATGCCGTCTATGGGACAAATGAAAAAAATTACAGTGCGCCTGACGCCCAATGCAAAGGCAAATAAAGTTATTGGGTGGGATGATAACGTTTTAAAGGTGCAGGTTACCGCCATTCCCGAAAAGGGAAAGGCGAACAAAGCGCTCATTGCCCTACTCTCTAAACATTGGAAAATCCCCAAAAGCGCAATTTCCATCACACGCGGCGAAACCGCACGTATAAAAACACTCGAAATAGATGCGGATATAGAGCAATAAAAAAGCCACCCAAAAGGCGGCTTTTGAAAAATCTTAATGTATAACAATTGCAAACTATCGTCTGGCAACCATCATCTTTTTAATCTCTGCAATAGCCTTTGCCGGGTTCAAACCCTTCGGACACGTATTTGTACAGTTCATGATCGTGTGACAACGATATAAACGGAACGGGTCTTCAAGTTGGTCAAGGCGCTCACCTGTGGCGTCATCACGGCTATCTGCGATCCAACGATAGGCTTGCAACAAAATAGCCGGCCCGAGGAAACGATCACCGTTCCACCAATATGACGGACAGCTTGTTGAACAACAGAAACACAAAATACATGCCGCAGGGCCGTGACCGTCAGAACCGTTCAGAACAAGTGCATCCTCATCAGATTGCAAGCGTTCACGGTTTGGAGCGGGCGTATCAGATTTCAGCCATGGCTCAATGGATGTGTATTGCGCATAAACATGATTCAAATCAGGAACAAGATCCTTTACCACCGGCATATGCGGCAATGGCGTTACCTTTACATCACCGCTGACATCTTCGATAGCCTTTGTACAAGCTAAGGTGTTTGTGCCATCAATATTCATCGCACAAGATCCGCAAATTCCTTCGCGGCAAGAACGACGGAGCGTCAATGTGCTGTCGACATTGTTTTTGATATACAACAACGCATCCAAAACCATCGGGCCGCATTTATCCAAGTCAATCGTCACTGAATCAAGACGTGGGTTCTTCGCCTCGCCATTCTCATCAAGATCTTCAGGAGACCAACGATAAACCTTAAAGGTTTTAGAACGCTTCGCGCCGTTTGACACGTCGATCTCTTCACCTTTTTTGATTTGCGAGTTTTTAGGGAGCGTAAATTCAGCCATAACTAAAGAAATTCCTTGTTTATTTTTTTCGCGTCATTATGACACAAAATCAAGCACATACAAAATCAAACTTTGCGACACCAAAACCTGTACATGCCGATAAATGTATCAGGTTGTTCTTGTTCAAAAACAGCCTAATTGTCAAGATCTAACTTGTCGGAGTCGTCAGGAAATCTGTTGGCATAATAATAATTTTAAAAACCACGCTAAAAACCACTGGAGTAACAAAAATTAAGAGCTATTTTTCAATGTGATACTACCATCTGCATACTTAGAAAAAGAAATTTTATTCATACTTTATTCATGATAATAATTTACATTATGCGTGAATTTATGCGCATGCATCGAACAGGGGAAAAATCATGAGCTTAACAATT
This sequence comes from Alphaproteobacteria bacterium, assembly GCA_030424975.1. Taxonomy (GTDB): domain Bacteria; phylum Pseudomonadota; class Alphaproteobacteria; order Micavibrionales; family Micavibrionaceae; genus UBA1672. The sequence goes on from JAUHVY010000002.1 coordinate 72,156, forward strand.
GTAGATATGACAGGTGACGGCATCTGGCCGGAAATGTCAAAAGTAATCCGTGAGGAGCTTATCAATCCGTTTTTTGATATTGAATGGAAAGTTCACGACATCAGCATCTATTCCCGCGACAACACGAATGACGCATCCTTGAACGCGGCGATTGCCGATCTGAAGGAGCATAAAGCCGCGGTTAAGGGGCCGACAATTACCCCGACAAAAGACCAAACAAAAGAATACGGCCTTAGCACACAACTAAAATCGCCGAACGGTATTTTGCGCCGCGCCATCGATGGTGCAGTGATTATGCGCACACCGCTCACGACGAGCAACTTGCCGAAAAATGCCAACAACATGGATCAGGTTACAACCGCACGTCAGGCCGTTGGCGGTATTTACGGTGCGCCCAATTTTGAAATCCCCGGCGCCGGTAAGCTAAAAGTCATTTACCAAGATGAAAACGGCAATGAACAGGTTTTGTCTGAGCGCAAAGCGGAGCAAGGCGTTGCATTGGTCACAACCGAGACAGATAATGCAATTCGTGATTTTGCACGTGCCACTCTGCAACAAGGTGTTTCACAAGGGAAATCAGTTGTTTTTGCATCGAAATCAACCATTTTACCGACCTATGACGGGCGCTTCATCGATATTTTAAATGATGTTTACAATACTGAATTTAAAGCCGATTTCGAAGCACAAGGATTGGAATTCCGCCCAGATGATTTGATTGATGCGGTTGTTTCAAAAATTCCGCAAGGTAAGTTTAACAACTGGATCATTGCCGTTAAAAACTACGACGGGGATGTCATGTCAGACCAAGTTGCAGGTGAGTCGCTTTCGTTGGGAATGATGGATTCAACCCTGATTAGCGCAGACGGCACATTGCTCGCTGATCCACCGCACGGTACGGCGCCTGACCTTGAAAAATTCTGGCACGAGGAAGGCAAATTAGTTGCAAACCCGACCGCACATATTTTTGCCTATGCCGAAGCCATCCGTCATAAGGGCGAGATTGAAAATAATCCGAAAATTTCCGATATGGCCATCGCACTTAAGGATGCCGTTTTGGAAACCATTGAGGCAGGAAAAATGACAGGCGACCTCTCTCATTACATTGGCGCTCAGGCGTTAACGGGACAAGAATTCATTCAGGAAGTGAAAAAAACCTTCGCTGCAAAAATCGAAAACAACCCCGGTCATGAACAAAAAGCACAAGGTATGGGGCTACACTAAGCCCCCTGCCAGTCGGTAAATCATTTTTGACACGCGCCCTTGAAATACGGTATTTTCATGCAAAAGCGGGCGTTTAAAAGTGAACGAATTTAACGAACATAGCGGTCATCAAAAAATGACACCGGAACAGGCGGAGCAGGTTTTCTCCGCACCTCTTGGTGTTATGCTTGGTCGCACCGGCGTGTTATCGCAAGAGCAACAAGACAAAAGCGGATATGTCCAAGCCCAAATGATCGCCGTACGCCGTGCGATTGAAAATGGTACGACACCAACCGAAAACGCGGAAAACATCATTGGCGTATTCAAGGGAAACATCGATTTTGGCGCAATGGCCAAAACAGATGATGATAATCGCGCAAAGATGTTATCGCAGCTTCATGTCACGCAAGATGATATTGATTTCAGCATTGAAACCGTGAACAACGCACAAAAAAACCGATCAAACGTTAATGACGGCCATGATATCAATATCCCGCCGATTGGTTTTATTCATTTGGATTTACATGCCAAAAACATAGAAGGCTTCGGCAACATAAAACAAGCTGCCCTGCTTTCGCAGCGCGCCATCGATGCGAGCCACAGCATTAACAGACTGGATAACGATCATCCCAACCCGGACCTGGCCGGAAAGCGCGGCTTCAAATTATGGGGCGACGAGCATGATGCCCTAAAAGAAGCGATCATCATCGGTCAATCATTACAGGAAAAGGAAAGCGAAGCCATTGCGGGCCATCCTGCAACCGTTTCGAAAAAGGATCGAGAACGCGTCGCAGGCATTTACGACGCCGCAGCCAAGCTCTACATCGCGGCAGGGCAAAATGATTTGGCCGATCGTATCTTGGCCGTGCGCGAACACTTATCAGGGTCCAATAACGATCATGAGCGCACGCCTGATCAGGATAATGACCATAGCCTGTAGTTAAACAAAAAAGCCCCGATCACATCAGGGCTTTCTTTAAATTCAAAATCATAAAAACAAAACAACGAATTAGTAAACACGTGCCTTTGGTGGGAACGGCTCAATTTCATCCGTCAATGTCTTCATTATAACCGGACGATATTCAATCTTTGTGCTGCCCTTTTCATCTACATAAGTGATGGTGTGCTTCATCCATTTCTTATCATCACGATCAGGGAAGTCTTCACGCGCATGCGCACCGCGAGATTCCTCACGATTTGCCGCAGAATGCATGGAGGCAACAGCCTGTGACAACAGGTTATCAAGCTCTAATGTTTCAACAAGATCAGTATTAAATACCATAGAACGGTCCTTGATACCCAAATCTGCTTTACCTGCGAAACATTCGTTGATCTTACCGACGCCTTCGTTCAATACATCACCTGTACGGAAAACCGCCGCATGATCCTGCATTGTTTTTTGCATAGACAAACGAAGTTCAGCCGTAGATGTGTCACCCTTAACGTTGCGGTAATGATCAAGACGATCAATCGCTTTCGTACCGTTATCTTTGCCCATTGGACGATGAGAAGAGCTCGGCTTAACAGTTTCTGCCGCAGTAATCGCTGCTGCGCGACCGAAGACAACAAGGTCAAGCAAGGAGTTCGAGCCAAGACGGTTCGCACCGTGAACAGATACACATGCCGCCTCACCAATCGCCATAAGGCCCGGAACAACCGCATTCGGGTCTTTCTTTGTCGGCTTAATGACTTCACATTTATAATTCGTCGGGATACCACCCATATTATAGTGAACAGTCGGCAGAACCGGAATCGGTTCCTTGGTCACATCAACACCTGCGAAAATACGCGCGCTTTCCGCGATACCCGGCAAGCGAGCATAAATAACTTCAGGCTCCAAATGCATCAGGTTCAGGTGAATATGATCCTTCCCTTCGCCAACACCGCGTCCCTCGCGAATTTCAACGGTCATCGAACGGGAAACAACATCACGCGATGCCAAATCCTTCGCAGATGGTGCATAACGCTCCATGAAGCGTTCACCTTCCGAGTTTGTCAGATATCCGCCCTCACCGCGCACACCTTCTGTAATCAAACAGCCTGCGCCGTAAATGCCTGTAGGGTGGAATTGCGTAAACTCCATATCCTGCAACGGAATACCCGCACGAAGAACCATGGCATTACCGTCACCTGTACATGTATGAGCAGATGTACAAGAGAAATACGCACGGCCGTAACCGCCCGTTGCCAAAATCGTTTGATGTGCACGGAAACGGTGCAACTTACCCGTATCAAGATCCCACGCCATTACACCAAGGCATGTACCATCATCATCCATAATCAAATCAAGGGCAAAATATTCAATAAAGAATTGCGCCTGATGTTTCAGAGCCTGGGTGTAAAGCGTATGCAAAATCGCATGACCGGTGCGGTCAGCCGCCGCACATGTACGCTGCGCTGTGCCTTCACCGAAATGTGTTGTCATACCACCAAACGCGCGCTGGTAAATTTTACCCGCAGCAGTTCTTGAGAACGGCACACCGTAATGTTCAAGTTCAATAATCGCAGGGATCGCTTCGCGGCACATATATTCGATCGCATCCTGATCACCAAGCCAGTCAGAACCCTTTACCGTGTCATACATATGGAATTGCCAGCTATCCTCACCCATATTCCCCAACGCAGCAGAGATACCTCCCTGCGCTGCGACAGTATGTGAACGTGTAGGGAAAACCTTTGAAATAATGGCCGTTTTCAAACCTTTTTCTGCGCAACCAAATCCTGCGCGCAAGCCCGCACCACCGGCACCGACAACCACAACGTCAAATTCGTGATCAATAATTTCGTAAGAGTCTGTCATTTTTCTCTCTTGTTTCTTGTAAGTTATTCATGTGAAGGCAATTACATGCCCGCCGTAAACGCGATTTTTAAAACACTGAAGATCCCGGCAATAGCAACAGCAAAGAAGAACAATTTCTGCGCTAACAATTTCACGGTTTTGAAGCCTTCATGTGCGATATAGTCCTCAACCACAACCTGAGAACCAAGTTTCGCATGATAGATCACGGAAATGATTAAAAGGATCATCAAAATGGAATTATGCGGTTGCGCTAACCATTGTGTGAATTCTGCGTGGGTTGAGCCCTGCAAACCGATAATTGACCAAATAAACCATAAAACCAGGGGAATATTCGCAACAGCCGTTAGCTTTTGCTTGATCCAATGGTCGGCACCTTCATGCGCAGAACCATATCCTTTTGCAGATTTCAGAGGTGCTGTAAATTCATCTTTTTTCATTTTCATTCCCTACATATTAAAGCTGAATGATTCTGCGGCATACATCCATGTTAGTGCCGTAAAGAATACAGTGAAGATCAAAACCACATAATTTGTGCGCATGGCTGTATCTTTCTCAAGATATTTACCTGTGTCCCAGAACAAGTGACGGATACCGTTGCACATGTGATAATAAACGGCCGCAGACCACAGGAATAAAATAATTTTACCGCCTAATGTTCCTGCCATCGTCATTACAAAATTATACTGAGTTTCGCCATACGCGGCAGACACCAAAAATGCGATGATTAATATTGAGCCAAGCATCAAAGCCGTACCGGTGATACGGTGTGAAATTGACATCAGCGCCGTCAACGGCAATTTATAAACCTGTAAGTGAGGCGAAAGAGGCCTTTGAACTTTTTTCGTTTCAGACATTGTCTAAACTCTTCCTGTTTTTTTATTGAAACAACGCATTTTATGCGCCAGTTGCCCATCATAAGGATAAACACCTGATTTTTAAAGAGCGATTTAGCCAAAATCCGTAACAAAAACAATGTTTTTCCGCAAAAGATTTTATCTTTATCCAAAACATCGTTCAGAAAGGATCTTTTTTCAAAAAAATTACCTGTTATTAAACTTTTAATTCTATACACTTAAGAGCAATATTTGATCTATGGGAGAGAAAAATGGCCGAAGATGATTTTGATCGCACAACCGTCAGCACAAGCAAGCTTTACATGCTGCGTTGTGTTATTGCCATGGCGCATGCCGATGGTCAGGTCTGCGACGAAGAGCGCGCCTATATTCACGCCATTATGAACCGCATTCCGTTAACCAAGGAACAGCGTGATATTCTGGATAATGATCTGGATGTGCCACACGAAAACATCGCCGAACTCTTTGCCCATATTAATGATCCGAAATTCCGTTCACAAGTGATCTATTTCGCGCGTATCATGGCATATCGTGACGGCGTCCTATCCCCTTCGGAAGAGGACTTACTGAACCGTCTGCATGCGATAGCAACTGATGGCTTGAACATGGATGCCATTCGCGCAGACGTTAAACAGGCGATCACGTTGGAGATGAACCAACTCGACATAAAAGTCGATAAATTCAGACCCGAAGGCGGCCTTTTCGGGCTGTTTGATCGATTGATGCTATGGATGGACATTGACCTGATGCGCGAATAGCCCCTAACTATCAGGAATAATTTTACATTGCGACTTTTAATATGGTAATTTACCTGCATAAGAAGGGGTGAATATGCGTATTAAAGGAGAAGCAATAGATACATTGCTGAAAAGCCATCTGAGCAGCGCGCTCATTGATGGCATACGTGATGCACAAAATCCCTTCGACAAAGGCGAGCATATCGTCATGACAGGTTCTGCCAATGCCCACTATATGTGGTATAAGGGGCTGCAGGATAATTTTATCTATAAACCACCCAGTGATATTGACTTCACACTTTCCATCCCACAGGAAAATGAGCGTAGCATAGAAAATGTTTCGACTTATCGAAATCAAATGCTCGATATGCTTGATGCCTCCATAGGGGCTGCTGGCGCAAAAAAAACATGGGAAGGAATCGGCGAATATGACGGAAAAATATACGTTAAACGCACCTATTCCGCCGATGAAATAAAGGAAATATTCGACAGCCCGCGCATGCAAAAAATCCTGCATGATGCGCATATTGATGACATAGAAATTCCCGAGGAAACAACCGTTACGACCGAATTGGATATGTTGGTATTAGATAACGCGATTGTTGAGCCCCTCATGTTTGATAATAGCGTTTCAGATCAAAACTCTGCTCTGCGCCGCGAAGCGCCTGAATCCTCCATAGCCTTTAAATTGGCACGCGCCATGCTCGCCGATAAAGAGGACATGTTTAACAAACCGGCGGATAAAGTCGATGTTCATAATATTTTGCAATCGCCTGATTTTAATTACGACCCGGCGACATTACGCATCATGACCGTCGTAGCGCTCTCACGTTTGGCAAACCCCACTTTTGATTTCTCCTATTCTCCGATATTGGATAAAGAAAACGGCGCCAAAAAATTACAAGACGGATTACGCGGTGTTTATAATCGCCATTTCATGAGCAATAAGGCCATGACAGTCATGAAAAGTTGGAATGACCTCGTCAGCGAAGTCTTCCCTGAAATTGATGAAAACGGGGCGCCTGTCCTCACCGAGGCTGAAGAGGATTTTATTTATAACTGCATAGAGCCCTATTCAGGTGATCCACGCCGCAGCATAAAAACAGATTTATTACAAAAATCAGACAGTTTAAAATCGGCCTTTGATGCACACCCGGAAATGAAATCACAAATTGAAAATTCAACATTTTCACATCACCGCATTGCATTTCGCCAAATTGCGCCTGAAATTATTCCTATATAAAAACGGCGCGAAAGGCATCCCTTCACGCCGCTTTATAATCATCAAAAATCAGTTACTTGCCCTTAATCAAAAGCTCCGCAATTTGTACAGCATTCAATGCCGCGCCTTTGCGCAAATTATCTGAAACGCACCAGAAATTCAGGCCGTTTTCAACTGAGATGTCTTCACGTACACGCGAAACATAAACATCATCTTCGCCTTGAATTTCCTGCGGTGTTACATATTCAAGATCTTCATGCTCCAGATCAACCAATGTTACACCATCAAAGTCACGCCATAGCTGTTTTGCTTGCGCCGCGCTCAATTCATTCTCAAGCTCGACATTCACCATTTCAGAGTGTCCGATGAAAACAGGCACACGCACGCATGATGCACAAACCTTAATCGACGGGTCGAGGATTTTCTTTGTTTCCACAACCATTTTCCATTCCTCTTTGGTCATACCGTCATCCATGAAAACATCGATTTGCGGTATCACATTAAAGGCAATCTGCTTCGGGTAAACTTGCGGCTCAGGTGATTGATTCACATAGATACCTTTTGTCTGATTAAACAATTCATCCATTGCCGATTTTCCTGAACCGGATACCGATTGATATGTGCTGACGACAACGCGTTTAATTTTCGCGGCATCATGCAATGGCTTTAACGCCACAACCATTTGAATGGTCGAACAATTCGGGTTCGCGATAATGTTACGCTTTGTATGCTCCGCAATCGCTTCCGGGTTTACTTCCGGCACGATCAACGGCACATCAGGATCCATGCGGAAATGGCTTGTGTTATCAATAACAACTGCGCCAGCCTTTGCCGCAACCGGTGAATATTGCGCAGATACAGAACCGCCCGGCGATGAAAGAACAATATCAACACCCTTAAAATCGAATTTCGCAAGGTCCTGACATTTAATATCATTATCGCCAAAGGAAACTTCCTTGCCGACAGATCTGCTTGATGCCAATGCAATAACGTCATCAACCGGAAAATTACGTTCGTCCAAAATTTTTAAAACTTCGCGCCCGACATTACCTGTTGCCCCCGCAATAGCGACTTTATAACCCATTTTCTTGCTCCTTGCTTTTTCCTGTCTATGGATAGCCGAAAGATTGTGATACTCTATACAGGCCTTGTTATGCAAGCCCTTCCTTGTGCGAACCCGCAAAAATGTCATGACCGAAAAAACGAAAACAGGCGAAAGCCAAAATAAAAAAATAAAGCAGCTTGAGGAAGCAGTTGCACAGGCCGACGCTCTGGCGCAGCAAAAATCAAACTTTCTTGCAACCATGAGCCATGAAATCAGAACCCCGATGCAAACGATATACGGGCTTTTGGAATTAATGGCGTTAGAAAAGCCCGATGAAAAAATGCTGTCAATGATTAAAACGGCGCAAGAAGCGTCGAGCGGCTTGTTAGAAATTCTAGACGATGTTCTGGATGTGGCAAAGATGGATGCACACGCCATGGAGCTCGATGAATTTGAAGTGCCTGTGCGTTTGCTTGTGCGTGGCATGCTGGAAGCGCTCTCCGTCAAGGTACGCGGCAAACATGTGGAACTGGTTGATGATATACAACCTGACGTGCCGTTCGTCGTTTTAGGCGATCCCAAGCGCCTGCGACAAATCCTGATGAACTTATGCGGCAACGCCCTGAAATTCACCCATGAGGGCAGCGTGAAGGTACGTGTCTGCACGAAAACAAAGCACATACAGCCCCTTACGAATGGTATCGCCCTTCGTTTTGAAGTGATTGATACCGGTATAGGCATGACCCAATCCGTCTGCGATAAATTATTCAAATCCTTCACGCAGGCTGATAATACAACGGCTCGAAAATATGGCGGTACGGGGCTGGGCCTGTCCATTTCTAAAAAGCTGGTTGACTTGATGGGCGGTGAAATCGGGGTCACAAGTGAAGAAGGCAAGGGCTCTGTTTTTTGGTTTGAAATCCCCACGGAAGAAATCAGCACCGATGAAAAACGCATAGAACTTCCTGATCTGGAAGGAATATCCGTCCTATCCGTAGAAGACCACCCGCAAGGTGCCAGAGAAATACAAAACTCCCTAAGATCTATGGGTGCCACCGTCGAAGGTTATGCGACATTCAAGGAAGGACTGGAACGCGCATTACAACATCCGTTTGATGTAGCCGTTATCGATCAAGGGTTACCAGATGGTGTCGGCTTGGAACTTATACGCGCAATCACAGAACAATGCCCGTTTACAGGCACCGTTATGTATACGGTGCGCGATGATATCGGCCTTTCACACAGCTTAAACGCCCTTGGTGCAACATATCTCACTAAGCCAGCAAGCCGCGTCGGACTGGGAGAGGCTGTCAAAAATGCAGCCCGCAAAACTGCCGGCATAATAGAAGGGCCAACAAAACTTTTAATCGCAGAAGACACAAATTCCGTGCGTGAAATACTACAACGCCAACTCAACCATTTGGGCGTCGAGGCCACATTCGTTACAAATGGTAAAGACGCATTAAAAGCATATAACTCGGGAAAATACGGCATTTTATTTACAGATTTACACATGCCGGAGATGGATGGTTATGAGCTGACAAAAACAATCCGCGAAAACGAAAAAAAAGAGAAACATTCCCCCATTATTGTCCTGACCGCAGATATTCAAATGACACAACGCGAAGTTTTTCAAACACACGGATTTGACGAATGCTTGCTCAAACCTGTGACACTTGGAAAATTACGCGGGCTTCTTATGCGTTGGAGGCTATTAGAAGACAGCGCCGATGATTACTCTCTCAAGGCAAAGCAATCCGTGATACAGAAAGACACATCATCCCATGCCATTGATCGAAATTGCCTGATTGATCATATCGGCGCATTAGATGACAACACGGTCACGATGATGCGCATGTTTGTTGATATGACCACGCCGATCATTGAAAAAATACAAACTGAAAAAGACTTGATCACATTAAGAGAGCTGGGCCATAGCCTGAAAGGCGCAGCCCGCTCAGCCTGCTGTGTGAAGCTTGGTGATCTGGCTTCACATCTTCAAGATGATGCTTATGATACAAAACACTGCAATGTTTTGCGTGCAGAGATCAAAGAAGAGTTTGAGCGCGTCAAAAAAGATATAGAAATTCTTGCACTGGATATTGCGCAGAGCTAAGCCCCCTAGGGACAGCTTGACTCATCATTATCGCTATCCCCGTTATAAACAGCACTGGGTTTCATTGTAACGCGCACGCGAAAACACGTAAAACCCGATGCACATTCGACTTCTGCAGGTGATGAACTATCAAGGTCTTGCGCACCTGATCTTGCATCAATGATATCTGCTTCACATTCGCTAAATTTTTCATCCAGTTTCTGTAACGCCGTTTGAATAAATCCATCCGTTTTATTCGTTTGCGTCCAAAAGAAAACCCCATCTACGCCGTTATAATATTGCCAATCCTCAAATAACTCTGGCGGCGGGGGCAAAAACTTTCCTGAACTCCCCTTAAAGATATGAACGTGATTTTCATCATTCCCGCCGGGATCGCCCGGGCATCGGATATCCTTTACCAAACGTCCACTTGTCGGCCCGATCGTTGCACTGCTGTAATGACTGGAATTCGGTTTGATCGGAAGATTTCGCTGTGCATCCGGATCTGTGCCTGATGATGAATTATCAATGCTCTTATCTCCTGCACGATGCAAAAGTTGACATTCCTGTATTGCGGGACGAATGAGGTTGACCTGACTATCAACGGCAGTAACAACACGCATACTCCCCTGAGAGGACGTCTGTTGACTTGAGGGCTCCATAAAAGTGACCGTCAGAGCGGCGAGCAAAGCAATTGCGATCAAAATATAAACAAGAGCACTTCCGCGCTCTTGCCTAAAAAATTCTGATTTGTTTGTTTTTAAAAACAACGCTATGCCTTATCGTTCAACAATCACATGGTAATAAACATAATCACCATCTGCACCGCCATTTTGGAAACAACCAAACGGCTTGCCGTCAAAACTACCTGACCCGTCATCAATATCATTCATATCAGTACCCTCAGGAAAGTCATAATCTGTGGTACCGTCATGATACATACGTTGCGTGTAATCCGATGATCTATCTGCAGAAAGCACAGGTATTGTATTTCCCAGACCATGCTCTTCATTGATCTTTGCACAAATGCTTTTCTTCAGACCAACCAAAAACGCGATAACATCATTACCGTCCGCGCCTTCTAATTCAATATCGGGAACTTCCATCTCTGCGTTAAACACCCAATCTCCGGGCTGTCCGTCTTCCATTGAATCCTTTGGTGCCTGAATATATGTGGCTGCACCGCCTGTCGGATGGAAAACACCAAATTCAGGTGTCGGCAGATCATCGTATTCACCCGGACGATTAAAACGAATTTCATCAATCGATACACCATTGATTATCATCCGCAATATAGCTGTATTCACAGAAGCCGGATATTGTGTTATTTGCGCACTGCTGATTTTGTTTGTTTCGCCACTGGCGTCTCCACCACTCGAGCGAGAGGATGATGTCACCGCATAAGACAGAGCCGCAAAAAGTGCGACCGCAATCAAAATGAGGAACAGAACATTTCCATCTTCACCGGAAAATTTTTGTTTAACTTTTCTTACATTCAACATGACAGACGCTTTCAAAAACTTAAAATAAAATTACTTTTTTTGCACAGATACAGTGCTAATTCGGAGCGATGCCCTAAGAGGGTATTGCACACAATCACGACCAACGCAAAGCTTATCTACGTTCACACGCCAGCCTTGACCACCATTTTGCACATGGCCGATTGCCTCACGAAACTCACCAAAAGAGGCCGTCGATTTAGCCGCTATACTAATATTCGCTGAATTTCCCTTTATTTCAAGACCTTTATAGGTTTCTTGCAACTCTTCCACAAAGTCTTTAATCCGCGCGGCACTCACTTGACGCTCTTCAATTTCGGGAACAACGGGTAAAAGCGCTTGCGCAACGTCTCTTTCCTCTGAAATTTTGGCATATTCCTGCATTTTCACAACAGTAAACAACCCCAAAGCACCCGCCACGCCCCAAATAACACCAACGATAATCAATAACGATTTATTGACATTTTGCGGCAACTTTTCCAAAAAATGGTTAAAGTCACCCATCGCCTTAGCACTGGTGTATTTTGATATCGTTTTAAAGTCGAATTTTTTCAGAGATTTCAAAACACTAAACTCCACATCCTATTTACGACCTATAATTTCAACATTATCGCCTTTTATTTCCCCAATTTTAGGGGTCACAATTTCGGGGCGGCCTTCGCTGTTTAAACCGACATATCTTAAATCTGAAGTCGCAGCACTGGCCATCGCCACAGGGACATAAGCCAGCCACTCTACTCTGTCCCCTTCAACATTATACTGCGCAAGATAACCATTCAAACGTGCGACATTGTCCAGAAGCCCCTGAATACGTACCATATGGTTGATTGTATCACTTTGCATCACAGAAGACGCGCGCATAACAAGCTTTTGCGCGGCTTGATCAGTCTGCACTTTTACATTTTCCAAATCATACGACACAAAATTCAATGAAATGATACTGATCAGCAAAATAATCAAGGCAAAAGCGTTTACCAACAATCCCGAAACCGTCAATAAACGAATAACCATACGCGATAGTTTTTCGGTACGTAACATACGGTTTCGCCAGCGCGCAATCTCCGCAATCTCCGGATTAATTGTCACAAAATTCGCATCCATACTCTGAACACGGGGCAAAATCGTTCTGGATGCACCAAGATAAACTTGCATACGTCCCGTTTCATGATCCCAACGCAACGCTGAGGCCACGCCCTCTTGCTCATACAAATAAACGGTTTCCTTATCCCAAAACTCGCTATTCCCCGGAAGAGCCGCTGCCAAAGGGCACCAGCTATCAGGATTTGATGCCAAAGATGCCGACGGACAAGCAAGATACCAAACGCGCCCATCCTGCACCGTAAAAACATACTGCACCTTTTCCGTACCGCATGCTTGAGACGCCGCATTCCATACGGCCTCGTCTTCCGTTCCCGCAACATGCGGTATTGCGCCGCCAATCAAATCATGAGGCAAATAAGGCTTTAAATTTACGGGCACATCACCGGCTTCACCGGCCAGATAATCAGTGATACCGGGCTTAACACGCGCGGGCCCGCCCGAAACCTCCGCTTTCGTATCTTTATCTTTATTTACACCAATTATCGACATTATATCGCTCCGGACAGTAGCCCGCCCATCATTGAATCCATACTCATATTCATTACTGTTAACGCGTAGATGGCACTACCAAACGCAATAACAAGGAAAACACCGGTTAAGGCAAACGCAATCCAGACAATAAATTTATGCCGAGTTTTTGCAGATGCTGAACGCATTTCGGCAATAGACTCCATTACTGTAGCAACTTGGTCAAGATCAGACAAGCCTGCAATTTCAAGGCGTTCGCTGCGTGTCAGGGGTTTACGATCCAGTGCAACACCCAGTCCAACCCCCCTTCCGAGATTATACGAAGCATCATCCCAATATTTTGCAACCTCTGGCGCGCCCGAGGCATCTGCAGATTGCTGGAGAGTAATATCTATCGGCACCTTCCCCCTAAGCATCCGCGCTGCTGCGAGCATAGAGTCAGCAAAAGCCAAATCACGTAAATATGAACCGATAAGGGGAATTTTACGGACAACGCGCGCAGTCGGCCAATCTTTCTTGCCGCGATTCAACCAAAACGACGCCACACACCAAGCCATAAAAGCGCCACTTGCCAAGGCTGTCCAGATCAAAACATCCCATGTTAACTCCAGGCTATTTACAACACGTGTAAATTTTTCATGCTCTGCTGCATCCGCTGGAGGGTTATCCCGAAACCATCCCAAGACAAGATCTTCACCAGCCCATAAGGCAGAAACAATCGAAAATACGTCAAAAGCTAACCAAGATAACGTTCCTATAATCGCCCTTGAATTTTTACGTTTTTGCGTGATCGATTGTATGGCATGCGGAATACCATCAACCAATTTATTGGCGCGTTCCGACCCCGCTAAAATCGCTAAGGTTCCGTGATCAAAAATGTTCAATGCTTTTAGGGCGTCGATCACCCCTAAACCTCGTGCAAGAGCCTCTCGTGCAGGCGCTAAAATATTTTGACGACGCGGATTTGTTTCGGCCTGTATCATTTTCCAGAAAGCAACACCAGGGGAAGCAGAGTTTGATCGAAACTGAATACCACGAAGAAGCTGCACCTGCCACCATGTCGAGCGAGCCAATAATCGCTCAAGCGGGGAACGTGTATAGGGGCGAATATTCAAAACATACCCACCCTTTTTTGTAATCGCCATGCGCACATCATCAACGGTCGGCAAGTAAAAAGACTCCGTCACCTTTTTCGGACCGGATGTCGATTCATATGCAATTTCTGCTAGCCATTGCTGCATAAATAATAACCTAAAAACACATAATAATTATATACGCAGTAAATCTATTCTTCGAGATATGTAATCGCGGATTGCGGATCAACAAGGCCGGATATAACCAGATCTACCAACCCCTCACGTCGCGTATGAACGATCACACCTTTCTCATTAAGGATATTATTCACATTTCCGATTAAAGATTCGTAAATTCCGTTCCGCTGTCCAGGTGCGAGTGTAATAATCAATGCATCGAGCAATAACGTACGTCCTGAAATACCCGTACGACTACAAAGATCACAACCACTTGTGTTATGTGTTCTGACACTTAGATCAGGCTCAATGCGCAACGCTTCAAGCTCATAAGCGTCCATAACTTCACCCGCCTTTGTTTTATGCGAGCACCCCTGACATAATGTTCGCACAAGACGTTGGTTTAAAATCGCTCCGACCTGCTGGGACAATGTATATGTAGAGGCACGCTCGCGCGATGACGGCATAAGCGAGCGCAAACGCTCAAATGTTTGCAAAGCGGTATCGGCATGAACAGTAGAAATCACCGTATGCCCGGATTCAGCCGCCCGCAACGCCGTTTCCACCGTATCAGAATCACGCATCTCACCGATAACAATATAATCCGGATCATGCCGCATCGATGCACGGATCAAATCGGCAAACTCCCCGCCTTTCATGCCCGGGCGCACCTGCCATTGCGTTGCATAGCGCAACTCATATTCAATCGGATCTTCGATGGTCAAAACGTGTTTTCTGCGGCGATCTATTTGCTGTACGCAGGCATAAAGCGTGGTTGTTTTACCCGACCCTGTCGGCCCTGATAACAAGATCAGGCCGCCACCCCCCTTAATTTCAGGCGACAATAATTTTGACAAATAATTGGCGACATCTTCGTGACGACGAAACAGTTCATCGAACCCCTTCAACGAAGCACGATCAAGCAAACGCAGCGTAAGCTTTTCACCGTCTTGCGCCTGCGGCCCCGCAGCGACACGCACATCAATTGAACGCCCCTGCCATTGAAATCCGAAACGACCGTCTTTTGGCGTAATACGATCACCAAAGTTCAAGCCCGCATCACGTTTAATCAATGTTGTTAAACGCGCCATCGCATCCGCAGACAATAAATGCATCGGCATCAAATCACCGTCAATACGATATTGAATCCAATTCGGTGCCTCGGGGTTGTTATCCTGTACCAAGTGAATATCTGAGGCGCGCATCTGCAAAGCTTCGGCCATCATATCGCGTTGAAACTGATTGAGCAGCAAGCCGTTATCAATATCGGATAGCCATAACGACAATGTCTTTTCACAGCGATCCGCCGATAAATCATGCACGGAGCGCAGCGTATCAACAAGCTCCTTACGATCCCAAAGTTCGGTTTCCACACGATCGACCTTGAATCCGCTTCGGCGAACCGTTGAAATAAGCGTATCCATTTGACGATTATTCATATCATGCAAAGGCGCTATCCGAAGAACACTATCGTTCAAACCAACAAGATGGATACTGAGTGGTAACCAGGATTGCACAGGCAACATCGCCCGAAGCTGATCCCCAGTTGCACGATCGCGCACTACTTCGTTCTCAAGCTCTGTGGGCATACCTGCCCCTGCCATATCGAGCAATTGTTCCGTTGAGCGCGCTATACCCTGCTCAAGCATAAGCGCACGCTCGCGCTGCACCATATCCAAATAACGGTCACGCCCCTCTTGCGCCTTATGCCTTAATTTCGACATGTGCGTTTTCAGATGCGACGCAGCGGTTATTGTATCTTGATCATCAAAAGGGGTATTATCGCTCACCTTTATATCCTCTGTTTACACCTTAACCGTGAAATTATTCATCAGACGCAGCACTTGATGTAGAGGTGCTTCTTGATTGTCCCGAAACTCGGTTAACAGAAGATAAAGATCTGTCAAAAAGTAACAAAATACGGTCATCGCCACTTGCAAACTCAATGCCATTATTCTGAATAGCAACGTCCCACATAACACCACCGAGCATGACAGGCTCATTATTAAAGATTAAACGGCTGCCGCCCGGTCCGTTCACTATAGCACGCTTTGCTGAAAAAGAGGTAATCTTCAAGCCATCAAGCGCACTTGACGTATTCAAGGCTTTCGTCTGGGGCTTTGAGCTTTTTTGACCGGATTTTGTATTCATACCGCCGTAACCACTATCACTTGTGACATCATCTGACCCGATAACACGTGTCGGCTCAACACGGCTTAGAACAATTGCTTTTTGATCCTGACTAACCACAGCCTCCGCCGTACCACGTATAGGCAGAACAAGGACGCCGCGCGCACCGTCATGAATGACCTTTACATCATCAAGAACCTCACCAATGCGCGTAGGTGACCATGTAATTGTTAATGGACACGCCTCAATCGGCGCAAGAACAAGATCAGCAGAACATCCGTCAGACCCGACAATCAGACCGTTATCAGACCCAGCAAGCTTAATTTCCTTTAATGTCAAAGGTGAGTCCCCAGTATTAACAAGAGAAACTGTCATCGTTGACGCCGCCGTAACGGAATCCCCAAAATCCATTTCTGATTGTGAAGCGATCAAAAGCCCCCGCCCCGGAACTGCTTCGGGGAATACCTCGGCCTCTTCAACTTCATCAGGGTCATAATCACCCGTCAAAGAGACACTGGCAATAGCTGTCGGCCCGTCATGTTTAACAACCAGTACTCCCGTCGATGGGCCTTTTTGTTTTGGTGACCATGTCACCGTCGCGATGCACGCTTGCCCTGCTTTTAACTCATCACATTCCGACTGAACGGAATAGCCCGCACTGTCCGATGCATTGATAAGGATATCTGAAATTTTCACAGTCGTTGAAGTTATGTTACGCAAGATAACAGATTCAACCATTGTCTGACTGTTACCAAGCGCTCCGAAATCAACCTCATCAGGGATCGTTTCAAGATCACTGGACAAACGATCAGATGAATCCGTACCCGCCTCAACATTCCCCGACAGGGTCGTTGTCACAAGACGACTGCGGCCGCTATGAAGCATCAAAAGCTCTAATCGCCATGCTCCTGCTTGCAATGCTTTTACAGAAACAGCCAGCGCACACTCCCCCCCTGCAGCCAATAGCTCACCACACTGGTTTAATGAAACCTGAGCGGATACATTCGAAGAAGGGTAAAGATTTATTTTCCCTGTTTGAACAGGCTGCCCGCCATCATTACGAAACAACACAACAATTTGCGCGGTTGCACCAATCGGAATAGACCCACCGTCAACTTGCGGAGAGACAGGCACAAGCCCTGTACCGCCGGAACCACCCCGACCGGCTCCGGGCCCGTCAAACCCCGGGTATTGCGCATACGCAAAAGAGCCGAACCCCACAACAAGCAAAGTTACGGTCACAAAGACTCTCAAGCAATATTCCGACAATTTAAAAATCATGATTAAAACGAACAGAAAAGTTCAAAAGGCAC
Source organism: Alphaproteobacteria bacterium (assembly GCA_030424975.1). Taxonomy (GTDB): domain Bacteria; phylum Pseudomonadota; class Alphaproteobacteria; order Micavibrionales; family Micavibrionaceae; genus UBA1672. The sequence goes on from JAUHVY010000002.1 coordinate 89,870, forward strand.
CTGAATACATGGTAACACGAATAAAAGCTTGCAAAAACAACAAACGAATCACCACATCGCTATTATACACACGTTTTAGAACATAAATAAAGGCGCTGGAATACTTCAACTATAAGCAGAACAATATCTTAAATACACTATTGCTCAGAAGTATATACAATAACACGCGGCTTTAATAAGAACACAAGCTCAGTATTAGACGTACCTGCGGTTCGAGATGTTGGCAAAAACGGCGAGTCAAAACCGACACCAGATGAATCAAATTCATCATTTTCACGCACCAAGCCTGCTATCAACAGGGAATCCCCCGGACGCATGCGCACCTGTGTCGATAATTCACGCTCAGTGGTTTGCGGCAACTGCAAGACTGTACCGTCTGCATCAAAGTTTTGAAAACCACGGAACTCCTCAAGGTTAATTTCAATCGTACCGTAAACGGTCGCATTATCCCAGTTACTCGCAATCGTCAGCGTAAAGCCCGTATCAACAGAATCCGTCTCGGTTGACACCGTTGTCTCGCCATCTTCCGTTGATCTTGTTAAAGATGATACATAATTTACTGTATCCGCCGCCCGCAATGAGGCCTGCGCACCTGACAAAACGGTAATTTGCGGCTGCGATATAGTTTTCACCGCACCAAATTCAGAGATAAACTGCAACACATCATTCGAACCGAACGAAACATCGCCTGTCGTCGGTAAGCCGATACTAATCGGGTTAAAGTCCGCACCGACAGAACCCGGCACAGAAACGCCAGTCGCAAATTTACCGAAGCTCTCAATACCCTCCCAGTCAATACCTGTAGAGTTCCCGTTATTAAGTGCCACCTCCCAGATATAAACCTCAAATACAATCAGAGCCGTACTGGCGCGCACGCGCTGAAAATAACGCCTCGCAAGCTCAGCCGTTCTGTTCGTTGCCTCATAAATAATTGTTCTTGTTGCCGCCTCGGTAATCGGCGCATTACCCGTAATAGCCTCTAAACCGGTTGCCAAGCTCGTTAAAATATCAGTCGCACCACCAACAGGGGGCACAGTCACCGTAAAGGTTTGCGTTTCCTTTACAACAAGCAGACCATCCTCATAGGAGCAATACAAATCCGCCAAGCCACAAACTTTCTCAACGACCTTAGAGAGAGATCCGCGCAAATTCGCAACCGTCACCGTGCGCTCAAACGCGGCATCAGTTTCAAAAGCCATCGATAATTCATAATCAGCCAAGATAAGCTGTAACGCGCCTGCCACAGTTTCAGAGCGCAATTCAAACGGCCCGACATACTCACTTGGTAAAGCTGAACCACCCGATACTTTCGGCACCAAAACATCACTCCCTAACGGAAGATATATGACACTATCAGGTTTTTCGTTAACCGCATCCTTACGTTGCGCTGCCATCGTTGGTGACGGGATCGTCAGATTACGCGCAGCAGGCAGATCAACCTGTGAACAAGATGTTACAAACGGAAACATGCTCACTGACAAGACAACAAGCAAAAAACGAAAGAAAACACCTTTAAATTTGATATTATTTATTGCGCGCATAAAGCTAACTGCTGAATTTGTTTAAAGTTTACATTGCAAACTTTAAAACACTAACAACAGAATCATGCCTTTTCCAGATGCAAAGCGCGAGAAACGACTTTAATCAACCGTTCTTTTTGCACCGGCTTCTTAAGAACTGCAGTCACCCCCAGCCTTGACGCCTCACTCAAAAGATCATGGTTATCATCACCGGTGACCAAAACCACGGGAATATTTATTTCGTTGCTACGGATATTCTTGATGAATTCGAAACCGTTCAAAGGCTCCATACGCACATCTACCAATGCCATATCTATATTCTCAGACACAACATCCAGCGCGGCCTGCCCGGATGAAGATTCCACCGTTTCAAATACACCGGACAAAAACTGGCACAACTGCATTCGGACAAAATCATTATCCTCAACCACAAGGATACGCGGCATTGTCTCGCTCATGTATACTCCTAAAGTATATAACCCACAAATCTGTTTACGACATTACACAACAAGAATAAAGAATATCCTAACTTTTGATATAATTTGGTATATATTCTTTCGCTATGACAGATATTCTTACAATCGTATGCCTTGGCATCACTTTCGCAATTCTGATACGCCTGACTGTTATTGATATGCAGGTCAGGTTACTACCTAATGTTTATGTCTTTGCATTTTTGGTTTGCGGCATGGCCTTCCATTACATTACCGACTTCAGATATTCCGACTTTGACACCTGCATTCTGGGATTTATCGGCGGCGGCGGATTGCTCATGGTCGTACGCGAAGCCGCGAACAATATTTACGGCTTTGATACACTTGGCCTAGGAGATGTCAAACTTATTGCCGCCGGCGGCTTTTGGCTGGGGAATGAGCATATCTTTCTCGCTATTGCACTTGGTGCAACATTCGGCCTGATCCATGGCCTTATCGAAGGACAACGCATCAAAGCGACCACAGGCCAAAAACCTGACTTTTCGGAGCTCACAATCCCTGCAGGACCCGGCTTTATTCTGGGCCTCGTTGTTGTTGCAGCATTTAAATTCCTCAATCTTTCAATCTGGTGATAGCCGAAAAATTCTACTGGACTTCGGGACGTTTTCGGTGCATTTCCTATAAGTATGATAAAACATCTTTTAAGCATCGAAGATCTGAACGCGGAGCAAATAGAAGACATTCTAAACCGCGCAGATTATTACGCCCGCGCCCTGTATGACGGTCGTTGGGATCGTGACAAATTGGATCAAAAAATAGTTCTCACACTATTTTTTGAAAACTCAACACGCACAGTGACATCCTTTGACATCGCGGCAAAACGCCTTGGAGCAGATGTTGTAAACTGGAATGCCGACCTTAGCTCCCTCAGCAAGGATGAGAGCTTCTCCGATACAATCGACACACTCAGCGCCATGAAGCCTGATTGCATTGTCATCCGCCACAGCGATTACGGCGCCCCGAAATTCGTAGCCGATCGTGTAAAATGCCCCGTGGTTAACGCAGGCGATAGCTGGCGTGAGCACCCGACGCAGGCCTTCCTTGATGCACTAACCATGATACAGGAAAAAGGTAAGCTTAAAGGGCTTAACGTTGCTATTTGTGGTGACGTAGCCCATAGCCGCGTTGCCAATTCAAATGCAAGGCTCCTTACAAAGATGGGAGCCAATGTGCGTTTTGTCGCGCCGCAAATGCTCATGCCTCAAAAACTGCCTGCCGAGGGCATTGAATGCTTTGATTCTATCGAAGAAGGCATCAAAGATGCGGATGTTGTTATGATGCTCCGTATTCAAAAAGAGCGCATGGACAGGGGCACAATCCCGGATGAAGCCGCATATTTCAATAATTACGGCCTGACATTCGAACGCCTCAAACATGCGAAACCTGATGCCATTGTTATGCATCCCGGCCCGATGAACCGCGGCGTTGAAATTGCCGACGATGTTGCCGATGACCCGAAACGCAGCATGATGAAAAGACAAGTTGCAAACGGTATCCCGACGCGTATGGCGATCCTCGATATGGTGATGAGCAGTAAAAAATGATCCCTCTCGATCCGCTGTTTTTGATTCTTTTTGGCGTGGGCTATGCTTTGGGCTCTATACCTTTTGGATTGATCCTGACGAAGATTATTACGAAACAAGACATCCGCACCATCGGCTCAGGAAATATCGGCGCAACCAACGTGTTACGCACAGGGAATAAAAAACTGGCGCTGGCGACATTGCTCTTGGATGTCGCAAAGGCAGCGCTTCCTATTGGCTACATCCATTATGCTGCACCTTTTGCGCCACCATCAGAAGATCCCATCGGCTCCGTTTACCTCCTCTCAAGCGTTGTCGGTGTCGGTGCTATCCTCGGCCATTGCTTTCCGATCTGGCTCAAATTCAAAGGCGGCAAAGGCGTTGCCACAGGGTTGGGCGTATTATTAACCGCCGTCCCATACGCGGGATTGGCGGCCTGCCTGACATGGATTATTTGTGCGAAAACCACAAAATACTCATCTCTCTCGGCTTTAATGGCCTTTCTGATTGCGCCTGTTGTCACGTTTTTTACATACAGCGCGGCAGCTGCAAGCATTTGCGCACTGATCACCGCCCTGATATGGTTTAGACACAAAGACAATATCAAACGCCTGATCAGTGGCAACGAACCTAAAATCGGTGAGAATAAGAAAAAAGAAGGAAGCACGTGAGCCTGACGCTTAATCGAGATCAAATACAAGATTTAAGCGAGGCAGAGCGCCTCAACTGGCTACGGCTGATCCGCACGGATAATATCGGGCCGATTACCTTCTACCAATTAGTGGAGCGCTTTGGTTCTGCTACAGAAGCCTTAGTCGCACTACCGGAACTCGCAAAACGCGGCGGCCGTAAAAAGCCCCTCATCGCACCGCCTGAAAAAGAGATTGAGCGCGAGTATAAATCATTACAAAAACGTGGCGGGCGCATTATCACCGTACATGATCGCGCCTACCCCCTCGCCTTGACGGCAACCGATGACGCACCGCCTGTCCTGAGCGTTATCGGTAATCCCGCACTACTGAACAAATCATGCGTTGCGATTGTTGGTGCCCGTAATGCATCACTCAACGGTAAAAAATTCGCCGCATCACTGGCAAAAGATTTGGGCGCACGCGGGCATGTTATCGCATCGGGCTTGGCACGCGGCATTGATACCGCCGCCCATCACGGCAGCCTGCAAACAGGAACGATTGCCGTTGTGGCAGGCGGCATTGATGTTGTATACCCCGAAGAAAACCAAGCTCTGTATGAGCAAATCGCCGAAAACGGTGTCATCGTCGCGGAAAGCGCCTTAGGCGCAAAACCATTCGCCGCATCCTTCCCGCGCAGAAACCGTATTGTATCAGGTCTGTCAAAAGGCGTTATTGTGATAGAAGCCACAAAACGCAGTGGCTCCTTGATTACAGCTCGCCTTGCCGCAGAACAAGGACGCGATGTATTCGCAGTGCCCGGACATCCGCTCGACCCGCGTGCATCCGGGCCAAACCACCTGATCCGTGAAGGGGCAACATTGATCCGCAATGCCGATGACGTGCTTGAGATTTTAATGAATTTCAGTGGCAATGCGATGCGCGAGTCCCCCTTTACTCCAAACATCACCCCCATGACGGCCTATGATGAAGGGAACGCAGAATCACCCGAAAATGCGCAGGAAATCATCCTATCCCATTTAAGTTATTCCGCAATTTTTGTTGACGAATTGATCAGAGCATGTCATTTGACTATTTCCACCGTGCAGACCACATTGCTCGAACTCGAGCTTGCAGGGCGAATAAAAAGGTTGCCGGGGAACAAGGTTATATTACAAGAAAACGAATAAAAACAAATATTTAAGAGGAACCCTTGAGCAAAAATCTCGTCATCGTCGAATCCCCCGCAAAAGCTAAGACTATTAATAAGTACCTTGGTGCCGGTTTCGATGTGCTTGCATCATACGGCCATGTCCGCGATTTGGTAAACAAAGACGGTTCCGTTTTGCCTGATGAAGATTTCGCCATGAAATGGCAACTCGGGGATCGCGCAGATAAAAATGTCCGCGAGATCAAAAAGGCCGTCAAAAAAGCCGATGCATTGTTCCTCGCACCCGACCCCGATAGAGAGGGTGAAGCCATTGCATGGCATATTTATGAATTATTGAATGATGACGGTTTGTTAGAGGGTAAAGATGTTCATCGCGTGACCTTTAACGAGATCACCAAAACCGCCGTTCAAAAAGCATTTGAAAACTCACGGAAACTTGATCAACCGTTGATTGACGCCTATCTGGCGCGTCGTGCGCTTGACTATCTCGTGGGTTTTAATATCTCACCCGTTTTATGGAGAAAGCTCCCCGGTTCCCGTTCCGCAGGGCGCGTACAATCCGTTGCGCTGCGCCTGATTTGTGAGCGCGAAACAGAGATTGAGCTGTTTAAGCCGCAAGAATATTGGAGCATTGAAACAACACTTCATACCCCTGACGGTGCGCCGTTTCGTGCGCGCTTGACGCATTTATCAGGGAATAAGCTCGGCAAATTTGATATCCCGAGTGAAGCAGACGCCAATGCCGCCGTTGCCCGCATAGAGAATAAAAATCTTTCGGTTCAAAAGATCGAGAAAAAACAAGTGCGCCGCAGCCCGTCTGCGCCGTTCATTACGTCAACATTACAAATGGAGGCCTCCCGTAAACTCGGCATGTCGGCATCCAACACGATGCGCCTTGCGCAGCGCCTCTACGAAGGCAGCAGCGATGACGGCGGTTACATTACATATATGAGAACCGACGGCACGACCCTATCCGAGGATGCGGTCAAGCAATGCCGTAACGTGATCAGCAATGACTACGGGAATAAATACCTTCCTGACGCGCCGCGCCTTTATAAATCAAAGGCCAAAAACGCACAGGAAGCACACGAGGCGATCCGCCCGACGGATCTCTCACGCACGCCCGCCTCCCTCAAGGGCAAGCTGGAGCCGGACCAATGGCGTTTATACGACCTGATCTGGAAACGAACAGTGGCCTCTCAAATGGAAAACGCCATCATGGATCAGATGGCGATCGATATTTCTGATGGTACAGATGATGTTGTCTTACGTGCGAACGGATCGGTTGTTGCCTTTGACGGTTTCCTGACCCTTTATCAAGAAGATAAAGACGATGATGCTGATGACGAAAATGAGAATGATCGTCGCCTGCCGCCAATGAAGGAGAAGGATAAAACCAAGCTCGTCAGTACAGCGCCAAACCAACATTTCACACAGCCGCCACCACGTTACAGTGAAGCATCGCTTGTTAAACGTTTGGAAGAATTGGGCATTGGTCGCCCGTCTACTTATGCGTCGATCCTGCAGGTTTTGCGCGACAGAAATTACGTACGCATGGATAAACGCCGCTTTGTTCCCGAAGATCGCGGCCGTTTGGTAACGACATTCTTGTCCAAATTCTTTACGCGTTATGTTGATTATGACTTTACCGCCAATCTGGAAGAGGAACTGGACGCCATCGCAAGCGGTCATGTGCAATGGAAAGAAGCCCTTCGCCTGTTTTGGATTGATTTCAAAACAGCGGTCGATAACACAAAAGACCTGACTATTACCGATGTTATCGATCATTTGGATGCCGAGCTTGGTGATCACTTCTTCCCCGAAGGAGACCAAAGCCGGAAATGTGCAGCCTGTGCCGATAATAAAGATTTAGAAGAAGGCCGCCTTGGATTGAAACTTGGTAAATTCGGTGCCTTTATCGGTTGCTCGAATTATCCTGATTGTAAATTCACACGCCCGCTTATTATGCCTGACGGCAGTGAAGACGACGCGGCCTCTCTCGCGAATGAACCGAAAATCCTTGGTGAAGATCCGGGCACGGGTCGCACGGTTTCCTTACGACGCGGTCCTTACGGCCCCTATGTGCAAATTGATCCTGCGCCGGAATCCGTTGCCGAGGTCGAAGCCGCCAACGATGCTGCGCTGAAGGAACATGCGGCAAAGGCAAAAGCAGCAAAAGAAGCAGGCAAGAAAGCACCGAAAAAGCCAAAGAAAAAGGCACTGCCAAAGCCAAAACGTCAGGGATTACCCGCAGGCACAAATGCCGAAGACGTTACATTGGAAAGCGCGCTGTCGTTATTATCTTTGCCGCGTGATGTCGGTGAACACCCTGAAACGGGTAAGATGATACAGGCCGGTATTGGACGTTTCGGCCCGTTCCTGAAACATGATGGCGTGTTCATCTCCCTTCCGAAAGATGAGGATGTGATGACCGTCGGTATGAACCGTGCTGTCGATATTATTGTCGAAGGCCTGGAGAAAAAAGCCGCGCGCGAAGCCGCCAAGGCCGCAAAAGCAGCGGAAAAAGAAGCGGCGAAAGAAGCAAAGGCAAAAGAAAAGAAGAAAAAACCGGCAAAGAAAAAGAAGCCTGCAGCAAAAAAGAAAACAACACCAAAAACCAAAGCGCAAGAATCAGCGTAGAAAAGAACAAGCATGACGCAGATCAGTAAAGAGAGTGTTTTCGATTTCATCAAAACCTCTGATACGCCTGTAACAAAGCGTCAGGTTGCGCGTGCCTTTGGCATTAAAGGCGGTGAAAACCGCGTTGCCTTAAAACAAATCCTGAAAAGTCTGGAAAAAGACGGCTCAATAACCAAGCAACCGGGCGGAGTCTACAGCGCGCCTGATGCCCTGCCGGCGGTTTCCGTTTTGCAGGTTCACCTGATCGATACAGATGGCGATGTTTTCGCCAAGCCGTTGGAATGGAATGAATCCGTTCGCGGTGAAATTCCGAAAATTGAAATAGTGCCTGATAAAAAAAGCTTCAAAAATGTCAGAGAAGGAAGCCGCGCCCTATGCCGCCTGAGCAAGATCGGTGACAACGCCTATGAGGCGCGCATTATTCGCCTGATCGACGAAGGGTCAAGATATGAGGGCGGGTCGGTGATCGGCATTATTCGCCTGCAAAAAAACGGTGCGATATTACAACCGACAAACAAACGTGCGAAACATGATTTTGACATTTCCGTCGGTGATTTGAATGGCGGGAAAGACGGCGATCTGGTCAATGTCGAAATTTTGCCCTCTCGTGGCCTAAAACGTAAACGCGTGCGCGTAACCTCCGTTTTAGGACGACAAGGTGATCCGAAAACAATAAGCCTAATCTCACTGCATGAGGCAGGATTAGATGACAGCTTCCCGCAAAATGTCATCGATGAAACCAACGGTATGGAAGTGCCTGCCCTTGGCAAGCGCGAGGATATGCGCAGCATCCCCCTTGTGACGATTGACGGTTCTGATGCTCGTGATTTTGATGATGCCGTCTTTGCGGAAAAAACAGATGACGGTTATCACCTGATTGTTGCTATTGCCGATGTTGCCTATTATGTCCGTCATGGCACTGCGCTTGATACAGATGCACAAAAACGCGGAAACTCAACCTATTTCCCTGATCGCGTTGTGCCAATGCTGCCTGAGGCATTATCAAATGATTTATGCTCCCTGCGCCCGAATGAACCGCGCGCCGCAATGGCCGTGCATATGTATATTGATGATGACGGCAAATTACTGCGCTACAAATTTGTGCGTGCGCTCATACAATCTCATGCGCGTTTAACCTACGAACAGGTGCAGGCCGCCCGTGACGGTAACGGCGATAAAACCACAGCGCATCTTATAGATGATGTGATCTCTCCGCTCTATGGAGCCTATGCGGTTTTAGACGAGGCCAGACAAAAACGCGGCGCACTTGATCTCGATTTACCTGAGCGCCAAATTATCATCAATGATAAAGGCGTAATGACAGGCGTACAAAAACGACTGCGCCTTGATTCTCACAAGCTGATCGAAGAGTTCATGGTTCTGGCCAACGTTGCAGCCGCCAGCGCCTTAGATGCGAACCCGAAATTCCGCCATGATTATCCTTGCATCTACCGTATACATGACAAACCGAGTTACGATAAACTGGAATCGGCCCGTGACTTCATAGAGAGCTTTGACCTGTCCCTACCCAAAGGACAATCCATACAGCCAAAACAAATTAACCACTTGCTACACGCAGCAGCAAAAATGCCGTATAGCCACTTAATTTCACAAATGGTTTTACGCACGCAAAGCCAAGCCGTTTATGCCACAGATAATATCGGGCATTTTGGTTTAGCCTTACAAAAATATGCCCATTTCACATCCCCTATTCGCCGTTACGCCGATTTAATGGTGCATCGCGCCCTGATCGGTGCGTATAACCTTGGCGAAGGGAAGATGGACGACCATGAGCGCGCCCGCATTGATGAAATTGCCGCGCATATATCCGCAACGGAACGCACATCCATGGAAGCCGAGCGCAACGCCGTTGACCGCTTCACTTCCAGTTACTTATCCTCTCATATCGGTGCGCAATTCCCGGGCACAATTAACGGCGTCACTCGTTTTGGCCTGTTTGTGACACTGGAAGAAAGCGGTGCAGACGGGCTGATCCCGATGAAATCTCTGGCGGATGATTTTTATATTCATGACGAAAAGGCACACGCCCTGATTGGACGCCGGCGCGGTTATGTCTATCGCCTTGGCGCAAAAATGAATGTGATCATCAAGGAAGCTGACCCCATTACAGGGTCATGTATTTTCGCCCTTGCGCCCGGTCAAAAGGGAGCAGACATTCCCGGTATGGCACGCCCGAAAGGCACACCATCACCGCGCGGAGATGACCGCCCAAGACGTGGCGGCGGCGGCGGCAAAGGCAAAAAAGGCGGGGCGAAAAAACGCCCCGGCCATGCACCCAACAGATCGGGTAAATCACAAAAAAACAGAAAAAAGTAAGCTTCCGAACGCAATTACTGTTGTACTAAAAACGCATAAGCATCTGGCAAAGTCTTTTTAAATTCCACCTTATCAACCACGGTTTCCGCATTGTTATTCAACGCATTACACAAACCGATAACACCATTTGGCATATGTGGTGCGACTTCCTCGAATTCATCATCAACCAATTTTCTGGCCTGTGCTTTTACTTCATCGCTTAGAACTGTATCAATGAAGATCTGCTTATCCGGGCTTTTCTCTAACACATCATATAAGTCCTGATGTCTTTGACGGAAAACCTGCACATAATTATCAATTTTCACATTTTGCTCCGCGCAATAATTATAGGTCGCAACAGTATGTCTGTATTGAAAACCGACAAAAGCCCCTAACATGAACATGCGCTTTTCTTCGCCATCAAGCTGCTGTGATTGCTCTTGCATATAATTTTGTGCGGCCTTTACCATACGTTCGGATTCAAACTGACCTTCATAATTATTGGCATCTTCCTTAAGTTTTTGAATAACCTGTCCTGCTATTTGTCCGTCATCATTTATTTGGCTGCTCTGTGCCTCATTAACTGCGACCTCCGCATGTAGATCAGGCGCTTTTGCCCGTTCATTACTCATAAATAAAAACGCGGCGATACATGCGAAAAACGCAATAATAATAGCAACAATCCTGATCATATTTTCAAAGTCCTAATTTTAAATATATTTAGACAAACAATGCGTTTGCATTTACAAATATTAAACATAAAGATTTTATGCATACAATGCTTGACATTTTTTTGAAAAACCTTCATAAAGCGGACTTCGGATTATAGGAGTTATAACGATGGCAAAAGCATCATACGTAAAAGTGAGACTTGAGAGCGAAGCTGGTACAGGATACCGCTATTACGCAAAACGCTCCACTCGCGCAGAATACAAGATTAAAAAGAAGAAATACGACCCTTGGGCCGTAAACGAGAAGACAGGCAATAAAGGCGCACATGTAATGTTCGTCGAAAAGAAAATGCCTCCTTCAAAGAAGTAAAACTCTTCTTCTTAAACGGCATTTGTACAAACGCCCCCTGTTATAGTTTCAGCGGGCGTTTTGCTTTGTCTGAATTTTGAAAAATTTAATATTATGACGATGCGCCGTTTTGCGTTTGCGTGGCATTAGTATCTTCATCATCAGGCGGCAAAGCATCTTCAACCTCTTTATCAAAGAAACTACGCTCCTGCTCTTGATATTGCTCAGGGTCTAATTTCCCTTTATTTTCAAATACACTGCAATTCCGCCCTGCGTGCTTTGCCTCGTACAGGCATTTATCTGCACGCTCCAAAACTGCGGCAATCGGATGACCTCCATTATTGATAATCGCACCGCCAACAGAAGTCGTAACATTAAGAAATCCACCTTCCACAGAACATGGCACAGGCTCATCTGCTATGGCGCGGCGCAGGCGCTCCGCCACAAAGTATGCACGCTCCGGCATAACATCAGGTAAAATTGCAACGAATTCTTCTCCGCCTAAGCGAACGACAAGATCAAAACTTCTGAGGTTATTTTTCAAACGCTCTGCAAAAACCTGTAAAACCTCATCGCCGACCTTATGGCCATGCGTATCATTAACGCTCTTAAAATGGTCAATATCCATCATAATGACGCCAAGCGCCTTATTACTATGGGCATTATTCGCGATTAATTTTTCAAGGTGGACCTCAAGATAGCGGCGGTTATAAAGCCCGGTCAGACTATCTGTCAGGGCCATAGAAAGGCTAATCTCATAACTTGACCTCAGGCGCTGCTGGAAACGCTTACGACGAATTTGCGTGCGCACACGCGCAATCAATTCATTCTTTTCCAACGGACGCAAAATATAATCATGCGCGCCGATTTCCAAGCCATGTGCGACGCGCGGCATATCGTCCTGCTCTGCGATCATCACAATCGGTAATGATCGTGTTTTTTCATTTGATCGAAGGTGCGAACATAACCGTAGCCCGTCCTCCTCGCGCAAATTCAAGCTCACCATCATGATATCGAAATCCTGCGAAGAAATAAGCTCCATCGCACGCATACCATTATCGACACTCATGACAATATTCAAATCCTGCGACAGGCTCTGTACGATTTTGTTTTTATCGAAATCCTTGTCCTCAACCAACAAGATACGCGCACCCTCTACAGGCTCTTGCATAAGGTTGGTTTTCTCGGTCACGACACCAAATTGGTTTGCCGAATTTTCGCGTAAACGCCATTCATCGAGCGCCATTTTCAAGCGCGCCAAAGAACGCACACGTGCCATGAGTGCAATATCATCAATCGGCTTACTTAGGAAATCATCCGCACCAACCTCAAGACCGCGTACCTTATCCTCTACATCCGTCAGAGCCGTCACCATCACAACGGGGATATGCGCCTTTTCCGGATTTGATTTAATACGTGAACAAACTTCGAAACCGTCCATACCGGGCATCATCACATCCAACAGGACAATATCCGGGTTTTCAGTTTCAACTTTTTCCAATGCCTCCTGGCCGCTCGTCGCGGTAATGACATCGTAATATTCACAAGAGAGCTTGGCCTCCAACAACTTCACATTCGGCAAAATATCATCAACAACAAGAACACGAGCAGACATTACGGGCGCTCCTCTGTGTTATTGACAACCTGTGCAGCCTCTGTCGGCACCGCATCACTAACGGCTTGCACAGGGCCACGATCAAGATGCTTTGTGATTACCTCAATAAAGCGTCCGACAGAAATCGGTTTTGAAATATAATCCTCACACCCGCCTTCACGTATTTTTTGCTCATCGCCTTTCATTGCAAAGGCCGTTACCGCAATAACCGGAATATGCCGAAGATCCTCGCTCTGCTTGAGCAAACGCGTAATATCCAGCCCCGAAATTTCCGGCAATTGAATATCCATGATAATAAGGTCAGGCTTATGCTCCATTGCCATATCAAACGCAAGCTTGCCATCACGTGTTTGCACCGTATCGATGCCATGCGCGCCGAGCAAGTCGTGAAAAAGCTTCATATTTAATTCGTTGTCCTCAACGATAAGAACTTTTTTTGTCATAGGCCTTTTGATTTTGTTATTTAGATATTATCCCTACCCGCATAGTAGTATTCAGGTGTTGCGAAAAGGTTAACATTCAAAGATTATTATATAAGAAGTAAAACGAGGAAATACGCCTCATTCCAAAAACTCCACTGAACTCATTTCTCTCCTTTTTTATCACTATCGCATGTCCCGGATAACGGCTCGATCGCCACAAGCTTCTGTGAAACGGAAAAATCACCGTAATCGACTTCCATATCACTAATCACACCGTTCTTATGAAACAGCAAGGACATTTCATAATCCGATGAAACCTGCGCTTTTTCAAGCGGGAAAAAAGCCAATCGCATCTTTAAAGCATCATCTGAGATTAATTCTTTAGCGATATACTCTTGATATTCCGCCGGCGGCACGAATTCTGCAGTTTTACCAACGAAACTATTGATCTCCACAGGCCCTTGATCATCGCTGCCGTCAAAAACAGTGGCTTGGTAGAATTTCTTACCCTTATTAATTTTATCAAGCACATCCAGCGTGTGCGCCATGGGAAAGAGCGTTCCTTCAGGCAAATCAAAACTCAAATCCTGCGGTAACGAATAAACGGCCTTTGCGCTTCCCTGATCATCATATTCAATATTACCGCGCAATTCTTCAAAAACGACCCCCTCACGCTTCCGCTGAGAAGAAAAATTAAAACTCTTACCGTCAAATGACTCATACGTCGAAAAGTTACTGGTGACGCGTAAAGACGGCATTTCCAGATAATCATAGGTCACATCAAAATGATGGTTAGAAATCCAGGCATCGCATGATGGTTGCCATTCATAAACCATTTTACCTGTAATATTAGAAACCTTAGAGCTGCTGCTTTTTGCGGATAGTTTTAATTCATACAATGCCTTATGCGGTACGAATCCCGCGGCTGACGCCGGGTCCAAAGTACCCGCACCGGGCGGCGCGGCGAAAACCGGCATTGTACCGGTCAAAAACAAAACCGTTGCAAATGCCACTCGTCCGATCAAAGAAGCCATTCTTCTATTATTTTTTTCTTTATAATCATACATATGAAGCGCCTGATAATTTCTATTACAGTTTACATGAAATAAAGGGCAATCAAAAGGGGCGATTAAGGAACGGGCAAACTCTTCCTAGCTGAAAGTGAAAATTTTACCATAAGCAAATTTTACCATACACATCAAAACACCCTTGAAAACAAAACAAAAGAAGATAAACCATTGATAAATATAAACATAAACTACTAATTACATAATTGGCACGCTCTTCGCATGAGTACAAACAGGGAATTACTGCGTAACAGGAAAGGGTAGCACCATGACAACAGAAACAGTGCAAAACAATTTTATCAATACACGTTCAAATTTTGGACAACAGAAGTCGAACCATGGCTTTTTAGGCAATTTTTTAAAACGCGGTAACACTGAACCGTCAAATAGCAAAACAACAGAATTACTTCGCAGCGCCTATAAGATGCTTGAACAAGCGGAACGCGATATCGCTGACAGAGATGCCAGAATTAAGTCCTTAGAAAAAATCATTACCATTGATGAATTAACAGGCTTAACAAATCGTCGCGGATTTTACGCGCATTTCGCAGGTGAACTGGATCGCACAAACCGCAGCGATAAAGACGGTGGCATACTCATTATGATTGACATGGATTATTTCAAAAACATCAATGATACATTTGGTCACGCAGCAGGTGATGAAGCCTTGAAAACCATCGCCGCATTCCTCGGCAGCTCCATACGCCCCATGGATATCGCCGCGCGCCTTGGAGGTGATGAATTCATCATCCTTATGCCAAATACAACGATTGAAAAGTCAATGCCGCGCATGAAACGCCTGGGCGAAGATTTAAACGCCCTGACTTTTAAATGGGGTGACAAACGAATCAAGCTTCACGCCAGCCTTGGCCTAAAGGAATACACACAAGGTGATACAATCGACAGTATCATCGAAGAAGCAGATAAAGGCATGTACGAAAACAAACAAAAAAGACGTCAAAATTAAAACCGCTTAACCCTGACCTGCCTTGCCCTACCCGACCCTAAAAGGCAGGAACTCCAAAGGCCCGAACGTATTTCCACACACATATGTTCGGGCCTCCCCGTTTGCAGCCCGAAGATTTTGACATCACAATCATATTCCTGTATTTTCAGGCAATAAAAATAGGGTGATACAATAATGACACAATCATTAGCATTTGACGAAGCCAACATACAGGATGATCCGCAGCTACGCGCAATGAAGGAGCTCAATGATTTCCTGACAAAGCCACATTCAATCGGTTTGGATAACCTGAAAGAATCACTTCGTAATATGATACAGTTGATGATGGAGCTTAAGGGCTACAAAACCGGATACCAAGTTCATCACCTTGTGCGCGGCGAACATTCATCACTTGCTATGGCCGGCGTTTTGGAAAGCGACGAAGAAAAAAAGAAACGTATTCGTCGTTTCTATGAAATGTTAGAAGAAATCGAAAAAGATATGGCGCGCCAATTTGCGCAAGTTTTTTCTCATGTTTCGCGCAAAGTAAAAACAATAAAATCCAATATCAAAGATCAGATCGAAGAACTGGATGATCGCATCGAAGAAATGGCGGAAACCCCTGAACAAGCCACAGCCATTAAACGCGCCAGCAAAAAACGTAAAACACTTGTCAGTTTTCACAACCATATTACAGAGCACGAAGAAGATCTGGAAGAGGCCGCGAACACCGCCGAAATCATAGCCATTGAAGAGCAACTAAACGAAGATCTGCAAGATTTTCAACAAGGCACATTTGACGCGAACCAACCAAAGCGCAGCAAATTATCTGTTTTTGGTGATTGGGTGCGTGATTTGCGTGAAGGCTTCAAAAAGGAAGCACCCGAAGACACTGATTTTTCTTACGGTGATAACTTCACAAGCTTAAGCAACAACGCAACAATAGGCATAGAGCGTTGGCAGCAATATAATCACTTTAATTATTCGTCTCATGATGATGACACATCATCAGGCGAGGAAGACACAGGAAGCGGTGATGATGATGAAAGCCAGAGCGATGATGAAGATATCGCACCACCCTCACATCCTGAGTTTTAAGAAAAAAAACGCTCCGCTCTTATAAAAAAGCGGAGCATTTTTATAACTTCTTAGCGCAAACCTCTAGGCAGCATCCGTAATTTTCTTCGGCAGACTAACCTTTAAATGAAGGTCTTTCAGTTGCTCAACGCCGACCTCACTTGGCGCCTGCATCATCTGATCTTCGTACTGCCCATTCATAACAAATGCATAAACTTCACGCAGGTTCGGCTCATCGGCCAGCAACATGATGATACGGTCAACACCAAATGCCAAACCACCGTGCGGCGGCGCGCCATAACGCATCGCATTCAACATACCGCCGAATTCTTGCTCAAGGACATCTTTACCGTATCCTGCAATTCCAAATGCCTTTTCCATGATCTCTGGCTTGTGATTACGGATCGCACCGGATGCAAGCTCAAACCCGTTACAAACACAGTCATATTGCCATGCATAAATATCGGTCGGCTCTTTGTTGTCCAAGTCATCCATACCGCCTTGTGGCATAGAGAACGGGTTATGAGAGAAATCGATTTTTTGCTGTGCTTCGTCAAATTCATACATCGGGAAATCAACAATCCAGCAGAATTTGTAAACACCTTGCTCGCGCTGTGCCTCATGCCCTTCGGGCAGAGCATCACAAATTGCATCACGCGCCGCGCCAGCAAATTTCGCGGCAGGGCCTTCTTGATTACAAATAAAGAAGATCGCATCGCCATCTTGGCAACCTGAAACCTCTTTGATCGCTTCTTGCGCAGCCGCAGGAATAAATTTCGCAATCGGCCCCTTCCCTTCACCATCAGCAAAAAGGACATAGCCAAGACCGGGTGCGCCCTCACCTTGTGCCCATGCGTTAAGCTTATCAAAGAATGAACGCGGTTGATCTGCAACATTCGGCGCACGAATTGCACGCACAACACCGCCTTTGGCGATGACACCTTTAAAGGCCTTAAATTCAACATCATCACGCGCAAAAACATCGGTGACATCAACGATTTCAAGCGGGTTACGCAAATCAGGCTTGTCTGAACCATATTTCAGCATTGCCTCTTTATACGGAATTGAATCACACCAAATCACATCACGTTTTTCACCTGTGAAATCGCTGAATTGCTCAAAGATTCCTTCGATAACCGGCTGAATTGTGCCGAAAACCTCATCCTGTGTCACAAAGCTCATTTCAACATCAAGCTGGTAAAATTCAGCTAAGCGGTCGGCACGGCCATCTTCATCACGGAAACACGGCGCAATTTGGAAGTATCTGTCAAAACCGCTCATCATCAAAAGTTGTTTGAATTGCTGCGGCGCTTGTGGCAAAGCGTAAAATTTACCGGGATGCAAGCGTGAAGGAACAAGATAGTCACGCGCACCTTCAGGAGAGCTTGCCGTTAGAATTGGCGTTTGAAACTCTTGGAAGCCCTGCCCCCACATTTTCTGGCGCATTGTTGCAATAACATCATTACGCAAACGAATCTTCTTTTGCATCCCTTCACGACGCAAATCAAGATAACGATAACGCAAACGGATATCTTCGCCAGCGCCGTCATTCTCATAAACCTGAAACGGAATAACATCCGCACCTGACTGCAATTCGGCTTTTTCGATTTTAATTTCGATTTCACCGGTTTTCATTTTCGGATTGATGGTCGCCTCATCACGTGCGGTCACTGTCCCTTCGATTGTGACAACGCTTTCAACGCGGAACTTCTCAAGATTCGAAAACAACGGTGATCCTTCTTCTGCCACACATTGCGTAATGCCATATGTATCACGCAAGATAATGAACAACACCCCACCAAGGTCATAAATACGGTGGATCCAGCCCGATAATTTTACCGACTGTCCAACATGGTCTTTGTTTAATTCATCACATTTATGCGTTCTGAAGGCGTGCATTTTTTACTGTCCCGTTACAATTATTAATCTTAACGTCTGATTTATAGCGATTTACACCATAATGTCACGCCAAAATTTACTTTTTCAACGCTTTAGACTAGACGAAACACAACGATTTAGTATGATATGTGCTTACTTTTTAAGGTCACCATGTCAGTATTATCTACCTCTGAAGAAATTCTCAAATTTTGCGAAACACTCCACGGTGTTCCGTATATAACCGTTGATACGGAATTTTTACGCGAAAAAACGTATTACCCGAAACTCTGCCTGATCCAAATCAGCGGTCCGGACAAAGAGGCAAAAGCCATCGATCCGTTAATTGACGGTATTGATTTATCGCCTGTTTATACACTGCTGCAAAATCCCGACATCATTAAAGTGTTTCATGCAGGCCGTCAGGATATTGAAATCTTCTATAACCTGACAGGCAAAGTTGTCAGCCCGATTTTTGATACGCAAATAGCCGCGATGGTATGCGGTTATGGCGATTCTATCGGATATGAGAAACTGATCCGCGATGTGAGCGGCGCAGCAATCGACAAAAGCTCCCAATACACAGATTGGTCAAACCGCCCGTTAAGCGAGAAACAAATCAACTATGCTCTGGGCGATGTCACGCATTTATGCGATGCCTATTTACATCTGAAAGCCGAATTGGAAAAACGCGGGCGCACGCATTGGGTTCAGGAAGAAGAAGAATTCCTCACCGATCCTGCGCTATATGAAAATGATCCGTATAAGGCATGGGAACGCATTAAAATCAGATCCCCAAAAAGCAAGACCCTTGCAGTTTTGCGTGAGATTGCTGCCCTCAGAGAAATGCAGGCACAAAAGCGCGATGTGCCTAAATCATGGATTATGCGAGATGATACACTGGCGGATATGGCGGGACAAGCACCGCGCAACAAGGCGCAAATGGCCAAAATCCGTAACGTATCAAAGGATATGGCGGAAGGAAAAGTTGGTGAAAAACTCCTTAAGGCGATTGAAAGAGCACTGGATACGCCAAAAGAAACATGGCCCAAACCAACAAAGCGCAAACAATTATCACCAAGCGCGAGTGCGACAATCGATATCTTAAAAATGCTTTTGAAAATGCAAAGCACCGAAAACGAAGTCGCCGCAAAAATCATTGCCTCAGGCGACGATATCGAGGCCATCGCATTAAGTGATGAGGCCGATGTCCCTGCCCTGAAAGGGTGGCGCCGTGAGGTTTTCGGCGAAGACGCCCTGGCCGTTAAAAACGGAAAGCTTGCGATTGGTTTAAAAGACGGTAAAATCATTAAATTCAATCTATGATTTTGTAAGGTGTATGACGCAAGAAACAATGACAGATAATCAAAACCAAGCACCCAAACGGCTCTATCTACTGCGTCACGCAATGGCGATGTCCGAATATAGTGACGGTGACAAAGGGCGCAAACTTGCCCCGAAGGGCAAAGAAGACGCCGTTGCCCTTGGTAAAATGATGAAAAAGCAAGGCTATATCCCGCAGGTTATTTTATGCTCTCCTGCCACCCGCACAAAGGAAACATTACAAGCGGTCAATGACAGCCTGAACGTTGATAACATTACAAAATCAGAAATTTTATATACCGGATCGACGGGTGATTATTTATACGAAATCCAAAAACTGGATGATAAATATGACAGCGCGCTAATCGTTGCCCATAATCCAAGCATCTATGAATTGGTTATCTTATTAGGCGGGCAAGGTAAGGAATTTAATCTGCAACGCCTGAGTGAGGGATACCAACCCGCAACATTATCGGTGATTGACTGTGAATGCGCATCATGGGCAGAAATTCAGCCCGTTGAAAACACATTATCTGATATTAAATCACCGATAGACTATAACGCGCCTGCAAGGCCGACCCGCTGGATGTAACACCTATAGTTCCGCAGCCGCTACGGCATCGTTATCTTGGTTTCTGGATTCTATATGCGCATCCACATCAGCCAAAGATACCGGAGATGATATTTTCATTGGCTTAGATTCCATTGCATTACGGGAAAACGTATCTTGCAGACCAAGCCGTGCCATCACATCAGAAAACAATCCCTTTTTACTCTGCGCACGTTGTAAAATCAGATCAACCCCCTCTTCACTCACATTTAACGGCAAGCCTTGCTTGCCCGTAAACATAGCCAAATCGCCGGATTTATACTCTTCCCTAATCAGATTAATCTCCCCTTCATCAGACAGATCAATGGCCGCGCCCTTCACCTTATTCGTGAGGTTTCCGCGCGCAGATATCATATCCACGGCCTGCACAGGTAAATCAATAACAACAGATCGGTTAGAATCCGCTTTTGCGTGTTTTGTGAATTTCAATTCGGTTTTATCATCACCTATCGGTCGATAACTCTCCACGGAGATCCGCTCCTTAACCGTATCATCCAAGACAACACTAAACGGTTCCGCGCTATGATAAACAGAGAGCTGATCCAACACATCAATCGGCAAATTGGGGTGTTCAATGATCTTATTAACATTTATGTCTTGGGTTTGAAGATGAATAGAAACACCTGCGCCGCCATTTATCGGGGAATAGGCATCCACCAAATATCGTGCTTTATCACGATTATCGGGAATTACTTTCAACATAATATTTTATCTCAAATATATTAAATATATGAGCGATAAGTACATAATACGTTCAGATATAGCAAGATTTTAATAAGATTCATCAAGCAAGCGCGATAAAACTTTTCGCATTAACGGTACAGAAATACGACGCTTTTCGGATAAAGCCATATGATCGGATAGCTCGACAATCTCCTTCGCTGCCGCAAACGAGCGCTCCATGCGCGGAAGGACATAAGAGATGACCTCATTGGAAAGATTCAATTGCCTGTCGCTAAATAATTTAATCAAGACAGAGGCCAAAAGCATATCATCAGGGGCGTGAATACATACAGATGGCGCCGCGCGAAAACGTGATGCCAAATCAGGGATGATAAAGTCCGCAGCGGAAGGCGCCATACGCATCGTGATCATCATGGTTTTTTGCTCTTCCTTGAGCATATTATATATATGAAACAGCGTCGTTTCCGCTTCCCTATCACCCAACCACGGATCAAGCCCGTCCAAAACAAGGGCATCACCCAGTTCAAAGATATCCTCTGCGCTGGCCTGCGTTAACATTTCAGGACGCACAATTTGCGCCCCGGTTTTATTTTGCCACACAGCGGCCAAATGGCTTTTACCGCTCGCAGCCGGCCCCTGTAGGATCAGAACCGGCGCAGGCCAATTCGGCCAGCGATCAAGCCATGCCACTGCATCGCGGTTACTCTCCCCGACCTGAAAATCGGAACGAGCAAAGGCTTGGCGAGAGCCAAGATCAAAGGGGATCTGCTGTGCGTATGCAAGATTTTGCTCTACCATTTATGATGCTTCTTTTGCCTTACGGGTTGTTTTTTTCTTTGTGGTTTTCTTTTTCGCTACGGCCTTCGCAGCTGGAGCAGCCTTTGGCTTCCCCCCTGCCTCTTCAACAACAGGATCAAGATAATACGCACTCTCTTTGTATTTCCGAATAGCAAATGATAACAAAACTCCTATGACCGCTGCAACAGGAACAGCAAGGAACATCCCCAAAATCCCGAGCAAGCTTCCGCCCGCCAATAGGGCAAAAAACACCCATAAAGGATGTAAACCGACGCTATCGCCCACCAATTTAGGCGTTAAAAAATTACCTTCAATAATTTGTCCGCCAATAAAGATAGCGGCAATAATGCCGACAAAAACCAAATCTCCGGCTTGAAACCATGCAACGGCGACACTCACGATTAAACCAACCGCAGAGCCAACCATCGGGATAACCGATAGCAAGCCCGACATCAAGCCGATTAAAAAACCGTATTTTAATCCCGCAATCGTCAACGCTACGGCATATCCGACCCCAAGAAAAACGGCGACAGAAATTTGCCCGCGCACAAACCCTGAGAGCTTCTCATCAATTTCTTTCAACAATCCCATAATCACCTCTTCCGAATGACGCGGCATTAAATCACGCACCCATTGTGTTACTTTAGGCCATTCCGCCATCATAAAGAATGCGACGATTGGCATAAACACGGCTACGGACACAACATCCATAACGGCCTGCCCACCCGCTGCAAGCTTTTGCACCAAAAACTGCGCAGCCTTAGACGCAGAGCCCGCATTTTCACGAAGCAATCCTTCAATGTCCTTGCCGTTTTCACCGCCAATATATTCATCGAGCATCGCCGTAACCGGTGCCATCAACGCCCAGAACTTTTCAATATACTCAGGCAAGTCTTTTGAAAATTGTGCAATTTCGCGGTAAACAATCGGCGAGATAATACCGACAAACCCGAGAAGAATTATCATAAAACCGCCAAGGATCATGAGCGACGCCGGCGTACGACTAATCCCCATATTGCCCATCGTATTCACAAGCGGATTGAGAAGATAGGCAACCGCTATCCCCAAAACGAACGGTAATAAAACAGATTTAAACAACAAAATCGTTAGAATAAATAGCGCAACCGTACATCCCCAAAAAATAAGATGCGTCGTCGGCTTTAAAGGCTTTACACTCATATGTTTAAAATCCTGCAATTTTATAAATGAAAAAGGATCACCCTATTTAATAAAAAGCGACATTAAAAAGTATGGGTATCAGAATCGCTCTGATCATTGCTTTCGGGCGGCGTATAAAATGAATTCGTATTTCGCTTGCCGTCATAAATTAAATCATAAATATATTTATCACCATAAGGCTGCACTGCGCCTAAATGCATCCCCTGACGTGCTAGTACGTCACGCAAACGCGATTCTTCGCCGCGATAAATAAACGATAACTGCACTTCTTTTTTACGCATAGACATCACCGCGATATCATTAACGCCCGGCGCTGCACGCAACGTGCTTTGCGCACTGACCCATTGGCGCGGGCTGCTGATCGGGATACGCACATAATAACGCTGTTCTTGCGCCGCATTGGCAACTGTTTTGTTTTTCCAATCTTTTTGCAATGCCTTATACCCGACCATAACAGCACGATCATAAAGCTGCCCGACAGTTTCTTGCCCATCTGCTTCGATATGAATATCCTGTACATGTTCGGCCTGCACGCGGTCTGTGCGATAAACACTAAGACGTAAACGCCCAATGGCATGTTCACTATCTTGCGTTAGATCACCCAAAGTCATATCAGGAACAGCAATCATAATAGCTGCATCACTGGCACCATAACGCGCCAACATACGTTCTAACTTATGGCGTTCATAGGTTAACGCATTCGAATCATCGATATCTGTGATATCCGCCAGATCCCCAATCGGAACCTCAATCGGAACGATACCATGCGGCAATTTGGTACGTGCCCACGCCATCATCCATAAATTATCTTCCGACCAAATTGAATTTTTTCCGTTGCGCTGGAACACGGGTAAAACGAGCAAAGGATTGGATGATGTTTCCGTAAAGCTTACGCCGGTGACAGAGAAAAACTTGCTGACCGCTTCCTCGCGAAAACGAAATGTGTATGTACCCACATAACGCACATTTGAAATCTGCTCATTGGTCACCTCATAATCCTTTACCATTGTTGAAATCGTTAAGGAATCAGGTGTAGGCAACGATTTTGCGTCGGCTTCGGCGACCATACGATCAGACAGAATGCGGAACGCCTTTAACTGTGCCTCGTCAAATGCTTTTTCCTGTGCGACGACCGCATTATCTGCGGTAACATCAACGGTGACATCTTCCACTGTGAACAACGTATCATATGCAAAAGCAGGTCGCGCCAATGATATTGCCGACAAAAGAATAGCAAGAGAAAATATAATAAGCTTGCAGTTAACTGCGTGATGAGGTATGCCCATGTTGCACCAAAATAGAGTAATGAAAATTTTACTGTTTAATTAGTTTTATAACGACACGGACGTAAGAGCAACATGAAAGAGCAAGGAAAAATAAGCGCGTACAAACAAGCTGGCGTAGATATCGACGCGGCCGCCGACCTTGTTGAGAATATCAAACCCGCAATCAAGAACACTGCGCGCTCAGGAATGATGAGCGGCATCGGTGGTTTCGGCGCATTATTCGACCCAAAGGCCGCCGGATATGACGACCCGATCTTGGTGTCATCAACCGATGGTGTGGGCACAAAAATTAAAATCGCAATCGACAGTGATAAACACGATACAATCGGTATCGACGCCGTTGCAATGTGCGTCAATGATCTTGTCGTACAGGGCGCAGAACCACTCTTCTTCCTTGATTACTTCGCAACAGGAAAACTTGAAAACAACGTCGCACAGGCGGTTATTGAGGGCGTTGCAAAGGGTTGCGAAATCTCAGGATGCGCACTTATTGGTGGCGAAACAGCCGAAATGCCGGGCCTATACGCAGATGGCGATTATGATTTGGCCGGCTTTACTGTCGGCGCGGTAAATCGCGGTGACCTTATCACAGGCGAAGATATCGCAGCAGGCGATGTCATCTTGGCGTTGGCATCAAACGGTGTACATTCTAACGGCTATTCATTGGTGCGTAAGATTATCGCAGATACACCGGATGTTGAATATGACTTCCCATGTCCGTTCCATATGAACGTGGTAACACAAGACAAAGACGTAACAAAGCAAACTGTGCTTCCGGCTGAAAATCTGGTTGATGCGCTCCTTGCTCCAACACGTATCTATGTGAGATCACTTTTAACTGCCTTGAAAATAAAAAGCGAAAACGGCAAACCGGCCATTCGCGGCATGGCGCATATTACAGGCGGTGGATTGACGGAGAATATTCCGCGCGTCCTGCCTGAAGGCGCAGCAGCCAAAATTGATGCCGCAGCGTGGGAACTGCCTGAGGTTTTCAAGTGGCTTAAAAATAAAGGCGGACTGGATAACCACGACCTTGCACGCACATTGAATTGCGGCATTGGTATGGTTGTTATTTGCGACCCTGCAAAGGCCAACGAGATTGAAAAAACACTGATCAGCACAGGTGAAACCGTTTACCGTATTGGTGAAATTGTTGAACAGAAAAAACAATCTGATATTTCCATCATTTTGGATAACCTGAACACGTCATGGCACTAAAAAAGCTAAAACTGGCGATTTTCATTTCCGGCCGCGGCAGCAACATGCTCTCTATACTAGAGGCATGTAAAGATGACGCATACCCTGCGGAAATCGTACTGGTTTTAACAAATCGCCCTGATGCAAAAGGCATTGATATTGCAAAAGAACACGGCATACCCACGGAAATCATAGATCACAAAGCATTTTCCTCACGCGAAGATTTCGAAGATGAAATCTCTGAACGTTTGGAAAACTATGACATCGACCTTATTATCCTTGCAGGTTTCATGCGCATACTCACCGCAAGCTTTGTTGAACAGTGGCCAGATCAAATCATCAACATACATCCTTCGCTACTGCCTGATTATAAGGGACTGGATACACATGCACGTGCAATTGCCGACGGCAAAACAGAGGCTGGCTGCACTGTTCACTTTGTCATCCCTGACCTTGATAGCGGCCCCAACATCTTGCAACGCCGCGTCCCGATCCTTGATGGTGATACACCGGAAACATTGGCTGAGCGTGTACTGGAGCAAGAGCATAAAATTTACCCCGAAGCGATAAAAATCATCGCCGGCGTATAAACATATTCGTTTTTTCGCCTTGAAACATGGCGGTAATTATGGTTTTAAATATCTAGGAAAAAAAATCACAGGTAAAATAATGGCAAAGCACACACCCGTAGACGTTGACCCGAAACAAATTGATAATGCCCAACAAATTTGGGGTAACTTCATGTCTGCTACTAAATTCGGAATCGCTGCGACAGTGATTATCCTTCTTGGTCTTGCCGCTGCATTTGTGGACTTCACGCCGCTCCATTAATTACAATTTTCACAAATGAAACACGCCCCACTTATTCAGCAGTCGGGGCGTTTCTTGTTATGTGTTTCAAAAACCAAAGAATTTATTATAGAATAGCATAAGAATTTTCAGATATTCTAATAAAGCCTTAACTATTTGCGTCCATACTGTTCTGCGTAAGGTGTACACTTCCAAATTTTTGACGAACAAATTCCGGATCACATGCGCAAAAACATGTCCATATTCAATCACGCTATCCATCGCTGCGCGCCTTGCAGTCATGCAATTTCACGCATCATCATGCTATGCGCTGTTTTTGTTCTTTCGGCCGGCGCAAGCTTGCCCGCTCGCGCACAAAACACCATTATCTTGGAAAATGACAGCACAACTATGAACATCACGCCGTATACTTACGTGACGAAAGATTCTGATGATATCCTAAGCGCAGAAACAATTTCTAAACGTCATGAAAACAATATTCGCGGCGAAAGAAATGATACAAACATCATAAATTTAGGCGTAGACAACAGAACCAGCTGGCTATTATTCAATGTTGAAAACAAAACGGATAATGAAAACTGGATACTCGATTTCGGCGACACGTTAGACGGACGCCTCGGCATAGCGCAAAGCATTAACATCACAAACACCGAAGAAAATATGATTTTCGGAATAACCGAGACAAAACAAGAGCCTTTAGGGAGCGCCTTTGCAATAACAATAAAACCAAAATCAAAAAGCACATTTGTTATTGAACTTAAATCACAAAACGGCCTTCCGTTGGTCATTGCTCCTCAAATCCTCTCACAACATGCATATATCGAGGGGTTATTAAAGGGCGACCTTTCAAATATTATGGTTATATTGCTGTTTATTAGTGTTTTATCGTTCTTTATTACATCGTTTTACATCAGCCGAAACCATGCCTCCATCGCGATTTTTTCCTATTATTGTGTTCTGTGCGCAATGTTTTTTAACATGAACACAACCTTTCTCGGAAACGCGATAATTAACGGAAACACGATATTTATACTGTACTTAACCTCGTTTATTTCAATTCTCATAGCGACGAAATTTTTCATTAAAATTGATTACCGAAACAAACCTATGGAAAATATGGCAATTGTCGCATTAGCCATTTTCATTATTGCCGGTGGCGCGCTTTATCTCTCTATACTCGGCTTCAGTCAGGCCGGTATTATATCCCTCACCGGCGCGATATGCCTTAGTATGTGTTCCGTCATAATTATCGCTTTCTTTTCGAGTGAGAAGCCAATGGTCATTACAGGATTATATTGCGGTGCCCTGCTTTGCGCTGTTCTGTGTTTTTTATTAATCGCCGGTATCACCGTCAGCTATTTACCCAACACCTCCGCAACATTACAATTATTCTGGGGTGTGCAATTCATTGGCGCAGGTTTATTTATAGCAAGCTACCTCAAATCAAACGCACACAGAAAAGTGATGAAGGAGCTTGAAAAAGAGCATCAAAAACATGACCAACAATCATTGGCACGTCTGCAGAAATCCAAAAACTCGGCCGACCAAGCCCGTCTACTACGCGTCATTGAGCGAGAGCGGGAACTCATGGCAGAGTTACGAGAGCGCGAAGTAAAACGTACAGAAGAAATGCGACAAGCAAAAGAAGCTGCTGATAAAGCGAACCAAGCAAAATCAGCCTTCCTCGCCGTGGTTAGTCATGAAATCAGAACACCAATGAACGGCGTTATGGGCATGGTGCAACTCTTGCAAAACACCAGTCTTTCTAAAGTGCAAGGCGAATATATCGATAATATTCGCAAATCCGGTGATAGCATGATGGCTCTTCTGAATGACATTCTTGATTTTGAGAAAATCGAGCGTGGCGGAATGACATTAGAAGATATTAATTTTGACCTGCATCAGCTGGTTAAGGATGTTCGGGTTTTAATGTCTGGGCATGCCTCAAACAAAAATATTAGCCTGCACAGCATTATCCATGACTCTGTTCCCAGAATTGTTTCAGGCGATCCGACGCGCTTGCGCCAAGTTTTGTTGAACCTGATTAATAACGCGATCAAATTCACCGAAAAAGGTTCCGTGACGATAGAACTACTTAACCCAAATGAAGATAATCTGTCATATATACAATTTTGTGTCCGCGATACAGGTATAGGCATTTCAAAAGAAGCCCAGATGCGGTTATTCACGCCATTTACACAGGCTGAAAAAAGCACGTCGCGAAAATATGGTGGTACGGGCTTGGGTCTTGCCATTTCCAATCGCTTAATCGAGGCGATGGGCGGAAAAATAACAGTCGACAGCGAAGAAAACCAAGGGAGCACTTTCCACTTTACAATCAAGCTTGACCTTCAAGATACCGCGCTTGTTGAAACGACCGATGAAACGCAAGTCGGGCAGGCAAAACCAATGAATATTTTGATTGCGGAAGACAATGAAATGAACCGTAAGGTATTACAGGGATTGCTGGAAACACATAAACATACATTATTTATGGCGACAAACGGTTTCGAAGCAATCGAGCAATGCAAAAAACATGAACCAGAACTTATTCTTATGGATATTGAAATGGACGGTCTTTCAGGTATTGATGCATCAAAACGTATCCGCGCCCTAGACGATAGAAAAATAGCATCCACACCGATCATTGCCCTGACAGGAAATGTTCAATTAGAAGACATCGAAACATTTTTCAGCGCAGGAATAAACGGGTTTGTTGCAAAACCTATTGATGCCAAAAACCTAAACGAAGTTATATATAATGCCTCTATCAACAAATTTGAGAACCCGTTGCCTGAAGGTTTCTTTGATCGCAAACCGCCAAGGGAAAGTGATTTAACTGATGTTAAAACAAACCTTTCCTTCGATGACCGTGACCATTTCGTTAACCCCAAAGGTGTGAATACGCATAGTCAGGAAAGCGACCCTCTTATGTATAAAAAAGTTAACCTGTCATTTGAGGATGACCATCAAAATCATAAAAAGGTGCAAACAACCCCACAAAAACTGACAAACAATTCTAACGATCACAGCGATGAGCAGAACGACACCGCGAATAAAAATACCGACAATGAGCAACCTGCCCGTTCCAAAGCGACGCCCGTCCCCGCTGCGTTACAAGTTCAACGCCCTAAATATAACGATAAGGAAATGCTGAAAAATAAAGAAGAAGAATTAACTGAGATTCAGCGCTACCTCATACAACAGCACTCTTCAAAGCAAAATCTTGGCATTGATAATCATGATGCGCAAAATAGCATAACAATACCTTCGCCCGCCCCTTTACAACCAGCAGTCAACGAAGAACCGAAAAATGAGCCGCCAGTTACGCAAACTGAAAATAATATTCAGAATGTAGCTCTGACAAATTCAGAAGCAGCAATACAGCCTCCTGCACAAACCATAAGCAATGCTCAGCTTAACGGCGATAAAAACTTACATGATGACTTAGACAGTAAAATCACAACCACACCCCCGGCACCAGAGTCTAAATCCAGCCAAAATAAAGAAATTAACGAAGAAGATCTGATTAATTTTAAAATGTTAAAAGATTTAATCGATACTCTCGGACAAGAACAATTCGACAATCTGATGCATGGTTTCATGAACAAAGCAGACGAAATTATAAACGACATGAATTTATCTGCCCAACAAGAAAACATAGCATCCCTAGGTGCACGAGCACATGAACTGAAAGGGATGGCCGGGAATTTCGGCATGACAACCGTCAGTGGCATAGCGGGTGAGATAGAACGCGCATCGAAGATGGGGCAAAGTGAAGCTGCATATAAGAATGCAGAAAAATTAAGTGCCGTAAACGCGCAAACACGTACGGCACTTGAAAAATGGTCATCAGAGCAAGCCTGATGCTCCGTTAATTATCCGACGATTTCATCTTCATTGAAGAAGTAAGCAATTTCAATCTTAGCATTCTCAAGTGAATCTGAACCGTGCACAGAGTTTTCACCGATGTTTAATGCATATTCTTTACGAATAGTGCCTGCATCAGCTTCTTCGGGGTTTGTCGCACCCATAACTTCACGGTTCTTTGCAACCGCGTCTTCACCTTCTAAGACCTGAACAACAACCGGCTCTGAAGACATAAATTCTGTAAGCTCACCAAAGAACGGACGTTCCTTGTGAACTGCATAAAACCCCTCAGCTTTTTCAGTGCTCATATGAATACGTTTCTGCGCAACGATACGAAGACCTGCTTCTTCTAATTTTGCATTAATCGCGCCTGTCAGATTACGGCGTGTAGCATCCGGTTTGATGATTGAAAATGTACGTTCTATGGCCATTTTATAAATCCTTATACCCTTTTTGTTTTTCGAGATTTGTATATATCGGGCTTAACCTAAGGATGCAAGCGGAAATATAGTCATAGCAGCTATGCGTTTTTTTACTTCATTTCTTGATTTTAAATTACAAATACTGTTATATTTTGTGTAATTAATATAAAAAAATACAGGGTGTAAATGTTGAGCGATCCTCAAAATAACAACGAAAACCAGAGAGACGATTGGAAACTTAATATCGCTCCGGTCAAACGTCAGTTCTTCAAAGTAGTCGGTGGCACGGAACAGCGCCCGGAATATGGCCTTTGTCAATCCATCGCCATGGACAGAATACTTGAAACGCAAGAAGAGGCACGCGACAACCTTCAGGCGATGCTGGTTGACCTCATGATCGCGGCAAACCACAATAACTATGATAATGAAAATTGTGATTTCTTTATCGGACCGAATAAGCGTCTTGACGTTGCGCAAAACAAAGCAAATCGGGATTACGATGGAGATCCGACACGTGTAACGGATTACGTTCGTGCAAAAGTAGTTGTGACATCACCCGAGCAAGTGGAAACTATTCAGGAGATTTTATCTGAATCTTATGAAAGATCGAGCGTTTCTTCAGATGCCGGGTATACAAAACGATCAGAAATTGCGCAGGAACATGATGTTCATGTTGCACGTGCAATAAATTTCTTTGAAAATCCGAAAGATTCAACCGGTTACCGCTGTATTAACTATAAATTAGCCGTTCCGGTTGGTGACAAAAAGTCAGGCATGAATCAAGAATATCAGGTTGTTGAATTACAAGTGGTCGCAAAGCAACTTGAGGATGTTTACGATGTGACACATCCACACAAGCGCGCCGCAGAAGAAATTCTTGACAAACAAGAAGATTTAACGCATGAGGATCGCCAGCGTGTAGCATATAATTTTGGTGCATGCAGGTATTATAACGGATTAGCCGCTCGAGATGCGGGTTATGATAAGCTTCTTCTTCCGGAAGTGCGCTCTAGCCATAACCTCACGAAGAACAGAGAATTAAGGTTAAAAGATATGGTCGACAGGTTGAAATACATGGACGGCCCACAACAAGAGTAGTTTGCATTCAATAACACAAATAGAATAGTGTTATATTTTATAGGATTTTTTTAGGAATTTAGCATGACAGTCGATAATAATAAATTACAGGAACTGTTCGAAAAACTTAACAGGAACAGCCCCCAGGAATACGAAGGTAAGCCTATTGAGAACAATCCCGAGCGAGAATACATGAAATACGGTATTTTTGACGACGCGATGGGTGAGAAGCAATTCCTATGTATTCGCATGATAGCCGACGATACAATTGAAAGTATCAGGAACACACCGATAGAAGAACTTGAAAACGAAGATTTCGTTATGGATAAACCTATGCGATATAGCTTTGACGAACAAGATTGGGTCGAGACAAAAGGTTTAGGGCGTATGATATCTGACACATCGTTTCGTTTTGTCGAAGAAGAACATTTCTGTGATGTCTTACTACAGGAAATAGCAGAGCGTAAAACCGAAGGCCCGTCACAAAAAAGCGGACATAACCCCACAGAAATGAATCTGTAAAAATATGGACTTTACCGAAGAAGATTTTGACTACGATGAGGACGGTGCAGAAACCGTCCTATATTATCTTATCGGTGACCGTCCTGTCATAATCTATAATATAGACAGCTTCCCCTACATGGCGGAAACTGCAGATTTTGATAAAAAAGAATTTTATCGCGATAATAAAATGATTATGCGCGTAGAAGATTCAAATGACACGGTTCGCTTAACGGAACAAGAGTTTCGCGACTACTGCCTCACAAAAGGAATAAAGCCGAAATAATCTTCGGCTTTTTTTATATCCTTATCCTATCCCGCAATTTTACTTTCAATCGCATCCAACGCATCATTGGCCGCATCCGCATTCGGGCCACCGGCTTGCGCCATGTCAGGGCGACCACCGCCCCCCTTACCGCCCAATGCGGCAGAACCCACGCGCACCAGATCAACGGCGCTGATCTTGCCGGTTAAATCATCGGTTACACCAACAACGATAGAGGCCTTGCCGTCATTTGTGGCAACTAACACCACAACGCCGGAACCGATTTGTGCCTTCAGGTCATCTGCCATCGGTTTTAAATCCTGCGGCGGGAAACCATCAAGAACTTTGCCCGCAAACTTCATGCCTGCAATATCCTTGATATCACCTTCGGCGGTTTGCGCGCCTTGCGCACGACGCAGATCACCGATTTCCTTATCAATCTTCTTGTTCTGTTTTTCCAATGATGCAGCATCATTCGGAACAACATCATCGATAGAACCACCCAGTGCGGAGAGCTCTTCTCTCAATGTTTTATTTTGCGCCATTAAACGATCAATAACGGCCTGTGCCTGCGCATCTTTTTGCGCTTCATAAGCATCAACGCGCGCGCCTGTTACGGCTTCGATACGGCGGATACCACTTGATAACGCGCCCTCAGATATGATCTTAAACTTCTCGATTTCACCTGTCTTTTTCACATGCGTACCACCACATAGTTCAACCGAAAATTCATGAGCACCGTCTTTTGTACCCATCGCAACAACGCGTACCTCGTCATCATATTTCTCACCGAACAGAGCCATCGCCCCGCTTTCGCGTGCATCATCAAGTGCCATTACACGGGTTGTCACATCTGTGTTTGCTTCGATTTGTTCGTTTACAATCGCTTCAACCTCGGCAATTTGTTCTTTTGTCATGGCAACAGGTTGCGAAATATCAAATCGCGTACGATCCGCATCCTGTAAGGAGCCCTTTTGCGATACATGATCGCCCAAAACGCGGCGCAATGCTTCGTGCATTAAATGCGTAACGGAGTGATTGGACTTAATTGCGCCACGGCGATCTGTGTTCACCTGCATAACAACATTTTGGCCAATTTTTACACTGCCCTTCTCTACTTGAGCAATATGCAACCAAAGCTGTCCGACTTGCTTTTTCGTATCACTGATAACTGCATTCAAATTATCATTTACGAACACGCCTTGATCACCAACCTGACCACCGCTTTCTGCGTAAAACGGAGATTGGTTCGTAATCAAAATACCTTCGTCACCTTCTGATAACGCATCGACACGAACGCCGTCTTTTACTATGGCAATTACCTTGCCCTCCGCGCTTTCCTTCTCATACCCAAGGAATTCAGTTGCACCGACAGCATCCAAAATATCAAACCATAGCTTTTCATTGCCTGCATCGCCCGTACCGCTCCATGCTGCGCGTGCTTTTGCCTTTTGCTCAGCCATACAGGAATCAAAGCTTGCGATATCAACCTCGATATTTTTGCTGCGCAAGGCATCCTGCGTCAAATCAAGCGGGAAGCCGTAAGTATCGTATAATTTAAAGGCCACATCACCGGGGAATTTTGCACCTGATGCAACTTTTTCGGTTTCCTCATCCAACATTTTCAAACCACGATCAAGCGTTGCCTTAAAACGCTTTTCTTCAGTTTCCAATGTCTGTGTAATCAAGCTTTGTGCCTGTTTCAATTCAGGGTACGCCTCGCCCATTTTACCAAGCAATGTCGGGTAAAGGCGATACATCAACGGATCATGCGCCCCAAGCAAATGCGCATGACGCATACCACGGCGCATAATACGACGCAGAACATAGCCGCGCCCTTCGTTACTTGGCATCACACCATCCGCAAGCAAAAACGCCGCAGAGCGCAAGTGGTCGGCGATGACCTTATGGCTGGCGGCCATATCACCATCAGGAGCCACGCCTGTTAAATCGGCGCTATGCTCGATCAAAGCGCGCATAATATCGATATCATAGTTGTTATTTGATCCCATCAAAGTCGCGGCAATACGCTCCAGCCCCATTCCGGTATCAACACTTTGCGCAGGCAAATCAATACGCGTATCGGCATCAATTTGTTCATATTGCATAAAGACGTTATTCCAGATTTCAATGAAACGGTCGCCGTCTTCCTCCGCAGAGCCGGGAGGGCCACCCCAAATGTGATCGCCATGATCATAGAAAATCTCGGTACACGGACCGCACGGCCCCGTATCACCCATGCGCCAGAAATTATCATCGCTATTGATGCGGATAATCTTATGATCGGGAAACCCTGTGACCTTTTTCCAAATATCGGCGGCCTCTTCATCGGTTGTATGCACCGTCACGCAAAGCTTTTCCGCAGGTAAGCCAAAATTCTTTGTGACCAGTTCCCACGCAAAAGCAATGGCATCATCCTTGAAATAATCACCGAAAGAGAAGTTACCAAGCATTTCAAAAAACGTATGGTGGCGCGCCGTATAGCCGACATTCTCTAAGTCGTTGTGCTTTCCGCCTGCACGTACGCATTTTTGCGATGTTGTCGCGCGGGAATAATCGCGTTTTTCCTTGCCCGTGAAAACATCCTTGAATTGCACCATACCAGAGTTAGTGAACATCAATGTCGGGTCATTTTGCGGCACCAGCGATGAGGACTGCACAATCGTGTGGCCGTTTTTTTCAAAAAACCCAAGGAATTCTTTTCGTATGTCATTGACGGTCTTCATCGCTTCACTCTATTCTTTTCGTAATTATTCAAAGAGGTATTTATGCAAGAAATTATAGCGTTTGCCAATAGCCTGGCAGAAAAGAGCGGAGAAATAATTCAAAGATATTTCCGCACCGACTTCGAGGTAGAGAGCAAATCAGACCTGAGCCCCGTTACGATTGCGGACAAGGAAGTTGAAAAAACTTTGCGTGAAATGATCGAGAGCGCATACCCGCAAGACGGAATCTTGGGCGAAGAATATGCCCGCAAGGAAAGCCAAAGCGGACGCACATGGGTTGTTGACCCGATTGACGGCACAAAAAGTTTTATGATCGGCCGCCCGACATTTGGGACGCTGATCGCGCTTTGCGAAGATGATAAGCCGGTTATGGGCGTTATCGATCAACCCATCCTAAAGGAGCGATGGGTCGGCACATTGGAACAAACCACAATGAACGGTAAGCCCGTGAAAACGCGCAAATGCCCCTCCCTGCATGATGCACGTGTGTGCTCAACAACGCCGATGATGTTTGACAACCTCAGCGATTACGGCCGCGCCTACCACCTGTTTGAAAAACCACCGCGCATGGCATGGGGTGGTGATTGTTATATGTATGGCCTGATTGCCAGCGGGTGGATGGATATTGCGTTTGAACAAAACCTATCCGCGCATGATTTTGCGGCGCTCGTACCTGTTATAAAAGGAGCAGGCGGCCACATCTCTGATTGGCGCGGTGATGAGCTTACACTTAATTCTGCCGGTAAAGTCATTGCCGTTGGTGATCCGGAATTATGGCCGGAAGTCGAATTTATGATTAGGAAATCACCGTTTTAAGAAAACTGAGCTTAGTTAGCGGCAACCTTATACGGATATTCATCCTGCATAACATGTGCATATTTCGGCATCTTGCCATTTGAGATCGCAGCCAAAGACGGTAACTCTAATCCTGCGCGCAAGCGATAGATCCAGTAATTGGAAAGCACGCGCTCGACATAATCTCTGGTCTCTTTGACAGGCATCATTTCAACGAACAGCAAGAGATCATCGTTATTGCCCATGCGTTTGCGCCATTTCAACAAATTCCCCGGCCCCGCGTTATATGCCACCAAAAGAGAGATCACATCGCCCTTCACATATGGCCCTTGCAATAAGTATTCCAGATAATCTTGTCCGATTTTCATGTTCACTTCGGGCATCTTCAAACGAGATGCTGACAAGCTGTCGGCATAATCACGTTTCTGCGCAATATAGTTTGCGGTTTTTGGCATGACCTGCATCAACCCCAGCGCGCCACTATAACTTTTTGCCTGCAGATTAAAGCGTGATTCCTGACGAATAACGGCATGCACCAAGGCAGGGTCTAAACGATAGCCATCTTCGGGTGCCCACGGGCTGACGGGGTATAGGGCCGCATCATAATATCCGCCCGCACCGCGCTTAACCATATTCCCCAAACGCAAGGCCACGCCAGGCAAGCCGACATGTGATGCATATGCCAAGACAGCATGTTGTAATGCATTATCCCCTTTATAACGAAGACGCATCAGCTCTTCTTCCGCCAAATCATATTGACCGGCCGCAACCAATGTCACAGCGCGCTGCCCTGCGGCGTGAGAGAGCAAAATTTCTTCTTGGCTATCGCTATATTTCGGCACATCCCATTTAAAATCATAAGCTGAACCGAGCAAATTCGCCGCCATCAAACCGTAAAATGTTCTGGAGTGTTTTGCCGCCTTCTTTAAAGACGCCAACTGCGCGCCCTTATTCCCTAGCTTTTCATAGCTACGTGCCGCCCAAAACGACCCGGCAGAAGCCAACCAACCCGATGTATATGCGGAATCAGAAACCTTGTTAAAATAATGTGCTGCCGTTGCAAAATCACCTTTTTGCCATGATGCCAAACCGACAACCCAGCTTGCCTTTGGTACATATTTACCTGAACGGTCTGCACTTTGCTTTGAAAGCTTCAGAGCAGAATCAAAGCGCTGTCTGTATAATAATTTTTCTGCGATATCGGCTTGTAAGGCATCACGTTCAACACTGTCCATAAGCTGCCTTTGCGGGGAATCGCGATATGTTTTTAACGCATCAAGTGTATCGCCCGAACGCAAAAGCTTATGCACTTTCTTTTCAAAGTCACGCACCTGCTGTGATTGCGCATGAGAACGCGCTGCATTTGACGCGTAGATCTTAGGATATTGCATTGTCGGTTCTTTAACCTGCGACAAAATACGTCCAATTTGAGGCTTCTTTAATGTTGCAGAAGCATTGCCTTTTTTGGCCAAAGCTAATTTATAGATACGATCCGCATCAGGATGATCTGCATAACGCTCCATCCAATCAGATAATTCTTCATATCTGCTTGTATAATCGGCATGCAAATAACGCTGCGCCAAGACATGCCCCATTAAACGGTTATCTTTGACACGCGCAAACAGCTTATCCGCATCATCCATTTTACCTTCTGCCTGCAAAGCAAAAATATCGCCATATATTTTTGATTGCTCACCCGACAGAGGGTTAAACCCATGCGGATATGTTTTTTTAACGCTTGATGTAACTGTGAACAAATCTTGTAAATTAAAAGACTTAGGCGCCAAAGAAGCAACATGAATATCTGTATGCCCTGCGGCAGGCTCAATATCATATGGGAGGTCAGGTTTTTCCATCGGTAGCGGAACCGGAGATCCTGCAATCAGGATCGGCTTAGCCGCCGGTACAGGTACACGCTCTGGTGCCGCATGAACGGGAACAAAGAGTATGCTGTATATCGCGGTATACACGCAAAGGCGTGAACCAATTTTTAAAATACCTGTCTTTTTCATGGTGCCGCCTTTCATACATAAAAACGGCCCACCTGTCCACACATATTTTGATTATGTAAATATTTTACATTAATTTTATCTTCTTTTGCAACTCTAACATATCCGCCCATACGGATTTTTTATGTATCGGCGTGCTCAGAAGATCTGACGGAAGATATGTCGCAATAGCCGAAATCTCATTGCCCTGCTCCGCTATCTCTTGCGTTACAGTCGTATATCCGTGCCATGTTTTGCGCAAACGTGAGATACTCTTATCAGAATTTAAAAGTGATTTACCCGCTACACCGCCGCATAAGATCAATATTTTGGGCTTAACAATCTGGATATGACGTTCCAAAAACGGCAAACTTACCGCAATTTCCGCTTCGTTGGGGCTACGGTTACCGGGCGGACGCCAATTGAGAACATTGGTCAAATAAACCGCCTTGCTTGCATCCTCATGATGACGCGCCAAATCAATACAACTTAATATCTTATCCAGTAATTGACCGTTTGAACCCGCAAAAGGCTTTCCTGCGCGATCCTCATCGGCGCCCGGCGCTTCACCGATCAACATAATATCGGCATTCGGATGACCATCGCCAAAAACCATATTTGTTGCCGTCTTTTTAATGGCAATGCCCTCAAATTCCGCAATGGCCTTTTTTAATTCCTCTAATGTATTAGCTGCCTTCGCCAGCTTCACAGCTTCACTACGCGCCTCACTCATCCCTAAAAAGGCAGGCGGTGCAGATAAATTCTGCTGCATTGACTGCGGCGGCGGCGGCGCACCACGTGCGGGGTTTTGTGCAGACGGGGCCACACCGGCCTCCGCCAGCATTGCTGAGACTGATATTTCTTCAGCCTTTGTGCGGTCAATAACCTCGTCTTGCAGAATATCCTCAACGCCATTATCCGCATACCATTGCAAAGCGCATATCATTTCTTCATGCAACATATGGGCGGTCAAAGCGTTATCCTCCTGTAAAAAGAGTTTTTGTTAAGAGATTTTAGAATAAAAATAGGGTAAAGTAGTAAGCCGTAAAAAGAAAGAGGAGAATCCCCCAATATGCCTGAATCCGTAAGAGCTGACAGAGAAAACATGGAATATGATGTTGTCATCATCGGGGCGGGCCCGTCCGGCCTTTCTTGTGCGATACGGCTGAAACAACTGGCGGAAGAATACGGCAAAGACATAAATGTCTGTATTTTGGAAAAGGGGTCCGAGGTTGGTGCGCATATTTTATCAGGTGCGGTATTCGAACCGCGCGCATTGAACGAGCTTATTCCTGATTGGAAAGATAAAGGGGCACCGCTCACCTGCCCTGCAACAAAGGACAAATTCGTTTTTTTAACGCAAAAAGGCGCCTTTCCGATGATCACCCCGCCGCAAATGCACAATAAGGGCAACTACATTATATCCCTTGGAAATTTGTGCCGCTGGCTTGCGGAACAGGCCGAAGGGTTGGGCATTGAGATATTCCCAGGATTTGCAGCAGCAGAAATTCTTTATAATGCCGATAACCAAGTCATCGGCGTTGCCACCGGCGATATGGGCGTCAACGCAGAAGGCGAAAAGGCAGACCAATTCGAACCGGGCATGGAGCTTCATGCGCGTCAGGTTGTTTTTGCCGAAGGGTGTCACGGTTCGCTGACGAAACAGCTCATTAAACATTATGATTTACGCAAAGACAGCGATCCGCAAACCTATGGCCTTGGCGTTAAGGAAATCTGGGAAATTGACCCGTCAAAACACCAACAGGGTTTTTGCCAGCACTCAATCGGCTGGCCGATGGACAGCCAAACCTATGGCGGATCGTGGATATACCATATGGAAGACAATATGATTTCTATCGGCTTTGTTGTCGGCCTTGATTATAAAAATCCTTACCTCTCTCCGTTTGAGGAAATGCAACGTTTTAAAACACATCCAAAAATCAAACCTCTGCTGGAGGGTGGAAAACGCGTAGCCTATGGTGCGCGCGCGCTCGTTGAGGGTGGCTTTCAATCTTTACCGAAACTGACCTTTCCGGGCGGCGTTTTGATCGGTGATACAGCCGGATTTTTAAATGTCCCCAAAATCAAGGGTAATCATACCGCTATGAAATCAGGCATGATTGCCGCTGAAAGCATTTTTAATCATCTGCAAGACAACGAATCCTTTGGCACCGAAGCAATCAGTTACGCAGAAAACATCAAAAATTCATGGGTCTATGATGAGCTATATGCCGTGCGTAATATTCGCCCGGGCTTCCACAAGGGGTTATGGGCGGGCCTGATAAATGCCGCAATACAAACTCTAACGGGTGGAAAGCTTGGCGGTACATTGAAAAACTATGCCGACCACGCCCAAACCGGCAAGGCAAAGGATTACAGCCCGATTGCCTATCCGAAGCCAGATGGCGTTATTACATTTGACCGCCTGACATCCGTTCAATTATCAAATACCAATCATGCAGAAGATCAGCCATGCCACTTACGTCTGAAAGATAAATCAATACCGATTGATGTGAATCTGCCTGAATTTGCAGAGCCTGCACAACGTTATTGCCCGGCGGCCGTTTATGAAGTGATTGAGCAAAACGGTGAAAAGAAATTCCAAATAAATTCCCAAAACTGCGTTCATTGTAAAACCTGTGACATCAAAGATCCGTCGCAAAATATAAATTGGACTGTACCGCATGGCGGTGATGGGCCGAATTATCCGAATATGTAACTTTAAAAACACAAAACGTTTATTGCTGTGACTGATTTTAAGGACTATAAAAAAACAATGAAGGTTATCTCTTTACTCCTCGCCACCTGCGCGGTCGGCCTGTGCGCTGTTCAAAACAGCGAAAACACAAACTTAACCGTTGCAAACCAAATGCATTCTGCCGACGAAGCCGCCGCAGAAGCGCAAAAGCCGTTGCTTAATCGTGGTGAAATTACCGAGGTCATGGCGGGGCAATATCTCGCCAGTCGTTTTGCACAAACCAATCACGATTGGAAAACCGCAAATAAGTATCTTGGCGAAGTCATGCAAGAAACCGGCATTGCGCAAACGGATATGTTACAACGTGCGATGATACTGGCCATGGGCGCAGGGGACGTTGAGCGCGCGATTAAAATTGCGGAACAATCAAAAAAACTATCGCCGCAGCTACAAAATTCAATCGCCGATGTTTTTGTCATTACAAAATTAATCAAAGAGAATAAGTACAAAGACGCCTTAAATATGTTTAATGCCCTGCCGCAAGACGGTACGGTAAAATTCATCGGCCCATTTATGGATGGATGGATTAACGCGGGAACAGGTACACTTAAGATTGATAACTTACGGGCAAACACCGTCCAACTATACCACAGCATCTTAATATCCGATTTCCTGAATGATCACTCCGTCATCGAAAAAATGATTGATAATTCACTGAAGGTTGAAAACATCAATTACAACGAAATGGAACGCATTGCTGATCTTTATGCGCATGTCGGGCAAATGAACAAAGCGACGGATCTCTATCAAAAAATCCTTAAGGCGATGCCGGAGAGCCCGCATATCCGCGATAAAATTAAAGCGATTGAAAACAACGAAAACAAAAATGATCTCTTCAAAAAAATAGAAACTGCGCAACAAGGTATGGCACAAGCCTTCTTTGATATTGCCAATATATTATATAATGAGGCCAATGACGAAAGCGCACGGGTTTTTGCGCATATGGCGCTTTATTTAGATAACAATCAAAACGAAGCGCGTTTCTTACTAGGTGAAATCAGCACCAAGCATAAACAATTCAAGACGGCCGTTTCATTTTATAACGCAGTTCCTAAAGACGATGAGGCCTATCTTCGTGCGCAACACGACATCGTCGATGTGTATGAAGAAGCAGAAGATTTTGATATGGCCCTTTCTGTTCTCGAAGGCTTACAAAGCCAGGATAAAAGTGTTGATACCTTAATCAAGATCGGCGATCTGCACCGTCATCAGGAAGATTATAAAAACGCCTTAAAATACTATGATATGGCCACCACAGAAATGGGCGGTGAAATTACCGAAGAATTTTGGTATCTGCATTACTTGCGCGGGATTGCATTAGAACAATTAGACCGATGGAACGAATCAGAGAACGAGCTGAAGACCGCTCTTTCCTACCGTCCTGACGAACCGTATGTCCTGAACTATCTTGGGTATGCCTGGGCAGATAAGGGGATTAATCTGGAGCAAGCGCAAGATATGATACAACGCGCCGTGGATGCGCGCCCTAATGACGGCTATATCCGCGATTCTTTGGGATGGGTTTATTTCCGCACGCAAAATTTTGATCAAGCCGCAGCCACATTAGAAAAAGCCGTGGAGCTATTGCCCTATGATCCGACCGTAAACGACCATCTTGGTGATGCCTATTGGCGTGTAGGGCGTAAGCTTGAAGCGCGGTTTCAATGGGAACGTGCCAGAAACTACGCCGAAGAGGACGAGATTAAAAAAACAATTTCGGAAAAACTTGAAAAAGGCATGCCACCGATTGATGCCAAGAATATGAAGTAATCACAGAATTCAAATCCACATGCCACAAACAGTTTCCGTTTTCGCACCTGCCAAGATTAACCTTTATCTGCATTTGATAAAACGTAAGCGCGATGGATATCACAAACTAGATTCGCTCGTGGCTTTTGCAGATATCGGTGACGAAATAACAATCAAGCCCGCAGACCAATTTTCCTTTGAAATTGACGGTCCTTTTGCCGCAAAACTGACGGACACAGATAAAAAAGCATATATCGACAGCAATAATTTAGTTGTGAAAGCAGCGCGTGCCATATCACAAATTAATGATAAATCACTCAATGTAGAAATAACACTGACCAAAAACCTTCCGGTAGCCGCAGGGCTTGGCGGCGGATCATCTGATGCAGCGGCCACAATTTGGGGACTCCAACAATATTGGAAAATGCCTAATAACGCTAGCTACCTCTTACCGCTCATGACAAATTTAGGGGCCGACGTTCCCGTTTGCCACGAATGCCGCCCTGCTATAATGCGCGGGATCGGGGATGAGATCACATTTTTCGGTGATCTTCCTGAAATTCCGATAGTATTAATTAACCCGATGATTGCCTGCCCAACCAAAGACGTTTTCATACATCATAAGAAACCGTTTAAAGACGAAATTGAAATCCCCGAAATTTTCTCAGATGCCTCTGCCTTAATTTCATTTCTGTCACGCACAGACAATGATCTGTATGAATCGG
The DNA here is from genome assembly GCA_030424975.1 of Alphaproteobacteria bacterium. GTDB lineage: Bacteria > Pseudomonadota > Alphaproteobacteria > Micavibrionales > Micavibrionaceae > UBA1672. The sequence goes on from JAUHVY010000002.1 coordinate 132,948, forward strand.
CAATATCCATTGTGCCCGATATTCAAAATATATTGGCAACACTTGATCAACATCCATCATGTGTTTTTCACCGTATGAGCGGATCGGGTGCATCATGCTTTGGGTTGTTCAGCAGTTTTGAGGCCGCACAAGAAGCAAAAAAATCGATAAAACAAGAAAATCCCGATTGGTGGGTTGCCGCCGGATGGCTCAACAGACCGGAACGTTACTAAACCTTTTTCAAAAAGGACACGGCGCCTCAAACCATATCTTTTCTCCGCCATTGGGATGACATATCATCAGGCGATGCGCATGGAGTTGCAATCTGTCTGCGGTTTTAAACGCGGCCTCATGCGCATAAAAGTCATCTCCCAATATCGGGTGCCCTATCTCCGCCATATGAACGCGTAATTGGTGCGTTCGTCCTGTCACAGGATAGAGTGCAATACGCGTCACCTTAGAGCCCTGATCAATTTCTCGCTCCAAGACCTTCCACGATGTGACAGCTTGCTTGCCATGCGTTAAATCAACTTTTTGTATCGGTCTGTTCGGCCAATCGCAAATGAGAGGCAAATCGATCTCTCCTGCATCATCTTCGACATGCCCCCAGACGCGGGCAATGTATATTTTTTCAGTTTTTCGGCGCTCGAACTGCAATCCGAATATGCGGTGATAATCGGGGTTCAACGCCATAATCATTAAACCGGATGTATCCATATCAAGGCGGTGGACTATTCGCGCATCAGGCCATTTTGCCTTAACACGAAGCTCTAATGAATCCTGATGCTCAGGCAAACGTCCCGGCACGCTCAGCAATCCGCTCGGCTTTGATAAAATTAAAAAACCATCATCCTCATGTAAAACATCCACCTCATCTTGAGGCGGCGCGTAAACAAATGGCGGGGGTGGGCGGCGCGGAAATCTCACTCTTTTGTCAAAATTCTGTTTTTTTTCTGGATCATTGGCACCATAATTGACTAAAATCTTTTTATCAAACTGTTTTAAGAAGTTGAAACCATTACAACATAATGGCACAATGGCGGCATGAGTAAAGTTATTCGAATCCTTTCTGTAGTAAGTCTTTCATTGTGCATCGGCGCTGCTGCACCTGCTTATGCACAACATGGTACATATAATCCGCAAACCACAGAAGAAGCGGATAAAACCGCGAAGCCTATTCCCAAGGTTTTTTCATCACAAGTTGGTAGTGCTGCACAAGCCAAAAAACTGGACGAAGTTTATAACGCCTTATTTCTCTCGCTATGGAACAAAGCCATTGTGGATATGACGTATCAATCAAAACTATACAGCTTGATGGAGCCTTCTCGCTTTCAATACACACGTTACGCCAAAGAATTTGACGGTGATATGGATAAGGCGATGACAAGCTTAAAAGAAAATTACAAAGGCATGATGCAGGACATTGAGAGCGCCAACAAATACTATGAAGAAACGCGTGAAAATATTCGCGGAGAAGATTTAGAAAAACTTGATGCCTTATGGGATCAAAAAATCAAAGAATTTAAAACAACTGCAAATAATTACTTTTCTATGCAGAACAAATTTTTAAACACCTATAAAGAGCTCGTCACCTTTGTCATTAAGCAAGGCGGTAGCTACTTTTACAGAGCCGGAGATGACCGTGTTCATTTCTATAAGTTCGGTGGTTATAAATATTACGGCAAAAGCATCGATGCCTTAAACAAAACAAGCTTCGATCAAAGACAACTCTTGCGCAAAAATGCACCACCGAATGTTGAAATCCCGACATTAGGCAAGTAAAGATCATGTCTGATCATAAAAGCGCCGTCGCACTTATCACTGTTTTATGCATTGCCCTGTTCATCGGTTTTGGTGCGGGTGGCTATTCCTATTACAAACAAATAGAAGCAAAACGCATCGCAGAAGAACGGATCGCAGCCGAAGAAGCCGCGAAGCGCGAAGCAGAACAAAAAGAGCTTAACGCCCTTTACGATAAATATATTAACGAGTTCAAAGAAGATATTCGTCAAAAAGTCGCCGAATACAATACGGAAAAAAAACTGATAGCCCAAATTACCAGTCCGTATAATTACGAAACCCCCGAATTCGCAAAAGAAAACTTAAAAATCTATCAAGACCAGCTTTCCCCATCTTTGCGCGGAAAAATCGAAAATATCATTGCTGTTTTCGGGGAATACCAGAGCAAACTTGAAAACGATACAAGCAAAAACAACACTGAGCTTCAAGCATTCCTCTTAAAGCGCTGGAAAAAAATGAGCGATGAGATGCTCGACTTATATGTTTCTTACTTCTCAAACGAACAAGATTTGCTGATTGCATATGAAGAATTGATGAAATTTTATTACACAAGATCGACTGTCTATACCGTAAACTTCGAAGAAAACACGTTCGAATTCAAACGCGAAGAAGACCGCGCAGAACAGGAAAAGCTATCAGGCATGATTGAAGCTATAGAACAGAACGGCAAAAATATCTTGTCACAAAGTAAAAAAGACGCAGCAGAAAAAAGTGATAAAAAGCAGGAGCAAACATCTCAGGCCGAAGCACAATCTTCTGCTGCTAAATAATCATCTACTCACATCCATCAATAAGAGCCTTTTTTTGAACACGTGATAAACGCTTAATTGCGATTTCACGCTTGGAGGCTTCTGATCGATCATTGCATTCTTCTTGATAAACAATCCGCACAGGCACGCGACATGATGTGTATTTTGCGCCTTTTCCCGCATTATGCTGCTCTACCCTACGGGCAATGTCATTGGTGATTCCTGTATACAGGGTATCATCAGAGCATCGCAGAATATAAACACACCATGACATTTTATTTTTTAATACAACCCGCCCGTGCCGGTTGTTGCCGAAGTCGGAGGCTGTTGGACCAATTCAGGCGGCAAACTCTCAAGCCCACCTGCGCTAGGCATATAGTATTGATCATAATTATATTCATCGAAACCATATGATGGCATTAGAGAAATTCCATCCTCTCCGAGAATATACATTTCGTCAGTCGGCTCATTCCCGACAATAAACGATTCCCAAATCACCTTTTTATCACCCGGACGGGCACGCACACCGGTTTCCGCATTAATACGTACATTACGAATCCCCGACGGACGACGGAACGGCGATACGGGAACACCGTCAAGCGCCTCCTCCATGAAGGCTCCGAAAATAGGAACGGCAGCGGACGAACCGCTTTCACGACGCCCCAGAGAACGCGGACGGTCAAAGCCGACATAAACACCAACAACAAGATCAGGCGTAAACCCCATAAACCATGCATCGCGTGAATCATTAGTCGTTCCGGTTTTACCTGCAAGCGGGCGATTTAAATAGCGCAATCTTGCACCGGTTCCACGATCAATAACCCCCTGCATGATAGAAACAATTTGATAGACTGCACGCTCATCCGCGATTGATTCCCTATTATCCTCTATAACAGGTACGCCTTGATCTTCCCATTTTATCTTATCACCACATCGACTGCATGCACGATCATCATGCTTAAATATTGTATTTCCGTAACGATCTTGAATACGGTCAACAAATGTTGGATTTAAACGCTTCCCGCCATTTACGAGCATACCGTAGGCCGCAGTCATACGAAGCAGTGTTGTCTCTGCAGACCCCAAGGAGTTTGCAAGAAGTGGCGGCATATTATCAGTAATACCGAAACGATCGGAATACTGCGCGATTTTTTCCATACCGATATAATCAGCCAAACGCACAGTCATGAGGTTTCTTGACTTCTCGATCCCGACACGGAGCGTCGTTGGGCCGTAAAACTCCTTTGAATAATTTTTCGGCTTCCACGTACCTGCAACGTCATCTTCCAAAACAAACGGCGCATCAAGAACCAATGTAGCTGGCGTAAACCCCGCCTCTAAGGCTGCCAAGTATACAAAGGGTTTAAACGAAGATCCGGGCTGACGCTGCGCTTGCGTTGCACGGTTAAACTCACTATGGCCGTAACGATAATTCCACCCGCCCTGCATCGCCAAAACACGCCCTGTATGCGGGTTTAAGGCCATCAACGCGCCCTGTACAATAGGCACTTGTTGAATTTCATATTCTTGTTTGGCCTCTGCATTATCATTCGCGTTTCCTTCGGCCTTTACCGGTTCCACAATAATAATGTCACCAACCTTCAGCACTTGATCCAATGACTTAATCGCAGGCCCCAAAGCATAACCGTCATTTTTATACTCACGCGCCCATTTAGAGGTCGCAAGCTTTACTTCCCCCTGATCATGTTCAACAAACCCGATCTTTGCGGATCCCGCACTCACTTCCAAAACAGCCGCGAGTGACCATTCACGCAACATCCCCTCGGGAGCAGGAACATCCGCCAGATTCTTTCGCCAATCTGACAGTGTTTCAAATGTTGTCAACGCCCCGCGATAGCCATGGCGTTTATCATATTCCATCAACCCTTTGCGTAATGAACGCTCTGCAATATCCTGTAGCTTTGGATCAACAGATGTTTTAACAGCCAAACCACCTTGATATAAAATATCTTCACCATAGCGTTCAGACAGCTCACGACGAACCTCTTCGGCAAAATACGGCGCATCAACCTCTTCACTACTGTCATGCTTCATCTCAAGTGGTATAGCCTGCGCCATTTCGGCTTGCGCATCTGTGATATACCCTTCTATTGCCATACGGCTAATCACCCAATTACGACGTGCCAAGGCTTCATCATGGTTCTTTACGGGGTGATAATTATTCGGTGCCTTTGGCAAAGCGGCAAGATATGCGACCTCTGCGATATTTAATTCTTCCAGTGATTTATCGAAATAATAAAGCGCAGCAGCAGCAACACCATGCGCACCACCGCCCAAATAGATCTGGTTCAAATACAGCTCGAGGATATGGTCGCGCCCCAAAGTATTACTCATACGATAAGCTAAGATCGCCTCTTTGATCTTACGTACATAGGATACTTCGTTTGAGAAGAAAAAGTTCTTCGCAACTTGCTGCGTTATGGTTGAAGCACCTTCGGGACGCCTCCCCGTACCGATATTTTTAACATTTTTAACAATCGCGCGGGCGACAGCCTTCATATCAACCCCATTATGGCGATAGAAGTTTTGATCCTCTGCAGCAATAAATGCATTTTTTACACGATCAGGAATAAATTCTATGGGTACGAAAACACGTTTTTCTTCTGCAAATTCCGCGAGTAAACGACCGTCACCGGCATAAAGACGCGTTACAATCGGCGGTTCATAATTACGCAATTGATCATAGGCCGGTAAATCCTGGCTATAATAATGCAAAACATAAATAAACCCACATACAGCAACCACCGCCCCGACAAAACCGAGGGATAGCAACCATAAACAACATCTCCAAAAATATTTCATCGCGTCTTTTTATACTATTACAGTGCTTAGATTGAATTTCCGCGTGGCGGCAAAGCCTCGCCAAAAGCGTTTAACATAAACAAATTACTTACACAAGAAAACTCTAGTAAGCGCCCTAGCTAAAGCGCCCGGTCACGCCTACACCACGCGGCGTGTAATCGGCCCGTCTGCGCGGCCATGAATAAATTGATCAACATATTCATTGCCCGAATGATCCAAATCGGAAACGGGGCCGGTCCAAATAATGCGCCCCTCATAAATCATGGCAACATAATCCGCAATCTTACGTGCGCTCGCCATATCATGTGTAATCGAAAGCGCCGTCGCACCAAGCCCTTTTACCTGTTCAACGATCAAATCATTGATCACGTCCGCCATAATAGGATCAAGACCTGTTGTCGGCTCATCAAAGAAAATAATTTCAGGCTTCGTTGCAACTGCACGTGCCAAACCAACACGTTTTTGCATGCCGCCTGACAACTCAGCGGGATATAGCTCCGCGACTTGAGGCTTCAGGCCAACCGCGATGATCTTTTCAATCGCAATCTCTTTTGCCTCTTTTTTAGCCATCCCCTGCCCGTGAACAAGACCGAAAGAGACATTCTCCCAGATCTTAAGGGAGTCAAATAACGCACCGCCCTGAAAAAGCATACCGAACTTTTTCATCATTTCACCGCGTGTTTTGGCATCTGCGCCAATGCCATCCTGCCCGTCAATCAGGATTGATCCCTGATCGGGCTGAAGCAATCCAAGCACGCATTTTAACATCACGGACTTCCCCGTACCGGAACCGCCGATAACAACCATGGACTTCCCCTTGGGCACACTCAGATGAAGGTCATTTAAGACCTTATTACTGCCGAATGCTTTTGAAACCCCTTTCAGGTCTAGCATGATGTCTGTGTCTTGCGCGCTCATGAGAAGAATATCTGTGTAATTAAGTAGTTAAAGATCAGGATCAAAATCGAAGACGACACAACCGCATTGGTTGTTGCCGCGCCAACACCTTGCGCACCACGCGCAGAGTTAAAGCCGTGATAACATCCCATTATCGATACAATAAAACCAAATGCTCCCGCCTTCCACAAACCGGAAACAACATCAATTTGCGTGACCGTATCCCATGTTTGTGAGAGATAGCCGGCGGGGCTGAAACCCAATGAATAGATTGACACAATATATCCGCCGTAAACACCGATAATATCACCGATCAAAACAAGGATCGGCAATGTAAGCGTGGCGGCGATGACACGCGGCGCAATAAGATATTTAAACGGATTAACGGATAGAGTGCGCAACGCATCAATTTGTTCGGTCACGCGCATTGTTCCGATCTCCGCCGCAATCGCCGCACCAACACGCCCGGCAACCATCAACCCCGCCAAAACAGGGGACAACTCACGCGTGATTGATAAAACGACAACCCCTGCAATAGCGCCCTCAGCATTGAAGCGCGTAAAACCTGTATAGCTCTGCAACGCCAAAACCATCCCCGTAAACAAGGCCGTCATCCCGACAACAGGCAAAGAATAATACCCGATATCAATCAACTGGCGCGCTAATTGTGAGGGAAAGAACGGCGGCGTAAAGCAATGCATCACTGCACGCGAAATGAAGCCGCATAATCTGCCGATCGCCGCGAGCATATTAAGAATAGATGCACCAACGGCACCAAAAATATCCAACACCGCAGTAACGGGATTACAACATTTACGCGGTTTTTCTTGTTCTATGGCTTGACCTGTCATACCATTCTTAACGTTAATTGTTTAAATTCCTGAACGCTAAAGACACTAAAGGAAATAGACAGGGGCGTCCATACCTAAAAGGCGGCAATTTCATACCATCCACTGCATGAGCACATCACCACTATGAACAAGGCAATATTAACAATATCACCTGATGATTTGGTCTGCATGAATGATCATGCCACCGCGCATTACTACCGCATTGATTTGGCCTATGCCCGTGATGACAACCTGCTATTTGGCGAGCGTATATATCGTCCCGATGCCAAGCTCTGGCTCTACAAAGATTTAGCCGACATCACAATGACAGCCGCACTTTATTGTTACGAAACATACGGCCTGCATTTTATCCTTTATGACGGTCTGCGCACCATTGAGGCGCAAGAGGCCATGACAAAAACGGCGCGCGTGAGAGAAAACCCGCATTGGCTTGAACCGCCGCGCCTCCTCTCCCCACCGGGTTCCGGCGGCCACCCGCGCGGTATGGCCATAGATATCGGACTAGAGGATAAGGACGGGACCTTGATTGATATGGGGTGCGCATTTGATTACTTGGCAGAAAATTCGAATCCTGAACACAACCCTGCACATCGCGAATATAAACACGCAAAACACATCCAAAATAACCGCTCGAAATTAGATAAAAGCATGATATACGGCGCGACAAAACATCAAACAGCGCTTACCCCCCTCACAGAAGAGTGGTGGGATTACAGGCTTCCTTCAAAATTCTACAACAGATTCAAGCCTCTTAGTGAGGCAGACATCTTACCTCAACAAAAAGTGATGAAAAAAGGCACTTGAAATTTGCTTTTTTATTTTTTCTTATTTATATTGTAAGTAATTATTAAAAGTATAAAGAAGTTTTCAAATAATAAGAAAACACTAATATTGATATAAAAAGCTATAGAGGGTGACATGGCTGAACTTCAAACGAATAATGACGTGCTTGGAATGCAAGAGGTTCTTATAGAGAATCTTGAAAAAATTGGTTTTCGTAACATCACAGCACAATCAATAGGTAATCATACAACCGGCGCAGCTGACGGCAAGCTAGGCGACGGATCTGCGACGGCCTTAAGCACGCTTTTGCTTATGGCACAGATTGCAGAAGGCAAAGACCCAAGTGATATCACCAGCAGTTACAACAGCGACAGCATCGCAAGCGTTGAAAAATACCTTACCGAACGCGGCGTAGATGCCGAGAGCGTAAGCAAGTTCGTTGAAGGCGCAAAGACGGTATTCCCGGGCGGCGAAAGCAACGAAGCGTATGACGAAGCCAATATCAACATGGACAATATGAGTGCCGAGCTCAATATTGCGGAATTACACTTCCTTGGCGAAGGCGCTGTCGAAATCGTTGAAAACGACCCCGCAGAATCAACCAATACATTTGTTTCCGGCTTTACCAGAGGAAACGGCGATGTGGCTGCAATGCAGGAATTACTCATTAACAATCTTGATAAAATCGGCGGCCTGCCAACAGCAGAGCAAATCGGCGGCAAAGACGGCCAACCGGATGACTTGCTAGGGCATTATACTGCTACTGCATTGCAAACTGTTGTTTTGAGCGCACAAGTTTCTTCAGGGGTCGAAAACCCTACGCTTGAGCTGAACGATACGACAAAGCCTATGGTTGAAGCATATTTATTAAACAAAGGCATTACAGAAGAAGAAGTGACCAGCTTCATGCGCCATGCTGAAAGCCTATCAGGTAACTTGAACAACGCATATACGACACTTGCGAGCGTTGATCACACGACATTACAATCATCAGATAACAGTGTCGCACAAAATATTGATGTTATGGACGAAGCCCCTGAGATGGGTGCGAATGACATCAGCGAAGATGAAAGCCCTGAAATTGCGCAAAATGGCTTTGATCACCATGGCGGCATCACCGGTGAATTTAGTGCCGCTGCTGAAAACTCATTAGAAGCAGAAGGCATGGTTACACCAACAGCTCCTTTGACATTGGCTGAGTATGAAAAACTATCAAACGAAGATGTCCTGACATTAGAAGAGCAATATATGGTCGAAAGCTTCCCTGAAGCGCGCGAACAAGCTCTGAAGGAAGCAGGTTTTGATGACGCACGCGCCCAATATGAGGAAGCACAGAGATATCTGAACGAGGATGTTCCAAAACTTATCACAGAAACACGCGAGCAATTAGCCGATGCACAATCTATTTTGGAGCAGACACGTGCAAGCTTCGCGGATGAGAAAATAACATACGGCGTTACAAATGGTACTGAAACGTTCGAAACGCGCATGAGCTTGAATGAAATCGAAGAAAAAGACGGTGAAGGTTTCTTATTCTTTGGTGACGGCGATACCGATCGAGAACAAGCCGCCTACGACGCCGGTCGCGCCGCATTTGAGCAGCAGTTACAGAACCAAACGGTAAACTTTAACGGCGAAGAAATGACGTATGCTGAGCTTACAGCCGTCGCAAGAGACTTAGACGAAAAACTGCCGCACCCGAACAAGCGCCACACAGGTGAAATAGCAGGATCACTTGAAAAAGATGCGCAAAACGCCGTTTATCTGGCACAAAGAGAAATGGCAAATATCGAAAACTCTGTTAACGAATCCGGAATTATGGTCGCGACAGGCGAGCCTGAGCCGGTTGTTCCATCAGTCGCAGAAGAGCTTATTGCCGATACAGACAACCAAACACCGGATCAAACTCTGGAAGACGGCCAAGACCTCTCGTCTCTATCGACAACAAATAATGCGATGGCCGGTATGCGCGCATAACCATATAAATGAATTGATAAGAATCGCGCCAAACGGCGCGGTTTTTTTATGCGTATTCCCGTATATATCGCCGCCCAAGCGCCGTAATAACTTCATAGGAAATCGTTCCCGCATCGCGCGCTATATCATCAATCGTTTGATGATTACCAATAAATTCTGCGACATCGCCATGCGCAGGATATTGATTTTGCGGCACATCACACAAATCACAAATTATTAAATCCATTGATACACGGCCGCGAAACGGCATACGCACACCATTCCAATATAGCGCCCCGTTATTGCTGAGCGATCTGAAAACGCCATCCGCATATCCCAAGGACACAACCGCAACATACGAATCGCGTTCAAATTTATATGTCGCATTATACCCTGCGGTTTCACCTGCTTTTACGCTATGCACCTGAAGTACGGGAACATCCAAACGCAAAACCAATTCCATAGGGTTTTCTTCGCCTGTGATTGGCGCGCCACCATAAAGGGCGATACCGGGACGCACCAAATCAAAATGATAATCAGATGATTGAAACACCCCGCCTGAATTACACAAGCTGTATTTAGCCTGCGGGAAATGTTTTGTAATGCCTCGAAAACGTTCATTTTGCTGCGCATTTTGCGCCGCACTGCGATCATCAGAAGACGAAAAATGGCTCATCACATATTGTACATTTATCGCATCCAAACGCGATAGATCATCACATAAAATTTGCGCTTCACCCTGCGGCAGACCAAGCCTGTTCATCGCCGTATCAAAATGCAGCAATGCGGGTAAATCCCTGCCGTTTTCTTTGCTAAACGCGTTATAACGCTCTATATCATCCAATGCATTTAAAACCGGCGTTAACTGATATGCGAGAAAATCTTGCTGCAGGTCAGGCCAAAACCCGTTGAGAATATATATATTGGCACCATCACCCAGGATCTTACGCGCGCGCATCCCTTCCTCTATGGTGGCGACAAAAAAATCACGACACCCCTGATCAAACAGCGCAGGCAAAACACCTTCCGCCCCAAGGCCATAACAATCGGCCTTCACTGATGCCCCCGTCACACAAGATTGCCCGACCACTCTATCGATCAACGCATAATTGCGTTTGATCGCTTGTGTATCAATACGCAACCTGCCAGACATAGAGCTCATACGGATACCTTAAAAACTATGGCTATCGTGGATTTCATCAAGATCACTAAAGCGTGTAACATGCCCATTAAAGTGCATGCGCACCGTGCCGATCGGGCCGTGACGCGCCTTTGCGATGATACATTCACCGACATTCAATGCACGCTCGCATCGCTCTTGCCATTGCATATACTTATCGGTTCCAACCTCGGGCTCAGCACGGTGAAGGTAATACTCCTCACGGTAAACGAACATCACAACGTCCGCATCCTGCTCAATCGATCCTGATTCACGAAGATCAGAAAGCATCGGGCGCTTGTCTTCACGTTGTTCAACCATACGAGAGAGCTGCGAAAGCGCCAAAACAGGTATATTCAATTCCTTCGCAATAGCCTTAAGCCCTCTTGTAATTTCAGAAACCTCTTGCACACGATTTGATTCCGATTGGCGCGACCCCGAACCGCGTAAAAGCTGCAAGTAGTCAATCACAAGAAAATCAAGGCCATGCTGGCGCTTCAAACGACGCGCACGCGTACGCACCGCACCAATCGAAAGCGCAGGGGTATCATCAATATGCAACGGCACTTGTGATAAAGTTTGGCTCGCCTTTACGAAATTCTGGAAATCTTCCTGCTTAATATCCCCTTGCTTGATCGCATGACCTGAAATATTGGCAACATCAGCAAGAATACGTGTTGCGAGCTGGTCCGATGACATCTCAAGCGAGAAAAACCCGACGCGCGCGCCTTCTTTACCGCCTGTTTCCGCATAACGTCGCGCGGTATTATATGCAATATTCGTCGCAAGTGCCGTTTTACCCATCGATGGACGACCCGCAAGAATGATCAAGTCAGAAGGGTGCAAACCACCGGTTTGTTTATCAAGATCACGAAGACCTGTCGTCGCCCCCGTCACATGCCCCTTTGTCTTGAACGCCTTTTCTGCAATTTCAATAGATACCAACACAGAATCACGAAGAGAAACGAAACCGCCGGACTTCTCACCATTTTCCGCCAAAGAGAACAAATTGCTTTCCGCTTTTTCAATGGTGTTCACAGCCGAAGAATCAAGCGTATGCTCATAGGCCTCATTGACGATCTCTTCACCCAGATCAATCAACTGACGGCGCATAAATAATTCATGAATTGTCTGCGCATAGTCATGTACGTTAATCACGCTGACAATGCTTCCCGCAAGCTCAGCAAGGTAACGCCCGCCGCCAAGCTCAGTCAAATCGGCATCCTGATCAAAATACCCCTTCAGGGTAACAGGTGACGCGGTTTGCCCACGCTCAACAAATTGATTAATGGCGGTAAAAATGCGCTGATGCACCGGCAAAAAGAAATGCTCTGACCGAAGTAAATCGCCGATTTTTTCAAATGCGCCGTTATTAACTAGCAAAGCACCAAGCAAGCCTTGCTCTGCCTCCATGTTATGCGGCAACACCCGATAATGCGGGTCGTCGGATTGCTCATGCGCGATGTGTTGCGCGCCCGTGATATTTTCAAATAATGCGTCTGTACTCATAAAAAGAAACTAGCAAATGCATCACACATTCGCTAGCTCTTAAATTTTTATCACTGTGAATATCGGGGATATATCCCGTTCACATTAAGCGGCGTCTTCGCCCTGCTCTTCAGCAGCATCATCAGCTTGCGCTTCAACTTCTTCTGCCTGCTCTTCTGCTACTTCTTCTTCGTAGTAATCATCAGAAGCATCAGCAATCAACGCACGACCTGTTTCAGCCTGAATCTGAGCTTCTTCAGATGAACGTGCAATGTTTACTGTGATCGCAACTTTTACTTCCGGGTGAAGAACAACATCAACATCGATAAGACCGATTGTTTTGATGTTTTGGTTCAAATCAACCTGGCTACGTGCGATTTGCTCTTTTGTTGCTTCAGCCAAAGCCACAGCAATATCACGAGAGTTCACAGAACCAAATAATTGACCGGCTTCAGATGCCTGACGAATAACAGGAACCTTAACACCTTCAATTTTCTTAGCCAATTTCTCAGCTTCTTTTTTCGCTTTTTCATTCTCAGCTTCAAGAACTTTCTTCTGAGCTTCAAAATATGCAAGGTTTTCCTTACTTGCGCGCAAAGCTTTCTTCTGCGGCAATAGGTAGTTACGTGCATAGCCGGGCTTAACGCTTACGATTTCGCCCATGTTGCCGAGCTTTTCAACGCGCTCTAGCAGAATGACTTGTGTCGACATAATTTCTCTCCAAATCTGATCTTAACGACGGCCTTGTGGGCGCTGGTCGGTTTCATGTTGAACATACGGCAATAGACCCATGTAGCGAGCGCGTTTGATTGCTTTTGCAAGTTCGCGTTGCTTCTTTTGGGATACCGCTGTGATACGGCTAGGGATAATTTTCCCACGCTCTGAGATATAACGGCTCAATAGCTTTGTGTTCTTCCAGTCGATCTCAGGTGCATTAGGACCTGTGAACGGACATGTCTTTTTACGACGGAAAAACGGACGTTTTACTGTTGGGGCATCTGCAGCTGACATTATGCGGCCTCCTTCTTATCTTTGTAGTTTCTGTCACTCTTTTCATCACGACCGCCTTTGTCCATCATTACGGACGGGCCATCTGTTAGCTCTTCCAAACGAAGTGATTGGTAGCGCACAACGTCTTCATGCAAACGCATTTGACGTTCCATTTCGTGCAATGCATCAGCTTCTGTTTCAAGCTCAAGCAAAACATAGTGACCTTTACGGGCTTTGTTGATTTTATATGCAAAGTTTCTCAAACCCCAAAATTCTGTTTTGTGGATTTTGCCGCTTGCATCTTTAATGATTTTTTCAAAAGACGCTGTGATATCTTTCACCTGCGCTTCTGTAAGGTCTTGCCGTGCGATAAACACGGTTTCATAATAAGGCATTTCATTTCCTCCTGAGTTAGCGCAAAGCCCTTCTTACACCTTGTAATCCGTAGTCTTTGCATAGTTGACGAGCCTTTTCGCCAACGAGGTTTCTTTCAAAGTGTGTGGAATATAGCGAAACCCACAGATTTCGCAAGTTTTTTCTTCAAAAACTGTATCACGCGCTACCTTACACGGATATGGTCATGCGGTTTAGGGTATATACATATTGACAAACGTTCCCGATCACATATTGTTTGCACCGCAAATTGAAATCAGAATTAAGAGGTTATCATGACACGCGCATTCGTATTCCCCGGTCAGGGTTCACAGTTTATCGGCATGGGCAAAGAGCTTGCCGAGAGTTTCGAAGAAGCGCGCCTGACGTTCCAGGAAGTCGATGACGCCTTGTCCCAAAACCTGAGTAAAATGATGTTCGAAGGCGAAGAAGCTGACCTGAACATGACAGAAAACACACAGCCTGCCCTGATGGCAATGTCAATGGCTGTTGTTAACGTCCTCAGAACGCAAGGAAAACTTGAACTTGCCGATCATGCATCCTATGTCGCGGGTCACTCTTTGGGTGAATACTCCGCTCTTACGGCTGCGGGTACAATCTCCCTTGCAGATACGGCGCGCCTTTTGAAATTGCGCGGCACCTCCATGCAAAAAGCCGTCCCTGTCGGTGTAGGCTCTATGGCCGCGATTCTCGGCCTTGATTACGATGTCGTCGAAGAAATTGCAAAAGAAGCAGCCAAAGATCAGGTCTGCGCCGCGGCGAATGATAACTCTGACGGACAGGTTGTGGTCAGCGGCCATAAAGAAGCCGTCGAACGCGCCGTTGCTTTGGCGACAGAAAAAGGCGCCCGCAAAGCGGTTATCCTGCCGGTGAGCGCACCGTTCCATTGTGCATTGATGGCACCCGCCGCAGAAGCCATGGCGCCCGCATTAAGTGAAACAACATTTAACGCACCATCCGTTCCCGTTGTTGCGAATGTTACAGCAAAAGCAGAAACGTCACCTGATGTCTTACGCAATCTGCTTGTTGAGCAAATTACAGGTTCCGTGCGCTGGCGCGAATCTGTTTTGTTTATGCGTGATCAAGGCGTAAACGAATTGGTTGAGCTTGGCGCAGGAAAAGTCCTTAGCGGCTTAACCCGCAGAATCGACCGCGCCGTTGGCGGCCAGAACATTGGTACACCCGCGGATATAGAATCATTTTTAGCTAAATTGTAGATAAAAAAAAACCGCTCTACGCGATCTCCTGTGTGGCATATATTTCGTCGTTTGATGCTTGCACATCAAGGGAATTGTCGAAATCGTTTCGTGCCTCCGGTAACCAACGACGTTCATGCGCTGCATCAATATTATCTGCAACCTTTTCCAAAGCATCCGCAATCTGAGGGGAATGCATATATTCGCGGAAAATCGTCGCATCACCGCGCATCACATCTGTTTTTTCAGGTAAAGCGAATAAATAATCGAAATCAACCTGAACATATCCGCCACGCGCCTTTGACGCAGCATCAACGAATCCCTGCAACGCGTTCAATAACTCGTTACGGTTTTCCTTTAATTCAGAATCTGATGTGGTGTGCTTTGTTTGTGCCTGCAAACACATTTCGCGAAGTTCACGTAATTGGTGATAAACCTGTGTTTCATAACGGCCGAATATCGCATCGTTATCCAAGTAATCACGCACAGGCTCCAGCATTTGCTCGAGCGTTTCCGTCTCGATATAAATGGCAGGTTTTTCCTGCAACAACGGGTCACTTTTGACCGCTTCTGCCGCTGCACGGAACTGATTTTGAAACTCTACTGACAAGCTCATAATTTGTTTTTTATCACATTTGTTTACAAAAATGCACAAAAAATTACAGAAAATCTATAATTTGTGGCGCTTATACGCCCATGTTGTGCAAGCTGTCAACAAAATATGACAACCTTTCACTTTCGCTTGTTTAAACCATTCTCTTCCGAATCGCATATTACCCTTTTTGGGCATCTTTACAAGCGCATTTCTAATGTTTAAACCATTAAGGCAATCATAGTGGAAAAAGGTTAACAAAACATGTTTGATTTTACAGAAAAATGCGCACTGGTAACAGGCGCAACAGGCGGAATTGGTGGAGAAATTGCAAAAGCATTGCACGCACAAGGTGCTGTTGTCGGCATTTCAGGCCGTAACGAAGAGAAACTGAATGCACTGGCGGCCGAGCTTGGCGATCGCGTGCATGTCTTACCTGCGGATTTATCGGGCGATGACGCAATCAAGGATCTTGTGAAGCGCGCAGAAGACGCCATGGGTAAAATCGATATCTTGGTGAATAACGCAGGCTTAACACGTGACGGCCTTTCCATGCGCATGAGTGACGCCGATTGGCAAGACGTTCTGGATGTAAACCTTACCGCGCCGTTTAAATTGGCGCAGGCCGTACAACGCGGCATGATGAAGCGCCGCACCGGGCGAATCGTTAATATTTCATCCGTTGTCGGTGTGACAGGTAATCCGGGTCAATGTAACTATGTGGCGTCCAAGGCAGGCATGATCGGTTGGAGCAAAGCTATGGCCGCAGAAGTGGCAAGCCGCGGCATTACTGTAAACTGTATCGCACCGGGCTTTATTGCCACTGCGATGACAGATGCATTGAATGATGACCAAAAGGCAAAAATCAATTCAACAATTCCTGCGGGCAAAATGGGCGCCAGCGAGGATATAGCGGCGGCGGCCGTCTTCCTTGCCAGTGATGAAGCAGGATATGTTACCGGCCAAACCATTCATGTGAATGGCGGCATGGCGATGATTTAAAGATCGCGCCGTGGCCTACTCCCTCATCATATTCGATTGTGACGGCACATTGGTCGATAGCGAGTATTTAAACAATCTTGCTATCGTTTCCATGCTGCATGAATTCGGCTTAAACGATTACACAATGGATCATGCGCTGGAGGAATTTGTCGGCCTGCGTTTCAGTACAATTATCGGCAACATCGCCGCGCAAACAGGGCATGTTTTCCCAAATGATGCGGCGAAACGATATTTAGCCCGTGTCAGAGAGCTGGCCCCCGTTCACATGAAGGCCATAGAAGGTACGGAATATGTGATCGAAGCCGCACAAAAGACAGCAGAAACCTTCGTTGTTTCAAACGGTGAGCGTAACAACGTCTTTGCCGCATTAGACTTTACTAACCTACGGCGTTTTTTCATAGATGAACGCGTTATCACCGGGTTAATGGCCCCTAATCCCAAACCTGCGCCCGATCTGTTTTTACTTGCAGCAAACACGGTAAATATACAACCTCAAGAATCGCTAGTCATAGAAGACAGCACAACAGGCGTGCGCGCCGCCGTCGCCGCCAATATGGATGTATGGGGTTTTGTCGGCACGCACCACGATCAGGACGCGCAAACAAAACGGTTGCTCGATTTAGGGGCAAAAGCCTGTTTTTCGAATATGAATGATGTGCTGAGCGCGTTAAATGAAGTCCAAAGCGCATAAATGATCATAAAACGCCTGCTGGTTATGGGCCACTTCTCTCGGGTATTGTTTTTTCAGCAAACCATACGCATTTATCAATTTACGATGCGCACTTTGCACACGTTGATTGGCTCCCGGATTTTTGGATAGAGCATTATAATATTTAACATCGCGCGTCGCATGCCACTCATAGAAGAATGCACGCTGCTCTTTAATCGCGTTTTTCACTTCATCCTCAACCAAGGCCAGCGTTTTATTTGGGGCTTTTATCATGTCAAAGCTCCCTAATAAGGCGGAAATTTGCTCGTTATATTTTTCAATATATTTATCGGCCTTGTGCGCGCGAAAATATGCGAGCATCGTCATGCGCTCGCGAAACGCCATATCCGTCACAAAAAACAAATGATCCAGATATTTTGCATCCTCTTCACTCAAGGTAGAAACGCTTTTATCAAATGTCGTTTGCTGGTGTTTTTGTAATTTATAGGCTTGCTCTACGGTCATGCCTGCCGCGAATGTCGGAACGGCAGCAAAAACAGCCATATTCATAACGGCCATATATATAAGAATTTTACGCATTTCCTCCCTCATGTTTAGCGCCCGTTTATCGCATTATATACCAATTTTCATAAATCGACAAAACGGCCGATCTTAACATCTTTCGTCACGGTGCTTGGTAAAAACAGGCTTGCGTTCATCGCGAGATATATTCCAGGCGCGCTCATTTGCGCAGCAGCCAGCGCATACCCCAAATTAAAACCGCCGTCACTCATTGCAAATTCCTTCAACGGTATCATCGCCCCTGTCAAAACAACGGTCTTATCTGATGCGTTTAAATGTTCATCCATATAATCAAGCGTATCGGCCATAGTCGACGTCCCATGCACAATAACAATGTGCTTTGCCGTCGCCCTTTCAACCGCAGCGACAATTTTTGCACGCACATCATCGGTCATATCCGCGCTATCGATCTGGCACAGCGTTTCAAAGCTCACTGCGCTTTGCGTTTTAATAATATCGGCAAAATAGGCAGGCAAAATCGATTCGTATAAAAACTCAGGCTTTTCCGCGCTCGGATCATATGCCTTTTCAATCGTGCCGCCCGTCAAAATAAAATGCACCGCTTTGCGCATCCATCACTCCCTTTTTACTTTTAATCTTATTGCACCTTTGCGATACGCAAAATATTGGTCGACCCTGCAACACCGAAAGGCATACCCGCTGTCATAATGAAACGATCGCCTGTTTGTACAAACCCCTTCTTTACTGCGATATCCGCAGCATGACGTGCCGGACCGGTAAAATCCTCAATGCCCTTTTCATCATGCACGGCATGAACACCATATGATAAAGCCAAACGACGTGCCACACGCAGATCAGGCGTTAAACACAGGATAGGAACCTCAGGCCGTTGGCGCGCCGTCCGCAAAGCGGTAGAGCCCGACATCGTATAATTCACAATGAGCTTCGCATCCACATCCTGCGCCACATAATACGCCGCCGTCGTAATCGCATCAGATGAGGTATTATGCGAATCGGGACGCGCATTTTCCATCATATCCAAATAGGTTTCGTCCTCTTCTGTTTTGCGGGCGATACGATCCATCATTTCAACGGCTCGCACAGGATATTCACCCGTTGCCGTTTCCGCAGACAACATCACACAATCCGCACCATCATAAACCGCCGTCGCAACATCAGAAGCCTCCGCGCGGGTCGGGCGGGCATTATGGATCATTGATTCCAACATCTGCGTTGCAACAACGACAGGCTTGCCTGCATCACGAACACGGCGCACAACATCCTTTTGCACCGCAGGAACATTTTCAGGCGGGATCTCAACCCCCAGATCAC
The DNA here is from genome assembly GCA_030424975.1 of Alphaproteobacteria bacterium. Classification (GTDB taxonomy): domain Bacteria; phylum Pseudomonadota; class Alphaproteobacteria; order Micavibrionales; family Micavibrionaceae; genus UBA1672. The sequence continues at coordinate 152,130 of JAUHVY010000002.1, forward strand.
CACGCGCCAGCATGACACCATCTGCATGCGCAATAATGTCATCAAGCTGCACCAAGGCCGACGGCTTTTCAATTTTTGCCATGAGCGCTGCGCGCCCTTGAATAAGCTCCTTCGCTTCCAATACATCTTCGGGCTTTTGTACGAAACTTTGCGCAATCCAATCCACATCCATATCAAGCGCAGCCTTCAGATCAACGCGGTCCTTTTCCGTCAATGCCGGAATCGGCAAAATAACGCCCGGGATATTAAACCCCTTATTATTGCTAAGATATGATCCCGATTGCACCACCCCTTTCAGATACCCCTCACCTTTTTCAGTAATTTCAATGCGCACCTTTCCGTCATCCAAAAAAATGCGGCTTCCGATTTCCATCGCATCCAATACTTCAGGATGAGGCAAATTCACACGCGTTTTATCGCCAAGCGCAGGATTAGAATCGAATCGGAAATCCTGCCCACGCGTCAATTCAATAGAATCGGTAAGAAATTTACCGATTCTCAATTTTGGCCCCTGCAGGTCTGCCACAATGCCGATCGGATGGTTAAAACGCGCTTCCACCTTGCGAATCCGCTCTAAAACCTCGCGGTGACCCTCATGGGTACCATGGGAAAAGTTTAAACGGAACAAGTCCACACCCGCATTAAACAACTCCTCGATTCTTTCCTCGGCACTAGATGCAGGGCCTATGGTGGCTAAAATCTTTGTTTGGCGAGTCGTTTCTCTGTCATTAGGCATGGGAGCATTCTCTTTTTGTTAGGGATTCCAATATCTTCATCCGCATAGAGTGTAGCAGACTTTGAAAAAAACACACGCAGATCTATATGATTATGCATGATTTACAGACACAAGATATAGGGGCAATTAGGGTAATAATATTACAAATTCACTTTTTTTTACCCTTGGATAACACGTGGGATATGTCGATTTTTCTATGATGAATCAAGCCCTTCAATAGTATGCAACCAGCATTATAGGAAAACATTCCAATTGGCACAACATACGAGATATAGTATGTTACCTATCAGTTAATCACAAGAGATTGTGGTTTTCACCCATCAAAGCATTCCTTGAATACACTTCATAAGAATGATTAAAATATAACGATTAGAGGGAGCATAGCTCATGTTTGACGTCGCGCAAATGGAGAGAGGTAATCGTGTGCAAATTGACCGCGCACGTGACGAAAATCTCACAGAATTCGGTAAAGCCACATTAACAGACAGATATCTGATGCCGGAAGAGCAGTATCAGGATCTTTTCGCACGTGTTGCCATGTATTACGGTGACGACAGCGAACATTCACAGCGTCTTTATGACTATATCTCGAAATTGTGGTTCATGCCTTCAACGCCTGTTCTGTCGAACGGTGGTACAAGCCGCGGCCTTCCGATCTCATGTTTCTTGAACGAGACACAAGACTCCCTGGAAGACATTGTTTCCCTGTGGAATGAAAATGTATGGCTGGCCTCTCTTGGCGGTGGTATTGGCTCTTACTGGGGGAATGTACGCTCTATCGGTGAAAAAGTCGGCCGCAACGGTAAAACATCAGGTATCGTGCCATTCATCCGTGTGATGGACTCTTTAACATTGGCGATTTCTCAGGGCTCTTTGCGACGTGGCTCTGCGGCGATCTACCTTCCTGTATGGCACCCTGAAATCGAAGAATTTGCAGAAATTCGCCGTCCGACCGGCGGTGACCCAAACCGTAAGGCGCTAAACCTTCACCACGGTGTTCTTATTCCTAACCGCTTCATGGAAGCTGTTGAAAATAACGAAGAATGGGCATTGAAATCACCAAAAGACAATTCAGTTGTCGACAAAGTGAACGCCCGTGACCTATGGATCCGTTTGTTAACCGCACGCGTGGAAACAGGCGAACCGTACTTTATCTTTATTGACCACGTAAATGACGCCATTCCTGACCACCACAAAATGGCCGGCTTGAATGTTAAAATGTCAAACCTGTGTTCAGAAATTACATTGCCGACAGGTCGTGACCACCTAGGAAATGACAGAACTGCGGTTTGTTGTCTGTCCTCGTTGAACCTTGAGAAGTTTGACGAATGGCAAGACCACCCGACATTTATCGAAGACGTCATGCGGTTCCTCGATAATGTCCTCTCCGACTTTATTGAAAAGGCCCCCGATTCAATGAAGCGGGCAAAATACGCGGCAATGCGTGAACGCTCTGTTGGTTTGGGCGTGATGGGCTTCCACTCTTTCCTTCAATCAAAGATGATCCCGATGGAAGGCGTTATGGCCAAAGTATGGAACCGTCGTATGTTCCAACACATCAAACGTCAGGCCGATGATGCTTCTGTGAAATTGGCACATGAGCGCGGCGCATGTCCGGATGCGGCAGATTACGGCATCATGGAGCGCTTCTCGAACAAGATGGCTATCGCGCCAACGGCCTCTATCTCCATTATTTGCGGTGGTGCTTCACCGGGTATCGAGCCGATCGCGGCCAACGCCTACACGCATAAAACATTGTCAGGATCATTCCCTGTGCGTAACAAATATCTGAAAAAGATTTTGGAAGAACGCGGCATTGATAATGACGATACCTGGAGCTCGATCTTCACGAATGAAGGATCCGTACAACATATTGCGGAGCTGACACAGGAAGAAAAAGACGTCTTTAAAACCGCGTTCGAAATCGACCAACGCTGGATTATTGAACACTCCGCGGATCGTACACCGTTTGTATGTCAAGCGCAGAGCGTGAATGTCTTCTTACCTGCAAACGTGCATAAGGCCGATCTGCATGCCATACACTTCCAAGCATGGAAGAAAGGCTGTAAGTCACTTTATTACTGCCGCTCGAAATCAATCCAGCGTGCGGAAAGCGATGCATCATGGAAACGTTCTTTGGAAGACAAGCAGAGCGAAGATGAACAAGGCGCAATGGGCGACGGTACCGGCGGTTCAATGTATGAGGAATGCCTCGCCTGTCAGTAAAGAATATAAAATCAATACGAAGCCCCCGCATGGGGGCTTTTTTGTAACCTTTTTCATATCGCTATCGAATGTTGCCATAAGACAGACATTGTAAGGAGAGCCTTTATGAAAGGGATTACAGCAGCAGCATTGGTCGTTAGCCTGATTGGCGGGAGCGCAATTTTCATGCAATATCAGCATGTGAACGCAGAAAATAAAACCATGAGCGCAAAAACAGAAAAGGACAGCACAATGGAAAAGAAAGAACCGAAATTCAAAGATGTGCCTTTAAATGAAATGCAAAAATACGTCACACAACATGACGGCACAGAGCCACCGTTCAAAAATGCCTATTGGGACAATCACGAGCCGGGCATTTATGTTGATGTCGTATCGGGTGAGCCGTTGTTTTCCTCTACAGATAAATTTGATTCCGGCACTGGCTGGCCAAGCTTTACGAAGCCGATTGCCGGCGGCGCCTTAACCGAAAAGACAGATCATAAACTCCTCCTCCCGCGCACAGAAGTACGATCAAATGATGCAGACTCGCATTTAGGGCATGTTTTCACCGACGGCCCAAAAGATAAAGGGGGCCTGAGATATTGCATCAATTCGGCGGCGCTTCGTTTTGTTCACAAGGATGATTTGGAAAAAGAAGGCTACGGCGAATTCCTGCAATTATTTGAAGATGAAGCAGGCAAAGAAGAATAGCTTTCCCATAGAATTGCCTTTATACTACGCGTATGAGCAAAGCAGCCGTTAAAACTTTCGAAGAATACTGCAACACACATGATTTACGTGTCACGCAACCACGGCTGCTCGCCTTTAAAATTGTCCATGCTGCAAAAAAACCGATTACCGCGTATGAAGTTTTAGAGAAAATGGGCAAGGACATTAAAAACCCGAAACCGCCGACGGCGTATCGGGCGCTCGACTTTCTGGCCGATCATGGCTTTGTACACCGCATTGAATCGCTTAATGCCTATGTGTCATGTGATGTAAATCACAAGCATGAGGGATCACAATTTATGATTTGTGACGGATGCGGTGATGTCGAAGAAATTCATGTATGCCATCTTCCGAAGTCATTGGAAGATAAGGTGAAATCAGAAAAATTTACCCTGCATCATTGGAATGTAGAAGTTCACGGCACCTGCGCCCGTTGCGCATAAAACCTGCCGAGAAACACCTCATCACAGTTTCATCAAAACATAAAAAACCACCCTGCATTATGTGTTGATAAAGTGCAGGGCGGTTTATGGGGAGAAGAAAACCTGAAATTCAAGTTTAATTATGCAGCATCCTCTTGGTCGCTGCCTTTGCTGGCGTTGCTCATGTTGTCAATGCCACCAATTTTACGGCCGTAATTACCTGTGAAAATATCTTCGGAGAAGACAGATTCCCATGTGCCTTGGGTCGACGCTTTTGCGTATTCTGTTGCGCGGTTTTCGAAGAAGTTCGTGTGTTCCGCACCGTTCAACATTTCATCCATCCACGGCAGAGGGTTTTTCTCTACGCCGTAAATCGGCTCAAGCTTAAGCTGTTGCAAACGACGGTCACCGATAAAACGGATATATTGCTTCACATCTTCGGGTGTCATGCCTTCGATTTCACCTTGCTCAAAACACAAATCAATAAAGGCATCCTCATGTTCAACCGTAATACGGCAACAATCGGTGATTTCCTGCTTCAATTCATCATCCCAAATATCGCGGTTTTCATCGATAAATGTGTTGAACAATTTAATCATCGACAAGCAGTGTAATGTTTCATCACGCACAGACCATGTCACGATCTGGCCCATCCCCTTCATCTTGTTAAAGCGCGGGAAGTTCATCAAAATCGCGAATGATGCAAACAACGCCAACCCTTCTGTAAAGGCACCGAACATCGCCATTGTCTTGGCCACATCACGACGGTTATTCATCGAAACATCTTGCATATAGTCGAATTTATCTTTCATTTCCTTGTACTTAAGGAATGCAGAATACTCGACCTCAGGCATACCAATTGTATCAAGAAGGTGAGAATATGCCGCAATATGCACAGTTTCGATGTTAGAGAAAGCAGAAAGCATCATTTGCACTTCTACAGGGCCGAAAACCTGAGAGTAATGCTTCATATAGCAGTTATTCACCTCAACGTCGCTTTGTGTAAAGAAACGGAAAATCTGTGTCATCAGGTTCTTTTCAGATGGTGACAAGTTTTTCTTCCAGTCACGCACGTCTTCCGCCAAAGGAACTTCTTCAGGCAACCAGTGAATACGTTGCTGCGTTAACCATGCTTCATAACACCACGGGTACAAAAACGGTTTATAAACGTGACGTTCCACCAAAAGCGGTGAGTTTGAATTGGCGACATCTTCCTTGAGGGACGTATTCTTAGCCATAGGTGCTACTCCTTAATATCAATCTTCTGTGTGTTGTGTAGGGTTAATGTAGAGCGCATTTCTCCCGAACAAGAGTCTTTTTAGAAAAACCGAATGTGAATAACGGGGATAGATGTGCAAGACATTATAAACACGCAATATTTAGCATATATTGTGCTTACAGATAAGATCATACACAACATATTGTGTTTTGCAATATTTTTTATCCCCACAAAGAAATTAAATTTTGAATAAATTGTAAGGTGCTGATAAAACGAAATATATGGAGAAAGATAATACTGAGAATTACGAAATTTTGTGGATCCGCCACGGCGAATCGATGGGCAATGACGATCCGCTCAATTACCAAATCGGCGACCCGAATGTCGAATTGACAGAGGAAGGATGGCGCCAAGCCGTTCGCGCGGGCCAATACTTACGCCAATATCTGGAAGAAACCGCACAAGAAGATGAAGCTATGCCCGTGTTTTTGGTCGGCGAATTCATGCGCCATCGCCAAACATTTCGCGGCATATGGCATGGTATGGGTATGGAGGGCGAGCCGCCGAAACGCTTCGATTCTCGCCTGAATGAGCAAAGCTTTGGTGTTCTGCCGTTTATGATTGGCAAAGACGGCGAATTCGAAAGCCTGTCCAAGGAATATTCAAAAAAAGTGTATAAGGGCAATACCTTCTCCGCCAGCGCCACGCACGGAGAATCCGCACGCTTCACGCACTCTTTGGTCAAATCACTTATGGATGGCACATTGGAGCGCGACAAAGAAGAAGGCCAAAAGCGATTCGTTATGGTCACATCAGGGCGCGTCATACAAACCGCCGTTATGAACTGGTTCCACCTACCCAGCGATTCTATTGCAAACGGCGAAATGGAAAATCCGAATAACTGCGATATTATCTCTATTCACGGGCATGAAAAAAATTGGCAAGCCCATAAAATTTATGACGGCCCCACAGCGCAAGGATGCAATGAAGATTATGTCGCTGATATTACGCCGCTCGACGTCCCCCCTGTTCCCGATTTCATTTTAGACGACCCTGAGCTATCCCCCACGGATGAAGATAATGCACCGCAAATTGAACCATAAATTCTTACTCGCAAGCTTGTCATTTCTTTTAATGGTGATACCTACTCATGCGCGAGCAGATGAAAACGTATTTACCGTATTCCTTAATGACTACGCGCATTACCATAGCGAAAAAGTAAGGCCGTGCTTGCCGGTTATGGCGCATTTTTATCACCCGAACCCTGCTGTAACGCGCATACGTATGCGCTATCCACGCAATCACGCAATGCATATGTTTTTCGATATAAATGAGGAAGTGCATATAAAACTGCACGAAGATTATATGCGTAAGTCCATGCTGAGCTATAGTGATTTTCTGGCCGAAGATGATGCGGGGAATGTGTACGGGCAAATGACCCTAACGTTTATTCCACTTCCCACTGACGCTCACGCACAAGCATGTGAAGGATTTGTAAATAGCTAAGAGCTTATTGTGGCTCATGGCAAACAAGCTCAGCCCCGTGGAAATGCGTTGCTCCGCCGCTTGCAACACAATCTTCAAACCCTGGATCGCCCTTAGTGAATGTATGGGTTTGTTCAACGGCTGCATGCTCAAACCCACCTGCACTTGTTACTGGATCTGCAGATATACCACTCGTAAGATCAGAGCCTAACGCATCAAAGCTACCCAACGGGTCAACGGCTGCCGCCCCGTTAAAAAGATTTGATAACCCCGCACCCAGTTGCCCTGATAATTCGAACAGCCCAAACGGATACATAAATATATGCCCAACAAAGCAACCCAATGTTGCCATTAATGCAAATTCAAATGGCTTTGCCAGACCTTCGAATGAATGTTCGCTCACAAACAGCCCCTTACATGTTATAAAGTAACAATTGTTATATTATAACATGTGTTGACGTGCAAGCTTTTTATACATTCACACCTTATTCAGAGAATTGGTCATACGCACGCAAAGCATCAGCCGCATACATTAATACCGGCCCGCCGCCCATATATACGCACATTGCCAGAACCTCGGCCACCTCCTCGCGCGAAGCACCAAGGCGTTTCAGAGCTTTCACGTGAAAACCTATGCACCCGTCACATCTTTGCGACACACCGATACCAAGCGCGATATACTCCTTCGTTTTTTTATCTAATGCGCCATCATCCGTCGCCCCCTTTGCCAAAGCCGAAAAACCCGCCATCGCATCAGGTACAACTGCGCGCAGCTCCCCCATATACTCCGAAATATCCGCTGTTATTTGTTTGTAATCTTTGGTCATGATAAAAACCCTTTCTTTAATTTATATTTTTATGATATTATATATTTATAAATTGATAAAGAAAAAAAATGGACGACATAAAAGACAAAGCAGAGCACGCAGCAAATTTTTTAAAAGGGATCGCCAATAAGGATCGCCTTCTGATTTTATGTGAGTTGGCACAAGGTGAGCGCAGCGTTTCCACCCTGATTGAAGAAACAGGAATCGCACAAACATCAATGTCGCAACACTTAAACAAGCTCAAGAATGAAGGGCTTGTAACCTATCGTCGCGATCACCGCGTTCTGTATTACCGCATTGACCACCCCGCCGTTGAAGGTGTGATGGCTATTTTATATGACACATTCTGTAAAGATTAAGACAAAGGAAAATGCAATGACACATCAAACGATATCCCCTAAAGACGCATATGACCTGATCTCCAGCGGCAAGGCTGTCCTGATTGATGTGCGTGATCCGGATGAATTTTCGCAAAACCATATTCTATATGCGCAGTCCATCCCACTCTCGCATATTGATGACATCTTCGATCACCTGAGCCTGCCGTCCGATCGTAAAATCATTATGCAGTGCCTGTCGGGAAAACGCGGTGAGCAAGCATGCGCTATTATTGGCAATAAAGGCATTTCGCAAGAAATCTTCAATATCGAAGGCGGTATCTCCGCATGGCAGGCTGCTGGCCTCCCCATCATCGGCAAGCCACCACAAAAACTTTCCATTTTCCGTCAGGTGCAAATGATTGTGGGCGCATTGATCTTCACCCTTATTATGCTTGGCCTGTGGGGGATTGGCGCGGCGTTTATCATCGCTGGCATCTTCGCCGCCGCTCTGACATTTGCGGGTATTACCGGCTGGTGCGGACTTGCCATGCTGCTCCAACATATGCCGTGGAATACTCCCAAAACGCATAAGGAGAAGAAAAGCTGCTGCGGTTGCGGATAAGCAACTGAAAACAACAATTGACTACTGCTCTCTCTTGAAAGAGCCATGTTTTATAAAATATATAATCTGTTCATGGACCGATGGCTTCCAGGAAATAAAACTATGCGTAGCCGATAAAGTCACATGATCTTTCATACCCACCAGCTTTGTTTTCTCAACGGCAACACGCCCATCGCTTCCCCCATGTATAATATGTGCCGCTATTAAGTATGGCCAATCCTTATTACCTGCAATAATGCCCAGATCATAATACACATCAGTTTTGATATTTTTTTGCTCCTCAGTAGCCAGTTCCTGCCCTGCCGGACCAAAAATCCATAGATAGGGTGGAAAATTTTTCATCAAATCAGCAACTTCACTTCCACCATTTGGCGGAGCCAACATAACAACCCGCCCGAGCTGATCTTGGGGTATATCCTTCTTATGTGCTTCCAGATAGCCCCGAACTACAAGGCCACCCATCGAATGGCTTGTAAAATGCACTTGATGATATGCTCCACTCCACACATCCTCTTTTTTTAATTCTTTCGCTAAGTAAGATGAAAGAGCTTCCAGATCATTTTTTAATGAAGGATACTCCATATTTAAGGTCTTATAGCCCGCGTTTTCTAAGGCCAACTGCACCGGGGTCATATTCACCCCCGATTGACCTATACCATGCAAAAGAACCACGAGCTCCCTGTTTTCATCCTTTGCTGCGACATGAGAGGCAGAGAACAAGAGAATAAGTAGACTAAAACAAAGCTTGGCTAACATACGCATGAACTTCGCCCTTATGGTTTTGATAAATTCCACACCTATTCACGAGAAACGCATAACGCCCCGGTAAAAATCTGCATATCACCTTCCTAAACAATCTGTGATACCAGATAATCACCAGCACGTCGTAGCATCGTCGGTGCAATATATTTTCTATGAGTAAACCCGATGATGCCCATGTAAAAACGCCCGAACGCATTTTTACAATGCACGCGATCTCCCAATGAAATCTTCACGCTACCACCGCTCAACTTCTCAACGCTAACACATGATCTGAATTGCAGGTGTTTATCATTCGCGCCCAGAATAACTTGCGCGATAGTATCATCATCATTCACATCCTGATCCAGCACGGGAAACTGCCCCGCAAATAAATTACTCATATCATCAGAAAGCAACGATGACACAGGACAACCGAGTGGCGACGTGCGAAGCCCCATTGGCTTAACCAAAACATTACGAAGCATCATCAGTCGGGATACTCCGCGCGGCGCATTGATTAAAAACCCTTCGAGAACTAATGACAATATATGTGATGCAGTCATGCCCGATATATCAATGTCTTTTAAAAGAATAAAAAACGTATCTTCCTGGTTTAGCGGAACATCAGAAAGATGATTTTGAAGCAAAGAGCCTTCGGGTAATGTATTTAATGTGATGACAGTTTTTGTTAAATCAGTTTGCGAAATATAACCGCCCGATCCGTACCACCGTCCCCACGCGCCGCGCACAATGCCCATGCTTCCGCGAAAACTATCACAAACTTTGCGCTGCGCCGTCCCTGCCGCTGCATCTAATGACAGGGTAGTCGTTGGCACAATTTCATTTCTGAAATCCGTAGAATGAATCAAATCAGTCACCGCTTTTGGCAAAACTTCCGTCAATGTCGGGATATCTGCCTTGTTCGCCTTAATCTTCTCTTTTAATTCTTCTGATAAATTTCCGCCCAACTCATCTGTATGACAGGAAAGCGCAAAGAAAACAGGATGAAGGGAATTCTTGGACAAGGGCCAGAATTGATGCCACGTTTCACCGCCAAAACGGACGGTAAAAAGACAATCAGGCGGAATATTTATGAAATGTAAGGCATCAATAAATTTACGAGGATCGTCTTTTATATCCTTACTTGATGCGGTTGAAAAACGCAGCTGCGCCCCGCCGCTTCCTGAAACAGCGGTGAAGATACGATGACCCGCATGCTTATGAAACGGATGCCCCTTCGGCCCGACGACAAAAGAATATAACGAAGTCGTATCACCAAGCGCAAAATTAGTTCCCGCCAGTTTTGCTGATGGCTCGTCAAGCTCATCAATAAACGCGGTATGCCCTTGCTGCCTTGCGGAAACGTGCGAAAAAAGATGATTACCTGCCCCGTGACCAAGCTGCGCAATAAGAGAAACCTCAACAGGTAAACCGTTTTCGTTATTTGGAATAACGACTGTTGGAAAGGTTTCAACAATATTGGTTAAATGCAGCATCAATCACCTCTCGCTGCATATTAAACAAACCAAAGGGATTTACAATAAAAACAGAATATAGCGTTAATTAAACATCGCGGTCTGTTGAAACAGAGAAGCCCGCATCTTCGAGAGTTTTAATAATTTCCGCAACATGCAGTTTATCGCGTGCTTCGATAACAACATCCAGCTCCGCGCGTTTAAGCGAAACCGCCTGCATCATGCGTTGGTGAATAACCTCAATAACGTTAGCGCCCGCCTCTCCGATAATACGAGAGATATCTGAAAGCTGCCCGGGTGTATCATCAATTTCAAATGTCAGGCGTGTAATACGGCCGTCACGTACCAGACCACGCAAAATAAGGGTCGAAAGAGTACGCGAGTCGATATTCCCGCCGCATAAAACCATGCCGACTTTTTTGCCTTTAAACTGATCGAGATTCTTTTTAATAACAGCAAGAGCCGCACCCGCTGCGCCTTCCGCCACAAGCTTTTCATCGCTTAGCAAATCAAAGATCGCTTCTTCGATTTCGGTTTCGCTGGCTGAATAAATCTCATCCACCAATTCATCGATAATTTTTATATCGTTTTCAGATGGGGCTTTAACGGCGATCCCCTCGGCGAGAGTCGCATTACCGCCCGTGAACGGACGGCCTTCGCGCTTTGCCAAGACCGCGTCAAAATTTTCCGCCTGCGCGCCGATGACCTTAATATTCGGATTAATGCCTTTTACGGCCGTCGCAACGCCTGCGATCAAACCGCCGCCACCGATCGGCACAACAACAACATCCAGATCAGGCACTTGCTCCATCATCTCAAGGCCAAGCGTTCCCTGTCCTGCGACGACATATTCATCATCGAACGGATGAATGAAGGTTAAATTCTCATCCTCTGCCATTTGCAAAGTAAAAGCCACAGAGTCATCAAAATTCTTTCCGTGGATGACAACTTCGCCGCCGAAATCTTCGGTACGTTTGATCTTATTAAACGGTGTGCCTTCGGGCATGACAATAACAGAACGAATACCAAGGCGCGTCGCATTATATGCGACTCCTTGCGCGTGATTTCCCGCGCTACAGGCAATCACACCGTTGCCGCGTTGCTTTTCGGTGAGCGCCAAAAGCTTATTCAATGCGCCGCGCGCCTTAAACGCACTGGTGTGCTGCAGATTTTCAAGCTTTAGGAAGAGCTTAATACCAAGATGAAGGGAAATACGCGTTGCCTTAATTGTCGGCGTACGAATTACTGCATCTTCGATATTTTCACGCGCTTTTTTTACGTCTTCTAATGTAACGGTCATAGCTCTTCTCTTGCTTTCTACCTTGTGAAAACAAGCACGCTACATATTTTTATGCGTTAACGCAATCATATTAAAAGGAAAATACCCTAACTTGGCATTGAAACACGGCACCGATCATAAACCGGGCGCATGTCATTATATTCATCTGAATTAAAGAAATCGTTCACCTTTTGGCGTTCGCGCTGATTTTTGGTCATACCGCCAATCGTTCGCGTACTTTCCGCTTCCTTATCAAGCTTCTTCTGCTTATTTTTCATTTTCTTGATTTTACTATTAAAGGATCTAATGTTTTTCATGTCCTGATCGGTGCACTCATCGCCCTGCGCATATGCAGATGTCACAATAACATTCCCGTACATTGGTAAACTTAAAAAAGATAACGTTAAAAGAGTGACTGTAAATAATCTCATAAAATATCCTTTTCGTTTTTATTAAAGCATCCAAAAGGGCTTCATTGTTTGTTTCGTAGGCATCTTGCGATCGCATCGCGCAAAAACAGGCTTCATTTCTTGGTATCGCTCTGAGGTGAAAAAGCTTGATAATTTATTCATTTCCTCAATAAATTCTTCCCCTTTTTCTTTCGTATTGTAGCTTTTGTAATCCATCTCCAGTTCTCGAATTTTTTTATTCTTACTGTTTGCTTCTGTTTCAAACGCAACAATCTCTTTAATGTCTCTTTTTGTACATTGAGGCTCTTCTTTCGCGGTTTGCTCTTTCTTATTGCCGCTCTTGGTTGTGTATCTAACCGCATGCCCCTGCAGCGCAAAACCAAATAGGAATACGGACAGCATAGCCAAAAACGAAAAAGATTTAAAAGTAGTCATAATGTATCAATCCTTGAGAAAGCATATACTCTCATATTACTCCACGCTTGACCAATATGCAAAAAAAGACGCACAGGAAAAAATACCTATACATGGAAATTTATGTCTTTTACCCCTGTTTTTTGATATATATGTATACGTGATGGTTTTAAATTCAACTAGCTTCGAATTTAATACCTTGCAATCTGAAAAGATTGGCGAGATTAACTTAAAACCCCCTACGCATTTAATACCTTTTTCTCACCCGTTTCGTCGCGCGGTGCTGTTTTTCTATGCCCTGTTCGCCGAGACATTAACCCACCTTGATCAAAGGAGGATCATGCACCATGGCCAAAAAGTCCCGCAATGCCCGTAAAAAAGCTCATGAAACACGAGAGAATATAATTCACCCCTCTTCCTTTAAAAATGACGGTTGGCACCCGCTAGATTCAGAAATAGACAGTCAAAGAGATAAAAAATTCGTCAAAAACATTAAACCTCGCTCGGAAGGGCAAGATGTCTTAATGCAATCCATAAAAGATTACAGCCTGACCTTTGCCATCGGCCCCGCCGGTACGGGAAAGACTTATTTGGCGATAGCTGCCGCCGTTGAGGCCTATGAGAAGGGCGATATCGATCGTATCATCCTGTCGCGCCCGGCAATGGAGGCCGGCGAATCTCTCGGCTTCCTTCCCGGTGATATGCACGAGAAAATGGCACCTTACCTTCGCCCCCTTTATGACTGCCTTGGTGATCGTATGGGCGGCAAAAAGGTACGCCAGCTCTTAGAGGACGGCACAATCGAAATCGCGCCAATCGGTTTCATGCGTGGTCGCACCCTAAACAACGCCTTTGTCGTAATTGACGAAGCACAAAATTGCACCTATGGCCAGCTCAAGATGATTCTCTCCCGTCTTGGCTGGCACTCCACTATGGTGATCACAGGCGACCCAGACCAATCCGACTTGCTGGAGGGTATGTCCGGCCTCGCCCAAATCAGTGACCGTCTGGATAAAGTCAAAAATATCGCGATATGCCGATTAGGACAAAAAGACATCGTTCGTCATCCGCTAGTCGCTGAAATGTTAGACGTTTTATAAGTTCTCCTTTTCCTTCCTTCACACTTTAACCACCCCGCCCTCATCGGCGGGGATTTTTTTGTGCACGAAAAACTTGCATTATAGAAAATATGGTGTTACAACGCCCGCCCAATAAGGAACGAGTTCGGGATTGAAAGAAATGAACACGCCATTTAATGAAAACGCAGAAGAGATCGAAATCCCGACTGCACTAGATTTAACACCTGAAGTTATCAATGGCTTTACGCGCGATAATAAGGTTTTGGAATATATAACACACGGCGACCACAGTGTATGGCAAGAACAGGCAGATAATGCCATGCAAGCAATCGAAGAGATTAACGCTATAAACCCGGGAAAAGCCATGCAAATATTGGCTTCATCGCATGCGGTATTTCAACTCGCACGGAACGGACAAGAAGATCGCCTTATCGACCTCATTTCAGATCTAGAGCCTGCACAACAGGCAGACATTCTGGCTGCAGACGAAGCATTATTTGGTATTATCGAATATGCAGGCGCGCAAGCGGCACTTGACCTGTTCGAAGCACTTCCCGTCACAGAGCAAGATAAGGTTGAGTTTAATAAGCCCAGCGGACACATCATCGAAAAACGAAATTCACTCCTCCTGCGTCATGCACGTGCATTATCAAATGCATATAACGCACAACCGGAAGTATAAAATTTACCCCTTATGACTTAGATTATGCCCTGCCCCAGATCGGCAGGGCTTTTTTTTCATATTTTTTTTGTGATTTTTATTCGATTTATCTAAAGTAACCTTGCTACGGAAAGAAGGTGAAAAAACATGATTTTTATATCGCAAGGATCGGGGCTGCAAATCCCACGCGGGCGCATGTCCGTTAATATGGCGCGTGATAATTGCCGCGTGTGGATTGACGGCTCCTTTTATAGTGGAGAAAACGCCAAAAGCGGATCAGCCGCAGTCGTCATGGCCCCAAAGGACAAGGAAGAACGCGTTGCCTTTATCCAAGCGTTTAATCTCACGCGATTAAACTTACAAAAAAGCACAAATGCCGAGCTGTGGGGTGCGACACTGGCGCTCGAGCAAATGAAAAACTTCAACGTGACCGAGCTAATCACAGATTGCGGCTACGTGCGTGATAAAGTTGAGCGCATTATGAATAACACGCTCGAGAACGAATATTATGAGGATGAGCTATTCACCAGATTGCGTGATGCCATTGCCAACCAAGACGATTTACACATTTCGCAAGTCAAAAGATCGCAACAAAAAATACCGCTGGCAGATAAATTTGCAAAAGCCGCCGCCAAAGAAAACTTCAACAAAATATCAAAGCACCTTGCAAAAACAGATACACCATGCCTGTTTCATACAGTATCTGAAACAGGGCGAATAAAACGCACAACTTTAATTGAACACATAAATCACGCATCAATTGATGATTTGGACGATTTTTTGGATTCGGATATGTTTGAAGGGGACGATAACTTCGCCCCCCATCATAATGACACGCTTGATCCCGTATGAATAAAATCACATATCGTTGTGAGATACGGCCGGCTCATCCACGGGTTGGCCATGCGCATATTGCAAAACCCCGCCGAAACGCGGATCTTGACGCGTGAGCCACATATCCAGATCATCGCCGGCGATAACATCATCCATCACATCTGATCCTTGCAAAACCATATGCATGGCATCATCATCAACGCCATCAAATACATTTTCCATGAAATATGCGATGCTCGAGCCATCGGCATCACGCATCAATGTTTTGAGCACGCCCCCTTGCTCCAGCGCGGAAAAAAGCTTCAACCTATCTTCTGCAGGTGCTCTCGACGCCAGATCAGCCATCGCACTCAATGTATTACTCCTGAAACTTTGAACACTATCGAGCGAGGCCGTAAACACCTCATTATGGCTCACAAATTCCGCCAAAGGCAAGGCATCACTCTCGGGAATAATCGGCGCGATACGGCGAAAGGCCGTCAATACATAACCGGGATGATGCATTTTGCCCGCAGCAATGCGCGCATCAAACTTTTCAAAAACATCTTCAACGTCGGGATCAGTCAGCGCCGCACGATAATCATCCAGAATATAACCCGGCGTATTCGCGGCCTCATGTGCATCAAGATGGCTCTGATAACGCCCCTCACTTTCACCGTGATAATCATGTTCGAAATATCCGTCATCCATAGATTTTTGCACGCTCAGTGTGCGTTCGGACATAATTTCATATGTTTCTGACTTTTTGCGCAGCAATTCACGGCTATTGCGTATCGCTTCGCCATTTTGAATCATGCGCACGGCTTCGAACGCATCTTTTACGCCTTGTTTGAGATCCATAATCCCCCCCCCTGATTTATTATTTTTTATTGTTTTTTTATTTATTATTTTTATGTCTATCAATACATATACACAAAAACTTGATTAAAATAAGAAAAATCACATATAATCAAAGAAAAAAAATAAAACACGGGTAGCGGCATGTCAGACAAGCCAGAGGTGACCATTACATTACGCAGTTATGATATCGATAAATTCGGTGCGCATCATAATGCAGTATCCGTTTATTTCGGCGAGGAAGAAGCCTTCACAATTCATGGCATGGCGGTTAATCGTGAAAAAGGCGGCGTAGAGGCCGTCGGTGATAATGATGACACGTTACGCGCTCTAATTATTCCGGGAAACCGCAATGACCTGTTTGATATGCCCATCAACGGCGAGCATACAATTTTCGAAGGCACCGCCGAAGAAGCAGCGCCAATAATGCTCGCGGCTTTTGACGCAGTGAAATATATCAACGATCAAAATCTAAATTACGATCCGTTCGAAGTGTTTGGCACATCACAAAATTCCAATTCGGTTGCACATACCATTGTTGAAGCGATGGAACAGAAATTTCCAGAGGAATCCGAAAAATATTGGGCGCCAGGCCATGACCGCATTTTATTGCCCGAAGATTGGAAATCGATTTATTTAATGGAAAGCACTTCCGATGAAATAAAGACGCAGGCATTGCAACGCCCCGCCCTTGAAAAAATTGATCCGATCCATGTCTTGCAACAGGCGATGGATGACCCTATCCCGAACCGCCATAATATATTTTATGATCGGGAAGAGCCGTTTGCGCCCTATACGCCGTTTGGCCAAGATATGCCGTTTAACCCGAATGAGGTGGTGCAAGGTGCGCCCGATGCGCAAGCTCCCGATATCACCGAAACACCGGCTTCACACTCCCCCCTCAATAGCCACATGAAGATGTAGTTAGTTATATACTCAATTACCTAACACCAAGCTCAGAAATTTCTCTAGCGCCGCAATCATAGACATGCCCTCGCCTTATATCCAAATCTTGGCCAATGTAGTTAGTGGATAATATAACCCTATAAGTCATATGATTAAAAAGAGCAACTTGTCCCACTATTGAGTTCCCATCCCCCGATACATTAGTCGTTATTAAATGAGCCAGAACCCTTTGCCCCTCTATCGGTTCATCTTCAAGGATTGCTTCTTGTCGTGCCTCCACTAACCTATATTCTGTGCATTCACCGTAACGAACAAATTTCCTTATCGGATCAAATGCCTCATGATGTAAAAATTCTTGTTCATGAAAATATGCAAGATAATTGAAAACTATCTTCGCAACAGCACGATATATTATTTCATCTACAATACCTGTAACCTCGCACAATACAGTATCAGAGCCACTCCGTGAATTTCCGTCCCTTTGCAAGCGAAGATTCGGGATATCGATTTGTCTTTCTTCTAATTTTCTTCGAAAATCTTCAACTGAAGCGCCCAAAGCACTAATACAATTTGGTAAACTAGAATCAAATCCATTATCTTCTAAATATTGCGCATCAGGAAGTTCTTCTAATAAAAAATACTCATAAGATCCATCAATTAGAAAACCAACTTGTGCACATGGCATAATGATAACATCATCAACTACCGGAGAATATTCTGGATAAGCATACATACCCTTAAGAGGACCTTCCGTAATTTTTATATGTATGCGGCTTCGCCTCGGACTACGAAAATCTTCAGGACGAGAAATACCATATATAAAACGCGACCGCCCCTCAAAACTATCTCGTGCCAAATGAATATCAAGATTATCACCAAAATACTGATTACACTCAGTGCAAACAATATTTATCAGAGTTAGATTATTATTAAACCGTCCAAAAGATTCAGGAAGAACATGTTCGCGATTAAACTCTTCATCCCCCTTTTCAATCTGACAATAAATACAACGTGGCATCCCTAAGCCACCTTATCTTCTTCCCCACTCAACGGTTCGGGGTTGGCGGCGACGAAATCGCGGACGTCCTGCGTGATTTTCATCGAACAGAATTTCGGCCCACACATCGAACAGAATGACGCGTGTTTTGCGCCCTCCGCCGGCAGGGTTTCATCATGCATGCTGCGGGCGGTGTCGGGGTCAAGGCCAAGGTTAAACTGGTCTTCCCAACGGAATTCAAAACGCGCATTCGACAACGCATCATCACGATATTGTGCGCCCGGGTGCCCCTTTGCGAGGTCAGCGGCATGCGCGGAAATTTTATAGGTAATCACGCCTGTTTTCACGTCATCACGGTTCGGCAAACCTAAATGCTCCTTTGGGGTGACGTAACACAACATCGCACAACCAAACCAACCGATCATCGCCGCGCCGATACCCGACGTGATGTGGTCATAACCGGGGGCAATATCGGTCGTTAGGGGGCCAAGCGTATAGAACGGCGCTTCGTGACATTCCTTTAATTGCTTGTCCATGTTTTCCTTAATCAAGTGCATCGGCACGTGGCCGGGCCCTTCGATCATGACCTGAACATCATGTTTCCATGCAATTTTCGTTAACTCACCCAATGTTTCAAGCTCCGCAAACTGGGCGCGGTCATTAGCATCGGCAATCGATCCCGGGCGCAAACCGTCACCAAGAGAGAAGCTCACGTCATAGGCTTTCATGATTTCGCAGATTTCCTCAAAATGCGTGTAGAGGAAGCTCTCGCGGTGGTGCGTCATACACCATTTCGCCATAATCGATCCACCGCGCGATACGATGCCCGTCACACGATCTTGGGTCAGGTGGATATACGGCAGACGCACACCCGCATGAATTGTGAAATAATCAACGCCCTGTTCGGCCTGTTCGATCAATGTATCGCGGAATACTTCCCATGTCAGATCCTCAGCAACGCCGTTCACCTTCTCCAGAGCCTGATAGATCGGCACTGTTCCGATCGGCACGGGTGAATTACGCAAAATCCATTCGCGTGTATCGTGAATATCCTTGCCTGTCGACAAATCCATAATCGTATCCGCGCCCCAGCGGGTCGCCCAAACCATTTTATCGACCTCTTCACCGATCGAGCTTGTCACCGCGCTGTTCCCGATATTGCCGTTAATCTTCACAAGGAAGTTACGGCCGATAATCATCGGCTCCAACTCTGTGTGGTTGATATTCGCGGGGATAATCGCGCGCCCCTCGGCAATTTCCTTGCGGACAAATTCAGGGGTGATGAATTCAGGCACGTTCGCGCCGAATGATTTATCTGTGCCGAAACCGCTGTCGCCTTTTTTGGCCATTTCATGAACGGCTTCGCGACGTTGATTTTCACGGATGGCGATAAATTCCATCTCGGGCGTGATGATCCCCTTACGTGCATAATGCATTTGCGTCACGTTTGCGCCTGCCTTTGCACGCAACGGCTTTTCGGGGCTAGCGGGGAATTTCTCGTGCTTGATCTTGCGGTTTTTCAGCTGATCTTCGGTTTTATATCCGTTATCGATCGGCTTTACGGCACGGCCTTCAACATATTCCACATCACCGCGCGCCAGCACCCAATCAAGGCGTTTTTTCGGCAAGCCGCGCATAATATCAAGCTGCGCGCTCTCATCCGTATATGGGCCCGATGTGTCATAAACGGTCAGGCTCTCCCCGTTGGTCAGCGATATTTCGCGCATCGGCACCTTCAAATCACCGACATATACTTTTTTACTCGCCGGTAATGCGCCGGTTGTCACATGTGTAGTTGATGGGCATACACCCGCTTTTTCCGTATTTGGTTGATCTTTTGGTGCCATGATCTTGCACTCCTTAAACTTTATAAATGAATGGTTTTGTATTTCTAAAATGCTGCGCGTGCAGGAGGTCAGTTA
This sequence comes from Alphaproteobacteria bacterium, assembly GCA_030424975.1. Taxonomy (GTDB): domain Bacteria; phylum Pseudomonadota; class Alphaproteobacteria; order Micavibrionales; family Micavibrionaceae; genus UBA1672. The sequence continues at coordinate 172,250 of JAUHVY010000002.1, forward strand.
CATGTAATATGTATCTTTGACCATGTCGCGCACCTCTAGCGTGACCGAGCAATGCTTCACCGATCCTTCGACCGATTTTTTCATCACCTCGACCAGAGCATCGCCATATTGACGTTTGGTTTCAACGTCCCGCCCCTCCAGCAGAAGCAAGGTCGCATGCAACATATGGCCGTGTGATCCGAAATCACCTACAGCAACATAATTACAACGCACAGCGCGTGTTTTGATGCGAGTTTTGTCAATGCCTTGATCCGCCAAGGCATCGTGCATATCCAACACCAAATTCGATATCTCGATAATATCACCAAGGTTCTTGGAATATTCGACAATTATATGCGGCATATTATTGATCCTTTCCCTACGTTGATCCTAATCAACAGGTTCTGCGGGTATGCTCTCAGCCCTTAACAAAAGGCACCCCGAAGGTTGGTTTTACGAATGTCATCACTTTGCCCGAACGAAAAGAATTGTCAAGACGTGTTCGGGGTTTTATAACACAACACAAGAAAAGAATTTCGACTAAAAGGATTACTAATAATGAAAAAGCGCTACCTTCTTTGGATTGTTTATTTAGCAATTGGTGTCGGCATCGGCATGGCGCTTAAAAATTACGGTTTTCTTACAGACATCGGTGACGGTATTGGCAAAGAAATTTCCGACGAGGAAGGCATCGCCAGTATAATCAAACCATCCCGTAGCTATGATAACGAAGACACGTCAAAAGAAGCAGGCGATAGCGTTAAATCCACGCTTGGTGGTGATTTCGCATTGATTGATCACAACGGAAACGAAGTCACACAAGATAATTACGCCGATACGTATAAGCTATATTTCTTCGGCTTTACATTTTGCCCTGCAGTTTGCCCAACAGAATTACAAAAGGTAGCCTTGGTTATGGAAGAGTTGGACGCGGAAACAGCCGCAAAAATCACACCGATTTTTGTAACTGTTGACCCTGAGCGCGACACGGCGGACGTCATGAAACAATATGTCGAACAGTTCCACCCAAAGCTTGTCGGCCTAACCGGATCACAAGAGCAGATCACAGATATCAGCCAGAAATTCCGCATCTATGCAAAAAAGGTCGAAAACGAGATGATGGAAGGCTATATGATGGATCATTCATCATATTTATATCTGATGGACAAGGATAACAACTTAGCCGCGATTTATCCTGCGACAGACACAGCAGAAGATATCGTCGCCGACCTACAGAAAAAATCATTCTAGATTTAGCTTCTTATTCAGTGAAGACAGAGCAGCATATCACTGTATTATGCTGCTCTGCAAAACGCTATGTGTTTTTAATACAATAAAAATTCTGATACACTGGCCTCTGGCAAGCACGCGCACCCTGCCAACCCTTTGTTGTAGATGCGTGCTGTGCTTAATTCTGTGTAACCCAAATTCTTGGCAACATTTCCGCTCAAAAACGGAAACTTACCGGCAAAACAAAACGAGGTATTCATGCGACGACTAAAGTTACTATCCCTGACAAGCGCAACCGCCATTGCCGCAGCATCTTTTGCTGCAGGACATGCAAACGCAGCAGGCTTCTATCTTCAGGAACAATCAACATCAGGACAAGGTAACGCCTTTGCCGGACAGGTGGCCACACCACGTGATGCCAGTATCGTATATTTCAACCCTGCGGGGATGACCAAGTTAGAAGGTATTCAAATGAATGCTGGTGTTCACCTGATTATGCCGGATTCAGACATCACTGACACAGGTACAACCTCTAACATTACCGCAGTTGGCAATGTTAACGGTGGTAACCCATACTCTTTATCGCCTGTTCCTAACTTTCATATTTCAAGTGAAATGGTGAAAGACAAATTCTGGCTCGGGCTTTCGCTATCTGCACCGTTCGGTTTGGGTAATGAGTATAATGACGGCTGGTTTGGTCGTTACGACTCTACGGAAACTACACTTCATACCTTTGATATCCAGCCAAGTTTCGCATACAAAGTGAATGACGCACTATCTATCGGTGGTGGTATCAGCATTCAATATGCGGATGCAAACCTCCAACGCTCTCGCGTTGTTGGCCTTAACACTGAAGCAACAAGCATTCTGGATGGTGACGACACAAGTCTTGGTTACAACTTTGGTATTCTTTATGAACCTATTGAGGGCACAACACTTGGTGCAAATTACCGATCCGGCGTTCACCATGATTTGAAAGGTCGTGCAGAAGTATCAGGCATTGCTTACGTTCCTGCAAGCGCCGAACTTGATCTTCCCGATATCGCACAATTCGGTATCAACCATAAAATCAATGATAAATGGTCGGTACAGGCAGGTGCAACATGGTATGGATGGAACAGCTTTGATAACATCACAGTAGTTACAGGATCGACCACCTCTACAACCGTACAAAACTACCAAACAACCTGGGCCTATGGCGTTGGTGCAGAATATCACCACAGCGATAAATTGACATTGCGTGCAGGCTATCAGTTTGATGAAACACCAACCACGGATGAATACCGTACAACCCTTACACCTGATGGTGACCGTAATTGGTTCGCGGCGGGTGCAACATATAAATTTAATGACAAACTATCGGTTGATTTTGCTGCAACATATATTGATGTCGGTGAAGAAACGATTAACGTTACCCGCGATCCGGGTGCAACAGCAAGTAACGTTGTAGGTGACACGGACGGACATGTGTCAATTGTTTCACTCGGCGTAAACTACAAATTCTAATCGTCACTGTTTTTATCAGGGAATTGGGGCTGCCGAACATAATCGCGCAGCCCTTTTTCTGCATCATGCCATTGCAATACATGATCAGGAAAAACAGGGCTTTGCTCATCCATTCCAACAGCCTGCAAAATTTCAGCCGTTGGAACGGTTTCACGATTTATGCGGCTATAAAACGCCCCTTTTAACAAAGCAATAGCAGCCACCTGCCCTGCTTTTTTACCGTCACGAACGATAAATTTTTGCTCCATATAAACCCATTTTTCATCCCAGCACACCATTTGCGTTTCAAGCGTATAACGCTCCCAGAAATGCAGCGGAATACGGTAACGGATCTGCGCAGCGCTCAACACAGGAATCGCCTTCATTTTTATTGCTGCGCGAAGAACACCAGTACGAAGAATAAAATCAAGGCGCCCTAAATCCATAACGGTCAAATAACGGCCGTTATTCATATGCATATTTGTATCAAGATCTGTTGGAAAGACACGTAGATTAAGGTGGTTCGGCGCGACAACATTTTCAATACGCGCTTTGAAAAAAGATGAAAGAATAACCCAAAGCAGCCGAAAATAAAGATTCATCTCGACCCCTTAAAGCTCTAACCCTCTAATAATGAACTAAGCTTTAGCGCGTACCCCATAGAGCCTTTAACCTTTAATTTTCCGGTCATAAAAGCCATCGTCGGATCTTGCGTGCCGTCAATCATTCCGTTTACAACATCAATAGTTGTTACAAATGTTGTATCGGCATCTTCATCTTCATTCGATAAAATCGCAGGATTTTGGGTGCCATCAATAAAAATGACACCGTCATCACCAAAGTCAAACTTAAGCTTCGCACCCAGTTGCGGGGCGTATTGAAGCTTTTCGCGCATTGCATTTTCAATTTTTTCCAAACTCATACAAATAGTATACACAGGTTTTCCCCAAAAATAACCAGTAATTTTTGCTAATTTTCTTTTTAATAGTTGAAAAAACTGCAACTATAATTCTAACAAAACGAATCACTCATGCCTATCACTTCCGCATAGGCGTCTTTCATGTTTATCAGGGTAAATGAAATGGTCTTGAAACCGTTCAAATCTTCTTTTTTGACACTATGCTTTGCGACATCATGCCTATATACAACAGGAGCGGGCGCGGCAGGTGAGCCTGACCTTTATTTTTATCCCAAAACAAAATGGACCGTTGAGCAGGTTGATGTAAAATCATCCCTGAAAACATGCACAATCAGCAACCAACTGAATAACGGGTATATCGTTCAAATCGCCGGTACACAAAACGGCTTTACAAATTTGAATATCGATTTCCGTCAGGACATCTTTCAAAAGAACTTTAAATACGAAGTGCAGTACACGGTTCCCGGACAGAAGCCGAAAGTTATTCCGACCAAAGCGTTTAAACAAAGCTTGCTCGTGAGCGATTTGCGTACGCAAAAAGAATTTTCCGACGCCATGAGTAAATCAAGCGTTTTAGATGTCAGCATCCGCGACAACCAATTCCGTGTCTACCTTACAGGTTTAGAAGCAAAGATTGGTGATTTCAATGAATGTACCGGCGCGAATGCAGCTATGGCACAAGCAGAAGCCGATGCATTACAAGCAAAAGAAGATGCTGCGTTTGCCGCACAAAATGTTGAAGCGGACTTAAATAACGCCGCACCACCGCCACCGGTGATCGATATTGCGACCATGGAAGCGGAGAAAAAAGCTGCACAAAATCAGCCTGTCACAGACAAGGCGTCACTACGCCCGACCAAAGGCAATGCGCCGCGTTATACTGACCTAATGGCAGAACAATTGAAAGCAGAGAGCGAAAAATACAAGCCTGAAACAAAGAGCAACAGCGAAAATAAATTTGTTGAGCAAAGCGAGCCGGAAGCCCTTGCGAACCCGACAAAAGATAAAGAAATACAAACATCTCTGGCAGAACCATCTGTAACCGTCGAAAAATATCAATCTCCTAAAATGAAGGTGAACAAGACCGTACACGAACCGCTTACGGCCGATTTCACCGACACAAAGCAAAATAAAAGCATTGTAGCGAGCAATGACGCTTCTGAGCTTGCAGAAATCGAGCCAACCAGCGGTACGCCCGACACATCCTTTGTTGACTTGCGCAATAAAATATCCGAGTTGGAAGAGCATATTGCGATGCTAAACGAGAAGAACCACCTGCTTGATAACGAGCTTAAGGAATCTTTGTCTGCATCTCGTCAGGAACAAATGAGCGTATCATCAGATAATTGGAATCTGGAGCGCGCAACAATGAAATTTAACGAAGCCGAACGCCAGATCCAACGCCTTGGCCGTAAACTAGAAACACAGCGCAGCCAGTGCGACATGGAAAAAGCCGAACTGGAAAATATGTTGTTCGACCCGAAATTAACAGAACAGCAGCAACGCGCGAAATTATCTTCTCTGGAAGCCAATCTGGAAGAAGCAAAATCTGATTTAGCCCGCCAGCAACGTCAATACGAAGAACGTATCAGGTTGTTGGAGGCACAGCTCAGCAAACTTTAATGCTTAGTTGATCTACTGCTTTTACTGCGTAACTATACTGCGTCACTTTTTGTTTAACTGTGTTACTGCGTACCTTTCTAAGAGTAAATTAGGCAAAGAAATTGCCGAAAGACTGTGTATTTCTGCGTAACTAATGAGAGTTCACTGCGTAAAAACTTATCTACTTTTGCTGCGTAAATAAAGGTCGGTTCTTCCGGCCTTTTTTCTTACGTCATTTCAGGCGGACAATCTTCCCGTCACCTTTCGGTATAATCTTTCCAGGGATATCTTCCTCGCGAATAGTAATAAGCTGTGTTTTATGCGTAATGTCGCCCTCTATTATGCGGCGCGCCTGATTGCGTAACGATTCTTCAAACATCTTACGAACACCGCGCGCATTGCCGAACGTATCTTTCTTTTTACCTTCTAGGCCGCAAATAACATGCGCCACCTTTTCCTTTGCAGCCTTATTTATTTTGAAACCGATTTCTTCGACATATGTTTCAAAAATATTTGTCATTTCATCGTCCGTGTAATCAGGAAAATCAATAACCACACCAATTCGCGAACGCAAACCGGGATTTGAGTCCAGCATCCAGTTCATCTCCTGTGGGTATCCGGCCATAATCACAACCATATTATTCCGGAAATCCTCCATTTCCTTCACAAGCAACGACAGAGCATCTTGGCCGAAATCATTAGGCGAATACCCTTTTTCCAAGCCGTGCGCCTCATCGATGAATAAAACGCCGCCTATCGCCTTGTTCACGACCTCTTTCGTAATCGTTTCCGTTTGCCCGATATACTGCCCGATCAGGGTCGAGCGATCGACCTCAACAACATGTCCTTTTTTGAGAATACGCAGCTCCTTGAATACATCACCAAGCAGGCGTGCAACCATCGTTTTCCCTGTTCCCGGGTTCCCCGTAAAGACCATATGCAACGATTGCTTTGTGGTTAGATGCACACCCTTACTGCGGCGCAATTCATTCGCCATGACCGTATAAAACATCATGCGAATTTGTTCTTTTATACCATCAAGTCCGATTAATTTATCAAAGGGTTTGAGAACACGATCCAGATCTTCGCGTGTAATAGGGCTCTGGTCCTCCTCCTTTTTTTTGAACGGCAGAAACCCCAGAGGCGCTTTTAATTCTGTTTTTAAATCTTCCGGGCAATCATCATTATAAGATGTCAAATCATCCTCATACGGCTCTTCCTCATCCTGCTCAAAAACATTATCGCCAAGCTCTTTGTAATATTCATCCGCAGAATAGCTGATATCACCATGATCGCTAAAATCGCGCGGTTCTACTGACAACCCCTTATTTTTTAACCAAAAATAAGCATCTCCATACTCTCGTAACGTTGCACTTTTGCGCATGTAATTCACGGCGCGATCTACGTTTTGGTCACATCCGACACCTTCGTAATAGCAAAGGGCAATATAATAATAAATTTCACTGGCGTAGAATTCCTCCTGCGACAGGCCACGCGTATCAATACATGACAAAGCCCGCAGCAACACCTCAAACCCGCCTTGCTCATTACCATGATGCGGCCCTTCTTCCTCCCAGAAAAAGCGCAGATAATAGGTGTAGAACGCGCCCAGATACCCCTCATTCATCAAATCAGTCAAAAGCTTTTCCGATTTCTTACGATTTGTAGAATCACCGCTTTCCCGCAAGGCACAGGCAAGATTATACCGACCATCCTGATTACCCACCTTTGCCGCGCGCTCAAACAAATCAATGGCGTCAGCCTTACGCACCTGACGCGCAGACATCGGGCGTCCCCACCCATGATAATAACGGGCAAGCAAGCACATAGACGGCACATGCTCTTTTTCTATCGCTGTTTTGAGGTATTCTTCGAACTGTTCGGTTGATATACCGGTTTCGCAACCGCCATATAAATATTTGTCACATATCCAATATATGGCATCAACATTATCGGCCTGACGGGCCAAATAATGCGCACAGGTCACCAAATCACGCTCAATATTGCTGATTTTATCATACGTGGCCCCGCTTTTATTCATGGAACCGCGTAAGGTTTCGTACTCTTCCTTCAGAACAATGAAGCGCTCGATATTAAGATCTTCTGCCATACCTTGCCGCCCTTAAATGTAATGTGTGATACATATTGTGGCAAAGGATACGTGAAATTACAAATATTATCGATAAGAAGGGCGGCAAATCAGATTAAAAAGCCTCGGCTTTCATACTCATCAATGTATCACCACCTGCCATAACCATTTTGAAACGAGCATCCGTTTCCGGCAAGACACGCGCCATAAAGAATTGCGCCGTTTTAATTTTTGTTTCCAAGAATTCTTTATCACCTTCACCGGCTTCTAATTTCGTTTGCGCAACGAGAACCATTCGGCACCACATATATGCCAAGGCCACAAGCGCAAATTGGCGCAAATAATCACTGGACGCTGCGCCCGCTTCATCGGGGTTTTTCAACCCCTTTTGCGCGATCATTGCAGTTGCCTGCTGCAATTTCATAAACGCCTTTGCCATTGGGAAGACAAAATCCTGCATCTGCTCATTGCCTTGATGCTCATTGATGAATTCCTGCACCGGATGGAAGAAACGGCGAAGTAAACGCCCGAAATCTTTCGGCATTTTGCGGCCGACTAAATCCAGCGCCTGAATACCGTTTGTGCCCTCATAAATTTGGGCGATACGCGCATCACGCACAAATTGCTCCATACCCCATTCTGCGATATAACCATGACCGCCATAAACCTGCAGGCATTCATTGGCAACCTCCGTCCCCATATCTGTCAGATACGCTTTTACAATTGGCGTCAGCAATGCCACCAAATCATCTGCGGCCTGCTTTTCCTTTTCATCGATTGAACGCTCTGCATAGTCAAGCTGTACACCGGTCCAATACGCAAGCGCACGCCCGCCCTCGGTGATTGATTTTGCACGCAACAGCATACGGCGCACATCAGGGTGCACAATAATCGGATCCGCGGGCTTTTCAGGTGCCTTCACCCCTGTTAAAGAACGCATTTGCAAACGGTCTTTGGCATAGGCCAGCGCGTTTTGATATGCAACCTCACAAATACCAAGCCCCTGCATGCCAACACCAAGGCGCGCAGCATTCATCATCACGAACATGGCTTTTAAGCCTTTATGCGGTTCACCAACCAGCCAACCCTTGGCGTCATCAAAATTCATCACGCATGTTGAATTGGCATGAATACCCATTTTATGTTCGATAGACCCGCATGCCGCACCATTGCGCGCACCGATAGACCCGTCATCATTAATCAGGAATTTAGGTACAACAAAGAGAGAAATTCCCTTTACCCCATCCGGTGCATCAGGCAATTTCGCCAACACCAAATGCACAATATTTTCGGTCAGATCATGTTCACCTGCCGAGATAAAAATCTTTGTACCTGTGATGTTAAATGACCCGTCATCATTCGGCACAGCCTTGGTTTTTATCAAACCCAGATCCGTTCCGCAATGCGGCTCCGTCAGGTTCATGGTTCCTGACCACACACCCTCAATCAATTTCGGTAAATAGGTTTGCTTTTGCTCATCCGTTCCAAAATAGTGCAATGCCTCATACGCGCCTTGCGACAGGCCCGGATACATGCCGAAAGACATGTTTGATGAACAAATCATTTCCTGCATCGCTGTATTCAGAATCACAGGCATGCCCATACCGCCATATTCAGGATCACCGCTTAGACCGCACCAACCGCCTTCGGCAAATGTGTCATAGGCTTCTTTAAATCCCTTTGGGGTGTAGACCACGCCATTTTCAAAACGGCACCCTTCCTGATCGCCACTCAGATTTAACGGGAATAAAACCTGCTCACAAATCTTACCGCCTTCTTCCAAAATCTGATCCCCAAGATCAGCAGAAAAATCTTCATACCCCTCCAATGAGGAAAGCGCATCAACGTTTAAAACATCATGCAAAACAAAACGAATATCATCAAGAGGCGGATTATAGACTGGCATGGTTTCTCCTTGTTTGTCTTTGAGAGAATATTATATCACAGCACGTACAAAGAATCCGCACTTTTTAAGGTATAAAAGATCAAGAATAACGACGTATGATTATTCGTTATCGATTGCAGAATTTTGCGAAATATCGAATGTGCTCTCTTCTTGTAATGCCTCATCAAAGAAATAAGTTTCCTTTGCATCCATTATAAAACGCTTATAGGCATTATTATCATCATGACGCGGATCAGCATGAATAGTCACAATACGCGGACTGTCGGGGCGGCGATCAAAAAGCTCTTCCTTTTCTATTTCGATAATAAAATCAAAATCCTGATCCTTATCGGCAATCGCATTCTCCGAAAGATCAAGCCCCCCTTGATGTCGATCCCAAAAGTTTGACTGATCATATGCCTTAAGTCGAAATTCTTGACGTAAAACCGCGTCATAATGACGCACAAAACCGACATCATCGTATTTACGCAAAGTTTGAACATGCCGCGCAGATTCATCCATCTTTTCAATTGTATCACCATGCTCACCCAACGCCTGATGAATACCTGTAATAAATGTCGATTTACCGACCTTATGATTAGCATGAAATCCCACGCGCAACACCCCTGAAGGAGAACATCGCTCTTCTTGCGTTTCACGCAACATTTGGGTAAAGCGCTGCATCAAATCATGACTTTCAGCAATAGAGGTCACAAAAAAGCACTCTCCTTTTTGATCTATTGCTCTGGTATCGTTTGGCTTCATTTTTTGACTTATATAAAAAATTAATTCGGATCATACGTCAAAGGCAACATAGATTGCCTATAAGCATCATCACCCGCAATTTCAGCAGATGTTTCAATCTCAAGGAAACGGCGGCCCGTATCATCATATTCAAAACGCATCATCATATCGCAGTTTTCACGCATATCTGCACCATGCTCATAAAAAGTCACACCGGATGCCACGCGCTCCGGCGGGCGCATATTCGGCATATGGCTCAAACTTGCGCTTGCAAACAAATCATGTGTTTGAATTTGATGTGCGCCGTCATCTGTCGCCCATTGTTTCCAAACCTGCACCAACCGCGCCTCATCGTGACTGGGGTGTAACTTTTCCTGCACATCATGTTTTTGCGGATAGGCCGTTTCAACAGCGGTATTGATAAAGGTGCTTTTACCGCTGCCTGCCTTACCGACCACACCAACCTGCCCTGGGTGGTATAACATCTCTCCGCCATATTCCACACCATAACCTTGCGCCTCAATCACAGGTAAAACCTTTGCAAAAGCATGCGCCAAACCTTCAAAGGCCTCATCCGATGTCACATCAAATCTGTGTGTGATGCTATGATCTTTTTCCATTCAATTTACGCTTATTCTGTTATTTCGTTCCTAATATTCAAAATATATGCGCGTGTTGTCAAATATAAGACACAGCCGTTCAAAAGATGCCACATAAAATGCGTTCCAAACGGGACAGAATCACAAACCGCCATATCAATGGATCGAAGCGTGAGAGAAAGCGCAAAGACAAATGCAGCGCCTAATAAAACAAGAGGCTCTCTCATCTTATTCTTCACATGCCAAAACCCGAAGCCGCATAAGAATATAATTGCCGGCGCATACCCTAATGACCCGTTTAATATATGGCGCGGCGCAAATTCCGAAGCCACGGTCATCGCGATAAACACACATAATAATCCGGCATATCGCATCGCAGACAAACACATGACATGACGGGTGTATAAAATGATGAATGTGATCTGATAAAATAAAATCGGCAGAACATCACTCATCATGGTCAGATGAGTTGCAAATGTATGAAAAAGTGTACTGCCCGTTCCAATTGCCAGCAAAAGCGCAATCAGTATAAGCGCGCCGCCATCCCGTTGGTTTTGCCGTGCGTGCAATAGAAATGCAAAAAACGCCGCCACAAAAAAAGATGCATTTGTTACGGCGTTTAAAGGCTCTGCCCATAAACCGGGATTTAATCGCTCACAGTACAGGTCAATATAATCACCCATTTAATTTCTAAGCGGCTTCCCCGTACTTAGCATATGCTCGATACGATCAAGTGTGCCATCATGACGTAAGAGATGCATAAATTCTGACAGCTCAAGCTTTAACAGCTCATCCTCGGTCAATGTTTCGGTGTAGTCTTTTTTACCACCCGATAAAACATTCGCAAGGTGTCCGGACACGACAACATCATACGGTGTTGCAACGCCGCTTTTGCGCATATCGCCAACCGCCATCTCCAACGCAAGCTTTGCCCCTGCACCGCCAAGACGAATATTATCAACCTTTTCAGGCGCTTCATATCCATCGGCCATCTTCAAGGCGCGTTGCTTCGCATCATAGAGCAACCGATCACGATTCATCGTGACGCCGTCCGTATGTCTGAAATACCCGATATCAATCGCATCAAATGCCGACTTGGCAACCGTTGCCATACCGATTGTTTCAAAGGCCTTACGCACCGCACCGACAGGTGTTGTGTCAGGTGAGAACCATAATGATTCCTTATCAATTTTACCTAAATCCTTGGCAAACTTTTCTTTTTCACGCTCTTGAAACCTTAGGATCATTTCCTTACATCCACCCCAACCGGGAATCAGACCAACGCCGACCTCTACCAAACCCGTATAGGTTTCAGCATGAGCCTGCACCGCATCCGCAGCCAGAAGAATTTCACATCCACCGCCCAATGCCATACCGCTTGGCGCGCTGATCATCGGGAAAGGCGCATATTTTAGATCCATAAAGACCTTCTGCCCGCGCGCAACAAATCCTTCGACCTGCGGCCACATCGCGATATTGATCATAAAGATCGCCAAGCCCAAATTCGCACCGGCAGAGAAATGTGACGCCTCGTTATAAATAACCAGTGCCTTATACTCGTCCGATTTCTGAATAAGTTTGTTCGTTTGCTCCAACAGATTGAAAATGTCCTCATCAAAAGTGTTCATTTTTGATGTTTTTTCAAAACATAGTACACCGTCGCCGACATCCCATACCTTCGCCGATCCGTTCTTCAAAACAGGTTCAGACGTTAGCTTAATATCACTAAGGAGCAACACACCATCAGGGCGCACAACATCATGATATTCACCGTCCGTACCGAAATATTGCTGCCTACCGTTTTCAATGCGATAGAAGGTCGCACCGCTTTCTGCCACTTGGTCAAGAATATCAGGAACACCGATATCATCATCCAACAACTTATCGGCAAACCATTTCGCACCAAGGGCATCGATCATTTCGAACGGGCCCATTTTCCAATTATAGCCCAGCTTCATGCCTTCATCGATATCATGAACCGTATCGGCAATTTCACCGACAAGTTCGGCCGCATAATAAAGCGTATGCTTTAAGACTTCCCATGCATACTTGCCGCCCGCATCATCGGTTTCGACCACGGCGCGCAAACCCTTACGGCCCGCATCGACACTGTCCAATTTCGGTTTATCGGCCTTTGCGTATTGGCTCTCATCAAATTTATCTTTATTGATGGCTAAGGCCTGCTTTTCCTTTTTGCCTTTTTTCGCATCAGGATCAAGGCGATAAAACCCGCCCTTGCCTTTACGACCGGTATATCCGCCCTCAATCATGCCATGGATGAACTTATAGTCCTCATACGCGCCGCGATAGGCATCATCCTTGGGCAAAGTAGAGAGCAAACTCTCCGAAAGCTTGGGCATCAAATCAATACCAACCAAATCAATCAAACCAAAGACCCCTGTTTTTGGGATACCAACGGGCTTGCTCATCACCGCATCAGCGACTTCGATCGGTACATTTTGTTTGATGGCTTCGTTCACGCCAACCGTCAACCAGAACACACCTAATCGGTTTGCAATAAAGCCCGGCGTGTCATGACATTGGACAACACCTTTACCCAATCGCACGTCACAGAATTCACGCACCGTTTCAACGGCGTCCTTGCGTGTTTCCTTGCCAACGATCAGTTCCAACAAGCGCATATAACGCGGCGGATTAAAAAAGTGCGTGATCATGAAATCTTTTTTGAATTCCGCGCTCTGCCCTTCCGCCAATTTATGCAACGGAATGGTTGAGGTATTCGATGAAATTATCGACCCTTTTTTGCGATGTTTTTCAAGCAAAGCATAAGTCTTGTGTTTGATCTCAAGATTTTCAACGACAACCTCGATAATCCAATCAACATCCGCAAGCTTGTCCAGATCATCTTCCAGATTGCCTGTTTCAATCATCTTTGCGTTGCTTTTGCGCATGAACGGTGCGGGATCGGCCTTCAACATCTTTGCCACCGCACCTTCGGCGAATGCATTACGGTTACCGCCGAAGTCTTCTAACTTAGGCGGAACAATATCCAGCAAAACAACCGGAAGCCCTGCATTTGTGACTTGCGCGGCAATTCCGCTTCCCATCACGCCTGCGCCGATTACGGCGACTTTCTTAATCTCTGTCATTAGATCGCCTCCAGAACCGTAGCCACACCCTGTCCGCCGCCGATACACATTGTTGCAAGGGCATATTTCCCACCCTCACGCTTAAGCAAGGTTGCGGCCTTACCCGTGATACGCGCACCCGATGTACCAAGCGGGTGACCAAGAGCGATTGCGCCACCGTCAATATTGACCTTATTGATATCAATCCCCAAATCCTTGATCACGGACAGACCTTGCGCGGCAAATGCCTCGTTCAATTCAATGATATCAATATCATTGATCGTCAAACCTGCGCGCTTTAATGCCTTTTTGGTTGCCGGTACGGGGCCTATACCCATAATTTCTGCTGCACAACCTGCAACGGCAATACTTTTGATCCTTGCGATTTTTTCCAGACCATGCTGATCGGCATAAGCTTCGCTCGCAACCAAAACCGCGGCGCTTCCGTCCGTTAACGGTGATGATGTCGCCGCCGTGACTGTTCCGTCAGACAGAAATGCGGGCTTCAATGTTGCCAACTTCTCGGTTGTTGAATCACCGCGAATTGTGCCGTCTTCCGCGACGTCACCAATCGGCACGATTTCATCATTAAATTTCCCTGCTTTTGCTGCAGCCGCAGCCTTATGATGAGAGGCAACGGCAAACTCTTCTTGTTCAGCGCGGCTAATCTCATATTTTTTTGCCAGGTTTTCCGCCGTTTCACCCATACTGATATAGGCTTGCGGGTATTCTTTATAAATGGCTGGGTTCGGCATCGGGTTAAAACCACCCATCGGAATGCGGCTCATGCTCTCAACACCTGCTGCAATAAAAACTTCACCTGCATCCATTTGGATCATGCCTGCGGCTGTATGGATTGTTGTCATGGATGAGCCACAAAAACGGTTAATTGTTGCGCCTGCAACGCTTTGCGGTAAACCTGCATGTCCGGCAACCAAACGTGCAATATTGAACCCCTGCTCGGCCTCAGGAAACGCACAGCCCATAAGCAGGTCTTCGATATCATCGGCCTTTACGCCTGTGCTTTCAACCAACGCTTTGATAACGGTTGCGGCCATATCATCCGGACGAACCTTCGCCAGAGCCCCCTTCATCGCGAAATGCATCGGAGATCGTTTAAAGCCACATATGACAACTGATTTTTGCATGATTGTTCCCTTTTAATTTTGATGTCGAAAGACCCACATCTGACATCGTACTATGATTGATCGCGACGGTCTATATTCTTTGCGAAATGAATATTATAATGGTAATGTCTTACCATCTTATTGACGCAACGATTTTCATGCGCATTTATAATTGACAGCGCGCCGAAAATATTGCACTTCAAACGTTCGTGGAAAATAATTTATCCCTTATTTTTTTAAATAAGGAATTTAGGAGAAAAATAAAAGTGAGCACAGCACTAGCCGAAAGCCCGATGGGCATGAAAAGAATTTGCACAAGTTGCGGCACGCGTTTTTATGATATGAATAAACGCCCGATTGTATGCCCGTCTTGTGACACGGAATTTACCGGTGAAATCAAGGTAAAAAGCCGTCGTGGACGCGTTGCGGCCGAAGATAAAAAAGAAGACAAGGTTATCGACAAATCAGCCGATACTGATGAAGAAGAAAATGACCTTCTCGAAGAAGATGATGATGGTGTAGAGGTTGTTAGCCTGGATGATATGGATGATTCAGATGACGACGACGATGACATTAAAACATCAGACGACGATGATGATGATGATCTGATCGATATTCCTGATCTTGATGATGACATTGATGACATGGATGATGGTGATGATGCCATTTTAGAAGATGATGAAGATTAAAATCATATAATCCGATAAAGGGGCGGCTTTGCCCCTTTTCTTTTGCAAAAATTATTTGAGTGAAAAATACGTGCATACCGTTAAATACGCCATACATAAAGATTTACCCGATACAACCGCGCATACTTTGGCCGAGGCCCTGATTGATGTTGCGCTGTCTTGCTCTGCTGTGCGCGAAGACCGCAAACACACACGCCCGTGGATTTTAGAATGGATCATGGAAGATGAACCACAGGCCGCAGATATCCTCTCGCGCCTCTCCTTGCAAAAGGCTGCACATGATTTTGATGACATTGAAATCGATGCACAAAACCTGAGTATTGAGCCGACACCCGACATTAACTGGTTGGAGCGTGCCTATCAGGAATTCAAGCCCTTCACGATCGGCCCGTTCTTCATTTACGGCAGCCACTACGAAGAGGCTATTCCTGACAATTTAATCGGATTACAAGTTGATGCGGCGACCGCCTTCGGCTCGGGCGAGCATGAAACCACAAAAGGATGCATGCAGGCTATGCTTGACCTGAAAGGGCGCGGCGCTTGTCCTTGGAATATTCTGGATATGGGTACGGGCTCCGGCATTTTGGCTCTGGCGGCGTGGAAACTTTGGAAAAGCCCGATCTTAGCGGTTGATAACGACCCCGAAAGCATTGTCGTCACCGAGCGCCATGCGCAATCGAATGGCGTCGCCCTCAGTAAATCTGCACTTTCTTGTGATTGTGGCGACGGGTTTAATACCCCGAGCGTTGATAAAAATAAACCGTATGAATTAATTCTTGCGAATATTCTGGCGGGCCCGGTTATTGAAATGGCACCTGATTTGGTGCGTGTTCTGGATGATAACGGGTATTGCGTTTTATCAGGTATGTTGGTAGAGCAAGCCGATCTGGTCGCCAGCGCGTATGAAGGTGAAGGCTTAATTTTTGAGAAACGCTATGATATCGGCGAATGGTCAACCCTTGTTATGCGCAAGCCATAATAATGTGATATATTACCGATACGATGGACAATTCAGTATTCGAAAAACACGCAGAATATAACGGTGTAAAGACGCATATCCGTATACCGAACGAACCGCTTGGCGTTGTATTTATTGCCCCCGGAGCGTTGGTTAAAACTGATACGCCGCTCGTGCAATCTATCCAAAAAACATGCGAGGAAGAAGGATACGCAACGGTCGTTGCCGATTTATCAAAAACACCGTTAAATGATGATGACCTCTATAATGTTCACAAATTCTTTACCCGCGACCTCTCGGCGGTCATTGATCAGGCGATGACCGATAATGATTTCGGCACCGATGCGTATGATTTGATAGCCCATAGTATGGGCGGTGCGGCGGCTCTCACACTTGCCAGTGACAATCATGATTTATCACGCCTCATCGTCCTCGATCCAACACCAGTAGAGGATAAAATCGCAGGCGGTATAATCGCTGATACACATATCATCACATCCGCGGTCAGATCATTTAAAACCGCAGGATCAAACCTTCACGACAGGCTGCCGCCCGAAATATTTAAAACCCTGCATATCATTCAAACAGAAAAAGACCGCAGTAGCGGCCATATGTTTGAAGGAAAATTAGATGAATTAAGTAAACGTATCAGAGAAACCCTGCATGATGATACACCCGATTTCACACCACCTGAAAGCTCTCCGGATCTAGGGTAGCCAATTACTGCTTATATGGCTCTTCTCTCCAATCAGAGATCGCCACACCATAAGTATTCAGCGGATTTTCGGAAATAACGACAGTCAGAAAAACCATCTTCATCTCATAGAACTTTTTATACTCTGTATCATATTTGGTATGAACAGGTATTGCCACAATCCAAAACGCCGATGCGTTTTCTTCAGACTCCTTCACGACACGCGGCTCGTCCAAAGCTTCAGTTACGACCTTCGCATCTGCAAGCTTTATGGCTTCTAAGACCTCTTTTTGTTGATGAATCCCCATCAACATATCAAACGCTTCATCCGTAAAGAAATGCTTTGATTGATCGATGCGCGTTTTATATGCGCCTGCATCATAATTGCTCACACCCTCTAATGCGATCTGTGCAATAGATGTCGCATAATCTGTGTTAATCATGTCCCTTGAAATATGAACAGTATTCGGATCATTCACATTCGCCGAAACATATTTCTGATCGATGATCATCAATTCAGGCTGCGGCCCCTCTTCAACAGCCCAAAGATAAGAAAATAAATACATAAATAAACCGGCAAAGACGAGGAATAAAAAACACACTCCCCACATGTCTTTTTGTATTAGCCGATTTATTTTAATAGTATTCATGAAATAAAACTACTTTGAAAATTGCCCTTTCCATTGTTTTATCACATCCCAAGGCATTTTTATTGATATTTCTTCACCTTTTTCTATCCAGTTCTTGATACGATCAAGATCTTTACGCTCTACGGTCGGCAGCCCCGTATCTTTGCTGATTTCCTTTGCACGGTTATCGACCTCGATGATCAAGGCACGGTGTGCGCGCTGCAGAACACGAATACCGCCATGCAAACGCGTACCGATATAATCAATATTATTGTTATCGATACAATCATCATATCCCTTCAAACTGGCGGGTAACATCGTCACACGATCGCCGGCAATTTTGCGAATGTAATCATAATCATCATGCATCTGCGGCCAGAAATAAACGGTTTTATATTGATCACACACCAGATTGATCCATGCCTTATCCTCGGCTTCATCTCCGCGATAAGCCGTAACGGTAATGAGAGCATTTTGAGATTTTTTCTGAGAGATCGTCGCGCAATGCTCGGGCGTTAAACGCCACATGGTCGGACAACCTGTGTTCAGCACATTCTCAACGCCCATATCGACGACACGTTGCTTCGTGTATTCATCACGCACCGAATGCTTATATTTTTTCGATAACATCACACGCATCATAAAGGCTGTAATCGGATCATTATCACGTTGATAAAAACGCCAACCCACCCCCATTAAGATTGGGCTTCCGATCCGCCAAAAGTCAAGAAGACCGACTTTCCATTGGCTTTTTAACCACCAATAAGCACACATCAAATTTGTGCCCCCGACAAAAGAATGGTCGACCAATCGCGCATAGCGGCGGCCCTCACTCCCGATTTTGTCATGTGTCGGAATACGTACGTAGAAATCTTCCGGAAACATATCACGCATCTCACGCATGATAGAGTCCATAATAATTTCGTCACCAACATTGTCTGTGACAATGCTGGTGTCAAAAAGTCCAATGGTTTTAAGCATTATTCAAGCTCTTTGCTATTTAAGTTTCAATTCTTAAATAGCATTTATAGAGCATGCAGCCGCGCCTGCAAGGCTATCTTGAAAAGATCCACCAAAACTATATGAAACAGAACCCGATCCAAGTGATGCAGCAGCGTCTTCAACGCAGGTTACCTGCGTTGCATCATCACCGCCTGCCTGTGGATTAATGTTTGCAAGTTCATCAGGGTTTCCTGTTTGATCACCACCGGCAGCAGGCTCAATGTTATTGAAGCCACCACCTAGTGTAGGATCAGATACAGGCGGAAGACCGTTAATCGTCAAACGCGCCGCGTTACTGACGCCCTGTAGAAACGCTGGTGACTGTAGGAAGTCTTCGAAATTCAGAATAATCGGTGTCTGGCCAACAAAAATCTGACCACGGCCGTTAACTGTCGCATCATCAGCATCAAACAGGTGATCCTCGATAGATTGCAAAACAGTCAAAGGCAAGATCAATCCGGGGAATGTGCTTGGTACAACACCGTCAAAATTAACATTTGTTGCATCGATTACGATTGGTGTGCTTGGCCCGGAAAGGATCGCACCGTCTTCAAAACGAACATAGAAGCTATTTGGTGTACCGTTAAAACCGGTAAATTCCGTATAACCCAATGATTCATTTACAATCGACAGGTCAGAACCTGGGATGCCGGCACCGACAAAATCAAACTGCATACCAACCGCAGGGGTCGCAGGTGTGTTATTCACGAAGATATTCGTATCAAACTCACCACCGAAATCAATCTGACCGCTCTCAAAACGAGCATATGCTGCGCCGCTATTTTGACCGTTATCGATCAATGTATTGCTTGTGAAAACGATACTGTCATTACGTGTACCTTGAGCAAAGAAGCCATGCTCACCCGCAAATTGAACTGTATTGCCTGAAACCGTGAAATAATTGTTTGAGGCCAAAGCATCCTTCACAAGGATACCGTGATCACGAACATTTGAAACATAGTTATTTAAAATTTCAACATTACCGGCGGTGTAGATTGCCTCAATACCATTTCCAAGCGTGTCGATATCCAGACCAGCATTATATACACTATTACCTTCAACAACTGATGTTCCATAGGTATTGATCAAGAAGATACCATCATCATTCGTACGATCAACATAGTTTTCAGAGATATCATGGCTATAACCGCCTTCAACATAGATACCGTCTGCATCTGCTGTATTGGTCTTATTGATGTCCGTCACGTAATTATAGAATATATTAGCGCGGCTACCGTATTCGCTACGGATACCTGTTCCCGCTAATTGAACAGTATTAAATTCAATATTCGCATCATTGCTCAAGCGAGAGAAAACACCAGATTTTTCAACATTTTGGATGCTGTTATATGAAATATTCACACCATTTGAACGCGAAACTTTAATACCGTGCTCACCCGCGCCATAAACGAAGTTGCCCATTACATTGTTTGCATTCCGGTCAGTCTGAATACCTGTCAAACCAACAGACGAAATACCATTGTAATTCACATCAAAACCGGTACTGCCCGCTGATGTATCCTTAGTCAAAATACCATAATCGCGTACGTTTGAAATGCGATTTTCTTCAATTGTAGCAGAGCCGTATGAATAAACCAATTCAATGCCGTTCCCGTTATTGTCGATATCAAGACCAGCGTTTGAAATTAAATTACCTCTAATGCGATTTGCGCCAGACGTATTGATCATGAAAATACCATCATCATTCGTGCGTGAAATGGTGTTGTATGACACATTATGGTCACGGCCACCCTCAACATAGATACCATCGGCATCTGAGGTATCGGTTTTGTTAATATTTTCGATGTTATTTTCGATAATTGATACACGGTCACCGTATTCGCTACGAATACCTGTACCTGCATAATTAACTCTGTTACCAAGAATATCAGCGTCATTGCTTAAACGAACAAAGATACCTGATTTTTCAACATCATTAACATTATTCCCCAAAACGCTAACACCATCAGACTTTGATATCTTAATGCCATGCTCGCCCGCATTATTTACTTGGTTCGCAGTAACAAAGACGGCATTACGATCAATCTCAATCCCTGTCAGACCGACATTATTTACGGTATTAAAAGCAACGATATGCGCACCAGAAGCCCCCGTATTTTTAGACAAAATACCGTAATCACGTGCATTTGTTATTTCATTTTGAAGGGTAAAAATTGTGCCGTACGTGTAGGCTAATTCAATGCCATTGCCGTTATTGTCAATATCAAGACCGGCGTTTGAAATTGAATTATTGAAAATAAGATTTAAACCAGAAGTATTGACCATGGAGATACCGTCATCATTCGTACGATCAATATAGTTAGAACTTATCGCGTGATCACGACCACTTTCAACATAGATACCATCAGCATCTGATGTATTGGTTTTGTTAACGTTATAAATATAGTTATTCGTTATGTTTGCGTGGCTACCACGATCACTACGAATACCGGTTCCGACCTGGTCAATAATATTATTTTCAATAGTAGTATCATCGCTGAAAAGAGCGAAAACACCTGATTTTGCAACGTCGTAAACATAGTTATCATAAATGTTCACACCATCTGAATATGAAACTTTTATCCCATGCTCACCGGCAATATAAACTGTGTTATTTACGACATTGTTTGCGTTACGATCAATCTGAATACCAGTCAAACCGGCAGCGTAAATGCTATTATTGCTCACATCAAATCCACCATTAGATACTGATGTGTTCTTGGTCAAAATACCATAATCACGCACATTGTTTACCGCATTGTGGTCAACCAAAAAAGAACCATATGAATAAACTAACTCAATACCATTACCGTTATTATCAATATCCAGACCGGCATTATTAATAACATTCCACGTAATCACATTTGCACCGTCGGTATTAATCATGAAAATACCGTCATCATTCGTGCGTGAAATTTTATTTTTTGTAACTTCGTGATCACGACCGCCCTCAACATAGATACCGTCTGCATCTGATGTATCGGTTTTATTGATGTCGCTGATTTTGTTATCTGAAATATCTACGCGGTTGCCGTATTCACTGCGAATACCTGTACCGGCGAACGTCACTTCGTTATGAGCGATTTCTACATCATCGCTCAAGCGAACGAAAATACCGTTTCCTTCAACATTCGTCACACGGTTATATACAACTTCTGCATCCGCAGAATTTCTGATCGTGATGCCATCTACACCTGCATTACGGACATAGTTATGTGCAACGACGCCCGCATTCTGATCAACATCGATACCTGTTTTACCGACGTTTTTCACAGCATTACCGTAAATATCAACCGTCTTTCCGGCATTATTGCTTTCTTTTACAATGATACCGTAATCACGTGTCGAGCCGTAATATGCATTAATTTGGTTACCGCTGATGGATGCACTACCGCGTGTAAAGATAAGCTCAATGCCGTTTCCGTTATCATTGATATCCAAACCGGTATTGTTAATTACATTATTTGTTACCTGAAGGTGACCTGTTGAATCGATAACAAAAATACCTTCGTCATTTGTACGGTTGATTTTGTTTTCATTGATCAAAACACTGCTGCCGCCGTTAACATAAATACCATCAGAATATGTGCTTCCGCCAACTTTGGTAACATCACGAATGTCATTTTTTGAAATTTCAATGCGGTTGCTATACTCCGCGCGAACACCTGTTGCCACGTCACGGATAACATTTCCTTTTACCAAGGCATCACTGCTCAGACGAACAAACACACCCGCGCCGTCAATATCTGACACGCCGTTATTTGAAACCTCTGCATCTGCTGAATTTGTCACATAAATACCATGCGCCCCTGCGTCACGAACTGTATTGTAAAACACAGTAGAACTTGCAGAATTGCTTAGCTCAATGCCGTCCTCTGATGATCCGACAACTATATTGTAACCAATCAAAGCCCCCGCTGAGCGATCAATATCAATGCCGTTATGTCCAGCATCGACGACGCCGTTAAACTTTACAACTTTAGCATTTTGATCAACGACGATACCGTCATTTCCGACATTATATATCCCGTTTCCGATTATGTTATATTCTGCATCATCATCTGATTCACGGGCTACGATACCGTTATCAGCTGCATTCACGATTGTATTACCTGAGATCAGTGCTTCACCACCGGAAAACGCCATATCAATCGCAGATCCTGTCGCAGAAGCTAATCCGATATTCTTCAAATTATTTCCGGAAATCACGAAATCAGATGTATCTGCAATATACATACCATCATCATTGATATTACGGAGCGCGTTACCAGCTACCAATAAATTTTGTACGCCGTTTGTACGAATACCATCTGAATACGGGCCGTCAACGCGTGTGATGTCATGAATATTGTTATTGATAATATCTACGCGGTTGCTGAACTCAACGCTCACACCTGTAAGGGCGTCTTCAACTTCGTTATCGTCAATCACAAGGTCATTTGCAATGCGGCCACGAATACCGATGCCATCGACATCATAAACATAGTTATCGCCCACATAAGCATTATTTGATTCTTTGATGTAAATGCCTTCTGCCGCACTTCCGGTTACGATGTTGTTGATGATGGTCGCGTTATCCGCGCCCTCAACAAGAATACCTTCATCACCGCCTGAAACGGTTAAGCCGTCAATCGTCACGTTATCTGCTGTGACATGAATACCGGGCGAATTCGGGATAATAACTGTTTCCGCACCGCGCGCGTCAGAACCGCTAACGCCTGCATTTGCACCGTTTAGCACAAGATTATCAACATCTGCCTCTACTGCTTCGTTATATGTGCCTGCGCCGATATTTACCGTATTTGTGCCCGTTCCAGTATTATCAATAGCATCAATGGCGTTGTTAATTGATGCAAATGTTGGGTCAAATAATTGTACAAGAGATACAATCAAATTGCCTTTATTTTGATTAACAGAAACCTCGCCTGTGCCCGTTGTACGCAAAGTACCACTATTTGATGAATGGAAGAAATCCGCATTATCGATTGTGATATCACCGCCCTTAGCGTTTATTACCCCGTCATAAATCTCAACAGATTCAGATGTTGTAATATTTACGTCACCACCATTTGTCTTAATCCACGCTGGCTTACTTGTCGGGATAGGCAATCTTTCAATCTGAACAAAACGCTCACCGTCAATATCGACTGATCCGCCTTCTGTGGTTTTAATCTTACCTCTGTTACGGATCGTACCGTGATCACCGCCTGACAATACAATCTGACCGCCATCTGACACTGAAACCGCAGATACATTTATGATGCCGTCATTATTAATAATTTTATCAAGTGTACCCTTCGCCGCTTTCGCTGTCATTTCAACACGACCGCCGCGCGCTTTAATTTCGCCCTTGTTATTCAACAACGCATCACCAAGCTCGCCTTCAACAGCAATCTCAACAAGACCGTCACCATAAAGGTCCAATGTTACCGTTTCACCGGCAGCAAGCGCAACCGTACCCATTTTCGCATTAATCACACCGCTGTTCTCAACAAACGGAGAAACAAAAGCTGCCAAACCTGCTTGCGCTACTGTTACCTGACCTTTTTGAACGATTTCACCACTACCCTCAAGGTTAGTGATCATCAATTCCGCGCCATCCATAATATCGCCGACAGCAACATCACCTGTGGTTGCAACAATACTTTGTACGTCTGCGTTAAAATCTTCACCGAAGAACAAACCGTCACGGTCGATGATGACGATTTTCATATTAGAATTCAAATTACCGTTAAGTGTTGATTCAATGTTTGAACGGTTATCACGGTATGCAAATGTTGCACCGTTATCCCCCGTTACATTTACGGTGTGTCCTGTATAAATGTCAGCATTACCCTCAACAAAACCATTACCGTCCGTAACAGTAATATCTGTAATACCTGCTGTTGAGACATCCTTCGCAACATTACCACCCAAGACCGTGTCATAGTCCCATGAATTTGCAGGTGGGGCGCTCTGCGCTGACGCAACCGATGGTAACAACATCAAACCTGCGATAATCGCCGTTGTCGATTTCAAAGTGTGTTTTGTACGTGAAGTACGATCTGAAGTTTGATTTTTGGCACCAGACGTGCGCGCGCAAGCAGTCATAAACATTGCTACATCCCTGTTAAAAAATAAATTTGCTCTCAACCTATTGGCGTACTTGTTACACCTTTAGAAAAAAAATTCAATAAAATATTACAGAAAATACGGATTTTTTTTCTGCCCAACGAGTACATACACAATACTGTACGTTTGTATCAAGTATAAAAATGGCTTAAATAACTAATTAACAACAATTTATTGCAAAATATTAGCAGGAAATAATCTAAGGACTGACCGTATCGTATATATCAAATAATGCTGATATATGATGTTCACGTATAGGAGGATTTTCCCAGAAAAGGCTATACGCTTCCCGGCCCGCTTTTTTGATTTTCTCATCGTCTTTTGTATATTCCAAACAACGTACCAAATCATCACAGTCTGCCGATTTAAAATGCCAACCCTGCACACCATCGGTGATACGCTCCGCTGCTGCGGTAATGTCACTCACGATCACAGGAATACCAAGGGCTATGGCCTCGCTAACGACCAAACCATATGTTTCATACCATAGGCTCGGGAACACAAGGGCGCGCGCAGTTTTTAAATGCTGCATTACCTCCTGCACCGTTACCCACCCCGTAACATCAACCCCACTTTGGGCAAGCGCCTGCGGCTTTAACGGGCCGTCGCCTATGAATTTAAGGGAAACATCGGCGCGCTTTGCCGCCTCCAGTATCACGGCAATCCCTTTCTCAGGATCAAGACGGCCAACCACAACGATATCCTTGTTTTCTGCGGCGTTCACAGGCTCCTCTTTACGCACCTCTATCAAATTTTCTAACGGATAAAAGGATACATCTTTTGGCAAATACGGCATTAGAATACGCGCTGAATTCTCGGATAATGTAATGTAATTTTTCACGTGGCGCGGAAATAACCCAAGATACCTTTGCCCCCAACCACGCACAACGCGGTACAATTTATGGATGTAATGACGTTTATCACAATTGGTTTTAATACAGTCAAATGACAAACATTTTTTTACACATGGTGCATTGAGCTGATAATCAAAATACCCACCATTCGGACAGGCGGGAAAAAAGTCATGCAACGTGCAAACCACCGAAAACGCATGCTTCACTGCGCATCGCACCGGCGCGGTTGTAATCGCCTTTGTATAACCATGCAAATGCACAATCGTGCTATCCCGATCACAACGTGCCAGAATATCCTTCATCGCGGTATACGCCTTGACGTTCCAGATACCCTGCAACATCACAATAGGATTTTTTCCTGCATCGGCCAGCTCCTTTTGGTCCAGACAAACAACCTCCAGCGGTGCATTTTGAAGCTGCTCACACACAGGACCGCACGCGCCGAAAAAGATAACATTCGCGCCGCTCTCTGCTAATCCGACGGCCTCATCTATAGCCATCTTGCTGGCGCCACCATTCACATGACAATAATCATTTAAAACAATGACCGTTCTTTTGTTTTGTTCACTCATGTTTGCTGCACCTTTTGCGCTTTGGCTTCTTTGCGTTTTTTCGTGATGTATTTACCGAGCGCAATCCCAGGCTTTTCAATGCCGACCTCCGCCAGAAACGCCAGAATAAACACACACACACTTAAGCCGGCCAAATACAATAAACTATCGGAGAATATACCAAGCAAAATCGATATCTGAATAAGCGGCGCATGTAACAAATAAACACCATACGAAAAGTCAAAATGTATCGGCTTTGCCGGCAATCGCATCGCCACAACAAAAACCCATAAACCGATCACTAACGGATAGATAACATCAAACCACATATCGTGACGGAATATTGTGCACGCCACAAACAACCCGACCGCTATAACCACAGCCCACAATGTTGATATATTGATTTTGTCACGCCACATATACAGCGCAATACCGATAATAAAGAAACGCATTTGCCCGGGAAGCTGTTTCGCCAAGGTCAAACGCTCTATACCTTCGAAATAAAAATGATACGCACTGGCCAGAACAAAAACAGCAGCCACCAGCACAATGCCGAAACGCTTCAGCAAAACCCAAACCAGTGGCAAGATAATGTAAAACCCCATCTCAATTTTCAGGGTCCAAAGACTGGCATTAATACCCTTATTGTGGAAATCAGAGAGCAAACCGCCGATATCATAAGCCAAAAAATTGGCAAACATCATATTGGCAAAGACATACCACGCGGCATCCTTAAGATACGCCGCCCAATCCCCCAGAAAGGCCAACATTATGACCGCCTGCGTTAGGATAATAACCGCATAAAGAGGATAAATACGAAACACGCGCCGAATATAGAAATTAATCGTATCACTGCCGTTGGCATAACTCATGGCAATTAAATATCCGCTAACGATAAAAAACGCATGGATTGCGAAATCGGCATAGCTGTACAAGAGGGTGTAATCATTTCCCGGAAGCCCCTTAAAATGACCGAACATCACCATCACCGCCAACAAAAGACGAAGTGCGTTAAAATTATTTAAATGATTTTGATTAACCGAACCTTGCGGCATGACGGGCGAGGCATTGACCATCGCTATACTCCTTTAGCCTGATATGAGAATTAATTTCCGGCGTGCGTCCTATGGGAAGAAAATTTTATGTACCCAACGCGGCGTATAAAAACGTCTTTCGTTTAAAATAGATCCAATGACCTGACCACCACTTTCCTTGATGACGTCAGACAAGCGCTTCACAACCTGCGAGCGCGTGCGTTCAGCTTGCACAACAATAACCGTGCCGTCAGATACGGTTGAAAACAACGTCGCACTCTCATTTTCCAACAGGGCCTCAGTGTAAAGAATGATCACATCATATTGTGAACGAAATACATCAAACAAAGCCTTCATATTATCAGGATCAATATATGTATTCTCACCTGTGTTTTCGTAAAAACGACCACAACATAAACCGTTCCCCTCTAACTTTACCAAAGGCACATGCTCTATCTCGCTCCCTGTCTTCATATAATGACATAGCGGGACCTCACATTGATTTGATACAAATTGCATTGACGGTGGCGGTACAAACGAAGCATCTAAAAACAAAACACTTTTGTCTGTGTTCGAAGCCACAAAATTAGCAAGTTCAAACGATATATGCCCCGCACCTTCACCGCGATACGCACTCAAAAATTGGATCACACCGGAGTTATTTGTCTTTTGCGTAGCCTTTACCAATGACTGATACAAACTGGCCAGTTTCGACTCTGATAACGTCAACGAAGCCTTTGCCCCCACCATACGCAAAGGCGCCTGCACAATATTATCAATCGCCGATTTAGGGGATGATTTTTTACTCATATCTAGGCTGCCCCCCCTTTATCAAATGTGACGAGCACCGGAACGCCCAAGACCTTTGCCAGCTGATCACTCGCGGTAAAACGTTCGTCCAGTAATTCCATCAAGACAACCAACCCAAGTCCGAAAATCCCGCCGGCCAAAATTGCAATCGCCAGAATAATCTTCTTGCGTGGACGTACCGGCATACTTGGTGCAAATGGCTTATCAACAACAGTAATACGGGTAATATTATGCGAATTAATCACATTATTGGCACGCGCCTCTTCAAAAAGCTGCGTATAATACTCCAGGTTTTTAGACGCCATATCGACGTTCTTTTCCAACTGATTAAAGTCTGCGCGCTTATCTTCCAAATATGAAATTCGGTCATTAATCACACCAATACGGTTGGCAAGTGCGCCATCATCACCAATATTATCTTCCAAGCCCATCTCAAGCTTTTTAAGCTGTTGCTTCGCAGTTTCCACGCGCTCTATCAGGCGTTGCATCACGGCGCTATCATCTCGATATGTTAACTTTGCTTCTGCGGCCTGCGCCTCCAGCTTAGCCAATTCTTGCTGCGCCTCGGTCAGCGCTTTAAAGGCAATAGACATCAGATCTGTCTTTTGACGTAATAAATTGCGCATCTCCTCATCAATTGATGAAACGCCAACTTGCTCTTTAAAATCAAGAAATGAACTTTCCGCATCTTGCAGGGATGTGCGCGTCGTTTGAATTTGCTCCTCCAGGAAGTCTTTTTCCGGAATGTCGTAAACACGCGCCTGCGCAGAAACGAATTTTTGCATCAAAACAGCAGCGAACTCTGCTGCGACTTCGGGATTTTTATTGGTTACAAAAACCTCAATAACATTGCTCTGGCTGCTGGAACCGATGCGCAAATTTCCGTAAATCATACTATTCGCGGCAAGCTCCATTCTCTCCGTTTCATCACCGATACTCTTTAGTGAAGGGAACACTTTCTCAACGCCAACAGCCATTAATGCCTTACGCACCAAATCCTGACTTTGGAGTATTTTAACGTAAGAATTAATGATTTCATTTCTGTCTTTATAGGCGAGCTCGGTCGGACGCTGATTACTGACCAATGAAACATCGGGGCGCGCGTTTGCGCCGAATTTCACAATAAAACTACCACGTGCTTCATAGATAGGACTGGCTGTTAAGATGTAATAAGCGCCCAGCGCCACACACACCGCAAAAACGGCGAAGAACTTTATATAATGGCGAAAAAACGCCCTCATAAATCCATTGAGGCTATATTCAATATACATTCAAAGCTCCAGCCGTGCGAAAATTAGTCCAATTCATAACCTAAACCAAATGAGGATGGCAAGAACTGCTGGATAAATTGTCTGTAATAATGATAAACATTGGCAATACCGCTGCGGGGTACAATAACAACATCATGCGACGTCAGGCGCATATTCTGTGACGGATCACGCCCCGTAATTGCCGCCTTATAATCTGCTTCAAAGACAATCCCCTCTTGGCCGTATGCACCACGACGCAAAACCAAAACCTTATCGGTGTTCGCAGACGCCAACACACCGCCCGCACGCGCAATCGCCTGCAATAAAGTCACATTAGGATCAACCGCAACCATTTCGCCTGGCGATCCAACTTCACCCAAAACCGAGATACGCATCGGTGAGAATGATTTTACAATTACGGCCAAGCGCGGGTCACTCAGCTCACCTTCATAAATATCAATTAATTTTTCCTGCAATTCCGCAGCTGTCCTACCATAGGCCTGAATATCTTGCGCAATCAAAGTAGAGATCATACCATCAGGGCGAATAACGACCTCCTCGTTGAATTCAGAATTCAAAAGGAATTTAACCTGCAATACATCACCGACTTGCAAACGATAAGGCGGTAAGGTTTCAATTGTTGGGATCGGACGGATATACTTTTCCACATCAAATGATTCCGACGCATTGATATTTGGCTTAACCTGTAAAAATTTTGGCTTGTGCTCACTGATTTGCGTTTCACTTTTAGCCGTCCCGCCCATATCTTCCAAGGCAGTATCGTTTGTCATATCCATCGTATCGCATCCCGCAAGAAGTATGCACGACAACATCACAGCGAAAATATAACGAAAACGAACGACGTTTGTGCAGGACATGGCAAAGCGACTTTCTTTACAAAATTAATTAGGCAAAATGTAGGACGCAGTAAAAAATGAACATTTTAAAATGCAGAATGTTTATATAGACAAAAGCCCGCAACATATAAAGTGCATAAGACATTTATTTTCTAAAAATGTCAATGCCAAGCCCCCGTTTTATATGCATTGCAACATGAAAAACCTTGCTAAGCTTATGTGTCCTGTGATAGCCACATAAGCCGTAAGATCAGACACAAAAGGATACATCCGATGGCTCTACATCTACATGTTTTGAACGAAGAAAAAGACGCAAAAACCACCAGAACAACGCGCCTTACACAAGATGATAATAAAACGAAACCCATTGATGTTTTCTATGAATTTGATCGCATTGTACCATGGCACGAAGACACACCCGTTGACGGTAATGTGTTTGGTGTCTTGCTTTATGCGATGAGCGTCGGACAGGATTTTCACGTCCATGGCCCCGTGACATATACCGCCATGCGCAATCTGGAGGAATTCCAAGATGTGTGGGCGCGCTGGCGACCAGACATGTACACCAAAATTGATATTATTCCCGAGCGCATTATTCGTGTACAAAAAAACATTGAGAACGAAAAAGCCATAGCCGCATTTTCGGGCGGTGTTGATGCAATTTATACCGCGCTACGTCATACACAAGATCTTCCTGAAAAACTTCGTTACCCCATTACATCAACACTGCTTGTGCATGGCATGGATGTAGACGTTTACAACTACGATGATTTTAACGGCCTGAAAAATCGTGTAAAACCGCTCCTTGATGAACTCGGGCTTGAACTACGCACCGTACGCTCCAACACCCGCGAACTGCGCATTCAGGACTGGTCGCACTCTCCCTCGCTACAGCTTGCTGCGTGTTTATATATGCTCGGTGAAGAATTTGCATACGGCCTGATCGGTAGCTCCTACCCCTATGAACAAATCGTTGTCAATAAAGGCGCAACCCCGATTACAGATAACCTGATCCGCGGTGATCATTTCTCGATCATTCATGACGGATGCGGCGCAGCGAGAACAGATAAAATCAAATTGATTGCAGGTAATGAAACAGCCTGTGATGTATTAAAAGTGTGTTGGAAAAGCAAAGACCAGAGCGTGAATTGCGGTGAATGCGAAAAATGCATTCGTACACGCATGAATTTCTGGGCCATCGGATATAAAGGTGATCTCCCGTGCTTTCCTGATAATTTTGACCTTGAAAAAATCAAAGACTTAACAATCCAATTTGACGGACAATACCGTGAATTAAAGGCCACCTTACAAACCGCGCACGATAACGGCGTGAGCGGCGCATGGATGGACGCATTACAAGCACGCCTTGACATATGGGAGCCTACAGACGCCAAGACAATCCAGCGTCAACGTTATGGTTCGCCGCTGAAAAATGCGTTAAAAAAAGTTGTCATCGCCGTTGGATTAGAAGAACCGGTCAAAAAGGCATGGCGTTCATTCAAACGCAAATACGCCAAATAAATTACCGCATTTAATCATTAAAATTGATCCGTGAGCCCTTGTTCGTGATATTCAAATCAAACGGCTTTAACGGATCAAACGACGATGCATTCGGTGAGGCGGCTGATGCATCTTCTAGCGCATCAATCCCTTGCAGTACCGATACCTCCTGCGCTGTAGCACCCGGAAACGAATCCTGCGCCGTAACCTCTAATGTGCCGTCCACGGCACCTTTACGGACACAGACACCGACACTACCGGAACTGATTTGCTTACGGCACTGATCCTGTGTTTGAAAAATACACGACACGAAATAATATGAATCCATAAAACAATATTCACCCGAGCCAACAAAACGTGCGCTCATGCTCGAGCTAATAAGATCAGTATTCGCAACACAACGCCCGCCCATTTTCGCAGAATCGCTATAGCATTGGTTTACATCATAATAAATGCATTGTGGGCTCACCCCGTTTTGGATCGCCATACAAAACGGCGCGGCGACTGCAGACACAGGCATAAATCCGCATACAAACAAAAAACCAACAATCAAAAAACGGCAGTGATGAGATGTCAGATACATCTGTTACGCCCCTTCGGAAATCTCTGTCGCGGGCTTCATCGTGAAGATCGCATGGAAAATGATTATATATAAAATGCCCTGCGCCGTAAACTTGCAAACACTATAAAGAAGCAACCCCTCCAAAGGCTCTAGTTTCAAATAAAAACCAACGATAAATGAACCGATCACCATCACCGCATGGAAAATTTGCCATGCCAAAGTACGGCCATGAAGCTCCAGCGCCTGTAATGTATGCAAAAGCGGCATCATTACCATTTGCGCAAAATAAGAAATACTCAAAACCTGTAGATACGGCACCGCATCACCCCATTCCGGGCCAAACACAGGTGCAAAAACAAACGGAGCAACCAAGTTAATTAACACCAACCAACCACCGACGACAACGACTTGTTGTACCGATAACTTCAGGAAACGTGATTTAATATTCGCAGGATTTTTTTGCACCGATTTCGCGATATCACCGAAATAGACCTGCATAATTGATGTCGTCAACAAGGTTAAAGGCCGCGCAATCACACGATCGGTCAAAAACACAAGACCCGCTATAACAGGAGAGTACAAAACAGGCAAAACCAAAAACAGCATCATCCGTGAACTCAACATCCCGATAATGCCTGACCAAACGGATACCTTTGGAAAACGAATGAAACGCGCACCGACTTTTTTCATGTTCGCCCACGAAATATCGTCTTGCATTGCCTTTGTTTTAACAATCAATTTTGAAAACAAAATCGTAATACCCGTTGATTGACCGACCACAAAACCGACAATCAAACCAAGTGTACCAACGCCCGAAAGCCCAAGACCGATTTGTGTAAATGGTCCTGCCGCACCCTGATATAATTTCGTTTTTGACAATGTTTTAAAATCGTCTTGCTTGGTCGCGACATAAACCAAGATTTGATATGCCGACACGGCAAAAAATCCGATCGGCAAAAGCCAACGATAAACATGCGGATAGACAAAATATTGTTCCCACAATTCCTGCGGACAGGCAAAGGCCAAAACGAATGTCATAATGGCCGTAAAGACCGATAAGATCAAAAAGCATAAGGCAATGAGATTGCTTTCCTCACTTTTTGTTTTGGTCAAGGGAATGGCAAACTCATATCGCAACATCGCCGCAACGGATAAAACCATAATCAGCGCGGAAAATGACCCCAGCGCACCAAACTCTTCGGGGGTATAAATACGTGTTAAAACAGGTGAGAGCAGAACCGAAATCATCTGCCCTGCAACCGTACCGGTTAGCATAATAAAGACCTTACGCCCGAAACTTCCATGCGGAAGATAGCGGTCAACGGGCTTCATCATTGTGGCTTTTAATTTACGGCTTGCTTGCTTCACGATTACCATCCTTTTCATCAGGCGCGGCACACAACAGATATACCAAACACAATAGAATGCAAGAGGGGATTTTAATCGTCCGTCTTATCATGCAAAAACGCAACACTGCGCCCTTCACGACGCGGTGGGAAAGACGAGGCCATGATTTGTTTACTCGGCGTGCTTACATGATCTTGCAGATAAACCTGATATGTACGGTCAGCATAAAACGCTTCCTCCACAAAGGCTGCATTCAGCGTGCCGTTCGCATTCACAAATAAAGGTTTCACCGTAAGGTTTGTCACTGATTGCACAGGGTAAACCAAAGCGCCCATGATTTCGGATTTGCCGCCCTGATCATTATTTACCAAGGTATTATAACGTTCCGCCTTCAGGCCGAGCACCCAAAACGGCGCGCCTTTATTGACAATACGCGTGCCGCCACCTTCGGAATTAATTTGACGCCCCCATACGCCTGCGCTGCCATCAAATTCCATCGTGCCGCAGCAAGTGTTTTCAACGAATAATTCACCGCCATTAAATTGGCGCTTAATCACACCAACACCAAGCCCCGCAACATCACGTAACGACACGACACGATCCCCCATAACATCAATACCAACCTGACGGCCCAAATCTGTATGGTCCATAACCATACCTTCAATCGTTAGGGGGCTTTGCCCCGCCTCAACCCGGAACATACCGTAATCACGATTAAAGGATCCTGCGCGGTTCTTTGTTGGTCTGATTTTGGCGTTCATGCCGATTATATACTCAACACTTGGCGGGATTTTGATATTGCGGTTTATGTGATAAACGCCATAGGGGAAATAAATAACCTTTGCGCCTGATGCAAATGCGGCCTCAATGGCGGCGCTGTCATTCGGATCATCCGATGCACTTTGCGCGGCATCCTTTTCAACCTTATGCCATTGTGACAGAGCAACTTGTGGCAATTTTGGTGGCTGCTTGATCGGCAACGCCCATTGCACATCATCTGTTTTATTCGCCCCCGTGTAAACACCATCCAGTGAAACCGCATCACCGCCTGCTTGCGTGACATGAACATCAGACAACGTCATAAACGCATTATTTTGAATGACATCACCAAAGAGCGAACCGCTTTGTGCACTAATCTGCGCCTTGGTTAAAACAATCATACCTTTTTCGTTACTATTCATCAGAGCGATCGGCGCATCAGTGATCGACAGATCATAACCTGTCACCAAATTAGAGGTGTTATCGATTGCTACGCTGCGCGGTGATTGAATATGCACATTCTCCAATGTCATAGAGTATTCACTGTGTCGAATTTTCAAACCTGTATCAAAACCTTGTGTTTCCACATCAGAAATAAGCGCAGGCCCCGGCCAACGGCGCGCCATTGAAATTGCGGTTTCACCACTTCCCGCAGGGGCTATCAATGTTACACGTCTGATCGCACCCATATTATTGGCCAGAAAATCAATACCTATCGCCCCTGCATTCCCATGCCCGACATCAAGCGTTAGGTTTTCAACGAAATTCATATAGGCATCATTACCCTCGCCTTTATTTGTATAATCCTTATTCCCGGATGTCGGTGTTCCGTCGATTAGCTTGGAACTTGTGTAAAACACCGCCTTGGGCGCGGATACATCACTAAACCCGTTTGCGTTGTCTTTTAATTTGATAACAGTTCCCGCACGCGATTGACCAACAATCCAGAACCCGTTTGCAAACCGACCGTCTTCATATTTTCGGGTAATCGTATCAGAAACCAAATATTCCCCATTCGGCACATATACAATGCGGTTTTGCCAAACATTGCGTCCCATATCATCACCGCTGGCGCGCAATGCATCAATAAAGGCTTGTGTATCATCATGCACACCATCACCAACCGCACCAAAGTCCCGCACATTCAAATGCCCGAAATCATCAGGGTAAGCGCGACAATCCGGCGCATAACATGACGTACCAGCTTGCGCTAAGGCAGCTGTTGAACCGCCAGCCCCATACGCGCCGAATGCGAACGCCAAAACAAACACAGTACGTTGAAAACAAAGCATAATCCTCTCCACTCTTACCATAAAGCTCTTGCATCTTGACGGATTTAAGCGTACTCATACACCCTTACTGAAAAGCAGCCAGTTACCGGAAAGATACACTATAATGCGCGTTCACGATCTGCAACGCCTCGACGCACACCTTATACCAGAACCAAGTGGTGAAGTACGTGTTTTTTGTACCGTCCGTAATGAAATGCTGCGCTTGCCGTATTTTATCCATTATTATCGTAAAAAAGGTGTTGAACGTTTTATCTTCATTGATAACGGATCAACCGACGGCACACGTGAATACCTTCTGGAGCAAAAAGATTGCCACGTTTTTTATACGGAAGCATCCTTCGGCGGTGCGCGCGCAGGGACGGAATGGAAAAACGCCCTGCTCGATCAATACGGAAACGGACAATGGTGTTTAAACTTAGATGCCGATGAAATTCTTATCTGGCCGAATAGCGAAGAAACATCACTCAAAAATTTGTGTGCATGGCTGGATCATGAAGGGGTGGACGGGCTATATACATTCTTACTAGATATGTATGCCGATCTACCGATTGCCGATGCACAATACCAACAAGGCAGCCCATTTATTGACACTGCGCCGCTTTTTGATGCCGATTACACCTTCCAAAAACGTGTCAGGCTTGCATTTTGGCGCGGCTCTGCCTTTCCTGAAATGATGGTTCACGGCGGCCCGCGCCTACGTATGTTTTACACCGATCAGCAAAAAACGCACTCATATATTTCACGGTATTTTAAATTGGCAAAATGGGAATTCTTTCGTTTGCTAACGCATATCGGGTTGTATAACGGCGATAAAATGCCACACCCCGCACCGATGCTGTTCAAAATTCCGCTTGTGAAATGGCGCACCGATATGGGGTACAAGGCCGCAACGCATTTAATGCATTCACCAATCACACTGTCATCAATGACGGGAATCCTTATGCATTTCAAATTCTTTTCCGATTTCCATGAAAAAGTCGAAATCGAAGTACAAAGGGAACAATATTTCGGCAAAAGCATTGAGTATAAGAAATATAAAGAATTCCTGGAAAAAGAGGATAATCGCGTCTTATTTCAATATCAGGGAAGCTCTTATTATAAAGACACAAATGATTTAGTGGCTAAAAACTTGATGCGCAGGCCCGATGCCTATGATAGGTTCGTGCGCGAAAGAAAAACGCCCTGAAATTTACATATAGGATTGTTTGATCATGGGAAAGTTTAGCGTCAAAACACTGGATCAAAACGGCCTTCAAAAAGCAGCCCAAGACCTCTTCACACTCGCATCAAAAGACGGAACGCCGGACATTGTCGTCGGCATCCGTACGGGCGGGTATCTGGTTGCGGAATGCTTGAAAGACACTCTGCCGACAGGAACGGCCTTTATGCCCATTACATGTCGCCGCCCAAGCACAGAGAAAAAATCAAAATCATCCGTCATTAAAACGACGCTGAAAAAGCTGCCTTATTTCGTAACAAATCGTCTGCGCATCGCAGAACATATTTACCTCACTGAAATAAAAGAACAAAAACCGCGCACCGATTTCATTCCCGACGAAGCCGAAATCAGCGCATTAAAAGAGGTCATCAGTGCAAAAGGAGAAAATGTTAAAATTCTTCTGATTGATGACTCTATCGATAGCGGCGCCACAATGCAGGCGCTCTATAATATTTTTAAGGATTTGGCCGGACCAAGCGCAGAGATAAAATGCGCAGCCGTGACCTTAACCACGGAAAAACCGCTCATTCAACCAGATTACAAGTTGCACCACTATGTCCTATGCAGATTCCCATGGTCTTTCGACTTTAAAGGATAAGAAATTAAATGATGATGTTGTTCTGATCTTTGATCTGGACGGCACAATCTTATCCATCAACAGCTTTCCGCAATGGGTGCTGTTTATGATCAAAGGAGACTTTGGTGATTTAGGC
This sequence comes from Alphaproteobacteria bacterium, assembly GCA_030424975.1. Classification (GTDB taxonomy): domain Bacteria; phylum Pseudomonadota; class Alphaproteobacteria; order Micavibrionales; family Micavibrionaceae; genus UBA1672. Next base: position 209,829 of record JAUHVY010000002.1, read on the forward strand.
CTGTTATCCCGCATCATTCTTTCGCTACGCACGGCGTTCATTCTTGCGCTCCGAAAAGGCGGCATGATGGATCACCGCAAGGCAAAACAACATTTCCAAAAATTATGGCATAAGGCCTGCGCAAAGGACGCATCACAAAGCGGGGCAGAAAATTTTCAAAAGCAGTTGATGAAAAAGACACGCCCGAACATTGAAGGGTGTCTGGAACTGGCACGTCATAAAGAAAACCATGCCATTTTGGCAACAGCCGCCGCAGGGGAATACGCCAAGCCACTGGGTGAAAAACTCGGCTTTGATAATATCATCACAACACCAAGTTACTCCGACGGCTTTGGCAAAGAGAATGTCAGAGAAGAAAAGCGCGATCGCGTGATGACCTTTATTGAAAACAAAGGATGGAATGATAAAATCCGCATCTTCTTCACCGACCACGAAGAAGACCTTCCGCTGGCTAAAAATGCTCATATCACATTATGGTTCGGCCCCGATGACAAGGCAAAAACAGCAAAAACAGACGCCCCGGAAGCGACAATCATTCCATGCCAAAATGCCACACAAGAAGAAGTCCTTGCCCACCTCAAAGGATTTTTAGCGCATCATTAAAAGTAAAATGATTTACGCCGCACGCTGTGCATGGAGCAGCTTTTCATACTGCTCCAGATAGCCATCAACCATCGTATCCACACTGGATACCGATAATAATGCACGCCCGCCTTTTGCAAATGTATCAAGCAAATCGGGCTCGCTAATAACGCGCATCATCGATTGCGCCAACGCATCCGCATTCCCCATTTCAAACAAAAGACCATTGGACTCATGCTCAACAAATTCGGGAATAGCGCCAATATCACTCCCGATGATGCCAATACCAAAGGCCGCAGCCTCAACGATGACAACAGGCGCATTTTCATACCAAAGCGATGGGATCATCAAGCAATCTGCCTGCTTAAAGATTTCAGTTTTTTCATCACCGCTAATAAAACCGAGCAGTTTCACACGGCTATCCGATTCAGCCAGTGCTTTAAACTCATCCTCTAACGGGCCTTTTCCTGCAATCCAAAGATTATAGTCTATATCCGCCGGCATTTTCTTTGCTGCGTCAATTAAAACGCGCACCCCCTTTTCCACCGTATGGCGCGCCGCGAATAGAAATGTTGGCTTATGATCTGCCGGACGGTTTTTTTCAGATATATCCGGCAACGGAATACCGTTGCGCACAACCGCAGAACGCCCAGACTTAATACCTGCTTCTTTGTGCTTTTCAATCAAGAAGGAGGACGGGCTACAGAATAAATCAACATAACGCGTTGTGTTTAAATGCCACGTACGAAATGCACGGCATCCCGCAGACGGATTGCTGCAGATATGCATATTTTTATCTAGCATGACAGAGCGCGGACACATCAAATGATAATCATGGGCAGTATGCACCGTTTTCGCGCCTGCCTTTTGTCCCTCTCGCCATAGCGTTGCTGACATACCATCAAGAAGATGAGAATGCACAATATCGGCCTTGCGCTCATTCAATATTTTTTTGAACTTTGATGCCGTATCGATGTTCCAAGCATCACGGACATGCCACAATGCCTTTTTATATTTCGGATGGTTCTTTTCTTTACGATCCCAATGCCAATAAAAATTTTTTGGAAAAAAACGGATAACTTCAACGCCGTTTTGCATTTCAGTAGGGTATGGCTCCATTTCAGGAGAACACGTCGAAACAACGCGAACATGATGACCGCGCTTCGCCAAACCTTCTGCGAGATACGCCACAATCAATTCGGCGCCGCCAGCCATAATCGGTGGGTACACATTATTAGTAATAACAATCTCTAGGGGCTTGCTCATGATATCTCTTTTTAAAAAACCTCTTGCCTACTATAGTGATGGCGGCAATAAATACAGCGCATAAATCAACAAAGACGTATCCGAAACATGGACATTGACACGAATAAGACAAGTTGGAGCAGGATGCAAGTCTTCCTTGCCTTGAGCATGGTGGTTTATATTTCCTTTTATGCATTCGAAAGCCCGATCCGTTATGTCTTGAATATGGTTGGCCTTGACTCGTTGATTTTTCTGCGTGATCTGGTCATCATCAGCTTAACATTGCTGGTCTTTGCGGATCAGTTATTTAAAAAAAATGTCGCGCCCTATTTCTGGGTATTTGGCTTTGTCGTGGCCCTTCACGGCTCCGTCATGATTTTGAATATCGGCAGTGTCACCGCCGTAGCTTATGGCGCAAAAATGTTTATCAGCATGCTGTTCGGTGCAATAGCGGCCTTTGCGATTTTTAAACCGTCGCGCCCTATGCTGCTTTACTTCGCTACCCTATGGGGAATTAGCGTCGTCTTCATATTTCTGAATAAATATTTCTTGGAATTCCCATGGACGGATTTGCGCACAAATTTAATGGGCGTAGAGGTAGAGGTCAGCCGTGACTGGACGCTATCGGGGGCAGCAAAACGAGCAGGCGGTTTGTTTCGCGCCTCTATCAATGCAGGTATGCTCGTGCCTTTATTGTCTTTAATTTTGGTCTTCCATACAAAAAATTACATTCTGCGCGCGGCAATCCTGATCATTACCATCTACATTTTATACCTCACCACCATGAAGGGATCCTTGTTATCCTACATGATTTTATCATGCCTGATCTTAGGATCTTTCGCCGTAAACTTTATCACGAGTGCGCGGATATGGATGTATGTGGCCATGGTTTTGATGATTGTATTTCCCGTTGTACTGCCCGGCTATCATATGCCCGATGCAGAAGGACAATTCTCACTCGGTTCTTTTAACCTGCGCATAGAAAACATGTGGCCGGAGGGGTGGGATTGGGTCAACGAAAAAGGTACCTTCCCGTTTGGGGTCGGCCTTGGCGGTATCAGCGGCGCTCAACGTATATACGCCCCAACGCAGATTAACTCCGCTGATAACATGTTTTTATTTATGTATGCATTTTTCGGCGTCATGACATTTGCCTATCTCGGATGGCTGGCGTTCACAATGACGCGCGTGCGCAAAAAAACAGCTGATATTCACCTACAACTAAGTGTCGCGATTTTAACCTTCCTTGTGGCATATGGCATTGTTTTATCAATGCTGGAGGATCAAATGGCGAATATGTTTATGGGCGCAGGGGCGTACTGGCTAATACACGGTGTCCGACAACAAGAAGCCGTGGAAAAGTTACAAGATCAAGCCGTCACATCAATAACAAGCGAAGACGCACAAAACGGCATGCCCAATGCATTGGGGTGAATACCGTCATTCGTGATATCACCGCCTGCGGCTACCGCCCATACATCAGATACAGAGGCATCACGCGCGGTAATATCCGCATCCACCGCCGTCCAATCAAGCACAATTGTGCCGTCACATATATCTTCATTATATTGATCACGATATCCGCCGTCTTCAAACCCTGATAACGGCGTCTGGTTACCAGTCGTTGCCCATGAATCCGTTGACGTGGTGCGCGGCACGATCGTCGAAGCCGATACACTATGGCCCAGTGCACGGAAATAATCACGGATAGAGTTTAGGCGTGCGCTCAAATTACCGAGGATCGCCCCACCGGCCAAATCATTCGTTCCCAAAGCAACCAAAGTATGGCTAATGGCGCCGCCCGCTACACCTGAGATCAAAGGAAAGGTGCGGTCATAAATCGCAGGATTATTATACCCCAACAACGTCCCCCCGGGGCTTGAGATATTCAAAACCCCATAATCACCATCAATCGCGCGTTCAAATATACCGAAGTTTCGGTTCGCATCACCATATGTATCGGTTGACCCATATCCACGTGCAATACTATCACCGACCAGTAAAAGCGAAGATACAGACGCATCAGGTACACCGCGCACCATCACTGCGCCATAACAAGTGGTGCTTTGCCCGTATCCGCCGCCGCCGCGAAAGACAATCTCCGGGTTTGTCCAGCCGCTCAAACTCCCCGTTAAAACAACCCCAGTTACCGTACCGCCAGTGGTAACCGCATATCCGATTGTTGATGTTTTTACCGTACCATCCGCCAGCACTTCCGTCGCGGCTAAACCCGGGCCGCTATCATAATCTTGCCCTGCGCTGGTAATGGTGACATCACTGATCGTGGATCCTGACATAACAGCAACACCATGCGCACCGCGCCCCTCACCGCCAAGCGTATAATCAATTGATGTATTTGTACCCGTTAATTGCCCTTCGCCTCTGATCGAAGATGATCCGTGACCATAGGCATAACGGTTTGAACCCTCCGCACCAATGCGCCGTACACGCTCAAAATAAATAGCTCCGGCGGGAAGCGTCAGCCCCGCTACGGGGTCAGAAGTAACAGCATCACCCACAGCTAAGAGCGCATCACGCTCTCCGTCAAAGGTCACGGGATAAAAAACGCCGTCATATTCAATGGCGGCGCGGATCGTAACATCGGTTAAATCGGTGGTGATATCCCCACCGGGGCTGAGCTGCCAATTCGCATAGGTTAATTGCACATCATGGTAATTCGCGCCCATATCAACACGCCGTGCAATACGCGTATTTCTTACATGATGGCTTGATAATTCATTCGTATAGGGAAAATGATTACGATTTCCCATTACTGAGGGCACAAAGCCCGCCAATGCGTTTTTATGATGGCCGGCGCCAAGGCCGAGACCTAATCCTAATTTCATGGTCATATCCTTTTCTTTTGAAATGTCTGAAGACGTGCAGCCAATAAAAAACCCGCGAAAATTCGCGGGAAATTTGGTGCATCACAGGCGCAGCTATGGCGCACATAGGACTTTATTCAAGCACAAAGCATGCAAAAGGTAAAGGAATATTTTCCTTTCTTTAATATGCACCACTCTTACGTGTCACAACAAAGACGGTTTTAATAATGATCACAATATCTGTCCATAGTGACCAGTGACGCACATACCAACGATCAAGATATACACGCAAATCATAGCTGATATCATTTCGGCCACTGACCTGCCATAACCCTGTGACGCCGGGGCGCACAGATTGATAATATTTGATTTTATCGCCATAGTAATGCACTTCGTCCTGAACGATCGGACGCGGACCGACAAGGCTCATCTCACCCATCAAAACATTCAAAAGCTGTGGGATTTCATCCAAACTGCTGGTGCGCAAAAATGAACCGATTTTTGTAATACGCGGATCGTCTTTCAATTTGAAATCACGCTCCCATTCTTCTTTTGCGGCAGGGTCATTTGCCAGTAGTTCTTCCAGAACCTCTTGAGAATTTGTTACCATGCTTCGGAATTTCCAGCACTTAAATTCTTTGCCATCCTTACCAATACGCTTGTGACCATAGAAAATCGGACCGCCATCTTGTTTCACCTTTAAGGCAATAAACACAAATAAAGGTGACAACAGAAGCAAACCAACGGCTGCACCAATACGATCCATCGCGGTCTTCATTATCGCGTTAAACGGAGCCGCGATCTGTCGTGCGCGGCGCAATAACACAATATTATAACCGAAAAAGAAATATGGCTGCAGGCCATAATAAGAAAAGCCCTCAATCGGCGGAATAACGGCAAATTCCGAACCTGCATCGATAATTTTTTGTGTTAGTTTATCAAGATGGATTTCGCGGCGTCTGTCAGGACAGATAACAACAAATTCATTACCTTCAAATTTCGGAGTCTTTTTTGACACCGCATATCCGGGATGAATTTCATTAAATTTCTCAAATTGTTCATCTGTGCCCTTGGGCAAAACAACCTGCGTAATCGTATAATTCAAATAGGACTCTGATTTCAGAGCATAAATGGTTTCAATGGCATTTTCAAAACCACCAATTAAGATTGTGGGCACACCCCACCATCCTTCTTTAATCAAAATCTTTCGAACAATCTGTCTTGATGTCATCAAAATCGGAATAAGGCTCACCCAAGTCGCAACAACAAATAAACGGCTGGCGCTGCCCTTAATAAGGAAGTAAGCAAAACCAAATAAAATTAGAGAACATAAACTATAGAGGCAAATTTGTTTAACCTGTTGCCACCATGGCGCAAGCGGCCTGTAATGTCCCTTTTGAAGAAAATAAAGAATTCCTCCCAAAGCGCCGATCAGATATAGCCCGATTAAGTCCCACATAAAAATACTGGGAATAATATCCGGTCCATATGCGTTCAAACGCAGTGCATATACACTATATGCCAAAATAAAAGTTAGGAAAAAACCGATGACATCACCTGTCATCAGAACAAATGCAATCCGATTTTTCATTTATCTCTCTCCCGATAAAAACATCCGACCAGGCACTAACGCGCGGCAAGCTGTTTTTGTTTCCACGCCCAAGCCGTTTTTATTATTGTTTCCATATCTGAACATTGCGGCTTCCAATTTAATAGCTCCTGTGCTGCGCTTGCATTCGCAACCAATTTGGCAGGATCTCCCTCTCGGCGTGGCGTTTCCACGGCCGCTAACGCAGGGTCCGTAAACCGGCGCGCAAAGTCCACAACTTCACGCACAGAATATCCGTGATTAGTCCCTAAATTCAGGGTTAAGCTGCCCTTATCGGCTATAATATGCTCCAAAGCCTTAACATGCGCATCCGCCAAATCTGTCACATGAACGTAATCACGGATTGCTGTCCCGTCCGGCGTATCATAATCAGTGCCGTAAATATGAATTTCATCACGCTGCCCTGCCGCGACCTGCATCAATAGCGGCACGAGGTGCGTATCGCGTGGATAGGCCGTTCCGGTTTCGCAATCTGCATCTGCACCCGCCGCATTGAAATAGCGTAAAATCGCATAATCAAGACCATAAGCATGGGCATAATCGCGGATCATATTTTCCATCGCCAATTTTGTTTGGCCATATGGGTTAATCGGATTGAGCGGACGATCTTCACTTAAAAAGTCAACATCCGGCATGCCGTATACTGCGGCTGTGCTTGAAAACACCACATTTTTGATATTATTTTGACGCGCAGCCTCAAGCAAAGAGTATGACCCTGTCACATTATTAGAATAAAAATCAGACGGATTTGTCACAGAATCTCCGACCTGAATGAGGGCGGCAAAATGCATAATCGCCATAGGCTTATATTCTTCGATTAAAGCACACAGTTTTTCTGTATCACGAATATCGCCTTCTTCCAGAGGCCCCCATTGAACGGCTTCTTTATTTCCTGAACATAAGTTATCAATGGTTACAGGAGTATACCCTTTTCGAAAAAGTGCCTTACATACATGCGAGCCAATGTAACCTGCTCCACCCGTCACAAATATAACTTTTTTATTTTTATCAGGCATTTAAAAAACCTCTTATTTACTCAACCGTTTAGCATATTGCAGCGCAATATTGTATTTATTCGAGCTTCTATCACGACTGAATAAAAAAGAGAAGCAACCATAGATTGTTTGAGAAATACGGCTCCACATTATTTAACATAATGCAATATTTTTTCTTGCATAAAGAAATTCTAATATGCTATGTATTGGATACTTAATGTGTGTGGGGAAATTATTATGGTATTTAAATCAAGGCGTAACAGCGCCACTGATATTGCTGAGCTGATTGCGCAAGAAAATCAAGAAATTGCGGAAGATAAATTGATCGCTTTGTGCGATCAATTACTACTGGACGGCATGAATACCGCCGAAATCATTTCCGGTTTGTTATTTACCATGCACTATGTCGTTTCGAATGAGGAAGAAAACGACACCTCCCTTTATTACTCATACCTATTGGAACAATGTAAGTCACAAATCCAAGCTGTTAATGATGAATATTACGAAAAAAAATAACCATCAAAACAGCACAATACAGGGTAAGTCTCTTTTTCATGTACAATGCAACGGACAACGCGTATATAATGCGCAAAAAAGTAAAGCATCATGAAACAGAAAAATAAAAATAAGCCAAGTAAAACAAAAGGCACGCCATACAATAAGAGCAGCAAGCCCAATAATTTTACAAAAAAAGGGCCGGGGAAAAAACAAGGTGCAGCGCCGAACAAAGCGCGCTCTACCCCTGATATTCCAAAAAGTAAAATGCCAAACCTTTATGGGATGCATGCTGTGCGCGAAGCATGGCTCAACCAGGAGCGAGATGTTTCTGCCCTTTATATTACCGAGCAAGCGGCAAAACAATTCGAAGATGTTCTCGAAGCCGGCAAGCGAAGCGGTCTGACGCGCCCCGCTCCCCGACTGATCGAAAAACAACAGATTGACAAAATTCTTCCTGATGGCGCCGTGCACCAAGGCATTGCACTATGTTGTAGTGATGCGCGCGAATACGACATTCAGGATTTCATTATTAAATACGAACACACAGATTACACTGTGCTGGCGATGCTTGATCAGGTCACTGACCCGCATAATATTGGTGCGATCCTACGTAGCGCGAGCGCCTTCGGCCTTGACGGTGTCGTGATGCAGAAAAAACACGCCCCCATTTTAGACGGGGTCCTGGCAAAGACAGCGTGCGGCGCGGTTGATCATATCCCCGTAGCACACGCGACCAACCTTGCACGCGCAATCGAGGAATTGCAACAAAACGGATTTTTCGTATACGGCCTCGATGAACGCGGCGAAAAAGATATTAACGACCTGCAACAGGAAAAATTAAACGGCACATTACCGCGTAAAATTCTGATTATTTTAGGATCAGAAGGCTCAGGCCTAAGACGCTTGGTACAGGAATCATGTGATGCGATTGTAAAATTGCCGACACGCGGCGCAATCGCCAGCCTGAATGTTTCCAATGCGGCCGCCGTGGCATTTTATGCCCTGTCCAAAAAAGCAGAATAGCCCGTGAAATAGTTTCGCTTTTGGGTGACCGTATCGAAAATATCAGCTTGTTTTTTTCATTTCCGAACCCATCAAAAGATGGGCGCGCATAATTTATGCACGAAATGCCGTAAACTACGTGATTCGGGGCGTCAAGCGAAAAAAAATCAAAAAATATAAGGATTTTTTTTGACAAAACCAGAACCATACTGCTAGTATTATATCAACAAAAACAAACAAACCTTAGGGGAAAAAATAACACAGGGTATCGAAATATTTTCTTGATGTATGCTTAATTTGTGTGCTACAAGAACCTTGAAAAATAGCAGCGCAAAACGCTCTGGTGAGAATTCTAGCTTGATCGCAAAAATAAAAAATGAACAGATCAAGTGGTGAAAACGGTTCAACCCGCTGCTGACGAAAGTATCTGGTAGTTTCGTCAGCTTATCACCCCAACCTCAAAGGCCCCGCGACTTGTTTCCGGGGCTTCTTTTTTTGTCTAAATTACTATAATCTTTCAAACATGAAGCCACTCACAAGAAAAACCATTGGTAAATTACCCCTCATCGTTTTTCTATCCCTCTTGGGCTTTGCAATATACACAAACGACATTACGCGGAACATATTCACAACAAACGTTCATTACGCCTTATTAACAGCGCACCCCCAGTCTTTGGACACAAATTTTGAGTATGACAAAGATTTACATTACACGATTTGCAATAATACATTTCGTCAGGCTACTATTTTCGGGAATTTTCCAAAATCAGAAAATGTATACAGCTATAACGACGTTCTAACATTTGAGATTATGACCGATAGCGGAGAAATAACACCATTTGAAATTCGTAACCATTCAACTGGAGGAAACTTCAGCCCTATTGCCCAAGCACATATAATACCGCGTTCACAATGCCTGGACGGTCAAGTAGATGTTACCACATATATCATGCGCGAATTGGATCAAATCGCACCCATAGAACAACACGACAATATAAAGATACGCTTTACGCTTAGATTAAAGACTCATAACAATCAGGATGGATTACTCGTCCCTGTTTACCACGGCATATTTTATGGCCCTTGGTATAACTTCACCCCTGTCAAATCGGAACAAAACGCCCTCCCACTCCATTGGTATAACAAAGAAGAACAATAAAACGGGAGGAACCCATGACCGATGCATACAAAGCCTCATCGATGTGCTTTTTGTGGGCGGCGTTTATATACCTGACATTCTCTTAAAGGCTTAGCCCTTCTCGAGTACCGCCGCCAGCTCATCATCACTTAATCTGCGCCACGCCCCTTCTTCGAGATCACCAAGAGGCAGAGCGCCCGTTTGATAACGATGCAGCGCGACAACCTCATTGCCAAGCACCTCAAACATGCGTCTGATCTGGCGGTTACGCCCTTCATGCAGGATCATAATACCGGAGCGCGGTGTTTCCTGTGTCCATGTGGCGGGCTTTAACGGCTTTTCATCCGCGCCAATTGAAAATGTGCCACTGGCGAATGTTTTTGCCTCATCCCCGCGCAAATCATCACGCAACGTCACACGGTAATGTTTCGAGGCATGGCTTTTCGGATGCGTCACTCGATGCAACAGATCACCATCATCCGTCAGCAGCAGCTGACCGCTTGTCGGTTTATCAAGGCGGCCAACCATCGATAATTTGGGTTTGCGCGCCGCAAATCGATCAGGCAATAAATCATAAACAATCTTCCCGGCATCCTTGTGCGAACATGTATAGCCTGCAGGCTTATGCAACATAATCGTAAAAGGGTATAACGGGTCGAGCGGCTCACCGTCAAAAAGGATACGCTCCTGCGCCACCATATCGGGATCAATTGATAATGTCGGATCGGTAATGCGCTCGCCGTCTATATCGCACCACTCATTTTTAATGGCCATCGCCATTTCTTTACGCCCGCCATATCCAAGGTTAGAGAGCAAGCGATCAAGGCGAATGGATTTTTGTTTATCATTTTTCATGACATCTGGACTTTCTTTATTAATAGGTTACCTTAACCGCATGAGCGAAGAGAATGAACTGTTTTTAATCGACGGGTCCGGATTTATTTTCCGTGCCTATTTTGCAATGGCCTATTCCCGCAAAAGCGGCATGACCAACCCCGACGGCATTGAGGTCGGCGCGGTGTATGGTTTTACCAATATGTTGCTCAAGATGCTACGTGATTATCATGCGCCGTATCTGGCGGTTATTTTCGATGCCGCGCGCGCAAATTTTCGCAATGACATCTACCCCGAATACAAAGCCAATCGCGACGAAACGCCCGAAGACCTGATCCCGCAGTTCCCGCTCATCCGCGAAGCTACCGAGGCCTTCGACATCCCTGCCCTAGAGGTCGAAGGCTATGAGGCCGATGACCTGATCGCCGCCTATACAAAGCAAGCTTTAGCGGCAGGAAAAAAAGTGGTGATTGTGTCATCCGATAAAGACCTTATGCAATTGGTGCAACCGGGTGTGCGCATGCTCGACCCGATGAAAGGCAAATGGATTTCAGAACCCGAGGTTATAGAAAAATTCGGCGTCACCCCCGATAAGGTCGTTGATGTGCAATCTCTGGCGGGCGATAGCGTGGATAACGTCCCGGGTGTGCCGGGCATTGGCATTAAAACCGCAGCGCAACTCATTAATGAATACGGCAATTTAGAAGAATTACTGGAGCGCGCAGGCGAGATTAAACAAAACAAACGCCGCGAAAAGCTGATTGAACATGCGCAAGATGCCCGTATATCAAAGCAGTTGGTTAAGCTTGATGAAAATGCCCCCGTGCCTGTCCCGCTTGATGATTTAAAATCTCATGACCCGGACAAGCCCGAACTTATGGCGTTCTTACAAAAACATGCCTTCAATTCAATCATTAAACGTCTGGGCGGTGAAACCGTCGCACCTGCGGCGCCAAGCCATGACACAAAACCGAATGATGACACGCGGATTGAGGAAATCTCTCTGCCGCCGATTGCTGATAATGAATACACACTTATTAATGACGCAAAAACCTTGCGCGAATGGGTTGCACAAGCCCACAAGACAGGGGTTCTCGCCATCGACACCGAAACAACGGGACTAACGCCCGCCAAGGCCGCTTTGGTTGGCATATCAATCGCCCATAGTGCGGGCAAGGCCGCTTATATTCCGCTTGGCCATGCACAAGAAACAGATTTATTCGGTGCGGCCAGCGGAGATGACAATATTCCGCAAATGAATAAGAGCGAATGCCTCGAGATTTTAAAACCGTTATTAGAAGACGAATCCGTTATCAAGGTCGGTCATAATATGAAATATGACTGGCAAATGTTTGCCAAAGAAGGCATCGCCATTACACCATGTGATGATACGATGCTGATATCCTATGTTCTGGATGGCGCAAGCCACAGCCATTCCATGGATAATTTATCCGAACTGTATTGCGGGCACGCCCCCATCAAATACGAAGAGGTCGCCGGCAAAGGTAAAAACCAAGTCACCTTTGACAAGGTTGCCATTAAAGATGCCCTTACCTATGCTGCAGAAGATGCCGATATTACATTCCGTTTATACCTTATCCTGAAACCGCGTCTCGCGCGTGAAAAGATGGTGCGTGTTTATGAAACAATTGAACGCCCACTCATTCCGATCATCGCGCAAATGGAACTTGAGGGTATTAAGGTCGACCCGAACACCCTTCGTGATATGAGCGCAGACTTTGCCGCGAAATTAGAAACATTGGAAAAAGAAATCCATCATCTGGCCGGGCATGAATTTAATGTGGCCTCTCCCAAACAGGTCGGCGAGGTTTTATTCGATGAAATGGGATTGCAAGGCGGGAAGAAAACCAAAACAGGTGTCTATTCAACATCCGTTGATGTCCTTGAAAAACTCTCACTGGAGGGACATGAAATTGTACAAAAGATCCTCGATCATCGTGGGCTTTCGAAGCTGAAATCAACCTATACCGATGCATTACAGGAACAAATAAACCCCGCAACAGGCCGTGTCCATACATCATATCACATGACAGGCACCAGTACCGGGCGATTATCATCATCTGATCCTAACTTACAAAACATTCCAATCCGCACCGAAGAGGGGCGAAAAATTCGCGAAGCCTTCATCGCAAAGGAAGGGCATGTTCTGCTCTCGGTCGATTATTCACAAGTTGAATTACGTCTGGCCGCAGAAATGGCCGGCGTCGAAGCGTTAAAACAAGCCTTTAAAGATAACATCGATATTCATAGATTAACCGCCTCTCGCGTCTTTGACGTACCACTCGATCAGGTAACACCTGAAATTCGCAGACAGGCAAAGGCCGTAAATTTCGGCATCATATATGGTATATCCGGTTTCGGACTGGCCAAGCAGCTCGGCTGCCCCGTAGGCGAAGCATCAGAATTCATCAAGCGTTATCTGGCGCGCTTTCACGAAATTGAATCCTATATGGAAGAAACAAAAGACCTTGCCAAAAAACAGGGCTTCGTCGTCACATTATACGGCCGCAAATGCTTTATTCCGGGCATCCAAGACAAAAATCAGATGCGCGTGCGCGGTGCAGAGCGCCAAGCCATTAACGCCCCCCTACAAGGAACGGCAGCTGATATCATGAAAATTGCGATGGGTCGCATGCCCAAAACATTAGAAAAAGAAAATTTATCTGCAAAAATGCTTCTGCAGGTACATGATGAGCTTATTTTTGAAGTACCCATAGATGAGATAGAAAAAACAATTGCAACCGTACGCAAATGCATGGAAAACTCATTTAAAATCAATAACATAGAAATTTCAGTCCCGTTAGAGGCTGAAGCAGGGCACGGTGATAATTGGGCTGTAGCACATTAGCAAAACCTATACCAAAGGCTACGTTTGCTATTTTTTATGCATTTTTATACAAAAAAAGTGCATTTTTATATTGACAGTCATTTCCATATTCTCTATAAAGAGGACATAACCTAGTTATGTGCATCCCCACACACATTTGCACATTTCATGAGGTTGTGAGCAAAGTGAAATTGGCCTCCCCACACACAGCCAATTTCCAATAAAAAAATAAATACAGTTCCCCACACACGGAAAGTTGAGGCCGTTCTTAGTTTACTAAGGGCGGTCTCGCTGTATTTGCACATAGCTTATGTGAACATAAAAAAAGTGCGCCTATAACGCACTTTCATCCAGAGTAGATAATTGATCATACATATCATCAGATACCTCATGCCACGGATCACTATCCGGCACCAAATGAGGTGTCAGGCGTTTATCAAAGTCGCCAGGGTTCATGATAGATGCCGAAGCACGGGTGAGCAGCATATCCTTACCACCACCAATACTGGCATTTGCACCTTGCTCCAGTGAAATGATGGCAAAAAATGTTGCACCCAATATGATCACTGTGCCGAAAATTATCTTTGCGAAGTTATTTTGTATCGTATCTTGTTTCATCATACTCCACCAACGACAGAGCCAAGATTAGGTTCCCATAACACAAAGATTTATTTCAATATTTTTGCTGCAGCGACGATTTTTTGCTGTTCATCCTGAACCAGTATCGCATAGCCCTTAACCGTTTCATCAAAGGTCAAAGGCACCTGCAACACCTTCACTTTACCATCCCACTGCCCTAATAAACGCGCTCCCGATACGCGGTTATAATATGTGATGTCTTTACCCTGATTGGCGCCATCTGCAACGCGCACTGTATGCGGCAAATCATAAGGCAGCATCCATATTTTATATAGATTGCGATCCGTATCCGTTTTGGCCATCGGCGGCAAAACAATCTGAAATAAACCGTCACGAAGCTGCTGCACCTCAATACGGGCAACCGCACTATTACGTGCATTGTCCAGCGCATCTTGCATATCCGATTGCAAATACCCAACCGCGTTTATCTGTCCGTTAAAAACAGCCTGCGGCGTATATTTAGAACCTGCATTTAATGACTTTTCGTACTCATATTGCCGCGAAGAGCAAATCGGCACCGAAAGAGAACCCTCCTTCACATCGAAATAATCGACATGACAACCAAGCGCAATCACATCATCATGATCAATATAATCTTGGAAAAGCGCATCCGCTTTCGGACAGAATGTACAGGCTTGCGTTGTAAAAAGTTCTAACACCACGTAGCCGTTCTCAATTTTCCCATCCTGCTGGCGTAACGCAAACAAAGACCGTCCGTTTGTCAGCGGTTTTGTTTTTTTCGGGGCGCTTTTCTTCTTTATGACAGGGGTTTTCGTACCAGGCGGCGGTAACAAGCTTTGCGCCTCGACCGGTGCCACAGGTACAGGCGGCGGAACATCTTCAGCCATGGATTGAGGCATGCTGAACATAAGACAAGCCAGCGCAAAGACAAAGATATAGAGATGTTTTTTGAAGCTCATCACGTGCATAATTTACAAAATATCGCGTTTTCCTAATAATGAAAACAAGAATACGCATATTTGCACCAATAAAACCGCAAGAGTTTGCTTGACGAGCGCTGGTAAACATGTGTATAACCGCTTCCACTTGCATAAATTGCAACGATCATGATCTGGCGAATATCGACTGCCTCGTTCATGAGTGTTTGAAACCCTCACCCGAAGCAAAATATTGCGACGTGTGAATTTTAAAAAAGGAAAATGAAATGTCGAAGATGAAAACGCACTCCAGTGCGAAAAAGCGGTTCAAGATAACTGCAAAAGGCCGCGTGAAGTCTAAGAAAGCCTTCACAAGCCACATGATGATGAACAAGCCAAAATCAATGAAGCGTAAAGCACGTGGTCTATCAACGATCTGTGAAGCTGATGAACGCATTGTTCTTCGTAACTTCTTGCCATATAGCCGTAAGAAGCAAAACTCTAAACCTTACAATAAAGGGGAGAAGTAACAATGGCACGCGTTAAAGGTGGTGCTCGCGCACACGCAAGACATAAAAAAGTTATTAAGCAAGCTAAAGGCTACTACGGTCGCAGAAAGAATTGTTTCCGTACCGCAGTACAGGCTGTTGAAAAAGCAGGTCAATACGCATATCGTGACCGTCGCGCAAAGAAACGTAATTTCCGCGCATTGTGGATCCAACGTATCAACGCAGCAGCACGTTTGCATGACATGACATATTCAACATTCATGCACGGTTTGAAACTTTCAGGTATCGATCTTGACCGTAAAGTTCTTTCAGACATCGCTATTCGTGAGCCTGAGCAATTCGCAGCAATTGCAAAAGCAGCACAAGATGCATTGAAAAAAGCAGCATAATAACTGCACAGAGATAAAATTTACGAAGGGCGGCTGATTGGCCGCCTTTTTTATTCTTCAAAATGCTCTCGCCAAACACGATAGGCCGGTTTTTTCTTTTTATTTTGATCCAATAAACCAGAATGCACCCACGCCTTCGCCAAAGATCGGTACTCTTTTGGAAATTTGGGCAACATTTTATCAAAATCCATCGTGAGCCAATGAATCACAAAGACAAAGTCATGCTCTGCCGCTTGTTCTAAAATCATACGCACAAATTCTTTTTGATTTGTTTCGCTTGAGATTAACGGCAGTCCCATAACAATCGTCGTTTTTGACATTGCGCCCGTTTCTGCAATGGCCATTGGCTTATTATATTCCAATAATTCATCAAAATAATCGTCCCGAATTTCATTCGGATGAACAAAACCATATTTATACGTACTCAACACAAGCATATCCGAATGCTTCATCAATGCGGCGACACCCGGCTTTTGCTTCGCTAAATTATTCTTAGATACATTTTCAATCCCGCGATAATGCTCATATTGCACAGTAGAGAATATAGGAAGATCAGGGTATTTTTCCTTCACGGCCACGTAAACCTGACGATTAAGGGATAGATAATCATCCCATTTTTCCGGGGCTAAACTCACAAGGATATTCGCTTCAATCCCAATCGCCAGAAAATCGGGCTTAAAAAATTCTACGCCGCGCAAAACATAATTTGTGTAGGCTTTAATAACCGCAGGATCAGACAGTTTTTTATTTTTCCACTTCGGTGCGAGCGGTCTGTTATCCCCCTCTACCGTCCACCCCAACGCGAGGCCGTCACGCATAATATTTAATGGTGTCATAGATAATAAAATTTTCATTTCATCGTCTGTACGTTCAAGACGGCCGCTCCAATCATTTATGATCGTTTGAGGTAAATCATCATCATTTAAAGCAGCATCCCACGGCACACCATTATCAAGATGATGGGATATCATATTTCCGTTTTCATGAATAAAACGATATGTATCAATGACGGCCTGCGTGGTTAAATCATAGGGCCATGGCGTAAACCCCATCAATCCGTCATAATGCTTATCTTGCGCAACAGCTTCAGACCCAAGGCACATTAAAAAAAATAAGCCGGCAGAAACAATAGATACATATTTTTTCATTTTGTCCCTTTGCGTTATAAATGCATGCAGATTATATATAAACATGACCCAATAATTACGGATAGCCTATGACCACAAATAAACTGGCAATTTTCGATTGGAACGGCACATTACTGGCCGATACACGCATGGCGTGGATCGCATCAAATGAATGCCTGAAATTTTACGGCGCAGAACCAATCTCCTATGAGAAACAGCTCGAAACCTTTGATTTTCCGATTATTCATTACTACAAGCGCAACGGCATTGATGTTGATACGGTTTTACGCACCAAGGAAGAAGCCAACGAAATTTTCCAAAATTCCTATAATGCTCTTGCAAAAAATGCGCGCACCCGCCGCGGCGCCCGTAAATTGCTGGGCTGGTTACAAGAAAACAATGTCGATTGCATTATCCTGAGCAATTATGTGGTCGAAAGAATAGAAGCGCAGCTCGAACGCCTGAACATCAGAAACTATTTCTCCTACGTTTCGGCCAATACCTGCAACGGCACCAGCATTTTAAACGCAACGAATAAGCTTGAGCGTTTATCAGATTTCATGATCAAACGCGGATACCAACCGCAAAACGCGTTTATTATCGGCGACAGCAAAGAAGAACCCGATATCGGTCGCCATATGGGTGTGACCTCTATCGGCATTACAGGCGGATGCATCAATGAACGCCGCCTGCGCGCAGCAAAGCCCGACCACGTCATTTCCGCCTTACCCGAAACAATTGATATATTGAAAGAAAAATGGGCATTGTAATGCCCCCCCCCTAAATGGCCTGCGAAATCCATTCATTTACAGCCAATCCATGCGGATGAATAGTTGAGCGCACTATCGTTAACAACACGAGCCTTTTTGATGCCGATCGCTTTTTATTAGATTGGTAGTACATCACAACGGGCACTTCTACTGTCCACCGATACACCCCATCAAACTCTTCTTTTTTTAATATCTTTGGCGGTCCGGTTGGCCGCGATGTGACAATTTGATTTTGAGCAACAACATTCTCAAAAACACGATGATTTTGCGCCGCGCTCAAATACTCCCCCCAGCCTTTTTTAGTAAACAGCCGAGAAATATCACCTTTGCGCTGATCCAAAGATTCCGCATCATAGGTTAATGCCTCACATGCCGAAATTGATGCCCAGGCCAAAATATATTCTTCCGATGCATGGGGCACATTCACCCGCGCCGAATTATTATAAAAACCTGATTGTGCAGCATTCATGGGACGATCAAAAGTAACAAGCCCGGGCGATTCTACTTTAAGGGTAGCTTGCCTCTGTTGGATTGTTTGTTCAATTTTCTTCTTATGTGCCGTTTCCAGTCTTTCCTTAGAATTATCTAAAAGAATTTGAAACAAAAAACCCGCAATAATAACGAGTGTAACCAAAACACCGCCAAGAAAAACTTCTTTCGTTAAATGATCTTCTTTTTTATCCATTTCCCACCACAACTTTGAATAGTTACATATGCCATAGTTACATAATTTTGTAAAACCCTAAGAAAACTACTTTATTTCCGCGCTTATCTCATGTTAAATCCGACTGATGGATGAAGAGGAAAAAATGACAAACGACATACAAGCTTTGAAAAGCGAAATTACCAGCGAAATCGAAAGCGCAGCCGATCTGAAAGCATTAGATGATGTGCGCGTAACGGTTTTAGGGAAAAAAGGACGTATTACCGCCCTAATGAAAACATTGGGTAAGATGGATGCGGAAGAGCGCAAAACAAAGGGCCAAGCCCTAAACGCCTTAAAAGATGAAATAGCGGACCTCATCAAAACCCAAGAAGCCGCGCTGAAGCGTAAGGAAATGGACGCACGCCTGGCCGGTGAAACACTGGATATGAGCCTATCCGTGCGCCCACAAGCCAAAGGGCATATTCATCCGATCTCTCAAACCATCGAAGAACTCACCGCCATTTTTGCCGATATGGGCTTCTCTGTTGCCGAAGGTCCCGATATCGAAGATGATTTTTATAACTTCACGGCGCTGAACTTCCCGCCCGGTCACCCTGCGCGCGAAATGCAGGATACTTTCTTCTTGCCTGATGACCCCGAAGAGCAAGGCGAGCATATTAAAAAATTGCTTCGCACGCATACATCAAGCGTACAAATTCGTCACATGCAAAACAATAAACCGCCGCATAAGATTATCTGCTTCGGGCGCACATATCGCTCTGATTACGACATGACGCACACGCCGATGTTCCACCAAATGGAAGGGCTGATGATTGATAAAAAAACGCATATGGGGCACTTAAAAGGCTGTTTGCAAGATTTCGTGCGAGCCTTCTTTGAATTAGATGATTTGCGCGTACAATTCCGCCCGTCATTCTTCCCCTTTGTTGAACCCGGCGCGGAAATGGACATTGCATGCTCACGCAAAAGCGGCGGTTTAAAACTGGGCGCGAACAAAGACGGTTCTGTTGATGGCTGGATGGAAATTTTGGGCTGCGGTATGGTGCACCCGAATGTCTTGAAAAACTGCGGCATTGATCCCGAGGAATACCAAGGCTTTGCTTTCGGTATGGGTATTGAACGCATGGCGATGCTGAAATACGGTATCCCTGATTTACGTACATTCTTCGAAAGCGATATCAGATGGCTTGAACATTACGGTTTTGATCCGCTAGATCGCCCGAATAATGCCACAGGCGTCAAAGCATAAGCGGGAGACACCATGAACCGTGTTGTCATCCGCACCCTGAAATTCGAAGACTTTCCGAAATGGCTACCGTTATGGGATGGCAACAATCTGGGACAGCGCAATGACGCGGTAACTGCCGAAACATGGGCGCGCCTGATTGACCCCGACAATACGCAAGTCAACGGTTTATGCGCAGAAATGAACGGTGAAATTATGGGCATCGTTCACTATATTCTACACCCGACAACAGGAAATATTAACCCCGTTTGTTATATGCAAGATGTCTTTGTTTCCCCTGACCATCGCCGCAAAGGCATCGGTAAACGCTTAGTAGAGCGTGTTACTGAGATCGGAAAAGAAGAAAAATGGGCGCGACTTTACTGGTTGACACATGAAGGCAACAAAGAAGCCAAAGCCATGTATGAAAATTTCGGCATAAAACTGGATTTTGCGTTTTATGTTTTACCCATAAGCTAAAAAGGCCGCCACATGGCGACCTTTTTTTAAAAATCGTAAGATCAATAAACTAGGCATTCATCGTCAGATAACCAAAGTTCGATACGGGTGCTTCAGGCTGGAATGATGCATTTTGCATACCCAAACTTTGATCCACGGTCGCGTCAACCATTGCAAATTGCTGAAGATCGCCACTGCTGAGAGAATTAAAGGCATCCGATCCACTCATACCACCAAGAGTCATTGTCCCATTATCAAGATCAACTTGAGGATCACCTAATGCAATCTCCTGATTAGGTTGGAATGTAACGGCCGTACCATTCACGCCACCTAAATCATTCGATGAGACTTCCTGTTCAGGTGGCTCAACTGTTTGCTCGGTTTCCGGAGCGCTTTCAACTGTTTGCTCAGGCTGCTCTACACCGGATTGTTCATTATCCTGACCATTTTCAGCAGTTTGCTGAGGCTGTTCCTGTGTTGTGGACTGCTCGTTATTTTCAGGCGCAGTGTTTCCGGGCTGATTATTTGTAGCAGCAGCATCATTTGATGATCCCTGCGGATTTGTGAATTGTTGCAATGCCTGACCTATATCTTGGCCTGACATTACGGCCATAATGATACCAAAAATCATGCCCAGCGGACCCATGTTTTGCAACATGTCCTGCATGTTATTAACACCAGCACCCGCAGTTTGATTATTACCCGGATCGTTATTGTCCGCATCTGCTTGCAATAAACGTGTTAAAAGCTCCTGAGCCTTTTGCTCATTCTCAACACCGTTGGAAACAACTTCAACAAAACCCTCAGGGTTTGTGCCTTCTGGAATATTTGTGGCAAGTACTGTCGGCTCTTCGCCCTCCGCACCCGGTGTCGTCACCTGGTACTGACCTGTTTCCGAATTAACACTAACGGTTTTACCTTCGAGGTCGCTAAGCTGAACCAACAATTTTTGCGTATCAGAACCTTCAAAATTCGGCTCATCTTTCATTGCCTCAAGTTGCTGCTTCGCAAGCTCCTCTAGTGTTTTATCACTATTTGTTGTTTCATTTGTTTCTACCGGGGGAGGTGTCGTCATTCCCATAACATTAACCCTATTTCTTTATTTATTTAATTATTCACTTACAACATTATCATAACGACTTTAATCACCGCAAATAATTTATAAATAAAAAAAGCCCTAAAAAAAATAACGAAAATGACGATAAAACCCTTGGAAAACATATAATTTTCCGTTTAGATAGCGCGTTAGGAAAAATCATAAAAAACATTAGAAATCGGTAATAAAAATGAAATTTACGGTTAATTGGCTAAAGCGTCACCTTGAAACAGACGCGTCTGCGGAAGAAATTTGCGAAAAACTGACTGATATAGGCCTTGAGCTCGAGGAATTCGAGGACAAAGCAGCAGAGTTCGCACCGTTTAAAGTTGCCTTAATCGAATCAGCGGAAAAACATCCTGATGCTGATAAGCTAAAAGTATGCACAGTTAAAACCGAAAACGGAAATGTGCAGGTTGTTTGCGGCGCCCCCAATGCACGCAGCGGCATGAAGGGTATCTTCGCGCCGGACAAAACCTATATCCCCGGCCTTGATGTCACATTGAAAAAAACCAAAATCCGCGGCATTGAATCATGCGGCATGATGGTTTCCGAACGTGAAATGTGCCTGTCTGATGAGCATGACGGAATTATTGAGGTTGATGACAAATATGAAATCGGCACACCAATGTCAGAGGTTTTCGGTCTGGATGAAAAAGTAGTCGAAATCGGCTTAACGCCTAACCGCGCAGATTGTGCGGGCGTACGCGGCATTGCGCGCGACCTTGCCGCCGCAGGCCTTGGTACATTAAAAGATCAGGACGAAAGTGCCGTAAACGGTACGTTCAAATCCGACATTGATGTCAAAATCGAAGATACAGACGGGTGTTATGCGTTCTATGGACGCCAATTCAAAAATTTGAAAAACGGCCCGTCACCTGCTTGGTTACAAAATATGCTTAAATCTATCGGCTTGCGCCCAATCTCTGCGCTGGTTGATATTACAAACCTGATGACGATGGACCAATGCCGCCCGCTGCATGTTTATGATGCAGACAAGGTCAAAGGGAACATTATCGTTCGCACAGCCAAAGAAGGCGAAACATTAGACGCCCTGAATGACAAAAGCTACACCACTTTAGGCGGTGAAGTCGCCATAACAGATGAAAGCGGCATCCTCGGCCTTGGCGGTATTGTCGGCGGCACTTCCACAGGCTGCGAAGAAGACACAACAAACGTATTTTTGGAATGCGCGTTATTCAACCCGACACGCACAGCACGCGCCGGCCGCGACCTTAGCGTTTCAAGTGATGCACGATATCGTTTCGATCGCGGCGTTGATCCAGCATTTGCCGCGCCCGGCATTGAAATGGCAACACGCCTGATCCTCGAGCTTTGCGGCACAGATGAAACACAAGTCAGTGAAATCGTGAAAGCTGGCGATGAGCCCTCAGATATTCGCGAAATTACATTTGACCCAGCATATACACAAAAATTATGCGGTATCGATATCGACCCTTTGGAACAAGTCCGCATCCTACAGGCGCTTGGCTTCATCTGCGAACCAAAAGCAGCAACATATCGTGTTGTTCCGCCATCATGGCGCAGCGACATCGAAGGCCCTGCTTGCTTGACCGAAGAAGTCACACGTATATACGGCTATGATAAAATCGAACCTGTATCAGTCCGCAGCGAGAAGGCCGTCACCGCCCCTGCGGAAACACAGAACCTTTGTAATGCACGCAGTGCCCGCGCGGCCATGGCATCAATTGGTCTGAATGAATGTGTGACATGGTCATTTATGCCAAAAGACTTGGCACAACATTTCGGATCCAATGATAACCCTGCTCTAACGCTTAAAAATCCAATTAGCTCAGAGCTGGACCAAATGCGCCCGTCAATTTTACCAAATCTGATCGAAGCCGCAGGACGCAATGAAAGCCGCGGTTTTGCCGATGTTGCCCTTTGCGAAGTCGGCCCCGTATTCCGTAGTGCAAAACCTGACGGTCAAGATTACATCGCAGGCGGCATTCGCGCCGGTGCATACACACCGCGTCATTGGGATGAAAGAACGCCTGCACGCGCCGTTGATGCATATGATGCAAAAGCCGATGCCATGAATGTTTTGCGTGCATGCGGCGCCCCAGCAGATAATGCGCAAATCTCATCCGATGCACCCACATATTATCATCCGGGTCGATCAGGTGTGCTGCGCCTTGGAAAAAATGTCATTGCGCAATTTGGCGAGATTCACCCTGCGGTCTTAGAGGAAATGGGCATTAAAACCCCAATGGTCGGCTTTGAAGTCTTTTTGCAAAACATCCCTGCTGCCCGCAAAAAAGGGACATCAAAACCGTTATTGCAAGCATCATCCCTACAGCCCGTGTCAAAGGATTTTGCATTTGTTGTCAAAGATGACGTCCCGGCCGAAAATCTGGAACGCGCAGCAAGAGCAGCAGATAAAAAGCTTATCGCAGATGCCAAAGTCTTTGACGTTTATAAAGGTAAAGGCATTGAAGACGGGCACAAATCTCTTGCGCTTGACGTGACCATTCAACCCGTTGATGCCACCTTGAGCGAGGAACAAATGGAAGAGGTGATGAACAACATCATTGATGCCATTGCCAATAAATGCGGCGGTAAATTGCGCGGATAAATAGATGCAAAAGCAGGAATTCCATACCCGCGCCCTGACCGCGGATGATGTTGATGCGTTCAAACATTTG
This sequence comes from Alphaproteobacteria bacterium, assembly GCA_030424975.1. Lineage (GTDB taxonomy): Bacteria > Pseudomonadota > Alphaproteobacteria > Micavibrionales > Micavibrionaceae > UBA1672. The sequence goes on from JAUHVY010000002.1 coordinate 233,830, forward strand.
CGCATACAGGCATTAGCGGAATTCCCGCAATATTTTTTGGACACTACAGCGCAGGCAGAAAAACGCAGCCAAGATGAATGGAAATCTTATCTTCTAGGCGATACTAAGCGTATTTTCGGCTTGTTTGACAATAATTCCTTAATTGGTATCGCATCCATCTTCCAACCGGATGAAGCCATGCCGCATATTGCACAATTCGCAATGGGGTATATTGCTCCCAACTATCGCGGCAAGGGTTTATCGACGATGCTGTACAAAGCACGCCTTGATTGGGCGATAAACGAAACCGATTTCACAGTTTTAAAAATCAGCCACCGCAAGGGAAACAAAGCATCACAAAGCGCCGTACTTAAGCACGGTTTTACCTATATAGAAGACCGCAAAGAGGATTTCGGTGACGGCTGCGTTGATTGGAGCTGTAAATATGAGCGCATCCTTAAACGCTCTTAACCCTTTTTGGCGCGCTCCTCTTCCAAAATCGCTTTACGGCTCAGCTTACCAATCATCGTTTTCGGCAAGGCCTCATCACGAAATTCAACGCGTTTCGGGATTTCCATTGGTGAAATCTTATCAAGCAAAAATTCCTTCAGATCACCTTGCGTTAGCTCTCGGCCATCACGAAGCTTAATCCATGCTTTCACAATCTCACCGCGTTGCTCATCCGGCAAGCCCGCAACAATTACCTCTTCAACACTCGGGTGCTTGTATATCGCTTCCTCAACATTACGCGGATAAACATTATAGCCATTGGTAATGATCATATCCTTCATACGATCGACAATAAAAACATATCCGTCTTCGTCCATAATGGCGACATCACCCGTATGAAGGCGCATATCACCATCTCCGGTCGGACGTAATGTATCAGCAGTCGCATCAGGCTTATTCCAATATCCCTTCATAACCTGCGGCCCGCGAATACATAATTCCCCACGCTTACCAAGCGGAAGAGTGGTCATGCGATCTTCACGGTCGATAATCTCCACGATTGTCTGCGGAAACGGCAGACCGATAGAACCCGGCTTATTCTCTCCCTCAATCGGGTTCCCGCATGCCACGGGCGAGCTTTCTGATAAGCCATACCCTTCGATAAGGACACAACCTGTTTTTTCCTCGAACTTCCTTTTAACCTCTACGGGCAAAGGCGCCCCTCCTGACAAACAGTATTTCAGTGATGACAAATCATATTTATCGCGCAACGGCGAATTATTGATCGCACTGTATATCGCAGGAACAGCAGGAAACATCGTCGGCTTTTTCTTTTGAATAATCTTTAACGCATCCGCCAAATCAAAGCGCGGCATAGCGATAATCTCCAGCCCCTTTGCGACACTGAAATTCAGTACTGCGGTCATGGCAAAGACATGAAAAAACGGCAAAACACCAAGCATTTTACCTTCACCATCTTTGATTTGATAAAACCAAGCCACAGCCTGCATCGCATTGGAATAGACATTATAATGTGTCAACATCGCCCCTTTGGGCAAACCCGTTGTACCGCCTGTAAACTGGATAACGGCGACATCTTCATCGGCAGTGATTTCAGGAATATTCACATCACCATTATTATCCGAGACATCGGAAAACCTTAAAACGCGCTTATCATACTCTACCTTCGCAAGATCCGCACACTTCACCAGTGAAAACAGAATATTTTTCGGAAACGGCAACACATCGGTAAACTTACCGACGATGACGCGGCTCAGGCGTGTCACTTTCAACATCTTATTGATTTTATCATACAGCATCGCCAAATCGACCGTGATAATCAAATCACACTCGCTATCTTCGATCAGCCCTGCAAGCTCTTCCTCCGCGTATAACGGATTCAAATTCACAACGGTTGCCCCCGTCATCATAACCCCAAAATATGACACCATATAATACGGGCTGTTCGGCAAGAATAAACCGACCTTATCGCCCTTCTTAACACCTAAATCCTGCAATCCCTTGGCAAATTTTTTAGCCATCCCACCAATGTCATTCCAGTTGTACTTTTTACCTAAAAAATCAAGAGCAGGCTTTTCTCCGTGTGCGGCAACCGTATCCAATAACATTGAAAATACAGGCTTCTTTTCAATCTCTATATCCCACTTTAAACCGGGCGGGTAATTCTTGATCCATATGTTTTCAGGTGATGACATGAGGCCTCCGTTCTCGGATTTGTATGAAATTTCATTCTACCACAGAAAAAAAATTCTTTTGAGAAAAACATATATTGCAAGTGCTTACATGACGTTCGCATGCATAATATCGCATGTCATGCGCAAAGCCTGTGGATTTAATTTAAAAAATAAGACATAATGCGGCTGTGTGGGTGAAATCATCCTTCCTGTCTGCGTATTCTTCGTAAGCATTTCTTAAGTAACTAAAAGGCGTTCTATGTTGCAAAATAACGTTCAAAACATCCCCCCTCAAGAAGAGTTTTCTGTCGTCAAAATGCACCTCAAATGGTTTAACGGTGCCAAAGGTTTCGGATTTTTAGTCCCCGAAGACGGTTCATATGACGCATTTTTGCATATCACAACACTACAACAAGCCGGTCTGCACTCTATCGGTGAGGGCGCTATATTAATGTGCAAAGTACATAACGGCGATAAAGGTTCACAAGTACGTGAAGTGATCGAAGTCCTTGACAAGGGCAACATTAATACAACCCCCGAAGTTGATGACGAGACAGGCACTGTGGCCATGGGCGGCCTTGTTAAATGGTATAAACCTGAAAAGGGTTTTGGCTTCATTATCCCCGATGATGGCATGAAAGATGTGTTTATTCATAAAACTTTGCTGGATAAATTAGAGCTTGATGCGCTTGAGGCCGGCCAACGTGTACGTGTTACCCTAAAATACGTTGAAAAAGGCCGTGAAGCCGTTGATTTGAAGGTCATTAACTAGTGTACGTACTGCGTAAAACCCTCCAATTTTTTTCTCAAAAAAACAAAATGAAGATATGAAAACTTGCAAATTTTCATAAAATTTTAACTAATTATGTGGTAGTTTCATAATTAGATTAGTTTAAGTTTTTTTATATCAAAGCTTTTGGGTCGATATGCAGTATTTACGTTCAAAGGTGAAAACCTTATTTAAAAATATTATCAGTAACGAAGACGGGCTATCCCTGATAGAGGCCGCAATCGGGTTAATTGTCATCGGTTTAGTGACCGTCCCTCTCATGCAGGCCTATCAAATTGACCTGATGAAAGAAGCGGACAACGATTCCAGAGGCGGCATGTCGCTTGCGCGCGATGCCATAAATCAATACTACCTCAAAAATCAGGCCTACCCATGTCCCGCCAGCTTAGTGGAACCGCCGGACACAAATCTCTACGGAAAATCTTTCGCACCATGTAACCTTGCCAACATTCCAAATTGTGTTGCGAATGACCTTCCCGCCTCTGGCGAGGGCGTGTGCAAGACAGGTAACACAATCGAAGATGTGGTTATTGGCGCCATACCTTTTGCATCAATTCACCTTTTTGAAGAAGCATCATTGGATTATTGGAATAATCGCCTGACTTACGCCGTGACTATAAAGCAGACCGATCCCACCACCTTCAGCTCCGCTGCAGGACAAATTCGCGTGAAAGTCGTGGATGATCCCTCAAGCCCAACGGCTGACTCTATACCGGATTTCATGGCCGATCGATATGAATACATCATCGTAGCAGCCGGCCCCGACCAAAGAGGCGCCTTTAGCCGCAACGGTATAAGATCCATAGAATGCGGCGGAGCGGCAGAAGGGTATGACCATGAAAATTGTGATTTTGACGATACATTCTTTCTCGATAAAGATCCCGAATTCATTTCTGCCAACTCTCGCTCTAATGCCACATCTGTAGATGATGGTGGCGATACCGTATATTACGATGATTATACACTAGCGCAACTATCAATGCCGACAGGCCGTTGGTTCCAGCATGAAGATAACATGTCCTACACGAATAAATATGCCATAACACAGGCAACGCGGATTGGCGTAGGGTTTAACAACCCGACACAAACATTAGATGTTAACGGCAATATCATGATCCAAAATCAAACAGGATCAGGCCAGGGACGCCTTAAAACAGCAGAAGTATGTGAAGACGGCACGATGAACTGCATGCCTATTACAGTATTAACGGATAACACACCATCCATGAAATGCGACAATAGTGATGCATATTACGGAGACCAGCCTACTTTTAAAATATCTGATAACAGCGTTAAATGTGCAGCAGCAGGAGCAGACCCCTCAGACCCCACAGACCCGGCGCCGCCAATGCTGGATAAGGTTCTGAAAATCAATACTTCCGGAAAAACTTTTAACCTATGCGGTTCAGGTAAAATAGCAAACGGAATCACGTCAAGTGGAGCAATTTCATGCGTAGATTACTATTAAACACTTTCAAAAATAATCATGGCTTTTCCCTACTGGAAATGGCAGCAGTGCTGGTCGTCGCCGGCCTGATTATAACACCTGCCATCAGCTTGTATCACCAACATCAGGTTGAAGAAGACTGGGAGCAAACCGAAGAAAATATTGAAGAAGTTGCGCTTGCCATCGGTGGATTCCGCTCCGTTTACGGAAGATACCCTTGCCCAGCATCATCACAGGCCGTACCCGGCGATGCGGAATATGGTCATGAAGCAGATTGTACCGCAACACCTGCTGGTGGTGCGTGTATTGACGGGATCTGTGCGGCCGATAGCAATGTTTCAGGGCGTAAAGTGCTTATCGGATCTATACCATTTAAAATTTTAAATCTTCCCGAAATACAAGCCTATGACAAATACCAAAGCAGGCTAACATATGCCGTCACAGAAAACCTTACTAATCCAAATACATTCGATATCACAGGCGGTGGTATAAGTATCGAAGATGAATTCGGAAATTCTATTGTAACACCTGCTGACACCGCGCATTTCATTGTTATTTCTCATGGTCAAAATATTGGCGGCGGTATCACAAAAGCCGGCCTTGAAAAGGTTGAATGTAATGATACAACCATCATTGAACAGGAAAACTGTGATAACAACGCGACATTCATATCAGCTGACGTTGACGATGATTATGATGATCGCACGGTATATTTTAGTGCTGTAGACTTGTCCGAGTGGCAACAATCAGAACTGGCAGGATTTGAAAATTCAATTCACCTTAAAAGCACTGATAGCATAGCCGTCGGCGCTTCCAGCGCTACAGATATGAGCAGCGCAGATCAAACAACGGTCCTTCAACTTGGGGCCGATTCAGGGGGGGTGCGCGCAAATGCGAACTTCAAGCTTCAAGAAATATGCGAATACGGCGCCAGTTCAAGCGGTGACTGTTTTGACCCGTCATTGATTGGCGGCAACGTTAGTGATGGAAAAGGCATTCAATGCCCACCAGATCAATTTTTAACCGCAATTCAATCAAAGACACCTATTTGCACTGATGAAGTTTATCAATCTTGTTCTAATAACAAATATATTATTGGCATACAGGCTGACGGAAGCGTTGTATGTGGAGATACGCCACCGGCTCCATGTACAGAAAATCCTGTAACAACTTTCTGCGGCGACAATCGCATTATTGGTGAAGGCGAAGTTGTCAGCTCCGGATCTTTCAGAGAGCTTTATTCCGGCACATGCCACATGATTACAGATTATAACAGCACATATTTCCAAACGTCGACGTCCGGCATGAGCTATAGCATCATGAGATTTTTTATAAATATTCTGAATGCACAAGGCAGAACTACCGTCGATTGTGAAGAGGCACCAAATAAAGCATTAGTGCGTGATTCATATCGCTGTGAAAGCGGAACATGGAAACATAAAACGTCTCACGAATTATTGGGTTTTGGCACCAATTTCCCGACCAGCAAAACCTCATACCCCGGATCCTCTAAGGCAGAAAATACTCAACCCAACACAAGTGATCCTAATAACAATAACGGATACCACGATTGTTGGTGCCGCGAAGATTATCGTGTATCGCCTGCAAGTTGTCCGAATGGCCAGAGCGGAACAGCCTATCGTATCCAAAAGCATAATTGCCCGCAAACCAGCCACACTTGGCAAACAGTTTATACGAACGAAGAGTCTTGCGCATGTGTTCCGATACCACAAACAGTAACAAAAAGCTGTAATGCATATTACAATGAAGTGAACAGCACTACCGGCACAAGCGGCCTGAGCGGAACAGTCTATATTACATACGACACATCATGTGTTGACGACGTATTAGTAAGAGACCCTACACCATCATCAATCGATACATCCGATTGTGCGTGTAAAGCAAATCCACAAATGATCAGACGTGAATATTGCCCCACAGGAACAGGAAACAGCTGGTCATGGGCAGGTGGTAATGAAGATGATGTTGAAGACCTTTACACCAGAGATTGGGTATGCCCGGCAACAACGTCAGGCGGACTACCTGATCCTGGCTATTACGCACCAGAAACAGCACTTCCCGGCGTCCCTGCTTGCACATGTGAAGAATACGACGAAATCTACACTGATAGCTGCCCCGCAGGTGAAACAGGAACAGGGATCAAAAGAAAACGCACTTGGAGCTGTGCGTTGGGTAATTGGGATCCTGTCATAGAAGAAATATCAAACGATTGCCATAAATGTTCATGGCAAACACCACCCGGCGCCCCCTCATTGGAGAACTACCCTTACGGTAAATCAAAAGGCGGCACCTGTAGCTGTGGTGAAGCTCCTGCGGCACAATGTAATGAACCGTCAGGGAATAACAAATATAAAGTGTGGTCAGGTTGCCAATGTGTCGGACAGAACGACTAAGGGAATATTAATATGCTCAGATATATAAATAAAAACATCAGCAGTCATGACGGATTTTCCATGGTGGAACTCGCGCTCGTTTTGATGATCAGTGGCTTCACTATGCTAATGGTCGCACGCGCTACAAAAGTATACACCGTAGGCGCTCAAAATGATCTGACACTTACCAATCTGAAAATGTCAAAAGATGCATTAAAGGAATTTGCCGCCTTAAACGGTTTTTACCCCTGCCCTGCAGACCCGAGCTTAAACCCGGGTGATGCCCTATATGGAGTCAGCCAATGCCGTGACTATTTCACCGACCCGACCATATTGGAAAATTGCGCTGATGATCCGCCCGGAAGTTTAGTATGTATTAATAGCCTGAGCCGAGACGGTAATTCAGACACGTTCCCAGATGTTATTATTCAGGGGATATTACCATTCAGAACGTTAACAGAAGGTCAGATTGTATCAAATATCGGCACGTTCAGCGCTACGCCGGTGCAATCAACACCATTTGCCGAAACGCATAAGCTTGATGGTTTTGGAACAATGCTAAGCTATGCCGTCACTGAACATATGACGAATTATAGCAGGCATTCATTATCAAATAAAATTAGCCCGCATACCGGCGGCATATTCGTGCGTGATGAAAACCTTATTGATGTAACCATTCCGCCCGGATCCGCACATTACGTACTATTTTCAACCGGCGATAACGCGGTAGGTGGATATTCAAAAGCCGGCGTCCTTATCGAAAATTGTTTTGTAAACTCAGTAAGTGGCTTGCCCGATCCAGCTCCGGCGCCTGGCAACCCGACAGTGGGCGGCGGCATAAAGCTGGATCGCGAAAATTGTGATCAAAATGATGCCATCTTTATGCAAGCCATTCGTTCACTTTCCGACGATGAAAATTATTACGATGATACACTCGTATACACATCGATTGGACTCACACCACTATGGGAAAGCAATGTGGCCTCGCCTGTTGGTGAGAATTACATTTACAATACCAATTCAGGCGAAGTTGGTGTTGGCACAAACACACCAATTGAACAATTACATGTTGTCGGAAATCTAAGTGCCCAGACAATGGCTATCGCAAAAGAATATTGCAACGAAGCAGGGGATGATTGCTTTGACCCCAATGCTATTGCGGGTGATATAACGGATATGGAGTGCCCCGATACCGTAGCTGGTGAAACACAAGTTATTACGGGCATCTCAGAGAACAAAGTAATTTGCGATACGATAGATTGGACATTACCAAACAAGAGCTGTCCGACAACGACAACCGCGCCCGCCATGGGCGTTACCCCAATGCCGTTTATGCGCGGTTTTTCGAACAAAGGAAATATCTTATGCTGTGATACACTTGGCAATTGTCAGGAGTTTTAAAATCACAAAAAGCATACAATCAAAAAGGGCTGGTAGAAACTACCGGCCCTTTTTTCTGGGTTTTATAAAAAACTATAATTCGTTATGCAGATGCAGCTTTCTTTTCTGCCTTTTGCTGTAGCTGACGCTGCACGGCTTTAACCTCTTTATCGCCACTAAAGATACGGTTGCGTGTTGCAGCCTGATAAGCAATTTTCGCGTGTTCTTCACAATATGGAAGTCCGGGCATCGCATGATCACCACAGAAACCGAAATCGTCTTCCCTTGGGTCACCACACGGCCAACGGCACTGACGTGGTTTCAGATCCATAAGATCAAATAACTCACCTGAATTTTTTGTCGCCTTTGGCTGTGTTTGCGCAACAGCCGCTTTTGGAGCCTCAGAAACACGCGCTTCAACAACAGATTTTTTCGTATTGTTTTGCTCTTTCGCACTTGCAGGAACAGCATTACGCTCAACAGCCTTCGCAGGTGTCGGCTTTTTGTTTTGCTGGATCGGAGAAACACGGTTAGACAGCTTCATACGATGCGCCTTACCGATCACTGCATTACGCGTTACACCGCCAAGTTGCTTTGCGATTTCTGCGGCTGTGTGGCCTTCCCCCCAAAGCTTTCTTAACAGAGATACACGATCCTCGGTCCAACTCATCTACATCCTCCAAGCTGTTAAAAACAAAGGGAAAAGTCAATGCAAAGCATTGATCCCAAAGCAAATTTTCAATTTTCACGTTAATGAAGGTAATGTATCAGGATCGTTGAGTTTTAGCTATCTCATAAAATCAAAAATGCCCCTTTATCCACAACAGCCGACAAAAGATGATTTTTTTACAAAGAAAACTATTTCGGAATATCGAGGCCGAACATTTCGTAATTTTCAACGCGCTCAGCCCAATTGTCTTGCACTTTTACAAAGATTTTAAGATGCACACGCTGTTCCAGCATCTCTTCTAGCTCTTCACGCGCCATCTGGCCGATTGTCTTGATTTTTGATCCCCCGCGACCAAGAACGATGCCCTTCTGGCTCTCTTTTTGGACAAAGACAACTTGTGAAATTTTTACACTACCGTTGTCAAAATTCTCCCACTCTTCGGTTTCAACAAAAACCGAGTATGGAATTTCCTGATGCAATTGATCAAAAATCTTTTCGCGTGTAATTTCCGCAGCAATAAGACGCATCGGCATATCACTGATCTGATCTTCGGGGTACATCCAGTCTTGCTCGGGCAGGCGCTGCGATAAAAACTCAGACAAATCTTTTACGCCCGCACCACTAAGCGCACTCAGCATAAACGTTGCCATATAATCAAAAGCGGCATTCATCTCTTGCGTCAATTTCAACAACGCAGGCTTCGCCACGCGGTCAACCTTGTTCAAAACCAAAATGACATTCTTTTGTCCGGCTAAGGAATTCATGATCATCTCATTCTGACCAACCGGATCTTTCGCCGCCGCATCCACCATATGAACAATGAAATCCGCCCCTTCGAAACTCGAAAGAGCCGCCGTCACCATAGCTTTTTCAAGCGTTTTCTTCGGTTTAAAAATACCGGGCGTATCAATCAAAACAATTTGCGCAGCATTATAAAGGGCAATTCCCAAAATGCGCGAACGTGTTGTTTGAACTTTACGTGAAACGATGGAAACCTTTGCCCCCACCATATGGTTTATCAAAGTCGACTTTCCCGCATTCGGTAAACCGATAACACTTACGAAACCGCAACGTGATTGTTGTTGATCTGTCATTATAATCCTTAAAAATTCCCAATGGCGGATAATCGCCATAATCGGCGTAGATTGCTAAGCATTTTCGCCGTGATTGTCCATAAATAATTTTGCAGCTTCTTTTTCCGCCTCTGCACGCGAACGCCCTGAGCCTACAACGGGATCATATCCTTTTACGGTCATCGACACATCAAAAATCGGTGCATGGTCAGGCCCGCTCTGTCCTGTAATCTCATATACCGGCAGGGGTAAACCTTGCGCCTGCGCCCATTCCTGTATGGCGGTTTTCGGATGTTGGGGTGGCTCTTTCATCGTATAAAGAACATCTTGCCAATGTTCCTCAATCAACTTGCGACACGGCTCAAATCCGCCATCCAAATACATGGCACCAATCAAAGATTCAAACACATCGGCTAAAATATGAAAATTATCAGCACCACCTGCTGCAGCCTCAGCATCAGAGAAAAAGATATAATCACCCAGCGAAATACGTTTCGATAACTTCGCCAACGTCTCACCCTGCACCAATGATGCAAGACGTTTTGCCAGATCACCTTCTTTTTCATCAGGAAATTTTTTGAATAACAAGGATGCAATCACAAGCCCCAAAACACGATCGCCCAAAAATTCCAAACGTTCGTAATTCTCACTCTCGCCGGTACTGGAATGCGTCAAGGCAACCTTTAACAAGGCGTCATCTTTAAACTGGTATTTAATACGTTTTAATAATTCATCATGCGGCTTTGTCATCTCAAAAGCCTTTCTTCTATTCGTTGCCCGCAATCATGCCGGGTTCAGGTTCTGTGCCTGCTTTTTCGGCTTTTGCTTCTTCAACCGTTTCCGGGTCAATATCCATAAATAAGCGATTATACCGTACTGTCCACGGCCATTTCCAAAATTCTAATAGCCCTGCATGACCGTTCGTTGAGAAAAACAAGAAGTCTGCACGCCCGATAATGTTCTCGAACGGCACAGGACCAACATGGTTCGACACGCGACTGTCTTGTGAATTATCACGGTTGTCACCCATCATAAAATAATGTCCTTCGGGGACAGTGTATAAATCAGTATTATCAAGTTGCTCGTAATCGCTAACCTCATAGATACTATGCACAACGCCATTCGGAAGGCGCTCGATATACTCTGTCACCTGCTGCGGATTACCACGATCATCCAGAATGTCACCACTATCGACCAAGCGACGCTCAACCATTTCACCATTAATAAATAAGCGACCACGCAGAACCTGAATTGTATCACCCGGCAGACCGATAACGCGCTTAATATAATCAATGCCTGTTTCAGTTGGCAAAGCAAACACCACAACATCACCACGCTTTGGTTCTTTCGCCCAAATACGTTGTTCAATTGGCGCAATGCCTAGCGGGAATGAATAGCGGCTGTAACCGTAAGCGGGCTTATTAACGAACAGATAATCACCAACAAGCAAGGTCGGCTTCATCGATCCGGAAGGAATATTGAACGGTTCGAAAAATACAGAACGAATAACAAGGGCAATAACAACAGCAATAAGAGCAGTTTTAATAAACTCTCCCATTTCGCCCTTTTCAACAAGCACAGGCTCCTTGTCCTGCTCCTGCTGATTTTCTGTTTTTTGTTGTGTTTCTTCAACCATAGTCAAGCATTTACAATAAAATGACCATAAATACCAGTCCTTAAATTTTACCGCGTGCGCTTACGAACACAAAACTACGCTACATACCGGCACGCGCTTCGATAATCACAAAGGATTGAGCATAAGGAAAGTCATCGGAAAGGGTTAAATGGAGAACTGGCTCAAACCCGTTCGGCACCAAGCTGTGTAGTTTACGAAGCGCGCCATTGGTAAGATGCAAAAACGGACGCCCTGTTTCATCTTCAACAACCCCGATATCACGCATATAGACATCTTCGGCAAAACCCGTCCCCAACGCCTTGGCACACGCTTCTTTCGCGGCAAAGCGTTTGGCATATACTGCAATATGGCCGCCACTCTCAAACCTTCTGGCTGCTTTACTCCGCTCATGCTCGGTGAAAACACGGTTTTCAAATCGCGCACCGTGACGCTTATACGCCTTTTCAATGCGTCGAATATCAACCAAATCATTACCAATGCCGATAATCATTATTCAGATGCTTCCATTTTTAAGCCGGCTTTTTTCTTCTCTCGCTTTTCATGAAGCGCCTTCGCCTTGGCTTTTTTAGCTAGCTCAATAAGATAATAATACACGAAATATGACGTGGGCACAGAAACAGCAAAAAGGATATAGCCGCCCAACATCCATGGTAAAAAGAGGGTAAGCGGCTCGCTCCACGCCATATCCCAAAACATATGCAAACTCATATGATCAGGCAAATCACCTGTTCCCTCAATACCGAGAACACTAAACAAAAACGCACCAAAGCTAAAGCCCGCCCACCAAAAGAACGGAAACGTCGACGGGTTTCCGATAAACGTACCGAGCATAGCGGTAAACACATTTCCCCGTAATAAATAAGCGACGATACCCGCCTGAATGAAATGCGTCCCCAAAAGCGGTGTAAAAGAAACACCCAAGCCAATCGCCAAACCCAAGGCCACCTTATGCGTAGAATCTCCGACACGTAAAATACGATGCTTTAAATAATGGAATGTGCGCTTCAGCCCCATTGAAGGCCAGAAAAATTCTTTAATTGTTTCTGATAAGCTTAGCGGTGTACGGCGTTTAAACATAGTTTTCCGGTTTGTACGTTATTTAGCTCGATAACCTTATACAGGTTAGATTTATCTTCAAAGAAAAAAAGTTGATATTTATGCCTCGACCTGATCATATCAAATGATAAGCCACAGGATAAAAAACAGGATTCCAAATGAATTTATTAGATCATATTGATGTTGTACCAGACTTCCCTAAAGAAGGGATTAATTTTTACGATATTCAATCAATTCTGAAAAAGCCTAAAATCTGGCAAAGCGCGCTAGATGAACTGACAGGCCGTGTCAAAGCCACGAACCCCGATGTGATTGTCGGCATTGAATCACGCGGCTTTTTAACAGGTGTTCCTGTCGCAGGGGCTCTTGGCTTGCCGTTTGGAATGGTACGTAAAAAAGGCAAACTTCCAGGAGAGGTTATCGGACAGGAATACGCCCTGGAATACGGCACCGATAAAATTGAAATTCAAAAAGATCTGATTGCCCCGGGCATGAAAGTTGCCATCATGGACGATCTTCTGGCGACCGGCGGAACAATGGCGGCGACAGGCGACCTAATCCGCAAAGTCGGCGGCGAAATATGCATTGCCACATGCATCATCGAATTGTTTGAGCTGGGCGGCAAAGAAAAACTGGACTTCCCGTTCGAAGCATTAATACAAGCGCCGCTAGATCCTTAAAATCAATGGCCACGTGCGCGGTCTACATTTACGATGCACGGCGTTGCGCGTAATGCAGCTATAACATTGTTAAGATGCTTCGTATCATTGACGAATATATCAAGTGTCATATCCCAGAAATCAACCGTGCGATTGGTGATTTTCAAATTTGTAATATCGCCGCCGTTCTTTCCGATAACCGTTGTGACCGTGCCGAGCGCGCCCGTTTCATTTTCCATGGTAATAAATAATCGCCCGACCTGCGTTTGCTGATCTTTTTCATCACCCCATGACACATCCAACCAACGCTCGGGTGTATCTGCGAATGTTTCAAGCGTATCACAATCAATTGTATGGATTGTAACCCCCTTACCCGTTGTCACAATACCGACAATACGATCACCCGGAACGGGGTGACAACACCGTGCAAAATGCATGGCCATACCGGGAATAAGCCCCTTGATCGGCATAGCACCGCTACTATCAGGCTTGCGCACCATCGTAGCAACATCCATATGCTCAGCCGGGCGCTTAGCTACCTCCGCCTGATGACTTGGGAAAATAGTTTTAAATACATCACGCGCAACAAACACACCCGACCCGATATTAGCATAAATATCATCAACCTCGTTGAGCTTATAATTCCCCAACACACCCGCTATGGCTTTTTCGGTAAAATCATACCCCTCTTGGCGGAACACTTTTTGGATCATGCTTTTACCAAGGGTCACAAATTCATCGCGTTGCTGGTTACGAATATATTTTCGAATATGTGATCGTGCCTTACCCGTTACGACAAAACGCTCCCATGTCGGGGACGGATTCTGCGTTTTTGATGTAATCACATCAACCTGATCACCATTTACAAGGCGCGAATTCAACGGCGCAATACGTCCGTTTACCTTTGCCCCCACGCATTTATCACCAATGTCGGAATGAATAGCATAGGCAAAGTCAATCGGTGTCGCCCCGTTCGGAAGCTCCAGCAAATCCCCTTTAGGTGTAAAAACGAACACCTGATCTTGAAACAATTCAAGCTTGGTATTTTCCCAGAAATCTTCGGGCTTCTGCTCTTGTTCCAAAATATCCAGCAAATCACGCAGCCAACGGTATTTCGTGACATCGCGCTCCGTGGGCTGACTACCGCCCTTATACGCCCAATGCGCAGCAACACCCAATTCGGCCTCTGCATGCATATCATGTGTTCTGATCTGCACCTCGATACGTTGCCTGCGCGGCCCCATAATGGTGGTATGAATTGATTTATACCCGTTTGGCTTAGGTGTAGAAATGTAATCCTTAAATCGCCCAGGTACGCTATGATATTTTGCATGAATGATACCCAACGCCAAGTAACAATCTTCCGGATTGTCTACGATCACGCGGAACGCCATAATATCCGAGAGCTGCTCAAACGCGACGTTTTTACGCTGCATTTTCTTCCAAATTGAGTAACGTGTCTTTTCACGTCCCGTAATATCCGCCGTCAGACCACCCTCTGCGAGATTTTTATGCAATTCTGAAATAATCGCATCAACAACTTCTGTCCCCTCTTTTCGCAAATACGATAAACGATTTGTAATACTTTCACGCGCTTCGGGGTTAATCTGCTCAAAGCACAAATCCTCAAGCTCTTCCTTGATACGATGCACACCTATACGCTCGGCCAATGGCGCATAAATTTCAAGTGTTTCCAGGGAAATACGGCGGCGTTTTTCAGGCTTTTTAATGCCCCCCATCGTGCGCATGTTATGCAAACGATCAGATAGCTTTACGAGCAGAACACGAATATCTTCCGACATCGCCAAAAGAAGTTTACGGAAATTTTCCGCTTGCTTACCCTCTAATGTCTGGCTTTCGATCCGGGTCAATTTACTGACCCCGTTGACAAGATCGGAAACAACCTTGCCGAACTCTCGCTCCAGATCGGCAAATGTCGCGTCTGTGTCTTCGACTGTATCATGTAAAATGGCCGTAACAACAGTGGTGACATCCATGTGCATATCAGCCAAAATTTGTGCGACCTCAACAGGATGCGTGTAATATGGCTCACCTGAGGAACGAAACTGCCCTTCATGCATTTTTTTCGCAAACTCATAGGCCTTTACAACCATGTCGCGATCATAATCAGGCTTATAATTTGCAATCGTAGAAAGAAGTTGTTCCAGTTGATCCATCAGACGCTATAGTTCACCCAATTTTTTTCTCATCATTATTCACTGTGCGGTGCAGTATTTTTGAAGCTAACACGAATTTACAGGGCATACCAAGCATATTTTGTTTTCAGCATTCTTTATATGCACCGGATTTGGCTTACCTCCATGAGCGCATAAATACTCATTTCATATATACACGCAGGATTTAAATGTACATTTTATAAAAGTGAAATGGCATCAAAAAAGGCCGTTTGATACGGCCTTATTCAATAGTATTCAAATATGTGCGTGCATTAAACGCCGGCAATATCACCAAGAGAAGGCTCACCGTCCTGCTCTTCTTGACTGTCATCCGATGACTTTGAAGATGCACCAATCTCTTCATCGGCGTAGATACCCGCAGAAGAAGATGCATTTTCTGACATTTCGCCCCATTCTTTTTCGCCGTCCATGAAATCAACGATTTCATCTTCATTGTCTTGCGGCAAGAAACGCTGATGAGAGGTTACAATTTCCTCTTTCAATTTTGCAACATCAACTGTTTCACCTGCAATTTCACGAAGCGATATAACAGTTTTCTTATCATTGTCTTTTGAAACCGTAAGCGCTGCGCCCGATCCGATCTTGCGCGCTCTTTGCGATGCGACCATCACAAGCTCAAAACGATTATCAACTTTATCTATACAATCTTCTACGGTAACGCGTGCCATGTCTGTGCTCTCTAAATATAAATCATCTACGAATACTGCGGTTTATAATTCCTTATGAGCGGAATTGCAACACTCTTTTTATATTAGGTATATGGCGAGCATACAAGCTGCCCCCATTTTTTTCTTGTATCTTAACATTTTTTTATATGATTCCAAACTAATATAAGTTATAGTAACGAGTATTATGATACTCAATCCTTTTAAATATTCTGTATTTTAAACACAAAAAAGAAAAGCACTATGGCAATAAGTAACGTAAACATGATTAATCACACCCCTTTTTATACTGATGAAAAGGTGGCTATATTCATTGACGGATCGAATTTATATTCCGCTGCACGCGCCCTTGAATTTGACATTGATTACAAATTATTACTCGAATGCATTGCTACAAATGGTCGCTTAGTGCGCGCCTTTTATTATACCGCTCTCATCGAAGATCAAGATTACTCCCCCATCCGTCCGCTTGTTGATTGGTTGGACTATAACGGCTACTCGATGGTTACAAAACCAACAAAAGAATTTGTCGATTCAAACGGCCGCAAAAAAATTAAGGGCAATATGGATATTGAACTGGCCATCGACATGATGGAAATGGCCGACAGCATAGACCATATCATCTTGTTTTCCGGTGACGGAGATTTCCGCCGCCTGGTCGAAGCCGTCCAAAGAAAAGGCGTTCGCGTCACAGTCGTCAGCACAATCCGCACCAATCCGCCGATGGTATCAGATGAACTTCGCCGCCAAGCAGACCATTTCCTTGATTTGGATATTCTGGCACAGCACATACAGCGCGATGCAGACATTCATGACAGCAATGATGACCGCGTCGAGAAATTCGGCTAATTCCCCTTGACGCATTTCCCGTTTTTGTCATGATGGCACATGCTTGAATTACTGCCAGATAAAAACTGCGCCCTATGCCCGCGGCTCAAAGATTTCATTGATGAAAATCGTGAAAAATTTCCCGATCAATATAACGCGCCCGTTCCGTCCTTTGGCACAAAAGACGCACAGCTACTGATCGTTGGCCTTGCCCCCGGCCTAAAAGGCGCGAATTTCAGCGGCCGCCCCTTTACCGGCGATTATGCCGGCGACTTGCTCTATGGCACATTGTTAAAATTCGGCTTTGCGCGCGGTGAATATGACGCGCATATCAATGACGGGCTGACGCTTTTGAATGCGCGCATCACAAATGCCGTGAAATGCGTTCCCCCGCAAAATAAGGTCACAGGCGATGAGATCAATACATGCGGCCAATTCCTGAGCGAGGAAATTGGCCAGATGAAAAACCTCAAGGTTATCCTGAGCCTCGGGCTTGTTGCGCATAATGCCGTCCTAAAGGTCATGGACATGAAAATATCATATTGTAAATTTGCGCATCAGGCACAACACAACCTGCCCCGTGATATAACCCTGATCGATAGCTATCATTGCTCGCGCTATAACACCAATACCGGGCGATTAACCACGCAAATGTTTGAAAACGTCTTTAGCGATATTAAATCTATTCTTTAGGGAAAATAAATGACCGTTGAATTATTGGGTGGAGGCAAGGCTTCTGATGATCACATAAAATTATTGGAGCACGCTCTAGGAAAAAAGTTACCATCTGCGTATATAGATTTTGTTTCTACTTACGATGGTGCTAAGCCAACAAGTCATTACATTGAAGCAGAAGGCTTTGAGCCTGAAGAAATCGATGTTGTGCAGTTTATTCCTGTTGCCGATATAAAAAGGAGATGAATGAGAGAGACTACACTTTCAAAACTGTGATTCCAATTGCTGAAAGTTCATTTGGTAATTTAATATGCCTTAACCTTGATTCTGGTTTTGTAGTTTTCTGGGATCATGAGGACCCAAGTGGGAATGAAGAGAATAAAATTGCAGATGACATTCAAGCTTTGATTCAAAACCTAAAGCCTTTCGATGTTGATACAATTGAGATTGAGGCTAAAGGTTCAATAATTAAAGCTAATCCTGAGTTCATGGAAGAGCAAAGAAAACTAGGTAATTTGATTGATAGAGAAAGTATTCAAATTAAGACGCCCTCGGCGGTCTTGTTAATGAATAAAAAAATTGTGAAAGCGTTATTTATTTACGTAGGTTCAATGTTAATTGTCCCCTTTGCTATTTTTATATTTTTTTATATATATAATTCCTTTTAATTAATTTCCTCACCCTCTTCATTCTTTCCCCGTCATACACCTCAGCAGGTCTTGCTAGATGATTTGGTTCGTGCTGTAAAATAAGGAAAGTTTTTATGGGCTATGCTGACCCTACGACTTTATGTGATTAGAGTTATCTATGTTTAAAACCCGCCGCCGCGGCGGGCTTTTTCATTCCTGCACATTCTTGTCTTTTAACCGATAAATGTTTAAAGACGTTTTTAGCGATATCAACATAAAAAAGACACCAAATATTGAAATATAAAAAAGAAAGCTCAAAAGCATAGGAAATGAAGCCGTCAGAGCTATAAAACCGCCACGCCTATCAACGCCTAATTCAGATAAAGTTAATATCCAAATAATAAAATATAGATAAGGAATTATATTCATAATTATGAGGGCAATATAATATCTTAATTTGCATTGTAATAGCCTATATATCATCAGTGCTATTTTCATCTGTATTAAAGACCACGATAAAAAAATAACTATAAGCGCCCTAAGAGCAGCATCAGCAGAATTCACTAAATGACCGCCATTAGCCTCTGTTGCTTCTGGCAACGGTATATAGAATGCTGCTACCCATAAAATGGGAATTAGTACGAGTAAATATTTTTCAATCCTTTCCCTCACACCGCCCTCCTGACCACGTTCACATAACTCATACACAACTAAATCAATTCTAATATTTTTAACATATATAGAATTAATTTCTACACCCACTCAAAATGGTACAACTCTGAAAAACTATATTTATACGTTGAAGAATATCACGGATCAACACAGACAAGAAGATGGCGTTGACCAGTGTAATTTAAGGAAACATTTTCAATAAATGAGAGCGCCTAAACACCGCCAACGGCTTCTTTGTCTTCGCCTGTTTGCGGGTTTATGCTCTGACGCTTTATGATCAATTTATTCAATGCATGAACATATGCGCGGGCAGATGCCACCAATGTATCAGCGTCCGTACCCGTACCGACCACGGTTTTGCCGTCTTCTTGCAAGCGCACCGTTACCTCGGCCTGCGCATCCGTACCGCCCGTCACCGCATGCACCTGATACAATTTCAAGCGCGCCTCTTCGTGCGGGTGAATATCTCTGATGGCTTTGAAAATCGCATCAACGGGGCCGTTGCCCTCTACTTTTGTGCATTTTTCTTCACCATTCACGATCAAGCATAATTCCGCCGTTTGCGGACCTGTTGTTCCCGCCTGCACCTGCAAAGAGATGAATTTAATTTTGTCATTT
Organism: Alphaproteobacteria bacterium; assembly: GCA_030424975.1. Taxonomy (GTDB): domain Bacteria; phylum Pseudomonadota; class Alphaproteobacteria; order Micavibrionales; family Micavibrionaceae; genus UBA1672. The sequence goes on from JAUHVY010000002.1 coordinate 253,342, forward strand.
TCGCTGATAATTTCATCCTCGATCAAGGCGATCAAGTCATCTTCGTAGACCTCTTTTTTACGATCAGCCAAATTTTTGAAACGTGCAAACGCATCATTCAAGGCATTGTCACCAAGCTCAAAGCCAAGCTCTTTTAATTTCTCACGGAAAGCATGACGCCCCGAATGCTTGCTCATCACAAGCTTACTCTCGGTCAGGCCGACACTCTCAGGGGTCATAATTTCATATGTTTGCGCATTTTTCAGCATACCATCCTGATGTATACCACTGGCATGTGCAAATGCATTCGCCCCGACAATCGCCTTGTTCGGCTGCACGGAAAACCCTGTGATGCCTGTCAATGTGCGTGATGCCTTTGTGATTTTTGTAGTTTCAATATTATTGATGTAGGGCAATAAATCATGACGCGTACGAATAGCCATCACAATTTCCTCCAGCGCGGCATTCCCCGCACGCTCGCCGATACCGTTAATTGTGCACTCTATCTGACGTGCGCCAGCCTGCACCCCCGCCAAGGAATTGGCCACGGCCAAGCCAAGGTCATTGTGACAATGCGTTGAAATAATCGCCTTATCGATATTCGGCACGCGATCAAACAACATCTTAATCTGGCGTGCATATTCCTCGGGGATGGCATAGCCAACCGTATCAGGAATGTTAATCACGCGCGCGCCCGCGTTGATTGCGGTTTCCACCGCCTGACAAAGGAAATCATCCTCTGTGCGTGATCCGTCCTCCGCGCTCCACTCTACGTCGTCGGTAAATTTACGCGCCAAGGTCACGCTGTCATGGATGGCATCAATAACCGAATTCGCGCCCATCTTTAGTTTATATTTCATATGCAGCGGAGAGGTTGAGATAAACGTATGAATACGCTTTGATTCCGCGGGCTTTATGGCTTCTGCTGATGCCTCGATATCCGCCGCCTTTGCGCGGGAAAGGCCACAAACCGTTGCGTTTTTCACGACCTGTGCAATTTGATGAACGGCCTCAAAATCTCCCGGTGATGCAATCGGAAAACCTGCCTCAATCACATCAACGCCAAGCTCGTCCAAAACCGCAGCCATCTTCAGCTTTTGCTCCAGATTCATCGCGCAGCCGGGCGATTGCTCCCCGTCTCTTAGGGTTGTATCAAAAATGATAACGCGGTTTTTGTCTTTCTTCACTAAATCATAGGCTCTGCTCATGGCCGTTTCCTCATTCTAAAATATGCGCGCAGCAAAATTTCTAGCGCGAATTGTATCGTTTTTCAATGTTTGGATTAAATCCCCTGTAGCGCAGGCACGTGGAACGGCCTCATTGTCGCTCAGGGGCGCATAAGGAGCAAAGACAGCAGCAGGTTGTTCATTGGCGTCTTATTCATGCGCTCACTCTATCCCTGCTTAACCTATTTCGTCAAGTTTTGAATGCGGATCATCGTCAATACTGTGCTTTTGGCCATCAGGCCCATATAGAAAATGCGTTTGCGCTTCGGCTTTTTTGTCTTCCGAATAGTCGCTTTTTTCGCGCGTTTCGTTTTCCGATCCCGACATAACGCCTTCACTATCAACCGCCGCAGGCTTAGGCACTGCGGGCTTTCGCTTGGTTACAATATTGTGCCACACGCGGCCGATACCATCGATCATGACTTACGCCCCTTCCAGATCACGCGCTTCTTCGACCAACATAATCGGAATACCATCGCGGATAGGGTATGCACGCTTCGTTTGCTCGGAAATTAATTCCTGCGCATTACGGTCATACGTCAACGGCCCTTTTGTGATCGGGCAAACAAGTATTTCCAACAATTTCGGGTCTAATTCAGCACTCATGATCTTATTCTACCTTATTTATCTTACGAAAACAAAAGTGACGAGAGCTTGCGGCGTGCCTTTAATGTCACGGGATCCGCATTCCCCATCGCAGCAAACATTTGCAATAATTCCGCCTTGGCAGCGCCGTCATTCCATTCTCTATCCATTTCAATAGACGCCAACAGCGCATCGGTTGCATCTTGCTTACTACCTTGTGCAAATAATGCATGCGCCAAATCTATCCGTGCCTGATGATCATTTTCATCTGCGGCGATCTTCGCCCGTAGCTCATCCACCGATCCGTCAGGTGAAACCATGGCAAGGTCAAGCGCACTGCGCACCTGATCCAAGACAGGGCTGTTTGCAATTTCATCAGGGGCCTGCGCCAATAATCCTTGCGCTTGCTCTGTCTGACCGATAGCCAAGAAACAGCGCACCAAACCTGCAAAGGCCTGCGCATTAATCGGGTCTTGTTGCAAAATACCGGCATAAATTCCGTGCGCGGTTTGTACATCGCCCTGCGTCAACGCTTCTTGCGCGCCTTTTAATGCCGCATCAATATCAATCGCATCAGGTTGCGCACCGTTATGCGCAGAGATTAACTTCGTCAGAAACTCTCTTATTTTGCTCTCAGGCTGTAATCCCATAAACGCATCGACGGGTTGCCCCTGTATAAAACCAAAAACCGCAGGCACAGACTGCACGCGCAAGGCTTGCGCAAGCTCCGGGTTCTCATCCAGATTAACCTTAGCCAATAAAACGTCACCACCCAGCGCCGTCACAAGCTTTTCCAGAACAGGCATCAACTGTAAGCATGGCCCGCACCAAGGCGCCCAAAAATCGACAATCACAGGCTTTTGCAAAGAGGCTTTCATCACGCGCTCTTCAAAGTCATGTGCAGTAACATCAAAAATAATGTCATTCGCAGCGTTGCCGCCTGCTTGTCCGGACGTTAAACCCAACATAATAATATATCCCGTTTGTTCGAAAGTATTCAGCGCACTCTATAGCACGCATATCTGAAAATAAAAAGCTTTTGCGAAAGCGCTTGCGTGTTACGCGTCTGGGGCGGCGGGCGATAAATCCACGATCTCCGCCTCATGCCCTGTTGATTGAATAAAGCGCACCAAATCATCAGGTGACAAACCAATCGTCATAGCATTGTCCATCGGGTGGTAATTCACGATTTCGTTGTTCATCATATCCGCGTCCAAAATAATGCGCACACTATGGCCTGTGTCATTCACAATACAAAACGGATTTACCGAGCCCTGACGAATACCCAGATTTTCCCATAAGCGGTCCGCAGAACCGAATGACAAACGCCCGCAATCTAAAACGGAGGCCAGCTTCTTCATATCAATCATGGTATCATTCGCCGCAACTACTAAAAACATGACCTTTTTCTTATCCCGAATAAATAAATTACGGCAATGCACGCCGGGAATTTCGGCCTTGAGATGCTCCCCCTCCTCAACTGTAAAAATCGGTGCATGATGATGCAAAGAATAGGCGATTCCCTGCTGCTCCAGCATCGCAAACAGGTCTTCAGTTCCGGTTGGTAACGGTTTTTGATCAATATCACTCATGATGGGTAACCTAACGCATCATTTTCACCAAATCCAGAGCAAAGCTTTAAAATAAAATGAAAAATAACAACATTAGAAAATGCTTTTTTATTGATTATTATGGTAAAAATGAATTAACATAAGAATATATTAATACTTATTGAGCATAATAGGGGCAAGTAACTGCAAAGTGGGGTTTTGCATGCAAGCAACTGATCTCCTCCGCATGTTGGAGGATAACGGCATAGAACAAATCGACAATCAAGAGATTGCAAACCGGATCACCGGAGGTGTAGAGCCGAGTGCGCTTTTTGGCGACATGAAGGGCGGCTTGATAGAAGGCAACTTTGCCGCGGCAATGCCCGAGCCAACCGTAATGATGACGCCGACACATGATTTTGAAAATGATCTTCCTACCTTTGATGTCAAAACCAACGAACCGGGGCTTTCATGAACATAGAACTCGGCTTATTGCATGATGGTGGTGTTATGATGGTGAGTGATACGCCCCTTCCGGATATGGTATGCCGCGTTGAATATTACCGCGAACAACGAATCTTTATGGTGGTTTATAACGATGAAGATCACCACGATGAAATGATGCATTTCGAAGTGCCTGATCATATGACCAGCCCCATCGAACGCACACCAAATATTATGATATATTCCCTATTTCCGAACCACGAACCTATTGGCTACAAAGTGCCTTTGGTGCAGGTCGGAGAAATGTTCTAAATTTTTATCATTTTCTACTTGCAATTAAAATTCAAATGGCTATATTGCCCAAACTTACCGAACTATGCGATGCGAGTGTAGCTCAGGGGTAGAGCACAACCTTGCCAAGGTTGGGGCCGAGGGTTCGAATCCCTTCACTCGCTCCATTATTTTCAATGACTTAGCTTAAATTTTAGTTGCAGGCCTGGGGTTCAATTGAACCCCCGCTAAAATACCTCCAAAGATTCCGCTGCACTTCTGAGATATTCAGGCGAATATCGGGCATAAACCTTTTCTGTTATTGCCGTACTTTTATGCCCCAAATATTGCGAAATTTCACTCATCGGAACTCTGTTTTCGGCCATCCAAACAGCTGCCGTGTGTCTTAAAACATGGGGCGTAACATCTTCCAATCCGGCACGTTTAACAGCCGCCGTAAATCCTCTTTTCACATCCTTAATCGGCTTTGATCCATATTCGATTACATACTCACACGTTCTGGCTTCATAATATTCCTTTAAAGCCCTTCCCAATGTCGTGTTTATAGGCACTTGCGCCTTGCCCTTATATTTATTGGAATTGCCAAAATTAATAATGCCGCGTTTAAAATCTACCTGCTCCCATTTCAATTGAAGAATGGCGGATTTTCTTGCCGCTGTGCAAAGCCCCATAATAATAAAAAGCTTAATATGGGGTTCAACTGAACCCGCCATAAGCTTCTTGAATTCCTGTTTTGTTAAGTACCGCTCTTTGTAGGCTGGTGCAGGAGGAATATAAAAACGAGCCGGCGTTTCCTTATCATGAAATCTCATTGCCGCCCTAAGAGCCCCGATTTCTCTTATGATCGTCCAGTCGCCGACTTTGTCTTTCTCTCGCCTTTTCTGAACATATTGTTTGCACTTGTCACGCGTAATTTGCTCAGGCGTATAATCTTTGAAAAATTGGAGTGGTATCCATAGATATCCCAACGAGCCATGCTCGTTTTCTTTTTCGGCGCGATAAACATTGAATATCTCTTCAACAGTATTGCTTGGTATAAGCTGCTGTTTCAGAAAATCCTCGAACCGCCTTTTCGCTACAGGTTCGTCGGAGGTACGTAAAGATCGCCTAACAGAGTCTCCGTCGACTTTGCTATAAGCGTAGTACTTTCCTCTATAGAGTTTAAGCTGCCACATGATTCAATCCTTTCTACTTCCCAAGCCGGTATCCTCACATGCCGGCCAATTTTGAAACTGTTTTGAATGTCACCGCGTTGAATGAGGTTATGAATATGTTGCGAAGATACATTCCACCTTTCGGCTAATGTTGTGCATGAAAACGGTCTGTCCATTGTGCTCTCCTTTCGTCTCGTGTGTGTCCCTTCATTATCAAAGTAACACTGACAAGCACCCTTCTTGGGTGACCGCTCAAGCCTTCCCTGACTTTCGGCCAGAGAAAATGAAAACGGCCTCCAGAATTCAATCTGGAAGCCGGGGAGTTCGAAAACCGTAACAAATGAAACGGCACGACGTATTCACGCATGCGCTATTATATTTCGCCGTCCCCCCGACCATAAGATCAAGGAACGGCACCTTTAGTGCATTTTAAACGGAAATGCACCAATATCGGCTGATGCCAGCCGCATTTGTTTAGAGGTTTCGACGCCCCGCAGTTTTAAAACTTGCACTAAAATATTAACGAAAACAGAAAACGAAATCTAGACCATTATTCTATATTTAGAATCTAAACTTGAAGCTAAGCAATATTCCATAGTTTTTTTCTAACTTTTCCAGTCTTATAGTAGTCTGTAACAAGCTCAAGAAACTCTCTGAAATCTTTGTTTTCTATTGCTAATCTATTGGCAGTATTCCAATCTACATCATTTTCCTCTGCTGGGATTAACATTTGGCTTTCCGCTGGATTTTCTACATTTAAATGGATCACGCCGATGCTATGCAGAGCTGAAAGCATACGCAGCTCTTTAATGGTCTCATTACCCTCTATATCTGCAGTAACTAAAAATCCAAAGTTTGCCCAAGATGAATTACTTACGGTTTGAAAAAACACTTCACGGACATTAGAACGATTTATAAGTAGCTTAACCTCAAAAGCCAGGATTAAAGCCTTTACATCTCCAGTTTGATGAACACAGTCTTTCACCTCCTGAACCCACTCAGAAGAGAGATCTTCTAACGCAACCATATCTGGATATAACCAGCGGTTCCCATTTGGCCCACGGGTATTTGATGATCTTTTTTCATCAATTCGCATAGCATATGTATTTTGATTATCTGCAAAAAGATACTCTTTTAAAAGCGGATACAAGTCATGCTCAGTTAACCTGTTTTTTTCACCAACAATTTGTACAGCACCTTCTGCATCTTGCACCTCATCATCATCAGATTTTTCTGTGTAGTAATATCTTCTTGGGCGGCCCTCAGTAGTTTTAATTTGAGGGTTGTTAGCTTGCAGATTGGGCCTTCTCGCACCGATCTCTGCGACTATCTGCTGAATAAGGGCACCTTCAGTATCGAGAGGTGTCACGACTGCTGTCGATCTCTCCTGCTTCTTACGGCACTCATCGGGATATTTTTCTAATATCCAGTTGGCAATGTCACGAGCAGTAAATTTTTGTTCAGGACTTTGTTCTAAACAGCTTAAAACCTTGTTTTCCAGATTAAAAGACATCACGTTTCCTCGAATGTTAAATCAATATTGTTTTCTTCCAAAAAGGCACTAACAAAAGACGAATAACCAGGCGCTGAGTTAACAAGGCCTCTTATTGCAATAAGGCGAGATTCTTCATCGGGTATGCTTAAATGACTCTGTAATAGCTGCAAAACACGCCCACAATCCCTTATATGCGTGGACTTATCCAAACCAAAAACTTTTATAGACTCTTGTGCACGATCCTTATTTTCCCCGTCTTTCGCCATCATTTTATATTCATAAATATTACACGCCAAACTTTCACAATCTTCTTGGATAAAAGGATCTAAAAGTTTTGGTTGTTCGGCTCTATAATCTTCATAATTTCCACTATTTTCGAATGCTCTTTGTCTTTCATCAACCAGAGGAAATTTATTACCTTTATGAGCTCTGTTGTTACAAATAGAGCAAGAAAGGCGATAATTAGTACACTCATACGCTAACCACCAATATCCGTTGTGCCCATCACAACCGTCCAGACCTTGCTTAGGTCTAAAATGCTCAATTTCAGGGACCGCTCCCGATATTCTGTTTTCGCAATACCAACATTGGCCATCATGAATAATATTAAAATTATCTCGAAGCTCACCCCAAAAAGCACTACTAAAATTAATATTACTTTTATTTTCGCGCGCCATTAAATTTTCCAGCTTAACGGCTGCCCTGGCTATCCAAGTGTCAGGAATATCTATTTCTTCAAAATTCACATACAACATTTAACTACTATAAACTTTTTTAATAACTTCCAACGCCTTCTCTCTTCGAATTTCTGAGTCAGGCGTTTGATCTAAATCTTGCCAAAAATCATGCCTCGCTTTCAGATACTCACTAAACAGTGGATCACTGTGCTCAAGCCAATATCCTATACTATCTAAATCTGCCTTTAACTCTTTAAGTTTCATATTCTGATAGTCAGAGATATCTCCTACCTTCTGCAAAGCCAAAATCCTGTAATACTCCATAACTTTTTCGTGTGTTTCAGTATCCAGTTGAGATGGAAGATCGAACAACTCCCCAACCAACACACCACCGTAACCTTTACCTTTTACACGATCCTCAAGCTCGGTTTGTTTAACTTTTCCTTCTACTCTGTTCAGCAAAACTACTTGCTCCTGATTTAGCTCACTTAGAACCACAGGGTCGTGAGATGAAATCAAAATCTGAGACTGATTATCCTCACCCATAATTTCACGAAGAAGGTTGATATACTCACGGCTCCAGTTTGGATTCAAATGTGTGTCAGGCTCGTCTAATAAGAATAGAGACTCTTCTTCTTGTGTAAATTTTAACAGGCCTAAAACAGCTAATAATTGTTGTTCGCCCTCACTCAGCTCGCGATAAGTCAGGCATTCTTGACAATTTGCGAGCCTTACGCGAACATCAACATAATCAAGAAGATCAGCAATATAGGTACTTTCCAGCTTCTTGAAAAACTCCTGCGGTGGGTCACTCTCCACCAATTCATGGAACGAATGCTCATCTTTGAGATATAGAAAAATTTTTTCTACAGATTCATCTTTCTTAAAACCATTTGGACGAAATAAGCTTGCCTTTCCGGGCATTTTGATAGGGGCTAAAGAATTAGCCCATAACTTTTCTAAAAACTCACTCACCTTGCCTTTAGCTGACCAGAAATACCCGTCTTTGGCCCACTGAGGCTCCTTCAGCGCAAACAGAACGGAGTCCAAACCCTCAATACCCAAATATTTGGGATTTTCCATCATAGAAGTTAGTGTATTTTCTTTTTTATCTAAGAAAAATGCTAATAAAACAAAATATCCATGTATCGGACGAGCAAAAAACATACGCCTCAATGGTCTATCAGTATTCTCTCTAAGCTCCTTATCAAACCGCTCCTGTGATTTAACAAAATATTTTTCCAAACGCTTGCTTTCTCCCGAATAGTAAGCAAACAAATGGTCAGGTAAAAAATCCTTCGTTTCAAAAAATTTTTTATTAGAATACTTTTTACCATCAACTTCAAAACTATAACGTGGTTTTTTTGACGGCCCCGCCTCAATTGAAATTCTATGTCCACGTATTTCATATTGAAGCTTATAATCAAAGCCTGGAGCTATAATCGAACCTGAAGTACAACGATCCAAATCAGAAAAAATAGAGCACAAGCACTCGAATAAGTTAGACTTACCTGATCCATTAATACCTACAACAGCGCAAATTCTGTGGTTTTTTGAAAAATCGATTTCAAAATCATCTAAGTTCTTAAATTTTTCAACCCACAGACTTTGTATCTTCATGATCAGGCCGCTTTAAGAATTATTGTTTTTGTTTCCTGATCTTTCTCTTCAATCACCAAGCCATCAGAAATAAGCGAATTCAATTCAATATAAAATTCTGAAATTTCTGTTTCATCACTGCAGCACTGCTTAAATAGATCCTCAGACGAAATCTCGGGAGTATTCAAAAATGCCTTTAATAATTTAGAGTCTGTATATTTTTCTTTTAAGTTTTCAGCTTCAATTTTATCAAAAATTTTCATGTAATCAGACAGGCTATGCTCCTGAGATTTCGACTTAATTTTCTTTTTACGTTTCTTTGATTTTGGCTGACTTTCAGCTAACGCTTTTTGCTCTTTAATACGTTCGAGAAGAACGGAGGCAGGTTCATCATTTGGATCTTGTGGCACAAGCTCACCTCGGAAAGCTTTTGCAAGAACGCTTTGTGTAATCTTATCGACTTGCTCCATCGCAAGATAATATTTTTCTTCGATTTGATTCGACATTTGCAATAGTTCTAGGGCTCGTTTCACAGCAAACTCTTGTTCTTCCAAAGAACAAAATGGGATGGGCATTTTCCCAAGTTTTTTTGCATTAATATTAGATTGACTAACCCCGTCTGTTTTAACTTGCCAACAATAATGTTTGGCATACGATGAGTTCATATACATATTTAAGAACTCTGAACTCAAATAATCCGGAGGCGAAATTTTTATAAGATAGCCTGCATAGATAGATTCTTGTTCTCCTCTATATATTGCTGTTTTCCCAACAAGTTCAGGACTGTTTGTTCTATTAAACAATAGATCCCCCGACATTAATTGATACTTATCGATCTCCTTTTGATCCGATGAATACACTAGATCAGCCCAATCTAATTGCCCACCTTGTAAATTACCCATTCTCAAAACAGGCACATCGCCCTCTTTTTGTGACTTCTGGGAAGAGCCGTATGTAAATTTCAAGCAAAGCTTATCTAAGTTTAACAATGTCCAAGAATCTGGAATCTCAATATTAGAAACAGTTTCAGGCTCAGAAAATATCTTCTTATAGTTTTTTTCATTTTGGTTGCTCTTCAACACGAAATCTCTCAGAGCATCAGGGGTAGATATGTTACCCTCTCTGAAACCTCTTGATAAAGCCCCAGTCGCTACAGCGTTATATATGGACTGACGGAAGTTTTTGAGGATGGTTGGGATTTGATCGAGGCGCGCTTTGGCGCTGTCCACCTCTTCCAAAATCTGATCCAGCTTATCTGCAATTCGTTTTTGTTCATTAAGTGGTGGCAATCTTAAATCAGATTCTTTTAATAACTTAAAATGCCGTCCGTAGCCCCGATTTTCCAAATCCAATGTACATAAAAAATAATAGTACAATTTGGGATCGTAGAAATCATGTGGACGTAAAATTTGAGTACCATCAGCACCAGGAGCAAACTGAAAATCGATATATTTAATTTCTCTGGTATGATCACCAAAAACAATTAAAGGACTATCCAAATTAATTGTTCTATCAGCATCATCAATGTAGCCAGATATAAATTTTTGTCCTTGGTCTACAACAGGAAATTTACCAGATTCGTTACTTTCCGAGGTTTTTACTTTTATTTTCGATGAAGAAATAGACGTATATGTATCAACTACTTTCAGCTCCCCCCAACCCTTAGGCAAATCACTCATGCTGCTTGCTCCTCAGTTGATAAGAGCTCAAGCACGCTATTTAAATCACCTATCGCACCCTCCAGTTCTGCAATTGCAGATGCCACCAGTTCATCCGGTTCAGGCAAGTCTTCATGTGATCCTGCACTTTCATCCTTCAGCCAACTAATATCAAGGCTCTCTCCACGCTCGGCTATATATTCACGGCTAAAGCAACGGAATCGCCCTTGATCTCCTTCATCCGTTCTGGGTGATGTGCCATGCGGATCATCACCAAAAGCCTTAACAAAGTCTGTAAAATAATCGGAAGTTAAAGGCGTGCGCTTACCAAATTGTGGCATATTGGCACGCATATCATAGACCCACACATTTTTTGTCTGCTTGGTATCTTCTTTGCCTTTGGTAAAGAACAGCACATTTGTTTTCACGCCTTGCGCGTAAAAAATACCCGTCGGCAATCTCAAGATCGTATGAAGATTACATTTATTCATCAGGTCTTCTCGGATCCTCTTACCCACGTTCCCTTCAAATAAAACATTATCCGGCAAAACTACCGCCGCACGCCCACCATCCGTTAAGCCTCTGTAAATATGCTGCAAAAACGCAAATTGTTTATTCGCAGTCGGGTAAGTAAAATCATCTCGCGTTGGCAGGCCACCGCCTTGTTTTGTGCCAAAAGGAGGATTCGTGATGATAAGATCAGCCTTCGGCAAACGCGCACCGTCAGGCGATAATGTGTCACCATATTGCATACCCGTTCCGCGCTCATCCATGCTATGGAGCATCATATTCATTTGCGCAAGACGATGTGTGTCTTGAACATGTTCCATGCCGTAAAAAGCCTGTGTTCTTTGGAACTCCTGTTCTTTCTCACCCAGAGAAAACAGATCATCTGTCCTCGCCTTAATATACTGATCCGCCATAATCAAAAAGCCGCCCGTACCCGCTGCAGGATCTTGAATGACCTCACCAGCCTGCGGTTTCATGACTTCCATAATGGCATGAATGAGAGGACGTGGCGTGAAGTACTGCCCCGCACCTGATTTCTTCTCGTTCGCATTCTTTTCCAATAGCCCTTCATAGAGATCCCCAAGCCCCTCTTGCTTGGCTGAATACCAATCAATTTTATCAATACTTTCGACAAGCTTCTTTAGTGTTGCAGGCTTCTTGATAAAAGATGACGCATTTGCAAAAATTTCCTGAACGAGTTGCGAGCCTTCCGAACCTAAGTGAATAAGAAGCTTTTTATATTCTTCTAATTGTTTTACGCCTTCTAACTTAACGATATCTTGCCAGCGATAACCTTCAGGTATCTGCGTTTCAGTTCCTGTTTCCTCTGTCATCTTTAAAAACAGAAGATATGTAAGCTCAGTTACATATTGATGGTATGTCACACCATCATCTTTGAGAACGTTACAAAGGTTCCATAGTTTGGCGACAATATCATGCGTTACGTTAGACATTTTATTCCCTTTAGTTATGCGGCTTTTTGCCAAATTGCTTCTGAAATGTTCTCCAAAATATCCTGGAGTTTTCCATCAAAAATTTTATTGATACGATTAAATCCGCCTTCAGCTTTAAACGCACCCTTATTCATAGACTCGCGATCAACAATATATTCTTTCTTTAATTGCTGGCCGATACGCTCTAACCATTTTCGTTGAGGCGCTGTCCAGGCTTGTGAACCGAGGATCTCGTTCATAGCACTGTCAACACGCTGATCGTATGGAATAAGCGCATCCCCTACAGCATATCTTCTGATAAAGCCAATGATAGAAGCGGCAATATCTTGATTAGTCGTTTCACACCACGCGCTCTTGATAGCACTCTCAGAATATCCGTCTATATCTAATTTTAAGCGAAGCTCTTTTAGCTGTTCGCGTGTCAGATCCCGTGGCCTTTGAACAACAACTTTTAGCGCAGGAATTTCATTCAAATTATCTGAAATATATTTTTTGAACCCATCCAAATAATCCTCCGGACGCACTCGATCTTTGCCATAGCCTGTTTCTGTTTTTTTTAACTCATCTTCATGATGAGAAATTAAGATCGGATTCTTAAGCTCGGGGTTGACCTGATCCAATAGCTCCCCAAGCTCAGGACTATTCACAAAACAGGCTGCCAGATTCTCAACATCAACCTCTTTTAAATGTTTTATAAAACCTTCAGGATTATAACCGGTCATCGCTTCAAATTTCTCGATAGCATTCTCGCTCATATAGTTTTTTTTACGATGAAACTTTGCCAAGAACTGATCCCTGAATTGCCCAACGGCTTCGGGATCTTTAACCGTCTGCAATTCAGCAATAAGCGTTTTAAAATCAATTTTAGGATTTACCACTACAGGCTTCATATTTGTGAAATCTTCAAGGGCGTCGTAAAGATTTACAGCATCGTATATTTTAAAGGTTTGCTTACCGATTTCGTCACATAAACGAGTGGCTCTACCGATCATTTGTTCATAAAGAATACGACTCTTAACCCTACGAATAAAAACCAGATTTGTAATCGAAGGAACGTCAATCCCTGTAGTCAAGAGATCAACCGTTACAGCCACATTAGGCAACCTTTCATTCTTATACCTGCGAATAAGCTGCAGAGGCTTATCAGAGGCTCCTGTGATCTTTAACACAGCATCGTCTTCAATCTCACCATACTGATCTTTGAATGCTTCTTTCATAAGTTTTACAACCAAATCAGCATGCTCATCCGTCGCACAAAAAATAAGTGTTTTTTCCTCTAGATTTGGATCTATATGACGCGCCAACTCCTTACAGATCTCTCTGTTATAGGACTCTGTAACAACCTTCTTATTAAAGTCTGAAATATCCATCGCTATTTCATCAGGAGCATGCAATAAATCGATAAGCCCTGTCTTACCATCATATAGTTCAACAGCTTCGCCTTTTTGCCATTTAATACCCTCATCAGAAAGCTTAGTAATTATTCTCACAGGTGGTTCATGATCAATCAAAAACCCATCAATCACAGCCTCACGATAGCTATACTGAAACACCGGATCCCCAAATATCTCAGACGTATGCAAAGCAGGAGTAGCCGTTAAACCAATCTTGACAGCATCGAAATAATCCAGAACCCGTCGATACTTTGAAATATAATCATTTTGATCTCTGAAGGTAAGCTCAGCTTCACTCATTTCACGATCAAGAAGATAACCTCTATGACATTCATCAATTACAATGCAATCGAACTGATCTGCTTTTGGCTTAGCTGACTCATCCTCCGTATACATCAATCTTTTAACCATTGACTGAACAGTCGTGATTTGAACTTTTGTTTCAGTATCAGGAAGGGATTCCGAAGCATCTGCTAAACCAAAGATATCTGAAAACGTATGTAAATTCTCCATTCTCGTATCTTTAAATGAATTTGCAGCTTGCTCACTTAATGCATTCCGGTCGACCAGAAATAAAATCCTTCTAAATCTTCCCACCTTTAAAAGCCGGTAAACTAAAGCAATACAGGTTTTTGTTTTTCCTGTACCCGTTGCCATTGCCAACAAGCATTCTCGCTTATCTCTTTTAACAGCGTCCTCCACTGCCAAAATTGCTTTTTTCTGATAAGGTCTTAATTGAAAGCTATAATTAAAGTCTTCATATTCCAGCTTCTTATTTGCCGCTTCAATGTCTTGCTGACACAATTGCTTCAAACCATCTGGGGTGTACCAACTTTCCAATGGCCTTCGGAGATTTTTCTCATTTCGGACATCGCAAAACCATACACCGCTTTTAGTTTCCAACTGTCTAAGATACGGTCTCCCGTTTGTTGAAAATACAAAAGGTATAATATATTCACCCCACAAATTTTCGTGTGATTTCATATCATTAGTAACCCTAAAACCTCGACTATATCTCTTTGCCTGATCAATGGTGGCAGACACATCTTTATTTTTGCGCTTAGCTTCCACCACTGCCATTGGAGTAAGGCCAACAAACAAAACGTAGTCAGCGGGACCATTTTTGGTCGGCCACTCAGCTATTGCAATGTTTTTACCTTTCTGTGGACGTGCTCCATTTGAATATCTTAGGTTTTCCGTATCTGCGTGCCAACCAGCATCCCTAAGCTGGGCATCAATTAAAACTCTGGTATCAGCCTCATCAATATTTATGTAACTAGCGGCCTCTTCTACAGCTTTAACTTTTTCAGTTATTTCTGATGAAGTAATTGAAACATATTCTTTCTGAATCTCAGCTAGCTTGTCAGTTAGCTTTTTTCTGGCTTCCTCTTCTTCCTGAGCAAGTTTTTCCCATACTTTTTTTTCTTCCTCTGACTCTTGAAGACTTTTTTCAGTCTCAGAAACTAATTTTTTATAATCCTCAGCCAATGACGACTGATCTAACAAATCTTGCTTTAGTCTATTCAACTGCTTTTTAAGTTCTTCTGTTTCATCTGCAGGAGACTTAGGAGGGATAAACGGACTGACGGGCTCATAGTTTTTAACCTCAAAACTTCTGTAAAACCATAATCCTAATTGCCACGAAATCTTCATGTGAGCTAAGGTTTGCGAGTGATTTCCATGTAAGTCATGTACTGCCTTATTACCTGTTCTCCTAAGATCACTAAACAGCCTATATACTTCATATGGCAATATTCTCTTGTCTCTTAATATATTAAGAAGTTCATACTGAGAAACATTAGGCTCTCCGTACTCACCAACACGCGCCGCTATATTTTGAGCCAAAAGTTCACCAAACTGCCGAAGCTTCATCAGGGAAGTATTAGGGTCATCAGGAAAATATCTTTCAGCTAATGCGCCCAATCGCATTAACTGTGCATCAACATCCTCCAGAAAGCTAAAATTAGATTCCATCTTAAACTCAAACAAAACTTATAAACAAAAAAGTAAAAGACAGACTTTTTCAGTATTGAACGACAATTATGTTACGACCGAAAGCCAAGCTTAACTTCAAAAAATACAATGCATAGTATATATAATTATTATTTTTGTCACTTCATGTATGGCACCTTAGTGCTAATTGTATATACATGTAGCTTTAATATTTCTTCAATATAACTCCAGCCACTTTTGAACATCGTCACAAACATGTTTTAAAGGGCGTTTGTTTTTACCGCGTAAATCACATTCCCATACGGTCATATGCCTGATACCTGCTTGATCAAGAAGAGCCCTGACTTCTTTATCGCGTTCTTTATTCCTGTTTAGCTTTTCTTCCCAAAATTCTGAATTCGTTTCAGGGATATTGACGCGTGGACAGTCATGCATATGCCAAAAGCACCCGTTAATGAACAACGCTGCATTATATTTTCGAAAGTATAAATCGGGCTTACCTGGAATCTTTTTATTATGCAGAGAGTATCTGAAGCCGCGTTTATGCAATTCCTTTCGAATTTGCATTTCAGGCTTCGTATTCTTATTTTTCACCGCCGCCATATTTTTACTTCTGGCCGCTTTAGTGTGTATATCTGCCATTTTTTGATCGCCCGGAGTGGAACCCAATCTTCATTTACCTTAATAATAGTGTACTTAGTAAAATTCAACGTTGAGGATTCACATGGCTGTGAAATTCATTGACCTCTTTGCGGGTATTGGAGGTTTTCACTTAGCTTTTCATGATTTAGGAGCAGAGTGTGTATTTGCTTCTGAAATCAATCCGCACGCCAGAAAAACATATGAAACAAACCTGAAAAAGATTTCGCCAGAGCTTTTTGAAAGCGGCAATTTCAATGACGATATTTTAAAGATCATCGACCCCGCGGCGCAAGTTCCTGACTTTGATGTGCTATGTGCAGGCTTCCCGTGTCAGCCATTTAGCCAAGCCGGATATAAAAGAGGCTTTTCTGAGAACCTGGATTCCAGAGGGAATATGTTCTTCAGAATTTGCGACATCATAAAAGCAAAGAGACCAAAAGCATTCTTTTTGGAAAATGTCAGGCACCTCATCAAACATGATAACGGCCGTACTTTTGCAATCATCAAGAAAACCCTCGAAGATGATTTGGGCTATACATTTAAACACAAGGTCGTGAAAGCCTCAGATCATGGCCTTCCACAGCATAGACCGCGTGTATTTATTGTCGGATTTAATAAAGATTATGGCGATGATCTGCCTGAATTCATCTTCCCGGAAGCAACCCCCCTAAAGAAAACAATGTCTGATATTTGGGGCGGTGAGTGCAGCCGTGAAGTCGGCTACACATTGCGCGTCGGCGGTCGAGGCTCAGGCCTTCATGACAGACGGAATTGGGATGCGTATTTGGTTGACGGTAAAGAACGTCGCCTGTCTTCCAAAGAAGGCAAAGAGATGATGGGCTTCCCAAGTAATTACGAATTCCCTGTCTCAGAAGTTCAAGCTCTAAAGCAACTTGGGAACAGTGTTGCGGTTGATGCAGTTGAAGCCACAGCCAAATCAATTTTAAAATATCTGGAAGAGAACTTTGCCGAAGAAGAAGTGAAGAAATATGCTTGATGATATCTATAAAGGAAACTCAGGAGAGTGGGCAGAACTTTATAGCTTCTTAAAGTTGCTTGGCGATGGTGAGTTTTATAGCGCAGACAGACATTTCCAAATCCTGGATGATGATAAATACCCCGTCTGCAGCATATTTCGTGATAACTTAAACAACAGCCTTCTTGAATACGAGATCGACGAAACCACAAAACAAGTCGAACTCAAAAACGGCAATGACGTCTTACTAAGTGTAACTCAGGTCGATTTCAAAGAAGGTGCTCGCGAGCTTCTCGCTCAAATTAAAAACAAAGAAAAACTACGCATCAGTGTTTCCGATTTTTTGGAACGAATTCACAAACCGAAAATGAAGGGCAAGTCTTCAAACAAGCGTGACTTGACCGTAAAAATCTACGACTCCAGAATTAAGAAAGAACAAAAGCTTGGCTTCAGTGTAAAATCAAAACTGGACGGTAAGGCAACGCTTTTCAATTCAAACGGACATTCAACCAGTTTTCTATATAAAATCAAAAACTTTGATCAATTAAGCGAAGCCGACTTGCAACAGATGAAGTCTGATGCAAACGGTAAACCGATGAAGAATAAAACGCTTATACGCTTCCTATATGATCGAGGTTGTGAGCTTGAATATTTAGAAGCCGATGAACCCGTTTTCAGAAATAATTTGAAAATGATCGACAGTAACTTTGACGTCGTAATGGCAAATGCAGTTTTGTATTCCTACCTTACACGCGGCGCAAAAATGACTGAATTAGTTGACATGCTGATTGAGCACAATCCCGCAGACTATCCACTTGATACAGGGCACTGTTTTTATGAGCACAAAATCCGTCAGTTCCTATCTGCTGCAGCGTTAGGTATGACTTCAGCCTCAGTTTGGCAAGGGCAATATGACGCAACCGGGGGATTTATTGTTGTCAGAGAAGACGGCGCATTACTCTGCTATCACGTCTATAACTGGAATGATTTACAAGACTACTTATTCGAAACAACATTCCTGGATCAGCCAAGCACGGGCCGCCACAAATATGGAATGATTGAAGAAGAAACCCCCGATATTATTCGCCTGAATTTCCAGGTACGTTTTAGCTAACATCTCCATAAAAATAAAGCGTCACTAAACAGCGACGCTTTAAAGCTTAGATATAGATATATTTAACATGTCTGTCCTATGGCTCTGAACGGTTGCGGATTGATAATCTTTGCAGCAGCATCCAGAACTTCCAGGCGCGGAACATTCTTCGTATAATGTGCCGGATTCTCTCCGGTTCCATCAACTCGTTTGTAACTGCCAAACCATCTGCATGATTCATCCTCTGTAAAAACTTCATGAAATTCAGGCAAATTATACACTTCCATTTGATGGGTAAGTAACCTGATACAACATGCATCACGAAAAATGTTCGTAACTTCATCTGCCAACCCACGCTGTGATAAGCGAAGACTTACAAATGTATGCCATATCAGAATATAATAACCTTGGTTCAAAAGGCATTCCGCAGGGGCAATGATAATAGTCAGTGTTGTTTTACAGCCGAAGTAACAGTAGTGCTCAGTGTGTCTCATAATATGCTCTCCCTTTCTGATGAGGAGAGCTGCGCAGCTCTAATTTAAATTTAGGTTAGTGGTGTCCACAATTCCACAATACTCGTTAAAATTGTTTTTAGGGGTTTTTGTTGGTAGCAGTTTTGTTTTAAGTTGTTTCATATAATTGAAACCTCAACGAAACACATTACGGAAAACATTGTGATTTTAAGCCAACAAAAGAGAATTGCTTTATTGAAAAAGGCTAAAGAATTATTTGCTTACAAGTCCTACCCTAATTTCAAGCAAGTCAGAGTAATAGAACTTGCAACGAAAAAAAAAGAAGAATTACTTCAAAATAACATGAATAATGTTGATTTAAAGTTAATTACAAAAGGTCCGTTTTGCATGCACCTTAAAAATCCAGAAACTTCTTTTATCAATATCCCTGATCTATTTTACCTAGCCATTTTACAAATGATGGAAGAAAATGAAATTGATCTGTCTTTCTTAAATAAAGAATTACGACTAAATACAAGTGACTTACCGCAAGTTCTCAGTATGTTCATGGAGATATCAGAGCAAGATGAAAAACTTGGAAAGCAAAGTCTGCCGGGAGATTATTGGGGCTACATGCCATCAATTGAAAAGAAAGGCTGCATAGTAAAATTCGTTCTTCGTATTAAACAAAATAAAGACGGTGCCCTAACAAGTGAAGAACTGTTTTATTACCGAAAAGAAGGATACTCGGATTATTTCAAACAAAAAAGTGAAGGGTACATAATCGAGAAAAACATGCATTGCCTCATGGTATTGCGAGATGCCTCATCATATTACATGCCAAAGGTTTATATGCTTCGAAAAGAGCCCTCCACCAGCAATAAATGTCTCGGATTTGAAGGCGGAAGCTTGATCGTTAGCCCAAGCGGTATTGGCGTTAATACAATTCAACGCAAAATCAGATTTACGCGATCAAAAGAGGCAATCCCGCATAACAAAGAGGCGTTAATAAACGAGCATGGTATTGGCATTCATAAACCTGATACGGACGATGCAGTCGCGCGCAGCCTCTTTGAAAAACTTCTACCTTAATCTTCATCATGGATATATTCGAGCACATCCCCATACCTGATGAATTTAAAAGCTTAAGACGTTATCTACGCTTGCTTTCACCTGAGGGCAAAGGTTTTAAAGGTGATGAATGCGCATTCATTCGAAAAGACGACAGCTTTATTGCGCTGGAAAATTCACACGCGATAAACCGTTACATTCAGATGCCTGATGACTTATTACTTGGATACAACTTCATTTGGCGTGCCTTTGATGATTATCCATGGCGTTATCAAAAATACGACGATGCATACCAATGCGGGCTGTGGGATTTAAAAACAGGAAAACAACTTCTGGAATTAAAAGATATGCACTTCGGCTCAGTTTTAGGAGCGCAAATCCTAGATGATAAGCGTTTGATTACGTGGGCTGACGATTTCCTGATAAACATCTGGGATCGTAGCACGGGTGAATGCTTGCAAAAGATACCTGTGGGCATTGATAAACGTGCTGATTATAAATACCCCGAACCCGATGACGATGAAAAACTCAAAAGCAAATTATGGGGACAGAAGATTGATGAAACAAACGCAGAGAGTCATCAAAAAACTCTTGAACGAATGAATGAAAAAGACGCCGAAGCATATATAGAAAGCGAAGCACAAAGACTTAAGAAATCCGAAGAAAACAGAGAAAGGTATAAGCGGCGCATAAAAGACATTACTGATAAATACGGGAATGTGCCGTATGTAAAAAGCAACGCGTTTAGCAGTTGGAGCGATGAGCGCCGCAAAGCTTATGTCGATAACCGACAGGAGCTTTCCTTTAGTCTGAAATTCGTTTTGCCGAAAACAGATGACAACCGCGATACCACTTATGCAACATTTAAGGGGAGCAATCCTGACAGCATTCATTGGGAAACCTATTCAGGCAATGATATATGGGATTGCTTCAGTGAACTTGAGGGCGTCAACGCAGGATATTCATTCAACCAAAAGCTTAAGGACGGACGGTTCTTCGTGACAGGTGAAGAATATGGCATAAGTGATAAGGCCTATATCTGGGACGGCGGTCTTAATCTGAGCATACTACTGTCACCTATGGGACGTGACTACTGCCTCGCCGACGGACAACAAGATGATGGCGCTATTTCTTATGATGAAGGCGACGTGAGGTTTTATGATTATTAGCTTTTCCCTACGAATAAAGAAAAAACTTACTTCCCTATTGCTATTCCGTTAGCCACCAGTGCGGGAGCAGAAGAAGGGTTTAACAACACATCATCTGAACTGAGCGTAGAAGGTATATCAGGCACATTACCAATAACCGGCTTAACGTCTTGCTGACCTGAAGCAGCCTCATTAACTGCTAACTGATAATCAATATGCTCTAAATATCTTTGCATGGGCTCATTATCGACAGCCGCATTATGAAGTGCCTCTACATCTGTGCGTGAATTTCCGCTCAGAACCAAAGATTCATCTTGCTCCAAAAGCTGTTCGTATGACCATTGCACAGAAACAGCCAACTCTTCTTCACTTTGACCAATCGCAGGCACATCTGCGGCATCTGTAAAACCAAAATAATCCTCAGGCGCAGGCACTTCGTCATAAACGAAATTCTTAGCCAGAATTGCCGAAGGCAATCCCGGACCTTCATACTCAGCCAATCGAGGATCATGCTGATCAAGCACAAGCTCGTTTGTCCTCATTTTCTCAAGTATTATAGGAATAATAGTTTCCGGCGTCACATCTTCATGACGCATGATTGCATTGTTCCAATAATCCATCTGACTACCTGATGGCTTAGGGTGAAACAACGCTTGGGTAATTTCTTCCATGTCACCACCTCTGGAAGCAACATGAAACGCATTTTTTGGTGCATGTACTATTGGACCTGCAAGCTCCCACAAGTCAAAACTGCTTGCGATTTCTTCACCAAAATTCATTTTTAGATAGCCACTGCTATAAGAATGCCTGAAGGCATCAATGACCATTTTGTCGTCTGTAATATCCTTCGCAGTTACAACACTACCGTCTCCGTAAAGCTCACTACGTTTGGTCATACCTTGTGCATAGGCATCCAATATTTCATCACGATGTATTAAATATGCTGCTGACATCTCAGCAGTGCCAGCCGTCGCAACACCAAGCCCCAATGCTCCTGTTGCACCAACTCCACCTATACCCATTGCTAAAGGATTAGACATTTACTTCACCCCGTCTATTTTTCTTTTATCCTTCAAAACCATATATGGTTCGTAATTCTTATTGCTATTATCAAAATAAAATACTGCGTTGTCAAAATTTAAACATGTTTTTTCATCGATCGCATGCTCATGCATAAAATTAAATGTCTCCCGACCATTGTACATCGGAATAAACCATTTTGTATAAACGTACTTTTTTACAATCTCATCGTTTTTGAAAAAGAAATGCGATCCTGAAAAATTGAACCATCCGTTACGTGGCACATGACTTCTAAAAACCGATAGATCATATCCCGACCTCTCCGCAAAAACTTCAGGCGCAGTTTGAGGTAACGGTTTAAACATTAAATAACGGGCTGTTAGTGCTTTTAAAGCATCAGGGTATGTATAATAACCGAAGCCACAAACCGTATCCCATTCAAATTCTGTCACATCTCGTACGAATACCCACGTATGATCCGTTTGTGTGAAAGCCGTTTCTATATTGTTTACAAATGCACGTTCCTGAGCCGGCAAATAAAAACACCCCCGCAAAGCGTAAACTATAAAAAAAACACCTAAAATGCGCCAAGTATATATGAATATCTTACCAACAAGGGAATCACTGAATTTGTATTGATTGTTATCTTTGTCTTTTTCTGTCATGCCCTAATTACTTTTCTTGAAACACGCGGATCATACCACCCCAAAACCTTATCTAAAATAATGAAATGCTTTTATATCTTCATTTCATAAAATCAATAACTGACATTTATTGGCTAGGAATTGAATCACGCAAAAAAAGCGACGTAATAACGTCTATTTCTTGAAATTAATGAGGGATTTAGTGTATAGTCCCCTCAGGCAATTTAATTTTTCGCATTATTGGATTTTTTGAACCGGAAGTGATTTTCACTATCCGGCATTTTCGTTTGCCTTCTTATCGTTCCCCCAGAAAAGGCGCGCTCTTCTAAGTATTAATCAACTTAGGAGAAAGAAAATGGCACGCACATTTAGACGTGACCCTCATGCATTAGAGAAAGGAAAAACTTTTCGTGACGGCCACTTAACCTTTTCACACACACCCGCATGGTGGGTGAAATTATATATGAACAGACCTAAACTGCGTAAAAATGCAAGGCTCTGTAATCGTGTTCTTAAAGGGCACGATCCCGAAAGCATTGCATGGCCGGTTGGCAATAGAAAACCACATGAATGGTATTGGTAAAACTCAAAGGAGATAGATTATGCCTGAACCACCAAAGCGAAACCTTATCGCCAGAGATTTACGCACCCCCAAATATCGGGCGCGTGTTGTGGCGGATAAGAAAAAGAAACGGAATAAATATAAATGTAGAGGAAAAAACCATGCATCATAAACGTAAAAGACCAAGAAACCGTCGCGCTGGCTGCAAACTATGTAAGCCTTGGAAGATCAATGGTTTTAGAACAGACAGAAAAGACGGAGAACGTTTTTCAGATCACCGCAGGCGCAGCGTGTCGCCTGCGGAATTTTAATCTATAAAATCAATAAACGGGCATTCATTGGCGGGGAAAGAAATCACGCCGTTAAACCCGATATAAGTGCAAGACGTGATATTCGGATGACTGGGGCTACCGTAATATTGATACTCCCACAACATATGCGGTGTACCGTGTTCGAAGATATAAAGCCCCGCATAAATTATAGGTGTGAGGATTAAGCCGAGGCGCAGCAAAATCAGCACAAAAAACGGCAGCAAGCTCTTGCGTTTATAAACGCGGCGCTTTTTCGGTCTTCTGCAATATATGACTTTTGCTTGCTTCATGGATATCTCAAAACGATTTTCGTTTTGCCCTTAAATTTCTTGCCGTACATCGGATCAACATCCGCCCAACGGCTCCACGGTTCCACTTCATGATATCCGACCTTGAGCGCGTGAACGGGCGGCTGGCCGCGCAACAAAATGATACAATCTTCGAACTGCCGTACCTCATCAGGGGTGAGGAGCGCACGCGCATGTTCCCCCACGCTATGCATGACGGGATCATGGATAATATGGCCGAGGTTAAAGTTATCGCCCTTCACCGTAGTATTACCTAAAGTGCGGGAAATCAGCTCCGCCGTTTTATAGGATTGAATGCCGAAGAATTGCTGGCACTCGCATTGCTCCAACAATGTTTGCAAATCATCGCGCCCATAGGTTTTCGCGAAAGCATCCAAAGACTGGAGCGCAAACCATACGCGGCAGCCATAGCTCCGTAATTCTGTGAGCTTGGCGGTCAGGCCTTCAATCCTGAAATTGGCGGCCTCATCAAAAAGAAATAAAACATGCTCTTTACTCTGGCATCGTGTGAGCTCTGTCAGAGCGCACCATCCAAGCAACCCGAGCCAAGGCGTATAAACCCGCATGCGCGTAGGATCAGCAATCAGGTAAACCGTTGCCTTTTGCTTTTTCAAATCCGCAAAACGGAAATCACATGTGCTTGTGCTTTCGGCGAGCCAGCCGCTCGCGCTAAAAGCTGAGAATGCCTGTACCGCGCCTTCACGGAAAGACTCCCACTGACGTTTATCGTTTTGCTCGACCTTGGCCAGTAAGTCATTCGCTATATCAGCCAGATCGCCTTTTAGGAAGTCAGAACATGACGCGACATAAAGCGCTTCTTTTAAATCTGTTTCGTTTCGAAGCATCTTTAAAATATCGCTGAGTGTTGGTGTTTTATCCTGATCTTTCGTCACCAGATACAGCATGCAAAACACCGTGATCATGCGGCTGCCGTTGCGGAAGAATGTGTTTTCACCTGCTTGTGGTGGTTCAGGCATAAGCTGAAACGCGATAGCTTGCGCATCAGTGATAAGGTCAGAGAGATTTTGTGCAGCCCAGCTATCAGACAAAATTTGCAGCGGGTTATAGCGCGCCGCCTTGCCGAGCTTATCTTCGAAAAGCTGCGCAGGGTTCACACAGTAAATTTTATGCTTATGCCGCTTTGATCGTGTGCGTTTGGTGATACAAGCCAGCGTGCCTTTCAAATCAGGCACGATCATCGGCATATCATTATGCAGCAAAGCGGGAATGAAAAAATTGACAGTCTTACCACCGCCTGCAGGCGACAATGTCAGGCCGTGTGTTTCACCGTTGAAGAATAACGGACGACCACTTCTGGCTGAAGCGCCGAGGAATAATCCTTTGGTTTTAAAACGCCCGGCACGTTTATGGTCTTTGTCTGTTGCCCAACGCGCAGAGCCGTAATTAAGCGATGGTCTTCGTGCATACCAGCGCAGCAATAAATTACGCGATACGCTCAGAACTTCATTGGCCAATCTGAACGCGCCCAGAGCGATAACCAGATAACAAAACATCTCCAGCCAATAAAGCTCTTCGCTTGTCGGCTCGATATAAGATGCAGCAATACTGAAAATCGTGATGACGAAGATTTGCTGCATCATGGAAAGTTCTTGTCTGCGTCTTGCCATCTGTTTGTCCTTTCTAAAAAAACGGCCTGCCTGTTACGGCAGGCCTTGAGTGGTGAGGAGGAAGTAAATTTATAAGCCGAGAATTTTCTTCGGCTTAATGACGACCCAATTATCATTGGCCGCCTTGCCTGTGTTTAAAACGCTGTCACGTTCCGACGCGGCATTACCGTTCTCGCCTTTGATATGAAACGGAAGGCCGTAGGTCTTATCACCAATCGCAAGACGGATTTCACCGCTCACGCCGCTATGTGAATGACCGCCGTACCAGTTAATCGCGATGAAAGTATCGCGCAGATCAACGGCATGTTTGAAAGTAACGGTCTCATAACCCTTCACGGCTTGCGGTGAATTTACAAAGTCTTTGTGATAAAGGCCTTCGGAGGTTTTGGTGTTGCCGAAATACAGAACATCGGCCACATGGTTCGGGCGAACATAGATATCAAGATCGCACACGTCACATGTCCAGCTAATGCCGATTTCGACTTCATCGGCGATATTCATCGCACTTTTTGATGGCGGTATTGTGCTCAGTTCACGCTCATGAATGGATGTGCGCTTTCTTTGCTCAGGAGCCATTTCAAATGTCTCTAGCTTATCCGTATATTCACGTTTGAAAGTGTGCGGCAAGGCACTGGCACTGTTATGAACGCGCATCCAGAATGTTGACGCATCATCGGTGAAGCTCGAAAGCGCTCCGCCTTGTGCCTCGATATAGAGCGTCCACATTCTTGTGATGTAGTGACGATAACTATCGCTGATTTCCCAATCTTTGTTTGGATAGAGAATATGAATTCTCGCCCCTTGTAAGAAGGTTTCTTTGCCAACGGTTGAGAATACGCTTTTGTCTGCTTGGGCACTGAAATGCCCGTCACCTGCAAATTTACCGCCGCGCATGTCCCATGATGGCGTTTGCAAATCCATGTATATCGGACTGCCTAAGATAACGATATCCGCATCCGTTAAAGGCGCATAATTCTGAGCCAAGAACGTCAGAAATTGCGGGATTTTAACGGAAGCCTTGATGCCACTCGCAAGATCAGGATGATCGGCGCGGTACATGGATTTCAAATTCGCTGCGACATGTCGGTTATATTGCAGCAGCGCTTTAGGGCTAGCGTAGTTTTTATTTGCAGGCTTTGAAAACGAGCCGATAAAACGTCTGTTTTCTGCATCAAAGATATTGGCATGCTCTCCGGCTTCCAAATTTTCAGAGAGATAGCGCAAGACTTGTATCATTTGTCTCTGGCCGTCTTCTGCGCTTAAGACAGATGACATGCCAATGATAAGGTTTTTAGCTTCTGCCTTTGGCGATGCCCCAAGACAGAGCAAAGATAGTGTAGCAAGTGTAAGTAATTTTTTCATACCTGATTTCTCCTTTTTCTGTTTGTTAAGCGCGGCGCTGTGATCCCCATGCAGTCTTGCCGCTTGACGTTGGTAGTGAAGGATTTGGGAATTGATGTAAGCTTTGCGAGCAGCCATAAGCATGCTGAGACGTGCCGTGTTTTGCGTGTAAGTCTTCCGCAATTCATCATGATCGCCGCGTAAAAGCTCAAGGTTTCTTTTGCGCTCTGCATATGCAGGATTAGCGATCATGGTTGTTGGTGCATATGTTGACCAAATATCACCTGCCACTTGAAACAACGTCGCACCGACCAGCATTTCTGTGAGCAGCTGAACTACCGTAAATGTTGCGTCTTTGCCTGTGTTATCTTCACCAAGACTGTCCCAGTCAAAGCCTGACGCGGCAGAGCCGAAAGTCATTCCGAACAGGACAATCCATGCAATAAGCGAAACAGCCGCAGCGCCATAGAGCGCAGTGGTATAACGTTTCTTGAATTTATCGCTTTGGATTGTGGCACTGAAAAACTTCAATGCGATGCTTCCAATCGGAAGCAGTCCTGAGAGCATCATGGCAAGGCGCGGATCGTCCAAAAATACAGGCGTTCCTGATGCCATGATGATGGAATAGACGTTACTCGCCCCCATCAAAACGACAATTAAGCCGCAGATCAGGCAGCTTAATCCGATTGTGAAATCCTTTGACCAGATCAAAAATTGAAACAGTGACTTGCTCTGTGTGCTCTCATTTCTGATATGCGCCGCTTTGATTGTCGGGCTCGTGGCGAAGAGAACTTTTTCTTGTTCGTCTATAGCTTGCCTTGAGCGTTTGACAGAGCTTTGCTGATTGTCGATCTCGGCTTCCAGAAAAGCGATTTCCTCGCCGCGTATCATATCAAAGGCCAACCCCGCCTGCTCTTCTATGAGCTTGGTTGAATGACTTTGGTCTTCAAGAGCAAGAGCCGCGCCGATGGTTCCATTAATATCGGGTATGGAGTTGACGATCTCTTGCGTGTTTGTCTTCACAATTTGGTTCATGACGGTCTCCTTTCATGTGCGTTCTTAAGCTCATAATAGGACGACCGGCCCTTTGATCCGGGCGCATGCGCAAAGAAAGGTTGGTGTGTCACGGATATTTAGGGAGGATTTTTAAGGAACGGAGGGATTGTCTAAGATGAAACTGAGAAGTGATTAAGGATATGAGTTGGATAAACTTAGATTTAAGAAAACCGTATGCTTCCTGAGCAACGCAAGATGTGTTTTGTACTACAAAACATCTTGGCAAGGGAGACGCTGCGCTCTCCCGTTGCATCCCTCTGACGGATGGCGCGATGCGAGAACACAATCCGTTCCAATCTTTCACACCATCAAAACGTATCGCCGTTTTACTACTCGAAAAGAGAGCCTTCTCGCTCCCCTTACAACCCCATAGACAAAAGGAGAAATTGCTCTCCCTTTGAACCCATCAAGCAGGACTTGGGAGATATGCCTCTCCCACCTGCACCAAACCCATGCATAAACTATGAATTATCTACAAGTCCAATAATCAGATCAAGGAAATCATACGAAACAAGTTGCCAAACAAAAATTACAGGACATCAAACATTTCTTCATCCCGCCATGAAATCATAGTAAGAATTTGTCCTGCAATGTAAGGTATAGAGTGCTCATAGATCTCATATCTGTCTGCATATCGCATATTAAACCACGCATCCGCGCCAATTTTATTGGGACGCTGTTGAGTGCTTCGCTTATATAAAACGTCCATAGCGTAGCCATCATGATCTAATTCTTTATTTGGAAATAGTTCAGCGGGAACACCCTTGCCGTGCTTGAACCATATCCGTCCCCCTTGCCCATGACATACAAGCATTGTTGGCTCATTGCTATGTTGTATGTACTTCAAAGCTGTCGCTGTGATACTGGTAGAGAAATCTTCCTTCAGTTTTAGTACTACATCAAAAGAGGAGTGCGCCGCCTGTTTTGCCAAGGGAGCAAAAAGATAATTTGGCAAAATCAGGTCAGAGGAATATATATCAGCAACAACTTCAGGGTTGGTTGCAGAATAATCACGATTCACATTATCAATATCATCGGATCTACAAATAAACGATTGTCCCCTATGATATTTCCAATGGCCAAGCTCATGCCCAATAGAAAAACGCTTTCTTTCTGGTGAAGAATTAGAATTGATCGTTATAATTGCCTGATCGTTAAAACCATCAATCTGCGCTTCACATCCCGTAAGGGGAGCCTCTTTAACTTCCGCGCCACAATAAAAAGCAATAGCTTCTAAATCTATTTCTGAAGGCTCTCTAATTCCTAAAGACGTAAGAAGCTCATCCGCATGATTTAATCGCATAAAAGATTCCCGTCTTCATCTATAAGCTTTAACTCATACCAGCTTTGAAGACGTGCTTCTATATCAGCTTCAGAGAGATTGTTTTCATTTCTTGCAGCTAAAGTAACTTTTTCCTTTAGATTGTCATTGCTTTTCACGCTGTTAAGAATTGCCTTTTTCTTTTGTATAGATAGGGAATGAAAAGGATTTTTTCTTTCTGCTTTCCTACGCTCTGCAAGCTCCTTTTTTGCAGCAGCAAGCTTAGCTTGGCCGCTAGTGAAAGCAGCATCAGAAATAATTGAAGTTATTCTTTCAATTTCTTTATCTACATCCATACCATCTTCGGCGGCTTCAGCTAAAATATCCTCATCACTTGTTTCACACAAATCCCGAAAAATCATATCGGTTAACCTGTCTATCTGTAATATTGAATCGGTTTTTTTGTTTGTCATGGTTTCGCTCCTAAGGGTCAATTAAGTTTTCTTCTTATCTGGAAAATATCTATCCAGTTTGCGGCGGATTCTTCTACGCGTAGAATTGTATTGCGTTTGATCCATACCGCTCAGTTCACGGATTTCTTCCGCTGACTGCCCATCCATTTCGCCCATCAACACCCACATGGCATTGTCATCGTCAGCAAAAAGCTCCAGCACCTGATCTGCCAACTCTTTGGCCTCTTTTTCACGTTTCTGTTTCTGTTCACGCTCAATCATCAATGTCTCCGGCGATGGTGTGCTGATTTGAGCAGAAATTTTTGGCTTTTCGTTCCCCGCATCGTCAGTAATTGAATCTGTTTTATTTTTCTTCGTTTTCTTATAATCGTTACTGGCTAGACTTTTCATGACTCCGTAAAGATGCGTAAAAGGCGTCATGCCACGCTTCCATGAGCGAACCCCATCCCAAGTCTTGGTGATAGCATCAACAAGAAGCATGCTATTATCATTGTCTCTTGACCACCATATTTCCGCCTTACGTAGCCTTATCATATCCGCGCGGGATATTGAGGCCAAAGCTTGTCTAGCCTCTTCTACCGTTAAATGCGTGCCTTCGGCCTCTGCTTTTTCTTTCACTATTTTTACTCCTTATGGCCTGATTACCGCTTTCTAAAATAATATCAAGGTACTTTTTCCTATTCTCACATATATAGGCTCTAAATCCACGAGCCTCGGACAAATTTTTTTATGTCCGAGCGGATCTGAAACAGAGCCTACCTAGGTATACGCATTTAATTGCTCAGATTCACAGCATTATATAGTCATATCATTAAGGAGTAAAACCATGATACAAAAAGACAAAGTTGACGATGTCGGGAAAGTCACCGTCATCGAAGATATTATAGATTTAGAAGAATACGCAAAACGAGGTGAGCGCCCGCCGCTTACAAAAGGATACCGCATTCGGATAAACGGCGAACAATACGTCATTTCTGATGCAAACCCAACTGGTCAGGAAATCTTGACTTTAGCGGGACTTCTTCCGCCGAAAAACTATACACTTCGCGTAAAAGTCGCTGGCAAACCTCCGCAAAAAGTTGGTTTGGATGAAGAAATCGACCTGCGCCAACCCGGTGTAGAAAAATTCAAAGCCTTGCCACGCGATCAAACGGAGGGGTAATAATGGATACACGCCGCCAATTTGACCTGCTCGAAGAGGATGAAACCTTTTTAAAAGAATACGGATTGCCATGGGATACTATTGTGGATGGCTCGCAGTGGATCTTGATACATAAATTCAAGACACCACCAGGCTATAACCACGAATGTGTAACAGCTGCTATCCGTATTGAGACCGGATATCCAAACACTCAGCTGGATATGGTCTATTTCTATCCAGCGTTGGCACGCACAGATGGGAAACCTATAGGAGCTACCGACGCAAAGCAAAAGCTGGATGGTAAAGAATATCAGCGTTGGTCTCGCCATAGAACATCTGAAAATCCATGGGTTGCTGGGCGTGATGGCCTTGGAACGCATGTTATTTTGATTGAAGACTGGTTGGAGCGGGAGTTCGAAAAATGATACCTCACACACTAACACTTACCGCTGCGCAACACCGAAATCTTCAGAGACACCTGTTTCCAGGAGATGGCAAAGAGGCTGTTGCAATTCTTTTATGTGGCCGCAGAGATGGTGATAGGCGACATAGATTGATTGTGAGAGACATTTTTACAATCCCGTACGATAAATGTGTTCTTAGAGAGGTGGATAAGGTGATTTGGTCGCCTGATTATATCGTCCCTCAACTAGAGGAAGCGACTGAAAAGGGGCTCTCCATTATTAAAGTGCACAGTCATCCTACGGGATACCCAGAGTTCTCAAAAACGGATGATGAGGGCGACAATCGCCTTTTGCCCATGGTTAAAGGCTGGGTTGAGCATGATGTCGCTCATGGAAGCGTTGTAATGCTGCCTGATGGAACGATGTTTGGTCGAGTCATCGTGCATAATGACACAATGCAGCAGCTAGAGTGCATTAATGTCGTGGGCGATGATTTGCGTTTTTGGTACCAGAACTCTGGCGATACAAAAACACCAGATTTTATGGCGTCACATGCCCAGGCTTTTGATGAAGGCACAATTGAAAGACTTCAGAAGCTCTCTGTCGCCGTTGTTGGCTGTTCTGGCACCGGAAGTCCGGTGATAGAACAACTTATGCGCCTTGGTGTAGGAGAGCTGGTTCTTGTCGATTTTGATGAAATGGAAGAACGAAACGTTAACCGTATTCTGAACTCGACAATGAAAGACGCACGCCTAGAACGTCCTAAAGTTGACGTCTTGGCCGATGCCATTGAAAGAACTCGCCTAGGAACAAAGGTCATAAAATTGAAAAAGAATCTATGGGATGCAGAAGTAGTGCGTGCCATAGGACAATGCGATGTTATCTTTGGGTGCATGGATACAGTTGACGGGCGTTATTTGCTCAATAGTCTCGCCACCCATTACCTCATCCCCTATTTTGATATCGGCATCAGACTGGACACATACAGGGAAGGCCCGAAAAAAGGAACAATCCGAGAGGTGTGCGGAACAGTTAATTATCTTCAGCCCGGCCTCTCCAGTTTGATGTCGCGCGGATTATTCAGCATGGAGGCTGTTAGAGCAGCTGGCTTAAAACGAAATGACCCCAGCGCACATGAACGCCAAATAAACGAAGGATATATCGCAGGGGTCGCTAATCATCGCCCTGCTGTGATAAGCGTAAATATGTTCGCCTCTTCATTAGCAGTGAATGAATTTTTGGCTAGACTTCACCCTTATAGAGAGTATCCCAATCAGTATTTTGCAAGCGTTCAGTTCAGCTTGGCTAGTATGGAGCTTATTATGGATCCAGAAGAAAACATTTGTGAGATATTGGTGCGCAAAGTAGGCTTTGGTGATACAAAACCTCTGCTCGGAGAAATGGAACTAGCGGAACGGCGAACATAATGATCTTATTAAAAACTTTCTTTCTTTGGGTTCTTAGTCTTTTTGGTATCTATCCAGATAAGTACCTCACCCTAAAAGTAAATGAAGCTCTGCCCCCCATACTTAAAAAGAATATAATTTATATTGTAGAGGAAGACGGATATCAGGAGCAAGCTGCAATGCTCTGCCCATGTGGATGTAAGCGCATCTTGCATATGAACTTGCTTCCAGATGAACGGCCCTGCTGGAAAGTTATAGAATATAAAGATGGAAGTGTTTCCCTAAACCCTTCAGTATGGCGTAAAACTGATTGTCGCTCTCATTTTTGGTTTATTAAGGGCAAGATTAAATGGGTAGGTAATATGCAAAACAATCCTCATGATTTTTAAACATACAAACTTAATTCAGCAGTGCAGATAAAACCAATCAAATCTAACTTTATTTAATAAATTTACATTGTCCTATTGAATTCAAAATCAGATCTAATTACAACACTCTCAAACTTTGCGTCGGGATGCTTTTCTTTCATCTCCATATATTGTCCGATGTCTTTTCTCATTTGTGAAATAACGTCATTGCGCTCGTCTCTCAGGTTTTGAATTTTATCCTGCAGCTTTTGCCTTTCGTGAAGCTGCTTCTCAACAAGCTTTTGTTTTTCAGCCCTATCTCGCAAACGACATGCCATCGCCTCTTGCTCGTTTTGGTTTCTGATCTTTTTGTAACGTCCCGTTATACGTGACAAGATGCTTTTCAATCCTTTTGGAACGCGTTTCATGCGATGTGTTTCCTCTTTTTGCCAACGCTCATTTTGATTGTGCTCCAACGTATCACGTTCATGCCTGTGCTTATTGCGCATCGTAATCGCAGCATTTTTAACAGGCTGATACTTTTTCTGAGTATCATGCCGAACAGTTTGAATATGAGCATCCAGCGCGTCCGTCATTTTATTAGCGATAATATGTTTCGCTTCTTCAACAGATGGCAAAAATTTAGGCTTACCCAAACGTTCCGTTAAAGCCTTTGTTTTTTGCCCGCTCCACCGAGATAAAGAATAAACTTCTCCTTTATAATCAACAGCGACAAAACCCCGACGGTCACCTCTTGCAAGCACAAATCCATATGACTGTAGCGCTTGCACGTATGATTGAGGATTATCAGAGCGTTCCCAAGCTTGCTGAAACATTGCTTTGAGCATTCGTGGATCTTGTTCCGTGCGCTTCGCCTGCTGCCATTCCTGCAAGGTAAATGAAGCAGGATCACGAAAGCTTCGATCAATATACCCCTTCGGCAGTTCCCACTCATGCTGTAAAAACAAATCTTTCGAGAGATCATTGAGCTTGTTCTTATAGTGAGGAAGATTAATTGCCTTCATCTCTTCTGCATCTATGCGTGACCAAACACAATGCGCGTGCCGTCGTCCTTCTTTTTCATGAAAGACGATCACGCGGGGCTGGTTATCAAGGTTCAATTTATTTTCAAGGGCATTGATCGCATTTTCAAAATCTTCGATAGAAGCTGTCTCTTTTTGCGGTGGATTAAGGGAAACAGAGAATAAATATTGCCTGCATTTTGTTGCGTTACTTACGGATTCAATTTCATGGAAAGCTTCTTTCAAAGTTTCAGATGAAAGGTTTCTGATTTCATGAATT
The DNA here is from genome assembly GCA_030424975.1 of Alphaproteobacteria bacterium. Taxonomy (GTDB): domain Bacteria; phylum Pseudomonadota; class Alphaproteobacteria; order Micavibrionales; family Micavibrionaceae; genus UBA1672. The sequence continues at coordinate 287,396 of JAUHVY010000002.1, forward strand.
TCAACATGTTCATTGTCTTCTGTTTTCAGAAGATGAAGGGCAAGCTCATCACCGTTACCGCGTTGTGATCCTTTTAAAATCATGAAACCTCTCTTGCTCTGATTTTAAAAGAATAACGATTTAATATTGGGCGGCTATTTTGGCGGGCGTAAACCTAAAGCTTTCATCAATGCATTGCGCATAAACGTTATATCTGCACACGCCTGAAGAAGCGCTTCATAAGTTTCAGTGTTTGCAGGCAAAGAGCCGCTATTCATTGCTTTTGCTAATTGGTTAAGATTACTGGATATCCGTGAAGAACCGAGCATAGCTTGTACTTTTGCAAGTTCCTGTTTATCTTTAATCGGCCTTCTGAAATTGCGTCTGTTCGGCTGTTCCGCCAGAAGCTGCTGGCGAATATATGTACCCAAAGGCATTGAACCAGCCTGCTTGTCCAGAAACTCGCGTTGTTCCGGGGTTAATCTTAATGAAAAGGGAATGCGTTTATCAGTCATATAAGAATTATATGCCAGAAGTATTTTATAGCTGGGCGCAGGTAGTATGACTGTTTAAAATAAATAGAATATATAATGGAATTTGAGGACTTTATACCATGGCAGTGTTATCTGAAAATGGCGTTTCTTTTGTTTATCATTATGCGCCGCTACATTATTTACCTTTTATAGCTCGCTCTAATAAATTAATGAGCAAACCAAGGCTATTAGAGGCAGGATTTGCGAACACACACTTTCGTAGCAAATCTAAAAATTTAGATTCTAAACGTGGTTTTGGAGATTTTTTACACCTAACAACCTCTTCTCATCCTAACATTCTAAAAGCAAAGTTAAGCGCGGGCTTCCCTCACATCTGCATACAAATGAACTCAGATTACATAGATGAACATGACTATCTGTTATGCAGATACAATATTGCTATGACACGGCAACTTCGCAAAGATGACAAACCAGGATTCAAGGAGTCTCCTCACAATGGAGCATATTATGGAGACATGCAAATTCCGGTTGCAAAGTCACAAAATGAAAAGCAATCTATGTTAAGTCACCACGTACCTAAAGGTACGATGATAGAAATATTAATAAAAAATGAAATAATACTCCCACCAAATACAATTATAACTTGTTTTTCTGTAGAAGATCAGCGTATTGTTAATCAACTACTTGAAAAATATGAGTTAAATTGGTCTTGCAACAGAGTGGATGCTCCGCATTATTCAAGATGCTCAAGCCACGCAACTAATGTTTCAGCTTTTGTAAAAAAAGCTATTGAGAGAGAAGATTGGTTAGGAGACGGACTTGAATTCGACAAATTCAAAAATTATTCTACTAAGCGGCCCGATTGCAGTGGGTAAAAGTACATTTACTGAACACCTCACTCAAAAACATAGCTTTGCACTCGTCAGCTCTAGCGGAATTTTAAAAGACATAGCGTCTAAAAAAGGGCTCCCAGTAGAGCGTAAAACCCTTCAAGACCTTGGTGACAAGTTAGATAATGAAACATGCTACCGATGGGTGTCTGACGCTTTCCTACAGAAATTAAATCATAATGAACATAATCTATATTGGATTTTTGATAGTATCCGAAAAAATCAGCAAAAAGAAAATTTCTTAAGACTCTTTCCTAACAACTCTCTTCACGTCCATTTAACCGCACCAGATAATATATTAGCTGAAAGGTATAATAACAGAAAAGAAAACCAACAAAACTCTCAAGACAAAATTCCTTATGAGATTGCTAAAAATCATACGAACGAGCAAGAAGCTCGATCTCTATTTGATCAAGCTGATTTAATATATGATACAGAAAAACAAGAAATAAACTCGATCGTCATGGATGTTATTAAAAATTTGGAGGCAATGAAATGCCCCAAATAGTTGTGATTTCAGGCCGTATATGTACTGGCAAATCTGCTTTAGCAAAAGAACTTTCAAAGAATCATAATTTTAAAGTTTTTAGGACATCTGAAATTTTGAAAGAAAAAGCTAAGGAAGAAGAAATTGCCCTTACTAAAGATAAGCTAGCTCTACAAAAATTTGGCGACAAACTTGATGAAGACACAGAATCTAAATGGTTGTTTAATGAGATTGAAAAATATGTTCTAGCTAATAACGCTGAAGTAAGCATTGTAGTTGATCATGTGCGTACTTTTGACCAATTAAAGTATTTTCGTGAAAAATCACGCTGGTTGGTTACGCATGTGCATTTATATGCTTCAAACAAAGCCACAAGAAAAAGATACCAAGATAAAAAAGATACACAGAACCTAGATTTATCATATGAAGACGCTGATCCGGTTAAAAATGACCTCGATATTGAGATGTTTAAAAACGATGCTGATGTTCGAATTTTTACTGACAGAACAGACAACAAGGACACATATGTTAGGGTGGCTGCACGATTAGGCCTATTTTCACCACCGAGAACTCGTCTTGTCGATGTACTTGTGGGTGGACAATACGGAAGTGAAGGAAAAGGCCATATAGCATCATATCTAGCCAGAGAATATGATGTTCTGATTAGGGTTGGTGGCCCCAATGCTGGCCACACAGTACTCGGCGTAGAGACAGGTGAAAGATATACTCATCACCTACTGCCCTCAGGCTGTAGTGACGTACAAGCAAGGGTCCTACTAGGTCCAGGAATGACGATAAATTTACCGAACCTATTAGACGAAATTCGTGACTGCAAATTAGACACTACACGTTTATTTATAGACCCCCAAGCTATAATAATTGAGGAAGAAGATATAGAAAAAGAAAAGGGAAATCTGCGCGATGAGATTTCTTCTACCGCGAGCGGCAGTGGCGCAGCATCGGCGCGAAGAATTCTCGAAAGGAAACCTACTGGCAACATTAGATTAGCTCGAAATGTTGAAGAATTACAGCCCTATATCGGCAGTACGGTGGATCAATTAGAGCTTGCCTACTCGCGGGGCGAACGAGTAATGTTAGAAGGAACACAAGGAAGTGCTTTAAGTATTTTTCATGGTGATTATCCTCATGTTACCTCAAGAGACACAAATGTTGCCGGATGTCTAGCTGAGGCAGGAATTTCACCCAGCAGAGTTCGAAGGGTTATTATGGTAGTGCGTTATACTCCTATCAGAGTGCAAAGCCCAAGCGGCGAAGGAAAAACCTCTGGAAAATTAAAACATGAAACAGATTGGAAAGAAATTGCAGAAAATGCAACCTACGAAGATCACAAAAGTTATGATGAAAATGAAGCTGCTGCTCTTGAATTAGAAAAAATCTTAAGAAAAGCAGAAAAAACCTCGACTACTAAAAAAGACAGACGCGTAGCTTGGTTTGACTGGGAACAATTCAGAAAAGCATGCGCACTCAATGCTCCAACTGACATAGTGCTTACCTTTACAGATTATATTCACATATCAAATAGAAAAGCACGCCGTTTTGATCAACTTACTGAAGATACCATTAAATTTATTGAAGAAATTGAACGTGTTGCACAAGCTCCAGTTTCGCTTATTAATACAAGATTTCCTCAATCCGAAAACGAAGATATTTTCGATCTAAGAACTATAATTGATAGACGGAACTGGAAAGGATCCAGAAAATCAATGTAGTTAGTTATAAATATTTTAGAGATGAGGTTGTGCTCTGGGGTTCAATTGAACCCCTTTTTTTCTATGTTCATGGATTGTTCACGCCAAAATTGATAAAATCGGAAAAATTTTTATAGGATTTCTGCGGTTTTGCGAAAAGGTAAGAAATTTGCCAAGGTTGGGGCCGAGGGTTCGAATCCCTTCACTCCATTATTTTAATGGTACACACAGCGCCTCATTTGGGGCGTTTTTTTATTACCCCCCTAAAAAAAGACCGTGCTAAATTACCAGTGCGCCTAAAAATATTCGTGAAAAATAAGGTAAAAGAAAGAGGGCGAGGAAAGTATAGAATGCTGACAAAAGATTTTATTCTAGCGGCCTTACTCTTTGGATCGATGCCGTTTTGGGCACCTACAAAGGTATATAATGATTACAAAAGAGCATTAAAGTCCGACACCCCATATCAGGAATTTGGATTAAACGAACGGTTAGGAGCCAGAAAAGCAAATGTGCTAACCACTATGGTCACCCTTAGTTTCTCCTTGTTTTTTTATGGTGCTATATTCAATAAATTAGGCCTTGATGGTGTCATGGATATGCTTAACACGTTCAAAGGTATTTCGTTCTTATCAATCATATTCTTGGGCATACTCAATCAGCCTGTTGTCTTTCTACAAACTTTTATCTTGGCGCAAAAACTACAAAAAAAATTTCCTGAAAAAATCACAAAAAAGCAGGTTTACAAGGATCTTTTATGGATATTTGCGTTTCAAGCTGCATTTATTGGGTATTTTACGTACTCACTTATCTTCTATCGAGAAAAACTATAAAAAGGCGTGTTTTTTTCGGAAACAAAGCAGCTTCATATAATCTTGGTTGAATGACTTTGACCGTCGAGTAAAAGGCAAGTTGCACCCACAGGAGGCATTGTGCATATCAAGACAATTACCGGAAAATGGCTATTTCCTTTGCTGCGACGCACCATTTACATTGACAGATTTCTATACTTTTTGGTACCATTAGCGAATAAAATGAGCATAAAAAGCTACAATTAAGTAACTGAGGTGATCAATGGCACTTGAAACTGAATACACTGTAGATAATAACTCGGATATAACAGAACAAACAGAACTGTTAACACGTGGAATGTCTGCAAGATATCAAATTGAGCAAGCCGCCGCAGATCGCGCGACAGCCGCCACCAGTGACAAACAAGAAAGTATTCGTAACGAAGCAGTTCGTATGGCCGTAGAAGAGGCAGGCCGCGCATTCGTGAATAGCTTGGATGGCTTGGAACCACACCAATTGGGGCTTTATTACGACACAATAGATTTATCTATGAGCAAATCAGGGTCCGAGGGCCTGGACGAAATATACCAAAATAATACGGCACAAGATGTCGCAGCAGTTTCAAGCGCTTTCGCAACCTTGCTAGAGGGTGTTGATAAAATAAATTCAAATTTAAATAACCTGACAACAGAGCCCCCTTCCGTTTCAGAAGAAACTATTTCAGAACCGACGCCAACCGTCTCAGAACAAACTGCAATTGAAATCATTGAAAACATCGCACGTGAACGTATTGCAGCAGAGGCATCGTCATACGGTTTGCCTCCCGAGGAACAAGCAGCTATCGCTGAACAAGCAGCGCAACGTGCATCTGAAACATTTACGGCATCACTTTCGGGCTTAGATGATAATCAACGTCAGGAAGCCATCGACTATGTGACCTCCCTACCGGAAAAAATCGACAACCCGGCAGAGTTTCACCACTCTCGCTTATACGAAGATTTACTGGATACAACCGGCTCCGAAACCAGCACAGACCAAGACGCCGTATATACAGCACTATCATCTGTCGTGAGCGAGATAGGTTCTGTATCAGGTGAAATCGAAGCAGGCACATATGAAATACCTTCAACTGAAACTGAAATTGAGCCGGAAATTGAACAAACAGAACCGGAAACAACTCAATCTGAAATCACTGAGACAGAACAGACAGTTGCACCTGAACCACAAAGAGTTGATAGCATCTATGACCCGCTAGGTGTTTCAAATGAAGATAAAAACCATGACCGAACAGCTGTTTACAAAATCCAAGGTGGAGATTCCCTCTCAATGCTTGTTAGCTGCTTCTATGCCAATGATGGACTGTTTGATAAAAGCCAAGGTATACGTGCCGTTTCAGAAATCGTTGCTAAAGCGAACAACCTTGAAAATATACATTCTATCCGTGAAGGCAATGACCTCATCCTCCCTTCTGCTCAACAGATAAAAGAAGCACTTGAAGACCATCAGGTTGACCCGTCACAATGGTACACACCGGAAACAATCAACACAGAATCTGCGGATTGCACAATATGTGCGCCGGGCGCAGTCTCTTATACAGATGCAATGAAGATTTAGGCATTCATTCAGGATATTTTACACCCGAATTATAAAATAAAATATCTAAACGAAACCGTGTTCCACCTGCCAGATACATCATTCAATCTAATGAAAGATCGTGGTTTTGAACGCCTAGAAACCTGCCATATTTGCCAAAAGTGCAGAATTGCACAAATCGTATAAGCAAAAAGACACTCATAGTTTGTGCTTTTTTAACTCCTTAGGCCACCACATTAGACCTCAGGAGCCGAAGCGTGCTCAATTTCTGATTTCATTTTCTGAATCAGGTTTTGCACCTGATCCGCACTTTTTTCCGCGCTGCCGATGACGGGGACATGAACAAAAGCCACAGGCACATTGCCGTTTTCCTGCGCCCATTGCAGACCTTGCAAATATATTTGATTACAATAATAACCGCCGATCATACTGCTGCCGGATTGTTCCTCATGACGCTTAACAAAGGGGGCTTCTACTTTATCACTGAATAAATGACGGAGCGGCATTGCCGTCACCCCCATATCATAGGCATGAGGCTCCACCACCACATTTGTTGAGGGAATAAGCATATGCTCCCCCATAGAAATTACACCCGCAGGGCGAACACGATCCAGCGTTTCTTTAAACTGCGCCATCCCTGCGTCAGAGGCAGGCAAAACAAGGCCCATGATATGCTCATCGCCACCTTGCTTAAGGTGCTCAAGTGTTTCCATGCTAGCATTTGAACGCCTAAGCCACGCACCAATAAGGCCAAAAGGCTCGAACGCTGTTACCAATATTTTAGACATTGCATTATCTTTTCGCTTATAAATCAACCTTAACGGCGGCGGCGGCCTTATTGGCATTGCCACGTGCGGTTTCTACATCTTTTGCGCGTGATAACGCAACACCCATACGGCGCGTCCCCGAAACGGCGGGCTTACCGAATAAACGTAAATCGGTATCCGGCACGCTTAATGCTTCGTTCAAATTGGAAAAGGATACCTGTCCTGACTCACCACTTACCAGAATGACCGATGACGCCGAAGGCCCGCGGAAAGAAATGGCGGGAATGGGCAAACCCAAAAAAGCGCGCGCATGCAATGCGAACTCTGATAAATCCTGTGAAATCATCGTCACCATGCCGGTATCATGCGGCCTTGGCGAAACCTCACTGAAATACACATCATCGCCTTTGATAAATAATTCCACGCCGAAAATACCATAACCACCTAGCGCACCAGTAACCTTTTCCGCCATTTGCTGCGAAGCAGAAAGCGCAACATCACTCATTTGCTGCGGCTGCCAAGACTCTTGGTAATCGCCGCCTTCTTGCCTGTGACCAATCGGCAAACAGAAAGACGTACCGCCAACATAGCGCAGCGTCAAAAGCGTAATTTCATAATCAAAATCTACGAACCCCTCGATAATGACCTTTCCTGCGCCTGCGCGGCCGCCTTCTTGCGCGTAATGCCAAGCCTTTTCGATATCGCCTTCGGATTTAATGGTGCTTTGCCCCTTTCCCGAAGAACTCATAATCGGTTTAACCACACATGGAATACCAACAGCAGCTACGCCTTGCTTAAAGTCATCAAGATTATCTGCAAAACGATAAGGCGATGTTTTTAGAGAAAGCTCCTCTGCGGCGAGACGACGGATTCCCTCACGGTTCATCGTCAAGCGCGCAGCATTTGCCGTCGGCACCACCGTAAACCCCTCATCTTCAAGTGCAACCAATGTATCGGTGGCAATCGCTTCAACCTCAGGCACAATAAAATCAGGCCTTTCCTTTTCAATCACCTCACGCAGCTTTGCACCATCGAGCATTGAAAACACATAGGAACGATCCGCAACCTGCATTGCAGGGGCATTTTCATACCGGTCACATGCAATAACCTCAACGCCCAGACGCTTTAGCTCGATAACAACTTCTTTCCCAAGCTCGCCCGAACCGCAAAGCAATACTTTTTTTGATGTTGCCGAAAACGGCGTGCCGATTTGTGTCATAGATCGCAGCTCCTGATACGTTTCATTATAGATGTTATGAAATTTATTCTACCGTAACCGATTTGGCAAGGTTTCGCGGTTGATCAACATCTGTGCCCTTAATCACCGCAACATGATAAGCCAGTAATTGCACCGGAATAGAATATAAAATAGGTGCTACAAACGGATGAACCGCGCCCGTCGCAACGCGCCATGACGATTGCTGAGCCAGTGCATCACTGCCTGCCTGATCAGATATTAAAAACACACGACCGCCGCGTGCGACTGTTTCCTGTATATTTGATACGTTCTTTTCAAACATCGGATCATTTTCAGGGGCAATCACAACAACTGGAACATTTTCATCAATCAATGCAATCGGCCCGTGCTTCATTTCACCGCTGGCGTAGCCTTCGGCATGGATATATGAAATTTCCTTTAACTTTAATGCGCCTTCCAAGGCAATAGGATATAAGCTACCGCGACCAAGATATAAAACATCGCGCGCCTTCGCCACATCCTTTGCAATAAACAAAATCTCCTTGTCATGCTGCAATATATCCGCAGCAATTGTCGGCACATGTCGCAGCGCTTCTGACATTTCTGATTCCTGCTGTTCATTGATAGCGCCGTTTACACGCGCTGCAGCAACCACAATACACGCCAGCGTAGAGAGCTGTGTTGTAAAGGCTTTTGTTGATGCCACGCCAATTTCGGGCCCGGCCAAAGTGTGCAGCACAAAATCAGATTCACGCTCTATTGTGCTTTCGATTGTATTAACAATCGATAAGATTTTTTGCTCCTGACGCTTACAATAGCGCAGCGCTTCCAGCGTATCGAGTGTTTCGCCTGATTGCGAAATGAATATCGCAACGCCGCCCGCAGGCATCGGCGCTTCTCGATATCTGAACTCGCTTGCTACATCAATCTCACACGGGATACGGGCAATTTGTTCAAACCAATACTTTGCGACCATACACGCATAATATGCCGTACCACAGGCAATCAATGTCAAACGCGGAGCATCTTTAATAACCGCCAGTATATCATCAGGAATGCTGATTTTACCTGTTGAGGGGTGGATAAAGGCATTTAACGTTTCGCCGATGACTGATGGCTGCTCATATATTTCCTTGAGCATAAAGTGCGGATATTCGCCCTTCCCCGTCACTGCGCCTGATTGCTCCGTCATACGTATCGTGCGCTCAATCGAATTTTGCTGCGCATCATAAATATCCACTCTCTCACGCGTAACCGTCACACGATCACCATCTTCAAGGAAGCAAATCTTTTTTGTTAAGGGCGCCAATGCGTATGAATCAGAGGCCATAAACATCTCCCCCTCACCATAACCGACGGCCAAAGGTGTGCCGTGCCTACAGCCGACCATTAAATCATGATGACCAGCAAAAATCATGACAAGGGCATACGCCCCCTCCAGCCTGTCCATCGCCATATTCGCCGCAGTAACAGGATCATTTCCTTGCTGCATGTAATGCGAAACAAGATGCACAATAACCTCTGTATCCGTCTCACTCACGAAACTTGCACCGGCCTTTTCCATCTCTGACTTTAGTGCAGCATAATTTTCAATGATGCCGTTATGCACAACGGCCAAATGTTCATTCGCATGCGGATGCGCATTACGCTCATTCGGCAAACCATGCGTCGCCCAGCGCGTATGACCGATACCGACTGTTCCCTCTAACGGCTCAGCCTCCAGCTTTTCTTTAAGGTTAACCAGCTTGCCTTGCGCACGACGTCGATCAATATGACCGTTACTCAGGGTCGCAATCCCGGCAGAGTCATATCCGCGATATTCCAGACGTTTCAAACCTTCGTACAGAAGAGGAGCAACTTGCTGCTCTCCGATAATGCCAAAAATTCCACACATTTAGTATTTATTCCTATTCAGATACGCGACTCGCGAAGTAAAGTTTATTTTATCGATCGTAGGGGAGCTTTCAAATCACGAAATTTTACGAATTGTTTCAATATGAAGCGACATGCGATGCGCATATCACGAAACATCTTTTTTGGCTTTTGCCTCTTCTTTACGTTTACGGTAAAGAGCGGCCCACCCTTCGCGCACCTGCGCGCGGCCGCGTTCAACGGATAAGGAATCCGCGGGAACATCAGTTGTAATCGTCGAACCCGCTGCCACAAACGCGCCGTCATCCAAACGCACAGGGGCAATCAAATTCACATTACTACCGACCATAACGCCCTTACCGATATGCGTTTGATGTTTTTGGAAACCGTCATAATTCACGGTAATAGCGCCGCAGCTAAAGTTCACATCGCTTTCCATGATCGTATCACCGACATAGCCGAGATGACTGATTTTAGAACGATCACCGATTTGTGATTTTTTAATTTCAACAAAATTACCGATACGCACATCCTCGCCCAGTGTTGTGCCGGGGCGCAAACGGGCAAAGGGGCCAATCGTCGTTTGTGCGCCGATGCTGCAGTCCTCAAAATGACAGAATGCCTTAATATGAACGCCTGTTGCTACTTTGACATTTTTTCCGAAATAGACATTCGGTTCGATCATCACACCCTCTGCGATTTCCGTGTCATGATGCAAATAAACCGTCGACGGATCCTGCATAGTAACGCCGTTCGTAATAAATTGTTCGCGTAACTTTTGCTGCGCGCTTACCTCCATATTGGCAAGATCAACGCGGGTATTACAGCCCTGAACTTCACGCGGGTTTTGCGCTAGAGCAACACGGGTCGTGACCCCGCCCTTCGCGGCAAGTTCAGGGATATCGGTGATGTAATATTCACCCTGCGCATTATCATTCTTCAAATCAGCAACCCAGCTCGCGATATACGTGCTATCGAGGCAAAAAGCACCCGTATTTACAATGCGCACAAGCTTTTCGTCTACTGATGCATCTTTTTCCTCACGTATTGCACGCAACGTGCCATCATCATTCAAAAGCAGCCGACCATAACCGCTCGGATTTGCAAGCTCCACGCCCAGAACGGCAACGCCTGTGTTGGCATCTGCGCGGCGCATCGCAATCAAGGAACGTAGCGTTTCTTCACTGATAAGCGGCGTATCGCCAAGCAACACCAATACATCACCATCAAAACCGTTAAGCGCAGGCATCGCAGCGCGCAAAGCATCACCAGTGCCCTGCTGCGTTTCCTGAACGATTGTTTGATGCGGCGCAGCGGCGCGCTCTACATCATCCATGCCATGGCCAACCACCACCACAACGCGCTCAGGGCTTAAGCCATCCACGGTCTTGAGCAACCAATTCAACATCGGCAAACCCAAAAGCGAATGCATGACTTTCGGCTTTTTCGATTTCATGCGCGTGCCTTTTCCTGCGGCAAGGATGACAACGGCCAAAGGTTTCGTAGTGGTCATAAATAAATCCTGTTTAATACTAAATTACCCATAGAAGAGGAAAAACATAGCAAAATGCGTTTTCATAAGAAAGAGAAAAGGAATCCTTCCCTAATCCACTTTCATATGCGTATCGCCGCTATCGTATTTTGTAAGATGCATGAATAACGTGCCATAGGCCGTTTTTACGCGCACACGCACGGGAACGACCACTGCATTCGGGACAACCTGCGCCATCCAAACGGTTGGCATCGTCCCGCGCTCTCGTCCCTGCTCCTGTATCGAGAGCCAACCGCGCGGCTTGCTATACCACTTACCTGCGATCGGCCTTACCTCAACCGTGCATTCAATCGCCGGGCCGCTATAGACGTTATAACGCGTGCTTTCCAGTTGCACGAAACGTTGATGACGAAAGATCAGTTCATAACGGCGCTTGCCATCAAACACTTCGGATGAGCCGTCACAAAGACCACCATCCGAAACATGTTCCATCACCAAAATAGTGGCCGTTAAGGCATCTGTCGTGCCTTCGGTTAGCTCTTTATCCGGGTTTTCCTTCTTAGGTTTTTTCCCTGTAAATGTAGTGGTTAGACTCTGAAAGCCATTATCCTTATCATAGCTATAGGTTTTAACTTCGTGCTCACCCTGCCATACGGCAATTGATTCATGCTTTTCAGGAATACGCTCACCACCTTTTAGCGCCCAGCCCCTTGATTCAAATGTCCCCTCCCACGGCACAAGAGAACCAAGTAAACCTTGCGTTTTTGCACCAAAAACCATGGAATAGCGTCCCTTTTCACGGAAATCCATTTCCATACTGGCCTGAACCGCGTTTATACCGCCTGCATAAACTTCATATTCCATTTTTTGAAAATTAAATGCGTTGTTCTCTTCCGCAAAGGCAGGGAATGCAAATGATAAAGCGGATAAAGATATGAGCGCGCATCGCGCCGCCTTAGGTAAATAAACCCGGTGTTTCAATTTCTTCGCCGCCAAGTCCGCGTTTGAAATCCCGCACGCCTTTTGCGTCTTCGTCATTAATGCCCCCAAGATCGAAGTCATCGATTTTCCTTTCTTTTAAACGCTTCACCGCCTCCCATAACAAAAGATGATGCGCGCATTTTTCACGCCCTGTTTTTGTTGTATAGCCAATCTGATAGGTTGCGCTGCGTCCATGTATAAAGATCACTATAGACGCAATCGGCTTAGCGTCAAACAAAGCGGTAGCGACAATCATGTTTTTCCCACGAGAGAATTGCTTGGCCATAGCCACTATCGTTTTCATATCCGCTCCGGGATATCCTTTTTCCTTTTTATCTTTTTCATACCCCAACATTGCCCAGGAAAAGTGTTTCCCCTCATCACTCAACACAATTTCGAGATCACTTTTCTCGCCCTTGGATAGAGCATTACGCCAGCGCCCTTTTTGGCCGGCCCTTAAATCCTCTAATGATAAACGCATATCCAGCCATATGGTTTTATATGGCACGCTCTTGGATACAAACCCTAACGCCGTCAAAAATTTCACCATCTGCGGGTCACCGCCACATTCAGGAATAAAACGCATGCGCCGCCCAATGCGTTTAGGAAAAGCCTCCCGCAACGCAACGGCAAAAGCTTTAAAATGCTCCTGATGTCCATATCCGCTTAACCACACCGGGCCGCGATCAATCATCACGGCATGCAATGCATTCTTCATAACCCCGACTTCGATAATGGTCACAAGCCCCGCAGGCATTCCGTTCACTTTGATCAAACCAACGCGATATTGTTGACGACGGAGCATGCAAATGGCCTGCACATAATCAAGCGATTGCAATAAATTCAAACGCTTTACTTGCGCGGCATAGGTCGTGAAACAATGCTCTGGTGCTGTCGCCCAGTCAATTTCACATTTAATTACTTTTTTTACCGTTTTTTGCTGCATCACAGCTTGATTTTGAACGCTCTTCATGGTGAATTGCAACCAGTTAAAATAAATTTACACAAGACAGAGATAAAAAATTATGGCTGCCAATTATTCGGACTTGGAAAACACCATCAACACCGCATGGGATAACAGAGATTCTATCAGCACAGATACACAAGGCGAACAACGTGAAGCCGTTGAACATGCCCTTGCCCTGCTTGATAACGGAACATTGCGCGTTGCCAGCCCGTCAGATAACGGATGGGTCGTTCACCAATGGTTGAAAAAGGCCGTTTTATTATCTTTCCGCCTAAATCCGAACCACATCATTTCTGGTGGCCCGGGTCAGGCAAACTGGTTCGATAAGGTTGAAAGCAAATTCATCGGATGGGGCGAAGCAGAGTTTAAAAAGGCCGCTTTTCGCGCGGTTCCAGACTCTATCGTACGTCACTCATCCTATATCGCACCCGATGCGGTTTTGATGCCATGTTTTATTAATGTCGGCGCCTATGTCGGTGAAGGCACGATGATTGACACATGGTCAACCGTCGGCTCTTGCGCACAGGTTGGTAAAAACTGCCATATTTCAGGCGGCGTTGGCATCGGCGGCGTTCTGGAACCGTTACAAGCCGAACCGGTAATTATCGAAGATAATGTCTTTATCGGTGCGCGATCAGAGGTTGCAGAAGGCGTGATCGTAGAAAAAGGCGCTGTGATTTCCATGGGCGTATTCTTAGGCGCATCAACGAAAATCATTGATCGTGAGACAGGCGAAATATTCCAAGGAAGAGTACCTGCGTATTCAGTTGTCATACCGGGCACGCTTCCGTCAACAAAAACAATGCCTGACGGCTCCCCTGCACCAAGCTTGGCCTGCGCAGTGATTGTAAAACGTGTTGACGAGCGCACCCGCAGCAAGACAGGCGTGAATGAGCTTTTACGTGCATAAAGCCGTCAATTATTAGCCTTTCCTTATGTTTACATATTCTTTGCTTTTATAGAAACGATATACTATAAAGCAGCATATTTTGCGTCTGTAGCAAGGGAACGGTTATGAATAAACTACGCGGGCTTTTTCAAAGAAACGGATCTAACTCCTTCAAAGGGGCAGATAGCTTTTGCGCGCACCTGTCTGAAACAGGCCTTTATAATTCCGAGCAAGACGTCATCGCAAATTACGATTCACTTGTCAGTGAAATGAAGGATTGGGTTCAGCATAAAGGGTACACGCAGGCCGAAGCATTACTTGACCTTGTATCCGATCTGAAAGATGGAAAAACACGCCAAGACGGCATCACACCAAGTGCATTACATGAAATGACACAAGCCATATGGTTCATCAGCGCCATTGAGGGTGGCCTTGAGGTAGAGAGCCCTGAAGGCGTTTTAAGCGTAATCTTTGCCCATGATATTGGTGAAGATTTCGGCATGACCATTGATGATATGAATGAATATCTGGACAGCAAAGGCCTGCCGGATAACGACATGCGCAAAGAATTCCTGAATGATTACGACCTCATCACAAAGGCATGGGGCGAAGACGGTGAAAAACGTCATAAGAATAATTACGAATATTATTTAGGTATCCAACAAAGCCGCAACGCGTCCGTCGCAAAAATGTTCGACCGTGCCCACAACATCATGACACTGGTTGGCGTGAAAGACGTAACAAAAATGAACAGCTACATCGCAAGCACGATGCAGATCCAGGATCATTTTACGGACCAATATTGCGAAGATCATCCGCAACAAGCCGAAATGTACAAAACAATGGCGCATGTCATCACAAAAGAATTAAAAACATCGCGTTTTTATACGGCGAATTCAGGCGTTCCGCTGCCTGATGATGATGAATTAAATACGGCTCTTCCTGAAAAAGGATTTAAAGACCTTCCTGTTGGTTTACACCCGATCATTATTCCGGCAGAACGAATTCGTGCGACGTATCCTGAAACACATTTGGCGCACAACCCGAAACGCTATACAGAAATAAAATATTCTCCGCTTTCTGTTGAATCGATTAATGACAACGACGCGACAATACAATAAACTCTCGCCGTTATGCCTTATGATGTTATTGAACTTACACAAAAATTAATCGCCTGCCCGTCTGTTACGCCAAAAGATGCAGGGGCACTTGTCTACTTGTCTGAGCAGCTAAGCGCTCTGGGCTTTACCTGCCACATGCTCGAATTTGGTGAGGGCGAAGAGAAAGTGCCGAACCTGTTTGCACGTCTTGGCGATACATCACCGCATATTTGCTATGCCGGCCATACCGACGTTGTGCCACCCGGCCCCGAAGAGGCATGGACATACGGCCCGTTTAACCCGCATATCGAAGACGGCATTTTATACGGACGCGGCGCGAGTGACATGAAAGGTTCGGTTGCAGCCTTTACCGCCGCCGTCAGCGCCTATCTGGATCAAGAGAAGCCAAGCGGATCGATTAGCCTGCTGATCACGGGCGATGAAGAAGGCCCCGCCATCAACGGCACGATCAAGGTTCTGGAATGGATGCAAGAAAACAACCACATTCCTGATGTCGCCATCGTTGGTGAGCCTACAAACCCGGATTTTCTGGGACAGGAAATCAAGATCGGCAGACGCGGCTCCCTGACAGGAACCCTAAGCGTTTCAGGAAAGCAAGGCCATGTGGCCTATCAACATTTAGCCGATAACCCGATGCCGCGCTTGATTAAAATGCTTGATGCATTAGCAAGCCATGTTTTTGATGAAGGTTCGGAATTTTTTCCCGCAACCAATTTAGAAATTACCACTATTGATGTCGGTAACACCGCCGATAACGTCATCCCACAAAGCGGTAAGGCGAAATTCAATATCCGTTTTAATGATAAATGGAACAGTGAAACGTTAATCGATCACCTGCATGCCATCATAGGGGCGTGCGGTTATGAATATAAGCTCGATACGGTTTGCGGCGCCGAAAGCTTCCTCACGCAACCGGGAAACTGGTCAGGCATTATGCGCGAAGGCGTTAAATCCATCACCGGCAAAACACCTGCATTTACAACAAATGGCGGCACATCAGATGCGCGCTTCATTTCACAATATTGTCCTGTTGTGGAGTTTGGCGGTATTAACGCCACCATTCATCAAATCAACGAAAATGCCGCCGTCAGTGATTTGCAAGATCTTGCTAAAATTTTCGAAAAAACATTAAAGCTCTATTTCAAAGCGGCATAAGCTTTCTCAGCTACCTTGAATGTAATCGAAAATCTGATCCGCCATATCATGGTCTATTGTCACGGACAAACGCCCGTTTGTGTTCTTGATATCAAGTGCCGATAACGGAATGGCCACACCATGTTCGCGAATATTTTGATATTTAATATGCAGATAAACAGAGCGCACAAAGTCTTCTTCCTTATCGAAAAATACTGTTTCAACGCTACCGATCGTGCGGTTATCATCTGTTTTGACGGGCTTATTCAATATATCTTTCAAACTATACATATCGTCATCACCCGCCGCGCTCTCTATGTTCGCCAATAACTCGGGGTAAATCTCATTGATTTCATCATCGTTAAACCCTAAACGGTAACCGTTCGTTACGTTCTGAATGCCCAGGCTTACATAATTCAGATAGACATCTGTGCCCAAACGCAGCCTGTCAAAAGATACCAATAAGGATGCGATGCCGCCCTCACGCCCGATCAAAACATCATGTAATTCCCCCACGACCTTGTTTGTGCTGTCAAGCACACGGCCACCCAATACATCTTGGGCGCTCTCATAGCGTGGATTTTGCAAAGGTTTAATGCGGTTTAAAGTGGCCAATTCCTTTTGAAATCGGAGCAAATCAGCCGTACTATTTTCTGCATAGACAGGCATCGCCGCAAACATCGTACATATCAAAGGTATCAGAAATTTTTTCATATTATGTCTCCATGCTGTGCATGATGCACGATTCGTTATGACGGCACAATCATATGCAAATACAATTGTATCAACGTGTATATGAAACAAACACTTATGAAAATAAAAAGTTCCGCGATATCGCCTTAATAATCAACGCGCACAAGATACAAACCATCTGCAGGCGCAGTCGGCCCACCGTCGGCACGATTTTTGGCTTCCAAAGCTGTTTTCACATCTATCGACTGCCATTTTCCACGCCCGACCAAAGACAGCGTTCCAACCATATTGCGCACCTGATGATGAAGGAAAGATTGCCCCTCCGTTTCAATAATGATTTCACGCCCGCCACATTCGCCATAAGGGCGCTCCGAAATATCTAAACGATCAAGTGTGCGCATCGGTGAATTTGCCTGACATTCCGATGCCCTGAATGTTGAAAAATCATGATGGCCGATCAAATGCGCCGCGCCCTCACGCATTGCTACAACATCCAGATCAGGACCGATATGCCACGCCAAATCACGATCAACTGTCAAAAATCCCGGACGGTTAACAATACGGTATCGGTATAATTTATTAACGGCATCAAAACGCGCACTAAATTCGTCGTTTACAATTTCAACACGCAGAATGCTGATTGGTTGCGGGCGCAAGTGCGCGTTTATCGCCTTCAGAATATTAAATTCATCCATAGGCTTTGAAAACGGCGCCAAATCAACGTGAAAAACTTGTCCGGTTGCATGTACGCCTGCATCGGTTCTGCCGGCAACCTGCACGGATACTTCCTGATTTGAAAATGCATGTATGGCCCTTTCTACGGATTCCTGAACGGATGGGACATTTGGCTGCCTCTGCCAGCCGTAATAATCACTTCCCTTATACTCAACGGTCATTTTATAACGGGCTACACTCATCACGCCCCGCTAAGATCAATATATCCGCCGTTCAGTGCCGACTTAAAATCCATGGATTTCTTGCCCTCGGGCTGTAGCTCAAGTATTTGCAATGTTGAATCACCGCCACAAATGACATGCCCGTCCTTATCCAAAATTTGACCGCATGCGCCATCGCAAACCATGACTTTGGGTGATGCTTTCAAAATCTTAAACCGCTTGCCGCCAATTTCGCCCCATACACCCGGCCATGGATTAAGGGCTCGAATTTGACGATCAATTTCAATCGCATTGCATTCCCAATCAATAATACCATCGGCCTTTTTCAGCAGTGGGGCGTATATTGAAAACCCATCATCCTGATGTTGCGCATGCAGCACGCCGTTTTCCACCAAGCGATCCAATACCTCCAACACCAAAGTTGCGCCCTCGCGGGCCAAAATATCATGCAGGTCTGATGCCGTCATATCATCACGCAAAATCACTTGAGATTTCGCAATCATCGGACCTGTATCAAGCCCTTCATCCATTTGCATGATTGTCACGCCGCTCTCACGATCACCCTTCCAAATCGCATGTTGTATGGGTGACGCCCCGCGCCAACGCGGTAGCAATGAGGCATGAATATTCAAACATCCATATTTGGGAGCGTCCAAAACGGCCTTTGGCAATAGCAATCCATACGCCGCCACAATGGCAATATCCGCTTCATGCGAAGTAAATTCCTGCTGTGCCTCTTCGGTCTTAAGTGTTTTAGGTGTATAGACGGGAATATTATGTTGCTCGGCCAAGGCATGTACAGGCGAAAGCTGTACCTTATGGCCTCTGCCTTTCGGGCGGGGCGGCTGCGAATAGACACAAACGATATTATGATCACTTTCAATCAGACGCTGCAGCGCCTCAGCAGCAAAATCAGGCGTTCCCATGAAAATAACATTCAATGGCTTATCGGACATAACGCCTTCCCTTCTTTATAGCAGGCTCTGCTTCTTCAGCTTCTGAACACGCTTCAAGATCATGTTTCGCTTTAGACTGGAGAGATAATCAATGAACAAGACACCATTCAAATGATCAATTTCATGTTGGACACAATGCGAAAGCAATCCTTCCGCCTCCAGCTCAGCTTCCTTGCCGTTATAGTCAAGATATTTAACACGCACGATCGCCGGGCGCTCTACATCTGCGGCTTGACGCGGAATAGATAAACACCCTTCCTCCATCACGCTCATTTGCTCTGACTCATATATAATTTCGGGATTTGCCATACAGATGGGGTTTGGCTCTTCATCATCATCGCGGCGTGATAAATCCATCACAAGAACGCGGTTCAACAGCCCGACCTGATTTGCAGCCAGACCAATACCGGGCGCATCATACATTGTTTGCAACATTGCATCCATTTGCTTGCGCAAGGAATCATCAACACCGCTCACGGCGTGCGCCGTTTGCTTTAACACAGGATCAGGAACTGTAATAATTTTATAATCGCTCATAGTGATTGGTGATAAATCTTTTTACGCATCAGATCAATAAAATAGATAAATTTCATTCCTCAGCCCGATGCCTGTTCCCGCTGATAATTTAAAATACTATGCGGCTCATCATCGATAGATCCGGAATCCTCCAGAAGCTCACGCGGTAATTCTTTAGACGCCTTTGCACCGAGCTCTCTTAATTTTTCCGTACGACCAAGGATATTACCGCGCCCTTGCGATAATTTCTTCATCGCGGAATCATACGCCTTATCAGCATTAGAAATATGCTTGCCGATCACTTCCATCTCTTTGACGAAACCCTCAATTTTATCATATAGAGCGCCGCCCTGCTGTGCGATCTCAAGGGCATTTTTATTCTGTAATTCCAGGCGCCAAACAGAAGCCACAGTTTTTAGGGTTGCAAATAATGTTGTCGGACAAACCAAGACAACCTTCTTACCCCATGCGAAATTATGCAAATCACGATCTTGTTGTACGGCCAACACATATGCCGCCTCAATCGGAATAAACATTAAGACAAAGTCAGGCGTACCCAATTTTTCCGTATCCTGATAACGGCGTTGTTCCAGATCATTAATATGTTTTTTAACCGATGCCTGAAACTGCTTTAAATGGAGCTGTTTTTGCTCATCATCTGCTTCCGAAAAATAACGCTCATAATGTGTTAACGACACTTTTGAATCGATAATCACATGCTTATCTTCGGGTAGGCGAATGATAACGTCCGGCTTTTGCAATGCGCCCGTTTCGCTATCACGTAAATTCATGCCGCCGCCCTGCACCATGTAATCAACATCTTTACGCAAGCCCGAATCCTCGAGGATTTTTTCCAAGATAATCTCACCCCAATCCCCTTGCGCTTTGCTATCGCCCTTCAGTGCATTCGCAAGATTTTCTGCCTGCAATGTCATTTTTTCGTTCATATCAACAATGTTCTTAATTTGCTCTTTCAATGAAAAATTTTCTTTTGTCTGATCACTGAATGATTGCTCTACGCGTTTTTCAAAATCGGTTATTTTTTCACGAAGCGGGTTCAACAAAACACCAAGGCTGTCGGCTGATTGTTGTTTAAATGCCTGCGTTTTTTGCTCAAAAATACGGTTTGATAAATTCTCAAACTTATTAATCATGATCTCTTCATTTTTTTGCATATCCTGTTTTGCCTGATCCATCTGTTTTTCAAAGGCATCACGCTCTACTTGAAGGCGGATCGAAAGCTCGCGCGCACGGCGCACCTCTTCCTCAAGCTCTTTATTCTCTGCAGTCAATTGATCGGCCATTGCATGGTATTGGGCCGCGCGCTCAGTTTCCGTCGCCAGAGATTTCATCGCATTTTGACGTAAAATCAAAAACAAAATCGTACCCGCCAAAAGCCCCAAAAACAGCCCAATTCCCAATAATGTGTAGAGGACTTCGGGGTTTTCCGTTTGAAGCTGTAAAATTTGCGTATTGATGAATTCCATTACTATGCGATCTCTGTTACCGTTTATTTGAGCTATATTTCAGCCATACACCATAGCACCAAAAAATGAAAACAAAAAGAGAACATTTCAACAATAATCCTCATCAAAGCGGTAACGTCTTAATTTACGTGTTAATAGCCGTCGCCCTTTTTGCTGCGCTTAGCTTTACACTGGCACGACAAAGCAAAGACGGAAACATAAAGCAAATTGATCAGGCCAAAGTTGAGTTTTTAGCATCACAAATGCTGGCCTATGCATCACAAATGCAACAGGGGATCGAACAAATGATGATTACCGGCAGCGATATTGATGAACTTGATCTGCTGCGCCCGCAAGATTCAGGATTTGAAACGGCGCCCTATACGCACCGGGTCTTTCATCCGCTTGGTGGTGGTATGGTGTACAAACATATGCCCGAAGAAGCCAAAGCGCAAATTGCGTCCACCTATCCGGCTAAATGGTATTTAAGCCGTTTCAATAATATTGAATGGACTCCGACGAGCAGCACAGATGTAATTTTAGCCGCCCACCAAATCAGAAAAGATATATGCCAATCGATTAATAAGAAAATTACGGGCGACACGGCTATACCAATTTTAACGACCGACCTTAACGACGTACTCCTTAACAGTACTTCCAATATTGATTTTACCGTGGCGGTTTGTGCGGATTGCGAAGGGTATAGTGCTCTCTGCGTTGCCAATAAAGCGAACACAGCCTACAGTTTTTACAATATAGTTGCGGCGCGCTAAGTACGTTTACTTACATCTCACCCAGACGTCTGATCGTTGCACGAAGCTCGGCAATTCCCTGCCCCTTATGGCTGCTTGTTGCCAAGATTTCAGGATATGCCGCAGGGTGCTTTTTCAAAATCTCTAATGATTTTTCCGTCACCTTTTGCAGGTCTTGTGATTTAACCTTGTCCGACTTTGTTAAAACAATGCGGTACGACACGGCTGTTTCATCCAACATTTTCATCAACTCAAGATCACTGTCTTTCAGACCGTGGCGAGAATCAATCAAGATAAAAACCGTACGTAAAGTCGGTCGACCGCGCAGATACGAAAAGATTAATTGCGTCCACGCCGATACTTTTTCTTTTGACACTTTCGCATAGCCATAACCGGGCATATCAACCATATAAACATGATCACCCAAATTAAAATAGTTCAGCTCCTGTGTGCGGCCGGGCGTATTTGATGTACGCGCCAATGTATTTCGCCCCGTTAAGGCATTGACCAAAGACGATTTACCGACATTTGACCTGCCTGCAAATGCAATCTCAGGCATTGCCGCCTCAGGTAATTGCGCAAGCTTTGCTACGCCGAGCATAAAGTCACAAGGCCCCGCAAAGAGTTTTCGCGCGGCCTCAATTTCGCTATTTGAGAATTCTTCGTTCATGAAGATCCTATTCTATTTTTTCTTCTTTTTCTTTTTCGGTTTTGGCGGTTTCATATCGCCCTTAACCGCACCATCTTCATCGCCAAAGAGTGCCTCTTCCGCCTCTTCTTCTGCCATTTCAATAAGCGGGTGAACATCCGCGCCTTTTGACACTTGATCTTCAACTTCTTCTTCAAATTTATCTTTGTTAAACAGATAAATCGGAACGCCCATAGAACGCATGATATAAGCCTGTTGCAACACAGATACAAGTGCGGAAAATGTCCAGTAAATCACAAGGCCGGCGGCAAATTTCGCCATCACGAATGTAATCATAAACGGGAATATATTCATCATATCACGTTGAATTTTATCCTGCGGCGGCGGGTTTAGCTTCTTTTGCACCAACATCACTAACAACATCATACACGGCCAAGCACCGATATGCATAAAGTCAGGCGTCTGAAAGTCAAAAACACCAAATAAATTAAATACATTTGTCGGATCACGTGCAGATAAGTCATCAATCCAGCCATAAAACGGAGCATGACGAATTTCAATCGTCGTCAGCAAAATCTTATAAAACGCAAAAAAGATCGGTATCTGAATCAGGATCGGCAGACAGCCCGACATCGGGTTCACGCCTTCTTTTTGATACAGTTTCACGATTTCCGCCTGAAGCTTTTCTTTATCGTCATTGTGCTTATCACGCAGCTCCTTAACCATCGGTGTTACGATTTTCATTTTTGCAAAGGAACGATATGACGTACGGGTCAACGGATATACCGCACTACGGATCAAAATCGTCAGCATAATAATGGCTATACCAATATTCCCTACTGTCAAAGATAAGTAATGTAACGCCAAGAAGAACGGATAAGTAAAGAACCAGAACCACCCGAAATCAACAGCTAAATCAAAATTAGGGATATTCAGATCCGCTTGGTATTGTTCAAGTGTTAATACACGTTTTGCACCGGCATAAAGGTGATAATTATGCTCAGCGGTTTCACCGGCAGCAATCGTGTACGGCGCACCGACAAAATCCGTCTGATAAACATCACGGTCTTTACTCACAACATCTTTTTGATATTGGAAACTATATGTCGCATTACGCTCTTGCGTAGGAATTAACGCCGTTAACCAATATTTATCAGATATACCGATCCAGCCTGTCTCTGCCTCAAGCTTTTTACGTGGCTCCTTGACCATCGTTGCGTAATTCATTTGCTCCAGACCGTCACCGATAAAGCCCATGGGCCCTTCATAGGCGATCCATCGCCCTGTATAATCCTCGGGGATCCCCTTTTGCGCGACAGATGCATACGGTTTGATAACGACGTCTTTACCTGTCGTATTGGTAACGCGTTGTACAATATTGAACATATAATGCTCATCTAGTGAAAGAACGCGTTCAAACATCAAGCCTTGTCCGTTATTCCACTGCAACGTAACAGGCGTTTCATGCGTCAGTTTTTGATTTCCGACAACCTGCCATTGCGTTGTATCATCAGGAACATTGATAGCCTCTAACTTATTATTAGCCATCCAGCCGAAGCGCATAATACGGGCATTTTCGCTTTGATATGGTGAAAACAAAACAACGTTTTCTTTTTTATCAAGCGTCTTGAAGTATTCCTTTAACGCCAAATCATCAATCGTCACACCACGCGTGGGGATACTACCCTTCACATTGTCATTTTCGAATGTAATACGCGGCACATTTTTCAGTGCGACATCACGCGGCACATCTTTGACGGGTTTCAACAATTCCGGATTTTTTTCAACCAATTCCGCATGTGCTTTTTTTGCCTCATTCAAAGCTTGTTTCTGGGGCGTTAAAATATAGGTTTCATACAAAAACCATATCGCCAGCGCGGAGATACAAAAGATTATGAAGTTACGAAAATCTTCAGGATGCATTTGATCCTTTTGGTTATTCATCATGCGTTACAGCCCCTTGATGTTCAGGTTCCGAGTTATTGTTTTCAATATTTTCTTTTAAACTGCAGCGTTTATACCCCAAGATGTCGCGCCACGCAAACCGCTTTGGCACAGGATCGATGTAATTTTTTCGACTCCACGGATGACAGCTCAAAATTCTGCAAAATGTTAAATATAATCCCTTCATGATCCCATGCTGCTCTAACGCTTGGTGAGCATAGCATGAGCATGTAGGATGAAAGCGGCAATTCCGCCCTATAAGTGGTGATATGGCGTAGCTGTAACATTTAATCAAAAATTGAAAAAACCTAACCATTATCGCCTTCTGCCGGCTCCCGATCACGCAAGTGACCGGTGCGTTTTAAACACCACTTCAAATCCTTACATAAATCCGCATAGGGGCGGTCAATTGTATCTTTGCGCCCGATCAAAACATAATCACGACCGATTTTTGCATGACCTGATAAAATATCAGCCGCAACCGCGCGCAAACGACGCTTAACACGATTTCTTTTCACTGCAGATTTGTTGACTTTTTTACTCACCGTATAGCCGATACGGTTATAGGGGAGGTTATTTTCCCTGATCTGCAAGATCATTCCGTTGGAAAACCATTTATCGCCGTTTTGCATAGCGATAAAATCAGAACGAGCCGTCAGCATCTTCAGTGCGGACAGCTCATTTTTATTCGTATGCATTAGATCTTAAAGCGTAGCGTCCCTCAAAGAGAGGACAGCGCAAATTATGCGCTCAAACGCTTACGTCCTTTTGCGCGACGACGTGCCAAAATCGCACGGCCGTTTTTGTCTGCCATACGTGCACGGAAACCGTGACGACGGGCGCGAACTAGACGACTTGGTTGAAATGTACGTTTCATTGTTTTCTACCTTTTTCAATCCGTTGAACCGCCAATGCGGTAAAACCATAATTCTTTTCTTCCCTTGAAGATGGAGGTTTATAACCGCTAAACTTTAATCTGTCAAATGTTTCACAGTAAAAAACAGCGAAAAAAGTTTCGATTACTCGCCCATTGCACGCTTCATAAAGAATTGCTTGGCCATCGGCAGCTTCGCCACAGCCTTTAAACCGACACGGCGCAGTAATTTTACAGGCGGCAAGTCATTCGAAAACAAACGTACCAATGCATCGGTCGCTGCAATCATCGCCATATTATCCGGGCGGCGTTTACGCTGGTAACTGAGTAATAATTCCGGCGCACCGATATCGCCGCCACGCAAAACAGCATCTTCGATCAAATAATGCAATACACCAAGATCACGAAAACCGAGATTAAGCCCCTGCCCCGCAATAGGGTGGATACCATGTGCGGCATCAGCAACCAAAACCATACGTGGTGCGATATATTCCGCCGCGTGAACAAGACTAAGGGGGAAAGCCATACGCTTGTTATCAATAATTTCAATAGCGCCGTAAGATTTCGGAAAACGTTTTGTCACCTCGTCCAAAAACATATCATCACTCAAGCTCATCAATCCGTCACGCTTATTACCATGCTCGGTGAACACAAGAGAGGAGCAACACCCCCCACCCTTATGATCCGGCATCGGCAATATTGCAAACGGCCCCTCAGGCCAGAAATGTTCAACAGCGCGGTTTCGATGTGCATGCTCATGCGATACAAAACACACTACCGCCTGCTGCTGATAGCTCCATGATCTGATATCAACATCCATAAACTCACGCACAGATGATTGACGCCCATCGGCACCAACGATTAATTTCGCAGATAACACTTTGCCATCATCTAAAATCACTTTGGCACAATGCTCATCAACCGTGAAATCCTTTACAGTCGTCGGCGCGATATGATCAACATGCGGAAGCTCCGCCATGCGCGCCATCAAAACTTCGCGAATATAGCGATTGGATACAATCCACCCAAAAGCCTTACCGTCGACTTCTCCACTCAGAAATTGAAGCAATACGGGGCTGTTACCATCAAGAATTTCAATATCCTCGATCGGGCATCCTTGCGCCGCAATCGCATCCCACACACCGGCACGGGCCAAAATTTTCGATGACCCGTATGAAATTGCCGTCGTGCGCTCATCCGATTTCAACTGCGCTTCGGGAGCGTCGCGATCAATACACGCAACACGTAATCCGTCAATGCCGCCAAGCAAACACGACAACGACAGGCCTGATAAACCGCCCCCCACAATAATAACATCATATTCGTTGGCGTTTTTCTGCAATTGATCGTCGTTTTTCATAGCCGGGGACTTCCTACTTGAAATTTTACAGAAATGATATAGCTTAATTCTCCGCTTTTCTCAAAGATAAAGACTCTTTTTTGTAAAGTGGAACGAAGAAAACAAGCGAAAGACAAACCAATGAAAATGATTATGGCCGTTATCAAGCCTTTCAAACTGGACGATGTGCGTAACGCATTAACCGATTTGGGCATTGAGGGATTAACGGCGACAGAAGTAAAAGGCTTTGGGCGTCAACTTGGTAAAACTGAAAACTATCAAAGCGCCGATTACTCCGTAAGCTTTCTGCCAAAAGTAAAAATCGAGATTGCCGTATCGGATGATCAAGCAGACAAGGTTGTATCCGTCATCCAGAACTCCGCAGAGACAGGCCGCATAGGTGACGGCAAAATTTTCGTGTATGACCTGACGCGTGCAGTGCGCATCCGCACAGGTGAAGAAGGCGACGACGCCCTATAATCTTCCGAAGATTTTAAACAGAAATAAACAAAAGGCCGCTTCATTTTGCGGCCTTTAAAATTCTAATCTTATACTTATATATATGTTACGCGATGGGCTGATCGACCTTCGATGTCAAATCACCCGCGATCGGCTCATCATTTAGCATTTCAATCATACCGCTTTGCTGTACAGCGAAGTTAGCGATAAACAATGCGTTTGAATAAAACACAACAGCGTCACACAAGAAGTGCCCACGCTCATTAATACCTTCATAGCTTGACGGTCTGATTGTTCCCTCAACAACAGAGCGTGTTGTTGCATCCATATCTTCCGGTAAATTCGGATCTTCGATATCTTCAGAAACGTAGAAAGGACCCTGATCGCCGCGCACAAAGAAACAGAAGAATTTTAGATATTCCAAAACATTCTCTTCATTAAGTTTAATCGGCGCCTTGCTGTTTACTTCATGAATTGGCGGAGATGTACCGTTCAAACGGAACAAGTTACCCTGATCAGTCAGGTAGTAAATTGTCATCTTTTTATTAACCCAATTCGGATCACGAACACGAATCAGTGCTACACTTTCATAAAACGGTAATGTTCTCCATGCGACCTGTGTACTGGTCGGCGATGTACGATACTTCCCGTCGATAGGGTTAATTTGGTCCAAAAACCCCGCTAGCTCGTCACCTTCTACTTCGTTCCAATTATCATCGTGATACATATTTTTTATACCTAACTTTATTGACTTCAATCAATCTGACTAATATTGACAGAAAATAGCCTGAGCGCAACCCCCTGTTATACAAAAATTTTCCTATTCTAAGCCCAATTCATCATGGAATTGCAAGCTTTTTTATATCATTGCCACAAAGACTTAGAAAGAAAAGTTATGATTATACAGAGGAAACCCCCAAGAATTCTGCCACCCTTATTCATAATCCAAAGTTCTTAAAGAAGGTTTAAAAAAACGGCTACGCGGCGCTAAAAACACGCTTAGATATTAGAAAAATGCAATAAACATAGACATTTGAGGGAAAATTACGCCTTGAAAAAGATTCAAAAAAATATATGATCTCCCCGAAATAGATGAATTAAGGAAATTACCCCTTTATTGCTCATTTAAAGAAGTATTTTGTCCAATTTATAATGATTAAGATATATCGATGCTAAAAATTAATAAAACGCTTGCGATTGCAACAACCTTTCTCTTGATGAATTCCACAGCAATGGCACAAGTCGAAGATGCAACGCGCTCTGCCGATCCATCCCGTATTTCTGAAGAATTAATGGACTTCAACACCCTTCCGACGCTTGAACAAAAAGTTGACGTTAAAGGTGTTCCGACTACACAAGCCCCCCAAGGCGCAGAAAATATTCGCTTCGTTTTAAACACCCTTGAGATTCAGGGCGTCGGCGCATATGCCCCCGAAGAAATCGCACCATATTATAATGAAAAGCTTGGAACAAACGTTTCGCTTGCCGAAATTTATGGCATCGCAAATGACCTTACCGTTAAATATCGTAATGACGGCTATATCCTGACGCAGGTTGTCGTCCCGCCGCAAACAATCGATGGCGGTAAAGTTGAGCTTCGTGTTGTGGAAGGTTTTGTTGACCAAATCATTATCCAAGGCGCGAGCGAAAAAGACCAAAAACAAATTCAAAAATATGCCGAAAACCTTCGTGAAAACGGCATTCTTGATGCCAAACAGCTAGAGCGCTACCTCCTTTTGATTAATGACCTACCGGGTGTTGATGCACGTAGCGTGCTCAGCCCGTCAAAAAGTAAGACAGGCGGATCAGACCTCACTATTATTGTTGAACGTGACCGTTACGATGCGGAAGTTTCTATAGATAACCACGGCACACGCTATCTTGGGCCATATCGCGCATCCTATACCGGCTCTATGAACTCTATCCTTGGCTACAATGAACGTATTACAACACGCTTTGTTATGGCCGGCGATAAAGACCGTGCCGATGAAATGTTGTTCGGCGCCGTTTCCTATGACCAGCCCATATCACGTTTCGGCAGCATGCTTCATGTATCTGCCGGTATCACAGATACTGAACCCGGCGATTCATTAGATGAATTCGATGTAGAAGGTAAATCCAAAACTTTGCGCATCGGCGTTTCACACCCGTTCATTCGCTCACGTACAGTCAACTTCACAGGACGTGCAAATTTTGACATCCGCAACACACAAAGTGAAAACAACCTGGAACCGGATGACCGCAAGGATAAGCTTCGCAGTGTGCGCGTTGGTGCAACATATCAATTCATGGATACGATGCTTGGGGTTGGCGTGAATGCCATCGACTTCGAACTTTCAAAAGGTACCGGTCTGTTCGGCGCGAGCCAAAAAGGCGATGCGAACCTGACGCGCGCACGCGGCGTAGCGCAGTATTTCAAAGGAAACCTTCAGGTGGAGCGCCTACAACGCGTAAACACCAAGGTAAACCTGTTACTCACTGCGCGTGGCCAGCTATCGGCGCATAACCTTCTAAGTGCGGAAGAATTTGGTGTTGGCGGTATCTCACTTGGTCGCGGTTACGATTCATCAGAGATCGTCGGTGAAAACGGTATCGCAGGTAAAGTTGAGGTACAATGGAATAAGCCAAAGCCTATTCCGTATATCCATGATTACCAACTTTTTGCATTCTTTGATGCAGGACGCGTATGGAACACAGACGCCACAACATCTGCAGGTAAACGCGAATCCATCAGCTCAACAGGTTTTGGTTTCCGCGCCGATATCACAGAAGACACAGAAGCAGGGTTTGGCGTCGCATTCCCGTTAACACGTAATGTTGATGTAACCGATGATCGTGATCCGCGCTATTATTTCAATGTAACGCACAAGTTCTAAACGATCGTTTTTGTCACAGAATTTTAAGGCGGGCTTCAAGCTCGCCTTTTTATTTCGCCTAAGCCATTCATTTTAAAATTTAATTTACTTGCAGGATTGCAAATAATTTTGTTTATTTCCCAATGGAGAGAATTACATATTACTTTTTTTAATTTGAGTGGAGTAACTAGCAGTTGAGAAGACCGGATTTCATATTTGGAGGAGCGACGCGAAGCGGCCTTTCGGCGCTTATGCAAATCCTGGATGAACATCCGCAAATATTCATCCCAAGCCGAAAAGAAAACCAATTTTTCAGGCAGTCACAAATAACGGATACCACTCCCGAAAGTTTCCGCATAGATTTCGAAGATGCCGTGCATACCGAATATAAAATCAGGATCCCAGAAGATCGTATTCTGCACGGTGAGCCTGAATATGACCCTGTGCGCGCACATGCAGGATGCCCGCACGCAAAAGTTATCTTTACGCTGCGCGATCCGACCAAACGCGCATACATCCAATTTCAACACGCGTTGCAGGAAAAGAAAGAAACCGTAAAAAACTTTGAACATGCCGTAGAGGCCGAGCTTGCGGGTTTACGCACACCCGAAACAACTGGGCGTTGCTGGATATACAAAAACCAATATCAAACACATATTGAACATTGGCTATCCTTCTATCCGCGAGAAAAAGTTTTCATTATGATTTACGAGGAATGGACAGATCCTAATTTTAACGGTTTTAAAGGACTGGAAGATTTTCTGGGCCTACGAGCCGGATCAATATTGGAAGGACATGATAAGGCTGCGTTTCTTCACTCTGTCAAAGAAAGTACAAACAAGAAATTCCCGCCCCTATCCGAATCTACGCAAGAACAGCTCGAAGATATTCTGGCCGTTGATAAAACCTATATATCCAATCTCTTAGGACGCCAGATAAAGCATTGGAATTATATGTAAAACACAAAGTTCTGGCAGTTTTCCCTAAAAATGGCATAATATAGTGTCGTTGCAACCGCATTTAGGCAGATACGCCATGAACATTTTTTATTTTTCAGGAACAAGGTTACCATCGCAAGATGCACAATCCGTGCATGTAATGAAGATGGCACAAGCCTTTGGTAAGGCCGGTTACAACCTTACACTATTTGCACAAAACATGAGCAATGCCGCATCCGAAGAATTATTTGAAATATACGACACAGACCCATGTTTCAGTATATACACATCCGCCTATTGGGGTATCCCGTTATTATCGCATGCCACGCAGTATCTTGAATTGAAATCAAAAATTGCCAAACTGGATGCTCCGCAGCTGATATACGGGCATGATGTCATATCACTGGCTCTGTTTGCGCGCCCGGGTGTTCCAATCATATATGAAGCCAATAATATTTCTCAGAACCCCTCCGAGAACATGGCCATACAGCGCTTATTGAAAAACCGGGATCTGATCGGGATTGTTACGGTATCAGATGTCTTAAAGCAGGAATTACTTGACCGCTATACCGCCCTGCGCCCCGAAGATATATTCGTCGCCCATGACGGTGCGGATCTGATTGATAATATAACAGCCATGAAACGAGACGATATCGTTTTAATGGGGCGCAAAGAAGCCCTGAATGTCGGTTATGCGGGCTCCTTAAGTCCAGGCAAAGGCTTGGCGTTGATCGCGCGCATTGCAAAACAACGACCGCAATATGATTTCCATATCTTGGGTGGCACAAGTAAACAAGTGCAAAAACTGCAAACTGAAAACCACCTTAAAAATTTATATTTTTACGGCCACCGCGATCATGCCGAAGTGCAGTGCTACCTCAAGAAATTTGATGTCTGCATTGCGCCATACCAACATCGCGCCCTCATCAAAACCGGGCGCAACACATCACGGTGGATTTCACCGATGAAAATTTTTGAGTATATGGCCGCTGAAAAACCGATCATTTGTTCAAACCTGCCCGTTATTCACGAAGTGCTGGAGCATGGCAAAAACGCCCTGCTTCTACCTGCATCCGATGAAATAAAATGGGCAATGGCATTGGATGATATTCGCAAAAACCCAGAAGGCTGGAAGAAAATGGCGCATAATGCCGTAACCAGTCTTACCGAAAAATACACATGGGATAAACGTGTTCAGGCCATCATGTCATTTTGCATGGATGATCAATCACAAATTCGATTTGAAAGCGCATAAACAAACTGCAACTAAGCGGCTTTTTCGTCTTTTTTATCTTGCGCGATTTTTGCAAAACCTTGCCAAAAAACCTGTCTGCGCCCCGCCAAAATATCATGCGAATAATTACGGGCATACACAAAATTTTCCTCCGCAACTTTTCGACGAATATCTGACGGCAATAGCGTAATAATTTGATCAGCTAATTGCTTAGCATTTCCCCTGTCATGAACATAATCTTCCGACAATAATTCCCGTACGCCGCCTGTGTTTGAACTCAACACAACGCAGCCTCGGCTCATTGCCTCAATAACCGGACGCGGCAACCCTTCGTGAAAACTTGGCTTTATGAAGATATCTATGCCATCTAACCAATCCATAACGGCCTGACCGCTTGGGATACGCCCGCAAAATTTAACCTTACCTTGCAAGCCGTTTTCTTCAATTAAGTCCTGCCACTGCGCAGGGACAGCCTGCCCTAAAATCTTGAATTCAAAATCCGGCATTGGCTTTTTGCTATCGCCCTTATATTGTTTGATAACATGCCCCAAAGCATCCAGTGCTACGGCCATACCCTTCAGGCCATTTTCAAAATTCCCGACCAAACCAAAAATGATTTTATCATTTGATGCGCTTATACGTTTCAATCGATCTTGCAATACATATTCAGGTACGGCTGCTATTTCGACGTTTGATGCGGCTTCGGACAGACCATTGGTCGGGTATCGCTCTTGCAAAAATTTTTGCGTGACATACATCACGGCATCGGCGTGCAAAACCATTTCTTGCGCGCGTTTATATTTTAACGGCGCATAGGCCTTGCCCACTACATCAGGTTGAAAAAATGCTCGATCATACGCGCATCCACACATTTCAATTGCATAAGGCTTGCCGCATTCACGTGCAGCTTTTGCAGCCATCATACCAAAATCAACAGGCCCGCGAATAACGACAGCATCCGCACGCTCAACCTGCTCTTTTATTTTTTTATACATACGCGTTGTCTTGGTCAGTCGCTTAATCGGGCGATGAATATCAGGCAATAAAATATGATCTACATTTTTACCGGATGAAATATCAAGAACGCCTGTTTCATCGGCGCGCAACTTTTTCTTACGCCCGACAACAGTAACACTTTCAAAAAAAGGTAAAAAACGCTCTTCCCATAAACTATAGGGAAATGCCCCATAGCTATACACCGTTCCGTCTCTCTTTCGTGAATAATAGGTTTCATGACAGAACAGAACGTGCATTTTTCTCAGGACTCCATTATTGCTATGACAATGGCGATCAAATTACCGAAACAGAAAACGGCATACGAAATCTTCAACCAAAAGAATTTAGGGATCATTGAGTAACGAGAAATATCGTAAATATCTTTTGCAACTGTTTCGCACAATTTAGGGCCATCGTTCAAGATCGGCATAAATTGATCCATGAAATCATCTTGTTTCATATGACCAATGTCGTTGAAGTGCAAAATATTCAAATCTCTATGACCGGACTTTCTGTATTTACGCTTTGGGTATATGCACACCATGGCGGCAAAAATACTCAAAACAGCTGTCACAACCGAAACAATAGCTGCACCGCTATATTGTGTGTCGTTCAAACTGTTCAAACAAACAGGGACAAGAATGGAATTTAAGAAAATAAGAACCTGCGCCTTCTGATCAGCCAAGCGCATAATCACCATCAGCTTGTTTAATGTGGCCGACAAAATCTGACCGCGCAATAACGCCGGCCATTTTTGTTGAAGCTCTTCGAGCGCATTTAGATCTGAAAGTTCCGAAAGTTTTGACACCCGAATCAATCCGCATAGTAAAGATGACATTTCATTATGGAATCGGAATATAATGAAAATCTAAACGATTTGAAAGAAAATATAGAAAATAATGTCAAAAATTATTCAGATTGAGGTGATTCTTGCTCTTCCGCTTCATTTTGAACACGCTCAGCTTCACCTTCTTCACCGGCTGCAGGCATAATATTTTGCATGTCTTGCGCAGCGTCATCCATAGCAACATCCGGAATTTGATGTTCATCCGCAGTAAAATCACCCAATCCCGGAGGCGCTTGATTGAAAAAACGCGCACCGAACTCGTCTGCATGCGCAGAAAAAGATATTGTGCTTAATGCTATAGCAACCAAAAATGTAAAACGCATCGTCATTCTCTTTTGTTACAGGCACAGACCTTATAGCGCCAAGCAATAATTATGTCAAATAAAAACGGATTGAGATTATCCCTTTTCGAAACCGTTAAGATGAATTATAACACGTATTGCACGAAACAAAATACAGACAAAACACTTTGCTATGACAACGGATAACCGCAAATTGACAGATCACTTTTTTATACCCCCTCGTGCCGAAGGCGAACAAGATGACGGGCAGGAGCAACACGGCCTTATTCTAAAGACCCGCCCGAAACCTCAAAAACCATCAATGTATAAAGTACTGTTACTGAATGACGATTACACACCGATGGAATTCGTTGTACATGTCCTTGAAAGCATATTCCAAAAAAACCGACAGGAAGCCACAGACATTATGCTTCATGTTCACCGCCGTGGCGTCGGGGTATGCGGCGTATATACGTTCGAGGTCGCAGAAACCAAAGTGGCTCAAGTGATGGATTTCGCACGTGCGAACGAACAGCCATTGCAATGCACAATGGAAAAAGAATAAATTTATATATCCGACAATAATCACAGCCCCCGTTAACAGAGCGTTATTCAACGCTCTTTTTTATTTTTTATAAAAAATGTTTGACCAACATATGCCAGTTAAGATATGCATTAAATTCATAATAGATATAAACAAAGCGTATAGCGCGAATGTTAGTTAAACGGAGGACATCTTGGAAACAGGATTTATTTTAAACACATTCTTCCTTTTGGTTTGCGGTGCCATGGTAATGTTCATGGCGGCAGGCTTTGCCATGTTGGAAGCGGGTATGGTTCGTAGCAAATCTGTTGCTGTAATCTTAATCAAAAACATCTCTTTATATGCCATTGCGGGCATCATGTTTTATCTCATCGGTTATAACCTTATGTTTACCGATGTCGATGGCGGCTTTTTCGGCACACCGATGCCATGGGTCGGCGATGACAGCCTGGCTCTATCCGGTGATTATAGTGCGGGTTACGCATCTTATGCTTTCTGGTTCTTCCAGATGGTTTTTGTTGCCACAGCCGCCTCAATCGTTTCTGGTGCTCTGGCAGAACGCATTAAATTATGGCCGTTCATGCTATTCGTTGCCATCTTGACTGGCCTTGTTTACCCCATCACAGGAAGCTGGGTATGGGGCGAAGGCTGGTTGTACCAAATGGGTTTCAGTGATTTCGCAGGCTCAACACTTGTACACTCCGTCGGTGGATGGGCCGCCTTAACAGGTGCCATCGTTCTTGGCGCACGTAAAGGGCGTTTTGATAAAGAAACAGGCGAAGCAAAACCAATCGTCGGCAGCTCTCTGCCGCAGGTAACAATCGGAACATTTATATTATGGTTCGGCTGGTTCGGTTTTAACGGCGGATCACAGCTTGCAATCTCAAGCGTTGAAGATGCCTTGGCCGTTGCGAAAATCTTTGCAAACACAAATATGGCGGCGGCTGCGGGTGTGATCACAGTCCTTGCAGTTAACCAATTCACTATGAAGCGTATCGATGTTCCAATGGCATTAAATGGTGCTTTGGCAGGCTTGGTTGCTATCACAGCGGGTCCGCTTTTACCAAGCCTTTGGCTTGCGATGCTAATCGGTGCTATGGGTGCAGGTATTATGATGCTGGCAACAGCAGCCCTTGAGAAATTCAAAATTGATGATGTTGTTGGTGCTATTCCTGTGCATTTGGCGGCGGGTATCTGGGGTACTTTGGCGGTAGTTTTATCCGACCCCGAGGCATCAATTGTGACACAGCTTATCGGTGTGACATCTGTTGGTTTATTCGTTTCCATCATCAGCATCGGCCTATGGTCTGCTATGAAATTCAGCGTCGGCATTCGCCTGCACTGGACGAAAGAGGAGTTGGGCGGAGATTTATCTGAACTGGGTATTCGCGCTTATAACTTTGAGTTCGAAGAAACGCCCAGTGCACACATTGTTGCAGCTGAATAAAAGTTAAAGCTTCGTTCCACATGAGGGTTAAAGGCG
Source organism: Alphaproteobacteria bacterium (assembly GCA_030424975.1). Lineage (GTDB taxonomy): Bacteria > Pseudomonadota > Alphaproteobacteria > Micavibrionales > Micavibrionaceae > UBA1672. The sequence continues at coordinate 323,480 of JAUHVY010000002.1, forward strand.
TAGGATTTATTCTGCGCCTTTAACTTTTTCGCAAGAGATAGTAGGGTAAAAAAATATGTGGTAAGATCTTACCGTTCTCTACATTGAACCCAAGGATAATGCATGCTTTCTCGCAATCTTGAACAAACACTTCACCGTGCATTGGCCATTGCCAATGAAAAACATCATGAATACGCAACATTAGAACACCTCCTCCTCGCTCTGTGTAGCGATCAGGATGCGATGGCAGTTCTGCGATCATGCGGCATTGATTTAGACGAGCTGGCGGCATCGCTTTTACATTATGTCGAAAACGACCTTAGCAGCTTAATCAATCACTCATCCGAGGAATCAAAGCCGACAAACGCCTTTCAACGTGTACTGCAACGTGCGGCAATCCACGTACAATCATCAGGCCGTGAGGAAGTGACAGGTGCGAATGTTTTGGTGGCACTCTTTTCCGAGCGCGAAAGCCACGCGGTTTATGTTCTGCAGGAACGTGATATGACGCGTTTTGATGCCGTAAACTATATCTCGCACGGTATTGCCAAGGTCGCCTCGCAGAATGATACGCATAAAACACCGCAAGGCGTCGAGGAAGAAGAAAAAATTAAAGTCGGTAAAGAGGCTCTTGATGCCTATTGCACTGACCTGAACCAAAAAGCTGCCGAAGGGGGCATTGACCCGCTTATCGGACGGACAAAAGAAGTAGAACGAACAATTCAGGTGTTATGCCGCCGCTCTAAAAACAATCCGTTATATGTTGGTGATCCTGGCGTTGGTAAGACCGCCATCGCCGAAGGGCTGGCAAAACGCATCAATGACAAAGAAGTGCCGGAAGTTCTGCATGATGCCGTTATCTACTCTCTCGACATGGGCGCACTTTTGGCGGGCACACGATATCGCGGCGATTTCGAAGAACGCTTAAAGTCCGTTTTATCGGAATTAAAGAACATCCCTGAATCCATTTTGTTTATCGATGAAATACATACAATCATCGGTGCAGGCGCAACCAGCGGCGGCGCAATGGATGCATCCAACCTTCTCAAACCCGCACTGTCGGACGGGTCGCTAAAATGCATCGGATCGACCACGTATAAGGAATATCGCAATCATTTCGAAAAAGACCGCGCCCTTGTTCGTCGCTTCCAAAAAATCGACGTTCCGGAACCGAGCATCGAAGACGCCGTGAAAATTTTGGAAGGGCTGCAGCCTTACTACGAAAAACATCACAATATTAAATATACAAAAAGCGCCCTACGCGCAGCTGTGGAACTATCAGCCAAATATATCGGAGAGCGCAAATTGCCCGATAAGGCGATCGATATCATAGATGAGGTCGGCGCGGCGCAAATGTTGGTCACTGAAGATTTACGCAAGAAAACCATCGGCCAAAAAGACATTGAAAACGTCATTGCGGCCATTGCACGCATTCCATCCACGACCATGAACAAGAACGATCGCGAGGCCTTACAAAACCTAGAGCGCGATTTAAAAACACTTGTTTACGATCAGGATAAAGCCATCGACATGTTGTGCGATTCCGTAAAAATGGCGCGCGCGGGTCTACGCGACCCTGAAAAGCCAATCGGCTCTTATCTTTTCGCGGGGCCTACAGGTGTCGGTAAAACAGAGGTCGCAAAACAACTCGCAAAATCGCTTGGCGTTGAATTGCTCCGATTTGATATGTCGGAATATATGGAACGTCATTCGGTTTCCCGCCTAATCGGTACGCCGCCGGGCTATGTTGGTTTTGAACAAGGCGGCCTGATGACCGATAAGGTTGATCAACACCCGCATTGTGTCTTGCTGCTTGATGAAATTGAAAAAGCGCACCCTGATTTGTTCAATATTTTGCTACAAGTCATGGACTACGGAAAACTGACCGATAACAACGGTAAAAGCATTGACTTCAGGAACGTTGTCCTAATCATGACAACCAATGCAGGCGCATCGGAAATCGCAAAAACACCAATCGGGTTTGAGCGCAGTGTCGGTAGCATGGATTACGCCGATAACGAAGCCATCACCAGAAGCTTTACCCCTGAATTCCGTAACAGATTGGATGCGATTGTACCGTTCCAGAATTTACAACCCGGAACCGTTGAAAAAGTCGTCGATAAATTTGTGCTACAGCTAGAGGCACAGCTATCTGATAAAAACGTCACAATCGAACTCAGCCCGAAAGCCCGTAAGTTTTTAGCAGAAAAAGGGTACGACGTCACAATGGGCGCACGTCCGCTTGGCCGTATCATTCAGGAAAAGATCAAACGTCCGCTGGCCGAAGAAATCCTGTTTGGCAAACTCGAAAAAGGCGGCGCAGTGATCATTGATTATGATGGCAAGGCAAATGATCTTTCATTTACCTATGAACCGGATAACCCGAAAAAACGCCGCGAGCAAAGACAAAAACGCGAAAAGGAAAGCGTGAAATAACCGCTTTTCCCTTTTGATTGCCTAACGCGTAATTAAGACATGATAGTAATTATAAAGGCCGGATGGAGACGGATCGATCAGACATCCGGCTTTATTATTGCGATATGCATTACCACTAGCGTTACCAATACCGTTTGCGGCAAGCACATACGCCCCCTCAAAACCACCGGCATGATCAGATACTTCGTCTTCAGTTGCATTTGCCCCGTTCAACGTTTTATTGATCCTATCGCAAATATCGGGCTTCAGCTCTGTGATCCATAAAATTAATTCAGGTGCGGTCGTACCAATATCCAACACCGCAGTTTCTCCGTTAAACCACATTCCTGTGAAACCCGCTCCGTTAATAACCCAATCCTGTGGTTTATCCTTGTATACCGCTCCGCCACCATCTTTATCAAAAACATGACATGACTTATCGCTCGGCGCATCAGGATTCTCATACATCCATTCAAGAAGCGGCGTTTCAAAGCTAATTTGTGTATCATTACAGTTATTTGATATACGCAAAATATTAACAGCATCCTCGATTGATTTTGCATATGCCATGACTTCGGACGCATAAAGAGAGGCCTTCTCGCGCGAGATACCTTCACTACCGCCGCGCATCATATTTGATACGGCAAAACCAAGTGCAGCAAACAGAACCACTGCTATCAAAATATAGACAAGAACATTACCGCTCTCTGCTTTTCTATCCATTGAAAATGTTTTCCGAATATTAATTAATGGCTCACCTGAATTTATGAACCGTGCTAGAATACTATAACAAAATAATATCCTCATACATATTTTCTTATAAGGTCCCATGAATACAGAGCACGCCATAAATATCCTTATTGCAGAAGATAACGAAATCAGCCGTGAGTTAATGTCTACGCTTTTGAAAATGCGCGGATATAACATCATTCCCGTATCTGACGGCACAGAGGCAATAAGAGCTGTTAACGAATATACAGTTGACCTTGCGCTCGTTGATATCAACATGGAACCGACAGGCGGATTTGAATTTGTAAAATACCTGAAAACGCATGGCATCACATTACCGGTCGTCGTTATTACCGCTGATGATTCAAGCGATATTTTAACGCGCGCCAGTGAACTTGGGGTCGTTCGTATTTTACAAAAACCGGTTGAGCCCGAGCGCCTGAATACCACGGTTGAAAATGTTCTGAAACGATATGGCCATCACGTCAAAAACATTGCGACCGAAACCTATCACACTCATTTTTCGCACGAACAACTGATGCAACGCGCTATTGATCTGGCGGAACGTAATGCCCAAAGCATGAAAGGCGGCCCATTCGGCGCAGTGGTTGCAAATGAAAAAGGGGAAATTCTTGGCGAAGGGACAAACGGTATTACTTCACGATCCGACCCGACAGCACATGCTGAAATTATGGCTATTCGTCAGGCCTCTGAACGATTAGGGAAATCAGACCTTTCAGATTGTGTTTTGTACTGCTCCAGCGAGCCGACACAAATAGGCAAAGCATTGATCCTGAGCGTCGGCATCCGCAATGTTTTATTCGGCCTAAGTCATAGTGATATCAAAGATGACTGCCTGCGTGAGCGTAAGAAAACCCAAGAGCCGAGCTATCAGCAAGTCGGAAAAGAGCAAGCGCTGAAGATGTTCCGGCGCTGGCAAAATTTAGATCAAAAAATCGAAGACTAATTAAGCGATTTCAAAAACCGCGTCAATTTCAACGGCAACACCCAAAGGCAGTGACGGCGCACTCACAGCAAATCGTGCATGCTTACCCGCATCGCCCATAACATCTGCAATCAAGTTTGACGCGCCATTGATAACAACTGGCTGATTGGTAAATTCAGGCGTAGAATTAACAAAACCGCCTAGCTTCACACATCTTTTTACGCGTGAAAAATCACCACCGACCGCATCATTGACCTGCGCCAAAATATTAAGCGCACATGCCTGCGCAGCTTTTGCACCGTCTTCTTCGGTTAAATCGGCGCCAACACGTCCCAAATGCATTTTTTCGCCGTTTAAAAACGGAATTTGCCCAGATACGTAAACCATATTACCGGACACGACATAGGGAACATAATTTGCCGCAGGGGCAGCAACAGCAGGAAGAGATAAACCTAGCTCTTGAAGTTTTGCGTTAACATCTTTAAGACTTGTCATTGTTTTTGCCCTTTGCGTTTGTGATCTGGTCTGCCATAATCGACACAAACAAAGGAAAAGTAAATCCGAAAGTTTAAGAAACGGTCAGTTCATGGGAATTTTTAAATTACTGGGTGTTTTATCACCTGCGCATATTTCGCTATTTACAATGACATCTCGCGGTAAAAAAATCGGCACGGATGTAATGGGAAATAAATATTTCGAGGCTCCAGCGCGTAAAGGGTATAACCGCCCGCGCCGTTGGGTCATATACAAAGGCACACCGGATGCGAGCTTGGTGCCGCCCGAATGGCATGGTTGGTTACATTACCAGACAAATACAGTACCGAGTGAAGACGGGAAGTCATATCGTCGTAACTGGCAAAAGCCTCACCAACCGAATCTGACTGGTACAAATCAAGCATACCGTCCGAGCGGGCATATCCTATCAGGTGGTGAGCGCGAGAAGGCAACCGGCGATTACGAAGCATGGACACCGGATGCATAACTTTTAAAGAGATTATTACGCGAGAATATCGCGTAAATCTTTACCACTCTGGCGGGGCATGCTAGGGATTGATTAGAAAAAATTTTGGGCAGGACATAATATGAAACGTAGTTTCGCAGAAACATTACTAGGGGCAATTGTTGTCATCGTAGCAGGCTTATTTTTAACCTACAGCGTGAAGACCGCAGATATCGCCTCCCCTGACGGATACAACATTACTGCTGATTTCTCCAGCGTTGGCGGGCTGCGCCCTGGCGATAACGTGCAAATTAGCGGTGTTAAAGTTGGAAATGTCGCAAATGTTGAATTATTGCCTGATACATATTTGGCGCGCGTTCACCTGAACATTAAAAACGGTTACGAATTACCGCTCGACACTGCCGCCCTCATCAGCAGCGAAAGCCTGCTCGGCGGACAATATCTTGCGCTTGAACCGGGAGCAGACGAAGAAATGATCGCTCCGGGTGGTGCCATTGAATATACACAAGCGCCTCAGAATCTGGAGCAGCTTCTCGGACAATTTATTTTCAGCATGCAAGATGACAAAAAAGAAGAACAATAAAATGCGTCGTACGCAAAACACTATTCTTCTTTGCCTGATGATGATCGGGCTTATGCCATCAATAGCATCTGCCAGAACCATGACAGAATATCCGCGTGCGCGCTTGCAATCCCTTGACAAGGCAACAGCCCGCACAATGACATTTGACGCAAAGGTCGGCTCGACCCTCAAATTCGGTCCACTTTATATTCGTGTTAAAACCTGCCAGAAATCCGCGCCTGTTGATGAACCTGAATCTGCTGCATTTCTTGAAATTTGGGAAGTCGACACAGACAATAATGCAAAATGGGTTTTTAGCGGATGGATGTTTTCATCTTCACCCGGTTTATCGCCGATGGATCACCCGATCTATGACGTTTGGGTGCTCGATTGCCTGGATAACGAAACCGCAAATGTCGAAAAATCGCCTAGCGAAGGCAAAGACGAAAAACAAGAAAACCACAAAGAGCCTGAAGTTATTGCAGAATAACACTTAGTGACGACCTGAAAAATAGCGCAATATAAGATCTTTTTCAGATTCAGCGCGAAAATCAAACCTACAATCTCTATCCAATAACGGTTCCAAACATTGTACATACTCGTGATGCGCAAGCTCATATACACCGAATTGTACCAAATGCGGATTTGTAAATTGCGTATCCAGTAATTCAAATCCTGCCTCATGCAACCGCGCAACAAGATGAACAAGCGACACTTTGCTGGCATCTGTTGCTCTTGAAAACATGCTCTCGCCAAAAAATGCTGCACCTATGGCCAAACCGTATAGCCCGCCGACAAGTTCTTCATCCTGATAACACTCAACCGAATGAGCGTAACCTCTGCGGTGCAGTGTGCAATACGCATTCACGATCTCACTATTTATCCATGTATCCGGGCGGTCCAACGTTTCCTTAGCGCAGGCATGAATAACTTTTTCAAAATTACGATTAATATGAATTTCATACGGACGACCGGCTATGCGCATCTGCCTGACACTTCGCTTCAAACGCTTTGGAATATGCATATCAGGAATAGAGATCTGCCCCCTCATCTCAGGACATATCCAATGCACGCGATTACTTCTGGCATTATCGGCCATTGGGAAAATCCCTTCACGATAGGCCGCCAAAATCACTTCGGGTGTCAGAACAATTTGCATATGTTAATTATGCAGCAAATTACGCCTAAAGGCTATACCTACATGCCAAACGGATAGGCCGGATCGAAAAGATCATGCTTTTCACGCATGTCACGCAAAGCCTGCGTATATGTACGTAAAACATTCAGAGAATACAATGCACGCTTTTTAATGTAGATATCTTCGCCATCTTCGGCGCTCATATCATGATCATTCATAACATTTTCCGCGTTACGAACAATAAGGTGGTCTGGAATATAAACCATGCGGTTATTCTTATAGCCGCTGACACGTAATTCAGCGATCGGGTATGCACCACCAGTGCTTGTTGAAACGCCGACAAGCAAACACGGTTTGTGCGCTGTTTGAGCCGACCCGACATATAACAAGAAATTCTTTAAAGCCCCGGGAACCATACCGTGCCATTCAGGGGCAACCAAAATAACACCATCTGCCTTTGCCATACGCTCTTGATAAGGCTTCGCATGGGCTGCCAGTTCTGAATCTTTATCCCATGCGCTGTCATCCCAAAACGGCAGAGGATTATCTGCCATTGAAATAATATCTGTGGTCGCATCAGATTCATCCAAAACCTTTGCGAGCCACTTCGAAATTTTAATAGATTGAGATTTATCTCTTTGAGATCCTGAAAGGATAACGAAATGCATATTACTTCTCCTGATGTCATGTATCAGAAAATGCTAACGCCCCTCTGATAACTTTTGTTCCAACCAATGAATAGTGTAGTCACCACTCTGAAATTCGGGCTGTTTTAAAATCCACTCATGCAATGGCAAGGTCGTCTTCACGCCCTCAATAACCGTTTCACGAATTGCGCGTAACAAACGACGAATACATTCATCACGATTACGGCCATGTACAATCAACTTTCCGATCATTGAATCATAATATGGCGGTATACTATAGCCACCATAAATGGCACTGTCGAAACGCACACCCAAACCGCCTGGCGCATGGAATTGTGTGATTTTACCGGGCGAAGGAATGAATGTATCAGGGTCTTCGGCATTAATACGAATTTCAATCGCATGACCACGGAAACGGAATTTATCCTTTTGAACACTCAATTTCTCACCGGCAGCTACACGAATTTGTTCCGCAATCAAATCAATACCTGTAATCATCTCTGTTACAGGATGCTCAACCTGAATACGTGTATTCATTTCCATAAAATAAAACTTGCCATCTTCGTACAAAAACTCAATCGTTCCCGCACCAAGGTAGCCCAAACCACGCACAGTATCTGCGGCCAATTTACCAATTTTATCGCGCTCTTCTTGCGATAGAACAGGGGATGGCCCTTCTTCAACCAATTTTTGGTGGCGACGTTGAATCGAGCAATCACGCTCTCCCAAATGAATGGCGTTACCGTGTGAGTCACCAAAAACCTGAATTTCAATATGGCGCGGCTTTTCCAGATACTTTTCGATATATACGGTATCATCACCAAAGTTCGCCTTGGCCTCGCTACGCGCTGTGTTAAAGGCTTCTCTAAATTGCCCTGCTTCACGCACGACCTGCATCCCTTTACCACCACCGCCACTTGCGGCTTTGATCAATACAGGGAAACCCATTTCTTCTGAAATTCGCTGACCGTCTTCTGCTGTGTCAACGCCACCATCAGAACCGGGAACAACAGGAAGACCAAGCTCCTGCACGGTTTGTTTCGCGCGCACCTTATCGCCCATACGATCAATCAGATCCGCAGAAGGGCCAATAAAGGTAAAACCGTGTTCTTCGACCATGCGGGCAAATTGCGCATTTTCAGATAAGAAACCATAACCGGGGTGGATCGCATCCGCGCCCGTCAATGCCGCAGCCGTCAAAATAGAAGGGATATTCAAATAACTGTCTTTACCCGCAGGCGGACCGATACAAACAGACTCATCAGCCAAACGAACAGCCATAGAGCTTGCATCCGCAGTCGAGTGAACAACAACTGTTCCTACGCCCATTTCGCGACAAGCACGAATAATGCGCAAAGCAATTTCACCACGGTTAGCGATCAGTATTTTTTTGAACATTTTTCAGGAACGCCTTCAGTTATTCGATAACCATCAAAACATCACCGAATTCAATCGGCTCGCCGTTCTCGACCAAAACTTGTGTCACTGTACCTGACTTTTCCGCTTTGATCGGGTTCATCACCTTCATGGCCTCGATAATGACAAGCGTATCGCCCGCATTAACCTGCGCACCTTTTTTCACAAAAGGCGGAGCGCCGGGCTCAGACTGTAGATAGGCCGTACCGACCATTGGTGACTTGACCGCACCCGGATGGGATGAGGCCACATTATTCGCCGGAGCATCTAAGCTAGCAACCTGCGGCACGGCCGGATCAGAAGACATATTAACGGCAGGCATCGCGCCCCCCGCAACAATCGTTCCGCCACGGCTTACACGGATAACCTTGTCACCCTCTGCCACTTCGACCTCTGTAAGGCCTGTTTCATTTAATAGATCAGCGAGTTCCTTGATCGCTTCTGCATCAATCTTCATCGGTAAATCTTACTGTTAATTATGTATTATCGTTAAGTTAAACTCTTGAATACAAAAGTTAAAGCACAATGTCAAAGCATACCCGTAAAATAGATAAACTTTTTACCCAAGCAATTCCGCCAAGCGGTCAATCGCCATCTGATATCCTTTTGCTCCATGCCCCGCAAACACGCTCTTAGCAACGGATTCAATGTATGAATGGTGACGAAATTCTTCACGCTCCTTCGGATTAGAAAGATGCACCTCAATAATCGGAACGTCCAATAATTTCAACGCATCATGGATCGCAACAGAAGTATGCGTATACGCCGCCGCGTTAATTACAACCGCATCCTGTACGCCGCGCGCCTCTTGAATCCAATCAACAAGCTCGCCCTCGTGATTAGACTGCCTGAAATCAATCTTCATATTATGAGAATGCGCCGTTTCATAGCATAAATCCTCAACATCCTGCAGGCTTTGATCACCATATATATGTGGCTCTCGCAGACCGAGCATATTCAAATTCGGGCCATTAAGAATAAGGATTTTTTTCATAACGCTCTCGCCTTAATATAAACAAAGTGATATTTTTCAGAAAAGAATCAGCTCTATCGCGCTTGCTCGAAATAAGCACGAAGCTCCTCAACCGTAACATTCGGATTACTTGGCTGATAAATTTTATCACCAATTAATAATGTAGGCGTTGCACGAACAAACCACGCAAGAAAGAAGCTTTTATTTTCTTCAACATGCGCCTGAATATCTTCATTCGACATATCACGGCTAAGCTTCACCGTATCAACCCCAAGCGATGAAGCAATTTCAAATAATTTCTCACGGTTATTCACCGGCCAGTTATCATAAAGCGCATTACGAAGCTCAGTAAACTTCCCTTGCTCTGCTGCGGCATATGTCGCGGTAACCAACGTGTTTTCCCATTCATCCCCCGTCGTAATGGTGCGCGAAATATAACGCACATGACCGTCTTGCTTAATGGCTTCAATCAAGGTCGGGTGCAAATTACGGCAATGAATACAGGAAAACATGTTAAAATCGACGATTGTCAAATCGGCATTCGGCTGTTCCCAAACATATTTATCGGCAACATCGTATACCTTAAAGGCCTCGGAACGGTATTGAAAAAATACATATCCGAAATAAGCTATGGCCAGCAACAGCAAGCCGATCAAAATTTTATGATGGGTCTTTAGCGTCATGCCAGCCATATTATTACATATTTAAAAAATAACAACGCCAATTATTAATTAGGCGTCGCTCCTGCTGCGCGAACTTTTTTCACTTCGGCTATCATCGGGTCAAGACCGATATACCCCGGGAAAATATTATCGCCAATCACAAAACCAGGTGTACCCTTAATACCAAGGACACGCGCGACTTCCATTGCCTTTGCAATTTCATCTGCAACGTCCTTCGAAGCCATATCTTCCTTCAGTTTTGCCAGATCAAGACCGGCGTCAGCTGCGAGTTTTTCATACGCGGCATCATTTTGTGTACCACGATAATTCATCAACGCATTATGCATATCGAAATATTTACCCTGCTTGTGCGCAGCCAAAGCATATTCCGACATTTTTCTTGAAGACGGGCTCAGAATAGGCATTTCCATGAACACAACACGCACATTCTTATCTGTATCAATTAACTTGATCACATCTTCATACGCCTTACGACAGTATCCGCAATTGTAATCAAAAAATTCAACAACTGTCACATCACCGTCAGGATTACCAGCTGAAGGCATATCGGCACCTGTTAAGTATGCTTGATACTCCTTGAGGTTATCTTGCGCAGACTGCTCCATCAAACGCTCTTGCTCAAGACGGAAATTTTCTACAGAGTCCAAAATTTCACGAGGATGCTCAGCCAAGTATTGCTTAAACAATTCTTTTAGCTCCGCCTGTTGTTCAGGTGTAAACTGAGATTCCGCATGCGATTGCATCGGCGAACCGATCATAGCCGCAGTACATACACCTGCACCTAAAGCTAGCATTTTCAACATTTTAACTTTCTTCTTCAAAACTTAAACTCCTCGCTTTTCAAAGTGATATTATAGTATTCGTTCAAAACCCGCAAAAAGTCACCCATTTTTAGAATTTTCTATATAAGTAACCAAATCTTTCGCCTTTATCCAGTAGCGCGACCCTTCTTTTTCACGGTTAAGCACATATTCCGCCATGTTTTTGGCATCGTCAAAACGACGTTGCAACAATGCCTCTTCTGCTAAGTGCAACTTTGCGCCAGTATCATCGGACATACGCCCCAATGCCGTCGCCATTAAGCGATGAACACGCGTTGAACGGGGCTCCTTCACGACCGCAATTTCAAGGTTATCGACTGCCTCTTTTAACATGGCCTGATTATTCTGCCCTGCACTTTCAATAAGAGCATGGCCCAGCGCAATGCGAAACAGTGGGGAATCCTCATATTTTATGGCTTCACGATAATACGGCAACGCTTGCTCTACGCGCCCAAAATCCACCAACATTTGCCCCTTTAGCTCCTGAAAATACGGGTTCTTAGGTTCCGCCGCAATTAAGACATCAATACGCGAGAGCGCATCATCAACCTGATTGGCACGATACGCCGCAATAGCACGTGCATATTGCGCAGGAATCGACTGATCGCTATCGCCATAGACCCATGGTATTTGCCCCGGGCTCGTGAAGCCAATCAACTTCGCTTTAATACGTGCATGCTCGTCAGTCCATTTCGCGGGGAGCGGCTTCTCCTTATATTGTGATTGCGCCACGCCGCGCGTCAAAATCTCAAGTCTGTTCTCAACGAGAGGGTGCGTTTGCATATATTCGCTTTGCTGATTTCTCGGTACATAAATTTCCGCCTTCAACTTATCCATAAAACTCGCCAAGCCGCTCGGGTTAATCTTGGCTTTTTCCAAAAAAGATAGAGCAGCCTGATCGGCGCTCGATTCCTGAATACGGCTATGCGCCAAATAATTACGTTGTGCAATAGATCCACCGCCAAGAGATAACGCCGAAGCAGCACCTGCATCACCCGTCGCAATTGCCGCGCCGATACCAAGCAACAACCCAATCATACTCTCATACGATGCGCGCTCCATGGCGGCGCGACCACGTATCAAGTGACCACCCGCAATATGGCCGGTTTCGTGCGCCAATACACCGACAACTTCGCCCGGGTTTTCAGATTTCGTAATCAAACCGGTATAAAAGAAAATATTTGATCCGCCCGCGACAAACGCATTAATGCTGTCATTTTGAACCAAAATAATATTCACGGCCTTTGGGTTTAATCCTGCAGCCTTAAAGACAGGTGTCCCCCATTCCCGCAATGTATTTTCAATTTCCGCATCGCGCACAATACTCAGGCCGGAACGCTGTGCTGTGGCTTGGGTTGAAAAAAACATAATCGCGATCATCGTTAAGAACGAAATTATTGTGACAAAATAAAGATTTATACTGTAATTACGGCTACGCATGTCATAAACTGCCTGTATGTTAGATATACTTGTCTATTGGTGTGATACGATCTGGATCCCGATTCTATTCTTTGGTGTTCACAAACAACACCGTTGGTGGACTGTGGGCTTCGTTACATTCGGCATGATTATATCCCGTTTAATGGCCGAAATGATATCTTCGTTCGGCTTTCCGAACGGCATTATGGGCTTTATTGAAACAGATGTCTATATTCGTGGCATTATCGTTTCCAGCTTCTTTTATGCGCTGTTTTTACTCATGGCGCATTTCTCAAGACGCACAGAGGGCGTTGTCTTCATGGCGGCCTGCCTATCCTTTTTCTTTATGATTTTTATATGCTGTAGCTTCGTAATGGTGTTATAACCGTTAAAATTAGTAGATTTAGAAGATATATAGATGTCACGCAATAAACCAAAAACAAAAGTCCGCACGGCAAAAGGCAGAAAAAATTCGTCGACGCGTTGGCTAAAACGCCAATTAAACGACCCCTATGTGGCCGAAGCGGAAAAATACGGATATCGCGGGCGTGCCGCCTTTAAACTTAAGGAAATAAACGAAAAAATCGATTACCTAAAGCCCGGGATGGCTGTAGTTGACCTTGGCGCTGCGCCTGGCGGGTGGTGCCAAATTGCCAGCGAAATCGGATGTAAGGTCGTTGCCATTGACTTGCTTGAGATGGATGAAATGGCCGATGTGACGGCGTTGAAAATGGATTTCATGGCCGATGATGCGCCCGACATCTTAAAAGAAGAACTATCCAAAATTTCATCAAGTGGGTTGGCTGATGCCGTCCTGAGCGATATGGCACCAAACACAATAGGCCATAAACAAACAGACCATTTGCGTATTATGGCCGTCGTTGAAGCCGCCTATTACTTTGCAATCGAAATCTTAAAACCTGATGGTATTTTTGTCGCCAAAGTTTTTCAAGGCGGAGCGCAGGACAGCCTGCTCAAGGAAATGAAAAAGCATTTTAAGGTCGTGAAACATGTCAAACCGCCATCCAGCCGCAAAGAAAGTGCTGAGCAATTTGTGGTTGCGACAGGTTTTAAGGGAAGTGAAGAAGTATAAAAACCTAAGCCATAGACGCTTCATTTTGCATAGCATGCTGCACTAACGGCTTCATCTTAAAAGGATTTTCCTCATCTGCCATGGCTTTTAAACCCGCTTTAAACGCTTGTTCATCTTGGGCATGAACACGAATGCCAACACGGATCATATCAAAATCATCAACCTTTGATTGGCGACGAATATTATAACGCATATTATCCTCACCGCGCACAATCTGTACGAACGGCTCAACGGTAACCTCACCGCCCATGCGGTTTTCAAGATCAGATTTCAAAATCTGGAATTTTCGATCGCTTGCTATTTGCTCTTTCAAATGTGAAACCGCATCACTATCTATTAAGGCTGGGTTATTACTGCAATCAATTGTTGTATCATCCCAACAATAAAAACGATCGGCACCGAAATTACGACTAACCCCTTCAGGTGTTTGTGCATTATTAGAGAGAAATGTGTGCGTACGCACCTTACTGATGCGATCAAAATTGCCGATCATATTCGATTGCGCCATAGAAAGGAGAGACTGCTCTCCTGCAAATCTTACATATATACTTGTAATACCGTTACTGGGTATCATTAACGTGCCCACCTAAATAATTTTTGACCTAGGCTTAAGTATACGGACAAAAAGATAACAAATTCTTAGTTTTCATAACAATTTTAAGAATTTAGAGAATCTTTTTCTTTACATCCTTGAAAAACACGCTATAACTCACTTGCAAATTTCGCCCATATAAGCGCTGGAGATTTGCAGATGGCACGTATTAAAGATTCCACCCAAATTCGCGAAGCATTGACATTTGATGATGTCTTGCTGGTTCCCGGAGAGTCAGAGGTTCAACCCAATCAGGTTGATACATCGACACAACTTACCCAAGAAATAACATTGAACATCCCCGTCCTTTCGGCGGCTATGGACACAGTGACAGAAGCCGATCTGGCGATTGCTATGGCGCAAAACGGCGGCCTTGGTATTTTACACCGTAATATGGATATCGAAGATCAAGCCCGCATGGTGCGCCGCGTAAAGCGTTTTGAATCAGGTATGGTTCTTGACCCGATCACAATTCGCCCGGATGCAAAACTATCTGATGCTTGGGCCTTAATGGAACGCTACAGCATTTCAGGTTTCCCCGTGACAGAAGAAAACGGAAAACTTGTCGGTATCCTGACAAACCGTGACGTGCGCTTCGCCGATGACGAAAGCCAACCGATCAGAGATTTAATGACCAAAGAAAATTTGGTGAAGGTAAAGGCAGATATTACCAAAGCAGAGGCAACTAAGCTGTTACACAAAAACCGTTTGGAAAAACTGATCATTGTTGACGATGAAGACCGCTGCATTGGTTTAATGACGGTAAAAGACATCGAAAAATCAAAATTATTCCCTGCTGCGACTAAAGATTCACAAGGTCGTCTGCGTGCGGGTGCCGCTGTCGGAACAGGGGATATTAACGGCGTTGAACGCGCAACGGCTTTGGCCGCAGCGGGTCTGGACATTGTTGTCGTTGATACCGCGCACGGCCATTCAAAGGCTGTGATCGAAACGGTACAACGCATTCGCGCGGAAAACCCTGATCTGCAAATTATGGCCGGTAACGTTGCCACAGGCGACGCTGCGCTCGCCCTAATAGCCGCCGGTGCAAACGCCATTAAGGTCGGTATCGGCCCCGGTTCAATTTGTACTACGCGCGTAGTAGCGGGTGTCGGCGTACCGCAATTAACCGCAATCATGGATGTTGTCGCCGCCTGTGAACCAAAAGGCATTCCGGTAATTGCCGATGGCGGTATCAAATATTCTGGTGATTTCGCCAAAGCCATTGCCGCAGGCGCAAGCGCAGCCATGATGGGCGGCGTTTTTGCAGGAACAGACGAAGCCCCTGGCGAGGTTATTCTATTCCAGGGTCGCTCATACAAGTCATACCGTGGTATGGGGTCTGTAGGCGCTATGGTGAAGGGATCGGCTGATCGCTATTTCCAAGGCAACGTGAATCACACCAATAAATTGGTTCCCGAAGGCATCGAAGGACGCGTTCCGTATAAAGGCCCGATCGGAAATGTTATTCACCAGATGGTTGGCGGTTTACGGGCATCTATGGGCTATACGGGCTCTGCTACCGTGAAAGACATGCACGATAAAACCGAATTTATTCGCATGACAGGTGCGGGCTTCAAAGAGTCTCATGTCCACGACGTAACCATCACACGTGAGGCACCTAATTATCGCACTGAATCATAGGCTTAAGCTGAGACCATAAAAAAACTTGCATTTTTTTTGGAACCAATCATAGTCTATAGACCTTTGCTTTATAGTGAAGAATAAGTCAGATAAACATGAGGATAATATCATGACAAAGAAATACCTAGTACTTGCAGCTTTGCTTGCATCTGCGACACCGTTTGCAATCTCATCTGCTCATGCTGAGTCAGTTTCTATCGAAGCTGATACAGCTGTTCAAGCTGACGCTATCCCTACAGACAGCGTTTCTACAGATGTAACAATCGATGCTAAATCTGCAAATGACACAGAAGCAGCTTCAGGCGACGAGCATGCTGATGAGCACGCTGACGAAGAGCACGGCGATGACGAACATGCTGACGAAGACCATGCTGATGAAGAGCATGGCGACGAGCACGCTGATGAAGAGCACACAGACGAAGAGCACGGCGAAGAACACTAAGCCTTACGCTCATAAATAATACAAAAACCCGGCTTGCGATATGCGGCCGGGTTTTCTTCTCCATAAAGACTTATTTATTCTTTGCATGATTACCGCTCTTATTTTTATCATCATCACATTTGCCTTCTTCGCACAAAGCTTACTCGGTTTTGGCGGAGGGCTTATCTGCATTCCCCTCCTCAGCCTGTTTATGCCCGTACAAGACGTTGTATCCATGGTGATGATTTATCAATTCTCGATGGGGCTACTCATATTCTCAACTTTCAAACAGATACAATGGCCAAGTATTCTGCGCATGTTGCCCGCCATGGTACTCGGCGTATGCATTGGCATTGTGTTACTGAAATACCTGCAAGCAGATGTCATGCGCGGCATTCTTGCGGGGTATATTATTTTACACCTCTTACGCAAACACACATCATTTGACCCGCTCGGTCGTTTAATTAAATGGGGCGATGCCCATCTGGCAGGTTTTTTAGGCGGCATGCTCAATGCAATGATCGGCGGCGGCGGCCCTGCTTTCATTTTATTTCTCAAAGAAAAAATTGATATCACATCACAATTCCGCGCAAGCATCATCGCAACCCTGATGATATCCAACATCCCCCGCGCCATCGGCGCCATCGGCACGGGTATGCTGACGCCTGATTTGGCAATCACCGCGATGTATGCCTATCCGGGATTTTTACTGGCGCTCTATATGGGGCAGAAGCTCCATAACAAAATACCTCAAGAAACCTTTTTCAAGGCCGTTGAGGTATTGCTCGCATGCTCTGCGACATTATTAATTTTCAAAATTGTAACCTAAAGGTCGTGCGCTTCCGCTTCGTATTTCGAAGCATCAAAAGGCGATAGCTTTGCATAGGTACCCGCTGCACGCTTATTCAAACCATTAATTGAATTTACGGCATAACCAAATGAACGCGCCATAGATGATCGCTCGGTACCTTCATGCTTATCCTTAAACCAACGCTCGGCAAAAATAGCATCGCTGTCATCTCCGCTTTTTAACATATCATCAAGATCCTTACCGAATTGCGGATATCTTTCACGGATGGATTCAACCTTCTCAGCAGCAGCCTCATAAAAACGATGTGCTACAGGACGTGATACATCCAACATATACTCCGGCTCGAACGACGCTGACATAGATGGTGCATTTTGCTTCCAATGTGCAACGACCTTGTTCAGCATCTCAGATTTCACGCCATAACCGTGAACATTTAAAATCTTATTAGCCACCGTTTCATCCGCTTCAGACAGCTCTCTACCGCCTGTCATCGCCGTTACGCAACGATCGAAAAGCGCAGGGCTTTCACCACGAATATCTTCCATCGCTTTACGCATATTGGAATAATCAACCTCATACAGGTTACCTGTATTACGTCCTGTTGCATTTAACGGATCAAACACCCCGTCGACAACACGGCCAAGGTTCTGGCCCTTATTTCTATAGTGGTTCGGCTTTGGAATACTCATCGTTCAAACCCATTTTTTTCATTTATGGGCCGAATGTATCACACAGAGGGTTAAAAAAGTCAAAATAAAAGTCAAATAATTCCCGAAACGCTAAGAATTCCATAGCCTAACGCGTTATTTTAGGATAATAATGCCAACCATGAAACCGGCATCAAGAATTAACGCAACATTGGAAATTTTAAACGGCACACACAGATCGCGCGTACCGCTCGATAAATGTGTTGGCGATTACATGCGCGCACGTCGTTATATCGGCTCAAAAGACCGCAGTAACGTCGCAGAGCGTATATACGCCATGACACGTTCCCATGCACGCCTAGGATGGTGGTTAGGAAAAGCAGGCGCAGAAGACACACCGCGCAACCGTGTGATTGCATGGTGCATTTTAGGCGAAGAAGCCAATGAAAAGCGCATCAAAGACCTTTTTGACGGATCTCAATATGCGCCTGAACCGTTAAATGATGTCGAAAACACATTCGCCGCTAAGCTATATGATCAACCATTAGAGCCTGACGACATGCCGCAGGATGTGCGATGCGAAACGCCACCTGAATACGCGCAAAAATTACATGATTTATTCGGTGATACCTTTGAATCCGAGATGAAAGCAATGCTCGAACCTGCAACGCTTGATCTGCGGGTGAACACATTCACAGCGGATAAAGACAAGGTAAAACAGTCACTTGAAAAAGACGGTGTTAATGTTATTGACGGACAATATTGCCCGTGGACATTACGCTGCACGGAAAAAGCATATCTATCGCGCACCAAGGCATTCACAAAAGGCTGGGTTGAAATTCAAGACGAAGGCTCGCAGCTTATCGCGTGGCTTTGTGATGCCAAACCAGGGATGCAGGTTCTTGATTACTGTGCCGGCGGCGGCGGTAAAACGCTTGCGCTGGCGGTTGCGATGGAGCGTAAAGGCCGCGTTGTCGCCACCGACAATGATGAACGCCGATTAGAAAACGGGCGTAAACGCTACAAAAAAGCAGGTATCGCAGATATCGTTGAGGTTCGCCCTCTATCGGATGAGCGTCATCGCAAATGGTTCAAACGCCAAAAGGGCAAATTTGATATCGTGTTAATCGACGCCCCATGTAGCGGTAGCGGCACATGGCGCCGAAACCCTGATATGCGTTGGGAAAATTACGGACCGAGCCTTGATGACATTATCGCCATACAACAAGAAATTCTTGAAAACGCCGCAAAAGCGGTAAAAGAAGGCGGAATCTTGGCTTATGCGACATGTTCTTTATTTACCGAAGAAAACGAAGAACAAGTTGAAGCATTTCTTAAAAACAATCCTGACTTTGAAATCAAGCCGGTTGACCCATCCCTTGATATCGGCAGCCCGTTTATGCGCCTGAGCCCGCATCGCAGCGGTACAGACGGGTTTTTCACTGCCCTCTTGCAAAGAAAAGCATAAGCACTACAATCGCCCTATCGCATACCGAACATAAAGGGCACGCACATGCAATCTTTGATTATATTGTTCATCGTCACATCCGGCGCCATGATCGCAGGCACAAACGACCCGACGGGTGTATGGCTTGAGGAATTAACAACGCCTTATTACGCCTTTGAAGATGCGGGTTACGAAGTTGAAATTATAACCGTTGCTGGCGGCGATGTACCGATTGACCCAAGAAGCCTCAGCGATGATGACAAACCCGAAAGCGTCGTCAGATATATGAATGACACTGCCCTTCAGGCCGCCGTGAAAAACACACCATCAATCAATAATCTTGATCCTTCAAAATATGCGGCCGTTTTCTTTCCGGGTGGTCATGGTACAATGTTTGATTACCCGAATAATGAAAAACTGGCCTCTATCATCAACCAGACCCTAGCTGCAGATAAAATTGTAGCCGCCGTTTGTCATGGCCCGTCCGTATTCGTTGGCGTAAATGATGAAAATGGCAAACCGGTCGTGAACGGCAAAAGAATCAGCGCCTTTACCAATGCAGAAGAAGATGCCGTCGGCCTGAGCGATGTAATGCCGTTCATGCTTGAAACAAAGCTGGAGGAGCTGGGCGCAATCATCATTAAGACTGATAACTTCAAACCCATTGCCGTGATTGACGGCAATATCGTAACGGGGCAAAACCCGCCATCATCAGCAAAGGTCGCAAAACTGGTTATTGAAAAATTAGAAAAGAATAAAGCCGAATAATTTAATCGAAATACATGCCGTCATTATCAAAATCATCAAAATCGTCCGCATAATCATCCGGAACCACAGATGTAACATAATGGTATTCATTGCGCATGCGATGCTCGTTCAAGCTGTTACTGTCCCATATCGCATCAATCGCTTCGCTTTGATCTGACACAACAACATCAACATAATCTTCGATAAAATCAGGATCGTATTTACCCGTATTAATCAAAACCGTCATCATGCCGCGCTCTTTGGCGAAATACAGGTTCTCCATTGTGTCCTCGACCATAGCATAACCAACACCACGTTGAGATGGATCATCCGTTTCCGGCGCGGCCAGTGAATCAAGCGCCGCATCATACATATCCGGCCCTACATTTTTTCCGATATTATTAACACTATCCTTATAGACATGGCTGCGGTCATTAAATAAATGCCGAATACCAACCTGATCTAACGAATGTTTCGTCCACTCTTCATTGCCATGTGTGGCAACGGTCATATTCACACCTGCGATACGCAATTTCGAAAGCGCCCCTTTTGGCGTTTTATCAGGATCAAAAAACCCGTTATCCGTAGTATCTTCGATCAAAAAGTGATACTGGTCAGTGCGAAGTTGTGCCATATCCGCACCAAATTCTTTGGTAAATATATCGAGCGACCCGCCATATTTCATCTTACTTTTTTCAAGCAACGCCAGAACTTGATCATCAGAAAAATCGGGCAGCTGCTCTTGCACCGCGCGCGTGGCTGCTCTGACATGATATTCTTTGGCGTTCGCGGGCTCGGCATAAAGCGTATTGTCATTATCAAGAACAACCCCCCTGATGTAGTCAGGGTGGACATACGGATTCTGCTTTTCGTAATGATGAACCACTATATTTACCCACTGTTCTTATATCGTACGCTTTTTTGCGTATCTTTATCTGTTTAATTTATACCGCGATATTGAAAAAACAGCAAATAAAACAAGCCCGTTAGCGAACTAACGGGCTCATCACAAATTCTAAAATAACGGCGGTTAATTAAGCCGCAGCACTCGCGCTTGATTTTTCACGCAAAATTTTCGCTGCTTCCACCATGTTTTTCAATGATGTTTCAACTTCCGGCCAGCCGCGTGTTTTCAAACCACAGTCAGGGTTAACCCAGATTTGACGCTCATCAAGATTGATTTTCGCCTTATCCAACAGATCAACCATTTCCTGAACAGTAGGAACACGTGGAGAGTGAATGTCATAAACGCCCGGTCCGATCTCGTTCGGGTATTTAAACTCTGTGAATGCCTCAAGCAATTCCATCTGTGAACGTGAACACTCGATAGAGATCACATCCGCATCCATCGCCGCAATTGATTCAATCACATCGTTGAATTCAGAATAACACATATGTGTGTGAATCTGTGTTTCGTCTTCTACACAGCATGCAGTGATGCGGAAATCTTCAACAGCATTATCAAGATATGCCTTCCAGTCATCCTTACGAAGGGGCAAACCTTCACGGAATGCTGCTTCGTCGATTTGGATCATCTTGATGCCAGCAGCCTCAAGATCAGCAACTTCATCACGAATAGCAAATGCGATTTGTTTTGATGTTACGGAACGTGGCTGGTCATCACGAACGAAAGACCACTGTAGGATCGTGATCGGGCCTGTTAGCATCCCTTTCATGATTTTATCAGTTTGCTCTTGCGCGTATTTTGACCATTCAACAGTCATCGGAGTCGGACGAGAAACATCACCGAAAATGATCGGTGGCTTCACGCAACGTGAACCGTATGATTGTACCCAGCCGAACTTAGAGAACGCAAAACCGCCCAATTGCTCACCGAAATATTCAACCATGTCATTACGCTCAGGTTCGCCGTGAACAAGAACATCGATATCTGCTTTGTGCTGATAATCAACAACAGTGCGAATTTCCTGTTCCATCGCTGCTTTATATTCTGCTTCGCTGATTTCGCCTTTTTTGAAATCTGCACGTGCTTTACGAATTTCCTGCGTCTGCGGGAAAGAGCCGATTGTTGTTGTCGGATATAACGGCAAATCAAGAGCAGCATGCTGAACTTTCTGACGTTGTGCGAATGGTGACTTACGGTTTGTAATTTCAGGTGTGATATTCGCGATACGCGCCTTCACTGCATCATCATGAATTCGTGAAGATGTACGGCGATCTTCCTGAACTTTATCACTTGCTTCGATTTCTGCAGCAATTGCATCACGGCCTTCATTTGCGCCTTTTGCAATTGTAGCAATTTCAGAAACTTTCTGCGTTGCATAAGCCATCCAGCTCTTCAACTGGTCATCCATCTGTGTTTCGCTGTTCAGATCAACAGGTGTATGAAGCAAAGAAGATGAACCGGCAACGAATACCTTGTCAGAACCAAGTTTCGCAACAGCCTTTTCAATGAAGTTCAAAGACTTTGACAGGTCATTTTTCCAAATGTTACGGCCGTCAACAATACCAACAGACAATGTCTTATCGCCGATTTTTGCCAATGCTTCGTCCAATGCTTTTTCTGCGTTATTTGCAGCAGTATTCGCTTGGTTCGGGCCACGACACAAATCAATGTGAAGCGCATCAACCGGAAGTGCAAAGAACTGGTCTGCATTCGCGCGAAGTGTATCGAAGTATGATGTTACGATCACTTTCAAACCTTCAGGCTTTTCAAGTGCGTCATATGCCGCCTTAACAACCGCTTGTCCGACAGGACATAGGTCAAGACAGAATACAGGCTCGTCAATTTGAACCCACTGCGCACCTTGTGCAGCCAATTTCGCCAAAATTTCGTTATAAACAGGGATCAATTTTTTCACTGTTTCTGCATGGTCAAACGCATCATATTGCGCCTTACCCAAGAAAACAAAGCTTGCAGGACCAACCAAAACAGGGCGTGTTTCAATGCCAAGGTCTTTCGCTTCTTGGTATTGATCAAATACTTTTGTATTCGAAAGTTTCGGCTCCATGCCTTCTTCAAATTCAGGAACGATATAGTGGTAGTTTGTGTCATACCACTTTGTCATTTCCATCGCTGTCACGTCGATGTCACCTTGTTGACGGCCACGCGCCATTGCGAAATATGTATCAAGATCGATGTTACCACCATCCCAATTGTAACGCTCAGGGATAAGACCCAAAGTTGTGATCATGTCCAAAACCTGATCATAGAATGAAAAGTCATTCGAAGGAACGTGATCAAGACCGGCTTGCTTTTGCAATTTCCAGTTATGTGCACGAAGCTCCTTACCGGTGTTCAATAGCTCATCCTGAGAGCTTTTGCCTTTCCAATAAGCTTCAACAGCCTTCTTCAGTTGACGCATATCACCGATACGCGGAAATCCTAAATTTGTAGCCAGGACCATAAAAAATTCCTCCATTAAAGGTATAAATAAAATTCGCTTACCCAATACGGCATAGAACGGTTAGACATAAAGATCAAGGAAAAACACATAATTTATATGCTGCATTGCCGAATAACTTTCAATTTCCCGCAAAATGGCGCTGAACAAGGCTTTTGACGCAGTTAAAGCACATAAAAAATATGTAGTTCAAACAAGAAAAATTAACATAAACTGCACTTTTTTATGCCCTAAAAAGCTCATCAATCATTAAATCTGTTTTGTTTAAAAAGCTTTTCGTTACTTTGTAATGTTCAGTATCTTTGTACGAAACCTCTTCTATTCCATTTTGATGAATATAATAAATTGTCGCATTAGGGTAAGCCATAAGAATCGGAGAATGTGTGGCAATTATAAGCTGCGAATCTTTTGCTAACCTATCAAAATGAATTAAAGCCGATAACTGCCTCTGTGGTGACAATGCCGCCTCTGGCTCATCAAACATATAAAAGCCATTACCACGAAGCTTATTCTGCAAAACTGCCATAAACGATTCTCCGTGAGACAATCTGTGTATTGACCCGGTTCCGGTTCCGTATCCTCTTGTACCCACATCATCCAGGTAAGACGCAACATTATAAAAGCTTTCTGCACGCAAAAAATACCAATCCTTGGGACGCTTATAGCCCTTTACACACCTCAAATTTTTATACAAGGAAGAGTGCGTAGAAGATGTAGAAAACTTTGTATTCATATTTCCGCCTTCAGGATTCAACCTCATACCAGCTGCTATAGCTTCCAAAACAGTTGATTTTCCGGCGCCATTTTCACCAATTACAAAGGTTACAGGCGTTTTAAATTGAATATTTTCAATATTTTTTACTGCACTCAAATTGTAGGGGTAAACGCCCTCATCTTCGACCTGATCCCATTCGATACGCACATATCTCAAATAAGGCTTATCTTCCATCAAGCGATGCCCCTTACTTCAAAACCTCGACCGCTTGCTTGGTGATGTCCGATTTATTGAGCGTATAATAATGAATATGCTCGACACCGTTTTTCGCTAATTCTTCGGTTTGAGATACCAACAATTCCAAAGCCACCTTGCGCGCTTCTTCAGGCTTATCATCCAAGCCTTCAAATTTTTCATGCAACCAATCAGGCACATTTGCCTCACAACGTTTTGCAAAACCGCACATTGATTTGAAATCATGAATCGGTAAAATACCCGGGCAAATTTGCGCCTTCACGCCTGCCGCCAAACATTTCTCAACAAAATTATAATACAGATCATTATCAAAGAAGAACTGCGTCAAAGCACGATGTGCGCCCGCATCACATTTCATTTTCAAGGCATAAATATCATCTTCCAATGATTTTGAATCAGGGTGCTTTTCCGGATACGCACCAACAGAAATTTCAAACGGATGCCATTTCAACAAGCCTTCGACAAAATCAGACGTATATTGAAAATAATCACCATCATCATCAAGCGGCCATTGCAAATCAGCCGGCATATCACCACGCAAAGCAACGATGTGTTTCACACCATCCTTCCACAGCCCGTCAACATAGCTGTGCAATTCTTCTTTTGTCGTATTCAAAAACGTTAAATGCGAACCGATCGGAATATTCGTCATATCCATTTTCTTTTGAATCGTATTGATTGTACCGTCTTTGGTTGATCCCCCCGCACCATATGTCACGGTCATAAATTTCGGCCCCAAATCGGCCAGAACAGGAACGGCTTCCCATAGGACTTCTGCCGCTTTTTCGCTTTTTGGTGGAAAAAATTCAAATGAAAATGTCGTCTTACTCACGTTAAAAAAACCCTCTAAAATTTAATTATGACGCGCATTACAGCATCATTCACTTTACCGTACAACCAGTTTTTACAAGAGGGTAATTTAAAGAACAGCGTTGAGTGATCAATCGCAATCAATGCCATTATAAAGAAGGCTATCAGGATCAGCCTCTGATTCCAACTTACGTTTCCATGTATGCTGTGCCTTGTTTTCAAAGGGTTCTAATCGCTTCACATAGAGCGTCGCACCGCTGAGATTATAATTCTGCGCGGCAATAACATTAAAGAATCTATCATTTTCAATCCCCTTTGCCTCTTGCGTTGCCCACATATCGGCACGATCATGATCAACACTCACCCACTGTGTGACATTTGCCCACTGGCACTCTGCATAACCCAGCGGACCCGGCGTTTTCGTCGATGTATATAATGTCGCCTTCCCCAAATCCCACGGCGTTTGCGCACCATTAGATTTTTGAATACGCGCAGCATTTCGAATAGCGCTCACCTCCGGGGTTGCCATCATATCATGTGCGCGATTATCCCCCCCCTCAATCAGCATTCCGTCAGGCATCGCAATAACGGCAACGGCCTGATCGCTTTTTTCAAAAATATCCGCTACGGCCTGCGGAATATCGGCGACACCCTGATCTTGATGGTCAATCATACGATCAGCGCGCGATTTTTGCATATCGACATGATACGGCGCGTCATTAAAACCCGCGATATCGGCTGTATCTTTATACGTAGCCCCATAGGTGACCACAAATTGCCCCTCTTTAATTAGCCCTTCTTCGATCAAATCACGCGCCAATATCTCTTGCTTCGAATGACAGGCGGGACAACTCTGACCGCTTGATGACATGACAACACAACACCCTTCGGTCGTTTCTAAACCACGCAAATACCCCTTTAACGCATCAATTGTTTCAGGGTTAAGCGCCTGATCCTCCGCATGCGCACTGCCCATTCCCGTCAACAAAACCGCATTCGCCTCAACCTCTCCGATTTGCGTCACCTCGCCAATTTTCATGTCATAGACATGAATGGAAGCACCGAAAGGCCCGCCGCGCCCCTCCGTCACAGTTTTTACGGCAAAATCATCCGTTTCATTTAACAAATTATGTAATAATTTTTCAGGAATATTAATCGTAGACATTTTGTAAGATACACCATTTAAGAAACTTCAATACCCTGCATTACGCATTCGCCGTCATAATCATTTATTTCAGATACAGTTGCCAGATCATCACATAACATTTCTTCACGCATTTCTTTTAATTGCTCCGCTTTTTCAGGAACAAAATATTCAATACCTTCTATGTATAATTCAGCAATATGCAACATGCGTTCGTTCACATTTTTATCAGGGTCAACAGCATCAAATTCGATAACATCCATCATCGCCAAATATGTACGTAAATATCTGTTATCAATATCATCATATTTTCTTTCATACTCTTTCACACTATCAAGCAAAACATCACGATCTTCCACATGGCCGTTAACGTCGTATTTTTCCCACCCCTGATCTTTCGGAAATAAATCATCCAAATATATCGCCGTATCATGCGTAGGCTCTTTTGTCAGAAAAACAATTGCGCGCAAAGCAACTTGAAAATCACGTGCCTCTTGAGGAATATCGCCCACATGATCCACAGCTTTTATAGCGCCATAATCTGCAGCGACCTCTCCTCGCAAAGTAGCTTCATGAGGTGCATCAGCGTTTTTCTCCGGCGTCGAACGCGCAACATTCGCCCTTGTACTATCAGCTTGCTTCGCATGATAAGTTTTCTTCTTTGTATGGCTCACCTCATGCATCAGAGTAAGCATAAATTTCGTATCAGATAACCGTTCAGGTATTTTTACATCATCCGCATCAAAACCGAATGTTTCCGCAATGTGATCACGCACAGATTGGCGCGGTGCAAGAATTATCTGCGCATCTATACCGTCGATATCGTAGGAGACACGTGACACACCGTTGATCGCATAATCAAATTGCTCCGCATAGGATTGACGAAAATCATCGGATATAAACCACTTTCCCTTACGATCGAACAGATCATCTTTTGTCTTATTCCACGCATAATGATGAGCACTAAAGACATTATTATCATCATAAACACGGATATTTTCCGGATTTTTCACATCGTCCAATAATGCCTCAGGCAGGTCGTTATGTCGCACATAATCATCCAAAGAGGATGAGGTTAAAGCAGGAATATTTACCACCGCCATATGCAGCGCAAGTGCGCCCGTTACGACCGTTGATGCCGTAATCGCAGGCCATTTAAGCCCATCTCGTATATTTTTGAGTGAATTATTCAACCCTCAACCCTTAATTTTCATAAAAAGAGAGTATCAATTCATGTCATTTTATGCAATAAAAACGCTTCAAATTCAGGCGATAACAGGTTAAAAAACGGTATGACACAGACACAAGCACAACAAGCCCCGGCGCTTCAAAAAGATCACGACCACATCCTTATTCTGGATTTTGGTTCCCAGGTAACCCAGCTCATCGCCCGCCGTTTGCGCGAAAGCGGTGTATATTGTGAGATTTGGCCGTTTAACCAAGCGCCAGAAGATCGCATTCGCGCCTATAAGCCGCGCGGTATTATCCTATCTGGCGGCCCACGCAGTGTTTTAGACGAAGATTCCCCGCGCGCACCAAACATTGTGTTTGAAATGGGCGTTCCTGTATTCGGCATTTGTTACGGTCAACAAACAATGGTTGAGCAATTAGGCGGCAAAGTCGAAGGCGAACAAAGCCGCGAATTCGGCCGTGCCTTTGTTGATGTTTTGGATCATTCCGAAATCACCACAAATGTTTGGGACAAGGGCGCCCATGAACAAGTATGGATGAGCCACGGCGACCACGTTGCCGAACTGCCTCAGGGGTTTGAGGTTATCGCAAAATCAGACGGCGCACCGTTTGCCTTTATCGCCGATAAAAAACGCAAATTCTATGGCGTGCAATTCCACCCCGAAGTGGTTCACACCCTCCATGGTGCGGACTTGCTTAAAAACTTCACGCATAATGTTTGCGGCTGTAAGGGCGATTGGACAATGGCATCCTTCCGCGCCGAGCAAATAGAAAAAATCCGCGCCCAAGTCGGCGACGGCAAAGTCATTTGCGGCCTGTCGGGCGGCGTAGACAGCTCGGTTACCGCCGTTCTTATTCACGAAGCCATCGGCGATCAACTGACCTGTATTTATGTTGATACAGGCCTGATGCGCGCAGGTGAGAGCGAGCAAGTGGTGAACCTGTTCCGCAACCATTACAACATCCCCCTCATCCATGAAGATGCGAGCGAGAAATTCCTGAGCGGGCTGGAGGGTATCTCCGACCCTGAGATCAAGCGTAAGCTTATCGGCGGCATGTTCATCGAGGTCTTTGACAATTGCGCCGCGCGCGTATCAAAAGACGGTAAACCCGCTAAATTCTTGGCGCAGGGCACATTATACCCCGACGTTATCGAAAGCGTGAGCTTCGGCGGCGGCCCGTCCGAAACCATCAAAAGCCACCACAATGTCGGCGGATTGCCCGATGACATGGAGATGGAATTGGTTGAGCCGATGCGCGAATTATTCAAGGACGAGGTGCGCGCTCTGGGGCGTGAACTTGGTATGCCCGAAGATTTCATTCGCCGCCACCCCTTCCCGGGGCCGGGTTTGGCGATCCGTATTCCGGGTGAAATCACACAAGAAAAAATCGATATCCTGCGCAAGGCCGACACTATTTATCTGGATGAAATCCGCAAAAGCGGCCTTTATGATGAAATATGGCAGGCCTTCGCGGTGCTTCTGCCTGTGAAAACCGTCGGTGTGATGGGTGATGCCCGTACATATGATTATGTTTGCGCGCTTCGTGCGGTGACAAGTACAGACGGTATGACCGCCGATTATTACCCGTTTGAACATGAATTTTTGGGGCGCGTTTCCACCCGCATCATTAACGAAGTTCACGGCATCAACCGCGTTGTATACGACATCACATCAAAACCACCGGGCACGATTGAGTGGGAGTGATTTATTTAGAAAATAAACCATGACCATATCCGCTGATCTTGCCTTTGTGCAATCCATCAAAAGCCTGTCATACAACAACCCCGATTTGGCGGCGGATATTGTGATCCTAACGGGAGCGGGTATCTCCGCCGAGAGCGGCCTGCAGACATTTCGCGGCGCGGGCGGTTTATGGTGCGGCCACCGCGTAGAGGACGTCGCAACACCCGAAGCCTTTATCCGCAACCCCGCCCTTGTGCATCAATTTTATAATGAACGCCGCCAAGGATTACTCAGCGATGATGTTGCACCCAACCCCGCACATATTGCGATTGCGCGGCTGCAGCAAAATTGGGGCGGGACGATCACATTAATCACGCAAAATATTGATGATCTGCACGAACGCGGCGGCGCACAAGGCGTTTTGCACATGCATGGCGAAATCCTGAAATCATTTTGCACAACATGCCGCAAGGTAAGCCCGCAGCAAAATAATTCATCGGTGCGCGATGCCTGCCCCGCCTGTAATGACATCGGCACAATGCGCCCCGATATTGTGTGGTTCGGCGAGATGCCCTATCACATGGACACAATCGAGGAAAAGCTTATGGCGGCGGATTTATTTATTTCCATCGGGACATCAGGCAATGTCTATCCGGCCGCAGGTTTTGTCATGATGGCACGCAACATGGGTGCAAAAACCCTCGAGATTAATCTGGAGCCATCCAAAAACGCCTATGAATTTGATCATGGGATGTATGATAAAGCCAGCTTGGCGGTGCCGCGTTTTGTTGATATGCTGCTCTGTGATAATAACGGGTAAATAGCACAAGGAGCATCTATGTCCCACAGCGTTGAACAGGCCACCGAAGCCATCTATCAATCACTTCAAAATGATAACGAAGATTTAGATGCGCGCATTAAGGATTTAAAAGAAGCCATGAAGGCCGAGAAAAAAACCGAAGCCGTGTTCGATGCCGATCGTTTGGTGCAAAATAACCGCGAGGGGCGCAAGCGCATGCAGAGCTATTTCAAAAAAAAGGGAGTGAAAGTGAGCTTTGCCAAGACGTAGAAGACGAGTAAAAAAGTTAGAGAAAATCGAAAGAGAACCGATGGTGGGGGAAAGTACCTTCACCGCGTTCTTGGATGTTTTCGGTGTCTTTAGCTTAACCTCGGCAATTACTCTTACAACCTCGTTAAAATATATCATATCGCTGATACCGATCTGCGGATATAAATCAACATTTGTCATCCCCGTCACATGCGGTAAATCGACATTCGGCATTATCCTTTCACATTATTTTATAATCTTTTCACCGTGGTCATTGCCGTATATGACCGATGTGTTTTATGCCCTGGCGGCGGTGACATTGAATTTGCAGGTTATAAAATTCTTCTGGCTGTTTTTAACGGTCATGACTTACACCTTGGCCGTTTTATCGGCGCTGCGTATTTTATTTGCGCGCATCACATTGCCATTATTTGAGCCTGAAAATTTTTCAAAGCCAGTGCGGCGCGCATCAAAAATCCTCCCTTTTGCGGTTTTGATTCCGACAATTATATTCATGTTCTTGGAATTTATCGGGCTATAGGCCTAAAACACCCACTGACGCAATATGTCATTGGCTGATGCCTCCATCTGCTTTTCAGGGGAGGGTAATTCCGCCACTTTACGCTCTGCCGCCTCATAGGTATCGAGCAGGAAATCATCAAGCTCATGAATACGTTTCGTTACAGCTTTTTCTTCGCATTCATGCTTTTGCGCGATGAGGTCATGCATAATGGCACAAACACCCTTTGGTACATTTCCACCATCCATTAATGCATCGATATTCATCGGCACTTGTTTTACACCACGATTATTCGCCATCCATCGCAATGCCATCGCCGGACGGATCATATAGAAATATTTCTTAATTTCGGTGGTATCGGATGTGCGCCACGCCTGATCAATCTGGCGGCTTCCTAGATTGATGTAATGATACATCAATGCCTTTGTTTGAAATGATCGTCCGCAAAATGATAATAACTGATCGGTAAAGTCAGGAACGGTTTTATATATAATCGGCGATTGTAACCACTCCATGACCACCGCATTCGATTTCATGGCCAAGTGCAACGTTTTACGCAAATCCCAACCGCTGACATCATAGACATCATTGATGGGTAATTCGATTACATCACGGCCCGGATAGACGGTTAAATACCAATCATGTTCATGCACATATATAAAACGCACATCGTAATCACTATTCGGCGAATGAAATCCCCATGCACGACTGCCCGATTCAACCGCATGCAAAATTTTGACACGGTGCTTCTCCTCGATCTTCTCGAGGGTCTTTGAGATTTCCGCCTCCACAGCGGAATCGACAGCTTTTGCGCGATCAAATACCATTGCCGTTTTGTTCGTAAGTTAGAAATACTGAAGTGTTTTGAGTATGAAGATCATCGCGAAAAACCCTTTCAATGTCAAGGGCTAACACGGCGTTGATAACAGGGGTATTCGCGCTTATTTTTCCTGATCACGTAAAAACGTATACGTCTTCTCATTCGACATAGCCGGTTGAAATACATATCCATCGGTGTTGAAATCTTTCAACCCATCGGGCGTTTCAATACGGTTTTGAATCATATACCGCGCCATCATACCGCGCGCGCGCTTTGCAAATAAACCAATTGTTTTCGGTGCGCCGTTTTTCATTTCCTTAAAATCGCAGGTAATAAAATCACCTTCTAACGCTTTTGGCTTAACAGCCTTAATATATTCATTCGAAGCCAGAGAAATGACGCTTTTGTTTTTATGACCTTTCACAACCTCATTACACATTGCGGCAATTTTATCACCCCAGAAATCATACAAATCCTCACCGCGCGGGTTCGCAAATTTTGTGCCCATCTCAAGGCGGTATGGCTGCATGAAGTCAAGCGGACGCAACATCCCGTATAGCCCCGATAGAATGCCTAAATGATTTTGCGCAAAATCTAAATCCTTCGCACCTAATGTATCCGCATCCAATCCGACATATGTATCACCACGAAACGCATATACGGCCGCCTTCGCATTATCGTTTGTAAACTTTTCCTCGAACCCTTGATAACGATCATAATTCAGCTGCGCCAAATTATCAGATAAATGCATCAAGCTTTTAATCTTACCTTGTGAAAGCTTTTTCAAATGCGACACAAGCTCAAACGTATCATCAGAAAATTGCGGCTGCGTTGCTCCCGAAACATCAACCTTAGTTTCAAAATCCAATTTCTTCGCAGGGGATACCAGTGCCAGCATAATTCTTCCTTTAGTCTGATTCTTTATTGTCTTCGTGTATTTGGAATTATCGCCATTATCCATTAGCACGCAAGCATATTCTATGATAAACGATCAATCATGACACAGGCCACGCAAACACAAATTACCCCAACGGACAAACAGCAAAAAAGAGAATTGCTGATCGGTGTGGGGTGCGGCCTCTTGAATTCTATTTTCCTTGTGATCAGTTCATCTATGGTCAAACTCGCCACAAGTGAACAACATAATGCCGTCGACGTCTTTTTCTATCGCAGCATCGGCGTATTAATCCTTAGCGTTATACTCCTCAGTTATACGCGGCAATGGTCATCATTAAAGACAACAAACCATAAAAAGCAGGTTATCCGCGCAGTTCTCGGCTCCATAACCATGCTGTTAGCATTCATGTCCTATGATCATCTACCAATCGCACAGGCACAGCTCTTCTTTTTCATGTCACCGCTTATTGTCGTGCTTTTATCTTATCCGCTACTCGGGGAACGCGTAGGAATTTATCGCGCCGGCGCGGTCTGCATCGGCTTATTCGGCGCATCTATTGTCTTACAACCGGGAACGCTGGATTCAACACAAGGGGCCCTCATCGGCCTGGGCGTGACGCTTTTTTATGCCAGTGTCACACTCTGTTTGCGATGGATGGGAAAAACAGAAAACGCCAATATCACGGTTTTTTATTTTGCTGCTGTTTCAACGCTCATGGTTTTGCCCTTCATTTATTTCTACGCCAATGTGCCAAGCCTTTATACAGGTGCGCTTATTATCGGCATCTCTGTCCTAAGTTTTGGCATTCAAATGTGCCTGACATATTCATACAAACTCGCGCCTGCGGCGATTATTTCACCGTTGATTTACACCAACCTGATATGGGCACTCACGATTGATTTCGTCATCTGGAGCAAGACCCCGACCACCAATATGATGATTGGCGCATTTATCATTATTTTCTCGAACCTTTTCATTTTATGGAGAGAACAGAAAAAAAATAAAAAGATGGTTATGAGTTCATAAAACTTTACAACCCTATCCCAAGGTTTTAATGTTTCACGCATTCATTAAATTATTATCGTGTGAGGAAATAATGACTAACGGAACAACCAGAACATCCCGTCACTTTGCAAAAATTACGCTTTCATGTGCGGCGCTTGTTACGCTTTCTGCATGTGTAACTACGGCATCCGCTCCACCTGCACAGGTCCAATCAACGATTACAAATGCATCTATGATTTCCGAAGGCGCATCCTGTAACCAAATCGCGCAGGGCATCCAACAGATGGATCAAATTATCGTCGCGACAACAGGCAACACAACATCATCCTACAACACAAACAACAACACATTCAGCGGTACAAAACAGACACTAAACAATCATTTGTACCAATCTGATGCTTATCGTGAAAATTCAGGCATTGCATCTGATCTGATGAGAATGGTAACCGGCGGCAACACAACAAGCACAAAATCACAATTGGAATACCAACAATCACGCGATGCACAACAACAGAAAAGCCGCCTCGTCAGCCTGTTCCAACAGAAAAAATGTGTGGCACAATAATTAAAAACAGTATAGAAGCAGCAGCATGAGTAATTTTAGCGATATAAAAAAACGTCTAAGCATGTCAACAACCATGCCGGCCGGAACGGGCGGTGCGCCTGCGCAGTGGCTGATGGGCAGTGGTGCATCACACCACCATGTACATGCCGAAGACGGTTCTTGTTGTGGTTACGATCATGCACATGATCACCATCACGAACACGCCCATGCACATCATCATGCGCATGACGATGATGACGAAGAAGAGTGCGACGAAGACCACACAAACCCGTCAGGCGGATGTGGCTGCTGCTAATTCAATGCTTTTTTAAGGCGCTTATCTTGTAAGTACCGAAAATATCTGTATAAAGGCCGTTTCACATGTGATGCGGCCTTCGTTTTTACGGCCTGCTCCAACCGTGATCTTTTGAACATTCAAATAGGAACAGGAAACGACGATCATGCTTCGCGTTATCAATAAATTTGACCTTACCCAAAACCCGAAAGCCGATATCCTTTCCGGTCTGACCGTCGCATTGGCATTAGTTCCTGAGGCAATCGCCTTTGCATTTGTTGCTGGCGTTGAACCGTTGGTCGGACTATACGCCGCGTTTTTCGTCGGTTTAATTACATCTGTTTTTGGCGGCCGTAGCGGCATGATCTCGGGCGCAACAGGCGCGATGGCCGTTGCCATGGTCGGTCTGGTAAGCATGTACGGCGTCGAATATTTATTCGCAACCATTGTTCTGGCAGGGATTATCCAAATTCTGGCAGGTATATCAAGAATGGGTAAATTCATTCGCCTTGTGCCGCATCCCGTTATGCTGGGTTTCGTGAACGGCCTGGCGATTGTTATTTTCTTGGCGCAGCTCGGCCAGTTCAAAGCAAAACAAGCAACAGATGCCGTTACCGCACATGCAGGCGATGCGGCAGCTTCCGGAGCAGAAGGTCACCATAGCGCATTGGATGTGGTCTTTAACGGTGGCTGGATGCAGGGCGCAGACATGCAAATCATGCTGGGTTTAACATTACTGACGATGGCGATTATCTGGCTTTTGCCCAAAGTTCCGAAAATCGGAAAAATTGTTCCCGCGTCTTTGGCATCTATTATGATTGTTTCAGGCCTTGTGATCGGTCTAGATCTGGATACGCGCACTGTCGGCGATATGGCAAGCGTTTCAGGCGGCTTACCTGACTTTCATATCCCTGCCGTACCGCTGAACTGGGAAACATTTATGATTATCACCCCTGTTGCCTTTACTCTGGCGGCGATCGGCCTGATTGAAAGCTTACTAACACTTACACTGATTGATGAAATCACAGAAACACGCGGGCGCACATCCCAAGAATGCGTGGGCCAAGGTATGGCAAATGTAACATGCGGATTTTTCGGCGCGATGGGTGGCTGTGCGATGATTGGTCAATCCATGATCAATATTCAATCAGGCGGACGCGGACGCCTGTCGGGTATTACCGCAGCCATCGCCCTTTTATGCTTTATTCTGTTTGCATCACAATGGATCGAAATGATCCCTCTGGCGGCATTAACCGGCCTTATGATGATGGTGGTTATCGGCACATTCGCGTGGGCATCTGTGCGCATCATGCATAAAATTCCGAAAGAAGACGCATTCGTTATTCTTTTGGTTACGGGCGTTACGGTTATTCACGACCTGGCCTTAGCCGTTATTATCGGCGTGATCGTATCCGCCTTGGTTTTCGCATGGAAATCCGCGCATCATATTTGGGTTAAGGAAGGACGTTCCGATAAAGGCAGCAAAGTTTACATGCTATACGGCCCGCTATTCTTCGGTTCAATTGCGGAATTCAAAGATATTATCAATCCCAAAAATGACGAGAATGAAAAAGATATCGTTCTGGATTTCAGCCACGCCCGCGTCTGGGATCACTCCGCACTTGAGGCCATTGATGCCATCGCTACAAAATATGAAGAAGCAGGCAAGCGTTTGCACCTTGTGCATTTAAGCGAAGATTGCCAGTTATTGCTGAAAAAGGCGCGTGATATGGTTGAGGTTAACACAATCGAAGACCCGCATTACCGCGTTGTCGTTGATTATGCGGATATGGTTGACAGCAAGGGCTAAACCACCTGCCCTGCGCACCAGCCGGATGACCATGCCCATTGAAAATTATGGCCGCCCAGATGCCCTGTGACGTCTAAGACTTCGCCGATAAAATACAGGCCCGGTACGGTGTTTGCCTCGAAAGTTTTGGATGACACATCACGCGTATCAACACCGCCAAGCGTCACTTCTGCCGTGCGATAGCCTTCAGTTCCGTTTGGTTTTACGTGCCAATCTTTGATGGCGGTACTAAGGGCTTCTATTTTTTTATCTGATAAATCGGCCATACGCTCATCAATCCCCGTTTGCTCTATCACCATTTGCGCCACGCGCGCAGGCAATATATCAGGCAGCACATTACGCAACATCTGCTTTGCGCGCCCCTGCCTTGCATCCTTCAGATATGTGATAACATCTAGATCGGGTTGCATATCAATTGATACGGCCTTACCGTCCTTCCAATACGACGAAACCTGCAAAATAGATGGCCCCGATAATCCGCGATGCGTAAATAACAGCCCCTCACGAAAAACCCCATCACCTGAACGCACACTCGCATCAACGGCAACACCTGATAAATCTTTGGTTGATTGCAACAAGGCATCATCAAAGGTGAGCGGCACCAGTGCTGCGCGCGGCGGAATAATATTCAAACCGAACTGCTTAGCCAGTTCATAACCAAAATTACTCGCCCCGATCTTTGGGATGGATAAACCGCCACTGGCAATCACAAGGCTTTCGCCTTTAAAATCACCCTTATTCGTTTTTAACAAAAATCCATCATCGGTTTTTTCAACCGACTTCACCTTTGTTTCTATGAAAAATTTCCCCTCATTATTTTCCACACCGAACCGAAGCATATCAACAATATCAACGGCGCTGTTATCGCAAAAAAGCTGCCCCCGCGCACTTTCGTTCCCTGCTTTTTCCTCATACGGTTTTTCATGATAGCCAATGCCGTGCTGTTCCATCAGGGCAATGAAATCATGCTGGTCATAACGGCTAAAGGCCGATTTACAAAAATGCGGGTTTTGAGAAAGGAAATTATCCGGTGATGAATAAAGATTTGTAAAATTACAACGCCCGCCGCCTGAGATGCGGATCTTCTCACCCAGTTTCCTTGTATGTTCAATCACGATAACGGAACGGCCGCGCTTGGCGGCTTCCCACGCGCACATCATGCCTGCTGCGCCTGCCCCTATGACGATGACATCTGATTGTCGCACTTAAATTATCCTGACTATATTAATAGGAAAGATCAGAAGTATGTACTTCATGATCGTTATCTCCGCCGCGCGGATCAGAACCATACCATTTTGATCGCACCGGATCACTATTCTTTTGATATCGTGCCGTCCAAAATTCAAACCGCGCCGATAAATTATTCAACGTATTTTGAATTGGAGGCGGCCAATTTTCTTTTCCTTCCAGAATAACATCACGCTTAAACAAAAATGGTTCAGGATCAGTAATAATATGTTTCTGCGTCCACGATCCTTCGACCGGTGAAAAGTCATTCAACCATTGCGAAAGCTCAGGTGGAGCCTCATAAACTTTGGTATCAAAAACAAAGTCCACCCCTTCTTTTGTCGTAATTAGCGGTGCGACATGAAAATTATACTCAATATTGTGATGATGATGACGATCAAGTAAAGAATAAGGGGTTTCAGGGCTTTTTATGGAAGCCATGTCACCCTGCTGATCTTGTGCATACACCCAAACCTTGCGCACATCATCAATATTAAAACGATCTGTAAGGATATGCGCAGTACGATATGCACGTGTTTCACACAACGTGTCATGCTTATCACCCATATGGGTAAACCTCTCATCCCGTAGGGCTTTGAATATTTCTAAAGCGTTTTGGTTACTGACTTGCATACTTACAATCCAAATTATTTTTTCATAATATACAGTTTTTTTAAATTGCACAAAAACTAAACATAACGCATCATTAAGCATTAGAAAGATTTAAAAAATGCGACAGAATTTCAACGAACTGAGCTTTACGCCTTATCTCCCCTTACCAAATATATTGGTTTGGGATATGGACGGTACGTTAACACAATCAAAAATGTCACGTTTTGTGGGTTCCGAACAAGAAACAAATGCACGTAGGTTATTAGTCGCTGCAGATCGCTGTTATAAAACAGCAAGATCTATGAAAAACCTTATCGCACCCAATCTACATATCAATGACACAACCAAATCGCGGTTGCTTCAAGTTATCAGCCGCCGTCAAGAAGACATGATAGAATCCTTATCCTTTGTAAAGAATTTCGATATGCGCCAAGCCATCGTCAGCAATAATTCACGCAGCGCAATGGGCAACAAAGTTTTAAATCATTTAGAAATGAGCGATTATATTGAACACAGCCTGTTCCAGGAAGATATGAAGGGCTTTAAAAAACCAAATGTAGAAGTCATGGGTATTCTGGCAGACCAGATGAACTTCAAAGACAGTGATACAATTTGGGTCATCGGCGATAGTGCCTCTGATATGAAATTTGCGCTTTCAGCCGACCAAGTCATGCCACAACAAATCATACCTGTTGCCATGGGGGTAAATAGCCGCGCCGCCATGTTTTTAAATTCCGAAGAAAACATCAAACATCACGCTATTATGTCTGAACCGCTTGACGTTACCTTACTATGCTCAATCAACCATAATGCGCTTGATTGGGACATAAAAATGCACGGATATAATTTCGAAGAAGCAGACCAAGATACACACATCCATCTCGATCCTGAAAACTAAGGCATGAAAACATACGCTTTACGTTGCTTTTCGTAAAATTCTGTGTATAAATACGCCTCCATAGCACAGATTTTTGTAAGGAATGAACGATATGAGCGCACAAAACCCTTCGGAGAATGTAACAAACATCAAAACCGGATTGGCTGAAATGCTTAAAGGCGGCGTCATTATGGACGTTGTAACAGCGGAACAAGCGAAAGTCGCAGAAGATGCAGGCGCAGTTGCCGTTATGGCATTGGAGCGCGTTCCTTCTGACATTCGTAAAGCAGGCGGCGTTGCCCGTATGAGCCCACCTGAAATTATTGAAGAAGTCATGAAAGCGGTTTCTATTCCTGTTATGGCGAAATGCCGTATCGGTCATTTTGCAGAGGCACAATTGCTTCAGGAAATGGGCGTTGACTATATTGATGAATCCGAAGTTTTGACACCTGCGGATGAAGAATATCACATTAACAAGCATGACTTTAAAGTACCGTTCGTTTGCGGTGCGAAAAACTTGGGCGAAGCATTACGCCGTATTGGCGAGGGTGCTGCTCTTATGCGTACAAAAGGTGAGCCGGGCACCGGTAATATCGTTGAGGCCGTTCGCCACATGCGCCAAATCAATGCTGAGATCAAATGGATCACAAACATGGATGAAAGCGAACTGATGACAGCTGCACGCGACATGGGTGCCCCGTATGAGCTTTTGAAAGTTGTGCGCAAAGAAGGCAAGCTTCCTGTTCCTAACTTTGCAGCCGGCGGTATTGCAACACCTGCGGATGCTGCACTTTGTATGCAACTTGGTGCGGAAACGGTCTTCGTAGGTTCAGGTATTTTCAAAAGTGATAACCCTGAGAAATTTGCAAAAGCCATCGTAAAAGCGACTGCGCACTATAACGATCCTGCGATTGTTTTACAGGCTTCAAAAGAGCTTGACGGCGTTGCGATGCGCGGAACAGAAATCAGTGAAATTGATGAGCCGATGTTGATGGCAAATCGCGGATGGTAAATCTGCGATGAGCATACCCATCCTATGGCTGATTTTTACAAGTGCAGCCATAGTGGGAATGGTCGGATATGATGTTGCCATTAAATTAGCAACCGAACAAATTAACGTCTTTGCATTCACCACTATTTTGGTTGGCTTTGCCTTTGCTATGCACCTACTTGCATTGCTGGTCTACAAAGTCACTGTGCCGGACGCATCATTATCTTTAAATACAAAAACCATCGGTTGGGCCGCACTTGGCGGACTTGGCCTTGTTGTCATGGATATCGGTTTTTATCTGGGCGTAAAATATGGCGGCCTGGCAATGACCAATGCCGTATGGCTTATCGGCGGCCTGATCCTGAGTGTGATCTTAGGGTATTATGCTTTTCACGAACCGATCGACATCAAAAAAATCATCGGTGTTGCGTTCGGGCTTCTCGCGATTTACCTTATGGTCGTCTAACAAAACAATTCATGAGCACAACGATGTCTGAAACAAGCAAAATGAACGAACAACAGAAAATAGCAGATAAGCAAAACACTAAATTTCGGGGCATCAAAGCATTTATCCCAACCTCGGCACTGAACGCTATGAGAAATGCGCGTGCAAACAAATCCCTTAAAAATGCCCCTCGCTTAGCATTCAATTCTCAAAATCTTTTAAAATTAGGTGATATACAGCTAGATAAATGGCTGAACAATTCAGACTGCGCACAAAATTGGTCCGAGGATCAAAAGAACATAGCAAAAATCCTAGGGCATCAGGACAAATATGGCGGTGTAAACCCCGGTGACAGACAAGCCATATACACCCTGATTAACACCTTAAAACCGGAAAATATCCTTGAAATCGGCACGCATATCGGAGCATCCACACTTTATTTTGCATCCGTTATAAAACGTAATGGCGTTGGGAAACTAACGACCGTTGACATTCTGGATGTCAATGCGCCCGACGCACCTTGGAAAGGCTTGTGCTTACCTGCCAGCCCAAAGGATAACCTAAAGACCATTGATTGCGACAAAAATGTTGAATTTATTCAATCAAATTCCAAAGATTTTTTAGAACAAGCAAAACAAAAGTTTGATTTTATTTTTCTTGACGGGGATCACGGCTCAAAAACCGTTTACCAAGAGGTTTCTCTAGCATTAAACCTTTTAAGGCCAAATGGAATTTTATTACTCCACGATTACTACCCCGACAAAAGACCTCTTTTCCCGGATGGTCATATTATTCCCGGCCCCTATTCAGCCATTAAACGCATATGTGAAGAAAATACAGATATTAAACCTTATCCGTTAGGTGAACTACCATGGGAAACAAAGCAAAATGTAAACACCACCAGCTTGGCAATACTCACACGCCTTAATTAAGGATAAATAAAACCAGATGCAATATACGGCGATCCATAGGCATTGGTATGATAATTCCAGAAACGCGCGCGCGACCAGTCATTATTCGGTGACACATCCTCAACACGCATACGCTCATAAATCATACAGCGGCTGGCGGTATCACTGCCCCAATTACTGTGTGTGACTTCAATTGTGCGCGAATTGATGACGCGTTTTACCACTGATAAATGCCCGTAGTGCAAACGCGATGACTTTGCCAGAACATAGATCGCACCGACGCGCGGCTTGTTTCCACGTGCATACTTTCCTTCCGCCTGCCACCACCATGTATGCGCATCCCCGCGAATGGGAACACCCGATACATCGCGTGCATATGGCACACAGCTGATCGGTTTTGCCACACGATATCCCGATGCGTTACTTGAAGAAAACGAACCCGATCCGCCACCACCGCAGCCCGATAAAGCCAGACAAAATACAAAGAGGGGGAACAGAAAAAATTGACGCAACATGACAACACCTTTTATTACCGCCCCATTGCGCCATATTTATATCGCACTTGCAACCCCATAGAATTTAAATGCGGCGTGACTTGCCTTTTCGATAAAGCACTGATAAAGAAAAACCGATACAAAGAATTGAGCTAAAAACATGACAAACACAAAGCCAGTAATTGGTGTTTTAGCCCTGCAAGGGGCCGTAATGCCGCATAAGCAACATATTGAAAGCTGCGGTGCGGAGTTTCGCACAGTCAAAACAGCAAAAGATATAGAAGACGCCGATGCTTATATTTTGCCGGGCGGAGAGAGCACAACCATGTTGAAGCTGATTGATAATTTCGGCCTTTGGGATGTTTTAAATGATAACTTTGCAAAGAAACCTGTATGGGGCATTTGCGCCGGTTCAATTCTTATGGCGCAAACGGTAACAAACCCCGCGCAAAAATCATTCGGGCTTCTGCCGATGACCGTACAACGCAACGGCTATGGCAGGCAACTCGACAGTCACCACACAGAAATTAACGGCTACACCGTTTCCCTAATTCGTGCGCCGGTTATAACCGAAATCGCAAATGATGTAGAGATTCTGGCATCCTATGATGATACGCCGGTTTGGGTGCAAAAAGGCAATAAAATGGCCAGCACATTCCACCCCGAGCTGACGATGGAATACCCGTCACCAATGCACAAAGCATTTATCGACCTTCTTTAGTGTTATTTTGTTTCACTGATGGCTGTTTTTATTGCTGCGAAATTCAAACCGTGGTAGTAATAGCGCTCACTTATGACAATTATAATAAAGAGATTTTTTAAATGGAAGCACTGACTATCGGGAGCATTGTACTCGGTTTTATCGGTTTTTTAACCGCCCTGTTTATAGCAGCATTATTTTTCAGACGTGTTGTGCCAACGAACGAAGTTCATATTGTTCAATCAACAAAACACACACGTTCATACGGCAAAGACACACCGAACGGGAACACTTATTACGAATGGCCGGCTTGGATCCCGATGTTTGGTATCACAAAAATCATCATGCCGGTTTCGGTTTTTGATATTCAATTAAACGCATACGAAGCCTATGACGTTGGTCGTGTGCCGTTCGTGGTTGATATCGTTGCGTTCTTTCGTATTTCCGACAGTAATGTCGCTGCCCAGCGCGTTGAAAGCTTCCGTGAATTGGAAACACAGCTATTAGCCATCGTACAAGGTGCGGTACGTACAATTTTGGCATCACATGATATTGATCGTATCATGTTGGAGCGTAGTATTTACGGCGAACAATTTACCGACGCAGTGCGTGACCAGCTCATCAGCTGGGGGGTTGTACCTGTGAAAAACATCGAATTGATGGATATTCGTGATGCACAGGAAAATCGCGTCATTCATAACATCATGGAAAAGAAAAAATCCCTGATCGAAATGCAATCACGTCAAGAAGTTGCCGAAAACATCAAAAATGCAGAAGTTGCCGAAATTGATGCCAAACGTGAACGCGACATTCGTGATGAACAAGCACAACAGGCCGTTGGTGAACGCGCGGCGGAAAAGATCAAAATGGTTGGTATTGCAAACGAGCAAGCACAGCAAGAGATCAAAGAGCAGCAGCGCATGACGAAAGAAAAAGAAATGGCCGTTATTAAGGTCAATGACGTTAAGCGTGCGGAAATCACCAAAGACATGAATGTTGTTAAAGCAGATGAAGACAAGCAAACAACGATCCTTCGTGCGGAAGGTGACCTTGAGGCCAAGAAAAAAGAAGCCGAAGGGATTAAGGTTGAAGGGGAGGCACGCGCTGATGCGGAACGCGCCATGCAACTTGCCCCCGTTCAGGCGCAAATCGCATTGGCAAAAGAGATTGGTGAAAACCAAGGTTACCAATCGTATCTTTTGGGTGTTGAAAGTATCGGCGCATACAAGATTGTCGGTATTGAGCAAGCAGACGCCCTGAAAGTGGCAGATATTAAAATCATTGCCAATACAGGCGAGCCTGTACAAGGCATGACCAATGTCATGGAACTGTTCTCATCTAAAGGCGGAACAGATCTTGCCGCAATGATGGAGGGACTTTCCCAAACGGAAAACGGCCAAGCCTTGCTTGAACGTTTAGGTCTTGCCGTTAAAAAAGCCGCGAATGAAGGATAGATAAAAGCCTAAAAAAGCTTCAAAAACAAAACTGGCCTTATATCAAATGATGTAAGGCCAATTTTAATTATGTTCTTTTATGAATTATTATGCCATTTCAACATCCGGCTCTTCGTCATAAGGGCTTGGCATTGTATCCGGCGCAGTATGCCAGACCTCTTCCAGGCCACGAGATTGTGCCATTGTGTGTTCTTGCACTGCCTTAAACAAACGATCACCCAAAAGTGAATGCATCAATTTAGAGCCATTAAAGTTTTCAACGGCTGTATCGTAATCTTGACATAGCGGCGCAACATGTTCCAACAGTTGATCATAGCTTTGAATTTTATCTTCCTTCAAGCCGTGATACATACCTGCCAAGGTTGCACAAAGCTGTAGCATAATCAGGCTACTACCATCTTTCAGGCCGGCACCACCATCACAGTGACGCACTTCGATATGTGCATTTTTCTCATTAACAGCGACCTTATATGGCACACCGTGCCTTTCATAGAATTCCTTGGATTGCGGGTTCTGCTTTACAATTGCCCCCCCCTTTTTCAACGGATGATATCGTGCCTCTGATGATGCACTAAGGTTACTGTTTCCAATTCTGTTCCAAGATGAACGTCTTAAATTCACAAATGGCAAGATTGATTCAGCGGTCACATCAATAATACCGGCTGATGTATTCCATGTGACAGGCGTACCACTATCAGGGTCATCTGCATTATAGAACGGGTTAACACCTTCTTTACCGACAAAACCGATATTAATATGCACGCCACTACCCGCTGCACCTTTATTGTCAATCGGTGCATTGTCATCAAGCAACAATTCTTCTAATGTTTCGCATTCCAAAATACGATCGCGGCCGATCAGGCCCTCATAATTTTCTGCTTGCTCCTTGATATCATCAAGAATTTCTTCAGGCGTCATATCAACCGTCTCGGTTAAATATGCATGCAAATCAACAATCGGGCGCGGGTTCCAACTCACAGTA
Organism: Alphaproteobacteria bacterium; assembly: GCA_030424975.1. GTDB lineage: Bacteria > Pseudomonadota > Alphaproteobacteria > Micavibrionales > Micavibrionaceae > UBA1672. The sequence continues at coordinate 368,369 of JAUHVY010000002.1, forward strand.
GACGGCTCATCAGTATACGCTTCGATCGCTTCCAGAATATCTTGACGCATTTCCGTCAACAACTCTGCTTTATGAACAAGATGGCTTTTATCATGCGGTTTTTCCGGCTCATGATCCATAACAAGTTCAAGACGTATTGTATTAGGAATATGCAGCGCATGATTTTTACCTGCTTCAATCGAATCCTTTACACGCATCAAGGGATGCTCGTCATCAATACTGGCAAATAATGATCCGTATTTATCGCTTAAACGCTCTGTCAGATAATCAATCAGATTTTGCTCTTCACGATAATCAATACCATGAATTGTAAATTCATCTTCAATACCTAAAAGAATATCACCATGCATATCCTCTAAAGCAGCCTGATATTCAAGTAGCTTCTCAGCAGCAGCGTCTTGTAATTCTTTTGCGGTGTCATAGACCGCAATTTGCTCAAATTCTTGTTCAATCATTGTTTTATTCCGTTATTTTTAAACCGTGTTGGCGCGGACATATACCCATCCCTAAGATAATGCAAGAAAAAAGCAAAATTTTTCTTAAGTTTACTTATTTTCCATGATATTCACTAAAGCTCTGAAATATCAAGGAATGGCGACAGGCAATGAAATATATATCAACGCGCGGCGGCGGCGAGCCCCTCTCTTTTGAAGATGTCTTACTTGCAGGTCTTGCACCTGATGGCGGGTTATACGTTCCGCAAAACTGGCCAAAAATTGATATCGAATCCCTGAAAGACAAAAGCTATCAAGAGATAGCACTCAGTGTTATGTATCCGTTTGTTGAAGGGTGTATCCCACGCGCAGATTTTCAAGCCATCATCAATGAAACATATTGCGCGCCGCATTTCCGTAATGACGATGTAACACCACTGCATGCCCTGCCTGATTATATGGGTGGCAATATTCATATCATGGAGCAATTCCACGGCCCGACTATTGCCTTTAAAGATGTCGCACTGCAATTACTTGGGCGCCTGTTTAATTATGTTTTAAAAAAACAAGGTAAGCGCATCACAATTGTTGGCGCTACTTCGGGTGATACCGGATCGGCCGCGATCGAAGGCTGCATGGTTTGTGATCAAATTGATATCTTTATCCTGCACCCAAAGGGGCGCGTTTCAGATGTACAACGCAAACAAATGACAACCATTAAGGCACCGAATGTTCATAACATAGCCTTAGAAGGTACATTCGATGATTGCCAAAATATGGTAAAAGCCATGTTTAATGATACTGATTTCAGAAACACCGTTAACTTATCTGCGGTGAATTCAATTAACTGGGCGCGGATCATGGCGCAGATCGTGTACTACTTTACGACTGCAATCAAATTAGGCGCACCTGAAAAAGACGTATCATTTGTTGTTCCGACAGGTAATTTCGGAAATGTCTTTGCCGCATATTGCGCACTGAATATGGGGTTACCAATTAAACGTTTATGTATCTCCAGCAACAAAAATGACATTCTGACGCGCTTCTTTGAAAGCGGCGAAATGAAGATTGAGGACTCCTACAAGACCCTCAGCCCGTCAATGGATATCCAAATCTCCAGCAACTTTGAACGCTATCTTTTTGATTTGCTTGATCGCGATGCCCCGCGCCTGAAGACATTAATGGAAACGTTTAAGGCCGACGGCGATATCGCCGTGAGTGATGATCACCTGGCCACGGCGCGCGCCATGTTTGCCGCCGCGCGTGCAGACGATGCCTTAACCCTTGATTTAATCAAAGAGGTCTATGAAAAAACCGGTTACATTCTTGATCCGCATACAGCGGTGGGCATGGCAGGTGCAAAATCATTAGCCGAAGATGATCAAGACGGCGCAATCGTTTTGCTTGCCACCGCGCATCCGGCGAAATTCCCCGATGCCGTCGAACAGGCCATTGGCATACGCCCTGCGCTGCCGGATCATTTATCGGATTTATTTGATCGTGAAGAGGTCATGAGCGAACAGCCAAATGACATTGCCCGCGTGCAAGATTACGTCAAATCCCAAAGCCGCGCCGTTTAAATTTAATTTCATGCCTGATTTTCGGCGGTGCTTTTCTCGGCAATGCGCTATAGTCTTGCTATGGACGTAACACATGAGCAAAATTACGAGGCTTTTTTTGACCGCGACAAAACCTATGACGGAATTTTGTTTGTAGGGGTCAAAACAACAGGCATATTTTGTCGCCCGACATGTCCTGCAAAACGCCCGAAGCCGGAAAATTGCGAATTTTTCAAAACCGCGCAAGGTGCAATGCTCGCGGGATATCGCGCCTGCAAACGATGCCACCCACATGCTCTGCCTGATGCCGCATCGGATACCATCAAACATTTGATCCGCGCCGTAGAAGAAAATCCGGAAAAAAGATGGAAAGCATCAGATTTCAAAGCGTTGGGCATTGATGAATCAACCGTACGCAGGCAATTTAAAAAACGGTTTAACATGACCTTTGTTGCCTATGCCCGCGCACGTCGCATGGGATTGGCACTCAAACAAATCAGAGAGGGCGAAACAGTGACCAACGCGCAGATCGATCAGGGATATGAATCAAGCAGCGGTTTCCGTGATGCCTTTACCCGCATTATGGGCGCGCCGCCATCGGGGAAAACACATATCGTCTTATCCGCTGCATGGATTGATACCCCGCTTGGTGCAATGATTGCCATGGCGGATGACAAGGCCCTTTATTTATTGGAATTTTCAGATCGCCGTGGGCTGGAGCGCGAAGTAGAACGCATGCGCAAAAAACTGAAATGCGCCATCCTGCCCGGTAATAATAAAATATTGCAGCAAACAGAGAAAGAGATCTGCGAATATTTCAGCGGCGCGCGCAAGGAATTCTCGATCCCGCTTGCGGCATACGGAACAGATTTCCAACGCGCTGTTTGGAATGTATTGTGCGATATTCCCTACGGGCAAACACGTAGCTACGCCGACCAGGCGATTGCCATTAACAACCCAAAGGCTGTGCGCGCCGTAGCACGCGCAAACGGATCAAACCAATGCGCCATTATTATCCCATGCCACAGGGTCATCGGATCGGACGGGTCATTAACCGGATATGCAGGCGGCCTGCCGCGCAAGGAATGGTTACTTGAAATGGAAAAGAAAAACGCGCCCTAGAATTGCGGACCATCATCACCAAAACGATATACTTTATCATCTTTCAGCCAATCTGTTGGCTTTATGTCATTTTCAAGATCAGCATCATAATCACTGTACGGGAATGCAAACGGGCGCAACTCTTCAGGTAATTTGCCAATCGCAGCTTCATATTCCTCAGGCAGCAGATGAAAACGCTTCATTTTCTCAAACGCATTATCTTCATCATTACGATCAATCTCAATGATATTATCGCTATAAATCTCGTATATATATTCAGGGGCGTCATCCGCAAAAATCTGTTTTTTCGGTTCATCAGAAACAAGCTGATCCGGTGCATATTTCAACATAATCGTCGCCGTAGGCCCTTTGCGCGCAAGCATTTCATCAAAATCATTTTGTTGCGACATATGCCCATGTCCATAGATAACAACACCGCCGCGCGCATCGGAAAGCGCCGTCACATTATCAATAATCGCCTGATTAACATCAACTGATACACTCTTATCCAAAAACTCTTCTAACTTGGCCTGCCCCTGTCTGTAATCAACATTGGCATTCATAACCGCGTCCATCTGCACCCAGAAATCAGCCATGCCTTGCTGTGTTTGCAGATCATGCGAATATGCCTGTTCATACAAAAATGTAAATGATTGTGTTAATTCAGGGTCTTTATAGAGCTGCCCTTCGTAACGAATATCAGGATATTTTAACGGCAAGCCCATTGACGCGGCATGAAAAACACGATCATGCGTTAACTGCGCATTCTTTTCATCTGACGGGCTGGTGTCATAATCCCCTGTCGTCATAAGATATTCATTGCCGAAATAATTAACATTATTATCCTGAAAATCTTGGTACAGAGTCGTTTGCGTCGCAGGCACAGGAAGCATTTTAATTTTATCCAGATAATCCAGCGCATTTAAAAAGCTTTGCCCTTCAATATCTGCTTCATCAATTTGCGATGCCAATGTTGCACCTAATGCAGACGTATATATACCCTGCGGCTGATCCGAAAGTTGCGGAAATTCGTCTTGTATTCCCACAACAAGGGCAAAAAAGGCATCGTTCGTTGCTTCATCCCAATATCCATTTTGTTCAACGCCTTCAAAATAATTATTTGCCAGATATGCCTGAACGGTCCTTACAGCTTCTAGCGTTGATAGGTCGTCACCCTCATATTCGGGTACAGGATATCCTTCATTCTCCTCTGTGCCGGCTTCTAGAAAAAGAGGCTTATCACACTCATTAATAGCCTGAAGCACATAGGGATTGGAAACAAGCTCCATAATTTTCGGAGAGGTGTGGTTCGTATCACCAATCAAAATATAAGTATTGTCTTCACACAATGATTTTAGTGTCGAAATGAAATTTTCGTATCTGTCTTCGCTTAAACGATCAGGGATTGGCTCATGCGCCTCATCAGATGTAAGCGCTGTTAGCGTTGCGAATATAACAACTCCGCTCGTGACGCGACTTAGTTTACCCATAGTATCACCTTAAAAAACTTTTGGTGTTTCTATCTTAAACCATATTTTGATGCAAATAAAACTTACGCTATGACAAATAACCTACATGCCAATCAATATGATCATCCATAAAACTCTGAATGAAGAAATAACTATGATCATATCCGTCATGCATACGCATCGTTAAGGCTTGGCCGGCGTTTTGGCAAGCATCTGCAAACAGATGCGATTTTAATTGCCCCTCCAAAAAATCATCGGCCTTTCCCTGATCGATCAAAATCGGAGCATTATCACTTGCATCTTGCGCCTTGCTGACCAATGCGCAGGCATCATGATTTTGCCATTCTGCCTGATCATCACCTAGATACGCACGAAACGCCTTATGCCCCCACGGTACCTGCGACGGAGCAACTATGGGCGAAAAGGCCGAACAAGATTGAAATAATGACGGGTATTTAAAATAAAGCGTCAAGGCACCATGCCCACCCATTGAATGACCGGTAATGCTTTTACGTGGCAAAAGGGGGAGCTCACCCTCAACCAATGGCAATAAATCCTTGATGATATAATCTTCCATTTGGAAATGCGCATCCCACGGCTCTTGGGTCGCATTGATATAAAATCCTGCGCCCTGACCAAGGTCATACGCATCATCATTCGCAACGTCGTCACCGCGTGGTGACGTATCAGGCGCGATAATTGCTACGCCCTGTTTCGCCGCATTCTGATACGCATTGGCTTTGGTCGTGAAATTATCTTCCGTGCAGGTTAACCCAGAAAGAAAAAGGATATAGGGGACATCGCCCTTCGTTGCTTGCGGCGGTAGAAAAACAGAAAATCGCATAGACGTTTTTGTCGCCTGACTGTCATGTGAACAATATAATAACCGTCCACCATGGCATAGATGCTCTTTTTCGATCTTCATTATGACATCCCCTTATGGCTTAATATTCGATAACACTACGGATGGATTTACCCTCATGCATTAAATCAAAGGCCTTATTGATATCCTCTAACGGCATCTTATGGGTGATCAAATCATCAATATTGATCTTTCCATCCATATACCAATCAACGATTTTCGGAACATCACTACGGCCGCGCGCACCACCAAAAGCCGATCCGCGCCATACACGCCCTGTGACAAGCTGGAACGGACGTGTCGAGATTTCCTGCCCCGCACCAGCCACACCGATAATCACGCTCTCACCCCATCCTTTGTGACAACATTCCAAGGCTTGGCGCATAACCTTGACGTTTCCGATACATTCGAATGAATAATCAACACCGCCATTGGTTAAATCAATAATCGCACTGACGACATCATCAACATCCTTCGGATTTACAAAATCCGTCATACCGAATTTCTTCGCAAGCTCAACTTTAGACGGGTTTAAATCAACGCCGATAATACGCGACGCACCAACCATCTTCGCGCCCTGTATGACGTTCAAGCCGATACCGCCAAGGCCGAATACCGCAACGGTTGATCCCGGCTCTACCTTGGCATCAAAAACCACGGCACCGATACCTGTTGTCACACCGCATCCGATATAACAAATTTTATCAAACGGTGCGTCCTTACGCACTTTCGCAACAGAAATCTCTGGCATAACCGTATAATTTGAAAATGTCGAACATCCCATGTAATGCAAGATAGGCTTGCCGTTCAAAGAAAAACGAGACGTGCCGTCCGGCATTAACCCCTGACCTTGTGTTCCGCGAATTTTTTGACAAAGGTTTGTTTTAGGGTGCAAACAGTAATCACACTCACGACACTCCGGCGTATAAAGCGGAATCACATGATCGCCAACTGCGACAGATGTCACACCTGCACCGACTTCGCGAACAATTCCTGCCCCTTCATGACCAAGGATCGCGGGAAAAGCTCCTTCAGGGTCATCACCTGACAATGTAAACGCATCAGTATGACAAACACCAGTCGCCATAACCTCTACCAGGACCTCTCCGGCCTTTGGGCCTTCCAAGTCTACCATTTCAATTTCAAGGGGGGCTCCGGCTTTTACGGCGATGGCGGCTTTTGTCTTCATTTTATACCTCATGCAATTGAATTTAACTTCCCTGTGATAGCATCTTTACAAAACAATGAGAAGAGCATGAAAGTGATTGTTTTTTCTCTGCCGTTTTTGTATTCATAAGCTATGAGCGAAATAGTAAAAGTAACAACACTCCCGAGCGGGCTGCGTATAATCACCGATGTCGTACCAAGCGTTGAAAGCGTGGCCATTGGTGTATGGGTCGGCGTCGGCACACGTAACGAAGATCTTCAATATAACGGCGTTGCCCACATGGTTGAACACATGTTGTTCAAAGGCACAAAAACACGTAATGCATTGGATATAGCCCAAAGCATTGAAAATGTGGGCGGCCATATGAACGCCTATACCAGCCGCGAAATCACGAGCTATCACATTCATTTATTAAAACAGGAATTGCCGCTGGCGCTGGATGTCTTATCAGATATCATTCAGAACTCTGTCATGCCCGAAGACGAAGTCGAGCGCGAGCGCGGCGTTATTTTACAAGAGATCGGCATGTGCCATGACACACCCGACGATATTATCTTTGATCATTATTTTGAAACGGCCTATCCGCAACAAGCACTTGGCGCGCCGATTCTAGGTAAAAACGCCATTATCGAAAACATGAATCGCGACACATTGATGCAATACGTCCGCACACATTACACGCCACACAATATGGTCATAAGCATTAGCGGTAACTTCGATGAAAACGCGCTTATTGCCGTAGCCGAAGAAAAGTTTAAAGACTTACCCGAGGGCACGGCAAGCCATCGCAACGCGGCTGCATATAAAGGCGGCGAAATCAGACAATCTCGCGACCTTGAACAAAGCCATATTGTCCTTGGCTTTAAGGGCGTAGCACGTACAAACGATAAATATTACGCCGCACAGCTATTGGCAACCATGATGGGCGGCGGTATGTCATCACGCCTGTTCCAAGAGGTACGTGAAAAACGCGGGCTTGTCTATTCCATCTACAGTTTCCATTCATCCTATACGGATGACGGCCAATTCGGAATTTATGCCGGAACAGGGCCTGATAAATTGCCCGAACTTATTCCCGTGGTTTGCAATGAAATAAACCGCGCAGCCACCACCATCACACAAGGTGAACTGGAACGCGCCAAAGCACAATTACGCGCATCTATCCTTATGTCCCGTGAATCCATGATGAGCCGCGCCGATCAACATGCAAAAGGTATATTAATTCGCGGCGAGATCAGAACACCGCAAAGGGTTATTGAAACGATCAATGCGGTCAATATCGACATGATTCAAAATATTGCAAAAGACATCTTCGCAAGCACACCAACGCTGGCGGCATTAGGCCCGCTCGGACAGCTTGAAAGCTATGATTCAATTAAAGAAAGAATTGCCGCGTAATATTTAAACTATTGTTTAAAATCGTAGCATGGCGGCTCTATGATTTTCATGACGCCTTTATATTTTGTCACGGCATAAACAGTCACAAGCTCGGCCTTATCTCCGCTATCGCCTTGTGTCCATGTTTGAATTTCGATGGCCCCTTCCGGCATCACTTTGAAATCGAACTTATTCATATCAAATGAATCAGACGGGTTTTTGATGCGAATATCATGAACCTCTTCTGTAAGCCATTTTTTTGAAAACTGATGATTAACTTTTGCCATGATTGGCGCGGGACAATCCGGGTGCAACAAATCTAAGAATTCGGCTTTCGACTGATTTGCATGAATATCATAAATCTTTTGCCCGAACTCTTCTAATTCCTCAATTGCGATTGCTGCCTGTGTCACAACGGGTAAAAACAAAGATGCAAAAAACGCAATCAGAGCAAAATAATATTTCATTAAAAAATTCCTGAACAGATATAAAAATACAAAAACCGTGGCACAAACTATATAATTAATTCACGCATTTCCAGAGAAACTTGATAAATAGCCAGGCTCTATACCCAATTTATGAATGGCGCGCGTCCATTTGTCCGAAGGATCACCTGTAAAGATTAGCTCGGGGTCGGGATCAACAACCAACCACGCATTTTTCTGTATCTCGTCCTCTAATTGCCCTGCATCCCATCCCGCATATCCAAGCATAAAGAGTAAATCACGCGGCCCTTTACCCATTGCGACATCCTTCAGAGCATCGACCGTGCCTGTAACACCATAAGATGTATCGATCTTCATGGTGTCGTCTCGCATAAAATCACCACTATGAAGCAAAAATCCGCGCGCCGATTCAACAGGGCCACCATACATTACAGGCAGATCAAGCTTATCAAAATTCACTTTTATATCTGATTCCACCTTGAGCTGATTCACTAATTCGTTGAATTCAATTCCCGGCATTGTGTGATTGATTACAAGCCCCATGGCGCCACCTTCATCATGCGCACAGACGAAAATGACCGCTCGATGAAAACGGGCGTCCCCCATATTGGGCATCGCGAGTAAAAGCTTGCCATTAAGGTATTTAGTGTTTTTGCTCACCGCTTAACTGCTCCTTACTTATGCAATATAATCGCATAAAATAAGCATATGAATCAAATTTGTTTTGCGCCGCTATTGATATAATGCAACCGTTTGCTCGACGATTTTATGAATATCAAACTCAGCCTCAGCTTTTGCACGGCTTGCACGCTCCATACCTTGACGAGCGGCATGGTCTTGCAAAATAGACTCTATGGCATTTGCCGTTTCAAAGGCATCTTTCACGGGTACAAGCTTGCCGTTAATGCCATTATCAACCGCCTCTCTGCACCCCGGATGATCGGTGGTTACTATTGCTTTTCCTGCCGCGCAAGATTCCAACAAGACACGTGGAATCCCCTCTCCGTAATATGACGGATAAACGACCAACTGCGCATCCGCCAAAAGCTCAGGCATATTCTCAACGCGCCCAAGCCATTCGGCCGAACCGTCTGAAACCATATTTTCCATTTCGGCGCGGCTAATTGCCTTGGGGTTATGCTTCGTTTCCCCTCCTGCAATTTGAAACTGCGCCTGAACGCCCTTTTGTTTTAAAATACGCGCTGCATCTACAAAAACAGAAACACCCTTTTCATGCACCAAACGTGTCGGCATTAAAACGACAGGGTTTTCTTTGTGCTCGTCCTGAGCACGCGGCGTAAAACGATCGAGATAAACACCGGATCCTTTAATCAATTTACAGTTCTCTGGCTTCGCGTACCCTTGCTCAACCAACAAATTTAAATCATCCGCATTTTGAAAAATTAAACTGGTATTGGGTCTGCGCATCCCAAAGGTCATAAACGGGCGCACCGCATTGCGTAAAAGCGCAGATTTCGGGTCATCACTACGGAACAGATAGCCGAGCCCCGCAATCGTATAAATCTTGCGCATATCATTATTGGCCGCTGTCGCCATAGATGCCATAAACGAATATTTCAATGTAACGACATGCATAATGTCAGGATCTTCATCCTTAACCAATTTGCGCATATCATTGACCATCTTGAGTGATGACGCCACACCAATTGCGTTCTCTGATTTTTTTAACAGATGCATGGGAAAATCAGGTGCACATTCACGTGCACTTTCATCACCGTTGATCAGGCCGATCACGACATCATGGCCATCCGATTTTGCCTTTTCCGCAACGGCCATTCGGCTGTCCCAATCACTGGCATCAAATAAGTATAATATTTTCGACATCTTTTTACTTTTCAATCCATTGTTCGCGCCAGCTCTGGAACATTAAAACACTCCATAGTCGTTGCGCGTGATTACCGCGTCCCTTTTGATGTTGTTCCCATAAGTCACTAATCATTTTATAATCGAAATGCCCCTGTTCACGAAGCTTTTTCTCATCCAACAAATCATACGCCCAGTCTTTTAAATCATGACGCAGCCAATGCGCAATAGGGACACTAAACCCTTGCTTTGGGCGCTCAAACAACTCATCCGGAACGTATCGTTTCAAGGTTTCGCGGAGCAGCCACTTCCCTTTTCCATCCCTGATTTTCATCTCCGGCGGCAGTTGCCATACAAAATCATATATGCGCTGATCAAGCAACGGTGCACGCGCCTCTAAGCTAACAGCCATTGTCGCGCGATCAACTTTTGTCAAAACATCGCCATTCAGATAACTGATTGTATCCCAATACATCATTTGTTCGGCAAAACTGAGCGGGCAATCTACCTGCATTTTCGGATCGACAAGCGGCACCATGCGCTCTTCGCTTACACGTGTCAGAGCCTTCGCATCTTGCCACGTACTAACCAAGCTCAGATACACATCGCTTTCCGCATTCTTCTGAAGAGCCTGCGCAAATTTATGCATATGTTCTCCGAATTGCGGGCTTTTTGGGCGAAGCTTACTCCATTTCGCAGGGGATACAGATGCAATAACTTGAGAGAAAGGCCCACGCAAATTAGGTGGAATTTTCTGAACCGCATTCCAAACGGCAGGTCCCTTAATATGGCGGTTATATCCACCGAGCATTTCATCCCCGCCATCCCCCGACAACGCCACAGTAACAGATTCCCGTGCAAATTTTGACACCAGATAGGTCGGAATGGCAGACGCATCGGCAAACGGCTCATCATACATTGAAGGTAATTTGCGCACGACAGACAGAGCATCCTCTGCCTTCACATACATTTCATGATGCTCTGTGCCCAAATGTGCCGCTATTTGCTTTGCATGCTCGGCCTCGTTATAGCCCTCTTCCTCAAACCCGATCGTATAGGTCTTTACGGGCGCAGATGAATATTTTTGCATCATGGCAACAACAGCGGAGCTATCAATACCACCTGATAAAAACGCCCCGAGCGGAACATCGGAAATCAAGCGATCTTGCACACATTGCCCCAACAGCGCATCAAACGCATCAAGCGCCTGCGCCTCATCCGTAATTGGTGTTTTACGGGCATCCTCCAATGCGGTCTTTGCCTGCCAATACGTATCGATTAAAGGTGTTAAATTATGACCACCACGGAGCATCCGCATATCAAGCGCCATTTTACCGCCCGCAGGCAACTGCACCATATGCTCAAAAATGCTCATCGGCGCGGGAACATACCCAAAACGCATATAGGCACAAAGCGCATATTTATTCACCACTCGGCAAAAATCAGGATGCGCCATAACAGCCTTCATTTCAGAAGCAAAAACCAGTGTAGAGCCCGCCCAACCGATATAGAGCGGCTTCTTACCCATGCGATCCCTGGCAAAGAACAGCGCCTGCGCTTTTCGATCCCACAACGCAAAGGCAAACATACCGTTTAACTTGGGCAATGTATCATCAAAGCCCCATTGCTCAATCGCGGCTAATAATACTTCGGTATCACTACCGCCGTTAAAACGGTGACCAAATCCCGAAAGCTCCTCTCGCAGTTCACGAAAATTATAAATCTCGCCGTTAAAAACAATCATATAGCGCGAAGATTGCGATTCCATGGGCTGGTGGCCGGCCTCGCTCAGATCAATAATAGATAAACGCCGATGCCCCAAGACAAGCGGCACATTCGGGTCTTGCCACACATCACCGCTGTCTGGGCCACGCAATGACAAGGCATCCGTCATCGCCTTTGCCGCATGATGCAACGCCCCACGATCAGGACGGGGATCATAGCTAAATAAACCTGCAATACCGCACATGATGTTCCCTCAATCATCAAATAACTATTCCGATTGATAAAATATAGGATTCCCTGCTAAAAGATAGTTCCGAAACATAAAAAAAGCAGACAAAGCACATGAACATAGAATTGTTTGTATCAAAAAAGGGCAAGGTTGTATTTACCTGCCACGGGGAATTTGAAAAGGAAATCAGCCAGATTTTCGTTGATTCCAATACAGGTGACGTCAGCTTCATCTTTAAACCTGATTTACAAATCAAACATACGAATTGCACGATTGATCTTGAACTTTGCAAAAAGATCAAAAATCAATTATTCTGTGCCATAGGATATATTAAAGACAAAAAATTAGTCGCAGCCGAATATGTGCGCTTCACATGCCGCTGATGTAACTTAATATTTTTATTTATGAGGGTGAAAAAATGGAAAACACAATGGAACAGCCTGAACCACTAGCGGTAAATCCCGTTGAAACGATCATGCAAACGATTACAGATGTCGAAACGACAGCGCAATCGGTAAATGTTGAGGAAGAGATTGCCGCAACAATTGGTGTTATCAACAACCTTGTTGATACCGGATCAGTCGAAGCCGACCGCGCAGCCGAACACATGACCGCGCAACTCGTCAATGAAACACAGGCAAGCTCGAGCTATGCTACCGCGGAAAACGCGCAAACCGAAAACACCTATTTCGCTAGTGCCAGCAAGGGTGATTTACACCAAGCGGAGGCGACACATCATAACGTTCTGAGCCATAGCGCAGAGGTCACATCTGAGGCATCAATGATGAAGGCTGCTGCCCTTGAACAGGTTGCAACCGTTCAATACGCCATTCAGGAACAATCAGAGCGCGTTGTTGCAGGACAAGTCGAAGTTGAAAACAGAACAACAGCCGCCATTGAGCAAGAAATGAAAATCACTCAGGCGGTCGCAGAAGATGCCGCAATGGATAACAACCTTGAGGCAGAACTTGTTGCCACAGCAGAGCTTGCTTCACCAAAGGTATAAGCCATCAAAAAATTATAAATCAGGGGCTGTATCAGCCCCTTTTTTATGTCTTGAGGGAAGACATGTATTTTAAGGAATTGTCCTGACCCGAATTTGTTTGATAAGATACATAATCGAAAAAATCGCAAAGGCATAGGCAATGGATATTGATCTATTGATAACACCAAACGGACAGGCAGGCCTGCTTAGCAGTGAAAACCTTGTCAAAAAGACAATCGGCATCTTGTTTGATCCCGAAAACGGGATGATGTCTTTGGAGTTTGCCGACATGGACCACCTTGATTTAAACATTCCCGTTGAAGAAGAATTTTTCGAGCGCCTGGATCATTGCCCGCAAATTCATATCGGCGCCATCAAAGACGGAAAAATATCACAAGCCTATCAGGTGCCGTTAATGTTTGTGAATGATCCCTACCGCGCAGAGGCGTTTCAAAATCTACAACCACCATCAAAACCATTGGCAGCGTTTTATTATTTCGTTAAAAACTGTGTCCTTGGCCAACCTGTTCACCGGGATGATGCAGGAGATGAAGAAACATCAGGGTGCATTTTGGGTGACGCTGCGCCATCAGGCCTTGAATTCGCAAAACATCTTGCACGCAGACACGGCATGGAAATCGGCAATATCGCCGCGCCGCAAATGAACGCCCCCGGCATGGGGCTTGGCGGCGGCGGCAGCAGTTCAACCAGATATTACGGCGGCATCAATACCGGCAATCAATCAGGCGGTCATTACGATAATAAGGATGATAAAGGGTCAAAAGAATAAACCCAAAAGACTCAAGGCTGACCTAGGGCTATCTATTTATTTTTCCTGATCTTACGCCATTTCGCAACATTGGCATTATGCTCGGCCAGATTGCGGCCAAAGGCATGGCCACCGCTGCCGTCTGCGACAAAATAAATATAATTATGCTCTTCGGGGTTAAGCACAGCCTCGATCGACGCCTTTCCGGGGTTTGCAATCGGTGTCGGCGGCAAACCTGCATATTTATATGTGTTATACGGCGAATCAATTTCCAGATCTTTTTTCAAAAGCTGGCGGCCGATCGGGCCTTGCCCCTCGTTTTGATGCGCACCTTTTGTGATAGCGTAAATAACGGTCGGATCTGTTTGCAATAACATCCCCTTACGCAAACGATTAATAAAAACACCCGCAACGCGGCGACGCTCATCGGCAACAGCGGTTTCCTTTTCTACAATTGAGGCCAATGTCAAAACATCCCCGATGGTTTTAAGAGGGGCGGGAGCCTTCGAACATTTCGCATTAACCATGTCATGAAATGATGCATTGGCCATGCGCTCCAGTAAAATACCGCAAGCCATAAGAACGGTTTTCTCCATGGCCTCATTCATTTGACGCATAATGTCTTCGGCGGTATCACCCTTTTGATAACTGTAGGTTTCGGGAAGATATTCCCCTTCAGGCTGCATCTCAAAATCATCACCCTTTGCCAAGCCGTCATGCGCCAGCAAAAGCTGTTTGATCTCCCAGTTTGTTAAACCTTCGCGCACAGTAACCTGACGCAAGATAACCTGACCGCTTTCCAATAAATTGAGAATGTCCTCGATCGACGCTTTGGCCGGGACTTCATATTCACCCGCCTTCAAGCGCGAGGCTTGCCCCGTGAACCGACCACCGATTTGAAAGACAAACGCATCAACCATATTATCAGGCAACACGCCGCCATCAATTAAAATACCGGAAATTGAGCGAATGGATGATCCGCTCGGGATTGCGATAACAACATCATCCGTGCGCGCTCCTGCGGCTTCAAATTTCTGCCCGATATAAAACGCTCCACCCGCAACGGCGAATGACGCGGCGGTGACGAGCACGATAAAAGTGACAAGCAGAAATTTAATAAAGCCCTTCACGTAAAGGATTCCTCCCTTACACTTTGCGCATAATCAAAGAAGCATTCGTACCACCAAAACCAAATGAATTTGACAAGACGGTGTTCACCTCTTTTTCCTTTGCCACTTTCGGCACTAGATCCATGCCCTGACAATTTTCAGACGGGTTTTCAAGGTTTAATGTCGGTGGCAATACACCTGTTTCGATGGCTTTCGCACTATAGATTGCCTCAACCGCACCCGCAGCGCCAAGCAAGTGGCCGATTGCAGATTTTGTTGATGACATGGAAACCGTATCAAGCGCATTAGAGAACAAACGCTTTACCGCGCCAAATTCGATACCGTCACCAACAGGTGTCGATGTACCATGCGCATTGATATAATCAATATCCTCTGGGTTTAATTTCGCACGCTTTAGCGCGGCTTCCATTGCGCGATATCCGCCGTTACCGTCTTCTGCAGGCGATGTAATGTGGTGCGCATCACCTGATAAGCCGTAACCGATCACTTCACCATAGATTTTCGCGCCGCGTGCTTTTGCATGTTCGTATTCTTCCAAAACAACGATACCTGCACCCTCACCGATCACAAAGCCGTCACGGCCTTGATCCCATGGGCGAGATGCCTGTTCAGGAGAATCGTTATATCCGGTAGATAGCGCGCGCGCAGCAGCAAATCCCGCAACACCAAGGCGACAAACCGCGCCTTCCGCGCCGCCTGCAATCATCACATCGGCATCATCAAGCGCGATTAAACGTGCCGCATCACCAATCGCATGCGTACCCGTCGCACATGCTGTCACAACAGAATGGTTCGGCCCGCGGAAACCGTATTTAATCGACACATGACCTGATGTCAGGTTGATCAAAGCCGCAGGAACAAAGAACGGAGAAATACGGCGCGGCCCGCGCTCATTCATCAATGTTGATGTTTTATAAATCTCATCCAATCCGCCAATACCTGAACCGATTAAAACACCTGTACGGTTCAAGCTTTCTTCATCCGTCGGTGTCCATCCCGCATCTTCAATCGCTTCTTGAGCGGCGGCCATACCATAGGTAATAAAAACATCAATTTTACGCTGCTCTTTCGGCGCGACAAATAAATCAGGATTAAATTCACCGTTTTGCGGATTTTCATCGCTTGTACGTGGAATGATCCCCGCGATCTGTGACGGAATATCAGACACATCAAACGTATCAATTTTCTTGATACCGCTCTTGCCGTTTGTGATGGCTTTCCAGTTATGATCAACACCAAAACCGAGGCCGGTTACCATGCCCATACCCGTAATTACAACACGTCTTAATTCACTCATCGTTATATCCTGATCTTTGTTTTATATAAAATAACAGCCCGCTAACGGGCTGAGATTATAATCTATCGGAATAATTGTGCAAAGCGCACCTAAATTATTCGCCTGAATTTTCTTTGATGAAGCTTACTGCATCGCCAACAGTTTGAATGTCTTTGGCTGCGTCATCAGGGATAACGATGCTGAATTCTTCTTCAAATGCCATAACCAATTCAACTGTGTCCAATGAATCTGCACCAAGATCATCGATAAAGCTTGCACCTTCTGCAACCTTGTCTTCTTCAACACCTAGGTGCTCAACTACGATTTTCTTAACGCGATCGGCAATATCACTCATAACTATTCCTTACCTTAATTAATCTTGCTCTTTTTTCTTATATAGAATGAGAGAACATATTACTAGCCTCTATATCTATGCGCAACGCTTTACCATAGGCTTTTACAAAGATAAAGAGGTTTATTCCTGTTTTTAATGCCCTGTCATTGTGGATAAATCAAAAAAGAGACGCACATATTGGAGGCGCCCCTTATTTTCCATGCAGTATACTTTGCCAGATAAAAAAGTTTTACGATTTTAAATCAAACCAGTCGCCAAGGACTTCTTCAAATTTCTTCACCTGCACAGGCTTACTGATATAATCAGACATTCCTGCCTCAATGCAGCTTTCGCGCGTCCCCACCATTGCATCTGCCGTCATAGCAATAATAGGGATCGCCTCCAAACCTTCTTCGTCTTCATAATTTCGAATAGCACGCGTGGCATCAAAACCATTCAAGTTCGGCATATGACAATCCATGATAATGAGGTCATATTTTTCCTTCTTAAAAAATTCCACTGCCTCTAGCCCGTCATTTGCAATAATAAACTTTTGCACACCAAGACGCGGTAGCATTTTATTCATCAACATCTGGTTCATCTTCTGATCTTCCGCAACCAGTACATTTATCGAACTAATGGGTTTGTGCGTATTGTGTGCATCACTGATTTTATCAATATCATCATCGGCCTCAATGACATCCAATGCCGCGCCTTCTATCAAAAAGAACGGAATACTGATTGTAAATGTAGACCCTTTGCCCAACTCACTATCAACGGTAATTGTACCGTCCATAAGCTCCACCAGTTGTCGCGTGATCGCCAAGCCAAGGCCCGTACCTCCGAATTTTCGTGTCGTCGAAGCATCAGCTTGTGCAAATTTTTCAAAAATATGATCAAATTTTTCCTGCGGAATACCGACACCAGTGTCTTTCACTGCACATTCGAATAAAACAATGTCATCGGCACGCAGTTCTGTTTTAACACTCACCAGAACTTCACCTTCCTCGGTAAACTTAATCGCATTTGCAACAAGATTAGTGATGATACGCTCTATGCGCACGGGATCACCCATTACAGTTGGGACAACCCCCTCCCATTTAGAATGCAATAGCACGGAGCCCTTAGAACATAATGGTTTGAGGGTATCAACAACCTGGTCGACCCCCTTCTTAAGGTCATAAGGGATGCCTTCCAATTTAATTGAACCGACTTCAATTTTAGAAAGATCAAGAATATCATTAACAGTGTTCAACAAAATATCAGATGCCTTTAAAACCGTATCAAGCATCTCTTTTTGCTCACCGACCAACGCATCATCATCAACCAAAATATTTGTTAACCCGATAATACTGTTCAACGGCGTACGTAATTCATGGCTCATATTTGCAAGAAACTCACTCTTCGCTCGTCCTGCACGTTCTGCCTCTTCTCGAGCGCGCTCTGCACTATCACGCGCAGCAATAATATTCTGGCGCGCTTCGTATTCTTGCGTAACATCCTGCACCATTGTGATAATTAAAGCCACCTGACCGTGCTCGTCATTCACACTGGTTTTAATTGCATTAAATACAAACGGCTTTCCGTTTTCTGTTTTCGTTTTACAACTCTCTTCAACATAACGTTTTTTACTGAAAATAATCAGGTCATTCATATTGTCCATAAAATCTGCCTGATCAGAAGTCAGCAAAGCATCGATATCCATCCCGACGCAAAATTTTTCACGAAGCCCAAACAACATTTTAAACATGTTATTCACCAAAACCAGTTCCCCGCCGTTTTTGATGTCCTCCACATACATACCAAGCGGCATTTTCTCCAGAGTCGTATCCAAAAGCATGCGTTGATTTTCAATCTCAGAAAGCTGGTTTCTCATAATTTTTTGCATTGTCGTCAACGCATTAAAAAGGTCATTCACTTCCTTGGCGGGGTTTGCCAAACTTTTAATTTCAAAGTTAAAGTAATCTGCATCAACCAAGACTTCTGACAATTTTGATATCGGTTCAATGGCACGTTTAAGGGAAAAATAAATTATTACTCCAAAGGCAAAAAACGTACCCAAAAAAATGATACCGGCATACATAATTGCCTGATTCAATTGCGTTTCAATTGAGGAGTAATCCAGAACGACTTCGACGTTGCCTAAAACGCGGCCATCAGATTCCGAGCCGGGATAGTAGATAATATCCGCGCTCTCAATAATTGAATTCTTGTTAATAACATCCCAGTTACGCGACTCAACTTCTAAAAACCCTGAATCAGAAGCTTCATTCACGCGCGCCGCAAGAATATAGCGATCCTGAATCATCGTATCTAAAACGATCTTTATTTTTTCGAGTTCAAAATCCCATAGAAGATTGGCAGAATTTCGCGCCTGAGAGGACAGAATATACGAAACGCGCTCATTGGCAATATTACGCAATAATACGCCACCATACATATTTATCATAACGGTCATCAAAGCAAAAACGATGGCCAAGCCGAGGAATAACGTCCGGGTAAGTGAGCTGACAAGACTTGTACGCTTTTTGCTTTGGTGCTTATCGTCTTCATTTTGACGCGCGGCTTGCAATGAAAGATTATATGTATTCATAAATTTATAACCTATTGAAATTAATCATAAATCATTGATCCTGTAGTTGATCAATAATATTGAAATTATAGGCTTCCTGCTCGGGGTTAAAAAATTTACTAAATGATTTATAGTCAATCGAATCAAAATTACCTTCTCCGAATTTTGCACGATATAGCGGTACTGTTTCTTGATCGAGATAAAACATCTCAGATTTCATCTCCACCCCTTCTGTCTCGGCAAAATCTATACCTTTTTTGTAATCAAAACCAAGGATAACGGCCCATGCCCCTTCCATGAAATGCCCACCGACAGTGCCAAGCATACGGCCTTTCTCAACCTCATCAAGCGCACGGGCAGCCCAATCAACGCCTGCAGTCAACATGCCTTCTCTTTCCACATCCTTAGTCGCATCAATGACACCAAATGCAGTCGTATCACCGGCCGACCAAATCACCTTCATATGAGGATAACGACGCATTAAAGAGGCCGCCAATTTGTGTGATAATTCACCATCCCAGCGGCCCTGTACAATTTGCAAAAGCTTAAAATCATCATGCTTTTTAACAAAGTCATTAAGCCCCTTTAAACGCTCAATCGATGCGCCATCAGCAGAGTTCCCTTCAATGCCGGCAAAGGTAATCTCACCATTTTCATTCTCATACCCACGCGCTTTCGCCTCTTTGTATAGCGCCTCAGCAGTTAGCCATCCTGCGCTATAATCATCCGGCATCATTTGCCCGATCCAATGTTTGTAGATCTGCCTTGGCTTGCCCATTTGTTCAGATTGATCTTCCGTTAAACCCGCATTAACAAGGATATGATCAATGCCTGCCGTTTCAAGTGCCTTAATGATCATCGGGCCGTTATTTTTAAAAGATTGGAATATTATAATATCAGGCTTTTCCTGACTTTGTATAAAGCTCCGTGCTTGTTCAACCATTTTAAAATGATCCCAACCGGCACGCGTAGCGGAAACTTCGCAACCTAAATCTGCGCATGCAGCATACATAGATTTTTCGAGTAATCCCCAAAAAGGGTTTTCATTATCAGGGCGCAACAAATGAAAATGCAGCACGTCTTGATTTTCAGCTTCTATATCGTTTGAAACACCTTTTGCCGATACAGACCCCGCATGTAGACACACCCCCGCAAGCATGACTCCTAAAAGTGACATACGAACAAAACGTGTTAAAAACATGCAAATCCTCCCACACATATAGAAAAAACGAATTAAGCACGTATAAAATGGCAGGATTCTCTTTATAATTTAATAAGAAGTGACATTTTTCTATATTATAACTATATAATAAAAAATATTAATCGGTTTCTGATTCATCACACACATTGGCATGTATTATACCATTTTTTTATAAAATGTTGATTTAGCCATCCCCAAAGCCTTTGCAGTTTGCGTAACATTTCCGTCAAAATAGTCCAATGCAATTTTCATCATTTCCCGCTCTATACGTTCAACGGTTTTAAATGCCCCTTCTGTGTCCATAAGATTTATACGAAAGTCTGACGTTTGAGAGTCATCAGAAATGAACTGAACCGGCGCCTCATAACTGCCACCGCCCTGCAGAATAAAGTCATCAGCGGATAGCTCAACGCTATCACTCATAACAATCGCACGACGCACCGCATTTTCAAGCTGTCTGACATTTCCGGGCCAATCATAGGCTATTAATTTTTCTCTCGCCTGTTCTGACAGTGCCTTTGGCAAGCAATTTTCATTACTGCAATAACGTTCAATAAAATGATCAGCCAAAAGAATTAAATCGCCTTTTCGATCACGTAATGGCGGCAAGCTTAACTCCAACACATTCAATCTGAAAAACAAATCCTCTCGGAACAAACCCTCCTCTACTTCTTTTTGTAAATCGCGGTTTGTTGCGGATATAATGCGCACATTTACAGGTATCGCCTTCGTACCGCCGACGGGCTCCACTTCTTTTTGTTGCAAAACGCGTAGCAATTTCACCTGCGTATCAAGCGGCAATTCCCCCACTTCATCTAAAAAGATTGTGCCGCCTTCCGCTTCCCTAAATTTACCTGCCGCCTTCTCCGTTGCGCCTGTAAAAGACCCTTTTTCATGGCCGAATAACGTACTTTCGACCAACTGAGAGGGAATCGCGCCGCAATTAATTGCAATAAACGGTTTGCCCGCGCGGGCACTCTCCCCATGAATGGCTTGGGCAAAAACCTCTTTTCCCGTTCCTGTTTCACCCGTAATTAAAACAGGGATATCAGAGGACGCCGCCTTACGCGCAATATTCAATGTGGGCATTAACCCGCCTTCATGACCAATCAGATTGTCAAAACCAAAATGGCCGCTCTCACGGCTTTTTAATCGTGTGACTTCTTGGGAAAGAATGCTTATCTTCAGGGCGTTTTTTACCGTAACCACCATACGATCTGCTTCGTATGGTTTATTCAAAAAATCAATCGCCCCGCGCTTCATGGCCTCAACAGCATCATGGATATCTTTGCTCCCCGTAAGCATAATAACAGGAATATGCGGGTATTTCTGACGCAAAATATCCAAAGTTTCCAACCCGCCCATAACCGGCATGTTCAAATCCATTATTACCAGCTTAACTGATTTTCGCTCATCCGCCTCAAGCAAGTCTAATGCCTGCCTGCCGTTTTCAACGGCCTGTGCCCCATAATCCAGCTTGCGCCTTAATAAGGTCGCTAACATTTGTCTTTGCAATGGTTCGTCTTCGACGATTAGTACCGGATCACTCATTGTTCACATCCTAAAATTAACGACACACCACAACCATAACATTTAATCGTTAACAAACCGTTCGAAATTCATACAGTCATGTGCGTTTCTCGTAAAAAAACGTCTAAAAATGAGAAAGAGAAAAAAGATAAAAAATAAGCCATTGATTTATAACAGAAAAATTCTGGCACGCTTCATGCAATTATGAAAATAGTTAAAATTTAAATTAAATGGCAATGATGCAAAAGATTGAGGGAGCGTGCCATGAAGACCATCATCAAAAACAGTGAAAACCGACTCTATAATGATTTAAAAGCCCTGTGGCAGACCTCCCCTCATGATCGCTGTATCCATCTTAGGTTTTCGGCTCTTAATATCCCAATAGACACCTGGCTAGAGCCGTTATTTCAGATTTTTAAGACGTATTTTGAAAATGATATCAACACCATCTACATCACGCATGATGCTGACATATTCATTACCTCCTCGACCTTCACCAATAAACAAATTGATATGTTTATGACGCATTTTAAAAACATCCTATCGTCAGCCCCGCTTAACGGGCTGGCGACCATCCATGAAATAGGCGTATCATGGCCTAAACTTCGCGATATTTGTGAAAAAAAGCAGACCGACTTACAAATATCACAGGCAAAATTACAGAAAAAAGCATTAGAAAAACTTAATGCAGAAACGACTGAACAAGCGCTACAAACTCTTGATAAAGAGCTGATTAGCTCATTGGCGAAGCGCCGTAAAATGCGTGAAAATATCATCATAATGGTTGTCGAAGATGACCTGTTTACGCAAAAATTAGTAAAAAACAGCATTAATGATCAGTATGACTTATCCATCACAGGTGATGGAAAAAGCGCCGTGATAAATTATATCAATAAAGCGCCTGATGTCCTTTTTCTGGATATCGGCTTGCCCGACATAAACGGCCATGATGTATTGAAAAAAATCTTCCAAATTGATCCTTCGGCTTATGTTGTAATGTTTAGCGGCAACGGAGACCGCGACAACATTATGAAAGCCATTGAGCTTGGCGCAAAAGGTTTCGTCGCTAAACCATTCACAAAAGACAAAATTCACCAATACATCGATAAATCGCCTTTCACACAGGCAAAATTCAAAAGCAATCTTAAAGGAGTGAAATCATGAATGTAATAACCCTTAGCGCAACCACGAAACTAATGAACTTGGCCGCAACCATCGGGCGATCACCACAAAGCTGGCTTGGATGGCACTGCATGAAAATAACTTTTGATAATATCAATGAAAATTTACAACATGAGTGTCTGTTCTGGGTCAGATCTTATCTTGAATCTTATTTAAAAGATATTCATGGCCGCGTATATTTCTGTGAAGACAGTTCCATACACATCTTGTGCAAAAATGTTTCTCTGGAAATTTTCGAACAAGCAGGACAGCATATTTGTGACCTTGCCCTTTCGGAAAGCTCAATTCAGGTCAAATACAAAATTTACAACCTACATAAGCAGGGATGTGCCTATGCTAATGATGTTCTGGACGAAGGACAAAACTTATTAAATACTGCGCTAATTTTCGATAAAAGTGATATCGAAAACCTGTTTACGCCTGATGAATCCTTTAAACAATCGCTATCATTAAACGGGTCACAAAATAAATCACGTGTTCTACTGGTTGAAGACGACCCGGTGACACGCTGGATGGTGAGAAATACACTAAAAGATACATGCGAATTCACGACGGCACCAACGGCAAACAAAGTATTTTCTATTTATGCCGCGTACCAACCTGATCTCGTTTTTCTTGATATCAATCTTCCGGACAAAAGCGGATATGATGTTCTTGACTGGAATATGAATCATGATCCCGGCGCACGTGTGGTTATGTTCTCCAGCAATGATGGGCTGGACAACATCATGACCGCTCTTGAAAACGGCGCAAGTGGCTTCATCAGCAAGCCTTTTGTAAAAAATCAACTCATTGGTTACATCTCAGGGCGCCACTAATCTTGCGCCCGCACGAGATATCCTGGGAGGTTGTTATGACGAACATCGAAAATGAACTTAAGGCATTACAAGACAGATTGGCAGAAGAGCAAGAGCAACGTATTGCTTCAGAGAATCTTCTAAAAGAAAAAGAATTCGAATTGCAAACTCTGAATAAAAGCCTGCGCGAGAACTCCCGCCTTTTAGAAGCGACAGTTGTCAATGCAAATGACAGCATTATCATCACAAATGCAGACTTAGAAAACGGCCCGCAAATCGTTTATGTCAACAAAGCTTTTACACAACTAACCGGTTATGAAGCTGTTGAAGTCATTGGCAAAACACCACGTATTTTACAAGGCAAACAAACAAATCGTGGTACCTTGGAAAGGCTTAAGGAAACGCTCTTACGTGGCAAACCGTTTAAAGGCGAACTGAAAAATTACACAAAAGATGGCGAACCGTATTGGTTGGATATCAGTATCATGCCAATCCGTGATGATGACGGTATTATCACGCATTTTACAGCCATAGAGCGCAACATCACAGAACGCAAAAATTTTGAAAAAGAAATTATGCGCGAAAAAGAAAATGCAGAAAAAGAAGTACAGGAACGCATCCGCATAGAAACACAAATGCAAGAATACGCAGATAAACTGGAACTGATCCGTTTTGATGCGGTTGATGCGCAGAAAAAAGCCGAGAGTGCTTCTCAGGCAAAAAGCGAATTCCTTGCCAATATGAGCCACGAGCTACGCACGCCTATGAACGGGATCATCGGCATGGCGGAAATGTTGTTGTCTTCAGGTCTGGATGTTGACCAACGCGAAAACGCAGAGGCCCTTCATCGCTCGGGCGAAAACCTCCTAAGCATTTTAAATGATATTCTGGACATCTCCAAAATCGAAGCCGGAGAGTTGAACATTGAAAATGTTCCTTTTCACCTTCAAACAGCAATCCGTCAGATCGTCCAACTCTTCCTCCCTCTGGCAGAGGATCGCGGCCTGAAAATATCTATGGAATTGGATGAAACCGCACCTGAACTAATTATTGCGGATTTAGGCCGCATCCAACAAGTTCTGCGAAACCTTGTAAATAATGCCATGAAATTTACCGAAGAAGGCAGTATTTCACTGATTATGCGCTTAACAGACAAACAAGGTGAGCCGCAGATATACTTTGCCGTTGAAGATACTGGCGTTGGCATTCCAAAAGACAAACTGGATACAATTTTTGAAAAATTCACTCAGGCGGATGCCTCGGTAACACGTAAATTCGGTGGCACAGGGCTAGGCCTTGCGATCACGCAACAGCTGGTTACCCTTATGGACGGTGAAGTCGGTGTCGATAGTATTGAAAATGAGGGGTCAACATTCTGGTTTAAAATTCCGTTCGGCAAAGCAGATGAAAACGTTAAGCCTGTAAATCTCTATGATGACAGAATGGACAATAAGGAAATTGATATACCAAAGAACGTTAGAATCCTTGCAGTTGATGACCACCCTGTAAACCAGATTTTCGTACAAAAGTTACTCCGCCGCTTAGGTTTCAACAATGTAGAGCTGGCAGAAAACGGTGAAATGGCCTTAGAAAAAATAGAGCAAAATCAATACGATGTTGTTCTTATGGACTGCCAAATGCCGATACTCGACGGATATCAAGCCACAATGCGCCTGAGAGAAGCAGAGCAAATAACAGGTGAACATATGCCCGTTATCGCCCTCACCGCCAATGCGATGGTTGGTGATCGTGAAAAATGCCTGCGCCACGGCATGGATGATTATCTGAGCAAACCGATCCGACCGGATAAACTCATGCAAAAAATGCAGAGCCTGATTGATGTATCAAGCATTGCCCCCGAAAACGAAGACAAAGAAATTAATGTCGACATTATGACAGAGATCACAGCAATAGAAGCAGCTGTAGGAAATATCGATCATTGCGAGAACAGCAACGAAGCACAGGATGTGCCTCTCGATATGGAACAAATCAGAATGTTCACAGATGGCGACCCCGAAGAAGAAAAACAACTTTTTGATCTTTTCTTCACCCAAGCAGATTTGAGTCTGACCTCCTTAAAAGAAAGCTATGACGAAAATGACATCATGGAGTGGAAAAACGCCGCGCATAAATTAAAAGGGTCAGCAGCCAATTTCGGAGCGAATGACCTGCGCTATGCCTGCGAAAATGCCGAAAAACAATACGACGTCGAACAGCAGGAAAAAGAGGAAATGCTGCATAATATCACTGCAAACTTGGAAAGGTTAAAATCCTATGTCAATGAATACTGCATTCAACATTAAGATCACTGCGCCACAGTATAAACGTCAGAGCAATATATTTCATATGTTTGCTCTAACCCTTGCCGTAATCCTATATTTGGCGCCCATCCAAGGTTCTGTATTTTGGATATATCCATTACTTTGCGCATTGTGCCATCGGGTTTTGTGCGGTCAAATTCTATCGCCCCTTTATACCCGACAACATCAGAAACCAGCGCCGCGAAATCAGCGATAGAAATTTCATCGCCCGTGCCGACGTTCAAAAACGGCATCTCGTTATAGTGTTTTAAAGCAAACACACAGGCCCGCGCCAAATCATCAACATGCATAAAATCCCTAAGGGGTTGGCCACTGCCCCATACGTGAACAACGGGGCTGTTATTTATTTTTGCCTCGTGAAAACGACGCAAGAGGGCAGCAGGCACATGCGCATTTTCCGGATGATAATTATCGCCCGGCCCGTATAAATTTGTCGGCATCAGAGAAATAAAATCCCGCTTGTGTTGCACGTTATATGATGCACACATTATCAAGCCTGCAATTTTTGCAATGGCATAAGATTTATTGGTCGGCTCCAACGCGCCACCCAAAAGATATTCTTCCTTAATCGGTTGCGGCGCATCCTTTGGATAGACACAAGACGAGCCTAAAAACAAAAGCTTTTCAACGTTTTGTTGATGAGCCGCATGAATCACATTTGATTGGATCATTAAATTGTCATACAGGAATTCAGCCGGATACGTATTATTCGCATAAATCCCGCCGACCTTTGCCGCGGCAATAATAACAACATCAGGCTTGTTCGTGGCCATCCATTCATTCACACGTGCTTGATTACGCAAATCAAGGTCATCTCTTTCGACGGTGACCAAGGTACAATCCTCCGGTGCCAATGTCCGCATAATCGCACTCCCTACCATGCCACCATGCCCTGCTACAAAAATACGTTTTCCCGTTAATTCATACATCACTTACGCACCGCTCGCACATACCGCCATATCCGCATCCACCATTTCACGTACCAAATCATGAAATTCTGTGACAGCTTGCCACCCCAAAACATCCCGTGCCTTTGATGCATCACCACGCAAATAGGCCACATCTGTCGGACGAAAGAACTGCGGATCAATGGCAACAACGGTTTGACCACTATTGCGGCAAACCGCAATTTCATCTATGCCCGATCCGCGCCAATCAAGATCAATACCCGCATGTGCAAAAGCCATGCTCACAAAATCACGCACATAATACGCTTGCCCCGTCGCCAAAACAAAATCATCAGGCGTGTCATTTTGCATAATTTGCCACATACCCAAAACATAATCCCGTGCATGTCCCCAATCACGCTGCGCGTCCAAATTCCCCAGATACAAACACTGTTGCTTGCCATGTTTAATCGCGGCCACGCCCCGTGTGATTTTACGGGTGACAAAATCCTCTCCACGCAGCGGGCTTTCATGGTTAAACATAATTCCGTTACATGCATGAATGCCATAGGCCTGTCTGTAATTCACGCACACCCAATAGGCATATAGCTTTGCCGCGGCATAAGGACTGCGCGGGGCAAAGGGCGTTTTCTCATTTTGCGGTTCTTCGGTTACCGCGCCATAGAGTTCCGATGTTGAGGCCTGAAAAAAACGCACCTTATCCGCCAGCCCTAAGCTACGCACCGCCTCCAATAAACGCAGCGGGCCGATCGCATCCGCATTCGCGGTATATTCCGGGCTTTCAAAACTTACCTGCACATGGCTTTGCGCAGCCAGATTGTATATTTCATCAGGGGCGCTTTCCTTTACTATACGGAACAAATTACTCGTATCCGTCATATCACCGTAATGCAAAATCAAGCGCGGGTTATCACGGCTTTGACGCGTTAAAAGGTGATCTATGCGCTGCGTATTTTCAGAAGAGGCACGGCGGCGCAACCCGTGCACCACATACCCTTTTCCAAGCAGAAGTTCCGCCAAATATGCGCCGTCTTGTCCGGTAATGCCCGTAATCAGTGCTGTTTTATCCGTTGTCATGCTGCTCCCTTTGATATTTTGATCGTGCGCGCATCCTCTTTTGCGTAACGCACAATATCATCTTCCCCCAGATATGATCCGGTTTGAATTTCAATTACCTCCAGGGCTTCATCACCTATATTTTCCAAACAATGGCGCGCGCCTTGCGGAATAAATGTCGATTCATTTTCACCAAGCGCGATCACGCGCTCGTCGCATGTCACACGCGCACGCCCCTTCAATATGACCCAATGTTCACTGCGTTTTTCATGCGATTGTAAAGACAAGCTGCACCCGACCAAAACATGTAATTTCTTTACGGCAAAGCCTGCGCCGTGCTCTATAACATCATAATACCCCCACGGACGATCCGTGCGCATTGGCGCTTGATCTTTCATCCGATCCAATATGCCGCTTATCTGATTTGCCTGATCGCGCGCGCAAACCATCACCGCATCACGCGTCGCCACGGCGATCACATCAGATAAGCCAATCACCCCCAAACGCATACCATCGGCATAAAGATAACTGCCGCGCACGTTTTTCGTCGCGACATCACCTGACATAACATTCTCGTGCTCATCCTTTTCGCCGCCACCATACAAGGCGGCATAATCACCCAAATCACGCCATGTAAACGATGCCGTAATCATATGGGCGGCGCTTGTTTTTTCCATGACCGCATAATCAATTGAGCGCGACGGCGCCCTCGCATAGGCTCGTTCGCTTGGCAAAATATCACCCAAATCAAAGGATTTTTCCTGCCATGCCTGTACCGCCGCCACATACACATCAGGCGCATGACGCTGTAATTCAGCCAACCACACATCAGCCCGTGACATAAAAATACCGCTATTCCAATAATACTGCCCCGCATCTATATATTGCTGCGCCGTATGTGCGTTCGGTTTTTCATGAAAAGATAAAACACGGCGCACACGATCATCTGATGTTCGCGGCGCGTTTATATATCCGTATCCCGAATGTGGGCAGGTCGGCGAAATGCCAAAGGTAACAATCTGACCGTCCACGGCCGTTTTATATGCGCATAAGACATCATCGAGAAAGGCATCTGCCTGCGGAATGTCATGATCACTAGGCAAAATCAAAAGCACATCATCAGCCCGCACAGCCGATAGTGCCGCCATCGCAACCGCCATCGCAGTATTACGCATTTCAGGCTCCATAATAATTTTACCGCCAATGCCGCTCTCATCTAATAACCTGCGCGCCGTAAACCGATGCGCCTGTGCGCAAATAATAACGGGCGTATGGAATATTGCACCATCACGACAGCGTTCAATCGTTTGCGTAAAAAGTGGCATGCCTCCCGATAAGGGAAGGAATTGCTTGGGCATTTCGACCCGCGATAGCGGCCATAATCTTTGCCCGCACCCACCGGATAAAATAACGGGTGTAATTCTGTTTTCAGCAGGCAAGGCAGGCAAATAAATATCCAAAAAATTCAGGTTCTAAATCTGACAAAAACCCTACCATGTTATGGATAATTTAAAAAGAGGGCAAAGCACCCGTTTAAGCATCCTCATCTGAGGAAATATCAGGAATTTTATAGACGAAAAGCTGCACAACAAATGCCGTGAACGCCAAGCAGAAAAAGCCGATAGCCAACGGAAGAGGTGTTCCGTCATAAGCTTGCCCGACTGCGGAGCCGACAGAAAGGGAAATAAAGGATGATAAAGACCCGATCACCGCAGACGCAATTCCCGCAATATGCCCCATAGGCTCGAGCGCCGCCGCATTCAAATTACCGAACAACATGCCCATGAAAAAGAAAAACACCACAATAAAAATCATAAACGCATAGAATGGTAGTGATAACGGCATCATATAACATAATGCACAAAAAATTGCGGTCACAATCACTTGCGCCAATAATGCATAATGCGAAATTCGGCGCATACCGTATTGACGGACGATCGATGAATTCACCATAGAAGCAACGCCCAAAACCAAAGCAATCACCCCGAAATAAACGGCAAACATATCGCCCGCTTCATAATATTCCTGAAACAGCTGTTGCGATGTTGTCAAATAAGCAATTAAACACCCAAAAACAAGACCCGCGCAGATCGTATAACAAAGGGCAACCTTGTGACAGACAACCTCTTTCATCGCGCCGAAAATCACTTCGAATGTAAAGGGACGGCGTTTTTCAGCAGGCAACGTTTCATCGATGCGTAAATGCATCCATACAAGATTCAAAACGGCCATCGCCAAAAACATCACAAATATATAATGCCAGCTGGCAACCATTAACACGCCCTGACCAAGTAATGGTGCAATCGCAGGCACAAGAATAAAGACAGCCATGACAAAAGACATAACACGCGCCATTTCGCGCCCCGAATAACAATCGCGCACCATTGCAGTTGTTACCACGCGCGTTGCCGCCGCGCCGAAGCCCTGCAATATACGCCCGGCAATCATAATATTGAAATTTGGTGCAAACAGCCCCATTAAACTACCGATAATGAAGATAAACAGCCCGCCATAGATCGAGCCTTTACGGCCATAACTATCGGCAATTGGACCAAAGAAAAGTTGGCCGAAACAAAAACCAAGAAACAACGAGCCAATCAGGAATTGCGCCCTGTTAGGATCAGCAATATTAAATTCTTCGCGGATATGTGAAAGCGCAGGAAGGATTGCATCGATCGACAAGGCCGTCAAAGATATTAATGCCGCCGTCAGCGCCACAAATTCTTTAAACCCCATCTTGCTTTGTAATGAATTAACCATGTCTTGTTCTAAATCAAAATATTAGAAAAACAAGCTATAAAATGCTCCTTACATAAAATTGACAGGAATTTTACACTCCAATAGAATGCATAAATAAAACGCATTCGGGTGAACAGAGAATGAGCGGTAAAGATCTCAAATCAGGCTTTGAAACCGTAGTGGAATCGGCACAACCCCCTCACATAAAAGATGGGGAGTTTGACGTTATGCTGGCACAAGATATGACCTTGGCTCAGGCGCAAGCCTTTCATTTAAAAAATTGGGGGCTTAGTGCTGAATTCCAAATAGAACATGACGTTAGCCACATCATCATGGGTTTAAGTGCCAAAATCCACCAAGACGAAATTGAATACCCTTACCAAGGCACCTATGAGGCGGAGATCTATACCGTCGCCGCTGAAATGTCTGTCCTCGATAGCGGTATCGGCATGACGCGTGATCCCGACGATGCAAAGGACACATTCACCAAACGTGTGCATGATAATTTCGATATTTATGGGGATGAAGAAAACCTCAATCGCACGGTCAAATGGGCATTACAACACCACGCCGATATAAACGCGGATAACGCAATCCATGACCACGGCTATAAATTTGCCGCCCTTTATGAACAGGCGCAGCAATACGGCATTCATGTCAGCCAAGAAAACGATAAATGGATTGTCGAAGTTCCCGAGGGCGAAGATGATCGTTTTTGGTATATCGATGAATACGAAAACTTTCTGCCCGATGAGATAGACACTGTGCAAGACTTCACTCGTTTTTCCCGTCCGTCAGATACGGAAATAGAGGCCATGTATGAACGCATGCGCCCGGGCATAGAAATGGTGAATCAACGCGTACAAGATCACGTCGCAGAGCACGGAAAAACGGCGGGAGTGTCATCAGCATTGCGTCAGGAATTAGGGGCAATAAAAATGCGTGATTTATACGAACACATGCAAAATCAGGCAACGCCAGCAAATACATTTACACATGATGATCTCGGTCATGATGGGGATGATCTTCACCCTTAATGGTATCCGAATTATGATCCGAGGATTTCACGGACTTAAACGGATTTATCATATGATCCAAATAACTTTCACCCTCCCGTCCCTTCACACCAAGCTCATCAGGAAAATGGGCAGGGCAATAATGTGTGCCGAATATAACATCCATCAAAGGTGATAAATTAGCGTAGTTGCCGACATCCCGCCCCATCGCATGATGCCAATGATGGATTTCGGGCGAGCCAAGCAACAAACGAAACGGCCCTAACGGCAATGTAATATTTGAATGGATATAAATCGCCCAAATCCCTCTGAACGCGATAAAAGCAGCAATACTATGCAATGGAAATCCTAAAATAATAGCAGGGAGGTTAATAAGCCCTATCGTATATAATGCATCGAGCGGATGCTCACGAAAAGAAGCAATCCAATCCAGATCTTTGGAGGTGTGATGTACGGAATGAAACCGCCACAAAAAATCATTACGATGTTGTAATCTATGTCCCCAATATATCAAAAAATCACTCAATATAATGACTTCTATAACCTGCAAAAACCATGGTTGTTTCGCAACCGCATCACGAAATGTAAAAGGCATAACATCATCAACCCATTGACTGAAATATGCCAAAAGGGCAAAAATAAGCCCGACCCAAAGTAAATGCTGACCAAGGAAAAAACAGAAATCAGTGCCCCATTCGCGTCTGAAGAATTTCTGTTCTCGTGCGGGGAAAAATTGTTCTATCGGAGTAAAAACAGCATATAAAAACACAAATGCCGAAACAGGAACAAATAAATAAGAAACGACATCAAATTCCATATATCACTCTGTATTGCTTTGATTTTTTTCTTCCGTTGTTTCTGTTTTCGCTTTTTTTCGTTTTTTCACTTTTTCTAATAATAAAGCAAATAATGAAAAGAAAAACACAAGATATGTTATGGGACCAATAAAGCTAGATATTGATGATACACCAGATATTAATGATACAAAAGATTTAGAACCTGACATATAAAACTCACCAGACACATGCTCAGGTGGATATAAAATATCATATAGATATTCATCATAAATATAAAATCCGACAAGCATGACAGATGATAATAAGAATAAATATTTATACAAAGCCACTCCCCTTGGCGTAAAAAAACCACGTGGGAATATTCTCATTTTTTATAAATCATTGCAAATCGGTTCTACGTCACATTTTTACAAACTGTTATGTTCGCTCACTTCATCGTCATAGAACGGGCATTGATGACATGAAAACGGCTCTTCGTAATGGTCATCGCCATCTTCATCATGCATTGCGACCTCTACTGGTTGCGGCTTAACCTCTTCGGACGCTGGCTGCTGTTGTGCCTGCGGCTCTTCGGTTTTTTCAGGCGTAAGCGCCGCGCCGATCCGCTGGTTCAACGCACCGAATTTATCACCGATCTTTTCACCAATCGCACCAATGCGATTTGATATTTTATCAAACTCCGCAACGATATCCTTACCAATCGTTTGCCCTATTCCTTCGGCACCCGCCAAAGATGCGGGCTTCATGCCGCGTTTATACGCATAGCCCGCCGCCGCACCGGCCGCCATCAACATTGCTCCACCGCCAACATGTACACCAAGCACATCTTCCCAGAAATTATAAACCAAGAATGTCGCACCCGTCGCCGCCGTCGACAGAATTGTTCCTGCCCCTTGTGATACGGCGTCCGTATACGCATTCCCACCGCCAGCCATATCCATGGCCACCGCAGCAGCAGTAAGACCGCCAAGAGCAACCGCACTTGTTTTATTCCGTAAAAACTTAGTACTTTTCCCGATCGTTCTGGCGGTTTCGACCATCCCGCCCCATAGCTGTGTCCCCGCCATAGAAAGGCGTGTCTTGAGATGCCCCGTGAGTGATAAATCACCATTTTCATCGCCGTTTTTAATACGATCGCGCAGCTCGCTCATACGCTCTTTGCGTTTACCGCGACCAAATTCGGCATTCGCTCGTGAGAGTAATTCATGTCCTAATTTTTCTTCATCTTGTTCGCCGACCAATTCATGCAAGACGGGCGATTCATCCCAAATACGTAATTGCGTACCCATGATATCTTCTAATGCATTTGCTGCTTTTTCCTGCAGAGCGGCTGCGTCACCATCTTTTTGGTAAGTCTGCAAAGAATCACGCAGAACATTAATCTGTTCAATCATATAACGCTGCACCCATTGCTCATCCGCACCAATGCGGTCTGCGGCTGCGCTCATGGCCAGATCAAACTGGTCAAGGGCATTCATCAACGGTACAAAATTATTGGAATGGATTTCAAATTCCTGCTTTAAATGCGGCAATTTAATCGTGGTTGTGGTCATGCCGTCACGATCAATTGCATTCTGCTCGACTGCCGCGCGATCGCGCGCCGTCTCTGCCATCGCAACCAACATACAGCGACGCATCACCTGGTGAGAATTTCCATGCGGACACGTAACAGAAACAGCAACGCCGCCTTTTCCGCCTGCCAAGAAATCAGGCGGCAGAACAGCATTCCCCTCATAAGAGGCAAAATTTTTCTCGCCTTTGTGCATTTCGGTCATTTGCATCAAACGATCAGATACACCCGTGCGTTTTTTAAGATGTAAAACTTCGCCCATATTATGGCCGGCCTGTACCGCCAAATCATTCATGGGCCCCAGTAATTCGAAGACACGCTTCGCGCCTTTAAATCCATGATTATAACCTTTTGAAACCATATACATCCAAAACGCCGCATGAGAGACGTTCTGGAATAAATTCAAACGGAAGAGGTTATCCGCTACCGGCTTCGCCGCATTTTCCGCAGCATCTGAAAACACGGGGTGGGTATTTGTCGGAATACCTGCAAGATCATACGCGCCCTGCACGCCGATACGCATCCAATCCATAATGGTTTGCGCGGGGCCGACAACCGCATTATCATACATATAATGTTTATACAAACCGAGCGGGCCCATATCCCAGTGCCAGCTCTGGACATCGCGCGCCTCTTCGGGAAGAGTTTCCAAATCAATCGGCACTTCTTCCATCATGCCAAACTCATCCATCAACAAGATCGTATCATTCACGCTCTGCGCGGTTTGTTGATCACCGCCATTCATCATATAAAGGGTCGTTGCAAGCCCAGCAAAAATCGCAGCCGTACGTGGCGATTCCTTGATAAAATTAACAACATCCATCGTGAATTCTACGGCGGTCTCTGCACCCGCACTCGCAAGCTGGCTCATGCCCCCTGCGCCGCGATGAAATGTACGTTCAAATAAATCCAAAACATCGTCATATTCACCCTTCATCTGATCAGGGTTCATATGCACACCAAACACACTGGCATTTGCAATGGCTGCGCGGCTTTCGCCGAATTGCTGCTCTGCGCTCTCATTTTTCAAATCATGCGCCGTTTCTTCCATTGTTTTTAACGCTTTTTCAGAAAATGCCAATAACGGATAAAATTCCTGCGCGATGGCCTCCATATGGACAGGGGAAACATGCTCATGTTTCGCACAATTTTCCATGACCGCCAAAAAGACACCGAACTCTTTTGAAAGCCCTTCAAGGGGGGATTCATTGCGATCGGTGAAATGATAACGCGCCCACATATCATGCATCATGTCTGACGTCATAAGCGGCGCCAAAGCAGAGGTCTGTTGTATCACGTTTTTCAAATCATCGGATTTATTATCTGCGCGGCGACTAACCAAACGATTGAGAACATCCGAACCCGATAAGGTCGTCATACGCGCCTGAATAGATTCCAACTTTTCATGAACGGCTTCTTCAAATTCAACCTGATCAAGCAATTGATCAAGTTCTTGTCCCCTCGCAGCCGTACAAAATGCCTCTAGCTCGCGTGCTGTTAATGTAATTTCAGCTTGCTTTGTTTCATATCGGTTATCGGTGGCTTCATTCAATGCCTTCCAGAAATGACTATTCAAATCCTTCTGCGCTTTTCCGTCAAAATCCTCAATTCCAAGACAATGTTTATCAAGATTGAAAACAAACCCTTGCTTCGGATCAAACGTAGAACGCGGCAATACACTTTGCCCGTCTTCGGAATTTGCAATTTCACGAATGGAGCGCCAACTATCGGCGTCACGCATTGCCTGTTCGGTTTTCGCATGACATTCGGCTGTTTCTTTTTCCAGTTCCTCTACATTATCGGCAGGAATTTCAACACTGCCTTGGCTTGCGAAACGCAACAAACGATGTAGTGACGTGCGCTGTGCATGGTCCTGATTAAAACGGTCTTTTTTTGAAACATCGTCCCCATGTGACGCATTTTTCTCGACTGCCATTCGTACAGGTTGATGCAAATATTCCAGCAACGCCTTTACATCTGCACGTTCAAACACGCCATCTTTATGCGACACAAAAGAAGGGCATAAAAGTTCAAGATCCCCGCCTTTGGCATCAACGGCATATTGCCCGTTACCTGCCTGAGAAATGCCGAGATTATAAAAATTCGCTGTTTCCTTGAGTTGGGATGAGAGCGCCATATGCCCTCTTAACCCCAATGCTGACTGAGCCATCTTCAATCCTTTTGCGCGCTACGCTTATCACTTTATATTTTGTGGTCTTCGTTATTCAGGCGTTGGAATGTTTCGTGCATCATGACAACGACGCATTGCCTCTAAAATCTGTTCCTTCGGAATGCCGTGACCACCGCCAATTACATGACCTTGTGAATTTGTCATTGGGTCATCTGTCAGGTGCTTATAAATTACGACTGCGCCGCCGGGGCTTAACCCTTCATCAGGACGCATACGCGGCATATCACGGCCGGGAATTGCCGGCAATTGGCTGTTAATTTCGTAGAAAAACCTTTGACGCGGCGCCAAAACAACACGTCCACCCTTGCGCGGGTCATTTACAGGAATCATATCATCAGGATCGATCATCACTTCTTTACCGTTAGGGAAAGAGCTGTTTGTAAAGATCATAGTAAATTCATTGCCCTGCCGTTCGACATAACGCATGTCTTCTTCGGTCACCTTTGCATAAGGGTTTTCCAAAAATTTATCTGGATCAGAGCTTTGTGCAAACGCCGTTGATACCCCCATCGTGACACTTAAAACGGTCGAGGCCAGAATGTTCTTCGCATCCATTATTAGTACTCCATTATTTAATAATGATTCTCATTTTCTGTTGACATTGATAATAGTTCTCAATAAGACTGTCAATTAAGAATTATTCTTATTTGCATAAAAAAGGAAACAAAGATGACCGCAGCAACAGCAGAGCATGGCAAGAGTGAAGGTCTATCACTGAGCAAAATTTTTAATTTTGTCGTTAAAGGCGCACTCCTCTATGTTGGTATGGGGGTACTAGATCTCGCGCTTTGGCATTATGATCCCGGCGGCGTTGCTCTCTTCGAAACAGTAAGGGAGCCGATCTTAAACGCCTTCGAGCATTTAGGCATCACGGATGCCCTGAATACCGTAGCAACCTGGTTTGGCGGCGGCAGCGAACAAATGGCTGTTGCCATGGGCGGTGCCGAAGTCGACCTTGGCGGCGGCATGGATGCATTCATCCCCGACTATTAAAGAATAAACACGCCTCGTTATCGCAACCATGGCGTGTTTAATAAAATATTAGAAACCCAAAAATACAACCCCACAGTAGTGTTCGATTAACAAATTTGTGTTACTCTCTATGTATAAATTATTTATGAGGAGAGTTTCAGGATGAAACGCCAATACTATTATTTAATACCCTTATCTGTCGCATGCATTTTTTGTGCATCTCCGTCAAAAGCGCAGCAAAATTTCCCAAAACAAGAACTCGTAAATAGTGCCGTTATTTCGGCAATCCGAGACTTCACAGATACGGAGATTGTGCGTTTATCTATTGAGGATCAGAATAAAAAATACGGAAATATGTCAGAGGAAGAAATTCTAAAATTAGATAATATTTGGCGTGAAGAAACAAAATCAGATGAGCAACCACTTATCTCCGCTACACTCAGCAACCCCTTATCCTCATACCTTACCCGTGTTCAGGCGCGTGCGGCAGGCTTGTATACAGAGATGTTTGCTATGGACTCAAACGGGCTAAACGTCGGACAAAGCAATATTTCCTCTGACTATTGGCAAGGTGATGAAGCAAAATTCCAGAAGACTTACCCAAAAGCAATCAATGCGGTTTTCGTAGATGACCCGGAATATGACAGCAAACTGAACATTTGGCGTGTGCAAGTAAACTTGGCAATCGCTAATGAAAATAATTCAAAAAATATTGGCGCGATAACAGTCGAGATAAATTTATCTGAATTACAACGCAGAAATATAGCAGGTGTTCGCTAACGCCTCCCTAAAATAAATATATGAAAGAAAAGGAAATTCTTCCATGTTAAACAACATATCTATTCAAACAAAACTTCTGTCAGCACTCGCGATTATTATCATCATCAATATCGTGAGCGGCGGCTTCATTGCGAAAGCTGTTATGAAAGCAGAAAGCGCCGCAAAAGATGTTGAACATATATCCGAAATTCAATGGAAAATCAGCGAAATTGAAGACTCAACATTTCTCGCACGAAGTTTCGTTATTTCCTTTCTTAACTCCGGTGACCTTAAAAACAAAAAGCTCTACCAATCAGAAATCACAAAAACAGAGCCTCTGTTTAATGAGCTATATAAACTTACAGATGATCAAAAACTGATTGAACATGCAAAATTATATCAAAAGCATTTCGACCAATGGCGTGAGGAAATTGCAAAATCTCAAATTCAATACATGCTAAGCCCCGATACAGTAGATATGGCCCGCCTCATAGAAACATCCGGAAAAAATAAAGAAATCTGGGATAGTATCCTACACGACCGTGACATCTTAGCGAAAGATATCGATGAGCAAACAAAAGTAAAGTCCGCCATCTTAAATCAAAGCATGTCAACAGCAAGTAAAGCAACGATGATAAGTTTATCATTAACCATCGTTGTCATTTTAGGCGCTTCCGTTTTAATTATTTTCATGGTTTCAAAGCCTCTTCAGCAGTTGGTGAAATCAACAGAAGCACTCGTTGAAAAGAAATGGAACACTGTAATCGACGGTATTAATCGCGGCGATGAAATCGGACAAATGGCAAAAGCACTTGTTCTATTCCGTGATAACGGCCTGCAAAATGAAAAACTTATGGCCGCTCAACAAATGGAAGATCAACAGCGTGTTGAGCGAGCGAAAAAAATCGAAAAACTCGTCGATAATTTCAGACATACATCTTCCGATGTTACAGCCGCATTAGAGGTTGCTACAGAAAAAATGAGTACGTCTTCCGTCACAATGGGCGATATTGCGAATGACACCAACCGTCTTTCTGCAGATGTTTTGCAATCCGCACAAAGCGCAGGTATGAACGTCAATAACGTATCCGCTGCAACAGAAGAGCTAACAGCATCTATTCAAGAAATCAGCTCACAGCTTAGCCGCACGAGCGCAATGGCACAACAAACACAAAATATTTCAGATGAAACCGTTGAAAAAATGCATGTATTGGAACACTCTGCCAATGAAATTAACAGCGTTGTACAAATTATCTCTGATATTGCCGATCAAACAAATCTTCTGGCTTTAAATGCGACCATCGAGGCAGCGCGCGCCGGTGAGGCAGGTAAAGGTTTTGCCGTTGTTGCAAATGAGGTTAAAACGCTGGCAAGTGAAACTGCGCAAGCAACCGATCAGGTCATCACACAGATTTCTCGCATTCAGGGTGATACGAAAGACGCCGTGAATTTCATCCAACAAATTTCAGAATCTATTACTGAATTAACGCATAGCATGACAGCTATCGCAGCAGCAATGGAAGAACAAACAGCCGCAACACTTGAAATTAGCCGTAATGTTCAAGAAGCCTCACAGGGGACGAATACTGTTGTTAAAAGTATCGATAATGTCACGGCATCAACGATGCAAACACAAGAAACATCAATGGCCGTCAGTGATATTGCAAAAGAGCTGAAGGAGCGTTCTGCCGTTCTGACGCAAAGCATAAACAGCTTCATTACGAATATACAAAACACGTAACAAAGCGCTTCATAAGATCAACGGGCGGCTAAGAGATCCTCGGTCGCCCGTTTTTATATAATTACCACTGGCAAAATTTTCACAAAATCCTTACGCTATAATTTGTATACAAATTTAAACCTATGCGGATCAAACAGCCATGAACCCGACTTTGCCGGAACAAATCAGCACCTATTTATCTGATCAAATACTTTCGGGCACGATCAAGCCGGGACAAAAAATTGAGGAAGCCGCATTAACCAAAAAATTTGATGTTTCCCGCACCCCCGTGAGGGAAGCCATTCGTTTGGTGGCGGCTTCAGGACTGATTAAGATTGAGCCAAGACGAGGCGCTACGGCTGTGGCTATGAATTTAGAACAACTCACCCAGATGTTCGAGACCTTGGTCGAGATCGAAGCACTCTGCGCAAAATTCTGCGCGCGGCGGATTTCCGCATTTGAAAGATCCCAGCTTTTGGATATTCACAAACGCTTTGACGCGGCGATCTCTAAAAAAGACGGGCAACTTTATTCAAACCTGAACGAGGAATTCCATAAATTCATATATAGCTGCGCTCATAATGAAACGCTCGAAAATATTGCCCTGAATATGTGGCAGCAGCTTGCGCCCTATCGCCGTAATATATTCTTTACGCGCAAAGAACGCATGAAAGCATCCCATGCCGAGCACGAAAAAATAGTAGAGGCCATTATGGCTTCAAATCAGGACACGGCCTATAGTGAGATGTATCAACATGTTACAAATTCAAGCATGAACGCCATTGAACATTTACGCCAAACCATGTCCTGATCATTGTCCCTAGCCCGCGAAAGCGCGGAAAATCATACGCACCGCTACAATACACAAGAACGCTCCGAACAGCGCGCTTAGCTGTTTTTGTGACAATTTATGAGCGATTTTGACCCCCAGCGGCGCAGATAAAATTGTTAGCGGAGAGATACAGATCAAACCGATCATATTCACAAATCCCACGCTACCAAAGGGTAAACCTGCTACGCCCTGACCGTTCACCATATACCCGATTGTTGCAGGCACGCTAATGATTAAGCCAAACAAAGCAGATGTTCCAACGGCGCGATGCACAGGGTGTTTTAGCAATGTCAAAATCGGCACGCTTAATGTGCCGCCGCCAATCCCCATCATGCTTGATAACAAACCGATACTGCCCGGCAGAGAACAAAATAAAGATGAACGAACGGCCTGTGCACCATCAACGGCGGCCTTAATCGGCCACATCATTTTCACGGAAACCAGCAAGGCAATAAAACCGAAAATTCCCGCAAGCACACTACTATCAAGCTGCGATGCTACCCATGTACCAAAAGCAGATCCGATTAAAATTGGTAAGGCCCATGACTTCACAAGCGGCATATCAATCGCCCCTTTTTTATGATGCGCACGTGCCGAAGAAATTGATGTAAAAATGATTGTTGCCAGTGATGTTGCCACCGCAATATGCATACGAATTGACGGGTCAACGTCAACAATGCTGAGTGCGAATTCCAGTACAGGCACAATAACAATGCCCCCACCAACGCCAAGCAATCCCGCAAGAATACCTCCAATTATGCCTGCGGCAATCATCATGCCGATCAACGGCAAATTTGAAATAAGAATGTCCATTTTATCACTCCTGGGTTCTATCTGTTGTTATTGCGTATAACATAATATTTTATTGTATACAAATAATAAATATTGTATACAAATTTAAACATCGCAAAACAAATACGCGGGAGACAGCAATGAAACACACAACACTAAAGAATGAATTTGCAGAACGCGATGATGGTATGCTTGCCTTTAAACAGGAAATTCAAACGCTAAACGCCTGCCATACAGTTCAGGAATTTTCGGATAAAATCACGGCATAC
This sequence comes from Alphaproteobacteria bacterium, assembly GCA_030424975.1. GTDB lineage: Bacteria > Pseudomonadota > Alphaproteobacteria > Micavibrionales > Micavibrionaceae > UBA1672. The sequence goes on from JAUHVY010000002.1 coordinate 410,281, forward strand.
CTAAAACAATATGCTACGCAAGCAATACCGTTTCACATTGATGGCAATGATATTGCTTTGCTGGCGCAGGCCCAGATCGCGCTGGAGCTGTTAAAAAACGCGCCTGCAAACACTTATGGAGATGAAAGCGCGAAACAAGACGCCTATATGATACATTCAGATAATATTCGCGGCATGCTCACCTCTTTACTTTGTCATAAAGATCAAACAGGCATACCTGATGCCAAAATCATTTTAGATGACCTGACGACACGCGGACGATGTATTATTACAAAAAATTATGCTCCTCATGAACACTCTGACCAACCTCACCTGTAGAGGTGTAGGTATCAGGCGACACCCAGAAGAAATGTCTAAGAAATGGAAAGCACGTCGGTGCTATTTTTTATAGGCCTTCACCTATTTGTAATTTCCAAAGCTCCGCATACATCGCTTGTTTTTTTAGCAAGTCATCATGATTTCCATGCTCAATCACCTCACCGTTTTTCATTACATAGATACAGTCCGCATGCCGTACCGTAGAAAGACGGTGTGCAATGATAATTGTCGTACGGTTTTCAGAAATCGTATGCAGTGATTTTTGAATAGCGCGTTCCGTTTCATTATCAACGGCGGAAGTGGCCTCATCCAATACAAGAATTGGCGGATCACGTAATATGGCGCGCGCAAAAGCGATGCGTTGTCGTTGCCCACCTGAAAGACGGTGCCCGCGCTCACCAACGATTGTGTCATATCCGTTTTCCAAACTTTCAATAAAGCTATGCGCCTCTGCTTTTTTACACGCCTCGATAATATCTTCAAACGAAGCATCGGGGCGACCATATGCGACGTTTTCGGCAATCGTACCGTGAAACAAGAACACATCTTGGGAGACAAAGCCAATCGAGCGGCGCAAAGACGATACATGCATTGATGACAGCGCATGTCCGTCAAGACTTACTTCGCCTGATGTCGGTTCGTAAAAGCGCATCAAAAGCTTCATGAGTGTGCTTTTACCTGAACCACTCTCACCGACTAACCCGATAGTTTTTCCTGCGGAAATTTCAATATCGATATTATTTAACGCAAGATGATCGCCATATTGAAATGTAATGTTCTGAAATGCGATATGCCCCGCAATATCTTTAACATCGATTTTTTTATCACCGCTGCGGATATGTATCGGGATATGCAGCAAATCAAGTACGCGCTTTGATGAGGCCATTGAGCGCTGATAAAGAACTGTGAGCTCCGCCAAATCACGAAGTGGCCAAAGCAAGCGCTGCGTTAAAAACACAAGAACACTAAAAACGCCGACCTCCATGGTACCATCCAGCGTTTGCAAACCTCCAAGAACAAGCGTAAATAAAAATCCGGCTAAAACCGCAACGCGTATTACAGGTGTAACGAGGGAACTCAGAACGATCGCTCTTTCATTAGCACTGCGATAAGCCTCGCTATCTTCTTCAATTTTTGCCTTTTCAATATTTTCATTTGAAAAGCTTTTGATTGTCACAATACTTGAAAGGTTATTAGATAAACGCGCCCCTAATAATCCGGCCTTTTCGCGTACAGTGATAAATTTGTCTGCCAGGCGACGTTGAAAGGCGAATGTGCCAAAGAAGATAATCGGAATCGGCATAACAGCAACCATCGCAATCATCGGATCAACCCAAAAGAATAACGCACCGATAACAACGGTAGAAACGGTTATCTGAATGATCTGACTGACGCCGTCTTCCAAAAATCTTTCAATCTGATTCACATCATCATTTAAAATTGAAAGCAGCGTTCCCGTGCGTTTGTCCTCCAGCGTAGAAAGGTCAAGACGTTGTACATGGTCATAAGTATCTATGCGTAATTTGTGCTGTACGATTTGCGCAAGATTTCTCCATTTGATAGAGTATAGATATTGCGTTACAGATTCCAGCACCCAAATTATCAGTGTCAGAATAGCTAATACGGTGAGTTGCTCCTTTGGGGCGGTAAAGCCGATATCACCCAGTAGGGAATTTTCTTTACGAACGACCGTATCAACCGCTACGCCGATTAAAATTTCGGGTGCGATATCCATCAATTTGCGCAACGTAGAATAAAGTGCGCCCAAAATATAATCTTTGCGATACGGACGCATATAGGCTAGCAAGCGTAGAAACGGTGCTTTGTTCGATGGATTAGCGCTCATGATCTTCCCAACAATTTAATGATTTTGCCGAGTGTACAGGGTGGCCATGGTCTGTCAATGGCAAGAAATGCTGTGATCCATGTAGGCGCATTTCGAACCGCCGCTATCTCGCAGCCATTCTCGCTTTTAGAGGAGTTGAAGGGGGTAAATAGTGAAATGGTGGAGGTATCAGGTGACACCTCGAACCAATTATTTGAGGTTTTAGCGCTATGGGAACAGACTTTCAAATACCCAAAATAAATAAATTGTGCATTAAAGATGTATTTGTTCAGTTAAAATACTAAATGCTAGTGTTCGATCAAATAATAGCTTATAAGAGTATTTAACAGAAAAGAGCTTCCATCCGCATTGCATTAATCTTTCTTTTGACATTGGTTCCATACCAAGTCGCCAGCGCCGCCCCAAACAGGAAAGTTGATTTTTTACTGCATTTTTTCGATATGAACGAGATGGCATTTGCGTATCATCGTCACTGTTTAAGTCCAGAGCAAGGTATCAACGAAGTCTTTCTGACAACGCTCAATTACGTGGCCAATGAATTATTCGCAGAAGCACAGAGAGATAAACCAAACACTGATCCCAAATATATACAAACTAAAATTCTTGAAAGACGATATAATCTGCAATACAGGCTTGATAATCAAAGTATAAAAAATGGCTGTAATACGGCTCAAACAGATATGGCCAAAGCGCATTATGAAGAATTTAGTCATTATAGCGTGAGGGAAGTCCAAAAATTTATTGATGAAAATACAAACCATCAAGAATAACTTTATAAAGTTTGACACTCAGGACATAACCTGTCATGTTGCAACCAAGTTTGACAGTGCTCTCTATGAGATACGAGCTAACAGAAAACAAAGTATTTGCTTATTAGCACGTATGTGAACGTCAAAACCTCACTTTTTCCGACAAGTTCAAAAATTATAGATCAAGACCGAAAATCGGTTTTCAAACGTGTGTCGATAATTATATCGCCGCAAATAACAACCATATTTGAATCAAAGGAAAAAATATGACTACAACTACTACAGGAACCGTTAAGTGGTTCAACGACACTAAAGGCTTTGGCTTTATTCAACCTGATAACGGCGGTGATGACGTTTTTGTACACATCAGTGCTTTAGAGCAAGCGCGCCTACGTACGCTAAGAGAAGGACAAAAACTTTCTTTTGACATACAGCGCGATCCCAAAAAAGGTAAAGAAAGCGCCGCTAACATTAAAGAAGTAGCATAAATATCATGGACAGCGTCGTAAATGCTCCGCTGAAAGTCAAGATTCTTATTATTGATAATGATTGCGCTGAGGTGAAAGCTATAAAGTCTTGGCTTGATAAAGATATGCGAGTTCCTTGGGATTTTAACCATTGTATTAGTATTAAAGAAGCCAGCTTACGTATCCGTAATGTTGATCTTGTGATTCTTAAACCTGAAATGGAAGGGTTTTTATACCCAAAAGAAGTTTTTAAAACGATTGAAAATATGTTTTTTGAAATTCCTGTTTTGGTTATCACAAGTGAAGGAGATGACCATCAGCTTTCTACTTATGTCATGGAACAAGGTGCTGCGGATATTGTTATCCGAGGGCAATTTTCCAGATTAGTTGATGCAATTGAATTTGCATTAATACGGCAGAAGCTCAAAACAGATGCACGAACAACGTCAGATAAAGTTTTGACAGATAGTCAGCATGAAAACGCTGTCCATAATGAAAAACAAAGACAAGTCTTGCGCATGCTAGGTGGTGATTATGCCGTAGATCAGCAAGACAAAAAAAATATAAATTAAGAAAGAAATTATATGAACCAAACGTCAACACATAAGCCGATAAAGGCAGGTGACTATGGAAAAATTATTCCCTTAACACCAAAAGACGATAAAAATCCTGATAAGATAAATACCGATGGCCGTAAAGTGCTGTCGCTGTGGAGTAATTAGGTTTTAATGCACTGCATGGATATATTATCCGTGCAGTAATTCTATGAATGTATACATACAATCCGATACAGCCAGAGGGATGCAACGGGAGAGCGCAGCGTCTCCCTTGCCAAGCGTGTTGACGGAAAATCGAAGATTTGTAGTACAACACACATCTTGCGGAACGTCTGTACTAAACTTTAACAATGATTTTTAAAGTGATTTAAGGAGACCACTGATTTTGATAATGACCAATACCGAGCCTCAAGCAATCGTCTAATCCCGCGGGTATTTCTCCTGCGTAGATAGATTGAACAATCAAGGTTTTATCTTCAACACCTTCAAAAGATATCTCGAAACCGTGACCATTCCAGATTGAACCCATCTGTCTTGCCATAGATATCTTATGCCCCACAAATATTTCAAATGGTGCGTATTCACAAACAACACAGGTTTCGCTTCTTTCTTCTTCTGGCCACTCTTCAATTTTATGAATGCCAATGTACTCACTACCAACTTGACCATGGATACAAAATGCTTTTGCCTTTGTTTTCAAATAAACTACATTAAATTCAGGTATCGCTACGTTGATTATCAGGCTTTCAAGCACCTCACCTTGCAACTCTGTCAAAAGTTCTTCGTTTCGAATTAAACAATTTTGATATTCCTTTTCCATGGGCTCTAGAGTATCTAATATTGCGTCTTTTTTACACATAAAAATGGGCTTAAGAAAGAACGCAAGCTGTGTATTGTAATACAATACGCTTGGAAAGGGAGATGCTGCGCTCTCCCGTTTCATCCCTCTAGCAAGATGGGCTTCGCCCGTACGCATGCACATGCGATGATATTCTGAACCTGTCGAATGCACAAACGAACAGGAGCAGATATCATGAAGCCCGACACAGAAAAATACCTCACGATGATCGACGATTGGGATATGACCCGCGAACAGAAAATTCAATACATCCATGACCTTTGGCATATCATGGAGAGCTTTGTTGATCGTGCTTTTGGCGTGCATCCCGTCCAGCATGCACGTGATAAATCCTCACAAGCGCATGGACAGGATTCAATGAAGTAGCTAGAATCCACCCATCCGATACAAAACAAAACCGATCCGCCGCCGCAAGGAGTCCGCCCATGAAGAGCCATAAACAAACCGCCGTCATTTATGCCCGCGTCTCCTCGGTCAAACAGGTCAAGAAAGGCGATGGTTTAGGATCACAAGAAACCAGATGCCGCGAATATGCAGACCATAAGCAATATCAAGTCATTGAAGTTTTCCGCGATGAGGGCGTATCAGGAAGCCTTATCAATCGCCCGGGCATGCAAGCTATGCTCAAATTCCTTAAAAAACACAAACACGAAAACCCCGTTGTCATCATTGATGATATCAGCCGTCTTGCCCGTGACCTCGAAGCGCATATACAGCTTCGTACCGCCATAGGTGATGCAGGCGGTAAGCTGGAAAGCCCGTCTATTGAGTTCGGTGAGGATTCCGATAGCAAGCTTGTAGAAAACCTCCTCGCCAGTGTGTCGCAGCACCACCGTCAAAAGAACACAGAACAAGTGAAGAACCGCATGCGCGCAAGGGTGCTGAACGGTTATTGGGTGTTCTACCCGCCAACGGGATACAAATATGAGCGCGTCAGTGGTCATGGTAAAATGCTGGTGCGTGATGAGCCTATGGCCTCCATCATTCAAGAAGGCTTGCTTGGCTTTGCCTCAGGCCGCTTTGAAAGCATTGCAGAGCTGACACGTTTCTTTGATCTCTATCCAGAGTTCCCTAGAATGCGTAACGGTAAAGTGAACGTGCAGCGTGTTTCTGACCTTTTGCGCCGCGTTTTATATTCTGGTTATATCGATGTGCCGCAATGGGGTATTTCTCTGCATCCTGCCAAACATGAGCCGCTGATTAGCTATGAAGACTTTAAACGGATACAGGAACGTTTAGACGGACGCGCCAAAGCGCCTATGAAGGCGAATATCAAAGATGACTTCCCATTGCGCGGGTTTGTCACCTGCGGCTGTTGTGATCGGCCTTTAACCTCTTGCTGGTCAAAGGGGCGCAATACGAAATACCCGTATTATCTGTGCTCAAACAAAAGCTGCGCTGAATACGGTAAATCTATCCGCAAAGCGCAAATGGAAGAGGAATTCCTTGAGATTGTAAAAACGCTGAAACCATCACCCAAAACTTTCTACATGGCGCTCGATATCTTCGATCAGCTTTGGAAAGATCGCCAAGGCCAAGCCAAAGACCAAACAAAGACGCTGAAACAGCAACTCGCTTTGATTGATCGAAAGGTCAATCAGTTCCTAGACCGCATTGTAGAGGCCGATAATGCGATTTTAATTGATACATACGAAGATAAGATCAGAAGCCTGCAAGAAGAGAAGCTGATAATGGATGAAAAGATCAAAAATTGCGGCCGTCCGATAGAGAGCTTCGAAGACACATTTAGAACCGCTATCACATTCCTTGGAAACCCGCTTAAACTCTGGGAAAGCGAGTGCATCGAACAGCGCAGAATGCTGCTTAGAATGGCATTTGCGGACAATATTTCTTACGACAGAAATCACGGTTTTAGAACCGCCGCTTTCTCGCAGCCATTCTCGCTTTTAGCCGATTTACGGGAGGGGAATAATGAAATGGTGGACCCTATCGGGATCGAACCGACGACCTCATCGCTGCCAGCGATGCGCTCTCCCAGCTGAGCTAAGGGCCCACACGTTTAACGAACCATAGTGATAGTGCTTTCGCATTCATTTTTCAAGTGAAAACATACATAAAAAAAGGAGCATTAAAACGCCCCTTTTCAATATAGAATACCAAAGTAAATAGCTTACTTTTTCAACGCATCACGAATTTCACGCAAGAGCACGATATCTTCGGGTGTTTTAGGCGCTTCTGCAGGCTTTTCTGCTTCTTCTTTTTCTGCTGCCTCTTTAATTTTATTCACCGCTTTCACAAGGAAGAAAACAACAAAAGCCACAATCAGGAAGTTAATAACCGCATTGATAAAAACACCATATGTCAAAAGTGGTGCACCTGCCTCTTGTGCCGCAGCCAAACTGTCATACGCTTCACCGTTTAAGGCAACAAACTTATCGGCAAAATCAACGCCGCTGGTTAACACACCGATAATCGGCATAATCATGTCATCAACCATAGATTTAACAATCGCAGTAAACGCCGCGCCCATAATGATACCGACGGCCATATCCATCACATTACCGCGCGCAATAAAATTCTTAAACTCCTTCAACATCGTGAAGCCTCCTAAAATTATGTAACCTGAAAAATGTTGCGCAAATGTATCAGGAAACGTCATTCTGTCAATCAAAAGTGATAGTTAGACACAAACACACAAAGAAAAAACCCCGCAAATTTTGCGGGGTTTTCAAAACTTTATTTTTTGCTGATTAGCGTTGACTTGTCAAAGCAAGGATGCTTTGGAACATTGCAACAAAGCTGATGTACAAGCTTAGTGCAGCAGCCCATGCCATACGGCTGTTAATTTCTGCCGGATTACCTGCATGATACATTTGCTTTGTGCGTTGCGTTTCAAACGCTGTAACACCTGCAAATACAAAGATTGTTGCATAATTGATAATCAGCTGCACACCACTACCAAATGTTGTGAACATACCAACAACGGATGTCAAAACCAAACCAAGGACGGCCATCAAGCAGAATTGTCCGATCGCTGTCAGGTCTTTTTTGGTTGTGTAGCCGAAGATGCTAAGACCGGCAAACATTGCAGACGTAATAAAGAACGCACGCGCAATATCTGCACCGGCGAACATTAGCGCCAACATTGAAAAGCTAATGCCGTATAAAACAGCAATTGCCACGAAAGACATCATCAGTTTTTGCGATGACATAGATGCCGGGTTAAAACCGAACCAAACCACAGCCAATGGCGCAAACGCCACTAAATATGCTTGCGGCCCGCCCAAAAACATCATTTGCAATGCCGGTGAGCTTGAAACAACCCACGCAACAATAGCGGTAATCAAAATACCGACTGTCATGCGGTTATAAACACCAAGCATGTGGTTTCTGAGACCGGTATCATAGACCGTCTCGCGCCGTGCGGCTGTTGTATAACGATCTGTTTGCATTTTTAAATCTCCATTTAATTTTAAATTAAGTAAGCTATACCCTAGATTATACCATAGATCAAAGCTTATACGCACATTCGCATAAAAACCTTTTCTCGTTACAATCAAGATAAAAATAAAATAGTACGAAAACAGTTCCCTATCAAGAAAAACCGACCTTAAAATTTACGACGATTACGTATGAGCCACGGGTTTTCACGGGCACTATCCTGCGCTTTATCGCGTTGCGCACTAAAGCTTTTCTCTTTGTTAATCGGTGGTAAATCCGTCACCTCAGGAACCGGCGTATTCGTGACCTCCGATATGGCGCGGATCCGTTTTTCAATTGGCGGGTGCGTTGCAAACATGCCCAAAAACGGCACATGGTTTTCAATACACATCATCGCGATATCATCCGTTGTTTCAGGAATACGATCACGCCCGGAAATACGCATCAATGCACGCATCATCGCCTCAGGGTTTTTTGTCATCTCAATCGCGCCTGCATCCGCCATATATTCGCGGCGGCGTGACAAGGCAAAACGCATCACCAAACTGGCGAGATACCCAAGCCACAAAACAACGGCAATCACAATTATAGCGATAACAACACCACCGCCGTTACGATCGCGCCGACCACTTGAAAAAAATAAATTATACCGTAAGGAGCTCCAGACCATTTGTGCAAGAAAACCAAACAACCCCGTAAAAATAACGGTAACAATCAAAAGCCTTACATCACGGTTTTCAATATGGGTTAGCTCATGGGCGATCACGGCCTCAAGCTCATCCGTGGCAAGAGAGTTCATTAATCCGCGCGTCACCGTTACACAAAAATTATCTTTTGCAATGCCACTTGCGAAAGCATTTCTGGCATGAGTTTCAATGATCTCAAGACGAGGTAAGGGCATACCGCGTGAAATGCATAAATTCTCAAGCAAATTATAAAGCTCCGGTTCCTCTTGGCGGGTTACCGGATGCGAATGCGATAATTTTCGGATCATCCGTGTGTGAGAAAACCATGCAATGATAAACCAAATGGCAACAGCAGCGATTAATAATGGGGCGAATTCGATTGTTAAATTATTCGCAGAATCCATCAAAATCATAGAGCCGTTCACACCCGGCGCAGGCTGATGCGCCATCGAAAGCCCTAGCGCGAAGACGCATAACCAAAAAATACCAAGCAGCAATACAGGATATAACGCCAAAAGCATGACGCATTTCGCGTTATTATTCCATATATGCGTACTCAGGCCGACGGTCGTAGCCATGATCTACCTGTTTCAGAAAAATTAAAACTTAACTTCCGGAGCTTTTTGTACAAGTGCCGCCTCTGCTTCATCCAATTCGAAAAATTCTTTTTTCTGGAAACCAAAGCTGTTTGCAATAAGAACTGCAGGGAACTGCTCTGTCGCGGTGTTGTATTCTGCCGTTGCATTGTTGAAGAAACGACGCGCGGCTGCGATTTTGTTTTCAAGGTCAGAAAGCTCATCCATTAGACGGCGAAAGTTTTGATCCGCCTTCAGGTCAGGATAGTTTTCCGCCACAGCCAAAAGCCCCATCAATGCCCCGCCCAGCGCATTTTCTGCCTGAACACGTTCACCTGTCGCGCCTTTAGCCGCACCGACTTGCGCGCGCGCATTCGTCACATTTTGAAAAACTTCTTGTTCGTGATTAGCATAACCTTTCACTGTCTCTACAAGTTGCGGAACAAGATTATAACGCTGTTTAAGCTGTACATCGATATCAGAAAAGGCGTTTTCGCGGGTCTGCCTTAAGGCGACCAACCTGTTGTACAAAACAATGAACAATAAAACGATTGCAGCAAGTATGCCTAATACAACCCATCCAAACATAAATTAAATCCTTTCCCTATATGAAATGCTGCGTTATTTTAGGCATAAGAATCAGATTTGTCTTTATTTTTTTAACCTTTAGGCTTTCAAATTAACTATGTCCGTTTATACATCCACACAATTTGCAAGCGCATGCGCCTCCGGCACGGATTGGCGCGATACATCTAAAAAGGTGCTGGAGAAGTTAGACGGGATCCGCACAGAGGATGACGGATTTAACTTCGGCTTTCTTTATATCTCAGATCATTTAGCTGATGACGCGAGCAGCATATTCAATCTGTTTCGCTCTGTAACTAAAATTGATAACTGGATCGGCTCAGTGGGGATGGGCGTTATCGGATGCAGCGAGAGCTTGGTTGATCAACCCGCCATATCCGCGATGATCGGAAATTTTGAAAACGACAGCTTTTTTATGTTCGCGGACGGCGCAGATATTGATGATACACCCAATCTGGCGAGCAACTCTGATGATGCCGATGAAAATAATGAAGACGGCGAGCGTGAAAACGTACAGAGCCATAAACCCGATAAACAAAGCCTGAGCCAATGGCTAAAAAATATTACCCCCCTCCTTGGCATTGTACATGGCAACCCCATAGGGGATGAAAGCCCGCAAGAAGTATTGAATGTGGTTGAAGAGCGCACAAACAGCTTTTTAATCGGCGGCCTAAGCTCATCACGCTCCCAACACTTACATATTGCAGATGATATTCTTGATAACGCCCTGAGCGGTGCATTATTCGCCGACACAACACCCGTTTCAACAGTCTTATCACAGGGGTGCGAGCAAATCGGCGAACTCTATACAATCACCAAGGCTGATGATAACGAGATATTAGAGCTTGATGATCAAAAGGCATTAGACGTTCTGCAAAATGAACTGAAAGAAATGGCCGCAGAGAAAATGGGCGTCGATGCCGACAGCTTCTTTGGTGAAATGGACACGATGCAAACCAGTGACCAAATTCCGCAGGAATTCCGAAGCTTGTTCCAAGGCGAAATTCATATCGGCCTACCTTTGGCATTGTCCGACCAAAACGACTTCTTTGTTCGCAACATCTCCGGCATTGATGTTGATGAGCGCTCTTTTTCTATTGCGGATCCCGTCAGCGTCGGTGACCACATATTCTTTGTCAAACGCGATGACGAAACAGTCGTTAGCGATCTGTCACGTTCATTAGTTAATTTCCGAAGACGTATCCAACAAGAGCGCGGATGCTTCGAACCAAAGGGCGCATTATATATTTCATGCATAGCCCGCGGGTTTTCACACATTAAAGAAAACCAAAAAAAGGAAATTGAACTCATCCGTGATGTCGTAGGCCAAATACCGCTGACAGGTTTTTATGCAGGCGGTGAAATCAATAATTCCCGCCTTTACGGCTATACGGGAATTTTAACCGTTTTCTTCTAAACATGGCTACAAACAAGGCCGAGAGACTATATGCAATATAAAAATATTGCCCTTACCCTCCAATATCGCTATGTTTTACCCGTAATTTAGAAAACACAACATCGCGCAAGCAAACGAAGGAACATTTATGACCTATTCTAAAAAACTTCGCATTACAGCACTCACACTCGGCATGCTATCAGCGACAGCCTTTACGACTTCCTCCCATGCACAAGATGATACATTGCTGCCGAAATTACCCGACCCGATTCAAAATCTTGCCAGTGAAGGCGCACAAGTTCGCTTCCTTGGTAAGGATAACGGCGTAGACGGCTGGATCGCGATTAAAAACGGTCAGGAACAATATTTTTATGTTCTTCCTAATGGTGCTTTTATTTCCGGCCTTTTATTTGACGGACAAGGTAACGCCATTACACTCGAACAGGTCCAAAGACTAAGAGAGCAAAACGGTAGTGAATTACTTGATACACTTGCGGCTGATGACCCTGTAACCGCGGTAAAAGACGCGCAAAAGGCCGAAAAATACGAATTTAAAACACCATCAGAACAGCTTTTCTGGGATGTTGAAAACAGCAATTGGTTCCCTGTCGGACAAGCAGGAACACCATTATTTTATGCCTTTGTTGACCCGCAATGCCCACATTGTCATAAATTACTGAGTGACATGCGTCCGCTTATAGATTCAGGTAAAGTGCAAGTTCGCCTCATCCCTGTCGGCTTCAAAGAAGAAACACGCGCGCAGGCGGCTTATCTTCTTGCAACACCCGGACCTGAAAAAGTTTGGTGGAGCCATCTTGAGGGCAACGTAAATGCTCTGCCGGCAAAACAAGAGATCAACCAACAGGGTGTACAGCGTAATTTATCAATTATGCAATCATGGAAATTGGATGCGACACCAATGATTATTTACCGTGGTAAAGATCAAAAAGTGAAAATCATTCGCGGTAATCCAAAAGACCTTGATGCCTTGATTAGTGATTTGGGCGCACGTACATAAATACGGAACAATAATACTTTTGAGTAGGGACATAATAAAAAGATGAAACGCACAGAACTTCTTGCAGGAGTGATGCAAAAAATCGGGATGCCCCTACTTCTCTCTATGATCGAAGTTAATCCCGATAAATCACTCGATGAAAATGTCAGTGATATTTCCAACCTTCTGGGCTCAACATTGATCACCAGTGAAACAATCACGCGCTCTTTACAAGTGACAGAGGAAGAAGAGGATTTGGATTACCTTTTCCGCTCTACCGGTTACGCGTCACAAATCATGGCAACATGGTATAGAAAGACAGGGAAGCTCCCGAGCGAAAAAGATATAAAACGCACCGTATCTTCCACAACAGCACTGCTCGCCTTCTCCGAACACTACAAACCGGGCGAGACTCCTGAAATTGAAGGTTCAGAACTTTCCGATCTTTTGAAGAAAAAATTGGAAACGAATGTCGATATTCGCTTTCTGACAATTTTCATGCCGCTCGCAGATGCCATCGGATCCTTTTCCTTCGGCCAGCCGCAAAATAAATTGATACAGGACGTTTCCGAAAAATTATACGACTATGCCTTTGATTGTCGTAAGCGAATCATGGGCGACCTACTTTCTGAAAAAAGCAAAAAAGACGCCGAAATCATTATCCTGGAAAGTTTGTCCAGTATTTTCTTAAGTTGCTACAACTCTGAGCTTAAACGTGTAGAGGGACTATCGGAAAAGCAAAAAGCAGAAGAAAAGAACGAAACACAAATTGAAAATATTTGGAATGCGTTTCGAGAGCGCATGCTTATCCTGACCAACTTTACCGGATACGTGCTAGAGGAAAGCGAAGGCAGCTTTGTTCCGGACAATATCGTCATTGATAAAAACCAAAAAGACGAAGACGATATTTTTGAAATTTTGGCAAATGCAGAAAACTATGAAAGCGATGTAGATTTCGACACATTGCTCGAAGAAATTACGGGGACAAAAGAAATCCTCAGTGAAAACAAAACAACTGATAATGGCGATGAAACGACTGATGACGGCGGTTCCCAAAAAGGTAATTCTTCCGGTTCAAAATCCACGACGCCAATGTCTTTTTATTCGGCAGATAAAGGGCAAGCGGATGCTGCAAAGACGAACATCCCGAAGAAAAAAGAAAATACAGGTCCAATGGCATTTTACAAAAAAAGTGATGAAAAAGCCTGATTTATATACATACACAAAAGGTCTTCTAAGCATAGGAACAGCATCAGGAGGGTAAGTTGGCTGCTACAAAAATACTTGCCGCATGTCTTATGCTCGCTGCACAGACGCATAATGTGCCTCCTGCCGTTCTCATCGGCATCTACAAGGCAGAGGGCGGTAAAGTCGGCCAAGAAGTGCGTAACGAAAACGGGTCTTATGATCTCGGCCCTATGCAAATCAATACAATATGGCTCCCGACACTCGCCGATGCATGGAATGTCGATAAAGCCACCGCGCGCAAGTGGGTTCGTGATGATCCGTGTACGAATGCAAAAGTTGCTGCATGGATATTACGAAACCACCTGAATGAAACCCAAAATTTGTCACTTGCACTAGAATATTATCATTCAAGAACACCAAAATACGGAAAAAAATATAAAAAACGCGTCCTTGAATTGATGGATAAAAATGGCCTGCTTAAAAAAGACAGATGACACTAAAACCATTACTCAGCAAGCGCTAGAAACAACAAAATATTTTCAAAACAAACCGTTTACTAATCTATAATTAAAAAAAACACGCGATGTTTTATAATATTGTGTATAGTAGTTCTTGATTTGAGTTGTAATTTTGTCTAGTATTTCCAATAGACTAAGTTGTCTTTGTATTAGGGTTTTATAAAAATATGTATCGTAACTTACTTATCCTTCCGCTTTTGTGTGGCCTGGCACTTACTACTGGCTGCTCGACTTCATCACAATCCTTCAGCGTAGGCAGTCCGCAAATTGTGGCTTCTCCTGACACCGTATCCGCGATGTTAGCAGAATCAGCAGAACGGTCTTCTAACGCTTTAGAAGCACTAGCAGCAGTTGAGCGCGCACGAACACCGGCGGTCAATATGTCGCCGATTGCCGATGTGCCGCAAGAACTACGCCGTACAATCACTGTAAATTGGGTTGGCCCTATTGAGCCGATCGCAAAAACATTGGCGGATCGTGCAGGTTACGGATTCCTTGTACTGGGTAGCGAACCGGCCATACCGGTTGTGGTTTCACTTGATGTAGAAAACACGCGTGTTGTTGATGCCCTTCGTGATCTTGGTTTGCAACTTGGCCAACGTGGCGACGTGAAAGTCGATGCAAAAGCACGTATGGTTGAGATCTACTACGCTCCTAATGCAGGTCTTGGCGGTTAATAAAGGATAGTAATGAGTATGCGTTTTCTTCTAACAACAAGCCTTTGCGCATTAATCGGTTCAGGTGTTTTGGGTCTGAATGCGACGCAAGCAAATGCTAAACTCCCTACAGATAAAGAGGTTCCCTTAACCACCGCAGATCAAGAGCCGGTTGTTATTGATGACCTGCTATTATATGAAGCCCCTTCAGAGGCAGAATATAACGAAGAGCTTCCTCTTGATATCCGTATGGAGGCGTTAAGAGAAGCAGCCATTTCGTTCGGCGCGCGCGGTGGCCTTGCAAAGCGTACATTCGAGATTCGCGAAGAATTGGATATTCGCGCACGTTATTTAGATAAAGTTTATGATTTCCGCCAACTTTTGATTTCCGCCCCATCAGGTTTGCTTATCGAGCCTCCTGTGGTTAGCGAATCAATGAATGCCATGCTGATTGATCTTGACGGTCAGACAGCTGCGGTTTCAGATAAAATTTATAACATCATCAAAAATGCCCGCATCGTATCGACCGCCAAAACATGGCGCGTATATCTGGAGCGTGAATGGGGTGAGGTTATGCCTCCGCCAGACATTCTTACACCGCAAAACCAGAAAGAGCGTAACGAATGGGTAAAACATGTTTCCATGGGCTGGGAATATGGCTATCAACAGGCTGATGAAATTTTCAGAGATGACCTTGCTCGTCTCGAATCAGATTTCCAAGGAATGATCCGTTACAGAATGCTTCTGGCACAGGGCATGATTTCTCCACCATACGCACTGCAGGTTGACCGCGGCATCACAGGTGGTGGCGATGAAATGATCGTCGGTGATCGCGCCGTGCAAATCACTGGCGTACCTGAGCTAATGACTGGAGCAGAAACATGGAAGCCCGCAAGCCGGTAAGCCTTGTCAAGGCGGAAGACAATCATGCAGCAACGTGGCCTGATGAGCCTCATCGATTCACAGTAGATGATATCGACGAATTTTTGTTGTGGTGTGTTAAACAAAACTCTTCAGATATTACAATCCAAAGTGAACGCCCCGTTTATAACGAAATCGGCGGCGAGCTTTACCCAGGCACCTATCGTAAATTAGACGCCGCAGACATGGCCGTCTTTCTTGAACGATTATATGGGCCGGAAGCCCAGGCCCGTTTGGCATCAGGTCGTGACCTCGACGTTTCATACGAAATTCGTCCGGACCGTTACACGCGTATTCGTTTTCGTGTCAACATCACCGCTATTTTGGTTAAGGGTCGCGACGGCGCTCAGATTACCATGCGTAGCCTTCCCAGCGAACCGCCAACGATGAAAGACCTGAATATTGAGCAGGAAATTCAAGATGCATGGGCACCGCGACAAGGCTTGGTTATTATCACCGGCCCTACAGGATCGGGTAAAAGTACATTGCTCGCGGCAGGAAATCGCATGCTGTTGGAGCGTCCGCGCGGTTGCGGCAAAATGCTGACATATGAGGCACCGATCGAATATGTATACGACAGCATCCAAAGCCCCCGTTCTTTGGTTTCACAAACAGAAATCCCCCGTCACCTTCCCGATTTTGCGCATGGCGTTCGTAATGCTCTGCGTCGTAAACCTGAAATTATCTTGGTTGGTGAATCACGTGACCGCGAAACAATTAACGCCTCCATTGAGGCCGCACAAACCGGTCACGCCGTGTATACAACAACACACACATTGGGCGTTGCAAATACTGTACAACGTATGCTTTCAACATATGAAATGGAAGAACGTGAAGAGCGCGCAGTCGCTCTCATGGAAACATTACGCCTCGTGGTAACACAGGCACTGGTTGCGCGTGTGGGCGGCGGACGTTGCGGTGTCCGCGAATGGATGAAATTCCCTGATGAGGTGCGTGAAAAATTAATGGATATGCACTTCACGAAGTGGTCAAACGAAATTCAACGTATGGTCAACCAGTACGGCCAATCCATGGAAAAATCTGCTACAATTGCCTTTGAAAAGGGGCATATTGACAGACGCGCTTACCTGTTGCTTTCCAACAGTACTTAACGCTATAATCGATATCTAATCTTATTAAGATTCATTTAGAGTTTGCCGTGTAAACTCTAATGGCTTAACACATTATTTCTTTCGCAAGGGGAAGACAGAATGAAGGATCTCGACAATCTCGAAGCCAAGATGAACTGGCACTGGCGCGATACGATGCGCACTATTCGTTTTTTGGGTTTTGATGCCCGCGTGGCCTTCCTAATTCCTATCTGGCTTGTATATTTGCGTTGGTCTACAATTATTTTGTCTTTTATTGTTTTCTATATTTTCAAATTTCTGGAAAATAAAGGCCTGACATTTCCTGCGGCTCTTCGTGCATTTAGAGGATGGCTCACGGGTACATATCGCCCCAGCACTCCCGGTCTGAGGACCCATCAATTTGCTGATTACGGCTAAAAATTACAAGAAACAAGTATAAACCACTGTTTTTTTTCTGTTTATTCTTCTTAATAACTTGAATTGTACTGATGTGACAGATATTCTACACACATTGGTTTCAATGGGGTATTACGCCAATGCGTTGCCCCCTGCTTAGATACTTATTGGGAAGAAAAAAATGCGCGCAAATTATAATCGTTTCCTACTAACAACATGCTTATCTGTTATGGCCATAGGCGCCATTGGCTTCACATCGGCAAACGCCGGGTTTGAATGGACCCCGCCAGAAAAAACAGCACCTGTCGAAGTAATGCCGGCACCTGTCGATGCCCCCATGCCTCCGGTTACAACCGAAGATGTATCATCAGAGGCTCTTCCGCCAATTGAAATGAATGACATGCAAGAAGAGGAAGAAGAGAGCCCTGCTATTGCAATTACTGTTATGGATGATGAGGAAACGAAGGACGCCGACTTATCAGAATTACAAAAAGCAGTCGAATCCGTTGATAATACAGATTTAGAACCTGAAGAAACCATTACAGAAGACGTCGCTGTCGAAGAAGAGGTTGAGGCCATTGCCGAGGAAACCCCCGTTGAAATTATCAAAGAAGATCCGGTAGAAGAATACCAAGAAGACGTCACTGTTGTAACTGAGCCTACTGTTGAAGAAGAAGTTATGGTTGAAGAGATTGACGTTGAGGTTATCGAGCAAGCGCCCCCTGCCGCACCGACATCACTTCAAATAAATCCTTATCCGGATGAACAAGCTGCATCGAATGACACTGTTGTACTACCTGAAGACAGTCAAGAAACGCTCAATGATATTAATAGCGAAGATGTTGTCCTTGAAGAAGAGGTTGCGCCTCAACAACCGGCAGAAACCATTACCTGGAATGAGCCCGAGACATTTGATGTGATCGAAGGCTTCGGCAGTGATATGCCACTTGCACTTGCCTTACGTCAAATTGTGCCGCCTAAATACGCATTTTCATTCGGTGACGGCGTCAATGCCGGCACAAAAGTATCATGGGATGGGGGCAAGCCTTGGAACGAAGTTTTGAGCGATGCACTGGCCCCTCTTAAGGTTGACTACACAATAAAAGGTAATAAAGTCCTCTTGAAGGTTGCACCTCAGAAACCGGTCACAGTAGACACACAAGCAACTGTTGAAGAATTGCAAAAGGTTGTTGATGATGCGCAGGCCGCTTTAGATGAACAAAATAAACAGGACGTAGAAGAAGAAGAGATCATCGTTGAAGAAGACGTGATTACTGAGGAAGAAATTGAAATTATCGAAGTAGAGCCGATTATTGAAGACACAGAAGAAGCTTTAGATTCTCAATCTGAAAACGATGATATCGATTCTTTAACAAACTCACTGCTTGATGAAAATGAACACGGCCACACCCAAGAAGACGATGTGCTGGCGCCAACCGATACGTTGGACGAAAACAAACTAAAATCTATGGCATCTGATGAAGAAATCATAGACAGCATAGATGAACAAACAGAAATTATTGAAATTATCGAAGAGGGTGAAGAAGCGCCGGCAACGGAAAAGGCAAAGTCCCCATTAGATGATATCTACGGTACACCAAGTGACGCAGAAGAAAAAATGCAACCCATTGAGATAAACCCCGATGAAGAAGCATCTATTCCCACGCCATCAGAAGATGTGGAGCAAAAAGCCGCCACAATACAACGTCAAAACATTATGGATCCGGGCGAAGCAGAAAGCACCCAGCCAGCAGTTACTGACATGAAACAAGCCGTTACTGAAACGGCTGAAAAAAAAAAATGAACTAGCCGAAGATCAAGCGCTTTTAGCTGAAGCTATCGAAATATCAGAGCACCCGGCAGAAGCGCTTGCACACCCCCCAAAAGACAGCGTTAATCAGGCTGACTTTAAAACTTCGGATGATCAAGAAATAAGCGAAATTGCAGAAATCGCCCCTGCGGCGTCAACAGTCGCAAAAGACGTTGTTAGCTCCGTTTCCTATCTTGAGCACCCCAGCAACGAAATACGCGTATGGGAAGCCAAAAGCGGCATGAACATAAAACGTATTTTGGAAAAGTGGCAGGAAACAGAAAATATTGAAATAGTCTGGGACATTGATCAAAATTATAAATTAGATAAAGACATCTTCATTAACGGCACATTTCAAAATGCCGTTGACGTCTTATTCTCTCAAGGATTTAAAAATGACGGGCCCAAACACCATTTAGGAGAGCAAAGCTACACGCTTCATGTGACAGAATAAAAAATTAAGGGAGCGATCAGCTCCCTTTTTTATTTTATAAGAAATTCGCTAAGGTTAAATTCTGCGTCAACGCCGTCACTTGATACGACGCCTCAAGCTGCGTTTTTAAGGTCGTAATCCGCACAGCAACTTCATTTGTATCAACATCTTCAACTTCACTCACGGTATTTTGAAGCAATTCTCGTTGATCTATGTGCGATTCAAGCGTTTCATTCATTTGCACGCGAACAGATTCAATGCGGAAACGCACCTCATCAATATCATCAATCGATTCGTTTACACGGCGCGCCATTTGATCAAAAAGATCATAAAAATTTTCTTTTTGTTCATCTGCTGTTGCACCCGGCGCACCTTTTTGATCAGGCGTCCCCGGATAAACACCATCTTCATAAACATCAACAATCGGTGGAAACGCCTCGTTACTCATCACCGCCAGCATGACCATAATGTCACGGAAACTATCTTCGTTTGCGAGCGCTGTATATTTAAATTCAGAATTTTCACTCGCCCGGACAAAAACATTGCCCGCCGTACCATTACTCAAAGAAGATGAGTACCCAATCGTAGCGTCATTGATTGCATTCGCATTAGCGGTCGTTGATTCGCGATCAAATAAATCACTAATCAATTCATCTGTCGTAATTGCTCCACTTTTCCAATCCGTAAGCAAATTACCAACCGCTGCTTCTAATGTGCCGGTATCATTATATGGTTGCGTGCCACCATCAGCCCCCGCAAACAGGAACCGATCCCCTTCTTTTGTATTTAACAATTCGCCAAGAAATGTGAATAAATTTTTCGAATGCTGAATAACAGAGCCAAAATCCGTATCTAATTCACCTGACGTATTACCGACGATGATCGTTTCAACTTCTTCTGTTGCGGGATCATCATAGTAAACTTTGTCACCAATCTGATGATCACCCTCATGAAGGAAACTGACCAATGTGTCTGAAAACTCTTCGGTTTGTTGCTGAAATTCTTCAACCGCGCTGACAGTCAATCCCATAATTGTATCGGCGCGTTGTATGTTATTAATATATACACTAATCGATGTTAATGCCGTACGTGAACGCACGGATGTCAGCGCATCCACGTTTAACCCTGCATAAGATTGGGTTTTTTTACCCGTAGCCAATTGCGTAGATAATGTTCCCAATTGCACCTGCTGCCTGTTCAAATTTTCAATCTGACGTAACGCTTGTCCTAATGTAGATACACCTGTCATGTGCTTTCTTTCCCTTTAAAAAAACTTATAAAATCGCCAATAATTCATCGAATAATGACTGTACCGTTGTAATTACCCGCGTAGAGGCCGAATATGCGGTTTGAATAACGATCAAATTTCCCAACTCCTCGTCAATATTGACACCGGATTCATTTAATAACTGCTGCTCCAGCAGACCTTTTAACGTTGCTTCGTCCTCTTGACGGTTTTGAATGAGGGCCAATTCCTGCGCCACTTCATTGACGATTTTCTGTGAAAAATCCTTGAGTGTAAGAGAAGAAACAATTTTCGTATCAACATCAGCCAGTGGACCTAAATACTCTGATCTAAGGGCAACGTATTCCCCACTACCGGCATAGGTTTCTGATTGATAAGGAACATCAACAATCGGCGAGAGATTATCAATAATACCGCCGTTAATTTGATAAGTTCCGAACAATGCCTGTGAAATACCGATACCATCATCCAGAGCCGCACGCCCCAGCGCCGTACCGCCCAAACTTGCACCATTTACGGTAAAAGGGCCTCCGATAACGGAAATATCACCACCAAAATCTGGATTACTGGAACTGTTGCCCGGACGTAATGACAAAAACCCGTCGGCGCTTATCTCTGCAGCCAAACCCGAGACATTATTTAGCTTCGCAAGAAGCTCTACCTCCGTATCGCCCGGCTCAATGGTAATTCTCACCGGATCACCATTCCCCACACGCACATCAAAATACGGATCCTTTGCCTCGGATATCGTCGGGCTTAGCCCAATAAAAGAAAACCCAAGATCAGATAAAGGCTCAACAGGGCTGTTTACGATTTCAATATTACTACTGCTCTCTATCAGGAGCTGGCCATTCCCCCCAACAGAAACATTCACACCGAAATCAGCAACAGCCGCTGCCCAATCGGCATCTGCCATTATATAATCGACTAAATCTTGCGCTGCACTTGTGCCCGTTGACGGTACTGATCGCAAATCAATTTCGAAATCATAAGGTCCTCCGCCAAAATCAGGATCATCTAAACGCAATATAAAAGTATCCGTTTCATTTGGCGCAGTGCCGAATGCCGCATCTCCTCCGGCTGTAATGACATCTGCTACGCTATTATAATTTGCCAAGCTCAAACCGCTTCCCAATGAATTGGTGGCAGATAAACCAAGCCAATCCTGCAGGGTCGTACCGCCTGTAGCCGATGCACGAATATCAACCGATGTCGCAACATCTTGGTTTGTGGCTACCTGATATTCAACCGAGCCGAATGTATATTCAATAATGCGACGAATAACATCGTTCGCACCGCTTTGAATTGATCCGCCATATGTACCTGTCTGTACCAAAGACGGATCCTCAATGACTTGTGCATTCACACGTATTGAATTTGAAAACCCAATATATTCGACAGGCGTAGGCGGGTCGGTCGAAATATCCGGCGGAGTATCGGGCGGTATGGTTCCGGAAGAATCCGTAAACAGGCGCAAGCCCTGCTGTTCGAAACGTAAAGCCAGTTTATGCGCCAATTCATCTAGCTGAACAATTTGCTTTGGAAATGTTTCATCACGTAGTTGTATCAGGCCGCCTAACCGACCGCCCAGATTTCTTTCTGTTATATCAATAGCATTTGCGCTTTTAGTCGGGTCACCGACATAAATTCCTGCGGCCGTTTCCGGATATGCGGTATTAGGGGACAGCGGCGTTGGTCTGAACACAAGATGGGTAGCTTGCTCGGACGCCAATTCAATACCTTCCAATGTTTGAACAACCAACACACCATCGCCGCGCGGATACACGCTAACCTCCATTAATTCTGAAAGCTCTTTGACCGCTTGATCTCTTGCATCTTGCGTAGCCGCAACCGTTTTTCCCGCCGCACCTGAAAAACGTATCTGGCTATTAAGCTCCGCAATTTGGTCCAACAAATCATTTACACCCTGAATAACGATTGCCGCTTCGTTTTGCGCATCATTTCGTAAAGTCGTGTAGTAATCAGCAAGATCGTTAATCTTATTCGCTGTATCAACGGCCTGATCGACAACGTCGGCCAGTAAAAATTGATCATCAGGTGAGTTTGCCAATGCGGAAAATGTATCCTGCAATTTTGATACTTCCGCCGCAACAGATATATTGGAATCGGGCGCGCCATGAAACTGATCAATGCGACCCAGATATTGTTCTTGAACGCCATAAAACCCTACGGAACTAACCTGAGTCCATAAGTCTCGTTCCAAGCGTAAATCGACATTACGGATAATTGTTTCGCCCAACACGCCGATTGATCGCCCGTCCACGGCCTGCGTGCTTTGCGGTAAAATTTTCCGTGTATAGCCTTCTGTGCCTACATTCGAAATGTTATTTGACACAACATCAATCTGTTGCTGATTGATCTTTAACCCTGATAAAGCCGTAGAAAGACTGGATAAACCCATCTTTTTCCTCACATAACGTATTTATTGTCACAGGACTTATCAACAGTCCTATGACTAGCTATGCAAAGACAATGCCAAGATTTTTAAAGAGATTAATTTCTATTCTTCGAACTGAGGTTTTTGTACCTCTTCATAGATTTTCGCATCAATACCTTCTACATGCGGAATCAATTCAGTTTCCAAAAGAACAGCACCTAACATTTCACGTCGAAGAGCAGATTCAAAGCGATCACGTTGGTTCATTAACAATATAGCATCCATTGATGTTCCGATACGCGTCACGTTCGCTGGCTTATCATACAGATTTGTATAGAAATTCGGGCTTTGATAAATCTTCTTCGTCAAAACTTCCATTTGCGCATAATAGCTCGGCCTTACACCAAGAATGTCATCAATTTGATCTTCAACAGATACCCCACCAGCCGTGTCTGCCAAACCAAATTCACGCAATAATGCCTTCATATATGCCCAACCCGCATCCTCATCAAAAGCCGGAGGATCAGTACGAGTCAAAGTTGTTGCACTACCATATTGAACAGGCGTCGGGCTGCTTGCCGTAACTGCACCATTCGTTCTATCTACCCCGGGAGGAGCGCTAGCCTTCATACCGACAATCTCAACAAAAGATGTATGCGCAACTGCCATTTTTGCAGCATAGCTGCGTGATTCCATATGCGGACGCGTGTCTTTATTGACTTCCGATTGCGTTGGCTGATTAAAAGAACGCGGGAAGTAAAGATGTTTCGCCATCGTAAGAATAGCACGTTCATCTTCTGAAATATCATTGGTTCCATCTGCTTCAGTGAAATCAATATCCAGCGTTAATTTCGTACCTATTGTGCGTGTAAAATCAATGTCCTTATTAATTTTTTCATTGCGTTCCTGCGTGCTCAGAGAACCGTCAGGCGTACAAATACCGGCGGTTGCTCCACTACTATCTTTCGGTCCGCAATAATGATCGACATAATGCTCTGTTTCAATATTTTCACTTACACCAGGGCCCCCCTGCGCTGCTGTATCTTCAAGCGCGATATATTCCATCATCAACGCTTTGTTGATTGCATGCTTGTTCAATTCAGACTTTGATTCTGTATGCGCAACACTACGGATAAATGTACCCACACGACACATTTGCTCGCTCGGGTGATAGTCTTTGTGAGCGCGCGCCATTAATTCTTGATGTTTACGTTGTGTATCCAACTGAATACTTGCATCAAAAAACATACCGATGATTTTTGTTTGCATCACCATGACGGCTGAAAGCTCTTCCGTAGATTTACGTATCGCCCAATTATATCTTTGACGAACACGGTTAATGTTTGATCCACTGTTATCGCCCAGAAAAACCTCAAGTCGACCGTCACCTAATTCTTCTAAATCTCCTGCGACGCCGGATTTTTGAAATGCTATTTCAATTGGGTTCTGACCTTTTTGTTCGCCGCCTTGCAGACCGCTAGATAAAATACCCGCCCAATCAGCAGAAAGATTCGTATGATCATCGCCACGCTTTAAATCGATATCCGAAAATTCAGGAAAACCTGTTCCCTGCACTTGAAGGCCACCATCTTCTTTATTCAAACTCAGTAAAAGATCGAGATCTCTTGCAGCTTGTCCGTTCACGGTTTCCGGTGATGAAATATTCATATCAAGGGTAATGTCTTTGCCGGATGCCACTTTTTCCGGTAACAAAACCTTTAAATTTCCGTCTTGGTCAACAGACTGCGTATTTCTGTCAATCACTTGACCATCCGCCAAAATTTTATATTCAACCTTTGTTCCGGCTGTAAAATCTTTAAAGGACAACATGGCCTCAGGCGATGAGGTTACATAAGAAAACACGCTGGCACCCAGGAAAACCGATCCCAGTAATAAGCCGCCTATTATTTTCTTATAATTTTGTTTCATCTCGTTATCCTTAATCCTGAACTACAGATGACTTGCCATCAAAGTCTAGAATATTATCTTCAATCGCTCTTTGTTGTTGATCAACAGAAAGCTCCAGCAAAACAGAAAGTGAAGCTTCCGTTCTTAAATAACTTTTTAAAAGGTCAAATTTTTGTATTAACCCAATGGCCTGCATTGCCACTTCCTTACGCTTCACGTTTGCGGGTTTATCATACAAATTCGTGTAAAAAAGCGGGCTCTGATATGCCAATTTCGTTAAAATTTCCATCTGTGCGTGGTAGCTAGGGTTCGGCCCAAGGAAAGCCTCGACCTCACTATCAGCGCCACCGGGCATACCCAACTCTTCAAGGTAAGATTCTAAAAAGTCACGAGATCCTGCCGTTCCCGTCCCT
Organism: Alphaproteobacteria bacterium; assembly: GCA_030424975.1. Lineage (GTDB taxonomy): Bacteria > Pseudomonadota > Alphaproteobacteria > Micavibrionales > Micavibrionaceae > UBA1672. The sequence continues at coordinate 435,696 of JAUHVY010000002.1, forward strand.
TTTAGAGCCATAAGCGCATTAAAGCTATTTTCAGCGACTTTTGTTTTGGCCACAACCGCACGCTTTTTCAGATACCCTTCCTGCAAAGAAGATAATGTCTCATTGCCGGCATTCTGAATTTCTTTGGGATCAACATTTGTGAATGTATCAAAACCATATAAATTATTTGCCATCGCAACAACATCTTCGTCACCTAAAGAAGGTGCTCCACCTGCCGTGAGGTCAAAATCAATCGTCATCGCGTCTTCGACAACCTTCTGGTAGTCAACATCACGATTAAAACGCTCAATCACAGCTTGCCCCGGACCGGTACTCAGAGCAATCGTGGGACATATATGGCCCAAGCTGTTACTGTTATTACGGCTATCACAATATTTACTTTGGAAAGAGCCCAATCTTATCTCAATGTCATCAGGTGTTCCTCCGGATGCTCCTGTATCTTTATTTCCGAGGAAACGGTCAGATGATCGCTCACTCAAAATCAGAGCATTCGCCTCACCCATTCGCTCTGTCGCAGCCAAGCTTAAAACGCGCGTACCAAATTCACACATACCACGACTCGGTTGATAATCCTTATTTGCACGAGCATGAAGTTCCTGGAGAAGGCGTTGTGTTTCCATTTGCTCCTGAGCATCAATAAACATACCGATGATCATAACTTGATGCGTACCAACAGCACCAAGCTGTGACCCCATCTGCATGAATAACGGCAACATATTTGCCTGCCAGAATGTCCAATCAAACCACATCCAACGATGAAGTAGTAATTGAAGAAATAAATGCAAATTAATTTCTAAAAAGTCCTGGAACCAGCCGGATATATCAGTCGGCAATGTAGAGACCAAGCAAGTACAACAGTCGCTACAGCAAACAGCCTGTGCATCTTTTGGCCTAGTCGTCATAGTGATGGTCGCAGACAAGACAAAAATGCCCAGCAACAAAGAAACCAGAATAACTTTAAAACCAAATAATTTTTTAAACTTTGTAAGCATTTTAGTCACTTGCTCCAATTGCTATAATCTGGTCTTCAATCTCTTGTTGAAAGTTAACAACAGCAAGCTCCAGAAGCATAGAAATGGTCATTTCACCTCTTAAAAAACTTTTTAACATGTCAAACTTTTGCATGAGCTTAATCGCTTGAAGCGCGACGGCTTTACGCTCTACGTTTGCAGGTTTGTCATATAAATTCGTGTAAAAATCAGGATTTTGATAAATTCTTTTTGTCAAAACTTCCATCTGCGCATAGTAACTTGGATTATCTCCAAGAACATTCAAAATTTCAGCATTCGGAACACCCAAATCACGCAAAATATGTTCCATATAAACGCGCGAACTCATAGGGTCACGTGTTGAACCGCTCGCAGGAGCAAGTGTATGACCGGGGGTTTTCATTGCCGCAATGGCATATAAGCTGTTTTCACCGACACCTCGTTTTGCAATAACAGACCTTAAATCAAGGTAATATTTTTGCATCGTTGTTACTTTTTTATTTGTTCTACTCTTCAACAAAAGTGCAGGCGGTCTCGGGAATGTTGTAAACCCGAACAAATTCGCATTTAAGGCCATTAAGTGCTCTTCATCACGATTATCGATTGCAGGTGTACCTGTATCCTCAATTTTATTATTTGTAATAAAATCAATTTTCATATTTCTCGGATTATCAACCAACGTATAGTAATCAATATCCATGTCTATACGTTCACGTTTTTCCTGATCCATTGAACCACCTGTCCAGACCAATGGCTCACAAACCTTATTTAAGACTGAACCCGCCGGCCCTACACGTGATTTTTCGTTACAAAAAACGTCGCGTAGCTGAACCAAACGCATATATTGGTCAAGGTCATTACCATAGGTCGCGGACGTATCCGCATGCCCTAACTGACGATTAAGTGAGCGACGACGTAAAATTGTCATAGTAGGTTCGGCCCACATTTCTGTAGCAGCAACACTTTTCACGACAGACCCGAATTCACACATACCCTCGCTAGGGTGATAGCGCTTATGCACTTTTGCTTGAATTTCCTGTAACAGACGCTGCGTTTCTAATTGCACTTGTGCATCGATAAACATACCGATTGCCATTGCTTGTTGCATAGCTACGGCCGTAAATTGCTCTGCTGCTAACATCATAGCGGGAAGAATACTTTGCTCCCACATTTCCTCAATCACAAAGCTCTCAACCTGCTTAAACTCGCGATCCAAATAACGATCAAAGTTATCTTGTGATTCCTGCCAAATATCAGGGTCAGCGCCACTAACGGCAGAATAACAGTCACCACAGGCGCTTGCCTTTTTTGATATGAACGTAGAGGGCATGCCAATCGCCATGACCAAACAAAGAGATGCCAGCCCGCCTCTTATGGAGGACGTCTTGAGTAAATCTGCTATTTTAATGCGCTTATTCATCATTCTTACTCAAATCACGGTTAATTTCGCCCTGACGTTGACGCAACTCGCTAGCCAACATCACAGACATCATCATTTCCTGACGCAACTCACTTTCAAAAAGAGCACGGTCAATCATCAATTCAATTGCTTTCATCGCAACGCTTTTACGCTCTACGTTTGCTGGCTTGTCATACAAATTCGCAAAAAACTTAGGATCTTGATAAATCTTCTTACCCAGAATTTCCAACTGTGCGTAATAACTTGGATTCTCCCCCATAATTGCAAAAATTTCTTCATCAGGTGTACCGGGAGGCATCAATTCTCTGACGATGGCCGCAGCATAAGAGCCTGTTTGCGGAGTGCCTGTGGCACTACTGCCGGTTCCTGCTGATTTCATAGCAACAATTGAATTAAAACTATGTGTAGCGATACTACGGCCAGCTTCTGCACCACGTAATTCATTATACAACGAACGAGCGCCTTTGTGCTTTTCCAATTGCTCTTGGGAGAAACGCTGCGTTAAAACACGATTACCATACAAATTCGCAGACAAGGCCATGACATCTTCCTCGTCCGGTGTTGCTGCCGTATTATTTGTAAAATCAATATCCAGCGTTCTGGGGATTTCAACCAAACGCGTATAGTCAATATCAATATTTACACGCGCACGATCAGTCGCACCAGCAGCAGTACCACCGCCCACACCGTCACGATCACACGCAAAATCAAGACCGCTACCTGCGGAATTCCAATTGTTGTCTTTAGGATCACAGTATGTATTTACAAACTGTGCCCAACGTGCATTTGCGTCGTTTTGGATATTATCAGCAGAAGAACTGTCTTCATAACCAATGTGGCGCTGCAACGCACGCTCAGACAAAGCCAATAAGTTTACACGGGCACGGCTTTCAGAAGACGCTAAGCTTCTCGCCTGTGTACCGAACCAACAGAAATCATCGCTGACATGGTAGTCCTTATTCGCCTCTGCATGTAGCTCAAATAAAAGACGGCGTGTTTCCAAATGGCTCTTAGCATCAAAAAACGCGCCGACCATTTCCACCTGATAAACGCCGAATGCGCCTAGGAATTCTGTTAATTCCGCAAGAGCCGGCAACCAGAAGTCCTCAAAAAAATCTTCTACAATCCAGTTCTCTTCTTGATTCAAATGGTCTTCAATATTGTCTTCTATAATATTATCCATGAACTCCTGAATAATATTCAAAACCAAAACCGTTAGGTTTGTTTCAAAAGGAATACATAAAACACATGGCGTACACAAAGCCTGCGCCTTTTTATTCTGGACTGTCATAACAGAACCGGACAAAACAGAAAAAAGCACAACCATTATAATAACAGGCTTTACCTTTTTGAAAATTTTCTCTTTTGACCATAAACGCTTCATATTCATCTACACCTGTTATTCAAAAGTGCCTTCCCCAGCTGTCATACTTCTGTTTGCACTTCTGTGCGAAGCACGCAATTTACTTGCCAGCAATACAGAAACACTCATTTCTCGACGTAGTTGGCTTTCATATATCTCACGATCAACCATCAACTCAATCGCTTTCATCGCCACTTTTTTACGCGCCACATTTGTCGGGCTTTCATACAAGTCAGCATAAAAATCAGGATTTTGATAAATGCGCTTCGCTAAAATTTCCAGCTGCGAGAAGTAACTGGGGTTATGCCCTATCAAGCTAAAAATATTTCCGGCGTTTGACGTCGGGTCAGCCGGCAAAAGCTGATTCATAATTGATGCCAAGAAAGAGCGCGTTTGTTTCTGCGCCAAAAGCACTACCGGCGTTGACCCCGTCAGAACGCCCGGCGGATAAGGAACCGGCGCCTGAGGATTTCCGGATGAATCAAGGCCCGGCTCATCCGATGTACCCGCAGATTTCAAGCCGACGATCGCGTTAAAACTTGCTTGCGCAACGCTACGTTTTGCAACAACAGTTCTTAATGCAAGATAAGCTTTTTTGGCCATATCTGAGTTCAGTCTGGACTGAGAAAGACTTCTCGATAAAACAGTATTACCATACAAGTTACGTGACATAGCGATTACATCTTCTTCATCACCGGCCGCATCAATCGAAGACATCAATGCACTATATGGTGTACTACCAACGGTGGGCAAACTGTAATCAGCATCAAGACCGCCATTCCCGGGGGTCATATCAAACTCCAAAGTACGCGGCCACTCAATCAAGCGCGTGTAATCAATATCACGGTTCATGCGATTTGCACTTTCCGCACCCACATTACCGCCACCATGCTCACACGCCAAATACAATCCTGTTCTTTCCGGGTGATCTGCTCGCGGAAGATAATTGTTATCCCGGTAATCACAATACGTAGTAATGAACTGCTGCCATCTCGCCTGATAATCTCCAGATGGGTCCTCGGACCCTGACATATTTACGCTACCGAGTTGACGCTCCAGATTGATTCGAGACAAACCCAAGGCATTGTAACGCGCCTTCATTCCTGTTGCAGCCAAAGAACGAACGTTCGTTCCGAACATACAAAAGCTCTCACTTGGTTGATAGTCTTGATGCGCTTCGAACTGAAGCTGCCTATATAAACGCTGCGTATCCAATTGCGTTTGCGCATCCAAAAACATACCGATAATCTCGGTGTAGGACATTGCTACAGCAGACATTTGCGTAACCATTGCTGATGCCGCCGGAACAAACTCCCCCTCAAACATGATTTCGATCCACCAATCTTCGTATGCATCAAGGTCATCATCGAATTCGTCTTTGGTGTTCTGCCTAAGATCCTCATGTGCTTGCTCAATAAAATCAGATGCCTGATCACAAGAGCTTTCAGCACAGGAGAAACAACAGGCCTGCGCGGGCGAGGGGATCATAGAAAATAACGGAACAGCACATAAAAAAAGTAGCGTCACGTGTGTACGCGTGCCTGGTGCAAACTTGCTTCTCCAGCAATCTTTTAAAGTGTTCCAGTTGAGCATTAATTAATCCAAAAGCCTATTTACAGTCTTACTATGCTGCAACATTTTGAAAAATATTTCAATTATTTTAATAAGGAAAAGACCACCAAGGCGAAAAATCGCCCCGAACAGACAAAATTAGATAAAGACTGTGGTAACATTTACAAAAAATTAGCAAATTACCTTTATTCAAATATTGAGTATTATTTATTTTTATTACACAATACACTTTATAAAGTCGGATCACCTCCGGAAGACAACAAAATTATCGGAAGCACACCATTATCATGTTGAAGAAAAAAAACGCCCCTGAAGAAAACAAGCAAGAAGAGCAAGCGGAAGTTATATTGACCGCAGAAGAGCGTGAAGCTCAGGAGCAAAAAAAGTTCAAAGAAGAGACCGCTGGTCTTGGCCGTGTTGTGGTTAGAAACGAATTTTACCGAGACGGATACAGAAGCCTTCTCAAAATGACACTTATTCAAAGTGTTGCCATCCTGGCGCTAATCGCTGCGATGTTTTATGTAATCAAGATCCATCAACCAAGGCACTTCTACTTCGCAACAACCGAAGATGGTCGCCTTATCCCGATGGTTCCACTTAGCCAACCAAACCTCAGCACGCCTGCCCTACTATCCTGGGTTGCGCAAGCCACAACCGAGGTTATGACATTCGGCTTTAACGATTACCGTCGCCGCCTCCAAGAATCATCGCGAAACTTTACAAAGCGCGGATGGGAAAGCTTCACCCAGGCATTGCAGCGCTCGCGAATTATTGAAATGGTCGAAGTGCACCAACAAATCATTAGTGCGGCCCCCAAGGGTGCGCCGGTGCTTGATTCGGAACAGCTCGTAGCGGGACGATATCAATGGGTGGTGCAAATTCCACTTGCGCTCACATATAGATCTGGCTCAAAAGCAAGTAATAGTAACCTGCTTGTGACCGTTGTTGTAGTGCGTGTTCCTCGCCTTGAAAGCCCCAACGGCGTTGGGATTGAGCAGTGGATCGCAGAGGCAAGGTAATACGATACGATCAATTTTTTTACTCTATTATGTTGATAATACGTGACAATTACAAAATTCCGATGTATCGTTTATGAGTTTTTAGAGTATCTGGGTTAAAAGAAGTTCATGCAATACAGAAAATTTTCAATTAAATACGGTAAATCCATAGTATTAAGAACTATGGGAATCGGTTTCATGCTGGCATGCTCCTCAGCAATCAGCTATCCTTCATATGCGCAAGAACCTGATGCGCTTCCTGATGGCACTACCGGCGAAGAATTGTTCGGTTATGAAGAGGGCGAAGGTCTTGATTTTGAGAAAACGACAGAGCAGCTTGAGGATTCATTCAGAAAGCAGGCATTTGATCAGGCGCTGAAGCAGCTATTGCCTTTGAAACCTGAAGAGATCAGAACGCTACTTGAGCATTTCGACAGAACTGTTGAATCTACCGAAATTCCCGTGCACCCTTACCCAAGACCTGAATCTGTTGTTCAGACTATTTCTCTTGACCCGGGTGTAGCCCCTCTTAAACTTAAAATGGCATACGGATATGTAACAACTATCAGTATCCTTGATTCATCGGGTGAGCCGTGGCCCATCGAGGACTTAAGCTGGGTTGGTGACTTTTTAATTCATGATTCAGAAGTGTATGAAAATACACATATGATACGTATCTCCCCTAGTTCTCAATTTGCGCATGGGAATATATCGATGCGTTTACAGGGTCTGGTAGCACCTGTTATTCTGACAATGGAAACCAACCGTGATATTGTGCATTACAGGTTTGATGGTATTATCCCTAAAAGAGGCCCAGGTGCCAAAACGCCCCTCATTGATCCTGGTGTAACACTGACTGCCGGTGACCCGGATATGTCAGTTGCGCTTGGTGGTGTTGTCCCCGAAGATGCTGAAATTTTAGATGTTACAGGCGTAGATGGCCGCACAAGTGCATACATTTACAACGGCCTAACTTATTTGAGAACACCATTAACATTGCTGTCCCCTGGTTGGGATAGCTCGGTCACATCTGCGGATGGAACAAAAATTTATGCGTTGGAAGAGACGCCTGTTGTTTTACTATCAGATCGGGGGCGCATGGTTCGTGCTCGCCTGACTGCGCGTGAGGAGTTGCTAGATGAATGATGATCTTGATGAAGAGATAATTGGTGCAGATGACGGATTTGATGAGTTTTCTCAAAAATCCAATATTGGCGATGCCGTTAGACAGAGCCCTGCAGCAAAAATAGGTATTGTTATTGGTGCTGTCGTTGTTCTTGGCGGCATTATGTACATGTTTAGTGGCGAGGCCGAAAAGAATTCACAGTCTGTCATGGCACCGGGTAATGCGGTTTCAGGATCACCTTCAGATGGTGAAGACTTGACCCCTGCTTATGTGGAAGCCGTTGAAGAGCAAAACGAAGCGGATCTTGAGGCTGCTATTCGTGAAAACAAAAGTGCAATTCCTGTACCTATTGACACACCTGACACACGTCTGGAGGTTCCCGAAGCTGAGCAGCAATCAGAAGATCCGTTACACAGATGGCGTGTTCTTCAGGAAGAGCGTGTTGAGCGTCAAATGAAAACACAAGAAGCAGAGCTTGAGCCTGTAACTGTTCTTGATGCAGAACAGCAAAGTGAAGCGATTGCACAACTTGGTGAATCTATGCGCCAGCAGATGGAAGCCATTCTTGGTGCTACGAATGAAGAAAAAACATTCACCTCCAGAACCCTGATACAATACACTTCTGATAGCGACGGTAATGGCGCTAATGGCGGCGGTAACGGCGGCGGCGAAGGCAATGGTGACAGCGTTGATGCTTTTGAAGAGCTTAGTGAAGAAACTGTCGTTATTCCTGCCGGTAAAATTGTTTACGGACAGCTTTTACTAGAGGCGAATTCTGATGTTGAAAGCGTTGTTTTAGCACAAATGCTAAGCGGCCCGTTGAAAGGCTGGAAACTACTTGGTGAGTTTGAATTGCTTGAAAACATCAATATGCTTGCTATTACATTTGATATTGCTGTTAACGAAGACGGTGACCAGTACGAGGTTGAAGCTGTAATGCTTAACCCTGATACAACATTGCCAGCTATGCGCACAGATATTGATCACAGATACTTCCAACGTATTATCTATCCTGCTGCTGCTGCATTTATTGACGGCTTTGCACAGGCTGTTTCAGAATCTGGCCGTACTACAGTTACCGTTTCCGGAGACACTGTGGTCGAAGAAGAGGAAGAAACAAGCAATGATCAAGAAGTTGCAAGTGGTATCGAAGAGGCCGCATCAGAGATTCGTGAAATTATCGAAGAAGCTGGTGATGTGCCGGTACAGGTTCTAATCGAAGCCGGAACACCGATTGGCGTTTTCTTTACAGAAAATGTTGTTGATGACGAAGGCGAACTTAACGATATCTAATACGTAAAAGCTTTAAATTATGATCCCAAGCGACAAAGACGATGCAGATTTAGGTGCAGACCTACTAAACGAAGATGCGGAGTTTGATGATGCTTGGGATGACTTTTTAGAATTAGAGCATGATGAGGATGCAGGAGTATTTGATGCCCCCACCTCTCCTGAAGATTTTGAACAAGCAGGTCAATCTGATATTTCTGAAACGCCCTCAAAGACTTCTAAAAAGAAGGCAGGCGCCCCGATAAAAGCAGGATTGGCACTGATATTACTTTCCGCTGCTGGTGCAGGTGGCTATTATTACTACAGTCAAATTCCGCAAAAAAAGCCCGTTATTGTTCAAATCGAACCAGAACTAATCAACAGTGTGAAGACAACAGAAAACGCTGCCACAGCCGAGAACGAAGAAGAAATTGTCACGTTTCCACAGCAGCCTTTGGAAAATATTACAATAGCACCTGAAGCACCATTATCACAGAATGAGTCAAAGTTCGATACGGTAGATAATAGTGGGCCTCTAACGCCCTTACCTACTAACCTTGAAGGTTTGCAGGTTGAATTGCCTGATCTGCACACAACAAATGAGTCTGATACCCTCGAAATCACCGAGCAAGAAAATGTAGTATCAGACAACACCATCAATACTGACGAAGACATTATTGTATCAGATGAAATTACAATTCCCGTCATTACAGAATTTAACGAAGATGCAATGCTTTCAAAAACCGAAACATCGCCGGAGCCCATAGATGTGCAGGAAATCGAAAACGCAACAATCACATCAAATTCCGAAGAACAAACAGTACCTACACCAGAAGAAGGTACACACAATGATGAAATAACCGAGAATGCATCTCTCAATGATACGCCTGAAGGTACTCAAGCGATCGTGAAAACAGTTGATCAAAAAAAATCTGAGCCTCAAAAGATCGATACTAAAATTGAAACAAAAAAAGTAAAAAGCATTACAATAAATTGGCAAATTCGTGCTGCCCAACCAGGGAAAGCTGTCATATATGACAGAATAAATGATGTAATGCGTTCCGTAGAAATTGGGGATTATCTGGCTGAAACCGGAAAAATCACCCACATTCAAAAAGTAAACGGAAAGTGGACGATTAGCGGCTCAAAAGGTAAAATTACAAATTAATACCTGAAATTAAGCTTTTTTTGATATATAATATATAAAATTAACATAAAGATTTAAAATGTTTGCAGTAATCAGCGCAAATATGCTGTAATAATTGTGAATACTTTTTTTCAAGGAGCGACAATAAAGATGAACAGACATTTCTTTGCATATCTTTTGGGTTTGATTGCGCTAACATTTAGCACAGCGGTTTTTGCGCAGGATATTTCTGATATTGGGGAGAATGTCGTTGAATCAGGATCGGCGCTTCCGGGTCTTATCGCAGGTCTTTCATACTTAAGCGGTATTTTGTTTGCTGTAACAGGTATTTACAAATCTATTGAACATGTTTCCAACCCCAATCAAGTACCATTGAAAACGCCTGTTGTGCGCTTTCTCATCGGTGGCGGTTTATTCTCCCTGCCAATTATTACGGAAGCTGTTTACAACACTATAACAGCAGGAGCAACATCGACTTTTGACCCGCAAGCGGAACTAATGACTCAAATTAACTCTGTTGTTGCTATGTTTTCTGCTATCACATTTGCAGGCTCGTCTATCGATGCAATCTTTGAATCAATCCTTAGATCAGTTAGAAATATGCCCGCTGTTATCACAGCACTCGGATATTTACTTGGGACCTTGCTGTCCGTATCCGCACTATATAAAACGCGTGATCATGTTGAAGATCCTACACGTGTTCCGTTGAAAGATCCCGTTCTGCGCTTTATTGCGGCCGGTGCTTTATTTGCTCTTCCTACTGTTTACGAGGCAATGTATGAAACAATCGCGGGCGGTGGTCTTGCCTTTGGTGGTATCGTAGCCAGCTTATTTACAGCTGCAGGCTTTTTGCTAGCGCTTGACGATCCCCTCGCAGGCATAAACTGTGTTGGCTTCGGTGGCGCCGGCGTAGATGAAGTGATCTGTAATGCGATGCGCGGTACTGTGGGACTCCCCGTATTCCTGACAATGGTTTCTTATTTGTTGGGTTTGATCTTAGGTCTTTGGGCGATTATCAAAATTCGTGACCACGTACAAGACCCACAGCGTGTCCCCCTTCACGAAGGTATTTCACGATTAATTGCTGGCGGTGTGTTTTTCTCAATGCCCGCCGTTGCAACAATTATTTCAAACTCATTTATGCCAGTAGGCCTACTTGCGAACGTAGTTATCGATACCGCTCTCGCAGGGGCATACAATGAAAACTTAACATGTGGCGCAGGAACAAACTCCCTAGATGAAGCCATGGGTTGTTTCATGTCGGACGTACTCGGACCAACATCAACGGTTCTGAATTTCTTCTGTTTCTGTGCAGGAATGATTTTTGTCATGGTTGGTACATCCAGACTTATTCGCTCGGCACAAGAAGGTGCCAGAGGTCCGGGAGGTTTAGGCACACTAACAACATTCTTTGTCGGCGGTATCCTGATGTCATTCAATGTTATCATCCGTGCGTTCTCTTCTACATTCTTCGGCAGTACAGTTGCAGGTAAAAATGCCACACTCGCTTACACCACGGGTATGAGCGCAACTGAACTTGACGCAACATATAATGTAATCTCTGCAGTACTTCGTTTCATGGTAATCGTAGGACTAATAAGTTTTGCACGCGGCATCTTTATTCTTCGTGATGTTGCAGAAGGAAAGCAGCAAGCATCAATGATGGCCGGGATTACGCATATCGTCGGCGGTGCCTTTGCGGTCAATATGGGGCCCCTAATGAATGCAATCCAAACAACACTTGGTATCACGGCATGGGGCGTATCATTCTCATAAAAAAAGAATTTTAATATTATATATTGAACCCGGGATTTTGCACTAATTGTGGCAACCGGGTTTATTTTTTATCCAATTTCACGCTAAGTTATTGAAAAATATATAAAAAAAAATGTGGCAACTTTGTGACTATTCTGTTACATTAAGATTATAAAGTAAGTTATCAATTGGTAAGAGGAGGAACTATAATGTTCAAAAAAACCAAGACATCATATTATAAACTAGGTGCTGCAATGACTGTTGGTATGTTGGCAGCTGCACCACAAACAGCAGAAGCTGCTGCTGCTGGTGGTAACAACTTCAACTCTATTGCAAACAACGTTAACGACTCTATCTCAAGCTTGCCTGGTTTGATTTCAGCTCTAGCATACCTATTCGGTGTTCTATTGGCTGTTCTAGGTATCATGAAGATCAAAGATCACGTTGAAAACCCATCACAGACTCCAATCAAAGAAGGTGCGATCCGTCTATTGGCTGGTGGTTGTCTATTCGCTCTTCCAATCATCTTGGAAGCGATGTATGAAACAGCGGGTGCTGGTGCTGGTGCATCAACAGCGAAATTGAAAGCTGTAGAATTTACAATCAACTAATTATTCGAAAGGTGGCTATGGGAAACTTGCCCGTATCACTGGGGCTGTCGCGTAAAGCGAAAGTCAGGAATAAAAATAGCGGAGCCGGTAAATCTGGCTCCGCTTCTTCGGTGCCTCAAGATCTATTGACGAAAGACCTGAAGCAAAAAATTCTTACGCGTGACGAACATACCTGCAAATGTTGCGGTTTCGTCTCGAAAAAATATCAAGAAATTCTTTTTTTGGATAATGATCCGAATAACATTTCAGAAGACAACCTACAAACAACCTGCATTTTCTGCCACCAATGCTTTAATTTAGATAAAGTCAGCGTGATGCGCTCAGGTGTTTTATTGTGGTTGCCTGAAATAAATCAAGCCGATCTTCATCACATTGCTCGTGCGATATATGTTGCACGCATATCTCAGGGGCCGATCGCTGAGGCTGCACGCAAATCTCTTGACGCATTAATGCAAAGGCGTGAAGCTGTTCGTTCACGCATAGGAACAGATGATCCGTATATTTTAGCGACTGTGCTCAAAGACTATCTGACTGACTCCCACTATGCTAATCGTCAGCAAAAAATTGAAGGTGTCAGATTATTTCCACTGGATAGACGGATTATCAAAGAATCTGATCTTGAGTTTAATCAATTTCCGCAAATTCTTGCATATTGGCGATCTAAAGACGGCCCTTTTGGTGGTAAACCACCTCAAAAATGGTTTGATATTTATCACGAATTACAAAAAGCCGGCTAACTTCTTTTTTCATAAGATATAAAGAAAATATTCATTCTTCCCTAATATAGTAGATTTATAAAATCTGGTGTATTATCTATGAATAATCATGTAAGATCAGTGCATAATGTGAGCAAAAAGAATTAAAATCATCCATGAAACTGTCTGAAAGAATTTTCGCCCCGTTCCAAAAAGCTATGCGACACACTGTGTCCTCTTTTATCCGTCTGGAAACAATGGAGAATGCAACGACGCTTGTATCTACCGACGGATCCCTTATCTCTTATGTTCGTGTTGAGGGCAGTAAGCAGATTATTGGTGATGAGGAATATAGACAAATCGTCAATGCCTCTAATATTAAAATCGGCGCACGTTTTGACCGTTTGGGTCATGCCATGCAGGTATATTTTGTTCGCGATCCGAACAGAATTCGTACAACTTTAGAAGAACAAGTTCACCCTAGCCGTGTAGCGGCCCGCAATATCGGTCTGGATCTTGATGATGTTTTTCAGGAAAAAATTAACCACCTTGAGCGTTTTTTAACGCATGAAGAGCAATATTTTGTTCTTTGGTCACGTCCTTCTGCGCTGACAAAAAATGATTTGAAACGTGCTGGAGAGCAGATGAAAGAAGCAGGTAAAACTTGGCTACCTGCATCTAATTCTCAATACCCACACGGTGTTCTTGAGCCTTTACGTACGCGTCATAAAAGTTTCGTATCCGCAATGATGACAGCGTTTGATGAACTTGCGATTGAGTGTAGCCTGATGGAAGTTCATGACGCGCTGAATGCAGTGCGCTCTAACCTTTTCCCGGATCGTGCCAACCCAGAATGGCGTGCTTGCCTACCCGGCGACCCGATCCCACCGCGCGCACCGCGCAGCACAGTTGATATGTCAGATATACTTTGGCCGAGCCTACCGAACCAAATTACTGCTGCAGATGCAAAAGTATTAGGAAAATCGGTTGTCCGTATCGGTAACTTGCTCTGGGCAGGAGCAGATATGACGCTTGGGCCGATGGATTCAACGCCGTTCCCTGTTCTGCTAAATCGTTTGGTTGAATCAGATATACCTTTCCGTATCTCTTTCCTGATTGAGGGGGGCGGGGCCTCGGCTGTTGCATTCAGAACATTTGCAGCAACACTGATGGGGCCAACCAATGCCGCAAATAAGAATATTAAATACTCTTTGGAAAGCTTAACGACACTTGCCCGCAAAGAACCGGTTGTGAAAGTCCGCGTATCCTTTGCAACGTGGTGTAAAATTGATGAAAAAGAAGTGATTTTAGATCGCCTATCTGTTCTCCTTCAATCTTTCGAAAGTTGGGGTTACTGCCAGGTGAGCGACCACACAGGCGATCCGCTTGATTGTGTTATGTCATCGGCAATGGGCATTCATTGCGCGGGTTCAGCTCCGTCAGGCATCGCTCCGATGATCGAGATCATGAAATTATTGCCATGGCAACGTCCGTCCAGCCCGTTTGAAACAGGCGCCATGATTTTCAGAACACCCGACGGAAAGATTTGGCCATACCAAACAGGTACAAACCTGACCACAACTTGGTTCGACCTTATTTTCGCGCAGCCCGGTGGCGGTAAATCCGTTTTGCTAAACACATTAAACTTCGGTACATCTATTACCCCGGGTTTAAGCAAATTACCCTATGTCGCGGTTATTGATATCGGCCCGTCTTCATCAGGTCTTATTTCCCTGATTAAAGAAGCATTACCGCTTAGCCGCCAACACGAAGCCGCATATTTCCGTCTTCAGATGGCGCACCAATATGCGATTAACCCATTCGACACACAGTTAGGCTGTCGTTATCCACTTCCTGATGAACGAAGCTTCCTTGTTGAGCTCCTGACACTTCTGACAACACCACCCGGTTACGACAAGCCGTATGACGGTATGCAACAGCTTTGTGGTCTTGTTGTTGATGAAATGTTCAGATGGCGTGATGATGGCGCAGCAAATGCTGAGGCGCGCCCTTATCTTCCGCGTTTGGAAATGGAGGTTGATGCCGCCATTCAAAAATACAATGTTCACCTTCCGTCTGACCCGTTCTGGTGGGATATCGTGGACAAAATGTTCGAATTGGAACTACCGCACCTAGCCAATATTGCGCAAAGACACGCTGTTCCGACTTTGAATGATGCGATTACAGCCTCTCGTAAACCGCAAATCCGTTCATTGCTCGAAGAAACATCAGTTGGCGTTAGTGCTGAAAACGTTATTGGCGCGTTTGAGCGTATGGTTACATCCGCTATTCGTGAATATCCGATTTTATCATCTGTTACACAATTCGAAATCGCGGATACACGCTTATGTTCTCTTGACCTTATGGACGTTGCGCCTCAAGGGGATGATTCTGCCGACAGACAAACATCGATTATGTACATGCTTGCACGTCACGCCCTTGTACGTTCATGGTGGATGAGTGCGGATACGCTGCAAAACGTGCCTGAAAAATTCCGTGAATATCACTCATTACGTTTGCAAGATATTTCTGAAACACCAAAACGCCTAAACTTCGACGAATTCCACCGTACAAGCCGATCAGCATCTGTGCGCGCGCAGATTATTCGTGACGTTCGTGAAGGTCGTAAACGTGGTGTGCAAATTGTTCTGACGTCTCAGCTTATCGATGACTTTGATAAGGATATGGTCGATTTGGCGACAGGTATTTGGGTTCTTGGTACTGCGATCTCTGATAAAGCGGTTCAAAATGTGGTTGATCGTTTCGGTCTTTCAAATACGGCGCGTAATATTATGCGTTATAAATTGACCGGCCCGAAATCAATCGGTGCGCCTGCATTGATTGTTATCGGATCGACATCCGGTCGTTATGAACAGCATATTTACAATACACTTGGTCCGATTGAGCTTTGGGCGTTCTCTACATCTGCAGAAGACGTATCCATTCGTAACCGTCTGTACACTGTTTTGGGTGCGGCGCGGGCGCGTCAAATGCTTTCAACGAAATTCCCGGGCGGTAGCGCACGTAACGAAATCAGACGTCGTGTCCTTGCCAATAGTGAAGGCGGCGACTCGCGTCAAAGCATGATTAGTGGTGTTATCGAAACCATCGTTGAAGAATTGGTCGAGGAAAGCAAATCATCTCAGGAAGCTGAAGATAGCAAACGCGTAAAATTGTCATTGTAGGAAGATATGAATCAAGAAGAGGAAATATCAAAACAAACCACAATTTCGGAAGAAGCGCCAAAAACTTCTTTGGCTGAAAAGCTGCGCAAACAAAAGCTTGCAAATAAAAAGAAGAAAAAGAAGCGTATCATCATTTTATGCTCTGCTTTAGTTTTTTCATATTTGGTTTATTTTCTTTTTAAACCCTTTCAAGCATCCGAAGAATATGGAATTTGCCGTACTATTCTCGAACTCTTAATTCCCTATCCTGAAACACTCTATGTTAGTGAAGTCAAAAACCAACGGGATGGCAGTGTGAAGCTATGGTATACGCATACCGATGCTTTTGGCGAATATCGTATGGAAGATTTCAGATGTAAAATTGTACAACATGAGGGCGCTCCACCTGAAAGCGCTTATCGCGAAATTACACGTATTACGATGCGAAAAGATAAAATCGAAATGAGCCAAGAAATGCTCGATAATCTCAATAATATTCTACCTTATTTCGCAGCAAACCCGCTTGTAATGACATATCCGGCTGCACTTCCGGACAGTCTTGGGGCATTGCACTTCGACTTTGATGCATTCCGCAAATACCGTATTGACAATACAAAGAAATATTAAATCATGATTTATAAAAAACTTGGTCGTACTGATATAAACGTCAGTTTAATTTGTCTTGGTACCATGACATGGGGCCGCCAGAACACAGAAGCTGAAGGTCACGAACAAATGGATTACGCCTTGGAACGTGGCGTTAATTTTTTCGATACCGCAGAAATGTATGCCGTACCCCCGAATGCGGAAACATATGGCAAGACCGAAACAATCATCGGCACATGGTTTCAAAAAACAGGAAACCGTGAAAAAGTTGTTTTAGCATCAAAAATTGCCGGCCCGGGATTAGGATGGGTGCGCGACGGTGATAATAAAATTGACCGTAAAAACATTTTAAAAGCGGTCGAAGGCTCTCTGACGCGTTTGCAAACTGATTATATTGATTTGTACCAGTTACACTGGCCAAACCGCGGATCAAATCACTTCGGACAGCACTGGACATATTCGCCTCACTTCACGCATGAATCTGTCATAGACAATTTTATAGAAGTTCTGGAAACCATGAATGAGATGGTGAAAGCCGGTAAAATTCGCCATATCGGTTTATCAAACGAAACCGCATGGGGAACAATGCAATGGCTTCGCTTGGCCGAAGAACGCGGCTTACCGCGTATGGCCTCTATCCAAAATGAATACAGCCTGCTCTGCCGTTTATTTGACGGCGATCTGCAAGAAGTTGCCCTAGCCGAAGATTGCGGCCTTTTGGCTTGGTCACCCCTTGCAACTGGGATGCTTAGCGGTAAATATCTAAAAGGAAAACGCCCGAAAGGTTCACGTTGGACGCTTTTGAATAATCCGCCGCGCGATAATGCCCGCTCACAAGAAGCGGTAGCCGCCTATATGAAAGTCGCAAAAAAGCATGGGCTTGATGTGTGTCAGATGGCTTTAGCGTTTGTGAATGCACGCCCGTTCGTCACCACGAATATTATCGGCGCGACAAATATGGATCAGCTTAAAACAAATATCGATTCGATTGATATCACGTTATCAACTGAATGCTTAAAAGACATCGAAACCGTACGCAGACAATACCCAATCCCGTATTAAATCGCGAAACATGGCCTTGCGCGGTCAAAATTTATGCTATACATACTGCTGCAAATACACAGATGGATGCATAAATGTCAGAGAAAAAATACAATCGCAAAACAATCGGCGAACACGCGCTAAAACCTGAAACATTGATGATGTCATACGGGTATGATCCGTCATTATCGGAAGGGTCGGTCAAGCCACCTGTATTCCTGACTTCAACATTTGTTTTTTCCTGCGCAGAAGACGGTGAAGAATTTTTCAACGTAATGTCTGGTCGAAAAGAGCCGGAAAACGGCGCCGATGCAGGCTTGATCTATAGCCGTTTTAACCATCCGAACGCAGAAATTATCGAAGACCGTATTGCCATTCTGGAGGGTTCAGAAAAAGCAGCTGTTCTTTCCAGTGGTATGGGCGCCATTAGCGCCGTTCTATTCGGCCTTTTACGCCCCGGTGATGTTATTTTGCACAGCGCACCCTTATATGGCGGCACAGAAACATTAATCCGTGGTCCACTGGCTGAATTCGGCATCAAATCACATAGCTTTAGTGACGGTCTTGATAAAGACGCTATTTTCGAAAGTGCCAAAGAAGCCCAGAAGAAAGGGCGTCTTGCCATGATCTTCTGCGAAACACCGGCTAACCCGACAAATGCATTGATTGATTTCGAAATCTTGAAAGAGCTTGCAGATAGCATTGAAAAAGAAACAGGCCACCGCCCCGTCACCGTATGTGACAACACATTAATGGGGCCTGTATACCAACAAGCATGCGCACAAGGCATTGATTTGGCAACATATTCCCTAACGAAATATGTTGGCGGACATAGTGATTTGGTCGCGGGCGCAGTTTGCGGCACCACCGCCCTTGTGAAAAAAATCAAATCCATGCGTAGCGCGATGGGCTTAAACCTTGACCCACACACAAGTTGGATGATCTCTCGTTCCTTGGAAACGGTAACAATACGTATGAACCGCGCAGCGGAAAGCAGCAAAAAAGTCGCTGAGTGGTTGTTGAATAACCCCTATCACAAAGTCGAAGTTCTGCACCCTGACTTTATTGAAAACCCACGTTACAAAGAAGTATACGAGCGCCAATGCACTGGCCCGGGGTCAACATTTTCATTTGTTGTTGATGTGTCGAAAGATCAGATCTTTAAGCTCATTAATTCACTCTGCCTGTTCAAATCAGCCGTCAGCTTAGGCGGAACGGAATCATTGGTCTGTCACCCCGCAAGCACAACCCATTCAGGTGTTGCCAAAGAATTGCGTGATGCGACAGGTGTGAAAGACGGCCTGATCCGCATGTCTATCGGTCTTGAACATCCCGAAGACATTATCGCCGATCTTGATAACGCATTTAAACAGACATTTGGTTAAAAATCTAAAGTAGATAGCTAACAAAAAAGTCACATGCTAATATATTTTCTTTAAGAGAATTTATATTATGAGCAATGATAAAAAATGTTTTGTAATCATGCCTTTTACCGATCCAGACGGATACGAAAATGGGCATTTTGACAATGTATATCAATATCTAATCAAACCAGCATGCGAAGATGCCGGATTAGAAGCTGTTAGAGAAGATGACGATGAACGAAGCAAAGTTATTCACCATTCCATGATAAAAAAAATCATGGATTACCCTTATGCAATTTGCGACATCAGCAGCAAAAATCCAAATGTACTTTACGAATTAGGTGTAAGGCATGCTATTGAAAAAAATGTTGTTATTATTAAAGATAATAAAACAGAAAGCATATTTAACATAAACATTCAAAACATAATCAATTACGATTTAGACGTTTCTAAATTAGATGAAGCAAAAGAAAAAATAAAAACTCAACTATTAAATACTGATAACGATAGCGATCAATCAATAATTTCTTTAATCAAGAAAATTAAGAGTGGCATTTTTTCAGAAAACAAAAATACTTTTGCAAAAGAGTTATATTTAGAAATGAAAAAAAATGACTTAGGTCAAGAACAATACAAAACCCTATACTATTGCCAAGAGGTACTACACAACATATCTCTTAAAAATAAACATGATATTTCAAAGAACAAAGAAGAAATAAAAAACCAATTAAAAGATATTAGCGATAAACTCATTAAATTGAACGAAACATCCGAAAATCATACCATGATGATACATTCCGCAGAGCTTCTGATTTCAATGCATAGCTACATATCTGAAAACTTAAAAATGCCAGAGCTTTTAGATTTTTAATTATTTTCCCGCGGCAATAACGCCCAATAGCGACCCTTGGAATTCATCTTTCCGGCCATCTCTTCTGCGTATTTCCCGTGCCCCCAAAAGACATCTCCGCGCACCGCGCCGATAATCGCCCCGCCTGTATCTTGCGCGATCATCATACGCGTAAGGTTCGGCTGTGCCTTATCAGGGTGTTCAATATCAACCCAAAGCGGCAATCCATACGACACGAGCGTACGATCAACCGCAAGGGAACGCTGCTCCGTCAGGGCAACACCTTGCGCGCCGATCGGTCCGTCACCACTGATTTCCTTGAAAAACACATATGACGCGTTTGTGTTCATGATGTCATCGGCTTGATCAGGGTTTTCATCCAACCATTGGCGAATGCTTTGCATTGAAACTTCACCCTTGTTTAAGGCACCAATCTTTATTAGCTCCCGCCCGATCGCATAATAGGGATGCCCGTTTTGCCCGTCATAACCAATACGCATTAAACTGCCGTCTGCCATTTCAACCAGGCCTGATCCCTGAATTTGTACGAAAAACGCATCAACCGCATTATCCACCCAGATCAATGTTTCATCATTATGCGGCCAGTTTCCCGCGACGATGTCTTTGCGTGATTCATACGGTTTTAATTGCCCGTTTTTTACGCGGCCTGCAATGCGGATGCCTTTTAAATCCTCGCGAAAATCACCTAATTGTACCATCACCAAATCATCAGGACGTTTATGAAGCGGAATATTGTAACGATCCGTTTTCACTTTCGATCCCTTGAGTGATGCTTCGTAATATCCCGTGAACAAGCCAATAGGATTATCATCCGCACTGATGCGATAGGGAAGAAAATGTGTTTCGAAAAAAAGCTTATGCTCTGCTGCGGTTTTGACATCAGCAAATATTTTGCATTTTTCTAGCCATAGGCCATATGTTTTTGCGCCCTCCATAACGCCAAAATTCACATCAGGCGTTTTAAACCGAATAGCATGACAAGAGCGTGAAAATGCCTGTGCGAAGCCATCAAAATCATCATCACCCCAACCGGGCAAATCATCAAATGATGCCGCCGTTAAAATGAATTTCGGCGGAAGTTCTTCCTCCGCGTTCACCGTTTCTTCGGCAGTGATGTTGGTTGTTTCCTGCTCTGCGTTATCATCGCAGGCATTAAGGAAAAGACAGAAAATAAGGATAAGAAAAATGCGCATGACATATATTTATCACGCGCATCATAAAACAGGAATAAGAGATTGCACCGCTTAATGCGTATCAGGAATAAAGTCGTTATCCTCGGCGCCGTCTTCGCGTGTTTCAACAACCAACCAACGCGGATCACGCGATTTCAAATCACGCGAGAATGTCCAAAGATCACGCATTTGTGTCGTCTTATCGGGATGTCCGCTGACAATCTCTCCGTTCTCATCTCTGGTAACGGTTGTTTCATCCGCCCAAAAACGCACGGTTACATAGGCCATCTTGCCTTCTGTGCGCGCTTCGGCGACTTCCGACCTTTGTATCGCATGAATTTCCGCGCTCACGCTCTCGCCGCGCTTTTCGCGTTGTGCAATGGCACCGTCAAAGGCGTTGTATACTTCGGGGCTAAGCAAATCACGTAAAGTTTCGCGATCGCCTTCCGCGTATGATTCAACAACAAAAACAAACGCATCTTGCGCCGCCTGAAGGAAAGTATAAACGTTGAAATTACGATCAACCTTTGTGATATCAATCAAACCGTTTTTCGCACTTTGTGCGGCAATCGCCATGTTGCCTTTTGGCGTTACAGCTAACTCTTCGATCAAGGCAATTCCGCGTTCACGATCATCGCCTTCGGGTTGATCCAAATTGATCACCTTGCCGTTATCGGCAATTTCAAGACGTGGAGCAGGACGGTTCGCTTCGTCTTCTGAACGCGTACCCAAAATACTCCGTAGCCAGAAAATTAATCCGGCTGCTACTAACGCATAAACAAGTAATTCTGCAGTCACTTAAAAAATCCTTTTCTTTACAGCCTTATTCATAAAGGCAATAAACAGATTTTACCACTGTTTTTAATGTGGTACACATGAACAAACAATACGCAAACCTGTACTATAAAGGAAGGGTACGCATGCCATTTTTTATTCTTTTTATCGTCATTCCCTTGTGCGAACTTTTTGTGTTTATGAGTGTGAGCGAGCATATCGGCCTTGGCACGGCGCTTCTTATGGCACTACTGACGGCAATCCTTGGCGGAATTATTGTCAGATATCAAGGCATACAAACATTGATGAATGCCCAATCCAGCCTTCGTCAAGGGCACATGCCATCCAAGGAATTATTTGACGGTTTATGTATTGTGGCGGCCGGGGCAACCCTTATTACACCCGGTTTTATTACCGACACAATCGGCTTTCTTTTGCTTATGCCCCCTGTGCGCGACGCGCTGCGCAACAAACTTGGATCATCTGCAAAATTCACAGCCACAGGCTTTAGTGCAGAATACGGCGAATTCAATGACATGAAAAATCATCATCGTCCGCAAGATCCGAATGTCATTGACGCAGAATTCGAAACGATCGAGGAAAAAGACATCAACGGTTAGAAAAACCTTACGATTGCTTGTTTTCACACTACGCACTTCGTGCTATGAACATGATAGAAAAGCAAAAAATTTAAAATATAACGAATAAAGGGATTTCCCATGGCTAACGAAAATGAAAATGAGCTGCAAGCAACAGCTTTGCCTGTAACAATTCATGCACAATATATCCGCGATCTATCTTTTGAAAACCCAAACGCACAAATAAACGTACGCGGAAATCAAAACAATCCAACGATTAATGTTAACATTGGAATGGATGCACGTAAGCTTGATGATGCGAACACACCTAATTTATACGAAGTAGCATTAACAATTAATGCAGAAGCAACACGCGACAATGGAACAGTCTTTATTGCTGAACTTGTCTATGGTGTCACCGTATCAGTTGGCGATGTCGTGCCGGAAGAACAACATCATCCGCTTTTATTGATTGAAATTCCGCGCATTTCCTTCCCATTTGCACGTCAAATAATGGCCACAGTAACCTCACAAGGCGGTTACCCCCCTTTGTTACTAAACCCTGTTGATTTCCATGCTTTATACATGGATCGTTTTGCTGATGACATTAAAGCTGCACAAGAAGCAGCTGCAGGCGAAGCAAACTAAGACATAAACTCATTAGCCGGTCGGATTGGCAACAATGGCAAAAAAGAAGAAAAAATTTTTCATTCACCTTGTTTCTGATGCGACCGGAACAACATTACTTGGTCTGTCACGTGCTGTGCTTGCACAATTTGAAGGCATAGACCCCAATCAGAAATTCTGGCCGCTGATCCGTACGGAGCGTCAATTAGAACGCGTTATCCGCCGTATTTCCGATAACCCCGGCCCCGTTATTTTTACATTCGTGAACGAAAAAATGCGGGCACGTCTGACTGAAAAATGTGAGGAATTGGGCGTACCATGTGTAGCGGTGCTCGACCCGATCATCCATAGTTTATCCTCCTATCTTGGGGAGCATGCAAAGGGCGTTCCCGGCTTGCAACACACAATGGATGACGCCTATTTCAAGCGCGTATCCGCCGTTGATTTTGCAATGCGTTTTGATGACGGCCGATCATTAAAAGGTTTAAAAGAAGCCGATATTATTTTGGTCGGCGTTTCACGGACATCAAAAACACCGACAAGCATCTTTCTAGCGCGGCGCGGCATCAAGGCCGCGAACATACCGCTCGTCCCCGGTGTCGAGGTTCCTGACGAACATTTCAGATTAAAAAAGCCGTTATATGTCGGCTTGACCGCTTCGCCCGAACGCTTAAAACATTTGCGCCATACGCGCCTGAAAACCGATAAAAATGATGCTGCCGCTTTTGCGCAGAATACGTATTTAGACGAAGAGCAAATAGAGAACGAAACCCGCAAAGCGCGCCGCCTGTTCAGCAGCCATGGCTGGCCCGTGATTGATGTGACAAAACGATCAATCGAAGAAACAGCCGCAGAAATCATGACACTGTTACAAAACAGAATTGACCGCCAGGAAAAAGAAAAGAAAGAAAAGAAAGCCAAGCATGACTGATCGCCCGAACATTATTTTGGCTTCCGGCTCTGCGGCACGTGCGCAGATGCTCCAAAATGCAGGCGTCCCTTTTGAAAAAATTCCGGCCGATATCGATGAACAAGCCATCATCGAAAAAAAATCAAACGAACCCATCGCAACCATTACCGAAAAACTGGCCGCATCAAAATCACTGTACGTGTCGGCCATTAAAAAGAACGCCCTTGTGATTGGTTCCGATCAAACATTGGAATTTAACGGCGCGCTCATCAGTAAATCAAAATCAGAAGATGAAGCATTTGAAAAATTAAAATCCATGAGCGGAAAAACACATTTTCTACATTCCGCCGTTTGTGTTTCACTGAATAACAAGGTTGTTTTTTCGGATATTGCAACCGCCAGATTGCAGATGCATGACTTAAATGAAAACACGATCAGACAATATATGAAATCTGATCCTGATGCCCTGACATCATGTGTCGGCGGATATAAAATAGAGGGGCACGGCGCGTGGCTTTTCCGTGAAATTCACGGTGATAATTTTACGATTATGGGCATGCCGCTTTTGCCGCTTTTATCATTTTTACGCAAAGATTATAAATTTTCACCATGAGTAACAGCTTCATAAAAACAGGCGTCATCGGCCACCCAATCGCCCATAGCAAGTCACCACTTATCCACAGCTACTGGCTTGATTTATATGGCTTTAACGGATCGTACGAAACTATTGATATCAAAACAGAAAATCTAAAACAAGACGTTTTGAATTTAGTAAATAACGGATATTCAGGGTTCAATGTCACCGTCCCGCATAAAATTGCAATGATGGATTTATGCGATGAGATTGATGATCTGGCAAAGACAATCGGCGCAGTGAATACAGTGACGATAAAAGACGGAAAGTTATATGGCACAAACACCGATGCATTCGGGTTTATTCAAAATATAAAAGACACCGTGCAACGTGAAAATTGGGATTGGTCATTTGAAAAAGGCAAAGCACTCGTCCTTGGCAGTGGTGGTGCAGCCAATGCAATTATTTATGCGTTGATCAAAGAAGGCGTCCCCGCAATTACCATTACAAATCGCACACGTGAAAAAGCGGAAGAGCTACAAAAAATTGCGCCTGATAAAATATCTGTCGTTGAATGGAGCGAGCGTAATAACGCCTGCAAAGACGTACAGCTTATTGTGAATACTACCGCTCTTGGTATGAGCGGAAAACCACCACTGGAGATAGATATTTCACAAGCCCCTAATACCGCACTTGTGAATGATATTGTGTATGCGCCCCTTTATACCGACTTGTTAAAACAGGCAAAGGCTCGTAACTTAAAAGTTGTGAAAGGTATTGGTATGCTCCTCCATCAGGCACGTCCAGGATTTGAAAAGTGGAATGGCAAAATGCCGGAGGTAACCAAAGAGCTGGAAGAGATTGTTTTGAAATGATCATACTTGGCCTTACAGGATCCATAGCAATGGGAAAATCGACAGTCGGGGCGATGCTCTCGACTATGAACATTCCTGTTCACGAAGCCGATCATGCGGTTCACAAACTATTTTCGCCGACACATCCCGCGCGCCGTGATATCGCAAACTTATTCCCCTACTATGAATTTCCGCAAATCTATAATCGCAAAACAAAAGAAATAGATCGTAAGAAACTTGGAGAAATTGTATTTCACGATGCCGAAAAGCGCAGCGCTCTTGAAAGAATCCTCCACCCGCGCGTCCGTGAAGACCAAGACGAATTTATTCGTGCATCCCGCGCACGCGGATGTCAATTTGTTTGCCTTGATATCCCGCTATTGTTTGAAACAGGCGCCGAAAAACGAGTCGATTACACCATTGTCGTCAGCGCACCTGCTTTTATCCAACGTCAGCGCGTCCTTGCGCGTCCGAATATGACAGAGGAAAAATTCAATGCCATTCTACAACGTCAAATGCCTGATCAGGAAAAATGCGCCCGTGCCGATTATGTGATCAAAACCGGTCTTGGCCGCGCACACAGCATGAAAGAAATTAAAAAAATGATTGCGGCGCTACGTGAAAAGCATTACTTACCGCCTGTTGAAGAAGAACAAGAAGCCCCGATCCGATGATCATTGAAACACTCCTTATTAATGTTGTGCCCCTTTACGGGCTTATTTTGCTTGGTTTTGTTATCGGTAAAACAACCGATCTTGATGTGAAACCTATTGCCACACTTATGCTTTATGCCTTACTACCGTTTGTTATGTTGGGCGCCACAGCCACAATGAATTTCACGTCGGAATATTTTTTCCCGCCGCTTATTATCGGCTCTATCTCAATCACCGCATCAACACTGGCCTATCTCATTTCCAAAAAAATTTGGGGCGAAAATGATAAACGTCATAATTTACTCGGCATGTTGGGCGTTAGTTCAAACGCAACCTATTTCGGTGTACCCATTGCGATTGCCTTGATGGGTAAGGAATGGCTGAGCGTTTATATGATGATGTGCCTGCCTTTATTTGTCATGGATTGTACCCTTGGTTATTATTTTGCTGTGCGCGGAGAATCTTCCATGCGTGAAAGTTTACTTCGCGTTGCAAAATTACCGATTTTATACGGCGCGATTATCGGCATCATAATTAATGCCATCGGCATAGAGCCCTCGTCCCTTGCGCTTGAATATTGGGATCGTTTTACAGGATCAATGATTGTATTGGGTATGATGATTATCGGGTCCGGTTTGGCACAAATGGATCGTTTCCGTTTTGACAAATCATTTTTTGTAGGGGTACTTTTATTGCGCTATGTGACATGGCCGGCGCTTGGCCTGCTTTGGGTCTTTATTGACGTAACATATTTACATATTTTACCAGACACCATACATGCCCTCATCATCCTGATTACCGCCTGCCCCCTTGCCGCCAATACGGTTGCTTATGCGGTGAAACTAGATTTACATCCGGCGTTAACATCATGCATGGTTTTAACCACCACCTTCATGGCATTGGCATTTATTCCGTTTATGATGTGGCTAAGGCTTCAGTTATTCTAAGCTTCGTTAACATGTTTATTCATTGTGGGATCAAAACCACAACTTTTCGGCATGCCGTAATCACCGTTCCATTCAAGGGCTAGTGCATTGACCTCATCCAACAGACGTTCTAGCGCATGACCTTGTTCGGTAAAGCTATAAGTAACTTTTGGCGGAACGCTAAGCTCTTGCTCACGATTAATAATGCCCGCCTTTTCCAGCATGCGTAAACGCTCGGTCAAGACTTTCGCAGAAATACCGGGCATTTGCTTTTTTAATTCTCCAAAACGCATCTCGCCGTTTAATCGCAATAACCACAGAATATAGGTCGTCCACGGCCCTGTTAAAAGGCTAAGCAGCCCATGCATAGGGCAACGCATATCACTATATTCGGCTAGATCAATAAACTGTTTTTTCTGTAATGCATTTGCCATGGTTACTCTCGGGTAATTAGTTACTTTTAGGTACCTACTTGATAAAAGTGACCATAGACCTTTACGATCCCCACATGCAATAAAAAACAGGAGCATACAATGAAACTTTATTACGCAGCCGGGACATGTTCATTATCACCGCATATCGCGCTTAGCGAAGCTGGTCTTGATTATGAAATTGAGCGCGTTGACCTGAAAACTAAGCAAACAGAAACAGGAAAAGATTATAACGAAATTTCTGAAAAATCTGCTGTCCCTCTACTCGTTTTAGACAATGGCGAACATGTGACCGAGGGCGCAGTCATTGTTCAATATATCGCGGACTTAAACCCTGATGCGAAATTAGCACCTGCAAACGGTACATTTGAGCGTGTAAGATTGCAGGAATGGTTGAATTACATTTCCTCAGAGATGCACAAATCACACTTCCCTTTATTCAGAAAAAATTGCGGCGAAAAGGCAGAAGAAGTTTATCTTGAGAAAGTGAAAAAAGCCTATAGCTACGTTTCTGAAAAATTAGACGGCAAGCAATATCTGATGGGTGATCAATTCACCGTGGCAGATGCGTATCTGTTCACCGTTGTAAACTGGAGCAACTTCCTGAATATTGATATCTCACCTTGGCCTGTCCTTGTAGAATATCAGAAACGTGTCGCCGCCCGCCCGGCAGTACAAAGCGTCTTAAAAGCCGAAGGTCTTTTAAAAGAAAACGCAGCATAAAATTTATTTGAAAACCCACTCAAAGACGCGAAAGCCCGCCTTGTTATCAAGCGGGCTTTCAAATCTTATAAAGCTTAAAATGTATTAAGCTGCGCGTTTGTTGTTACGCTTACGCTTTAATGGCTGGCTACCGTCATGACGTTTACCTTGCGTGTTTGGTTTTGCCTTACGTGATTTAAAATCACCTGATGGCTTTCCTTTGCCTTTTGCAAATTCCGCACTACGTTTTGTAACCTTTTTATGTGCCGGCTTTTGACCTTCACCGCCTTGTTCAAAGCTTCTTTCTTTGCGCGGCGCACGATCATCGCGTCCGCCTTTACGGTCATCAAATTTTCTTTTCTTGAAAGATTGACTATCCGAAAAAGAAGCATCTTTGCCATAGGACCTGTCTTTACGCGGTGCGCGTTCATCACGTTCACCTTTTGGCGCATCAAACTTCTTCTTTTTAAACGGTTTGCCTTCACCTGAACGCTTATCAAATGACGGACGATCATCACGACGATCACCTGATGATTTACGCTTATCCGCGAAATCACGTTTTCCTTTGAAATCGCCTGATCGCTGTTTATCCGAAGATCCACGTGATCTCTTCTTACCGAAACCGCCTGATTTTTTCTTGCCGCCGCTTTTAAAGCCGTCATTGTCGTTGCTCTCTGACTTTGCATTCGGATCCATCAAACGCTCAATCGCGCTCCATTTACTGCCGTCTTGTGGCGCAACAAGGTTAAGAGCCTGACCCTTCGCACCTGCACGGGCTGTACGGCCGATACGGTGGATATAATCTTCGGGCATTTGTGGCATATCATAATTGATCACATGCTCGACATGCGGCACATCAAGACCACGTGCAACAACATCCGTTGCCACCAAAATGCGGAATTTCTTATCACGATATGCCGCAATAACACGCTCGCGCTTACGTTGTTGCAAATCACCATGGATGGCTTCGGCTTTGAAATCCTCATCGCTTAATTTTTGTGCCAAGCGATCTGCATTACGTTTTGTTTTCACAAATACGATAATCGATCCGCCGCGCTCATTAAGCTCTTCACGCAAAACACCATATTTTTTATCTTGTGGTAATTTGATGATTTTCTGTTCGATATTTTTTGACGGATTATTTGTCGATCCGACAGATACGCGCTCAGGATTATCAAGATATTTATCCGCCATCTTCATGATATTATTCGGCATCGTCGCAGAGAACATCAATGTTTGACGATCCTTTGGCATATGCTTGATAATTTTATCAATCTGAATGCTGAAACCCATATCAAGCATACGGTCCATTTCATCCAACACCAAAAATTTAATTTGGTCTAATTCCAAAGTACCGCGCTCTACGTGGTCATTAATACGTCCGGGCGTACCAACAATAAGACGCGGACGATTTTGTAATTGTCTGCACTGCTTGCTAATCGGTTCACCGCCGATCAAGAACGCGCTTTTTACTTTTCCGCGCGGGCCCAAAAGCTGGCGCATTATATCCATAACCTGCTTGCCAAGTTCACGAGTTGGAGTCATCACCAACGCCATCTGACGTTCATCACGTAACAACGCATCAATCAACGGAATAGCAAAAGCCGCCGTTTTACCTGTTCCTGTTTGCGCAGAACCAAGGATATCACGCCCTTGCAAAGCAAGGGGGATGGCCTTCGCCTGAATTGGCGTAGGTGTTTCATATTTCATATAAGTTAGGGATGCGTTTAGCACGCGATGCAGGCCAAGGCCTTCAAACGTTTTCATATCATTTTCTTTCACTTTTAAAAAAGCCCTAAAAAGGTTTATGCGCACCATTGCGCCGACCTTCGAATCCGAAATTAAAGCTTCGGAAAAAACGAACTTCTTAGAAAAGTGTGACAATATGAAACATTCTCACGCGCCCGTAGGCTACTATTCAAAAGCTCAGCTTATATTAGCTTTCATTCAATTGGTGCGGAAGATGACATTTTCTTTTGCAATAGTCAAGAAAATTGCGTTGAAGACCTCCGCGACTTTAACTAGACTTACGTTTTAACCGCAAAGGCATCAGGCGTATGAGAGAGATCGTATTCGATACGGAAACAACAGGAATGGACCCGTTAAAAGGTGACCGTGTGATCGAAATCGGCGCCGTAGAGCTTTATAATCATTTGCCGACGGGTAAAACATTACAGCTTTATATCAATCCTGAACGCGACATCCCCGCAGAAGCCACAGCCGTTCATGGCATTACCAATGAATTTGTAAAAGACAAACCGGTCTTTTCGCAGATCTATACGGACTTCCTCGATTTCATCGGCGAAGATTCAAAACTGGTTGCGCATAACGCGGAGTTTGATATGCGCTTCATCAACTGGGAATTGGAACAAGTCGGCCATAAGGCGATTGACCGTAAACGCGTTGTCGACAGCCTCGTCATCGCCAGACAAAAATTCCCGGGCTCTCCCGCAAACCTTGATGCGCTATGTCGTCGTTTCAATATTGATAACACAAGCCGAACATTCCACGGCGCGTTACTTGACTCCGAATTACTTGCAGAAGTTTATCTGGAGCTTTTGGGCGGGCGTCAACGTGGCCTTGGCCTTATAGATGACAGCACATCAAAATCAGGTGCGGCGGGTACGGCCGCATTAACACGACAATATCGCGAACCGCGCCCCCATAGCGCAAGCGCAGAAGAACTCGCCGCCCATCAGGAATTCTTAGGCGAAATCAAAGAGCCGATTTGGGCGAAAGTGAAGTAATGGCAGATAACAAGATTATCAGAGCCTTACGCTTTATCACTTTATTTTGCCTCAGCGCTTCATTCCTCATCGGAACCGCATTTTTCATAGTTCATATGATTAATGAAAGTAAGCGTTACTCTTATAAAGACATGCTGGAAACCAAAGCCGCAGAAGGTGACGGCAATGCCATGCAACGATTAGGCAATAACCATAGATTCGGTCGTGGCGTCTTTCACAAAGACCTGAAATTAGCAACCCAATGGTATGAAAAAGCTGTCGCCGCAGGAGATAGTGACTCTATGATTCATCTTGCTATCATGTATGAAGACGGAGAATTTTTTGAAAAAAACCTGAAAAAGGCATTTGAATTATTTGAACAGGCCGCCGCTTTAGAGAACAAATACGGCAAATTTAATCTGGGGCGAATGTATTACTCCGGAATATATGTTGAGAAAGACAGACAGAAAGCCAGAAATCTCTTCGAACAAGGGGCTGCTCTTGGGAATACGGCATCTAAATATTTTCTATCATATTATTTAGTACAAGAAGCAGACGCGCTAAGCGATGAAACCATACAGGCCAAAATGTATTTACAAGCGGGCGAGTATCTGCAAGAAGCCGTACAAAAAAAACTAAGCGGCGCCGAAGAAAGATTGAACTTTTTTGTAAAAAAATGTAATGAAGACACGCAATATTATAAACCTTCCCTCACAAACATTTCCTCTTGTTTAAATGCCTTCGGGTCTGATGACACGGTCGCCCAACATGTTATTGGATTAGTCTTTTACAAAAATTCATTTAATGTAAGCCAACCTCCCGAACGCGCATTTAAACATATGCAACGCGCGGCGATGGGTGGAAATCCGTATTCTCAGATGATGCTGGCATCGCTCTATTCCAAAGGAATAGGTGTAGAAAAAAACCCGATTGAGGCCTTTGCCTGGCATGATACAGCGACAAATCAATTTATTAGAGACAGTCAATTTTCACCTGATTTCAAAGCAACAGGATTTGCGATTATTGAACGCTTAAAATATCATCGTGCCTTGGAAACGGACGAAGACCGACATCTCGCCACAACCAGAGCCGCCTATTATCTCAAGGAATTCTCGCTTCCGATATCAGGGGAATAGGATTAAAACCCTTCCATTTTCCGAAAAACGGTGATATAAACTCGCCGCATGGGTCGCAGCCTACCCCATATATTGCCGAAATCATTTCCATGAAGTGACGAGGCCGTAAAAATAAAACAAGGATGAAAAAATGAAAGCTTATGTAATCTGCTCCGGCGGACTGGACTCAGTCACGCTGGCTTATAAAATCGCGAAAGAGCACGAACTGCTCGGTTTGATTTCCTTTGACTACGGACAACGCCATAAAAAGGAGCTTGGCTATGCGGCGAAAGCGGCCAAGGCACTTGGTGTTACCCATGACATTCTGGATATTTCAGTTATCGGCAAAGCGCTGAGCGGCTCTGCGTTGACCGATGATATTGATGTGCCTGACGGACATTATGCCGAAGAAACCATGAAAATTACGGTTGTGCCAAATCGCAACGCCATTATGTTGACGATTGCTTATGGTATTGCCGCAGCGCGTGGCGGTGATGCCATTGCAACCGCCGTGCATGGTGGTGACCATTTTATCTATCCTGATTGCCGCCCTGATTTCATCGAAGCCTTTGCCAAAATGCAAAACCACGCGCTCGAAGGGGTTGCGGACATTTCCCTCTATACGCCGTTTTTAAACAAAACCAAGGCCGAAATCGCGGCGCAGGGCGCGGAATATAACGTACCGTTTGCCGATACATGGTCTTGCTATAAGGGCGGTGAAAACCATTGCGGGCGATGCGGGACATGTGTTGAACGTATCGAAGCTTTTGACATTGCCGGGGTGGATGACCCGACCGTCTATGACGACAGCGAATTTTGGAAAGACACCGTAAAAAAGGGAGCCGCATAAATGTATACGATTTACAAAGAATATCATTTCTCTGCCTCGCATCAATTGCCGCAATTACCCGAAGATCACCCGTGCCACCGTATGCACGGTCATAATTACGTGGTTGAGGTAGAGCTGCAATCTGAAACGCTTGATCAGTACGGATTTGTACGTGATTACCGCGAACTGGATGAGCTGAAAACCTATATCGACGGCACAATTGATCACCGTCATCTGAATGATGTTTTGGGTGATGATAATGTGACGGCGGAAAATCTTGCTAAATATCTCTATGATTGGTGCAAAACCCGCTGGGCAGAAGTAACCGCCGTACGTGTACGTGAAACGCCGAAATCTTGCGCGGAATACAGGCCGAAATAATGCCAAGCCCGATCCGAATTTCCGAAATTTTCGGCCCGACAATACAGGGCGAAGGTGCCCTTATCGGGCAGCCAACCGTGTTTTTACGTACGGGTGGATGCGATTATCGATGCAGTTGGTGTGATACATTACACGCCGTAGACAGCGAATATCGCCATGATTGGAAACCGATGCAAGCCGATGAGATTTTTGAACAAATCAAAACCTTGTCCGGCGAAAAACCGATTATGGTTTCGCTATCCGGCGGAAACCCCGCTATCCAACCACTTGCGCCCCTAATTACAATCGGCAAAGCAGACGGATATAAATTCGCATTGGAAACACAAGGGTCAATCGCACAAGACTGGTTTGCTATGCTTGATGTACTGACGTTATCGCCAAAACCACCAAGCAGCGGTGAAAAGACAGATTGGCAAAAATTCGATGCCTGTCTGAAGGCCGCCGATCAAAAACCAGAAACGGCCATGAAAATTGTTGTGATGGATGATACAGATTATGCCTATGCGCGTGATACCGCGTCGCGCTATCCGCACCTACCGCTCTATCTACAACCCGGGAACCACACGCCCCCGCCCGCAGATGACGATGACGCACAAATTGATATTAACGGCATCATGGATCGTATGCTTTGGCTGGTTGATAAAGTTGCGGCTGACCAATGGCATAACGTACATGTTCTGCCGCAACTCCATGTGCTATTATGGGGCAATAAACGGGGGGTTTAGATGGAAAAGGACCAGAAAAAGAAGAAAAAACAAGGGCCGCTTATAAAGTTTGTCGTTGTACCCATCTTATTAACAATTTTCATCGGTGCGTGTATCACGCCGATCGTGTTCGGTTTATATGAATTTATCTCACAAATGGAATTTCGTGATGCGATCATTTTATATACCGGTATATCCGGCCTGATGATTGCCGTTATTTGGGTCTTACTTGGGCTATCAATATATGCGTTCACTCAAACAAACATTGCTCCCGATACAAAAAAAGAAAAAGTTAGTGCCGCCTTTCTCGGCGCAGGTTTTTTCGTGCTGTGGATTGCCGCATTCCATTATTTTGAAAAGCCGCTCACACTCGCTTATGTTAACGGTACAATTAACGCGCAAAGCCAAGAATATGTATTTTGTGATGCAAAAAATAAAACCGCGTCTAAATCACAATACTCGCAAGTTTTTGTTTTTGCGCGTAAAGATATTGGATGTGAGCCTTATGCGGCGTTGAGATTAAAAAAACTTGATACTAAAAACGCCAAAGAAAAAATTCAGAAACTAAATTCATTCTATGAATAAAAGGAGCCATCATGAGCGATGAATCAATTTATGAAAATCTGGTACAGTTAGGCAGTAAAACAGCATTGCCCGAAACGCCTGATGACGCCGTATTAGAGCGCGTAACAAACCCGAAAAAAGACATGGCCTATTGTGTACGTTTTACAGCGCCGGAATTTACATCGCTTTGCCCGTTAACAGGCGCGCCTGATTTTGCGCATATTACAATTGATTACGTACCCAACGAATATCTGGTTGAGAGCAAATCCTTAAAACTGTTTCTTGGCTCTTTCAGAAATCACGGCTCTTTTCACGAGGATTGCACACTAGAAATTGCGCGTCGCCTGATTGAAATTACAGAACCCGTTTGGCTTCGTATTGGTGGGTATTGGTATCCGCGCGGCGGCATACCGATTGATGTTTTTTATCAAACCGGCGAAGCACCAAAAAGCGTTTGGATTCCTGAACAAAATATACCGCCATATCGTGGACGCGGCTAAAGGGTTTACCCTTTCATTACCTTCAGGTGATCGCCTTTATCTTTGAATAATTGACTTGTCGAATTTAAAAATTCTGCATTCAAATCAACGGTATCGTGCTGCCCGATTGCATCATAGTTTTTCTTTAACCATGCCTGCATCGTGGCACGCCCCTTATCACGCAGCATCGTCAAAAAATCCCAATCGGAATTAAATTTACTGGTAACGGATAAATCATTCAACGCCTGATCCGCGCGAACCGAATGCACCAAAATATTTTTGAAATCGGCTTTATGTTCATCTTTCAACATATCAAGCTCGATCAGCTTTTTAACAAACGCAATTGCGCGCATTTCTCCTAGTAATGAAGAATTAAAACTGATCTCATTTATACGGTTCATAATATCTGGCGCGGTTGTCGGTGTTTCGTCACGTTTTAACGGGTTGATATGAACAATTATAACATCACGGGTTTTTGTCTTATAAAATAACGGAAACAAAGCGGGATTGCCCATATATCCGCCGTCCCAATAATCTTCTCCGTCGATATCAACGGCCTTGTATAAAAACGGCAAACATGCCGAAGCCATGGCAACATCTAAATCAATTTCTTTGGTTTCAAAAACCTTTATTTTTCCTGTTTTCACATGCGTTGCACTGATGAATAATTTCATACAATCACATGATGATATTGAATCAAAACACACCGTCCGCTTTAAAACATCACGCAACGGATTTATATCAAACGGATTATATTGATACGGTGAAAATAACCGCGTCCAAGAATCAAACATAAATGCGGATAAGGAATGATCCATATTCCACCCATAGGCCGCGTCCCACGGCATACGTTTAACGGGGCTGAACATGACCCCCGCCTGATAGACTTCTCGCCAAAAATCATACAAAGATCGCCGCGCATATTCGGCTTTATCAATATCGCTTGTCTTGCCGTCACGCACTGCCTTTTGCATTCCTGATGCCAATGCACATGCATTCATCGTTCCTGCACTGGTGGCGCAAATCCCTTCGATGTCAAGACGTCCGTCTTCTAATAACGCATCCAAAACACCCCATGCATAAGCCCCATGTGCCCCGCCGCCCTGCAAGGCCAGGTTAACGGTTTTACGCTCAGGCTGTTTTTTCTTCTCGGATTTTTTACGCGATTCAGACATGGGTTGCCTCCATGTTGTATTCATTTTTTCTGCAGTGCATCATATCACACTCAGTCTAAATTCCCATGACGTAAAAATACGACATATAAAAAATGATCCAAACGCCCAAATAGATATAGATTACGCCGCGCGGACTTATCTTACGTTTCAACACCATTGAAATTCCGTGTGAGGCGGACGTTACGACCAAGAAACGCGCCGCCCTTGCAACAATGCTTGATACAATGAAAAGTGCCAAAAAAATTTCCATCTGACCCGCATAAAGCGCATAGATCTTATACGGAACACCCGTAAACATTCCCGTGACGAGATTAAAGAATAAGGACTGATCCGTCATTTGAGATCCGACATGATCGGTTAATGTATGTGATATGGCGGGAATTTCATGCATAACGGAAAGCATGGAATCAAAATAAAACATCCCTGCCCAATACATCATGATGCCGCCAATAATCGCACCGCAAACCGCATATAATATATTGATATAGGCTTCTTTAGGATTCTGGAGCGCGATATAACTCAGCCATACATCCGGTACAAAGAAAAAAAATGTGGCCTCGGCCATGCCCCAGAAAAAACTGATATAACGCGGGCATATCAAAGCCATTCCTTTGGCTCCAACTCTGCCTCTAAGGTATCAAAGCACGCACCCAGCGTTTCAATCAAATGTGTACGATCCCCATCCCAGCGCACCGCTTCACCGATATTAATTTCACAGACAAACGGCACGAGCATCGCCTCGCCGCGGGGTAAAGATTTACCCAATCCGTGCATAAAAACAGGTGTGATTTGTGTATCGGGCCTTTGCTCCAAAACTTTTGAAATACCGTATTTCAACGGTTGGCGTTTTTCAGGATCACCACGCGTCCCTTCGGGGAAAATAACAACCGTATACCCGGCATCAAGTGCGGATAATACGGGGGCAAGGGGGTCCTGTTCGCCCCCTTTTCGATCAATCGGAATAATGCCGATAATATTCATTGAAAACCATGTCAAAAAAGGCGTACGGCAAAAATAATCTTTTGCTGCGACAACTTTTACCTTTGGTAAATCGGCAAGCTTAAACAAGCTCATTAACACCAATGCATCCAGATGCGAATTATGGTTTGCCGCAATAAGGCGTGGCATGTCTTCGACAGATAAGCGTTCCAGATGACGTACATTTAGCCCAAGCATCAGGATGAGGATCGGCCGAATGACAACACCGTAGAAACAAAGACGCAGGAATTGAATTACGTTTTGCTTCATCATCCTGCTCCATAGAAATATCGTACCATATGAAAGAATAACGGCGCGCTCAGGCTAAGGGAATCGATGCGATCAAGTATACCGCCATGCCCTGGAATAAGTGCGCCCGCATCCTTAATGCGCAGATCACGTTTTAATGCCGACATGGTCACATCACCGATAAAGCCTGTGATACCAAGGAAAATACCGATCATAATGGCAAATCCAAAACTGAACGGTGTTAAAATTGTCGATAATAAAACAGATAAAACGGCCGTTGTCCCAACCCCGCCGAGGAAACCTTCCCATGTTTTATTCGGGCTTACGCTGGGGATGATTTTATGTTTACCGCATAATTTCCCCCATACATATTGCGCAACGTCATTCCCTTGATTTAGCACCGCCAAGAACAAGATAAGCGCAGGGCCGCCGACAGATCCGTCAGATAAAGGCAACTTCATAAGAAAGGCAGCATGAGAAACCGCAAAAACGGTAATCATCAAACCCCAACTAATCGCAGAAACGGATTTCAAAAAACCGTCCGTTTGACCGGCGATTAAAAAACGAAACGGCAGCAGGAAAAATACCCACACGGGAATGAACACAACAAACAAGCCGTACCAACCCGTTGCCACCAAATAATATTGGAACGGAATGGTTAAATATGCCCAAAATAAAACGCGTCGATCGGCGCGGCGCAACGGAATGATTGACACAAATTCTTTAAACGCCAAAAAACTGATGAGGGCAAATAGAACGACAGATACATTTGGTGATGATAAGAGAGCGAGCGAAAAAATACCGATCATCACCCACCAGCTTTTTACACGATCCGATAATTCTTTATATTGATTATCTTCATCACGCATACGCATAACACTAACGATAACGGATGCGCTTAATAATAAACCTAAGACAATCGCCAAACCGATATGGACGGGCTCGGAAAAAAATCCGCTCATATATTACTCTCCGTCTTGAACGATTTTTACATCTTCGGGCGTATCTTCTTCATCTGATGCGTCCTGTTCTTTGGCAAAATTTTCTGCTTCGTTAATCGATAGCGCGGTATCAATACGATTATAACATGTCCACATTGCCATGACGCATAACACAAGGAATAACCAGAAAATCCAGCCTTGGCCGATTACACCGACACCGATGAAAAAACCAATTACACCCATTGCCAAAGCCCGATCACTTTTTCCCATAGGGCCGTCATAGCGACGCTCGCCGCTCATCATATAGGCCAAAACACCACAAAATTCAGATAATGTGGCAAACAACATGAAAAAGCCGACAATCCATGCGGCATAAGGTGAAAACAAAGCAAAAGGAATAAGCAATGCAACATCGGAAACGATATCGCATAATTCATTCAACGCCATACCCTTCTTTGATTTCATATTATGTTCGCGGGCAATCATGCCGTCTATGGCATTCATTGCCATACGAATAAACAAAATTACCGGCAATAAAACCCAGAAGAATGACGCGTTAAAACATAACAATGCAGCGTAAAACATGCTCATACCGGCTGCGGCCAAGGTTACTTGATTGGCCGTTACTTCTTTTTCCACCAATTGGTCGGCATAAGGCCGTAAAAAATCCTGAAATTTTGATTTAAATTGATAAACGCTGATCATAATTCCCCCCTTTATTACGTTTGATTTTCACGCAGAACAAAGCCTATCACAAACATAGGTCGTAACATAGAGGACTTCGATAACGCTTAAATTGAATTTAATCTTCCAATGGGAAAATTTTGCGTGCCAAGGCCGGATCACGGAACGCTACATCGCAAACAATGATGGCTTCCATATCATGCATGATGTGCATCAAATGTGCCTGATTGATATCATCATCAACAGATGCATATACAGGATCAGATAAAATTTCTGCGCCCTGCCCCTGAAGATATGCAGTTTTATCAGGCAGGCATGACAACATTTCGATATTCATTTTACCGGGGCGTTTTGATCCGAACGGATTTAGCGCATTCGAACATTGAATAACATCATCCATATATTCAAGTGCATCATGATCACAACGATTTAAACGATCATCACAACGGAACCACTGTTTGAAACTTGCCAACAGAGCCTTATTGTTAAATTGTGTACTTGGGTCACGTTCAACATAACCCATATATGTCATAGCCATATCACCCAAATCTGAACCGATCAGGTGACGCCATAGCTCTCCGTATTCTTCGCTACGTAATTCCCAGGCAACCATAATGGCCATCACATCAAGATCTGCCGCGCGGATACGCTCCATCAATAAGATATAATCAGGGGAATATAATTCATCAAAACCGCCATGGCGTTTTTCTTGCCAAATATCGCGCAATGCCTTGGTCAATGTCACAAGAATAACATTTCTGAAATATGTTGAACGACCCAGCGCAGACGGTACAAGTGCATTATTATCTAGGATCAACATTTTTTGATCCATATCGATGCAATAATCGCCGCCGTTTAAATCTTCTAATGAAATCGCCCAATCTTTGTCTGTTGCTTCGCGCAACATCAATCGTGCGCTGGGGCTGGATTCCAAAATTGAAACACACCAGCTCAACACATCACGATAATCATGAATGTCCGCATCTTCATGATTGCGGAAAAAACCAATATCGGTCATCTCGTCATACAGCTCCGCAAAATACCATTGCGTTGGATAAATATCGTTTGAAGTCGTTACGCAGTTAATTAAATGTTTGCGCGGTTCGTTTGATTTAATCTCCATAAATCCGCCTTTACCCAGATACTCTTTATAAGTGGTGGAATGATTATCCCTTGCTTGACCAACGGCGGATGTCGATAACATCTGCACTTCCGCTTCGTGGTTTTCTGCTTTTTGTTTTTGAAAGTTTTTTACCTGAACTTGGTTCGTTTTCGGTGATGTACTCAAAAAGCTGAATAACGTCTGCGGTTTGTGTGCTGTCATAATTTTGGTCCTGACTTTTTGCTTCTAACAGATCATGACGAATGTCATGTGTGGATAAGTCAGACTCTGATTGCAACACTTGTTCCGTTTCTTTGTAAGAACGCTCGAACTTGATAAACCATAGGAAATTCGCGCTTGAGCGCTCACGCACCTCTGCGAAAATAGGGTCGTCCATAATGACCTCGGCATGAATGCCTAGGTAATTTTTGCCGAACGGCATTTCCCCCAAGGCGGCAATTAATTCTGCCGTAATTTGTTTGGATGATGATGCGTTCTCAAAAACATACCCTTTATAGTCCGCTAGCATTAGTTGGATAATTTCCTTATCCATTTTACGACAACGCTCGGACAGGAACCATGCTTCAAATACGGCGGCGCTTGCCGTTCCGTTATTGATTGTACGGAAATCCATAAATGCTTCTCTGGCATATGTTCGTGCCAAATCAGACAGGGGAGAGTTTTCAACCCGCTCCCACACAGCTCGTGTGCCGGCCAACTGTAATTCCCATGCTATACGGATAACAGATACAACAAGATCTGCTTCTTGCGCACGGTTGATCAAAATCGCATGTTCCGGTTTGAACATTAACGGATTGATCAATACACCTTGTCGGTGCTGCCAGTGGCGGCGTAATTCTCTTGAAACCAGTAAAATCTGGTCGTTAATAGGCATATGCGGATAAAGCGTAATCGTCCCGCTGCGACGATCATAAAAGGCCTTTTCAACCTGTTCGCTCATCATAATTTCTACATTGTACTTTTCCGCAGTATTCAAATAAGCAGCAGCCACGCGGCTCTCGCTTAGAATTTCTTTAATCTCTTTCAAACGTGTAGCTTGCTCAACATCATTCAGATAAAAATTCTCTCTGTTGTTAATGCTAATTGCGTTTTCAGAAAAATCCTGGAATGAACGCATTGTCTTTTCAGGGACATGGATGCGTTGAAAATCATAATCAAGAAGCTCTTCTTTTAATGCACGAAGTTCTTCTGCCATCATACCGATTTCAGAAATATCAAATTCTGCAGAATCCTCTTCCGGAATTTGCTCTTCATCAAAATAATAAAGTGGCTGATCACCGATATGCGTACAAATAACAGGTTGAAAGTCATTTAATGTGTAAGCCACACTACAGACCCTGTTATGCATTGTATGCGTATTATAAAAATTTTCGTAACTACTGTCGCTCATGGACCCTAACCATATGTTCCTAAAAAAATGCCCCTTCCACGGATATGTCCCGTGGATGTATCCATTATTGACGCGAAAGTATTAACGCTTTCCTACCAAAACAGGAAAAAAGGAAACTTTTTGAAAAAAATTTTTCTATTTCCTAACAAGGGCTTAATATGCGGTAAACAAACACTTAAAAATTGCCTTTTCATAATGCTATATGTTAAGTTTTTAAAAAAATAAAAAGCAGGGTGATTATATAATGCAAAATAAAATCAGTTTTGAGCCGGAACAGCGTGAGCAAATCGCGATGGCTCTTACAGAAAATTTGGGGATTGATAATCAAGAAACACAAAACCGTTTTATTGATTCAATAGAACAAAGCGGTACCTTGCGCGGTTTCGGTTTTGGTTCTTTGCTGACTTATTCTCATCTTCAAAATGCAGACGGCACATATAAAGACAGCCTGAAGGAAAA
The DNA here is from genome assembly GCA_030424975.1 of Alphaproteobacteria bacterium. Taxonomy (GTDB): domain Bacteria; phylum Pseudomonadota; class Alphaproteobacteria; order Micavibrionales; family Micavibrionaceae; genus UBA1672. Next base: position 477,685 of record JAUHVY010000002.1, read on the forward strand.
TTTTCCTGATATAAATACAGATACTCTTATTCAGGTTAAGCCCGCAACACTATACGGCTATGACCGTGATTTTGTATGCTATGATACTTTTTACCGTGGTACCTCCGAAGAGCCGGGCATTACTCTTGGTTTAGATAAAGCAGAAGATGCAAAAACCCCTGGCGGTGTTCTTGAAACAAATCTTAGTGATATGAGTCCGGCCGCAGCAGCCGGTTTTGTTCAGCATTATTTGGAAGAGTTTGCAAATCGCGAAATGCCGCCGAATATGCCGATTTATACATTTGATTTCATCGATGTCGATATCACAAATGGTGAACAAACCCCTGCTCTGGTTTGTATCGCTGATAATCAAGGGCCACTATATATTCATAATGAAAATAATGATTTCGCGCGAAAAGACCCTGATTATTTTATAAAGCGCGGGGATACGGTTGCAAAAGCCTCTATTTTGGCAACGGCACATGGCGGCGATGACGCACCTGGCGCAGGAATAAAAGGCAAACAAACCGATCTCGATTATTTACGCGGCGTTATAAACAGTAGTTTCGAAAAAAATATCCCTGTCGAAGCAAAATTCCATGATCTGTATACCATGGCCATCATTCACAGATCAGGCATGTCACCTCAAGACAGAGCATATATGGAAGATATGGAATTACAGGGTAATGATTCAAATAAGATTGAATTACTCGCAGAATTTTCTCGTGCAATTGGTGCGCATAATGCAAACTTTACGCAAGAAGCAGCAAACGATGATGATTATCATTTAGATCAAATGGTGAATGATTAAATGACAGATATGCCAAAAACTTTAGAAGAAGAAGTTAAATCTTCTTTTGCAAATCAAGATCATAACGATTCCTCTGATTTTAAAAGTGATGCTGTTTCCCAGTTTGATGATTTAGAACGCCGCCTGATACAGGAAAGATTTCAATCATTGTTACTGGATGCTGGTTTTAGCCCGGAAGATTCACAAAGCATTAGTCATACAAACCCAAAACATATAACACCCGGTTTAAACAGCGCAGAACGTACTCAGGAAAACCGCATCAGAAATATATATAATAAAGCCAAACATGATGTTCGCAGCGCGCGCAACACAGTCGGCGGCATTGAAAAAAATTTAAGCCTTGATGCGGAATAAAATTTATTGCCCGAATACCGGATCTAATACGGGAACGTCTTCGATTAAGATTTCATAATCTGACATATTCACTTCACCGTTTGGTGCAACATAAATATCAACAACCATCAAAGCATCTTTTAACATCATATGTGCTTTCATGACATAAACACCATCTGCGCGTTTTTCAACAAGCTCCAGCGGGTTTAATGCCTCATTTAATGCTTTGCGTACCTCTGCCGGCGGTTCGTCTTTCCATTGCACATGGTCTGCTGTTTCACACAGAACAAAACGTCCGTGACGTCCTTTTACATGTGCAAAGAAAAACCGTACATATTCCAAAATATTCTGATCATTCAGGGCAATCGGTGCTTTTTCATTCAGATCATAAATTGTCTGAAAGCTCCAATCGATAACGGAAAAATCCAACTCGCCTTTTTTCTGAATTGCAAACCGTTGCAATGGCGGGTTTGTCGCATGATCCGCAACATCCAAAAATCTGTATTCGGGATAAAACGGAATATCGATCGCCATGATAGTTGTTTCAAGCGGATCAAAAAGGCTACCCTCTATCTGTTTGTTCAAGACATCCAGAATTTCGGCAACTTTGTTTAGTTCTAATTTTGTATATGATTCATCAAACATGGCGGGGTGATTCGTTTAGGAGTTACTCAATATCCCTATAGTGATGTTTTTATGTCTAAAAATCAAGACAGAGCTGCGGGAAAACTCTGTGAACGAATCCGATATTGAAACATGTATAAAACATGGGATGAAGTTACCCCGATTCCACACACATATGAAAGGGGTGAGTCATCCACTTGTGTAAAAGTAAAAATCGTGAAAATGAAAAAAATGACTCGACTCGATGCGACTCGAGAGGAATCTAAACCTTTTTCTTTCAAGCAGCCTGTGTGTAAAAAATGGGATATTTTTAATCCCCAAGACTCACAGGCTCTACTATCTAATAAAACCTTTTAAAATAAATATATATTTTTTTAATTCTTCCTTGCCTGAATGTCTGAATTCGGAAATTATGCTTTTCAAAGTGAGAAAAGGATCAACATGGAATATCAGAAAAAGAACTTTCTGGAGTCCCTACGTGGGCACAAACCTGATCATGTACCATTCTGGTTTATGCGACAGGCAGGACGTTATCTACCCGAATACCGTGAATTACGCGCACAAGCAGGCAGCTTCCTGAACATGGCGTATAATCCTGATCTTGCATGTGAGATAACGATGCAACCGATCCGAAGGTTCCAAATGGATGCAGCAATTATTTTTTCCGACATTCTGGTTATTCCGCATGCGCTTGGTCAAAATCTTGAATTTGTACAAGGGGAAGGGCCGAAGCTGAATGCTTTGCGCACCGCACAGGAATTTTCATCACTGAATTTTACAAATTTTGAAAAGACGTTAACCCCTGTTTACGAAGCTTTGAGCAAAACAAAAACGGCTTTGCAAACCGAAGGGTATGGCGGAACATCGCTCATAGGTTTTTGTGGCGCGCCATGGACAGTCGCCTGTTACATGGTCGAAGGCGGCGGTAGTAAGGATTATTTGAATGTTAAAAAATTGGCGTATTCTGATCCTGAGGGGTTCCAACGTTTAATTGATTTATTGGTTGAATCCAGCGCGCAATATTTGATTAATCAAATCAGTGCAGGGGCAGACGCGGTACAGATTTTTGATAGCTGGGCAGGGGTTCTAGATTCCCATAGCTTCCAAAAATGGGTTGTGAAACCAACGCGTCAGATGGTTGATTTAATTCGTGATACATACCCGGATGTGCCGATTATCGGTTTTCCGAGATGTGCAGGGCAAAATTATTTATCATACGTTCAGGATACCGGCGTCAATGCCGTTGGCCTAGACCCGTCAGTCGATACAAAATGGGCGGCGCGTACACTCCAGCCATTGGTAGCTGTACAAGGGAATTTAGATCCGATCTGTTTATTTGCAGGCGGGGATAGTATGATTATGGCCGCTGAAAAAATTATCGGTGATTTAACGGCTGCGGGGCAGGGTGGAAATTTTGTATTTAACCTCGGTCACGGTATTAACAAAGATACGCCGGTCGAAAACGTCGAACAACTTGTGAAATTCATCAAGGAATACAAACTATGAGCAAGAAAATAGCTGTTGTGTTATTTAATTTGGGCGGTCCGGATTCAAAAAATTCAATTCGCCCTTTTTTGCTGAATTTCTTTATGGATAAAAATATTATCGGTGCGCCGATTCCAATTCGTTGTTTGATTGCAACAATGATTGCCAATAAACGATCAAAACGTGAAGCGGGTGAATCATATTCATTTTTGGGTGATCGTTCGCCGTTATTAAAAAATTCACGTGCGCAGGCAATCAAGCTTGAGGGCGTTTTAAATGATAAAGCGCAAGACGGAAATACCTACAAAACATTTGTGTGTATGCGATATTGGCATCCGATGTCACCGCAGGTCGTGCGTGAAGTGCGTGATTGGGGCGCCGATAAAATTGTTTTATTGCCGCTTTATCCGCAGTTCTCAACAACAACAACATGGTCGTCGCTGGGCGTTTGGAAAAAGGCATTATTCGAAGCCGGTATGGAAAATACTGAAAGTTCAATGATTTGTTGTTACCCTGAAAACGAAGGGTTCGTGAATGCATCGGCCGAACATATCAAAATTGAATATGCAAAGGCGTTGAAAGACGGTCATGAACGTATTCGCGTTTTATTCTCCGCACATGGTTTGCCTGAAAAAGTGATTAAAAACGGCGATCCGTATCAATCACAATGCGAAGCATCCGCAGAAAAAATAGCCGAAAAACTGAAATCTGATTTGGGTGTTGAAACCCTTGATTGGGGTATATGTTATCAATCACGCGTCGGCCCGATGAAATGGATCGGCCCCTCAACAGAAGAAGCCATTGAGAAAGCTGCGGCTGATAAAACTGCTATTATTATTTATCCGCATGCCTTCACGCAGGAACATGTAGAAACCCTGGTCGAGCTTGATATCGAATATAAAGAGCTTGCGGAAAAGCAGGGATTGCATGGATATTACCGCGCGCAAACTGTCGGTACGGCAGATGCGTTTATTGATGGTTTGGCAAAACTTGTTCATGATCATCAGGAACGTACGGATATCACCGCCGAAGGATTTGAATGTATTTGCGCGCCGCAATTTGATCGTTGCTGCATGCGTATGGAAGCTTAACTTCTCGGAACTTTTGATCCGCTCAGATCGTTGGTAAAAGCCTGAAAGGGATAAAATCAATGACAGATCAAAATGCACAAAAACATGCAACGCTATATCGTATGGTCACAGATAAACATATCTGTCCGTTTGGTATAAGATCTAAAGATCTGCTGCAGCGCCTAGGGTATAGTGTTGAAGACCATCATTTAAAGACACGTGAAGAGACCGATGCCTTTAAACAACAACATGACGTAAAAACAACTCCGCAAACATTTATCGATGGTGTTCGTATTGGCGGTTATGATGATTTGCTTACGCATTTTGATGTTAAAACGCTTAAGCAAGAGGGCACAACTTATCAACCAATTATTGCGATTTTTGCGGTAACATTTTTGATGGCATGTGCGCTGAGCTGGCTATTACTTGCTGCTTTGAATTTTAATGTCATTTTAAAATTATTTATCGCCGTTAGTATGTGCGTGCTAGCGATTTTGAAATTGCGGGATTTATATTCCTTTTCAAACCAATTTATAACCTATGACTTGCTGGCGATGCGGTATGTACGTTATGCGTATATCTATCCCTTTGCAGAGGCATTAGCCGGCATCGGTATGATTGCAGGAATCATGACGCCGATGGTTTCAATTATTGCGATTTTTATTGGTGGTATCGGAACTGTATCCGTTATCAAGGCGGTATATATTGATCGCCGTGAATTAAAATGTGCATGCGTTGGCGGAAACAGCAATGTACCACTCGGCTTTATTTCTTTAACCGAAAATTTGATGATGGTGGTTATGGGCATTTGGATGCTTGCCTGATTATTCGATGTCAGGCCCTTGCGATATATCGTGGTCGGGTTGCTCTATTTGGATAGTATATCCTGACACAGCTTCTATTTTCTCTTCTGTTTTATCATCCGGAATAACTACATTATACAAGCTTGCCGATAACGCCGTAGAGAGCGCTAAGCCTTTTGTAAAATCAACCGCGCGTGTGTATCTGACGTCACGTACGCTTGCGAGAGCGTTATACGCACTCACCAGTGTTAACGCAGCCAGCCCAGCAGCATATTCAGGCTTATCCTGATATTCTAGAATTGCGTGTGCAGTACCGTATGAAAAGGCGGTGGTTGATGCCAAATACATACCTGAATTAAAACCCGATGCGATATTTTCACGGGTAATTGTTCCCATAAAATTCTTTTCAAACTCCGCGCTCAGATCAGGATCAGGCTGATATAAAATGTCATTAAATGTTGAGCTCAAAATATACCCGCTTTCTTTCATCTTGTGCGCGCGACCATATCCTATATAGTATTTTTTTGTCAAAATCAGGTTAAAGCCATGCAAGATACACTCAATAATTATTACGATATCATTCGCGCCCTGCACATTATTTCCGTGATTTCATGGATGGCGGGGATGTTGTATTTGCCGCGCCTTTTTGTTTATCACGTAGGCGCTTCGGCCGGATCAGAGCTGAGTGAAACCCTGAAGGTTATGGAGCGTCGTTTATTCAAGATCATTATGAACCCCGCAAGTATTGCAACTTGGGTGTTTGGTGGATTGATGTTATATGCGCGTTGGGATTTGTTTATGATTTCACCCTGGATGCATACAAAATTGCTTTTTGTTGTGCTGATGACAGGCGTACACCATATGTATTTGAAATATCTGCGCGCTTTCGCAGAAGACAGAAATAAAAAATCTGAAAAATTTTATAGAATTCTTAACGAAGTACCGACAATAATGATGATCATCATTGTGGTTTTGGCGGTGGTTGAGCCATTCTAAGTCACTGATGTAAAATAATTTCTATATTTTTCCCAACGACAGGTCTTTATTAAAAACTTCACGTACGAATCAGAAAGAACATAATTTCTTGACTCTGTGCATAAGTACAGCTATAAATTTTCTGTCTTTGAAAAAATCCATAGAAATTTTGGGTAATAAATATTTGCCACGCGTTGGCACAGAATACTGCGAATGAGAGCGAGAACGTTTTTGTTTTGCGATATTCAAACTGGAAACAAGGTTAAGAGTTTCTTCCACGTATCTATCAATTAAAATTATGAGTATTTGATGAACCTACAGGAATTGAAAACACGATCCCCGGCTGAGCTGCTGGCTTTTGCTGAGGAATTGGAAATCGAGAACTGCAACACCATGCGCAAACAAGACATGATGTTTGCGATTTTGAAACAACTGGCAAAGCAAGATGTGCCTATCTCGGGCGTTGGTGTCCTCGAAGTTTTACAAGACGGTTTCGGCTTCTTACGTAGCCCTGAAGAAAACTATCTTCCCGGCCCGGATGACATTTATGTTTCACCATCACAAGTACGTCGTTTCGGTTTACGTACAGGTGATATCGTCGAAGGGGAAATTCGTGCCCCAAAAGATTCAGAGCGTTATTTCGCCCTTCTCAGGGTTGGTTCGATTAGTAACGAAGCCCCTGAAAAGCTGCGTCACCGTATTAACTTTGATAACCTCACCCCACTCTATCCCGATCGTAAAATTAAGCTTGAATATGAAGATCCGACAAAGGATTCAAAAGTTCAACGTGTGATCGAATTAACCTCTCCGCTTGGTTTCGGGCAACGTGCATTGATCGTTGCGCCCCCGCGTACAGGTAAAACAGTGATGATGCAAAATATTGCAACATCTATTGCAACTAATCACCCGGATGCATATTTGATCGTTCTTTTGATTGATGAACGTCCGGAAGAGGTGACAGACATGGCACGTTCCGTACGTGGCGAGGTCGTTTCCTCTACATTTGATGAGCCGGCTTCCAGACACGTACAGGTTGCCGAAATGGTCATGGAAAAGGCAAAACGTCTGGTTGAGCATAAGCGTGATGTTGTTATCTTGCTTGACTCTATTACACGTTTGGCACGAGCGTATAACACGGTTGTTCCCTCCTCTGGTAAAGTTTTGACCGGTGGTGTTGATGCGAATGCCCTACAACGTCCAAAGCGTTTCTTTGGTGCGGCACGTAACGTCGAACAGGGCGGATCCCTCACAATTATTGCAACCGCTTTGATTGATACAGGATCGCGTATGGACGAAGTTATTTTCGAAGAATTTAAAGGTACAGGTAACTCTGAAATCGTGCTTGATCGTAAGCTTGCAGATAAGCGTGTCTTCCCTGCAATTGATATTCAAAAATCAGGGACACGTAAAGAAGAGCTATTGGTTGATAAAGATACATTGCAAAAAATGTGGGTACTTCGTCGTATTCTTAACCCTATGGGTACAGTAGATGCTGTTGAATTCTTGCTCGGCAAGATGAAGGGCACAAAGAATAATGATGAATTCTTTAGCTCTATGAACCAGTAATATCAAACTGTTTTATTTCATATAGATTATATGTTGTGACATGGCTTTGGCTGCGTTACCATTCTTGCGCCTGTTTCATTTAACGGAGGATTTTATGCGCAAGACTTTTATTCTTACATTCATACTCACCATTTGCTTTTTTGTTTCTACAGCGCCCGTAAAGGCCGATGAAGCGGAACAAAAACGTACGATCTCCGTGACAGGTGAGGCAGAACTTCGTGTTGTTCCCGATCAGGTTATTATTTCCATGACAGCGGAAAGTCGTAATAAAGCGCTTTTAGATGCGCAAAAACAAAATGATGCAACAATTTCTCAGCTGATCGCTTATGTAGAAAAAGACCTTGGCGTTGAGGGTAAGAACATACAGACAGATTTCACAAGCGTGGAACCAATGTATCAGCAGTGCAATTATCGTGATGAACAAAACGGCAGCTGTAGCCCTCTTGAAATCACTTATTACGCTGTTCGTAAGGGTGTACAGATCAAGTTGGACAAGGTTGATTCTTACGAAGCATTGGTGACTAAGGCACTTCAACTTGGTGTGACGCATATTAACAATGTAGAATTTGTTACAACAAAGTTGCGCGAGCATCGTGACAAAGCACGTGAAATGGCGGCTACGGCATCTAAGGAAAAGGCAGCAGCATTGGCAGGTGCGCTAGGAATGGAACTTGGTAAACCAATGACTATCCATGCAAACCAGTATCAAACATTTTATCAGCACACTGCGCGCGGGGGAAATGTGCGTATGATGCAAAATTCTATTGCAAATGCGCCAAGCGAAGGTGGCATGGACGGAAGCTCAGCCCTCGCATTAGGGCAAATTAATATCACCGCACAGGTTAATGTTACCTTTGAAATTCACTAGCTTATTATTGTTGATTGACTAGTTTTACGGTATGCGGAATAAGTTGCGTATAGAGGTTATGTCTCGGATGATGCCCGGTTGAATCGGCACGTAATATAAAGTCTTTACCGATAAGCTGAAAACCGGGAATCATATTATAGGTAATGGAGCTGCGCAGATCATACGGGCTGACGGCGACAATGTGGTTTTGATCTTTGCGGATATTAAAATGCTCTGCCCATTTCTTTGCATCTTCCGGCTGTGGGGGCCTCATTTTCATGTCATAGAGTAATATTTGTATGAATACGATGTCTTTACTTGGAAACTTCAAGCTCTTCGCGTATTTGGGGAATATTTTCCTATATGATTGTGAGTGTTGTTCAACCGGGTTGTTTTCATATGATCCACGCTCATGTGCACCTGAAAAAGCTTGGCACGCCGGACAATTCATTCCTGTTGGTTCGATGATAATTACTTTTCCTTTTAAGGCCGATAATCTGAAAGGTAACCCTTCTTGATCAATTAATTCGAGATCAGGATATGGTTGATTAAGTGCAGGCGGCCATGGTGAAGGTGTGAATTTTTGTATTTGTACGGGTGCTGGTGAAAAAAAATCAGCACGAAAAAGCATCCAAAAAATCGGGATGATAATCACCATCACCATCGATAATATTGTTTTTCCAACCATTTTAGATCGGGACATAACCTAATAAATACCTTCGTTTTAAAGCTTTTGAACGAAAAAATAGATCTAATTTACAATAAATTATAGTTAATTATCTCTCTTATTCTATTGAAATACAACAAAAATTCGAAACGATAGTGTTTGTCATAATTATTATTTTGTGGTGCAATATAAACATAAGCGGATCGATATTGGGTTCGAAACCGCATAGAAAAAACATTCCATAACGGGTCAGAAAAGAATGTTAAAAAGCGTATCAAAACATAAGGCAACTCATTTTGCTTCGGGCGTTCTGCTCGCGCTTGCCCTCATATCAACCCCTGTGATGTCGACCGCATGGTCACATCAAGATTTCAAACTTTCTCTAGGTAAATCAGAAAGTGTTTCACGTGAAGCACAGACTGAAACTCATCCATCCTCTGTCGCAGCTGAATTGTGTACACCCTTGCTCACAACCAACCAACACATCTCCAATACATTCTCTGTAGATAGAAGCCAGCGCACGGCTGGTAAAGTTGCTGCACTTGGCATGATCCTTGGCGCTCGTTTCGCTCTCGAGCAACAAGATGAACGTGAAGCCGATGCTGTAATGAATATAACCCTCGAACGACATGTATTAAAGTCGAAACCGGCAATGTTTTCTGCTCACTCAATTGCTGCTTATCGACAATGTCATAAAGAGGTTTATTTGCGTTACGCATCCCGCCATTAGGCGAAGTGTAGGAAAGCATATATTGCTTTCATGTGATGTCCCTTGCTCGCTGGTCGTTCTGTATCCTTATAGATAAGGTACAGGGCGACCTTCTTTATTTAAGGTATTAGATTAAGTAAGAAGGCATAAATATCTGTATTATTTGAATCTTAGGAGGGCATACCAAGATACGGCGTTATCACCTGTACGTAATGATAATTCCAATGCTACAGCAAATACTATGATGGCTATAATTGCATTCCACCATGCTATATCACCTAATTTTGCTGGCGGCGTACGTTTTATTTGCTGTGGTAGTATGGCGTTTAAAGTCTTCTTTAAAACATTTTGCGCAAAACCTTGAATAATTAAAGCTCCGATATACAAGCCGGAAACAAGAATAATCACGTCTGCAAACAAATGCATAGAAGTATTTGGTATGTTGCTGAGGAATGTATTACGTAATGGTGTTAGGAAATATGAGCTGAAAAGCGCGATATAAAAGAGTGTAGATAATCCTAGTGCAAGCTGGCGTGGCTTTTTAGTAATATTTTTCAGAGCTATGTTTGATTTGGCAATAATATCTGTAATCGCACCGTCGGATAATCCTAACAGGTTCGTTCTTTTTAGGGCCTTTTTTGCACGACCTGCATTATGCATAGCGGCACTCATAATACCTTCTTTTACGGTTCTGTATTCTGCTGCTTGCCTGAGGTTATCACTTACGTCTCCGCGATTTTCAGCTGCATCGTTTAATTTTCTTATGCCATTCTTGATTAAATCATCAATAAAGGGGGAGACATGGGCAAGCTCTGCTTTTTTTCCGAAAAGAAATGTATAGTAGCTTTTATCATTGATTGTGTATTCAATATGTCCATAGGGGAGCGATACTTCATATATAACGGGTATGCGATAATCTTTCTTTTTATCGGCGTCTTCGAATTCCTTCATTTTATCTTGATCATCCATATTAACGAAGCTTTCTTCGGCTTGCGAGATAAAGATATCGGCATATTCAATGATCTTTGCGCCTTTTTCTTCGATCATGCGTACTAATTTTTCAGGTATACGTTCGCGCGGGTAATCAAAACGTGTTTTAACCTGAATTTCCATGATGTATAGGTGGCTATTCCATGCATTACCTTGACAGTTAGGGCAGGATGTAAACCCACGGCTTCTACACACTCTACATTGTATACGCCCTGTTTGGTTACAGGACAGGCACCCCGTACGCCCACGCCCATGACAAACAGGACACTGTATTTTGTGATTATTTGCTCCCATCACCATTTGGGCGCCGCGGCAATGCGCGCAATGCCCCATGCCGCTGCCGTTACAACGGGCGCATTGTTCAACCCCTTTTCCGTGGCAAGGAAGGCAGGTCACTGTCCCCTGAGACTTACAAGTCTGACAGGGCATAAAAAACACATATTCTTTTTTATAGAATGGAAGTTCGATAATTGTGTCTTGCAGGGCAAAACCTTTATCTTCACGATTTAGGATAACATCACGAATACGGCGTTCTGTATCGCGATCTTCATGTAGAGCAAGATAAGCCGCATCAATGGCATTATGCGCCGCCTGTTCAGAATCAACTTTTTTAGGGCCTTCCAGCCTTCCTGGCACGACTTTATGTGTGACCTTTTTCAAGACCATCAGCATGTTTTCTGCCTGAAATTTAACGATCTCACCTTCGAATTTATCCAGTGTCACTTCTTCTGGGCTATATTGATTGCCCTCCACCATTTTTTGAACTTGCTTTAATGCGCCGTCCTTGTAGCTTTGGTCGATGACGAGTGTTTGAACGATGCTGTCATGTTGAATTTCTGTATGATCTGTCACTGGCTTCTTTTCCAAAAATCTGTATAAAGATAGGCATAAGGATACTCAATCAAAGGATGGTATACAAATGAAATTCAAATTTGATATTGAAAGCACACCCGAAGAGGCTCGCGCCTTCCTTGGCCTACCTGATATAGCACCGATGCAAGAGCGCATGATGGATGAGCTGGAACAAAAATTGCAGGAAAATATACGTAATCTCTCGCCAGAGGAAATGGTGAAAACATGGATGCCGGCCACTGTTCAGGGTATTGGTGAGATGCAGAAGATGTTCTGGTCGCAGATGGGTATGGGCGATATGTCGAAGAAAGATAAAAAAGGCGATGAGTGATACCATCTATGCGCTTGCTAGTGCGCGCGGGCAAAGCGGCGTTGCCGTTATTCGTGTTTCCGGCCCGCAAGCGATAAATAGTTATGTTTCGCTTTCGGGTGACGCGCACGTATCGTATCGACGTGCGCTTTTGCGTGAATTAAAACGTCCCGTTTCACGTGAAACCCTCGATAGGGCGCTTGTTATTCTCTTTCAAGGGCCACAGAGCTACACTGGTGATGATGTTGTAGAATACCATGTTCATGGTGGTATGGCGGTGGTGAACGGCGTGCTGGACGCTTTATCGATGCAAGACGGGCACCGTATGGCCGAGCCGGGGGAATTTACACGCCGCGCCTTTTTGAACGGTAAAATGGATTTAACCGAAGCTGAGGCCATAGCGGATCTGATTCATGCGGAAACGGAGTTACAAAAAGCACAAGCCTTGTCACAGATGGATGGTGTCTTGGCGCGGCTTTATGATGGATGGCGCGTACAATTGACGAAAATTCTGGCCTATGTGGAGGCTGAGATTGAATTCCCTGATGAAGACTTGCCCGATGATATACTGGATCGTATAGGACCGCAAATCACAAACTTAAGCGATGAAATCGCCTTGCATTTAAACGATAACCGCAGGGGCGAACGTTTGCGTAATGGCATCCATGTTGCCATTATCGGTGCGCCGAATGCAGGTAAATCGAGCCTTGTAAATGCCCTTGTGCAGAGGGACGTCGCCATTGTTTCCGATATCGCCGGTACGACCAGAGATGTGATTGAGGCGCATTTAAATATTGCCGGTTATCCTGTTATTTTATCTGATACTGCGGGCCTGCGCCCTGATCAAATCGGCGATGAGGGGCATGACAAAATTGAATCTGAGGGGATCAGGCGCGCTCTTAATGTTGCGCAAAACGCAGATATTCGCGTTATTTTGTATGACGGTACACAAAGCACACCTGATGAGCATAGCCTTGCCTTAGAGGAAGCGCCAAATACGATTGCAGTGATTAATAAGGCCGATCAAGGGGTGAGGCTCTCACATAAAGAGGGTGTTTTACAAATTTCCGTATCAGAAAATAAAGGTATTGATGCGTTTTTAGAGGCTTTAACGTCAATGATTGATCAGCTTGTTGGGCGATCAGAAGCGCCCGCCTTAACGCGTCAGCGCCATCGTGAGGCCTTGCAGAATTGTCAGGCCTCGATAGGGCGATGTTTATTAGCTCCATTGCCTGAACTTACTGCGGAGGATTTACGCCTTGCAATCCGTGATCTGGGGCGCATTACGGGACGCGTAGATGTGGAAGACCTGCTTGATGTGGTCTTCCGGGATTTCTGTATCGGGAAATAATGTTTGAACTGCCCGTTTGGTTTAAAGGGCGATATCAACGTCTTCTTCGGGGGGCGTTGAATAATTCTCAGGCATTTGTTCTACCTTTTGAATGTTTTCAATGGCTTCCGCCGTCAGATTTTCGACGTGTTCCTTTGTCGGAAGGCGATTAATTTCTGTGCCATTTTTATTGGCAACTGCCTGAACATCATTAGTAAAAATGTCGTATGAATCTTTGTCGCTGTCCGTATCAAGAGCACGACGCATGATATACATTGATAATGGTAGGGAATATTCCAGTCCCGGGTAAAAATCATCAGGATTTTCTGGGTTATCACCACCGTTTAATTCTTTTGATACAATCACCGAAACCAGATGCGCTTCGCCTTCTTTCCCAAATCTGTTTTGAAATTCCTGACGTAGCTTTTTCTTTTCAAGTTCTGATGTAACGTGATCTAAATGGGTTGGTGTCCCTGATCCCGCAACATATTCCCAATAATCAGACACTGTTTTTTTCCACTGGTTGAATAACTCAGTCGTTTTTTCGGTAATATCCATTGTAAGTAGTTATTTCTTCTTAATTCCACATGATGGGATGAAGTCTAATTCTTTTGTGGAAAATATGTCAAGAAATCTGTATAAGTTGCGCGAAAAGAAAGCCCAATGAAGAATAGAATGTGAAAAATGAGCACAGAATTTGATGTCATAGTTGTTGGTGGAGGCCATGCCGGATGTGAGGCAGCGGCGGCGGCGGCGCGCACAGGCGCGAAAACGGCGTTATTAACGCATCGTTTGGATACGGTTGGTGTTATGTCGTGTAATCCGGCGATCGGTGGCCTGGGCAAAGGGCATCTCGTGCGAGAGATTGACGCGCTTGACGGTGTTATGGGGCGTGTTATTGACCGCGCGGGTATTCAATTTCGTATGCTCAACGCATCAAAGGGGCCGGCAGTGCGCGGGCCACGTGCGCAGGCAGATCGCAAACTTTATCGTGAGGCAATGCAGGAAATCCTGAATGATTATCCGAACCTCACCTTGGTTGAAGGCGCGGCAGATGATCTTATCCTTGATGAAGAGGGCACAATAAGCGGTGTGCGTACGCTGGATGGGGCGGAATATCCTTGTCGCGCGGTTGTTTTGACAACAGGTACATTCTTGCGAGGCCTTATTCACCGTGGTGAAGAAAAAATACCGGCTGGTCGTGTGGGTGAAGCACCGACAATCGGCCTTGCAGAAACTCTTGAGCGTTTGGAATTCCCACTTGGACGGTTAAAGACGGGTACGCCTGCGCGCCTTGATGGGCGTACCATTGATTGGGATGCATGCGAACCGCAGCCGGGTGATGCCGAGCCTGTGCCGTTTTCATATATGACGGATAAGGTAACCGTGCCGCAAATCCCGTGCTATATCACATATACGAATGAAAATACCCACGCCATCATCGCGCAGAATTTATCAAAATCACCGATGTATTCAGGGCAAATTAAATCAACAGGCCCGCGTTATTGCCCGTCAATTGAGGATAAGATCAACCGTTTTGCAGATAAGCCCCGCCATCAGGTTTTTCTGGAGCCTGAGGGATTAGATGATTACACGGTCTACCCGAATGGTATATCGACATCATTGCCGATTGAGGTACAGGATGCGATGATCCATTCCATTAAAGGCCTTGAAAATGTTGAGGTTTTGGAATGGGGCTATGCGATTGAATATGATTATGTCGATCCGCGTGATCTACGTAAAACACTAGAGAGCAAACGTTTGCCGGGCTTGTTCCTTGCGGGGCAGATTAACGGCACTACAGGATACGAAGAAGCCGGTGCGCAAGGTTTGATGGCGGGCGTAAATGCAGCATTACAAGTGAGTGCGATCAAAGATGGTTCCGTTTCACGTGAAACTGCGCCTGTGTTCCTCTTGGATCGTGCAGATGCTTATATCGGTGTTCTGATTGATGATTTGACTACTCGCGGCGCGCCCGAGCCATACCGTATGTTTACATCACGCGCAGAATATCGTTTGAAATTACGTGCTGATAATGCGGATCAACGTTTGACGGATAAAGGTATTGCTGTTGGTTGCGTAGGACAGAGCCGCCAAGACCATTGGATACAGAAGTCTGAAAAGTTGCAAGCGGCACGCGATCTTGTTCAAAATCTGGAGGCGAGCCCGACAGAATTAACCGCGCGCGGTATAAAAGTAAACCAAGACGGCGTACGCCGTAGTGCTTCGGCCCTGCTTTCTTATCCGCATATCACATGGGATGATTTATCTGTTTTCTGGCCTGAGCTATCGGATATTGAAGATGATGTTAGAACACAGCTCGAGATTGATTCCCTTTATGCGGGGTATATGGATCGTCACGAAGCCGACATTCAGGCATTTCGCAAGGATGAAAACTTGGTATTACCTACATCTCTTGATTACGCAAAGGTCGGTAGTTTATCGAATGAGATACGCCAAAAGCTGGAACAAGTTGGTCCTAAAACCTTGGGTGAGGCCGCGCGTATTCCGGGTGTAACCCCTGCTGCTGTTGTGGCGTTGCTGCGTTATGTGAAGAAGCCACCTAAGAATACTGATGCCGCCTGATCGGTGGGGGAGAAGGTTTTTAAAATGTCCCTATATACACAAGATGATTTCAGATCATTGTTTAGTGTCAGTGATGATGCCTATGAAAAGATAGCGCATTATCATGCGTTATTGTTGAAATGGAATAAGGCGATTAATTTGGTGTCCCCTAAAACCATCAAAGAAAGTTGGCACAGGCATTTCATTGATTCGGCGCAAATTGCAGACATTATCCCGCAAGGGTCGAAAATTTATGCCGATTTAGGGTGCGGTGGTGGATTTCCCGGTTTGGTGGTTGCGATGATGCGCCCGGAATTAGATGTGCATTTGGTAGAATCTGATGAACGTAAGGGCCAGTTTATGCGCACTGTTATTCGCGAAACCGCATCGCAAAATATTACGGTGCATACAAAGCGCATTGAAAATGTGACGGAAGATTTTACGCCTGATTTTGTAACGGCGCGGGCGTTGGCTTCGCTTTCTGATTTATTTGATTATTGTGCGCCTTGGTTAGCGGTTAATCCTGCGCTCGGGTTTGGCTTTATGAAAGGCGCGCGCGCCGATGAAGAAATTGAACAGGCCCGCATACGATATAATTTCGACCTTGAAACAATCACCAGTATTACCGATAATCAAGCACAGATCCTTTTAGTATCTGATCTTTCCACGATTTGACAGATAAGGCACGAGCGTGAGTGCGATAAAACAGCAATTCCTTGATGTAGATGGTTTTAAGATAGCATATACAGAATGCGGCCCGCGTGACGGCCGTATTTTATTTTGTGCACATGGTTTGCTCTCTAACGGGCGTGATTATGATTTCCTGAGTGAGGATCTTGCGGCAAAAGGATATCGCGTTATCGCCATAGATTTACCCGGCCGAGGGAAGAGCGATTTCTTTGCTGATCCCATGTACTACACGCCTGTTTACTATCTTCCCTATTGTCAGGCCGTTTTACAGCATATAGGCGCCTCTGGCGGCAATTATGACTGGCTTGGCGTGTCATTGGGCGGAATGCTGGGTATGATGATGTGCGTCGATCAGGTCCTATCCCCTGCGCGTTTCATTATTGTCGATGTCGGCCCGTATATTTCGGCATATGCAATGGATAAGGTTACGCGACTTGCGCGTAAATCAAATATGTTTGAAGATCTACCGCAGGCGGTTGAATTTTTGAAATGGCGCTGCGGCGGATGGGGAATAAAAGGTGAAGAAATATGGAATCATTTAATCAAACATAACATCAGGAAAAGCGCGGATGGGAAATGCGTCATGCATTATGACTCGCAAATCGGTGTGCCGATGAAAGATGAAAATGATGATGCGGATGCGTGGCCATTGTGGGATTTGGTAACACAAGATGTTTTGATCGTGCGCGGCGGGAAATCTTTTATCCTCGTCCCTGAAATTTCTGCCCGGATGATTGATCATTTTAAGGGCGGCGATATATCGGAAATCGTATTTGAAGATTGCGGGCATGTGCCGAATTTAATGCAGGAGGATCATATCAGCGCGCTAAGTGATTGGCTTGGCGCGCCGTAAAATGTTATTCAATCGGAAGGAAGTCATCCGTTTCGCCGTCTAATACATAAAGCTGGGCCTCGCCGATATCAAAATAGGCACCATGTACCTGAAGCGTGCCGTTCTTAATACCGTCTTGAATGAACGGGAAGTCTTTTAGGTTTTTAAGCGATGCGCGAATAGCAGAAAGTTCGACGCGGTTGCTCAAATCCTCCAGTGATAAATCTGGCTCTTGTGATAATGCATCTTCCGCACAATGGTTAAGGATTGACGTCCATTTCGGGATAAAAACAAGATCATCAGAAACCTCGCTATCTGCGTGTACACCCTGACAACATGCTTTGACGCCGCCGCAAAGGCTGTGACCCATGATAACAATATGCTCAACTTTTAAACCTTTGACGGCGAATTCCAATGCTGCTGATGTCCCGTGAGAGGCTTCGTCAACTTCGTATGGCGGGATCAGGTTGGCAACATTACGTACGACAAATAAATCGCCCGGCGCACTGTTAAAAATATAATCGGGGTTAACCCGGGAATCACTGCACCCGATTACCATGACCTTTGGGAACTGTCCATTATCCGCTAAGCTACGATAACGTTGCTTGTCATGTTCTGTCAGTGCGGCCTTGTAACCCGTCACTAATTTTTTTAGATTCTTCATTTTTTCCTCTTCCTTACGCAGATTTCAAAATGATTTTATGCATCTTTTTTCGGCGGGTAAATGATTGAAGATGAAAAATTTTTGCCTTAATCACAGGATCGGTTGTCGGAAAAAAACAAAAATAGTTGTATTTTTTGCCTTGGAATTCGTATCATTCAATTCATAAGTATATCGATTCCGGCGTTTCGCCAACACAACATAGCAGGTCTTGTCATGGATCATTCGCATATCAGGGCATCACAAAATACCCCTCGTATCTTCGCCGTTGCCAATCAAAAAGGCGGCGTTGGTAAAACCACAACGGCGGTTAACATTGCCACCGCATTGAGCGCACTTGGTGGTCGGGTGTTGTTAATTGATATGGATCCGCAAGGGAACGCCACGACGGGGCTTGGTATTCGCCGCGCCGATATTCAACATTCCGTCTATGACGTGTTATTCGGTGAAAAGAGCGTCGCGGATGCCGTAAAGAAAACCAAAGTTCCGCGATTAAGTGTTCTGCCGTCATCTGTGCATTTATCTGGCGCGGATGTGGAATTATCATCTGCTAAAAAACGTGAGCGCCGATTGAAAGAAGCTTTATCTGGTAATCAACCCTATGAATATATCATCATTGATTGTCCGCCATCTTTAAACTTTTTGACGTTGAATGCGCTTGTGGCGTCGCAAGCGATTATCGTGCCGTTGCAGTGTGAATTTTATGCATTGGAGGGCGTTAGTCAGCTCACGAAAACGATCAAATTAGTGCAGCAGCATTATAATCCGGAGCTGAAAATTCATGGTATTGTGTTTACCATGTTTGATCCGCGCAATCGTTTAACGCGATTAGTTGCGGATGATGTGCGAAAATATTTCGGTGATAAGGTTTACAAAACCACAATTCCGCGTAATGTTCGTTTATCAGAAGCCCCGTCATATGGCTTGCCTGCGATTGTCTATGATATGAAATGCAAAGGCGCGCAAGGCTATATCAAGCTGGCGAGAGAGATTATGGCGCGGGAAAAAGATTTACAAGAGAATGATAATTCAAATAGCAGCAATCAAACAGAGGTAGCATAATGATCGAAGAGCTGGACATTGTAATTGAAGAAGATACGCAAGATGCGTCTGATGCATCGGGCTCCGGTCTGCAGGGATTGGGGCGTGGCCTGAATGCCTTATTCGATGATGAGGAAAGCACATCTGTTGTCGCCGCAATTGAAGAAAAAATTCAAAGCGAACCGGAAACGACGCGCAAACGTCATTCCGTGCCGATTGAGAACTTGTATCCAAGTCGTTTCCAGCCACGCCGTGTTTTCACGGATGAGAGCATAAACGAACTTGCGAGCTCTATTGCGCAATACGGCGTTTTGCAGCCTTTGTTGGTGCGTGAAGATCCCGAATCTGCAGGTAATTATGAAATTATCGCAGGGGAGCGTAGATGGCGTGCCTCTCAAAAGGCGCAGATCCATGAAATCCCTGTGATCATGCTTGAGCTTGATGAGCTTGAAGCCTTTAAGATTGCCTTGATTGAAAACCTTCAGCGTGAAGATTTAAACCCGATCGACGAAGCGATGGGATATCAGCGCTTGCTTGAAGATTACAATCAAACACAGGAACAGCTTGCCAAGGCGGTTGGAAAAAGCCGTCCGCATATCACGAATATGGTGCGCCTGTTAGGGCTGCCTGAGGAAGTGCAAACGCATCTTGGTAAAGGTGAATTAACAATGGGCCATGCGCGTGCATTGATTACTGCGGAAAATCCTGCAGCATTGGCAAAGCAAGTTATCTCCAAGGGATTGAGTGTGCGCCAAACGGAAAAGCTAGCCTCTGATAAAAAGGGCGGCGCGAATAAAGCTGCGGCTAAGAAGTCTGCACCGAAGCCATCATCAATGGAAAAAGATGCGGATACTGTGGCATTGGAAAATGACATCAGCACAGCCCTTGGTATGCGCGTGAGCATCGATAGCACAGATGGTAAGACAGGCTCGCTTTCGGTTGAGTTTAAATCATTGGATCAGCTTGATGAGATCTTACATCGCTTGGCACATTTTCCGGGCAGCCGCCTGAGCGGTTAATGCTGCTTTTGCGGCGTGACGGCAGCCAGAATGCCAAGGCCGATATAAATAAATCCACTAAGGCTTTTCATGATTGGAAAGCCTTTTTGTTTGCGTGATAAATACGGGTAGATCACCCCCGCCAAAAGTACATATATAGCATCGGTTAGGGTTGCGATGATTACAAAGACCATGCCGAGGAATAATGTCGGGGCGATATGTGATTGTGCATCGGCGTTTAAAAATTGCGGTAAAAACGCGGCGAAAAATAATGTGGTTTTCGGGTTCAACAGGGCGACCAAAAAACCGTCAGAAAAAAGACGTTTGGTTGAGGCTGTTTTAATGGCATTCGGTATCACAGGATTTGAATTATCTTGTGCCGCACTGATAAGGGTTTTAATGCCCAGATAAATCAGGTATAGCGCACCCGCTAACTTCACTACGGTGAACGCAAGGGATGACATCGCAAATAAAGCCGCAAGCCCAAAACACGCACACAGAGCATTTCCGAAATTTCCGAGCGCCGCGCCAAGGACTGATGCCAAACCTGCAATACGTCCTTGTGTAAGGGTGCGCATCACAACGTATAAAACGACCGGTCCCGGTATAACGGCGAGGATAAAGCTGGCACTTATGAATGCAAAAAGCATCGGTAATTCAGGGAGCATTGATGACATAGACTTTCCTTTATGTGACTAAACTGCCGAGCCATTCACGCAGGAATTTTCCTGTTTGGGTTTCCAGTGTCGGCGCAAATGTTTTTGTTTGCGCTCTGACGTTTTTGATAGTCTCCTGCGAATCATCGCCCATATCTTCGATGAAGTTTTCAAAGCAAGAAAGGTGATTTCCATTGACCTCAGGGTGGCATTGTAACGCCATAACATGATGGCCATAGGTGAAGGCCTGATGCGCATATTTTTCCGATGACGCGAGCAAGGTAGCGCCAACGGGCAAATCAAAAGTATCACCATGCCAATGAAACATATTGGTAAGCGTCCCATCAAAATGTTTCAGCGGTGTGTTTTGTGCATTTTCATGAAGTCGAAGCGGAAACCATCCGATCTCTTTTCCCTGTGTCCCGGGATAGACCTTTGCCCCCAGCGCCGCTGCGATTAACTGCGCGCCCAGACAAATTCCCAAGATTGGTTTATGTGCGGTAATACGTTTTTGAATGAGGGATATTTCATTATTCAAATAAGGGTGTTTATCGTCTTCGTATACGCCCATCGGGCCGCCCATGATTATCAAGATGTCAGGTGATAAAATATCAAGATCACAAAGATGATCATGTGGCGTTTCAATATATCGATATGAGTATCCGCATTCTTCCAGAATAGGGGCAAAGCCCGCAAGATGTTCTTCCTCCAAATGACGAAAAACAAGAACGGATTTTGTCATGTGCGGATATCCTTTTTATTTTGTTCGGGCGGCTTTTTCATCGTGTCCGGATATGCCGAAACGATCCTGCAAAATGTCGAAAACATCGGCGGGGTTTACGTCATGATGCGCCATCATAACCATTGTATGAAACAGAAGGTCTGCGGCTTCGCTGCGGATGTTTTTTTGGGCTTCATTATTCCCTTTATCCTGATCCAGCGCGTAAGCTTCATCGATAAATTCTTGTGCTTCTTCAAGGATCTTTTCTGCGATTTTTGGTGATCCCTTTTCGTATAGGGATGCGACATATGATTTTTCACCGCTTGCGGCTTTGCGCTGTTCTAATATGGCGTATAATTGTTCAAGAATATGCGTGCTCATCATTTTGACTTTATGTTAAAATTTACGGTATATATAACGTCATAATAAATAAGAGTACAAGCGGGTAAGCGTGAATAACAGATTTCTAAGCATCGATAAGAAAGCGATTACTGAGCAGGACGGGCAAGCCCTTCTGGATCAGAGTTATGCTTTGACGCGTCCGCTTGGTATTGCCACGATGTTTATCCGCCCCGAAGAATTTTCTCCGCACTGGCTTGAGGGAAAGCCGTCATTGGTCAAAAGCATCATAAGGCCCTTTGATAAAAATGCAAAAATGCGCGATGAGCTTACCGATAAAATTAACGCGTTTTACGAAGGTGGGCATCTCTCACATCTAAGCGCAGAAGAGCAAGACGAAGCGATGCGTCGATTTCATGAGAATGTGGGAACGATTGCAGATTTGGTTGCACGCACTCGGCTTAATCCGAAAAGCTTTAATGAAATGGGCGCTGTGGCGCATAATAGTGATTTTTCAAAGCCTGATGAAAAAAGTCCTGAAACGTATAAATCACCCATTAGCTCTATGATTATTATGCCTATGCAAGAAACGATGGAAACAAGTTTCATTAGTGAGATGATTGGTGAAGAGAGCCAGACAGCAAAAGATTTTTCACAAAGTAATTCGCAGATACATTTCATGGCTCTATGGCATGAGATTGGGCATGGTCTTGGCGCAGGCGAACCGCAGACAGAAGCGATATCGGCGATGGTCACGCGCAAGGCGTTCGAAGACACTGAAGCGCTGGGTGTTTTTGGAGATATACGAGCGTATGTCGCGATTATGCAGCATAATCAAATGCCGGAAGATAGTCGAATTATTATTCCCGAGCGTGAGGAATACGGATGGCCGATGGTTGAGGTAAATGATTATGTGCGTAATTTACCTGCCGATAAGATCGATAAGATGACAGAAGGTGATATCGTTAATCTTCGTCATCAATCCTTTAATCATCTTGGGCGTAATATTCAAATGGTCGCAGAGATGATGCGCGATAATAATGAAGAGGCCTGGTTGCTCCAAGACATGAAGGGCTTGGGTGAGATTGCTGGCGATTTAGCAGATAGCCCGTTTTTAGAGGACGGAGAAAAACAAATTGCGCGCCGTTTTAAATTGGCCTGTGAAAGATTACGTCTTGGTGCGTCGGCCTATCGCGAGGGAAATAATTTTATTTCATCTGATCTTCAGCAGGCGGATAAACAAGACCCTCTGACATTTACGCCGGGAGCATATATCCCGGAATAAAAAGAGCGAATTAAGAGCAATGAGCTTCATTCAAATTGATAAAAAGGCAGTGACAGAACAAGACGCGCAGGACATGCTGCTGCAGACCTATGCGCTTGCCGATCCGCTGGGGACGCCGACCTTATTCCTAAATCCTGATGATTTCTCAAATCACGGGTTACAAAATATGCCGAAATTCGTTCAAAGTATTTTTCGTAGTTCCCCCCCATATAGCGGTAAAATCATGGCAGAGGTTCGGGACCGTATTGATGATTTCATTGATGGCGGTGCATTTGAGCATTTGGAAGGTGGTCAACGTAAACACGTTGAACGTCTTTTAAAGGAAAATGCAGGTGATTTTGAAAAGATAATCAGTGAAGCGAAATTGAATCCGCATATACCCAAGATGACGACTCTAATTCATTTTCGTGATGTTTTTAAGGCACATTATTTTCCCGAAGAAGAGTATGAAAGCCCGTTGCGCGCCGTCATCGTAACGCCCAGAAAAAATTTAAATGCGTACGATATCCGATCGTATATGACAGGATTACCCGTTGATGATGCGCCCGCATCATTACCCGGCACAAATGCACAACATCAGTTTAATATTACCTGGCATGAAATCGGGCACGGCGTCGGCGCTGCGGAACCGCAAACAGAATTAATCGCGGCAAGCGTGACAAAGAAGGCATTCGAAGATTGCAGTATCCTAAGTATGAATGCAGATGCACGCGCCGTACGAGCAATTTTTAAACACGCCAATGAACGTGTTGATCAAACTAAATCAGGGGGCTTGATCAGAGAGCGTGATAAATATGGATGGCCGATGGTCGAGGCCAATGACTATATCGTTCAGGTTTCTCAGGACGCTATAGATTCCTTAAGCGAGGATAACCTTGTGCGCATGCGTTTCCAGAAATTCGATCATTTGGGGCAAAGCGTAAAAAGCGTATCTGATGCATTGAAATGGGAAGACCGTAAGGCGTTTCATTCACGCGATTTGCAAAGGCTCGGCAGTATCGCTCAGGCATTTTCAGAAAAACGATCAACCCCGTCTGACCAGGCGCAGATCTATGATCGCTTTGCGCTCGCGTGCCGTCGTTTAAGTATTGGTGAAGATGCCTATGATAATGCCGGTGATCACCCGAGTGAGCAGAAGAGAATAACCTTTTCACCGGGATTTTACGTACCGGATTAGGTGTCATTAACCTTACCGTGTAGGAATACCTGCGGCTTTCATCTTCTCTTTCGCTTCTGCAATTGTATATTCTCCGAAATGGAAAATAGAGGCTGCTAATACCGCGCTGGCATGCCCTTCGGTAACACCTTCGACGAGGTGATCAAGGTTCCCCACACCGCCTGATGCAATCACGGGAATGGAAACGGCGTCACTAATGGCGCGTGTCAGGGGAATATTAAATCCTGCTTTTGTGCCGTCACGATCCATTGATGTGAGCAGGATTTCGCCTGCGCCGTATTCTGCCATTTTAATCGCCCACTCTACGGCGTCGATTCCTGTGCCCTTGCGTCCGCCGTGGGTGAAAATTTCCCATCCGGCTGATCCGTCTTCTTTTGCTTTGGCATCAATGGCAACAACAATGCATTGGCTTCCGCATTTATCGGATGCTTCTTTGACGAAGTCGGGGTTTTTTACCGCCGCCGAATTGATTGATACTTTATCGGTTCCTGCGTTTAGCAAATTACGGATATGTGAAATTTCGCTGATGCCGCCGCCAACGGTAAGCGGAATGAAAACTTCGTCTGCGACCTGCTCAACCATATGAATAATGGTATCGCGCCCCTGATGCGTGGCGGTAATATCAAGAAAGCATAATTCATCTGCGCCTTGATCATTGTAAATTTTGGCCTGTTCAACGGGATCACCGGCATCAACGATATCGACAAAATTGACGCCCTTTACGACGCGGCCGTTATCAACATCAAGGCATGGAATAATTCTGGTCTTCAGCACGAAAAATATGTCCCTTTATTTTTAATCCGTGTTTTTTATAATACGAAAAGTGTAGGGTGAAAAGAGCAAGCCGTCATGTGCAGGGAGTATTTAATGTTTTCATCGTTGTTTTTATCAAAAACGTTGCAGATTTTAATATCCCGCCTGCGTGAAGACGGGCAAATGGATGCTGCGGCATATAAACGGTTTAAACGGGTAACCTATAAAAGATTTATTATTCATCTGGTGTTGGCAATCATTCCTTTGATCGTCGCTTTTAATGCCCCGGATGTAAGCTTCACCCTTAAATCCATTTTATATATCGGATCATATCTTGTGATGCTTAGTTTTTTTATGGATCATTATAAATTGGCATCGCGTTACGTTGTTTTATACATGACGGGCAATCGTGTTTACGGCAAAACGAAAAGCAGTCATAAGGGCAGTTCGTCTTTTCCGTGGACGGTTGAATATGAATTTGAGGTCGACGGTCAGACCTATCGCGGTGATAGTGGTAAAATCACACCTGCGCTGGAGCCGTTTAAGCACCGCGAAGGACAAGATATTGTGATTTGTTATAATCCGAATAATCCCGACGATAACGCACCCTTATTGCCATCCCTGAAACAGGTTTATCATCTACAGGCGGAATAAAATATCTGAACAATTTTTTAAAAAAAGAATCGCCTATTGCTAGGCGATTCTGATTAATTTAATATTTCATTAGACTAATCTGTCTAAAGTAAATATATCATATATCTAATTGTTAACCGTAGTAGCCGTTTTTCACTTCTGAAATTCGACCCTGGTTAACACCTAGCATAGCTGCTATTTGGTGCTGATGATAAAGACCGCTGGCGAGCATATTCTTTATCTGACGCACCATATCAGGTGTAATCGGATTCGATTTTTTTTTCATAAGCATATTCCTTATAAAATGAAATCCGTGGCGTATTTTAACTACGCTTGCAATGAATATGATAATGCTCTAAAATTTTTGAACATTGATTCTACAAGGCCGTTTCGCAACACCACATTAGCGATTCGGCCTTACTATTTTCTGATGATTCCATAATATAGTCGAGTCATAAATGCATAAAAAATGCACTTATTCGCCGTTTGCGGCCTTCAGAGCATCTTCGGGGCTAATGCGGCCATCATACAGGGCCTTTCCGACAACAACGCCTTCAACGCCGTATTGGGCGGCTTCGCGCACCAATTTCAAGTCATCAACAGAACCGACACCGCCACTTGCAATAACAGGAATAGATGTGCTTTGTGCCAGTGATATGGTGGATACAATATTCACGCCTTGTCCAGTACCGTCACGATCAATATCTGTATAGATAATTGTCGAAACGCCGACATCTTCGAAAATCTTTGCAAGTTCCGTTGCATCCAGATCAGAGGCTTCTACCCAACCTTCGACCGCGACTTTACCGCCGCGTGCATCAATACCGACAACAATTTGCCCCGGAAATTCATAGCAGGCTTTTTTCACAAGATCAGGATCACGCACAGCCACTGTGCCAAGGATCACACGGCTGACGCCTTCGTTTAACCAATGCTCGATCTGTTCAAGGGTACGAATACCGCCGCCAAGTTGTACGGGAATATCAGCGGCGTTGATAATGCTTTTGACCGCATCATGATTAACAGGCTGACCCTGCACGGCGCCATCAAGATCAACAACGTGAATCCATGAAAATCCGCTTTGCGCCCATTTCAATGCTTGCGCACCCGGATCGTCATTATACACGGTATCTTGATTCATATCGCCCTTATACAGGCGCACACATTGGCCGCCCTTTAAATCAATCGCGGGGTAAATGATCATGGCTTGTCTATCCCTTCAAACGGTTTAACTTTCGAAGGGGGACTATAGGGCAGGTTTTATATAATCTCAAGCGTCTCGTGTTTCGCAGGATTCACGAATATCGGCGTCGATGATTTTGGTATAGTAATATCCCTTTAAGACCTTGTTATCGACAAGCGCATAGGCGGGGTGTTCACCAATACGGTGAAAGCCCAAATGCTCGTATAAACGCATGGCTTCGGTTAGGGTTTCGCGCACGTCTAGATTTATTACAGCAAAGCCATCTTTTGAAGCGTATTTTTCCGCTTCCTCAATCAGCATTCGCGCTAATCCGTGGCCGCGTGCCCAAGGCGTTACAAAATTTGTTGTAAGCTGTACGGAGAAGCTTTGTGCTTCGTTATTGCCGGGGGGCTTTAATAGTTGGCAGGTACCGCAAATCATATTATCAAGGCGCGCAACAAATAATGCACGAGAAGGCATTGCCAAGACACCACGCCAATAGCGTTCTAAAACATCACGCTCGGGTACACGCACCCATCCGAAACCACCACCGCCTTCGATTGCGGCATCCGTCGCATCACATAGATCATTCAAATCACCGGGGTGAAGTTCTGTGATATGTTCAACTGTCGGTACAGGTTCCAGGGGTTTTACATTTGTATTATCGCTCATGGCTGCTCCCTCTGTTTTTACTTTTACGGTTTCCAATCAAGAAAACCCGATAGTAATTTTAAGCCGGCAGTGTGACTTTTCTCGGGGTGGAATTGCACACCGATCATATTATCACGTCCCACAACTGCAGGGATCATGCCGCCGTAATCTGTCATAGCCAGACAATGATGATTATACGTACATTGGAACACAAAAGAATGAACAAAATAGAAATTTTCATCAGAAAGTGTGCTGCGTAGCACAAAGTGTCGATTGTCTTGTGTGTCATTTGCCGACAAATAATACAGATCATTCCAACCCATATGCGGGATTTTTAGGTTCGGATCATTCGGCTTCATCGGTACGACTTCGCCCTCGATCCAGTTTAGGCCGCCTGTTACACCGTGCTCAAGTCCGCGCGTTGCCATTAACTGCATGCCGACACAAATACCCAGAAACGGTGTGCCTTTGTTCAAAACCGCATCGCCCAGCGCATCAATCATGCCGTCAATGCCTTCCAGATTGTTTTTGCAATCACGAAAAGCACCTTGCCCGGGCAGAACAATCCGATCGGCTTTTTGCACGTCTTCGGGTTTGTTGCTGATGATAATGTTAACGTCGCGGGCTTCGTTTTTGCATACATGTTCAAACGATTTTTGCGCAGAGCGTAAATTGCCGGATCCGTAATCAATAATCAGAAGAGTTTCTTTTGTCATGAGGCATTTATACTGCGTTTCGACAAAAAGTCGAGCCTAAAACGTGCAGATTTTGTTGACATAATGATCATTTTTACTCGATGATGCAGCCATGGAATATTTGTTTAACAACATTGCCTATCCGATTGTCGCATCCGAAGATGATGTGATCGAAGCATTCGCAGAGCCAAGTGTGCGCGCTGTGATTTTGCGTGACGATACGTTATGGCAGCAAGACAAACAAATTATTGCCCCCGGCATAACCATGACAGATGCACCGAATGTTGCGCGCCGTTACCATTACGACCCCAGCGAAGAATTTAATCGTAAAAAGGCCGGTGATATTTCTTATACGGATGTGATTAATGTTTCTGATATGTTGGAGCAATCATCCATTGCCGCCATAGATGTTGCGCAAGGCGCGGCAGATTTATTAACGCAGCGTGTGAATGAAAAGCGCGCGTTATTTTCAAGATTACATGATCGATTATTCGGGTCCTTTGATGATGAATCAGTTGTCGGGCATTTAATGTTCACGCCAAAGGGCGGGGTCGGCCGCGCGCCGATGATGCATGTCGATAATGTGCGTATGACCATGCACACCACCTATGCGGGGGCGTCATTGCGTTTATTAAACGGCATGATAACGGATAAATTATGGGATGGTATGAACCATACAAAAATGCATGCCTTGCCCCAAGATGTCAGAGATCACAAAGAAGCAGAACTTACATTCCTGACAGAGCAATATGCCGAAGAGTTTAGCGGCGCGCGCATTGGTGATGATATCTTTATGAAGGGGCAATTGGGGAAAGATTTGGATGATCTTGAAATTCGTCAATCAATGGGTGTTCATGCATCATCCCCGTATGTTTCTTTTCAGGGGCAGGCGGCCTCTATCTATTATTCGAAAAAAACCCTCGACATTGCCTGATCGGCGTTTTAAGTGTTTTCCTATGAAAATTAATTTGTACCGCTGGGATCAGGTCGATGCGACCACAAAAAATCGGATTATGCGCAGGGCGCAGGCCGATATTGATTCCGTTTGTAAAATCGTGCAGCCGATTATTGATGACGTGCGTGAGAACGGCGATGATGCGTTGCGCCGATATGCCGCGAAGTTCGAAGGCGCAAGTATTACAAATATTAAGGCGAGCGCAGAAGAATTTGCAAAAGCGGGCGATGGTTTGGATGAAACCCTAAAGGCCGCTATACAAAAATGCGTGGCAAATGTAAAAAAGTTTCACGTGGAGCAAATGAAGCATGTGCCCCCACGTTGGATGGTTGAGATTGAGCCGGGCGTCCATGCAGGCGAGCAAGTAAGCGCCATCGACTCTGTTGGTTTATATGTGCCACGCGGCAAGGGCGCGTTTCCTTCTGCGTTATATATGTTGGCGGTTCCTGCTGTTATTGCGGGCGTTGAAAATATCGCTATTGTTACGCCCCCTACCCCTGATGGCGGTATTGATGAGGCCACATTATATACGGCGAAATTATGCGGTGTTGAAAATGTATATAAATGCGGCGGTGCGCAAGGCATTGCGGCATTGGCGTATGGAACACAAAGTGTGCCCAAGGTTAAAAAAGTACTTGGCCCGGGAAGCCCGTATGTTGCCGCAGCAAAAAGAATTTTGTCAGATATTATGGACCCGGGTATGCCCGCAGGGCCGTCTGAATCAATCGTGCTTGCCGATGAAACCGCAGATTTCGATAACACGATTTTAGATATTTTAAACGAGGGCGAACACGGTATGGATTCAGGCGCGTTATTAGTAACGCATGATGAAAATTTAGCGCAATATGTCGCACAGAATATGCCTGATGTCATCAATAGCCTGCCGCAACCTCATCGTGATATTTGTGCGCATGTAATGGCGGGCGGAGAAAATGAAAGCTATGGCGGCATTATCCTGACAAATTCCTTAGAAGAATCAATTGCCTTCAGCAATGAATATGCACCAGAACATTTGCATCTGAAAATTAAGGACGGCGATAATTACTTGGATGCTTTGAAGCATGCAGGTGAAATTTTAATCGGTGAATATACGCCCTCCTCGCTGGGGAATTACGGTATTGGCGTGAACCACGTTCTGCCGACAGGCGGATGGGCGCATACATATTCTTGTACCTCTGTTTGGGACTTTTTGAAACGCACATCGATCTCGCGTTGTGATAAGCAGGGCTTTGATAGCTTGAAAGATCCTGTGGCCACAATGACAGATTACGAAGGCTTCCCCGCACATGGTGAAGTGTTAAGACGTAGAAAAGTCTGATTTATCGTATAAAAGGGTTTTTGGTTTTCTATGACTTGCCGTAAACTTTCTTGCGTGTGGGAATGGGTTAATCGCGGGAACGCATCATGACAATGGATTTCAAAATTATCGGCTTTACCCTAGGGGTCTTAATCACGATTATCGGGGTTGCCGAGTTGTTTCCTGCTGCCCTGGAATTTTCTTATTCGTCCGCTGAGGCAGGTAATTTCTTTTTGAATGCAATCTTCTGTTTGTTTTTCGGTGGTTGTTTGATTATGGGGAATAAATCATTCAATCGTCAGATCAACGTTAAGCAGACATTTATGCTCACCTCAATTAGTTGGGTGGCTTTAAGCTTCTTTAGCGCCTTGCCGTTATATTTTTCCAATCTTGAAATTTCGTTTACTGATGCTTTCTTTGAGGCGATGTCGGGCGTGACGACAACAGGATCGACAGTGTTATCGCGGCTCGATAGTCTATCTTACGGTATATTATTATGGCGTTCGATTATGCAATGGATCGGCGGGATCGGTTTGATTGCCTTTGTTATTATTCTTTTGCCGTTTTTGCGCGTTGGGGGGATGCAGTTGTTCCAAACAGAATCCTCTGACAAATCCGATAAAACGATGCCGAAAAGTGAAAAGTTAATGCAGCATTTGATTTTTTCATATTGTTTGCTGACGTTTTTGTGCTTCATTTTTTATCTGGAATTGGGGATGAGCCTGTTTGATGCGATAAATCATGCGATGACGACGATTTCAACCGGCGGATATTCAACGCATGATGCCTCGTTTGGTTTCTTTGATGGCATGGATATGCAACTCGTTTGTACATTTTTTATGTTTTTAGGCGGTTTGCCGTTTATTTTATATGTCAGATTTCTTTACGGTAAAGACTTCGCTTTTCTAAGGGATGAGCAAGTCGTTCTGTTTTTCAAAATTGTTGTTGTTCTAACCATTATTATTACGGCTTATGTTTGGTCTTTGGGCGAACTTAGTCTAGCCCGAAGCTTTACTTATGTGATTTTTAATATTGTTTCTGTGATGACAACAACGGGATTTGCGACGGTTGACTATACGCTATGGGGGCCGTTCTCTATCGTTATGTTTTTCTTTTTGACATATGTCGGGGCATGCGCAGGATCGACGTCAGGCGGGCTTAAGGTGATGCGGATTTCGATTACATCAAAAGCCGTTGGTCATCAGGTGAATAAATTGATCTTTCCAAACGGTATTTTTCCGCTTCGTTATCAGGGCGAAGCTGTTGAACATAAAATTGTGCTTTCTGTTCTTGGTTTTTGCGGCTTATATTTCCTAATCAATGCATTGATGACCGTTGCTCTTGGTATGATGGGGTTAGATTTTGAAACTGCGATCAGCGCGGCTGCAACATCCATTGCAAATGTCGGCCCGGGCATAGGTGGTATTATTGGCCCTGCCGGTAATTTTGAGAGCTTGCCTGATGCGGCAAAATGGTTGCTTTGTGTCGGTATGTTGATCGGCCGTCTTGAAATTTTGACGGTATTGGTGATCTTCACACCGAATTGTTGGCGTCCGTAACGGGGCTTAAATGCCTTCGGGGGATGCGATATCCATCAACTGATTTTTATAATTTTCGGGCATGCCGGGCGCGACATTATCAAGGATACAGTTCGCTCTGAACAATATGCTTTGCCCGCGTAGTTCATCATTGGCTTGATCAACGGTGATGTCACCATCTTTGATTAAATCGAAAATATGCTCAACTTGATATAGCATGCTGAGTTTATGCTGCAGTAGTTGGTTGGTCGGCTCATCCATGGCCATATCTTCATTATGTGCAATAATGCCTTTAATCTGATCGCTACCGATTTCTGTTTTTTCTGTTTTTGGAACGAATATGCCATCCATTGTAAATGCGGATTTAAAATGCCCTATTTGAGCGCTAAGGCGGCCGGTTCTCGATTTTTCGATTTGATTTACACAATAATAATCGCCGCTACGCTTAACGGCAAATTCAAAGTTATCAATCATTTACGCTTCTTTTTGCAATTATATTTCATTATTTATTTTTTTACAGAAATACTATTACAATATTTGTAGAAATTTTTCAAATATTCACGCGGCTTACAATGCGCCTTTGGTGCTTGGTAATTGGTTGCTGGCGCGCGGATCTATTTCTACGGCCATACGCATAGATTTGGCGCAGGCCTTAAACACGCTTTCGATGATGTGGTGGTTATTTGTTCCTGCAAGCTGTGTGACGTGCAGGGTAAGCCCTGCTGCGCCAGCCAGCGCTTGGAAGAATTCCTGAAATAATTCAGTGTCCATTTGTCCCAATCGATCAACCGTGAAATTGACGTTCCAAACGAGGAACGCGCGGTTTGAAAAATCCAAAGCAACAGATGCGCGCGCTTCGTCCATCACCAAGTCAAAATGCCCGTAACGGCGAATGCCTTTTTTATCGCCGATGGCTTCTTTTAACGCTTGGCCTAGTGTGATGCCCGTGTCTTCGGCGCTGTGATGTGCATCAATGTGCAAATCACCATCACATTTGATGGTCATATCGATCAATGAATGTTTCGCAAGTTGTTCCAACATGTGGTCGAAGAAACCAATCCCTGTGTTGATATCGGCCTTGCCGGTTCCGTCAAGATTTACCGATACTTCTACGGCGGTTTCGTTCGTTTTACGTGAAATTTTTGCTGTGCGATTGCTCATCTTCGACATCTCATTATTTTTCTCTAAAAAGAGTTATGACGCAAACTACCCTACTTTGTAAAGCTTACTAAATGGTTTATAGGCCTTGCGGGCGTGTGTCCGTAATGCTGGGGCGTGATTTATACGTCTGATATACGGCTTTCAGGTTTGCGTGATCGCTCCAGTCATAGATGTTACGCGCTGCAAACCATTCCAGTAAAAATAAGGACCATAATTCAGGCAGGCCAAAAGTTTTGCCGAATGTTTTGTCCTGGTCAAGATGGCTTAAACATGATGAAATACGATCGAGCGATTTTTTCATATATCCCTGATCCGCATTAATTTCCGGATGTGTTTTTAACATTAAAAAGCGCAGTAACGCGGCATCTGCAGCGGCGTATAACACGGTCATTTGATTTTCTTTTTCAAGGGACATCGTTGGATCAAAATCTGCATTAGCCGCACCTGCATGATGTTGCAGAAGATATTGGGCGATAATGCGGGAATCGAAAATATTTTTTCCGTTATCCTCCAGAATTGGAATTTTCATCGCGGGATTATTGCGTGAAACCAGTTCTAAATCTTCCGGCGTAGGATCTGCCATGCTACTTACTTCATGGTAATCATATGCGACATTTAACTCCGCGCATACGGCGCGCACAAAACGTACAAAAGGGCTGAGCTTTGATCCGATGATTTTCATGGCTTGTACCTGTTGTTTGAATGGCCTTGACAGTGCGCCCACTATACAGCATATCTTTAACCCATGACATACGAATTTCACGATTATGCAGATGCATCAAAATGGCGCGGTACGACGATTATTTCCGTCCGCAAGGGTAACGACGTCGTCATTGTAGGTGACGGTCAGGTTTCCATGGGGCATACGGTTTTAAAAGCCAATGCGCGTAAAGTGCGTCGTCTGGGCCGTGATAATGATATTATCGTTGGCTTTGCGGGTTCAACGGCGGATGCTTTTACTTTGTTCGAGCGTTTAGAAGCGAAGCTGGAAGCGCATCCGGGGCAGTTAACGCGCGCTTGTGTAGAGTTGGCAAAAGATTGGCGTACGGATAAATATCTGCGCAAGCTAGAGGCTCTGATGGCCGTAGCGGATAAGGAAACATCCCTGATCCTGACGGGGAATGGTGATGTTGTAGAACCGCAAGACGGTGTTATTGGTATTGGTTCAGGCGGTAATTACGCTTTGGCGGCTGCGCGTGCATTATATGATCAAGATTTAACCGCACGTGAAATAGCAGAGCGTGCGTTGAAAATTGCCGCAGATATATGTGTGTACACAAACGATAATATGGTCGTTGAAACCTTATAAATTCTAAAGCTATAATCCCTTTGTTAATTCTTTTTCGCTATGGTTCGTGGCGATGCTTTTCTATGCACATATATAAGGGGGAAATATGGCTGAGGAATTTGGCGGTAATCTTAAGAAGATTCAGTGGAATAACAGATTAAAAACAACCGCCCTGAGTGCATATTTTATTTTGGGCGTTTTTATTTTTACAACGATGTTCTTGGCGGCAATCCTTGTTCCGCTTGGCCTGTATATGGGTTTTGAGGGCTTGATGAAGGAAATCACAGGGTCGACCAGCGATATTGTGCGCCTGATAAAACCATACATTAAAGTGTTCGCGGCGATCACGGCGGCGTTTTTATTTTTCATGTATACGGATTTAAAGAATGTCGGGGATTTTTTCGGGGCGGAGCGTTTAAACCTGAAACATGATGATTTGTTTTATAAAACGATAGAAAATTTTTGTATTGCGCGTGGTTTGGCTGTACCCGATTTATATATCACACGCGAAGACGGTTTTATTCCCGATGAATTTGTGACTGGTGTCGTCACACAAGATTTTACAGGTAAGGCATCGTTGGTGATAACGCCATCAGTCTATCATTTGGATAAACCGCATCTGGAGGCCTATCTCGCGCAAGTCGTACAGCGTATTCATACAAAGGATACATTATTTTTAACTTTGTTATGTTTTATCGGCTTTTTTCCTTTTCATTTGAAACATCAGGGAAACCCCATTTTTAACTTTGTCGCGCGCCCGTTTTTGTATGTGACCGATATAATACTCAAGCCTGTACGTGATATGATTATCAATATGCGTTTTGCGCGGCTTGATGTTGGTGCGCTTGAGCTAACAAAAGAAAAGCAGCCCATGGATGAACTGCTTGATATTCTTACGCCGCTTGCTGATGTACGTATTTATATAGAGGATGCATATTTGCCGTTGTTCTTGGCAAAGACGAACGAAGATTACCGCAAAATGTTGCTTATTAAGGCCTAAGGGTGTACGCGTTTACTCCTCCTCATCCGCCGTATCTTCATCCTCTTCGACATCTTGTGTGAAGCCTTTGGTTTTGATCCAAGAGAAAATGAAACCACCGCTTAATGCGCTTAGCGTAACCGTCAAAGACATTGCAGGCGTAACATGGTAATCATGCCAACCAAATTGATTACAGACACCGTTATAAAAGACCTTGAAGCCAATGAAGACCAAGACGAATGAAATTGCATATTTCATCAAATCAAAACGGTTTATGATGTTTTCTACGGCAAAAAATAACGCCCGTAATCCCAATACGGCAAAGACGTTACTGGTAAACACGATAAAGGAATCAGTTGTGACGGCCAACGCGGCCGGAATACTGTCTACGGCGAAAATAACATCACTGATTTCAATGACAACCAAAGCCAAGAACAGAGGCGTAAAGATAAATTTTGATTTGCCTTTGATGCTTTTTTGTTCGTCTTCGCTCAATGTTTCACGTTTCACCAAGAAGCGATTGCCATGAAAATTCGTGCTGAGGGGAATGTATTTACGCAGGAAAATAACAAGTTTCTTTTCTTCGAAATTATCAACCTCATCGTCCTCGTCGAATAACATCATTTTGATGCCTGTATAAACAAGAATTGCGGCAAAGATAAATAAAACCCAATCAAATTGGTGAACAATCGCAGCGCCCGCACCGATCATTAAACCACGCAAGATAACAACGCCGATAATCCCCCACACCAAGACACGGTGTTGATATTCACGCGGAATGCAAAATGCACTGAAGATAACCGACATAACGAATAGATTATCAAGCGATAGGCTTTTTTCGATGATGTATGTTGTATAATACAGCATGGCGCGGTCTGCGCCGAAATCATGCCAGATCAAAAGGCCGAAAGCCAGACCGGCAACGATGTACCAAGCTGAGAGGATCAAGCTTTTCTTAAAGCCGATGACGTTACTCTCACCCTTGTTAAACATTGTTAAATCAATTGCGAGAAGAAGGGGAACAAGGACAAAGAAGATTGTCCAATCCATCATAAGCATAAAAGTATCCTTGTATTACGTCGTTATTGCGGCGTGTACTTTTCTTGTAACACGCGCACCCCTTGATATCTACAAAAATCGGTTGTCCGAAGAGTAATCGTAATTGTGATTTTAGAGATTCCCCCTTGCTATTTGGCCGGATAAAATCTATCCCATTATCTATTGGCTGTTTATAACAAAAGTATTTGAGAATATGTCTAAAGAGCAAAACACAATTGTATCTTCATTTTCCCCGCGTGAAACGGTAAGCGAACTTGATCGTCATATTATCGGTCAGCAAGATGCTAAGCGCGCTGTTGCTATTGCTTTGCGTAATCGCTGGCGCAGATCGCAACTTGATCCTGCGCTACAGGAAGAGGTCTATCCGAAGAATATTTTGATGATCGGGCCGACAGGTGTCGGTAAAACCGAAATTGCCCGTCGTCTTTCAAAATTGGCACGTGCGCCCTTTGTAAAGGTTGAGGCAACAAAATTCACCGAAGTCGGTTATGTTGGAAAAGACGTGGAATCCATTATTCGTGATCTGACCGAGGTTGCCATCCGCATGACACAAGAGGAAATGCGCAAATCAGTCAAGGCACAGGCAGAAGTTTACGCAGAAGAACGTGTATTGGATGCTTTGGTCGGTGAAAATGCCGGTGATAATACACGCGCCAATTTTCGTAAAAAGCTGCGTGAAGGTGAATTGAATGATCGTGAAATTGAAATCAGCATCATTGATAATTCTAATCCTCTTGGCGGTATGATGGATGTACCGGGTATGCCTGGAACATCTATGGGCATGATCAATGTCGGCGATATGTTCGGTAAGGCATTTGGTGAGCGCCGTAAGAAAAAACGCCTGAGCGTTGAGGCGAGCTATGACATTCTAGTCGCAGAAGAATCTGATAAATTATTGGATGAAGACCGCGTAATCAGTGATGCGTTGGAATTGGTACAAGAGAACGGAATCGTTTTCATCGATGAGATTGACAAAATTGCAGCACGCCAAGACGTACGCGGCGGTGATGTCTCTCGTGAAGGCGTACAGCGTGATTTGCTGCCGTTGATCGAAGGAACGACGGTAACAACCAAACACGGTTTGGTGAAAACCGATCACATGCTTTTTATCGCAAGCGGCGCATTCCATTACGCAAAGCCGTCTGATTTATTGGCGGAATTGCAAGGCCGTTTGCCAATTCGAGTCGAGCTTCGTGCCTTGACGGTCGAGGATTTTAAACTCATTTTGAAAGACACAGAGGCGAGCTTGATCAAACAATACGAAGCGTTGATCGGAACAGAGGGCGTTAATCTTCGCTTTGAGGAAGAAGCAATTGACGAAATCGCGCGTCTTGCGTTTGAGGTGAATGAACGTGTTGAAAATATAGGTGCACGTCGTTTGCATACGGTGCTTGAAAAACTCTTGGAAGAAATTTCATTCACGGCATCTGATCGTAAGGGAGAAGAGATTTCGATTACGGCACAATATGTACGTGACCAAGTTGAAGAGCTTGTACAGAGCACAGACCTAAGCAAGTTTATCTTGTAATGATTTGATTTAAGGGCCTGCAGGACCATCTTGCTGCAGGTCTTTATCTTCGAAAAGCCTCAATTGAATGGCTTCCTTTACCTGTTTGCAGTTGTAGCTCATCTTCTCTATATGAGCGAGAAGCTTTTCTTGTGCGTCTTCATCTAGGGCAAATGTTTGTGATTCGGCATCTTTAATCACCCAATGCAGAATTTTCCATGAATCTTTTTCCTGTGAAACCTCAATACCCGGGCTCGCCAGTATGTATTCCGGTGTCCCGCTTGCGATCTCCCCTTCCAATATTTGATAGGGGTCTGTATGCATGGCTTGCTCGCGATCCGTGAAGATCAGATTGCTGATATAAGGCTTACCTTCATCACTTTTTAAATGGTTGCCTTTCATACCCTTACCGCCATGAGTTTCGACTGTTTTGTCCGTCGGTACAAAGCATATTAAACGCGGGAAGCCAATCATGCGTGTTTCGCCATGAGGCGTACCCGAAAGACCATCTTGCATGTTGTTATAAAGAGATGACATCTTCTGACGATTATCGCCAAGGTAAAAATTGTTGTAGGGCACGACCGCACCGCGGTGTAAAGCGAAGACAGAATCACCAAGCGTACGCCCCATTTCATGGGTTTTTTTGATGGTTTTTATGGCCTGTTCGGCTGATTTGACAGAGACCGTAACAAAATTTCCTCGGTTATGCCCTATCCAGTTTTCTAAATTATCGGCGCCTGCCTCGCGCATATTCTCAAATGAAACAGGACGCGATGTCAGATCCAGATTTAAGCTAAGTAAGACTTTTTTGCCATCCTTTATGGCATCATCAAGCTTTTGTTGCTCACCGTGGTCGAATAAATGATCATGATCGCCAAATCCGTCCGGGCGTACCCAACATGCACCGACATGCTCTGTTCTTCCCATGCGAAAATGGCTTTTGCGAAATGTAAGAGGGAGCGCATCGTCTTTAGATATCGCTTCAATGTGCTCAAGCTCCTCCGGATGAGATGCGGTAATGTGCAGGTCTTTATTTCCAACGTAACGACGTTCGAATTCGCTTGCGCTCATTTCTTTTGAAAAGCCAGATTCTTTATTGAAAACAACCGCTGTTTTCATTTTTGCCCCCTGCAATACTTATGCGTAAGAATTTTTATTTTTTGATTTTTATCTTTATCTTACGGAAACTCTTATACCAAAGTTTTATTTTTTTGTCACGAAACAAAACTATTCACCGCGCCTGCGTTTTAGCAAGACGTAGAGTGCGCCGTCCCCGCCGTCTTTCTGCTTTGCAGCGTGATATTTTAATACATATTCGGCGCACGGATATTCATTTAACCATTCAGGCGTTTTTTGGCGAAGTATGCCGGGCGTACGATCCAGCAACGATTGATCGTTATACATGCGGCCGCCTTTGCCGGTGATAACAAGTACACATCGCCTTCCACTTTGATAGGACGTGCTAATAAAACGGATAAGTGCATCATATGCTTGGTGTTGGTTCAGCCCATGTAAATCAAGACGTGCATCGATATGCATTTGTCCACGCCGTAATTTGTCATCTGTTCGCCTGTCAATTTGATCAGATTGCTTCTCTGTCTTTGGCAAGCGGTCCGGTAATGTATTGTTATTGGGATACTCTGCCTTTTCTGTTCGGTCTTTTTTTACCGATTTTTTGTCTGTCTTATGGTTGCTATCTTTATCCCAGGACAGATTTTTTTTAATTGGGCGTACGTCTTTTGTTATGAAATGCCATAATTCGTCTTCATTGTCTTTTTCTTTAGAAATTCTGTGGTTTTCTTTACTTTTATCATCCATAATGGTTGTGTCGAGTGTCATTTGATTTGATTGTATAGGGATGATATCTGTAAAATCGAAAAATATAAAAACTTATTTTTTACTGATTTTTTTCGGTGTATTTCTGCATTCAAGCGAAGTCTATGCAGGGCGCGATTTTGATACACGTATCGATCCCGAAGAAAAAGCTGTTTTTGCATTCTTTCGCGCGGCCAACACGGCTGTTGATTATGATTTCTGGATAAAAACAAATAAAAACTTTCTTGCATTTAATGAGCAAGAACAAAGGGAGGTTTATTTCCGTGAACAAATGCGGCTCGGCTATGGATACGGTAATTATGACCTTGATAAAGACCCTTTGAAATTAAATATTGATATTATTGCACAGTATAAAAAAGGTACAGATGAGGAAAGGCCAAGGATAGAATTTAGGTTTTTCGGCCTGAATAATGAGAATATTCCAATATTTAATTATGCCTATGGTGATGGAACGATATCTTTGCTTATAAAAGATATAGAAAAATTTAAAAGCTTGCCTTTGAGTCCTTCTGAAGAAAAAGCGGTTTTAGAAAAAATTCCGTACACCGATAGTGAATTTGATGCACGCCTTGAAGTGGAAGTAAAAGTTACGGAAGCTGATTATGAGAACCCGGTGAAAATCAGAGATGAGTTTCAGTGGTTTATGAAGGGTCAGGTTGCCTATATTCGTTGTAATGTTTCATCATATTATTCTTCTGAGAGTACATTAATCTGGGATTATGTTGCTCCATGGTTTGAAGAAGTTTTGGAAGAACGAAACAAACCGGAAGAATTAAAATATCCGCACCCCTATGATCTTTTCAAAGACTAGGAAATAGAGCTCAATCGAGTTTATTTGCA
The DNA here is from genome assembly GCA_030424975.1 of Alphaproteobacteria bacterium. Lineage (GTDB taxonomy): Bacteria > Pseudomonadota > Alphaproteobacteria > Micavibrionales > Micavibrionaceae > UBA1672. Next base: position 518,376 of record JAUHVY010000002.1, read on the forward strand.
TAAAAATTTCTTTTTTGATAAAATCCCACCATCATAAAACATATGTTGTACAGAAGATGGTGAATGTTTCGCATATCGTTACGCCTTTCGCAAAGCCTCTTGAATCGGAGGCTGTTGAAACGCATTTGCGTGATCGTAAGGCCAAATTGAATTTACGCCGTCGTCCACGACAGAATAGCTTACATTCTGAGAATGAAAATGAAGCAGATTTAGCTGATCAAACCAATATTCTTTCTGTAAAAGCTTTGATCTTATTTATGGAAGATTTCATAGAAGCACGTTTGAGTGATGATCCGCACTCAGCTATGCCCGTGAAGGCAAATTTTGCGCCTTGGTTGCGTGTACAACACAGTAATACGAATGAGAGTGCTGTGCTACCAACTGTGAAAGCTGCAAATGCATATAATCACAGTGCGCAAACCATCAATAATATAAAATCTATTCCCAAATCTGATGTTGTGTCTGATGCTCAGGACAGCTTGCGCACAAGCTATACTTTATTACGTGATTTAAGGGATTTACAACTTCTCGGCGTTCAGGTTTTGCGTATCGACAGTAACACTACGTTTTTGAATGCTGTTTTTCGTGCTGTTGAACGTGAAAAATTTAAGCATTTGGATTAAACGCTTTTCTCAATCATGTAGCCGAAATCTGTTGTGATAATATAGAGTGGCTCTGACGGATTTTTTTCAATCTTTTGTCTTAATCTATATATGTGCGTTTCAAGCGTATGTGTTTCAACGCCCTTCGCATATTCCCAAATATTTGATAATAGCTCTTCACGCTCTACACTTTGCCCTTGGTGATCTTTCAGATAACAAAGTATTGCGATCTCCTTTTCAGTGAGGGTGATTAGTGTCTCATTGGGTATGCTGAAAGTAGCGTGCGCTACATTGAGGGTGGCGTTACCAATTTGAATTATAACGTCTTTTCGGTCATTCTTTTCTGCAAATGTTATGAAATCTATAATCGCTCCTAAGCGCATGGGGTGCGCAAAGGTTTTGCTGCGGCTACCATATTCAATAATGGTTTCGCTAATATTTTGACTGTCATCATAGGTGATTTGTTTTTCCGGCATGGATTTGCCGAAATAATGCATGAGTGCAGTTTTTGTAAGGGCATCACATGTAATGTTTAAATGGCTCATCACGACGGTCTTTGTTGTTCGTTTGGTATCATGGCACATATTTTGCAAAATATAAAACCAAAGGGAGTTTTATTGATGGAACAGATTAGCACGAATACATCATATGCAATGCAAACAAACGGCCGTAACACGGTTTATACGCGTGTTCATAATGAGCGAATGGGCGGGACGGTTCCAGCATATTTTAAGGCTGAGAATGTGCAAGACAGTATGACAAATATGGCACTTGGCTTTACGGGTAGCGGCAGTCAAGTTGTTGAAAGTCATGAAGATTTCGGGTTTGCTGATTTGATTGATATGGTCAATCCGTTACAACATATCCCGTTAGTCAGCCACGCCTATCGCAAGATAACAGGTGATGATATTAAGCCTATAGGGTCAATTGTCGGTGGAGCTCTATTCGGGGGTGGTATTGGCGCCGCAAGTGGTTTGATTGATGTTGTTGTGACGCAAGAAACAGGGAAAGATATGCTTGGTAATGCGTTAAGTATGGCAAAAATTACCGAATCTGAACCACAAAGCGCTGAGCGCTCGTTCGCAGAAAATGATGAGACAACAACCGAAGCCCTGTTATCATTTGCACCAACGCCCATGGAGGCATCGTTCGAATATGATATGAAATATGAGGTTGCATCGAACGCATATAATCGTGTGCCGGCTGCTAGCGGCAGAACAGCGGGCTCGATTGCTGTATACGGTTAATATTCCCTGTTACCAAAAATCGCGCTGCCGACGCGCACATATGTAGCGTTTAACGGGATGGCTTTTTCAAAATCACTACTCATTCCCATGCTCAGATCTTTAAGATCATGCTGCGCGGCAAGTTTTTTGAGCATCGCAAAGTGCAAAACAGGCGGATCATCAACAGGGGGTATACACATCAGGCCGCGAATATCTAAACCACATTCCTGTACGCAGAATGTTAAAAATGCGGGCAATTCATGCGGTGTAATCCCTGCTTTTTGCGGTTCTTCGCCTGTATTAACCTGAATAAGACATGGTGTTGATGTGCCGCGCGTCTTCATTTCTTCGCCGAGTTTACGCGCCAATTTTTCGCGATCAACGGTTTCGATCATATCAAACAGATCAAGGGCTTCTTTGATTTTGTTTGTTTGCAGCGGGCCTATTAAATGCAGGCGCATATCCGGATAGTTCGGTTTTAATGCTGCCCAATGTTCTTGTGCTTCTTGTACGCGATTTTCACCGAAGAGACGATGCCCCGCATCCAATGCGGCTTGTAACTTATCCTGTGGTTGGCGTTTGCTGACCGCGACGAGGTTGACATCATCTGCGTCCCTGCTCCATGCGGTGGCGGCTTTTGCGATCTTTGATCGAATATCTTTTAAATTTTCTGCAATGCTCATGTTGTGAAAGATAAGTAAGGAAGGGAACCTTGGCAAGCACAAAGCGTAAAGGGGAAAGCAAAAGAAAAGGCGCTGAAATAGCGCCTTTTGCAAATTCTATATAAATCTGACTTCGAATTAGAAGTTGATTTGTGTACCGATCATAACAGCAGTAGCATCTGTGTCTGTTGTGTCTTCGTCGATGTAAGAAACAGAACCACGTAGTGACATACCAGGACCGTATTCGTAGTTAACACCACCAGTGTAACGGTCTGTGTCTGTGCTGTTGTCGATGTCTTCGTTCAAGTAAGAGATACCGAACTTGAAAGGACCGTTTGTGAAGTCAGCACCAACAACGATTGTGTCAGTTTCTGTACCGTTATCATCTTGGTTAACATAAGCAGTACCGATACCGAATGCAGCGATGTCTAGGTCTAGACCTAGGTTGAATGCATCGAAGTCATCTTCAGATGAAACATAACCCGCACCAGCGATAACGCCAACATTCTGGAATTGACCTTCATAACGACCAGCAAATTCAAGAACAGAATCTGTTGTACCGTCTAGGTCGATTGAACCAGCAGCATTGTTTGTTGAAGTGTATGACGCACCAACTTGGAAACCGCTGAAGATAGGTGACAAGTATGTGAACTTGTCAGACTTACCTGCTGTGTTCAAGTCATAGTCTAGAGCTGTATCGAAAGGTGATACATACTGACGGATACCATCGTAGTTTGAGTCAGCTGAAGGAGCAGCAACCTGCAATAGGTAAGCAGCACCGTCTTCCGCACCAAAGTTTACACGACCCCAGTCACCTGAGAAGTAAATATATGATTCGTCAGTAGCAGCTGAGTCTGGACCGTCAACATCAAATTCAAAGTGAACACCAACTGTTAGACCGTTGTCTAGAGTTGTTTCGCCACCGATGTGAAGTTCTGTGTCACGGATGATGTCAAAAGATGAATCCGCACCGTCTACGTCAGCGTATGCGCCGTAACCTTTAAAGTAACCACCGACTTCTAGGTCGATTTCAGCGTGAGCAGGAGCAGCAGCAAATGCCAAACCGCTAACAGCAACGCTTGCTAGTAGTAATTTTTTCATTTTAGTTTCCTCCGATCATGTTAATCATGACCATTTGTTAAAGTTAATCCGTAATGGATAAAAGTTAAGTAGGTGCCCCTCGTGTGGAGGAACGAGTGCATTACGCCATATAATAAGTATAGGGGTCAATGTGATTTTGTGCCTTTTGGGTAACATTTTTCAGGGGCGTTGCATTTTTGCAACAGGCTTTTTTGCAGCCCTGTATATATAAGTCATGATGTTTACCTTGTTGACAGGGGGCTTTCAACAGTTAATCGGGGTTGTGGGGGCAGGTGCGGCATGCTAAGGAATGATATTGCAAAATTTTACGAGGAATTATGAAGATGTCGCAAAAAACAGTTTTAAGATCCACTGCATTGCTTGGCGCGGTTGCGCTATGTTTGTCTGCGTGTAGCGGCATTGAGACTGAAGCCAAATACCCGACGGGTTTAGATAGAAACCAAACGGGTGGCGATAATAATATTTACGGCGATCGTGAATCTATTTTTGGCAAGGACAAAGGCTTGTTCGGCAAAAAGAAGAAAAGCGTGGATGAAAGTCCGCTTGGCGTTAATAGCTTTTTGTGGCGTGCGACGCTTGATACGGTTTCCTTTATGCCGCTTGCGAGCGCTGATCCTTTTGGCGGTGTAATCTTAACAGATTGGTATACGGACCCTGCGTCACCCAATGAGCGTGTGAAGATTAATGCATTTGTATTGGGGCGTGAATTAAAAGCAGAAGGCATTCGTGTTCGTACATTCCGTCAGGAATTGGTAAAGGGACAATGGCGTGATGCACAGGTTTCTGAGGCGACTGCGCGTAAATTGGAAGATGCGGTGTTAACCCGTGCGCGTGAATTACGTATCGCCCATTTGGCCGAACAATAATAAATAAAGACAAGCGGGTAGAGTGGAATAATGGCTGAGCGTTACAATATAAAGCAAACCGAAACAAAATGGCGCAATAAATGGGAAGAGGCGGATGCCTTTGCTGTGAGCGCGGATTCGGATAAGCAAAAATATTATGTGCTGGAGATGTTCCCCTACCCCAGTGGTCGTATTCATGTTGGTCATGTGCGTAACTACACATTAGGTGATGTTGTTGCGCGATATAAAAATGCAAAGGGCTTTAATGTTATGCACCCGATGGGGTGGGATGCATTTGGATTGCCTGCTGAAAATGCGGCGATTGAGCGCGGCGAACATCCGAAAAAATGGACACATGAAAATATCGCTGTGATGAAAGAGCAGCTGAAATCTATGGGGCTTTCGATTGATTGGAGCCGCGAATTTGCAACCTGTGACCCTGAATATTATGCGCATGAACAGCGTATGTTTATCCGTTTTCTTGAAGAAGGCATCGCATATCGTAAAGAATCCGTTGTGAACTGGGACCCCGTTGATAACACGGTATTGGCGAATGAGCAGGTGATTGACGGCAAGGGCTGGCGTACAGGCGCACCGGTTGAGCGCAAGAAATTAAACCAGTGGTTTTTGAAAATTACGGATTATGCGGATGAGCTTCTGGATGATTTAAAAACGCTTGATCGTTGGCCGGAAAAGGTGCGCATCATGCAGGAGAACTGGATTGGAAAATCCGTTGGTCTGCAGTTTAAGTGGAATATCGTTGGTAGCGATGAGCAGATCGAAGTATATACAACGCGCCCTGATACGTTATTTGGTGCATCTTTCCTTGCGCTTGCGCCCGATCACCCGATGAGTGCTAAGCTCTGTGCGGGTAAGGACGGCTTTGATGCTTTCGTAAAAGAGTGCCAAGCAAATGGTACATCTGAGGCAGCAATCGAAAAGGCGGAAAAGATTGGCTTCGATACAGGGCTGAAGGCAACGCACCCGTTATTGGGGCGTGAGGTTCCTATTTATATCGCAAACTTTATTTTGATGGATTACGGGACGGGCGCGATTTTCGGTGTGCCGGCACATGATCAACGTGACTACGACTTTGCCAGCAAATATAATCTGGACATCCTGCCTGTGGTATCACCTGATGGAGATGCTGATTTCGCTCTGGATGGTGAGGCGTATACAGGCGAAGGCAGTTTGGTCAATTCGCAGTGGCTTGATGGTAAATCCATCGCGGATGCCAAGGCCGAAGTGATTAAACGCTGCGAAGAAAACGGTACGGGTTTTGGCTCAACGCAATATCGTTTGCGCGATTGGGGGATCAGTCGCCAACGTTATTGGGGGTGCCCTATTCCGATTGTGTATTGTGATAACTGTGGCGCCGTGCCTGTGCCGGATGACCAGCTCCCTGTTACTCTGCCCGAAGATATTAGCTTCGATAAGCCGGGTAACCCGCTAGATCATCATCCGACATGGAAGAATTGTGATTGCCCGAAATGCGGCAAGGCGGCAAGACGTGAAACAGACACATTTGATACATTCTTTGAAAGTAGCTGGTATCAATTCCGTTATTGCGATTCAAAGAATGAAAACTTGCCGGTTGCCAAGGATAAGGCGGCCTATTGGTTGCCTGAAAATGGCGGCGTTGATCAATATATCGGCGGCGTAGAGCATGCGGTTTTGCATTTATTGTATGCGCGTTTCTTTACCAAGGCGATGCGCACATGCGGTTTTGTTGATTGTAAAGAACCGTTTAGCGGACTGTTCACACAAGGTATGGTGACGCATGAAACCTATCAGGATGAAAACGGTAAGTGGATATTCCCGACAGATGCCGTGAAAAAAGACGGTCAATGGGTGCATGTGGAAACAGGTGCGCCTGTGACGATCGGTGCTTCGATTAAAATGTCAAAATCGAAGAAAAACGTTATTGATCCCGAAGAAATTCTTGAAACATACGGTGCGGATGCCGCGCGTTTGTTCATTTTATCGGACTCTCCGCCTGAGCGTGATTTGGAATGGACTGAAAGCGGTATCGAAGGTGCATGGAAATTTGTAAACCGTGTTTATTCCGTGATCTCCGCGATGGATTTGGTGCCGGGCGATGAAAATGCATGTGGTGATAAGGCAAAAGATTTGCGTCGATTAACGCACAAAACAATCAAGGGTGTCGGAGAGGCGATTGAAGCCTTTGCCATGAATAAGGCCGTTGCCTATTTGCGTGAATTCTATAACGGTTTTACGGCGTTCAAAGTACAAGATGATGGCGACGCGTTTGCATTGCGCGAAGCGGTTGAAAACTTCATTATGATGATCAATCCGATCATGCCGCATTTGGCTGAGGAATTATGGGCGCAGCGCGGTAATACGCAGAGCCTTGTTGACTGTGCATGGCCAAAATATAATGAAGACCTGTTGGTGCAGGATACAATTACCATTGGTGTGCAGGTCAACGGAAAAGTAAGGGCGACCATAACATTGCCGGCTGATGCTGACCAAAATAAAGCACAGGAAATTGCATTGGCGGAAGAAAAAATTCAAAAAGCCATGGACGGGAAAACACTGCGCAAATTTATCTATGTTCCCGGCCGTATTGTGAATGTTGTAGTAGGATAGAAAATGAAAAAAACAATTTTGATTTTACCTGTTTGCCTTGCTCTTGGTGCGTGTGGTTTTCAACCTGTACACGGAAATTTCGGATTAAACGCGTCGGAAAATCAAACCCTGCGACAAACATTACAACATGTACAAATAGCAAATATTCCTGATCGTAACGGTCAGTTTCTCCGTAACGAATTGATTGATCGTTTTTATAAGGACGGCCGCCCGACTGATACGCGCTTTGAATTGAAAATTAGCCCGATTCAGGAAACCGTTTCTGATTTGGATTTAACCAAAGAATCTGATGCAACGCGTTCACAGCTAAAGATGAATACAGACATGCGCTTGGTTGATAAAGAAACGGGAGAGGTTGTTTTGAGCCGTGCGTTAACTGCTGTTTCGAGTTACAATATTCTGGTTAGTGAGTTTGCTACCCGTGTGTCGGAACAAAATACACGTGAAAATGCGTTGAACGATATTGCACGTCAAATTGAATTGCATTTAAGCCTGTATTTCAAACGATAACGTATTCTACAAATATTCCATAAAAATTCTTGACGTAAGGGCACATGCCCTTATATAAGCAAATCGTATTGTCAATTTGTTCAATACACGCGGCATTTGAAGGATCAGCTTGCACCGCGTTACAAAAGCTAAAGCGCCACAGCGAGTAACTTCCGTCTGTGGTACCTGAAAAAGGAAGCCCGGCGGAATGTGTCTTACCCATTCGATATATTCATTCCGGTTTAAATAAAAATATCGCGCAAAAAACAGCGTGAAAATATTGGAGTGATTACGATGAGTGATACAAGCAGACCACCAAAAATGAATAACAATTTTTTTCGTGAGCATTCGCGGGAAAAAGGCCTTGTGCTTGATTTCAATGATGCTGCGAAAGAGATGGATTTTGACGGTTCACAAGATTATGTGCAGGCGATGGATTATCGTTTGCATTCAACATTTTCCCGCGATGCAGAAGCCGTAAAGGCACGAAGTGCCCATGCAGAAACACATATCATTGCAACATGTGATGATGTAGATCAGGAAAACCTTGCGGATATTACATGCGATGCAATGACGGTTAAACGTGCGGGGGATATGCATATTGCTCTGCCTGAGGCATATGATTTTACACTCAGCCGCATTAATGCTGCGGCGTTGGATGCCCTGAAATTATATGGTCCCGAGGTATTCGAGGAAACGTCAATGCTCCTTATCGTGCAGAGAACAGATGTGGATCCGGGTGATTGCCACCGTCCGCATATTTCAAACTGGCACGATCATATTTCAGGCGGTCAAAATACCGATACGGTTTATTTGTTTCATAATAAATTGGGCACGGAATATAGGTTCAATACGCATAAAGGACAAAAAATTGATCAGGTGGAAATAGCCGCGCCTGATAATACGCTTGCCCGTGTCGGCGGAGAGATAATTCATCGTCCGCAAACAAATCAAGGTGATGAGCTTCGCCGTGAATGGGGGGCGTTGATCGTAAACATTAAGCCTGCGGTCATGACGCGTGCGAGTAATTACCGTAGTGACAATAATGCGCTCGTTAAGGCTGATAATCCTTTGTTTGATGCATTTAAGCAAAGAGCGCAGGAAATATTGGATGCGGATACACGTTTGCATGTGCTTGACGAGCCTCAAACATTGATTGAATATACGCAAACAGATGTTTCGCCGACATAAATAATAAAAAATGTAACCCTCTTTGTTTGTCAAAAGAATGTCATAGGGATATACTTTATTCTTCTAATGTTTTTTTGATGAAAGGGGCACGCAATGTCCGAAGTCAACGCAAATGATTTGGGTGAGATAAACACCGTTGCTGATGTTTATGATCTATACCTTGGTTCCGGCGATAATGCCAAAGCGGGTATTGAGATTGAGCTGTCCTTTTTCAAGCCTGATACCAAAGATCTTGATGTGATGAGCTTGTCACAAAACAAGGTTTTGAAAAATTGTGCTATGGCGGCATTGCCGGATGAAGACTGGGTGCATAACGAGCCTACGAGCGAGCTGTTGGAAGTGGCGAGCAAAGCTGATACTTTCGAAAATGCAAAATCTGTTATTGAAGATACGAATAAGAAAATTAAAATCCTGAGTGATAAAGCGCTTGGATTAGGGTTAAAGCGTTCTTATTTCCAGGAGCTTCCGGAACGTACGGCAGATGATCTGCTTTCACGTATCGTAGATGTAGAGCGGTATAAGGTGATGTACGCCCCCTATCGCGAAGATATGAAGAAATGCGTACAATATTTTGCAGTTTGTAAATCAAATCAAGTATCCGTCAGCCACAAAGACCCCGCGCATTTGCTATCTAATGTTAAAAGATTGTACATCTTAGCGCCGTTCCTGTTCTTGCTGACCGATAACAGCACTGGCTTCAGCGAGGGAAAAGCGTTTAAAGGGCAGGCGCCTATGACGCTTCGTCACGAAGGCTTGCTCGAGGGGCGCGGCGGTGTATTGCCGTATGTGTTCACGGCTGATACGGGTGAAGAGCTTATCGAAAATCATATTCATCACGTTATGAATAATCCGCTCTTTATGTATTATGATCGTGATGGCGGTTTAAATCGCGTGCCGTCTGGCGATTGGGGTGTGACATTCAATACCCTAAAGGAACGCGGCCTTAATATCGCGAGTAATTATTATCTTGCTCAAAGTTTACTGTGGCCGGATGTAAAAATAGCCACCCTAAAGGACAGTGACGGCGCGGTATTCGGCCACCGATATGAAGCGCGTATGTTCGGCGTGGGTATTCATCAACACCAAACGGCGTTTTTAATTACAACCGCATTGGCTTTCCACCCGACATTTGCAGATGACGTTGACGAGCTTTTGATGAAGTATGGTTTTGGCAGCGATAAAGAGCAAAGTTATGCACGTACACTTGAGGCTTATGCGGCCGCACGTCAACACAATGGCAAATTTTTTGATATCGCATTCGGTACAGGTAATATGGCGACGTTCGCGCGCGAATTCGCGAATCTGATAGAGCCCGTGCTTGAGGAGGTTGGCCTATATGATGAAGGGCAGGCGTTATTGAATATATGCCGCAGCGGATGCACAGATGCCAAAGTGAATCGTGTGATGTTCCCTACTCTGTCTGATGTTTTAGCGTTCCAGAAAAATTATGATCCTGCCGTTTTTGATGATATGAATCAAAGTGCACGTGACGTCTTTGAAAAGGAATTAAAAGGTCGCCGCAATCAATGTTGCAATGTGAATGCAGGATAGAAACCGCCCGCAATGAAGCTTAATTTTCGCCAAATAGAACCTTTTGTGAAATCGCCGGATAAGGCGGCGCGCGTCATATTGGTTTATGGACCTGATCAGGGCTTGGCGAAGGAACGCTGCGCGGTGATGGGCAAGACTGTCGTTGCTGATTTGAATGATCCGTTTAACGTTTGCGCTTTGACGGCCGATATTATTGTTGATGACCCTGCGCGGTTGTCAGACGAGGCAGGTGCAATTTCGATGATGGGCGGCGATCGTTTGATCCGTATTGATGGGGCGACCGACAAAATCACAACCACGGTTAAATTATATTTGGAAAACCCAAGTGATAGTGCGCTTGTTATTATACAGGCAGGTGAGCTTGGTCCGAAATCAGCTTTGCGCAAATTATGCGAAAGCGCAAAGAATGCAGCGGCGGTGCCCTGTTATGTGGAGGATGAGCGCGATGTCAGCCGTTTTATTCGTGAAACATTACAGGCGGAAAATTTAAATGCACAAAGTGATGCGGTAGCGTGGCTTGCCGCAAATATATCAGGTGATCGTGCGAAGGTCAGGTCAGAGCTTGATAAATTGATTACCTATAAAGGAGATGAAAAAACGCCGATATCGTTACGCGATGTGCAGGCTGCTTGCGGCGCTGCAGGGGCGCAAGGTTTTGATGATCTTGTTTACAATGTAGCAGGAAGGAACGCGCAGGCTGCACTTAAAGCATATGCGACATTGTTAGAAGAAGGCACGCCTTTTATTGCTCTGTTACGTAGTTTGCAAAACCATTTTCGTCGCTTACATGCAACAAAGTCATATATGCAAAGTGGCATGGACATGGATAGTGCGATGAAAAAATTGTCACCACCCATCTTTTTCAAACAGGCGCCTATGTTCAAAAGTCAGTTGAATAGCTGGTCTATGCCTGCATTGGAAAATGTTCTTTATAAGTTGGGTGAGTTAGAGGCGCAGTGTAAGCAGACCGGTATGCCTGTTGAAACCCTGTGTTCTCAGGCGATTCTTGGTATTAGTAAGAGTCGCGCAGCCTGATAAAGTCCGCCACCCAAAGAAAGGGTTTTAAAACCCCTCCTCCGTTTGTTGAATATTCGCACCCAGCATTTTTGCCAATTGTTTCACATGCGAAATTTCTTGCGCATCGATCGGCAGGTTTTTATTCGCCGGTTTTTTCTTTGATAGATTTGGAATAGTCGCCTTTTCAAAGCCGAGTTTAGATGATTCCTTTAACCGCAGATCCGGTTGCGATACTTGACGTACTTCTCCGGCAAGGCCGATTTCACCGAAAAAGACTGTGTCCGCAGGCAATGGTAGATTGCTTAACGCGCTGATCAGTGCGGCGGCGACGGCAACATCGGCGGCCGGTTCTGAAATGCGTATGCCCCCTGCTATGTTGAGGAAAATATCGTGGCTGGATAATGAAATACGGCAACGGGTTTCCAATACGGCAACAATCATCGCCAGACGGTTATGATCCCAGCCCAACACGGCGCGGCGTGGTGATGCCAATGATGATGGCGCAACGAGTGCTTGTACCTCGACCAAGATCGGACGTGTTCCCTCTAGGGCAGCCAGAACTGCGCTGCCTGCTGCGTCCTCATGTCGTTGGGACAGGAATAGGGCGGAAGGATTGGCAACCTCGATCAAGCCTTGTTCAGCCATTTCAAAAACACCGATCTCATCTGTCGGGCCGAAACGGTTTTTAACCGCGCGTAAAATGCGGAATTGGTGGCTACGGTCGCCTTCAAAATAAAGTACGGTATCCACCAAGTGTTCAAGAACGCGGGGGCCTGCTATTTGGCCATCTTTGGTTACGTGCCCAACAAAAATAACTGATATATCTAGGCTTTTTGCCATTCTTATTATTTCTTGGGCAGACGTACGTACTTGTGTAACTGTGCCCGGCGCGCTGTCTATTGAATCAACATACATGGTTTGAATGGAATCAATCACCAATAGCTGTACTTTTTCTGGCGCGGATTTCACCGATTCAATAATGTCACGAACATTTGTGGCAGAGGCAAGTTTTACGGCGGAATCACCAAGCCCTAAACGGTTGGCGCGCATGCGGATTTGGTCTGTTGATTCCTCACCTGAAATATAAACACAATTGACGTTGTTATTTGTCAGTGCGCAGACAGATTGTAAAAGTATAGTAGATTTCCCAATTCCCGGATCGCCACCAATAAGGATCGCCGCACCCGGCACAATGCCACCGCCCGTTACACGATCAAATTCATTGATACGGGTTTGCAAGCGTGGATATGTGCGCCCTTTTTCATTTTTCAGATCGATGAAGTCAATGACGCGACCTTTTTGTTTACCACTCAGGCCTTTTGGAACACTTGCCTCGACAATTTCCTCGGTGATTGTATTCCATTCATGGCAGGCATCGCATTTTCCCGCCCATCTGGAGGAAACAGATCCGCAAGCGGTACAGACATAGTTTTTTTGTGCTTTTGCCATAGAAAAAGAAGCGTGTTTGTTTGTGAATTTACGCTAATTCTCACAGATCGAGGGTTTTTTGGCAAGTGCTATCGACTTTGGTCGCATAATCAAAATCTTCGGCGCGTAACTGTCTGCCCTGTACGCCTGTAAATCCCATGTCAAACAATTGATCGGCCTCTTGTCTTGAGCGTACGCGTTCTGCTATCAACTCAATATCGGGGTGGGTTTCACGTATATATTCCAATATGTTAGCCAAGTCATTGTGCTTGTTCGTGTCACTGTCGCCATCAAAAAAAGCGCGAATAATCGGGCCGTCAATTTTGATGTAGTCAATAACATCGCCAAATACTTTTAATCTGTTTTTGTGGCTTTCGCCTAGCGCAAAATCATCCAGTGCAAAGCGATAACCCTGATCACGTAATGCGTACATGTGGCTGATATCACTATTTAGGTCAACATCATGTTCTAAAATTTCAAAAACCAAATCATCGGGCGAAAAGGGAGATAAACGTTTTTCCATTTTATTCCAGAAACCGGGTGACAAAACGGTATCAACGGCAATATTCAAGGTAACAGGTAGATTTTCTGCTCCTTTTAATCCGTTAGCGGAGGTCAAGATGTCAAATTCCTCGGCTACGCCATGGGCATAAAATTGCTGTGATAGAATATCCATGTGAAATTGGACTTCATCATGCGCAGGGCGTGATAATGATTCGTGTGCTATATATTGGTCTTTGCCGTAAATGGGTTCCTGCACGACACCATTTTTAAACGCATCAGATAACAACGCCTGATATGCATCTTCGCCCAGGCTGTTTTCTATTGTGAGTGCTGCATCATCCGGAAGGCTTGCTTCTACAAGTTCGCCAAAACTATGCTGTTTTATATTTTTTTGAGCCATTATTTTTATTTCTGGTACTTGTTTAGGCGCGCAGTATAAAGCGCATGTAAAAAAAATTGCCAGAAAAACTTTGAAAAGAATTTTGCGCTTAGTTTAACCTTCGCGTTTTAACGACCATTTTACACAGGCATCACCTTCACTCATGCGCCCATAGATAACGATCTGTTGGGTCTTGCGATGTGTGATTCCTTCGCCCAGATATAAGCTGTCTTCGAGTTTTAATACCCCTGTGGAATGTTTGAAACGCCATCCCATTCCGCCGGGCATTCTGAGTAAGACCTCTTGCCCCTCATTGACAAGGGATGCTTTTACATTCGGGTGAATGTGGAACCGTATAGCCGTTTCGACGGGTTTCATCAGGTCAAGCGTGCTTGTGAAGTCATCTTCTCCGCGTATATCATGCCCTTCATCGGCCATGTAAATCTTACGCTCATGTGTTATGCCGTTAAGGGCGACATATCCGTTATGTGATGCATCCAGCAAAACGGCATCACGTGTTTGCTCTCGTTCACATGTTGTTTTCGTAACCTTGCGGCCGAAATATCCGTCTTTCTTTATCTCGCAGGAATTGCGGTAATCAATGCAGGCCGTGTTGTGCGCGGCCGTAAACCTTAGGGCTTCGCGCCAATCTTCATTGGCAGGATGTGTGCCGCAGGATACGAATATCCGTTCTTTACCATAGGATAATTCAAAACCGAGTGCGCCTGCATGTGCGGTTTTATCATACGGAGCAGGGGGGGCGCGCCCTGTATCGATAACGATCAAACTACGGCCGCATTCAAGGCGTTCAAACCCTGTATCAGGTAGGCTTGTTTTTGCTTTTGTATGTGTTCCGGCTTGGGCAAGAATTGAATCAATGGTTTCAATATCGCCTTCTTGCGTGCCATTAAAGACGCCGAATTTACGGTCGCGATATCGGAATAAGCGCAGTGCCGCGCTTACGGAATCAATAGTCGATGCGATATGATCGGGAACGGGGTAGGCGCCAGCGGTAAGCGCGGAGCGAATATCAACCAGTATTTCCAAAATCTCGAGCATCGTTGCAGGTGAACGTGAAACATGTCCGCCATCCGCTAAGATTTGCTCATCGATGGCATGTTCTAAACATTTCAGAGATTGGTCGATCCATTTTTCATACCCTTCAAGTGCGATCCCTGCATAAAGAAGCCCCTTTAACGACTCCATGCGGTTTGCCCCTTTGGTCATGCTGAATGTATTGCTCAGATGTTTTGCTTGCTTAACGATGCTGCTTAAGAATTGGTCTTCAAATGCTTCGTCATGTCCGCCGCAGAAAAAATCGTAATGGCAAATCCACATCGCAAGGCGGCGGCCAGTAATATCGGGACGCCAGTTTTGCGCATTCCATGATCCGTACGCGGAAAGCCAGTTTTCAATCATTAAACGGCCTTGTTCTCTGGCATGTGGTGTACCAAGTGTACGTAAATCACGTAGCCAGCCAAAGCCATGCATGTGAGAAATCCAGAGCTCGTCAGCGTCTTCGGGGCTCCACCAATCGGTTTGCCATTGCGGACCTGTACGTTCCTGAACGCCTGCGGCATTCAATAAATCTTGTGCTTTTGCCGCATCACCGCGCCATGGGTCAACGGGACGTACGATCAGGCGATCAGGCGTTTGGCCACGTAATGACCAGTCATAAAAAACGGTATGGCATGCCATATGGCCTGCGCGTGTTTTCAGGGCATCCAGAATATCGATAGAGGAAATTAACATGATATGATCTCCTTTAATAAAACCTATTCCCCTCTGAGCGAACGGATATGGTTAGCGTATTGTTCCGGCCCGTCTTTGAAAACGGCTGTTCCCGCGACAAGAACATTGGCGCCGGCTGCAATAACATCTTTTGCTGTTTGCGGATTGACGCCGCCATCGACCTCCAGATCGATATCGCGCCCTGTGGCGTTAATCATACGGCGGGCATCAGCGATTTTATCGAGGAGGGGAATGAAGCTCTGCCCACCGAAGCCGGGATTAACAGTCATAATTAAAATGAGGTCCACCAAATCCATAACATGTTTAATGCTTTCGATCGGTGTGTGCGGATTGAGGGAAACACCCGCCTTTACGCCGCGTGCCTTGATATGTTGCAATGTACGGTGCAGATGTGGCCCGGCTTCTACATGTGCGGTAATAATGTCTGAGCCTGCATCTACGAAACTATCAATAAGCGGATCAACAGGAGCGACCATTAAATGTACATCAAATGTTTTTTGCGTAGATTTACGAATGGCCTTCACTACGGGCGCGCCGAATGTCAGGTTGGGCACAAAATGTCCGTCCATGACATCGATATGAATATAGTCGGCGCCGGCTTTATCAATAGCGGCGACTTCCTCACCTAAGCGTGAGAAATCAGATGAAAGAATAGAAGGTGCAATTTTGATGTCAGACATAAATTAGTTACTCGAATTTTAATATTGTGGGAGAGGTGCGAGGGGAAGCGAATCGATACGTCGCACCTTCAGGGAAGATGTCACAAATGTAACAGAATTTTTAAATTATATCCACAGGCGAATTTATTTTCACGATCTCTTTGTCAGGCGTGAAATATAAAATCCGTCCATACCGCCTTGTCCGGCTAGATGAAACGGCAATACACGTATGTCGCCTTCATCCGTTAACAGATCATCATATTTTCCGATTTCATCACTCTGTACGGGGATGCGCTCAAAATTCGGATTGGCCTTCAGGAATTTTTCAATTTGGTTTTCGCCTTCTGCCTTTTGCAAGGAACACGTACAGTAAATCAGGATGCCGCCAACAGCCAAAATGTTACCGGCATGTTGTAGTAATCGCTCTTGGATAGACATTAATCCGTCAATGTCTTTTTGTGATTTCAGGTACCCTGTATCGGGATGGCGGCGGATCGTTCCGGTGGCAGAGCATGGTGCGTCCAGTAAAATATAGGAGGCAGGCTCAATAGCTTTCCAAGCGGCGGCATCGGAAATTTCAATTTTGACGCGGTCTTTTAAATTCATGCGCACAAGGTTTTCTTCCAAACGTTTCAGACGTTTTGCTGAACGATCGATTGCCGTAACGGTGGCGCCCAAGCTCGCAAGTTGTAGGGTTTTACCACCCGGCGCGGCGCACATATCGATAACGTGCTGATCTTTGATGTTTCCAAGTAATGTCGCAGGCAGCGCCGCGGAGGCATCTTGTATCCACCACTTGCCGTCATCAAATCCTTCCATTTCGCGGATATTACCGCCGGCCATGCGGCGTAATGTACCCGTTGATAATTCTGATGCTTGCAATACATTTCCCCAATAAGGGCGATCAGCCGGTTTTTTAACGGTGATATCCAAAGGGGCTTCGGTCATATTTGCTTGCGCGATTTGCGCGGCAACATTCAGGCCATAATCCTCTATCCATAATTTCAAAAGCCAATCGGGCGTATTTAATCGCGCGGCATCTTGTTTTTCAATGCGTTTTTTTCCCTCACGACTAAGGGTGCGTAAAACTCCGTTCACAAACCCCTTCTGGCTGGGCATTTTATGTTCTTCAACCAGTCGTACGGCTGTATCAACACTGGCGTGATCGGGAACTTGCATGAAAAAAAGTTGTGTCACCCCAAGGCGTAAAATATTACGCACGACCTCTGTTTTTAAGGCGTCAGGGCGGTTTAATGTGCTTTGGATGAGGTCGTCAATTTGCCCAAGGCGGCGAATTGTTGTGGTTAATAACATGCGTGTAAAGGCACGGTCACGTGGGGATAGCGCAGCAAAAGATGCACTGCTGTCCAGGGCGATATCAAGGGCATTACGTTTGATAATAACCTGTCCTAATAATTCAAGCGCGCAGCGGCGTGTGGCCAGGTCGTCTTGTTCTTTGTTGTCGTTTTGATCGTTCAAACTGTTCTCGGGCGTTAAATTCATTTGATTGCTATGCTCTTTTTATCTTACTATGGGATATGGACACGAAAAAACCAAGCACAGAAATAACCAAGGATCAAAAAGATGCGCCTGAAAAGGCGGATCGAGAGATTGGCGGATTTGAAAACAGACCCGAACCCACGCGCTATGGCGATTGGGATGTTAACGGGCGTTGTTCTGATTTTTAAGAGAGTAGTGAGGCGTATTATGTTCCGAAAAGTGACTATGAAGAAAATAGCTACATTATCGGCTGTAATCCTAGGCTTGTCTATGCAGGTCGCGCAGGCAGATTCTCTCGTCTTTCTTGAAATGTTTGGTCGGAATACATGTACCTATGATGATGCGGCACAGGAAATGTTGTTGGATGTTTTACGTGAACGCCAAGACATCGTCATGATCAATTGCCGAAACACGTTTGGCGGCCCGGGTGAAATAAAATTTACACATAAATTTTGCGAAGACCGTGCAAAAAAATACAGTGATTCCATGCGTTTGGGGGGCGTTAAGACGCCAATGATTATTGCCAATGGTCGCTGGGATGCTTCAATTCGTGACGTGACGCCTGCTATTAATCTGGCAAAAACCGATAATGTACAAGCAATTGAAATTGTTCGCGATACTGCGCTTGATGTTTTGAATATTGATGTTCCCGGTTTAGAGCTTGATCCTGATGAGGTTCATAAAGGGAAGTTGTTGATTTATGCGATGGCACCGACACAAGGTACAGAGCGTTTTGTTGCCGACCCTGATCTGGAACTCACGAAGGAAATCAGAGAGAAAGTTAATAATAATCAGAGTGTACCATTCGTAACGAAAGTACGGATGTCGCAGTTCTTTTTGCGTCCTGTAATCGCAATGGGTGAGATCGCAAGTTGGAGCGGTACGCCGCTACATATTACATACCCGTTGAGTGATATTAATCGCCTTGCAGGATCACTTGAAAAAGATCTCAGTTATGTCGTTGTTTTGCACCGTGATAATGAAACGGGGCCTGTATTGGCCGTCGGGCAGGTGTTGTCTGTTGCGGAAATGCGCGCTGTGATGCTGAGCAGTGAAACCGTGGAAATCGAACAGCTTTCCGTTCCTGTTGATTACTAAGGTTTCAATTTCTTATTTGAATTCTACAATGACCGGAACATGGTCGCTTGGCTTTACGAAGTCACGCGCATGTGTCACAATTTCGTGATTTTTCAGATCATCTTTTAAAGGTGGGGTGACCCAAATATGGTCAAGTCGGCGGCCGCGATTTGATTTTTTCCAGTCGCGGTTACGATATGACCACCACGTATAACATTTTTCGTCTTCGGGAATAAACTGGCGTGATACATCCACCCAATTCAGGGAGTTTTGCATTGCTGTTATTTTTTCAACCTCAATCGGCGTATGTGATACGACCTTTAATAATTGCTTGTGTGACCACACATCATGTTCCAAGGGTGCGATGTTAAAATCACCGACGATCACTAATTTATCATCCGTTGTGTAGCTTTTCGCAAATAAGTCGCTAATTTCGTCCACGAAATCGAGCTTGTGCCCAAATTTGTCGTTTATACTGCGATCCGGCTCATCGCCGCCTGCCGGAATATATAAATTATGCAGTTCGAATTTCGGAAATTGCACAGAAATATGGCGGCAATCCTCTAGGGCAACGCGGGAATACACGGTAGGGTTTTCGAACGGAATGCGAGAAATTATAGCGACGCCATTATATCCCTTCATGCCGTTAAAATGTAGGTGTTCGTATCCCGCATCTATAAAGTCTTGCGCAGGAAAATGCTCGTCAGGTGTTTTGGTTTCCTGCAGGCATAAAACATCAAGATTATGTTCGCGCAAGACATCTAAAACAATGCCGATGCGCAAACGCACAGAGTTAATATTCCAAGTGGCTAATCGCATGTTGATATCAGATTAAAACGGTAATCCGGAGCCGTCAGATGGAAGGCCAAGGGAATCCATCATGGCTTTTGTTTCGCTTTTGATGCGGTCATCTTTTGTTGCGTTGGCATTGTTTACAGCCGCAGCAATTAAATCTTCCAGCGTTTCTTTATCAGAACCGATCAAGCTTTCGTCGATATTGATTTTTGTAACATCACCATCGCAACGCATTGTCACCTTTACCATGCCGCCGCCTGATTCTGCTTCGACTTCAATGTCTTTTAATTTCTCTTGCACTTCTTGCAATTTAAATTGCATTTCCTGTGCTTGTTTCATCATTTTTTGCATATTGAACATCGGGGGATCCTCGTCTGGTTAATGCGTTGTTACGTCGTTACTGTTTTCATTGTTGTCTTCCTTGGGCGGCTCAATTTTTTTCACTTCAATCAGCTGTGCTTCGGGGAAAATCTCTAAGATATTACTGACGATAGGCATTTGTGCCACGTCCGCCAGTTCTTGTAAACGTTTAGCTTCTGCAATTTCGGATAGGGTTTGGCCGCCTTGTTCCTTGGCAACAACAATCGCCCAATATTGCCCCGTAATTTCACGCAGGGCCTTGCTCAAATCATTTGATAAATTCGGCATGGCCTCTTCTGCTTGGCGAAAACGAATTTCCTTGTCCGTGATTTTTATAGGGTGCGCAAAATGATACATTTGCTCTGCGACCAAATAGGCTTCGTGCTTGCGTAAAACGCAAACCAAGTCTTCCATGGTTTTAATTTGTTTCACGGGCTCGGGCGTCGGTACAACTGACAGAACGGGTGCCGCACGCGCTATTTCTTGCCCAGCATGATTCATATGCGTCGCACCCTGTGGTGGGGGCGTAAAATCTTGTGCGTGTACATTAGATACGCCGCTTGGCTGCGGTGATCCTTGCTGGGGCGCTCCTGCGCCATTTGTGCCTGATGGCATATCTTTTAATTTTTTCACTAAATCGGATGGGTCAGGCAAGTTTGCAGCATAAGCCAAACGAATGATAACCATTTCTGCTGCGCTTTGCGGGTTTGGCGCGGTGTTGACCTCGCCCAGACCTTTGAGCAGAATTTGCCATGTTTTCCCCAATGAGGGCATGGATATTTTTTGTGATAATTCCTGCGCGCGCTTGAGCTGGTCGCCCGAGAGGGCTTGGTTAATTTCTTCTAATCCGGGCACAGCGCGAAGCTTGGTCAGGATATGCGTGAGGTCGAGTAAGTCCTGTATGACAACAGATGGCGCACCGCCATTCTTATAGATGTTATCCATGATCGATAGGGCGGAGGGCATATCACCCTGAAGCGCCTTTTCAAGCAAATCGAGGTTCTGTGCACGATCCGCCAAGCCAAGCATATCTTGCACTTGCTGTGCAGTGATTTTTTTACCGGCTAGGGCAATGGCCTGATCCAAAAGGCTGAGGCCGTCACGCACAGATCCGTCTGCCGCGCGCGCAATCATCGATATCGCATCTTCATCAGCGCCGACATTTTCCTTTTCGCAGATCGACATGAAATGCGGCGTCAATAAATCAACGCCCACGCGTTGCAGGTCAAAGCGTTGGCATCGTGACAGAACGGTAATCGGAACCTTGCGGATTTCTGTTGTTGCGAAAATGAATTTTACATGCTCCGGCGGCTCTTCCAATGTTTTCAAAAGGGCGTTAAACGCATTTTTCGAGAGCATATGCACCTCGTCAATGACGTATATCTTATAGCGTGCTTCGGTCGGGGCGTAACGTACGCCGTCTAAAATTTCACGGATGTCATCAACACCTGTACGGCTGGCGGCATCCATTTCGATGACATCGGGATGACGGTCTTCGGAGATGGCCTGACAAAGTGAGCAATCATCGGTATTGCCTGTTGTCGGCCCGCTTGTGCCGTCGGGACCTTTATAGTTCAATGCCTTGGCAATAATACGGGCGGTTGTTGTTTTACCAACGCCGCGTACCCCCGTTAGCATAAATGCATGCGCAATACGGCCTGATGTGATCGCATTCTTTAATGTGCGCACAAGGGCATCTTGCCCGATCAGTTCGTCAAAATTTTGGGGGCGGTATTTTCGCGCCAGAACGCGGTACACTTCAGTATCTTTTGCCATGCATTATTTGTACTGCGATTTACGCGTCACTGCAAGGCGCAAGGATGTTTTTTCTGTCGTAAAATGTCGGTTTATGTTCTGCGTGTTTACGGACAGCGCGTGCTTACTCTTCGGTGTCTTCGATGGCGTCTTCTTGTATGTCGGCCTTTATAAATGGTGTAACATAATCATTGATGTATTTTTCGCCCAATGTTTTAGCGGCTTGAAGATCTTCAGCTGATAATACGGTTAAGAGTTCACCTTGCATTTCTTGCGCTTCTTCATCTATTTGCGCAATAGCGGCCGCATACCATGCATAGGCTTCGACAGGGTTTTGCTCAAGGCCGTCGCCGTCGTGGTACAATGTCGCTATTGCGAATTGCGCATCACGATCACCTTGCTTTGCGGCCTTCATATACCAATAAGCCGCCTTTTCATAGCTTTGCTCAACGCCGTCGCCTGTATCATATAAATTTGCCATATAAAATTGCGCATCTATATCGCCGCCTTCCGCATCTTCAATCATTTTTTCAATGTTCTCATTTGATGGTGCGGCAAAGGGGGAGGGCACGCTTTCCGCATGTGCCGAGAACGTGGTTAAGGGTGCAGAAACCAATAGTAGCAATAGGAAAAGTAAGCGCATGTGCCATCCTTATAAATAAATAATACGGCGTAAAATCTATCATGAAAGTCATATAGATTCACAACAATATTATATACGCAGCAAGGATCATACACATGCGAAATTTTTTGCAAAAACTTGCGTGTGAACGGCTTGGAAATGGAAGAAAATGAAGTGGAAAGCCGGACACGACCCGGAGAATTCGTTGGTGGCTGCTTCCTTTCGGACCTGACCGGGCTACAATCGAGCATCCGCCCGCGCCGACTTCCCACGCGATTACTATAAAAAACCTATGCCAAATGCAAGTTTTATTTCTTGTGATTCAAAACTTGCTTTTCGTTTAGCTGTGTTGTATCCGTTTAAATGATAATCATTTTCATTACTGACAGGATTTAAGAATCATGAAAAAGCTTATGTTTTTAGCTGGTTTAACAATGATTGGCTTTGGCGCTACATCTGGATATGTGCATGCCGAGCAGTTTGAAACAAGCTCCAAAGAGGGTGTTCATCACTATAAAGGCGAGAAAATTGAAAGCGCAGAACAGGGCTTTGATTTGCTTGATAAAGAAATTGAGCGCATCGGCGTTATCATGGAAAAAGAAGGTGAGCTTGAGTTTACTGAGCTTGAGAGTATTCATGAAGTGACATATACAATGGAAAATGTTGTCGATTATTTCCGTGCGAACAATTCAGTAGACGCAGCAAAAATTGATGCGGTTGATGAGGCTGTACAAGCTATTCACTATTCTTCTGAAAATCAGGAAGAAGAAAAATTACGTGAGTGGTTCCCGAAGCTGAAGGTTGCGGCTGCGTCATTAAAAGATGCGCCCGTGGTTGAAGCTGCTGCACAAGATGCCGCACCGGTGAAGCAAGATTTTTATGAAATCGTCATCAAAGATCATAAATTCGAACCTGCGGAAATTGTTGTTCCTGCGGGTGAGAAAATTAAATTAATCGTGAAAAACGAAGACCCGACACCTGAGGAATTCGAAAGCCACGATATGAACCGTGAAAAAATTATTGCGGGCAATAAAAAGGCGACAATTTTTGTTGGCCCTCTTCAGCCAGGCAAATATCATTTCTTTGGCGAATTCAATATGGATACAGCCAACGGTTATATTATTGCTAAGTAATCTGATGTAAATTGGAAGAGATAGGAAAGGGTTCGTTATGTATGAGATAGCCATTATCGTGTTCAGAGAAATTTTGGAAATTGCGCTGGTTGTGGGTATTGTTCTGGCGGCAACGCGCGGTCTTCCTGCACGTGGTGCTTTGGTCCTTGGTGGCCTTGGCCTTGGCCTTCTCGGCTCTTACCTGATCTTCCATTTTACCGACGCAATTAACGAAGCAGTAGACGGTGTCGGACAAGAGGTATTCAACGCAGGCGTGATGTTCACGGCTGTTTTATTCCTGAGCTGGACAGTGATTTGGATGAAACGTCACGGGCGCGAACTGGCTAAGCATTTGAACGAGGTTGGTGCGGCCGTTGTTTCGGGTAAAAAATCATTATTTGTGATTGTTGGTGTTGTGGCTTTGGCAACATTGCGCGAAGGGGCAGAGATTGTTTTATTTGCCTATGGCCAGAGCTTATCCGGTGTTGCCATGACAGAGATCGTGATTGGTGGTCTTATTGGTCTTGCCGGCGGTACCATTGTTGGTTTTATGCTGTATTTCGGTTTGTTGAAAACCGTGAAGCGTCACTTGTTTAGTGTCACAAGCTGGATGTTGATTTTCCTGACGGCCGGTATGGCGGCGCAAGGGGCAAACTTCCTGATCCAGGCTGATATGTTGCCGATGCTGCACCCACAGGTATGGGATACATCCTGGCTTCTTGATAACGGTACATTCCTTGGCGATACACTTAGCGTATTGTTGGGATATAACCCGCGTCCGACAGGCATGGAGCTTGCGTTCTATGTGGCGGTGATGGTTATTGTCGGCGGTGCATATAAAATGGTCGGCTCGGCTTATAAGCCGGCTGCCGCCCCCAAGCAGCAGGATGGTAGCGCTGCGGACGTTGTGCCTGCCGAATAGCGCATCTTATAAAAATTTTAAAAGTTAAAAGCCCCGTTCGCGGGCTTTTTTTGTGGTATTGTGTAGTTAAGATGGAGGGCTGCTGTGCTTAGAAAATTGTTCTTATTATGTATGGCCGTTGGCGCTATTCTAGGCATATATGTGCAAGTGCATAAAATGTCTAAGCAGCAGATTACGATATTGGGATCTCAAGACGGTCGTTCAATAACTCTTATCACCGATCAGGGCCCTAAGGTTATTTCACCGGAGTTTAAGGTTGATATAGAATTTTCAGATTGGTCATCACATAATAACCCCGTAGAGCCGTATGTTTGGCTTGATGATAAAAGTATATTAACACAAAAGAAAAATGGCGCTTTGTATACGGTTGGGCTTGGTGCGCGTATCCATCATGTTGTGACTATCCCTGATATAGAGCCATGTATTTCATATCCAATTTTTAAGAAAAATATATTAGGACGTGTTTCTTACGAGATAGACGGGCGAAAATTTCATATAAATTTAGCGCAGAAATCATACATAGAACTCAAATAGATAGTTTCGGCAATGCACGGTTATATCGGTGCATACAAAAGCCTGTGTTTTTGTTATGCTTCTGGCGTTTGAAATTATTCATTTTCTGATCAGGATTTTACCAATATGCAAAAAAATCAATTTGCCCTCATGTCGGATAAGCGTTTTGCGCCGCTTTTCATCACGCAATTTTTAGGGGCGTGTCATGATAATTTATTCAAAAGTGCGTTAACGGCGGTATTGTTGTTCAAAACGGCAGAGGGCATTGCCGATGCAGGATCAGAAGAAAAAATGTTGGTGACGATTGCCACAGGCGTTTTTATTTTGCCGTTCGTTTTGTTTTCCGCCATGGCGGGGCAATACGCCGATAAATATGCAAAAGACAAAGTCATGCGTGTGGTAAAGGCCGTGGAGATCGGCGTGGCCTTATTGGGGGCTTCATCCTTGATGGCATTTGCAGTGCAGGCAGATTTTGCGATTATTTTATCTTTTGTCACGTTATTTGCCTTGGGCGCGCAGTCTGCTTTTTTCGGGCCGAGTAAGTTCTCCATCCTGCCGCAATTATTAGAAGATGATGAGCTTGTTGGCGGGAATGCGTTATTGGGCGTCGGGACGTTCCTTGCGATTTTGGTTGGAACGATTGTCGGGATGAGTGTTGTAAACGCCCCCGCAGGGCTGTTTATTTTATCGGCTTTGATTTTGATCACGGCAGTTGTCGGCTATTGGGCGAGTTTGAAAATCCCCTTGGCGGAGTCGGTCGATAAAGATTTAAAGGTTAATTATAATATATTTTCTGAAACGTTGAAGATGCTGGATGATTTGTTCACCAGTCGCCAAACCTTAATTCAGTGCGCGCTGGGGATTGCGTGGTTTTGGTTTATGGGCTCGGTTTTCTTGTCACAAATGCCGAATTTTACACGCCTGAATTTGGGCGCGAATGAACATGTCAGTGCCTTGTTCATGGTGTTGTTCTCTATTGGTATTGGTATTGGCGGCCTGTTGAATAATCGGTTATTACGCGGGCGTATCGAAGCCGTGTACGTACCTGTGGCGGCTGTATGCGTTAGTATTTTTTCCATCGATTTATTTTTTGCCGGACGGTCGTTTGCTACGATAATTGATACGACATCGTTAATGGGGCTGCCTGAATTTGTCATGTCATTAAAAGGCATCCGCATCATGTTCGATGTGTTTATGATTGCGGTGTCTGCTGGTGTTTTTGTGATTCCGCTCAATGCGATTTTTCAACACGCCTGTGATGAGGAAACACGATCCCGTAAATTGGCGGCATTATCGATTCTAAATTCCTTGTTCATTGTTATGGCATCGGTGGTTTCGGCGACTTTGTTTGCAATCGGCTTTAGCGTGCCGATGTTATTTTTCACGATCGCGATGGGGAATCTTTTGGTCGCATTGTATGTCTGCCAGCTCTTACCTGATTACCTCATGAAAAGTTTGATGCAGGCCGTGCTTAAATTATTTTATAAGGTCGAAGTTAAGGGCCTTGAGAATTACGAGAAGGCAGGAGACCGCGTTGTTATTGTTTCTAACCATGTGTCGTTTTTGGATGCGCCTGTTTTGGCGGCCTTCCTTCCGGGGCGTCCGATGTTCGCGGTCAATAGCTTCGTTGCAAACTGGGCGTGGGTCAGACCGTTTTTGAAAATGGTTGATGCTTTTCCGCTTGATCCGACCAATCCGTTTTCACTCAAATCCCTCATTCAAGAAGTCGAAAAAGATAAAAAATGTGTCATCTTTCCCGAAGGGCGTTTGACGGAAACGGGGGCTCTTATGAAGATATATGACGGCCCCGGCATGATTGCAGATAAATCAGGGGCAACTATTTTGCCCATTCGATTGGATGGGGTACAGCATACGCCGTTTTCTCGCCTGAAGGGGAAAGTGCCGCTCAGGACATTCCCGAAAATTACCATGACTATTTTGCCGCCGCAAAAATTCGAAGTACCTGAGGAAATTAAAGGGCGTGGGCGTCGTAAGGCGGCTGGGCGTATGCTTTATGATGTGATGGAAGAGATGATGTTCCTGACCAAAGACCGAGAGCAAACGTTATTCGATGCATTGATGAAGGCACGTCATGTGAACGGGGATAAGGCAATTATTCTGGAGGATATTGAGCGTAAACCGATGAAGTTTAAACGCCTTGTCCAAGGCTCTATGACATTGGGGCGCATGATTAATGCCTTTACCGTGCGCGGTGAAAATGTCGGTTTATTATTGCCTAATTCTATGGGAGCGGTTGTGACGTTTTTTGCTTTGCAATGCTTTGGCCGTGTTCCTGCAATGTTAAATTTCTCTGCGGGCGCAAAGGCAATAATATCGGCCTGTACGTCTGCTCATGTAAAGACCGTTCTGACGTCCCGTCGATTTATTCAAATGGGCCGTTTGGAAAGCTTGATTGAGGAAATGTCTGAATGTGTTGAAATTGTATATCTTGAAGATATCAAAGAAAGCATTACCCCGTTTGAAAAATTGCGTACGTTATATGCACATCGCAGCGCACGCTATACGCATCGCCGTTTGAATATATCTTATGATGGTCCGGCGGTTGTGTTGTTTACATCAGGATCGGAGGGTAATCCGAAAGGCGTTGTCCTAAGCCATGCAAACATCATGAGCAACGTCGTGCAATTATCATCACGCGTTGATTTCAATAGACAGGATGTGGTCTTTAATTGTTTACCGATGTTCCATTCCTTTGGCTTGACGGGCGGTACGTTATTGCCTGTGTTGTCCGGTGTACGTACATTCCTATACCCAAGCCCATTGCATTATCGCATCGTGCCAGAGCTTGTTTATTCTTCGAATGCAACAATTATGTTCGGTACGGATACGTTCCTGAACGGATATGCGCGTATGGCTGATCCTTATGATTTCTACCGTATGCGTTACATTTTTGCAGGGGCTGAAAAGGTGAAGGATGAAACGAGAAAGCTATATGCCGATCGTTTTGGTGTGCGTATTCTTGAGGGGTATGGTGCAACGGAAACGGCGCCTGCGCTGACGTTAAATTCACCGATGCATATGAAAAACGGTACGGTGGGGCGTTTGCTGTCGGGGGTGGAATATCGCCTTGAGGATGTACCTGGCGTTGATGACGGCGGACGATTATTCGTCAAGGGACCGAATGTTATGCTTGGTTATTACAAAGATGATAAGCCGGGTGTACTGCAGCCGCCCGAGGGTGGTTGGTATGATACCGGTGATATCGTCGATGTCGATGACGAGGGGTTCGTCAAAATTTTAGGACGGGCGAAACGCTTTGCCAAAATCGCAGGGGAGATGGTGTCCCTGAGCGCTGTCGAAACGATAGTTGATAAAGTCTATCCCGATGCGGGGCATGCCGTTGTTGCCATCCCTGATGCCAGAAAGGGCGAGCAGTTGATATTGGTCACGACATACGCGAAAGCCGATAAATCGGATTTATCATCTTATGCCTCTGCTCATGGTTTTTCAGAATTGGCGGTGCCGCGAACCATCCTTGTGGTTGATAAGATGTTTGTCCTTGGTAGTGGAAAGACAGATTATACAAGCGTGAAAGAATATGTTCTGGAAAATGTGTGATTAATTCCGTGCTAAGCATGGATTTTTAACGCTTATCCCTTAATGTGATTTTAACCCGCATAGACTAAAAAGGATGTTTATGGTAGGTATATTATGTGATCAGAATCTAATCGCGGATGCATGTATTTAAGGAAATTTTGAATGGTCGGTGTCAAACCCTCAGCAAAAAAATCAGCCCCAAAAAAAGATAAAGAAAAATCACCGTCTATGGCGGCTTTTGGTGACAAGCTTGATGATATTACAGAGGCATTGTCAATTCTGTATATTAAGAATAATGCCAGTGGCCGTAATCGTTTCCGCGAAAAATTACCGGATATCGCTGAGTATCTTTTTGATGACGAATTAACACGTTTTGATAACGAAGGTACAACTGATTACGAGCACCGTACAAAACTTGAAGAAGAAGCGAATGACCGTCGTATTCTTTTGAAAAAGACTATTTCTGAAATCATAGAAAAAAGCGTTGATGCCGGTGTGTTGAATTTTGATTACGTCGGTCGTGTCATTGATAAATTCGGCCCTCTTATTTCTCAATATCTATATGCAAAGGATGTCGTGGAGCGTGTGCGCCCTGGATTGATCGCGCGATACGAAGCCGAGAAGGAAGGCAAGCCGCTTCCGGAACAATCAACGGAAAAGAAAAAAGCATCGCCGGATTCTCTTTATGATGATCAGAAAATCAGCGAGGAAGAGGCCAAGTTATTATCAAATTCAGATGATCAATATGATGCAATAAAACCTATACAATTATCTGATTCTATTGAAAACCCACGTGATGCAGATGATGAGGAAGTTGCGTTACCCGGTGATGAGGAAAAACGTGCTGCCAAAGAAGAGCAACGTCAAAAGGAAGAGGAAAAACAAGCGCAGAAAGAACGTAGCAACGAGCATGATGCGCCGATTGAAAAGCCAGTGGGAAGCGATCAAAATGCTGACATTCCGGATGATGTAAAGCCGATTGATGCGGGGCAGAGTGCAGGCGCACCTGTCGTGTCAGAAGGTAAGGCGTTGGGCGGTATGAATACGGTGGTTTCACAAGCGCAAGAATTTACTGCGCGTCCTGCGGAAAAACCACAAGAAGAGCAGGCCGCTAATCCCGCGCCGCCATTAGGTGCGCCGACTGGAGTGCACGCTCCGTTGCCTGCAGATTATGCTGCCCCATCGCAAGCTGATGTTTCTAATCCTGCTCCGCCAGTTTCACAAGAGCCTACAGAGAAGCTATCTAATCCTGCACCGCCGTTGCATACGTCGCCGCAAGATGCGTCTTTAGATGATGTAAAGCCAATCGAAACGGCAATGCCACCTCAGGCTGAGGCAGCGAATCCGGCTCCGCCTATTGCTGCGCCACAAGCCGAGGCGTCTAATCCCGCGCCGCCTCTAAACCCGCCAACGGCGAGCCCTGCACCGGATGTGAATGCAGGAAGTAATCCTGCACCACCATTAAATCCGACAACAGTGACTTCGGGTAACCCTGCGCCGCCGGTAGAGGGCAGCAACCCCGCCCCGCCAGTTTCTCCGACGGTTTCACAAGAACCGGCAGCGCCAGTAGGCAATCCCGCCCCGCCGATTGAGAAACCGTTAGCAGAGGATACCTCAACACCATCGGAAGGTAGTAATCCTGCACCACCTCTTGAGGCTGCGCCACAAGAAGAGCAGGCCGCTAATCCTGCGCCGCCTGTTGCGGAAGTTCCACCGCAGCCTGTTGAGCAAGAAGAAGTAAAGCCGCCCCAACCAAAAGTGGCAGCAGGGCATTATTCTGCTATGTTTAATGCTATTGCTGTGAAAACTGATCAGGCGTAGTTTTTCATTGTTAATATTGTGATTTCATGCCGCTCCATTTTGCGGCGTGTAAGCTTGTGATCAATAGCGTGAGCAAAATGACTGCACCTGCTTGATGGGATGCTGCGACGTGAAGATGTACGCCGCTAAATAATGTCGCTAAACCCAGTCCGAATTGTACAAATACCCAAACGCCGATTAATGGAAAGCATTTTTCTTGGCGCTTTTTTATACCTGCATGAATTGCAAAGCTTAGGACTGCGATGAGGGTCGCTGCGGCAAGCCAACGATGTGTGAATTGCACGCCTGCATGTGTTTCGAAGAAATTATACCAAACAGGTTTGTCCTGATTATAAAGCCAGACCTCTTCGGGGATAAATGTTTTGCCCATAAGGGGGTAGCTGTCGTTATAGACCAATCCTGCATCAAGGCCGGCGGTATACGCGCCCCAGAAAATTGTCAGCACTAATACAATAAGGGTAACAAGTCCGTGCCCATATAAAGCGGCATCAGGGGTTGGAATCACGCCCTTTGCGGTTTTGCGGAATGTCAGAGCAAGCCAATACATAAGTGCGAAAATCAGAAATGCCAGTGATAAATGCGCGGCAAGGCGATAATGGGAAACGGCAGGCATATCAACAAGGCCGCTTTTGACCATGTACCATCCCATAAACCCTTGTGCGCCGCCAAGAATGAACAAGCCGCATAATTTTAAGACATACCCTTTTGGCACCCATTTTTTGATCATAAAGAAGATAAAGGGTAGAGCAAAAAACATGCCGATTAAACGGCCGAGCAAACGATGAAACCATTCCCAGAAGAAAATGTTTTTGAAATCGTCCAGGCCCATCCAATGATTGTTTTTCTGAAATTCGGGTGATTGTTTATATAAGTCAAAAACCCTGTTCCATTCCGTTTCATTCATTGGAGGCAGTGCACCAATTAACGGGCGCCATTCAACCATGGATAATCCGGATTCTGTTAAACGCGTGATGGCGCCGACAATAATCATTAAAAAGACCGCCCCACAACAAAATAGCAGCCAATTTGAAAGGGCGATAAGGTGATGATTTGGATTAATATTTTTCTCTGTCATCTTGTTTTTCTTTGCTGTAAAGGCTTTCATCAATTTCACGTTAATGCTAGGCTGCGCCATTGACACAGGCATAAACCGAGAAGTTATAAATGGCAAGGTTTGATTTCATAGAGGCATCGGCAAAGGGATATGAATTTGTATGGAGCCAAAAAGCGTTTTTAACGCGCGTTGCCATTCCTGTCGTTTATGTAAAGGTCGCAAGCTTCCTGATGATTTTTTTGATGCAGGAACAAGCCAGTAATCTTATGGATGGTTTGATTTTGATGCCCGGCTATGTGCTGGAGGGGTTATTCATGATCGGCCTGATCCGTTATTTCCTTTATAATGAAGATATATTTGTATGGGGTAAAACCTTG
This sequence comes from Alphaproteobacteria bacterium, assembly GCA_030424975.1. Lineage (GTDB taxonomy): Bacteria > Pseudomonadota > Alphaproteobacteria > Micavibrionales > Micavibrionaceae > UBA1672. The sequence goes on from JAUHVY010000002.1 coordinate 549,858, forward strand.
CAGGTACCTGAGGGGCGAGAAGCCGTGCGCCCGTATCAGGGGGCATTGACGCGTTTGCAATGTATACAAGGCGGATTTGCGGTTTATATGTTGATCAAAGTCGTTTTGCTGGCTTTTGTCGGTGCAATGCAAGATTTGGCAGAGATGACGCCTGAACCATCCCAAGCGGCAGGGGCGGGGCCATCTCCTATGGGCTTTTTGTTATGGATTGCGATGTTCGCAATTTTCCTTTGGATTTTCAGACTGGTTTGGATGTTTATTCCCACGGCTATGGGGATGCCGATCCGTTTTATGCTAGAAAGAACAAAGGGGCTTGATACTGCGGCTTATATTTTTGGTACATGGTTAACATGCTTTCTTCCGTCTGTGGTGTTTATGTTTATTTTATTGGGGCTTGGGGTGGCCGTTTTCGGGCCGAATACACCGGCATCGGTTATATTAACTGCGTTATTCTTTAGCGGGTTTGAGGTATTTGTAACTGCGGTTTCGATTATCGCAATGACAATCGGATTTCATGAAATTTTGTATGGAAATAAGCAGGATAAGTGATGAAAATTTTCGTAACGGATAGAGAAGGTCAAGAGCATCCGCTTGAAGCCGTCGAAGGATGGCGTGTCATGGAAATTATCCGTGAATACGGATTGCCGATTAAGGCGGAGTGCGGCGGCGCGTGTTCATGTGCGACATGCCATGTTTATGTTGATGAGGAATGGTTATCCCGTATTCCTGCAATGCGTGATGACGAAGAAGAAATGCTGGATGAGGCATTTGATGTGCAGGATAATTCGCGATTGTCCTGTCAGATCATTCTGGATGAAGGTTTAGACGGTTTGCGTGTTACGCTTGCCCCGTCTGATGACTAATTAAAATCCCGGTGACCTGAATTTAAGATTTGTGAAGCATAACGACCATAGGGATGTCAGGAAGAAAAATAAGCCGATCCCGAATAAAGCGATGGTTTTCTTTTCGCTTTCCGAGCGTTTTCCCGCAGTCAATTCGCTCCAAAACCCCGAAAAATCAGATTTCACATAGGATATTGTATCGGCCGGTAATTGTGAATATGTGTGGTTCATAGCCCAAAGAGCAGCAATCAGAAGAATGATGCCAAAGATGTTTCCCCATAAGTTATGGTTTGAAATTTCTGCGGCGTAATCTTTTTTTGTCTCGATCATCGTGGAATTATTTTTCGGGCCGTCTTCTTTGATATCCTTAATAATCGCCGATACCCCCGTCAGCATGGACCCTGAAATCATATGACCGATATACCAGAACAGTATAGGCATGGCGATTGACGCAATGATATTTCCTCCAATGCCGATGAGGTAGACTAATATGGCAACCACACCCATTGCGGCGAATAATGCGCCAATTACAATATTGATTTTGTCATTCACTTTGGATTGAATTTCACCATTCTCAAGCTCATTAATCATGACATCAACATGTTGTCCTAATTTATGCCTGAGGGAATTGACGCTGGGGCCTACGGTTTTATGCACTGTGTCTTTATAGGTGAACTCAACCCAGGGTCTGTAATAAACTTGTCTGCTTTTCATGTTATCGGCGGTGCGCATTGTTGATATATATTTCTCAATCGCCTTAACAACGCCTTTTACATGTGTTGATCGTGCGCGAAAGCGATAGAAATGCGTTATAAAATTTACGCCTATTGAAAAGAATATACTGCCTACAATCAGCGGGATTAAGAAAGCGGGAGATGTGGTCAATTGAATAAAGTTCATTACGTATAGAGCAGGTAGGTTTGCGTTGCGAATGTTTTATGTATACCAGTCTTTTGGTTTGCCGTCTATTCAGCGGTGATGGAGCGCGTTTCAGGCAACGATATTTATTGCAAAGTGCCTTGCCAATCAGCGAAGCGATAATCGCCTGGCGTGATGATTTCCTTTTTCGCGACATAAACCGAATGTAGCTTTCCTTCGATCTTATCAACCCAGAAATCAAGGAATTTTCGCAATGTCGGATATTCAGGAGCGATATCGTATTCCTGCCAAATATATTCCTGCAACAGGTTCACGTGATCAGGTAAATGATAGATAATTTGCGCTGTTGTCAGGCGGTAATCTTTCATTTGCATGGATAAATCGGCCATCTATGTCACCTCCCATACGTTGTTTTCACAGATATATTATACCTGAAAAACACCTGTTTGCTCAAATTACAGTTTACGATGGTTGCGTTGAAAAAGTATTAATAATCATGGTTTTAGCTATGTATTAGGATAAAATTGACAAAACTGTGCTTTTTTAGGCATAAATAAGGGAATAAAAAAATAAATATGAACAGCGGGTAATCACAAAAAGTATGAATCACGTATTTATCTATGGGCATGCGCATTTTGAAGGACGCGATAAAGACGCGGAGCCGTATAACCATGGATTTGCGACAACAATATCCCTTCAGGATGGTAAAGCAAAGATGGGTGCCGGGCTGAATTTCGGATCGCCTCATGGGTATGATATTGATGGGACGATGGGCGATCAAAAGGTAACGCAGGCTGTTTTAATGCCGATATCCGAAGAGACATATGATCGTTTTGAAAAAATGATTACTGACCTGCATATGCTGGAACGACAATATCGATCACCGTTTTATTTTTCACGTTATCACACGGCCAGTTTGTATCTGGAGCGTCCGGATGAGAGCCCGATCGATTTAATGGGTAAACCGCGCAATGTTTCGGATATTGATTTTCGCGCGGATGGGTTTATCGATGCGCATGGTGATCATGTTTGGCCCGATGCGGATATGGATAATATTCCCGTGTATAAAGACATTTCATATGTGCATGCAAACTGTGTTGAGATGACAAATTTCATCGCGAAGTGCTCCGGTATTGATATGGGGCAGGTCAATCCGCAATGGATGGATATGGGATATGGTCGCGATCTGGAGCGCACGCTAACGCAAACCTTTAATGCCGGAAAATTCAAAATGGGACAGGATAAGAGCTTCTTTTATGAGCTCTGTGTATCCCCGGATCGGCATGAGGCTTGGAAGGTTAGCTCAGATAACGGTGAGAACAGGACGGTAGATGAGCTGATTAATGCGGTGACGCATGTAAAAGGTGAACCTGAAACATTTTTTGAATTTATGAATACACGTAAACCCTTTGATTGTGAGCCGATAGCAGTACCGCCCTATTTGGCAAAAAGTTTAAAAGAAGTTCAGCCAAAACAAAAGGTCGACTTACATCAAGCACATATCCCTGATTCCTTATCATAGGATGGGATGCAGTTCGAATTTCTGTCCGAAAAATGTTGAAAAATTTCACGCGTGGGGCTATAGATGGCTCATCATAAAAAATCTTGGCCAAAATGCTTTGATCTTTTGTGATGTGGAAGGGGTTTTTCGGCTCTTGCTCTTTGATTTGAGAAGACGGAAAACCTGCTTGTTAAACCATAAACGAAGGAGATACGAATATGAAATTTCGTCCTTTACATGATCGCGTTCTAGTCCGTCGCGCGGAAGCTGAAACAAAAACAGCAGGCGGAATCATTATCCCGGGCACAGCAGAAGAAAAGCCGTCAGAAGGCGAAATCGTTGCAGTTGGTAACGGTTACGTTAACGACAATGGTGACCTGCGCGCATTGGATGTAAAAGTTGGTGACAAAATCATCTTTTCCAAATGGGCCGGCACAGAAGTGACAATCGACGGTGAAGAACTGATGGTGATGAAAGAATCAGACATCATCGGTGTTATCGCTGCCTAATCATTATTAACGCGAATTCTTAAGGAGATTTATTATGGGTGCTAAAGAAGTACTATTTAGAGAGAATGCTCGTGAAGAGCTTCTAAAAGGCGTAGACATTATTGCTAACGCTGTGAAGGTAACATTGGGGCCAAAAGGTCGTAATGTTGTGATTGAAAAATCATTTGGCGCACCGCGCACAACAAAAGACGGCGTATCTGTTGCTAAGGAAATCGAATTGAAAGATAGGCAGCAAAATATCGGCGCACAGTTGATCCGTGAAGTTGCCTCAAAAGCAAACGATCACTCAGGTGACGGTACAACAACAGCGACAGTTTTGGCACAAGCCATCGTTCGCGAAGGTGTGAAAGCTGTTTCTGCGGGTCGTAACCCAATGGACTTGAAGCGCGGTATCGATGCAGCGGTTATTGCTGTTGTTGAAGATATTGCAAAGCGTGCGAAAAACGTGAAATCAAACGAAGAGATCAAGCAAGTTGGTACAATCTCTGCGAATGGTGAAACTGAAATCGGTGAAATGCTTGCAGAAGCAATGGACAAAGTCGGTAACGAAGGTGTTATCACAGTTGAAGAAGCAAAATCTTTGAACAACGAATTGGAAGTTGTTGAAGGTATGCAGTTCGACCGCGGTTACCTTTCACCTTACTTCATCACAGATGCAGACAAGATGGTATGTGAACTTGAAAACCCATATATCCTTCTTCACGAAAGCAAGCTTTCAAACTTGCAGTCAATGCTTCCGATCCTTGAGGCTGTTGTGCAGTCAGGTCGTCCGTTATTGATCGTTGCAGAAGATGTTGAAGGCGAAGCCTTAGCGACATTGGTTGTGAACAAGCTACGTGGTGGTTTGAAAATCGCAGCAGTTAAAGCGCCTGGTTTCGGTGACCGTCGTAAGGCGATGCTTGAAGACATGGCGATCCTAACAGGTGGTCAGGTTATTTCAGAAGACTTGGGCATCAAGCTTGAGACAGTAACACTTGATATGCTTGGTACTGCGAAGAAAGTTGCAATCACAAAAGACGACACAACAGTTGTTGACGGTGCAGGCGACAAAGCAGAAATCGAAGCACGTTGCGCACAAATCCGTAAGCAAGTTGAAGATACATCAAGCGATTACGACCGTGAAAAATTGCAAGAGCGTCTTGCAAAACTTTCAGGTGGTGTTGCTGTACTTCGCGTTGGCGGTATCACAGAAGTTGAAGTGAAAGAACGTAAAGACCGCGTTGATGATGCATTGCATGCAACACGCGCTGCTGTTGAAGAAGGTATTGTTGCCGGTGGTGGTACAGCACTTCTTTACTCAGTTGCTGCTCTTGAAAAACTAAAAGGTGACAACGAAGACCAAAATGTTGGTATCGAAATCATCAAACGTGCGTTGCAGGCTCCGATCCGTCAGATCTGTGCAAATGCAGGTGAAGAAGGTTCTGTTATTGTCGGTAAATTGCTTGAGCAAAAAGACACGAACTTCGGTTTTGATGCGCAAAAAGGTGAATATACTGACCTTGTTAAGGCCGGTATCATTGACCCTGCGAAAGTTGTTCGTACAGCATTGCAGGATGCAGCGTCAGTTGCTGGTCTATTGATCACAACAGAAGCTGTTATTACAGACGCGGCATCTGATGATGATGCGGGTGCTGCTGCAATGGGCGGCATGGGTGGAATGGGCGGTATGCCCGGCATGATGTAATTCACGCCCCATATAAAATTTTAAAAGCGGCTTTCGGTTTGGAGGCCGCTTTTTTTTTATAGCTTGTTTCGAAGGTGGTTTTGATGAGGCAAAATAAAACCCCCTTCAGGTGATGGGGGTTATTTTTTTAAATATTTATTCTGGCCTATGTATCGTACGCAAGATCGTTGCCTGCGGCATCTGCTCGTGTATACAAGTCGGGGCGCTGGCGAATTGGGCGTTCATTTCTGAAATCATAGATCGCGCTCTCGATAAGTATTCTCAAATTTTGAGCATGTGCAGGGTGTGTTGATTGATCACTGAACATTTCTAAATAACGTTCGACTGCTGTATCTTCGTTCAGCAGATTTTTTGGCGGATCACGATCTGCAAGTTCCTGAATTTCTTCTGCTGTTGGGAAGCTGAAATAGCGTGCGTTAGATTCGTCTTGTGGCAGTGGGCTGCGTGGCATGCCCTTTGCTGCTAATTTGATGTTGTCGACAATCATATTCGCGCCTTTTTCCGCCATATTGTAATAGGCATCAAGTGCTGTTTCGTCATCCTCTAAGAAGCGTGTGCGAATATCAACGACGGGACCTGTATCAATTCCGGGATCAATATCATGTAGTGTCCAGCCGTATTCCGAATTCCCATCTTGCATAACGCGCACGGGAATAAAGACGCCACGGTAATTCGGCAATTCACCTGTGTGAACATTCCAAAGGAATTTACCCTCGCTCTTTAATCCTTCAATCGCGGGTTCACAGAAAATTTTGTAATTCTTAATAGATACGCTGCCGATGATGCTTGGGTCGGCATTAATCGACGCAATCAATTCAGGGTCGTTCACATCATCAATTTTTTCGACTTGGACATTATATAAATCGGCTAATTGATTTGGGGAATAATGCATGTCCTTTTTCGGGCGGCCTTCATCATCTAAAACGATGTCTGAATTTTCAAGATGATCATATATTGCGTTTGGCAAGCCGGTTTCAAAGAATGAAAATTCTTTGATTTCAGGTATTTTTGCTTTTGGTGAATTTGTTCCCGATGTCAGCAGAACAATCGGCTCGATACCTGCGCGTTGCAGATCAGGAATCAGAGTGTTCAGTGCGGCATGACATGTTCCGTTATCGCCTGTGAAAAGAACCACTTTCTTGTGATCATTCGCAGGTGTGATCGTCGATGAAGATCCAACAGCCACGCTGTTGAAGGCTTTGTTCGATCTGTTCAGGTTGGCAAATGATGCACCCGTGTTTTTATTGTCTTCTTTACTCATAGTATCTTACTTAAATTTTATGGCTTTACCGATACATGTTTCCAGGCAATGTTAAATAACGCCCTGAAACCATCTGCAAAATCTTGATTTCTAACCACGTTTATCAGGATGTCAGTATCGGTGAAATTTAAAAACGCCAATCTGTCGCCATAGGCATAGAAAGACTGTTGGTTAAAAATTTCCTTTGGGAACCATCTGTATTCCACAAAGTCTTTACCGATAAATTGGCCTTCCCCTTCGTTTACGCTGACTTTGAAGTCAAAATTGTCACGAAACTCTTGCATACGCTCAGAATGCGTAATGTACCAATCTTCTCCCAGGTATTTATTCCAGTTCGCCGGATTTGCATTATACAGGCATATTTCTCCGCCAACGGTTCTTGCGACCTCATAAACATCGTCCATAAAATCACGAAATCCTGTGCGCCCTCTTAGGGTTCTGATTTCGCCGCTGCGCTTTTTAACGCCTGTTGTGCCGATAAATTCAACATCCGCTTTATCAAACGCATTTCTTATTTTCTCAATCGTTGTTGAGTTCGGCTGGTTTGTTCCATTCTCAATGCGTGCAATGCCTGTTTGTGACAAGCCGGATTGATCTGCTAGATCGCCTTGGCTCCAGCCAATAAGTGCGCGTGCAGCGCGTATCTGATCGATCGTCGGCATTGATATTCCAATTCATTTTAGTTTCATAAGCTTATACATAGGTTTATATGGCCCTATGAGACGTTTGTCTACTAATTTGAGCATAAATGCATAATAAATGTACATATGTGAATATTATATGCGATAAAGTTAGGGTTCGTATACAAGGATTTGTCAAATCTTAAACCATGAGTTGATTTCTGGCATTTTTGTAATACAATAGCATTCAATCTGTGCGGGCCACACACTTGCACAGAAATTAACTATTACTGCGTAAGGGCCGAGATGTGTTTGTTATGGATACGCTCGGCTTTTTAGTGCTTTTGTAATCGGAACGGGGATGCTGACAAAAGAATGGCGGGATATCAGCGTGAGTTTTCTGGCATGCGCGAATGCGCATACTCCGTTGAATATTACCGCAGGTAAGGACATTGCCAAAGCGCCACCCATGCATAAAAGCAGGGCAGTTGTGAAAGCAAAAAATCTGAAACGAAACGCATCTGTTGCAAATTTAGAAGTCACCATGGATAAAAATGCGATTAGAACGAAGCTGTCAACCGCTGTACCTTTTGAGAAAGTGAGCAGAAGAACGCTACCGCCGAAAAAAATCATGGCGATGCGCGTTAAGCGTTCTTGATGGTTGTTTTGCGGTTTCAAAGCATTTAGTGCGGTTAAAACGACAAGAATATTCAGACAGAAAAATGTCATCTGCCCCAGCAGCAGCCACTGTAAGCATAAAACACTACAGGCCAATGCATCGGCGCGAATGACGGTTTCTTGACCCTGTAGGAAAGAAGCGCGTGTAAAGAGTAGGTAGCCAATGAAACCTATGACTTGTGCGAAAATGTATAATGTCATATTTTCCTCTAACGAATAAAAACTAATGTTATCGCCGTGAGGTTAAAATAATAATAATATCAGTGACTTGGTTCGGGTATATTATGTATTATTATGCATCATTTATAACATTTTCGGTTATCAGGTAAATTTTTTAAGGTAAGAGCCATGAAGAATACACATCAAGACATCACGCCAAAACCACGTTTAGGTAAATTACGGAACATGACTTTTTTCTTTGCTGTTGGTTTTGCTGCGCTCTCCAGTGTTGCTATTCTGAGCTATGTTTATGTGCATGATAATGATGAGCAGGGGCATAAAGTTATTAAGGTGCCGACAAAAACCCCAAAGGCGCATGCTCAAAAAAATTTAGACCACATTCCCCTTCAGGATGATGCGCAAGATCAAAAAGATGAAATAAGGCTCGCGCAGGAAATTGAAAATGAGGTCGAGCCTACACCGATGGATGAAGTTATTGATCAAAAGGTCGGTTATGAGGATTTAGTCGATGATAAGTTGCCGTTACCGCGGGCTGAAATGATCGTGCCTAAAGAGGCTGATATCCGTAAGCAATGGATGACGTATTACGGGCAGGGCGCGCAAGCAGAGCTTAGTTTGGATGTCGGCCGCTATCAGGTGATACAAGCCGATCAGGCATCGGGGAATACATACAGGTTTTCTCGTGGTGTGTATGAATATAATGAGGAAACAGGAGAATTAAGTTTGCGTCATGATGTTTCGATGGGTGCGCCTGCGCCGATTGATGGGGTGACATATAAGGTGTTAACCACTAACAGCTTTAAGGTGCATGTTTTACAAGACCCGGAAAGCGGCGCCATTTATTTGATCGGCAGTGAGGACGGCATGAAAAGCAAGAACCTGTTTCCCGTGTTTTTATTCGCGGATTATAGTGGTGCGCCCGTTTTAAAATTCGAAGAAGTCATAGCGCCATTGTTGCCGGAAAGTAAGTAATGCCTGAATTGCCTGAGGTTGAAACGGTTAAAGGCGGGCTTGAGCGTGCAGTCTTGGGCGGACGTATAAAAGGCCTGCGGGTTAATCGTTATGACCTTCGTATTCCTGTACCACAGGATTTAGGTCAGCGCCTCAGTGCGCAAACTATTCATGAAATTTCAAGGCGCGGTAAATATATTATAATGCATATCGGTGATTCATATGCAGTTTTGCATTTGGGGATGTCAGGGCGCATTCGTATTTTTGCCGCTGCATCTGATTACGAAGCGCGTAAGCATGATCACATTATTTTTGAAATGGAAGATGGTGGCTTGTTCGCCTTTGAAGATCCGCGCCGTTTCGGGATGTTTTACTTGGCAGGCGACGATGGTTGGGCGGTGGAGCGTCCGTTTTCGCAAATGGGGCCGGAGCCGCTGGATGATGAGTGGACAGGCACGCATTTTTATAATGCTATCAATAAACGCAAGGCCCCGATTAAGGGGCTGCTATTGGATCAGGCGATTGTAGCGGGTCTGGGCAATATATATGTCTGTGAGGCATTATACGGCGCAGGCGTTGATCCAAGGCGCGGCGGTGATTCGATAAGCAAGGCAGAGGCTGATAAAATAGTCGTGCAATCGAAACAAGTTCTTGAACGTGCCATAGCAGCAGGGGGCAGTACGCTGCGTGATTATCAAAAAACGGACGGGTCGCTTGGGTATTTTCAATACGGGTTTCAGGTTTATGATCGGGACGGGCACGATTGCCCACTGGCAGAATGTAATCAAAAAATACTAAGGATAGTTCAGGCGGGGCGCTCAACATTTTATTGTCCGTCATGCCAGAAATAGATACTCTTGATGCTGTAATGAAAAATACGACCTTAAAAATTGTAATCATGGCCGTCTGTGCATCAGGTTCTTTCTTCCCGTTTGATGGTGTGTCTGCGCAAAGCGGACAGGAATCACACAGTGCGCCCGAATTTTTTTCTGACCTGCAGGATGTGCCCTTGATGGATGGGATGCAGGAAATGGTTGATCGCTCCTTTACCTTTGATAAGCCGGAGGGCCGCATTACAGAATCGGTTGCGAGTGTGCCTGTGCAATATTCTCGCGATCAGGTCATATCTTATTATCAGGCTGTCTTGCCTTCCTTTGGTTGGGGGCGTGTTCAGGATTTGCGTTTCTATCGTGAAAACGAAGTGTTGGAGCTTGAATTTTTGAACGAAGACGGCGGACGGTATTTAAAAATCACAATGAAGCCGACCTTGTAGGTAATGTGTATAAAAAAATGATTCGCAAAAATTGCATGAATCGCTTGACAAAACCCCCTAAACCCGCGTATTACTCTGCGGAAATCTTGAAAAGGATTGATGAATTTGATGTTTCGGTGTTCGAGATATCGTCGAAATTCTCGGTTTAGGAATACTGTCCTGTGGAGAAAATCGGCATAAGTAATGTATAGAAATGTGAATAAACAAACATAGTTAAAAGTTTGAAAAGGTTTTAAGAATGGCTAATCATGCATCTGCAAAAAAACGTGTACGTCGTAACGAGAAGCGCGCAATCATCAACACTGCACGTAAGAGTCGTATTCGTACATTCGTAAAGAAGGTTGAAGCACAAATTTCTGCCGGTGATGCGGAAGGTGCGAAAGCCGCTCTACAGGCCGCTCAGCCTGAGCTTTACAAAGGTGTTGCAAAGGGTATTTTGCACAAAAACACAGTCGCGCGTAAGTTGTCTCGCTTGAGCGCACGTATCAAAGCAATCTAATATTAAGACCTCCGGTACATTCGTGAGGTCTAATTTTTAAGCTCTTGAAATTATTGAATATTATAGCCTTGCTGCAGTGCAGCGAGGCGTTTTTGCTGTGGGAATTAAATCCTTTGAACTAAAATTTCTTTTTTTTAAATTCATGATTTGTTCTTATTGCATAGTAGTAATTTTTTAGTGTAGTCTACTTTTCATCGACGACATGCGAAGAAAAAAAACAAAACGCCACAGGCGTCGATATTTCGCCGCGTATGTTTCGCGCTTAGTGAAGTTTTTTTGACAAAACTAGGTAGAATCATCGCTATTCCCGGACTTTGTATCCGGAGTTAGTTAGGGGATGACCGTATAAAATTTGCCTGATGAACAGGGCGTCAAATTTTGTTTTTGGTCTCAACGATAAGTACCAGATTTATAAAAAGACAGCTGTGAATCTATTGATTCGCAAAAGGGTTTTTATTGTCTTTTGCAACAGCAATTCAGATTGAAGTATCAGTCTGTCAACCCTGTTGTATGCGCTGAGTTTCTGCGTGAAAAGAGTAAGTAATTTGTAATTTCGTAAGTAAACAAAAAACAAGTGGAGAAAGAAGTATGTCTGAAATTGCCGGTAAAAAAACAACAGAATCGAGACACGGTAGTGCTAACCTTGAGGATGCGCCGCTGATGCCTACGCCGGAGATTCAGAAGTTGTGGAACGCAGTGCATGCAGAAATGCGCGAAGAATTCGGGGAAGCGATTTTCCGTAGCTGGCTAAAGCCTTTGACTCTTCGTGCCTGTTATCACGGCACAATGGAAGTATCGGTGCCGACACGTTTTATGCGTGACTGGATTCAAACTCATTATGCAGAGCGCATCTCAACAATGTGCACAGAAAAAAGTGCGGATATTAAACGCGTGCAAATTGTTGTGGTGCAGAATGCGATTATTGATGATACCCCGGAAGTTCAGGCTTCTGAATCGGCTGCGAATGCTGAGAAAAAAGACGAGGAATTGAAAAAGGCAATCGCCGAAATTTCTTCTCCGCTTGATCCTCGTTTCACATTTGACAGCTTCGTTGTCGGCAAGCCGAATGCGTTGGCTCACGCAGCAGCACGTCGTGTTGTTGAGAGTGCGAATGTACCGTTTAACCCGTTATTCCTTTATGGTGGTGTTGGTCTTGGTAAAACACATTTGATGCACGCCATTGCGCATGCAATGAACGAGAGCTTCCCTGAAAAGACAGTGATGTATTTATCAGCGGAAAAATTCATGTACCAATTCGTGAAGGCTCTTCGTGCGAATGACACAATGGCATTCAAAGAGCAATTCCGTAGCGTTGATGTCTTGATGATTGATGATATTCAGTTCATCGCAGGTAAGGAATCAACACAAGAAGAGTTCTTCCACACATTCAATGCATTGGTTGACCAGAACAAGCAGATCATTATTTCTGCGGATCGTGCGCCAAGTGATTTGAACGGTATCGATGAGCGTTTGCGTTCACGCCTCGCATGGGGCTTGGTTGCGGATATTCATCCGTCAACATATGAATTGCGCCTTGGTATCTTGCAGTCAAAGCGCGAGAAGTTGGGCGCCGATGTTCCGGATAGTGTTCTTGAATTTTTGGCACTGAAGGTAACGTCGAATATTCGTGAGCTTGAGGGTGCGTTAAACCGTATTGTTGCGCATGCTGATGTTTCAAAACAAGAAATCACTTTGGAATCAACACAGGATGTTTTGCAGGATTTGCTTCGTGCACATGATCGTCGCATCACAATTGATGAGATCCAACGTAAAGTGGCCGAGCATTATAATTTGCGTTTGTCTGACATGCACTCTGCACGTCGTGCGCGTAATGTTGCACGTCCGCGTCAGGTTGCCATGTATCTATCAAAGATCTTGACGGCACGCTCTTTGCCGGAAATCGGCCGTAAATTCGGTGGCCGTGATCACACAACAGTGATGCACGCGATCCGTAAGGTCGAGGAATTGATGGGTGATGATGCACAAATCGCACAGGATGTAGAAGTTGTGCGTCGCGCGTTGACCGGCTGATCCTATAAAAGTTTCTCCTTACATATCAAATGTTGAACGGAGGCCGTTATGGCCTCCGTTTTATTGTGTTCTTGCTAGTTCAATTTGAAAATAATTTCGAACAGGTTCTTGTCACGCTGTTGATTGTGATTATGCCCGTAATGTTGGCTGTATTGCGGTTTTTGGTGCAGGTGTGCGCAATATGACCCGTGACGTTTTTCAATGTAGTGTTTTTGAATAACGAAGTTTTGGTTGTATCGCTTATTGTGGCTATACTTTTTATTGTTGTTCGCATGCCGTTGTTGTTCATGTTTGTATGATTGTTTGTAATCATATTTCTCATGTTTACCGTTTTTATATTTTTGGCCATGGTGATTTGTCGGCGCATGGTAATCATGAGCGTTTGCCTGTGATACGGGCGCGGCGAATAAGAGGCTTAGGGCCGCAGTAAGTATAAGCTTTTTCATCTTTTTGTCCTTCTCTTGTTTTCTACAAAAAGTTACCCATATTACGGGGCTGCCTGAAATCACCCTTCGAAAACTTATGTTTTTTTGCATAAAGTGGCTTGGCGGTGCGTTATATGTATTGACCCATTGCGCGCGTCGTCCTAATTTGGCGATATGACTAAGACAGTAGAAACAAATAGCTATACGCTTGATGATGTTCGCGCCCTTTATAGCCGTCCGTTATTGGATCTGGTTTATGAGGCCGCCAGTGTTCACCGCGCCAATCACCGTGCCAATGAAATGCAAATGTGTACATTGCTTTCGATCAAGACGGGTGGTTGCACAGAGGATTGCGGATATTGTTCGCAAAGCCTGCATAATGATGCGGAGCTTGATAAAGAGCTATTGATGAAGGTTGATGATGTTTTGGAACAGGCGCGCAAGGCCAAGGAAAGCGGTTCAACCCGTTTTTGTATGGGTGCCGCGTGGCCAAAGGTTTTAGACGGGCGCGCATTTGACCGCGTTTGCGACATGGTAAAGGGTGTAACCGATATGGGTATGGAAGCGTGCTGCACGCTTGGTATGCTTACGGAAGATCAGGCTTTCAAGCTTAAGGAAGCGGGTTTGACCGCATATAATCACAACCTGGACACAAGCCGTGAATTCTATGACAAGGTGATTACAACACGTAATTATGATGATCGCCTGGATACATTAAAGAACGTTGCCAAAGCCGGTATATCGGCCTGTTGCGGCGGTATTTTGGGTTTGGGCGAGAGTGAAGAAGATCGTATCTCTTTGCTGCATACATTATCTAATCTTGATCCGCAGCCGGAGAGTGTGCCGATCAATATGCTTGTTCCTGTAAAGGGCACGCCAATGGAAAATAACAAGATGCTTGATATCTTTGAATGGATCAGATGTATCGCAGTTGCACGTATTTTGATGCCAAAGGCGATGGTTCGTTTATCTGCCGGTCGTTTAACCATTTCTAAGGAAGCGCAAGCCATGGCCTTTATGGCGGGCGCAAATGCAATCTTCACGGGTGAGAAATTGCTCACCACGCCGAACCCTGAAAAGGATGCAGATTACGGATTGTTAGAAGAGCTTGGTATTACGCCGCGCGCACCGTTCACCGAAGAAGAATCAAAAGAAGTCGCCGCCTAAGGCGTCTTTTTTTTATCTTCGTTTCTTGTCCTGCAATATCGTTACTGTGGTCGATAAAATCTATCATTTGACATATTTTATGTGCGCATGGTAATTTTCAACCGCATAATAATGAACAATAAAAATAAGCAGGGTGAAATGAAAAACATCAGAAAAGAAATTGATGAGCTTGCGCAGATCGGTGATTCCGCATCTGTTTCCTTAATTCGTGATTTAGTCACTGAGCATAATCCCTTTGAGGGTGAGTATGCTATGGCGAAGTTGGCGGAAATCGGCAGCGAAGAAGCCGGTGATGCGATATTCTCCATGATGCGGGCTTATCCTGAACAGTTTGGGAAAGAGGGCATGACGCAGTTGGGTGAAATTGGAACGCCTGATGCATTTTCTCATATATATAATTTTGTATCAGCGATAGAGATGGGTGATCAAATTCGTCTCCGCCATATGTTGCATGCCATGGAAGTGTGTGATCAAGACGATGATCCATCGGCTGAGCTTGTGACATCAACCCTTATGCGTCAGGAATCTGATGTGACGGATGTTTATATTCAAATCATGGAAATGCGTGCCAGAGAAGGTGATGACGAGGCCGTTGAATCGCTTGGGCGTGTGGCGATGTTTGTTGATGGTCATGATGAAGCCGTTATGAATGCTTTGCTTGATCTGCCTAATGAAAATGCACCAATCGTTTTCGAAGAAGTACAAGGTTATATTGCAGATCGTGGTATCTATCCTGCTCCCAACATGGGAGCGTAGTGTATGGACACAAAATCAGAAATTGAAAGGTTAGCGCAAAGCGGTGATATACACGCTTTGTCTGAAATTTTGGATATCGGTATGCGGACACCTGATTTAATTCCTGATGCTTTGAACGCAATAGCGGGAATAGGCGGGCCGCCTGCATATGCTGACCTTTTAAATCTGATGATGTTTTCACAAAATAATGATGTGATTGAGAAAACAAAAAAAGATGCGCATATGTTGCAGACATTGCATCTTCTGACAAATGATGCGAGCCCCAATGCGGTTGTTCTGATGACGCGTTTATCCGTAGCCTTTCCTGATTTTGTAAAGGATAGTTACGAAGCGCTAGGGGAAATCGGAACAGTGCATGCTGTTAAAGCGCTCGCGAAGTTAGATAAGAAATTTCCGGAACACCGTAAAAGAGCATTAGAGGTTTTGGAGAAGGTGGATACGCCCCTGACCCGCGAATGGCATAATAAAATTGCGAATCGTAATAATGAAAATAACGGTCACTCGCTTGTGCCTTATAACGCCGGGCCAAAACCGCAACAAGAATCATTATGGTTTAAGAATATTGTTTCCCGTCTTGAGCGCTTAAGTCGAAACGGAAGTGATGATGCGGTTAAAAAAATGCACCAGATCATGAGAAGGGATGAGAAATTGATCCCTTATGGTGTGGCTTATTTGCATGATATCGGTAGCGAGAGTGCTTTTACGGTTATTCGAACATGCGCTGAGGAAAACCCGATATATATGCGCGAATGTATTGATGCTTTGACGAAGCCCGGTAGCAGGGAAGGCTGTTATGAGGTTTATGATTTATTGATATTGCATCCGAATGATATTGGTGAACCGTATGATAACGGGCATATTTCGTATGCTATTGAGAAATTGATGGAAAACCTTTCGAACAGCGCGTTAATCACCATGCGTGAAATGGTAAAAGACAGTCCGCTACATCTTGCGCAAACTTTTGATGCTTTTGGAGAAAAGCTAAGAAATGGCAAGCTGTCTGAGGATCGTCATCATAATATCATTATAACCATGCGGCATCTGATGGAAAATGATTTGGAAAATGCCGCGCCGCGTGGTTTGGAAATTCTATCGCCGATGGAGGATTCTATGGCTGTGAAGGTTTTTGATGATGTGTTGGCGAAGGTGATTGCTAATAAACGAAAAGATGAAACGCCCGGAGATTTTAAGGATAACTTCGACGACGGCGAAAGCCATCTTGGTTTGTAATAAAATTTAAGTTACAAATTAAGGGATGTATGATTTTCGTAAAACTATTTCCCGATTAAAAGAAGAAAAGCGCTATCGTAGTTTAGAGCTTCCGCATGGTATTGACCTGACATCGAATGATTATCTTGGTATGGCGCAACACCCTGCATTGCGTGAAGCTGCCATAGGGGCATTACAGGATGGCCTTAATATCGGCGCGGCCGGATCACGTTTATTGCGCGGGCATACGGCCGCACATGAAAGCTTGGAAATTTTTGCGACAAAGTTTTTTCGTGCCGGCGGAGCCTTGTTTTTCTCATCCGGGTTTCAGGCAAATTACGCAATTTTGACAGGCCTGCCGGGGCGTGGCGATGTTGTGCTTTATGATGCCCTGGTGCATGCCAGTATGCGTGACGGGCTACAGGCATCACATGCAAAAAGTTTTAAATTCGCACACAATGATTTGGGTGTCTTAGAGGACTTGCTCAAGAGGCATTCCAAGGCGGCAAAAAATATTTGGATTGCTGTCGAATCCGTATATTCGATGGATGGTGATTCTGCGCCACTCCATGAAATTTTCACTCTGGCACAGACCTATAATGCGATGCTGATTATCGATGAAGCGCATGGCACAGGCGTGTTGGGTGAGGGCGGCCGAGGCCTCAGTGCGGATATCATCAAACGCTATGGGCATGATCGCATTATTACATTGCATACATGCGGCAAGGCCATCGGTGTTGCGGGTGGGTTGGTCTGCGCATCAAAGGATGTGATTGAATATATGATCAATACATCACGCGCGTTTATTTATACGACCGCGCCAATGCCGTTACAGGCATTGCTGGTGAAAAAGTCTTTACAGATTTTATCATCCGATGACGGCGATGCCAGACGTGCAAAATTGAGAGAGGTTTGTGAGGTCGCGCATATTTTCTTCGGCGGATATAAATCACATATTGTCCCCATCATTATCGGAGAGAATGAGCGTACGCTTTTGATTGCAAAAGACCTGCAAAGAAATGGATATGACATCCGTGCAATCCGTCCGCCAACTGTTCCGGAAGGGTCTGCAAGGCTTCGTTTATCGCTGAGTTCTGAGCTGAAAAAGCAAGATTTACGCGACTTCGCGGCTCAATATTCCTGGATTAATAAGCACTAGGTTATGATACGGTATAAGTTATTGTAATATTGTTGTGAATTTTTCTTTATACATCAAATACAAGTCGTATTGTTTTCATCAAAAAACACCTGCTATGCATCTGTTTATAGCTGGTTGATTTTGTTGTCAATGATCATGCCTGAGGAAGTGAAAAAAGAATGTTTTGCAGGCTTGTGAAAAAATGGATGTGAAAACATCGAATATAGTGATTATGCCATGGATAAAATTTTATGCACAGTGTTAATAAAGATTATCCACAAGCCGCGATTGTCTTTTTTACAAGGGTGACGTTGGCAAATTTAATCTCTATGATGGGGCCAGTTTTAAAAATTTGCGTAAGGGGCAAAGATGAAAAAATTTGTCATCACTGGGACAGATACGGATATCGGTAAGACAGCATTTAGTGCTGCGCTTATGCTGGGTCTGGAAACGGCAGGGCATAAACCTCATTACTGGAAACCCGTTCAATCGGGATTAGAATCTGTCGATACACGAACCGTTCAACAATTGACGGAATTGCCGGATGAGCGTTTTTTACCTGAAAAATATATTCTAAGTGAGCCGCTCTCTCCGCATCGATCGGCTGAAATTGATGGCGTTCAAATTGATGTAGACGCTTTGCGTGATGTTAATAATATACCGACGCATGATGGTGGTGTGACCATCATTGAGGGGGCGGGTGGATTAATGGTTCCCCTAAGCCGCGAAAATTTGCAAATCAATCTTTACCGCGATTGGCGTATCCCGCTCATTCTGTGTGCGCGTACGGGGCTTGGTACGATTAATCATACGTTGTTATCGCTGGATGCAATTTGGTCGCGTGGCATTCCGCTCTTGGGGATTGTGTTTATCGGTGATGATAATCTGGATAATATTCGCACTATTGCCGAATTTTCGGGTGTGAAAATATTGGGGCATATGCCGCATCTTGACCATTTAGATGACACGTCGCTACGTTTGATGTTCGGCAATAATTTTAACGCACGGGATTTTATTGAATGACCAAAGCATCTTCACCTATATGGCATCCGTTCACGCAGCATGCGATAAATCCGCACAGTATGCATGTTGATCGTGCGGCGGGTGCGTATTTGTTTGCGCGTCACGAAGTGGATGGCATTACCGTGGGTGAGAAACGTATTTTAGATGCGATTTCAAGTTGGTGGGTTATAACACACGGTCATTGTCATCCGAAAATTCAACAGGCCGTCATGCAACAGGCGCAAGCATTAGATCAGGTTATTTTTGCAGGGTTCACCCATGAACCGGCAGAGAAACTGGCAAAGGGTTTAATGGATCTGACAAATAATGTATATGATCATGTGTTTTATTCCGATAGCGGATCAACCGCCGTTGAGGTTGCCCTGAAGATGGCGATCGGTTATTGGCAGCATATCGACAGTCCGCGTCATAAAATTATTGCGTTTGACGGCGGATATCATGGTGATACTTTTGGCACAATGTCTGCGGGCGGGCGATCGGTTTACAATAAAATTTATGAGCCGTATTTGTTCGAGGTTGAGCATATCCCCGTCCCTGTCGAGGGGAATGAGGGCGTTGCCCTTGATGCGCTTGCCAAGGTTCTGGAGGATAATAAAGGCAATGTTGCCGCCTTTGTTTTTGAGCCCCTTGTCCTTGGTGCGGGCGGAATGGTTATGTATTCACCTGATACATTACGAGCGATGGAGGATGTGTGCAGGTCGCACGGTGTTTTGCTGATTGCGGATGAGGTCATGACCGGTTTCGGGCGCACGGGATCTGTTTTTGCCTGCGATCAGGCGGAGCTTGTACCCGATATTATGTGCCTGTCAAAGGGGTTGACCGGCGGCTTTCTTCCGATGGGGGCCACGTTATGCAGCGCGGAGGTTTATCAGGCTTTTTATCATAAAGATAAGGCCAAAATGTTTTTTCATTCCTCGTCCTTTACGGGAAACCCGCTTGCTTGTGCGGCAGCGAATGCATCGCTTGCAATTTGGAAAGAGGAGCCGGTGCTTGATCGTATCCGTGATATCGCCGCAGGTCATGCGCAAGCCGTACGTGACTTATCGGCCATAAAGGGTGTTAAGAATATTCGTCAAAAGGGAACGATATTGGCACTTGATATTGATGTTGAGAGCGAAGGGTATTTGTCCGCCATTCAGCCAAAGCTATATGATGCATTTCTTGATCGTGGCATTTTGCTGCGTCCGTTGGGGAATTGCATTTATATCTTGCCGCCATATTGCGTCGGCGCAGATGATTTGAAGCTTGTTTATGATGAGATCGGAAACGTGATCGAGTTATTGTCGGCTTAGAACTTGTTTGATTCTTGCTATTCGTACTAACCTTGGTTTATATATCCCATCATTAGGACACATTAACAGACGGAATATTGCGTTATGACGATTGTATCACCATGGGAAGCTTCGGGCATGAAGGAAAACAACGCCGCCTATATCGGGCGCGTGGAATCGTTCTTGAGCGAGGTTGTGGAAGATAAGCCGCGTCATGCATTATTTTTGAATATGTTGGCGATGTTGGAGCATTTGGGTAGCCGTAAAATTATGGTATCGCAAATGAACCGTGTGATGACGCAAGAAACCCTTCAGCATCTTGCGGAAGAGGCGCGTCACGCATATTTCTTCAAGAGAAATGCCGAGCGTGTTGCCGGACATGCATTAGACGGCTGGGATGATGATAATACAATGTGCCGTATTCCTGCTGCGATGTATTTTGGCCGCTTGGATGCAGGTATCACAAAGGTTGTCGGTGAGGATGCAGCATATGGATGGGTGTCGCTTATTATCGAATTACGCGCATGCTGGCTTTATGAAATGTATCAAGGCGTGTTGGAGCAATCATCAGATATAATGTCTTTGAAAAGCTTGCTTGCTGAAGAAGACCGCCATTTAGCGGAAATGTTTGAAATGTGCGGCGGTGATTATGATACGTTGAAAAAGCTGAGTGCGCTTGAAACGGAATTGTTTGTGAAGCTATGGGGTAGGTTGGAGCAGGAGTTGCCACAACAAATCGCAGCATAAAAATAAAAAAGTGGGGTGTTATGGGCGCAGGTCTTAAAAAAATCAGGCAGGTTACGGAAGATAGCCTGAGTGGGTATTTTGTAAAGATGTCGAGTGGCGAATTTGAGGGAGCGAATATATTCCCTGAAAACTCCCAAACAATGGTCGCTGTTTTTCTTGCCGCTAGTTCGAATGAATATTCGCTAGATGAGATTGCCGATGCGTTTAAGGATGTAATGACTCGTGATGAGGTCGCTGATGCTTATGCGCGTGCCTATCATTTTATCGGTAAGGATCCTCATTTGGCAATGAGTGTTTTGGGGGTTGCCAGAGATCTTGATATCCCTGAGGAAAATATTTCTATCAGCTGATTGTTTTTCCGTCATATTCTGTTAAAAACCGCGCAATTCATCGTATTTTTAGCTTTGATAGCCCCTATCCATGTGCTAGGCTCAGGGCTCTAATGAACATATATAAAAACGGATGGATTCGCCATGAAGCTGAGTATTGATCGTGCTGCTCTTTTGAGATCTTTAAACCACGTGCAAAGTGTTGTAGAGCGCAGGAACACTATTCCTATTCTTTCAAATGTTTTGATGAAAGCAGAAGATGGCGTTTTATCTTTGTCATCAACAGATATGGATCTTGAGATCAACGAATCGGTTGCGGCAAGCATTACTTTAGCGGGGGCAACAACGGCGCCTGCGCATACGCTTCATGACATTATCCGTAAATTGCCTGACGGCGTTGATGTCGAAATCGAACTGAATGCCGAAGGTACACAGATGGTTGTCCGTTCGGGTCGTTCACAGTTTAAGTTGAGCTGTTTGCCTGTTGCTGACTTCCCTGAAATTTCTGCAACTGAGCTGCCGAGTGGTTTTACAATTCCTGCTGCTGATTTGCGTGCGCTTATCGATCGTACCAAATTTGCGATGAGCACAGAAGAAACACGTTATTATCTTAACGGTATTTATCTGCACGAGGCAGAGCAAGAAGGTGTTAAGGTTCTGCGTGCTGTTTCAACAGACGGTCACCGTTTGGCACGTTTTGAAATGCCGTTGCCCGATGGCGCGGAAGGTATGCCGGGTGTGATTGTCCCGCGCAAGGCTGTCGGTGAAATCCGTAAGCTTATCGAAGATGCTGCTGATGTTATTACGGTGACATTGTCAGAAAATAAAATCCGTTTCTCTTTTGATCACATTGTGATGACATCAAAATTAATCGACGGTACGTTCCCTGACTATCAACGTGTGATCCCTGAAGGGAATGACAAAATTGTTGAGGTTGATCCAAAAGTATTCACAAAAGCAATTGATCGTGTGTCAACGATCTCTGATGGTAAATCTCGTGCATTGAAAATAGCATTGCAGGGTAAACAGATGACTTTATCCGCTAGCTCGCCAGAAGCCGGAAGTGCAACGGAAGAAATGGAAGTGAATGGTGATTCAACACTGGAGATTGGCTTTAACGCAAAATATCTTTTGGATATCACTTCGCAGATTGAAGGGGAAGGTTGCCGCTTAACATTGGCAGATTCCGGTTCTCCTACAATCATTCAAGATAATAGCGACCCGTCAGCATTATATGTTTTGATGCCATTGCGGGTTTAAGGGAATAAAGGGTGAATTCTTTTTTTGCATCTTTACTTCTGACAATGTGCGTTCTGTTAGTTTTCTTTTTTTCAGTGCGCTACAGTGTCATAAAAGATCATTTATATCCGATTGCAAGATATGAAATGGTAAAGGATAAGCCCTATTTCTTGTTTGAGGACTTCAAGGAAAAAAAAGCAGAGGGCAAGCCGTTCTTGATTGATGGTATCATCGTGTATGAAACCGGTGATCAGGTTGCGATGAACGTGCATTACTATGTGCCGGAAGGTGACAGGCGCACGTATAGCATCACTATGTATCCGCAAAAAAACAATTTTTATAACGAAAAAAATACACTTGAACTCGGTGAAAATGTTTTACGTATTTCTGTTAATTTTGAATCCGAATCCTTGTGGCGGAAATGGGAATACACAAAATTTACAACGATTTACCTGAATGAGGTTTTGCCTGACGGAAGGTTAAAGGTTGTCTATGCGCGTCGTATGCTCTACCCGAAGAGTTGGAAGAAAAAAGCGACGCAAATTCAGGCTGTTCTTCAGGGGAGCAGGTTTTACAATCAGTGAAACTGAGAAGAAAAAGGGCGGTTAAAACGCCCTTCATTTATTATGGCTGAGGTGTGTTGCCGCCCGGCTTTGGGCCGTCCTCAATTTTATGTGTTCTGTATACGGTTTGTACAGATTGTCTGTTGTTTATGATCTCTATCTTAACATTATTTTCCTGATCATTACCTTCCGCGTCGCTAAGTCCTCTTGGCAGTGGGTATTTACCAGTTTCCATTTTCTCAATGAGACCCTCAGCAAAATCTACTGCATCTTGGCCGTTTTTAATGCCATAAGAAAGCATTGCGCGGCCGAAATCGCGTCCGGCAATCGGTACGCCGTTAATTGTTAACTTTACCTGTTGTGCAGGAATTTTGCTCAGATCAACTTCTTGTGTCATTTCTGTATCAGGTGATCTTGGCTCTTCGCCAGTTTCTTGTGCGTTTGCGCTAAATGCTAAGCCTGCGCTCAATGCAACGGCGGCAACGCCTTTTTTAATGTCATTTCCTAAACCCATAACAAATCCCTATTTTTTTGTGTTACGTTTTAATTCTGCCATAAGATATGTTTTATTTCGTTAACTTGTCAAATTTTTGTTGTGCTTTGCGTATGTTACCTCTTTGTTTTCGCTTGTACGTAGATTAAACCTATAGGTATGAGCGCGTTAAAGAAACTGAAACTCCGTAATTTCCGATGTTACGATCAGGCGGCAATGAATGATTTGTCGACTGGATTAATCGTGTTATATGGGGCAAACGGTGCA
This sequence comes from Alphaproteobacteria bacterium, assembly GCA_030424975.1. Classification (GTDB taxonomy): domain Bacteria; phylum Pseudomonadota; class Alphaproteobacteria; order Micavibrionales; family Micavibrionaceae; genus UBA1672. Next base: position 573,393 of record JAUHVY010000002.1, read on the forward strand.
GGGAAAACCAACATTTTGGAGGCGGTGTCGCTACTCTCTCCCGGGCGCGGTATTCGCGGAGCTCGTGTGCGCGATGTGCAAAAAAATGATGCGATTGATCCTTGGGCAATTGCCGGTGTGCTTGATTTTGCTTATGGCGAGGAGGTTCGTTTGGGCACGGGGCTTGATCCCGCCAGCCGAACGGGATCGGAAAAAAGAACGGTTCGCATTAACGGGCAAACGGCCAAAGGGCAAACAAAGTTGGCTGAATACCTTTCTTGTGTTTGGTTAACCCCGCAGATGGACCGTTTGTTTCTAGACTCTTCGCGTGAGCGCAGAAAATTTCTTGATCGTCTTGTGTTTACATTTGATCCCGGCCATTCAGGGCGGGTAACGCGTTATGAGAATGCCCTGGCGCAACGTTCGAAATTGTTAAAGGATGGTACTTTTGATCAAACATGGTTATCGGGGCTTGAAGGTCAAATGGCAGAGACGGCGATTGCTATCGCGGCGGCGCGCCTTGATTTTGCAGCCCGCCTTCAGGCGGCATGTGATGCGGCGGCAAAAGATGGCGGTGATGAATATTTCCCGAAAGCGCAATTTAAGGTGAAGGGTATCTTGGAGGAGATGCTTCATCAGGCTCCTGCCCTTGAGGTGGAGGATCATTTCAAGGATCGTCTTGTCCAATCGCGGGAACGCGATGCCATTACGGGCGGTGCGGCAGTCGGGCCGCATAAATCTGATCTATTGGTTCATTATGCCGCGAAAAATATGCCGGCCGATCAATGCTCAACGGGTGAGCAAAAGGCACTGCTCATTGGGCTGATCTTGGCGCATGCCAGATTGATAAAGGCAGAGCGCGGGCGCCCGCCGTTATTATTGCTGGATGAGGTTGCGGCGCATCTTGATGATGGTCGCCGCCGTGCGCTTTATGCTATTTTGCAGGAATTAGGCGCACAGGTCTGGTTGACGGGAACGGAAGAAAATTTGTTTTCTGATATACGTGATACGGCACAGTTTTTTGAGATTGCCCGCTCAAGTATAACGCCGAAGGCATAATGCGATCGGCGCTATAAAGATTCGTAAGATATTATATGGGCATTAAGCTGGATCGATACCGAAGTTATACGCATCACGTGCTTCGGCTAATGATTCTTCGCTCAGGACTATGCCAAAATCAATACCCTCGTCGGCGCCCTTTTCCAAAAGGATGGTATCAGCCGCTAAAACGGCTTCGTGCGCATCGTTTGCAGCAGATAAAAATTCACCGTTACTATAGGTTACGAATTTTCCCATATTCGCCTGTACGAATTTTTCATCCGTTGCGGCCATTTCGTTAAATGCCATGCGGCTGGTGTTTGGATTTCTGTTCATATTTTACCCCTTTTTTTGATTATGGGGGTTAGATTAGGAAATTTCTTCAAACTTTCCAAGTAAATTCAGAACGGTATCATTTTCCGCGGGTAAGCCTATGGACAGGCGCAAGCAATTTTCGGTGCCTGCTTTTTGTGAAAAATCACGAATAATGACGTTATGCTCCTTCGCAAATTTGCAAAATTCATGCGCTTTATCCATTTCAAATAAAATGAAGTTGGCATCAGACGGATAGATATGCTTTACGCTCGCATATTTAAATAATGCGTGTTCCATGCGTTTGCGTTCTTCTAAAATCTTTTGAATATTCCCAAGGGCAATTTCTTTGATTTCAGGCGACAGAACGTGGAATGCGGCTTCGATGCTCATGCGTGGTAACGGGTATGCATCCATGGCCTTGGTTTTAACCATTGTGATGAAATCTTTGTCACCGCACAGTATGCACCCCATGCGCATGCCTGCAAAGGCGTAGCTTTTTGAAAGGGTGCGCAGAATGATTAAGTTTGGTGTGCTTTCCAGATCGTCGACCATACTGCCTTGTTCCGAAAATTCGGCGTAGGTTTCATCGAGGATCACAACGGCATGACCTTCTAATTCTTCGCATAAATCAGAAATGAGGTCATGCGAAAAGCTGTTCGCGGTCGGGTTGTTCGGGCTGCAGAGAAAGACCATTTTGACCTTTTTTTCGGGGTCTTTTGCTGCCGCTATAATTTTTTCAACGTCCAGGGCGAATGTGCCGTTTTCCTTGAGGAGTGGTACATCAATGACGCCTGCGGGCATAGCGTTGGCGTCAACAGCATACATGCCGAATGTCGGAGTGTTAATTAAGATAGCGTCTTCATGCGGTTCGCAAAAGATTTTGGTCAGAATGACAAGTGCCTCATCCGCGCCGCGCGTAATAACAACTTGCGAATTTTCAACGCCGTAATTTTGCGCAAAGGCCTCCAGCAGTGTTAAGGGCTGTGGCTCGGGATAGCGATTTAATCCCTCAAGCCCGGGAAGGGCGTATGGGTTTTCGTTCGCATTGAGATAAATACGGTCATCGCTTTTTCCGTCTTCCATCCCTGCAGAGCTGTAGCCTTGCAAGGTTTTGTAATGGGCTCGGACATGTTTCAAAAGGGCATCATTCATAGGATGCAGTTAAGACAGAAATTTGCGGTAAAATCAAAGGTATTTTTTCAATTCCCTTACCAGATAAACGGAATCAATTTTTTGCGTGTTTTTCCCATATACTCTGCATAGAACGGGTCTTGGGATAGGAATTTTTCCTCTGTGTTAATCGACATAATAATGGCGGCAATCACGCCGATACTTACGCCGATAATTGCAAAATTCATGGATTGTATCGCGATGCACGTAATCGAAATGCAATATCCGAAATACATAGGATGACGGACAAGGCGGTATAATCCTCCTTTTTTGATTTCACGTACCACGGGTATAACGGAAAAGGATCGATTTAAATTAAACACCGCAATAGTCGCAATCAGCATGCCTAGCAGATTGAGGAAGAAGAAGAGCGGTATTTCAGTTTTTGATCCGATTGAGAACAGAAAAAGAGGCATCCATGCGGCCAGAGAGCCAAGGGCCCAATCTGCAGGTTCCTTTGATGCGCGTACGGGAATGGTGCGGAATAAGCAAAACATTGCAATAACCGCAATGTGAATCATCGCAAAATAAGTGGAGAATTTGATTGTCTCGCCGCTCGTGGCGCTGATGACAAACGCTAGGCATCCGAAAAACGATGCCAAAATAACATTCGACCAAATGGTTTCAACTTCTGATAGCTTGGGCAGGGGCTTTTCCGGCAAATCATCGTCGGTTGCCTCGGTCGTGTTTTCGGCGATAATGTTCGCAGAAGCGTCTTCTTTTAATGCATCGCTCTCATCATCCGGCTTTGCAATATGCTCTACCTCATCATCATACGGATCGTATTTATGACGTTTTGATTTTACCTCAATAATGCCTTTTGGCGCATCGGTATTTTCTGTTTCTTTCGGGGATGATTCCGGGCTTTTATCGTCACTCATGATGGGTTTTTCTTATGTGGTTGGCGTGCCTGTATTTATCTCTCTTATGCTAGCAGAAAAAGGATTGTGAATCAATTGCTTAGCCTGTGCAAAAAAACGGGGTTTTGCCTGTTTTTCTGGTATTGGCTGTGCTATACATATTTATTGCATGAAAACATAGGGAAACTGCCGTTTGTGTCGCGGTTTTTGTGTGTTTGAGGTTAACAAGAAGAGAGTACAAGAATGAGTGAAGCAGGTGCACAACCAAATAACCAACCAGCGGGCGGTGAAGACCAATACGGTGCGGATTCGATTAAAGTCTTAAGAGGGCTTGAGGCCGTTCGTAAACGTCCGGGGATGTATATTGGTGATACCGATGATGGTACGGGTTTGCACCACATGGTTTACGAGGTTGTCGATAATGCTATTGACGAATCTTTGGCCGGACATTGTGATCGTATTGATGTGAAATTAAACGGCGACGGGTCGGTAACGGTAATGGATAACGGTCGTGGTATCCCCGTTGGTCAGCACTCAGAGGAAAAAGTATCCGCCGCGCAGGTGATTATGACGCAACTGCATGCCGGTGGTAAATTTGATGATAACTCATACAAAGTATCAGGTGGTTTGCACGGTGTGGGTGTATCCGTTGTTAACGCTTTGTCTGAATATCTTGATTTGAACATTCGCCGTGAGGGCAAAGAGTGGCACATGCAGTTTGTGCATGGTGAAGCAGGCGAAGATTTGAAGCCTATTCGTGATCTGGAGCCGGGTGAGCGTTCAGGTACGGCCGTAACATTCTTACCGTCACCTGAAACATTCGCGATTACCGATTTTGATTTTAAAACATTGGAAGATCGTTTGCGCGAATTGGCGTTTTTGAATTCAGGCGTAAATATTTATCTGTCTGATAACCGCGCCGATAACGAAGAGGAGTGGATTACTTCTCATCTGCATTTCGAAGGCGGTATCGAAAGCTTCGTTAAATATCTGGATCGTTCGAAAAAACCGTTATTGGAAAAGCCTGTTGCTTTGGTCGGGCATGACGAAGAAAGCGGCGTAACCGTTGAGGCGGCATTGGAGTGGACCGATGCCTATCACGAAACAATGCTTTGTTTTACAAATAACATCCCACAGCGTGACGGTGGTACACACCTTGCAGGTTTCCGTGGCGCGTTGACACGTATTTTAACGAAATATGCCGATGAAAAGGGATTGCTTAAAAAGGAAAAGGTTAAATTAACCGGTGAAGATATGCGCGAAGGGATGACCTGCGTTTTATCCGTGAAAGTGCCTGATCCGAAATTCTCATCTCAGACAAAAGATAAGCTGGTATCATCAGAAGTGCGCCCCGTTGTGGAAGGCGCCATTTCTGAACATCTTGGTACATGGCTTGAGGAAAACCCGACAGAAGCCAAAAACATTGTCGGTAAAATTGTTGAGGCCGCCAGTGCGCGTGAAGCAGCGCGTCGTGCGCGTGAGCTTACGCGTCGTAAAGGCGTGATGGATGTGGCGAGCCTGCCGGGTAAGCTTGCTGATTGTCAGAGTAAAGACCCGTCTGTTTCTGAAATCTTCATCGTTGAGGGGGATTCTGCGGGTGGTTCTGCGAAACAGGCGCGTGATCGTCATTATCAGGCGATCTTGCCGCTACGTGGTAAAATTTTGAACGTGGAGCGTGCGCGTTTTGACCGTATGCTTAATTCCGATCAGATCGGTACATTGATTACGGCGCTGGGGACGTCGATCGGCCCTGATGAATTTAACATCGAAAAGGCACGTTACCACAAGATTGTCATTATGACTGACGCGGATGTCGACGGTGCGCATATTCGTACGTTGCTTCTGACTTTCTTCTTCCGTTATATGCCCGAAGTGATCGAGCGTGGATATCTTTACATCGCGCAACCACCGTTGTTTAAGGTGAAAAAAGGTAAGTCGAGCGAAATATATCTTAAGGACGAGCGCGCCCTTGAAGATCACCTGATGGATCTCGCGATTAGTGATATTGTCGTGCATGGTAAAGACGGTCAAACGCGTTCGGGCAATGATTTGCGTGATTTGATGATGCGCTCACGTGCGCTGCGTAATTCGATCAATGCCTTGTCACAACGTGCGGGTAATCGCCGCGTTGTTGAGCAGGCCGCAATCGCGGGTGCATTCGACCCAGAAGCGTTACGGAATGAAGAGCTTGGTCAGGAATATGCGAAGAAGGCGGCAGAACGTCTGGATGCGATTGAGCCGAAAAACGAAAAGGGTTGGAGCGGTTCTTATCGTATAGATCAGGGCTACACATTCTCAAAAACGACGCGCGGTGTAACCGATCGTGTGAAACTTTCTTTGGACCGCGTGCGTTCTCCTGATGCCTTACGTTTGCATAACGCAAAGGATTGGCTGCAAACTATTTTTGCAGGCACCGTAGAGGTGTTGAGCGATGGTAAAGCAATCGCGAAGGTTAACGGCCCCGCAGCGTTTTATGATCGTATCCTCGAAGCCGGTCGCAAGGGTTTGCAAGTTTCCCGCTATAAGGGTCTTGGTGAAATGAACCCGGAACAACTTTGGGAAACGACACTTGATCCGAATGTGCGTACATTATTGCAGGTGAAGGTCGCAGATGCGGTAAAGGCTGATGAAATTTTCTCTACGCTGATGGGGGATGTGGTCGAACCGCGCCGTGAATTTATTCAGGATAATGCCCTGAAAGCCGCGGTGGATGCGTAATTTTTAACGCTCAATATTCCGGAGGTATATAATGACCAAAAGAGTCGCCATGATTTTATCAGGATGCGGTGTGTATGACGGCGCCGAAATTCACGAAGCAACCCTTAGTATGCTCGCCCTAGATCAGGCCGGATACGCGGTGGAGTTCTTCGCCCCCGATGTAGACCAAATGCATGTTATCAATCATATGACGGGTGATGAAATGAATGAAACCCGCAATGTCTTGATTGAATCATCACGGATTACACGCGGAAAAATTCGCCCGTTAAGCGAGTACGAAGTTTATGATTTCGATGCGTTATATTTGCCGGGCGGATTTGGCGCGGCCAAGAATTTATGTGATTTCGCAGTGAAGGGTGCGGATTGTACAATTCAAAATGACGTCATGGAGGCCGTAACCATTACGCATGAGGCTGGCAAGCCTATTGCTGCGTTATGTATTGCTCCAGCTATTCTTGCGAAATTGTTTAAGGGCGCGAAAATTACACTGGGCGGTGCTTCTGATGCAGCAACTACCGTGCAGAATGATCTTGGCGCGCATCATGTGCAAACGACGCATGGCGATGTAGTGATTGATGAGGCGTTAAACCTGATTACCTCACCTTGCTATATGCTGGATGCGAGCATTACCCAAATTTATGACAGTGCCCAAAATGTTGTGAAGGCATTGGAGAAGAAATTATTAAATGCCTGATGATTTGCAAAGAGGCGAGATCAGCCATAACAAGGCGACCAAAAAACGATATGAGCAAAGTGTAATCAAGGCGCAGCAATATATTCGAGATCACATTGATCAGGATATAAACCTTGATGATATTGCACGTAATTGCGGTTTTTCTTCCTTTCACTTTCATCGTATTTTTCAGGCAATATGCGGTGAAACGCCCCAAGATTATTTGCGTCGCCAAAGAATGGAGCAGGCTGCAAATTTATTATGCTTTCGAACGGAAAGATCAATCACAGATATTGCCTTGTCATTAGGGTTTTCATCATCATCGAATTTCTCGAAAGCGTTTAGGGATTATTTCGGGTGTACACCATCTGATATTCGCTCGCCCGAAGCGATGAAGAAAAATAGCAAGATTGGAATAATTAAAAGCAAGTACGGAAAAGATTTTGATCCGTCTGCGCTTTATCCTGATTTTAATGTTACACATAATCAGGAGGGCATCATGGATGTTATGATTAAAAAATTAGATGAAAAAAATATTGTCATGAATGCGAGTGACAAGGGCTATGCTGAGGATGGGATATTTACGGCTTGGAATACGCTTATGTCGTGGGCTATGCAAAATGCAGAGTCATATGAATCGATTGAAAAATACGGATTTGGTTATGATAATCCAACCGTAACGCCGCTTGATAAATGTCGGTATGATGCATCGATTGTGCCGCAAGAAAATTGGGTTGTACCTTCTCATTTTAAGCAATCGAAAATCCCCGCAGGTAATTATGCCGTTTTATATTATAAAGGAACGGGAGAAATGAATTCTGCGCCGCATATGTGGTTATATGGTGAATGGTTCCCGCAATCCGGGTATGAGCCTGATGATTATCCGCTTTTTGAGCGATATTTAAATGATGTTCGTGAGGATGGTTTTGTCGAAAAAGAAATATATATCAAAATCAAGGAATAGCTAAAAAGTAAGGCCTTTCAGTGCATGAGGGGTTTTGAAATGTGTGAAATTCTGAAAGATAAAAAAGCGAAGCTTCGAATAATGAAAAGCTTCGCTTTTATTGTTGCCCTTAGGTGACCTTACCCTAAATCACTGCCCGGTAGTTCATAATTACCACGCATTGAATCGTCACGTTCCGCGGTAACACGATCACGCAGTACGTATTCAAGATTTTGTTTTGCATTCTCCGCATGGGGCTTTTTTTGATAATGACCATTCCCAAAAACTTTATCGAGAACATTTCCTGCACGCTCTTTGAATGAAATTGTCAAATCGCCAAACTTTGGTGTACCAACAAGCCTTTTCGACACGGCGACTTTAGTTTCACCAAAATGTTCTTCAAAATATACATCAGTAATACTGTCGCCCCTGAAAGGTTTTATTATTGGGTTAGCGGAACCTTCCATGATGGTAAATGATTCATTTTCTTTTGCATCAAGAACTTGGATGTAACGATGCCCGAAAGTAGAGTCATAATGATATACATCACCCTTGCTGATTGTGCCGGGATTAGAAACGTGCATAGGGTCTAAATGGCCTGTGCTGAAATGCGACCAATCATATCTCTCTTGAGCGGGATATCTTGCCTTTTGATCTTTTGGCAAAAATTCATTGGTCAGTATGGCCCATGCTTCTGTATCTGTTTTGCTTTTTAAATTGAAAACGGCACTAGCGCCAGAATCTATTGGAACTTTCATATAAAATCACCTTAAGTATTATAATTTATTAAGGCTAGTTATCACTAAACTATGATTTAGTCAATTTTCCAAATGAGGTAGCGGTGGTTGCACTTTTTTCTCGATCATAGCCGATGTGAATTCGGAAACGCGTGTTCCGGTCTGCACGGCGTCATTCAGGCTTTGCATTGGTTTTGAAATTTTTCCCTGTAGATGCGATCCGATGAAAGATGGTTTGAAATCCACATCATAGGTAATGCCGGCGGAATCAGTAAATGTGCCGTTAATGCCTTTATCCGTAATTTTTACCTGCGCCAAATCAATGCCTTTTTTATCGGCATATGCGCAGAATTTTTCCTGTAGCGTTGCAAAAGGCACCTTAATTTTATCATCCAATTCGAACTCGAATGATACGGTTTCCTTTGCGCGTGGCATGTTTTGGCGACGTCTTGCCATTTTTATTAACCTTGATACTGTTCAATAATCGGGGAATATAGTATGCATGATGCCAAACAAACAAGGAAAAAAGACATGAGTTCCCTTTGCGGTCGTTTAACTGAGATCACACAGCAGGCTTTCGCTGCTTTAGAGCTTCCGATTGAGCATGCACGTGTAACCGTTTCAGGACAGGTTGAAACCGCACAATTCCAATGTAACGGTGCGATGCCATGTGCCAAAGTCGCACGTAAAAACCCGCGTGATATTGCGCAGGACATTATTGATACGCTGAAAACAATGACGGCAGATCAAAATGTGTTCGCCGAACTTTCTGTTGGTGGGCCGGGATTTATCAATATGGTTTTGACCCCGGAATTTGTTGCGGATCACCTTGCCTCGTTATCGGGTGATGATCTTTGCGGCATTACACAAAACGGAAATGGGCAAGAGGTGATCCTTGATTACGGCGGGCCGAATATTGCAAAGGCTATGCATGTCGGGCACTTACGAAGTTCAATTATCGGTGATACGCTGCGCCGTATCTATCAATTCGCAGGATACAAGGCCATTGGTGATGTTCATATGGGTGATTGGGGAACGCCAATGGGCATGATTTTATCCGAACTGGAGGAAATGAATTTCGAGGGTGAGATCACGATGGATATGCTGGCCGAGATATATCCCAAGGCATCAGGCGCATGTAAAGAAGATGCAGATCGAATGGCAAAAGCACGCGAAGCCACCAAGAAATTACAAGATGGCGTGCCTGAATATCGCGAAACATGGCAAAAATTTATTGATGTTTCTATAGCGGGAATGAAGGCAAACTTTGATGCTCTTGGTGTTCATTTTGATGAATGGAAAGGCGAAAGTGATGCGCATCCGTATATTGCGGACATGGTAGCAGAGCTGAAGCAAAAGGGTATTGCGCATGAAGATGATGGTGCATGGATTATAAGCGTTGCCCGTGAAGCTGATAAAAAGGAAATTCCACCGCTGATCTTGCTTAAATCTGACGGTGCGGTTCTCTATAGTACGACAGACATGGCAACGATTATTGATCGTGTGCGCACGCACAATCCGTCAAAGATTATTTACGTCGTTGACCAACGCCAGCATTTGCATTTTGAACAAGTTTTCCGTGCGGTTGAACTTGCAGGTATCGTGGACGAAGATAAAGTTGAATTGACCTTTGCCGGTTTTGGCACGATGAACGGCACAGATGGCAAACCGTTTAAAACCCGCGCAGGCGGTGTAATGCGTTTGGAAGATCTGATCGCCATGGCACAGGAAAAGGCGCGCGTTCGTCTGGATGAGGCGGAGCTTGCAACCGATATGGATGCACAAGAACGCGAAAGCGTTGCCCATCAGGTTGGTATCGCGGCATTAAAATTTGCCGATCTTCAAAACAACCGTATTTCCGATTATGTTTTCGATCTTGATCGCATGACATCATTCGAGGGCAAAACAGGCCCGTATTTATTGTATCAGGCGGTGCGTATTCAATCCTTGTTGAAAAAGGCAGGTGATTTCGATGCGTTGGCTGCGCGCGGCAATATCGTCTTACAGGCGGATGATCTTACTCTGGCGTTATTGTTGGCGGAACTTCCCGATAGTTTTGATAACGCGTTAAAGAATAACACGCCGCATTTGTTATGTGATTATGCCTATAAGCTAGCGCAAGGGTTTAGCTCGTTTTACGGGAAATGCCATATTCTGTCCGAAGAGGATGAGGCCGTTAAAAACACGCGACTTCTTCTTTGTGCGCAAACGCATACACAGCTTGTGACGATATTGGGAATGCTCGGTATTTCTGTGCCTGCACGTATGTAGCCTGCTTGGCATTATATTTATGCAGGTTCCGGCGGATCGTTGGGCGGTGCGGCGAAACGCTCCATTTTTTTTGCATCACGCAGCGTTGATTGCAATTCATTGAAATTGGTGGTCAGGCTGTTTTGGAAAACAGGCATGCGGTGCATTTGCTTGTAAAAATTGAGCTTGGTTGCCTCATTGCCTTTTTGTGCAGAATTCAGGACGTCTTGCACAAAATTCAGATCATCAAAAACTCGTTCATCTGCATATTGTAATGCTTTCGGGTTGTTTTCAAATGCCGCTAAAACCGTGCGTGGGTCTTGTCTGAATGTATGATCTGCAAACTCCAGTGACGTGCCGTTTTCCTCAATGGCGGCCTGAACGATTTTCGTATCTTTCTTTAATCGTGGAGATGCATATTCCAAGGTCCACCCTTGTTCCTGAACGGCGGCCAAAACAATATTAAAATCATCTTGGAATTTTGGGGCGGCGCTCTGTAACGCCCATGGGTGGTTTTTGACGGCTGTTAAAACAACTTCACGGTCATTTTTAATGGTGTCATTGGCATGGTTTAAAAAATCTTCATGGAGCTGAACACCTGCACGAATAAATTCGCGATCATCTGATAAATCAGGGAAACGTTCAAATATTCCCTTCACCATGTGTTCGCGGTTGCTGCTCTCCGCATTGATAATTAAGCCTAAGAATAACTGTTGGCGCTGGGGCAGGGAGTCGTAATTTGTTGGTGTTACAAGGTTTCTCTCTTTGCGTGGTTCCCACATAAGGTTTTCAAGATTTTCATTCGGCGTGCTGAACATTTGAAAATAGGCGCGCTCGCCCTTGCTTTCCAATGATTTTACTGTGGCATCATGTAGCGGTTTGATATAGGCAGGCAGGCCGTCTATGCGTTTATCGCGTTCATTGAAAATTTGATTGTCTGCGGTGGCCACTTTGCCGGATATGACATTATCATCATCCAGACGTGACGTTTTCGGTGCGTACATAACAATCGGGCCGTCATTATTATAATCCGGATAATGTTCATGCGCATTCTTTCCGGAAATGCACCACTTGGTAATTTGTCCCCAAAACCGCGCACTTTGCACGTTATGCGGAATAACGACTTTGCCCTCTGCGCCGTCATATAAAACGGTAGTTGATTCCTTGATGGCATTTGTCATGCCGCGAATTTCATTTTTTTGATCCCGCCGTAGCATCAGCGGATCAACCACATCTTGAAATTCTTCGTAGGTTTGATATTGCCCGATATCGGGGCTGTGCCCTAATGATTTGATATGGGATTTTGCGGCGTGGAAATATTCCAGCTCTTCTTTGACTTTGTATAAATCTTCTGCGGGAATTGGTGTCCCTTCCGTTACGGATTGCGCATAAATTTTTGAAATCCAGCCTATATATGCACCGGATCCTTGTCCGTTTTCATTTTTCTGATAGGTCGGATCGGTATGGGCGGCAAAGGCCTCCAGCAGATTTTCGGTGAAGTCTAATCTTTTGGGGTCGGCCTCTTCAATTGTGTTTAGGCCATCGAAAAATTCGCGGGCGTTTTGCAGATGCGGTGCTTCGTTCTCACCAAGCGCGGATACAGATTTCTTATCGCTCGCTAACCCATAGAGAATTAGCGCGCTTTGAACGCTATTGTTGAAAATTTTTGATACCCGCATAATGCCGTGCCGCGCATGTTTCTTTATTTTCCACCTAGTTTAGAAATTTTTTGTACTACTGTCAAAATCTTCGCGTGTTGGTGATTGATATCGTATGAACTTATGGCTATAGTTGGCCAATGCTCGGACTTCAGAATATCAGAATTACACCCAAAATGCTTAAGCTTGTCTGCGAAGTGGATGAGTTTAAAGGTGCGTGGGCGGCAATGGAAAACCACACCACATCGCTTCAGCTGTTGGGCGAGGTGTCGAGCTTTGGCCGTAATTTCAAGGAAATCGCACATAGCTGGCAGGATCAACCGTTGGATGTCGATTTGCTGTGTCGTTTGCATGCTGTTTTTACAGGTTCCAAGCAAGTCAGTATTTTCAAGGAAGAAAGTCGCTCGATTGAAATCAAAAAGGGCGAAGATATTATCGGAACATTAAATGTTGCAAGCCCCGAAGAAGTGCGTGCTTTGATGCCGCGTTTGATGGACTGGGTCGCAAAAGAATTTGAAAAGCAGGAATTACATCCGCTTTTTATTATCGCAGTGTTCACCGCTATTTTCTTGCAATTCTGCCCGTTCGAAAAGGGCAATCAGAAGATCGCGCGCCTGTTAATTATCCTTTTGATGTTCAAGGCAGGATATAGTTACGCCCCATACGCGATGCTTGATCCGATTTTGCAGGAACGCGCAGATGAATATTTCAAGGCGTTACAACACACACAAAAAACTTTGGCGCAGGGTAAAATTGATTGGGATGTCTGGATTGAATTTTTCTTCCAAATCTTGAAAGCGCAAAAGGACAAGTTACAAGAGCGCGTAGAAAAGGGCAGCAATGAAATTGTGAATATGCCTGCGCTTTCAACAAAGGTTTTGAAATTATTCGACAAGCATGATCGTTTGAGCATGAAAGAAATTGAACGCCTGACTCGTGGAAAACGCTCGACTCTGAAACTGCGTTTGGGTGAATTGGTTGAGGGCGGTTATCTGGTGCGTCACGGCAAAGCGCGCGCAACGTGGTATTCCCGCGTATAATTATCTCTCTAATAAAATTTTGAAATAGGTGTTTCGATAACCGTCTTGGCTATAGCAGCCTTCCTGCTTGCCCTGAAAGGCAGTGGCCTCATCAAAAAGCGGTTCACTACTTTGTGTGTTTTGTAAATCCCAATATCCGATTGAGTTTGTTTGCCCCGGTACGCCAAAAGAATTCCATACTTCTTCTGTTGTTGTATCTATATCGGGTAGGTTCAGTGCTGTATTGATGGCATCACAGACGGAATCTTTGATTTTGATGATATATAAAATAAGGTCCTCAGATTGGGATCCTGCGCCTATAACCGAGACACGTGAGAAAGAGGGGTGCCCTGCTTTTGGGTGGCTCGACGCATAAGGTAGCTCAAGCGTGGATGCGTATTTTTCAAATGTTGTTTCGCTTAAGGGGCCGCCATAGGTTGCGAAGACAGCACATGATACATCCGCGCAATTTGGGTTAGGTTGCCACTCTGTTAGGGTAGCTTGATGGCGCGAAAAAACCTTAGAGGCGAAATTTATATCTGTTTCGGACACACCATTCAAACGTATTTGATCAACCACCCGTGCGACTTTTTGGGAGTAATCTATAATTTCAGAGGCTGCTATTTCGGCTTGTCGTTTGGTTAAGATATTGGAGGTTGTATTGCGTGAGCTACGAGTAGTTGTGTAGGCAAGTGCGGCAAAAAGGGCCACCCCAAGCAGGATATAGAAAAAAACGCTTCCCCGTTCAGAGAAGCGTTTTTTGATCTTTTTATTTTGATTATTCGTTTCCGTCGGCATCATCGCTCTTTTTTGCGCCCCCGAAAATCGCGGGTTTTTGTGGCACATCCTTTTTCTCCTCGGCAGGCTTTTCTGCTTCGGTTGGTTGTGCCGGTGCTACAGGTGCCTCCGTTGCAGGAGTTGCAGGCGGCGTTGTCGGTGCAGATGGTGCTCCGCCAAAAATTGCAGGTTTTGCAGGTGCATCTGTTTTATTTTCTGCAGGCGGTGTAACAGGTGCAGTTGGCTGCACTGGTGCCGCAGGCGTTTCAGGTGCCTTTGGTGTTTCTGCTGCTGGAGGTGTTGTCGGTGCAGATGGCGCTCCGCCAAAAATTGCAGGTTTTGCAGGTGCATCTGTTTTATTTTCTGCAGGCGGTGTAACAGGTGCAGTTGGCTGCACTGGTGCCGCAGGCATTTCAGGTGCCTTTGGTGTTTCTGCTGCTGGAGGTGTTGTCGGTGCAGATGGCGCTCCGCCAAAAATTGCAGGTTTTGCAGGTGCATCTGTTTTGTTTTCTGCAGGTGGTGTAACAGGTGCAGTTGGCTGCACTGGTGCCGCAGGCATTTCAGGTGCCTTTGGTGTTTCTGCTGCTGGAGCCGCAGCCACAGGTTTTGCTCCGCCAAAGATTGCAGGTTTTGCAGGTGCATCTGTTTTATTTTCCGTAGGCGGTGTAACAGGTGCAGCTGGCGTTGCGGGTGCCGTAGCTTTATCTTGATTACCGAATAATGATTTTTTCACATCAAGTGCAGCCTGTTTTAGTGCGTCATCGCCAGGCGGTGTTGATACGGCATCTGCTGCCGCTGTTCCCGCTGTTGCTGCCGCCGCAGTTGTCGCAGCCGCCGGTTTTGATCCACCAAAGATCGACGGCTTTTTCGTTGCTGCAGGTGCAGTTGCTTGAGCACCGCCGGTTTGTGATTCACTCACGATATCACCCGGGCGTTTCGCCGCAAGCGGAGATGCAGGTTTTTGCGGTGCTTGTGTAGGTGGGGTTGCTTGTGCCGTTGGAGCCGCTGGTTGTGCAGGGGCTGCAGGCTTTGCTGCTACGGCTGCGATCGGACTTGCTGCAGGTTTCGCGCCGCCGCCTGATGATGAACCGCCGCCTGTATTACCACCTGTGGCCGCACCAGTCGCTGCGCCGCTATGTGGTGGAATGTCATTTGAAACCGCATGGATTTGTACCAGAGCCGCAATCCCTGCAAGAACAGGATCAACGGAAGGTTTGTTATTATTCACGAACCCATCATTCAGAGCCGCAACTTCTGCTGATGTTTCAATCGCAACGTCAGAACGCAATGCCGTCCATGTTTTATTCACCATCAAGTCACGCAGTTTCGTGATTGAGCTTGAATGTTTCAAGATCGCTTCATCCGGTGGCGGCAATGACATGTAACGCGTCACGCGCATCGCTTTTGCAAAGCCCGGATTAGAATAAAATACCGCGCAGTCAACAACAGTTTCACCATAAGTGATGACGGCTTGACCTTCTTTAAATCCGCGAAGGCCGTCGTAACTTGCACGTGGACGAAGTTGAACGCCCGCTTGCTTTGTATCGTGATAAGAGCCAAGTTCGGATCCGCCAGTCATTTGGAATCCTGATACCTCTGTTACCATCGCGCTACCGACTGTCTTTTCAAAGAAATCTTTTGTTTCTGTCGGGTCTTCTAGTTTACCGAAAAGCTTAATGTTACAGTTCGCTGTAATGGACTGCGCTTCTTCACGCACACGTTTTTTCATAGCAGGCAAATCCTGACCCGCGAAAACAAGTGAGAAACCAAGAGAACGCGCCTGTGCCGCCATAACCGCCATACCTTCGGCAACGTAGTAACCAACCTCGTCAAAGACGGTCATAAACGGTGTGGAAGAGTGTGTCGGTTTGTTTTCAATAACGCTTGCGGATGAGCCCTCAACGGTGGAACCAAGGGTCGAACCCATCATCCCTTTAATAGATGCCGAAACGATTTTACCAAGGTTTGCAACCTCGTCGCCTGATTTTTCAAGAGCAGGAACAAGAACGACCAAAATACGACGGTTCAAAACAACGTCAACCATGTCAACATCGGCAGCCTGCGTATCAAAGATGTATCCGTAATCATCGCCCAAAGATTGCAATGAACGTGTGAACTGCATTGCAAGATAGCCGTGCTGCTGTGATGCGGTTTCAGTGTTGTACTGCGGTGTATCGGGGCCGGGCGGTTTTACTTTACCTTCATCATCATAGGCATCGCCGATAAAGCCGGGCAACGTATCAAGATAACCTGTCAAACCCGCACGAATTTCGGCAGGAACGACATCATCACGCGCCAATTTAATAACATTGTTCAAGGACAGGTAATCACGAATTGTCCGAACAGACATCGGGATTTCCTGATTATCACGTTTCCATGTCAATGCGGGCATCATCGCACCAACCAAAGACACCGCACGTTCTTTCCACATGGCATTGTCACCGCCACTTTCGGGCATAAGAGATACGAGCATGTTCGTTAGATATGATGCAGAACCAGATGAGAAGGGGTTCATAGTATTTGACGGTGCCTGAACATCGGCGTTACCTGTCATATAGTTCAAAACGAGCAAGTCATCGTCACGACCGAAACGACGTACAAGAGAAGAGAGAGATGACCAAAGGTCGGTATCGGCTTTACCATCAACATACACAAAACCCGATCCCCACGCCATCGCGTTCGTCACTAGTGATTTCAGACCTTCGGTTTTACCCGCACCGGTCGTACCAAGGTATAGAATGTGCGTTCTGATATCTGAGTTTGTAAACCAAACCTCTTCGTTGGTTTTTTCGGTATTCCCAAGATACAAAATACCTTCGGCTTTACCTTTCTTGCCTCCGCGCCCGTTATTGGCATCCAAATGTTTACTGGCCATAGGCAATTTGAACGCCAAGGAGCGATCACGCGACATCAGCCAAAGGAAATAAATAAACAAAAATACCAATACCAAGTCAGCGAATGTCAGCATCCAGTCACTAACCGAAATGGAAACGGCGGCCATACCGAAAATCATCACGGAATAGGACGAACTGGATAAGCCGTCGGCTATGCGTGTTCCAAGCGGGCGCACGTCCCGCAATATGGCTTCATGTTTATGTTCGTACTTCCGTTGATCGAGCGCCATTCGTTTTACTTAACCCTGTTATTTATTATCTGTTATTTAAAAAGTCATCCGCAGATACCGGAACGCCTGAAGACTGTCTGGATGATGAATTTCCTAATGCCGCAGGAGCCGACGTGTCGCCAGAAGCGACGGATGTTCCTGGAGCGGTTTGTGGTGCGGCGGCAACAAAAACCCAGATGAGAATTAATACGACCACTAAAGCGGCGGCCAGTCCGGCACCTAATTTATCGCTGTCTTTCTGATTTGCGGCTGCTGTGTTGCTATTCGCAGCGCTTCCGGGTTTGATTTGACCATGCGCATTTTGTAAAACAGAAGACGTTTCCATCAAAATATCAACGGCATTTTGTTTTTCATCGTAAGGTGCGATTTCATCGACTTTACCGTCATGCCCTTTTAATACAAGAACAAATGCTTTTGCTTTTTTATCTTCGATAACAGTAAATGATGCGGATTCTGTTTTTTCCAAATCCATTTGCCAGACAACTGGCATTTGAGCATTCGGTAATGACAGGATCAGCTTCCCGTCAACGATCTTTGCGTTGTCCACGTTACTGTTGTCTTTTTGCGAAGCATTTTTTTTCATTATGTCATCTCTTGTGTTTGATGTTTATGGTCATACAAAACTTTAATTACACTGCTTTCTTAACGCCGCGTTTTTTAGACTGGCTATAGTCAAGCTGTGGAATTGGACGTGCTCTGACAGATTTCATATATGTTTGAATAGTTTCATACGCATGTTCCACCTTTGGTACAGGGATTGGGCGTTGTGTGAGCTTTTCTGCTTTAAAATGTGACATCGCGCCTAATGCTTCCATGTGATAGGACTGACGCCCAAGGTTATTCAGCGGATACCAAAGATTACGGTCATGGGCGCGCAGCCATACAAATGTTGCGGGGGCCAAAACACCGCCTTCTTCGCGTGCGAATTGCAGAGCACGAAGTAACGCAGTTGTTTCAAATGCATGTCTGTTCACCTGTGCCAAAGTCGAGCCGGCAAGATTTTTATCTGACAAAACGCGTTGTGCTTCACGCAATAACTTTTTGTCTTTACCAAGTGTCAAACCGCTTTTGAATGACCAGCAGCGCGCAAGGCGGCCAAGCATATCATCGGATTCACTTCTTTTTCGTGCAGCTTTCAAACAGAAGGCAGCCAGAAGGATTTGTTTATATGGCGCTAAATTCTTTGCACCGCGCCAAGGGCGACCGAGCTGTGCGATGAAGGCGCTTTCAGCGCTCTCGTAATCAATACTACCATCAGGAATTTGGATATTGTTATAGGCCAGCCATTCTTCCGGGCCAAGCGCTTCTGCAAATAGCGGAAGTTCAGCCGGAACAGGAGCACCCGGTGGGCGTGGCGGCTGCGTTGATGGATTAAACTTTGCAAATGGTGTAATAACAGGGAAAACCTGTGACTGCACTTCGATCAGTCGGTTAATATCAAGCTTGCGGCGGTATTGTGTGTTCGGGCCAAGGAACATACACCATAGCGCACCTGCACCCAAAACCATTTGGAATGGTGTTTTTAGCGGTTGCATCGTCATGGCAGTGAAGAGCTGCATGTGCCAGAAGGTCATGTCTTCTTTGTCGTAGTCAGGCACTTTTTGGAAGTAGTAATACCAGTTTGGATTATGCTCTTTGAACGCGAAGGTAAAATTTTCGTGATCCACAAAAAACGAGATGAGCCACATTTCGCCATATCGAATCCATCGCACCAAATCGCGCACTTCGACGTCAAAAAATAGCCAGAAAAGCCAGATGAGCGCCGCAAAGACGACCATCATAATTCCCCAACCAATACCGTTTTCGTATAGAGTATTATTTGCCTGTTGCCCGCTATTCACTCTTCATACCTACTTTTTAATACATTAATATGTCATAAACTATCGCGTAATCTATCAGAAATAATTATAAAAAACCAATAGTTAAGATCATATAAAATATCAAAAATCGGACGATAGTCAAAAGCCATATATTTTTTTTGAAAATTTATCGATTTTCTACTGGACAAGAATATGACACTCGTATAGATAAATGTTTCGTTTAAACAGTGATGGGCAGAGCATCCGAAGGATGTGAATAGGTTGACCCGTCATGCTTTAAGCTCCTATAGCTCAGTTGGTAGAGCAGTTGATTTGTAATCATCAGGTCCGCGGTTCGAGTCCGTGTGGGAGCACCATTTTCCTCATAAATTGAAAAAAGAAAATAAGTAAGGCTACAGTCTTAAGTCTTCTGTGCTGTTCAGGAATTCTTGAAATGATGGGGACGATGCGTTTTCTGTATCGGTGCGCAGGCACACAACGCGTTGATCGCTTGGCCATATCTTTGATAACGCATTGGGCAGAAATTTATTTTTTTTGAATGATAGATGAAAAGGAAGGGTGTTATCTTCGCCCGTTTTCAAATCTTTTAAATCCATATGCTCGCAAATTGTAATACCGGGTAATGTTCTGCGCGGAACCGGGTATTCCGCCGATGGCTCATTGTTGCGGCCATGAATGTAATCAATGCTTTGAATTTGAATTTGTTGGTTTTGCTCTTCTTTGGCGGTGTCTTGATTCTTGATTGTCATATCTGACCACATCGGGGTTTCGTAATGAACGACATCACCTGTTCCGACGCGGTAGCCCCGTTTTATTTGCGTATCCTTACCCAGGGTTTCAAGCATGCCTTTGGCAAAGGTTGATTTGCCCATCCCTTGAACACGTTCACTATCCAGCGCGATAAGCATGGGCTTGTCCGCGCCAAAGTGATTTTGTTTATCTTGATAGCTGTGGATGGCGACATCTGAAAATGCCGCGCCCAAACGTTCCATTTCTTCGGGCGTGTTCACACGGAAGTAAAAACGCTCATCGTGGCTGTCTTGCCATTGCGTTTTAAAATTTGTTTTTTCCTGTGATTGTCCGGTCATTTTTTATACTGATAAATCATGCGTATTTGTAATTTCGGGGCTGACCTTTTGGTTGCCTTTCCATCCGAATTTTTCTTCCAAAATATCTGCGTTATCACCCTTATGGACGGTCATCGGCACATACGGGGCGCCAAGTTTCATCATGTTAAGAGTGCGGTGTCGTCCGTTTGTAAATTCAATGTTTTCCGCTAAGGGTTGCGGGTTTGCGTTATCTGTCCATCGGTTGATGAGTGATTCCAGCTTCTCAATCCATCCGTTCGGTTTGTCTTGCATCGTTTCAGGTGGGGTAATATGCAAGCTGGCGTAGGGTGTTTCGCCCGGATATCCCTTATGCGGCGATATATGCGCGATGCTTTCCTCGGTTGTGCAATGAAAAGGCGGAAAGGCTACATCATCGCCTTTTGATGGCTCTGCATCATATCGTTGTCTGACATCATCCATGGATTTTAAACCGTGATTATGCATTGTTTGCGCGATGAGTTGATCCCATAATTTATTGGTATCAACCAGAACGAGCTTGTGATCGTCGGATTCTAATCCGCTCATATGTGTCGGCTCCATTGCGATATGTCCGGCCGGGTGCTCAGGCAGGGGGACGATGACGCGTGTGATTGGTGCGCCTTCATAACGCTCGGGATGACCGTCAGATAGGATATTTGTATAGTTTTCGGGGTCGCTTAATGCGTTTTCATAGCTTTCAATGCGGGTCTGAAAAAAGCTGTTTCTTAACGCAAACCCGTTTGTAAAATGTGCATTTGTAATAACGCCATGTTGCGTATCAAAATGGATATCTGTGCGCGCGGCAGAGGCATTAAATTCCCAATCAAAATCGGTGATATCTTGATCTGGGAAATGATCGTTAATGACGCCTTCGCATACCGCATAGAAACTATCTTCGAAAGACGCGACATCCATCGGATGACTGATTGAAAATAACTGAATTTTTGGTTTGCCATCCGCACTGTCATCAACGCGCATCCCCATATCATAGTCCATGGGTTCAAAGTCGTCGGTGTAATTACCCGACCGCCAGCTATGTGCTTTGATAGTGTTAATTTTTTGCATGGTCTTTTTTATTTATTCATCCGCTTATCGCCCCGATCGTATCAAGAAATATGTAATATGTGCAAGATATTGTTATTAGGTGATTATTCTTCAAAGGTATTGGTGTTGATGATAAATTTATGTGATGAATAAAGGTCATCATAATAGGGATCATTATAATATAAGCGCGCATTTTCACTGTCCCATAAAAACGGCGCTTGTGTGATCGGGTTATAAAGATCTGTCGGTGTCTTTTGTAAATAATCGGGAATACCCGACGGCGTGATTCTGTCATGAAGGATGTTCACCGCAACCAATGCCATTTTGCTCTCTGCTACGATGTGATGCATATTGGCAACGAAGCTCACGCCTGTATCCAGTCCGCCATAAAGCAGGTTGTAAATGATGTTGGTCATGAAATTACCGGGTTCAATCAATATATGACGTGTAAAATTATCAAAGCGCGGCAGGGCGTTTTCACATATCGTTTTTTGATCTTGTTTAAAAAAGATAAGCGCAGGCAACGTGGCCAGATTTTTGTTTTCGATAAAACAAGCATATAGGCGTTGTCGTTGATATTGGTTGGCGCCCAAAGCGGGTAAGATAAGCGGTTCTATGCCGCGCCAATCATCGGCGATCACATGGCTTGCGCGAAATTTATCTATACCGTGAAGGTTTAAGGCGTTTGTAATTTCGTGTTTATATGTTACGGCAAGATCAGGGGCATGGTTGAGCATGATCTCCAGCAATCTTAGTTTTGTTTTAAGCATGCCAATGTAAACGGCCTTATCAGATATAGGGCCGGATGCGTTGATCATTTTCCGATAGAGCACCATAAAGCGTTGCCATTCTCGGACGGCTTCTTCTTTTTTGTTCTGATCAATTAAATCAAGTACATAGACCGAATGTATATTTGATAATGTCCAGATTGCTCTGCCGTTAATATTGGTGCTGATGCTGATGTCTGGAATAGAAAAATGTTTATATTCCGCCATTTGTAAAAAACGATCCCACAGGATTTTGTTTTGCGGAATTAAATCCAGGATATGTGATTTGTTCGGACATGCTGACGTTTGCTCTTGCGCACGCATATCTACCAGGCAATGCCAATCCTCTTGTTCATCCAGGCGGTTGATCTCATTTTTATCGGCCTCTTTTGGTGTGTAAAGGCTCAGCGCAATTTGCGGGATGTTTGTTTCGTGAGGCAGGTTGTTCTCCGCCTTGTAGGTCGAAAAAATACGCGCCGTGTAGATTGCTCGCTCTTTGCCATACAGGTACGCATTTTCGATATCGACCGGTGCGTCTAACCCCGTTAATGCAAAATAGGCATTATCATCCCATTGCGTTTGTTCGCGCGCATATAAATATTGTTCGTAATCTGCGGGGGCGGATCCTTGCCGTAATATATTCACGGCGATAAGGATGAAGAATATCGCAGCGAGAATATGTATGCCGAGCCCTAAGTAATACGAGACAATATGAAGCCAACGCGTTTTTCTTTTTGATGCCTGTTGTTCAATTTTATTTTTCGTTTTATCGGTTAAATGAATGCGCAGGCCGCTGAGGCGTTCATTGATGGTAATCGGGGTATTGCTGAAATATCTGTAAACACCAAGAGCGTATGAATAGGCAATAAAGATGTACATTATATTAAAGACGCTATCCATGCTTTGTTGTGCACCCGTGATTTGCCAATACAGCAAGCATAAGATAATAGGGAAAATGAAAACATTGCCGAGCATGAGAGTTGCTGCTTGCCTGAATGTAGGCCTTTCCCCTTTTTCATTTGTGAAATAAAGACCTCGAAAATAACTAACGGGCGTTGTTTGATGGCGTCCGGCTATCATGCAAATACAGATCATGATATAGGGCACAATGAATGCCCATGATAATTCAATCGCGATGGCGGAAACGCATAAATGATTGGTAGTTTCGGCTATGCCGCCCATAATGTCCAAAACATCAGACGGCATTTGCATGAGCGGGTTATCGCATTGAGCGGTGCTCAGGCCCAAGATGCCATGCTTTAAACAAAAAAAGACAGCGTATACGATGCCAAAGATGACGGCAGCTTCGCTTATGTCGAAACCGGTTTTTACTTTTTTGATGGCAGCGATTTTATTTTTCGTCATGATAATAGCATAATGTGAGAGCGTAGGCTGTCACAATCTATCATTGCAACCTTAAGAAAGCGTTTGTTTTTCTTCGCTTTTCTCAATCAGGCCGAGCCATTTTGCCGATGCGGCAACCGTCCAGCCCTGTAGGACGAGAGAGGCCACAACAATGATAAAGACAATATTGAAGAAATCCGTTTCAATCGGGCCGGGCGTAATAACGGGAAAGATTGCCAAAAAGATCGGAACCGCGCCGCGAAGCCCAACCCAGCTGAGATATGTCGTTTCCTTGATTGAAAACTTCGCAGGCAGAGCGCAAAGAAAAACGGCAATCGGTCGTGCCACAAACATGAGGAAAAAAGCAATTAGAAGCGCGGGAATGAGTATGACTTCGAGGTCGCCGGGTGTGACCAGTAAACCAAGCATGGAAAACAGGACAATCTGGCTGAGCCATTGCATGGCTTCGCTGAAGTTTAGGATCCGTTCAATCGGTTTCTTCAGTTTATCTGCGATAATTAAACCGCAAAGATAAATGGCCAAGAATCCGCTTCCGCCGAGCATAGAGGTTGCCGCGAAAATAGCCATCGCACCTGCCATCGCCATGGGCGGTAAAAGACCGATCGGTAATTGAATGCGATCCATTATTTTCGTCAGGCCAAGCCCGCCTATGACACCAAAGGCCAAGCCTAGACCGATTTGTTGGAAAAAAATCGGCAGGAATTTTAATGCGTTTTCGGGCGTCATCTCCAAGCCTTGATTAACCATGGATGTAAGGGCAATCGTTAAGAAAATAGCCATTGGGTCGTTAATCCCTGATTCAAGAACCAACGCATTGGACAGGCGTTTGGGTAACTTTATCTGACTTTGTTGGATGAGCAGGAACGTCGCAGCAGCATCTGTAGATGCGACAACGGCGCCTAATAACAGTCCGTGTTCGATTGGAATATTTAATATATAAGATGAGGCAGCTCCGACAAGCCCCGCCGTTACTAAAACACCGACAGACGCCAAGAAAATCGAAACACTGCGTACGCCTTTTAATGATTTTAAATTTGTTTCTAACCCACCGGCAAACAATATAATTGCCAAGGCAATACTGCCGATTGAATAGGCCATGGAAAAATTATCAAATTGAATATTTCCGGGGCCGTCCTCGCCCATCATCATTCCACCCAACAAAATAATGAGCAGGATCGGTGCGCCCAATCGTTTAGAGAGCGGCACGAGCATAAAGCCAAAAAAGATGACTGTGCTGATGAATAAAATAATGGCGTCTATTATGTTTCTCCCTTGAAAAATCAGGTGCAGGATAATCAAAAAGCATAAAAAGGTGTAGCGAAAACTTCGTGTTTAAGGGCGCGGGAGAGAAGATTTTATTAGATGCAGTATTTAAATTGGACTTAATCGTTTATTACAGGCTACAATGAGCCTAATAAATATTATCCTGTAATAAAAATAATGGGGAAATGTCGTGGGTGACAGTGTTCATTTAAGGAATATTCACAACAACGAAGAGATGATCATTGAAATTGATCAGTCTCAACCCAGTGGTTATGCCGCGAAACTCTTCAAGCCGCCCGGATCAACGGCGGAGGGCACGCCATTCCAGGATTTAGGCGATCAGTTTGATGAATTTACCCGCGATTGGCGCAGGGATGAACAAGTGCCCGCCGATCATACCTATGGTGAACGCTCGTTTGATCTTGATTATGATAATGACGGCGACGGCGACATGCATATGGGTTTGGTTGATAATTTATTCACCATCAAAGACATGCTAAATGCCGAGCTGGCATCACAAGACAAAGCGCTGGTTGAGCGATTTGACCTGATCTCGGGCTATCGCCATCCTGATACGGCAAAGCTTTTGAATTCTACGGTTAGTTTATCGCAACATAATCTGGGCATGGCATTGGATATTCGCCCGATTGACACAAACGGCGAAGTGATCCCCACGCGTGAGGTCACGCAAACTATCTGGCAGGGCGTGCCGGGTGTGCGCGGCCTTGGCAATTATGATGTTGATGTGAACACGCATGTTGATGTGCGTCCGCTTGCGGCGGGGCGTGATAATCCTGCATTTTGGGATGATGATGGCCACGGCAAGATCGGATCAAATTCCGAGGGGCCGGATTGGTCACCTTCCGGTGCGCCTGCACCACGTAGCCCCGGTGGTTAGTGCTTGTCATTTTGTTGAATTGAAACATGTCTGAAAACTCTATCGAAGTGGGCATGTCTATTTTAAGTTCGTGATTAACTTATCAAAGGGTAAGTCATGTTTTTGAGAGATATGTTCTAATGCCTTTAACGTGGCATCAAAGAAAACTTTCTCTAACAAAGTTGGATCTGGCGGCAGATTATTGACATCAAACTCAATGGAAACTGGAAGTTCACTATAGCGTTTATTGAATCTACCATATTCGGGATTCGAGCATGTATCCTGCGTACCGTATCTATGGATTAAATGTATGGTATTAAACTTAGCATTATCAACAAAACCAATATCCTGTAATATAGGCTCTAATTTATTACAGATTGCAAGCATCATAGGGCCTGTGGCTTCAATATCGTTTTTAACTAAATCAACCGCACCAATTAATAAAATTCGTTTATTCTCCATTGTTATCTCTCTCCTTTGTCGCCGGATAAATCAGTCTTCCTTCGCATTCTCGATAGCGTATTTAACTCACCGCGCCGCCGACATAAAACCATCGTGATTTGATGCGGACGAATTCTGATACCTCATGCATGGATTCTAAATCATCTTGATCGGGGGCGGGTTTGAACCACGCCTTAAATTCGACCGTGCCGCTATCCCCTTTTTGAGAGGATGCAATCACTTCCAGCTTTTGCCAGTCGACGCTTTTTTGTGACAGGTCGGCCACCGTTAAACCGATGGCCGTAGCAGGCAGCCATGTCGATAATAAATATTCCCCATACCCGCCAAGCGCATAGGCGCAATAGCGCGAGCGCATTAATTGCTCGGGCGTTTTGGGGTGTGCCTTTCCCGATAAAAACGGCACGCAACATTTTTCAAACGGCTTTGTTTTGCCGCATATACAGCCTGTCATGGTCATAAAATACTTTTTGTTGTTATCTATCGAAATTTAATCAATATGTACCCAGCCAATATGGCTTCTGATAGCGTTTGTTTCAATCTCAGTCCATGTCTTTCTCTTCGCAGACCAAACAGCAATGCTGATACGTCCACTATCATTATGCTTTGTTATAACGGAAATATAGCCGTTGGTCGCTATGGGAGTGGTACGGAATTTATATTTTCCGATAATTTCATTATTATACCTGATGGTATCTGCAGCGTTCGGTTTAGATTTGGAGAAAAAATCAGTGTCAAACCCAAAGCCGAGCGGTCGCCAGTTTTGATCTGTTAGTACCTCTTTTTGTCCGCTATTTACATTTATTTTTATAAATTTTTCAGGTTCCTGTTGTGTTAATATCGTTTCATTATCCAGCCAAGATACAGGAATGATGGGATCAACGCCTGAAAGGAGATGTCGCGGTTGCAACACCAAATTTTCAGCCATTTTTTAGGTCGTTTGGTTCTCTATATTAACAACTTCAATATCCCAAAATGAGTTGTCATTGTCATGGTTAAAAATTGTTTTAAGGAGCTTTTGACTGGAAATTGCTACTTTTTGTCCGTCGGGAGAATAGACCCCATTTTTTACAAAGTAGTATCGGGGGTCAAGGCTCGCGCCGTACTCTTTTGTATCTAAATTAAAAACATATGTTACGGGGAAATATGCCTTCGGGTCATGTCCTGAATATAACACCTTGTTTCCATATATTCCTAAAAAATCACCAACGTAGTAGGTTGTATTTTCTTGTACGTAGCTGATATGCGGGTATAGATACCCGTTATGGATAAATTCTTCATTCTCAAGATCGAAAATATATTGGTCGCTTGTTAAATATCTGTTTTTGAGAATTATATGTTGAGAATATAATCCAAAGGGGGGTGGTGTGTAATCGATATTAAATTGGGTAAGATTTTTTTCTTTTATGTAATTTCCTTCTTTATCAAAAATATAAGCTGTCAGAGTTCCTTTCGTACAGTCGCTTTCTGCATGATGAATGTAATGGCTAACAAGCAGGTAATCATCTGCTTTTGCAATGCCGTGAATGGCGCAGACAAAAGATAAAATGAATATGGTGAGGCTTTTTAATCTCAAATTATCGCTCTTTGTTTTTTTAAGGTCATGATAATCATAGCATCATTTATATGGGGTGATAAGCGTGCGTTACCGCATCAGTTGCGCAGGGAATGAACGCGAAAAAATGAAATAAAATGCCTAAATTAGCAATATACCCAAAAAATTAAGTAATACGTTATATTATACTTGCGTAATATATGTGGAGGAAGTCCAGTATTTATACTGGAACTCTTTGCCAAATAGAGTAAACTGCATATGGTGTATATTAAAAACTTCAAATAGGTCTATGATTTTATGAACATTTTTCGCGATATGAAACTGGTATATAAACTGAATTTCATTGTTTTGATGGTAATTTTAATTATTTGTGCCTCTATTGGCCTGAATGTTTTCAAGACCATTACGCATAGCCTTGAAGATGACACAATTAATAATCAAAACAGAAATATTATTTTGGCTGCGTCTATCTTAGAACGAGATGTGGACGGTTTTTCAGTAGAGAATAAAGGGATCTCAGGAAAGATGCGTTTTTATCTGGATGGCAGTCCTGATTTTTCTAATCATGATATTATTGATGATATCGGTACGATTACCGGACAAACCGCAACAGTTTTTATTTGGGATGATGAAACGGAAGATTTCTGGAGAAAAACGACAAATATTATCAAAGATGATAATCAACGCGCCGTCGGTACGCCATTGGGTAAAAAAGGAGCTGTTTATCCATATATTATAAATGGTGAAAAGTTTACCGGTGAAGCGGCTATTCTGGGTAAGGATTATTTCACGCGATATGATCCGATTTTTCAAAAAGGTACAGATAAGGTGATCGGGATTTTGTATGTCGGTCTTGAAAAGTCTGTGTTTATTCAAAGAGAACAAAAAATCCTGAATACATTATTTATTACGGGCATAACGACCACCTTCATTATCATGATTTTGGCAACATTGATTCTTCAATGGTTGATTTCAAGGCCTATATCTAAAATTGTGGCACAAATGAATGCGCTCGCAAATGGTGATAAGAATTTTGAACAAGAGCCGCTGGCCAGAAAAGATGAAATCGGTCAAATGGCAGAAGCATTAAATATTTTTAGAAAAAATGCATTAGAAGTTGATGAGCTACAAGAAAAACAAAAACAAGCAGAACAGGAAAATATTCTTGAGAAAAAGAGGATGATGGAACAGCTTGCGAAAGACTTTGATACTAAAGTTGGCGGCTTAATTATCTCATTATCAGGGACATCTAATCAGCTTAACGGTACGGCCGAAAATATGAAGCGCATTTCTGAAAAAACGCAGAGTTCAAGTGTTAATGTTGCGAATTCATCTAACGAAGCCAGCATGAATGTTAATACTGTAGCTTCAGCAATGGAAGAAATGTCAGCGACCTCAAGCGAAATTGCTACGCAAATGATGGGTGTGAAGCGAAAATCTGATGATACGGCTACTAATGCAAAAACTGCGAATGAGATCGTCAGCAATTTAAATATACTGGCTGAAAATATCGGTGAGGTTGTTGATTCTATTAAAGGAGTAGCGGAACAGACAAACCTTCTTGCACTAAACGCAACAATTGAAGCTGCTCGCGCAGGAGAGGCCGGTAAAGGATTTTCCGTAGTAGCAGATGAAGTTAAAAAGCTTGCGACTGAAACGGCACTGAAAACTGAGGAAATCAGCAGTCGTATCTCTGAGGTACAGAACGCAACAGAGGCATCTGTCCAGGCAATGCAAAAAATCATCGATAGTATCTCGGAAATCGACGTATCAATAGCAACAATATCGTCCGCGGTAGAAGAGCAAAATGCAACGACCAATGAAATCGTCAGAAGCGTTTCAGAAGCATCGCAGGGCGTAACACAGGTTTCACAAATTATCGTTGATGTCCAAACAGATGCGCACGAGGCCGGAGATACGGCACATAGCATATTAGATTCGGCAAAAGAAATGGCAAGCGTTTCAAATGATTTAAAACTGGCTGTTGATGACTTCCTTACTCATATTAAAGAAGCATAAGCCTAGAAACTGATTAATCAAAATCATTTAAAGTGGGGCGGTGTGAAACAGCGTTACGCGCAAGCCCCCGTGTTGAACAGGCGCGCCTGTGGGTAAAAAGGGCAAGCCCGTGGCCTGCGCCAGTGTGGCATCCGTGGTAATAATGCCGACGCGCCAGCCCGAAAAGCGAGTGCGTAAAACCGTTCCCAAGCTCTGATAAAGCGGTGTTAATTTCTTTGTTTCACTTATGCGCGTACCATAGGGCGGATTGATAATCACAAGCCCCTTAGGGCCCGTTGGCGGGTGAATATCGCTAATGGGGGTTTGTGTGAATTCTGTGCGATTATCGACACCTGCGCGCGCTGCGTTTTCCGCGCTCATGGCGATGGCGCCGCTGTCTCTGTCACTGCCGTAGCAACGAATATCGGTGTTGGCTTGGCGCTCTACGCTACGCATTTTCTTCCATTCTGCGTGGTCAAAGGTCGCCAGTTTTTCAAAGGCAAAATGACGGGCGCGCCCCGGGTTTAATCGCGCGGCAATTTCTGAGGCCTCAATGACAAACGTGCCCGATCCGCACATCGGGTCATAGACGGGCTCATTGCCGTTATATCCGCATGCGTGCAGAAAAAGTGCCGCCATGTTCTCTCGCATCGGCGCTTTGTTAACACGCGCTTTAAACCCGCGTTTATGTAATAAATCGCCCGATGTATCGACACTGATTGTGCAGATATCACGTTCGATTCGCGCCATGACGGTTATCGGCGCGTCCGCAGATGTCGGTGCGTTTATTGTGCCTGTAATGGCATTTGTAATGCGTTCGGCCGCGGCATCGGAATGATAAATTTTTGATTTTGAACACGATGCAGTAACACGAAACGGCGTGTCAGGGTGAAGGGTTTCGCTCCACGGGATGTCCCGTGCGCGCTGCTCGAGCTGTGAGAGGTTGGATGCGCGGAAACTATCGATGCGCGCCAAGATACGCGAAGCCCCGCGCACCCATAAATTTGCGCGCCATACTTCGGGCCAACCGCCTTTGATTGTGACGCCGCCTTTGACTTCTTTTGCCTGTTTGAACCCTTTGCTACGGACTTCGTCATATAGCATGTTTTCCAAACCCGGTGCGGTGGCAAGAAATATTTCAAAATTCATTTTTATTGGGCTCTTTGTTTAAAATGCAGTATCAGTTCGTTCTGTCAGGCACTGTCTTTCTGAGGTAGTATACATCTGCAATCTCTCTGATAAAGGGTACGTTTTCATCGGGATTATCGGGGTTATAAGCCACGGTGGCAAGATCACCCTTTTTTTCGCTCTTTATTAAAGTAGGTGAACTATGTCTTTCCAGGCATGATATTCGTGAAACGCCATCGACTTCAAAAAGAACCTTTATCCCGAATTTTCTGGGGCTGTATGGGCCACCACCAACACCAAAATATTCACATTTCCCCAAGGTGAATTTACCGTAATTATATAACCTTACATATATTCCTAACTCTTGGTGCACTGCATGGCCAAAAGACAATATTAAGCTGGGCCATGCGAGCGCGACAATAAATATATAATCAAGCCTCTTAAGGGGCGTGAGAGTGATTAATACACACAAACAAAATATGAGAAAAAAATTTGCATTAATAAAATTGATGAGTCTGTCTAAGCTTTCTTGTTTTAAATCATCTTGCTTTTGCAAATCTTCGATGATGGCATGCAGCTCTCGCGTAAAGAACATCTCTGCTATGCTTATGCGCAATCCCTTGGTTTTTAATTTTTTTATAATGTTCATCACTGTGCTTTTGACTTTAATATAGAGCATCTCTGATGGAAATGCAGCTTATTTGCACCTTATGGCGCAGAAGAGAGATAGCCGCTTGTGCTGACCGATGATGATGTATTCATACGATATAATTCTGAAATGTCAGCGGCCGTAAGTTCGCGGTTATAAATGCTAATGTCATCAATTTCACCGTTCCAATATCGACTGCCTTCTGCGGATGCGCCGATTTGCGGGTTGCTGCCGCTGGCATAGAACGTCGCGGTGTTACTGTTTCCTGATAGTGTTCCTACGTTGGTGCCGTTGTAATACAGGTTAAAATTTTGAGTGGTTCTGTTATAGGTAAAGGCCATATGTGTCCATGTGTTTACGGTCGGCAGTTGTGCCGTTAGAAAGATACCGCCCTCTAGTCGTACACGCAAATCTGATCCGCTTATCTCCCAGTGCATTGTGTTGCCGCGCCCGAGGAATACCCCCCTTACGCCTGATACAATATCCGGATTAATCCATGTCGCGCCGCTTATTTCTGTGAAATTAACGCCCGTACCAAAAAAAGGCAGGCTTATGTAGTCGCTGGTTCCGTTAAAGTCAAAGGCTTCTCCGTTTTGTCCTGACCCCTGATCCGCCAATGATAAGCCACCTTGAAATGTCCCGTTATTGTTGCGTCCCGAACGATCATATATCGTTGTCGCGTCTGTCCATTCATTGTCGAATGTCCAATGTCCGATAAGGTTGTCACTGGCGGGTGCGCCATAATAGATTTGTGGTGCGATGCCTATGTTCGGCGCATCCGTATCAGGGCCGGAGGCCTGCCCCCACCAGTTGTTTTCTGCAAAGAGAGTTTGGCCGTCATAATCGACGGCTAAGTCTTCCAATGTATTCGCAGCCAGTATGTTTTGTCCTACGCTGCCCAAAGATCCGCCGCCTAAATCTGCATTAAATGTGCCGCTCGTGTCGTCATAGACGACAATGCCATGTTGGCTGTTCGTGGTGGCGACACTATTTTCTACTTTTGCACTAACGCTCCCGCCATTTGTGCCATGAATAAAAATGCCGTGTCGGTTATTTCTTGTTGTCACATTTTGAATATTGATATTTTGAGCACTGGCGGCTCCACCATCGGCTTTAATCACGATTCCGTCTCTGCTTGACCCGTCTATGGTGATGCCCGAAACCGAAATATCATCGGCGGAAATTGTAATGCCGTCACCGTTGAGTGTGGTGTTTGAAATGACGGGAGCAGACGTGGCCGCTGCAATGAGTGTAGAGAGAGGGCTTGCACCGTTTGCCGTTCTGAAGTTAGCGCCGTCATAGTAAAAATCGACACCTGAGCCGATCAGTCGTTGTCCTGTTTGGTTTAATGTAATGCCTTGATCTTGATTGTTATCAGTACCATCGCCCCGATGAACATAGATAATGGAATGTGCCGAAGCGACGGCTTGTGCATCTGCCAGTTCAGTGAACGGAGTTTCTGCACTGCCGTTTCCACCGACCGCGGCGGTATTGTCAACATGTAACACTTCCTGCGCGGCTCCGGTTTGTACGTTTAAAACTTGTACACGATCACCGGCATCTGTGACGGCTTCGTTGGTAACGATATCAATATCACGCTCCGGGCTTTCATCTAAACGCGCACGCAGCCCAGCTTTGCGAAAGCTTTTTTTGTGCCCGACAGGAAAACGAAAGGTGGCCTCCAAAAACCCTTGGCTGCCTCTGACGTCATCCCGTTGAAACCGCGCACCGATTTGAATATTTTCTGACAGGTCGGCGGAAATGCGCGTGCGCCAGCCTGCGACACTCTCGGTGTTTGATCCGTCGAAATAATAACCGCCTGCATAGACAGAAAATCGGTCTGTGTGGTTTTGAATGAAATCTGAATGGGACCCTAATTCCAGTCCCAGTTCTAAATCTAAACCGCCAAGCGGCTCTTCGACAATGCGTCCGCCTGTATCAACCACAATGCCTGTTCCGACAAGTTCAGGACCTTGCGGATCTGCGTTCGGAACCGATATCTCTCGCTTGTCCGATAACGGAATGTATCCGTTTAATCGAAAATCGACACGCTCTCCCAACCATTCAACGCCTGTTGTTATTTGATGAAATGTTGATCCGCGCGCCGTAATGCGCCTGTCAAGCCAGCCATGAATGCCTGCAACACCTGATATGCCTTTTCTATGCATCAGTTGCCTGTACCCAAGACCCAGATTTCCTTCACGGTTTTCATGGTTATCGCCCATCATCCTGACGGAGCCGTATAATACTCTGTCTGAATTGCTGCCTTGTATAAACGGAACCCAAAATTCCGTCATCACAATAGAACGTTGATGCCCCATACGGATATTTGTTTCCGCACGCCCCTTGATAGGCTCATCCGCATAGGCGGTCGTGCATAGCAAACAAGAAGTTAACAATGTGAAGCATAATAAACGGAACATAATTGTGGTTTAACTATAGAGTTAAATTACAATAATACGCACATTATTATAAATATCTATAGTTAGTTTCTTGCGCATGTGGATACGAATATTCCGAAAATAAAATTCAAAAAATGTCAGGTTCTTCTGTGTTATTTTATAGATATAAATGATCTGGGGTGCCTCATATTATTACAGGGTATATGTATGGGAAGTTGAATTTACAACTAATTAAAAAGAGTGATTTTCTATTTTCAGGATGAACCATATAAATAGTTCTGTTTCTTAAGAAAATTGAATAAAAACCGTTTTTGATTCCATCAATTTTTGCGATGTCATAAAATTTATCATTTAATTATATGCATCTGTCCTCTGTATTTTGGATATTTGTTAAAGTGATACTTCATTATTTTTCTGAAATTTTCATTTTAGATGATATAAAGCGTGTTTATGGATGGATCTATTTATAAATTTACGAAACAAAAATTATGCACTCATGGGGTGACTAAGAATAATGAGAGTCAAATATTACTTACTGATCAAAAATTATTTTTACTTTTTGTAAAACTAGAAAGAGCGCGCCGATTAAATTGCTTTGATACTGTTCAATTTTCTGTATCTCAGATTGAGAGATATTTAATAGAAATTGAAAAGAGGCATCTAATAATTTTTGCTTATGCATACCTATATTTTACTGACGGATCCCCAAATGTCATTGAGCGTGATCAAAAACTTGATAATGGTTATATAAGAAGGTCTTTAGTATTTCGTAAAAAGGTTACAGAAACAGAAGTAATTATTGCAGCTTGGGGAGGACTGAAATACCAGCAAAATAGCTATTACTGCTTCAAGATAATATATGGTGAGACCTAAATATAGGATCTCAACTAACATCCGACCAAATTAGAAAATATGCATTTTGTAAAGAGTATAAAATCAGATCGTCAAGGATGTGTTTCCGTGACATTTGGAAACACAATTCTATCTTAATCGCCGGAGTAAGAACGATTAGCATGATACAATAAATTTCAGAAAAAATTAAAATGGTGGAGGTATCAGGTGACACATCGAACCAATTATTTGAGGCTTTGAAGGCTTTTGAAGGTTATTTAAAGAACTTGATATAAAATGAAACTGACCCGAGTGGTTTGATATGATGTTTAATCTCCGGTTCGATCATGCCTTTTTTGTTAGGGTTTAAAATATGCACCTCTTTGTCTTCGATAGTATATTCCAGCTCGCCCTCACTTACGCATATTAAACCCCACACACCGCTTTTGGTGTTATGATTTTTTAATAACCCTTTGGGCACAGTCTCCTCAGTAAATACTGGTGATGTGCTATATTGCTGCACATGATCGGGGAGTGAATTCATTTCCGTATCCGTTCCAGTTTATGTTAGGCAAATAGCAAATCCTTGTTCTGCACCGTATCGGCCAGCGTGTATTTGTTCATTGTATTGATAAAATTCTGCGTGGCCTCAAACAGATAATGCTTCAACTGGCATGAGCCTGTAATACGGCAGGTATTGGTCTTGGCATCAAAGCATTCGACCATATTCATGTTTGGCTCTAATTCCTTAATCAGATCACCCAGACGGAGTTTTTCAGTATCCTTGGCAATTTTAATGCCGCCGCCTTTGCCTTTCGTGGTTTCAATATAGCCAAGCTGTGAAAGCCTGTGAACGACTTTCACCAGATGATTGCGTGAAATGCCGTAATGCTCGGCAACTTCTTTTACGCTAGCTGAATTTTCAGATCGCGCGGCAACATACATGAGGGTGCGAAGGCCATAATCGGTAAAGCGGGTTAATTGCATTTTTAAACTCACACAGGGTTGTAATCTCAATTGCATTATAATATATATTCAAAATACATATTTTGAAAGGAGTTTTCCATGCTGTCCCAACAAACCATCGACATCGTTAAATCCACCGCTCCCATTTTGCAGGAACATGGCGAAACTCTGACCAAGCATTTTTACAAACGCATGTTCTCTCATAATCCAGAGGTCGCACCTTATTTTAACCCGGCGAACCAAGCCGAAGGCACACAGCAGCGGGCACTGGCCGGAGCGATCTGCGCTTATGCCGCTAACATTGACAATCTGGAAGTTCTAGGCAGCGCGGTCGAGTTGATTGCGCATAAACATGCCTCGCTGATGATTAAGCCGGAACATTATCCGATTGTAGGGGAAAACCTGCTGGCCTCTATACGTGAAGTTCTTGGTGAAGGCGCGACCGATGATGTAATTAACGCATGGGGAGAAGCTTATGGGTTTCTCGCCGATATTCTGACTGGCCGTGAAAAACAGATTTACGATGATAATGCCGAAAAGCCGGGCGGCTGGGACGGTTTCCGAAACTTTAAGGTTGATAAGAAAGAAAAGGAAAGCAGTGTCATTACATCTTTCTATCTGAAACCCGAAGATGGTGGCGCATTGCCGGATTATCTGCCGGGGCAGTATATTACGGTGCGTATGCCTACGCCGGACGGCTCAACCACGATGCGGAACTACAGCCTGTCCGATAAGCCGGGGCAAGATTATTTCCGCATTAGCGTGAAACGCGAAAGCGGGCCAAAGGCCGATACACCCAAGGGCTATGTGTCTAATAAGCTACATGACGACATTGAAGTCGGTGACGTGATTGAGGTCGGCCCGCCATGTGGTGAGTTTTTCCTGAACCTTAATGATCGCCATGAGCGTCCGTTGGTTTTATTGGCGGCGGGTGTTGGTATTACACCGATATTGAGCATCATGAAATCAGCCATAGACTCTATGCCGGAACGTGAAATCATATTCGTGCATGGCTGTTTGAATGAGGATGTACAGCCGTTTAAGGGTACAATTGATGAATTGACAGAAAAGCACCCAAAACTGAAAATCCATTACCGCTATAGCGATCCTGAAACGGAAGGCGTTAAACGCGAGGGCAATTGTTCAACCGGATTTGTTGATGCAGCGTTGATCGAAAGCCTTTTGCCGGATCGCCATGCGGATTATTACTTCTGCGGTCCCAAGCCATTTATGGTGGGTATTTACCAAGATCTTTTGAAATGGGGCATCCCTGGCAATCAGGTCCACTTTGAGTTTTTCGGCCCCAAAGAGGAACTACAAGCGGCTGCATAACGTGTTTTGTGCTATAATTGAGTTATGAGTGAAAAAGGCAAAAAGCTTCAATCTAACAGTGTTCAGGAACGGAAGCCTGCTGCCTCGCCCGTTTGTTATCTGGATCAATTTCCTGAATATTTTG
Source organism: Alphaproteobacteria bacterium (assembly GCA_030424975.1). Taxonomy (GTDB): domain Bacteria; phylum Pseudomonadota; class Alphaproteobacteria; order Micavibrionales; family Micavibrionaceae; genus UBA1672. The sequence continues at coordinate 610,322 of JAUHVY010000002.1, forward strand.
GAGATGAGGAGGCTGTTAAGCCCAATACAGACGATACAAATAAAAAAGACACCGAACACTTGCCAGAGCCATAAAATGCTCGATCAGTAAATTCTATTGTTATTCTGTTGATGGTTTGTTAACTCTGATCACAATCCGGACGAGATGCGCCGTACCCGGTTAAGACAAGACGACGCCTTTTGATAACATTTCAAGGAGGCGAATATGTCTTTAGCATGGGTTTATTTAATAATTGCAGGTTTATTAGAGGTGTGTTGGGCAATCGGCCTAAAATACACAGAAGGTTTTACAAAGCTTACACCTAGTATTTTCACAATAGTTACATTTTCATTAAGCATGTTTTTGCTGGCGAAGGCCACGCATACATTACCTATCGGAACGGCTTACGCTATTTGGGTTGGGATTGGCGTGTTAGGGGCTGTCGTATTGGGTGTTTATTTTTTTAATGAACCTATATCTCTTATGCGGGGCTTTTTCGTTATATTACTCATCATTTCAATAATCGGATTGAAAATAACAGCTTAAAGCGATGTTAGTTATTAACCTAAAGGCAGGTATTTTAAATTATGGATATCAAGCTGTACCGCATTTATACGGGTGAATGGGTTGTGTTCCCATGTCCAAAACCATCAGCGAGAGGGATGAAACGGGAGAGCGCAGCGTCTCCCTTTCCAAGCGTGTTGTAGTACAACACACAGCTTGCGTTCAGTAGAAAGTAGAATAAAATATGTTCTAGCTTCATACAAATCAGGCGACCTTAATGGAAAATATTGATACCTACATTAATAGCTTTGCAACTCGTTGTTTTATAAATGTAGCAGACCATGATTATATCAATGCGCGACTGTGCTATAGAGCCGCTCTTATTTCCCAGTTTCATTGGGCTGCATTACAAGCATTCGAGAAATACTATAAGGGCATATTGCTGTATAATCGAATTAAAGCAAAAAAGATTCGACATGATTTGGCGGCGGCTCAAAAAAAAGCGGAAGAACTCCCGTTTGAAATTAGATTAAGTGAAAGCTCTCAGAATTTCATAAAACACTTAGATCAATTCGGTAGATTTCGCTATTTAGACGTTCCTTATTTTATATACGGGCCTAAATTATTAGAACTCGATAGAGCTGTTTGGGAACTTAGGAGGTATTGCCGAGTGCTTGACTACACTATCGAAATGAAAAACCAAGAAAAAAAATCTATGCTAGAACTAGAGCTAGATAGAAATATTAAAGCAGAGGATTGCGCTCCTCAAAATTTTAGAATATCGGGAGGGGTTCTTGAAAAGATTCTTGATAAGAAAAATCATCCAGCACGTGCTGCGTTAGTATGGCAAAATGGTTTTTTTGGAAAATCCAATAGAAAAACCGTATCGATCCCTACACATAGTTATGCAGAAAACCCTCCTTTAAGTTTAAAACCTGATTTACTAGATCATGTGCTGGAATATGTTTACATGCCTAAAGAAGTGATTGACGCATATAGGACTTAAGACCGTCCGCAAGCTGTGTATTGTAATACAATACGCTTGGAAAGGGAGATGCTGCGCTCTCCCGTTTCATCCCTCTGGCTGTGGGGCTTCGCCCGTACGCATGCACATGCGATGATATTCTGAACCTGTCGCAACACAAACGAACAGGAGCAGATATCATGAAACCCGACATAGAAAAATACCTCGCGATGATTGACGATTGGGACATGACCCGCGAGCAGAAAATTCAATACATCCACGACCTTTGGTACATCATGGAGAGCTTTGTTGATCGTGCCTTTGGCAAGCACCCCGTCCAGAGCGCGCGTGATAAATCCTCAAACACCGATAGACAGGATTCAACGAAGCCGCTAGAATCCACCCACCCGATACAACAGAAAACCGATCCACCGCCGCCGCAAGGAGTCCGCCCATGAAGAGCCATAAACAAACCGCCGTCATTTATGCCCGCGTATCCTCGGTCAAACAGGTTAAAAAAGGCGATGGCCTCGGATCACAAGAAACCAGATGCCGCGAATATGCCGACCACAAACAATACCAAGTGATAGAAGTCTTCCGCGATGAGGGCGTATCAGGAAGTTTAATCAATCGCCCGGGCATGCAAGCCATGCTCAAATTCCTCAAAAAGCATAAACATGAAAACCCCGTTGTCATCATTGATGATATCAGCCGCCTTGCGCGTGACCTTGAGGCACATATTCAGCTTCGTACAGCCATAGGTGACGCGGGCGGCAAGCTCGAAAGCCCGTCCATCGAGTTTGGCGAGGATTCCGATAGCAAATTGGTTGAAAACCTTCTCGCTAGTGTCTCGCAGCATCACCGCCAAAAGAACACCGAACAAGTCAAAAACCGCATGCGCGCCCGTGTGCTCAATGGCTATTGGGTGTTTTATCCGCCGACAGGATACAAATATGAGCGCGTCAGTGGTCACGGTAAAATGCTCGTGCGTGATGAGCCTATGGCCTCAATCATTCAAGAAGGCTTGCTTGGCTTTGCATCAGGGCGCTTTGAGAGCATTGCAGAGCTGACACGCTTCTTTGATCTCTATCCAGAATTTCCAAGAATGCGAAACGGTAAAGTGAACGTGCAGCGCGTTTCAGACCTGCTGCGCCGCGTTCTCTATTCTGGCTATATCGATGTGCCGCAATGGGGAATATCGCTCCATCCTGCCAAGCATGAACCGCTGATTAGCTATGAAGACTTTCAAAGGATACAAGAGCGCTTGGACGGACGCGCCAAAGCCCCGATGAAGGCGAATATCAAAGATGACTTCCCCTTGCGCGGTTTTGTGACATGTGGCTGTTGCGATCGGCCTTTAACCTCTTGCTGGTCAAAGGGGCGCAACACGAAATACCCGTATTATCTCTGCTCTAATAAAAGCTGCGCTGAATACGGCAAATCCATTCGTAAGGCGCAAATGGAAGAAGAATTCCTAGAGATTGTACGCAGCCTCAAGCCGTCACCCAAAACATTCTACATGGCGCTCGATATCTTTGATCAGCTTTGGAAGGATCGCCAAGGCCAAGCCAAAGACCAAACAAAGGCGCTGAAACAGCAACTTGCGCTGATTGATAGAAAGGTCAATCAATTCTTAGATCGTATTGTAGAGGCGGATAATGCGATTTTAATCGACACCTATGAGGATAAGATCAGAAGCCTGCAAGAAGAGAAGCTGATTATGGATGAAAAGATCAAAAATTGCGGTCGTCCGATAGAGAGCTTCGAGGATACTTTTAGAACCGCTATTACATTCCTTGGAAACCCGCTTAAACTGTGGGAAAGCGAGTGTATCGAACAGCGTAGAATGCTGCTTCGAATGGCATTTGCGGACAAGATTTCTTACGACAGAAATCACGGTTTTAGAACCGCCGCTTTCTCGCAGCCATTCTCGCTTTTAGCCGATTTACGGGAGGGAAATAATGAAATGGTGGAGGGGGCAGGATTCGAACCTGCGTACGCTTACGCGGGCGGAGTTACAATCCGCTGCCTTTAACCACTCGACCACCCCTCCAACAAAGATGCGATCTGACGCATGGTTAAAACTAAGACAGCAGAAAAGAGATTTTTATGCCTTCTGTCAAGTAGGAATTCTCAAAATCATTGATCTTTTTATGAGTTTTTTATCATCCTCATGCGTTCGCCTTGAAATGAGCCAGTTTAAATATGGCGAATGCGTCTTGGTAGACAACAAATTTTAAAACAGAATTGCAAAATCTTTATTTCTGTCGCTTGTGGTGGTAGTGTACTAAGCGATACATAAGAAGCGACCGCGAGACGGCGATTACAAAAGGAAAAGAACATGGCGAAAAAGGGTACATCCATTGAATCTATGGCGGCGGCAACACAAAGTATTGTCGATTTTTCCGGGCATGGAGCGTCATTAGGTGCAGCCGGTTATCGTGTCGCAAGTGACCATCCGGATAATTGTGAGTTTTTGGGTGAGCCGGGACAGAGTATTGCTATTTCACCGGGTAAAGACGGTTTTGAATCGATGCTTGTTGGTGTGGCGTGGGATAATATCCGCATTGAGAATTCCGGCTTGTTCGGTCGTTGGTTTAAAAAGGTACGCAAGATCGGTGTCGATTTGGATATCGGTTGTTTATACGAATTAAAGGACGGCACGCGCGGATCTATTCAGGCATTTGGTGAAAAATTCGGTGATTTTAATGAGGCGCCTTATATCTCATTGTCCGGGGATGAGCGCACAGGTGATGCCGAAGGGCATGATGAGTACATGCTTGTGAACGGCCGTAAATGGGATGAGATTAAGCGTATGCTGGTTTACATTTATATTTATAAAGGCGCGCCGAGTTGGTCTGATATTAAGCCGCAGGTGGTTATAGACGTGCCGGGTGAGAGTGATCTTTATGTGACTTTGAGCGCACATGATGACAATTTGTGTTTGTGCGCGGTGGGTGAGCTTGAGAATGTGCGCGGTGGTATTAAACTGACCAACCGCACGGAATATTTCCCGGGTCACGAAGAAATGGATCGCGCCTTTGGTTACGGCCTTGAATGGGCAGACGGTCAAAAGCGCCCTGCTTAATATTTTTTCATTAAGAATTTTAAAAACATCGGGAAGTCTGAAACGACATGACAGAGTTAACGTATTACGACACAACAATCTTGGCTCTGGGCGCGTTGTTTTTGGGCATTATTATGCTGGTGAAGGGTGGTAATTGGGCGATTGATGCGGCCGTTTTTATCGCCAATAAATACGGCATTTCACCGATGGTTGTGGGTTTTACCATTATCGCCTTCGGTACATCTTTGCCCGAATTGGTGGTTTCAACTGTCGCGAACTTAAAAGGTTCGCCGGGGATTGCGCTGGGTAATGTACTGGGGTCAAATATTGCCAATATTTTACTTGTTCTTGGGGCGACGGCGGTTTTTGCGACATTGAAGACGCAGATTAATCGTGCCTTGTTCCGTGACGTCGGCTTTATGATTTTAGCAACCATCTTACTTGCTGCGCTTTTGAATTATGGCGAGGTTACTCGTCCTGTCGGTATATGCATGGTTGTTGTATTGCTGATTTATGTTTTGGTGCAATTCATGACCACCAAAGAAGAGGATTATGTTGGTGAAGAGGTCGATGATGCAGAGTTTAAAAGCACGCCCTTTGCTTATGCGACACTGTTTGTCGGTTTAATGTGTATTGCTGTCGGCGCGGAATTTTTGGTTAAAGGTGCAAATGTCAGTGCGATGCTTATTGGGGTGCCTGAGGATATTATCGCGTTGAGTATTATTGCGCTGGGGACATCCCTACCGGAACTTTCGACCAGCATCATCGCTGCCCGTAAAAAGCAAACAGATATGGTGATCGGTAATATCGTCGGATCGAATGTCTTTAATATTATGATGATTATCGGTTTTGCATCGAGTATTGCGCCGATAACGCAGGGCAGTTTCGCACCGCAACTGGCTGTTTTTGACGTTTGGTTAACACTTGCGGTTGGAATTGTTTTCTCGGCGCTTTTGTTCATACGCGGCAAGATTGACCGTATGACTGGTATTTTCTTTTTCTTAAGCTATATTATCTATAACATATATATTTACAGCGTGAATATTTAGCACGCATGATAAACTGATTAACGAAGGCACTAAATTACATGGTTGATATTTTTGATCCCTCCTATGGTGAAGAAATCGAGATTAAGGTTTCTGATAACCGCATCAAAAAAGGCGAAGATGTAAATATCACGGCAAAAGATTTGACCATGACCCATGTCATGATTGGTGTTGGTTGGCAGCTTAATGCATTCGATGCCGATACGCTTGATGTAGACGTAAGTTGTTTTCTACTCAACAAAGATATGAAAACCCGCATGAACGAGGATTTCGTTTTTTATAATAACCTTCAGGATCTTGAGGGGGCTGTTGTACACAATGGTGACAACCTGACAGGTGCCGGAGATGGTGATGATGAAAGTATTTCTATCGATTTGAATGCGCTTTCATATGATATCACAAAGGTTATGTTTGTATTTTCAATCTATCGCGGTGAAGAAAAAGAGCAATCTCTGTCCAGTATTCGTAACGGTTATATTCGTGTTGTGAATGCTTCAAACGGACAGGAATTATTGCGCTATGAGCTTAATGACGACGTTGAAGACCGTAAGGAAACGGGAATGCTCGTTGCGTCGCTCAATCGTGAGGGGCCGAAGTGGCATTTTGAAGCTGTCGGCGTTCCGGTTGAAGGCGGCTTGGCAAAAATAGCGACCGATTATGATATGATTGTTCACGCGGGATAGTGCGTTAAACAGCAGAGAAATTCTAGAAATTGCTGGCTAGTTTTTCATGCCCATGGCCATAGGCTTTTGTTGTACCTTGAAGCCTTTCTTGCCCACGCGGCCGCGACGACCACGACCACCGCGCGTGTCATCAGTTAGTTCGGATTCAATCAACCCATCAATATCCGGAAGCTCACCCATTTGAATGGCGCCGATACACAAGGTAAAGAATTCACACCCGCGTTCGCCCCAACTATGAATCTTATTCCGGTAATCCTCGCCTTTAACGAACATAACTGTTGCTGACCAAATTTGTTCTTTTGACGGTAAAAAACGCATCATCATAATTTGTTCGGGGCCGGCATAAGTCATTTCATCCTCATACCGGGCATCATCTTCATCGTGGAGGAATTGAATTTCAAGTTCGACATCCGATGCGCCGGGACCTACGCGCACTTCCGCACTGCAGGTAATGCCTGATTCGTTGTCGTACAGAAACCACGGACGGGTCTCATAGGGTTGTAGTTCGTGACCAACCCCTAATTTTTCCATTAGATCTTTATATTCAACGCGCATATCTTAAATAATAAACATTTTCCAAAAGGTATGAATACAAAAAAATACAAACTTTGGTAATTAAATAAAATTTGTTAATATTTTTTTGATGTAAACTGGGTAAAAATGATTATGAATTTTTGATAGGCGCCCTTTTTCTCAAAGGGCTTCGTGTGTGAAAGAGGTCTATGTGATATATCGTTTATATATCTTGTTTTTTATCTTTTCTGTAACGTTCGGTTTGGTTTTGCCTGTTATGGCACAGAGCAATAAAATTGTTTCGACGGTGTCTGTCCTGGACACAACAACGTTAATGACAGAAGATTCGCAAATTTCATTATGGGGTATAAAGCCTTATAGCGCGGGCGTCCCCTTATTGGAAGTTAAGTATCGCGATCTCTTGGAAGATAAAATCGGTGTACATGCCGTCACATGTTTCATTAAAGAAGTGATTGATTCGGGTTATGCGGCACAGTGCTTGAATTATGAAGAAGACGACCTTGCTATTTTTCTCCTGAAAGAGGGGGTCGCAACCGTAGACAGGCAGGTTATTCATGCTTCGGAATTGAGGGAGACGTATCTGCTTGCTGAAAAGCAGGGGCGCCTTGGCAAAAAAGGGTTGTGGTCAGACGAGCATGAAAAAATTGTTAATGTCAGTGAGCGCCAGAGTGAAAATGTTTTAATGGCGTCTTTTATCTTGATGGCAGTATTTGTTCTTGCATTAGGTGTTTTAATTTTCTTTGTGATCAGAAGCTTTGGACAAGTGATGGATGTACAGAAAAAATCCATGAGCCTGGCAGAGCGTGAAAATATGATCAAAGATAGAGAGCGGTCAGTTGTCGCTGCGATGATTAGCTCGGAAATTTCTGAAAATCAGTCGAAGATCGAGGCGTATTTATTAGTTTATGAGGAAACATTAAAGGATTTGGATTCGTCTGCACCGAAATATAAAACGTCCGGAGATCTAATACAGAAGCAACCGTCGCTTAGCCGTACTGTTTTTGATGGGAACACGCATAAGCTTGATGGTTTTGGCGGGCCTCTCGCCAGCGCGATTATTCATTATTATGCACGTATTAAAACGACACCTGATTATTATGATGTGACGCCTGATACACCGCTGACTGAGGTTAAGCTTGTTGTTAGTGATATTCTGGAGCGGGCACGAAAATTAGAGGAAATATCGAAAGATGTTCTTGAAAAAATCGGGCAGTACGGGTTGTTAAAATAAACTTCCCTGATCAGTCTTTTGTGTGGGTAGAGGAGGAGCGGGGGCATCCTCCTTTGTTTTTGCAGGTTCGCTTTTCCGGTTCTTATTAATTGTCGCTCCGAGAATTTGATCATCCGCAAATTCTAAATTGATATGATCGCCATTTTGTAAAACTTGCGACTTTGTCACTGCAATTCCGTTTTTGTCGCGAACGACAACATAGCCGCGTTTCAATACATTTTTGAAGGATAGTAGCTCTAATTTCTCAGAAGCGGATGCGAGGCGATCGGTCTTGCCCTTAATGTCACGCATATAGGTGCTTTGTAGCATATCGCTGGCACGGCTCAATTTTTCGTCGGCATATTTAATCTGCACATGCGGAGATCGCAATTTACTTTGTAATTGCCCGATCTTGTTTTCTTTGGTGCTTAAGAATCTGTTATATGCATTATCAATTCTCAAAGCAGACCGCTCAAGCTGCGCTTGCTTTTTGTCAATCACGGTTTTTGGGTGTGTGATGCGTGATGCGATTGTATTTAATGCGTGGTTTTTTTTATGAATATAATTTTGCAGGTAATGATCAATCTTGTCACCTATACGATCAAGGCGCTGCACTTTTGTTTCCAGTAATCGCGCGGGGTCACCAAGGCGCGCCGCCATGGATTCAGTGCGGTGACGTTTTTCCGATATCGTACGTAGTATGCCGTTTTGCAAACGTTTTTCATTATCTGCAATTTGCGCCATTAAATTGATGCGTACGGGTACGGCCATTTCGGCTGCGCCGGTCGGGGTTGGGGCGCGTAAATCTGCCGCATAATCAATAAGGGTGGTGTCCGTCTCATGCCCAACGGCAGATATAATGGGAATAATGCTGCCTGCGGCGGCGCGCGTTACATTTTCTTCGTTAAACGGCATTAAATCTTCGAGTGATCCTCCACCGCGCGCCACAATAATGACATCGGGGCGGGTGGCTTCGGGCATGGCATTGAAACCATTAATGGCGTCGGTAATTTCTTTATCGGCGCCTTCACCCTGTACCTTTACCGGCCACACCAGAACATGGCGCGGAAAACGATCTTGCAGCCTGTGCAAAATATCTCTGATAACGGCACCTGTCGGTGATGTAACAACACCGATTCGTTTAGGTAGAAACGGCAATTTCTTTTTTCGCTCGGGTGCAAAAAGTCCTTCTGCTGCAAGGCGCTTTTTTCGCTCTTCCAGCATTTTGAGTAACGCTCCTTCGCCGGCCAGTTCCATTGAATCGATAACCAGTTGGTATTTAGAGCTTCCGGGATAGGTTGTCATCTTGCCGGTGCATATAACCTCAAGTCCTTCTTCAGGGCGCAAGGATAGTTTTGATAGGACACCCTTCCAGCACACGGCATCAATGACGGCATTTTCATCTTTTAAACTTGTGTATAGGTGGCCCGACTTCGGAATGGATACACGAGAAAGTTCACCGCGCACACGTACACGCCCATATGTCTCTTCCACTGTGCGTTTAACGGAAAAGGCAAGTTCGGAAACAGAGAATTCAGGGATGTTCCCAAAGAGGTTCGATTGTGCGTTATTGTTACTCATAATTCGGATCATACGATTAAAAAAGAGGAATTTCCAGCTATTCCGTGATAATATAATCGCATGATATATCCTTTCTCTTCTCACTTATATAAAGATGAAAATGAGGTCGTGAATGACCTCTTGCAAACGCTTGATTGGTCGGGTGATATGGCAGCTTCCGTTCACGGGCAGGCTGTAAATCTTGTCGAGGCTACGCGCGCACAAAAGGGGCGTGGTGGGCAGCTTGAAGCATTCTTGCAAGAATTTTCACTGAATACTGAAGAGGGACTCGCCATGATGTGTCTGGCTGAGGCTTTGCTGCGTATTCCTGATGCGAAAACCGCGAATATGCTGATTAAGGACAAGGTCGCGGCGGCGAATTGGTTGCAAAAACAAGGTGACGGGCCAAAAGATTGGGTGACTAAGGCGGCAGGGGTCGGTATGGCGCTGACGCGTAAAGCCCTCGATAGTTCGTTGTCGAAATTGGGTGAGCCTGTTATTCGCGAGGCGATGCTTCGTGCAATGCAAATGATGGGCAAACAATTTGTCCTTGGGACTGATATAGCTGATGCACTGGCGCATGCGCGTCAATGGGAGCGCCAAGGCTATCGCATGTCTTATGATATGTTGGGTGAGGGCGCGAGGGAACGTACGGCTGCCGCTACATATTTTGAATCATACCTCGCGGCAATTGCTGCCATATCGGCTAAAAACAGCCGATCAAATGACGTTAAGGCGGGGATATCCGTGAAGTTAAGTGCGTTGCATCCGCGATACACATACACACAACGTGCGCAATGTATTCCAGAGATTACGGAAATGTTGAGGCAGTTATGCATGGCGGCAAAGAAAGCAGATATGCCGTTGACGGTTGACGCCGAAGAGGCGGCGCGTTTGGATATTTCGGTATCAATAATTGAAAATATTTTGCGTGATCCTGATCTTGCTGGGTGGGATGGTTTTGGCTTGGCGGTGCAGGCATATCAAAAACGATGCTTGCCTTTGATTGATTATATCGCCTCTATCGCTCGTGAGCAGGGGCGGAAAATTCAGATGCGTCTGGTTAAGGGCGCGTATTGGGATACCGAGGTCAAGTTAGCGCAAATTGGTGGTATGCCCGAATACCCTGTGTTCACTCGTAAGTGTAATACCGATCTATCGTATTTAACATGTGCGCAGGCCATGTTTGCGCATGCTGATGTGGTTTATCCTATGTTTGCCACGCATAATGCCCATACGGTTGCGGCAATTCGTGCTATGGCGCGTGGGAAGGTGTTTGAATTTCAACGTTTGCACGGTATGGGAGAGGGGCTGTATGTCTCTGTTATCGGTGATGATGATGTGAAGGTTAGTGTATATGCACCCGTGGGGCCGCATCGTGATTTGCTGCCGTATCTTGTGCGTCGCCTGTTGGAGAATGGTGCAAATTCATCATTTGTGAACCAGCTTTTGGATAAGTCTATGCCTGCGGGTGATATCGTTCCTGACCCGGTGGCGCAGGTGCGTACGCATGAAAATCATCGTCATCCGGCGATACCGTTGCCTAAAAATATCTTTGGTGAGGAGCGTGCGAACTCAGATGGTATAGATTTCAATGATCCGTGCTCATCAAGGGATGTGGTGGCGTATGTGTCCAATAATGCCCAATTAGGTGTGCCTAAATCTATTGTTGAAGGCAAATATTTTGATGATATTGATGAGCGGTTCATCGATCGTGCGTTCCGTTTGTGCGCTGATGCGTTTCCTGCTTGGTGTGATCGTGATGTAACCCATCGCGCGGGGGTTTTAAACCGCATTGCTGATCTTCTGGAGCGTGATCGTGATGCGTTAATACGCGTGCTTGTGCATGAGGCGGGAAAAACGATGCCTGATGCTCGTGATGAGGTGCGCGAGGCGGTTGATTTCTGTCGTTATTATGCGGCGCAGGCGGAAAAAGATTTTGATAGGCGCGGTGTGCTAATGCCCGGTTATACGGGAGAAGATAATCGGTTGACCCTTCAAGGGCGGGGTGTATTTGTGTGTATATCGCCGTGGAATTTCCCGCTTGCGATATTTACGGGGCAGATTGTGGCGGCGCTGATGGCCGGAAATTGCGTGGTGGCGAAGCCTGCATCGCAAACCAGATTGATTGCCATGATGGCGGTGAAGTTAATGCACGAGGCGGGTGTTCCTGAAAATGCCCTGCACCTGTTGTTAGGCGATGGTCGTTACGGCGGAAAAATCGTCGCGGATAAGCGTGTTGCGGGGGTTGCGTTTACGGGATCTACGGCCACGGCGAAGCGCATACAGATGACATTGGTTCAGGAAAATGATGCGATCGTGCCGTTTGTCGCTGAGACGGGTGGGCAAAACGCGATGATTGTTGATAGCTCTGCTTTGCCTGAGCAGGTAATTGATGATGTCCTCATTAGTGCGTTTGGCTCTGCGGGGCAGCGTTGCTCGGCGCTGCGTGTATTATACCTGCAGGATGATATCGCCGATAATGTGATTGAACTGCTACAGGGGGCTATGGCGGAGTTGCGGGTTGGTGATCCGTCAGACCTATCTGTTGATGTTGGTTATATTATTGATGCGCAGGCAAAGCAAGTTTTGGACGCACATTGTGAATATATGCAAACCGCAGGAAAGTTAATATCACGTTGTGATTCCCTGGGTTGTGCGGCCGATAATAGCCGTTTATTTGCCCCTGTGGCGTATGAAATTGACGGTATGCATGTTTTGAAGGAAGAAGTTTTTGGGCCTGTCTTACACGTCGTTCGGTTTAAGGCTGAGGATATTGATCGCGTTATCATGGATATTAATGCTACGGGCTATGGTCTGACCTTTGGTCTGCATAGTCGTATCCTGAAGCGTCAAAATGATATAGCGGCCTCTGTCAATGCTGGTAATATCTATATTAACCGCACAACAATCGGTGCGATTGTCGGTGTTCAGCCATTTGGTGGTATGGGGCTTTCCGGGACGGGACCAAAGGCGGGCGGACCGCATTATTTGCATGCTTTTGCCACCGAAAAAGTGGTGACAACTAATACGACGGCTGCAGGCGGGAATACAACCCTGATTACCCTTTCTGAATAATCCGTGAAATATGGCTAAAATCCGCGCTTGCGACTTGCCTTTTTGTGTCTGCGTGTTATGAATATGCAAACCGCAACATGAAAGAGGCAGCGAATGAAAATCTTATTGGTCGGATCAGGTGGTCGTGAACATGCGTTGGCGTGGAAGCTTGTGCAATCTCCTAAATGTACGAAATTGTTCTGTGCGCCCGGCAATGCGGGTATCGCGGATCAGGCCGAATGTGTTGCGATCAATGTCGATGAGATTGAAAAATTGGTGACCTTTGCCAAAGATGAGGCGATTGATCTTGTGATTGTCGGGCCCGAAGCGCCGTTGGTTGATGGTTTGGCAGACGCATTAAAGGCGCAAAATATTGATGTGTTCGGCCCGAGTGCAAAGGCAGCGCAGCTTGAGGGATCTAAAGGGTTTATGAAGGATTTGTGCGCTAAATATGATATTCCTACGGCCGAATATGGCCGATTTACGAGTGCGGATGAGGCGGCAAAGTTTATCAATGAAACAGGTGCACCGATTGTGGTGAAGGCAGATGGCCTTGCCGCAGGTAAAGGTGTGATTATTTGTGAAACAACAGATCAGGCTATTGAAGCTGCTCAAGATATGCTGTCAGGGAATGCATTTGGAGCGGCCGGACATGAGGTTGTGATTGAAGAGTTTTTAGAAGGCGAAGAAGCCAGCTTCTTTGCGCTGGCCGATGGTAAGACAATCCTGCCGCTCGTGAGTGCGCAAGATCATAAACGCGTTGGTGATGGCGATACCGGCCCGAACACAGGCGGCATGGGCGCATATAGCCCCGCGCATTTTTTCAATGATGATTTACGTGCGCAGACGATTAAGAATATTATCGAACCGACAATCGCAGGCATGGCACAAGATGGTTGCCCGTTTACAGGTGTACTGTTTGCCGGATTGATGGTGAAGGACGGACAGGTAAAGTTATTGGAGCATAACGTACGCTTTGGTGATCCGGAGTGTCAGACATTGATGATGCGTTTACAAGGTGATTTGGTTGAAATTCTGCAGGCGGCTGCGCAAGGTCGTTTGGATGAGGTAACCGATCAGGTTAGTTGGTCCGATGATCCGGCTATGTGTGTTGTTATGGCGGCAAACGGTTATCCGGGTACGTATGAGAAGAATACAGTCATTGAAGGTTTTGAAAATGCCAATGCCGTTGAGAATGCCTATGTTTTCCATGCAGGTACATCACGCAATGAAAATGACGATATCATTAGTGTCGGCGGTCGTGTTTTGGGTGTAACGGCAACAGGTGCGGATATTGCGCAAGCACAAAAGAATGCCTATGCCGCGGTTGACTGTATTTCATGGCCAAAGGGTTTTTGCCGTCGTGATATCGGGCATCACGCCTTAAAGGCAAAAGGCAAAGCTGCTTAATCTTATCAATTATTTTAATGACTTTTGTGCGCGTTTCTTTTGAAAGAAAGATTTCAAGGTTTCGCCGCATTCATTCGCCATCAGCCCATGATCATATGTTGGCCTGTGATGGCATGTCGGTTGTTCATAAAATTTTCCGCCATGAATAACGCCGCCGCCTTTTTCATCTGGCGCCGCGAAAACTACGCGTGATATACGTGCAAATGAAATGGCGGCTGCGCACATCGCACAGGGTTCCAGGGTGACATATAATGTTGTATTTGGGATGCGCTGCGCTCCTTCCTTGGCGCACGCTTGGCGTATTGCCAGTATTTCTGCGTGAGCGCTCGGGTCGTTCTGCGCGCGCGTTTCATTTCCCGCTTTTGCGATAATTTCTCCGTGCGCATTTATTAAAACTGCACCAATTGGTACTTCATCACGCAAGGCAGCTGCATTTGCCTCTTCCAATGCGGCGCGCATAAAGCTATGGTCTTGTTCTGTAAAGCGAGGATCATTCATGAGCGAAGATAAGCATAAAGGCGAACGAATTGCAAAGATAATGGCACGCGCGGGTGTATGTTCCCGTCGTGACGCGGAGAAATGGATTACATCGGGCCGCGTAAAAGTGAACGGCAAGGTTATTGATAGCCCGGCCTTAAACGTGACTGAAAACGATAAAGTGTTGGTCGATAACAAGCCGCTGCCTGAAACGGAGCAAACGCGTTTGTTTTTATATCACAAGCCTGCGGGCCTTGTGACCAGTCATAAGGACGAACAGGGCCGCGCAACCGTGTTTGATTCCATGCCTGATTTTATGCCGCGCGTCGTGAGCGTGGGGCGTTTGGATTTAAACACCGAAGGGTTATTATTGTTAACCAATGATGGTGAGCTCTCGCGTTTTTTGGAATTACCCGCGACAGGGTGGAAGCGCAAATATCGTGTACGTGTCCATGGAAAGGTAAACGAAAAGCGCTTGGCTAGCCTGAAGAACGGCATCACAGTAGAGGGTGTACGTTATAAATCGATTATTGCGGTTTTAGATAAGCAAAAGGAAGGCGAGCAAGTAAACGAGCAGGGCACAAATAGTTGGATTTCCGTTACAATCAGCGAGGGGAAAAACCGTGAAATTCGCCGTGTGATGGAGGCTTTGGGCCTGAGGGTTACACGTTTGATCCGTACGGATTACGGCCCCTTTAGTCTTGGGAAAATGCCAAGAGGTAGCGTTAGTGAAGTTCCCGAAAACGTAATGCATGCACAAATCGAGAAATTTTTTGCTACCAAGCCCCCAATGCCTGAGAAGAAAGTTGGTGGTGCGGGCAAAGACAAGCCAAAGCAGAAATTTGAACGCAAACAGGATGGAAAGCCGCGCTCTTCGCAAAAATCAAAAGGTAGTTTTGATCGCAAAAAATCATATGAGAAGAATGATGATAAGGCGTATAAGGGGAAATCTATTCACTCAAAAGGTAAGGCGTCACCCGGAGAGAAGAAGTCTTTTAATAAGGATGGTAAATCCTTTGGTAAGGCGGGTGGAAAATCAAGTGGAAAGCCACAGGGTAGAAATTCCCAGAATGCAAAATTCAACAAGGGTAAGCCCCAAAAGAAAAAGTAATGAAGCAATTTTTCTATATTCCTTTGTTGATGATATTCTTAACCTTCGCGGGATGCGCTTTGATCGGTGAAGATTTAAAAGTTGCGCCTGAACAAGAGGTGCAGCTTCCGCAAGGGGTAGGGCAATGAAGATCGTTGGCGGTATATATGGTGGGCGGCGTTTAGCAGTTCCGAAAAATCGTGATATCAGGCCAACCACAGATAAGGTACGCGGCGCGGTGTTTAATATGCTGGCTTCGCGTGATTGTATTGATGGGGCAGTTGTTTTGGATGCGTTTTGCGGAACGGGCGCGCTTGGCCTGGAAGCGTTATCACGCGGTGCGGCGCAATGTACGTTTATGGATAAGCATCGCACGTCTCTTGATCTTGCGCGTGAGAATGTAAATGCTTTGGGCGTTCAGGATGCGCAGTTTATATCAGGGGATGCCACTAAAAAGCTATTTACGAGCGATCAAAAATTTTCTCTCGTTTTTCTCGATCCGCCATATCACCGCGGATTAGTGAGGGGTACGATCGATCATTTGATAACAGCACAAATTTTATCAAGTGATGCATGGATAGTATGCGAAACCGAGCGGGGCGCGCAAGGCTATGTTCCTGATGGTTTTTCATTAGAACAGGAAAAGACGTACGGTGAAATTACCGTGCGCATTTTATCATCAATCGCCGATTAACCGATCACGCCCGTATATAGCAGGCCGAGTAATATGACCCCGAGGATTACACGGTAATATGCGAATACGGCAAAAGTCGCCTTTTCAAGATATTTCATCATCAGGTGAATAGATACCCATCCTGAAATGAATGAAAATATAACGCCGATTAATGCTTCAAACCCAAGCTGTACGTCTTCACTTTTTATAAGGCTTAGGCTTATAAGCGCACCTGCACCGCTGATCGCTACCATTGCAAGCAGCATGGAGTAATGTGCGCTTTCGGTACGGCTATAGCCAAGGAAGCGAGAGGCTGTCATGGTGATGCCTGATCTTGATGTTCCGGGAATAAGGGCGAGTATTTGCGCACAGCCAATGATAATGGCATCTTTGAACGTGAGGTCTTTTACTGTACGTGTTGTGTCTTCCTTACGGTCTGCAAACCATAAAACCACACCGAATATAATTGTCGCCCATGCAATAACATGCAGGGTTTTTAGCCAGTCCGGCTCCAGTACGTGCAAGACGAGGCCCGCTAAGATCACAGGAACAGAGCTTATAATAACAAAGCTTAGGAGTTTGGCGTCTTCTGATTTTGCTTTGCCGCTACCGACATCCTTCAGGCCACAAAGCATTTTGAAAACGTCTTTGCGAAAATACAGTAATACGGCGAGCAATGTGCCCACATGAACGGCGATATCCATTGTCAGGTTTTTCGCATCCCAGTGTGTGCATTGATCGGTAAAGCAGTGATAAAGCCCGAGATGTCCGCTCGAACTTACTGGTAAAAATTCTGTCAAACCCTGGATGACGGCCAATATAATGATATGGTATAAAGTCATGAGTGGGATCCGTTTCGTTTCTGGTCTAAAGAGCTACTCTAATTGGAGGCAAAATACAATGGTTTACGTCGCCGGTATTATCGGTTTTTTCGGAGGGTTTTTTTTAGGGCAGATGTATTTGTTTTTCCGTTTGCGTAACGTCAGCAATAAAGATTTGTTTGATGATAAATACATAAAATGGAAATACGGCCTTATAAATTGGGCGTTTGCGATCATTGGTTCTTATTCCGCTGTATCTATGTATGAAACTTATTTTTTATAGTGTGTAACCTTTTTGTGTTTTCATGCGTATATAAACAGATATGCTTTTTAAACCTCTAACCCAATTCAAATAAGGGAGTTTCTACAAAATGAAAAAATTTGCATTCTTAATGGCCGGTGTTTGTGCACTTGGTATGGCACAGCCTGTTCATGCAGAGGACACTGCGGCTGTTAAACCTGTTGCGGTTGCTGCTGAGGCGGCCGGTACATATAGCTTTGATAAGGTACATACACAGATCTTGTTCTTTGTGAATCACTTGGGCTTTTCTAATTCACAAGGCGAGTTCCATGATTATGATGGCTCTTTCACATTCGATGCGGAAAATCCTGAAAATTCATCAGTTGATGTTACAATTAAAACCGCATCTATTGATATGGATGATGAAGAGTGGGATAACCATTTAAAGAACAAGGATTTCTTTAATGTTACCGAATTCCCTGACATGACATTCAAAAGTACATCTATTGAAATTACAGGTGAAAAAACAGCCGACATTACAGGTGATTTGACGATCCTTGGTGTGACAAAGCCTGCCGTTTTGCACACGACATACAATAAGTCGGATGTTCACCCATACAGCAAAAAATATGTTTCCGGTTTTTCTGCAACAGCAACAATTAAGCGTTCAGAATACGGTATGAATTATGGCTTGCCTGCAGTAGGTGATGATGTTGAAATCCGTATCGAGGTCGAAGCATACCGTAATGACGACGCTGCGGCGGAATAAGAAAACTGATTAAGTATATAAGGAATAGGGCGACAAAACATGAATGATGAAAACAGCGATAATGTTAATCGCCCTTATCCGTTACTTTCAAGATGTATCCATTGGCTAACAGCACTGATTGTTTTGGTGCTGTTATTCGTTGGTATGTATATGACCTCAATGGCCTATAGCCCGCAAAAAATTGAGATTTATAACCTGCATAAATCATTCGGACTATTGGTCTTGTTTATGGCGTTTTTACGCATTTTATGGCTTGTTATAAAGGGAAAGCCGAAATCATTGCCTACCCATAAAAAATGGGAAAAGGGACTTTCACATTTAACGCACGCATTTTTGTATTTTGCATTATTTGCAATCCCCTTAAGTGGTTGGGTCATGTCATCGGCCAGTGAATATCCTGTTTATTTCTTTGGTTTTGATTTGCCTGATTTCGTCGGTAAAGATAAGGATTTGGCACATAATGCAGAGGAAATACATGAGCTTCTAGCCTTTATATTGCTTGGCTTTGTCGGGCTTCATATGGTAGGGGCTTTTAAACATCACTTCATTGATAAAGATGCCACAATCAAGCGCATGAGTTCTGCACGTTTAGGACTATTGGGTGGTATTTTGTTATTGCTTGTTATGGGCGGGCTATATGCTTTACCTGCATCGCAATTGGCAAAGGGTATCGCAAAGGACCTGTATAAGGCCGAAGCGCAGGGCAATGAAACGGCACAAGAATACAAAGCAAATCAAAGTGACGCATTATCTGATAATGATGAGGTTATGGATGCGAAAGAGCACGCGGGCGTGACCGAATGGGATATTGATACAGACAACAGCACACTTGAATTTACGGCTACGCAATACGGCTCCGCGTTTACCGGTACATTTGATTTTGATGGTCATATCTATTTTGATCCTGAGCGTCTTAAGCAAGGTGATGTGCGTATAGAAATTGATATTAAATCAATTCAAACCGGAAGTGATAGTCGTGACGAGCAGGCGCTCTCAGCTGATTGGTTTGATACGGATCAGTATCGCTATGCTGTTTTTACGGCTGATCAATTTGAAGCGGGTGCACAAGATAATGAATATGTTGCTAAGGGCACACTGACCATTAAGGGTGTATCGATGCCGCTTGATTTGCCGTTTATTTTGCAAATAAATGATGATGGTGGCATTCGTTCGGCTATTATGAATGCACAAATATCGCTAAGCCGCGCTGACTATAAGGTTGGTCAGGGTGAGTGGGAAGGTGATGATGCAATAGGCCATAATGTCGAATTGAATATTGAGCTTAAGGCCAAAGCAAAGAGCAAATAAAACGCTCTTTTTTTGTAAATTATTGCTTTCATAATTGCATAATTTCTCCTGTGCGCTAGACTACTTCGCATGCGAATCTTATATCATTTTTGGCTGCATCCTTTCTCACGCAAAGTGCAAATGGCACTGGCGGAAAAGAATTTGCCGTATGATTTGCACATTGAAAAGATATGGGAGCGCCGCACAGAATTCTTGGCGATGAACCCTGCAGGTGATCTTCCTGTTTTGATTGAGGAAGATGGTACCGTTCTTTCGAATTCCCAAGTTATTTGCGAGTATTTGGACGAGGTATATTCGGAGGTAAACCTGATCGGGAAAGATCCTGCGCAACGTGCGGAAACGCGCCGTTTGGTAAACTGGTTTGATCGTAAATTCAACAAGGAAGTAACGGATAATCTTGTTGGTGAAAAGGTCACGAAGGCCATCTTGAAGTTGGGCGAACCACATGGACCGACCGTACGTGCAGGCCGCGCAAATATACATTATCACTTGGATTATATCGGATTCTTGACTGAGCGCCGCAAATGGCTGGCCGGTGAAGATTTTTCTCTTGCAGATATTTCTGCAGCAGCGCATATTTCTGCTGTAGATTATATTGGTGATGTCCCGTGGGAGCAGCATGAGCCTGCTCGTAAATGGTATAATAAAATAAAAGAGCGGGATGGCCTTGCGGCGTTGTTGGAAGAGCGTGTGCCGGATTTTGATCCGGTTGCATTTGCTAAAACAGCATAAATAGCGGGCATATATTAAGGTGATATAAAGGTGAGCGAAACAGCGAATAAACATCTTTTTTGTTTTGGTTATGGGTATTGCGGTGATTTTTTGACGCGCGCATTGCGTTCGCGTGGTGGATGGTGTGCATCAGGGACAACCAGAGACGCCGAAAAGCGCAAAGCCTTGCGTGAAAATGAAACAAAAGCCTTTCTTTTTGATACGAATATTCCCCTTGCCGATCCGCTTTATATGATGCGTGATGCAACGCATATCTTGATTTCTACACCGCCGACAGATGAAGGTGATCCGTCTTTTTTAATGCATGCAAATGATATCCTTCAGCTCAAGAATATAGAGTGGATAGGGTATCTTTCCACCACAGGCGCTTATGGTGATCGTGATGGCGGGTGGGTTGATGAAGCATCGGAAGCGCGCCCCTCAACGAAACGCGGTTCGCGTCGTTTAAAAGCGGAAGAGCAATGGCTATCTCTTTGTAAAAATGAAGGAGTGCCGGTACACATTTTCCGTCTGGCAGGTATTTACGGGCCCGGGCGCTCGGCGCTCGATTCTGTACGTTCGGGCGTTGCACGCCGTATTGATAAACCCGGCCATGCCTTTAGCCGTATTCATGTTGATGATATTGTGCAAATTTTATTGGCATCCATTGATAACCCTAAGCCGGGCGAAATTTATAATGTATGTGATGATATGCCCGCCCCAAGTCATGAAGTTATTGATTATGCCTGTCAATTGTTGGGCCTCGAATCACCGCCTTTGCAATCATTTGACAAGGTTGATATGGCGCCGATCACACGTAGTTTTTATGCCGACAACAAACGCATTAAAAATGATAAAATAAAGTCTGAACTTGGCGTGACTTTAAAATATAAAAATTACAAGGAAGGCCTGGAATCTTGTCTGCAATTAGAACAGAACGGCAATGATATTCCGGAAGTCTTGCAAACGAGCCAAAGCTCTTAATTTTCTTCTTTTTCCGGTTTATACGCACTATAGGGAAGGCGCAGTGTAACGGTTGTGCCGATATCTACGGTTGATTCGATATGGATTGAACCGCCGTGCAAATTGATTAATTCCTTGGTGATGGAGAGGCCAAGCCCTGTACCTTCATGATCACGTGTGTATTGTGATGACACTTGTTCAAACGGGTTTAAGACGCTCGCCAGTTTATTTGGCGGGATGCCGATACCCGTATCACATACTTTGATAGAGAAATAATCTTCACGGTGATAGCATTCGACCCAAACGGAGCCACCGCTTTTTGTAAATTTAACCGCATTTGACAAAAGGTTCAGTAAAACTTGCATAAGCGCACGGCGGTCACCAACCATGGTGATATCCAGACTGACATCATCCGTTCCGCGAATCGTTACGCCTTGTTCTGCGGCTTTGCCCTGTACCATATTGACAGCGCGCGCAACAATGTCACCAATATTAACTTCTTCCAGATCCAGTTTGTGTTTGCCCGCCTCAATTTTGGACATATCTAAAATATCACTGATCAGGTCGAGGAGGTGATGTCCGCTCTCTCTTATGCTTGTGGCGTACTCAACGTATTTTTCGTTAAAGATCGGGCCAAGCATTTGTGATTCGATCATTTCAGAAAAGCCGATGATCGCGTTCAATGGCGTACGTAATTCATGGCTCATATTCGCAAGAAAACGGGATTTTGCGATATATGCCTGCTCGGATGCATCTTTGGCTTGACGCAGCTCTTGTTCATAAAGCATGCGTTCTGTCATATCTTGCATAATGCCATATAGAGCGATCACCTCGCCCTCATGGTTTTTTTCGCATCGCCCTTCACAAGATATGAAGCGTATTTCACCGCCGGGGCGCATGATACGAAATTCCATATCATAATTTTTTTCTTCGATAATCGCGCGCTGGAATACCTGTACTACACGCCCGATATCACGTTTATGTACCAATTCTGTCAGAACATTAATGCTTGGTCTGAAATGATCTTTATCAACGCCGAAAATACGGAAAATTTCTTCCGACCATGAGATGTTATCCTCCCCGATCAGCCAATGCCAATGCCCCATACGGCCAATCGCCTCTGCCTCGGAAAGTTGTCTTTGGCGGCGCTGTAAATCAACTTGTTTACGTTTGATGTCGGTAATGTCGCGACCGGTAGCGTATAGCTTGCCATTTTGGTATTTATGACGCCATTCAATCCAGCGCACCGCGTTATTATTCGTAAGTGTACGTGCCTCAAAATCAAGAACATTGCCATCGATTGTTTCGTCATTAATCAGATTTTTCAGTGTATTTGAAACATGTTCTTGTTCGCGTGGGTCGAATAAGTCGGTGAAATTCATGCCGGAAGAAAAGTCATAGCCCAATTGTGCGGCAAAGGCGGTATTGGCGCTTATTATTTGGGCATGATCGTTCATAACAATCATAATGTCACGCGTCATGCCGGCAAAAGCTTCTAGATCTTCGTTATATGATGGTTCATTGTCCTGGTGCACCGATTGAATACGTGCGTTGGATGTTTGGATACGTGATAGCAATGATTCCAAATCATCATCGGCGATGTTTGTGGCGTCATCGTCAACGAGTGAGGCGATAAGAAAGCGTTTATTATCGGATGTTGTTAACCAGTCAAAATGAAATTCTGTAATAATCGGGTTATCGGTTAGATGCACATGATGCTCTCCGGTCGGCAGGGCGGTGATACCCTCTCCATCAGCGATTAAATCTTCGGAAAAGCTAAGGAAGTCAAAAATATGTGCGCCACCTTCGATTTCATCCACGCCACCAAGCGCGCAGAACGCATCAGATGCATATAGGATATTGCCGTTTTCATCAACGGCACAACGTGCTGCTTCGCCCTTGCCCTGAAGGACAAAAGGGGACACATCGTTATTATGTTCCAAATTAATTTTGCTGCTTACTGACATTTTAAAAATCGAATGATAAAAAAAGAATCAAGGGAACCCTTACTTTTGAATCATACGCGTAAACACTGTATTTTGACAAGTCTTTTGTCATATCGCATTAAGGATTTGAGGCATCGGAGCCGGGATAACAAAAAAAGGCCGCACGATGGCGACCTTTCATGAGATTAAGATTAATATCAAATCATATAATTAATATTTAACCGAGCATCCGTATGGTGCTGTACGTGGTACCTCTACGGCGCGGCTATTTGCCAAATCATCCAGTGCGGCAAGAACAAGGTTCTTCGCTGTTTTTACTGATTCAGGATTTGGGCTCGGGTTGTCATCGATTGCGCCTTTATAAACAACATTGCCTTCCGCAGAAATGACAAACATGTGCGGTGTTGTTTTTGCACCGTATAGTTTGCCGATCTCGCCTGTGGCATCAAGAATGCGTGTTGTTGCATGTGCATCAACTTCTTTTTCGATCTCCATGGCTTCTTCCGGTGTTACATGGCCTTGTTTGCCGGGAGCGGATGAAACGATAGACACCCATACAACGCCGTTATCTGTTGCTGTTTTTTGTGCATCTTGCATGTTGTGCGTGCTGTAATGTTTGTTTACGAACGGGCAAAGGTGATTTGTCCATTCAAGAACAACAATTTTCCCTTTTTGATCTTCCAGTTTAAATGTGTTGCCGTGTATGTCGATGGCTTCGAAATTAGGGGCCGCTTCACCCACTTCCATTGATGCGCGAACCGGTAGGCTCACCCAGCTAAAAGCAAGCGGTATTGCCGCCAAAGCCAATATGAAAAGAACTATATTTTTGTACATGATATTAATCTCCTTTTTGTTGCGGGTGTACGTGTACTATATAGAAACCATTAATGGTTAACCACCATTTCTTTTACGATCGCCGGCGTTAAAACCTGCGGTAAAATTTCTGCTTTCGGCCGTTGTCCTGTTTTCGGATCACGTGCTCCGTAAAAGACGTACAGAGGCACGCCGTTACGCTCAAATGCGTCCAGATAGGCGGTGATTTCTTCATCATGATTTGTCCAATCACCAATCAGGTAGCGCACATTATTGTTTTGAAATGTATCTTTTGTGGATTTGATATTTAGTGCGACAGCATGATTTAATTTACATGTAATGCACCAAGCTGCTGTCATTTCCACAAAGATCGGCTCGTCACCTGACAAGTATTCAGACAAGGCTTCTTTTGTGTAAGGTTCGCCAAATTGGTAGTGCTTATCAGAAGAGCTGTGCCCTTCTGTTACTGTCAGGTAGGTCACACTCCAGACAGGCAGGATAAGGCTGAAGAGTACAGCAAGGTGCATGCAAAACCTTACAAACCCACGTGCCTTTATTTTTGAAAGCCACACCGCAAAAGAGAGTGATAGCATGCCAAGCAAAATTAGAAGTACACCATAAGAACCTGATTGCTGGCTGAGAACCCAAACAAGCCAGATCGCGGATGCAAACATCGGGAATGACAGAAACTGTTTGAATGTATTCATCCATGCGCCGGGGCGCGGTAATAATTTACGGCTGGCGGGGATGAAGGATAAAATCAAATATGGTAAGGCGAGGCCAAAACCGAGAGCGGCAAAAACGCTCATGCTGATGTATGCGCTTTGTGTCAGGGCGAAGCCCATCGCTGCGCCCATGAACGGTGCGGTACAGGGGGTTGCCACAAGGGTGGCTAGCATACCGGTGAAGAAAGAGCTGCCGATCGACTGGCCGCGCGTTAGGGCGCTACCGACATTACCGAGCCCCATATCAACATTATAAAAGCCCATAAGGTTCAAGCCGATCAGGAACAGCATATATGCAAGCACGCCAACAACAATCGGGTTTTGGAGTTGAAAGCCCCAACCAATGACGGAACCTGCTTCCTTGAAAATAACCAATGCGCCGCCAATAAAGAGGAAGCTTAGCACCACGCCAAGTGTATAGGCTATGCCGTGTGCCATGGCTACAGTGTTATCTTTTTCGCCCATTTTGACAAGGCTTAGGGCCTTCATTGACAGAACGGGAAATACGCACGGCATTAGGTTGAGTATCAGGCCGCCGAACAAAGCCAAGTACAAGGCGCTAAGCCATGTCATATCATCCGGATGTGTGTAGAGCGGCGGCAAGCTCTGTACGTTTTTTTTGCTGTTTTCAACATTTGAGCTATTGCCCTTATTGACTACTGCGCTTGATGAATCATTTTTTTTTTGCTCGGCTGTAATATAAAAGCCTTTATTCTTTCCGCGCTCACCTTTTATTACTAACAGTCCTTCAAGGTTTTCAAAATTTTCGATCGGTTCGTCGCCGCGCGCATGATGAATTGTGATTGTTCCGTCTTTAATAATTACTTCCGGCATTTCGATGTGCTGTATAACGCCCCAGCTATATGGGAAGAATTCTATGTTGTCCTTTGTCGCATTTCTTAATAGCGTTCGGTCTTCAGGATTGAGTACAAGCTTTAGCAAAGCCTGTTCGTTTTTCTTAATCTCTTCGAATGAGAATTCGCCTTTTAGCACTTTTGGGATAACCGATGTAGTCTGAGAAAGTAGTTTCTGAACTTTCTCAGGGTTTTCAGATTTCAAGTTTTCTGGGTTATTGAGTTCTACCTTAATGGTGTCATATTCGGGAATGCAGATTTCATTGCAAACCAACATTTCAAGCTTAGCTGTCAGGGTGATTTTACCCTTCGGTAGCATATCAGGAACCTTTAAGGTTTGAAGAAGGTTAACGGAGTTATAGTATCCGTAGTTAACCAATATATCGTATGATATTTTGTCTGGTGTTGGCCAATTTAATTCTGATATTTCAAATCCTTTTGGTGTATCCCATGTGATTTTAACAGGTAGTCCTGAATCGCCGGGGTTTAGCCAATAAACGTGCCAGTGAGGTTCCAAATCGATGGTCGTTACAATTTTTATTTCATCGCCCGGGCTGACGGCTGAGCGCTCTGGTGTGATGCTGACGTTTGTGTATCTTTCGGGGTCTGCTGCATTCGCATTTTGTGGCCATTGCGCCATGATACCTAAGACCATGGTCAAAACTAGAATGATTTTATTTTTCAACAACATATTAAAACCTCGAACAATACGAATTACCCTATTTTAGGTGAGATGATAGACGTGCTCAGATGAAAAGCAATATCTTTCAACATCTTTAACCTATTCGTTGTATCTTGCAATTCGTTACAGGATTCCTCACACTCAATTCTGTGAAATTTCAATTTTTTACGAGTTTTTAAAAATGAATAATATTTTGTGGTCTCCCGACGCGGCGCATATCGCGCAAACACGTTTACATGATTTTATGCAAGATGCCGCCGTAGTTTCCGAACTTGCCTTTCCTGATTATCATACCCTTTGGCAATGGTCAGTAGACGAGAGTGAAACCTTTTGGGATATGGTGTGGGATTTTTGCGAAATTATCGGCGATAAGGGGACGCGCATTCTGGATGATAATAACGGGCAGATGTACGGGGCGAAATTCTTTCCTGATGCACGTTTGAATTATGCGGAAAATTTGCTACGCAACCCCGATGGTCGCAATGCAATGATTTTCCGTGATGAACAAAAAGCGCAGCGCATTATGACCCGTAAGGAAATGTATGACGCCGTATCGTTGTGGCAGCAAGCCATGATTGATCATGGAATCACAAAAGGCGATCGTGTAGCAGGGTATATGCCCAATATGATGGAAACGATCATTGTCGCATTGGCGGCCATTTCTCTGGGGGCAATATGGTCATCTGCGTCACCTGATTTTGGTGTGCAGGGCGTTGTCGACCGGTTCGGTCAGATATCGCCAAAGCTTCTGATTTCTGTTGATGGTTATTACTATAACGGTAAAGTGATTGATGTTTTATCAAAGGTGCACGATGCGCAGACTCAGATTGAGGGATTGGAAAAAACAATAATTGTTCCTTTTGCCGGATCTGATGTGAATCTTAAAGATCTTCACAATACTGTATTTCAAAAAGAATTTTTAAGTACGTACACCCCGAAGGACATTGCTTTTGAGCGTGTTGAGTTTAACCACCCTCTCTTTATCATGTTTTCATCAGGTACAACGGGGGTGCCGAAATGTATTGTTCACGGGCATGGCGGTACGCTCATTCAACATATGAAAGAGCATCAACTGCAATGTGATATTAAGGCGGGTGATAACGTCTTTTATTTCACAACATGCGGGTGGATGATGTGGAATTGGCTTGTTACCGCATTGGCATCAGAAGCAATATTATTGCTTTACGACGGATCACCGTTTTATCCAAACGGGAATGTGCTTTGGGATTATACATCCGCGCATGAATGTAAATTATTCGGTACATCCGCAAAATATCTGGAGGCAATGAAAAATGAGCGTATGCGTCCCAAAGATACCCATGATTTATCACATTTGCGCGCGGTAACATCCACGGGTTCACCGCTTGTCCATAGCGGTTTTGATTACGTGTATGGTGCCATTAAGGAAGACTTACATCTGGCCTCTATTTCGGGGGGCACTGATATTGTGTCTTGTTTTATGCTCGGTAACCCGATTTCGCCAGTCTATCGCGGCGAAATACAGGGCGCAGGTCTTGGTATGGCGGTTGATGTGTATGATGATAACCAACAATCAATAACGATTGGCTCAGGCGAGCTTGTCTGCACAAAGCCTTTCCCGTCTATGCCTGTATGTTTTTGGAATGATGAAGACGGCGCGCGATATAAGGGTGCATATTTCGGACAATTTGATAATATTTGGGTGCATGGTGATTGGGTCGAAAAGACCGAGCATGGCGGCTTTATCATCCATGGCCGCAGCGATGCAACCCTAAACCCTGGTGGTGTACGTATCGGAACAGCCGAAATTTACAGGCAAGTTGAAAAGATAGAAGCTGTGAAGGAATCTATTGCCATTGGTCAGGACTGGGAAGATGACGTGCGGGTTATTCTGTTTGTGATATTGAAATCGGGCTGGGAGCTTGATTCTAATCTGGTGAAGGAAATAAAAACGGAAATTCGCAAAGGCGCTTCACCGCGCCACGTTCCGGCAAAAATTATTCCCGTATCTGATATCCCGCGCACGAAAAGTGGTAAAATAACAGAGATTGCCGTGCGTAATGTTGTCATGGGGCGCCCGATAAAAAATGTTGAGGCGCTCGCCAATCCGGAAAGCCTTGATTTGTATAAAGATATTGCCGAGCTGCAATCTTAAATCATCGGATATTTCAGTAAAACGCTATGATTTTTGTATTGCTGTGCATAAAAACCTTGCAATTAAGGGCCGTTTAGATTTACCTTGTATATATGATTACTTTGCTTTGCATCACTATTGCCTTGTTAAGCGGAACCACAGCGGTTCTTGCTCAGGCGAATGCAAACGCAGCAGCAGTCGCGGTTGCCGCAAACGCGGCGGGCCGTGCCCGCAAGTAAGGCCCATAGCGCAAGAGCCGCGCATCTTTCTTAAAATTCCCAAATTGAAATATTTGTAAAAAGGGTTATAGCTGTATAGCCCTGTTTAAATGAAATGAATGAGACGATTAACATGTCAGAAGCAAAACAAATGAAATACGAAAAACCTGATTCGGGCGAGCGCGTTGATGAAGGTGGTACAACAATGAAATTCCGCCCTGTCCTCCATGCGCTGACGGCAAACCCGGGCGCAGATATGATGGATTACGCGCGCAAAAAACAAAATATTATCACGCTGGGGCAGGGTGAAGGCGATGCACCCACACCTGATTTTATTTGTGATGCGACCATGGAGGCCATGAAGTCGGGTCGTACATTTTACGGGCCTGTATTGGGACAGGAGCGCCTGCGCCAAAGTCTGTCGAATTATTATGATCGTATTTATAATCTTGATATCTCACCCGAACGCGTGTTTGTAACAGGCTCGGGATCGACCGCTATGCATCTATCACTGGCAGCATTGGTTGATAAGGGCGAGGAAGTCATCGCCGTGACACCGATTTGGAAAAACCTGATCGGTGCGATTGAATTAACGCAGGCGACGACAAAGCAAGTGTCCCTTGATTACATCGATGATGAATGGAAGCTCGATCTTGAAAAGCTATTCGGTGCAGTGAATGAGCGTACAAAGGTGATGTTGATTGTAACGCCTTCGAACCCGACAGGGTGGACAGCGACAGAAGATGAGCTGCGCCAAATCCTTGATTTTGCGCGTGAGCGCGGTATCTGGGTTTTGTCTGATGAGGTGTATGGCCGTTTGGTATATGAAGGTGTACGTGCGCCGAGTTTCCTTGATGTCGCAAAAGAAGATGATCTTTTGCTTGTGGTAAATAGTTTTTCTAAAACATGGGCGATGACCGGTTGGCGCTTGGGTTGGATTGTCGGCCCGAAAGAAGCGGAGAGCAAGATTCGCGATGTGGCGTTGTATAATAAACTATGCCCACCTGATTTCATTCAGTTCGGTGCAATGGCTGCCCTTGATCAGGGTGAAGACTTCTTGAAGAGCCAGTTGGATTTATGGCGATCAAATCGCGACATTGTCGTTGAACGCTTCAAAAAAATGGGGAATGTGCACCTTTCTTATCCGAAAAGTACCTTCTATGCCTTTTTTAAGGTTGACGGAGAGGAGGATTGTATTGCTCTGACGAAACGCTTGATCGATGAGGCGGGCGTCTTGCTCTCTCCGGGATCTGCTTTCGGTGAATCGTCAAAGGGGTATATCCGCTTATGCTTCGCCGTTTCAGAGGCGCGATTGACAGAGGCGCTAGACCGCATTGAGCGCGTGATCGCACCCAAGGGGTAGGGATGAAAACCGTTGGCATTATCGGCGGGCTTAGTCCTGAATCAACATCCACATATTATCAAGGTTTAAACCAAGGCGTTCGTGATCGCCTTGGTGGATCGCATAATGCAAAAATCATCATTAATTCCTTGGACTTTGGTGAGTTTGTATCTCTCAAGCAAGTTGGGGATTGGGAAAGCCAGAGTAAAATTCTGTGCGATGCCGCGCAATCACTAGAGCGAGCAGGTGCGGATTTCATCGTTTTAGCAACCAATACGATGCATAAAATGGCCGATGATATTATCTCGGTTCTAAATATTCCTTTTCTTCATTTGGCGGATGCCACTGCAGAGAAAATAAAAAATACGGGCATTGAAGCAGTCGGGTTACTTGGAACGCGCTATACAATGGAACAGGATTTTTACAAGGGACGACTTATCGATCATGCCTTGAATGTGTTATTGCCTGATCAAGACGGCATCGAAGACGTACACCGTATTATATATGATGAATTGTGTAACGGTAAGGTTTTGTATCAATCCAAATCACGTTATCAAAACGTCATAAAAGTGATGGAGCAACAGGGAGCGCAGGGCGTAATTCTGGGGTGTACGGAAATCGGCATGTTGATTAAGCCCGAAGATGTTGATATCACAGTATTTGATACAACCAATATACATATTCTGGCGGCACTGAATATGATTTTCGAGGAGTAATTATGCGTGGCTATTTTGGTGTAGGCGTTGAAGGTATTAGCAAAGAGCAGAATGTAGGGACGATAGCACGTTCTGCGCATTCTTTTGGGGCCAGTTTCTTTTTCACAATTAACCCTGATGTAAATGTTGAGGCAATGCGCACATCGGATACGTCAGATGCGTTTGATCATCTTCCTTATTACCAATATTCATCACCCGAGCAGCTTGAGTTGCCGATGAAGTGTACGCTTGTCGGGGTAGAGTTTGTAAACGATTCTATTGAGCTTCCGAGCTTTCGCCATCCAAAACGTGCGGCTTATATTCTTGGGCCTGAGATGGGGAATTTATCAGATACGGTTTTAGATCAATGCCACCACGTTGTTAAAATTCCGATGAAATTCTGTGTGAATGTCGGCGTTGCTGCGGCGATCATGATGTATGATCGTATGATTTGTATGGGAAGTTTTGCTGAGCGCCCCGTGAAGGTTGGTGGGCCGCTCATTGATGATATCTTGCCGCAGCGTGTAACAATGCGCCGTAAAATCAAAAACAAAAATAAATAATCGCGTGCTGCTTAGCGTGTTTTTGTGCGCATGGTCACGAATTCTTCGGCGCTTGTCGGGTGAATACCGATTGTGCGGTCAAAGTCATCTTTCGTGGCGCCTGCGATCATGGCTGTGGCAAAACCTTGCACGATTTCTCCTGCCTCTGAACCAACCATGTGCAAGCCAATCACCAGATCCGTTGAGCGCTGTACGATAAGCTTCATAAGTGTACGTTCCTCGCGTCCGGCGAGGATCATGCGCATGGCACGAAATTGGGAGGTGTAGATATCAATATCATCACCGAATTTTTCGCGTGCTTGTGCTTCTGTCAGGCCGACTTGCGATGTGTTTGGATCGGAAAATACGGCGCTTGGTATATTGTCGTATGATATATGGCGCTCTTTATTGCCGTACAGGCGGTCAACCAGTGCATGTCCCTCGGCCAGTGCAACGGGTGTTAGGGCGAAGCGATCCGTGACATCACCAACGGCGTATATCGACGGAATATTTGTTTGCTCTTCTTCGTTGACCGCAATTGCACCGCCTCTGGCTGTTTTAACGCCCACTTTCTCGAGGTTTAATCCATCTGTATTCGGTGTGCGTCCGGTTGCAAACAGAACCTGATCGGCAAGGATCGGTTCGCCGTTGTCGAGATGTACAAGGAATTGTTTTCCTTTTTTCTCAACCTTGGTGATGTTTGTCTTAGGGTGAAAATTAATGCCTTTTTTTGTCATCTCACCTTCAAGGAAGTCGCGTACATCTTCGTCAAATGCCTCGTTCAGAATTTTATCGCGGCGATAGATGACATGGACGTCACTGCCTAAGCGTTTGAAGATGCCTGCAAATTCCAATCCGATATAGCCTACGCCTGCGACAACCAAGGTTTGTGGTTGTTCTTCGAGATAGAAAACATCATCTGATGTTATGCCGTGTTCGGCTGCGCCCTCTATATTCGGAATGAAAACTTTACCGCCTGTCGCGACGATAATGCGTTCGGCTGTTATGATCTTATCACCGACACGTACGCCATGTGAGCCTGCCAACTGTGCGGTTCCCCAGTGAATTTCTACGCCGGCATTCGCAAGCATTTTTTCGTAGATACCGTTCAGGCGATTGATCTCATCATTTTTGCGCGAAATAAATGTTTTCCATTCAAGTTTGCGTTCGCCGATTTCCCAACCATATCCCGCCGCGTCTTCCATCATACTGGCGTAGTCGGCAACAAAGGTCATTAGCTTTTTCGGAACGCATCCGACATTCACACATGTGCCGCCATAGAATGTTTTTTCGGCAATAGCAACTTTTACGCCGTGGCTTGCGGCGATGCGTGCGGCGCGCACGCCGCCTGATCCTGCGCCGATTACAAATAAATCTACATCATATGGTGACATTTATACTTACCCTTATTTAGTGGAAAAGGCAGAATATCACACCTGATAATCGTTTTCAGGGGTTTTGTGCGGTAAATCAGAAATTTTACCGCCGCCAATGATCAAACGCACCCCGCGATTTAATGTCAGGTATGATACAAGCCAGCGGAAGGCGACAATGAGGCGGTTTTTAAACCCGATGAGATAATAAACATGGGCAAAGCACCACATAAGCCATCCGAAGAATCCGCTGACTTTAAAGCCGTTTAAATCGCCGATGGCGCGGTTGCGTCCGATCGTTGCCATTGATCCGTAATCTTTATATTTAAAGCGCGGGCGCTTGTCGTTTTTTATGCGCGCCAGAATATCCTGCGCTACGAAATTACCCATTTGTTTGGCAACGGGCGCAACACCGGGGAGTGGGCGTTCCTCGCCTTCGGGGATGTAATGCGCGGTATCACCAATAATGTAGATATCCGGGTTATTTGGAAGGGTTAAGTGTTCATTCACGATAACGCGGCCTGTACGATCGCATTCTGCATCCAGCCATTTTCCTGCGGCAGAAGCCTGTACGCCTGCTGCCCAGATGAATGTACGTGCCGATAGTTTTTCTTCGCCGAGTGTAATGTAGCCGGGCTCAATATGTTTCACCATACAATTCAGGCGCACTTCGACGCCCAAAGATTCCAGTTGTTTTTGTGCCTTTTGGGATAGCTCCTCATCAAAGCTCATGAGGACACGCGGCGCCGCATCGACAAGGATAATGCGTGCAGATTCAGGGGTGATATGATGGAAGTCCCCCGTAAGCGTATGGTTTGCCAACTCCGCAATGGCGCCTGCAAGCTCAACGCCTGTCGGCCCTGCGCCCACAATCACAAAGTTCAGGTAATCTTCGCGGTCTTTTTCTGTTTCGGCCATCTCGGCCTTTTCAAATGCAGTGAGAACGCGTTGTCTTATTTCTCTGGCGTCTTCGATTGTTTTCAGGCCCGGGGCGAATTCTGCCCATTGGTCGTTGCCAAAATAACTATGGCGTGCGCCCGTTGCTACAACCAGATAGTCATAAGAAAATTCACGGCCATAGATTGTGCGGATAATCTTTTTTTCTTGATCGATGGCACTGATCTCATTCATGTAAACCGCGACGTTTTCGGCCTTGCGCATAATGTGACGGATGGGCATGGCAATTTCCGCCGCCGTCAGAGCTGCTGACGCAACCTGATATAGCAGGGGCTGGAACAGGTGGTGGTTATGTTTATCGATCAAGGAAACATCGACATCTTTATTTGCCAATGATTTTGCCGCAGAAAGCCCGCCGAATCCGGCGCCGATGATAACGACGCGAGGTCTTTGTGAAGTAGTCATGTTGTGTAAAGCTTCTCTCAGTCAAATATATTTAAAAATATAATTTCCGTGTACACATCACTTTATGCCGCTGTCCAGCCGCCGTCAATTGTGATGTCTGTTCCCGTTATATTTTCTGCGGTGTCAGAGCATAGGAATAGAGCCAGTCCCGAAATTTGTTCAACGGTTACAAATTTCTTTGTCCATTGCGCCTTAAGCATGACGTCGTTAATCACTTCTTCTTCAGTGATGCCGCGTGCTTTGGCTGTGTCGGCAATTTGATTTTCTACGAGCGGCGTACGGACGTAACCCGGGCAGATAGCATTACAAGTAATATTTTCTTGTGCGACCTCTAATGCGATGGTTTTGGTGAACCCTAAAATACCGTGTTTGGCGGCTACATATGCTGATTTATACGGCGATGCAACCAAGCCATGCGCAGAGCACATGTTTATTATGCGCCCCCATCCTTGCTCGCGCATTTTTGTAATGACGTTACGCGTGGTGTGAAAGGATGAAGATAAGTTAATTGCCATGATCGCGTCCCATTTTTCGGGCGGGAAATCTTCGATTGGTGATACGTGTTGAATACCTGCATTGTTAACCAGAATATCAACGGCGCCAAAGGTGTCTTCGGCCTGTTTTACCATGGCTGCGATCTCATCAGGTTTTGTCATGTCGGCGCCATTATAGATGGCCTTTATGCCGTTTGCTTCCAGTTCTTTAAGTTCTTTTTCAATGGCGTCTTCTTTGCCGAAACCGTTAATGACAATATTCACGCCTTGCGCTGCAAAGCCCTTTGCAATGCCCAGGCCGATACCGCTCGTTGAACCTGTAATCAGTGCTGTTTTACCTTTCAAAGACATGATGTCATCCTTCTGTGTTCGGTTGCGTAAATATCATATACCAGCGGGCAAAAATGAAAACCGCTTATGCAAAAAAAACGCGGTTTTTATTTGTGCGATGCACAGAAAATAAATGTGTTATAAGGCTTTATCCCCCTAGACCATGCATACATTTATCTTTAATATGCCCGTGATTAAATAATAAATATCTACGCGGTGAAGTTCCCATGTCTAAAGAAAAAAAAGAATTCGAACGTCTTCATAAGGAAGCGCAAAAGCGCCTGCCTGCTAATGCGCCTGCGGGGCAGAAAAAGATGCTCGATATACTGGTTGAGAAGATCAGTGAGGAAGATAAAGAATTTTTTGATCCGAATATTATTTCAGAAATGGCTAATTCTCATTGGGAAATGGCAAAGGAGCGCGAAAAGGGTGAGCCGAAGCTGCGTATTTATATGCCGATTGCCGAAGAGGGCGAGCAACGCAAAACAATCATTGATATCGTCAGTGATGACCTGGCGTTTTTGGTCGATTCTGTTGCGGCGGAAATTAACAAACATAATATTTTGATTGGTATTTTGATTCACCCGTTTGTTTATACTTCTTATGATGCAAAGGGGGCGTTAAAAGATCTAAGCCCTGAGTATGAAGATGGCTATCTTCGCCAATCTCATATTCACGTGCAGATCAGTGAGACATTGTCAGAAGCCGCAGTGAAGGAACTAAAAGACGGTCTGTATTCGGTTTTGGATGATGTGTTTTATGCCAATAAAGACTGGAAGCCGATATTGGCAAAATTGGATGAAGCGGCTGAAGAATTGAATACTGCGCGCACACGCCGCGCTGCTGCGGAAATTCAGGAACATTGCGCATTTTTGAAATATCTTTACGACAATAACTTCACGTTGCTTGGGTATCGCGAATATAAGTTTGTCGACGGCAAGAATGGCGTTGAGAGTAAAACGGTAAAGGGTTCTAGCCTTGGCTTGCTTCATAATGATGTGTCGCCTGCCTATATCAGTGAGGTTGAGGAGGGGTTACCACGTAATTTACAGGAATTGCGCCGTGGTCTACCGCCTGTTTCCGTATCAAAAACAAATCGTCTGGCGACCGTGCACCGCCGCGTTCCCATGGATTGTGTTGCTGTTAAAACCTACAATGATAAAGGTGAAGTAACGGGCGAGAAGCTGTTCATTGGTTTGTTCACATCTGTTACCTATTCCCGAAGCGTTAGTGACGTCCCGTATTTGCGCGGCAAAGTGGAAGATACAATGAAGGCTTCCGGCTACATTGAGGGGACGCATGACGGCAAAGCACTTCGTCATATTCTGGAAAAATATCCGCGTGATGAGTTGTTTCAAATTGAAACCAACGAGTTACTGCGCATTTGTAAGAATATTATCCGCTTGCAAGAGCGTCAACGTATTGCGCTGTTCCTGCGTGAGGATCCTTTCGGACGATATATCTCTTGCTTGGTATACATTCCGCGCGATCGTTTTGGTACGAAGTTGCGTAAGGATATACAGCGTATCCTGGAAGAGGAAACAAAGGGCGTATGCTCGAATTTCTATACCACATTGGATGATTCGGTTTTTGCACGTGTTATGTTCGTTATTAACATCAGCCAAAAGAACCCGCCAAAAATTAATGCAAAACGTATTGAGCAACGCTTGCGTGAAGCAGGGCAAACGTGGTCGGAACGTCTGACACAAGCCTTGACCGAAGCGTATGAAGATCATCAGCACATTACAGATATGACATTACGTTATGGTGAGGCGTTTCCTGTTAACTATACCCTGACATATCAGGCAAAGCAGTGTGTATTTGATATTGAAAAGGTCGAAGCCGCATTAACGCAAAATCGTATTGTGTTAGATTTATATCGCCCGAACGATGTGGAGCTGAACAAGATACGGTTAAAAGTCTTCCATATCGGATCACCTGTAACATTGTCCGAAGTGATGCCGATCCTTGAGGATATGGGGCTACGTGCGATTGCGGAATTACCGTTTGAGGTAAAGCCGGAAGGGGCAGAGGAGTCCGTTTGGATTCATGACTTCTTACTTGAAACACCCGAAATCGAAGATTTCATTGTTATTCGCGATGTGAAAGAAAACTTTGAAAAAGCATTTGCGAAAATCTGGTATAACGAAGTTGAGAATGACGGTTTGAATCGCCTTGTTTTGAGTGCGGGGGCAAACTGGCATGAAATTACAATTTTACGCGCCTATGTGCGCTATATCAAACAGCTTCGCCTGCCATTCAGCCGCAGCTATATTGAAAAGGCATTAACGGAAAACCCGAAAATCAGCCGTTTGCTTATTGATTTGTTTAAGGCATTCCATGACCCGCAGCGTCAAAAAGATTCTGAAAACCTGGCCGCTGGGGCGACTGTTGCGATAGATCATGAATTGGAAAAAGTTCTTTCAAGTGATTATGACCGTATTTTGCGCGCTATGATGACCTTGATTGATAATACATTGCGTACAAACTATTATCAGCGTCAAAAAGATGGTAGCGCAAAGCCTTACTTGTCGCTGAAATTTAATAGCGGAAAAATTCCGTTTATGCCGCAGCCAAAGCCGTTCCGCGAGATTTTTGTATACTCACCAAAGGTTGAGGCGATACACTTACGTGGTGATGTTATTGCCCGTGGTGGTTTGCGTTGGTCAGACCGTCATGAAGATTACCGTACAGAGGTTCTCGGCTTGATGAAGGCGCAGATGGTTAAAAACTCTGTGATTGTGCCGATGGGTTCAAAAGGTGGGTTTGTTGTAAAAACACCAACAAACAGCCGCGAAGAATTCATGGAAGAGGGTATTCGTTGTTACAAAACGTTCATTTCCGGTCTTTTGGATATTACAGATAACCGTAAGGGCGCAAAGGTTGTGCCGCCGAAGGATGTTGTGCGCCGTGATGGTGATGATCCGTATTTGGTGGTTGCTGCGGATAAGGGAACGGCAACGTTTTCTGATATTGCGAACGGCTTATCTCAGGATTATAATTTCTGGTTGGATGATGCGTTTGCATCCGGTGGTTCTGCCGGTTATGACCACAAGAAAATGGGGATTACCGCACGTGGTGCATGGGAATCTGTTAAATATCATTTCCGTTTGTTTAATCACAACACACAAACGGATGATTTCGAAGTGATCGGCGTTGGTGATATGGGCGGTGATGTTTTCGGAAACGGTATGTTGTTATCCGAACATATTCGCCTTGTCGGTGCATTTAACCATTTGCACATTTTCTGTGATCCTGATCCGGATGTTGCCAAATCATTCAAAGAGCGCAAGCGTTTGTTTGAAATTGTCGGTGGTTGGGATAAATACGATACAAAAACCCTGTCGAAGGGCGGGCGTATTTATAACCGTAGTGATAAGTTGCTTGAGCTAACGCCTGAGATTAAGCAGCGATTCGAGCTGACAAAAGATAAGGTTACGCCAAATGAATTAATGCAGGCCATGTTGAAGGCAAAAATTGATCTTATGTGGTTTGGCGGTATCGGCACGTACATTAAATCAACCAAAGAATCGCATTCTGACGCAGGTGATAAGGCGAACGATGCCTTACGCGTAAATGCTGATCAGGTGCGTGCAAAAGTTCTTGGCGAAGGTGCCAACCTTGCCGTGACGCAGCTTGGTCGTGTTGAGTTGGGAGAGCGCGGCGTTGCTGTGAATACCGACTTTATTGATAACTCTGCGGGTGTTGATTCATCTGACCACGAAGTGAATATCAAGATTTTGCTGACCGATGTTATGAGCCAAAAAGAGCATAACATGGACATTAAAGCGCGTAATAAATTGTTGGAACAAATGACGGAAGAAGTTGGTGACCATGTTCTTCGTCATAACTATCAGCAAGCGCAGGCCATTTCATTAATGGAGGTGCAGGCGCGTGAAACCTTACAGGTACACGACCAGTTCATTCAAGAGATGGAACGTACACAAGGTCTGAATCGTAAGATTGAAGGGCTTCCTGATCAGGAGACAATTGAAACACGTTTACGTACAGGTAAGGGATTAACCAGACCTGAGATGTGTGTACTTCTTTCATACGCCAAGATCAATTTGACGAAAGCTTTGCTTGCCACAGACATTCCTGATAACCCGAAGATGGAATATTGGGTGGTTGATTACTTCCCCGAAATTTTGGGTAAAAAGTATCTGAAGGAAATTCAACGTCACCGCCTGAAACGTGAGATTGTAGCCACAATGATGGCGAGTTCGTTGATCAACCGTTTGGGGCCGACATTCCTGCAATCACGTATGAAAAAGACTGGCGCGAGCGTTGAAGAAATTACACAGGCGTACTTAATTGTACGTGATGCGTTTGGTTTGCGTCATCTTTGGGATGCTATTGAGGAATTAGACGGTAAAGTCCCTGCACAAGTACAGTTAAAGGCGATGCGTGAGATCGCCCATCTGGCAGAGCATGGCATTACATGGTTCCTGACGCGCCTTGGTCGCCACATGGATATCGATGCGGATGCGGCAACCTTCAGTGCAGGCATTAAGGAGCTTTCTAAGCATCTGGATGAGCTTGTGACAGATAGTTTGCTGTCTTCGATCAAGCAACGACAGGTCGCCCTTGTAAAGGATGGTTTGCCTGAAACATTGGCGCATCAAATTGCGTTAATGCCTGTCCTGTCATCTGCGTGTGACATCATTAAGATTTCGGGCGAACGTGATACCAACCTTAAGAATACGGCCCGTACATATTTCGAATTGGGTGAGCGTTTCCATCTTGATTGGCTCCGTAGCAAGGTTCGTTATTTACCGCGTGAAGATCATTGGAGCAGTGAAGCTGCTAATGGTTTGATGGATCAGTTGTACGGATCACAAGCCGGTATGACCATTCGTATCTTGCGTGATATTAATGGTAAGTCGAAAAAGATCCCTGCGGATCAGTCCTTGGTCGATTTATGGCTGGAGGAGTTTGGCGCACACTTTAAACAACTGGATTCATTATTCGTTGAGCTAAAGCGTTCAGGAACGGTTGATCTGACGATGCTTACGGTTGCGGAACAACGCGTACGAAGTCTATATGGCGGTTAATTGAATAACAGCAAAGGCAAGCCAGAATAATATTCCGGTGCGTTTGTTTGATTTAAAAATAGCAAGGGAGCTTGATTGATTATCGGGCTCCCATTTTTTTATCTGCCATATGAAATGAAGGGCAGGAATACATAAAATCGGTAATGTAATATTGACGCCACGCAAAAGTAAAACACCGATAAAAATCAGGGTGAATGCGGCCGCATAAAAGACAGAAATCCAGACCTTACTACGCTCGCCGAAAATTAGGGCGGTTGATTTTATGCCTGCCATAATGTCATCCTCTTTATCTTGGTGCGCGTAAATCGTGTCATAGCCGATTGTCCAGCACATCGCGCCCAAAAAGATAAGAGCGATCCCTAAATGCAACGTGCCTGCCATAGCGGTGTAGCCCATGAGGACACCAAAATTAAATGTGATGCCTAAAAACGCCTGCGGCCACCATGTGATGCGTTTCATAAGCGGGTAAGCGATAATAAGGGGAAGGCTGAGAATGCCTAAAAACAGGGTGATGATGTTAAATTGAATAAGGATAAAAAAGCCAAAAAGCAACAATGTAGCCAAAAATATTGTTGCTTGCTTTACGCTAACGGCGCCGCTGGCCAATGGTCTGCCACGTGTGCGCTCTACTTGTTTGTCAAGATCGCGGTCCCATAAATCATTCACTACGCATCCTGCGCCGCGCATAATCACCGCGCCAAGGGCAAATAAAATCATAGAGGATATGGCGCTCCATTGTGTTAAAAACAGTCCCTGTGTACCCAGTGTAATTCCCCATAGCCCGGGCAGTAATAAAAGCCAAACACCAATAGGGCGATCAATACGCATGAGATAGGCGTACGGGCGCAAAGCTGCAGGCAGGATTCGCTCAATCCAAATTAGCCTCTTGATATCCGTAAACGATTCTGTTTCTACTGAGTTTGTCATGACAGAACATATATATAAGTATCCGCGCCTGTTCCTCAATCATTCATTTGCAGAAAATGGAATATTGCCGCTTGAGCAATCACAAAACCATTATTTGAAAAATGTTCTGCGTAAGAGTGAAGGAGATTTTGTGCGTTTGTTTAATGGTCGCGATGGTGAGTGGTTGGGCGCGCTAACGGCGCTTGGTAAAAAACACGGTCAGGTCACATTGCAAGAGCAGTTAAAGGAACAGCCCGAAGATGGTGCGCGTCGCCATTTATATTTCTCTCCGATTAAAAAGCAACGCATGGACATGTTGGTTGAAAAAGCGGTTGAGCTGGGCGTGACGGATTTACACCCTGTATTGATGGCACGCACGGAAAACAGACATTTGAATGCCGAACGTTTGCAAGCGCAAGTTATCGAGGCCGCAGAGCAATGTGAGCGCCTTGATTTGCCTGTCGTACATGAAGAAGTGAAGTGGCCGGTCTTTATGGCGGCTCGTGAAGTGCATTGCGATGTTTTTGCCGCGTTGGAGCGTATTCAGGGAACGCAAAATATGAATGAGTGTGATTTTCGTGGCGATTGTGCGTTTTTAATTGGTCCGGAAGGTGGGTTTGATCCGCAGGAAATCGCAGATATACAGGCGAATGCGCATACAAAGCCAATCAGTTTAGGCAATCGTATTTTGCGCGCTGAAACTGCTGCGATTGCCTGTTTGGCGTATGCGTCATTCAAACAAAGCTCTTGAAATCAATAAAAAATCATAAAAGGCACTATTCACTCTTGCATTTTCAGTGATATATTTATATCCCTATGACGGATTTTAACGTGCGTTATTCCGACGCTAACGTTTGTGCACAAAAGATAAAATAAAAAGGCATGGCAAAAATCATGACGAGATTTAAGAATTATATGAATGCATTTGTTTTCACATTATTGGTTGGCGCATTACTTGCCGCGTTCCCTGCTATGGCAAGTGAGCCAATGGAAGGTGCGCTGTTGATGCAAGAGGCCGCGACATCAAGCGCACAACGCATCCATGATTTTCATGACATGTTGCTTGTTATTATCACGGGCATTTGTTTGTTCGTATTATTACTGCTTGTTTTTGTTGTTATCCGTTTCAACAAACGTGCAAACCCGACACCATCAAAAGTTACACATAATGTGCCGTTGGAAATCATCTGGACGGTCGTTCCCGTTATCATCTTGATTATCATCGCGGTACCGTCATTTAAATTGCTTTATAAAAATGACCGTATTGCAGAGCCGGAAATGACATTGAAAATCACAGGTTATCAATGGTATTGGGGATATGAGTATCCTGACCATGATGGTATTGCATTCCAGTCTTACATGGTGCCGACTGATGAATTAAAAGAAGGCCAGCGCCGTTTGCTTTCAACAGATAACGTTGTTGTTCTGCCGATTGAAACAGATATTGCTATTCTGGTAACCGCGAATGATGTGATCCACTCATGGACGATCCCCGCGTTTGGCGTAAAGATTGATGCTATTCCGATGCGTACGAATGAAACATGGTTCCGCATTGAAAAGCCAGGCGTATATTATGGTCAATGTTCTGAGATTTGCGGTAAGGATCACTCCTTCATGCCGATCGAGGTTCATGCTGTAACGAAAGAAGAGTTCAAGGCTTGGGTAGAAAAAGCGAAGGAAGAATTTGCACAAAGTGATGTCCCGGCTATCGGTTCAGAGCAGCCGATCAAGCTAACCGCTTTGGCACAGTAAAAACAGTTGTTTAATATTTAAGAAAAAAAAGAAGAAGAAAGAGAGATAGGAAATGGGCGACCACGCACATAAACCCGGATTTTTCGCACGATGGTTCATGTCAACAAACCATAAGGATATCGGGACACTTTATATCATATTCTCTATTTTTGCCGGTTTGATCGGTGGTTTGTTCTCTATGATCATGCGTCTGGAACTTCAGGATCCGGGTGTACAGTATCTTGCAGATGGTCATATGTGGAATATGTTTATTACCGCACACGGTCTGATCATGGTTTTCTTTGTGGTTATGCCGGGCTTGATCGGTGGTTTTGGTAACTGGTTTGTGCCGTTGATGATCGGTGCACCTGATATGGCGTTCCCACGTTTGAACAATATTTCATTCTGGTTGATTATTCCTGCGTTTTTGCTTTTGTTATTATCTGCCTTTATTGGTGGTGGTGCAGGAACAGGCTGGACAATCTATCCGCCGCTATCCTCTGCTTTGGGACATCCCGGGATGTCTGTTGATATGGCTATTTTCGCATTACACCTTGCGGGTGCAAGCTCGATTTTGGGTGCGGCAAACTTCATTACAACTATCTTTAATATGCGTGCGCCGGGCATGACGTTGCACAAAATGCCGCTCTTTGTTTGGGCGATGCTTGTGACGTCATTCTTGTTGCTTTTGGCTGTTCCTGTTCTTGGGGGCGCGATCACTATGCTTTTGACTGATCGTAATTTCGGCACTTCATTCTTCAATCCTGAGGGTGGTGGCGACCCACTCTTGTTCCAGCACTTGTTCTGGTTCTTTGGTCACCCTGAAGTTTACATTATGATTTTGCCAG
Organism: Alphaproteobacteria bacterium; assembly: GCA_030424975.1. Taxonomy (GTDB): domain Bacteria; phylum Pseudomonadota; class Alphaproteobacteria; order Micavibrionales; family Micavibrionaceae; genus UBA1672. The sequence continues at coordinate 653,417 of JAUHVY010000002.1, forward strand.
CATTCGGAATTGTATCTCATATCGTTTCAACATTCTCACAACGCCCGATTTTCGGTTATTTGGGAATGGCCTATGCGATGGTAGCAATTGGTGTTGTCGGTTTTGTTGTTTGGGCACACCACATGTATACAGTTGGTATGAGTGTCGATACACGTGCTTACTTCACGGCAGCTACACTAATTATTGCCGTACCGACAGGTGTTAAGATCTTCTCTTGGATTGCAACAATGTGGGGTGGCTCCATTACGTTTAAAACACCTATGCTTTGGGCGATTGGCTTTATCTTCCTATTCACAGTCGGTGGTGTGACGGGTGTTGTTCTTGCCAATGGCGGTATGGATATCGCACTTCATGATACATATTATGTTGTTGCGCACTTCCACTATGTTTTGTCATTGGGCGCGGTGTTTGCTCTCTTCGCTGGCTTCTATTACTGGATCGGTAAAATGTCAGGTAAGATGTATTGCGAATGGATGGGGCAGATACACTTCTGGTTGACATTTATCGGTGTTAACTTGATTTTCTTCCCGCAGCACTTCTTGGGTCTTCAAGGTATGCCGCGTCGTTACATCGACTATGCGGGTGAAGTGCCTCCTGAAAATCTACAAGGTGTGTTTGTGAATCCGATTGAAAAAATCAACTGGATCATGGCACAGGAACACGGCATGCATTTATGGAACTATGTGTCATCTATGGGCGCGTTCCTGACAGGTTTTGCAACATTATGGTTTGTCGTCGTTGTCTTCCATACATTGTTCTTTGGTCGTAAGGCGGATGACAATTATTGGAATGCACAACCACAAAGTTTCACCTTGGAATGGTCGGTATCATCGCCGCCTCCGTTCCACCAATTCGACATTCAGCCGAAGGTGAAATAAGGAATATAAAAGGCCCCAAACGGGGCCTTATTTCTTCTTTGAATGCTTGTTTTTGATTAGTTCATATTGAAGTTATCAAGATCAGTTAACGCGTTCATTTCTTCTTTTTTAAGAAACTCATATCCCGGTTCGTCGCGCGCAATTTTCTCGATGCGCTCTATATATGGCTCCCATAATGCGCCTATTTCTTTCGGCTCACGACTATGTCCAAAATCCTGGCTTGCGCGCTCCTCGATAAGGCTACCTGCCTCACCTTCGGTGATATCTCTTAATGTAAAGGCGTGAATTTGAAGCTCAGCATAGGCACTAAAACATTCTTCCATAACTTCATCGGGGACATCCCCAAGATAGTTTTGACGTAGATCGGCAATTGCCTCATCCATTACAACGCTAGCCTGATTATAGGTAATATCGTCATTATCGTAATCGCTTGAAATCTGCGATACTTTTTCCAAAAATTGATCAATCGGATCCATAAAACTCCCCCTGTGTATTTGTTATGTCAAAATACTATATATTTTCAGGTCAAAATAAAAATAGTTTTTTTTAATATTACACTGTCTATGCGGTAAGTTTTGGCAAGGAAGGACAAAAAAAACGTGACCTTTTTGAAAAACATGGTAAATAAAGGGGCATGAGCAATACGGCAACAGCAGAACTTTATGAAGCAAATCTAACGGAGCGCGAATCACGCGTATCTGATTATTTTGCATTGTTAAAACCCCGCGTGATGAGCCTTGTCGTCTTTAGCGGCTTTGCAGGGTTATGGGTTGCGCCGGGGCTTGCGGATATACACCCGTTTTTGATTATTGTTTCTATGTTAGCTTTGGCGGTGAATGCAGGTGCGGCAGGTGCAATCAATATGTGGTATGACCGTGATATTGATGCTGTGATGAATCGTACGCGCGGCAGGCCAATTCCTATGGGACGTGTTGACGCGGACGAGGCATTGTCTTTTGGCATTGTCATGTCCTTCTTCTCTGTTCTGGTTATGGGGCTATGTTTGAATTGGGTGGCTGCGGGCATCTTGGCTTTTGCCAATTTGTTTTATGTTGTTGTTTACACCATGTGGCTTAAACGTCGTACGCCGCAAAATATTGTGATTGGCGGCGCGGCGGGTGCTTTTCCCCCTATGGTCGGATGGGCTGCCGTAACGGGTGACGTTACATTGTTTCCTGTTATTTTATTTGCCATTATCTTTTTCTGGACGCCGCCGCATTTTTGGGCGCTATCGCTTTATGCGAATTCTGATTATAAGCGCGCCAAGATTCCGATGATGACCGTAACTGCGGGTGCGCAGTCAACAAAATGGCAGATGCTGATCTATACGTTGATTTTGTTCCCGATTACGTTGATGCCCTATATGTTGGGCTTTTCGGGAATTGTTTACGGCTTAAGCGCAGCGCTCCTTAGTGGGTTCTTCGTTGTGACGGCTGTACGTGTATTAATGTCAGATGATATGAAATACGCCCGCCTGATGTTCGGATATTCCGTGTTTTATTTATTTGCACTTTTTCTTGCGGTGATGATCGATGCCGGTTAGTGACCTTCATAAACAAAAAGCGAAAAAGAACTATGCTGTCCTTGGGATGTTGGTTGCGTTTATCGCTTTAATTTTCGTCGTGACCATTATTAAGATGAGTTATTACAGCGAGAAGGGACGTGAGATGCGTGAAGAGAGTGCAAATCAGGCGCAGGTCACGCAAGGTGATGAGAGTAATTCAGGCGCATTGAATGAGAGTATTCAAGAGGCCTTAACCCCCACGGATGAACCGTCCGAATAAAATAGCCGTAAATTAGGAGGGCTTAAAAACATGTATGAAAACCGATATGAATATAAGCCTGAAACAGTTTTAATTACCGGTGCGACCGGTGATTTTGGTGCGGCATTTGCGCACCGTTTTGCTGCTTTGGGAGCAAAAGTTATTTTGGCGGCACGTAATACCGATAAGGCCAAATCTTTACAGGCCGCGCTTGAGGAGCAATATGGTGCATCAGTGTATGCATGTATCTTCGATATCGCCGATAAGCAGGGCATGAAAGATGCCATAGATAGTTTGCCTGATGAATTTAAGGATATTGACCTGTTGATCAATAATGCGGGGTTGGCGCTCGGTCTGGAACCTGCATATCAATGTGATATCGAAGATTGGGAAACAATGATTGCCGTGAATAATACAGCGTTGGTTCGCATGACGCGCCATGTGTTGCCCTTGATGGTCGGGCGCAAGCGCGGGCATATCATCAATATCGGCTCTACGGCAGGGAATTACCCGTATCCGGGGGGGAATGTCTATTGCGCCAGTAAGGCGTTCGTGAAACAGTTTTCGTTGTCTTTGCGCGCGGATTTAGCTGGCACAAATGTACGTGTTTCTAATATTGAGCCGGGCATGATTGAAACGCAGTTCTCCAAGGTGCGCTTTAAAGGCAACGATGAAAAAGCAGAAAATGTATATGCAAATACACGCAATATGCATGCGGAGGACATTGCTGAGGCGGTTGTTTGGAGTGCATGTTTGCCACCATACTTTAATATCAACCGCATGGAAATTATGCCGACCGTGCAATCTTTTGCCGGTCACCCTATAGAACGCTTTGATTAAATTGAAATTATAGTGTAAAGTGTCTTGGTTGTTTTACTATTTTCGGAGTTTTTCTATGAAAAACCTTACTCGTGTTGCTCTTTTCGGTCTTGCTGTTTCGCTTGTTCCGGTTTCCTACGCTTTCGCACAAGATGATGATACCGCCGCAGAGGAAGAGGTTCTTTCGGTGGATGAAGCGCATGCTTTGATTAAGGATATGGAAGGTGCGGCAGATGCTACGGATGCCAAAATCCCTACAGAAAGTCAGGTGCCGTTTTATGATTTGTTGGGTCGTCAGGTTGCGTATCGTGAAAATGCGAAGGAATTTCGTGGCATGATCGAAGAACGCCGTGACAGTTTCCAGGCACCTCAGGAAGAAAAGCTTATCGCATATCGTAAGTTGCTTGATAAGATATATGCAGCGGAGATGGCTGATTTTCAACAAAATTTGAAAGATCAGGCCGATGAAGATACTGCTGATGAAAGCCCTGTTGATGAAGACAGAATGGCAAAAGCAGAAAATAAAGATTACGATGATATTGAGCCGAAGATTGCTGATGAGGATATGTCAGCATCAGATGAGCATGATGGCGGCCTGAAGGAAGAGCCTATTCCAGGTAATGTTGAGGAAGAGGGCGTAAACAAAAAAGTGGTGACATCAGATGATGCGCCTGATTTTGATCCTTCTGATTTGTAAAAAGAGAACGCAAAGATTATTAAGACCCGCATTTAAGCGGGTTTTTTTATGCCATCGAATATCTCTTTCTTTTACGCACAAGAATGATATAAAGCCCGTATGACTGATGATGAACTTGCAAAAAAGAATAAGCGCCTTGCCCTGACATGTTTGGGGGTTGTGTGTGCGATGGTTGGTTTGGCATATGCGTCTGTGCCGTTATACAATATATTTTGCCGTGTAACGGGCTGGGGTGGGACGACGCAAGTCGCTGCGCAATTGCCACCGCCAGAAGATATTGTTGACCGCACCATTACCGTCCGCTTTGATGCAAACACATCTGCGAATTTGCCGTGGGATTTTAAGCCCGAGGAGATTTCGACACAGGTAAAGTTGGGGGAGCGCGGCTTAACCAATTTTATATCGGAAAATTTATCGGATGAGGTTGTGACAGGAACGGCCGTATTTAATGTTACGCCGCTAAAGGCAGGAAAATATTTTAACAAAATTCAGTGTTTTTGTTTTGGTGAACAGTCACTTGCTGCGCATGAACGTGTAAATATGCCTGTGCTGTTTTATGTTGATCCGAAATTAAACGATGATCCGAATTTAGACGATGTGAAGGTCATAACATTGTCCTATAGCTTTTTCCGCGCAGAGTCCGAAGAGTTGGATCAGGCGGTCGATAATTTTTATGAAACAGCAGAAACACCATAAATGCGAAAACTTTATAAGGTGTGAATTGTATGCAAGCCATTATGGTGTCTTGAAAAAAGTCATCTAATAGTTCATATTTTCTGTGTACTCTTCGTTTCAGCTGGTTTATACAGATGAAAAAATTTCAATAAAAAAGAACAAAGTTAAGATTATGGCAGAGAATATCGAATACACGACAACCGGTAAACCGCACCCTTATCACCTTGTAAACCCCAGCATTTGGCCGTTGGCAGCATCTGTTGCAGGCGGTATTTTCGCAACGGGTATGATTATGTTTATGCATGATGTGCATTTAGGTGCTGATCAGGCGAATGGTGTTGAAGGCTTTGCTGTTGGTTTGAACGGCGTATATCTTGGCCTTGCTGCTATTTTGTTGGTGATGTTCGGCTGGTGGAGAGAAGTGATCCGCGAGAGTGTTGCCGATAAAGCCCATAATGAAATTACAACAATCGGCATGCGTTACGGTATGGCATTGTTTATCGCATCAGAGGTTATGTTCTTTGTTGCGTTTTTCTGGGCGTATTTTAGTGCGGCGCTCTTCCCGACAGAGGCGATAGGCTATATTTGGCCGCCGGCTTCTATTCATACGGTTGACCCGTATGATTTGCCATTGATGATGACATTGATTTTGTTGCTTTCAGGTTGTACCGTGACATGGGCGCACCATGCAATTGTGGAGGGCAAGAATAAAGATTTAGCAACAGGATTGGCCTTGAGTGTTGTTCTTGGATCAATCTTTATCGGTTTCCAAGCGTATGAATATATTCATGCACATTTCGGATTTACCGAAGGTGTTTATGCATCTGCTTTCTATATGGCGACAGGTTTCCATGGTTTCCATGTTATCGTCGGTACAATCTTTCTGCTTGTGTGTTGGTGCCGCGCCAAGAAGGGGCATTTTTCTGCCAAGGAACATTTCGGTTTTGAGGCTGCCGCTTGGTATTGGCACTTTGTAGATGTGGTTTGGTTATTCCTTTACATCGCCATTTATTATTGGGGAACAGTATACGGGATCGATCATACTGCGCTTATGAAATAGGCACCCATAATATGAAAGGGGAAAGTTGTTATGAGCCCCGATTTTAAAATGATGAAAAAAGCCATGCAGTGCAAATGCCCGAAATGCGGAGAGGGGCGATTGTACAAGGATGGCTTTCTTGCTTTTGATCTTCGTGATCAATGTGATGTTTGCGGTCTTGATCTCTCAAAGAATGACAGTGCGGATGGCCCCGCCGTTTTTCTTATTTTCGTTCTTGGTTTTCTGCTCGTGCCCTTGGCGCTTATGTTTGAAAATATCTTTTCGCCCCCCTTGTGGGTGCATGGCGTTGTTTGGACGATCGTTGCTCTGGGGCTTACGCTAGGCAGTTTGAAACCGATAAAATCTTATATCATTGCGCTGCAGTATAAACATCGTCCGCGGGATTGGGGCGAAGAATGAAGCTACCGTTTTGGGGGACAATCCTGACAATTCTTGGCTTGATGGTGTTGTGCGCGCTTGGGGCGTGGCAGATACAGCGCTTGCAGTGGAAGCAAGGTATCCTAAGCGCGATTGACCGTGAAGAACGTATTGAGGCAAGCGCAGTGCCCTTAACGCCTAATGACCTTGGTGAAGATGATTATTTTAGGCGCGGGTACATTAGCGGCCACTATGATCATCAAAAAACAATCCGCGTATTTAATCGTACATTTGATGGGGTTCCCGGATACCATCTATATACAGTTTTCTATCTTGATACTCCTCATGCATCATCTTTGGGGAATGTTATGCTGGTTAATCGCGGGTGGTTTCCTTTGTCAGATGATGAGGTTTCGCAAAATGACATTTTTATACCGCACCGGATTGTAAAAATTGTGGGTACGTTGCGCCGCCCGGCAAGCAAGAATGCATTTACGCCCGAAAATGTGGTGCAAAAAAACAGATGGTTTTTTGTTGATCTTGATGAGGTGATGGAGCATTTTGCGTTACAGGGCTTGGCACCTAATGTGTTTTATGCGCAGGACGAGGTCCCTGTAGCAGAAGGCTTTAACCGCGATGCACAGACCTACCCAGTGTATGTTGATGGTAGTGTGCGCCCCAATAATAATCATGCGCAATATGCATTTTTTTGGTTTGCAATGGCGTTTGCAATGGCCGGTGTCTATTTCGTGCGGTTTATTAAGCCGCAGATAGGTATAGATAAAAAATAGAGGGTTTAGCCTTTTGTGGATGAATTTCACCTGAGGGCATTTTCGGTTTTGCACAAGCGATTTCATTCGTTAAACTTAGCGCAAATATGAATAAACAAAGGTTTTCTGGGTCCGGCAATGAAAAAGAACTTTTTCAAAAATGTTTTGGTAACGTGTGGCGCATTAGGTTTAATGTCTACGGCTGCACTAGCAGCGCAACCCCAACAAATCGGAAAGCATGGCGACTGGACGGCCTATACCCTGTCAGAGGGTGGGAATAAGGTTTGTTATATGGTGAGTAAGCCTGTGAGTGAACAGGGGAAATACACAAATCGTGGTGATATTTTTGCCCTGATTACACATCGCCCTTCAGAAAAAACCAGTGATGTTTTTAGCTATATTACAGGCTATACCTATAAAAAAGGTAGTGATGCAACTGTTACGATTGATAGTAAAAAATACATCTTATTTACGCAGGACGATACGGCGTGGACACCTGATGCCGAAGCAGATGCGAAGTTAGCAAAAGCTATTCGTTCAGGGTCAAAAATGGTTGTGCAGGGAACGTCTTCTCGCGGTACATTGACCACAGATACATATAGTTTGAAGGGCTCAGGTGCGGCCTATAAGGCGATTTCAAAAGAATGTGATGTGCCTGTTAACTAAGGCATTGAATTTAAAGTGTAATTCTTGTGTGTACGTGTGTTGTATTATTGTGATATAATACGTATAGAAATTATTGTTTTTAGTTTTTTAGTTTATTCTGCGTAGTGTTTCCCATTCGGGGCTTCCTCTTTTGTTCAAAGATTGCTTGGAATAACAACATGAGTGTGATAACTAAATCTAAATCTTTGCAGGGTAGTGTATTAAGTGTGTGGGACTGTCGTTTGGCAGTGTTTATTTCTTACACGTATTCCAGCAAAACCGGAGTATAGTTTTGTCTTTATTTGGGTCGATATATAAAAATTTGGCATTGCATCGCGTTATACGCTTGCGCCACCGTTATGTTTTTACGCGCTCGAACCGTTTGCGTTTGCGATACATCGTTGGAAGTGCCACGCTCTTTACGTTAACGGCGACAAGCTTTCTTGGTTCGATAAGTTCTTCGGTTGCTTTTGTTCCTAATGAAATAGCAAGAAACGTAAGCCAGGCTCCAAAGCCTGTTGTACTTGCTTCTGCGCCTGCAAAAGTTTCAGCAAGTGACCTTAAACAGGATTTGATGACGCGCAGCGAAGAAGATTTAATGCGTAAAGAGACCGCGGTAGAGCCATTTCTTGCTGGCGTTGACGTCGTACTTGATGAAGATAGTGGGCTTCCATACGAAACTGTTATTTTGCCGGAAGAGTTACCTTCTTTGGATGACTTAGCAGTTGTTTCATCTGTCGATAGTGATTTGGAAGATACTGCAGAAGATGCACAGGCGAGCAAAAACATGCTGCCGCGCGATGAAATTATTGAGATCTCAGCGGGAGATACGCTAGCAGGTGCTTTGCAAGGTATCGGTATTAGCGGTGCGGAAGCTTATCGTGCTGTGAAGTCTATGAGTAAACATTTTGATCCTCGTTCTGTGAAGCCGGGGCAGGCTATTTCCGTTCATCTTGAGCCTAATGAAGATGGTATTTCCTTGGCGTCATTACAAATGAAGCTTGATGTCACAAAGGAATTGCATATTCAAAAGGATGAGCATGACCGTTTCAATACAGAAGTCAGTGAAAAGGAAGTCTTTAAAAAGATGCGTGTTGCAAAAGCATCGATCGAGACATCGTTGTATGGGTCGGCAGCGCGTGCAGGTATTCCTGCATCTGTTATTGCAGATATGATCCGCCTTTATTCTTATGAAGTTGACTTCCAGCGTGATGTCCGTCAGGGCGATCAATTTGAGATTTTGTATGAAACATACGAAACAGAAGAGGGTGATTTCGCGCGTTATGGTGATATTATCTACGCTAACCTTGCAGTTGGAGGTAGCAAAATCCCTGTATTCCGTTTTGATCAAGGTAAGGGTGATGTTGATTATTTCCGTGAAAACGGCACTAATCTCCGCAGTACATTGATGCAAACACCAATTGACGGTGCGCGCATGTCGTCAGGCTTTGGTATGCGTAAACACCCTGTATTGGGGTATAACAAGATGCATAAGGGTGTAGACTTCGCAGCATCGCGTGGCACGCCGATTTACGCTGCGGGTGATGGCACAGTCGAAAAAGCGGGGCGATTGGGTGGCTATGGTAATTATGTGCGTATTCGCCATAATGGTGAGCTTAGCACGGCCTATGCACACATGCAGAAATTCGCCAAGGGGCTGAAGTCCGGGCAGCGTGTAAAGCAGGGGCAGGTTATCGGCTATGTCGGTACTACGGGGCGTTCAACGGGGCCGCATTTGCATTTTGAAGTCTTGAAGAACGGCAAGCAAATTAATCCGAAATCCGTGAAAACGGCTTCTCGTGAAAAATTGAAGGGTGATAAGCTCAATAAATTAAAGGCGCAAATCTCACGCATCAAGCAGGAATTCGCAACGCTTGAGCAAGAAATGAAGTTCGCTCAGAACGATGTGTCAGAGTAGTTTTTCAGATTTTTTGACGGGATGGGAGCATATATAAAACACTTTAACGTGCTTTAAAAACTTATCGTTTTGTATTTATCCACAAGGCAGCCTTTCCGGGCTGCTTTTTCTTTTTTCTAAATCTTCTGTTTTTTTGTCACGCGTCATTAAAAGCGTACGATTTACGTAAATTCTGATATTCGAACGTTCGAAAATGAGACACTTTAAAATTGCGAATCTTTAAGGCATTGATTTGTATGTGTAATTTTTCTGGCACGCCCCTTGCTATAATAATATCCAAAGATTGTAGGTATGTAATTAGAACCCAATTGAACACTTTACAAGATAGTTGCTAAGCGGGGCGGGTTAAACGGCTTATTCAGCATTCCCCCCTCCTTAAGCCGGAAAAGGTCGTTTAACCACCCGCAGCAACACATCGATATGAAGATTTTCACATGCACGCAGCGCGCGTATATTTGAAAATATTTTGGCGGTATTTAACCTGCCGTCAGATGAAAAGTTTTTTGACCCACCTGATCCAAAACCTTTGGCCGGCCTCTGTTCTAACAGGGTCGGCACTTTTTTTGGGACATCACTTTTAATATGTCTCATGCCTCCGTAATCATAAAAAATTACATCGCTTCTGCTTTTTTTAGATTGAGCATTTTTAAACAAGCGTGTAAAGTAGGCATGTTTTATATGCATGCGGTTTTGCGTTTTATTGAGGTTTAAAAGGTTCCGCCGGACTGCAAGCATGACATTGTTAACAGAATTAAGAGCGCATGAGCGCTTCCCCTTGTGTGCGAAAAGCATATCTGGGATGTCGCGCCTATGCGGTTATGGAGAGTACATAAATGACAAAAAGAATGTTGATCGATGCATCGCATGTTGAAGAAACACGCGTTGCGATCACAGATGGTAATCGCTTAACCGAGTATGATTACGAAAGCCAAAGTCGCAAACCCCTAAAAGGCAGTATATTTTTAGCAAAAGTAACGCGCGTTGAGCCGTCACTGCAGGCTGCCTTTGTTAATTTTGGCGGTAACCGCCACGGGTTTTTGCCGTTTTCTGAAATTCATCCCGACTATTTCCGCATACCGGTTTCTGACCGCGAAGCGTTAATGGCAGAGCAGGAAGAATTGCTGAAACAACATGATGAAGAGGAAGAGGCCTTTGATGAAGACGGCGCGTCGGATGATGAAGATCATGATGTGCAAGATGCTGATGATGTTGAAGAAGATCATGAGCCGGAGGTCGTTGGCGGTAATATCCCTGCGATAGAGGATGATGCGGAAGAGGCGAAAGCTGAGCCGGCAGATGCAGAGCAAGAAGAAAAGCCGAAAAAGGGTCGTGGTCGCGCTGCAAAGAAAGCATCAACCAAGGAAAAGAAAGCCACGGATGATGAAATAGAAGCAGAAACAGAAGCAGAAGCGGAAGAGGCCGAAGACGAAGCCTCCGATGAAAACGTATCTGATGATGCTGATGCTAATGGCGATGATGAAGCGAAAGATGTCTCTTCTGAGGATGGTGCTGATGGTGCTGAAGGTGATGAAGAAGGCGATGATGCAAAGAATAAAAATCGCCGTCGTCGCGGATATCGTGGCCGCGGTCGCGGTCGCGGTCGTCACGGACAGAACCGCAACAAAAACGTAGAGGTTGTCGGTGGCGAAGAAATTGATGACGAGCAACGTTTCCGTTTCAATTTGCGCCGCAAGTATAAAATTCAGGAAGTCATCAAGCGCGGGCAAATCATGCTTGTGCAGGTGAATAAAGAAGAGCGCGGAAATAAAGGTGCGGCTGTTGGTACGTATCTGTCTTTGCCGGGTCGTTATTGCGTGCTTATGCCAAACAGTCCGCGTGCGGGTGGTGTGAGCCGTAAAATCGCAAATCACAAAGACCGTGCGCGTATGCGTGACATTGTCAAAAGCCTGGAAGTGCCAAAGGGTATGTCGGTGATCGTTCGTACGGCAGGAGTTGCACGAACAAAGGCAGAGATTAAGCGCGATCTTGATTACCTTATGCGCCTATGGGACAGCATTCGTGAATTGACGTTGGAATCAACTGCGCCTGCAACCGTGTATGAAGAAGCGGATCTGATTAAACGTGCGGTTCGTGACCATTACACACGCGACGTGGAAGAAATTCTTGTTGCCGGTGAAGAGGGGCACAAAATTGCCCGTGACTTCATGAAGATGATGATCCCGTCACATGTTAAAAAGGTTGTGAAATACGAAGATAACCAATTACCTCTATTTCACCGCTATCAAATTGAAAATCAAATTGATGAGATCGGTCAGGTAGAGGTGCGCTTGCGCTCCGGTGGTTACTTGGTGATTAACCCGACTGAGGCTTTGGTGTCTATTGACGTGAACTCCGGTAAGGCGACCAAGGGCCGCCATATTGAGGAAACCGCGTTAAAGACGAACCTGGAGGCTGCGGATGAGGTTGCGCGTCAATTACGTTTGCGTGACCTTGGTGGTTTGGTTGTTATCGACTTTATCGATATGGAAGACCGTCGCAATAATGGCAAGGTCGAGCGCCGTATGAAAGAGGCACTTTCAACTGATCGTGCCCGCGTACAGGTCGGGCGTATTTCATCTTTTGGTTTGATGGAATTATCCCGCCAGCGTCTAAGCCCGAGTTTGACCGAAGCGCAGTTTGAAAAATGTTGTAACTGTTCAGGTTCCGGCGTTGTGCGTACGGCTGATGCGATGTCTATTATCGTGCTACGTGCAATCGAGGAAGAGGGTATTCGCGCCCGCGCTGCGCAGATCATCGTGCATGTTACGGCCGAGGTTGCGCTTTATATGCTGAATTACAAGCGTAAGAAACTTGGTGATATCGAGGAGCGTTATGGCTTTGAAATTCTGATCCGTGTGGATGAGAGTTTGCCTGCTTCTGAGTGCCGTGTGGAGGTTTCTGTGCCGTTGGATCGTTCGAAGAAACAGGATGATGATGCACAAGATGCGCCTGCAGAAAAGGCGCCTGCTGAAGCTTCTCAACCAGCATCTGAAGAGGACAAAGACGAAAGCGCAGGCAATAAAAAGAGTCGTCGTCGTGGTCGTCGTGGTGGTCGTAATCGTAACAAGCGTAACGCCGATGGTGATGCGCAAAATGAAGATGCAAACGTGAAGGATGCTGATGCGTCTGATGCTTCTGAAGGTGATAAATCCGAGAAGCAGGAAAAGCCGTCAAAGGATAAGCAAGACGCAGTTGCTGATGAAAGTGCAAAGGACGAAAAAGCAGAGGAAAAGCCCAAGCGTCGTCGTCGCAGCACAAAGAAAGCAGATGATAAAGCGAAAAGCGATGCATCTGAAGACAAGTCAGCCGCCAGTGCCAATGATGATGTAAAGCCTGATGGTGCTCCGAAAAAACAGGCGTCAAAATCTGCCAAAGATGCGGATAAGGCCGATGCTCCGAAAGAGGTAAAGGGCGAAAAGCAGGCGGAAAAAGCAGAGGAAAAGCCGAAGGGGGTTGCTAAGGCAGATAAGCCGAAAGCTGCACCAAAGAAGAAGCCTGCCGCTAAGAAAGCTGATAACGACAGTGCGAAAGAGCATGAAGTCGTTAATCAAATGCCGAATGAGAAGAAAAAAGGCTGGTGGAACCGCTTGGTTGAATAAGTTTTTCCACTTGGTTATATGAAGTTTAAATGACAGGGCATTTTATGTGCCCTGTTTTTTTTACGACAGTTTGTGCAATCTTAGGTGCGAGTTGTTTTTTTATGGGTTACAAAAGCGTTTTTTAAAGCGTTTTGTTATTTTATCGTACGACAAGAAGTTGGAAGAAGTGGTACTTATTCTGGCTGCTGCCGAATTCATAGATGCAGCCCGCTTCTTTGCCGAAAACTTGTGGGGATTCGTTTGTCGCATCCGTTCCGCCAAGTACGTTTATCGTGGCGATGGTGGAGAATGACCCTGTATAATGTGTTCCTTGTGTAATGTCTTGCTGTCTTGGGGCGTCGCCGTTCGGGTTATCAATGCCTAATATATTGTTGATCGCAAGGCACATGTCTTTTGAAATTTCGGAGGCGAGCATTAACAATTCTGTGCATGATATGTCGTTATCATCACAGCCAAAGCCATATAAGCTGTTTCCGATCACGACCTCCCAATCCCGAGAATAATTAGGTATATTGATAATCGTTGCTGCACTTTTATAGGGGATGCCGCCGCCAGCGACGTTAAAAACTTCGCATGTTTCATCGGGGCAGTTCGCATTATTATAAGAGGCGTTAATAGCATCAAAATCGAGGTCGTTTTCACTTACGCCGTTTAGTATCATTTGTGTTACGGCGTTTTGTACTGATTTCCCGTAACGTATAAGCGCGGCAGCCTTTACACGGTTTTGTTCAAATGAGCCTGTTTGGTTCACGCTTGACCCGCTTTTGGTGATCATAGCCGTTAAAAAGCCCAGCAATGCGATGGCGATCAGGATAAGCCAAATTACATTACCTGATTCAGGGTGTGCTTGTAGGTGGTGTGCGTGATATCTGCGCTTGTTCATGCAGTTATGATTGCCAGTTTTTCAATCTCTTGCAAGCTTCGATTATTTTTTCTTCGCTATCGGCGTAGCAAATGCGGATGCCATGTGCGCCGCGTGTTAAATCAAAGTCAACGCCCGGTGTTGTTGATACATGCGCCTCATCCAGCATGCGCGCGCAGAAAACCTCACTGTCATTTGTCAGGTGATGCACATCTGCATAAACGTAAAACGCGCCGGCAGCGTTGGTGAAGGTCGGAATATTCGCCAGCGGAAGTTCACGCATTAGGATTTCACGGTTCTTGCGATAGCATTCAACATAGGTGTCAAGTTCATCAATGTAGTCGAATACTTTATAGGCGACATGTTGGGAGATTGTCGGCGCGGATACAAATAAACTTTCCGACAGTTTCTTTACGCGCTCTGCGACATCAAGTGGTAATACTGTCCAGCCCAGACGCCATCCCGTCATTGCGAAATATTTTGAAAATGTATTCAGAACGATGGCGGTATCTGAATATTTAAGTGCGGTTTGTGCTTTTTCACCATATGTGATGCCATGATATGCTTCATCGGAAATCAGGCGTATGCCGCGCTCTTCACACCATAGGCATATTTTCTCAAACTCAATCTCGTCAATCATCGTGCCCGCAGGGTTTGATGGGGAATTAATGATTAATCCGTCAAAATCTTCGTCACAATTTTTCAATAGGTCGAGTGTTGGTTGATAATTGTCTTCTGCGCGGGATTCGATTTCCACGACCTGCAGGTTTAGTGACTTTAAGATATTGCGATAGGCGGGGTAGGTCGGTGTTGTAACCGCAATGCGTGCGCCCTCGTCAAAGGCGGCAATGAAATCAAGGATAAAGCCACTGGAGGATCCTGTTGTAATAACAATTTGTGCGGGAGATACGCTGACGCCGTAATAATCATTATAGTATTGAGCAATGCGTTCGCGCAGTGCGGGCGTGCCCACTGCCTCTGTATAACCTTGGGTCGGATCGCGTTTTATAACCTCAACAGCGTAATCTAGTGCCCCTTGGGGCGCGCCGAAACATGGTTGCCCCGCACCCATGCGCACAATATTTTCGCCTGTGGCCTCACGCTCGTTGACTTGACGCAGGATATCTAATGCACGAAACACCGCAATGTTTGATCTGTCTGATAGTTTTAATGTTTTTGCCATGTTGCGATCACCCAATAGTTAATGTGTCAAAAAACGACCGACACAACAAAGCCTTATATGGCATCAGAAATCAAGATGAAATTACGCATATCGAATTGTTAAAGTAAAATTAAAAGTAAAAGCAATTTATATAAAATTTTATGTAAATTTTATACTTATTTTATTTAATAAAAATGCGTAAATAATAATAATTAAATTTATTTTGAATTTTATTTACTTTGTATTTACTTATTGCGTGTTATGTTAAACATATAAGGAGTTACGGAAATGATTATGAGTTCAATCTTATTTTTATCGGCAGTTTTGAGCTTTGTATGCTCAATAGTTTCAGCTTTTAAACCGGACTTTTTGGGAAAAGACCAGTGATTGGGACCTTTGAGGGAGGAGCAGCTCCCTCATCCACGAATTTTGTATGTTTATCTTAGTATTGTCATATACAAAATTTGTCAAAATAGAAGAATTTGTGCCCCCCTTTGCCTAGCAGATTCTTCATCATATAGATTTTGACAAGTTTTACTTTATAACCACCGGCTTTGTCCGGTGGTTTTTTTTTGCCATGCGTGTATTATGGCGCTACACTATGTTGGTTCAATAAGGATTAAGGTAAAAATATGCTGTTTAGAAGAATCACTTTATCTGCGCTATGCGCGCTTTCGCTGGGTGTACAAGGTGTAGCATTTGCGCAAGATCAAGCCGCGGATACCGGGCAACATAACGCGCCGTCACAAAGTCAACAGGAATTGGCGAAGGCTCAGGCTGATGCTATGCGCGGATATGTGGGTGATATTATGAAGAAGCTTGAAGCAGATGAGTTGAATCACTTTATGGTGCTTATTGTGAATTATAACATGTTCAGTATGGTTACGAATGTGCGTGATTCGATTAAAGGGGCGGTTAATGAGTGTTCTGAAAATAATAAAGAAATGCGTGATCAGCTAAATTCTCGATTTGAGGCGTGGGATGAGGCCGTTAGCGAAGGTATGGAAGAATCACGTCAAAACATTGAAAATCTTGGTCTTGCGCAGGACTATGTGACGCAAGATGAATTAAAGATGGTCTATAAAATGGTTGAGGCCACGCGCAAGTCTGACGGGAGCCAATTTAATTCAATACCGGTGACCACGCCTGAGGCCTGTGAATTTATGCTCAGTAAGATGGATGAAACACAAAACAGTATGCTCCTTTTATTACGGGCGACTAATCAGAGTTATCCTGCGATTTTACAGAAAAATCAAAAGTAATGTGAAAGGGAGCCGTGAGTGGCTCCTTTTTGTAAGGCAGGCGCGGTTTTGCGAATCTTTTACACATAAAATAAAATTTGAAAAAAAATGAGGAATGTGCAAGAATAAGCGTAACTCGTATAAGTGGGTAAATAAAACCGTCAAAAAATAAACGAAAATAACGGTTTAAGTGAATATATAATCGGGGCAAAGAACCCGGAATATTTAAAAGGGTGTAACATGGCAGGTCCGACCGGCGGAAATACAATAAGTCTTAACCAAGATCAGGTATTAACAATGCATGACCAAGTTTTGGGTCTTGCAATGGTTATTGGTATGCCTCCCCCCCCGAATGGCGGGTATGATGCCGCATACGGTCAAATGTTAAACGGCGCAATTCAAGAAATAATAGGTGCCAATACACGCTATGTTGTTCCCAACCCTGAAGATGACGCCTACAATACCGTTTCTGAAAGAATTTACATGGGGCTTGATCCTCAATTTGCAAGCAGCTTTGGTTTGGAATCTGCTGCTGATGTAAAAGAGCTTTTGCAAAATGTTGATGAATACACACTCACTTTGAATCAGCTTCAAGCCTCTGGCGTCGATTTTGCGGCCTTAGCACAGCAACAACAGCAACAAACGAATACACAAAGTCAGCCGCAAATGCGTACGGAAACGCGTACGCAGCCAAGTCGCGAAGTGCCTGATGACGTTAAGGCACGTGTTCAGCGTGTCGAAGCGGCATTGAAAAATTCCGCCGGATCAATAGATGGTCTTAGTGAATCATCTATAGGTGCGATTGATGGTATTTTAGATGAAAAATCCTATGCTGCGTATGAGACGGCATTGTCGTTTATGGCCCAAAAGGCGGGTTTATCTGATGAATTGGCGGCGCAGGGTGGAACATACACCCCTGCTTTCGGTCAGCAGTTAAAGACTGCTTTGGATGGCAGATTAGATACAGCGTTAAGTTTAGCTGGCAGGGCTTTGCTTGATGAAGATACAATCAAAGGTTATGAAGCTCTTAAGCGTTCTTTGCCGCAGCTCGTGTCAGATTTAAATTATTTGCATGAAAAAAATGAATTGCGTCCTGTGACGACGCAAACTGTTACCGTGCAGATTCCCGTTGAAACGCCGCAAGAAAATGTTCCGGCAGGCAATCAGAATAACGTCAGTGACAATCAGGGCGGTGGAAGTGCCAATGACGAGCAACCGGAAAATACAAATCAAAACAATCAGCCGGAGCAGAGCGTAAGAACATTATCTGCGGAAGTTATTGCGGATAATAAGCTCATTCAGGAAACACTTCGTGATGCACTTGCCGAGCAAGGGTTGTCTACGCAGGGACTGCGTACAGACGGTCAATGGGATCAAACAAGCTTAACAAAGCTCAATGCTGTGATTGATATAATTAAAGCGCAGACAGGTTTGAACACCGGTGAATTTTCTGCCACCGGATATGTTTCAGGCTTAGGTGATGCGATTAAGCAAAAAATTGCTTCTGATGATGCTCTTAAAACGCAAGTTTTGAACGTAATGACCGAAGCTGATTTGAATAAGCTTCTTGATACGATGGAAGGTCTGAGCGCTCAGAATGAATTGCGTGTTTCCGTTGGTAGCGGCGCAACTGTGCAGCAGGGCCCGGCTGAAATGACAACTGAGCTTGCAACGAAAGTTGTTGAGCAAGCATTGTTTAAAATCGGTGGCCAGATGGCCGGTGCGCAAGGTGGCGGCGAAGGTGGTATGCTTAGCATGATCACAGGTGCGCTGGGCGGCGGTGAAACAAAGGGTCCGTTTACGCCATTAACCGAAGAACAGGCAAATGACGGTGTGTTTGATAATGCGTCCCGTGATTTGACAGCGCAGGCCATCATGATGCTGAAGGGCATGAATGGTGATGAAAATGCCGATGGTTCATATGATGAAAATGTCGGTAATCAATTGATGATGGGTATTTTGACGAAAGATTCGTTCAACGATATCCGTAATCAAATGACAATGTCTGCAGAGCAGGCGGCTTTGTTAGGAATTTCTGTGCCTGAGGGTAATAGTACGACTTTACCAATTCCGAAAATGTCGGAAGAGCACGCCCGCGAGCTTTTGAGTGGTCATTATGACCAGTTAACCAGCAAGTTCCAAAGCGAAGCGGAGTTTAACGCCTATAGAGAGCGTATCATGCCGTTAACGCTTATGTTCGACAGCATGAATAAATTGCATCAGGAAAATATCTTGATGGATAATGAGCGTGCGAAGCAGGTCAATAATAAAAATATGATGCTTGATATGGCCGGCCAGATGATGGATCAGTTCGCGCCGGGCTTGAAGAGCTTTTTACAAGATTTCTTCACCAATAGCGAATTCGGAAAAATGATTTCCGGCGTTCTTGCCGTGTTTGGCATTAATGTTGGTCGCCTATGGGGTGATAATGATGAAAATGCCGCTTTGGAGCGCGCTGAACCGGCTATCGCCAAAGGGTTTGAGCATTTTTATGAGAATGCAAAAGACGATTTGACAGAAGAGCTAAGCCGCGATCCTAATCATCAGGAAGTGATGGCCAGAACATCAGAAGACATGATGGAAAAGCTTGAAGGTAGCTGGGCATTCGGTAAAGCCATGGACATTCTGTTTAAGGATCAGGATGAACAAGTTATTCATGATGCTGTTGAAAATGCATTGGCGCAGGCATCTGCCCAAAGCACACCTGAGGCATCACGTCAGGCATTTTCACAAAGCCTGATTGAGGCCGGTAAACAGTTCCAGAACGGTCAAGACTTAGACGTCGCTGCGATTAACGCCTATCTAGCAGAAGCGCAGCAAGAAATTCAGGCCACAAACGGTACTATCCCGACGACGAGTGAAGGGCAAACTAACGCCGTGGGTGGCGTTATTCCCGGAAACACACAGGAAAACCAAGGCGCAGGAAACAATACCGGAAATGATACGAATGCTTCTTCGAATGTAACTTCTGAGGTGTTAACACAGGCCAGTATTAACGAATCTACCGGCCAACCGCATACGCGAAATGATGAAGCGCCGGTTGTTGATGCTGATGTTGTGGAAGCAGGTAACCAACGCGTTGAACTTGCGTTTACACCAAACAGAGATGAATGGGTTCAGGGGCCATTGCGTTATTCACACGGCCGTGTACAGGATATTCAAGAGGTTCTCGGCAATAATGCTGATAAGCTTGATTTATCACTAGACGCTGACATGATGAAAATTAACGGTACATATTCTGATATGATGACCGTTAATACGAATGCAGTGATCGAAGAAACATTAATTCGCGCGCAAATTCACAAGATTACAGAATCCGGCGAAGAGTTAACACAGGCAAAATTAGACGGCCTTGACCGTACCTTGACACCTGACAATATTGATATTGTGACTGACTATATGGCTGCAAAAGGCTTGTCAGAAGCGGATATTGCCAAATTTAGCGGTGCTGTCGTCGGTCAAAAATCAAACCCCGAAGATAATGTTCGCATTGACGGTATGGCGGTTGATTTCTTTTCAACAAATCCGCGTGACCCGAGCGCAGGTGAAAAGCAAGATCATACAGTTATGCGTCAATCGCATTTCGGTAATCAGTTTAAATTGAGCCTTGCGGATTGGGCGCCGCAGGTTGTTCCTGATGTTGATCCGAATACAGACGCTGATCCTTTGCGTGATCGTTATTTGGAATATAACAAAGATAGACCATGTGAAGTGCCTAAGTTCTATAAGAACGAGGAAAACGGTTCTGTTATGGCTTTGATCCGTGATAAAAACGGCAATGATGATCCGTCTGATGATACTTTCCGTGAATTGGAGTTTGATCATTACCTTGATACACACCGTATTCAAGATAGCGATGGTGAAGATTTAAAAGCATTGCTTGATAATTATAACTGGCAGAACCCGACGGATGAGGGTGTTCGTAACCACATCAATAAGGTGTTGTGTCTTGATCCGTTTAACTATAACCACACACCAGAGGGCAACCAGCCTTATGTCGCTACGGTTACAGAGCAGCAAAACAATAATGATGATGCTGGCAATAATCGTACACGTAACTACGAAGAGCGCCATGCCGTTCCTGAAACATTCAAAGATCTGAGAAAGCTGACGGAAGAGCAAGCTGATTTCTTGTCGGAAATGATGGATTTGGAATCTATGGGCGGTATTGGAAATGTAGCTGAGCGTGATATTAAGCACCCGTTGGATGTAATGTTTGAAAATGCTATTGGTAACGATGACTATAACTCAGGCTATGTTGTGCTTGAGCTGGAAGCGTTTGGTTTCGATCATCCTGATTTTGATGCGGTGGTTGCGATGCGTGACGGCAACAGCATTGATTACCGATATGTCGATTATGATACTGATTATATCAAGCCGTTGTCCGAGCAAAGAATTGGCGGTGGTGATATTAGTGTGCCGCACAACCCAGATTCCGGCCCGCGTCGTCTTGATGACTTCCTTGATGAGGTAAGCAGACCAGTTGGTGGTAATCTAAATTTTGCGCCAAGTGGTGGGTATTTAGCGATGTTATCTATCGTGCCGTCAGGTGAAAATGGTATTAAATCAGTGAATGCAATGGATGCGGTATACGGAAACGGTGCATCCAGCCGTTATCAGCAAGATTATATTACGAACTATAATCGTCGCTTTAATGAACGTACGGCAGAAGAGGCGCTAAATAATGCGTCGAGAATGTATTCGAACGAGAACTTTACAGGTTTAAGTGAGGACGAGCGTCGCAGACTGGATGAATATGCCGCACAGCAACGCAGCAGTAATTCTCCGCGTCAGGGTGAATTTAATAACCGTAGTGGTGTTGAAGAAGAGCGCCGCCAAGAGCAGTGTAAACCAATTCCGCAAACACCGGGAATTGGCGCGCCTTGGATTAATAAAATTAACCGCTTTAAAAACAAGTTCGGCAATGATGATTGTGAAGAAGAGCCGCCAACAAATTCAGAAGGTCGCGTGCGTGAAAATATGTCAGATATGGGTGTAATGCCTGAGGCTGCTGAGGGTGATATCCTTGGTGTATACTCACCGCAGCTTGATAATAATAGCAACGCTTCAATGGGTGCGGGTCGCTAAGATAATCCCCCCTGAAAAATTTAAAACCGCCATATTGTTGGCGGTTTTTTTATGCGCATTTCTAACGCCTATTCTGTGTGGCACCCCTTTATGTGGTCATTGACAATGCCCATTGATTGCATAAATGCATAGCATGTTGTTGGACCGACAAATTTCCACCCGCGTTTTTTCAAATCTTTTGAAAGAGCTGCCGATTCATCAGTTTTACCGACTACCTCGCTTTTGTTTGCGGGTTGTTGGTGGCTTTGCGGTTTAAATGACCAAAAATAATTGCTTAATGACCCTTTTTCTTCAATTAAGGCTATCGCACATTTTGCATTATTGATTGCGGCCTCTATTTTACCGCGATGGCGGATGATGCCGGCATTCTGGAGGAGGCGCTCTACATCTTTATCGGTGTACGTGGCGATTTTGCGAAAATCGAACTGATCAAACGCATCGCGAAAGGCTGCACGTTTTCGTAAAATAGTGATCCAGCTTAAACCTGATTGAAATCCTTCAAGGGTAATTTTTTCAAATAAGCGCACATCATCATATACGTGCTTGCCCCATTCTTCATCATGATACCGTACATATTCCGCATCATCACCGCACCACCAACACCGTTTTTTGCCGTCCTCGCCTATGATTATTCCGTTTTGTGACATGTGTGACCTCATTTTATGGATACGATACAAATTGGACTCTAAATTATTTTTTCTTTTTAGAAAATAGTAATGCCTGTAAGTTATTGTATAGGCATGGATATTTTTTAAGGGGGGCATATGCCATTTCATCTTTTTAATACATTTTTTAATCGGCGAAAAAATAAGCCCATTCCCGAGGTGACAGACCTTCGCGATGATGATGAAAAGTCATTTATGGAGCGCAGTCAGCAGCAGCTTGTAATGCTGGAGGAAATCAGACAGGAAAAGCTCGCTAGTTTCTTATTTCGCAAAAAAATAGCCATCCCTACGGCCGCGATCATAACCCCTGCTTTGGCTTATGCGGATTACTGGTTGATGTTTTTGCATATGTCCAAAGATGATGAAGGGGCGGCGGGCTTGAGCGTATTTTTTCTTGGCGCGCTATATACATGGGTGACCAGTCCGCGCAGGCAATATGCCAAGGCGTATAAGGAGCGTATCCTTCCCGAGATCGCAAAGTTATTCGGCAACTTTACCTATGATATGGATGGGCAGATACCGCTGCATCACATGCAGAAATCAAAAATATTGCCGCGCCATGACAAATATGAAAGTGAGGATTACTTCATCGGTCAATATAAGGGCGTGAATATTCAATTTTCAGAGGTTGATTTTAAACAAAAGCGCCGTTCAAAAAACAGAACATATTATGTGTCCGTGTATAAGGGGCTTGCGATATTGCTGGATATGCAAACAAAGAAATTTTACGGCCATACAATGTTGGAGCGTGATAAGGGTAAAGTTTCCGAGTGGTTTAAAGAAAGGTCCAGCAAGCTGAAGCGCGCAAATTTGGTTGATCCTGAATTTGAAAAAATGTTTGATGTTTATACGAATGACCAAGTGGAGGCGCGCTATCTGATTGATCCTGTTATGATTGAAAAAATTAAGGGGCTGCAGGAAGAATATGACGGTGAAAGCCTGACTGCAGCTTTTTACGATAGTAAGATGCTCGTCCTTATTCAAAGTCCGCATAATTATTTCGAGCCGGCGGAGTTGGAGGTTCCTGCAAGCGACCCTCGTTCAATTATCAGTATGAAGCGTGAAATCGGTCAGGTTTTATCATTGATAGACCGTTTAAGTTTGTATGATCCTTATGCTGTTCATGGTGACAGAGAGAATAATCCGCGCGATGATGAAATGCATGATGTGGCTTAGGAAAGGCGTCATTTCCAAAAAACAAACGATATGACCCGTATATGGTTCATTGGTTGCAAATTGGGGTCATTTGTAATCTGCTTTATATACGCATCTCTGTGTGTGTTTGTTCATGCGCAGAAAGTTCCAGACCAGCCTCATCGTTGTTTAGATCTGATGGTGATGTGAACGGATCGATGGCGCGCACGGTCTCAGATGCCGGGTTTGCCGTTTCATTGTAAAATCCGGACAGGGTAAAGCTATCTGAGGCATCCCAATTAATCTCTGGCTCCCCCGAAAGCGGCGCATTTTCAATGACCGTTGTGTATGGCCCGTCAAAAACATCTGTCGGAGAGGTGTTTTGTGATAATTGATCGCCTCTGTCAACCGGGGCATCAAATTGAGGGATGTTATCAATTGGCTGGGGGGCTTCTCCGCGCTCTTTCCAGGTGCCTTTACCGTAATCAAGTTCGTAGTCAGGGTCTTCGAATGATGAATAACCAAAGACGCCAAGAATATCATCGATGACAGTCGGCTCTTGTAATGGCAAGAATGCAGTTTCGGGATCCGAATATTTGGGCATGCCGTAGAATGTTGAATCCTTGTCGTTATACAAAGCAATAACAGCTGCACCGCCTTTTTCATTCAGATAGGCATCAAGGTCACCATCTTTATGAACTGTATGGCCTGCTCCGTATAGGAGTGCTGTTTTCTCTCCTCCGGAGAGTTCTTCGACATTTTGTGCAACAAGTTCATCTTGTCTGACGCGCTCTTGGATCCATAGCTGTAGTTTTAGATTTTGTATCGCTACATCGGGATATGCGTTTATTTCTTCGGCTTTATCACGGACGGAAAATGTATTCTCTTCATACATTTTTGCGGCTTGGTCGGCGTAATCTTGGTTGCTTTGCTTGACCTCTGCTTCGATGCGTTCATCCAGTCCTGTATATTTTTCTTGTGAATTTACAGCATCATTTATGGCCTGAAGGTCGGCCTCGCTAATATGGCCTGAACCCGTCTGTTGAATGGCGTCGACTATGCGCTGACCAATTTCCATGTCGCGCTCATGATCAAGGCGCATCGCTTCGGGAGAGTATAGGCCCTCGCCGCGATTAAGGGAGTGGACATGCATATCTGCCGCTTTTGCTTGATCGGCAAGTTTTAAAATTTCCTGCTCTAATTCTTGCTCGCTCGCAAATACAATACCGCCAACACCGGTTGTGCCCATTTTTACGCTATCGATAATAAAGTCTTCGAATTGATCTCGGGTAATTTGGTCATCAATATATGCATTGATGACGACTGATCGTGTGTCGCCCAAACCCTCGCGCATAATGTGTTTAACACCGCCTGCGGCCAACGCATCGAATACTTCGGGGCTGGTAATCAGGTTCATATTATCTTTATCAAGGTGGTTTTCCGCAAAGACAATGGCATGATTATCCTTTGCGATTTGTTCAATTTTTTCGCCAAGAGTTGCACGGGCGTCTTCGGTATCCGCAACCGGCGCTTGTGCGTTTGAATTATCGTGATTGAATACTTCACCCATAAGAATTATCACCCATTTTTATTTTTATAATTTTATAGCATATCAGGTGTTCAGAGCAATGTTTTTGTGCGATGCGGGGTAAAATGGTGACATTCGTGTTTAACTGAAACCCATTGTGATCTGCCGTGTTGACACGCAGTGTGATATGCGCGAAAAAGGGAACGGATATAAAAGATTTAAAACCAAAGGGATCCAGCAAAATGGCATCGTATGAATATGTATATGTAATGAACGGACTGACCAAGGCGTATGGCAATGGAAAAAAAGTTCTTGAGAATGTGACCTTGAGCTTTTTTCCGGGTGCGAAAATTGGTGTTTTGGGGCCGAACGGTGCAGGTAAATCGACGCTTTTAAAAATTATGGCCGGTGTAGATAAAGATTTCATGGGTGAGGCATGGTCTGCAAAGGGCGCGCGCGTCGGATATCTGGAGCAGGAACCGCAGCTCAACCCCGATAAAAATGTTGGTGAAAATGTTATGGAGGCCTTGGCTGATATCAAAGCTATGGTCGATCGCTTTAATGCCATTGGCATGGAAATGGCGGAGCC
Organism: Alphaproteobacteria bacterium; assembly: GCA_030424975.1. Taxonomy (GTDB): domain Bacteria; phylum Pseudomonadota; class Alphaproteobacteria; order Micavibrionales; family Micavibrionaceae; genus UBA1672. Next base: position 678,867 of record JAUHVY010000002.1, read on the forward strand.
TGATGCTGATTTTGATAAATTGTCAGAGGAAATGGGCGATTTACAGGAGAAAATTGATGCCGCTGATGGGTGGGAGTTGGACCGTACAATACAAATGGCGATGGATGCTTTGCGTTGCCCGCCTGCGGATTCTCCGGTGACGAATTTGTCAGGTGGTGAAAAGCGCCGCGTTGCGCTGTGTAAGCTTTTGTTGGAAAAGCCTGATTTGCTGTTGCTTGATGAACCGACGAACCACTTGGACGCGGAGAGTGTGGCATGGTTACAACGTTTCTTGAGCGAGTATAACGGCGCAGTTGTTATGGTTACGCACGATCGTTATTTCCTGGATAATGTAACGGGTTGGATTCTTGAGGTCGACCGTGGGCGCGGTATTCCGTATGAGGGCAATTATTCTGCCTATTTGGATGCAAAGGCGAAGCGTATGCACCAAGAAGAGCGTGAGGAAACGGCACGTCAAAAAACATTGGAACGCGAACGTGAGTGGATGGGGCGTTCACCGTCTGCACGTCGTGCGAAGTCAAAGGCACGTATATCGGCCTACGAAGATTTATTGGCAGAGAGCCAAAAGAGCGATATGCGCGATGCGCAAATTGTTATCCCTGTGCCGCCGCGCTTGGGTGATCTGGTGATCGAAGCCGATCATATCCGTAAGGCATTTGGCAATAAGCTGTTGATTGATGATTTGTCGTTTAAATTGCCACCTGGTGGTATTGTTGGTGTGATCGGCCCGAACGGTGCTGGTAAATCGACATTATTTAAGATGATTACAGGTACGGAGCAACCTGATGACGGGTCTTTCAAGGTTGGTGATACAGTCAAGCTTGGCTATGTGGATCAGAGCCGTGATGCCCTTAATCCTGATCATAATGTTTGGGAAGAGATTAGTGGCGGCACCGACATAATCAAGCTCGGTAAGGTGGAAATGCAAAGCCGCGCCTATGTTTCGGCGTTTAATTTCCGTGGTCCGGATCAGCAAAAAAAGGTTGGTGATTTATCCGGCGGTCAGCGTAACCGTGTTCATTTGGCGAAAATGCTTCGCAATGAAGCGAATGTGATCCTCCTCGATGAGCCGACAAACGATCTTGATACAGAAACTTTGGCAGCACTAGAAGAGGCGCTGGAGCGTTTTCCGGGGTGTGCGGTCGTGATTTCGCACGATCGTTGGTTCCTTGATCGTCTTGCGACCCATATTTTGGCGTTTGAAGGCGATTCACAGGTCACATGGTTCGAAGGAAACTATCAAGATTACGAGGCTGATTACCACAAACGTATGGGGCATGATGCTGATACACCAAAACCTATTAAATACAGGCCCTTAAGCAAGGCAGGTTAAAGTGGGTGTACGTGTCCCGTTAACATAAAAAATTGCCTTATTTTTGACACAATCTAAAAAATGACAAAAAAATGACGGAAAAGCTCGCTTTTTCCGTTATTTTAATGCTATTGTAAATCAAGATTATATAAAATTCGCTAAAGTTGCGACTTTTATTTGTTTTGGGTCATTACAAGATATAGTGAGTGGATAAGGTGTATAATATAAAGACAAGGGATGTAATCGGATACGCAACAATGCCCCGCGTTGTTCCGCGCTTTAAGGCTCTCTTTTCAACCGGTTTCGGTTATGTCGCATTTTTGATGGCGCATATATATTGCTCTGTGCGTTTGTTGCCGACAAATCACCCTTATCTTAATTCTAATAATATCGGCCGCTTTGGTTTACGCCACGTAGTGTCTGAAGCGTCCCGCAATATTAAGTTTACGACCAACAATATTGATCAGATGATCATTTATTTTGCCATGCTTGCTGGTATTTTTATGCTTGCCGCGCAGTTGGTTATTATGGTTTACGCGGTTTTTATTCAACCTGCTATGGCTTTTTCATGGTTCGATACCGCTGATCCTGCGCAAGATATTGCATATGAGCTTCTGGATCGCGTTTTTGGTGTGCCTGAGGTTTTCTGTTCTTCATATACGCCGGCTAATTGTACCGACTTTGCGGATACAATGGGTATTTCCGGTGGTGCGCGCCTGCCATTCCATATAGCACTGCACGAGCTGTTTCGTTTCTATTCTACGGGCTTGTTATTGATCGCGGTTTTGATCTTCCTATACTTCGTTGTTGTGATTATTTTGGAAACGGCCGTGACCGGTGCTCCGTTTGGTCAGCGTTTTAAAAATGTATGGGTTCCGATCCGTCTTATCGTCGCATTGGGTCTTTTGATGCCGATTAACTATGGTTTGAACTCCGGTCAGTTTATTGTCTTATATGCCGCGAAATGGGGGTCCAGTTTTGCGACCAATGGTTGGGATGGCTATAATGATGCTATTCGTAACCATAGTTTCTTTACAGGATATACGGGTTCTTCAAACGGCGTGCCGTTAGGTGAGCGTTGGACTTATGTCGCTATCCCTGAAGCGCCAGACATCACACCACTTCTTATGTCGATGTCGCTTGTTCATGCTTGCGCATATGCGTATCACAGATTGGCGGGACCTGCGAGTGGCGGATCCGCGATTCCGAATACGACCAGCGGCTCAGGTAACTATTATGATATTGATGCAAACTATACGAACGGCGCAACAGAGGGAAGCTTCCGCGTGCAGCCATACCTGGTCAAGCAGCCGATTGCATCAATGACAAATGGCGCAATTTCAGGCTCGCCCTTAATCGGTAACCGCGATCCTTATATCTATCTTCAGAATACGACAACGGCCGATTATATGGCAGCCTTAGGGTTTTATTACGGTAGTGATATTATCATACGATTTGGTGAGCGTAAGGTTTCATCAGGAGACCCGAGTTATAGTAATGAGCTTGGTAATGTTAAACCGCTCTGTGGTGATATAAAGATTCCTGTTCTTAACTTGCTTGCTCTTGACACAAACTCAGGCCCTGACGCGATGCGCAAGTTCTATTATGATACGGTTTTGAGATTGTGGTTCAATACTGTTCAAATCAGACAATTTGCACGTCATATGGTTGTTCATAGTATTAACTTGAATGAGGAAAAACGTGCGCATTTCTGTAGCTCTCCGGAAACGTATGGCGGTTCAGGCCAACTCTCCGGGCAGGGGACTGCCGGCTGGGGTTTGGCGCCGAACTCAACTTTGTGTGAGCAGAGGCCTCCAACACAACAATTCCGCGCAAGATTAGCAAGTGAGGAGGATGCGAATTTACGTGCGGCCATCTCAAATGCTTGGGGAACATACGTTACGACAGAATCTTACAGTGAAATGAATGCGATTGTTTTGGCGCGCGGTTGGGGCGGCGCCGGTATTTGGTATAACAAAATTGCCGAAATTAACAGCGCGTGGATGGATGGCGTAAGCGGTATTCCGACGATGGATAAGTTCCCGTTGATCATGGAACAGATCAGAGAGTGGAAACTTCAGCACAACGAAAATATTGAAGGTTTGAAAGCATATGACCCGACATTGCAAGCCGGTTCAGCTGAAGAATCTTCGAAACAATTCGAAGTGGCTTTGGGTAGCCAAGAGTTAGTTAAGATTGGTGAAGCATTGGCAGATATGTTCGCTTTCTGGACTGAGAACTCAGAAGATGCACTGAATATGACGCGTTCTAATTTCGGGGACGTATTCCGAAGCGGTGCGCAAATGTTGCTTGGTACAACAGGTTTGCTATCTATTCGTTCTTCCAATGCGTTCTTGCATCCGTTGGCGCAGCTTGTTGCCGTTGGTAAGGGGCTTGTAAACTCTGCTGTTGTCAATATGGCTGGGGCGACGGCATCGGCCTTTATGGGCGGTATGTTTGAGGCATTGGGTAAACAGTATTCTTTCCAAAAGGGTATTAGTGATGCGGCAAGTTCGGTATTCTTTGCGATGGCGTTTATGGGGCTGACTGCAGGCTTTGTATTATTCTACGTTTTACCGTTCCTGCCGTTTGTATATTTCTATTTTGCGGTTGGTTCTTGGTTAAAGGCAATTTTTGAAGCAATGGTTGGTGTTCCTTTATGGGCTCTTGCGCACCTTCGTATTGACGGTGAAGGTTTGCCGGGGGATGCTGCACAAAACGGATATTTCCTTATTTTAGAAATTTTCATCAGACCGATCTTAACCGTATTTGGTTTGGTTGCAGCGATCACAATTTTTGCGGCTCAGGTCAGAATATTGAACTTAATTTGGGATTTGGTGGCTGCGAACATGTCAGGTTATACACCGCGTGAGGATATTCTCGGACAAAATTACACGGCTGATTCATATTTCAGAAGAGATATTGCCGATGAGTTCTTCTTTACGGTGATCTATACAATCGTTGTTTATATGCTTGCTTTGGCATCATTTAAACTGATTGATAAAATTCCTGATAATATTTTGAGATGGGCAGGTGCCGGTGTGTCATCATTCGGTGATATGGATAATGACCATGCAGACAGCTTGTCCAGATATGCTGCTTATGGTGGTATGACCGTTGGTAACCAGGCCGCAAGTGCGACTGTTGATCTGTCACGCGGTATGGGTGGCATGGCCGGTGGTGAAATCGCGAAATTTAACCAATCTCCTCCTTAGGGAAATTAACAGGCTAAAGAGCCGGAAATGAAAATGTAATGACAAGGATTTGTTCAGAGGGTAAATAAAATATGCTTGGCTATTTTACAACAAAACAGGTTGCACGATATGTGCTTTTGCCGGAATTGATGGGCAGAACGAAACAGCTGATAACAGGCGGTTTTGGTTTTGTTCCGTTTTTTATTGCGACTGTTTACCAAATGGTTGGTCTTCTGCCGCGTAATCACCCTTATTTGATGCAACATAATATTGGTCGTTTCGGAATTCATCATGTTGTCGGCGAAGCAGCGCGTAATGTTAAGTTCAGTTTGAAACACATTGATCAGGTCCTGATGTTTTTCGCCGTTATGGCCGGGATTATCATATTCTTTATGCAATTTTTAGCATTTGCTTGTTTCATAGCATTTCAACCTGCTGCTGCTATGCCTACGAACTGGTTAGGTTTTTTTGTCGTTGCAGCGCCAGAGCAGGACATCGCTTATATGATGTTAGATATGGTGTTCGGTGTTCCGTTGCCCGGTGGGTCCGGTGCCGGATATTCGGGCGGTTTCTTCCAATCATGTATCAGTATGGCAACACCGTGTCAGGATAACTTTGGCGTTGCGGTTCCGGGGATGACGTCTACGGCCTTAACGGGGGTTCCTGTTGCTCAGTTCTCTCCGTTGGCACCACAAGCATATCAGGCATTCCCGTTTGCTTATCATGATGGTTTGCACCGCTTGTTCTCTGTTTACAGTAACGGTTTGTTGGTGATCGCTGTCGGTATTACCGCTTATTTCATGGTGACTGTGGTTGCAGAAACAGCACAGAGCGGTACGCCTTTCGGTAAACGTTTTAATAAAATATGGGCGCCGGTGCGTATCGTTGTCGCATTTGGTCTTTTGATCCCGCTGACTGTCGGTTTGAATTCATCACAATATTTGGTTTTATACGCTGCAAAATACGGTTCTGCGTTTGCGACAAATGGTTGGAATTACTTTAATACAACGCTTACCACGGCTTACCTTGGCGATGACGGACAGCGATTGGTGGCATATCCGAATTCACCTGAGCTAATTGAGCTATCCAAATTTTTGTTCGTTTCAAAAGTATGTAAGCATATTTTTGATTTCTATGAAGCTGAACGTTTGGGGGTTGCTGTAGGATCATTGACCCCTGCGCAAGAAGTGCGTGCTTATGCTCTTGGTTTCCCGCAAGACAGCCCTGCCAGAGCTATGGATATTGATGGTACCGGATACAATGCTTTTAACGATCACGTTTTTAATGATCTTGGTGGCGGGCGATTAGATACCAATTATGGAACGATTGTATTTGGTGTACAGGATCAGGCACGTTTCTCTGATCAGCCGGGGTTTGTTAAACCGGTATGCGGGCAGTTGAAATTCTTATTTACTGATCCGCGCTATTCAACATTAGTTGCTGCTGCTTATGGTAACAATGACACACCTACACCGGCTTCTGACCATTTGCAACGTGCATATTATAAAGTTATTCAGGATTTTTGGACAGATACGGGTTGGAACGGCGTTGTTGGTGACGGCCCGACGCACCCTGCGCAGGCGACGGGTTCACACAACCGTCATAAATTTTATACGAAGGCTATTATTCCTCAGGCGACAGCGGGGTATGGAACGGTCGCAACGGATACTGATGTTGACGGTACGTTTGCCTCCAATATTCAGGCGAATATGAAAACAATCGTCTCCAATAGTGTTGCTACGGCGGTTACGCAACAGGTCGCGACCCCTGTTTGGGGGAATGCGGGTGGCGCTGATAAGGCATATGATATTGGCAGCAAGGGCTGGGCTGCGGCCGGTATTTGGTATAACCGTATCGCTGAAATGAATGGTGTTCTGGTGGCTGCTGTATACGGGATGCCGCGTATTGAAAAATACCCGCTTACAATGGAAAAGGTTGCGGAGTTAAAAACAAAAATGGACTCCTCTATTCAGGCGGGCGATCAGTATAAGTGTGAAGTTTCAGGTGTTGATGATGTTTCAAACTTACTTGATGCGGCTAAGGGTTCGGAATTTGCTTGTGCCCTATATAAGGCATATGACTCATGGTCTACGGCATCCGAAGGTAATCTACCCGTAGATAAAAGCGGAAACCCGATTTTGGCCGCGATTAAGTCTATATTAGGTTTGAATGGTCTTTATCAAATGCGTGAAAATCCTTCAACACATCCGCTTGCTATGTTATCTGCAGTGGGTCGTTCGTTGGTTGAGAGCTCTATTAACACGTTAACTATCTCAGGATTATCAACGATTTTCGCATTCTTAAAGGGTGGTGATAATACATTGGCAACCATATCAAGCTTCCTTGTTATGATTTCGATGCTTGGTTTGACGGTTGGTTTTGTCCTGTTCTATGTCGTTCCGTTCTTGCCGTTTATTTATTACTTCTTTGCCGTTGGTGGCTGGGTAAAGGGGATTTTCGAGGCTATGGTCGGAGCACCGCTTTGGGCGCTTGCACATATCCGTATTGATGGTAACGGTCTGCCCGGGAATGCTGCACTGAATGGATATTTTTTGATATTCGAAGTGTTCTTACGCCCGATTTTGATTGTATTTGGTTTGCTGGCAAGTATTTCGACATATTCCGCGTTGGTGAATGTATTGAATAACGTCTTTACATTGGTTACAGAAAACGTTGGTGGTTATGATATTGAATCAGAATTAATTGCGCCGCGTGGTACCATTTCGTATATGCGTTCATCCATCGACCAGTTCTTCTTTACGGTAATTTACGCAATTATTGTTTATATGCTTGGTATGGCTTCGTTTAAATTGATTGATATGATCCCGAATAATATCCTGAGATGGATGGGGCAGAGTGTTGCAACATTCGGAGATCAGCGCGAAGATCCTGCACAAGGTCTGGTGTCTAAGTCTGCTGCCGGTTCACAACAAGTATTGTCTAAACTTGGTGGTGGTATGCAAGGTATGACAAAAGCTATGGCCAGTGAAAGAGGCTAGTTGAGAATCTAACGGTATAATTTGGAAGTGTAAGAGTAGAATGGCATCATCAAGCTCAAAATTTGTTAGATACAGTGTAATGCCGGGTATTTTGCCCCGGGTTAAGTCTTTGTTCGAGTCCGGTTTTGCGCTTGTCGCTAATTTGATTGCGGTCATTTATTATAACGTTGGTATATTGCCTGCTAATCATCAGTATCTTGATCCTAAAAATTATGGTCGTTATGGCGTACGACATGTGATTGCAGAAGCAGCGAACAGAATTGAATTTAACAGAGACAATATAGATAAGGTTGTCATTTTCATGATTATTCTAATGGGAATGGTCTTGCTTATGGCACAGTTTGTATTATTTGCATTGACCCTGTTTTCATTTAATCCTGCGATGGCCTCTACATGGTATAATGTATTTGTAAATACACCTGCACCGCATTCTTCTTATGATGATATTGCCTTTATGGCACTGGAAAGTGTATTTGGGGTCAGGCAGTATTCCGGCTCCGGCTCGACTTTGGGCTTTTTCAATTCATGCGTATCGAATACGGGCGTTTACTGTACGGACTACTGGGGGGCTCAAATGGAATTCGGCGCTTTGCCGGCTGCTGCTCCTTACCCGTCGCCGTTCCATTCAGCGTTGCACCAAATGTTTCGGTTTTACTCAGGCGGTATCGCGTTCTTAGCAATGGTGGTTATTCTCTATCATGTTGTTGCAATTGTTGGTGAAACAATTGCAACGGGCACGCCATTTGGTCAACGCATGAACCGTGCATGGTTTATTCCTCGTTTGATTGTGTTTTTTGCGTTAATTGCACCTGTAAGTACATCGGGTAATAATGATGGTATTAGTGTTGGGCAGATGTTTGTTTTTGCGGCCGCTAAATTCGGTTCAAACATGGCAACAAACGCGTGGCTGGATTATGTGTCTATCGCTGCGAGACCTGTTGCAGGCGGTAATGTTATGCCTGACATGTTTGGTGCACAATCGACACCGCAATGGCGTAGTTTCGTTGCACGACCGAATGTACCTGAGGTTGGTGAATTGACGCAATTTATGCATATCGTCAGAATGTGTATGTTCGCAGAAAGAATTGTGAATAATATGAAGATCAGGCCTTATGCTGTGCGTGAGCACAGTACGGACACGAGCCCCGTGTCGTATCCCGGCTCAGGGGGCTCTGAAACGTATGCGGAAATGGGCGGTTTTACAGAGGATGCGTTGGAGCTTTTCAATGGTGAAACTTTCGAGGAGGTCGTACGTTTTTCAAGGTTTGATGATGTGATTATTCGTTTTGGTCACTATAACCCACCGGAGACTACATCATACGGCTCGACGCTGACCGAAGCGTATGATCCCGATAACCCGCCCGGGGCATATGACGATGAATTAGGGTATGTTGATCCCGTGTGCGGTGAAATTCAGATGCATATCATGTCTGTTGATATGTTTGTGATTGGCGGACCTGTTTTTGGTATTCAGCAGAACTATTACGACTCTTTGCGAGAGTATATTTTACAGGATATGACAATCGATACGACCGCATATTGTATGCTTCAGGCGATTTTACCGTATCACCAAGATAACGTATGTGTTGATGAAAACTATACGACTGATGATGAGTTTCCTGTTGGCTCTAACCACTTTCAAAGATCACCGGACACAAAGTGGCTGACTGCCGATGCGGCGCGCGCGGTGATTGAAAGATATAACTCTAAAAACAAGTTTTATCTTGTTGGTGAAACCACCAATGACGGTACTTATAACTATGATATTAATGAAGATATGTTTGCCAGCCCGTCTTCACCATATTCTGTGATGGCATATTATGATAACGTTGGTTATCCAAACCATTTGGTTATGAGTAATGCTATTCTGGCAAAGGGTTGGGCAGGCGCCGGGCTTTGGTATAACCAAATCGCGCAGGTAAATGGCTTTCTTACTGATGCTGTCCAAAACTATCCTCGTCCGTTCAGATACCCTAAAGTGATGGAACAAATCGCTTCGTATCACTTGTCACATGATAGCAACACGTCCTATGAGCGTCGTTTTAACCCGCGTTTGCAGAACGGTGAATTGGTGCCACTGCCAAGACCGGGCGACCAGTATATAGCCGCAGCTTTATATAGCTCTTATTCATTATGGAATAGTGCGACCGTTCAGGAAACTGTGTATAGCCGCCACTCTTCCAATGCGATTGTTGATGTTATCAATATGATGCTAGGAACATTTGGTTTGTATGATGTTGTTGATAACAAATATGTTCATCCTATGGCCTTCCTGAGTGCCCTTGGCAAAAGCATGGTTGATGCAGCGGTTATGAACATGTTCGCAGGTTTTGGTGGCCTGATTGCGCAACTTGTGCAGGATGATTTTGTTAAAAGCTTGGGGTCTGTTATCTCATCATTTGCTTTTAAATTCGGAATGATTGGTTTATCCATCGGCTTTATTTTGTATTATATTTTGCCTCTGATGCCTTTTATATACTTCTTCTTCGCATTTTGCGGTTGGGTAAAGAGTATATTTGAAGCCATCGTTGCCATTCCACTATGGGCATTGGCACATATTAAAATGGATGGTGAAGGGCTTCCGGGACCGTGGGCAACGAACGGATACTTCCTCTTATTTGAGATATTCTTACGGCCAATATTAATTATCGCTGGCTTTGTAGCGAGTGTAACCATGTTTACCGCTTTGGTGGATGTGTTTAATACCAACTTCTCACTTATTGCGATCAATGCAGCAGGTTTTGATGTTGAAAAAGCATTATTCCCGGGAGATGGCCCTACACCGATGCCGGCAGCAGCAGGGGAAGTCTTGTTAAGAAACCCGGGCGGATCGATTGTTGATTATTGGCGCGGCAGTATTGATGAATTCTTCTTTACCGCAATTTATATTATCATCGTATACATGATCGGCTTGTCTTGTTTCAAATTGGTGGATCAGATACCGAACAACATTATTCGTTGGATGGGGGCAACTGTAAGTACATTCCACGAGCAAGCGGGTGATCCTGCGGGTGAGCTAACAAGCAAGGTGTTCCGTGGATCACAGATGACGAACGCCCAAATTAGCGGCTTCTTAGATCGTTTGCGTGGTCGTCCGGGTGGTGATGCTGTTACGAATACTATGATTGCCGGTGCTGCGACAGGTGGTAAGTAACTTCTAAAGCCGTTGATGCAATTTAATTGATGTTTACTGTTTGCTTATTTTAAAAAGACAGCAACAAAAAGGGCAGTGTTTTACTGCCCTTATCTTTTTTATCTTTTATTTAAACACCTATTGTTGGCTTCTCAGATGCTCCAAGAGGGCGTCAATCTTTCCGCCCCCGCGTTGTATCACAGAAGAGAAATCAGAGCGCTGTGTGAGCGACATACTCACGCCCTCGACAATAAGGTCAATCACCTTCATGCTGCCGTCTTTCTTTTTACGTACACGCCATTCAACGCTGATTTTTGGTCCGCTCGTAGGAACGATCACGGAGCTGACAATAGCATCAGAGTTGCCTGTATCACGTGCCGATACAATATCCAGACGTTGTCCGTCATATTCACTAAATCGGCGAGAATAGACGTTAATGATCATATTTTCGAATAATGTCATATATTCTTTTTGTTCATCTTTCGAGGCTTGCTTCCAGTTCTTGCCGAGCGCAAAACGAGCAATTGTTTTCATATCGAAATTTTTCGTCAAAAGTTTTTTAAATTCTTTCTTACGATCATCTTGCGATAGTGAGTCATCTTCAAGAAAGCTGACACCGTCATCAGCAAGCTTTGTCACAAAGGTTTTTGCTTCGTCACTGACGCTGGCAGCGCTGATTTGGATGATTTGCGGAGTGGAGTTTGTGCCATGATAATCTGCAATTGGCGTTGCACCGGCATAGCCGACATTCAGACCGATGAGGGAAACACTTCCTAGGGCTGTTAAGATAACTTTAGACACATTCATACTCCATTATAACACATTGTTGTATCGTATTACACGACGACGTAGTGTTCCCTTTTGTTAATAATCATCGTAGTCGGGAATTTCTACATTCTGTACATCAACGCTTTTATCAGCACTTTTATCCGCAATAAGAGATTTTCTATATTGATAATATGCACTACGCACTGCGGCATAGTAATCAAACGAACTTTTATCCAGCTCTTTTTGTGTATCCATCAGGGAGTCGCGAATATCTAAATAGTTCAGAGCAAATTTTGCGGTATATAAGTTTTCTTTGTCCTGACCGTATGCATACCATCGCACAGGGTCTATGACAGAATCTGTTAAATAGCCACCGTAGTCACGCATAGATGACGGTCCGATAAACGGTACAACCATATAAGGTCCGTGATCAACGCCCCAAACAGCCAGTGTTTGACCAAAGTCTTCCTGTTCGTATTCAATACCCTCGTGACCGGCAATATCAATTAAACCGCCAAATCCGATTGTGGAGTTAATTGCAGTGCGCATTAAAACATTTCCTGCACCTTCCGCATCACCTTGTAAAACCTGGTTGATGAAGATAATAGGATTCGAAAGATTGCGTAGGAAATTACGCAAGCCCGTGCGTGCCGGCTTTGGTGTAACAGTGCGGTATCCCTCTAATACAGGGAAAATAACATTTTTATCGACGGCCTGGTTGAAAGACATAACCATGCGGTTTTGTTCTTCAAACGGGTCGTTAATTTCAATGCCGCCATCAACAATTGTGTTTGATTTAAATGTTGAGCAACCACCCAAAAGCATGGTGCTGACAACACTCATCATAAGAATTTTGCCGAAACCACGGCGCTTTGGTTCACACATAGAAATTTTGTTATCGCTCATGGTTTGCGTATATCCTGCTCATAAAATTTTGTAGATTGTGAAAGAAGAATCCCCACCAACCTCACTTTTGTAACATATGATGATTATCAATTCGTTAACTGAAACACAAGCCCCCAAAATAAACGTGTACAACTTTTAATCTTAGCCATCTTCAATGTTCATCATGGCAGACAGGCCAAGCAAAAATGCAATGAGTGCGGGTGACCAAGCGGCCATCATGACCGGTATTTGTTGTGATGCGCCCAATGCTTGTAAGAAGCTGGACATAAAAAATAAGATAAAGCCGATGAAAACGCCTGCGGCGATCATCGTGAATGTACCTTTTGATCGTGGTGGCTGCATAGAGACGGTGGCAGCTAATAAAATCATCGCACAGAACAAAAGGGGCTGTGCCAGCAGACTCTGATAGTAAACTTTGATGCGGGTCGCATCAAAACCGGTTTCCTCTAATGTGTTGATATAAGAAGGCAGCTTCCAAAATGACATGCTTTGCGGGGATGAAAAGCTTTCTTCAATGTCTTGAACCGTAAGGGTCGTGGGGAGCTTGTAAGAATCTTGTTTGATCGTGATGCCCTCTGCCGTGGCGGGGTGCAATGTAATATCTGTTAAATTCCAAAACTCACCCTCCAACCGTGCCGTCGGAGCGTCAATGCGTTGTAAAAAATCATTATTATCTGTGAAATACAAAACGGTTACATTCTGCAAGATCCAATCGGGCTGTTTGATTTTTTGAGCATGTAAAATAACGTAACCACTCGTTAGATTTTGCTCATCCGATGAGGTGGGGGCATTGGATGCCTGCTCAATTAAAATATTTTGCGTTAGCCATAGCCCTTCTTGAAAAACAGCGATTTGATTGCTCTCGCGTTTTAGGTATTTACGCTCCATATCCTCGAATTTGTTTACCAGAATGGATCCGACCGGATTAATAACGGTCATATGCAATACAGCGAAGAATATGGCTACAAATGTAATAGGTGTCAGGAATTGCCAAACAGAAAAGCCTGACGCGCGCACTACGATCAGTTCGTATTTTCGGGTTAGTTGCCAAAAGGTGAACATCGCACTAAATAGGACGGCAAAGGGGATGAGCGTTTGCCCGACTTCGGGTAGTTTATATAGCCCCATTTTCAGGACAAGACCAAGGGCGACATCTTCGTGTTTGCTGGCGCGGCGGATCAATTCGACGGTATCAAACAGATAGATAACGGCAAGCAGTGCAAGCAACAGAACGATTAAATTTACGAAATAACGCTTTGCAAGATACAGGCTCAGGGTTGTTGTAATTTTCATGCGGCCTCCTGCTTTTTGCGATATAGGAATTCACGGCGCATTTTCTCGCTAAAACCGCTCAGGGCGAAAAGTGAAATGCCTGCTGGCGCTAAAACAACAATATACATAAGCACAAGACCGAAGATGTTGTTTCGTGCCATATTATAGGACGCTAAAAATAAACCCTGTAGCAGCATAATTAAAACAATAGCATAGGCAATGCGTTGCCCAAGGCCACGACGATCAACGGGCCCGAGTAACAAAAGCGATAGCGCCACAAGCGGGAAGGTTAGGGCAAGTAAAGGGCCGGTAACGCGGCGGTGAATTTCGATTGTAAAATCATGCAGGTTTTGTACATCGCGTGTATCTGATCTATCAGGGTTTAGCAATTGATTGATGGTGCGTTCATTTGGTTCACTCCATCTTTGGCCACTGATTTTATTTTCAGGGAGATCAATTGTGTACCGATCAAATCCGAGTTTTTGTAAAACGCCACGTTCACGATCAAATTCATGGCGACGGCCGTCAAAGACTATGATTTGATGACCGTTTTGGCCTTCTACCAAAATGCCGCGTTTGGCCATGATCGTTGTCGGTAGTTTTGATTTGTCGCGGGAGTCATGGATCATCAGGCCGTGTAATTCGCCATCGGATGTGCGCTCACGAATATAGACAGTGATCCCTTTACCCGGTGCATTAACACCTTCACGGAACAGGAGGGTTGAAAATTCAGCCTTCAGAGCGGTACGCATTTCATGCATTTTTGCAAGTGACATGGGAGCAATCCACATCGTGATGCCCCATAATAGAAATGTCACCATCAGGCCAAGTAAAAGCGCAGGGCGTGCCAAGGCGAACGGAGAATGGCCAATACCCTTCATTGCGATCAATTCAGAGTCCGCCGTCAGTTTATTGTATAAAAACAGGGTCGCACTCATGAGGGAGAGCGGCAAGATTACTTCAAAAAAGCGAGGAAGTGCCAAGCCGGTCAGAACCCAAAAAGCAGACCCGCCCGAGGCAGAATTGATGACGATTTCTAAAAAACGGAGCGATTGTGTCAGGAACACAATAAACGTCAAAACAATGGCGATGAAAAACGTCGCGATGCCAAGATTTCTTAAAATGTAAAAATCAAAAATTTTCATAAGGTTTTTTAGGCGGTTTTTCGTGTTCTGGCTAGCCATTTGATCGCGAAGATTATACTATGTCATAGCAATTTAGCGACTAATTTTTCTAAGAAGGCATAGAAGCCTTAAAACAGGATACAAGATGACCGTCAACATTTCTTTCTCAAAAGCCCCGCACAAAAAGGCTGAAGCTGCCGTTCTTTGCTTCTATGACAGCAAGGATCAAGCGCCTTCCGTGGCCTCAATGAACTATGAATTTAGCGGGTTTTTAGATCATGTTTTGAAGAAAACAAAGAGTTTTAAGGGGAAAAACGGTCAGATAGAAATCTTAATGTTGCCCGAAGGCGCACCGTATAATTACGTCATTTTGTTCGGCTGCGGTAAAAAAGAAGACCTCGACAAGGATGCTGCCGAAAAGTTGGGCGGAAAACTATTTGCTGCGCTTGATGGTAAGAATATCGAAACCGTTGAATTATTGATTGATAATGATGTCCCCAATAGTGGCGAAATAGCCGCGTATCTTGCGACCGGTTTCAAATTGCGCTCCTATAAGTTCGAGCAATATCAAACCAAAAAAGCCGATGATGATAGTGTCAAAATATCTGAGGCAAATTTTGTCGTGTTCGACAGTAAAATATCAGAGCAAATCTATACTGAACAATTATGCGTTATTGACGGTATGTTCTTTGCGCGTGATTTGGTCAATGAGCCCCCGAATGAACTTTATCCTGATGCATATGCTAAACGCATTAGGGATGAGTTGAAGCCTTTGGGTGTTGAGATTGAAATCTTTGATGATAAAAAAATGAAAAAGCTTGGCATGGGCGCTCTTATGGCTGTGGGGCAGGGCTCCGATAATGCCCCGCGCATGGTGATTATGCGTTGGAAAGGCGATAAGAATTCAACAGATGCGCCGCTTGCATTTGTGGGCAAGGGCGTGACGTTTGATACGGGCGGTATCTCGCTGAAGCCGGGCGCAGGCATGGAAGATATGAAAATGGACATGGGCGGTTCGGCGGCTGTTGTCGGTTTGATGATGGCTTTGGCACGCCGCAAAGCAAAGGTGAATGTTGTCGGCGTTGTCGGTCTGGTCGAAAATATGCCGTCTGCACGTGCATATCGCCCTGCCGATATCGTGAAATCATATTCGGGTAAAACGATTGAAGTGTTGAATACGGATGCAGAAGGGCGCTTGGTTTTGGCTGATGCGCTGTCTTATGTACAGGACGTCTACAAGCCGAGCTTGATTGTCGACCTTGCGACATTAACGGGTGCGATGATGATGGCGTTAGGGCATGAATATTGCGGCACGTTCGTTACAGATAATATTTTGTGGGAACAAATGGACAATGCCGGCAAAAAAACGGGCGAGCGTTTATGGCGTATGCCGCTTGATGAGGTATGGAAAAAAGACATGGAGGGCACAATCTCGGATGTTCAGAACATGGCAAAATCAGGCCGCTGGGCGGGGGCATGTACGGCCGCTGCATTCCTTTGGCATTTCATAGAGGATGGAACCCCGTGGGCGCATATGGATATTGCAGGAACCGCATGGATCAAATCAGATCGTGATACATACCCAAAATTCGGTACGGGTTTCGGTGTGCGTGTGCTTGATCGTTTGATTGCAGAAAATTACGAACAGATGTAAGAATAGCGGCGATATATTTTAACCCGTTATAAATTTTAGTAACCGTGACACTGATTTCTAAATATTCGCAAAGCGACCAGTTGCCGCGTGGTGAGGCATGTACCTCACGCCGCGTGTCGCACGTTGATGCCTTGTTACAATATGGCTTGGTATCATCTGGTCAGGTTGATGCCTTAACCGATATCGGCCGCAGTTTTGATATCGGTATTTCACCGCATATCCTAAAGCTGTTATCAGGGCGAAACGCGGATCTGAGAGATGATCCGATCGCCAAGCAATATATTCCAGCGGCAGAGGAAAATACGATCTTACCTGATGAAGAAGGTGACCCGATCGGGGATGAAATCTACAGTCCTGTGCGTGGGATTGTTCACAGATATCCGGATCGTGTATTGCTCAAGGTGTCATCGGTTTGTGCCGTGTATTGCCGTTATTGTTTCAGAAAAGAAATGATCGGGCAGGGCGCTGAACATATGAGCGCCGATGATCTGGATGATGCAATTTCCTATGTTCGTGATAATCCGCAAATCTGGGAGGTCATTTTAACAGGTGGTGACCCTTTTATGCTTTCGGCGCGTCGTTTACAAAATGTTTTGGATCGCTTGGGCGCTATTGATCATGTGCAAATCGTGCGGATTCACACGCGTATACCGGTGGCTAGTCCGTCCCATCTAAGCGAAACGCATCTATCTGTATTGAAAGGTTTTTCAAAGGCAGTTCATGTGGTTATTCATGTTAATCACAGGGATGAGGTGACAGAGGAGGTGCAAGAGAAGATTTTGGCTCTACGCACTGCAAATTGTTCAGTTTTGTCGCAATCTGTGCTGCTGAATGGGGTGAATGATAACGCTAAAACGCTGGAAGATTTGTTCCGTTTTCTGGTCGCACACCATGTCAGACCCTATTATTTGCATCACTTGGACCGCGCAAAAGGCACGTCACATTTCCGTGTGCCGCTGAAACGCGGTCAAGAAATCATGCGTGAACTACAAGGGCGTGTTTCAGGAATATGTTTGCCGAAATACATGTTGGACATTCCCGGCGGGCATGGGAAAATTCCCGTTCATGACGGGTATGTACACCACCGTGATGGTGATATTTATCAGGTGAGCGATTATCAGGGGTGCACGCATTTATATTTTGAAAATATGCCTGATGCCACGTCGTCTGTTCATATGCAGGAGGCCAAATGACGGAAGTGCGGTTTTATCATTTACAGCACCAATCACAGGAGCAAGTCCTGCCGTTATTGCTTGGAAAGGCATTAGAACGCGGACATAAAATTGTTTTGAAATGTGCCAATACACAGGAATGCGAATACCTGAATCAGCATTTATGGACCTACAGCAAAGAGAGTTTCCTGCCACATGGTTCTGCCGCGAATGGAGATGCAGTGCTTCAGCCGATTTGGATTACAGCCGAAGATGAAAACCCAAATGCAGCCGATGTATTAATTGTATCGGAAAATGCGGTATCACAAGCTCAGGGCGAATATGCGTTGTGTTGTGAGATGTTGAGCGGTCATAACCCCAATGCCGTTGCAGCAGCGCGCCAGCGTTGGAAAGCATATAAGGAGCAGGGCTTTGAAGTGACTTATTGGCAACAAAATGAAAATGGTGGTTGGGAAAAGAAAGCCTGACATTTATTGCTCTCGTTGTGTTACCCACAAAAAAAGCCGCCATTTATGAGGGCGGCTTTTGTATATTCATGTACTTATCTTAGTGATGTGAAGGTTCCGCAGGCGCTTCTTCACCTTCTGCTGCTGCCTCTTCTTCCTTCGGTGCGAAAGCAGCTTCTTCCTTGGCGATATCTGCATCACTTGGCAGCGCATAAGGTGCGTCAGATTGTTGGCGTAACCAAGCAATTAGAGCCGCACGGTCAGATGCTTTTTTCAAACCTGCGAAGTTCATTTTTGTGTCGCTGATGTATTTCTTCGGCTTTTCAAGGAAGTGGTTTAGGGAGTCATAATCCCATGTTCCACCCTTTGTTTTTACACCGTCAGAGTATGCAAAGCCAGCCACGTGCGCCTTTGGACCGCCGACAACACCATACAGGTTCGGGCCTTGTTTCGTTGGGCCGCCTTTGTCAAAGGAGTGACATGCCGCACATGCCTTAGAGATCTTAGCGCCTTTTTCGGCATCTGCTGTCGCCAGCATTGCCATAATCGGATCAGGTAATTTGGGCCCTGCGTCTACTGCTCCGCCGTGCGCTCCGGCTTCTGCCCCATCGATATGAACGGCATCTTCTTTCAGCGGCTCTTGATAGAAGATCAGATTTGCAAAGAAGCCTGATAGCATCACGGTCAGAAGCGCGCAAAGAATAGCGGCAAATATTTTGTTGTTTTCAAGATTAGCGGACATGATTCACATACCCTTGTTTTCGTTAAAATTTATCATAGTAAAAATGAAAGCATTTCATTTTCGCGGAAATGAGCAAAAAGCTACTTAAAAAAAATAGTACAGCTCTTTCCTTTTGTCGACATAGATATACAGTTTGCGTATAGTCATTCAACCAAAAAATTGATTTATATAAAAAAAATCCAAGAATTCGGAAGAAAAATGACAAAAAAATTAAAGACTATCGCTTTTCAGGGTGCGCATGGGGCGTATTCCGATTTATCTTGCCGCACGGTTTTTCCGGAAATGGAGACATTGCCATGTCATTCATTTGATGAGGCCTTTCGTGTTTTGGCAGATGGGCGCGCGGATTTAGCAATGATCCCCGTTGATAACTCTATTGCGGGGCGCGTGGCGGATGTACATCATCTGATCCCGCAGGGTGATTTCTTTATTATCGGCGAACATTTTCAGCCGGTCAATCATATGTTGTTGGGCGTTAAAGGTGCGAAAATTGAAGATATCAAGCATGTACACAGCCATATTCATGCTTTGCCACAATGTCGTGAATATTTGAAGACGCTTGACGTGCAATCGCATGTTCATGCCGATACGGCAGGCGCCGCAAAAGAGATTTCAGAAAAGAATGATAAGCATCATGCCGCGATTGCCTCGTCTTTGGCGGCCGAAATTTATGGGCTTGATGTATTGGCACAGGATATTGAAGACCAAAGTCATAACGTGACACGGTTTCTGATTTTCTCGACAGAACCTGAATTTCCGGATGTTGATGACGAAGATGTAGTGACCAGCCTGTTGTTCGAGGTTGGAAATATTCCTGCGTCTTTATATAAAGCGCTAGGCGGTTTTGCGACGAACGGGCTGAGTATGACAAAATTGGAATCCTATGTTGATGAGAAATTTCAGGCCGCGCGTTTCTTTTGTGACATTGAAGGGCATCCCGAAAGCTTGCCCATGCGTCGCGCCTTGGCGGAACTTGACTTTTTTGCCAAGGATGTTCGTTTGCTGGGGGCGTATAAGGCAAATGATTTTCGCAAAAAACATGTCAATAATGACGAATTTTAGTTTTTAAAATAAGGGCTTGCATTACCATCCTGTTTTCGTGCTAGTGTATCCCTTGCAAAATAAGAAGAATAAGGAATTTTTTATGCCAACACATGCAGAATTAACGGCCAGGCTACTTGTAGATGCGGCGCAGTTCTTCCGTACTTTGGGATCGCAAAATGAAAAGCTGACCGGCCAGATGAATGAAAACGCAACTGTTTTCGAACAAATGTCTGATTTGATGGTGCAGGACCCGAACGGTTCTTTGGAAGGGACATCGAATGCGGAATTGTCATCACGGTTGCTTCGTGATGCGGCGGCTTTTTTCCGCACTTTGGCCGAACAGAATGCGCCAATTCAGGATCAGATGAATGATAACGCACGCGTGTTCGAGGATATCGCCGACCGTGTGGCGAATGATCCTGATGGTGTGATGGAATAATTATTTCATCATCAGGCGTAGTTGCGGATAAAGTCCACAATATCCAACCGTGCGATGCGACCGCCTTTAACTATTCCGGTTGTCTTACCGACAAAGCGCTTTTCCTGCGGGCAGTAAGAGCGCTTTTTTATTTCTATCCGTTTATCGCCGTGTTTACGTTTCAAAAGCTGTGCTAATTTAACTGCACGTTTCATGCAATGTGTGCCTGCAACGTGCTCCCACTGTGCCATACGGCCGCTACTACATTCGTGAAAGACATAGAGGTCATAGCGCACAGAATAGAGCGCCAAGGGGGCTTGTTTTAAACTGTTCTTCATGGGTGATTCCAAATTTATAAAAAATAACGATCTATGCTATAGGATAAAATATTAACAAAGTGTTAACGGTTGGTAAGTCGCACGTTTCAAAGGTTTTTTTGACTTTGGGAATTGAGTTTTACCCTCGAAAAGGGTTATACTGATTCGATATTTTCTTTTGGCACAATCCGTGTCGTTTTCAATTTTCAACCATCTGAGTATAAGGACTGGCAATCATCATGGCGCGTTCTCGTAAAATTAAACGCTCTCGTAACAGCAAAAAATCATTTTTGCCCGAATCTCTGCAGGCTTTTGTCGCCCGCAGGTTAGTCGATTGCATTGCATTGTTTTTTGCAGGTTGCGCGGCGTTTTTGTTTGCGTCTTTATTCACCTATAGCAGCAGCGACCCGTCATGGAATACCGCTTCTGAAAACACAGGGGCGCGCATTGCGAATGTCGGCGGCGAAAGCGGAGCCTATCTCTCTGATCTTTTGTTGCAAACAATAGGGTATGGCGGTTTTTGTATTGCAGCGGGCTTGATGATTTGGGGGTATCGCGTCTTTAAACGTCAAACGGTGCGTCCGTTAACGCTTCGTCTTGCGGCGTTGCTTGTCGCATCTGTTTTTGCCTCTGTCGCTCTGGCGCGTGTGCCTGCGGGGACATGGCTTGAAAACGAATATCTGGGCAGCAGTACAGGCGCGTTATTCCTCGGCTCTGCTGTATCATCATTATCTGTTTTCAATTTGCCGTATCTTGATGTGACCTTGTGTTTGGTTTCTGCTGTCTTGGCCATTGGTGTGTTTTTATATGCGGCCGCTTTTTCAACATATGAAATTGCGTCTATGTGGTTCCGTCTGAAGATTGCTGCTTTTACGGTGTTTGGTTTTGTTATGGCGATGGTCGGGCGTTTTGTCGGTTGGGTACAACATTATAATGAACCTGATTATGAAGCTGTGCCATCCGCAGGTCTTAATCTTGGGGTCATGGAAAAATTGCGTGACATGAAGGCGCAGCGTGCACTCGCAAAAGAGGAGCATGTTGCCGCATTGAAGGCGAAGGCTGATGAGCGCGCAGCCCGCAAAAGCATTGAAGATGAGCGTAAAAAAGCCGCCGCTGCTACGATTAAAACTGCGCCGAAAATTAAAGATGAAGAGCCGCCGTTTGAACCGACGCATAGTGTTGCACCATCGTCGTCCGGTATTTCTATTCCCGTGGTTACCCCAAAGGAGGCGTCGCCTAAACCTGCGGCGAAGGCCAAAGACACCGCGCAGAAGCGTTTTGCGCTGTCCGATGTGGACGGTGAATGGGAATTGCCGCCTGTATCCTTGATCCAAGAAGTGCCGGCCGAAGCCAAAGGCGAGGTTCTAAACGAAGATGCTTTGCGTAAAAATGCCGAGCTTTTGCAAAGTGTTTTGGAGGATTTCAATATCAAAGGTGAAATCGTCAGCATTCACCCCGGTCCTGTTGTTACGTTGTATGAATTTGAACCTGCGCCGGGTACAAAATCATCGCGCATTATTTCCCTTAGTGATGATATCGCACGTTCGATGTCTGCGATATCCGTGCGTTGTGCCGTTGTGCCGGGACGTAATGTTATTGGTATCGAATTGCCGAATAAAAAACGTCAAACAGTTTACATGAAAGAAATGTTGCTTTCACGTATGTATGACAAAACATCGGCAAAGTTGCCGTTGATTTTGGGTAAGGATATCGGCGGTCAACCTATATTGGCAGATCTTGCAAAAATGCCGCACTTGCTAGTGGCTGGTACGACGGGCTCGGGTAAATCGGTTGCGGTGAACACAATGATTATGTCACTGCTTTATCGTCTGTCGCCTGAGAAATGCCGTTTCATCATGATTGACCCGAAGATGTTGGAGCTATCGGTTTATGATGATATTCCGCATTTGTTAACCCCTGTGGTAACGGAACCCGGCAAGGCCGTTGTGGCGTTGAAATGGGCGGTGCGTGAAATGGAAGATCGTTATCGCAACATGTCAAAACTCGGTGTGCGTAATATTGAGGGCTATAACCAACGCATGCGTGACGCCATTAAAAATGATGAGCAGATCATGCATAAGGTGCAAACGGGATTTGAGCCTGATACAGGGAAGCCGATTTTCGAAGATCACCCGATGCCGTTGGCGGAGTTGCCGTATATTGTCATTATCGTTGATGAATTTGCCGACTTGATGTTGGTGGCCGGTAAGGATGTTGAAAACGCAATCCAGCGTTTGGCGCAGATGGCGCGTGCGGCTGGTCTTCACCTTATTATGGCGACGCAGCGTCCGTCCGTTGATGTTATTACAGGCGTTGTGAAGGCGAACTTCCCGACACGTATTTCATTCCAGGTGACCTCTAAAATTGACTCACGTACGATCCTTGGTGATGGTGGTGCGGAACAATTATTGGGGATGGGGGATATGCTATACATGGCGCCGGGTGGGCGTATTACCCGTGTCCACGGTCCGTTCTGTTCGGATGATGACGTTGAAAAGGCAACGGACTTCCTTCGTGCGCAAGCAAAACCCGCCTATATTGATGATGTAACATCCGAAGATTCTGATTTTGGCGGTAGCGAAGTGATGAATGCCATGTTCGGCGGATCATCAGGCGGTGGCGGCGATGATGTCGATGAGTTATACGACCAAGCTGTGGCCGTGATAACGCGTGAGGGTAAGGTTTCGACCAGCTTTATTCAGCGTCATTTGCAAATTGGGTATAACCGTGCGGCGCGTATCGTTGAGGAGATGGAGCGTCAGGGTGTGATTTCACCGGCAAATTCCGCAGGCAAACGCCATATCTTGGTGAGTGACCATAGCGGCGCATAGTATCAATCGAAACAAAAGTTATTCATAACAGGCCCTATATGTGGGCCTGTTTTTTTGTATGCGCCTTAAGTTTATTTTTTTTCAGGAAACCCAAAACACAGGTTTTCCGTTTGTAATATCGTATAACCATCAAACGGGGCTTTGCGCAGGTTTGTGAAGTTGCTATGGTTTAAAAATAAAATGACGGATGATATATCATGACTAAAAAAATCTTGGGTTTTTTGTTTATTTTCACGCTGTTTGTACCTATCCAGCAGGCATTGGCCATGAAAGGGCGTGACGCCAGTGTCGAAGACATTACACGCGCCGAACAATATCTACAGGATTTGAAGTCGGCAAAAGCGCGTTTTGTGCAAACAACCCATGACGGATCGCAAATGGTCGGTACATTTTATTTGCAACGCCCGGGCAAATTGCGTTTTGAATATGACCCGCCGATTAAGAATTTCATCGTGGCTGATGGCTTGTTTATTTATTTTTATGATGCCGAGTTAGAAGAGCAAACTAACGCACCTATTAAGGCAACTTTGGCGAATTTCTTCTTACGTAAAAATTTTACGCTGAGTGATGATTTGATCGTTAAGGAAGCCAAGCATGCCGGTGGTTTGTTACAGATAAAGGTCGTGAAAGCCGAAGAGCCCGAAGCCGGTTCGATTACATTCGGTTTTTCTGAAAAGCCGTTCGAGCTAAAGAAATGGCGCGTATTAGATGCGCAAGGCATGATCACTGAGGTTGAATTGTTTTACCTGAAGAACAACGTAAAGCATGATAAATCTTTATTTATGTATGTTGATCCGAACAAAGACCCGTCAAAGCCGAGCTATAATCAATAAAAAAAGGTAAGTACTGCGTTATGAATGAAGGGCCGTTAGAAAATCTTATCCGTTTATTATCGGGCTTGCCGGGATTGGGCAACCGTTCTGCACGGCGTATTGCTCTCCATTTGCTCTCAAAACGATCAACATTGATGATGCCTTTGGCGCATGCTTTATCGGATGCTGCGGAAAATGTAAAAAGTTGTAGCATATGCGGCAATTTAGATATGAATGATCCGTGCAATATTTGTACGGATGATAAGCGTTACAAGGCGCAAATTTGTGTCGTCGCACAAGTGAGCGATGTGTGGGCGATTGAACGTACCGCCGCGTTTAAAGGACGGTATCACGTGCTTGGTGGTTTGTTATCTGCGCTAGACGGTATCGGCCCCGAAGATTTGCGCATTGATAAATTGATTGATCGTATTCATGGTGGTGAAGTGCCCGTAGAGGAGGTTATCCTTGCCCTCAGCGCGACCGTAGACGGCCAATCAACCGCGCATTACATTTCCGATCACCTCAGCCCGCTTGGTGTAAAGGTGACGCATTTGGCGCATGGTGTTCCTGTCGGCGGGGAGCTGGATTACCTTGATGACGGAACCATCACCACGGCGCTTCGCTCCCGCGCATAAGTTATTCTTTTTCAGAGATATATACTGTGCCGCTGCCGCTGACCTGCAGGGCGGCAACATGGGTAAATTGTGCGCTGTCATCGCCGCCAATGGCCATGTCGTAATATATGCCTGACGGAAAATAGTGGTCGTTTGTTGTAGCATTTACATCCGCGCCGCCAAAGGCAAGGTAAACAGGTGCATCGGCATATACGCTGATGATTCGTGTGCCTGTATCAAAGGCGGTAGCGTTGCGCGCAGATGTATCGGAAAAGGCAATGCTATGGGCTTTGGCTTGTTTTAGGCGCATTGCCGGAATAGGGTTGTCGTTGACATCCTGCGGTAAGAGGGTCGTCATGATTTTATCCTTTCATTTGAAAATTGAGCATAAAAAAACCGCCCTGCGGCTCACGCGTGGCGGTGTGTTTTAAAACGGTTTTCTGGCGTTTATGAAATACAATTTAGGATTATTTTCTTAGTATGTCAAGTGTCTTATTCACATTGATAGAGAACGTATCTCTTTTGCGACATCGAATAAACGCGAATCCAGAACAGTGAAAAGAACCCCCATCCGCATATCCAAAGCGCAGTGTTTTGCTGTGTTTCGCTGAGGCTGAAATAAAGCAATGAGAGGGCGGCTAAGAGCGTTAGGCCAAGTAGTATGGACAATGTATTACGTGCCCCGCGTGTGATGCTGTAGATCAAAGTAAACGCCGTATAAGCAAGCAGGAGGGCAAGGATAAGAGTTTGCACTTTAAGCGGGGCGTTTTGCAAAGCGAGGAGAGATTGCAGGTCGATTAACGGTGCGGCATGATATAGGCAAAGTGCGGACAGGACGCCGAAAAATGCAAATAATATGCGCGAAGCACGGTTGCTGTAGGCGTAACTTTGGCCGGCCCAAAATGCCGCGCCGATCATGAAAAAGACCGCGATATTAGCAACTAAATCATATTGGCTGAGCTGTGCGCTGCTCGAATGAATGTAATATGCTGCATATATCAATGCGAGTGCCAGCCAAACCATGGTGCGTGCGTGTACACAAAGCAGGGCAAAGGCGCTGCGTTTCAGGTTTTCGGGTGCAACAGCGCGATGTGCCAAATCTTTCGGCAGTTTCGCAAGGCTATAATTACTGGTTTTAGATGATAATTTCTGGCTTGAGAAAAGGTCAAAATGTTCGCTAAGCTCATAGAGTGAGAGAACGCGCATACAAATATACATACCCCAAAAAACCGACAGAACACCAATCATGGACGGGGTCGGATCAAAATATAGAAATGACAGAACGCTTACTGCGATCAGCAGTATGTATGTAAATAGACCGGGGTGTTTAGAAAAATAATATGACATTAGGGCGCCTCATAGGCTTTTATCATACGGAACTGTGCAAATTTTTGAGGAGTGTCTGCAGAATTATCCGAAGGATCGGTTGCAGCATCGGAAGGGTTTTGTTGTACGGCGAGTGCCGCA
The DNA here is from genome assembly GCA_030424975.1 of Alphaproteobacteria bacterium. GTDB lineage: Bacteria > Pseudomonadota > Alphaproteobacteria > Micavibrionales > Micavibrionaceae > UBA1672. Next base: position 705,092 of record JAUHVY010000002.1, read on the forward strand.
GCAGAATCATGGCCTTTTCCGGTGATGAGGAAAAAGCCGAGGAAAATTTGTAGGCAAGAAAACAGCGCAATGAAGAAAAAAGCGCCACGCCTGGAGATGTTAGAATCGTTGATTCGCATAGCAATAATAGTATAAATAAAATTTAAGCAGCTTGGTATCCGCCATAATGGATGATGGCTTCTCCGTACCCGTACTCAACATGTTTTTTAAGGTCAATATTCGTCAAAACCGTTGCAATTTGGGTGTTTTTGAACTTTTCGAATTGTGAAATTCCGTTGTGGACAGTTTGCCTTGTTGTGCGGTTCCATGCCACAGCATAGAGCAATAATTCACTAAAACGCGCGACGCTTAATGTATCTGAAACGGACATGCATGCCGGTGTGTCGATGATTACTAGATCATATTGATGGCGCAATGTATTTATCAAATTCCCCATTTTGGCAGAGGCGATTAAGTCAGTCGCGCTGTTGGGGACGTCACGTCCGTATAAAACATGCAAACCAGTCGGATCAGATGTATCTATGACATCACTAAGGTCCTTACCGCCGACAAGGTATTCAACCAATGAATCGGTGTTCTTTGTTCCCATAATTTTATGAACATTTGGTTTGCGGAAATCAGTATCAATAAGAATAACGCGTTGCCCTGATTTCGCACTGAGCTTTGCTAGCCAAGTGGACAGCGTCGTCTTCCCTTCACCCGGGGTGGAAGAGGTCACGGAAATCACCTTTGGCAAGCTTCCGCTTGGTGAATTGATTGTCATGGCCAATTTTAATGTGCGAAGCGCTTCGGTTGTTGTGCTGATCGGGTTATCGATCACGTAATCACCAAGGGCACGGTTTTTGTCCGCCTTTGTTTGCGGGATAAGCGCGTAGCACGGATGGCCTAACGTGTCTTGCATCTCACGGCCGCTAAGATATGTTTTGCGGGTAATTTCTAAAATCAGACTGAGCAAAACCCCCGCCAGCATGGATGCAAGCGTACCAAGCAAAATAATGCGGGATTTACTGTCGGCGAAGCCGTTATCAACGATGCGCGCAGGTGTAATCGTAAAAGGTAAATTGAACGCTTCTGTGCCTGCTGCGGGTTCAATCATATTGGCGATAAGATCCATATACTGATTTTCGATTTTATCGCGTGTTGTTTGCGCAACAGCGATCATCTCACCTAATGCTTCTTTGCGCGAAGCATAAGGATCAGCTACATCGCGGTTTCTGACTTGTGCAACCAAACTTTGCAAAGAATCTTTCGTCTTTTCGTAATTTGCAATAATTTGCGATCGCACAGCACTACGTTCATTTTTGAGCTGATCTTCAATAATGGCTAAATCGGCCTTCGCTGTAATCATTTTCGGGTGTTTTTCACCGTATCGTGATGACAAATGGGCGATCTCGTCATTTTGAACGCTGAGTTTTTTACGCAAAGCAGAAAGTGTACGGTTATCTTCTATAATGCCGTTATCGTTTAATTTATTGTATGCTTCTGCTGCGCGTTGGTGTTCTTTTTCTGCAACATTCATTGCAAAAATTTTGCCAACGCTGGCGGGTTTTGCAACGGGCTTTTCGGCATCAAGGAGCGCAAGTTCTTCTTGTGCGTTTATGATTGTTGTTTCCAACTCAGATAATGTTTGCTGATAATTTGCCTGCACCTGATCGAGGGGGGAGGTTTCATCAACTTTATTTTGCGCGGTATATTCGGCCTTGTATTCATCAAGTAATGTGTTCAAAACACTGGCTGCGTGTTTTTGATCACGGCTTGTGTATTTTGCATGAATGACATGGGAATCTTTGCTTTGTTCAATGCTTAGATTTCTGGACATGTATTCCGCAACGCCCTCTGCCAGCCCCATTGCGTCAACTGTGTCATAGACCAGACGCTCTGTTTGCAGCAACGTTTCTTGTGTGTTTACGAATGCAAGATCTGCATCTTTGCGGTCATAAATAATTTCGGCTTGTGCGGTATATTCAGGCTTGATGAGTGATGTGGTATATAAAAATCCGGTAAATCCTGTGAGGGCAGAGAAAAAGATAAGGAACTTCCTACGCCTGAGAACGCGCATGATTTCCTGAAAACTATTTGGTTGCTCTGTCTGCCTCATTGGTTACTCTTCCCTTGCCTAGCGCGCCTGAATGATGATGATATCACCAGGTTTCAGGCCATAAGTGCCGCTGTCTTGCATACCGCGATAATAGACTTTCTCGGTTTTACGTATGATTTCAAAGCGTGATTGATTTGCATCATCTGTGTATCCGCCGGCTAGTGCCACGGCATGTAATAAGTGCGATAAATCACCGCCAAAAGGGTACACTCCCGGGTTTTTTACTGCGCCCAAAACAAAAATGGCATCTTTCGGAACGCTCGGAATATCATTTTTAGAAACCTTTGGCGCTTGAACAGCGGCCTTTGTTGATTTGGTCTCATGCTTCTGCGTCACTTCGGCCTTTGTAACGGCCTTAACGGGGGCGGGCGGGGGGGCGAAATATGATACTGAAACCTCCGGATTCTTAAGGTATCCGTCTTTCAGCGCGGCCTCTATTTTATTCTCTATGTTTGCACCATTTTGTGATGTCACATTAACGCGCCCAATAAGTGGCATCTGAATTGAGCCGTCGGCATCAATCACGTATGTTTCGCTGAGTTCGTCTTCGCCCTTTACATGAATGACAATTTCTTCGCCGTTTTTAAAGATATGCTTTTCACCACTGACCGGAGTGCCCGCAAAGGACGGGGCGGCAAATGCCATGACAAATGTCATAGCGCACGTACCAAGAAATAAATGTGGGCGTGTTCGTTTTGAAAACATTGGGTTTCACAGGCCTGTGCAAGAGTTAATGCATTATGCGCATACAAGCATAATGTATTTTGCGATCACCGAACAAGGGTGCGGACTGTGAAGTCTTTGGTTTATCCAGAGGAAATTTTAGGCGCTTTTTACATGCTCTTTTGTAATCGTATGTTCAACGATCCGCGATCCGACCGGCAGATCAACAAGGCGCACAGAAACTTCCGGCGCAATGCCGTCCTTAGCAAATAAATCTTCGAAATTTGCTATTGCTTCGGCGAAACGATTCGCCGCTTCTGTGGGCTCTGTTTCGTAAAGCGGGCGCTGTAACAGCAATGCGTATTCGAATGATTCTGTTTGAGCGATGATGTCCGATTGACGACGCAAGCGTACAAGATATTTAGAAAGCTTGGCCACTGAATAATCTGCGGCATACGGACCTTCGGCTTCGTAGATAGCTTGGTAATTTGTGATGCTGATGAAGACGATGAATGTTCGTTCGCCATAACGATCAGCACGGTCAATTGCAGAAAGGAAGAGTTGGTTAAACGCGGATTTAGCAATGATGCCTCCTGCGCTCGGGAAGTCTTCGGAATCATCTCCAATGCGTTTGATCAGTGCGGTAAGGTTCCGTGCGCTGTTGACGGTGGTATCCAATATTTCATTATCAATCGGTTTTAAAATACAGTTGTTTGCACCGGATTGTATCGCCTCAATCTGCGTGATGTCAGAACCCATTTGCACGATGTAGGGGTAGCGACCTGTCGCGCGGCGCAGGCTCAGAATTGTCGGGCGTGCACTTGTGAGCGGTGCAGGATCTATAAAGATCATCTCATAGTCTTCGCTCTCAAGGCGTTCAATCGCGTTGTTCTTGACGGGTTCATGGGTGATTTTATGCCCAAGTGGCTCCAAACGGCTTGTCATCATTTGTGCTGTTATATCTTCTCTGTCTACTACTAAAATTCTCATACTTATAACCTTTTGGAAAAATGCCCCTGTTCAAAATACGTCGTATTATATGCGAAATTAAAACCTTTTTGGAAAATGATTTGCACAGATTAACGTCTGTAGATAATGACAAAAAAAAGATTAAAAAAAAACTAATTATTTCAAAGGAATTTCAAGTGCTTCGTTTGACATTTAGGTGTTTGTGATATACGAAACATACAGGTGAAAAAACAGAGCGTTCGGCGCTCTTGGACGATTTTAGGGTTTACTAATGAGTATTACATTACACAAAAATGACATTCCTGCTGATCTTGATTTAGGGAATATGGTTGCCATTGATACGGAAACAATGGGTTTGAACCCTTCTCGCGACAGGCTCTGTGTGGTTCAGCTTTCATCGGGGGATGGTAATGCACATTTAGTGCAATTCGACGGCAGCGATTACAGTGCGCCGAATTTATGCAAGCTTGTATCCAATCCTGATGTGATGAAACTATTTCACTTTGCCCGTTTTGATGTCGCAATTATGAAGGCGTATCTCGGTGTGGATTGTCCAAATGTTTATTGTACAAAAATTGCATCGAAATTGGTGCGTACCTATACGGATAAACATGGTTTGCGTCACATTTGCCGTGAACTATTAGGGGTTGAGATCAGTAAGCAATACCAATCATCTGACTGGGGTGCGGCGGAGCTAAGTACCGAGCAATTGAATTACGCAGCAAGCGATGTGTATTATTTGCATAAGTTAAAAATCCATCTCGATAAAATGTTGGAACGCGAAGGGCGCAAAGATATCGCGCAAAGCTGTTTTGATTTTATCGGCACGCGCGCAACGCTAGATTTGAGCGGATGGTATTACGATATTTTCGAACATTAAAGTTAACGTATAGGGGCAGGCATTGGGCGAAGCTTTGAACACCGCTGCATCGGGTGAAGTTGCAGACAAGGATATTGCATGTGCCGTTCACGTTCTGAAAACTGAGGCTAAGGCGCTTGAGGCGCTGGCTGATATTGTTAATGACGAATTCTTTAAGGCCGTTGACGCAGTTCATAGTATGAAAAACACGGCGCAAGGCGCGGGGCGTTTAATTGTTGCCGGTATCGGGAAAAGCGGCCATGTTGCGCGTAAAATTGCGGCAACTTTGGCTTCCACCGGTACGCCGTCATATTTCGTGCATCCGGGTGAAGCCAGTCACGGTGATATGGGTATGATTACCGATCGTGACGTTGTCCTTATGCTTTCCAATTCAGGTGAGAATAACGAACTTTCTGATCTTATTCATTATACGCGCCGTTATGACATTACTTTGATTGCAATGACGAGCAACCCTGAATCGACGCTGGCGCGTTATTCGGATATTCAATTACTTTTGCCGCGTGTCGGTGAGGTCTGCCCGAATGGCTTGGCGCCGACGACTTCGACGACGATGATGATTGCTTATGGTGATGCATTAGCGGTAGCGTTGTTGGAGCGCATGGGATTGACGCCCGAACAGTATAAGGTGTTCCATCCGGGTGGAAAATTAGGGCAGAAATTAATGAAAGTGTCTGAACTGATGGTTTCAGGTGATGATTTGCCGATTATTGGGCAAGATGCATTAATGGATCAGGCGCTTATTGCTTTAACCGAAAAGAACCTTGGTGCAGTGTTGGTTTTTGATGGCCAAAAAGATTTGCTCGGGATTGTAACGGATGGTGATTTGAAGCGTCATATGGCGCCTGATTTGTTGCAGCGTCCTGTGACCGATATTATGAGTAAAAATCCAAAGATGATTGCACAAGATGCTTTGGCGGCTGAAGCCCTTGATATCATGACAAAAACACCTGGCCAATACATCACAAGTTTAGTTGTGACAAAAGACGGTAAAGCGTGTGGCATGATTAGATTGCAAGATTGTTTGCAAGCCGGCGTCGCCTGATCTATAGTCTTACCTCCTTATGCGGGGCGTACGCCCTGTTTGTTTAAGCTGCGTATATGGTATGACAGGCATCAGGTGGTGAAATATGTCCGAAGACTTATCACAAGAACAAATGGTTGATGAACTTGATCAGCGTATGCAGCGCCTTTCAAGCCGTGAGGGTTTGGAACGTAATATTGGCGGATATTCGGCTTTCGTTAAATCGATGCGATTAGTCCTGCCTTTGGGGGCTTTGGTTTTGGTGGTTTTATTATTTGTCGGATCCGAAGATAACGAGCCGATGATTAAACCGATCGAGCAGACATTGAAAGATATGGATGAACCGCAGGTTAATCAGAATGAATTATTGAACCCGAAATTCGAAAGCGCGGATAAGAAAAACCAACCGTATAAAATTACTGCTGATCGCGCCATTCAGGGGGAGCAGAACAAAGACCTTATTATGCTTGAAAAGCCTGTCGGGCAGATGACCTTAAAGGATGGTATGGAGGTCACGATGCGATCGGAGAGCGGTGCATACAGGCAAGATACACAACGTTTTTTCCTGCAGGGCGGAGTGCATATGCAGCATCAAGACGGGTATGAGTTGGTGAGCGATGAGGCGCATTTCGACTTGGAAAAGAAATATGCGTGGTCGGAAAAGGCCGTGACGGGATCAGGGCCTGATATATCTATTGCGGCGGAAGGCATGCGCGCAAATGGAGAAACAGGCGAAATTATTTTTACAGGCCCTGCGAAACTGGTGCTTGAGAACGGCCTTGATGGTGCGTTATAAATGGTTATGAAAAAGTTTTTATTAGGTATGGTTTTGCTCTGTTCTGTGGGCGGTGTGGCGTATGCGCAAAATACGCCCAACCCGGATCGCAATAAGCCATTAGAAATCACCGCAGATGAAAGCCTGGAATGGCACCGTAATGAGCAGTATTTTCGCGCGCGTAAAAATGTTGTTGCAACCCAAGGCGGAACAACGCTTAAGGCGGCCTTGCTCACCGCGAAATATAAGCAAACCGAAAAGAGCGGTATGGATATTCATACCATTGAGGCGCGCGGCAATGTGCAGATCCTTTCGGCAAAAAGTAAAGCCTATGGTGATGTTGCCGTCTATGATGTGGCAAAGGGATATGCCGTGATGACGGGCAAGAATTTACGCGCCGTATCAGAGGACCAAACCATCACTGCGCGCGATAAGTTTCAATATTGGGCCAAAACGGGACGTGTAGAAGCGATTGGCGCGGCGAAGGCGAAGCGTGAGGGTGATACTCTTGAATCTGATAAGATTGTTGCAATTTTTACAACGGATAAAAACGGTAAGCGCGTATTACATTCATTGGAAGCGGTCGGTAATGTTACGATCACAACGCCTGATGAGGTGCTGAAGGGCGATAAGGCAACATATTCGGCGCAGACAAGTATTGCGCAAATACATGGGAATGTCAGAATTGCCCGTGGCCCGAATACGTTAAATGGTGCACGCGGTGAAGTGAATTTGAAAACGAATATCAGCAAAATTTTCGGCGCGGATAATCAAAATGCCGGTGAAGGGAAGGGGGGTCGTGTAAGCGGTGTTTTCTATCCCGGGTCTAATTTGAACCCAAAAAATGATGAGTAGGTAAGGGTAGGCGCATATGGATATTTTATTGAAATGGGCTTTGATGGCCTCCGTACAGCTGGCCGCAACGATGTCACCGGGGCCGGCTTTTGTTGTGTGTGTGCGTAATGCGTTGACACATGGGCGGGCTGTTGGCGTTTTTACCGCGCTGGGGCTTGCGCTTGGTGTTGGGGCGCATGTTTTATTTGTTTTGCTTGGTATTGCGCTGATTATTTCGCAATCCGTCTTCTTGTTTAATTTGATTAAATATATGGGCGCGGCATATTTATGTTATATCGGCGTGAAGTCTATTTTGTTTTCAAAGAAGCGTGACGCATCTGATGATATGCAAGGGGAGCAGGCTGGCATCACGGCTGTAAAAAGTAATGTAAAATCAATGCGTTTTGATAAGGCGGTGTTGAACGGATTTTTGACAAATCTGCTTAATCCAAAGGCTGTTGTATTTTTTACGGCGGTATTTACGCAATTTATCGGCCCTGATACATCACATATTGTGCATGTGGTTTATGGGATGACATCGGTTATCATTGAATTTTTATGGTTTAGCGGCGTGTCTATTGTTTTGACAAATGCGCGCGTAAAACGTAAATTTATGGCAGTAATGCATTGGGTAGAGCGCACCTGCGGCGGCCTTATGGTTGGTTTGGGTGTTAAGCTGGCTTTATCAAAATAATTTACCACATGGATGATTTGGTGTATTGGTTCATCTTCCTGTCATGACCCGCGTCATGATGGTTCTGTAAGAGTATGAAATTTTATGAATTTAATGAAATCAAAAATGGGCAGAAAACCGCGCTTGAAAGAAGTGCCTAAGGGCTTGGTCGCGACGCACCTGTCAAAGTCATATAAGAAACGTCCCGTATTGCGTGACTTTAGTATGCGCATTAATCGCGGTGAGGCCGTTGCGTTACTTGGCCCGAACGGCGCGGGTAAGACGACATGTTTTCATATCATTACCGGGCTTATTGGTGCGGATGGCGGTTCTATTTTGCTGGACGGGCAGGATATTACCAATTTGCCAATGTATCGCAGATCACGTATGGGCGTGGGTTACTTGCCGCAGGAAGCTTCAATTTTCCGAGGGTTGTCGGTAGAGGATAATATCCGCGCCGTGATCGAGCTTCAGGATTTAAGCAAGGAAGATCAGGACTTCATGCTTGAGGACTTGCTTGCAGAATTCAGTGTGGAACATTTACGCAGAACGCCTTCTCTTGCTCTATCGGGCGGGGAGCGTCGCCGCGTTGAGATTGCGCGTGCACTTGCCGCGCGCCCTGACTTTATTTTGCTTGATGAGCCATTAGCGGGTGTTGATCCGATTGCAGTGAATGATATCCGTAATTTAATCGGACAGTTAAAAAACCGCGGTATAGGCGTATTGATTACCGACCATAACGTGCGTGATTGTTTGGGTATTGTTGATCGTGCGTATATTTTGCATGGTGGTAAGGTTCTGATGGAAGGGCCGCCCGATGAAATCGTAAACCATAAAGATGTTCGTCGTGTTTATCTCGGTGAGGGTTTCTCTCTCTAATCTCTTTTAATTTTCGTTATATACGACTGTATTTGTGGTGACTTCTTACTGCCGCATGGTAATATGTATCTTATGAATACGTTCTCTCAGAAGCTCGATCTTCGGCAATCTCAACAACTGGTGATGACACCTCAGTTACAACAGGCAATTAAGCTGTTGCAGCTGAATAATGTTGAGCTTGGTGAATATATTGAAGAAGAGCTTGAGAAGAATCCTCTCCTTGAAAAAGCAGATAGTAATGCAGATGGCCTGAGTGGCGCCGATGATATGCCGCAAGATACCGTTAGCGGCGATCAGGGAGCGGATGATGTTGATGCCGCATTCTCTGCACAGATCTCAGAAGGGGAAAGCAGAGATTTTGATGCTGGGTCATCTATGGCGAATATAGGCGCGGGTGGAAATTCTAAATTTGAAAATGCCGAAGATAGCTTCGAAAATCGAATGAGCGCGGATAAAAGCCTGCGTGAGCATTTAACGGATCAATTGCACATGGCCTTCGGTGAGGAGCGGGATCGTATGATCGGGGCGTTTCTGATCGATCGTTTGGATGAGAGCGGTTATCTGCGTGATGATGTCGGTGACATGGCAGAGCGTTTCGGATGTTCGAATGAGCGCATAGAAAAGCTTTTAAAGCGCATGAAGGGCTTTGACCCCACAGGTGTATTCGCGTGCGATTTGTCCGAATGCTTGGCCTTGCAATTGGATGAAAAGGGCGGTCTGGACGCGCCGATGATCGCGCTGCTTGATAATCTGCAAATGCTGGCGGATCATGATTTTAAAAAGCTGGGTGAGGTTTGCGGCGTCAATGATACCTATCTGATGGATATGGTTGAGGAGATTAAAAGCTTAAACCCGAAGCCTGCAGGCGAATTTGATCATTTGGTTGTGCAAACTGCGGTGCCGGATGTTTTGATGAAACGTTTGCCGAAAAATCTTGGTGGTGGATGGCGCGTTGAATTGAACGCCGATACATTGCCGCGCGTGCTGGTGAATCAGGAATATTATACGCAAGTATCACAGAGCGCGGTGAAGAAACAGGACCGCGAATATGTAACAACACAATTAAATTCAGCGAATTGGTTAGTGCGCGCACTTGATCAGCGGGCACAAACGATTCTAAAGGTTGCCAGTGAAATCGTGGAGCAGCAAGAGGCGTTCTTTAATTACGGCATTGAGTTTTTGCGTCCTCTTACGCTCAAGGATATTGCGGATGAAATTGAAATGCACGAAAGCACCGTCAGCCGCGTTACAACAAATAAGTTTATCGGTACGCCGCGTGGTATTTTTGAATTGAAGTTCTTTTTTTCGACTGCCATCGTATCGGAAAGTGGTATGGCGCACTCATCCGAAGCGATTAAAGCCCGTATTAAAAATTTAATCGATGAGGAAGATCCGCGTAAAATTTTGTCTGATGATAAAATTGTCGATATACTGAAAGAAGAGGGAATTGACATCGCCAGAAGAACCGTTGCCAAGTATCGTGAGGCGATGCATATAGGATCATCGGTGCAACGACGAAAACAAAAGAAAAATTTAATAAATCGCGGATAGAATGTTTGACTAAAGTCATTGATAAAATGTCATTTAGGGAATACACCTAAAGGCATGAATAGACAAAGTTTCATAAACCACAAAAGGGTAAAAAATCATGGAAATGACCGTTCAAGGAAAGCAAGTTGATGTTGGCGATGCTCTAAGAGAGCATGTGACAGGTAAGATGTCAGACATCGATCAAAAATATTTTAATCATGCGACAAATGCGACGGTGACCTTCTCTCGCGAAGGGCATGGCCATGCAATGTTCAAAGTGAATATCTCCGTGAATGTCGGTAAGAATATTCAGGTCGTAACAGAGGCCATGGAGCAAGACCCGTATGCGGCGTTCGATTTGGCATCTGAAAAAACGGCTAAACGTTTGCGCCGTTACAAGCGCCGTTTGCGTGATCACCATAACCGTGCGGAAAAGACACCGGAAGCGGAATTGATCAAGGCGCGTGCCTATACGTTGGCGCAAGAAGCACAAGAAGCCGTAGAGCAGGATAATGAAGAAGATGTTCATAAGGATCCTGCAATCATCGCTGAGATTCAAACACATATTGAAAAGATGAGTGTTTCTGAAGCGGTAATGCGTATGGAATTGGCGGATCAAAATGCGTTGATGTTCCGTAATGCGGGAAATGACAAGCTTAGTATGATCTATTTGCGTAAAGATGGTAATGTTGGCTGGATCGAGCCGGATGAAGTATAGTATCAATTTTTCATAAGAATTTAAGATTCCCGCAGCATTTTGCGGGAATTTTTTTGTCTATAATTCATGTATATTACGATATAAAAAAACACAAAAATCGCTTAAATCATTGTAAATAAATGGTTATTTGTGTGTTAGTTATTGCAAAAATAAATGAATTTTTTTCTGGATTTTGCTATTCGCCTTATGTTACAAACCTGCGACTTGTTAAGGACAGTTGAGAAAAAGGAAGTTTGCAAGATGGCTATTTCGAGGCAAATTCATTTTGATCTATATCTCGCGCGTGTTAAGGCGCAATCCAAGCACAGAGCCTTTGAGATTTTGGCTGAGGAAGCATCGCCTCTGGCAATGACGAGCTGTGATGAGTTAATCAATGTATTTGAAAAACGCATGTCAGAACGTAACGCGGGTGTTGGTGGCGGCGTTGCCGTGTTTGATGTGAAATCACCGTATATTCAAAAGCCGGTTACGGCACTGGTTACGTTGGACCAGGCCGTTGAATACGGGGCGTCTGATCACGCGCCTGTTGATGTCATCGCTGCTGTTTTGTCACCTTTGTCTTTTGGGCCGAAACATTTGCAAAAATTGGCTGGTGTATCACGCTTGATGCGCTCTGATGATTTGTGCGAAGCGATGCGTGAAGCAAAAGATATTGATGCTTTACGCGTTTTGTTTATGCCTAATCAGGGGTGGATGGTCGCTGCGGCGTAAATAGAGCATGTAAAAAGAATGAAAAAGGGCGCTAATACGGCGCCCTCACTTTTTGTCCTGTATAAGCATATTAATGCGTTACAACAGGTTCCAGATCGTTTTGTTTTGCCATCACCATTGCCAGCTCTTTACGTCCTGATGAATATAGTGTTTCACCATCGGCTGAGCAGACTTCGTACGATGTGCCTAGTTTGCCTTTTACGGCTTTGACGTAGGCAATTTGTCCGACACCGAAATTGCGAAAATCCTGAACCGAAAGGCGTTTTAAAATTTGGGTGGGATTGACGTAATTTTCAAGGTTCTTCTCTGTCATAAATGCCTTCTTCCATATCTGATTGTACTTATATAATACATAAAACTGCGCAGAATACAAAGGATTCCTCAGTCTTCGTCACTTGTGCTATCTACATCAATAGCTTGCAGCTCTTTTGTCTTTTTATTTTTCTGGTTAATCTTGATTTTCACCGCATTTGATTCAGGAATAATGCGTTCAAGATTAATGTGCAAAAGGCCGTTATCAAGATCGGCTCCTGTAACCTCTATACCGTCGGCCAATACAAAGTTACGCTGGAACTGACGTGCAGCGATTCCGCGATGCAGATAGATGCGCTCTTTGTCGTCTTTTTGTTTGCCGCGAATGCAAAGCTGGTTTTGGTCAATCTCTACATCCAGATCATCCATTGAAAAACCGGCCACAGCCAAAGTAATGCGCAGGCCGCTATCTGCAATTTGTTCGATATTATAGGGGGGGTATCCATCTGCGCCGTTTTTACGCAGGCGATCTATGGTCTTTTCAAAATCATCGAAACCCAAAAATAACGGGCTGTCGAATAGGGATAGACGTGTTGTCATCTTTCAAACTCCTCTTTGTCTATGAGCGAGAATATATTTGTTTTCACATATCAGCCCGCATAGGCAGCGCCGATTGAAAACACATTCATACGATACAGGATTTTCTGCTGTTTTATCAAGAAGACTTTACAAACAGGCGGTCGCAATACATGCATTCGACCTGATTCTTGCCATCAAATGTGTACCAGACCTTTGGGTGGCCCAGCTCAATATTGCCTCCGTCGCAGGAAACACCATCTGCGTGCGGGTCAACTGTAATTGTTTCAGGTTGGTTTTGTTGTGTCATTGTTCTTCTTTTCGTATTTATGATGGGTATTTAAAGCAAATTTCTGTGTAAATTCAAGTCGTGAATGCGCATCTGTTTCAAATAGTTTGGAGAGTAGGGTAGAATATTGTCATGATGCGGAATTCTTCGGGAAATGTTTTAGTTTATATTCTGATCGCAGTGGCAATGCTCGCGGGGCTTTCCTATGCCGTGACACAGGGGGGGCGTGGCGGTGATGATTATATTACTGGCGAGCGCGCCCGTGCGGGTGCGATGAAGCTCTTGGATTATACGAATGCATTGGCCAATGCCGTTACCCAATTAACCTTACGTGGGTGTGATGAAACGCAAATCAGTTTTGATAACCAGATTGATACATCCCGATATAATAACGCACTCGCACCATCCGATGAGAGTTGTAATATATTCTCTCTTAACGGGGGCGGGGTGCAATATGATGAAGCTTTAGACGTCATCTATACGGGTGATTACAAGATAGGTGATGTCGGCACGGGCGAAATGGAGTTAATGGCGGATATTCGTACGAGCCAGTCGGTATGCATAAAGATTAATGAAATTTTGGGCGTAGATAACACAGGTGCGGATGGGCCGCCGGTTGATAAATTAAGTGCAGGTGATTATTTTGACGGATCCTATGGTGACGCCGGGGCGGCAACATCAAATCAGCTCATTTCATCATCAGAGCTAAAAGGACGTTCTGCGGGGTGTCGCGTGAATTCCGGAACAGGTGACAGCGCCATATATAGATTTCATAAGGCGCTGTTGATCCGCTAAGCTTTTTTCCAGATGGCGCCGTTTGGCGTATCTTCAATTGCGATACCCATCGATAATAATTCATCACGAATCTCATCAGAGCGAGCATAGTTTTTATTGGCACGCGCATCTGTCCGTTCTTTTAATAAACCTTCAATCCGTGCAACATCCACGCTGTCATCGCTGACGGTATAACCCAGCCATTCATCCGGGTTTTGCTGCGCTATATTCAAGATTTTTGCCGCAGCAATTAGCGATGATTTTGCGTTGCTTGTTTTCTCTTCTGCGGCAGATTTGGCGAGCTTCACAAGGGCGGCTATGGCTTTTGGTGTGTTGAGATCATCACACAGCGCATCCATGAATTCAGAGGGAGCAGTTGCGTTTTCATCAATCGAGATATCGCTTATCTCGCGCAAGTTTTGATAAATGCGATCCAGTGTTTTTTTGGATTGAGCAATAGAGTCTTCGGTCCAATCCAATGGCTGTCTGTAATGCGCAGATAATAATGTCAGGCGCAGCACTTCACCCTCATGATCATTCACAAGGTCATGGGCGAGCGTTACATTGCCAAGAGATTTTGACATTTTCTCTCCCTCAACAGTGACGAAGCCGTTATGTACCCAATATTTAGCGAAGCTGGCCAAGTCATCAGGGTTTGCATCACCGCAACAACTTTGGGCAATTTCATTTTCATGATGCGGGAATTTTAAATCCGCACCGCCGCCGTGAATATCAAACGGCAGGCCAAGATGCTCTGCCGCCATGGCGGAACATTCAATATGCCATCCTGGGCGCCCTTTGCCCCATGGGCTTTCCCAACCGGGCTCGTCATCCTTTGATGGTTTCCACAAAACGAAATCTGCGGGATCTTTTTTGTATGATGCGACCTCTACGCGGGCGCCTGCGATTTGCTCATCACGGCTACGTCCTGACAGGCCGCCATATTTATCAAAGGAGGGGACATGAAACAGAACGTGCCCGTCTGCGGCATAGGCGTGGCCTTTTTCAATCAATTTTTCAATCAGACGTACCATGTGCGGAATGTGGGCGGTTGCACGTGGCTGAATATCGGGGGCGGTGACCCCCAATGATGCCATGTCTTGATTATAAATATCGGTGTATTTCGTCGTAATCTCTTCAATCGGTACCCCTGTTTCGCGCGATGCAGTCATGATTTTGTCATCAACATCGGTAATATTGGAAACATATGTGACCTTTGGGTAAATGCTTCGTAAGACATTTGCCAAGACGTCAAAGACCACGGCCATGCGGGCATTTCCGATATGGGCATAGTTATAAACCGTTGGCCCGCAAGCATAAAGGCGCACGTGGTTTTCATCTATGGGGGTAAAGATTTCTTTCTGACGGGTCAGAGAATTATGTAGTTTTAGTTCGCTCATGCCTATTTTTTCACTATCAATGTCGCTTTTTACTGGAAAATACGGTAAAGAAACGCTAAGACCAACCCTTAATTTGAGGTTTTTGGAAAAATGGCACTAAAAATGAACAAAGAAGACACCGTTATTCAGGATAACAAGCCGACTCGTGAAGAGGCAATGAAGGCGGTTGAGGTACTTTTACGTTGGGCGGGCGAAGATCCGCGCCGCGAAGGTTTGCTTGATACACCCAAGCGCGTCGTAAAGGCATATGAGGAGTTTTTCTCAGGCTATACAAAGGACGCAGCGGCAGAATTATCCAAAACATTCGAAGATATCGAAGGCTTCGATGACATGGTTTTGGTAAAGGATATTGATTTCGTATCACATTGCGAGCATCACCTTGTCCCTATTTTGGGTAAGGCGCATGTTGCCTATTGGCCGGATGAAAAGGTTGTCGGTATTTCCAAATTGGCGCGTATTGTTGATATTTACGGTCGTCGCCTTGTGTCACAGGAAAATATGACCCGTAACATTTTGCAATGTATTGATAACACCCTAAAGCCGAAAGGCACGGCGGTCTTTATTGACGCCAACCACCAGTGTATGTCAACACGTGGTGTGAACAAGGGATGTTCATCAACCGTGACAACTATGTTCAGCGGTGTTTTCAAAGAAGACATGCATGTACAACGTCGTTTTCTGGACATGATCAGTCATAAGCGTTAAGCTTCGTGCCGAATTAAACGGCAGAGGCTTATGATGATCGCATTTTCACTTCCCAAATGGTATGACCTTCACACCCATTTTCGCCAAGGCGCGGCAATGGGGGATTATATACGTGCGCATATTGATATGGGCTGTGCGGGCGCATTGGCCATGCCAAATACCAAGCCGCCGACGGCTGTTGTCTTTGAAAAAGATGAGGCGGGCGAGTATTGGAGTATTGAGCGATATATGCGTGACCTGATGGCTGCAGGCGCAGATGCATTCGATGCTCTGATTGTACCCCTTTATTTGACGAAAGACACAACGCCGGAAATGATCCGCGAAGGCGCGAAGTCCGGGCTGTTGAAGGCTGCAAAGGCTTATCCGCCTCATGGTACAACAGGTGCGGAATTCGGTATTCCGATTACTGAATTTATTGAAAACGGTGTGTTTTCGGCGATGGAAGAGGTTGGTGTTACCCTTTGTGTTCACGGCGAGGAGCACGGACTGAGCGGTGATCGTTATTTTGATCGCGCCGAAAATGCGGAAGAGATTTTTTACCAAACACGTATGCCGAAAGTGCGCGCAGCATTCCCGAATTTGAAAATTGTGTGTGAGCACGTGACAACCAAAAAGGCCGTTGATTTTGTAAAAAGCGCAGGGCCGAACACTGCCGCGACCATCACACCGCAACATTTGATTTATACCATTGGTGATTTGATACAGGGGTTGAAATATCATTTATTCTGTTTGCCTGTTTTAAAACATGTCGAAGATCGCGATGCATTGCGTGCAGCCGTCATTGATAAAGGGAATACGCAATTTTTCGCAGGGACGGACAGTGCACCGCATACCACAAAGGCAACGGATTGCGGATGTGCCGCCGGATGTTTTACGGGCGGAATTGCACCGCAACTCTATGCGCAAGGGTTTGAACTTGCGGGGGCGGATTTGTCAACTGTAGACGGGCAGGCATCATTCCAAAAATTTCTTTGTGAAATCGGAGCACATTTTTATGATCTTCCGATTTCGATAGAGCGCTTTACATTGGAAAAAACACCGATGGAGGTGCAGGCATTATCAACACCGGAAGGCGATGTTGTTCCATTACCTGTTGGGATTAATCAGCCCACCATCTCATGGTCGTTAAAGTTGTAATATCATGTCGTGGCAGTTTTTGATCGGGCCGGAGGTTCAGGCGTTCATTCGCGCGCATGCGGATGATGACGTCAAGGCGCTGGGGCTGAAAAAATCACCTGATGCATCATGGTCATACCCCCTTGTTTTGGATCAAATCAAGGTGCGCCAAAAGGCCAGAATTAAGTCACCTGATTTGTACGAAACGGATGGTTTTATTTTTCCGCCGAATGATGTGTATGAGCAATCGTCCTCTCAGGCTTGTGCGGCGTATAAGGCGTCCTTAGTAAGCGGAGGGAGTTTTGCCGACCTGACGGCAGGCGCGGGAATGGATTCTTTTGCCTTTGCGAAACGATGTGTTGTGGGCTTATGTGTGGAAAAGTGCCGTAATTACGCGGAAGTATTAAAGCATAATGCCTCTGTTGTTTCTGATAATATTATCGTTTTGAATGTTTCTGCAGAAGATTTTTTGGAACATTGTGAAGTCATGGATATGGTGTTTATCGATCCGCAGCGTCGCGATAATTCGCGTAAAGGGTTGTATGACTTTTCCGCTTGTTCGCCCGACATTGTTTCCCTTCTTCCTACCCTGAAACAGAAGGCAAGAAAGGTGATTATCAAGGCATCACCATTTTTGGATATTGAGCGCGCTGTTGAATCATTGGGGTGCGTCAATGAGGTGCATGTGGTGCAGTGGCGCGGTGAGTGTAAAGAGGTTCTTTATGTGCTCGATTTTACTCATTATGTTGACCCATCCATGATTGAAATAACGGCTATTGATCTGAATGATGATGGTAGTGTGAAGACAAAATTCAGTCATACAAAAACACAAGATGCGCAGGCCGAAATTGAATATGCGATGCCGCAATCATTTATCTGCGAGCCGGGACCGGCCTTTCAAAAGGCGGGTGGGTTACGCGCAATGGGGTTAACATATGGCCTGAAAAAATTACATCCGAATACGCAACTTTTTACATGCGATGAGATGATGCGTGAATTCCCGGGAAAGGTGTACGAGGTTGTTGATATAGTGCCTGTCCAGGCAAAAAGCCTCCCTGTAAAAAAAGCAGATTTATGTGTTCGGAATTTTCCCGCTGATGTAAAATTATTAAGAAAGAA
This sequence comes from Alphaproteobacteria bacterium, assembly GCA_030424975.1. Lineage (GTDB taxonomy): Bacteria > Pseudomonadota > Alphaproteobacteria > Micavibrionales > Micavibrionaceae > UBA1672. The sequence continues at coordinate 723,074 of JAUHVY010000002.1, forward strand.
ATTAAAATTGGGCGAAGGCGGAGATGCTCGAATTTATGCTGTCACCTTGATGAATGAGGATAAGCGCTTGATTATCTGTAAGAAAGGTTAGGCTATGGCTATGGATAAGTGTTTGTTTTTATAATTTTGCTAAAGATATTTTAAGTATTAGCCATGTATAATGTAAAAATGGAAATGCGTTCGTGTTTTCATAAAAGTAAGCGAATGGATACAATTTATGGGTTTTTCCTCTATTACAAAGTCATTGGTGAAAGACAATGCGGCTTCGGATAATGCTGCTGAGCGGAAAGCTGCGTCCGGATTCAAAAGCATTTTTGTTTCATCGCCAACCCATATATGGAGCAGTAAAGTCAGTTGGCGCGTCGCATTGACGGCATTCCTGACGATTATGCTGGTTCAAACATTTGTTTTAAACGTGGGCGGTGTTGCGCAATTCAGGGCAAACGAGCTGAAATCTCTTGAATTACAAGCGCGTTCTGCAATTGCTTCTGTTGTTGATCCTGAGTCACGTGGCACACGCACGAGCCCGTTTAATGAATCACAAATAGAGCGCATGTTCAGAACAACACATATTCGCGGCTTGACCGTTTACTCTTATAAATATGATTTCATTAAAAGTTACGGCGAGCCAGTACATTTGATTGCGAAGTTCGGCCAGTTAGATGAAACCTATATGAGTGAAAACGGAAATGTTTATGAACTTATTTTCAAAAGCTCAGATATTCAAAGCACATTTATTGTCGTTGTGCAGATGGACTCCAGCCGCGTTGAGGAAAAGGTTCATGATTATGTGATGGACAGCATAAAGATCATGGGCATTTTGTCTTTGCTTGTAACGAGCGTATTGATGATTGCGCTTGGCAAATGGTTGTTGGAGCCGATTTTGTTTATGCGTGCCAATTTGGTCGCGGCGTTTAAAAACCCGGAATTACCGGAAATAGAAGATTCACCGTATAGCTCATCGGATGAGATAGGAGCTGCCATCGCGTTAACACAAAAATTGATTAAGCAAAATGCGGAAAGCTTGAAGCATATTAAGAGTACGGCGGAAGATAAGATTCATAAGCTTGCCTATTATGATAGCTTGACAGGGCTGCCGAACAGGACATTGTTTGTTCAGACGTTATCAGAAAAAGGTAATGTACGCCGAGGCGAGGATGTACCGCGTTTTGCGATTGTAACGCTCGACCTCGATCATTTCAAAGATATCAACGATTCTATGGGCCATAATGTCGGTGATGCGATATTGCGTTCCGTTGGTAAAAAACTACGCGCATCCTTACCGGAAAGTGCATTTGTTTCGCGTACCGGTGAGGACGAATTTGCCATTATGATGCCACTTGTTGATGACGCACTGAATGCGCGCGATGTCGCCGAACGTGTGGCCGGTGTTATTAAGTCACAACCATTTAAGGTCTTTAACGAAGAGTTTCAGGTGCGTTCCTCTATTGGCGTGTCGACATATCCTGATGATGGCGCAGAGCCGGATATGGTGCTGAAAAATGCGGATATAGCACTTAATCGTGCGAAAGAAGAGGGGCGTGATACGATTAAGGAGTATTCCGAAGATTTCGATCGCGCGGTACAAGAGCGTTTCCAGATCTTGAGGGATTTGCGCGATGCGCTTGAGCATAATCAGTTGGATCTTCATTATCAGCCACAATTATGTTTGAAAACGGGGCAGGTGATCGGTGCGGAGGCTCTGTTGCGGTGGTGGAAGCCGGACAATAGTAAAGAGGGCGGTAGCTTTGTTTCACCGGGCGTGTTTATTCCTGTGGCTGAACAGTCAGGTTTAATTGTTCCGATAGGGCAGTATGTTTTGCGCCGTGCGTGTGAAACCTCAGTACGCCTGAAAAAGGATCACGGTATTGATATGCGTATAGCGGTGAACGTATCGGGTAACCAGTTCACGCATGGTGATATCTGCAGCGATGTTATTAAATGTGTACATGACACTGGCGTTGATCCGAAGATGTTAGAGCTTGAGGTGACGGAAAGTGTGTTTATGGATGATATTAACCATACCGTCAGTATTTTAAATGACTTACACAAAATCGGCGTTGAGCTTGCGATTGATGACTTTGGTACGGGGTATTCATCTTTATCATATCTAAGCCAGTTCCCGATCGATCGTTTGAAAATTGACCAATCATTTGTACGTCAGGCTTTGAATGATAAGGAAAATGCATCAATCGCGAAAACAATCATTAATTTGGGGCACTCATTGAACCTGAAGGTTATTGCGGAAGGTGTGGAAACTAAAGAGCATGAAAACTTCTTGATTAATCAGGGGTGTGATGAAGTGCAAGGTTTCCGTTATTCGCGTCCTGTGCCAGAGAAAAAGCTGGTGGAATTCATTGAAAGCTATAACGGTGATTTGAATTCTTTCAAAGGTTAAGCATTGCTCTATCTGTTCTATCGGTGTAATCAGAACATAAGGTTTCGATTACAGTGGTAAATTTCAATAATGCAAAAAGATATCTATTCAGGACAAGTCCAATCTAAAAAATGCAGTGCTTTAAACGGCTCTGCCATTCTTCCGGGCGATAAATCAATCTCTCACAGATCAATAATGTTTGGTGCGCTTGCTGTAGGCGAGACGATCATTAGCGGTTTGCTTGAAGGTGAAGATGTTTTGCATACTGCGGATGCTATGCGTGCGATGGGAGCCAAAATTGCGATGGGTGATGACGGTTTATGGCGCGTCCATGGTGTTGGTATCGGCGGATTACAGGAGCCGGATGAAGTCTTGGAAATGGGCAATAGCGGCACATCAACCCGTTTGTTGATGGGGCTAGTCGGTGGTCATGATATTACGGTGACATTTACGGGGGACGCATCATTGCGCAAACGTCCGATGAAACGTATCGTTACACCACTTGAGATGATGGGGGCCACGTTTCTGTGCCGATCCGGCCATCGCTTGCCACTAACGGTTTGCGGCGCACAAGATGCGTTGCCGATTGAATATAAACTGCCCGTGGCCTCGGCGCAGGTGAAATCAGCCATTATGTTGGCAGGGTTGAATGCCGCAGGGCGCACAACCGTTATTGAGGATCATCCTACGCGTGATCACAGTGAAAATATGCTGAGTCATTTTGGTGTGAATGTTGATGTCGAAGAAATTGAGGGTGGTGCGTATGCAGTTTCCTTGGTCGGGCATCAGGAATTAAAGGGATGCGCGGTCGATGTGCCGAGCGACCCAAGCTCTGCTGCGTTTGCGGCAGTTGCTGCGCTAATTACCGAAGGGTCTGATATCACATTGCCGAATGTCGGTGTAAACCCGCGCCGTGACGGTGTGTTTGTAACATTAAAGGAAATGGGCGCGGATATTCGCTATGAAAATGAACGTGTGGAGGCGGGGGAGCCCGTCGCAACATTGCGTATTACCGCAAAAGACATATTAAAAGGCATTGATGTTCCGGAAGAGCGCGTGCCGTCAATGATCGACGAATTTCCTATATTGGCTGTTGCAGCTTCATGTGCGCAAGGCACAACCCGTATGACGGGCTTGGCGGAGCTTCGTGTGAAGGAAAGTGATCGTCTTTTGATGATGGCGCAGGGCTTAAAGGCGTGCGGCGTTGACCTTGAGATGGGCGAAGATAGTTTGATCATTCATGGTACAGGCAAGCCGCCAAAAGGTGGGGCATGTGTGGAAACCGCGCTGGATCACCGTATCGCTATGAGCTTTCTTGTTCTTGGCTGCGCAAGTGAGGAGCCGATTGCCGTTGACGATGCATCACCGATTAAGACGAGCTTCCCGAATTTCATTGAATTGATGAATGACCTTGGCGCGCGTATCGGTGATGAGGCAGAGCAGGGCGAAGGCTTGCGCTTGGCATAGGCATAGAATAATGAATAACCTCAATTCAAATATCATTGCGGTAGACGGACCATCCGCGAGCGGAAAGGGGACGTTATCACGTAATCTGGCTGCGGCGCTGGGCTTCGCGCACATGGATACGGGCGCGCTATACCGCGCGGTCGGGTATGAAGTTCTGCAGGCAGGTGCAAATCCCGAGAACGAAAGCGATGCGATTGCAGGGGTTCAGAGCTTGAAATCGAAGCTCACACAATCGAATGTCCTTTCAAACCCTGATTTACGCCTTGATGAAACAGGTGTGGCTGCATCAAAGGTAGCGGTTATTCAATCCGTGCGCGATGCATTGACCAATCTGCAACGTGATTTCGCAAAGGCGCCGCCCGCAGGGGCAAAAGGCGCTATTTTAGATGGTCGTGATATCGGTACGGTGATCTGCCCTGATGCGCCTTTGAAGCTGTTTGTGACCGCAAATGAAGAGGTTCGGGCAAAAAGACGAACGAAAGAGTTGCAATCTAAAGGATTAGACGCTACATATAAGGCCGTTTTAGAGGATATGCGTGCCCGTGATGCCCGCGATACGGCCCGAAAGGCTGCTCCGCTAAGGCCTGCAGGGGATGCTGTCGTTATTGATAGCTCTGATCTTGATGAGGCCGAAATGCTTGAGCTGGCTTTGGGATATGCGAAAAAGGCATTGGCCGTTTCATAAGCAAAACGCGCATTAGCGAATATATCTTCATAAAACACGTAATATATGCTTTGCCTGCCCTTCCTGAAATATAGGGCAACCTGCAAACGTAAGGTGAAGCGTTATATTGCGATTTAAAATTTGAAAGGAATATTATTATGGCGCATGTAGCCGCAAATCTAAAAGACAGAGAAGACTCCACAGAGTTTGCAGCTCTACTCGGAGAAACTATCGGAGTAAATGAAAAATTCGAAGGAAGTGTTGTTAAAGGTGTTGTAATCGCCACTGACGATGATCATGTTATCGTTGATGTCGGTTTGAAATCTGAAGGCCGCATTCCTTTGGCAGAATTCTCCAAACCAGGAGAAGACCCAGAAATTAAAATCGGAGATACCGTTGAAGTGTTCGTTGAACGCATGGAAAACCGTGACGGTGTATCTGTTCTATCTCGTGACAAAGCACGCCGTGAAGAGGTGTGGTTGGATCTTGAGAAATCTCATGAAGCAGGAGAGCGTGTCACCGGTACGATCTTTGGTCGTGTTAAAGGTGGTTTCACAGTTGACCTTGGTGGCGCAGTGGCGTTCTTGCCGGGTTCACAAGTTGATATCCGTCCGGTTCGTGACATTGATCCGTTGATGAATACACCACAGCCTTTCCATGTTTTGAAAATGGACCGCAGCCGTGGAAACATCGTTGTTTCACGTCGTTCAATCCTTGAAGAATCACGTCAGGAAGCACGTGGCGAATTGCTTGAGAATTTGGCTGAAGGTCAGGTTCTTGAAGGGATCGTTAAAAACATCACAGATTACGGTGCATTCGTTGATCTTGGCGGTGTTGACGGCTTGTTGCACGTTACTGATATCTCTTGGAAACGTGTTAACCACCCATCAGAAGTTCTTCAGATCGGTCAAACTGTTGAAGTACAGATTGTTCGTTTCAACGAAGAAACACAACGTATCTCTCTTGGTATGAAGCAGCTTGAAGCTGATCCGTGGCAAGAAGTTGGCGACAAATATAAAGTGGGTGACCGCTTTACAGGTCGCATCAGCAACATCGCTGATTACGGTGCGTTTGTTGAGCTTGAAGACGGTATCGAAGGTCTTGTTCACGTTTCTGAAATGTCATGGACAAAGAAAAACGTACATCCGGGTAAAATCGTTTCAACATCACAAGAAGTTGAAGTGGAAGTTCTTGAGGTTGACCTTGAGAAGCGCCGTATCTCTCTTGGCTTGAAACAGTGTCAAGATAACCCATGGGCAAGCTTTGCTGACAACTTCAAAGTTGATCAGGAAATCGAAGGTGAAGTACGTAACATCACTGAATTCGGTTTGTTCGTTGGCTTGACAGAAGAGATCGACGGTATGGTTCACCTATCTGACATTTCTTGGGAAGACCAAACAGAAGATGCTTTGAAAGCCTTTAAGAAGGGCGATATGGTTAAAGCGAAGATCCTTGAAATGGATCCTGAGCGCGAGCGTATTGCTTTGGGTATTAAGCAGCTATCTGATGATCCTTATGAAGGCGCAATGCAGGGCATGGCCAAAGGTGCGGTTGTAACATGTACTGTTACAGAAATCACAGGCGGATCAGTTGAAGTGAGCGTGAATGACAATGTTACAGGCACAATCAAGAAAGCTGACTTGTCACGTGAACGTTCAGAGCAACGCCCGGATCGTTTTGCTGTTGGTGAGAAAGTTGACGCAAAGGTTATGTCAGTAGACAAGAAAAACCGTAAAGTGGCACTTTCGATCAAGGCACGCGAAATTGATGAGGATAAACAAGCGATGAAAGACTTCGGTTCAACCGAAAGCGGTGCATCTCTTGGTGATATCCTTGGTGCAGCTTTGCAAGAGAACAATGTAAAGGATAAAAGCTAATATAATTGGCTTGTAATATAATAAATTTTAAAAAGTCGGCTTTATGTCGGCTTTTTTTTGGAATGAAATTGCCTGTTCGTGCGTTATATGTCATAATAAAATATGTTTTGAAATCAATGGGTTTTGCTTGACGATGGCCTCGATATGGGGCAGTCTATACCCATACGAGAAACATAAGTTTTATTCTTTTCGAATTAAAAAAGGATATTTTGATATGACTAAATCCGAGCTTATTCAGCGTTTGGCCGATATGAATCCGCATCTTTATTTGCGTGATGTCGAGAAAATTGTTGAAACAGTTTTCAATGAAATTTCCGATGCTCTTGCACGCGGTGATCGTGTCGAGCTCCGTGGGTTTGGTGCATTCTCTGTGAAACACCGCGATGCGCGTGTTGGCCGTAATCCGCGTACCGGTGAAACCGTACATGTTGAGGAAAAGCGCTTGCCGTTTTTCAAGACAGGTAAGGCTCTTCGTGAAAAATTGAATGGTGAATAAGACATGGGTCTTATTCGGGCATTGATTGGTATTGTCGTCACAATTTTAATCGCCGGATTCGCCGCGCTTAACCGTGAGCGCGTTCCTGTGACGTGGAATCCTTTGGAATTTGATGTCACGCTAGAGCTACCGCTTTATGCCATTATTCTTGCCTGTACTGTTTTCGGGTTTGTGATTGGTGGTTTCAGTGTGTGGGTGAATCTTTCAGGCGTCAGAAAAGAGCGCCGCCGCCAGAAAAAGGAAATTAAGATCCTTGAAAAAGAGGTGGCGAAATTACGGGATGATAAATTTCAGCCTAAACCGCATATGCCTGCTCCTGATATGTTTCAGGCTCTGCCGCCACAATAATCCCTCAAAAAAACCTATCGTTTTGTTTTTGCTTGTGTCTTCACAATCTTCGTGCATATTAACCGTGCGAACAGGTGAAAGGGAAGAGCATTATGACGGCAAAAATTTTCTGCGCAATTGATACGGATAATCTTGATACGGCATGCGATTTGGCGTCACGTATTGCACCTGTTACCGGCGGTATAAAACTTGGGCTGGAATTTTTTAATAATTTCGGTCCGCAAGGGATCGAGCGCGTATTAAAATCTGCCCCCGATGCACAATTGTTTATCGATTTAAAATTCCATGACATCCCCAACACTGTGGGTGGCGCTGTGCGCGGTATTTGCCGTAATTTTGCACCGGCATACCTTAATGTGCATGCTGCGGGCGGCCGCAGCATGATGGAGGCCGCAAAAGATGCCTGTGGTTCTGATACGAAATTATTAGCCGTAACGATTCTAACCTCTCTTGATGCTGCAGCTATTGAGGCGGTTGGTTATCAAAGTGATGTTGCCGCGCAAGTAGAGCGTATGGCTCTTTTGACCAAAGATGCGGGGCTAGATGGTGTGGTCTGTTCCGCCCATGAAATTGAAACATTACGCGCGGCATGCGGCGATGATTTTGCCTTGATGGTTCCCGGAATTCGCCCGGCAGGCAGCGCCGTCGGTGATCAAAAACGCGTTATGACCCCGCGCGAGGCATTGGATGCTGGCGCCACGCATTTGGTGATCGGTCGCCCGATTACAGGCGCAGCAGACCCGGCCAAGGCAGCAGCGGATATTTTATCTGATATTTAATTTATTTTTGAAGAGGATTTTTAAGATGGAAAGATTTGAACCTAAATATGTTTCAGGAGAAGTAGGTGTAAGTGCGCGTAATTTTGTGCGTGAGAATAAGAGTGAGTTATGGGCAATTTTTAAGCCGCTTTTTCCATATATTGCCGGATGCCATCTTTTAGATGCCATTATTTCTGATGCTTTTTTTCCGAAAGCCGGTTTCGGCCTGTTTGGCGTGATTGCCATTTATTTTACAATGGTGCTTATTATTTCATGGCATCGTGTTGTTATTCATGGGCCTGATAATTACACGCCGGTGAACCCGTTTAAACCACGCCGCAGTGAATTGGCCTTTATGGGTATGGGTGTGTTAATTGGCTTAGGTATGGTTCTTATTGCGGGGGCTTTTGTGGCAGCAACGGCATACACAAAAGCAGGCATTATGGGCATGATAACTCTATTCGCTATCATATCTTGTATCTATATTTCGTATCGTATGTCTTTTTACTTTCCTGCAAAGGCAGTAGGTGCAGACATCAGCCTGAAAGATTCTTTTCGTTTGAGTAAGGGCTATTTATTGCGTTTATTTGGCGCAGGAATATATGCATCATGGCGCATTATGTTAGTTGCGTTTGGATATGCAATGTTAGTGGGCATAATTGTCACAATCATGGCGAATTTTATATCTTTTGCAAGTGTGCAAAATACAGTTGCGTTTATTTTGTTGCTTCCTATGAGTGCTTTTATTGAGCCGATATCAACGGTGCTGGGTGTGACTGTTCTTTCAAATTATTACCTATATGCGATGCAGAATGATAATCGTTCTGTTGAAATGAATATATGAGTGTAAAAACCAAAATATGCGGTATTAAAACCCCCGAGGCATTGCGCGCCGCAATTGACGGCGGTGCGCGTTTCGTGGGGTTTGTCTTTTTTCCGCCATCGCCGCGCCATGTCGCCATTGATACGGCCAAGGAATTGGCGTTGATGTTACCGACAGGGGTGCGTAGCGTTGCATTATTTGTTGACCCGAGTGATGAGCAGCTTGAGGCCGTGTTAGGGCATGTTCAAATCGATATGATTCAATTACATGGTGATGAAACACCGACCCGCGTGCGCGAGATTAAGCAAAAATACGCCATGCCTGTGTTGAAAGCATTTCCCGTGCGCGATGCAGAGGATATCGATAGATCGTCAGATTATAGCGGCATTGCCGATTGGTTTATTTTCGATGCGAAGCCTGTGAATGCCGATTTACCGGGGGGTACGGGGCAAGTTTTTGATTGGGAATTGCTTGCCGGGCGTCATTTTGATGTGCCGTGGATGTTATCGGGTGGCTTAACCCCTGATAACGTAGCAGATGCTCTTGCACGGCTCTCGCCTGATGCGGTTGATGTGTCATCGGGGGTCGAGCGCACGCGCGGCGAAAAAGATGAGGCAAAAATCAGGGCTTTTCTCTCGGCGGTTAACGCGCTATAACCGCTCTTATGACTGTGAATTCTTATAAAAATCAGCCCGATGATCGCGGGCATTTCGGGCAATATGGCGGACGCTATGTTGCTGAAACCTTGATGCCGTTAATCCTTGATGTCGAAAAGGCATGGAACGAAGCGAAAAACGACCCTGATTTTTGGGCGGATTTCGACAAGTTGGCCAAAGATTATATCGGCCGCCCAAGCCCGTTATACTTTGCCGAGAAAACGACAAAGCATTTGGGCGGCGCAAAGATTTATTTCAAGCGCGAGGAATTGAACCATACGGGCGCACATAAAATTAACCATTGTATCGGCCAGGTGATGCTTGCCAAACGTATGGGGAAAACCCGTATTATCGCCGAAACGGGTGCAGGCCAACACGGCGTGGCCACGGCAACTGTTTGTGCGTTATTTGATTTGCCATGTACCGTATTTATGGGCGCAAAGGACGTTGAGCGTCAGGCACCCAACGTTTTCCGCATGAAGTTATTGGGGGCGGAGGTCGTGCCCGTAACCGCAGGGTCGGAAAGCCTGAAGGATGCCATGAATGAAGCCATGCGTGATTGGGTAACCAATGTGCATGACACATATTACTTGATCGGCACGGTTGGCGGGCCACACCCATTCCCCGCGATGGTGCGTGATTTTCAATCTGTGATCGGTAAGGAAACCAAGGAGCAAATGCTCGCCGTAGAAGGGCGCTTGCCTGATTCCGTGATTGCCTGTATTGGCGGCGGGTCAAACGCGATGGGTATTTTCCACCCGTTTTTAGATGACCCTGAGGTTGGCTTGATCGGTGTTGAGGCCGCAGGTCACGGTGTAGACACAGATCAACACGCCGCCAGTTTGAATGGCGGACGCGCGGGTATCTTACATGGTATGCAGACCTATTTCCTACAGGATGATGATGGCCAAATCCAAGAGGCACATTCGATTTCCGCCGGTTTGGATTATCCGGGAATCGGGCCCGAGCATGCGTGGTTGTTTGATCAAAAACGCGTTAATTATGTTAGCATTACTGATGATGAAGCTCTGGAGGCATTTAAATTATGCGCGAAGTTAGAGGGGATCATCCCCGCTTTGGAATCGGCGCATGCTTATGCCCATATTTTGAAAATCGCAGGTGACCTGCCCAAAGATCATATCATGGTGCTGAACCTTTCGGGGCGCGGTGATAAGGATATTTACACTGTCGCCGACAAGTTAGGGGTGAAAATTTGAAAAATGAGGTTTCCGTAAAGTCTTGCACATCTGATGTCGTCTTATGTTTTTCAAATATAAAAAAGGACAGTGTTTGTGTAAGTTTGGCTTCCTCATCTTTAAGTGCTTCAAGGACTGTATATTTACATCCAAACTTTCCTATGTTGGATGCTTATTTTTTAGATCTGGCAGAAAAGAAAGCTCCTTGGGATGGTAAGATTTTATGGGAGGCCTTGGAAAAAGAGCTAAGCATTGTTGCCGAATGTAATAATTTGGGAAAAGTGAAATTTACAATAGGGGTTTATCAATATATTAATTCTGAGAATTGGTCGCTGGAAGCAGAGTTAGATTATGATTTAGGTATGTTGCCTGCATTAGGTAAGGCATTTGAAAACGTTTGGAAGAATATATGAGTGCAAAAGTTATAGAGGAATACGAAGTTAAAGCGGGATTGGAAACAATCGAAGCATTTTCCGTTGTCGGCATTTCGAAAATCATTAGCGGTAATGAAAATGCCTCAGAGGAAATTAACGGCCTGTGGGAGGCGTTCTTTAAACAAAGCGTCGGGCAGAGCGTCGATAACCGCGTGGACGATATTATTTATGCCGTTTATTCCGATTATGAAGGCGATCACACAAAACCATATCGTTTAACCATTGGGTATAAGATTAAGGGTGAACCGATTCTGAACGCAGAATTGCACCATGTGCAGGTTCAAAAATGTGATTATGCCTTGATGAGTGCGGCGGGCGAGCAACCCAAAGCCTTGATCGATACATGGACGGCGATTTGGCAAAGCGATTTGGATCGTTGCTTTAAGACCGATTTCGAAGTCTATGGCCAACGTTTTTTTGAGGACGGCGTGCACGAGGTTCTGGTCGCTGTAGGCGTAAATATAGATGAACAATAAGAATTGAAGAATGAGCAGAATTAAAAATAAATTTGAAGCCCTGAAGCAAGAAAACCGCGCCGCTCTTATCACATTTATCATGGCAGGTGACCCGGATACGAAACGCAGCGGCGATATATTGGCGGCGTTACCAAATGCGGGGGCAGATATTATTGAGCTTGGTATGCCCTTTACGGATCCGGCCGCGGATGGTTTGACCATTCAATTAGCAGGGCAGCGCGCCTTGGCGGCAGGTGCGAATATGAAGCAAACCTTGTCGATGGTGCGTGAATTCCGTGTGGGCGATGATACAACGCCGATAATACTTATGGGCTATGCGAACCCGATTTTTTCCTATGGATATGCGGCGTTTGCAAAAGATGCCAAAGAGGCAGGCGTAGACGGTTTAATTATTGTTGATGTCCCACCCGAGGAATCTTCTCCGTTAGAGCAGGAGATGCAGGCCAACGGCCTTGATTTAATTCGTCTTGTCACGCCGACAACAGATGAAGCACGCCTGGAGCATGCATTGCGCGGCGCGGGCGGGTTTTTGTATTATGTTTCGATTACAGGGGTCACAGGAACGGCCAAGGCCAACTTGGATACGTTAAAACCGCATATCGATATGATTAAATCAAAAACCGATTTACCGATTGCGATTGGTTTTGGTATTAAAACACCAAACGATGCACAAGAAATGTCAAAGCTAGCCGATGCCGTTGTTGTAGGATCGGCGATCGTTGATAAGATAAAGGACGTTAAAGAGAGTGGAGAAGGCAAGGATGATGTACTTGCTCTTGTCTCATCACTTTCAAACGGTATAGGGTCACGATAATCCGTCTGATCGGGTTGGTTCTTGACTTTATGGCGTATTTTATGCGAAACATGGCTCCTGTTTGAAAATAGGGCGCAAAATCAGGATTTTTAAATGAATTGGCTGTCTAACTTTATTCCTCCGCGTATTCGTTCTTTTGTGAGTGAGCAAAAGGAAGTGCCGGATAATTTGTGGCAGAAATGTAATGCCTGTGAAGGGATGTTATTTCACCGTGATTTAGCAAATAATCATAATGTTTGTTACCACTGTGGTCATCACCTGCGTTTGAGCGTGAAAAGCCGTTTGAATATGTTGTTCGATGGCGGTGAATATGAAAGTGTTGAGCTGCCGAAAGTGGCGCATGACCCGCTGAAGTTTAAAGATCGTAAGAAATATGTCGATCGTATCAAAGAGGCACAAACAAAAACCAACCTAAAAGAGGCCGTGACGATTGCGCGCGGTAAAATGGGTGGGTTACCTGTGGTGTTTGTGGCGTTTAATTTCCGTTACATGGGGGGCTCTATGGGGGCTGCTGTTGGTGAAGCCATCGTGAAGGCGGCGGAAATTGCCGTGAAGGATAAGGCCGCGCTTATCGCTGTGCCCGCATCAGGTGGTGCGCGTATGCAAGAAGGGATGATTTCCCTCATGCAGATGCCGCGCAGTATTATTGCCGTTGAAATGGTGAAGGATGCGAAGCTGCCTTATATCGTGATCTTAACTGACCCGACAACAGGCGGCGTAAGTGCGTCATTTGCGATGGTTGGTGATATTCACATCGCTGAGCCCGGATCTATGATCGGTTTTGCTGGCCGCCGTGTGATTGAAGAAACCGTGCGTGAAACATTGCCTGATGATTTCCAGACTGCAGAATATCTTTTGGAACATGGTATGGTTGATATGGTCGTAGAGCGTAAGGAAATGCGCAAGACATTAGTGAATTTGATCAGCATCATGACACAGCAGCCTGCAACGATTGATCCGGATGATAATGGCGGCCCGAAAGGTGGCAAGTCATCGGAAAGTGCTCCGGCCAATACAAATGCAAAAGCTGAAGCGAGTGAAAACGGTCAAAAGGCATCCACACAAGCAAAAGCAGCATTAAAAGCCGTTCAAAACATTTCCCAAAATGTTGAAGATGTTAAAGGTCATGGCGCCGCACAAGCAGCCGGTGCCTAGATAACGGAATGCCATGCATCAGGCAGACCTAAGCCATAGCCATAAAAGCCTGGAAGAGAAGCTGAATAAAATTTTTCAGCTTCGTCGTACCAAAACCAAAGTGAATTGGGATCCCGAGTTATATCATAAATTACTGGCTGATTTTGGTAACCCGCATTTGAATTTACCACCTGTTATTCATGTTGCGGGAACAAACGGTAAGGGCTCGGTGATTGCGATGCTCCGTTCTATTCTTGAGGCGTCTGGAAAGCGCGTTCATGTCTATACTTCCCCGCATCTTATTCATGTGAACGAACGTATCACATTATCGGGCAAGCATATTGACAATGCACAGCTGGAGGCCCTGATTGATGAGGCGTTATCCTATATTGATGATGCGCCGCTCTCGTTTTTCGAAATTATTACCGCTGTTGCGTTTAAGGCCTTTTCACAAGTGCCTGCGGATATTTTATTGCTAGAGGTCGGAATGGGTGGACGACTGGATTGCACAAATGTTATTGCCGCGCCCGTTGCAACGGTTATTAATCGTATTTCATTGGATCATACGGAATTCCTTGGTGATGATATTGCGCAAATTGCTGCACAAAAGTCCGGCATCATAAAGCAAAAAGTTCCGTGTTTTATAGGCTATCAAGGGCATGATAATAATGCAGACATTATTCATGATGTTATCCAACGTGAAGCCCATGAACAGGGAGTGCAGGCCGTTTTTTACGGCGATGATTTTAGTGCGGTATCAAAAGATTCGGCGCTTCATTTTATAATGGGGGCTTTCGAAGAAGAATGCTATGCATTGCCCGCGTTAATCGGCGAGCATCAAATCTATAATGCGGCGCTTGCGATAGCTGTCATAAAGGCATTGCCTGCACCGTTTTCAGAAATCACAAATGATCATATCAATAACGGGTTATTGGCTGTGCAATGGCCCGGACGTTTGCAAAGGTTGGATGCTGCGTGTTTTGGCTTGTCGAATGATACGGAAATTTGGCTCGATTGCGGGCATAACGATAGTGCAGGCGAAGCGCTGGCAGAGCAAGTACGGTATTGGGACCAGGATCAGGAAAAAGAAAATCATTTGATTTTTGCGATGTTGGGTCAAAAGGACGCGAAAGGGTTTCTCTCTCCTTTATCCGAAGTTATTCATCAATTTCATTTGGTGCCGATTGCGAATGACCCCAGTTCTAAAACAGTCAAAGACATTAATCTTGATGGTTTTCCGAAAGTAATATCTGTGCAGGAGCATACGTATGTGTTTGAAGCGATAAAGAACAGTGCGCGCGGCAATTCCCGTGTCATTATAGCAGGGTCGGTCTATCTGGCAGGCGAAGTTCTGCAAGCGATAGAAAAGGCGTGATTAAATGTATATGCTATGCACAAATCGTTGATAAAAGTGCATTGTTTTGGGATAATAACGCATGACAAATAAAATTTTCCTGGTCGATGATGACCGTAACATATTGCTGTCTGTTTCTATGGCGCTTGAAGCGGAAGGCTTCAAAGTTGAAACATTCAACGACGGTGAATCCGGATTAAAAGCGATTTTGGAGCAAGAGCCGGATTTGGTTGTCTTGGATGTCAAAATGCCGCGTATGGACGGTATTGAGGTATTGACCAAATTGCGAGAGGTCAGCAACGTTCCGGTGATCTTTTTAACATCTAAGGACGACGAGGTTGATCAGGTTATCGGCCTGCGTATGGGGGCGGATGACTACGTCACTAAACCATTTTCTCAACGCCTCTTAATTGAACGCATTAAGGTTTTAATCCGTCGTTGGGAATTGTTGAAAAATGACGTACAGCAGACTGAGCAAATCAGCGAGAATTATGAGTACGGTAACCTGGTTTTGGATGATTCGCGCCATTTATGTTCATGGCAGGGTAATCCTCTAAACCTTACTGTTACTGAATATTTGCTTGTTAAGGCCTTGGCCATGCGACCGGGGCATGTTCGTAACAGAGATCAGTTGATTGATATGGCATATGGTGAGAATATCTATGTTGATGACAGAACGATTGATTCGCACATTAAACGGGTGCGAAAGAAGTTTAAAAAGATAGATGAAGAATTCGACAGAATCGAAACCCTATACGGAGTCGGCTACCGCTACAAAGAAGAATAGCCGATGGTTCCGCATAAGCTCGCAGCGCGGGGAAATAGAGCAACTCTTTGACTTATATTGGGGCGGTAAGGAACGCCGTATTACCGGTATGACCCTTCGTATTATGGGGGTCAATGCCCTTGCGGTGATTACACTGGTTATCGGGGGGGTATATCTTGGTAAGTATAAAGACAATCTTGTAGAGAATAAGCTTGAGCGATTTAAGGTCGAAACTATTCTTGTAACTGCAGCTGTTTCAGAGGGTGCGTTAGCGACGCAGAAAACCGAAGACGGAGAAGTTATTTTCCTTTCTCAGACGAAATCAGAAAAACTGGTGGGGCATCTTGCCGCGACGTTGGGCAAGCGTATCATGGTTTTTGATGTGGAAGATAAGCTGGTCGCTGACTCGCAGGAAGTAATTAAAAATTCAAAAGTCGGCCCTATCGTTCAGATTGTGGAAGAAAAAGAACCGGAATTGAGCAGTGTTGAGCTTTTGAAAGATATTTTGCGCTATACAGCATCGCTTTTTCCAAGATTTGATCGTTTGCCTAAATTTCGCGGAATAGAATCATTGAGCGGTGCGGATTATCTTGATGTTGTTGATGCAAAAAAGAAAATGCTGAGCTTTTCTGTTTGGCGATCAAATGAAGATGACATTATACTGACTGCGGCTATGCCAATCTTGACTGAAACGACGGTTGCGGGTGTCGTTTTTATCATAAATGAGAATAATGATATTCAAGAGGCTCTGGATGACACGTTCTTTGATGTTGTTAAAATATTCTGCATAACATTAGCAATTACGATGTTGCTGTCTATTTATTTGTCAGGCGTGATTGCAAAACCTTTGCGTAAACTGGCACAAGCTGCAGAAGATGTGCGTAAAGGGAAGTTAAAGCATACAGACATTCCCGATATGAGTGATCGTCATGACGAGATTGGTGAGTTATCGGTTGTTTTGCGTGATATGACGAATGCGCTATGGGAGCGTATGGATACAATTGAAGCTTTCGCAGCGGATGTATCTCATGAGATTAAAAACCCTCTTAGCTCCCTTAAGAGTGCAGTGGAAACAGCAGGGATTGTCAAAAAGAAAGAAGATCTGAATAAGCTTTTGGATGTCATTAAAAATGACGTTGATCGTCTTGATCGACTGATTACAGACATTTCCAATGCCTCCCGTTTGGATGCGGAGTTATCGCGAGAAGTTTTTGAAGTCGTAGATATGAAAAAGGTGCTTCGTGAACTAATTGATTCGTATAAAAGCCCCCTTGAGAGGGATGTCGACAGTAAGTTAAATAATGATGAAGCCTTGAAGGACGGCGTTTTGATTACGCTTGATTTATCGGATGAGGACGATATTTTTGTTCGTGGTAGTGAAGGACGCCTTATTCAGGTTTTGCAAAACATAATTTCCAATGCGCTGTCTTTTGCGCCCAAAAAGTCACGTATTCGTATTGCAACAAAAATAAAATCAAAGCGTCTGACAATATTTATCGATGATGAGGGACAGGGCATACCGAAAGGTAAATTAAAAACGATTTTTGAGCGTTTTTATTCAGAACGTCCGAAACACGAAGATTACGGTAGGCATTCCGGCTTAGGGTTATCTATATGTAAGCAAATTATCACGGCGCATAACGGTATTTTATACGCGGAGAACCTAACAGATCGTTCAGGCGAAATTACGGGGGCAAGATTTATTATTGTCTTGAATATTTTATGATTGAAATACACAAAAAACCATTAATTATCACCGGGCTGTCAGGGGCGGGGATTTCGACAGTCCTCAAGGTAATGGAAGATTTTCGCTATGAGGTTTTCGATAACTTTCCGCTCTCGCTTGTGAAAACTTTGTCAGAAAAGACAACGCCGATCGAGGGAGCAAAAGGGATTGCTTTTGGTATAGATACGCGCACCCGTGGCTTTAGTCCTGAGGCTGTGCTAAATGCCGTAAAAGAAATGGACGCTACGCTTGTATTTATTACATCGGATGATTCGGTGTTGCATAAACGGTTCAAGCAGACCCGCCGCCGTCACCCGCTCGCGAAGAATAAATCGGTGTCTTATGGTATTCGTGAGGAGCGTAAGCTGCTGGCAGATATACAAAAAAACGCAGATTTTGTGATTGATTCAACTGATACATCAATCCATGATTTGCGCCATATACTGGAGGGTCATTTTGCGTTGCATCCGGAAGGAAACTTAACGGTTTCGCTTATGTCGTTCGGTTTTAAGAACGGTAGCCCGCGCGAGGCCGATATTATTATGGATGTCAGGTTCCTGGATAATCCGCATTGGAAGGCTGATCTGCGTCCCAAAACCGGTTTGGATAAAGAGGTTGGCGATTATATTCGCACTGATAAAAGTTTTGACAGCTTCCTGCAGAATTTCAAAAATCTGATTGAGCCGTTGATCCCGCGATACGCGGAAGAGGGGAAAAGCTATCTGACGATTGCGATTGGATGCACGGGCGGGCGCCATAGATCGGTGTATATTGTGGAAACCTTACAGAAATGGCTAGCAGATAAAGGTATTGCCGCGGATGCGGACCACCGAGATTTGAAGAAATAGCGTAAAAAGGTGTTTGTAAATAAGCAAAAGGCGGGAATTTCCCGCCTTTTTAAATTCTTACATTCCGTTTTCGGAATTACATGTCCAATGTGTTTGTGTTGTCAACACTTGGAGCAAGAGACATCTCGTAACCTGCGCTTGCGTTTGCTGCGAAAGCTGGAAGAATACCTGTTACTGTTACTGGAGCTGCTGCACCTGAAAAATCTTGGTTCATATGAAAACACCCTTTCTTATTGTAAAAACCGCATTATCTTTGGAAACACCGGAGCCGTCGTAGTCTTTAAAAACTATCTTTGTCTGGTCGCCTGCCTGTGCTTCAGGTATTACAGTATACAAAACACGTGTCTTTGTCAAACTTGAAAGATCAATAAGATCATTTTTTCCGTTCAGAAGGGTAATAAGGTTCATAACCTTCTTTTCAGTGACCTCCCGATCCTCTTCTTTTTTAATAAGGACGTAATCCCCCACATGTGTGTAGTCATTTTGCGAATGGTTAAATTCGAAAATTTGGAATGCGCGTTCAACAAGCGGATTTGGCCTGTAAATGAAGCGTGATCTGTCCCCGGGGACAGTTTGTTCGTTAAAATTAATGCTCATATTTCAATATTACCATTGGTTTTTATAAAAAAAAATGTTTTAGTCACCTCACTGAAAAAAAGTTTTAGCATATATGTGTTTATTTTTAAGGAGAAAAATATGTCCGTTGCCCCAAAAAGTGTAGAGCAGGATTATAAAGTCAAGGATATCAGCCTTGCAGAAGCAGGCCGTCTGCAAATTGATTTGGCCCAAGATGAGATGCCGGGCCTTATGTCGATTCGTGAAGAATACGGCGCGGAGCAGCCTTTGAAAGGTGCTCGCATTGTCGGATGTTTGCATATGACTGTGCAAACGGCCGTTTTGATCGAAACATTAACAAGCTTGGGCGCGGAAGTGCGTTGGAGCTCATGTAACATCTTCTCAACACAAGACGAAGCAGCAGCAGCGATCGCAGCAGCAGGTATTCCTGTTTTCGCATGGAAAGGTGAAACAGAAGAAGAATATGAATGGTGTATCCACCAGACAGTGAAAGGCCCGAATGGCTGGACACCGAATATGATTCTGGATGACGGTGGTGATTTGACTGCTTTGGTTCATAAAGAATATCCGGAATTGATGGAAGACATCAAAGGGATCTCCGAAGAAACAACAACAGGTGTGTTGTTCTTGAAGAAAATGGAAAAAGAAGGTCGTTTGAAAGCGCCTGCTATTAATGTGAATGACTCTGTTACAAAATCAAAATTCGACAATAAATACGGTTGTCGTGAATCTTTGGTTGATGCGATCCGTCGTGCGACAGATGTTATGCTTGCCGGTAAAGTGGCCATGGTTTGTGGTTACGGGGATGTCGGTAAGGGTTCTGCGGAATCATTGTCTTCACAAGGCGTACGCGTAATGGTTTCTGAAATTGACCCGATCTGTGCATTGCAGGCCGTTATGGATGGTTACGAAGTAACAACTATGGAAGATGCAGCGCCACGTGCTGACATTTTCGTGACAACAACAGGTAACAAAGACATTATTACTGTTGACCATATGCGCGATATGAAAGACCGTGCAATCGTGTGTAACATCGGTCACTTCGACAACGAAATTCAGGTTGAGCCGACACGTAACATGAAATGGACAAACATCAAGCCACAGGTTGATGAAATCGAATTCCCAAGCGGAAAGCGTATTATCTTGCTAGCTGAAGGTCGTTTGGTGAACCTGGGTTGTGCAACCGGTCACCCGTCATTCGTGATGAGTGCATCTTTCACAAACCAGACATTGGCGCAAATCGAGCTTTGGAAAAATCATGGTGAATACGAAAACAAAGTTTACGTATTGCCAAAGCATTTGGATGAAAAAGTTGCTGCTCTTCACCTTGATAAGGTTGGTGCGAAACTAACGAAGCTTTCACAGGAACAAGCTGATTACATCGGCGTTGAAGTTGCTGGTCCGTTCAAGGGCGATGCATATCGTTACTAAGATTTACGATTATACAGTTTATAATATCCCCGCTTTCTATGAGGGCGGGGATTTTCTTTTGCACTTTCCTCTTGGTTTTCTATGCATTCATGCATAAAATCATCTTTCTAAAGCCTGCGTACTCAATTTACATGACGGATCACTTATATGTTTGGCTCGATCGGCAGCACAGCATCGTTACGCGCAGAGAAATCACGGCTAGAGGCATTTTTATCTGCTGTGCCGGGAGAATATTGCGGCTGGGCGTCTGATGGAAGTGTCGCATTCTCCAAAGGTTTTTGCGATATGTTGAATATCAAACAGATTGCCGACCTGAATGATATCCAAAACCGCTTGACATACGAAGATGCCGCCAATCTTGAGGGGCTGTTTTCGCGACTTCTTCAAGATGGCATTCCCTTTACAGTGAATGTGTCGACACGCAACGCATCAAAAATTTTGAAAATTATTGGCACGCGCGGAGAAGATTTATCAGGAAAAGATCATTTTCATATTCTTTGGATGGAGGATATAACCGCCCTTAAGAAAGCATCGGATATTGAAATAGAAGAAAATACACGTATTCGCGAAGAAATGGAGCATATGCAACATGGTCTTGATGCCATGCCATACGCCGTTTGGATGCGTGATAAGGAACAGCGTATAACATGGTGTAATGTATCATATGCGAAGCTTATCGGTGCAACGCCGAGTGAAATTGTTGCGCAACAAAAGGAAATTATTGCGCCTGATAAAAAGCGTAAGCCTACAGAAAAAAATATTTTGGTTGGCCCTGAGCTTGCAAAGCTCGCACTGGATAAGGGCGTGAAACAAGTTATTAAAATTCATGAGGTGTTGGGCGGCAAGCGTTTGCTACTGAAGATCAAGGAAATTCCCGTGTTGGCTTATGGTATTACGGTCGGGGTTGCACGTGATATTACCGAAGAAGAAGAGATTATCGGACAAATTGAAAATAACCAAAGTGCAAACCGTGCATTACTGGAGCAATTGCGCTCTGCGATCGGTATTTATAACGCCGATCAGGCGCTCGTATTCTATAATTCCTCATTTTCACAGCTTTGGGGTCTGGAGGATGGTTGGCTGAATACAAAGCCGAAACTTGGCGAGGTCATGGAAAAGCTTCGTGAGTCCAGAAGGTTGCCTGAGCAGGCCGATTTTAAGTCATATAAAAAAAGCTGGCTGAATATGTTTACCGGTTTGATCGAGCCACATGATGATATGTTGTATTTGCCTGATGGGTCGGCTCTTCGCATGTTGGTCGTGCCGCACAAATTAGGCGGTCTGATGATGACATTCGAAGATGTGACCAGCAGGCTTGAGCTTGAGTCATCATATAACACCCTTATCGCGGTTCAAAAAGAGACCCTGGATAACCTCGAAGAGGGGGTCGCCGTGTTTGGTGGCGATGGTCGTTTGAAACTATGGAACCCGTCATTTGCATCTTTATGGGGGTTCAATCCGGAAACATTAGAGGGTGAACCACATGTGACACGCATCACTGATAAGGTGTCATCGTTTTTTAATGATACGGATTGGCCGCAAATGAAAGAAAAGATCATTATGCTTGCGCTTGATCGTTCCGTAAATAGTGGCCGTTTCGAAAGGCAGGACGAAAAAATCGTCGATTATGCCACGGTACCATTGCCGGATGGCGGGGTTTTGATCACATATTCCGATATGACCGATACAGTGCGTGTTGAAAATGCGTTGCGTGATAAAAATATTGCTTTAGAAACGGCGGAGAAGCTGAAACTTGATTTCCTTGCCAATGTTTCATATCAACTCAGAACCCCCTTGAATGCCATTATGGGGTTCAATGAGATGTTGACCCAAGAATTCTTTGGTCCGTTGAACGAGAAGCAAAAGGAGTATACGGGTGACATTCAAAACGCGAGTGAGAAGCTCCTGAATCTGGTGAATAACATCCTTGACCTATCAACGATAGAAGCGGGTCAAATGTCATTGGATATTATTGATACTGATATAAATGCGATGATGGATAGCGTGTTTGATTTGGTATCCGAATGGGCACGTAAGGAACGAATAGAAGTTAAACTTGATTGCTCGGCACATGTCGGTATTGCACAAATTGATGAAAGTCGCATGAAGCAGGCTATTGTGAATTTGGTGCATAACTCAATTTCCTACACGCCTGAGGGTGGAGAAATTATACTGAAAGCTGAGTCTATAGAGGATGCTGTACAGTTTAAAGTTATTGATAACGGCCCCGGAATTGCGCCGGAGGATCAGGAACGGATCATACAGCCGTTTGAGCGTGTTGACAGTGCATCATCGGAACGTGGTGCCGGGCTTGGGCTTGCACTCGTTAAAAACATTGTCGATTTGCACGGCGGTCAGTTCGTATTGGAATCAGTTGCGGAGCAAGGCACAACTGTGATTTTATCCGTTCCGCGCAAATCAGATATTATTCAAGCTGAACATGCAGAGGGTGCAGTGGCCTAGAGGCACTCAACCCATGTTTTGCTGGTACCGTCTTCGTTTAGGGTACCTTTGATAATGACATCCCCAAATTCAATACTCGTTTTGCAGTTAAAAATAGGGAAGAGCGCTCTGAGTGTGATTTCAAGTTGCCGCCCGGGATAAAACGGGCCGCGTGCGCAAAATTCAGCGCGATCTTGCAGATAGTCTTCCGTCGGGTGCCGTGTGCCTGCGGCTTCTAATCTGAACGTGCTGACGTTACGGCGTTTATCACCTTCATCATTTGTGTAATAGGGCGTGCTAAGGTCGCCATAAACTTTGTATGGAGCTTCGTTCACAAGGTTAAAGCAAATAGGGCTCGCCGTAATCTCCTGTGCATGTGCCAGGTGTGGCGAAAGAACGATTGCGACGGTGATAAGAAGTAATCTTTTCATGTATTTATTTTAACATCATACGGTGCTTTTCACCAAGCGTCTTGTGCTTTATAACCAATACTATGAGAAGAGAATCCACCACTATCATAACACATAGTGAGGCCGAAACAGTTCGCGCCGCACAAAGCTTTGCAGGTGTTTTAAAGGATGGTGATGTGTTGTTATTACACGGTGATTTAGGAGCGGGAAAAAGTGTTTTTGCACGGGCCCTAATTCGTGCCTTAAGCGATGATGCAGATCTGGAGGTGCCGAGCCCGACCTTCACATTGGTGCAAACCTATGACACAGCGATGGGTGGTATTTGGCATTTTGATTTATATCGTCTTTCTGATCCGTCTGAAATTTATGAAATTGGTTGGGAAGAGGCACTGCAGGGCGGTGTCGCAATTATCGAGTGGCCTGAACGTTTAGGCAGTTTGCGCCCGCAAAACGCGATTGATATTCATATATCGGTCCAACAAGATGGTGAGAGCTCTCGCCAAATAGAGGTGATTATTTAATGACGCAGGATTTAATCACGAATAAGGCCTTTATTTTGGCTGCGGGCTTTGGAACGCGGCTACGACCATATACAGATCATGTGCCAAAACCGATGGTACAGGTGAACGGGCGGAGCTTGATATACCGCACATTGGATAAGCTGCGATCTGTTGGTATTAACGATGTCGTGGTGAATGCACATTATTTGCCCGATGTTTTAAAGCAGCATTTAGATGTATATTGTGCGCAGCATGACGATATGTCTATCACATTTATTCACGAAAAAGACATTTTGGATACGGGTGGCGGTATCGTGAATGCCTTGCCGCATTTTAAGGGGGCGCCCTTTTATGTTATTGCGGGCGATAATCTCTGGACCGATGCGGATGTGTCGGCGTTGAAGCGTTTATCAGATGCGTGGGATGATCAAACCATGGATATCCTGACCTTGATGATGCCGATTGATCGTATGGTGTTGACGCATGGGGTGGGGGATTATGATATTCTACCTGATGGCCGGGTGAAACGATCACCAAGCAAAGATGGTGATGCCATGTGGACGAATATTCGTCTGAACCATCCGCGTATTTATGATAATGCACCTGAAGGTGCGTTTTCATTCCTGCAAATAATGGATGCTGTACAAGAAGCAGGGCGTTTTTACGCATTGCATCATGATGGTGATTGGCACCATATTAGTACCCCTGCGGATCTTGAAGCCGTTGATAAGGTGTTTCGGGAGCAAGACGCATAATGACGGGCGAAGCGCAAAGCGAGATTTATAATATTCCCGCAGGCATGCCGTTTTTGCGCACATTAGCGCAGCATTTGTTGGGTAAGACAAAGGGGCAACCCGAAGAGCTGACGCGGCACCGCATTTTACTACCGACTCGCCGAACATGCCGTATTATGCGTGAGACTTTTTTACGGTTGAATGACGGGCAGGCCTTATTGCTTCCGCAAATGATGCCGATTGGCGAAGTCGATGAGGAAGAGCTATCACTTCTGATGTATGGAAGCGCAGAAGCTTTCCTAGATATTCCCGATGCGATAAAACCGATGCACAGGCAGCTTTTACTCGCGAAGTTGATCATGCGCGCACCTGATTTTGCCCAAGGGTATGATCATGCTCTCATGCTTTCAAAGGCATTATGTGAGCTTATGGACGAAGTGCAGGTTGAGGGGCTTTCAATGCGCGATCTCGACAAAATTGTGCCTGAGGATTTTGCGCAGCATTGGGGGATTACCCTGACGTTTTTGAATATTGTCAGTGAGGTTTGGCCGAGTGTTTTAGAGGCGCAAGGCGTCATTGAGCAAGGTGAACGTCGTAATCTCTTGCTGCAGGCGTTATCGAATTTTTGGAAAAATACGTCGCCTTCATACCCCGTCATTGCTGCGGGTTCTACCGGTTCGATTCCTGCAGTGGCTGAGCTGTTGGGGACGATTGCAAAAATGCCGAACGGTTGTGTTGTTTTGCCCGGCGTTGATATGGATATGGATTCAGGAACTTGGGATTGTATTACAGAGAGCCACCCACAATATGCACTGAAACGATTTTTAAATTTAGCACAGGCAGGTATTTCTGATGTGAAATACATTAATGAAGCAGCAAAGCATCAAAGCTCGCGCGCGCCTTTGGCATCGGCGGTTATGCTGCCTGCGGAAAAGTCCTATGCTTGGAAAACTTTTTTCAAAGACGAGGGCGCTAAGCGTTATTTGGATGATTTGTCCTATTACGATTGTAAAACACAGCAAGAGGAGGCCGCGGTTATCGCGCTGATGATGCGTGAAAATGTGCAGGATCCTTTTGCTGATAATGTTACGGCATTGGTGACACCAGATCGTAGCTTGGCGCGCCGCGTCAGTGCGTATTGCCGCAGATGGGGAATAGAGGTCGATGATTCCGCAGGCGCAAAGCTACAGGATTCCAGACTTGGTAAATTTATCCTTCTAAGCTTTCATGCCGCGATTACTTATGACCCTTATGTCTTCTTATCCTTGCTAAAGCTTTCGCTGTGTCGTTTTGGCTATGCGGATGATACGTATAAAAATATTTTATCAACACTGGAGATTGATTATCTGCGCCAAGGGCGGATCATTTCATCATTGAATGATCTGATCGCCTATGTGAAGCAAGAAGAGGGTGAGGAAACCGTCGTTTATGATTTTCTTTGTGCTTATGAGAGCGCGGTAAAGCCCTTGCGCGGTTTCGTAAACCGCAATGCGACGCATAATTTTTCAGATATGTTAAAGGCGCATGTACAGGTGGCAGAAAATTTGGCATGCACCGCAGATGCACCCGGGCGTGATCTTTTATGGCGTGGTGAAGAAGGCGAGAGCGCGGCGCTTTTCCTGACGGAGCTTATGGGGCATGCTGACTTATTGGCGGATGTCACCATTGATGATTATGAGCAAATATTTGCATCTTTGCTTGGTGCGGTGACTGTACGACAATCCTATGGGGTGCACCCGCGTTTGCTTATTCTCGGGCAGTTAGAGGCAAGGTTAAGCCATGCCGATTTGGTTATTATGGGCGGTTTGAATGAGGGGACATGGCCATCTGATACTGGGCATGACCCATGGATGTCGCGGCCGATGCGTAAATCATTTGGTCTGCCTGCAAAGGAACAAGCAATTGGTATCGCTGCGCATGACTTTGTGCAAAATTTCTGTGGCACAAAAGTTGTGATGACCCGTGCACAGAAGGTTGACGGAAGCCCCACCGTGCCATCGCGTTGGGTGATGCGATTGGACACAATTTTAAACAGTGCGCATATGAATTTATCCGATTTATCGACCGGTTCTTATATTGCGTGGGCAGGCATGATTGACAAAACAGGTGAAGCGCAGCCATGCGACCCGCCGGAACCAAGGCCGCCTGTTAGTGTGCGTCCGAATGCTGCTTCTGTGACGAAAATTGAAAACTGGTTACAGGATCCGTATGGCATCTATATGCGTTATGTTCTGAAAATCAGAAAATTGCAGCCTTTGTTGCAAGATAGTGATGCAGCATTAAAGGGGGCGCTGTTACACGAAGTGCTCCATCAATTTGTTTTGAAATATCCTGCTGCTCTGCCTGATGATGCGCATAATATATTAATGGAAACGGCGAAGGATATCGTAGAGCGCGATATAGAATCACCTGAATTACTACGCTATTGGTGGCCGAAATTCGGAAAAATAGCAGAATACTTTATTTCGCATGAGGCCGTATGGCGGGAGCGTGCAAAGTTTGTGGAAGGCGAGATCAGAGGCAATATTGATATCAATATTGACGGCATTCTGTTTAATTTATACGGCGTTGCCGACCGTATTGATAAGGTGCGCACCGATGATGGCGATGGTTACGCGGTCATTGATTACAAATCAGGTGGCGGCGGGTTCACCGCGAATAAACTTCGAGACGGGGCTTTGCCGCAATTACCGCTAGAGGCTATTATGCTTCGGGGCGGTGCATTTTACGGTAAGGGGTTCAAAAATGAAAAGGCAGATATCGAAAAAAAATATGTCCCCAAAGGCGATACGAAATATCTGGGCTACTGGACGTTGAATGCCAAGGGCGATATGGATAGCGCAAAGATTGAAGGGGATCTGGATCAAGTGATTGATACCGTGATGGACGGTTTCCAGGAGCTTGTACGAACATTTCGCAAATATGAAACACCGTTTTACGCGGTACCGAATTCCGATAACGCGCCGCGGTTTAATGATTATGAACATGTTGCCCGTATTCGTGAGTGGACAGTGCTTGATGATGCAGACGGAGGCGAGTCATGACCCGTAATCAAGTCTTGAGCCAACAGGAAATATTATCTAAAACCGCACAAAAGCAGGGCATGGCCGCGGCACCCGAAAGCTCGGCATGGGTTGCGGCTTCTGCGGGGACGGGAAAGACAAAGGTTCTGACTGATCGTGTATTACGCTTACTATTACCGCGTTCTGACGGCAGACCGGCGACGTTGCCCTCGCGTATCTTGTGCTTGACCTTTACAAAGGCGGCCGCCAATGAAATGGCATTACGTATTAATAAAACGCTTAGCCGTTGGGCCGTAGCAGATGATTTGGATTTGCAAAAGAACCTGACGTCATTATTTGGCCGCGCGCCGACATCTGAACAGGTGAGCGCGGCACAACGTTTATTTGCCAATGTCATCGACAGCCCGGGCGGCTTGCCCATTATGACCATCCACTCCTTTTGCCAATCCGTCTTGGGGCGTTTCCCGATAGAGGCAGGTTTATCCCCCAATTTCGGGACACTCGATGAAAGCATGGGGCAGGAATTAATGGCCGAAGCGATCGCTTTTGTTATTGATACGGCACAGCGCGCCGATCAGGCGGGGTCGCAAATCGCAAATGCCGTTGATCATTTATTATCCGATATTGATGAGCAAAGCTTTATCTCCGCCGTACGCTCTGTCGTTTCAGAGCGCACACAGTTTGAAATGCTAATGGGGCAATATCATACGATAGAGGGTGTTTATGCTGCGGTTTGTGCGCATTATGATGTTGCACAAAATATGTCTGAAGATGCACTGATTTCTGCGTTTTGTGAAAAGGGGCGAGGGCGAGAGGATGATTTGCGATCTGTGGCGATGGCGATGCTCTCCCCCGATTGTAAGGCCAAAACAGCAAAACCATTGGCGCAGTCAATGATTGCATGGCTGGACGCGCCCCATGATCAACGTATATCTATGTTTGATCGTTATTGCGCGGCGTTTCTAAGCGGAGATAATGAGAATATTCGAAAACAAGGCTTCCCACCGGCAAATGTGAAGAAGCAAGACCCGAATGCCGAGGATATTCTGAAAGCGGAAGGCGCAGAATTACTCCGTTTGTTGGACATCGTCAAAGCCATAAAATCAGCAGAGAAAACCCGTGATATTTTATATATCGCCCAAGCCGTGATTGAAAAATATAAGGCGTTAAAGGAAGCAAAAGGCCTTCTGGATTATGATGATCAGATTATTTGCACGATGAGACTTCTCAGCGGGGAGAGCAAAGCCTTTGCAGGAATGAAGGGTATAAACGCACAGGCATTGATCAATCAATGGATTATGTACAAGCTCGATCAGGGGATTGACCATGTCCTTGTTGATGAGGCGCAAGACACAAACCCCGAGCAATGGCGCATTATTGAATCTTTAACATCCGAATTTTTTGTCGGTGACGGTGCGCGTGACGATGTGTTACGCACCAGCTTTGTTGTCGGTGATATTAAACAATCAATTTATAGTTTCCAGCGTGCTGCCCCAAAAGAGTTTGCACGCATGCAAAATATATTCGATGAGCGTATATCCGTGGGCGGGTATGTGAACCATAACATTAGTCTGGATACATCGTTCCGCACGACGCAAAGTGTGCTTGGCGTGGTTGACAAAGTTTTCGCCTCTGAGCCGATGCACCACTCCCTTGGGGTGCATCATGTTGATCACCAACCGTATCGTGCGGGTCAGGAAGGCATGGTTGCATTATGGCCCGAATATAAAAGCGCAGAGCAGGAGCAGCGCGATTTTTGGGACCCGCCAATTTCCAGGAATTCAACGGAAAGCGGTTCCACACAGATGGCGCGCCGTGTGGCGGATGAAATCCGAAACTGGTTGGATAGAAAAGAGGTCCTGTCGAGCAGAAATCGTGCCATTCAGCCCGGCGATATTATGATACTACTTCGTTCTCGTTCAGCATTACAGCAACAGCTCATACGGGAATTGAAGCTAAGAAATATCCCTGTCAGCGGTGCGGATCGCATGATCCTGAGTGAACAGATCGCGGTGCAGGATTTATATGCGTTGGCACGGTTCTGTTTGCTACCGGCGGATGATCTGACACTGGCGGAGATACTAAAATGCCCCTTGTTAGGCTGGAGCGAAGAGGAGCTTTTTACACTCGCTTATAACAGAAAGGGGTCACTATGGCAGGAAGTTTGTAATCCCGATCCGCTGAAATTAAACGGGATTACAGACCATATAGATGACCTTGTATTCGCAAGTGATGATAAACGCGCGCGCACCCGCGATTACCTTTCACGCCTTATCGGGCGGGTGTCGTATCTTGGTACATACGAATTTTTTGCACATGTGTTAAATATGCCGTGTCCCGCAGATGATCAATCAGGCATGCATGCTATGCTGCGTCGTTTGGGCGAGGATGCGATTGATCCGCTCGAAGAGATGCTCAGTGCTGCGATGAATTTCGGGAAACTGCACATTGATCAGATGCAGCTGTTTTTGAAAGAGCAGGAAAAAGCGGAAACGGAAATTAAACGAGAAATGGAAGAAGCATCCGGCCAGGTGCGTATTATGACGGTACACGGATCAAAGGGGTTACAGGCGCCCGTCGTGATTATGCCTGATACGATGAAGTCATCGGGGGGCGCAAAAATTTCAAGGTTTCTGTGGCCAGATAAATCCGATTTGGACATTCCGTTATATACAACGCGTAAAACCTTTGAGCCTGCACCATATGTACGGGCACGTGAAAATGTCAAAACGAAAGACGA
This sequence comes from Alphaproteobacteria bacterium, assembly GCA_030424975.1. GTDB lineage: Bacteria > Pseudomonadota > Alphaproteobacteria > Micavibrionales > Micavibrionaceae > UBA1672. The sequence continues at coordinate 753,144 of JAUHVY010000002.1, forward strand.
GGATGAATATTATCGTTTGCTTTATGTTGCAATGACACGTGCGGAAGACAGGCTTTATATTGGAGGATTTAGAGGGAAAAGAAGCGCGCCTGAATCGTCGTGGTATTATCAAATCAGGAACGCCATGCAGGATATGGACGATGTGCAAGAATTGGATGACGGTACATTGTTGCTCCACAACCCGCAAACTGCTGCGCCTGATAAGGCAAAGGATGAGCGTGCGGATGTGGTTGGTGCGGATGATATTCCCGTATGGGCAACAACAAACGCGCCTGATGTTCCTTATCCTCCCCGGCCTCTTATTCCCTCGCGGCCATTACCTGAAGACGATGCGCCGGCAATGTCACCACTTTACGCGGCAGACCAGAAGCGATTTAGACGTGGTAATGTTACGCATAAATTATTGCAGTTCCTGCCGGATATCGAAGAGGGGAAACGTCAAAATGCTGCGCTTAGGTTTGTGCACAAAAATGCTGTGGACCTGACGCAAGGCGTGCGAGAGGGGATTGTTAAAGAGGTGATGGGTATATTGGGTAATCCGAAATATGCACCTTATTTTGCAACTGATTCTTTGGCGGAGGTTCCTGTAACCGCGCTCATAGGTGATCGCATTATCAGTGGCCAAATTGACAGGTTGGTTGTAGGCGATAAGGCATTATGGGTGATTGATTATAAAACCAACAGGCCGCCGCCGACGGATCCGAATAATGTGCCGCCGATTTATCGCAAGCAATTATCCGCTTATCGTGATTCGTTATCATTGATATATCCCGGTTATCAGATTCATTGTGCGTTGTTATGGACGGATGGCCCGAACCTGATGGTGATGGATGATTATCTGTAATCGAGCGGGTGCAAAAAAAGACCTGCGGTAAAGTGGAGTAAACCGCAGGCCTCAAACTCAAGTTTCAAAGGAAACTAGATCTTTTCGCTTAACCAATCGGCAAGCTGTGATTTTGGCATTCCGCCAACGCGTGTATCAACGACTTTACCGCCTTTAAACAGCATCAAAGTCGGTACACCGCGTAATCCATATTTTGTTGGTGTTTCAGGGGCTTCTTCGATATTTAGTTTTACAACCTTTACCTTATCACCCATTTCGCCTGCGATCTCTTCTACAACAGGCAACAGAGCCTTACACGGGCCACACCATTCTGCCCAAAAATCAACCAAAACGGGGCTGTCAGAATTGACAACTTCAGCTTCAAAATCTTTGTCAGTTACGGCCTTTAACGACATGGCTATATCCTTTCTTTAACTTACGCATATGTTTAAGCACTATGAACCATCAATGCGATTCGTCAAGGTTTTAAACAGTTTCTATGGGATTCATTCGTGAATAGTCTTGAATCGTTACTTCATGGTTCTCTTATGTACCAAAAAATTGTTGTCTTCATTGCTGATAATAGATAAGTATGAATTATGAATAATCTTATGAAAGATAATTTCTCTGAAAAAGCGTCGCGCGAGATAAACAATGCAGAACAAGGCGGTGTATTATCATCGGCGCGTGATATGCTGCATACTGTGAAGCGAAATTTCGGTATTGCTGCTCTGTCTATGATGATGTCGTGCTTAGCAGTTCATGAGGCGAATGCGCAATGCCGTCCCGAGCGTGAAACCTTCGTCGCAATCAATGCCGATACGGGTGAGGTGCTTTTGGATCATGACGGTAATGAAAAAATACAACCTGCATCAATGACCAAAATGATGACCTTGTTATTAGCTTATGAAGCCATGGAAGAGGGGCTGATTAATAAGGATGATCGTTTATATATCGCAAAGGGAACATATTTACGACAAGATATGCAGCGATACAGCGGTTGGCGCAGTCCTGTGCGTTTCGAAGAGGCTTTGGTCGGTGCAGCGGTGCGTTCCTATAATGATTTGGCCGCAACAATTGCCGAAAATGTTGCAAAGGTGCGTAAGGTTGGTGATTCCGAAACCAGCTTTATTGCGTTGATGAATGAAAAAGCGCGTGAAATCGGCATGGATAGTACGGTTTTTTATAACTCAAGCGGCTTGCCAACGGCATTGGTGCGCGCGAAAGGTAAGGGCTCAACCACCAAGGATATGACGACCTTGCTCAAGCATATTGCGGATAATTATCCTGATTTGCTGCAGCTTTTGGGGACGAGTGAAACGCATGTCAGGCGCATGAATTTGCGTAATACGAATACGTTATTACATAAAGATGAGCTGCCCTATGATGTGGTGTCGGGAAAAACGGGTTTTACGTGTAAGGCCGGATTTGCTTTAACCGCATATGTGGCAAAGGGTGATGACCATGTTATCGCATCATATGTTGGCGGCAAAAACCCGCAAGATCGTGAGAAGGATTTTATGGCGTTGCTGGACGATGCATTTCACAAACTTGATTCTATTCGCCAAGTACGAACGGTGCCGCCACCTGTGACCGATTTCGGTCAATGCAGTGAAGATGAAATTGATCCCGCACAGCATTGTGGCTGGTAAAGCATAGTCTATTACTTTGATGTAGATTTGACTTTGTTCTGTTCATCCAAAAGCAAGACAGTCGGTTCGAATGTTTCGGCTTCTTTTTCATCCATTTGGGCATAGGCACATATAATCACAAGATCACCTGTTTTAACCAAATGTGCCGCTGCACCGTTAATGCCGATAACGCCTGATCCGCGCTCTCCCTCAATCACATATGTGGTTAAGCGATTGCCATTCGTAATATCAAGAACATCAACCTGTTCATTGAGTAAAAATCCGGCCTGATCAATCAGATCGCGATCAATCGTAATCGAGCCTTCGTAATCCAGGTCAGCTTGCGTCACTGTCGCGCGGTGCAGTTTTGATTTTAAAAGAGTTAAAAACATCACTTTACTTCTTTTGGTCTTCGGTGTGTAATTTCACGCATGTTTAATATCAATTGCGTGAAAAATCAAAGGAAAAGATAAATGCCAGTATATGACGATAATAATATCTTTGCGAAAATCCTTAAAGGGGATATTCCGTGCGACAAGGTTTATGAAGATGATTTCGTGTTGGCGTTTAACGATATTTCACCGCAGGCGCCTGTCCATATCCTTGTTATTCCAAAGGGGAAATATGTATCGATTGATGATTTCGGTGCCAATGCTGATGCCCAAGAAATTAAGGCGTTTTTTGTTGCAGTTGATAAAATTGCCAAGGAAAAAGGCATCGCGGAGGAGGGATTCCGATCCATCGCAAATACAGGTACAAATGGCGGTCAAGAAGTACCGCATTTCCACCTGCATTTGCTTGGAGGAAAAAAAATCGGAGCAATGGTTGCGGGGTAATTAGCCCGGGAACCGAACGACATTATCCGCAGCATAGCCTGTAATCAGCGGAGCAGGGATGTCTAATGCGTTTTCTATTTCAACTTTCATTGCGATCACTTCGTCAACAATGACCAAATGTGATTGCAATTGGATGATCAAAACATTCAGGATCTGTGCGATTTTCGGCTCTGTGATTTCGAATGACATGTGACAAAGTGTAATAATGTCAATGAAGCCTTCGATATCTTCGGCGAGCGGCACCATCATATCCATTTGTGTTTCTTCCCAAAGGGCAGCGTTATCTTGTGCCAAATCATCTCTGGCGGCGTAGCGCTCGACTAAACGTTCGCATTCCATATTCAGAAATCTAAGGTCTTGTTGATCAATGGTTTCATTGGCGGCGATTTCTTGCATAACGAAGGCAGCACTCAGGATCGCATAATCCGGTGCAAAATTCCCCATCATTTCATGTAATGCGTAAGTACCTTCTGCGTTTAACGGTACACCTGTTACAAGATGATCACGAATAATCAGCGGCATCTGTAATTTGTTCATAAGATACGCAATGTGTTCTTTACTCTGTGCCATCTTTTCCTCCCCAGTTCGGATGTTTTGGCCTGTGTTCTATTCTTCTGATTAATGGGTAAAGGTGAATAAAATGTTAATGATGTTCGTTTTGGTAAAAATAAATGCTAGATTGCGTTCTGATCCAAAATAACCGCCAGCATTAAGGGGCATACAGAATGAGTAAAAAGACCAAAGCGCAGCCTGTGAAAGCAAGGGATCAAGCAAATATAGAGATAAGAACCGCTACCCCTGCAGATGTGCAGCAGATTTATGAATTAAGCGTGCGTGTCTATCAGGATGAATGTTTTAGCGCCGAGATGATCCGCGGGCAAATTGCGAATTTTCCGGAAGGGCAGATCGTAGTTGTCTATGACGGATTAATTGTCGGTCATTGCGCGACCTTTATTATAAGTGGTGATATTTGCTTAAAACCACATAGCTGGTCAGAAATTACCGGCGGTGGTTATGCATCACGTCACGATTCTGACGGGGATTACTTGTATGGGATGGAAGTTTGTGTTGACCCTGAATATCGCGGTATGCGCATCGGAAGCAGGCTCTATCAACAACGTGTACAATTATGCCATGACTTGAACCTTGATGGCATCGTCTTTGCCGGTCGCATGCCCGGATATAATAAGCGTAAGAAAAAATTAAGTGGCCCCGAGGAGTATCTGGAGTTGGTGCAGGCGCGTAAAATTCGTGACCCTGTCTTATTCTTTCAATTATCAAATGATTTTGAACCGATGGGCATCTTACCGAATTATTTGCCATCAGATCGTGAATCATGCGGCTTTGCCGTGCATATGATATGGAAAAATCCGCTACAGGCTGAGCCGGTGGTAAAAGAGAAGAAAAAGCGCGGGCGTTTACCGCGCTCGGTACGTGTTGCCACGGTGCAGTTTCAGATGCGTAAGGTCGATACCGAAGAGCAATTCCAACATCAACTGGAATATTTTATTGATATCGCATCGGATTACAGTGCTGATTTTGTTGTCTTCCCTGAACTGGTAACGCTTGCGCTACTCTCGGCGACGAATAAGAAAATGCGCCCGGAAGAAGCGATTGACCATCTGACGAATTATACGGACCGCTATATTAAGTTTATGCAGGAAATGGCGATATCCTATAACATTAACATTATCGGCGGTTCACATCCGACGAAAATGCCTGATGGCGACATTCATAATATTTCTTATGTGTTTTTGCGTGATGGTGCGACCTACGCGCAGGAAAAATTACACCCGACCCCGAATGAACGCTATTGGTGGAATATCCAGGGGGGAGAGAAGCTCGAAATGATTCAAACAGATTGCGGGCCGATCGGTGTGTTGATTTGTTATGATACGGAATTTCCCGAAACGGCGCGCCATTTGGTGGATCAGGGGGCATTAATTATATTTGTGCCGTTCTGCACAGATGAGCGTCAGGGCTATTTGCGTGTGCGATATTGTTCGCAAGCGATTGCAGTACAAAACCAATGTTATGTGGTGATGTCGGGCACAGTCGGTAATATTCCTGATGTTGAGAATATGGATATTAATTATGCGGAGAGCTGTATCCTTACGCCATGTGATTTCCCGTTTGCACGCGACGGCATTGCCGCGATCTGTACGGCGAATACGGAAACCATTGCCTTTGCTGATTTGCAACTTGAAAACCTGTTAACCAGCCGACAACACGGTAGTGTGCAAAACCTCAGGGATCGACGTTTCGACCTTTATAATATTCAGTGGCGCAAATAGGGGGCGTTTAGATGGTCGCACGCATTAACACAGTGGCTTTTCAGGGGGTGGAGGTTAAATCTGTTGATGTGCAGGTGCAAATTTCTAATGGATTACCCGCGTTTAATATTGTTGGTCTTCCCGATAAAGCTGTCGCGGAAAGCAAGGAGCGCGTTCGTGCGGCGCTCCATGCGCTGGGGTTATCCCTGCCGCCGAAGCGTCTGACCGTGAATATGGCACCTGCGGATCTGTCGAAGGAGGGAAGTCATTTTGATTTACCCATTGCGATGGGGGTTCTTGGCGCGATGGGAGTTCTGCCAAAGGAAGAGCTGGAAAATTACGTGGTCTTGGGGGAGCTGTCACTCGATGCATCCATCCGCGCCGTGTCAGGTGTATTGCCTGCGGCGATGCATGCAGGGGCGATTGATCGTAACCTGATCTGTCCGCGTGATTGTGGCGGTGAGGCCGCTTGGGCGGGGGAGATTGATATTCTTGCGCCCTCTGATTTATTACAATTGATTAATCACATAAAGGGATCGCAGGTTCTTGCGCGCCCCGAAGCAAAATTGGCCAATGATAATGCCGTCCATATTCCGGATCTTGCGGATGTAAAAGGGCAGGAAAGTGCCAAACGTGCGTTGGAAATCGCCGCCGCAGGCGGGCATAATATGCTATTGTTGTGGCCAATTAAATACGTAAAAAAAGTAGGTCGTACTATATTTGTTCGAGGTTTTATCGTGTCTTTTTAATACAATTTGGCATTCTTATTAGAGGCAAAGGGGGGGGCGCGATTATGTTTACGCATTAGCAAATTAGAATGATATCGAAATATTGGCATCTAAAAGCGGTCAGCCACAATGGAGATCAACAGCAAGCTTGTGTAAAATATTAAAGATCTCAAAAAACTAAAATTTCTACTTTTGGGCTATTAGTCGAAGAAGAAAGGAATAGTTTTAATAAAAAAAGAAGCCTTGATTTTTTTAATTTTTTATGTATTAAATTCTACTAATTACATACAACTATTGCTTGTGAGAATTCTATGAAAAAGAAAAAGTTTTTAACCCCCCTTGCTCTTTCAGTTGCAGCCTTGGTTTCGGCTGCAGGTGTAGCTGATGCAAAAGCAATAGATACAGAAAGCTTAGAAGCTAAATCAAAAACTCAGACAGAAATTTCGCGATTTTTTGACTTAGACAAAGATTTTGTTTTAGAAAGAAGCCAAGAAACAATGCAATATGCGCAACATCGTTCTCATTACTCACATAGATCTCATTCGAGTCACTCAAGTCACTCAAGTCATTCAAGCCATACTTCGCATTATTCAAGTTCTTATTAAAAGGGGGCGGTTTAATGTCGAGTGAGGGTACGGCTACTGTAAGCTTTGATAGTTCTGTTTTTGACCTCGATACTGTTAAAAAGTCCGCTTACAAATTTTCGGACTTAGTGTCTTTTGATATTCGTACTTCCAAAAATGAAATTGTCTGTGAACTTACTTTACTTGATAAGAAAACTACAGACAGCCTAGAAAACATCGTTAAGAAATTAAAAAATGAAATCTTAGATCAAGATTTGAGAAAAAAAATCTTTGACGAGACAGAAATTGTAAGAAACGTCATTTTAGCTCACGTTTTTTCAAATACAGGTCTACAAGATGGCTAAATTTAGAGAACAATGTCATTACTCAAGTGTGCTAGACTCCGGATATAAAATTTTACCGTTTTCATTTACAAGTCTTGATGAGAATCGCTATGTAGCAACAAATGTTGCAGGTGAGTACATCGTTATTGAGCGTAATGATCTTTATGATTTTGCTCAGCATAAACTTGATAACGCTTCAGAGATTTATAATGACTTGAAATCAAAGCATTTTTTATATGATGATGATAGTAATGTTGCTATCGATCTGCTGGCACTCAAGCAGAGAACAAAACTAAGAAGACTCTCTGATTTTACTGGGTTGCATATGTTTGTAGTTAGCCTGAGATGTGAACATTCATGCCCATATTGTCAAGTATCTAGAGCGAATAATGATGCAATGAAAGCAAAGTTTGATATGACGCAAGATGTTGCTGATAAGGCACTTGCTATGACTTTTCGATCACCATCACCTGCTATCAAGGTTGAATTTCAAGGCGGTGAATCATTACTAAATTTTGATATAATCAAGTACATTGTTCAGAAAGCAAAACAAATAAATGAAACAGAGCAAAGAGATTTACAGTTTGTTATTGCAACAAATCTTGCTCTTGTTGAGGAAGATATACTTGAGTTTTGTAAGGAACACAATATCTTGATTTCAACATCACTCGATGGTCCTAAAGAGCTACATAATAAAAATAGACCAAGGCCAGGCAACAACAGCTACGAAAAGACGATTGAGGGAATTGAGAAGTGTCGTGAAATTCTTGGCCCTGAACGCGTTTCAGCATTAATGACAACAACAAAAGAAAGTATTAGTCAGCCTATTGAAATTATTGATGAGTATATTGCCCAAAAATTCAATGGAATATTTTTAAGACCTCTTTCGCCATACGGCTTTGCAATTAAAACAAAATTTTTCAGAGCTTATGGGTTTCAAGAATGGCTGGATTTTTACTTTGAAGGCTTAGAGTACATTATAGAATTAAACAAAAACGGTTTCTTCTTTATTGAGCAGTATGCTGCAACAATTCTTTCAAAAATGCTTACGCCGTACGCTACAGGCTATGTCGATTTGATGAGTCCTGCTGGCATAGGCATTGGTGCTGTGATTTACAACTATGACGGTGATGTTTATGCGTCTGATGAGGGGCGTATGCTTGCAGAAATGGATGACAAGTCATTTCGTTTGGGCAATGTCAAGGAAAACACATACGAAGAAATTTTTACATCTGAAACTTTGCTTGATGCAATTGAAGAAAGCTATACAGGTAGTGTTCCGATGTGTTCTGAGTGTGCTTTCGAAGTATATTGTGGATCAGATCCAGTATATCATCATGCAACTCAAAAAGATTTTGTTGGTCATAAACCATCATCTGAATTCTGTGGTCGTAATATGAGCATCTTTAAAAGGTTAATTGATATGATGGAAGCGGATGCACAGGTCAAAGAAGTTTTTTATTCATGGGTGAGAATGTAAAATATGATACCACTAGCCGCCCATAAACTTAAATTTTTAAATTTCTCTGAACAAGAAGAACCATTCATTATTAAATTGTATGAAGATAAAATGCTACCTGTACCTCTTAGAAAGGCCGGAGCTTATATCATCACAGACGATGACATTCCAGATCATTATTCATGCTATATTTGTTTTGATAAGAAACAGGCTGAGAAAATAATAGAGCAAAGTAAGCGGGCTGTCTGTTTAGATGATAATTACAAGCATCTTTCGAATGGCGATGTAGTAAGAATTAATCCAGCAAACAAAAGTATGAGAATTCTTTATAGGCGGAATTCTGAACACAATAGTTTCTTAGTTACAGAAAGATGCAATCATTATTGTTTAATGTGTTCTCAACCACCTAAAAAGATTGATGATAGCTGGATTGTAAATGAAATATTAGAAACGATACCATTAATAGATCCTGAGACCAAGGAAATCGGTTTTACTGGCGGTGAACCGACGCTTCTGGAAGATGATTTTTTACGAATTTTACAAAAATGTAAAAACTATCTTCCAAACTCGGCAGTTCATATTCTCAGTAATGGACGAAAGTTTGCAGATATTGACTATGCAGTCAAATATTCGCAAATTGACCATCCTGATATGATGTTGGGTATTCCACTTTACTCTGATGTTTCTCATATTCATGATTATGTCGTACAAGCTGACAATGCTTTTGATGAAACAATTCGGGGAATACTAAATCTTAAAAAACTACGTCAAAAAGTTGAAATACGTATTGTAATACATAAACAGACATATAAGCGTTTACCGCAGTTAGCTGAGTTCCTGGCACGTAATCTACTATTCGTAGATCATGTTGCTTTGATGGGGCTAGAAATTATGGGATTTACAAAAGCAAACATGGATGATCTTTGGATTGATATGCATGATTATCAGCATGAGTTAGTGGTTGCAACAAAAAGGCTTGCAAGTGCTGGGATAAACGTTTCAATCTATAACCATCAACTGTGTGTTTTAGATAAATCAATCTGGCCTTATGCGCGCAAATCTATTTCTGACTGGAAAAATGATTATCTTGCTGAGTGTGAAATGTGTGCAAAACAAGATCAATGCGGTGGTTTCTTTAGTTCTCAACTTCTGAAGCCTAGTAATTATATTAAGGCATTTGATGATTAGATTGTATTCTATAATTGTAGCTCCAATCTTTAAAAGCTAATCTCAAAAACGCATGTATTCTGCACTTTTAATTGATCTGCCTTGGTTAATGCTGCCTTTATCCTTCTAATTATTTCTCTTTTCCTTATCTGGCATCATTAATTCCTTTGTTGCTTCTTAATAATTCGTAATATATGTTTGCGAATGAAAGTCTATGTAAGACTTTTGAGGCTTGGAAACCTCTTCTGAAAGCGATTTGTGTAATCGTTAATACACTCCTCGACACTTCGTATGTCGGGGAGGCAATGATGTATGTTCAAGTGTGAAAACACTAAAGATTATTGCGGTCTCTCTTTCAGAAGACTTTCCAACTCCCCGACACCAGTGAAGAGGAAGAAAGACATGAAAGAAGAAAAACACTCCGACAAATCAGCTTTTGTATTTGCATATAGTGCGTGCGCATTTTCAGGATTTTTAGTCGGTGTGTGCGTAGGGCTGATGTTTTAAAGGATGAAGAAAAATAATTTAAAATCTAATGGATATGGAAGATTCATACAAAAAGTAGTATTAAGCGTTGATCGTAAATATATTGAAGCTGCAGCATCTGCTTTATGTTGTTCTGACATTAAAAATTTGAAGAATACTCATTCTGAAATAATCTGGATGCGTAAATCGACAGTATGTGGGGATGATGAAACAATTAATCTTGAAGCGGAAATTTTGCTACATGAAATTCCGCGATCAAGTTGGACGATCATATGGGATCGCTCAGTTTATTAATTTTTTTCTTTAACTATGATGATGAAGTCATCGGATGTGAAGGTGCTTTTTGTGTATTTCTTGAAGCAATAATTTACACATCTATCATAATCGCAATCACTGCATAACAGGGCAGCGTATAGGCTTTGTAATTGCGGGCGGGTTTTGGGAAAGTCGAGCTTGTTTTTTTTGTTGTAATTAGGATCAATAAATTTCCTATGAAAATCTATTCTGATTTCACAATCTTTGATTTTTTCATTGTAATTAAAATAAACAGATTCAAATGTTTTTCTCTGAAAGCGTTGCATTCTTTCTTTATGAACGAATAGAAATCCATGATAATGCTGCGCAAGAGGTTCTTCTGGAATTAAAAAAAGCATTGGCGCTTTCTTATTTTCTGATGAGTTTAAAGAAATCACATTATCATATTTGTAATAAATTTTTTGAAAAACTTTTTCGTAATCTTCATGTTTATATGTAGTCTTCATATCATTGAATGTGTAAGTCATAAAAATTACATTGTATTTATCTTTTTGATTATGGATTATTTGGTTAAAGTTATTTGCAAAATCTCTCTTGTCTTTGTTTTCTCTAATGTAATTTTCAATCATTTTTTTTATTATTAATTATCTGTCTTTCTTTATGTTGTTTCTTGTTTTTTCTATTAGACAATATTCAGCACATAGCGAGTATGCACATTGATACTCACTTGTTCAGAATTTTCAGACGGAACAAATAATGAGGCTACAGCGCGTCATATGATCGCGTTTTTTATGGGCACTCACTTTGTAACTGTCATGCATTTCTTTTGCTGAATTTATGCAGCACAATTATTTATAAAATTTTGAAGGAGATATTCTGTTTGGGTCTGTAAATGGACTTTGGCAGGTTGTTCTGCTTCTTATTTTTTTATGATGAAATTATACAGAACTTTACATAAAAAATAAACAAAAAAACACTCATTATAAAAATAATATTATCTAATAAGTTGCTTTGTAAGGCGCAGTTTCATTGGAGTTTTCTTTTATTTTTGAGTTGATAAAATTTTGGAATGTTATAAAAATATAGATAGGTATATTTTCACAATTAGTTTGCGGAAGGGGAAGTGATGTCACTAGGGAAACAGGCCAAAGTTCTGACAAAGCAACAGCAAAATGCAGTGCTTTCATATTTGGAAACGACGCGGTATTCAAAACGTAATAAAGTTATTTTTTTATTTTCAGTTCGAGCAGGTTTAAGAGCAAAAGAAATAGCAGCAATTACATGGGGGATGGTTACTGATGCGGAAGGAAATGTTTCTGATTCTATTAATATCCAGAATGTTGCATCAAAGGGAAGATCGGGTGGTGTTGTTTGGATGAATAAAGAATTAAAGCAAGCAGTATTGGAATATCGCTCAATATTAAAAAGCGTTAATGCGACAGATAAAATTATACGCACTGAACGGAATTCAAATACGACAGCGCAAGTTGTCGTCAATATGTTCGATGGTTGGTATAAAAAGCTCGGTTTTGATGGTTGTTCATCACATAGTGGGCGACGAACATTTATTACAAATGCTGCACGTAAAATATCAACTGTTGGTGGCTCTATACGAGATGTACAGATGTTAGCCAGACATTCATCATTGCAGATGACACAGAGATATATCGAAGCGGATGTGGAGGCTCAGAAAAAAGTCGTGCAGTTGGTTTAAGAGTAATGGCAAAAGTTTGAAGGGGGCGGTATGGATGCTGAACTAGATTTTATAGAGCCTAATCAGGGTATACTTACATATTTGAAGAAGATATATGGAAATGACAATGTGTATCAAGAGAAACGAAAAATATTTCTTTCGAGAAATCTTGTGCATAGTTTAAAGCCAGTTTTATCTATGAAAGAGGAGTTTTCTGTTGGTGAGCAGGGGATAAGAAAATTTGCGGATTATATACATGCAAGCATCGAGCAAAACCTTGTTGGAGTAAATTCAAGAAAACACATTGAGAATATCCGTCAAAAGGGAATACCAGAGATATTTGGTGGGCTCGGGATGATCTCTCAGCTTGAGAGTGGTTTTCGCGATCACTGGTTATGTCTTGGCTCTGATGTTGAAAAGAAAGCGGTGCTGCAAAATGAAATTTTACCTCAAATAATAGATGTCTTTCCTAAACAATTATTCTGCGTGGCTGTGAATCTTGATTATAAGTATCAACAATCTATTCTTAGTTTATACAGAGTAGGACTACAAGTCGATCGGCATGGTTTAGAAAAAGCGGAAGAGATTAGAGCTAATGATGTAGGATTCGGTCTTGGAATGCAGGGCGGGTTTGAAATTCTTAATATGCTTGGAGCTTATGTAGGTAGGGGATCGATTGGCTATACACTTCCTTTAAATTTGTCGTCTACATCATCTTTTCATTTGTATGTGGATGATGGATCGATAAAGTTTGGTAGTGAAATGCGTAAGTCTTTTCAAAACTACTTTCAAACTAGTACGAGTTTGTTTCAAGACTATGATTATGGTGGTTCTACAGCAGTTGGGGCAAATAAGATAAATAAAGATTATAATTGGCGATATTTGAGGTATAGCGTTGAATGTGTAAATAGGATTATTTCGTATGCGAATAATCCTTTTAATTTTGTTGATCAGAGAGGGGTTGTTCAAGGAACAAAAAAATTACAGTTTTTATGCTCCTTGCATCTGTTATATGCAGATATCTTAGCTATAAATTATACTTCTAGCAGACATATTCAATATCATTTGGCATTCAGTGCGATTGAGAAAATTGCCAATTTAATTCTGGGTAATGTAAAAAATAAAAAAACTAAGACAGGCAAAGAGGCAAGGGAAAGGAATGTAAATCATATACTACTTTTATTGAAAAGTTCGGAAGAGATAAAGACGATTATCAGCGAATGTATCGGCGAAACTAAGGAGGATGTATCTGAAAGTTTGATAGCTTTTTGTGATAAAATTTATAAAGACTTTCATGGTGAATTGAAAAAGTATTTCAATCAGGACAAAGAAGAAAAAAATATTTCGCAATTTTATGAGTTCAGGCGATTTTATGCCCACGGAGCTTTTTTGAATGAAGATACATTTGAACGAGCATATTTTAATACATCGGCTAAGCTGCCTTCTTCTATGATTTTTTTGCCTTTCTTATTGCTCTTAGCTTTGACAAGTAACCCCCAGCAGTTTTTTGATTATTTTGCAAACGAAATAGCTCAATACGATCACGGCAAATTTAAATTGTAAGTTTATTTCGAGAATTTATGTGTGATACAAACTGTGATACAGTATAGAATCCTGTCGTCTCCGCCATTGATCTTTTCTAATCATATAAATCAAAAACTTATTTTATAACAGACACTTAATATTGCCACTGGTGCACATGAGGTATGGATAAAGTGGCTGGACATACACAAAATTACATGCAAAATCGCTCGAACCTCCCATTATAATTTTCCTGATTTTTTTATCTCCAATAAAATTATGGGAGCCTTTCCATTCTAAAGTTTTAGCACTCATATCTTCCTTACACATTTTGAGTCTGGTAAATTGCAGGATTATTAAAATGTAGTTTTTTTATTTTTCACTATTTTTATTTTTTATGGATCTTGTTTTGTACTTAGAGGATTTTTGTCTTTTTGCTAATGCTTCAGCAGCTAATTTACTTTGTTCACGTTTCTCAATGTTTCCTATAAAGGCTAAGAATTTCTTATTGTCGTGCTTCCATGACATTTTTGTGTATGGATGTATTTTCTTTTGTGCTCCATTCTTAAACACAACAACAAAGTGTCTCCCCATTTCATTAATAAGGCGTTTTCCATGATCTGTTTTAAGTAATTCTATAAATTGTTCTTTAGTATATCCTTTTTGATCAATAGCGCGCCGAACTAATAGAGGAAGAATTTCACTGATATCTTCCCAAGGATAAAAATCTATTGGCTCATTATACATTTTTATTTCTGAAACTATTTTGGATATCTGACTATGTATTCTTCTTCTTAATGATGCTCGTTCTTCGGAGCTAGCTAATTTCTGTTGTTCTTCAATTGCTATCAATAATTCTTTCTTAGTTTCTTTCGAATTTCTGCCTTCTATAGCAGTCAACTCTAATTCTATTTCTTTTTGTCGTTTTTCTATAGATGCGGATTCTATGCTTAGGTCGTTGATTTTATCAGTCAGCTTTTTTTTAGCTGCATCTTTTATCTCGCCCTCCAAATCAAGTAGTTGATCAATTTTTCTATCAATCTGATTTATCTTCATTTCATTGATTTTTTGTTCGTCTGATAGCTTGGTTTTTAGACTTTTGTCATTTCCTTTCTTAAGTGCTTCTTCAAACTCAACTTCTGAAACAAAATCAAAGAAATGTTTTTCAAAATCATCATATCTCCAAGAAGTAGAGTTACATGAATGACGCAACTCTGCACCACCGCATCTTAAATATTGTTGCCCTTTAGGTGGTTTACCTTTGTTTAAATATTGTACAGTTGCACCACAATTTCCACAGATCAAAAGCTTAGTAAAAATGTTGCTGAAATTATCACCTTTTCTGCCTCCTGATTTATTTGATTTGTTCTTCATGAGTGATTGCGTTAATAAAAAACGATCTTTAGTAATGACAGCAGGAAAGTAATTTTCGTAGACAGTATTTGTCTCATGTCTTTTTCCGTTAATCATTTCATGTGGAATAAATTCACCGCAAACAGCAGGATTATTTAAAATTTTAAGAACATAAGATTTTTGCCACCCCATATTTCTATTGGATTTGTTATTTAAGCGGCTAAATTTAGGAAATTGCTCTAGGTGAGTGTTTAGAAAACGAGCTATTGAATACGCGCCCATACCCTCGTCTATATATAGTTCAAAGATTTTTTCAATAGTCTTTGCTCTTTCTGGAATAATTCTAAAATCAGTCTTTTTCTTGCTTGCTTCTAGCCAAGCAGGGCAGACAGTTGTAAGAATACCTTTATCAAGGTTATTTCTTTTGTTTTGCCAACTTTTTTTCAGACGCCTTGACTTTTCTTCGCTCTCAGAGTGAGCCCGAAGCATGTAGCCTATTGAAGAAAAAAGCTGGCCTGGATTACTTTTCAGACTACTTTGAGTGTAGATTTGTCTATCAAAAACTGTATGTATTTCAATGCCAGTTTTTAAAATATCATTGAATTGACTAAAAGCGTCGGCAGGGCTTTCTCTAGACAAGCGATCTAGACTTTCTACAAGCAGAATGCAATCACTGTCGATTTCTCCCCTTTCTATAGATTTTAAGAATAAGCCTAGTTTCCCTTTTTTTATGTTAGCGCCATGATAAGCAGATATTCCAATATCACGTAAATCTTCAACAAGTTGAAAGCCTTTTTCTTCTGCATAATCACGCGTTAATTGTAATTGTCGCTCTAGAGAATTGCCCTTCAATTGAGTTTCTGTACTCATTCTGATATAGCTGAAAGCGAGTTTTTTAGACATTTTCTTCCGCACATAAAGGATAGTTAAAATATTGTAGCATAGTAATATTTAATTGGCCATAATATACTCATGATCGGTCCGCCCGGATCGGGGAAATCGATGCTCGCCAGCTGTTTGCCGGGTATTTTACCGCCTTTATCACCCAAAGAAGCGCTTGAACTGTCGATGATTCATTCTATCGCCGGTGCTTTGCCCGAAGGCGGGCTTATTCGTACGCGGCCATTTCGATGCCCTCATCATTCAGCGTCGCAACCTGCGTTAATCGGTGGCGGGCAACGCGTAAAGCCTGGAGAAATTTCTCTGGCACATCATGGTGTGCTTTTTCTGGATGAGTTGCCGGAATTTGCGCGTGGCACACTCGAGGCTTTACGCCAGCCATTGGAAACGGGTGATGCGTTGGTTGCGCGGGCAAATGCCCATATTAAATATCCTGCGCGGTTTCAATTGATCGCTGCGATGAATCCGTGTCGGTGCGGTTATTTAGGGGATGTCGATATGGAGTGCACAAAGGCGCCGCGATGCGGGTCGGATTATCAATCAAAGATTTCAGGGCCGCTTATGGATCGTATTGACATACATGTGGATGTGCCCGCTGTGCAGCTCAGTGATTTGCATGGTGCGCCTGTGGGCGATTCATCGGCTGTCGTGGCTGCGCGCATTATAAAGGCACGTGAAATACAGGCCGCTCGTTATGCGAATACTGACTTCCCGATCGGGCGTGCACCGATAAACGCAAACGCAGATTCGACCCGTATTGAGGCTGTGACCCAGATGGATGTTGATGTGCGTGATATATTCATGAAATCGATTGAAAATGCCAAAATTTCAGCGCGCGGGTATTACCGTATATTGCGCGTGGCACGGACGATTGCTGATTTGGATGGAGGCAAAGAAAAGCTTACGAAACAAGATGTTGCACAGGCTTTAAGCTATCGCAGAATGGCGCTAAATGCCTAGAAATCGAGGAATGTGACCGTAATGTGACGAAAGATTAAAATTTATTTGTATTTTATGGTAACGCTGAGATATACTGAAGCATTAGAAGAAAGAATGGCCGCATTGGGTGATAAGCGTAAATAGCGGCACGATACGGGAATGTAATGTCATGATGGTAGATTTTAACAAGGTGGGGTATAGCGGCAGCGGAACAAGCCGTGATATCATGGATGTGTGGGATAAGCATTCAAGACCCAGACCATCAGAAGACTTCTACAGTAGTAATTATAATTCAGACACATCTTTATCCGGCGCTTTTGCGAAGGCTGACCCTATTTATGGCGATCAGACACAAACGTTCAATCAGGCTGCTGCCGATCAGGAAGCGCCGAAAGAATCCTTAATGGAGAAAATGTATCCAGGCAAGGATTATGGCGGGCCAAAGGTTGAGACAAATACATTAAAACGTGATGCATCAAAAGTTGTGACTGATGGTGCTGTTGTTTCCAGAAAAGCCAATATGGCGATGGAAGATACCAAAGAACAAATCCAAACATTCAAAGATGATTTTAAGCAAGCCCGTAAAGAAGCATTGGATGCAATGAAAGAATCTGCGCAAAGTATGGATATTCCGCTAGATCAGGCGTTTGATTCACTTGTTCCGGACGGTTCTGCGGGTAAAGCTCAGGCGGCTATGTATTTAGGTCTTGAGCTAAGTACTCAGGGTTTGGGCTCCATGGTGACTGCGCCAGGTAAGGCGGCATATGTATCACAGGAATTAAGTAAGGAAGATAAGAAGTTATCGCCTGAACAACAAAAAGCGTTGCTTGAGGATATGTCAAAGAATCTTCAAGCGTCTCGCGCTGCACCGGCTGATACACGTGCGGAAGGCGGAAGTGCGCCATCTGTTCCGACAGATACGAAGGCCGAAGAAATTGCTTGGGAAAATATGGAAGCCGATGATTTAAAAGAACTTTTGGCGGCCGACCCTGAGGGTGAAGATCAACCTGAGCTTGAGCAATTAATGACTTTGGAAGAAGATCTGGATGAGGTTCTTGATAACCACCGTTTTGTTTCTGAGCATTATCATGAAATGGGTGATCTGGTACAAAAAGGTATTGCCCTTGAGGCGACAGATCAAAGTCATGCGGTGAAGGAAACTCTCAATGAGGCGACGGTAGCCGTTGATGCACCTGCCGTTGAGCTTGCCAGCCAATCATTGAACGGCATTGTGCGTTTGGATACAAATGCAACCACTATTGATCAGGTTGTATTTGCCAGTGTTGATGACATTTCCACGAAAGTTGATGACTCTAAGCTGGATCACGACATTTTGGCGCACGAATTGCAGCAGCATATGGCTAGAGAAATAGCCCCGGGGATGGGATCAATCTAATAATTTAAAAATATGATTATTAAAGCCGTAAATTTACGGCTTTATTTTTGTTTGATTAAGTTTTCTCAATTCATTTGTTGAAACGAAATAATCATGTATTATATTCACTCGAGAATATTGAGTAAATAATTGGAAATATAACGTGTCTGAATTACCATCCGCCGACCGTGTTCAAAAGATCGCAACTGAAGCGTTTACCCATATTAAAAAATGGGGTCTGATGCCCACGCCTGAAAATTATGAATTATGGTTTATTTACAGTTCAGAATCTGAACCGGAAATGAATAAGGTCGTTGATACGATAATTAAGCGAAATAAGGGATATATTTCTGACACTGAATGCTACAATATTTTCAATGACTTTCTGAGCGGCAATCGTGAAGAAAAAAGTGTTCAGCAGGCCGGTGATCAAATTCAAAAAACCATCGAAGATGTAAATGATGTTGTCGTATCGGCGAAAAAACGTGCGGAAAAATATGGCGGTAGCCTCGCAAAGGCAAATAAAGATTTAGCCTCAAATAAAAGTAAAGAAGAGATCGGGAAGATACTGGAAGGTGTCGTGACCGACACCGAAGACATGATTGCGCGTAATGATGAGCTGGAAAAAATGCTAAAAGATTCTTCACGCGTTGTTGAAGATATGCGACGTGATTTGGAAATTGCACGTAAGGAAGCAATCACGGATAGTTTGACCGGATTATCGAATCGTAAGGGGTTTGACAAACAAATATCAAAACTGATTGATCTGGCCAGAGAAGATCAGTCTCATCATTTTAGCATTATTCTGCTCGATATTGATCATTTCAAAAACTTCAATGATACGTTTGGTCACCAAATTGGTGATCAGGTTTTGAAATTGGTTGCCCGAACCCTTAAGGAAGGGGTAAAGGGGCGTGATGTCGCCGTTCGTTATGGTGGAGAGGAGTTTGCTATCCTTTTGCCTGAAACTGACATTCAAGGCGGTTTAAAGGTTGCTGAGCTTCTGCGTAAAGAGGTTGAGAAAAAAGAAGTTGTGAACCGTACATCAGGTAAAGCAATCGCCAAAATCACATTATCTGCAGGGATTACGGAATACAGACCTCCTGAGCTGAAGGATGATTTGATTGCGCGTGTTGATGCTGCGCTATACAGTGCAAAAAATGCAGGACGTAACCGTGTTGTTGCAGCGCCTTCTGCCGATTCTGAAAAGTCAAAATAACCATCCCCGTTATTCACAATATTTCCGCCTAATGTCCTTGCATCAGGCGGTTTATCATGCCTATCTATAGCTATGCAGAACTTATTTGAAATTGAAGAAGAGCGTCCCGCCATGCATTATCCATATCTTGACGGGCTAAATGCCCCGCAACGTGATGCCGTGGAAACATTGGACGGTGCGCTATTGGTTTTGGCGGGTGCGGGTACGGGCAAGACACGTGTTCTAACCACGCGTCTTGCACATTTATTGAATACGGGAAAGGCATATCCGTCACAAATCTTGGCCGTGACCTTTACGAATAAGGCTGCGCTCGAGATGAAGGAGCGGATCAGTGCAATGATGGGCGGACGCCCCGTTGAGGGCTGGTGGCTTGGCACATTCCACTCACTCGCCGCGCGTATGTTACGCCGTCATGCTGATCTTGTCGGGCTTGGCAGTAATTTCACCATTATTGATCCGGATGATCAGGTCAGGTTATTAAAACAATTAATGGAAGCCGATGGCATTGATACGAAGAAATGGGCGCCGCGCGCCTGTATCGGTATTATTGATCGGTGGAAAGATCGCGGTTTATTACCCAGCCAAGCGCCTGTCGATGATGCATCCGATGTCGCAGATGGAAAAATGATCAAGATGTATACGCAATATCAACAACGTCTGCGGGCCGTAAATGCATGCGACTTTGGTGATTTGCTGTTGCATATGATTACAATATTAAAGAACCCTGAGAACAAAGCGGTGCTGGAAGATTTTCATGCTCGTTTTCGCTATATCATGGTTGATGAATACCAAGATACCAATGTCGCGCAATATCAATGGCTCAGGTTGCTCGCAAAGGGATCAGGAAATATTTGTTGTGTCGGTGATGATGACCAATCCATTTATGGTTGGCGCGGCGCAGAGGTTGGCAACATCCTGAAATTTGAAAAAGATTTCGAAGGCGCAAAAATTATACGTCTTGAGCAAAATTACAGATCGACCAATAACATTCTGAAAGCATCAGGCGCAGTGATTTCCAATAACGGTTCACGTTTGGGTAAGACCCTGTGGTCGGAGCAGGGCGATGGCGCCCTCATAAAATTATGCGGCCTATGGGACGGTGAAGCAGAGGCGCGTTGGGTCGGTGAACAAATCGAGCAGTTACAGCGCGGCGCATATGGCGATCATGACGCGTCACCCTTGTCGCAATGTGCGGTTCTTGTACGAACGGGTTTCCAAACACGCGAATTCGAAGAGCGATTTATAAAACTTGGTGTTCCATATAAGGTTATTGGCGGCCCTCGATTCTATGAGCGGATGGAGATTCGAGACGCGCTGGCTTATTTTAGGGTTGTATCCCAATTTGCAGATGATCTGGCGTTCGAACGTATTATTAATACCCCAAAACGCGGCATCGGGAACACAACAGTAAACACGTTACATGCTTATGCCCGTGCCAAAGGCATTAGTTTGCACGGCGCGATAATGGATTTAACGCAGACAGATGAGTTTCGTGCCAAGACAAAGGGCATGTTGATGAAAATCCTTGATGATTTTGATCGTTGGCGTTCGATGATGGATAACACCAATCATGCGGAGCTGGCGGGACTGATTTTGGAGGAATCCGGTTATATGGATATGTGGAAGCGCGATAAATCCGCTGAAGCACCGGGGCGTATCGAAAACCTGAAGGAATTGATCGGCGGGATGCAGGAATATGGCTCCATGCAGGATTTTCTGGAACATGTCGCATTGGTTTTAGAGAATCAAGATGCAAGCGGCGGTGAATATGTGACCCTGATGACCCTGCATGGTGCAAAGGGACTTGAATTTGATAATGTGTTCCTGCCCGGATGGGAAGAGGGGTTGTTTCCCTCTCAGCGATCTATGGATGAGAGCGGCATGAAGGGGCTGGAGGAGGAGCGCCGCCTTGCCTATGTCGGGATCACGCGTGCGCGCAATCGGGTCTTTATTTCGCATGCGGGATCACGTCGCATGTACGGGAATTGGGTGAATGCTATTCCGTCACGTTTTATCGATGAAATTCCAAAAGAGCTTGTTGATGTGACAAGCCAAAGCGGCATGATGCGGGCGGGGCGTTCACGTCATTGGGATTCAAGCGGATTTACACCAAAGGCCAAAACCGCCCCACAGGAGCGCAAAGTGCAAACCGCCAGCGGTAATGTGCTTGCGCGTGGTGATCGTATTTTCCATGATAAGTTCGGCTATGGCAAAATCATTAATATTGACGGTCATAAATTGGACATCGCATTTGAAAAAAGCGGCACAAAACGTGTCATGGATAGCTTTGTCGAAAAAGTTTAGCGCGCCTAATGTGTTTGACCGTTATTGAACTTTAGCTTGCCCGCCGCGCGGATTGGGCCGTAACCGTCCTTTTGGGCGATGACAACAATGCCGTCCATATTTTCTTTTGGAATATTGAACCGTAGCATCGTTTCATTGCCGTCCCATGCCCCTAAATTCAGGTAAGATGTAACTGGCGTGGTGTATTTAATTTTACGGCCGCTGTTTTCGCCTCCGCCAATCGATAGGTTAATCGAATCGATATATCCGAATGCCCATAAATGGTATTTCGCTTTTTGCGCCTTTGGCAGAATGTAATGCACCTGATTTGCGCCGTATAATTTCATACGGATATTTTGGATGGGGTCTTTCTGTGCGCGTGTTATCGCGGCGAGTGCTTTATTGGAATTTGAACCGACGAAGCCGGGGGCGCCATTTACAATCATTTGCGGCGTGTATATTTGCTGTGATCCGCTTATAGCGCTATATCCGTGTTGGCGAACATCACAAAATTGTTGTGATAGCTTGTCCGACCAATGCGGGCCGTTCCAATATTCAACATGACACGCTAATGTGATTAGGTTGTCATTATCAGAGAGTTTGTCGAGTAGGCGATCCGCCGGTGGGCAAGAGGAGCATCCTTGCGATGTGAATAATTCAATCACCGTCGGTGCTTTATCTTCTGCTTTTGCGTTTGTAAGCGGGAGAGTAAATGCGACGGCTAAGGCTGATAATGCTAAAAATTTTCTTTTCATAAATCTATATTCGGATGTCATTGCAATTTCGTTTCATACAACAGTAATAGAAATGAAAAGGTCAGGCAAAGAAATAGTTTTGCACCGGAATGCGCCGTGTCAACTTTTCCCCTGAAAACCTTTGGGTTTTGGTTGCATGACATTGCGTTCTGATCTAAATTTCATCATATTGATGACATCATAACAACAGGTAGAAATTATGGCGCGAAATTATAAGATTGCGACGGTTTTTGGTGGTACAGGCTTTGTCGGCAGACAGATCGTCAGGGAGTTAGCGGCACGCGGTGTCGTGGTAAAGGTTGCAACGCGCTTTCCGGAGAGTGCTTATTTTTTAAAGCCGTATGGCGCTGTTGGTCAGGTCGTACCCGTTGCCTGTAATTATGCGGATTCCACATCCGTTCATGAAGCGATAAAGGGCGCGGACTTCGTTGTGAATTGCATCGGTATTTTGTATGAACGCGGCAAAAAATCAAAGTTTCAGCGCATGCATGTTGATGTGCCGGCAATGATTGCGAAGGCTTGTGCTGATGAGAACGTAGAACAGTTTGTGCATGTTTCTGCACTGGGGTGTGATGTCGGCCAGTCGAATTATGCCAAAACTAAATTAGAAGGTGAGCACGCTGTGCAATCTAATTTCGCAAAAGCGGTTATTCTGCGCCCGAGTGTGGTTTTCGGCGAGGATGATAATTTCTTTAATATGTTTGCAGAATTGGCCCGATATGTACCGTTCTTGCCGTTGATTGGCGGTGGTAAAACGAAATTCCAACCCGTTTATGTTGGTGATGTTGCGGATGCAGCCATAGGCGCATTATATGATTATTCCGGTAAATATAGCGGATCTGTTTATGAGCTTGGTGGCCCTGAGGTCGTTGACTTTAAAGGTGTTTATGAGCGCTTGTTCAAATATACAGGGCGTGAGCGTAGATTGGTGAATTTGCCGTATTGTGTTGCGAGGTTCGAGGCAGCATTCTTAAGCTTATGGCCGCGTCCTCTTTTGACGCGTGATCAGGTGGAAAGCTTGAAGACAGATAATGTTGTTGCGGAAAATGCGAAGACCCTTGCAGATTTTGGCATTAACCCGACGTCAATGGATACAATATTGCCGGGATATTTATCACGATATCGTGCAGGCGGCGGGCGTTTTAATACGCAAACAACAGCATAACCAAAGGATGTTTTTTATGAAACGAATTCTACGGACTATCATTTTTGTTGCACTCGGATCGAGCACTTTTGTTGCTGCGCCGACACAATATGTTCATGCAGCAAATACCCAAGAGATTGTCGCAGTTGTGAACAGTGATGCCGTTTCGTTGAGGGATTTAAATCGTCGTCTGAAATTGGTTATGATTTCATCAGGATTACCGAATAAGGCGGATATCCGCGATAAATTGACACCACAAGTTCTGGATACGTTGATTAATGAAAAGATTATGTTGCAAGAGGCCAAAAAGCAGGGCGTAGAGGTGACGCAAGGCGATATTGAGGCAGGTTTTGCACAGGTCGCACAGCAAAATAATATTCCTGCTGACAAGTTTAAGAAAATGGTGTCGGCTAGTGGTATCGATATTAATACCATGTATGACCAGATTCGTGCGCAGGTCGCGTGGTCAAAGGTTGTGCAAAAAAGCTTGCGTCCGAATGTTTTGATTTCAGATCGTGATATTGAAGCAGCACGTGAGCGCATGGAAGCCAAGGTCGGCACAACAGAATTTTTAGCAGCAGAAATTTTCCTCCCCTTTGACGATGAGAGTAAGGAAGCGCGTGTTAAGCAATTAGCGAACAGATTATATTCTGAAACGCGTAGCGGTAAGGCTAGCTTTTTTAAACTGGCGCAGCAATTTTCACGTTCTGCAGGCGCGATGCAAGGTGGCGATACGGGCTGGATGAATGAAGCGCAGATTCCTGAAGAGATACTTGATGGTCTGAAAAAGGTCAGTAAAAATCAAATCACCCCACCGATCAGAACGTTGAACGGGTATCATATTTATTTCTTGCGCGATACGCGTACCCTGAGCGAGGATACATTGCCATCAAATCAGCAAATTGAATATTCTTTGGGAACGGAGAGACTGAATAAAGTGCAGCATCGCCGTTTGCAAGATTTACGTTCTGCTTCATTTGTAGACATCCGCGTGTAAGCGCCCTGATGACCTCGTCGACCTTAAAACAGAGACATGAAGCGGTGGAGGCCTTGCCACCGTTAAAAGAGGTAATTGCCGCACATGGCTTAAGTGCGCAAAAGGCACTGGGACAAAATTTCCTGCTTGATCGCAATATAACAGATAAGATTGTCCGTGAAGCCATCGTCCATGATAGTGATGCTTGGGAAGGCGTGCATGCCATAGAAATTGGCCCAGGGCCGGGCGGTTTAACCCGTTCATTGTTGCTGTCGCCGGCGGCGGACGTTCATGCCGTTGAGCTGGATACGCGCGCTGTTGGTGCACTGCAGGGGACATGCGATGCGGCAGGCGGTGATTTAACAATTTTACAACATGATGCCATGCGCGTTGACTTGGCCGCACTGGTGCCTGCGCCGCGCGTTATTGTCGCAAACTTGCCGTATAATATTGCTACGCCGCTATTGGTTGGGTGGTTAAAGCAGACCAGAGCGGAGCGCAGCACTTATCAATCTATGAGTTTGATGTTCCAACAGGAAGTTGCGCAGCGTATCACCGCACAGGAAAACACAAAAGCATATGGGCGTTTGGCCGTAATATCACAATGGTTATGCGATGTGCGTATCATGTATAATTTGCCGCCATCGGCATTTACACCACCGCCAAAGGTTAATTCATCGGTTGTGTTTTTTAAACCGAAAGCGTTGGCAGGTGATGCGCCGAAATTTGATATGGTCGAAAAGGTCACCGCCGCAGCATTCAACCAGCGCCGAA
Organism: Alphaproteobacteria bacterium; assembly: GCA_030424975.1. GTDB lineage: Bacteria > Pseudomonadota > Alphaproteobacteria > Micavibrionales > Micavibrionaceae > UBA1672. The sequence goes on from JAUHVY010000002.1 coordinate 778,641, forward strand.
AAATGATAAGACAAAGTTTGAAAGCGTATATGCCTGCAATTGAGGCGTTAGGCATTGATCCGCAAAAACGAGCAGAGAATTTATCGGTTTCTGACTATCTCGCTATCGCTTCTTTTTGACAATTGCGTGATTGCGGCGTAAAAACGTGCAAACAGGTGGTGATATGAAAAAAGTTAAAGATATAAAATCAAGTTCCCGTGCATGGTGGATGGCTGAAAATCCAGATGCCCTCAGTATTAGTCGTAGTGAGCTTCTGCGTTCCGATTGGGACGATGTGACAGGCGCTGTCAAGCAAGAGGGTAAAGCGGTTGTTTTGCTCGAGCATAAAGACATGGTTGGCTTGATTGTGCCGCCGTCTTTTTTGTATGAGCATCATCGTAAAATGCCGCATCTAAGCGAAATGGACCCAATCATGCATATTTCCGTTGACGATTATCGCAACGAGCCGTCTCTGCTTGCGGGCCATGTTGAAAATGGCGGCAGTGCGGTATTATTGGACCAAGAGGGTAAGCCGGCACTAGCCGTGGTTAGTCGTGGCTTTGCCATTGATATTCAGGCCGATGCACAAAGCACAGCCTCATTTAAGGAGCCTATGGCTGCCTTTATGTTTAATGACCGTGCCTTAACGCAAGAGGAGCTTGACGATAAAGGTGATTTAAGCCAAGAGGAGCTGGATTATCTTGGTGATCTTGCGGGAGATTATATGGCGGCTTTGCCCAAAATGTCAGATTCCGATCTGTTAAAGCTTCAAAAAGCAATCAGTGCGATGAATATGGCGAGCCAAGACCGCCATGGTATTGACGGTGCGGTTGAATCGCTTTCTTTTGATTAAGGGAGGTCTACAGGCCGCCTTTTAACCCTCTTACAAAGTCTGATAAACCGACCATGCGGCGGCGCTTTATGCGCTCTGCATCTAAAATCAGTTGTGCTTTTTGTATCGCTTCGTCAACATCGCGGTTAATGATCACATAATCATATTCAGTGTAATGTGACATTTCATCAGCGGCCTTTGACATACGTCCTTGGATATCGGTTTCTGACTCCAATGTGTCGCGCGATCTATTCCGCAAACGTTTTTCAAGCTCGGCTCTTGCAGGCGGAAGAATGAACACAGTGACCAAGTCTTCACGCGCAATTTCAGAGAGTTGTTGCGTGCCTTGCCAATCAATATCAAAGATCACGTCCTTGCCACTCGAGAGTGCTTCCTCAACGGGTTTGCGCGGTGTGCCGTAATAATTATCAAACACTTTGGCATGCTCCAGCATATCGCCGTTATCAACCATTTCACGAAATTCATCGGTGGTCACAAAGTAATAATCCTGTCCGTGGACTTCACCTGCGCGGCGTTTGCGTGTGGTGGCCGAGATTGAAATCGTCAGGTCATCATTATCTTTTAAAAGAGAGCGCGTAATTGTGGTTTTACCTGCGCCCGACGGGGAGGACATAACATACATCAGGCCTCGACGTTGAATATTGTTCAAAATAACTCTCCGGTTATTGTTAATTTTACTTATTGCCTATAAACCTAAACATTGAAATGAAAAATCGCAATTCCAAAGTAAGCAGGGCAAGGAAATGTTTGCGCATAAGTCACGGCAAAGCAAGCCACCAAAGCATATTGTCATCACAGGTGCATCAAGCGGCATCGGCCAGGCGCTTGCTGAATATTATGCCGCGCCTGATGTGGTTTTGGGGTTAACGGGGCGTAATAAAGAGCGCCTGGAGCAAGTTTCAAGTATTTGCCAAGAAAAAGGTGCATCTGTTACTTGCGGTGTCGTAGATGTCAGCGATGAAAAAGCGATGGCTGATTGGTTAACATCATTTGATGATCAATTCCCGATTGATTTGGTTATTGCGAATGCAGGGATTTCGGGGGGGACGGGTGATGTGATGTTCGGCGAAGACCAAACCCAAGTGCGCCGTATCTTTGAAGTTAATTTATTCGGGGTTCTGCATACGATACAACCCATTCAACAGAAAATGACTGACCGAGGTGCTGGCCATCTTGCAATCGTCAGTTCGTTAGCGGGGTATCGCGGGTGGCCCGGCGCGCCTGCATATTGCGCATCAAAGGCGGCTGTTCGTGTATATGGAGAGGGGCTACGGGGGGCATTGGACAAAACAGGTGTACGTGTCAGTGTCATTTGTCCGGGCTTTGTTCGCTCTCGTATGACAGATGTAAATGAGTTTCCCATGCCTTTTATTATGGACACAGCAAAAGCAGCAAGACATATTGCATTACAATTAGCCAAGGGAAAGGGGCGCATATCTTTTCCCTTTATACCTGCGTTTTTTGCATGGGTGTTTATGGTTTTACCCAACGGCATTGCACATAGATGGTTGTTAGGCATGCCGAAGAAGCGTCCTTCAGATGTATAAGAAATGTACGTTTGTGCTTGATTGATAAAAAGAATAGGTATAAAAATAGTAATATTATTTTGTAAGTTAGTAATAAAGTTTTGATTTTAAATATTAATTTTAATTTATCTTGTGCAGGTAAATTTTTTTTATTTATTAAATGAGTGTCGGTAGATGGATGTTAATGAAATTGAACATAATGTAGAGGCCGCAGTAAACCTCTTGAAAGCCCTTTCTAATGAAAAGCGTCTTTTAATTGTCTGTGCTCTTTACAAGGGAGAGAAGAGTGTAGGGGAGCTTGAAAAGATTGTCGGATTAAGCCAATCAGCCCTATCACAACACCTTGCCCGATTAAGACGTGATCGTGTCGTTAGTACGCGCCGTGATGCGCAAACGATCTATTATTCTCTGGATGATCACGCCACGAATAAGCTTCTTCATTGTTTGTACGGAATATACGGCGCCGCCTGATTTCTGAGCATTGGTAACAGGTCATTGTAAACCGCATCTGTTTCTAATTCTGATATATTATCTGCTTGCATCGTTTTAACGTTATCACCTTTTGGTGCATGACGTTCAGGTGTGCTGTGTCCTGAAAATAAAACAAGTGAAGGGCAGCCCGTTGGCCCTATCATGTGCATCGGCCCCGTATCATTGCCGAGCGCGCCGCTTGCGCCATGCGCAAGGTTGATGATCTGGAACAGGGATGTTTGTCCTGTGAGATCTAATGCTGCAGGGCATAGCTCTTTTATCTCGCCTGTAACATCACGTTCTGCATCGGTGCCAAGTAAGACAATCTGGTAATTTTCCGCACTTAGCAAATTGGCTATTGCGCCATATTTTTCTTTTGGCCAGCGTTTTTGCGGATGCTGCGGGGCAGAGCCGGGGACAAAGAGAATATAGGGCGTTTTCAGATTAAACATGCCGATGTCGTCATTAATCCATTTCATGCTATCTACATGCACGTTATCAATGCCTGCGAGTTTTAATGTCATGGCATGCCCGTCGAATGCGTGTCCGGCTATGCGCTCAGGGGCGTTGTTTTCGTGCGATGCCCCTTTGGCTGTGCCGACCCACTCGGGGCGTTTAGCTTTGGGGAAGAGCTTGAAATATAGCGCTGTGCGGTCATTATTTTGTAAGTCATAAACGCGATTATAATTTCCGTTTATCAAGGTGCTGCGCAGTCTTATCCAGCTGCCAATGTTGAATGTCTTGGGGCGTTCATCAATGATGATATCGTCGAAATAGCCGCTTTTTTGTGCAAAAGATTGAAACCCCTTTGTGGTCATAAGGGTGATATGTGCATTTTTATGGTGTTTGCGAATGGCAGCCATGGGGCCAAGCGCCTGTATAAAATCACCGAGTGCGCTGAGCTTGATAACAAGGATGCGTTCTGCGGGCGATTCTCTCATTATTCAGCCGCGCGTGCATTTTGCGATTGCGATGATCCCGCGAAAGGGTCGGAATGATTGACGCGGGTGATTTTGTCTTGCAAAAGCTCCGCATAAACATCGAGGGTTTTTTGCGCCATGATGTCTTTTGTAAAGTTTTGTGCAACATGTGCCATCGAGCGTGTTGCAAGAACGGCGCGTTGATTTTCATCAAGAGATAGTGCTTCTTTGATCGATTGTGCCAATGCATCACTATCATTCGGCGGGATAAGCCATCCTGTTTCGCCGCGCACCACGGTTTCTTGTGCGCCGCCATGATCCGTTGCGATAATCGGGCGTCCCATGGCTTGGGCTTCGACAGGAATGCGACCGAACCCTTCGGGGTCTGTTGATGCGGAAACAACAACCGTGGAAAGCATATAGGCCGCAGGCATATCATGGCATTGATCAATAATGCGCACACGGTTGCCTAAGTTTTTTTCTTCGATCGCTTTGTCTAATTCTTCACGGTATTCCGTACGGCCCTGATCTGATCCGATCATTACACAAAAAACGTCATCACGTTGCAGCTTTGCCATGGCCTCGATTAAAACATGGTGCCCTTTCCAACGGGTAATGCGCCCCGGCATCATCACAATGTTAGACCCGTCAGGAATCCGCCATTCACGCTCAAGGTTAATCATGCGCTCGGCTGTGACGCCTGTGGGGTGAAAACGTTCCATCGGAATGCCGCGATGGATCAGGCGGATACGATCCTCGGTGATGTTGTAATTATCGAGCAAATATTGCGCCACGTAATTAGAGATCGCAATGACCAATTCGCCATGCGCGATAGATCCGTTATAGATGCGTTTGGCTTCGCCGCTAATGTTATAGGGGGCGTGACAAGTCGTTAGAAAACGCGCACCTGTTGACTGGCATGCGCGCCATGCACTCCAAGCGGGGGCACGGCTGCGGGCGTGTACAATATCAACGCTATGCTTTTTGATGATCTTCTTTAATCGCCCGATATTACGCCACATCACAATCGGGTTCTTGCTGTGTACAGGCAGGTCAATATGCGTTGCACCTACGCGCGCAAGCTCAGAAATACGGTATCCACCATTTGATACGACGATGGCTTCTGCGCCTGCATTTACGATTTCTGCGGCAATATCAATGCATCCTTGCTCGGCACCACCGGCACCAAGTGAGGGGATGATTTGCATGATCACGGGTTTTTTATCAATCTTGTTCATGACGTTAAAATACGTTTGTTTTTATGATCTGGAAAGTGTTTTTAGAATGCATTAGGTTGGTTTGTACACAAGCATGATTGCAAAAAGGAAAAATGAAGATGTCTGTGCAATATTTTACCAAGGAAAACGGTCAAAAACTGGCATATGTGCATGTGCCCGCCACAGAGAGCGGTGCGGCATTGCCGCCGATTATGTTCTTGGGCGGGTTTAAATCCGACATGCAAGGGTCGAAGGCGCAATTCCTTCAGGCGCAATGTGAGGCTCGCGGACAGGAATTTGTTCGTTTTGATTATAGAGGGCATGGCCAATCTGATGCGGAATTTGTTGATGGAACGATTGGTGACTGGATGGAGGATGCTGCCGATATTCTTGCAAATATTTTGCCGCCGCGCCCCGTTGTTTTGGTTGGTTCATCCATGGGCGGCTGGATATCGCTGTTGTTATTGCTTTCACACCCGCAACGTGTACATGGTTTTGTCGGTATCGCCAGCGCGCCTGATTTCACGGCGGAAATAGAAGAGGGGATGGGGGAGCAAGAGCATAAGCAGATGAATGAAACAGGTCGCCTTGTGATCCCAAGCGAATATGAGGAGCCGTATATCTTTACTCGTGACTTGATTTTAGACGGTGCGAATCGGTGCATTTTGGGTTCAGAGCATGATGCGTCTCTGCCGATGGTGTTATTGCAGGGGAAACAAGATGCGCAAGTGCCATGGGAAAAGGCGCACCGTATTCAGCGCGCCTTTCCGAAATCTGAAGTTGATGTCATCTTTATTGATGATGGTAATCACAGCCTGTCTCGCCCGCAGGATTTAACACTGATTGATCAGGCTGTCCTTAAATTATCATCTGTAAACTAGGCGATTTGCCTATTTGCGGCTGTATTGATAATTGCCGGATTTGCCTTTTTTCTTTATCTGACGAATTTTTTGCATGCCATCTGTATCTTCTTTTTTGCCAAACATCTTGCAAAGAATGGCATTTAGTAAAAAGATGATGATAGCAAAGCCAAAGAACACAGTGACAGCTTTTTGCTCTAGTAAAAAGCCGATAGCGTGTACGACTTTGGTTTTTTGAACCTCTTTTGGTTCATCTGTTTTTACCTGTCCTTCAATAACGTCACCTTTGTCGTTGGTTTCTTGTGAGAAACCTTTCATATAATCAGGCGTGTCATCTGTTTCGACATCATTTGTGGCCTGGGGTGTATCTTCTGTTCCCATCAAGTCTTTCGGCGCCATGTCTTTTACGCTGTCTTTAACGGTATTGACGGTATTGCTTACATTATCACTGAATTCATTAACCTTGATTTTCCATTGATCATGGCTTTCCTTGTGGTATTTGTCCCACAATGCGCCAAGATCCATCATGCGAAAGCCTTTTTCAGGATTTTCCGTGTAGATGTAAACATCGTTAGCAAGCGCCGCGAGGCCGGGAATGAGAAGCAAAATAAAGAGGAATTTTTTCATGGTATAGATCACCGTTAAACATAAAACTGCACGCAGTCTATCAGTGAAGTTATGTTTGGGAAAGGTAGGACTTGAATTTTTCCCAAAGAGTGTCTATCTTGCGCGCAGCTTTTATAAACACATATGTGTTTTTCCAAAAAGGAGACGTGGCCGAGTGGTTTAAGGCGCACGCCTGGAAAGCGTGTTGGGGGCAACTCCTCGCAGGTTCGAATCCTGTCGTCTCCGCCATTTACTGCAATTTTTCTTTGTTTTTCAAGTATACCGCCTTATGACAATACCTGTTGTCTATTTTGTATTGTGATGACCTAAAATCAGGGATGGAGAAAGACGATGTGCGCAGGGTGTTGAGCAATGATCACTGTTTCAGGTGAAATTAAACCAATTCCTCAATGTCTTCTTTTGTCATGACCTTGGTATAGAAGTCCTCAACAATGCCGTAGCTTTCTACGCGCTGTTTGTCGAAATCGCTATCGGATGAGGTAACAACCACAATGCGCGTTGGGGCTTTGTCGTATTTTGATTTAACGGCATCCAAAAAATCAAACCCATTTGCGCCGGCCATATTCAGGTCAAGTAAAACCAAATCAGGGATTGGTGATTCGTCCTCAAAAAAGGTTAGTGCCTCCTGCCCGTCATAAGCCTGTGAAAGCTTGATTTCAGGAAAGTTTTTGTTGAACAAAGCCTTCATAAAGAATTGATAGCTTGTGTCATCTTCAACGATCAGAACGGTTTCCACTTTTTTGTCCATTAGGATTTCCTTATTTGACTTTGCACAAGATAAACAAAGGTGATACTTTTTAAAAGAGTTAAATATACTTTTTCATTTCATAATACAGGGTAAAACGATGCAGTTATGCGAATTAAAGTGCATACACACGCAGTTTTGCACCTTTTAATGATTATATAATAATCTCATGCTTTTGCGTTATGGTATAATGCGATACGATTATGCGAGAGTATTTTTTTATGTGTGGAAATGGTGGGGAACATGAGCACAAAGTATAAGATGTCGCGTCGTCAATTCATGAAAAATGCCTTGATTACGTCTGCAGGTGTGGCACTGAGTGTGAAGGCCCCATTTGTGCATGCAAAAACGCGCCCGAAACTGCGTGTGTTGGGAACACATGTTACATTGCAGGAGCAAATAAGAGCACGGGCGCAGCAAGAGCTTGATATAGATATAGAATTTACACCTGGTGGTAGCGCCGAGGTTTTGCAAAAAGCATCAAGTGCGCCCGAATCATTTGATCTTTACGAGCAATGGTCTGATAGTATGGGGGTCTTGTGGCGTGCAAATGCCATTCAACCAATCGAAACAGAGCGCTTAACGTATTGGAATGAAATCAATAACCTGACGAAAACCGGCCAAATTGTTGAGGGCGCAAAAATTGGCGCCGGGGATGCGCCGCATAAATTACTGTTTGTGCAACCTGATGGTTCCCTAGGGGAAACAAATACAGGGAAAATAAGTTTTATGCCCTATGTCCATAACACGGATTCGTTCGGATATGACACGCGGTATATGGAGCGAGGCATTCCATATGAAACAGAAAGCTGGGGTTGGCTTTTTGATGGACGGCATAGCGGTAAAGTCGGGTTAGTGAATGCGCCGACGATCGGGATTTTTGATGCAGCATTAGCCGCGCAAGCAAAGGGGTTAATGACATTTCAAGATATTGGAAATATGACCCGTGATGAGATTGATAAATTATTCGATATTTTGATCGATCTAAAACAACGCGGACATTTCTGCGGCTTATGGAATTCTGTTCCTGAATCGACAGAATTTTTTATCAGTGGTCGTGCACAAATTGCCAGTATGTTTTCACCTGGAATATCAGAACTTCAAGGGCGCAATATACCGGTTGTTTATGCTGCACCAAAAGAAGGGTATCGCGGTTGGCATGGCGTTATGTGTTTGTCTTCCAAAACAGAAGGGCATGTTAAAGACGCAGCATATAAATATATGAATTGGTGGCTTTCCGGTTGGCCCGGCGCATTAATTGCACGCCAAGGGTATTATATTTCAAACCCGCAACGCTCCCGCGAAATCTTAAGTGAAAATGAATGGAATTATTGGTATGAGGGCAAACCTGCAGTGCAGTCGATGAAAAATACACAAGGAAGAGTTTCAATCCAGCCGGGAGATGTGCGAAACGGCGGGTCATACGAAAACCGTTTTAGTAATATTGCCGTTTGGAATACTGTGATGGATACCTATGAGTATAGTTTACCGCGCTGGCATGAATTTATATTATCATAAACGTCAGGGTGCGTATGTTTTGCGATAAGTTAATATCACGATTTTCTATTCAAAAGCAGATAATGATCGGTTTTCTACCGGTTTTGTGCGTGTTGATTTTTTTAGGGCTGAGCAGCCAGATCAACATGAAAAATTACAAAGAAAACTTTGATTTCCTGAAAAGCGCGACCGAAGAAGGCGGGCATTTCGATGAAATTCAAAAGGATATGTTGGCGTTGCAACGTCATGTCCTTGTCTATTCATATACAGGCTATCGCGGCATCTTAAAAAAGATTGAGTATCTGCAAAGTGATATAGAAGCAGAATTTGAAATTATTTTGCCTATGGCGCAAACCGATGATGATATATATGACCGCACAAAGCGTATTTATAATCATTACATGGATCATAAAAAAGGTTTTTCAGAGGCTGTTCAGCGCCGTACAAATTTAAATAAACTGAAGAAGGATCGTCTTGGCCCTCTTTATGATGAGGCAGAAGGAATTTTAGATGGAATTTCCGGTGAGTATAGGGATCGTGGGGATTTTAAGCGTGCGTATTTCACCGAAGAAACAGAAGAAAAACTTTTAAATATCCGTCTCAACACACTTAAATATGAATTAAGCAATGATCGTGGGTATATCAATTCTATCAATGCGGAAATGGAAGCGATTAGAGAGCAGGTAAGGGCGATCACAACCGAATATGAACCGAGAGTGCCGCAACCGGATCAATTTGATGAGTTTTTAAAAGTTGCTGATGAATTTGAGACAGTTTTAAATGATGTGATCCATGTAAACAGCATTTATATCCAATTAGTAAATGTTGTATTGCCCGGAAAAGTCGCGGAGATAGATAAGCTGATTGATGAGTTGGAAATTTTGCATGATGAGCGCTATTATGGCATCACGCAAAATCTTTCGTCGCGTATATTTAATGCGCAGCATAATTTTACTTGGTTAACAATTATTGCCGGGTTATTGGGGGTTTTAGGTTCATTTTTTATTGCGCGCGGTATTGCTATTGCTGTGCGTGATATGTCGCAGACGCTCTCAATTCTGGCTAGCGGCGTTTGGGATACAGATATTCCGGGGCGAGAGCGTCGTGATGAGGTGGGTAGCATGGCGCGTGCTGCACAGGAATTCAGCAACATGGTTGAGAAAATCGAACGTCAGAGCAGGGAGATTGAAGATAACCGAATTATGCTCTCCAATACGTTGGAGAATATAGTTGATGGCCTGATTACGATAGATCAAGCGGGGAATATTCTCACATATAACAAAGCTTGTTTTAATATTTTTGGATATACAGCCGAGGAAGTCATTGGTCAAAATGTGAAAATTTTAATGCCTGATCCATATAGAGCAGAACATGATGGGTATTTAACGGCTTATCATGATACGGGGGTCGGACAAGTTATTGGTATTGGCCGGGAAGTTCAGGGCCTCAGGAAAAATGGTGAAATTTTCCCTCTGGAGCTAAGTGTTAGCCGTGTGGAGCTTGATAAGGGGCTTATTTTCTGCGGTATTGTGCGTGATATTACAGAGATGAAAAAAGCGCAGGATGAATTGGTTAACGCGAATTCTGAGCTGGAGGAGTTTGCGTATCGTACCTCTCACGATCTGCGCTCTCCGCTTGTTTCTTCTTTGGGGTTGTTGAGTTTAGGTAGGGACGCCATCCAAAGCGACAATAAAGAAGAGGCGTTATTGAGCATTGATCATGTCGAGCGCTCTCTCGAAAAATTAGAAGTGTTGGTGCGCGATATCTTGTCCTTGACGCAAATTAGAAATGCAGAGGAGGATGAGGTGTTGGTTGATGTTGCGCAAGCTATCGATAATGCCAGGTCGGCTCTTTCACATATGGATAATGCCGATCGCCTTGGTTTTATCCTTGATTTACAATATGAGGAGCCCTTGAGGGTAAAGGAGAGCCGCTTTGTCTTGTTGTTGGAGAATCTAATATCCAATGCAATTAAATATCAAAATAAGGACGAAGAAAAACCATATGTGAGCATCAAAACGTTACGTGAGGATAGCCGTTTTATCCTGATTATTTCGGATAATGGAATGGGGATTCCCAAAAAGTTTCAGGAGGATTTATTTTCTATGTTCAAGCGCTTTCATCCTAAGGTTTCATTCGGTTCAGGATTGGGGATGTATATGATGAAAAAAAGTGTCGGTATCATGGGGGGGGAAATCGAATACATCGACCTTGGAGAGGGGAGTGGCGCAATGTTTAAGGTTACATTGCCTATAAAATAATGGTAAATTTTACTATATAATTTTTTTATATATCAGGAGTGTGTGTATGAGTGTGCAATCTATCTTGATTGTTGATGACAGTGAGCCGGAGCAGTTTTTTGTAAGGGCTTTGATCAAAAAATATGATCCCGAGATCAGTGTTATTGATGCTTTTGATGGAGCGGAGGCTCTTGCAGTTTTAGATGCTATGGGCGATATGCCTGATATTATTTTTCTGGACGTTAATATGCCGGGCATGAATGGTTTTGAATTCCTTGCGAAGTATAAGGAAAAATATAAACAAAGCGCATCGAAGGTTTTGATGTTGTCATCGTCTGATCAGGAATGTGATAAACAAAAAGCCTTGAGCTATGATTTCGTGAAAGACTATTTTATCAAGCCTTTAACGCCACAGCATCTCGAAGTTTTGAAAGATATTTAATTTCATAACTGAATTTGTTTATGCAGATTATTCTTCGTAATAGCCGTTTTCTATGAGATAGCGCGTTGCGCGATTATACTGTTCATGAATATCGTTGTAGATCTCTCTGCGCTCCGCTGAAGATGCGGTTTCCATGTCTTGTGATTTCGCGCATAGTTCTCGCATTTCGTCAGCACCGACTGCACCTGCTGTTCCTTTTAAGGCGTGCGAAATTTCAACCCAATCATGGCTGGTGCCATCGGTGCATATTGTTTCCAGAACATCAAGTTGTTCTTTTGCCTGAGAAACAAACAGGCTGATCAAATCAAGCATAAATTCTTCATCTCCCATTGAGTTTTCGCGCAAATTTTCGAGATTTACTGCTTGAGTATTTTCAGTCATGCTTCATTGCCTCACAATTTCTTAGGTTTGTTTGTAAGCGGTTATGCCTGTTGTCCGGACCGAACTGTAGGGGATGTCATAAAGCTTTTGTAAACACGCATTTTCTCGATCGGCTTAACGATAAAACCGTTTGCACCGTGTTTTTTGATGTCCATAATCATATCGGAATTTGTATCGCTACTGATCATAATCACATGGGCTTTCGGGTCTACGCGTTGTTTTAATGATTTGAGCAATTTATTTCCCTGCGATGTTTGTAAATGGATGTCCAGAAACAAAAGATCAGGTGCATATTGCAAATATGTTTCAAATAATTTTTCAGGCTGCTGCAATGTTATGACATTGCCTAGAGGCGCCAATATTTTTTCCATTTGTTTCAAGACGATCATATCATCATCAAGAATGACAACAAGGTTGGTCGGTCGGCGCATACGACGAAAAGCGACGGCCGCGGGAAAATCACTCATATCGACATGTTTTTCAATCGCTAAGGCCAGATTTTCCAGCCCCGAACCTTGCGCGGATCTGTTTGTTACCCGCACTTTGCCGTTCATATCGTTTTGCGATAGTGCCGTTTCAACCTTACTTAACGCTAAGGAATCTTTGTTTAATGCAAATGTAAAAATCTCTTGGTCCGTTATGAGGGTTTCTGCGGACATGTTGTTGAAATGAAATTCAATAAATTGAATCAGTTCATCTTTGTTTACAGCGGCATCCTCGATCACAAAGTGAAAGTATTGCCACTTGTCTTTACTTTTCTTTTTCTCTGCAACCATGTGCATGAAATCAATAATGTTGTCTTTTGTATATTTTATCATAACACAATCATTTTAATTCGCGTGAATATCCTAACAAGTTTCTTTATTGGAATATACTCATAGTATTCTACTATTAGTTTAATAAAATTATATTTAAGTTACCTTAAGATTATATATATTACTGTTTTATAATGTTTTTTCATCTCTTTTTCACCCTTAGTCTGCGTGATATCCACGATGATTTTTATGGTGCATGCATACGTTGATATGGATGTTCCATGTAAGAGGGGTTCTGGATATTGGAATGTACCGATGATGGTGTATATTCTCTGACATTATTATTACGTTTTATCATGGATCTTTAACACGTCATAAAAAGCCGTGTTTATTAAAAAGGACTTCTTATGAATAAATTTCTTACGGTCATTCTTGTTATTTTGGCTTTAGTATTTTTCAAAATACTGGGCACATCTTTTAATGCTGCACCTTTGCCAAAATCATCACCTGTTGATGTGAAAACGGTCGAGATAGCGGGTGGCCTTGAATTTCCATGGGGGATGGCGTTTTTGCCGAATGGAGATATTCTGGTGACAGAGCGCGAAGGGCGCTTGCGCATAATTAAAGACGGCTTGCTGCAGGATGAACCTGTTCAAGGCCTGCCTGAAAATATTTATGTTGCAGGGCAGGGCGGCTTACTCGATGTTGTGTTGCACCCCGGGTTTTCAAAAAATCGTTTGATTTATTTCTCTTATGCAGCCGAGGAAAACGGGCTTGCAGGCACGCAGGTTGCGCGCGCAAAATTCATGAACACCCATTTGGAAAATGTGGAGGTCATATTTAAAGCGAACCCTAAAACAGGGGGCGATAATCATTTCGGATCACGTTTGGCATTCGACGCTAAGGGGTATTTGTTTATTACACTGGGGGAGCGCTATAGCTATATGAAAGAGGCGCAAAATGTTGCGAATCATTTAGGCAGTATCATCCGCATTCATGATGACGGGCGTATACCGCAGGATAACCCGTTTGTCGGGCAGAGCGGTGCAAGGGGAGAGATCTACGCCTATGGGGTGCGAAATGCGCAAGGGCTGGCGATGCGGCCTGAAAATGGTGAGATTTGGTATCATGAGCACGGACCCAAAGGTGGTGATGAGGTGAATATCCTAAAGAAGGGTGCGAATTATGGTTGGCCTGTTATTACCTACGGTATTGATTACACAGGGTTTAAAATCAGCGATAAAACAGAAATGGATGGCATGGAACAGCCTGTTATTTATTGGGATCCGTCCATCGCACCAAGTGGCATGGCTTTTTATCAGGGTGATAAATTCCCGCAATGGCAGGGCGATTTATTCGTCGGCGCCTTGGCGCATCGCCACTTACGTCATTTGGTTTTAAGCGGAGATGAGGTGATTGAGCAGGAATCACTCCTTGTCGATTCGGAGGAGCGAATCAGAGACGTGCGCATCGGCCCGGATGGCTATATTTACGTCTTAACCGATAGCCATGACGGCAAAGTGCTGCGTTTGGAACCGCGCTAAAACCTGCGGATTATCGGAAATTCCACTACTTTATTTGGCTATGGATTGACATTTTCAATTCTTTGGGCTAGCGTATAACAATCAGAAGGTGCCTACGGTTGGGCCTTCAATAAAATCGTAACCTTGCTAATTTTAGGAGGAAACAATGTCTAATATTGCAACTTTTACACCCTTAATGCGTCAATCTGTCGGCTTTGATCGTTTTAACGATCTGTTTGAAAGCTTACTGAATGATAAGAATGACCGTTTTGAGGCGTATCCCCCATACAACATCGAAAAAAGTGATGAAGACGGCTATCGTATTACTATCGCCGTTGCAGGTTTCTCGGAGGAGGAGCTGAACATCGTTGCGCAGGATGACCGTTTGACGGTTTCTGCGGCTAAAGTCGATAAGCCGGAAAGTGAAGAGGTGCGTTATCTGCATCGCGGTATCGCAACCCGCTCATTTGAACGTGTATTCCGCTTGGCGGATCATATTCGCGTGGTGGATGCATCGCTTGAAAATGGCTTGCTGACGGTCTCTTTGGTGCGTGAAGTACCGGAAGAGAAGAAGCCGCGTATGATTGCGATTAACGGCAAAACGCACGCCACGACAAAGTCGGCTTTGCTTGAAAAGCAAAAAAAATCAAAAAATAGTTAACCTTTATATTCGAGCTAACGAATAAATAAGTAAGGAACTGTATATGCCCTGAGTCATTAGGACATGTACTGGCCTTTTCCGACGCGAACCTCTCTCCCCACCCCCTACAAGCGCGGAAAAGGCCTTTTTTTGTTTGAAAACAGACAGTTTTCTGATCTATTGTGAAAAAAAACGAGGTTTATCAATGGAACAGGAAATACACGGATATCGCTATTTTATGGTTGGTCGTTTTCCGGTGAAGATTCATTTAAATAAACGCGGTCAATATATGGATGCGCATGTTCCTGATCGTGATACGCGCGGTTTAAAGCGGGATTTGAAGTATATAGACTTTGTTATGGATGGCCAGTATGTTACGGAAATTGATGAAGATCAATATGACACAGAGGTCGAGGATTTTTTAAATAGAGAACCTAAAAGGTTTTAGCCATAAGTCAGGGGTGAAGTATGGGGAAGTTACCAAAAATTGCGCATCAGCAGTTCGATAATATGGATGATATCATGGCGCACGCCAAAGAGGCCGAGCCGGAATTTGCTGAGCAAATGGCACGTTTTCTTGATTTGTTAAATGAAGATCCTGCATTACAAGGGAATGTCGCGTTAACCGTCGGTAAAATGAAATTGTACAATAAAGCGCGCGACAACATCAGGGATAAATTTGACGGTGACGCGTCTATGCTTTGTGATGTGTTGCGGGCCAAAATGGTCGCAAATGTCGATGTCGTTAAGCAAGTTGCGGAAAAAGCAGAAGAGTTTTTTGATATTGTTGCGAAAGAAGATCGCGTGGCAAACCCGAATGAGTTTGGCTATCGTGATTATAAATTCAACCTCCAGCTCTCAAACGGGCATGTTTGTGAATTGCAATGCGTTATTCCCGAAATTGCAGCGGTGAACGATATTACACATGCAGCGCGTGAAAATTCCAAGGCAGTGAAAAATCAAGCTGGCGTAGAGGATCGCCCATTAACAGAAAAGGAAATTGGTGAACGTGATTATTGGCGCAAAGTTGCCTTAACCGAGCATAATACGATTGCGGTAAAAGGTGGATTGAATGATCGGTTATCAGAGGATTTATCAGATAATGATCGTTTGATGCTCACCGTTCCGGCATTCCCGGTTGTTCGTTTCAAGGCCGCCGCTTCACCAAAAGATCCTGATCCTGAAATGTCACTATCGGTGCCTTTAGATGGTGTTTTAAAATTAGATAGAAACAAAACGCCTCAAGAAACGTTGATTATATAGTTAAAGCTGTTAACCGCTCTTGATTAGAAGAGGGGATCATTTATTATTTTGGCACAGATCAAATAAAGGAAAAATAATGTCAATTGTTAAAAAAGCCGCAAAACTCAGCCTTGTTTTATTCAGTGCGCTTGTCCTGCTTTTTGTGGCGGGCAGTATTTATTTCTATGTGAATATGGGAGCCATCGCCAAGGAAATATCGGAAAAATCGGCGACAAATGCGTTGGGTGTGCCTGTGACGATTGGTGATATGGATATTGATTTAGATAAAAAGACCGTAACGGTTACGGATATCAAAGTCGCAAATTTGCCGCAATACCGCAAAGAGCATGCTCTGACTATAAAAGATATCACAGTCGTGGGGGAGAGCTTTTCCCGCGATTTATTGGTCTTTTCAAACATAAAAGTTACGGGGGCGGTCGTTAATTTAGAGGTAAAGCCCACAGGTTCAAATCTGGGGGATATCCGTGCGCATACTGAAAAACGTTATATAGGTCAGGAGCCGATTGAAACTGAAGGGCAATATTATAACCCTGCGAAAGATCTAAGGGTTATTGTGCGTCATTTCAACATGGACGGCACACAAATCATTCCGCGTACGGCCCTGGTTAATAAGGATTTCAAAACAATTTCAGTGCCGAATGTCAGTGTTGACGGTGTGGGTGAGCAGGAGAATGGTCTTTTGGCGCGCGAAGCTATTGCGCAAATCGCTATCGCCTCAATTCAGCAGCTCAATACTGCATCTGACGCCGCAGGATTTTTCGAAGGCTTGCCGCTGGAAACGCTCAATGAAATGGGCGTGAACACGGTTGATGTTTTTAAAAAGAACCTCAAAAAAAGCTATGACAAGGAAGTTGAGAAGTTCAAAAGCGGTTATCAGAGCCTAAAGAAGATGTTCGCCGAAGAGTTTGCAGATGATGGGGAACCCGAGGCTCAGCCACAAGAATAATTATTTGACCTTGGTTGCTCTGGTTTTTTTACAAATCGTTTTAAGGTTCTGCCATTCCCGATCATTCAAAACGGCCGGATAGGTATTGTTGTTATCAACGACTAAAGCTTTTATCCGCTTATCCGTATTTGGGTGCGTAGAGAAATATTCCAGATATTCAGAGCCCTTTATCTCATCCAATTTTAAGAATTCATCGACGGTTTTTTCCATGTCATGAATACGCATTAAAAAGGCTTGCAGGCCGCGCGGATCGATATTAACGCGCTCCATGATCTGTTTGGCGTTCATATCGGCTTCGGTTTCGTCATGACGGCTATAACTCATCTGGCTAAAGAATTTGGCGATATCGCTAAAGCTGCCGCTGTCGCCGATCATCAGCGTGAGAAAGAAGCTCAGGCCCATATCAACGATAATTGATTTTGTGGCATGACGCAGATCTACATGTGACATTTCATGGGCTAAAACGCCCGCGACCTCCTCGGGTGATCCTGCATCTGCTATGACCTTTTTATAGATAATGACATACCCGCCGGGCGCGGCAAATGCATTAGGCATCCAGCTGTTATCGATGACGAATATTTTGTAATCGATATCCCGTTTCATTTGGGTCTTGAGCTTACTTGCAATTTTATCAAGCGCCTGCACACCATCCGGCGCAACGCATGTTTTACTGTCGCCGACTATGGAGGTGACGGCATGTTGTCCTAATGTTTTTTGCCATGATAGCGGCACAAAATAGGCGAGGCTGCCGATGACGCTGGGGAAGAGGTAGAAGATTGCGATGATCGCACCAACGGACATACCGCCATATCCCAACAATGTTCCGATGTGAATGGGGACGGATCGTTTAAAGGCGCTGCGTGGCAGGCGTGATTTAATATATTTCCATCCCTTATCCTCCGCCAGTTGCAGGCGCGCCTCTGGCATGGTGGTGGAAGTAATGGTCGCGGGTAAATGCCCCTCGGGCATATCGACGACTTTAATCGAATTGAGTGACCACGACGCGAGCGTGCTTCGATTCTCATCTGATATTTGTAAGGTCGAGCCATGAAGAACGACAGAAACAGTATGTGTTTTACTGCTTCTGCCGTCATAAAATTTCGTTTCTTTGGCGACCGTTACTGACATGTGCTTATCTTAGGCCAAAACAGGGTTTAGAAAAAGCCCACATCGATATCAAGTGCACCGTCCAGACCTTCGCCTGTCTTAATGCCTTGGTCTTTGGCTTGTTGAGCGTCAAATTCATCAAGGCTCCCCATAATAACCGTATGGCGTGCAAATAATTGCGCATTACGTTGTACGATAATCGGGTATCCGAAACCAACTGTGAAAGCCAGAATAACGCCGTTCATCATTTTGTGTTTGAACAGATCCATACCGCCCAAAGTGGACATAAAACGCATATTACCGATTTTAAGGCCGCGCATTTTTTCACGGAGTAATGCGGCCTTGTAGATATTGCGCGCCGCCTTAAACCCTATGATCATAAGCCAAATGCCAATTAGATAGCTTATGGCGGATATGAGGCCAGGTACTGCATTAACAGTGGTGTTGATACCCCCTCCTGTCTCATAAAATGATTCAAGAACGATAGGGGCCGCAACAAGCACACCGCCGAAACCCGCACATAGAAAACCAACCAATATAGATTTGATATGCGCGCCGAATAACACCTTGGAATCGCCGTTATATTCGGCCTTGATGTTGCCGAAATATGTGTTGTCCATAATGTATTTATGTTTGGCAATATCCGATGACGGAATTGCAAAACCGAGTGTGATGGCGTTCAAAATGGTGCGTCCGAAAGCCAAATTCGCATAGGCAATCATTGATCCGTCAACATAACCGCGAATTCCGCGCCAACGTGTACGGCTATAGCGATAGCGAATAGCGCCGTATATGCCAATGCCGAAAACATAGAATAATACAGGATAAGCAATGATCGCGAGAACGGGGTAGGTTTCGGCGGCGATAATCATGCCCATGATAACGACAAGAAAGGGCAGAACCTTCAGGAACCCCTTAAACAACTCTCCGCCTGTGCCGGTATATTCAAAACGATCGCCCGCCAGAGTATGACTGCCGACCAGATATTTACGCATGCGCGTCTTACCCCAAAAGCTATAGATCCCTAGGGTAATAATACTCAGGAGGAGGTCGACAATCATCAATTTGAAAATATAGCCTTTGCGCCCGTCATACTGCAGGTCGTATTTTTGAGGTTTCGCCGGTTTTTTTTGGCGCTCTTCCTGAATGGGGGCGGCAAATTCTTCGGGTTCGGCAAGCTGTAAATCTGTATCGTTTGTCATTTTTAAAAAAATCTCATGTAATATAGTTAAAACATTAATAAATGTAGAATACGTAAAAACCTATTCATAGTAGTAAGGTCGTGAAAAGACAAGATATTCTCAATTTTTTGGCTCTGTTCAATATTTCGCGTGAAGTTTTTCTGAATTTAGGGTAAGCGTCTTTGTTATGGATTTAGCAAAAGAAGCATTATTCGACAAAATTTCATCAGGCGTTTTCCCGATTGCCGGAAGTCGCGTGACATTCATCAATGCGCGTCATCATGAGTGCTTGGAGCGTATACCAAGTGATGATCTGCAGGCCGTACAATTTTTCAAACCCTACGCCGATGAGCTATCACATGGTGGCATAAACAGTGTTTGTGATTTTGATGATCTGGATGCGCAGCAGGATATCGTCATCATCTTAGCACCCAAGGGAGCCATTGAGGCGCGTTTTTGGATCGCACATGGTTCACGCCTGTTGCGCGATGGCGGCATGATGATTTGCACCGCAGAGAACAAATCAGGCGGTGGTCGCTTACGTAATATTTATGATGAATACGGATTTGCCAATGTCGATCATGAGGGCGTAAACAAGTCGCGCATTATCTGGGGCGTAAAGGAAAATTTGAACCAAACCGTCATTGAAAAAGATTTACAAAACGGATCGCAGCAAAATATGACGGAAGGCGAATTTATCTCTCAACCCGGCGTGTTCGGGTGGAATAAGATAGACCGCGGATCGGATATATTGACACGCTGCGTACCGAAAGATTTGAAGGGCAAGGGCGCAGATTTTGGATGTGGGTACGGTTACCTTTCATTTGAAATTTTGAAATCATGTCAAAAGGTTAAGTTTATTTCTTGTCGTGATGCTGATGCGCGCGCGCTTGATTTATGTGAACAAAACCTATCTGTATATGACGGTAAATTTGATACGGTTTGGGCAGATTTAACGGTCGCGCAACGTGATCTGCGAAATCTTGATTTTGTAATTATGAATCCACCCTTTCATGAGGGTAAAAAAGCCGATATTGAAATCGGCGTGAATTTTATCCGTTCGGCCTATGAGGCTCTGCGTCGTGGTGGTCGCCTGTATATGGTGGCGAATGCGCATTTACCCTATGAGCGTGCCTTGAATGATATTTTCTTTGAGGTTGAAAAGATACATGAAGGGCAGGGCTTTAAGGTTTATAACGCCCTGCGATAGCTGTTTATGCTAATGAAGCGATTATGCGCCGCCGCTGCTTTGTTGTTCAGTAGGTGCGGGAGCAGGTGTGCTTTCCTGCGGCTGATTATTTTGGACGGCATGGGTTGAGTTTTCAACGCGCTCTGTCTGCGCTTCTTTTTCAGCGGCAAGCTCGGCTTGAAATTCCTTGTCCATTTCAACGTCTTTCAGGTTAGCATTCGGATTATAGGCGACTTCCTCTTGGTCCGATTTATTAACTTTTTTACGTCCCTCCAGGATCGCAACCTGTTCGTCAATTTCACGGATCAGAACTTCATCATGCATCGCTTTCGCGTTTAATCCGGTTTCCCGTGCGACCATGTAATAAATGGAATCTAAATCAATTTCCTGATTAATACCGTGTTGCATAACATGATAGGCCATCGCCGCATCGGCGGTAATGATCGATTTATCCGGCTGGTTCCGTTTACGCATATGTTCCTGGGTTAGGTGAACAATCAGCATTAGCTGTTCATCAGAAATAGATACGCGGTGGTGTTTCTCTAAACCCGGGCGTAGCGCTTTCATAATGGCGTATGTTTCTTCGATATTCGGAATTTTAAGGAATACTTTTTGGAAACGACGATCCATCGCAGGGTCGAGTGCAACATACATTCTGAATTCGTCCAAAGTGGTCGCGCCGATCATCAGCAAGTCACCCGCCGTTAGATATGGTTTCATAGTATCCGACAAACCGGCATAGGAACTGCCCTCACAATTGGGCATGATCTGGTGAATTTCGTCCAAGAATAGGATAATGCGCGGTTCATTCGGGTTGTGGTAGCGTTCGGCCACCCCCTTACAGAGCGGCAAGAAGCGATCTTGGAATTCTGCGCGGGATGCCGTTCCTGATGCCATACGCGCAAGGTCAACCTCGATCACACGGGCATCTTTTAGGTAATCAGGCACTTTTTCTGCAACAATTTGTTGTGCCAAACCAACAACAGCGGCGGTTTTACCCACACCGGCAGGAGCAAGGAAACAGACGTTTTTACGTCCTTTTTGAAGCAAAATCAAAATACAGTCATTGATCTCTTTTTCACGACCGGTAATCGGGCCATAGCGACCTTCGCGCTCAAGCTGCGTAAAGTCTGTACAGTAATTCTTGATCAACTCTTCAAATCGCTCATTCGGTACGAGATAATCCCATTTTTCGGTCATGTTGCCTCTTTAAAATTTGTTTGGCCGCAAGAAAAGCGCACCGTTTTACATCAACAGAGTATAGATGCTTTATTAATCAGAGATTAAAAGCAAGTGCAGTGTAGAGGATTTTTTACAAAAAGTTTAGAGGCGTTCGAAATAATCGGTGCTGTAGCCCTGCGCATAGAGCGCTGTCGTTAAATCGCCGTACAAAATACAATTTGCGATTTCGGCCTTAACGGTTTCTTTCGGGTGATAGCCTATGCCGAGCCCCGCCATTTTAAGCATCGGCAGGTCATTCGCACCATCGCCGATCGTCAGGCAGTCATCTTTGGTCAGGCCCAGATCTTTGATGTAATGCTCAAGGAAGTTGACCTTTGCAAATTTATCGAGGATCGGGTCTTCCACTTCGCCTGTTAAGGCTTCGTTTTCAATTTTCAGGATATTGCCGTGATTGAAGTTAAAGCCGCAGCGTTCAGCTATGGCTTGGGTAAAGAACGTAAAACCGCCTGAAACCAATACACATGCCGCGCCGCTCTTGCGCATGGTCGATACAAATACCTCCGCACCCGGGTTTAGTGCGGTTTCTTCCAATGTTGCTGTTAGTGCTGTTGTTTTTAAACCTTTAAGCAATCCTACGCGCTCGCGCAGGGCAGAATGAAAATCAAGTTCACCTT
This sequence comes from Alphaproteobacteria bacterium, assembly GCA_030424975.1. Lineage (GTDB taxonomy): Bacteria > Pseudomonadota > Alphaproteobacteria > Micavibrionales > Micavibrionaceae > UBA1672. The sequence goes on from JAUHVY010000002.1 coordinate 800,859, forward strand.
CCATGGCGCGTTGGGTGATCGCCGCGATTTGATCTTTAATGCCTGCATATTCGGCAAGCTCGTCGAGGGTTTCTGTTGAGGCTATCGTGCTGTCCATATCCGCGAGCAGAAGTTTTTTCTGGCGGCGTTCATTCTTGGTAATGAAAAAATCAATTTCATCTTTCGCGAGTGTTTCGCGCAAATGTGAGACAAGCGCAAATTGAGAACCGCCCGATATGGATGCTTCTGCGGCTTTGCCTTTGCAGAGCCAAATAACATCACTTGTGAATTTCAGATTATAATGTTCGATAATATTCGAGATTGTACGAAAATGTTTTTCCGTCACAGGGGCGGATTTTTTTGATGCAACCAGTGTCAGAACATAACTCATAGTAAACCGTTTCTTTTCAATTCTTTTAAGAATGCAAAAACTTTTTATTCATAAATATCAGAAAAACACTTGTTTTTGTCACGGAAATTCCTTAACGCTTGAGCAAGTCATCTTTCAAATAAACACTTATAGTCTTAATAACGGTGAAATCAAATGGAAAAGCCATCAATCAGACCTAAAAACCCTAATTTTTCTTCCGGACCTTGCGCAAAACGCCCTGGTTGGAGCTTTGAAAAGCTTGAAGGCGTCATGCTTGGCCGTTCGCACAGAGCGGGGCCACTCAAGGCAAAGCTTAAAGATGTAATTGAACTGCACCGCCGTCTTTTGGGCATTCCTGCAGATTATAAAATCGGTATTGTTCCCGGTTCTGACACCGGTGCCTTTGAAATGGCCATGTGGTCAATGCTTGGCGCACGCGGCATTGATGTGTTCTCATGGGAGAGTTTCTCGGAAGGGTGGTTGAAGGATATTGTCAATCATTTAAAAATTGAAGATGTGAAAAGCTATGCAGCGGATTACGGTGATTTACCTGATCTGTCGAAGGCTGATCCTGCACGTGATTGCGTTTTCGCATGGAACGGAACGACAAGCGGTGTTTGTGTGCCGAACGGTGACTGGATCGCGGCTGATCGCGAAGGTTTGACCTTCTGTGACGCAACATCTGCCGTATTTGCATATGATATGCCGTGGGACAAGCTGGATGTGACGACATGGTCATGGCAGAAGGTTCTGGGCGGTGAAGCTGCACACGGTATGCTTGTTCTGTCACCGCGCGCGGTTGAGCGTTTGGAGAGTTATACTCCGGATCGTCCGTTGCCGAAGATTTTCCGCATGACAAAAGGCGGCAAATTGATCGATGGTATTTTCGAAGGCGCAACAATCAATACGCCGTCAATGCTTGCGGTTGAAGATTGCCTTGATGCCCTGAACTGGGTTGATCATATTGGTGGCGTGACAAACAGCATTCGCCGCGCACAGATTAATTACGAAGCTATGGAAAAATGGGTTGCACAAACAGATTGGGTTGATTTCTTGGCACAAGATCGTGCGTCACGATCAATTACATCGGTTTGTTTGAAAATTACAGACCCATGGTTTGAAGCTTTGCCTGATGCGGAAAAAATGCCGTTCATCAAGAAAATGACGAAATTACTTGATGAAGAGGGCGTTGCCTATGACATCGCGGGATATCGTGATGCGCCTGCGGGCTTGCGTATTTGGTGTGGAGCAACTGTCTCTATGACCGATTTGCAAGAGGTTCAGCCATGGCTCGAATGGGCATTTGCGAAGGCTAAATCACAATCTGCCGGTACTGTTGCTGCGTAATAAAACGCATCAATCGTATGAGGGTATAATAAAAAAGAGCGGGTTTTCCGCTCTTTTCTTTTGTGCGTATATCTTTTGGAAGGGCTTAGAATTCGTAACCCAGTTTCAAAGAGTATTTTACATCTTCTTCTTTTACGCCTGCTTCGGGTGCGTTATCCCAGTCAAAGTCGATCTGTGCGGAGCCGACCAGCACCTTGGCAATCGGAAAGCGAACGCCTGTTTCACCGTCATACAAGAAGCCGTCAACTTCGTCTGTCGGAACCGACAAATCGTGCTTGTAGAAAATCTGTATCGTGTCTTCGATAAATTTTTGATCGTAATCAACACCCCATGAAAGCGCAGCGGAATCTTCGCTTTCGCCGTTTGCAAATTCTTCGTTGATATAGTCAAGACCAACGCGGGTAGACAGGTTCAGCGGATCACTTTCATAGAATTGATAACCGACATAAGGACCGACTTTAATACGGCGATCCAGATCAGCAATGTCATCAGATCTGTAGCTAACGCGTGTACCGGCATAGAGCTTGTCGTTGATGAAGTGATCATATTCACCATAGATCAGATATTCATTTTCTGTTTCTTCACCTTCGTCCTTCGCGTAGTTCATTTCCGCGCCTGCACGATAACGATTTTTTTCTGTACGGGCTTCTGTACGGCCATCAAGGCTTACGGCCTTTTTGTTTGTATTGCCATCGGTTAAAAATCCGCCGAAATTGATGCGGCCGGACCATTCAATAGCCGGTGCTTCTTCTGTTTGCGGGGCTTCATCTTGTGCCATAGCAATGTTTAGGGGGAGGGCGGAGGTAAATGCCAAAAGGCCGGCGGCCAAAAGGCGGTGTGTCGTATTTTTACGCATCAGTAAGTCCTTAGTTTAATTATGGATTGCGCGGCACCATACAGGCATGAATACGTAAAATCAAATTTAATATTAAAAGTTTGACTTTTGCCCGCGATGCGCGTAATTCTGAACGCCTGTTTTCCTAAACAAGACAAAAATAGGAGTAAATGATGCCAAAAGTCTTGATCAGCGATAAGCTGGACCCGTTGGCCGTGGAAATTTTTGAAAAAAACGGCATTGACGTTGATTTCAAACCCGGTCTTACCCCCGAAGAACAATTAGAAATTATTGACCAGTATGACGGCCTTGCCATTCGTTCGGCAACAACCGTGACTGCGGAAATGATTGAAAAAGCAACAAATTTAAAGGTTGTCGGTCGCGCCGGTATTGGTGTTGATAATGTCGATATTCCTGCTGCGACATCGAAAGGTATCGTGGTTATGAACACGCCGTTCGGTAACTCGATCACGACGGCCGAGCATGCAATTGCGATGATGATGGCTTTGGCGCGTGATATTCCTCAAGCCAATGAAAGCACGCATGCAGGTAAGTGGGAAAAGAAACGCTTCATGGGAGCGGAGCTTTACAACAAAACATGTGGTGTAATCGGTTGTGGTAATATCGGTTCTATCGCAGCGGATCGCGCGCTTGGTTTGCGCATGAAGGTCGTTGCGTTTGACCCGTTCTTAACCGAAGAGCGTGCGCAAAAGCTGGGTGTTGAAAAAGTTGAGCTGGATGAATTATTCGCCCGTGCGGACTTCATTACAATTCACGTTCCGAAGAACGAGCACACAGCCGGATTGATCAACAAAGACACTATCGCAAAGATGAAAGACGGTGTGCGCATCGTTAACTGTGCGCGTGGTGGTATTGTTGTTGAAGCCGACCTGAAGGAAGCACTTGATTCAGGTAAGGTTGCAGGCGCAGCATTGGACGTTTTCGAAGTTGAACCGGCAAAAGAGAACCTGTTATTTGGTCATGATAAGGTTATTTGTACACCGCACCTTGGCGCGGCAACAAAAGAGGCACAGGTTAATGTGGCTATTCAGGTTGCTGAACAGATGTCAGATTATTTGGTTAACGGTGCCGTTACAAATGCGTTGAACATGCCGTCGATCTCTGCTGAAGATGCGCCGAAGCTGAAGCCTTATTTGAAATTGGCAGAGCAGCTTGGTGAATTTGCAGGTCAGATCACTGAAACAGCGATTAAATCGATTGAAATTGAGTATAAGGGCACAATCACATCTGTGAATACAGACCCTATTACATCAACTTTGATTGCGCATTTGCTTGGTGCAACAATGGAAAGCGTGAACATGGTGAACGCGTTGCAGGTTGCCGAAAGTCGCGGTATTCAGATCAAGCAAAGCTATGATAATGATGGTAAGGACTGGCGCTCACTCATTAGCGTGACGGTTACAACATCAGAGCGCACACGTAATGTTGACGGTACATTGTTCACAGGCAAAGAGCCGCGTATCGTGAATATCGAAGGTGTGCCGATCGAGGTTGCGTTAAGCCCTGACATGTTGTTCATCCGTAACAAAGACAAGCCGGGTTTGATCGGTGGTCTGGGTACGATCCTTGCAAATGCAGATCAGAACATAGCTGATTTCCGTCTTGGTCGTAAGTCGAGCGGTGAAGATGCGATTTGTTTGGTGTCATTAGATGCACCATTGCCTGATCTTTTGTTCCAAAAGGTTCAGAACTTGCCGCAAATCCAAAGCGTGAAGCGTTTGAAGTTTCAGGCCTAATGGCTGTTTGACATCTCTATAAGAATAACAACGTCCCTGAGTGATCGGGGACGTTTTATATGTGCTGTGATTTAAGAGGTTTTTTCATCCGCATTGGCGGCTGTTTTCTTGATTTTGTAGTAGCGTTCACATGCGCTGGTCAGCTCTTTTTCAAACTGTTCACCGATTGCGCCGCAATCCCCGCGCATATCTTTATTAATTAGTGTAGCGAGGGTCTTGTGATGTGCGGATACAATCTCGAGCGCGTGCTGATCCATTGTTTCCATGCTTTCAAGGAAGTTTAGCATAATATTGGCCAAATTGCCCATCAGGTCATATTTGCACATCGGCGCTGTGGCTTTTATTTGCATGATGAGATCTGTCATCTCAGGTTTTGCTTCTTCGAGCGCCATTTCATTTGCGCGGGTTTTTTCTACGCAAGTGAAGAGTCTGTCCAATATGTCTTTTGCGTAAGGTGCAAAATCGTAGTCGAGTTCATCAATGATTTTTTCGCACTCTTTAATCTTTTCGGGGCTGACATGGCCTGATCCGATTTTGTCCTTCAGGAGGTAATCTGCTTTTATTACTCTGACGCGCTTTTTCATCTTTTTTCTGTGCTATCTCTGCTTATTGTGATGTCATTTGTTTAATTCCAAAAAATGCCGATGCGCTTTTGATCAGTCTTTCTGCGCATAGAGCCTGTATATTCTTTTTTCCGGTTGCGTCGGCGATCGGGGCCGAAATAATCACTGTTATCGATGAAGTCTCTCGGGCGTTTAATGACATGTGAAATGCGCATGATCAAATCCTGTGCGGTAAAGGGCTTGACCATATATTCTGTGACACCTTCGTCACGGCACGTTGCAATACGGTTATTGGCATTATAGCCGGTGATCATGATAACGGGTGCCATTGGATTTGGTGAAGACGGTGATTTTCGAATATTTTGCAATAAATCAATGCCGTCCTTATTTGGCATATGCCAATCTGTTATTACGATATCAGGGTTGACACGACAAAAGATATCGAACCCTTTTTCTCCGTCCTCGGCCACATGTATTTGGCACGTGCCTAATGTTGTCAATATGTGCACTATCAGGTTTTTGATAGGCGGGGTATCTTCAACGACGAGCACCTTTAATTTATCAAGTTTAAAAGACATTGTTTGTATATAAAAAATTAATATTTCAATAGGTTTTAGAGTATGTGTTTTTATGAGAATCGGCAAGAATTGATTGTTATTAAATGCATTTTTTTACAACCATATGTATATGATAAATATCTTATATAAATTCTTTATCTTTATTTTCAAGCTATTGATTTCAATGAGAAAATTTTTTTTGAAAAAACCCCTGTGATTTTACCATAATTATTTTGACAAAATTAAGGCGGGTCTGCTATAAGCTGCCCACAGTTAGTTAAGAAATGGTTAATTTTTAGACAGGGTACCTCTGGAGCGAGGGGGCTTTGTCGTGTTTTAGTAATTATAATTCGGGAGTGAGTATCTATGGCTAAGCCTCAACAAAGTATAAACACGGGTGATATCTTAAAGACTGAACAATCACTAAATGATGTTAATCAATTCGAAAATTGTGAAATGACAGATCCTGTTTTGGGCGAAGGCGTAACTTTGGCAAGTTTGGCCGATGACTTGGCGATGATTGCGCCGGCTGCGGGCAAGGAAGAAATTCAAGCGGATGCGGCTGAGAACACTGAAGAAGCAGAGAGTGAGCAATTAGCACTTTTACAATTCGGCGGAGAAGAAGCTGATGTCGTCCCTGAGCCATCACCTCAACAGCTTGAATCTATGGCTGATAAAGTCCAAGCAGAATTAAAAGAAAATCAAGCGGAAGAGCAAGCGGAAGCTGAGCCTAGTGTGAATACTATTCGTGATTTGGCGCAAATTGAACCTGCTGCAGGTGGTGCGCAGGCCGGAGCAGGCGGAGCGTCCGGTGGCGGTTACGGTTTCCAGAGCGATTTCTCGGCGCAAGGTGTTATTGGTATTGAAGATGTCGGCCCGATTAATCCGACGGAATTACAATATAACCTTCCTGAATTCCAAGAGCGTTATTTTGTTGAAGAAGAGCCTTTGCCAAATCTTAATCCAAGCTTTGAAATGGCTGATGGTCAGGTATATGAAGATGGTTCGGTAGCTTTACCTTTGATCGCTGCTCCTGAATCTGCGAATGGTGATTTAACTATTGTTATCTCAGGTATTCCGACAGGCTGGGGTGTTTCTTTGGATGTTCCGACATCAGGCGGCGGCGTTGCAACGGGTGTTTTTGATCCGATTGCCGGTACGTGGACACTTACATTAACAGGCGGTGAGGGTATTACTGACGGTCCTGTCTTTACACCACCTGCCGATAGTGATGTTGATGCGCTTGATTTACAGCTTTCATTATCAGAAGTTGACACGGCAACAGGCCAAACAGGTTCTGCCAGCGGTGAATTTGATGTGATCGTTGATGCAGTTGCAGATGATCCGTCTATCGTAGCAGATGATGACAGCGGCGTTGAAGGCGCAACACTCAGTGTTGATTTGAGTGCTCTAACGGGCGAAGAAGTGAATAACGGCGCGGGTTCTGATGACGGTTCTGAAAGCATCGTGAAATACCAAATCTCAGGTATTCCTGCGGGCTTTACGGTTTCTGCCGGGACTGATCTTGGCGGCGGTGTATGGGAATTCACACCTGCTGAAATCGTTGGTTTAACAATCACGCCAAATGATTCAAACTTCTTCGGCTCGATTAATTTGACGGCCACTGTATTTACCGAAGAATCTATTACGGATACAGACTTCGATAATACAAATGACACGAATAACGCATCTGATCCGTTCACATTGACATGGACACCTGTTATTCACCCGCCGAGCATTAACGTAAATAACGGTGTTGATAATGCAATCGTGAAAGAAGACGGCAGTGTAGATGTGCCGATTACAGCGGCTCTTGGTGATAATCCTGCGGCCGGTGAATATCTGACTGTTGTTGTTGAAGGTATTGACCCGAACTGGGGTTTCAGCGCGCCTGTGGGCACGTATGACAGCGCAGCGGGAACTTGGACAGTTGTTTTGGCACCCGGTGAGAGCCTTGATGCTGTTATGACGTTTACGCCTCCTGCGGATAGCGATATTGATCTGAGCGGTTTGACGGCAACGGCAACAGCAACAGATCCTGCAGCGGGTATTAGTGCAGATTCTGCTCCTGATGGTTTTAACATCATCGTTGATGCGGTTTATGATGATGCGACAGTTGACGGTATTGATAATGCGGGCGCAAAAAATGTCGCTCTTGATGTTGATATTTCCGGCGCTGCCGGTGATACAGACGGATCTGAAACAGTTGTGAAATACCAGGTTTCAGATGTTCCTGACGGGTTTACCTTTAATAACGGTAGCAATCTTGGCGGCGGTGTGTGGGAATTCACACCTGCTGAATTGGCCGGTCTTGAGGTAACACCTCCAACGGATTATGTCGGATCAATTGATTTGACAGTAACAATTTTTACAACAGAAAATCCTGTTGATGCGGAAGTTGACCCAAGCGACAACACAACGACAGCGAACGATGTATTCACTTTGACGTGGAAGCCAATCGCATTACCACCTGAGGTTTGCGTGAATAACGGTGTTGATAATGCGATCGTTAAGGAAGACAACAGTGTGGATGTTCCGATTACGGCAACTCTTAGCCCTGAAGGCTCAGGCAATGAAGTCTTGACTGTTGTTGTAACAGGTATTGACCCGACATGGGGTTTCAGTGCGCCAGTGGGCACATATGACAGCGCAGCAGGCACGTGGACGGTTACTTTGGCACCTGGTGAAAACCTGAACACAGTGTTCACATTTACACCACCAGCAGATAGCGATATTGATCTGAGCGGTTTGCAAGCCACAGCGAGCGCGTATGAGCCGGCAACAGGCACATCTGCAAATGCGACACCTGATGATTTCGGTATTATCGTTGATGCGGTTGCGGATGATCCGTCGATCGTTGCGGATGATGACAGCGGTGTTGAAGGCACACCATTAGATGTTGATCTGAGCGCGTTAACAGGTGAAGAAGTAAATAACGGCGCGGGTTCTGATGACGGTTCCGAAAGCATCGTGAAATACCAAATCTCAGGCGTTCCTGATGGGTTTACGGTTTCTGCGGGTACTGATCTTGGCGGCGGTGTATGGGAATTCACACCTGCTGAGATTGTTGGTTTGACAATTACACCGAATGATCCGAATTTCTCAGGCTCTATTGATTTGACGGCAACTGTGTTCACGCAAGAGAACACAACAGACGGTGAAGTAGATACATCTGATAACACAAACAGTGCATCTGATCCGTTTACATTGACATGGACACCGGGCATCAACCCGCCATGTATCAACGTGAATAACGGTGTTGATGATGTGATTGTTAAGGAAGACGGTAGCGTAGATGTTCCGATTACGGCAGAGCTTGGTGCAAATCCTGCGGCCGGTGAATATTTGACGGTAGAAGTTGAAGGCGTTGATCCGAGCTGGGGCTTTAGCGCACCGATCGGTAACTATAATCCTGCGACGGGTGTATGGACGATCACATTGGCACCGGGCGCAAGCTTGAATACGCTTTTGACCTTCACGCCACCGGCAGATAGCGATATCGACTTGAACGGTTTGACGGCAACAGCTTATGCAACAGACCCTGATGCCGGATTGAGTGCGGATTCAGGCCCTGATGGTTTTAACATCATCGTTGATGCGGTTGCGGATGATCCGTCGATCGTTGCGGATGATGACAGCGGTGTTGAAGGCACACCATTAGATGTTGATCTGAGCGCGTTAACAGGTGAAGAAGTAAATAACGGCGCGGGTTCCGATGACGGTTCCGAAAGCATCGTGAAATACCAAATCTCAGGTGTACCTGATGGGTTTACGGTTTCTGCGGGTACTGATCTTGGCGGCGGTGTATGGGAATTCACACCTGCTGAGATTGTTGGTTTGACAATCACACCGAATGATCCGAATTTCTCAGGCTCTATTGATTTGACGGCAACTGTGTTCACGCAAGAGAACACAACAGACGGTGAAGTAGATACATCTGATAACACAAACAGTGCATCTGATCCGTTTACATTGACATGGACACCGGGCATCAACCCGCCATGTATCAACGTGAATAACGGTGTTGATGATGTGATTGTTAAGGAAGACGGTAGCGTAGATGTTCCGATTACGGCAGAGCTTGGTGCAAATCCTGCGGCCGGTGAATATTTGACGGTAGAAGTTGAAGGCGTTGATCCGAGCTGGGGCTTTAGCGCACCGATCGGTAACTATAATCCTGCGACGGGTGTATGGACGATCACATTGGCACCGGGCGCAAGCTTGAATACGCTTTTGACCTTCACGCCACCGGCAGATAGCGATATCGACTTGAACGGTTTGACGGCAACAGCTTATGCAACAGACCCTGATGCCGGATTGAGTGCGGATTCAGGCCCTGATGGTTTTAACATCATCGTTGATGCGGTTGCGGATGTTCCGAACCTGGATGCGCAAAATACTGCAAGCGGTGAAGAGGGTTCAACTATTCCGCTGACGATTACAACAAGCGTGAATGACACAGACGGTTCTGAAGTGATTGAAGTTGTGAAAATCACAGGTGTGCCTTCCGGTGTTACACTGAATGTTGGTACATATGACGCTGTGACAGATACATGGTCAATTGACCCTGCTGATCTTGGTTCTGTGGCATTGATTGTGCCTGACGGGTATACAGGTGATTTCAATATCACTGTTGAATCTGTTGCGTATGAGCAAAACACAAGCGGCACAGAGGTTGATTTAACAGATAACCGCGCAAGTGCGTTTGATACGATTTCCGTATCGATTTCACCGGACACTGATCCTGTGGTGTGTAGTGTGATTGTTAATGTTGATGAAACAAATATGGCACCGACAACAGGTGTTGGCGGTACGATTATTTCTGAATTCGGTCCGGACGCACCAGGCGTAATTTACGCAAACGGTACATCATCGATCGGCACAATTACATCTGGCGGTCAGGTAGTGGTGGTTGAGTTTGACGCAGCGACAAATACCTATACAGGTGTTGCCGGCGGCGAAACGATCTTCACGATGGTGATCGAAAGCGATGGTGATTACAACTTTACCCTTATCGGTACATTGGATCACCCGGATACAACGGATCCTGATGACTCGTTGCCATTGGTATTCGGCATCAGCGGCGAAGACAGTGACGGTGATATTGCGAATGCAACAATTACAGTCAATGTTAAAGATGACGGTCCGGTTGCAGAAGATGATTGCGTTGAAATGAATTATGAAGATTCATTCGTTATTGGCAATGTCATGGATAATGATGACTTGTCCAAAGATATGGATAACCACGTTACAAAAATTAAATTCGAAGGTGATGTTGTTGATGTGCCGCAAGACGGCAGTGATGTTGTTATTCATGGTGATTTCGGAACGTTGACGATCAATAATCTTGGTGAGTATAAATACGAACCTGTTGGTGGCATTTTCGGTGATGTGACGAAGTCATTGAACCCGACATCTGCGGATGTTGCCGGTATTCAGGAAAGCTTCACCAAGAATGGTATTACCATTGAATTAGCGAATAGCGGTGATTTCGATATCTCTTGGGTGAATACTGCTGATGGTAGCGGCCTTGGTATTGATAACCGTAATTCAGGTGACAGCACAAAAGTTTGGCCGACAGGTGAAACATTTGATATTTCATTCGAAAGAGATGCAAGTGCTGTAACGCTGACAATCGCGGAGCTTGGTAGTAACAATAATTACGGTCAGCACGGCCTTGATTACATCGTTACATTGGCTGACGGTTCGGTTGTAGCGGGTGAGCAGCAGTTCGTACCGAGCGGAATTGTTGATGGTCACTTTACATTCACGTTGGATGCATCTGATTTCGGTGGTCAATTGATTACATCGATTGAGATTAACTCAACAAATGCAGGGTCATATAAGGGCGCCTCGTTCCTCTTGAATGACGTGTCTGTTGACTATGACGGTGCGGAATGCGTTCAGGATATCTTTGAATATGTCTTGACTGACTCTGACGGTGATAGCGATCCTGCGATTTTGAAAATCAAAACTCACGAACCTGAAGATACATTTATTGTCGGTAATAACGTTGATGATGATGCGAGTTCAAGTGTACCGCATTTGGTCAATGGTGATGAAGGCGTGATCGTAGGTTCTGCGGGGCAAGACATTCTTGTCGGTGATGCCGGCGGATCGTTCCTTGTTGAGCAAACACAAGATTATAACTTTGTGTTTATTCTTGATGTCTCGGGCTCTATGGGCAGCACAGGTAGTGCATCTTCGCGCATTACATTGCTGTATAATGCAATGAAAAGCCTGATGGATGACGTTGCGACCTATGATGGCGGTGACATCAAGGTGCATATCGTTCCGTTTGCGGATGCAGCGAAAACAACGGGAACATTCACGGTGACTGATGCCGGTCAATTGGATGCGTTGAAAGATTATCTTGATAATATTTCAACAGGTGGTTTTACAAACTACGAAGATCCTATGCAGGCAGCGATTGATTGGTTGGAAGGCTCTGAGCCATTGGGCGGAAGTGCGATTACAACAACGTATTTCATCTCTGATGGTCAGCCAAACCGTTACATGAATGATGCGGGCGCCGTAACCAGTGGTAATTCATCGACATCGATCGGTCAGGTTACGGGATCAGACGGCACGAATGAGGTGTTGGCGTTGCAAACATTGAGTGATGATTTGATCGCGGTTGGTTTGAACCTTGGTTCTTCATCGCTTTCAATTTTGGATCAAATCGATACGGGCGGTGACGCATTGAATATCAGCGATGCTGATGATCTGACGGTTGCATTGGCGGATACTAATCCGTTGAACAAATTGTTGGATGCCGGTGATGACGTGATCGAAGGCGGTCGTGGTGATGACATTATCTTTGGTGATGTTTTGTTCACGGATGATCTGGCCGATGCACAAGGTCTGACCGATTTACGTGACGGCTCGGGTTGGGATGTATTTGCCCGCCTTGAAAACGGCGAAGGTTCAGACGCAAGCTGGGATCGTGACGATACAATCGAATACATCCGTACCCATCAGGAAGAGATGGCAGGTGAAACATTGGATGATAACGGTCTTGGCCGTGCAGGTGGTGATGATGTTCTGAATGGCGGAGAGGGTGATGATATTATCTTCGGTCAGGAAGGAAATGATTTGATCACTGGTGGTCTGGGTGATGATATTCTGTACGGTGGTTCAGGCGCGGATACATTTATCTTTAATGCAATCAATGAAGGTGTTGATACAATTAAAGATTTTGATGTTTCTGAAGGCGATCTTATCGACTTGTCAGCGATCCTGACCGGCTATGATTCATTAACGGATGACATTGCAGACTTTGTGATTGCAACCGAAGATTCGGGGAATACGATTTTGTCAGTTGATCAGACAGGTGCAGGTAACGCCGCAGGGGCTACGCAGTTTGCGGTTCTTGAGGGTGTGACCGGATTGGATCTGGATACGAGCATTAAAACAGATACGTTTGTATGATGATTGTTAAAATGTAAGGGGTTTGTTACCCACGGGATTATTGGGTTTTGTGGGTAACTTTTTGAATTTTTGTTGTATGAACGTCCTGTAAGTTATTGAATCTTTGTAAAGAAGTGCTTGCCAAAGTGGCGAAAAAAAGGCATAACATAGATGTGAATAACTTGGGGTAAGTCTATATAACAATAATTCTGTTGTATTTAATGAGTTTCTTTTAGTGAGAGGTATTACTGTGATTTCGAGTAAAAAACTTCGCGCCCTTTGTCTGACGACAGCGGTGTCCGCGGTGCTGGTTCTGAGTTCAGGAGCGGCGTTTTCCCAAAACGATAATGATAACAATGTGAACACTCTGCGCGATGCTGTCGCGGTTGGTGTGGCAACGAACCCTGAATATGGTGTGGTTGCGGCAAGCCGACGTGCAACGGATGAAGAATTGCGCCAGGGCGAGGCTTTGTTTTTGCCATCTGTTGACGTAAACGGGGATATCGGTTTTGAGCACACAGATAACCCTTCTACACGCGCTGGTTCAGGCGATGATGAAGAAGATCTTTTGCGTAAACAGGTTGGTGTGACATTGACACAAATGTTATTTGACGGTTTCGAAGCAAAATATGAAGTAGAACGTCAACAAGCCCGTGTGATTTCATCGGCTGAACGCGTTCGTGAAACAGCCGAATTGGTTGGATTGTCTATTGTTGAAGCATATCTTGAAGTATTGCGCCAGCGTCAATTGTTACTTATTGCGCGTGATAACGTTTCACAACACCTTGATATTACAGGTCAAATTGAAGATGGTATCAAGGGCGGTCGTTCAACCCGTGCAGATGGTGAGCAGGTGAAAGCCCGTTTGGCATCAGCCAGAGCGACAGAGGCAAGCACACGCGAAGCGTTGCGTATCGCCGAAGCAGAATATCGCCGTGAAGTAGGTGACCCTGCAGGTGACTTGGCAATGCCGGTGGTTCCTTTTGAGGTTTTAGAAGAAGATGTTGAAAAAGAGATTTTGAAAACTTTGGCATACAGCCCGACATTAGATATTTTTACGGCTGATATCGAAGTTGCATATGCAGAAGCACAAGGCACGAAATCAACACAATATCCGCAATTTGACCTACAGCTCAATGCGCGTACCGGTCATGATATTAACGGTGTAGAAGGTCGTGACACAAACGCATCGGCGTTGGTTGTTATGAACTGGAACTTATATCGCGGTGGAGCGGATGTTGCCCGTGCACGTGAATTTGTTCACCGTCACCAACAATCAAAAGAATCTCGTGCAGAAGCCGCACGCACAGTTGAGAACGATGTTCGCCAAACATGGGCAAGCATGGTTTCAGCAGGCGAGCGTGCAACGCAATTCTCTGCACAGGTTGCGGCGAACACAGAAGTTGTAAAAGCATATAAAGACCAGTTTAGTCTTGATCGCCGTACACTTCTTGACGTTCTTGATGCGCAAAACGAATTATTCGTATCACGCAGTAATGCTGTGAATTCTGAATTTCTTGAGACATTTGCGGTTTACCGTTTGATGGCTCTGAAAGGTGCGTTGTTGCCGACACTGGGTATCGAATATCCACGTGAAAGCCTTGTATCTTCAAATGATCAGTGGTCATACGAAGACCGTCAGGATGCGCGCTAGTCATTCTTAAACACCAACCAGGGACTGGATTCGGTGAGCGAAAACGAAAAAACACCAAAAGGTGCGGCACAAGAATCTGCCGCGCCTAAGGCACGAAAGAGCCCTCCCGAGCAGGAGGGCATTTCCGTTGATGCACAATCGCAGCACGCGGCTGCGGATGGGGCTGATGATGTGCGTAATAAATCTCCCGAAAGCTGGTCCTTGCAGGCCGATCGTATGGCAATACAAATGCCTTTGGTTGAATGTTTACGTTTGATGGCCGGGCATTATGGCCGCCGCACCAGTACGGCTTCGTTGACATCCGGTTTGCCAATACCGCCCGATGGTATTACGCCATCATTATTCATACGTGCGGCCGAACGCGCAGATATGCACGCGCAATTGGCGGAGCGCTCGCTCGGTTCTTTGTCCATTGCGCCAAATTTACCATGTGTACTTGCTCTTGATTCAAAGCAAGCCTGTATCCTGTGGGAGGTCAGATATCCCGACGGTCATATCCCCGATGCGAAGAAAAAAGGGGTAGAGCCGCACCCCGATACACAATTCGTTGTACAGTTTCCGGAAACGCCCGATGAACGCCATACGATGACGCTCACGCAATTATCTGCGTTATATACGGGCTATGCATTTTTCCTTCGTCCCGTTGCACGCAGTGACGACCGCGCGGGCCCTGCGGAAATTGAAACGGGCAGGGACTGGTTCTGGGCAACATTTTGGAAAAATAAAACCCTGTATTCCGAAGTCGTTGTGGCGGCGCTGATTATCAATATGTTCGGCCTTGCGGGTTCGATCTTTATCATGAATGTATATGACCGCGTTGTGCCCAACGGTGAGGCCGCGTATCCGACGCTATACGCCATGGCATTCGGTATATTGATTGTTTATACCTTTGATTTCTTTTTGCGTAATTTGCGCGCGCATTTCCTTGATCACGCGGGCAGACGTGCCGATGTGAAAATATCGTCGATGTTATTTGAACAAATTATGGGCATGACAATGACGGCTCGCCCGCCAAGCGCAGGTGTTCTGGCCAGTAATATGAAGGAATTTGAAACTCTGCGCGATTTCTTTACCTCTGCGACGATGGCGGCGTTGATTGATCTGCCGTTTGTTTTGATCTTTATCGGTGTTATTGCCCTTGTCGGCGGGCCAATAGCTTTTGTTCCGTTGGCTGCGATCCCGCTGATAGTCGGTATGGGGTTTTACCTTCAAAAACCGCTGCGTCAGGTCACAAGACAGTCAATGCATGAAAGTGCGCTGAAAAATGCGCTGTTGTTTGAAACAATTATCGGTCTTGAAACCATTAAGGTACAGGCCGCAGAAGGCCACACACAGCGCAATTGGGAAGAGTTAACGGATAAGGCATCCCGCACCTCCGTGAAAACACGTCAATTATCAACGTTTGCACAAAACTGGGCGATGTTTATACAGCAATTGGCAAGTGTCGGAATTGTTTTTGTCGGTGTCTTTTTGATTAATTCAGCAACGATTACAATGGGGGCGTTGATTGCCTGTGTTATTTTATCAGGTCGCGTGATGGGGCCATTGGCACAAATTGCCGGTTTGATGACACGTCTAAATCAATCGCGTGAAGCCTTGGCGCAATTGGATGATTTGATGAAAAAACCGGTTGAGCGTCCGGCAGGTAAACATTTTGTATCGTTACACCATGTACAGGGTAAGGTGGAGTTTCGCGACGTAACGTTTAGCTATCCTGGGCAGGAGATACCGTCCCTTAACGCCCTAAGCTTTACGATCAATCCGGGTGATCGCGTCGGTATTATCGGGGCGGTTGGTTCCGGTAAAACAACGATTGAGCGTTTGTTGCTTAATCTGTATGATCCGACTTCGGGGTCGGTGCAAATTGACGGCACGGATGTGCGTCAGATTGATCCCGGTGATTTGCGCCGTACGATTGGTGCAGTTCAACAAAGCCCGCAATTATTTTATGGCTCGGTGCGTGATAACATTACGATGGGGCATGAAATGGCGCCTGCGCGTTCGGTGATGAAGGCCGCAGAGATGGCGGGCGTTCTTGAATTCTTGAGAGATTCAACGGCAGGTTTAGATACACAAGTCGGGGAGCGCGGTGATGCGCTTTCAGGCGGTCAGCGCCAATCTGTCGCGATTGCACGCGCATTGTTATATGATCCGCCGATTTTGGTTCTCGATGAGCCGACGGCGTCTATGGATCCTGCATCCGAAAACCGTTTGCGTAAGCGCCTTGAAAAATTATGTCAGGGCAAAACAACCATTTTGATCACGCATAAAGGGGCGATGTTATCACTGGTAGATAAGCTTATTTTGCTTGATCGCGGGCGCATTGTGGCATTCGGCCCGAAAGACGATGTCATTCGAAAACTACAGGCTCGTGAATACGGCACCGCCGCGGAGAGAACCGATGTCTGATGGATTAAAATTGAACATTGCAAATACCGTTAAGCAAAAAGCCGAAGATCAGAGCATCAATGATCACGGTGACTGGACAGCCATCCGCAGTGGTTGGCGTAAGGAAAAAGAGGGTATTGCGCGTGCGCGAGCTATGGCCTTTTTTGATGTTGATGATGAATTACCGTTATCCAAACATTTATTGTTGGTTACGATTGCTGCCTTTTTCACGATTTTTGTGATATGGGCGAATTTGGCTGTGTTGGATGAGGTCACTCGCGGAGATGGAAAGATCATTCCTTCGACAGAAGTACAAGCTTTGCAAAGCCTTGATCCGGGTATTGTCGATGAGTTTTTGGTGCGTGAGGGTGATAGTGTTGCGCGCGGACAAATCCTGATGCGTCTGCGTGATATTGAGGCATCATCTGATCTTGGCGCAAATCGTGCGCGCTATCTGGGTATTTTAGCGGCCATCACGCGTTTGCAGGCCGAAGCCAACGGGCAAGAGGAAATTGAGTTTCCTGAAGAGGTTCAAAAAGACGCAGCAAACAGTGTTGTCGAAGAATTAAAAGCCTTTCAGGCCAATAAAAAGAAGCTTGCGGCGCAGGCAGATGTTTTAAAAAGTCAGATCAGACAGCGTGAGCAAGAGATTGATGAGATTAATACGCGCATCAAAGATTTGCAGAGCGTGATCTATCTGCAGCAAAAAGAATTGAACATGATTAAGCCTTTGGTGGAGCGCGGCTCTGCGCCAAAGCTTGAGCTTTTGCAGCTACAGCGTGCGATCCGCGAAAAAGGGACGGAGCTGAATAGTTTGAAATCCAGCTTGCCACGATCAGAATCCGCGATCGAGGAAGCAGAAGCTCGCCTTGATGATGTCTTGCAAACGTTCAAATCAGAAGCGCAGGCGGAGCTTGCTATGAAGCAGGCGGAGTTGAGTGAGATAGAGCAGCGTTTGAGCGGTTTGCGTGAGCGTAAGGGCCGCACGGAAATTAAATCACCTGTCGATGGTACAATCCAAGAGCTTACCGTGAACACGGTCGGTGGGGTTGTGCGCGCAGGCGAAGACTTGATTAAAATCGTGCCCAAAGATGACCAGCTTATCGTTGAGGCGCGCATCAGACCGTCAGATCGTGCGTTTATCTATCCGGGGCAGGCTGCCGTCATTAAAGTTACGGCATATGATTACTCCATTTATGGCGGTCTGGATGGTGAGTTGCTTGATATCTCCGCCGATACTGTGGAAGACGAGCAAGGTAATCCCTTTTATCGTGTGCGTTTGCGTACTTTTGAAACGCAACTAAAGCGTAAAGGTGAGGTTTTACCTATCATTCCGGGAATGGTCGCAAGCGTAGATATTTTAACAGGTGAGAAAACCGTTATGGAATATCTGTTGAAACCGTTTATCAAGACATTAGATAATGCAATGAATGAGCGCTGACTTCTTATTGTAAGATCCATTCCATAGCACGATCATATTGACCTTCTGCAAAAAACTTCAATTCCCCGCCGATTGTGTTGCTGCTCATGGCGCGACGAAACACTTCTTCTTCGGGTGGGTTAATAAGTCCGAGTTTCGTAATGAACGTGCCGATTTTTGCCAAGGTAATCATGTCTTCTTTGGCGGCTGCAGCGTCTCGGCCCTTATATCTGTCAAATTGCACGAGTATGCGAAGTTCACCATGTTTTTGGATGACGCTCTGTAGTATGGGGCGTAATATTTGTCGGTATCCTTCTCCTGAAATCATTTTATCAATACGCACGCACACAACGCGGCCTGTACTATCAAGTTCAACTTTATTGAAATTATCTAAATCAACTATTTCCATATAAATCAGCCCGTTAATTGAAATTTTATTATAAAATATTGTTTAATAATTATGCGATTTTAACATATTTTTCGCATAAAAAATACTACGCTTAAGTTTATATGCGTTTTAAGGCTAAATCCTGCTTGCAAAACGCGTAATAATGGGCTTTGTACTATAGACAAGAAAACTTTTACAAAATTTGGAGCGATTTAAAAACATGTCACAAAACGCCATTAAAATCACAATGCCTGATCAGTCCGTTCGTACTTATGACGCGGGCATAACGGGCACGGAGATTGCGAATGACATATCTAAATCGCTAGCGAAGGCATCTATTGCTATCAAGCTCGACGGAGAGCTATGTGATTTGTCATTGCCGATTGAAAAGGATGCTGCGATCGAAATCGTAAAGCGCGTTGATGAAGATGCACTTGAGATGATCCGTCATGATGCCGCCCATGTAATGGCAGAGGCCGTACAAAACCTGTTCCCGGGAACACAGGTTACAATCGGCCCGTCGATTGAAAACGGTTTCTATTATGACTTTGCGCGTAACCAACCTTTTTCGACAGATGATTTAGAAGCGATTGAAAAAGAAATGCGCAAAATCGTTGAAAAGGGCGCCGCGTTTGAGCGCGAAGTTTGGGACCGTGATGAGGCAATCGCCTATTTCAAAGAGAAGGGCGAGAATTATAAGGCTGAATTGATCGAAGATTTACCGGAAACGGAGCAGATTAAAATCTACCGTCAGGGGGAATGGCTTGATTTATGTCGCGGCCCGCACATGCCGACAACAAAACATGTCGGTACAGCCTTTAAATTATTGAAGGTTGCCGGAGCGTATTGGCGCGGTAATTCTGATAATGCGATGTTAACCCGTATTTACGGTACGGCATGGCGCGATGATAAAGAATTAAAAGCGTATCTGCACCAATTGGAAGAAGCTGAAAAACGCGACCACCGTAAGCTTGGTAATGAAATGGATTTATATCATTTTCAGGCCGAAGCACAGGGCTCTGTTTTCTGGCACCCGAAAGGCTTTACCATTTATAACCAGCTTGAGGGGTATATCCGTCGTCGTTTGAATGATGCGGGATATCAGGAAATTAAGACGCCGCAGTTGATTGATAACAAGCTTTGGGAAAAATCAGGGCACTGGGGTAAATATCGTGAAAATATGTTCGTTGTGCCTGACGAAGTGCCAAATACCGAAGAAGAAGGCCCGATCGTTAGTGATAAGGCGTTTGAAAAGCTGATGGCATTGAAGCCGATGAACTGCCCCGCGCATGTTCAGGTGTTTAATCAAGGTATTCGTTCATATCGTGATTTACCGCTGCGATTGGCAGAGTTCGGGTGTTGTCACAGAAACGAAGCGCATGGCGCATTGCATGGTTTGATGCGCGTACGTCAGTTTACGCAAGATGATGCACATATTTTCTGCCGCGAAGATCAGATTACCGACGAAGCCGTTGCCTTTTGTGATTTGTTGAAAAAGGTGTATAGCGACCTTGGATTTGATGATGTTGCGGTTGCGCTGTCCTTGCGTCCGGATATGCGTGTAGGCTCTGATGAGCTTTGGGATAAGGCGGAAGACGGTTTGCGTCAGGCTTTGATTAAAACCGGACTTGAATTCCGTGAAGATCCGGGCGAAGGCGCGTTTTACGGCCCGAAAATTGATTACCAAATTCGTGATGCGATCGGCCGTACATGGCAATGTGGAACGCTGCAGCTTGACTTTAACCTGCCTGAGCGCCTGGATGCGTCTTATATCGGTGAGGACGGGAACAAGCATCGCCCGGTAATGTTGCACCGTGCGATCCTTGGTTCATTAGAGCGTTTTATCGGCGTGATGATCGAAAGTTACGCAGGTAAGTTGCCATTATGGCTTGCGCCTGTTCAATGCGTGATAGCAACGATTACCGGCAAGGCCGATGATTATGCCCGCGAAGTGCATGAGCAACTCAGAGCAGCAGGTATTCGTGCCGAACTTGATATTCGAAATGAGAAAATCAATTACAAGGTGCGCGAGCATTCCGTGAAGAAGGTTCCCGTTCTGTTTGTTCTTGGGGCGCGTGAAGCAGAAGAAAAAACAGTGGCGATTCGCCGTCTTGGTTCTAAAGACCAGAGCGTAGAGCCGATTCAGCAAGCGATTGAGAATTTAATCGCCGAAGCAAAAGCGCCATTTTAATGCGATGATAGGCGTGGAACTTTAATTGCTTGCACGCAATTAGAATCACGCCTATTAATTATTTTCTAAACTTTATTGATGTAATGTGTTCGAAGTGACAACAAGAAAAAGGAGAGTTCACCATTTCTAGACCCAATAGACCGATGCGCCCAAACAAAGATGACGGGCCACGTATAAATACCGATATTACCGTTTCCGAAGTTCGATTGGTGAACGAGGACGGGGACATGATGGGTGTTGTGGCAATCGATAAGGCGCTTGAAATGGCTGAAGAGGCTGGACTTGATCTTGTTGAGGTTTCCCCGAATGCGGAGCCGCCTGTTTGTAAAATCCTTGATTACGGTAAGTACAAATACGAACAACAGAAAAAAGCTAACGAAGCGCGTAAGAAGCAAAAGACCGTCGATGTGAAAGAGGTCAAAATGAGCCCGCGTATCGAGAAGAACGATTACGATGTGAAAATGCGTAATGCACGTCGTTTCCTTGAAGATGGTAACAAAGTTAAGGTTTCCATGCGTTTTCGCGGACGTGAAATGGCGCACCAAGATATCGGCCGTGAGATCTTTGAAAGAATTCAGGAAGAGCTTGGCGAATTAGCCAGCGTTGAGTTAGCCCCGAAGTTTGAAGGTCGTCAGATGATGATGATTTTGGCGCCGCGCGCTTAATCTGAATTTATGATAGATTTGAAAAAGAGGCGTTGTGTTATCGACGCCTTTTGTTTTGCCAGAAACTATATATCCTTGCTTTTTCATTCTTCTTACCGTAACTATTTTACATCCGAAAATTTTAGCCTCAGATAAGGAATTTGCACCAAGATGCTTGTCGATGTTTTTGTAATACTTGTGTTGTTGGTCTCCGTTGCCATTTCCATTTTGCGCGGGTTCATTCGCGAAGTTTTGACGATCCTTGGCCTTGTCGGTGGCGCGCTAGCAGCTTATATCGGTGGGCCGTTACTGGTGCCTGTCATCAGCGGATGGCTTGGCGTCGAAGAGGGGGCAGAAGAGGCGCAGAAGCTTTTGGGCATTTTGCCTTATGAAACATTAGCGGTTATTTTGTCTTATGCGGCTGTGTTTATTATATTTGTTATTCTTTTATCTATTCTGAGCCACTATATCGCAGAATTTGTAAAGAATATGGGGCTTGGTGCTGTAGACCGCAGCCTCGGTGCGGTTTTCGGTTTGGCGCGTGGTGCGCTTGTCCTTGGCTTGTTATATCTCCCTGTAATGTATTTCGTTGATGACAAGCAAATGGAGGAAGATTTACCGTTTTTATACGAGAGTAAATCGCGTGTTTATCTGGCTGCTACATCCGAATGGATTGACGGGTTCCTGCCTAAAGGGTCAGAAGAAAAGGCCGAAGATGTAAAAGACAGCATTAGCGAAGCACAAAAGAAGCTTGAGGAAATGAACTTGCTTGGCGATAAAGCCAAAAAAATGGGCGAGGAATTGAACGAGAAGGCTGATGGCTATTCCAAAGAGTCTCGTGAGGGGATGGACAAATTGATTGAGAAAACTTTTGAAAAAGAGAAAGAGCCTGAATATAACGAATAGTAATATCAGATGCTTTAAAAGAAAAAGCCCCGCATGTTTGACGGGGTTTTTTATTGTCTGATTTTTATTGTAGCATCGCTAATTTTTGTAAGTATTTCGATTTTGCTTAGTAAGCTTATTTTGCTTCCGTTCAAAAGCAAAGATAAAGAAATATTGTTAACTCTAACCTTTATATTGGCGCTAAGCTTTTTTGTAATGAGAGAAATTATTGAAGCATCGATATAAGACTATTCATAAAGAGTGCATATTATGATGCGGTATTCTTATCCACCGTATCTATGCGTTGCCGTATAAATCAACGCAACGTGAATTGTCTTTCGGGTTTTGTACCTTTGACTGGTCGCTGCGGGCTTCTTCGAGGCGTTTGAAATACAAATCATCGACATCACCCGTGACGTATTTTCCGTCAAAGACCGAGCAATCAAATTTGCGTTTGCCTTCTTCGCTGCTTGGTGTTGATGCGCGTATCAAATCCTCTAAATCCTGATAGACAAGCCAATCAGCCTCGATCGCTTCTTGCACTTGTTCATCGGTTTTTCCGTGGGCAATTAATTCCGATTTCACGGCCATATCAATGCCGTAAACATTCGGATAACGAATAGGCGGAGCCGCAGAAGCGAAATACACTTTTTTCGCACCGGCTTCGCGTGCCATGTTGATGATCTTGCGGCTGGTTGTGCCGCGCACGATGGAATCATCAACCAATAAAACCACCTTGTCTTTAAATTCCAACGAAATCGGGTTCAGCTTTTGCTTCACTGATTTTTCGCGCTCTGCTTGTCCGGGCATAATAAAGGTACGACCGATATATCTGTTTTTTACGAACCCTTCGCGGAATTTGACATTCAGGTGATACGCAAGTTCCATCGCGCTGGGGCGGCTGGATTCCGGAATAGGGATGACAACATCGATATTATGATCGGGGAATGTGCGTTTAATTTTATCGGCGAGATATTCACCCATACGAATACGCGCCTTGTAAACAGAGCTACCGTCAATAATGGAATCTGGACGGGCAAAATAAACATATTCAAAAATACACGGAGAAGCTTCGCGGCTGTTGTCGCAAATATGACTGTGCAGTGTGCCGTTTTTATCGACATATAATGCTTCGCCCGGCTCAACATCGCGCACAACCTTGAAACCTAATGCATCCAATGCAACGCTCTCGGAGGCAACCATATATTCTGTCTTGCTGTCTTTATTCACACGTTCGCCATAAACGAGCGGGCGGATACCGTGCGGGTCACGGAAAGCAAACATGCCGTAGCCCGAAATCATACCAACCACCGCATAGCCACCTTTGCATCGTTGATACAGTTTGGTCAGGGCAGTGAACACATCGGCCGGCTCTAGCTGTAGCTTGCCAAGGGATTGCAGTTCATGCGCGACAATGTTCAGCAAAACTTCGGAATCAGAATTTGTATTTACATGGCGCAAATCGGTGCGGAATAATTCCTCTGTCAGGGTATCCTGATTTGTAAGGTTTCCGTTATGTGCCAGAACAATCCCGTAAGGGGAGTTCACGTATAGTGGTTGCGATTCCGCAGAGCTCGCCGTTCCGGCCGTCGGATAGCGCGTATGGCCAATGCCCATATCGCCGCGCAAATACGTCATGTGTTCCAATGTGAAAATATCACGAACCATGCCGTTGCTTTTGCGTAAATAAAACTTGCCGTTATCTTGTGTAACGATCCCTGCCGCGTCTTGTCCGCGATGTTGTAAGATAGTCAGAGAGTCGTAAAGATCTTGGTTAACAGGTGAATAAGCGTAAATGCCAACGATTCCGCACATAGTATCTCTTTCCGCCTTTTGTAGAGCAACCAAGTTTATGAGTGAGATAAAATATGCATTTATGTACTATATTTCAAGTAAATAATGTTTTTATGGCTAATGTTAGCACATAAAAAAGGCGCCGTGTTTGGCGCCTTTGGTATTTTGTATGAAGCAGCCGTCTTTATGCCGCCTCTTTTTTGTCGTCTTTTGATTTCGATGCGGTCTTTTTGGCAGCCGGCTTTTTCGCAGCTTTCTTATCGCCCTCATCATTTGAAGACACCATTTCAAGCGTGCGAGTCGGGAATGGAATTGTCAGCCCGTCTTTATCCAATGCTTCTTTTACGGCTTTGGAAGTATCGACTTTTAACTTGAAGAAGTCAGCCGTATTTGACCAGATGCGCAATGTGATATTCACTGAGCTATCACCAAGGCTTGTCACCATGATCATCGGTTCTTTGCCTTCAGTTTGTAAAATACGCTCTTCTTTTGCAATGGCTTTCTCTATGGTTTTGAAAGCCTTATTAATGTCATCGCCGTAGCTGATGCCGAAGACTAAGTCTTGGCGGCGTGTTGGATTTCGAGAGAAGTTCTGGATATCTGCATTCCACAATTTGCTGTTCGGAACAAAAATATAAATATTATCCGGCGTTGAGAGTTCGCTCGCAAACAGATTAAGAGATTTAACGGTTCCTTGTACGCCGCCACAGGAGATGAAGTCACCAACATTGAACGGACGCAAAATCAGAAGCATCACGCCGGCAGCAACATTGCTAAGTGTTCCTTGTAGGGCTAAACCGATAGCAAGACCAGCGGCACCGAGTACGGCAATTAAGCTGGCTGTTTGTACGCCGAATTGTTGCAAGACCATAACAGCAGCCAACGCAAAAATTGCATATTTCGCCGCGCCGCCCAAGAATGTTTTGAGTGTGCTGTCCAATCTGCTGATGCGATGAATGGCTTTGTTTGCCATTTTGCCAAGTGTCCATCCTGCAAAAAGGATAGCAAGCGCAATAATGATATTCATGCCGACGGTAACAAAATAGTCCATTTGATCCATGTTTAATCTCCCTGTATTTTTATAAATCCGTGTCCTTGTTCTACAGAAACTATGGTCTGCGTGCAAGGCGGCGTCATGATGCAAACAAATAAAAATCAAATTAATTTCATATATGTGACATATTTTTACCGCTTTTGAAGGGCACAATCATAAATAATAAATAAGCCTTGGATTGGTGTGGGTTGCTTTGAGCGAAAATCGAGTACAGGAGCAAACGCATGTTTACAAAACAAGAATGGAAACAAAACCTTACCGGGTGTATGGAAATTTTTCTTTTCATGCCGGTCGGTATAGAGCGGTTCAGTCCGCATAAAAAAGATGCTATAAAATCGCTAATTATTCCTCTTCTTCTATTGCCTATAACGCTGGTAGCTGTTCTTTCGCTGCCTGAAGAATCCGAAGGCCCATTGAGCTTTTTGATACTGTTGCAGGTAGTGCGTACGGTTGGGGCGTTCAGCTTGTTTTTGCTTGTCGTTTATTATTTGGCCAAGCAGTTCGGCAGGCAGGAGCATTTTTTCCGTTATTTAAATGCCGGGAATTGGTGCAACATTCCGGGGGTGTTGTTAACGATGCCTCTGATGTACGGTATTTTTATGGGGCATGAAATGGCGGGATATGAATCGTATGCCGTGTTTATTACCTTGGTCGGATATGTCTACTCGGCTTTTATACTTACCTATTCATTTCGCCTTCCTTGGGAAATGGGGGGCTTTATCGCGATTGTCGGTTTGGCGATAAATGAAAACCTTTTTGATCTGACTCATTTCATTAAAAACATGATGCTGGTATAGAAAGTGCGTTAAAACCAAGTGTGTTTTCTTTCAAATGCGCTTGGTTCACTCATGCTTCTATGGTAAACAAGACTCTGAAAAAAACAAAATAGACAGCATTTCAGTATCATGAACAGTAAAAATCTAACCTATTTCGGTTTGGCGTGCTTTTTAGCGGCCGCGTTTTCATTTGTATTCCCTGCGTTTGCGTCTGGCGGAGAAAGTGATGGTTTACAGCACCTTAATGTGGGCTACCATTGGGCCGGCCTTTTGTGTATTGGCATATTTGTTCTTTCATATGCATTTGTTTTGGCGGAAGAATACACACACATGGCGAAATCAAAGCCTGTCATGCTTGGAGCAGGATTAATTTGGGTTGTGATCGCGTTGGTGGCGCCATCATATGGTGTAACCAAGCATGAATTGCATGATGCTATTTTTCATGGTTTGAATGAATATGCGAGTTTGATGCTCTTCCTTTTAGCGGCTATGACCTATATCAGTGCGCTGGAGGATCGTAATGTTTTTGCCGTTATTCGAACCAAGCTTGTGCTATCCGGAATGAATTTGCGTCAGCTATTTTGGGCAACAGGGTTTCTGGCTTTCTTCTTATCTCCTATTGCGGATAATTTGACGACAGCCCTTGTTATGGGTGCTGTTATTATGGCAGTTGGGCATAACAATGCGCGCTTTATTTCTCTGGGCTGTATTAATATTGTATCTGCTGCGAATGCCGGCGGTGCCTTCAGCCCGTTCGGTGATATCACGACATTGATGGTATGGCAGGCCGGAAAAATTCAGTTCTTTGAGTTCTTTAATTTGTTTATTCCCGCGTTGGTTTGTTTCATTGTGCCGGCCTTGATCATGAGCTTTTTTATTCCGAAGGAGCGCCCGGAAACGGTTGATGAGCGAGTTGAGATGAAACAAGGTGCAAAATGGATTATTGCATTTGGTTTTATGACGATTGCTATGGCTGTATCGTTTGAGCAACTTTGGGGCTTGCCGCCCTTTGTTGGTATGATGACGGGGATGTCTGTTCTGATGATCACTGCATGGTTTGTTCGTTATCGCGGCAAAGTTAGGGATCATGAATTTGATATCTTTAAAAATATCGCATCTGCA
Organism: Alphaproteobacteria bacterium; assembly: GCA_030424975.1. Taxonomy (GTDB): domain Bacteria; phylum Pseudomonadota; class Alphaproteobacteria; order Micavibrionales; family Micavibrionaceae; genus UBA1672. The sequence continues at coordinate 827,993 of JAUHVY010000002.1, forward strand.
GAATGGGATACTTTGCTCTTCTTCTTTGGGGTGATCTTTAGCGTTGGTGGTCTGGCGTATTTAGGTTATTTGGAGCTGTTGTCACTGACCTTTTATGAGGGGTGGGGGCCAAGTGTAACCAACATTCTTCTGGGCTTATTTTCTGCTGTTATTGATAATATTCCTGTGATGTTTGGTGTGCTGAGCATGGATCCGCATATGGATCATTTCCAATGGTTGCTTATTACCCTCACGACAGGCGTTGGCGGCAGTGTATTATCGGTTGGTTCTGCGGCTGGTGTGGCCTTGATGGGCGCGGCGCGCGGATACTATACATTTATGTCACATTTGAAATGGGCGCCGGTTGTATTGCTCGGATATGCCGCGGCAATCGGTACGCATTTCATTTTAAATGGTGGCAACGCCGCACTTCACTAAGTGGTCTGTGCAGAACGAAAAAAAACGCGCCGTTTTCGATGGCGCGTTTTGTTTATGCGTATGGATTTTTACTGGCGCGGATCAGTAGCCTGATTGGTACGCTTGGGATATCGTAATCACGGCGCAACCCGTTAACGATATAGCGTTTGTAGGAATCAGGTAGCTCATCGGGGCGTGAAACCCACAAGGCAAATGTCGGTGGTCGTGTTTTAATTTGCGTTATATATTTCATGCGGTTGTGACGACCGGACACAAGCGGCGCAGGGTTTTGGCTTTCCATACGCGCCAACCAACGGTTCAAACCGCCTGTGCTGATGCGTTTATTCCATACCTCATAGGTCTGCAGTGCCTTGTAAAATAGTTTGGATATGTTCTTTCCGTTTTTGGCGGAAATGGTAGCAAATTGAATATCCTTTGTTTGGGATAGAGAATGCGAGAGAATATGTTTTGTCTCCTCAAGTACATCCGAGCGGTTTTTCACCGCATCCCATTTATTCACGGCAATCACAAGGGCGCGGCCTTCGCTAATGACATGCTCTGCGATTTGCAAGTCTTGCTTTTCCAGAAGGTTGTTGGCATCAATCACAAGGATTACAATTTGCGCAAGGCGGATGGCGCGCAAGGAATCCTCTGTCGACATTTTCTCAATGTAATCTGTGATTTTGGCTTTTCGGCGCATACCGGCTGTATCAACCAGTTTGAATTTTCGTCCCTCATATTCCCAATCCACAGTGATGGCGTCGCGCGTAATGCCTGCCTCGGGGCCGGTCATAACACGCTGTTCTTCAACAATCGCGTTCAATAGGGTAGATTTACCGACATTCGGGCGCCCGACAATGGCAACCTTAATAGGTTTTTCCGGGTCGATCTCTTCTTGCTCAAAAATATATTCTTCCATGCCTTCGATATCATCAAGGGCATCCATGTTTATTCTTTCTTCGCTCTCGTGCTCGATGTCATCTTTATCTTCGGGGAAGTAAGGGCTGAGGGCTTCGTATAAATCATCAAAGCCAATAGCATGTTCCGCTGACATGGAAACGGGTTCTCCGAAGCCGAGGCTGTAGGCTTCGCCCAATCCGGCAGCTGATGCTTTTTGGCTTTCGCATTTATTGACCACCAAGATGATCGGCTTTTTTTGCTTACGCAGGAACGATGCAAAATGTTCGTCTGCGGGGGTTACGCCTTCGCGGCCATCCATGACGAATAATATGGCATCCGCATGTTGCAGTGCTGCCTCGGTCTGCTTGCGCATACGTCCTTGAATGGAATCGTCAAAGGCTTCTTCCAATCCTGCTGTATCAATAATGGTAATGGGTTGCCCGAATAACGTCCCGTATGCATCACGCCAATCGCGGGTTACACCGGGCGTGTCGTTAACAATCGCAAGCTTTTTACCTGCGAGTTTGTTAAATATTGTGGACTTGCCGACATTCGGGCGGCCTATAATCGCTAGTCTTAACATCTGCGTACTCTATGTTTTTGCAGCATGTCTTTATCACAGTTTCTAGCGATATGCTAATAAAGTTCCGTCTTCTGACAATAAATACATTGTTCCGTCTGCTACAATAGGGGCAATTTGCACGTTTTTCTTTGTGCGTGTTGTACGGATGACTTTACCTGTATGTGCGTTAACTTCGGCAATGTAGCCATGAGAGCTTGCCAAGATCAGGCGGCCGTTCACCATGACAGGGCCTGTCCAAGTGATCGGATCTTCTTTGTCTTCTTCATCTTCGAAACGGCTTAATTGCTCAATCCAGAAGATTGAGCCGTTGAGTAGGTTAAGAGCAATTAACTCATTATCAGATGAAAGAACAAAAAGCGTATTTGCAGTTAGCCACGGTGTTTGCGATCCGCCGATATCACGTTGCCACATGCGTGTGCCTGTGCGCTCATCAATGGCCACCAATTTACCGCCATAGCTGATGGATGCGACAATACCATGATGAGAAACAGGGAGTGCTTTAATATCTGCAAGGCTTTCCAAGCCGCCGCCATAGCTGCGCACACCTGAAAGGTTGTCCGACCATGTCACGGAGCCATTTTCTACGCGTAGAGCAGTCAATTCGCCGGAGGTGAAGCCCGCGACAACGATTTCGTTATTTGCCGCCGGGCTTGCCGCGCCCAACAGGCCGGCTGTTTCGCCAATGCCTACATATTCCCATAGCCCCGTGCCGCTCTCTGCGCTTAAGGCAACAAGGCGGTTGTCAACGGTGCTGATATAGACGCGGCCAGATAATACAGTTGGTGCTGCACGAGAAGGGGATGGAAGACGCTTTTTCCATTTCACTGACCCGTCTGCCGGGTTTAATGCTACGGCTTCGTCATAACCGGTCGTTACATATAATGTATCATGTGCAAATGCGATACCGCCGCTAATGACGTTTTCATCTTCGTCGTCAGGTTCCAGATCGGCATCCCAGATTTTCTTTCCTGTCTGTGCATTAAATGCGGTCACATTTTGGTTTGTATCAAGTGTAAAAACCATGCCGCCTGCGACAACAGGTTGCGCTGTCAGTGGTAAGTCCTTACGGCTGCCGCGACCGATATCGCTTTTCCACGCCAGACGTGGTTCGCCATCCGTGAAGGTAAGATTTTGCATGGAGTGGTTCGGGTAGCCGCCTGCCTGTGGCCATGCGCCGTTATCCCATGGGGTGGGCAGTTCGAATTGTTGTCCTTCCGCTAGGGGAGTGTCAGGTGTCAGGCTGCGTTGCAGTTCCAAAACAGATAAACGCTCACCTTCCAAATGAGGGGTGTCGTCTTTTTTTCTGAACATGTCTGTCATTGAGCAAGAGCTAAGGAGTAATGCGCAAGAAACGGTCAGTATCGTTTTGTTTTTTATCATCCTGATATCCTTGTTTAAATATGGTTTTTTTCGATGTTATGAATTATCGATTATTATTCGACGTTTTTCTCTTCCAGAGCATAAAGAACGTCAAGGCTTTTGGCTTTTTGTTTTAATGTGTCGGGGATATTTTCACCCTCCAAAATATCAGTCAGTTGCATTCGCGCGTCACTGAAACGGTTCAATTTCGTTGCATTCACCAGTGCGGCCTCCAACAATATCTGGTAGCGCCATGCGTTTTCTTCATCGCTTGCCAAGGCTGTAAATTTATCGGCGCGCTCTTCATCGCTCAGGTCAGTGTCATGGAGTGTCACCATGAATGCCGCGAGGTCTTTATAAGTACGATCCGCAGGGGTAGCCGCTGCCACGCGCTTATAGATTTCAAGCGCCAGTTCCTTGTTACCTGATTCCAGAGCCAGTCCTGCTGCCTGAAGCTCTACCAAGTGTTTGAAATCACCGTGTAGCTTTGATGCGAGGGTGTTTAATTCCTGCGGCGTGTATTGACCGCTTGCAACAGCCTCCAGATATTGGGCTGTTTGTGCCTCGTCCTGCTTAACCTTCCATGTGTGATAGCCCGCATTGGCGGCCGTACCGATAATGATGGCGGCGATAAAACCGATAAAGAACCCGCCGTAGCGTTGCCACATTTTTTCCAAGCGCTCTGCTTTTAGGGCTTCATCGACTTCGACCAGAAGATCTGACATATCTTAATACCTTTTACTCTCTATTTTGGATGGCTGTATTGTAATGATTTATTTTCGTAAAACCAGTGATTTAATGGCAAATATTTCAGCTTTTCCACTTTATCGAGCACCCCATGGAAGAGAACTGCTTTTGATCAGGCGATTCATTTTTTGCAATGGCTTGTGCGGCGTTTAATAATTCGGGCACTGTGTCATTTGTGGCCTCTTTGTTGGCTGCGCTGTCAAGTCGGCCGCGGTATTGCAAGATATCATCTTTGTCAAAGAGGTAAAATTCAGGTGTGCAAACCGCGTCTAATGCTTTTGCAATTTTTTGTGTTTCGTCGATGACGTAGGGGAAGCTAAAGTCCTGTTCTTTTGCAAATTTGATCATGTTCTCAAATGAATCGGCGGGATAGTTCGCGGTATCATTCGGCATGATGGCAATGACGCCAAAACCCAATCCCTGCATTTGTTTCGCTGTGGCGGTTAATCGGTCGATGATGGCCAAAACATAGGGGCAGTGATTGCATATAACCGCAATAAACAGGCCCTTTTCCCCGCGCGAAAATTCCAATGTGTGGCGCTGTCCGTCCGTACCTTTTAATTCAAAATGCGGCGCCATAAAATCGCTTTGTTTTTCGGGGGAGTGCAGCAGAGCCATGATTTCTTCCTTTTTATCCGTTTTTGGTGTAAAATATCTTCATGACGTTTAAGGTTATTCACAATCCTGCTTTTACGCAACCCGCAGGTTTCACACAAGGGCAATTCCGTAAGTTAGATCAGCTATATTGCAAGGCTGCATCGGAAAAAACGTTGACCTATCGCACAGTTGATTGCGATTTTGACGAGGGCGTAGCCAGTTACACTTATTACCTTACGGGATCTCATGTACCGTATTTGCAATTCCTGATTAAAAAGGTCGGGCCGCGCACAACAATGTTTGAGGTTTTTAAGCAAGGGAAGGGGCGAATCGCCAAAAGCGGTGTGTTTGATCGTGCCTATGAAAAATTATCTGAGGAAGTTGCTTTGCTCAGTGAAACAGATAGCTAAAATCAACCGAATTATATATATGTACGAAAGAAATATATAAAACATCGCCTCAGGGGGTGTTTTGTATGGAATTTTCTGTAATATTAATGCGTTATATTTCTGAATAACAGGATAGAGAAAAATGCGATTAAGTGCCAAGTCAGGTTTGACTGCGTTATGTTTGTTGATGGGGACGGTGTCGATGCCGTCTTCTGTATTTGCCGGATATGATCTGAATTATGTCGGTGAGATGGAAACGTATACAGCCGTTTATGAAGATACGCTTGTGCATTTGGCGCGTAAACACGATTTAGGATTTGTTGAGGTGCGCGCCGCGAACCCGACGCTTGATCCTTGGATTCCCGGCGAGGGAGCGGAAGTGATTTTGCCTAAACGTCATTTATTACCCGATACAAAACGTGAAGGCATCGTCGTGAATTTGCCGGAGATGCGCGTTTATGCTTACTTGAATGGTGATGAGGCGCCATATACTTACCCTATTGGGATTGGCCGCGAAGGTTTGGCAACACCGACCGGTGAAACATCCATCGTTCGTAAAAAAGAGGGGCCGACATGGCGTCCGACACCGCGTATGCGAAAAGAAGATCCGAAATTACCGGCCTCTGTTCCGCCCGGACCTGAGAACCCTCTTGGTACGCATGCGCTTTACTTTGGGTGGCCGACTTATGCCATGCATGGCACGAATAAACCGTTTGGTATTGGTCGCCGCGTCAGTTCGGGCTGTATTCGTATGTACCCCGAAGATATCAAAAAGTTTTTCGAGCAAGTTCCTGTCGGTACAAAGGTAACGGTGGTGGAGCAGCCGATTAAGCTGGGTTGGATTGATAATGATTTGTATCTGGAGGCGCATCCTGACATGGCACAGGCCATTAAGATGGAAGAAACAGGTGTGGTCGAGCAACAGACTTTCCGTGAAGAGGATATGGAGCGCATCATGGAGATGGCAGGTGAGTATAATGACCGTATCAACTGGCCGAAGGTGAGGGCTGCTTTGAGGGAGCGCACAGGTTATCCGGTGCGCATCGCGCGTAACTTAGATGATGTCGTTGTAACTGACGATGTCGTGGCGCCGGAAGAAAAAGAGGGTGGGACTGTTTTTGATGCTGCGTCAAAGTCTGAAAAGGTGGAGAGCTCGTCTGTAGTAGAGGAGCCTTCGTTCGTGCCAGCAAAGGGCGTCGAGCAAATTGAAGAGTCTCATGCAGGTGAGGCGGAAGCCTTGAATGCGCAAGATGCGCTTGTTGAGATTTACGGCGAAGATGCCGCACAAGACGAAGCGGCTGCTTTAGGTGCAGTGAAGGTTAAACCGGAATACGTTGTTTATGATTCTGTGCCGCCACGTAAGCCCGGCATTGAGACAGAAAAGCCTCTGACGCTCAATAATTAATATGAGTTAGAAATATGGTTGAAGAGCCATAAAGGCAGCAAGTACCGGCATAATGATCGGTGCGAGCAAGAAAACCATGCGCCAAAACCCGCGAATGAAGAAAACAGTAAAGCTGAAGAGGGCACAGGCCATCCAACAGGCGGTTACAAGTGTGATTTCATTTGCAAAAAGCTCGTGCACACTATCCACTTGGCCGGAGCCGGCAGCGGCGAATTTATTTTCAAGAATCTTCGGATTGCTGTAGATGATTGTCAAAGTAACAAGCCCGGCGTTGAAGCCGATGAAGTTTGCAAGAAGGAAAAAAATAAGTGTTCCAAATTTTTTCATGTAATGCATCCGCCTTGTTTAAATTTTATCATATCTATTAATAATAAAAAGACTGCCATTAAGACAGTCTTTTTTTTAATCGGTATAAAAAGTGCAAAATTATTTAGTTTGCGCTCTTTGGAATACTTTCTCAGCAGGAGCAACTTTAGTAGGTGTTGCAACTGGTTCGTATTTTGTTGCTTGTTCGTATTTTGCTGTGCGCTCCATTGCGTATGGAGGTTGTGTGTCAACGTCGCCCATTGAAGTTGTGTCACATGCTGTTAGTGACAAAGCTGAGCCAACGAAGCAAATTGTAGCAATTGCTTTTTTCATTATTTAAGTCCTCATAGTAGTCGTTAGTTAAATCTTCTCAAATGCCTTTATTCAAAGGCAAAATCTTTGAATTTACACCATACAGTCATTATACAACCCCGTGGCTTTTTCAAGTGGTTTTTGTTTTTTTTGTCACAGTTTTCGAAACTTAGGTGCAAATTTGCAACACTTAATAAAGCCAGCAGGGCGTTATGCCCGTATTGTGTAACTTAACTAATATTTGTGGGTGAATTTTAGTTCCGTTCATTTTTATGCACATAATCGAAATATGTATCGATTCCCGAACGAATCGCTTTTGCAAGTTTTTTTCGGTGTGATTCTGTGCTGAGTAGTTTTGCTTCGGCTGCGTTTGATACGAACCCTGCTTCGATCAGAATTGAGGGGATATCCGGCGCTTTTAGAACGGCGAACCCCGCATATCGGTGCGGTGTGTCAAGGGTATGTAATCCGTTAACGCGAAAAGAACTAACAACCGTATTGGCAAAGAATTTTGACTGGTTCATCGTATCGTTGATAAGAAAATCACCGAGAATAAAAGCGACTTGTTCATCCTCAACTTCGAAGTGAACGCCGGCCATTAAATCGGCTTGGTTTTCTTTTTCCGCTAACTTCGCTGTTTGCGCGTCCGATGCCTTTTTCGATAGCGTATAGATAGATGAGCCGTGTACTTGCGGCTTTTTAATTGAATCGGCATGTATGGATACGAACAGATCTCCTTCATGCTTGCGGGCAAATTTGACGCGATCTTTAAGGCGAATAAAAACATCCGTTTCACGGGTCATTTTAACCTCGTATCGGCCTGTTTTCAAAAGCTCACTCTTAAGCGCTTTCGCCAGCGCAAGTACAATGTGCTTTTCGTATATGCGGCCGTTTGTAGCCCCCGGATCAACGCCACCATGACCGGGATCTATAATAATAAGATGTTTTTTAAACACGGACGGTGCCGCAGTGTGTATACGTTTTGGACGCATGGCATTGGGGGGCGGCAAGGGGATTCCTGCTATGGTGTTTGTTTCAACGCTTGAACTCTCGGTTGGCCTGACAGAGAAGTCCGGAATTGTACTTTGCGCTGTTTCGGTTTGCTCGTGATCTGTTTTTAACGTGCCGAAAATGTTTCCCTTCTGCGATTGAAAAGTCGTTTGGTCGGTTTTTTGATAATCTACGACTAATCTATTGGGTTTCTCTCCGTTTTGCGGCAGCATAAATGCTGCCTTGATCATAACAGGCTGTTTTAGGTCAAATACAATGCGTGAAATGTCTTGGTTTAACTTGCCGTGTCTTATGTCGGAAACAAATGTTTGTTCGTTTCGGTTAACGGTGCCGGCTTGCCATGATGTGTTGGGTAAATCGATGACCATGCGGTAAGGGTCAGAAAGTGTGAAAACACGAAAATCTGATATGTCACTCAGGTCCAGAACCATACGCACTTTATCGGGGTAGGCGCCAAAGCGCACAGCATCAATATTCATCGCAAAAACGCGCGAACCAAGAAATAGCATGCTTATCGAAATCATGCCGAGTAAGACAAAGCAAAAGTGTTTTTTATTATTTATTTTTTTCACGGCAGAATTCCGCATCAGTTTGAAACACGAACTTAACTTATAGCATATGGTCTATGCAAATGAGAAATTCGGGTGTTTTTTGCATTGCGATTTTTTTGAGCCATTTGGGTTGCTTGAAAATATTTATCTATAGTTGTACTATTTATTTTTTTATTATTTATTATTTAACGGAATTGAATATGGCTAATTATATTGAAATATTAATAGTTGATGATTGTAGTTCTGATATTTTATTACTGGAACGCTTGCTTGATATCAGGGCCGGTAAAATTCGCTACGCCAGTGTGAGCAGCGGTTCTGATGCAATAGAATATCTGGAGCGTATTGGGCCCTATGCCGACGCGGCGCGCCCCTTGTGTGTTTTATTGGATCTTGTGATGCCGCAAACAGATGGTTTTGATGTTTTGCGTCATATAAAAAACAGCCCGCATCTCAGAAATATTCCTGTCATTATCCTGTCCAGTTCGGATCGGATGGATGATATAGAAAAGGCATATGCCATGGGCGCTAATGCTTATGTTCAAAAGCCGTCGACCATTGAGAATATGTTGTCCTTTATCAGCAGCTTATCATCATTCTGGTTAGAGAAAGTGAAGTTTTGCAGCAATGAAGGCGGTGGCTTTCAAGTGTCGGGTATTCTTAATTCAAAAGTTTAAAGCTTTGGAGGCAAGTGTATCCGTCTTTGACGGCGATCACGATTTCAAGAGGCGAAGAGCGCATAAGGTGCCCGGGTTTGTGCCCGTGTTCTTCTTTCCATGTGCTGAGCTGGTAGACGGCCATTTTTTGTGTCTGCCCGAAGGTGTTGCTGACGGAAGCTATAACGCCAAAACGTCCGAAAGCACGTGACTTCATATTAATTTCATCCGTCGTTACATCCCAGTGCAAGGTGCGGAATTCCGTGGATGGCATTGGAAATGACACGGCTTTGTCATGGTTTTGGGGCACGGCGCTGTCCCAATATTGTTTTATATCGGCAACAACCATTGATGCTGCATCCGGACAGGCAAGCCCTATGCGCGCAGAGAGCGTTAATATATCGGTGCGTTCATCAATATTAATTTTTTGCTGGTATAAAATATCGCCCGCGTCGAATTTTTCGGTCATTTTATGAATGGTAAAGCCTGCGGCTTCGGGCGCTTCGGTGATGATGAACGGCAAAGGCATGACACCGCGCCCGACAGGCAAATATGTCGGGTGAATATTCACCGCATAGGCTTTGTCTTCGGGGATTGGCGGTATTTTCGACGGATACCCCGCACACAGGAATAATTTACAGCCGCTATCGACCAGGGCATCAATATGTTCGGGGGTAATGGCGGTTTTTGAAATCGGAATTTTGTAATGTTCTGCCAGATTATACATTTGCACGTTAAATGCATATTCATTGTCACAGGGGAATGTGAATAATTGTATAATTTCATGCCCGTCATTGATCAGGCGCTGGGCGATGTCGACACTGTGATCATATCCGATAAAACATATTTTCATACCCTGTAGTGTGCAGGGCAGGGCCGTATTAAATCAAGTGAAATAATGTGTGGCGGGCGCGTTTTATACTTTTTTATCAAAGCTATCGAGCAAGGCATCAAACATATCATCGGCAACCCTGATGGTTTTGATATTTGCCTTATATGAAAGCTCCGCCAATTTCATCTGTACGATATCCTCGGCCAGGTTGACATTTGGTGTGCCGATCAAGCCGTTTTCATCCGCAAAGGGTGAATTCGGATCGTATGCCGGAACAAAGCCGGGGTTCTTTTCAACGATTTGCGATTGAACACCACCAAGGCCATCTGCTTTTGATTGTAACGTAACGGCACTATATGGCGGATTATCAGCGTCAGAGAGCGATCCTGTTGTGCTGAAATTTGCAATATTTGATGCGCTCGCATTTAATCGAAGCGAGGCGGAATGCAATCCTGATAATGCTGTTGTTATCGCATTTGTCATGATTTTAATATACCATATTGTTTCTTAATATGTTATTGATAATATTGCGATTTAATATCGTAGTGCAATCATAACAGCCAAGAGGGGTTGGTTTTGCGCTATGAATGAGTAATTTAAAGGACGAAACAAGAATGCGTATTTTGGTTTTTCTTATGGCAGCACTCGTTGCCTTTGGTGGTTTTTCAGGTGAAGCATTGGCAAAGAAGAAGACAGGGTGGTCTTTTTGGTATGCGCATTGGGGAACCTATAATTTTGAACCATATTTGAAAGAGCAACAGCTTCGTCAACGCTCAATCTGGGATGGTGATACTTGGACACCTGAGGCTTGGATTAAAGATGCTGGCGATGAAAAACGCATCATGCATGATTTATATGCAACACGTATCTTAACGAAGCAGTTTAAAGACGGTGATAATATTCCTGTTCTTCAGGTAGGTGAGCGCTTCATGATTCTATCATGGAAGGATCAGCGCCGTATCCTTGAATTTGTTGATCATATCTTTGAGATCACAACATCCGAAGAAAACGGTATGTTTTACGTTTATTATGAAGGTGATGATAAAGAGCCGATGGGATTGTACAATCAATACGGTTTCCAAAGCTATTAATCGCTAATCTGCGTTTTATTTTAGATCATAAATTAACACGAAAATTTTAAGATGACGAATTCAACTAACCTTGCTGCAGTAATGGATGCTGCATCTGAGGAGCTTCGTAATGCTCTGATTGCCATTCAAAATGGTGAGAACGAAAAAGCCATTGAAATTCTTGAGGCAGAAGCGAAAAAGAATCCTAAAGACAGTGAAACGCTTTTTGTTTTAAGCCGTGCATATAAAGAGAGCGGCGCAATATTAGCCGCAACCCGGACGCTCATGAAGCTTGTAAAGCTCAATCCGACATATCATCCGGCTTATTTCATGCTTGGCCAGTTGTATTTTCAACAGGGAATGGGGTTGCAAGCCGTTGAATGTTATGGACAAGCCGTTGCATTTGACATTGAAAACCAAGATTATAAACAGCACTTAATTAGTGCATGTTCGGCGCAGCGTTTTAAAAAGACAAATCCGAACCTCAAAGGTGTACTTATAGAGTGTTTGGAAGATGAAACACTTGATTATGTTTTCTTTGGCGGTGTTTGGTTATCAATTATTCGTGGTGATTCCGGCGTCGGTCCGATTTTTGCGCTGCAGCAGCACAAAAATTTCTCGAATTTCGAAAAAGCCATAAAGGGGATAGGGCAGCTTGACGGTATTATCGAGCCGCTCTTTTTAATGGGGCTTGGTAAATTTGTGATAAATGACACAAGTTTCGAGCGATGGTTTACACATTTGCGCCGCTATCTTTTGAATGCAAAGATGAACGGCGAGGCGCTGTTTACTGATCCTGAGGATTGGGATTTGATAACATGTGCCATGTCCAAATATGCATTGTTTACCGATTATATTTTTTATATCTCGGAAGAAGAAAAAGCGACACTAGAAACGCTGAAATCAAAAATAGAAGCGAATAACGGGGATCTGGCAGATATGGGGTTATTTGCTTGTTATGATTATTTGCACACGCTTAAAAACGCGCAAGATATTGCTGCGGGGGTACAAGGTGGCGATCATGTATCCGCGATACTGAAAGAGCAAATAGAAGAGCATTTCCGCCAGCAAGGTATTAAGAAAAATATCAAAAATATTACCGATATCGACGGCGATATATCTCTGGCCGTGCAGGAACAATACGAGGTTTTCCCTTATCCGCGATGGAAGAGTGTTGGGCGCAATAACTATAATGAAAGCATTGAAAAACGCTTTAAGGGGAAGAAAGCGGAAATCCTTATTGCCGGGTGTGGTACGGGTAAGGAGCCGGCGCAAATGGCGTATGTGTTTCCTGATGCTAAGATTACGGCCGTAGATTTAAGTGCGACGAGTTTAGCCTATGCGATTGATCGTTGTGAAAAGCTTGGTTTAGATAATATCGATTTTTTCCAAGGCGATATCATGAAGCTTGGGGCGCTTGATAAAAAATTTGATTACATAGCAAGTGCAGGTGTTTTGCACCACCTTGAAGATCCGAAAGCAGGTTGGGATATATTGCACGGCTTGCTCAAGGATGACGGCTTAATGCGTCTGGCGTTTTACAGCTCCGATGCACGCTGGGCGATTAATGCGGCGCGTAAAGTGATACAGGAAAAAGGTATTCATTCTGATGCATCTTCGATCATAGATTTTCGTCAGAATATCGATGATCATCTTAAATATAAAGAGGTTCAGAATATTCAAAACTTCTTTGATTATTACTCACTTACGGAATGTCGTGATTTGCTTTTCCATGTTCAGGAACATCAATATGATTTGCCTCTTTTAAAGCAGCAATTGGATTCTATGAGTATGGAATTTCTTGGGTTCTGGCTGGACGGAAATAAGGTTTCTGAGTTTAAAAAGAAGCATAAAAACGAAGATGACTTACATGATTTGAAATGTTGGGCGAAGTGGGAAGAGAAAAACCCGAATACATTCGCATCAATGTATGTATTTTGGTGTCAGAATAAAAAGTAAATTAATACGCGAAGGGCAGAGCAATGATTACGTCTTTATATGCAGGGTTACTTTGTTTCGTTTATCTTTTTTTGATGTTTTTGGTTATTCGCGGGCGATGGAAATACCGCATTAGCCTTGGTGATGGCGGAAATGCCGTTATGAATGCGCGTATTCGTGCACAGGCGAATTTTGTTGAAACCGTTCCGCTTGCATTGCTGCTGATCTTCATTCTTGATTATCAACATGTTGCGCCGTTATATCTGCATATTTTTGGCTGTATGTTGCTGGCCGGGCGTATTTTGCACCCTTATGGGTTAATCAAGGGTAAGAATAATGCAGGTAAGGCACGTATGGCCGGAATGATCTTAACGCTTCTTTGTATTTTATTTGCCGGTATTACTTGTTTGTGCAAGGCGCTTAGCGGTTTTTTGTTCCCGGTATAGAATGAATAGATTACTGGAAATAATCAGACTGGCACCGATAATCACGTTCCATCCGGGTACTTTGTTCCAGAATAAATAGTCAAATAAACATGTCCAAACAATCATACTGTACATGATGGGGGCAATGATAGATGCCTCGCCAAGGCGAAAGCTTTGTGTTTTTGCGAGAAGTGATAAAAGGCCGGTCATGCCAAGGCCCAGGATGATCCAAAATGCATCTATTGAAAAACTGTTTTCCTGAATTTCGGCAAACGGCCAATGCATACCTGTTGTAATACTGCCGAAAAGAACGAAGTAGAAAACAGTGGTCATCGAATTTTCGGTTGAGCCCATCCAACGTAAAATCGCATCAACACAGCCCGACGCAAACCCCCAACAAAGCGCCACAATGATGCCGAGCATCGGGAGCGTTGAAACATCTGCGGTGGGGTTGGCCACGATGATAACACCTGTGAAACCTGCAAGAACCGCCCCAATACGATATATACCAACGCGTTCTCCGAGAAAAATACAGGAAATAAGGACCGTAAACAGCGGAGAAGTAAATAGTAATACCGTTGTTTCAGTAAGCGGCATGAGTGACAAAGCCCATGCGCCCAAAACAATCCCTGATGTTCCGACCGCGCCCCTGAACAGGTGGGCAATTGGGCGCTGCGTTTTTAAAAGGTTTAATTTTCCTGCAAAAATAAGCCAGCCGAATAAAGCCAATAGGGAGATTGAATTTCGAAAAAATGTAACCTCGACGGGGCCGAAATATCCTGCCAAAAGCTTTGCAAACAGGCTCATCGCGGCAAGCATAAAAGCGTTTGCACAAGCAAATAATATGCCCATAAGAAGTGGTGTTTTATTGATATTTCCCATGATGGATATCCTTTTCTTCATAAGGCATATCACGGTATGTGAATTTGTCACCATACCAAGGCGGGATTTATAGAAAAAAGATGTTTGAAATTCACCGGAGTTTTCGCTTTTTTGTCAATAATCTGATAATTTGTAAAAAAAGAATACTTGGTGATAAAAATGTCGGAGGAAAGCTCTCCACCACAATCAAAAGCGCATTATGCGCATTTCGAAAGGTTTGAGCCTGTGTTTTTGCTCGACCTTTATGATCGTCATGCCGAGGTGGCACGTGATATTCATCAAAATTCCTTGCGCCGCTTTGCGAATGACCTGACGTTAGAGGTTGATCTTGTCTATATGAGTGCGGCAAGTCCGGATAGGGAGGCTCTGGACGAAATGCAAAAATATGATGTTGTTTCCTCCAGCACGGAAATATCCAATATTGGAATTATCGGCGCATCAGGGCCGGCAAGATATCAAAATGTAAAAATGTATCAGGAGTATTTTGATACGCATGAGATGCCTGTTTTTGTGACTGTGGCCGGCAATAACGGTGAAACTGAGATGCTGCAGAGCCCTCGCGTTGCTGATTTTTTACGCACCAGTCTGGTCGTCGGTGAGGCATCACGTGATGAGAATAATGTACCTTATGTTGAAAAGCATAGTAGTCAAATTAACCCAACGCTTGTATCTGACAGTCCGTTTAATCATGATCACAGATACCGCCTATTTGCTCCGCCTGAAACATTGAGTGGGCACGAAGAGTTGATCCGTGATTGGTTAGTCGATCGTGAAATAACAAAACGGTTTAATGAGGCCCTTAGTCAAAGGGAGGTGAACGGGCCATTGACCGATATGGAAAAAATATCACTTCATAATGTTGTCAGCGGTGTTTTAGAAGCAGAAGGTTATCCGCAAAGTGATTTGGTAAATGAAAAAATTGCACATTTTTTAGAAACGCCGGAAGATTTACATGCGATTGTCATGTCGGAAGTATCCTTGAATTCAGGCGGGGTAATTGATGCGCAAGGCTATTCAACAGCATCAGACGGTACGTCGTTTTCTACGCCTGAACTTGCGGGATATGTATCCGGTGCGCATTATGAACAGCTTCTGCGCGCAGAAGAGGGAAAGCCGACCCTGAGTAAAGAAGAGATCTCTGCGTTGGTGAAAATTGCAACGATTGATGTTGAGCATCGTGAGGGTGAGAATGACGTGTTGCATCAATTTAATAATGCCGCGAATTATTCATTTTCAGCGCCCGGAGGGCATGGGTTATTTCAACCTGAGATGTTCAGGAAATTGGTCGATGAAGCATATGAGCGTATAGAGAGTAATCCGAATATTGATCGTGAAAATGTGGTCGTGACAATGCACGGCACGTCGGATTTCTCAAAAAATGCGACACAAAAAATCGAATTGCATTCTGATTTGGGGAATGGAAATGAAATTGTAATGGAGCGAAGTCAGTTAGAGTTTGATTTATTCTCTCCAAGCAAATCACGATCATATTTTGCAACTGTTGAAAAACCTGATGATGACGCAAATGCCATGCCGTCACGTTTTGAGAGCGCGCATGGAGCGGGGCCGTTAAGTGCAGGGTGGTTGCGCCAAGAGACTGTTTTCGGTGAAACCTTAAAAGGTGGAGAGAATTGGTCTGTATCAATATCTGACGGGCATCAGGCCGTTATTCAAAACATTGATATGACTGTTTATGGTTTTAATAAGGGTGGGCTAATGGATCAGATGATGCAATATGGCAAGTCTTTAGAGGCTCAATATGACGTTTCACCGACAGCGCCGGAAATTGATAATGCATCCGCAACACTACCTGCAATGAAAAATTAAGTTTATGTCTTACTGTTCTTATATTCTCGCCATCCGATGTAAAGTTGTGCGAAGATAATAAGCGAAGCGCCGGCAGCGATGGATATATAATCCAACTCAAAATTCCAAATATAAATATCAATTAAAATTGACCAAATCAGTGAGGTATACATAAACGGCGTGATGAAGCTGGCCGGGGCATAACGATAAGCCGTCGTGATTGTAAGCTGACCTGTCCCCGCACTCAAGGCAATGAGGCCAAATATCATGTAATGTGCGGGGGCTATACCGTGGGCTACCCAAGGCAAGAATAAAGCAGGAATAATTGTGCCTGCTAAAAAGAAATAAAATGTAATTGTTACGGGTGATTCCGATTTTAACCCGCGCAACATAATAAAGTTTGAGGCATGAATAAAGGCCGTGCATATGCCTGCGATTAATCCGATATAGCTTATGCTGCCGCTGGGTTGGGCAATGATTAAAACACCGCACATGCCAATGATAACGGCTGTCCATCGATGATGGCCTATTTTTTCCTTCAGAAAGAAAAACGCCATCACGGGTGTGATGATGGATGACGTATAGAAAATAACAGTCGTATATGAAATGGGGAGTGCCGAGAGCGCGGTAAATGCGGTGATAATGCTTATGCCGCCACTCAGTGCGCGCATACCGAGTAAAACAGGTTTCTTCGTCTTGAATAAATGTGTTTTACCGCCCAGAACAATGAAGAAAAAGAACGGTATTACCAACATTAGGTTTCGCCAAAAGGCAATCTCTGCGACATGATAATGTTCTGATAATGCTTTTGCACTTGCGCCCATAACGGCAAAGGAAAAGTGCGCGGCAATACATAACAGAACTGCGAAAAGCAAACGGTCAGGTGATAGTTCTATCGGCGTGTGAGTGCGCGTTTTTTCCATGTCGATGTCTGTGGCTTTGAAATTCACGAAGAGGGCTGTTTATACCATGCAAGGGTATAATACAAATCGCTATAAAAAAAGGGCTTCCGATCAGAAGCCCTTTTGAATTTTATATCAAACAGATTAGTTCTTTTCTTTATCAACCAGTTTGTTTGCACCGATCCAAGGCATCATCGCACGTAGTTTCGCGCCGGTGTCTTCGATCGGGTGTTGTGCTTCGCGTTCACGGATTTCAACAAGGCGTGTAAGACCTTCCTTGTTACCACCCATGAAGTCATTGACGAACTTACCTGATTGGATGTCCGCAAGGATGCGCTTCATTTCTTCTTTTGTTTCTGATGTGATCACGCGTGGACCGGAAACATAGTCACCGAATTCAGCAGTGTTAGAGATAGAGTAGCGCATGTTCGCCAAGCCACCTTCATACATCAAATCAACGATCAACTTCAGTTCGTGAAGACATTCGAAATATGCCATTTCAGGTGGATATCCGGCTTCTACCAAAACTTCGTAGCCACATTTAACAAGTTCAGATGCACCACCGCAAAGAACAGCTTGCTCACCGAAAAGGTCAGTTTCACATTCGTCTTTGAATGTTGTTTCAATGATACCTGAACGACCGCCACCAACTGCAGATGCATATGAAAGGGCAAGATCCTTTGCATTGCCTGATGCATCTTGTGCAACAGCGATCAAGCAAGGAACACCGCCGCCTCTTTGGTATTCACCGCGTACTGTGTGGCCGGGGCCTTTTGGTGCAACCATAGCAACGTCAAGATCAGCGCGGGGCTTGATCAAGTCGAAATGGATGTTCAAACCATGAGCGAAAAGCAATGTTGCGCCTTCTTTCAGGTTGGCTTCTAATTCGTCGCGGTACAGGTCTGCTTGGTGCTCATCAGGAACCAAGATCATGATAACATCTGCTTCGGCTGCTGCTTTTGCAGGTGACATAACGCTGAAGCCTGCATTCTCAGCTTTTGCAGCAGAGGATGAACCCTCGCGCAGACCGATAATTACGTTTTCAACGCCACTGTCTTTAATGTTTTGTGCATGCGCGTGACCTTGTGAACCATAACCGATCACTGCGACTTTCTTTGACTTAATCAGATCAAGGTTACAATCCTTGTCATAGTAAACGGTCATAGATGTTTTATTTTCAGGCGTTGCCTGAGCTGCGTTGCTTTGTGCCATAATGTCAAAACCTTTTAAATTTATGTGCTCCTAAGGAGTCGCATCAAACAGTGTTTTTCCCGAAGAATCAAGCAAAACATGCAGTTTTTTGGCCGTTTTTGGTAATTATATTTCGTTTTTCGTGAAATATTTAATGCATGCGTGTGGACCATGCAAACCACAAGGCAATCCCCGCCAAAAGTGCAGATAATATGCGCCGTATGATTTGTTGTTTTTTTTCATTGTCCAAAAAGCGCCGCGCCCCGTTTGCAAGGATAACTATGGTAAGGTGAATGATGGTGGCAATGCACACATAAATCATGCTTAAGGTAATGGCTTGCGCTGTTAAATGTGCGTTCGCCGTTATAAATGTAGGCAGAATGGCAACATAAAAAAGTGCGGCTTTCGGGTTTAGCAGATTTGTAATCAGACCACGTTTGAAGAATTTGAAATTGTCTTCATCGCTGTTTTGTACGACAGAGGCAGAGGTTTCTGCACTGCTTTTCCAGCCGTCCCACGCCAGCCACAAAAGGTATAGCACACCGCCTATGCGCAAGGTTTGGTATAAAAAAGGTGAATTTGAAATAATGGTCGCCACCCCCATCGCGGAAGCGATGCCCACAATCATAAGCCCAAGTGCAATACCGATAGTAACGGCAAGCCCGGCTTTGCGACCGTTCCCAAGGCTTACGATGGCCAAGTAGCCCATGTTCGGGCCTGGCGTTAATTCAATAATTGTACAGGTAACAATAAAGGCGATAAGGACATCGATGGGCATAAAGTCTGTTATCATGCACGACCCTTAGTTTTGCTTAGCGCAGCATTGCGCGCTCAACGGTTTCATTCAATTTCATGTGTGTTTGCAGGTCACCTAAAATCTTATCGCCCTCGCGGCCATAGGTATTGTCATTAACCTTTACCTGATAAATGCTGGCGCGGTGTGACATGCCCAAAAGGCCCATTTCTTCGGCGAAAACACAGCTATATGTTTTATCAACATCCATCCAGTCATCGCTTTCGACGGCGTAAATTTCCACTTTGCGATAGCCTCTGCCGAATTCAGATGCGTTTTTAAAAACATTTCTTTTAATGCTTTTGACTTTAAATCCGGGATCGACAAACATTTCAACGGCGGCTGCGCATCCCCGTGCCAGTCGCTCATCGGCTTGTTCGCGCGAAACACAGCCCGTTAAGGCAAAGACGCAGATCAAAGAAAACGTCATTGCCTTGATATGCATTTTTAGATTACTCCGATAGCTTTTGTGCCGCGGGAAATTGCGGCGATGCCTGTGCGGCTTACATCTACGAGGCCGAGTGGCTCCATCAGGTCGATAAAGGCATTCACCTTTTGGGTTGTTCCCGTGATTTCGAAAACGAAAGATTCCAAGGTACTGTCAACGGCGCGCGCGCGGAAAATATCAGCGCAGCGTAAGGCTTCGATGCGTTTTTCGCCTGTGCAGGCAACCTTGACCAATGCCAGTTCACGCTCAACAAAGTCACCTTCAACAGAAAGGTCTGATACCTCCAGCACAGGGACCAAGCGATCCAGCTGCGTTTTGATCTGATGAATAAATTCAGGTGTGCCTGTGCTTACGATTGTAATGCGCGAAAGGTGGTCTGTATGATTTGTTTCGGCAACGGTCAGGCTTTCGATATTATAGCCGCGCCCTGAAAATAATCCGATTACACGGGCCAAGACGCCCGGCTCATTATTGACCAAAATCGCAAGGATATGTGTTTCCTCAGCACTCAGTGTCGGAGTGGGGGCATAAACGCTTTTGCTTTTTCTACGCTTTGGGCTAACCATTGTGAATCCTTATAAATTTGTTATCTTTCTTTTTTCCTATAAATATCGTGCTTGATCAAGGCCTCATCCTGAAACTTTATCAAATACCACAATACTGGTGTTTACGGTCTATCGTAATTTATTTCCTGACGGATGTATATGTCATACGGGTATGACTTACCGTCGAAAATTTGCGTTTGCGCGTAATCTCTCTGATCGATCTCAATAGTTCCCATCAGGCTATAGTTTTTCATTTCTTGGGCAAATTTTTCATTTTGTTTGAAAAAGGCAATTGTATCAAAATTGGGATTTGCGTCATTTAAATCCAAGCGCTGTATTAGTAATGTCTGTGGCTTATAGCGTCGCATGTCTTCTGCTACGAAATTGCTATATTTTAAAAATAAGTCTTCTTTTCCTACGCTTACGCCCATGGGCTCATTTTTTGAAACGATGCGTGGCATAAACCAAAAAACAGGGAAGCGTGATGCGTGATCTTGTGCGGTGTAAAGGCTGAGTTGTTGAATTATTTCGACATTATCATTCAACATGAAAAATGAGCATGGTTTCTTGATGCAGTTACGTTTTAACAGTTCCGTCAAAGGGAGCGTTTTAAATTTTTGATGAGACATTGTTTCATCTTGATTGTGGCGTGCATAAGACCCGTATAAGAGGCCTGAGCAAATAAGGGTTGCAGCTATCATCAGGCTTATTGGTTTCGGGATTTTTATAAAGCCGAGCAGAACTGATATAAAATCTTGTATCATCAGCATACCACCGATGGTCATGAAGACAATAAACGGGGTGAGGTGATAAAAATATCCCATTCCCTGAATGTAGTATGCAAGAACCGATAACGCAGCGCTGGCGAAGAGCATATTCACATATTTATATGTTGGAGCCTTAATCAGCGTAGACGCTGCGATGAGGCCGCCGGAAACGAATATGGCGTATACTGTTATTTTTGTGTCTAACCCCAAAGGGTTAGCGAGGTATAGCGTTAATATGTCCGGTAATATAATTGTCAGAAAATCTGGGAAGAACACGTAGAGTGATAATATATACGCCACAACAAAGCCACAGATATAAACGCAATCACTATCCCACAAGGTGCTGATGCGACGTTGCTTTAAGAGGCGTAAGAAAATCATAAAGCCCGGAACGATGTAATAGTGTGGCTTTACCATTAGGAAAAACGCCCCGATCATCAATGTCAAATGTTTCGATATAACACCGACTTTTTGTTCTTCGTACATTGCCATCTGCAAGAAGACAAAGGGGGTAAGGGCGGTGATAATGAAGAATTCCTTTTCACCAAAAAACAAGCATAGCGAAATCGTGTTTAAGATGATGAATGTTGCAACAATAATATTGCGGTGAAACGGGTGCAGATGGGGTAGGGACTTTGTGTTTTGGCCAAGTAATACTGCACTGAATGTTAAAAAGAATAATGACCATATCACGAGAGATGAGGAAATATCCAACCCGCCATATTTTGTTAAATAAGCGGGCACCGCATAGATGATAATGCTTAGGGGCGGGTTCGTATCGTAATAGGCCTCGCTCATTTTTTCACCTGAAATCAGGTGGATGGCCGATTGCGTCAAAAATAAAATATTGCCGTTAAAGATAAGTTGGCTTTGGATGTAAAACCATGGCAACAAAGCCAAGATCAGCGCGCCGAAGAATAAAAATGTTGTTTTTCTGTATTGGGGCGCGCTCATCTTAATTTAATGTCCTGCTTATACGAGGGTTTTATCAAACGCCGCCGCATCAGGTGAAAGGATCATTTCGTTATGCGCTTTACCTGACGGGATCATCGGGAAACAGTTCTCCTTTTGATCAACGCAAACATCTACAATCGTGACGCGGTCTGTGTTCATCATCTCTTCGATTACACCATCAAGCTCGTCGACTGTTTGTGCGCGTAAACCGATACCGCCATAGGCTTCGGCCAGTTTCACAAAATCCGGCAAGCTTTCAGTGTAACTTTCCGAATAGCGTTCGCCATGTAAAAGTTCCTGCCACTGACGCACCATACCCATCCATTGGTTATTCAGGATGAAAATTTTCACGGGCAGTCGGTATTGAACGGCGGTGCTCATTTCCTGAATATTCATCAGGATAGATGCCTCGCCGGCCACATCAACAACGAATGCATCCGGATGTGCCATTTGCACACCAACAGCAGCGGGAAGGCCATAACCCATTGTGCCCAATCCTCCCGATGTCATCCAACGGTTGGGTTCGTTAAACGGCAGGAATTGTGCCGCCCACATTTGGTGCTGTCCAACTTCTGTCGTGACATATGTATCGCGTTTATCCTTTTCCATGAAGTGACGCAAACGCTCCAATGCGTATTGCGGCTTAATGATGGTTTTGTCTTTTTTGTACGCCAAGCAATTCTTTGAACGCCATGTATTGATCTGCGCCCACCATTTTGTCATGGCGTCTGCATCGGCTTTGTATCCTTTTTTCTTCCATACATCGATCATGGCACGCAGGGCGCTGGCGGCATCGGCAACAATAGGGATATCAATCTGGATGTTTTTATTGATCGAGCTGGCGTCAATATCAACATGGATCTTCTCGGAATTCGGAGAGAACTTATCGGTGCGTCCTGTGACGCGGTCATCAAAACGTGCACCGATATTGATCATGACATCACAATCATGCATCGCCCAGTTCGCCTCGAATGTGCCGTGCATACCAAGCATACCAAGCCATTCTTTCTCGCGCGCAGGATATGCACCCAAGCCCATAAGTGTAGAAGTAACGGGGAAGCCTGTTAATTTCACAAATTCGCGGAGTAATTCACTAGCCTCAGGACCTGAATTGATTACACCGCCGCCTGTATAAAATACAGGGCGCTTTGCACTTGCCATCAACGCTACGGCTTCTTCGATGGCTTCCATATCCGGCTCGGTTTCTGGGCGGTAATGCGTGTGCATTTTGGCTTCTTTAGCATTCACGTAATCGCCGTTTGCGAATTGAATATCTTTTGGAATATCGATCACTACGGGGCCCGGGCGACCTGACCGTGCAATGTGAAAGGCTTCGTGAACAACGCTGGCCAATTCATTAACGTCTTTCACCAAATAGTTATGCTTTGTACATGGGCGTGTAATACCAACAGTATCGGCTTCTTGGAATGCGTCTGTCCCGATCAGGAAGCTTGGAACCTGTCCGGTTAGGCAGACAAGGGGAATGGAATCCAGCATCGCATCGGCCAAACCGGTAACGGCATTTGTTGCGCCGGGGCCTGATGTTACAAGGGCGCAACCAACCTTACCGGTTGAGCGTGCATATCCTTCGGCAGCATGCAGCGCGCCGCCTTCTTGTCGAACCAAAACGTGTTTGATTTTTTTCGATTTGAAAATTTCATCATAAATCGGCAGCACAGCACCACCCGGATAACCGAAAATTGTATCAACGCCTTGTTCGACCAATGCATTAATAACCATCTCCGCACCTGTCATTTCCTTGGCTTTCGCCTTGGGTTTTGACGGTGTAATCTTGGCGATAATACTTTCCTGTTTCTTTGCTTTACTGCTCATAATCTTTATTCCCATTTTTTGCCGTTTGTAACCTAACGTATTTCAATTCATTTGTTGAGTGTTTTTACGCATAAAAAAACGCCCCGTATATGCGGAGCGTGTGTTTTTAAAAACTTGGTAAACCTTGTTTTAAACGTGCACGCTCCCTTGCCCGACCAGTAGGACGACCAGCAGGTTCACGACGACGTTAACAATGTTAAATAAATTTTTCATGAATTGACGCTACATCACGGAAAAAAATCCTGCAAGTATTTTTTGTGTTTCTATTTTCAGGAGGGTAACGGAAACAAAAAAACTCCTCCGTTTTCACGAAGAAGTTCTATGCCACCGTGGCGGAGAGATATGAAGGTTAGGAAGAAGCTTTCGAAAAAACACAATCCATATACATGCGAGCACATATAATGATTTGGTTTTTGGTGACCGGCTTCTACCATCGTCTTGTCTTGCCGTTTCAAAGATACCCTAACCACTTGAAAAATGTTACGAAACACACACGGTATTTCTTCACGCAACAATTTCTTATCGCTACAACATCTCGATAACTCAAGGCGCAAGGCCTATCGGTAATCTCGGCAAACCGAAATGCAATGCATTTCAGGGTGTTGGCGGTTCAAAACCGATATGAAAGCCACGGAGGTTTTCAAAGTTTTAAAGGCCAACATATCCGACTTAACCTTCATGCAATCGCAATAAGTCACCAGCATAGTTACGTTCCGAACCGCGCACCCCTTCCGAAGATTGCGGATGACCCGTAACCGCACGAAACTGCGACTACATTCGAACAAACCTCGAAAGGATGTTCTGTTAAGGAATAATTCCTTGGATGAGTTGATGTTGCCAATTTTTAAGTCTTTACGCAACAATTTTCTTATATTTTTCAATACCTTAACTTATCCACCGGCAGAATATGAAAAAAGGCAATAAATCAAAAACCGTGCAGCACTTATCCACAGGATGTGCATAACTTCTGTGTATGAAATTCACATGGTGTGGGGGCTTTTTTTTGAGGACAGGCCATTAAGTACACGAATCGCACAGATAATGAAACCCTAAAATCTTAAATAATCGACTTTTGTACATCAATATTATGTGGCGTCGTTTTTCAAAACCTGATTTCTAAACCATGTTACTTGTTGTTTGGCATATTGGCGCGTGCGGGCTTGTGCCTTTTCAACGGCGTCTTCTTTGCTGGTTTCACCTTTGATATAGGCCAAAAGCTCCCGATAGCCTAATGCATTTTTGAGTGGAACATTCTCATTCACTTCGCCGCTTTCGATACGTTTGCTAAAGGCTTCGACTTCTTCTAATGCGCCGTTGTCCAACATCCAAACAAATCTATCATTGCATCGTTGATGTTGAACGGGGCGTTCGGGGATAATGATTTCAACTTCGAAATTCCAATTCTCAGGGGGTGCAAGACGGCTGAGTTTTTGCCACTCGGACAGGCTTTTTCCTGTGGCTTCTAAAACTTCCCATGCACGCACCAAACGCGCGGTATGATAGGGGTGAAAACGCGCAGCCATAACGGGATCACGTTTTTCAAGTTCGGCATGAAAGGCGGGGTTGCCTAATTCCTGTTGTTTTGCAACCGCCGCATCACGCACATCTTGCGGCACATCGGGCATGGGCGATAACCCCTCCATCAGTGCTTTAATATAAAGCCCTGATCCGCCGACGATGATCGGCGCCTTTCCTTGCTTTAGTACATCATGGATGATTGGCTCTACAATTTCACGCCAGTTTCCTGCGCTGCAGGCTTCGTTTGGGTGTAAATGGCTGTAGAGGACATGCGGTGCCTGCGCTAAATCCTCGTGGGGCGGCTGCGCGGTGAGAATTTGTAAGCCGTCATATATTTGCATGGAATCACAATTTATGATGATCCCGTCATTTTTATCCGCAAGGGCAAGGGCGTGCGCCGACTTTCCGCTTGCCGTCGGCCCGCCGATAATGTGTATTGTGTGTTGTTGTGTATCGCTTTTTACCATAGCGCGCAGATTATAAGCATATCGAGTGATGAAAGAGAAGGAAAACGTCAATGACGGGTGATCAGGACTTGAAAAAAGGCGAAAAAACAGCGCCGATCCGTCATAATAACATAGAGCTTGCGATCCTTTTCTCCGTTCTTGCTTTCGCCGCCTTTGCTGTCAGTGATGCATGGCGTAAATATGTCGCCAATATTATGGGGTATAATATTCTTGATATCCTGTTCTGGCAGGCTGTTTGCGGGATGGTTGTTATTATTATCCTTGCGCCGTTTATGGGCGGGTTTGCAACGTTGATTGATCGTCGCAATATGAAATGGCAAATGATCCGCGGGACGTTAATTGCCCTGAATACCAGTTTTTCTCTGGCCGCTATCAGTCAGGTTCCCATCGTTGATGCCTATACGATTTTCTTTTTAACGCCGTTTATGGTGTGTATTTGGGGTGTTTTAATCTTTAAAGAGCCAATCGGCATGTATCGCATTCTGGCCATCCTTGGCGGTTTTATAGGTGGGTTTGTGGCATTTCGCCCCGGCTTCGTTGATATTGATCCGGCCTATGGTTATGCGGTGGTGTGCGTGTTTACGTTTTCATCTGCCAATGTCTTGGCGCGCTATATCGGAAAAACAGACGGGTTACTGTGTTTTGCCTTTTGGCCGTTTGTCGGCTTGATCGTGGGGGTATTTCTGGCGAATGGTGCGTCTGTTCCACCCGCCCATGATCTGACGTTCTTTTTATATATGATCATGCTTGGCTGTGCGTATGCCAGTGCGATGGTTTTAATTTCTAAAAGCTATCATCATGCGCCTGTCGCGGTGATCGCGCCGTATCAATATGTGCAGATAATTTTTGCATTGTTCCTTGGCTATGTCCTGTTCGGTGATTTCCCCGATATGTTTAAAATTATCGGTGGCGGCATTATTGTATCATCGGGTTTGTTGCTGTTTGCGCGCGAACGCCATTTGAAAAAAATAGCTCAAAGAGAGGGCGGCGTTCAGGTGGATTAAAAAAAAGCCCGCCTCATGATGAAGCGGGCTCTTTTGTTCAATCATTATTCTTTACGGTAAGCGCAGCGCAACAAAGGCTTTTGCGCCATTACTTTCAATCAGCAACAGAACCGAGCTCTTACCGTTCTTTTGTGCCTTTTCAATGACATCAACAACATCTTGCGGCTCTGATACCGCTTGTTGGTTAATTTCAACAATCACATTGCCTTTGACCAAGCCCTTCTTCAAGGCTTCGGAATTTGGCAAGACATCGGTGATAACTATGCCCTTTGTCGTCGCAGGGATGTTGAATTGTTCGCGCAATGTATCATCCAGACTAAGCATAACAAGGCCGACGCTTGTGGCTTCGACGCCGCGTTGTGATAAAACTGCGTCATCACTTACAAGGCCTTCTTCCTCTGCTTTTTCCAGTTCACCGATTGTCACGGTCGCGCTGCCCATTTTGCCATCACGCCAGAATTTGACATTGGCCTGCGTGCCGACATCATTTTCCGCCACAATACGCGGCAGGTATTTCATCTCTCTGATCTCTTGTTGGTTCAATTCGAGGATGATGTCACCCGCCTGCAGACCCGCTTTGTCCGCAGGGCCGTCTTCTGTAATGCTGGCAACCAATGCGCCTCTTGCTTTATCAAGGCCGAGGCTTTCCGCGATTTCATCTGTCACGGTTTGAATGCGCACGCCCAACCATCCGCGTCGCGTGCGGCCGTATTTAATAATTTGGTTCACAACGGGGTTTGCAAGGGCAGACGGAATGGAAAAACCGATCCCGACGGAGCCGCCTGTCGGGCTAAAGATTGCCGTGTTAATACCAATGACTTCGCCCTTCATATTAAAGAGGGGGCCACCCGAGTTACCACGGTTTATCGATGCATCGGTTTGGATGTAATCATCATAGGGGCCGGAATTAATATCACGCGCTCGCGCCGATACGATACCTGCCGTAACAGAACCGCCCAGGCCGAACGGGTTACCGATGGCCAATGTCCAATCACCGACGCGCAGGATGTCGCTATCGCCGAAAGATACAGATTTCAGGTCCAAACCTTCGGGGTTTACTTTCAGAACGGCGATATCCGTTTTGTCATCGGTGCCGATAATTTCGGCAGAAATTGTGACATCATTATATAAGGTAATTTGCACATCATCGGCATCACGTACAACGTGGTTATTTGTAACGATATACCCGTTTTGTGCATCTACAATGAACCCTGAGCCAAGCGAAGCAGCAGGGGGCATTGCCATGCCGCCGCCGCGGCGCTGCATGAATTCCTCAAAAAATTCCTCAAACGGCGAGCCTTCGGGGAATTGAGGCATTTGCGGGTAATCTTCGGGAACCACTGCCTTTTGGGTTGATGAGATATTGACCACCGCTGGCGTTAGTTTTTCGGCGATATCAGCAAAGGTTGCCGGAACCATGCTGACAACGGGCGGGGATACCTCTTCTGTTACATCCTTCGCCAGAACCGGCGGAGTATGTACAGTTCCGATCAAGGCTGCTGCATATAGTATGAGTGTAAATTTTGCATTGCGCATTTTACTTTCTCCTCGTTGTTGTCAAACAGAATGTGAGTGTAAAACGGGGCTTAAATGCCCCGTAAAACTTTTTTAGATTTAGTCTTCGTCAAAATGTTTGAAGAACGCACTATCAGGTGAGAGGATCAAACGTGTTTGAGGGTTTGCCATTGTCTTTTTATAGGCTTCCATGGAACGGATAAAGGAATAGAAATCCTTATCGACGTTAAATGCTTTTGCATAAATTTTAATCGCTTCCTCATCGCCTTTACCTTTTGTGATTTCGGCATCACGGCGGGCTTCGGCAAGAATGATCGTGC
Organism: Alphaproteobacteria bacterium; assembly: GCA_030424975.1. GTDB lineage: Bacteria > Pseudomonadota > Alphaproteobacteria > Micavibrionales > Micavibrionaceae > UBA1672. The sequence continues at coordinate 856,415 of JAUHVY010000002.1, forward strand.
GCTCTTTTTCTGCGGTTGAGCGGATCTCTAGGGCACGTTCCTCACCTTTTGAGCGGCGTTCTGTCGCGCGCTCATTCAGTTGCGATTTCATTTGTTTGACTGTTGACGTTCTCAATTCCGGCGTCAGGTCAGCACGCACAATGCGCACGTCAACAATTTCGATGCCGAGTTTGTCTTCTTGTGTTTTGTCATTCACGCGGGAACGAATGCGCGACATAATTTGTGTGCGCTGTTCCGACAAAATATCACCAAGCGTCGATTCACCTAAAATTGTGCGGGTGGAGTCGTTCAAAATGCTTCCCAAACGCGCATTGGCATTTGTAATTGTGCCCAATGTTTTCATGAACTGCAGAGGATCTGTAATACGGTAGCGCGCAAAAGTATCAACCACAATCGGTTCACCACTCACGCTTTGAATGGATGGTCCGTTGTCAGCGTCTTCTTCGCCTTCCTCTGTCAGAGCATTACTATTTCGTATACCCATATCTGAATGTTCGCTTGAGATCACAACATTTTCTGGTTCGGGATCTATCGATAAAACACGGCTATCGAAATAACGTACATTTTGTACAAACGGTGTTTTGAAGTGGATGCCAGGGCCGCGTGGCTCACCCTTTGGCTGACCGAGTTGCAGAACCAATGCTTGTTGCGTTTGGTCAACCACGAACAGAGATTGTGATCCGATCAACAAGGCGACGGCCAAAACTGTAAATAATACGACTGCTTTAAAATTCATCTTTTTTATCCTTCGTCCTGCTTATTTCTTTGGTGCCATTTCACTGAGCGGTAAATACGGCACAACGCCGGAATTATTCCCGTTACTCTCAAGGATGATCTTGTCTGCATTCGAAAGAACATCTTCCATGGTTTCAATGAAAATACGTTCTTTTGTAACATCTTTACCACTGAGATACGCATTATAAATGGCGCGGAAACGTTCGGCATCACCGGTGGCTTGCGCAATTTTAGATTGCTTATAGGCTTCTGCTTCCTGAATCAGCTTGATCGCCTGACCACGTGCTTTTGGCAAAATATCTTCGCGGTGCGCACGGGCAAGGTTCTCTGTATCTTCTGCATCCTGACGCGCAGATTGCACATCTTGGAATGCCGCATGTACATCGGGGTGCACTTCAGCCTTTTGAATCAAAACCTGTTTAATATTCACACCTGAATTATATTCATCCAGATTGGTTTGAATGATTTGTTTTACGCGTGATGCAATTTGGTCTCGGCCAGTTGTAATAATCGGGAACATTTGTGTCTGACCGATCACTTCACGAATGGCGCTTTCTGCGACTTTTTTGATTGTGTTTTCCTGATCACGAATTTCGAACAAATATTGTTCGGCTGATTTGATGTCCCATTGAATTGTGACGATCAAGTCAACAATGTTACGATCAGAGGTCAACATCAAGCTTTCGCTTTGGGCGTTGCTAAATCCGCGGTTCTGCGAAACTGCGCCGATGGTCATGCTACGTTGTGTGTTAACCTGTACCTTTGTGATTTTTTCGATCGGTGCAGGGAAGTGATAGCCCAGACCTTCTGCATCTTGAGTACGTGAATGCGCACCGAAACGTTGTATGACGCCATGTTCACCCGGGTTGATAATGTGAAAACCACTCGCGAGCCATAGCAGAATAATAACAGCGAAGAGCAAGATAATGGCAAAGCCGCCATTCATGTTTCCCGGCAAAATATCTCGTAGGCCGTCTTGGGCATTACGGATAAAGTCATCGAAATCTTGCGGGTCATTGCCACGACCGCCACCGCCGCGGTTTCCACCACGATTACCGCTGCCGTTTTGATTGCCCCACGGATTTTGACGTTTACCTTTGCCACCGTTATTTCCTACGTTACCCCACGGGTTTTTACGGTTGCCACCAGAATCATTATCTTGAGTCATTTCACTCACTTTTATATGTTGACGTTGCTATGCAAGTAACAATATCTCTTTTGGAACGGAAAGCAAGTCTTACAAGGTGAAAACGAAACATGTTTATGGGTAAAAAGAAACACGTCGATCTGCGCAGTAAAATAATAGACGCCGTAAAGGATTTAATTGATATCAAACAGATTGACGGATTACAGGTTGATGAAAACGGGCATGTGATTATTCCGATTGATGTTGATCCTGCAGAAGGTGCGCAGATGGAACCGCTTCGCCAAGATATTGAGCGCGCGGCATTGGCGGTTAAGGGCGTAAAAAAGGTGACGGCGATCCTGACGGCAAAGAGAAATGCACAGGACGCGGGAGCGGGTCAGGGCGGTGCAAATGCGGTGCAGGAAAAATCGCAACCACAAAGAAAGGTGCCTTCAGATCCGCATGGAATGAATAAAAATCCACCTGTTGATGTGCCTGCGCGCCATATAATTGTTGTTGCCTCGGGCAAGGGTGGGGTAGGAAAATCAACCGTAGCGGCGAACCTTGCCGTATCATTGGCAAATGCTCATGGCAAAAAGGTTGGCCTGCTGGATGCCGATATTTACGGGCCTTCGCAACCTGTTATGATGGGGGATGCCTCCTATAAGCCGACATTAAACCAAGATAAAAAATTAATACCGCTGGAAAAGCACGGCATTAAAATTATGTCGATCGGGTTTATTGCCGATACTGATAAGGCGTTGGTGTGGCGCGGCCCGATGGTACAAACTGCATTTTATCAAATGCTGCGTGATGTTGACTGGGCAACCAAAGATGATCCGCTCGATTATTTGGTGATTGATCTGCCGCCCGGGACGGGGGATGTGCAATTAACATTAGCACAAAAAGTGATGGTTGACGGTGCGGTGATTGTTTCCACACCACAAGACATTGCGTTGATTGACGCGCGCCGTGCCGTCGAGATGTTCGGGAAAACAGGTGTACGTGTTTTAGGAGTTGTCGAAAATATGAGTGTTCATGTTTGCTCTGCTTGCGGGCACGAGGATCATGTTTTTGGCCATGGTGGCGCGAAAGAAGAGGCTGAAAAAATCGGTGTTCCGTTCCTTGGTGAGTTACCTTTATCACGCACGGTGAGGGAACAATCTGATGCAGGAATTCCTGTTTCTCTAAATAATTCCGATGAAAAGGCGTCGCTAAAATTCAAGGATATTTCAGCGAAGGTTATTGACGCTCTAACGTAATAAAACTGTAGGGTATGCCGTTTTCTTCACTGTCAATACGATCCGTTTCGAACCATTGTTTTTTATCGAATTCAGGGAAGAATGCATCGCCGTCTACGGTTTTGTGAACCTGTGTTAAATGGAGGCAGTCAGCCGCGTGAATGGCCTGCGTATATATTTGCGCGCCGCCGATAATGAAAATTTCTTCAAGGCCATTTTCGCCAGCAATTTTTTGTGCCGCGCTTATGGCATTTTCTAAATTTTCACAAATATGCGCATCATGTTCGGTGGTGTAACCGGATCTGGAAATCACGAAACTATCGCGTCCTGGTAGGGGTTTTTTTAAATAGCCAAGGATAGATTCAAATGTTTTACGACCCATGATGACGGGATGCCCCATCGTCAGGGTTTTAAATCGTTTTAAATCTTCGGAAATATGCCACGGCATTTTATTGTCCAAACCGATGCATCGGTTTTCTGCCATGGCTACTATCAGTGATGTTTTGATCTTACGCATAAGATATTAACACAATGATTCGCCCATATTTACAAGGGGGGTAAAGGCTAAGTCTTTAGAGTGTCCAGAGCCACGTTTTGTTCAGCGGTTACGGCCGGGTTGCTGATTGCCATGTCTTGTGCGGCTATGGCATCAATGCGTTGTTGTGCAAGTGCAGGGTCTGCAATATTTGCAAAATAGCTTGATGCGCTGGCACCGCCGATTGTGATGGTGTCTTGCGTTTCGCCCTGTGCAATCATAATGTCGCCGCCATTTGCGGGGTCTAAAAATGAATGCTCATACGGGAACAGATCATTAAATTGTGAATCACTTTCGGGGGCAGCTTGATCGGGCGTCGGTGTATCCGCGATTTGTGGTGTGCTGCCCTCAACTTGGCTACGATAAGCATCCGTATAATCCGCGACAAAATTTTGTAATTCAGGAATTTCAGGGTTATCAAAATCACCGTTTTCAAGCGCTGTTTCAACCGTATCGATAAATGTATTCGGATCTTCTTTGCGCATCGTACGGGCGGCTTCCTCGGAAATACCAAGGGTATTGGCCACCGCATCAACCATTGCAGGGACGCTCGCCGCAGCGCCGTCTACGTGATCCTGTGTCACAGGCGTCGACCCGTCACCATCAAGCATAGGCCCGCTGGCATGGTCAAAATCATCATGTTCATCGCCCGCGACCAAACCGCGATAATCTTTATATGCATCAATCACTTCTTCGGGGATTGATCCGTCCTGAATGTCGATGGCGACGCGGTCACTCTTGGTTTCCATTTGCAACATATGTAATACGCGTTTGTCTTCGGTGCTGAAATCAGTTTCGCCCATAATTTCAGAAGGATCATCGCAGTGTTCGCCTTCATGGCGGCCGATCAGTCGCTGCCACTCCTCATTCGTGCCGGGAATTTCTTTTAATTGGTCTAGCGGTACATGCGCAACAGACGGGATGAATTCTTCCTTTTCATCAATGCTTGCGTGCATATCGCCAACCATACAATAGCGTTGACCATCATGATCAATCGTCAGAGCGCGTGGGCCGCCGTTAATGTAAATGCCAGTTAAGGTTTTCAGGTCTTCGTTGCTCAGGCTGTCGCCAAGCCCGGGGGCGCCATCATTTAATGTTTGGCGCATAATGTCTGCATCACCTTGGGGAATGGTTGAAAAATCGACTTGTTCATGCTCGGCAAGGTCAATGTTTTTACCTGCTTCGAATGCATCAGGGTCAATAAAGATTATCGGCATGCCACCTGCTGTTTCAAGTGCGCCTTGTCTAAAACTTTCTGTGCCTATGTCTGATCCCGGTCCGGCCACGTTCAATCCCCGATTTTTTATTATTTAGTAGTTTATACCATATTATATAAATTACACAAACTTTTAGAACGTCCCCTGATTGGTCTTAAAAGGGTGGTGCGCTGAGCTGTTTGGGGATTTTTGTGCGTTCTGATTCTGCTTCGATCACGACGCTTCCATCATTATGCTGCTCGGATTTTATGATACTTTGTTGCGATTTGTTACTTTCGGGCGCGTGGCAACATCCTGTTAAGAGTAGGGTTGCGGGCAAAATTACGTATAATTTCAATGTGCTATGCATATTAAACTGCAACCGGTGCCTTGATGTGCGGATGGGATTCATAACCCACCAGCTCGAAATCTTCGAATTTAAAATCAAAAATATTTTTCACATGCGGATTTAGGTGCATTTCCGGCAATTTATGCGGCGCGCGTGAAAGCTGCAGCTTGGTTTGTTCAATATGGTTTGAATACAGATGCGCATCGCCCAAGGTGTGAATAAATTCCCCCGGTTTCAGACCCGTGACTTGTGCCACCATCATGGTGAGTAGGGCGTAGGATGCAATGTTAAACGGGACGCCAAGGAAGATATCCGCGCTGCGTTGATAGAGCTGGCAAGATAGCTTACCGTCCGCAACATAAAACTGGAAAAAGCAATGACATGGCGGAAGAGCCATCTTGCCGATTTCACCAACATTCCAAGAGCAAACAATCATGCGGCGATCATCCGGATTGGTTTTGATGCGTTCTATCACATTTGTGATTTGATCAATTTTATGTCCGTCTGCCGCGCCCCAGCTACGCCATTGGTGGCCGTAAACAGGACCGAGGTCACCGTTTTCATCTGCCCATTCATCCCAAATAGAAACGCCGTTATCTTTCAGGTATTGAATATTTGTATCACCTTTTAGAAACCATAAAAGTTCATGAATAATCGAGCGCAGGTGGCATTTCTTGGTTGTCACAAGGGGGAAGCCTTCGGACAGGTCAAAGCGCATTTGATAACCGAATACCGATTTCGTGCCTGTGCCCGTGCGATCTTCTTTAACCGCGCCGTTATCAAGTACGTGCTGCATCAGGTCCAGATATTGTTTCATGGCTCTTCCTTTTATGACTTTAGTGATTCTGTCGACAATTATAGGTGAAACCTGTCCGCGGGGTAAGTGGCGTTTTAAAATATATGGTTTTATTCCAAGGTTATATTTGACGTAATAATGTTTTGTTCGCTAAGAATATGATTAAGAATAAAAAAGACTGTATTTTAGATGATATCCATAGGGGGGATTTCGCGTGGATAACACAGCGTTTAATAAGATGTTGGTGGTCGGGGGTAATTTTCCTGAAGATCGTATGATCAGCTACGCCGCACATGTTTCTGCTCCATTGCATCTGGTGAAGTATGCGGATGATCTTGCTGCGCGCGCAACCATTGAGACCAAAGGTAATGTTTCGACGATGACCGTTGGTGATTCTGCAATCGGTTGGTTTAAGGCGACAAAAGATTTGACGAATTCAGATGCGCAATGGGTAGGCCGCCGTGGTATTGAGCTTGGGCGGGATGATGCCAAGGCGCGATTGGCTCTTGCAACGAATTTGGTCTGCGATGATCTGAATGAAGCATATATCATGCGTAGTTTGCGTGACTATGATCTTGACGATGGGGATATTCTGGAGGCTGCGATGTATCCGGGCGCATCGTTAACGATCCTTGATGAAGATGGTGCACCTGAGTTTTATCCCGGTGATTTTATTGTTCATGGTTATGTCTCTGCGCCCCAATCATATTTTGATTTGGCAAAAGACTTTGCAAAAACAACAATTACAAATGACGAGCAAACCTATCTGATTGTCGGGAGTAAGGATACGGGCTTTCTCGCAGCTATACGCAATGAGGATAGCGGTGTATGGGAAAGCCGTTCCACGGAATATCCCGGATATAATATTTGCCACAGTGCCGATAAAAATCCGTTAGATATCGCCAAGGAATTATGTTCTGACCTTGCGGTGTTTTGCCTGGATGCAGACGATATCGCAGATCAAATATTGGACCATGGTTTGCGCCTTGAAACATTGGACTTCGTAGAAATTGCGGGAACATCGCATGTGGTGACATTCGGTGATGGGTATAAAAATATGCCTGATCCGGATGGGGTGTTTCGCAATATTCTCGGTCGGCTTGGTGGTCACGATCCTGCCTGATCAGCCGGGTTCAGGTGTTTTTTATGCAACATGCGCTTCAACCGCCTGCGGGTATTGGTCTTGGTATCGCTCTTGCCTTGCGCTGATCTGACGGTCTTGGTCATAGGGTGCGCCGAATTTCAAAATCTGCTTATCATTGATGGCGCAAAATGTTACCGCCCGTGACAGGATTTCAACCGCAGTAGCATTTTGCCCATCGTTAATATCAAAGACGATTCCGGCTTTGTTCATGTGTTTTAAAACTTGCTTGGTAATATCAATTTGCATGCGCTCGCCGGGGGTTTTACGGTTTCTGTAGGCGCGTGCGCGTGTGCCGAAATTTTGATGAAGGCTGCCGACTTGGTCGTTATCGCGCATCGTTTCATATATATCGCGATCAAGGCTGACGCCTAAAAACTCGCGCGCAAGTCGCTTATCCTTTGCATAGCCTGATGTACCTAAAAAATCCCCGATTTTATCGATAATGCTCATGCCTGTTTGCCCCCCGTCAATTTCCGCTTGGCGTTACCATAATTAAATGTTGTGGGTTCGTCAAAATTTTTTGCCTGCATGAGCCTAAAGCTGCGGATGATGTGGTATTCTCAGATCATGTTTTTTTATGAGGGGGTACTATGCAGTATAAATTTCCGGTGCTTATGTTTTGTGCGTTTCTTGGTGGTATGAGCGGATCGATTTTAATGACCGCGACACCAAGTTTAGCTGCCAAAGCACAAAGCTTGTTTACGACGAATTTCTTTAACGACAACAAGGAGCGAATCGCAGTCATTGGTGCACATCCGGGTGGGGAAGGGACGCTGTTCTTGTTTGACGGTAAGGGAAAAACAGAGATTATGATGGGTGCCTATCCCTCAGGTGCCGAAAAGGGGCAGAGTATGATCGGTATGCATGACCGTAACAATCATATGCGCTTTTTATTGCGTATGTATGGCGCAAAGGATTCTCCGACGATGATTATGAAAGATAGTGCGGGGCGTGATCGGATTGTTTTCGGGTTGGATGCGAATTCAGAAAAACCGTATTTCATGTATAGCGACGACAGTGGCCGTATGCGCAACCTTCTGCAATAGAGTAGGCGCTTTTTCCCGTCTTTTTTTGGCAATAACACTGGTATTTTCCGCAGGATGTGTTTTATAATGATCATGTCACTTCGGTGACTATGACATTACACGTTTATACGGAATAAACGTTGCGGACCCGGGGGCGGTACCCGGCGGCTCCACCATCTGGGGTTTTGTGAAGACCATAGGTGATGGGGCCGAAACAGGATCGACGCGCGCAGTAAAGGTATATTAACGGTGTCCGGCATTGTATCCGCCGTTATCGGGCTATTTTTACAAATGCAAACGATAACTTTGCTACAGTAGCTGCCAACGATAACTTCGATGGTAAAGTTGCTATCGCTGCCTAATTGGGCCGCGTAGCTTGCTACATTGAATTCCTAATGGTTTAGCGCCATAGGTGGGGTGTGCCTGCTACCTCGCAACAGAAGTGCAGGCATTTTTATTTTTTATTTTCGGAATTTAAAAAAATATGCCCCAAGATCCGCAGGTTCAGCTCCCCACATTATTAATTGCAATATGTATGATGAGTGCGATGGCGTTTGTAATGTCGACATATCGCTGGATGTGGGCGATTTTGAAAAATGATCCGTATCCTGATCGTGATTTAAAAGCGGATATTATTATCGGTCAGGCGCAAGCACTGATTTTTTCAATGTTCGTTTCAATTCTTGTCGGCGTTTATGACTACGTGGCAGCGGACCGCCCGTTGCGTTTAACGGGCGAAGCGATTGTGTTGATTGTGACCGCATTCTTTGCATATCGCGCGGGCCGTAGTTTGGGTGGGGTCATCCGTTTTTTTGCGTCTGTTTTCGCTTTTGGCCTTTTGTGTTTAATCGGCTGGGTAGTGACAATTGCGATTGGCGCGATCGTGTATTTTGGTGCAGGTTCTGTCGCTGTCGTCAGCCGAGGCGACCTTGATGTGATGATTGTATTCATTGCTGGTCTGGCATGGAATGCGCCGATTTTCTTATTAGCGCATAAAATTAGAAAGACTCCGGGAAAGATTGCTGCCATTAATGGGAAATCTGCAATCGCGTATTTGTGGCCGATCTTGTTTGCCTATTTTGTCTTGCTTGTCCCTTTAGCGGTGCAAAGCCATGTGAATTCCGAAGAATGGCAGAAAATGAAGCATGTGAAGCCAATTCGCAAGGTATAGGAATATACCCCCATTGAACAAAAAACAAAGATAATCAATTTACTCGTTGTATAAAGTTTGAAATAATCACAACGACACTTGATTTGTGACACAAAGATTTGCGACATATAACTTATGACTGATGAAGAAGATTATCTAAGATACGATAAAATGGTTGAGGCTGCATTGCGCGGCGTCGTTAAAAGTGCCATTTCCGAAGTGATTGAAAATTATAATTCCACGGGCGGTATGCCGGGGGATCACCATTTTTATATCACATTTTTAACGGACTATCCGGGCGTGAAAATCCCTGATTACCTCAAGGAACGCTATCCGGGAGAGATGACGATTGTTCTGCAATATCAGTTCTCTGATTTGATGGTAAATAGTGAGCGCATGGAGGTAACATTGTCATTTAACAATGTGCCTGAACGCCTTGTTATCCCGCTTGCATCCATAAGCATCTTTGCTGATCCGTCAGTGAATTTCGCGCTGCAGTTCCAGCCATTGGGTGATGCAATGGAAGACGAAGATCTGTTATTGCAAGAGTTCCCCGATGATGATGACCCGGACGGTTCGCCAAGTGGGCCGGGCGGTAAGAGCGGTGATGAGAAAACCGGCGAGGTCATTTCGCTGGACAATTTCCGCAAGAAGTAATAGAGAAGAGGTCATTATGACCTTATGGACACCAGATATATCCCTGCAAGAGCCACATCGCGTTTTGTTGAAACGCGGTGAGTTTATTGATGATTCGCGTGACGGTCGTGTTGTGCCGTTCAAGATTTATCATCCTGTTGACCATGGTCAGGGTAAATTACCCGTGATTATCTGGAGCCATGGATTCGGCGGAAACCGTGATGGCGCGTCATTTATTTCACGTTTTCTGGCGGGGCAGGGCTATATTATTGTTCACATTACACATCACGGCACCGATAGCAGCTTATGGGAGGGCAAGCCAGGCCACCCATGGGATATTTTGCGTCAGGTAAAAATCAGCCGCGAAACAACGCTGGACCGCATGTATGATGTGCCGTTTGCCCTTGATCAGTTAGAGGTATGGGCGAACGAAAATCCCGAGGTTGGCAATGACATGGATTTTTCCCGTATGGGCATGTCAGGGCATTCATTCGGCGCAATGACCACACAGGTTATGGCGGGTATGAAATTTCCGGATAAGGATGGCGGCTTGCTTGATATTAGTGATGATCGCTTTTCATGCGGTATCCTCTACAGCCCCGTTCCGATTCGCCATATTACGGATGCCGATCCCAAGGCAGTGTATTCATCCATTGATATTCCGTTGTTCCATATGACCGGAACAGATGATAGCTCACCGCTTGAGGATTTCGGGTATGAGCGCCGTCTGATTATTAAAGAGCATGCAGGGAACCCCGATCAATATGTCCAAATTCTGGAGGATGGAGATCACATGGTTTATAACGGCACGCGCGGAAAGCTTGCGGATAATCCGAAACGTGATGCCCATGAAAAACTTATTTTGGATGGGGCTTACGCTTTTTGGCAGGCCTATTTAAAAGATGACGCACAGGCCAAGGCATGGCTTGAAACGCATTACAAAAAATAGGCAGTGTTTTTGTCGTTATACGAAAACGCCATATAATTTTTCTTCTTCTATTAAGGGAAACTCCGATCATGGAAAACGCGATTGAAATCACCAATCTGAACAAGACCTATAAGGCAACAAAACGCACCGCCGCAAAGGTTGCGCTGCAGGATGTTAATCTGAGCATTCCAAAGGGGTCTATTTTCGGGCTTTTGGGGCCGAATGGTGCGGGCAAATCAACCATTATCAATATTATGGCGGGACTGGTTATCAAAACATCAGGGCAGGTGAATATTGCGGGATTTGATATTGATGTGAATGAGCGTAATGCCAAGGCGTCCATCGGTATTGTGCCGCAGGAAATTAATTTTGACCCGTATTTTACGCCATTTGAATCATTGGATTTGCAAGCGGGGCTTTACGGTATTCCAAAGGCGCAGCGTCGCTCGATGGAGATTCTGGAGATGGTTGGCCTAGCCGATAAACGTGATGCGTATGTACGATCTCTTTCCGGTGGTATGAAGCGCCGTATGCTTGTGGCAAAGGCGATGGTGCATAACCCGGCTATTCTTGTGTTGGATGAACCGACCGCAGGGGTGGATATCGAATTGCGTAAACAGTTATGGGATAATGTGAAGGTTTTAAATGAGCAGGGGGTCACAATCCTTTTGACGACGCATTATCTCGAAGAGGCAGAAGAGCTTTGTGATCGTATCGCAATCATCAATAAAGGCCAGGTTGTGGCTTGCGAGGATAAGGATACATTGCTTGGCCGTATCGAGGGTAAAGAGATTACCTTTGTACTGGATCGTGATCTTGATACTTTGCCTGACGCCATGAGTGGTTTTTGTGCAGAAATTAAGAAAAAGCGCAAACTGGTTGTGCGGTATAACCCCAATGAAACCAATGTGCAAGCCATCATAGAGGCCTTGCAATCTGCGGGATTGGGTATTGCAGATATCACGACGGATCAAAGTGATCTTGAGGATGTTTTCTTACAGCTCACAAGCAGTGCCGCGTAATTTTATTTCACTTTCGGTTTGATTGAATCATGTAAATATGGTTGAATAAACCTATTAAGCAAAAGTGTTGTGTTCGTCTGTGTAGATCTCGCGTGTATTCCTAGTCGCGCGCGTTTGGCATGATTAAAGGGTTATTCCTTTTTGACGAAAATGAGTGGTTTTAAGTTTCCTAGGTTTAAAGAAACTCATGAATTGCGCCCGGTATCGTTTTACCGGGTGCTTTTTTATGGGCTAATTTATTTTATGCGCTTAAAGCTGGCGCTGCAGGTTTTATCAGGAATGAGGTACACGGTTGCGCTGTAGGTATATCCATCGGAGCTTCTCTTGCTTGCGCCAAAATTTCCCGTTGTCCTTCCGAAATTATCCGTGAAGCATGGTTGTTTTTGGTCATCTTTGTTGCAGTACTCAGCAATGATTTTTTTAGATATGCCGCAATAAGAGAAGTTGGAAACATTCCCGATGCCGATTTCAATCGGCAAGGCGTTTTCATCAATGGGCCTGTCTTGCATGTGTTTACCGAGGGAGCGCGCGGCATGCGTGACGGTGATGTGTATATCCGAACCACGTGCAACGCAAGACGTCCCTTTGCAGGTCGGGGTGTAACCCTGTGCGCGAAGTTTTTGTAATATTTCCCCCATCGTCATCGTCAACTTAATGCCCATCATTTCGATATCTTTTACGGTCATTAATTTTTCGGGATCTTCACCGTTATATTTGGCGTGTCCTTGCGCGGGAAGTGCTATGAAGAATGCCATGCTCAGGATGTATAGAGTAATATTTTTCATTTAAAAAAAGCTTCATATTATTTGTTCTGAATTGTATGGTTTTTTATACAACTATATGGATATTCTTTCTAGGGGGGGCTAAATGAAACGCAATGTATTTCTGGTGATGTTATTATTATCTTGTTCTGCTGAGGTAAAAGCAAAAACAGCGGATGAGCATTTTCAAGATGTAGTTGCAAGGGTGCAAAGCGCCGATGGTAGCAAACTATCCTATATGGGGGTATATCCCGGAATTACGCGCGAGGCAGCTTTGGTACAGGCAAAGGCAGGCGATAAGGTTATTGCCGCGCATGAAGACCCCGCAACGAAAGGGATGTTCTCATACCACATGGACAGCCCCAAAAGGCAAATTCAAATCTCATTCCCTGATTTCGGTCAAGATGTACCGGAAACGCGAGGGGCTTCTGAAATCAGGTCACATTTGGTAATCGTAAAACGAATCGCGCCGCAAAACGCGATGTTTGATAAGGATGTCATTCTTTCTGAAATTAAATCTGAATTGGGTGAGCCTGATTATGCAGAAAATAAAGGCGTGATGCATAGCTTTTATTATGGGTATTATCTGAAAGGCAGCAATAAAAGTCTGTATTTAAAATGCATGGATGAGTTCAAGGTTAATAATCCCGGCGCGCGTCCGCCAAGTACACTTGGCAATGTCTTTTCAAAAATGATTACTCCTGAAACGATCGGGTTTGTCATGGAAACATGCCCTGATACGATTGAATTTTACAAGGATGAAAAGGTAAAACAGCTATCTCCGTGGGTTTGGATTCAATTTAACGAAAGTAAGCGTGATATGAATGTGACTATGAATTACCTTGGTGAGGAATATTTATCATCCCATAAAAAACACGGGCCGCTATACGTTGAAAACCCGTAAGGTTTTGATTTTCAATATGGATAACGTTTGTAAAACCGGCTGACTGAGATTATATCGGATGTTTATTTGCGCTATAGTGGTTGAGCTTATTATGTATGGTGAAAATATTGATTACGGTTTCTAACCTATCTTTTGAATATGATGGCAAAACGGTTTTGCATGACGTGTCCTTTGAGGTCGCGGAAAATAGCGTTGTCGCATTAGTCGGGCCGAACGGTGCAGGTAAAACAACGTTGATGCGATGTTTGTCTGCATTGCATGTTCCTGTCAGCGGTAGAATTAAAATTGATGGCATTGATGCGCTGGAAAACCCGCGAGAGGTGCATCGACGCACGGGGTATTTATCTGATTTTTTTGGTTTATATGATGGTTTGACGGTACGTCAGAGCTTGGCTCATATGGCGGGCTGTCAATATATTCCGTCAAAAGAAATCAATGCACGCGTTGATGAGGTGATGAAGCTTACAGGTCTTACATCTTATGCTGATTCGCTATGTTCTACATTGTCGCGAGGGTATAGGCAGCGCGTCGGCGTTGGGTTGGCGATTATACACATGCCAAAGGTTTTGATTTTAGATGAACCGGCATCAGGCATGGATCCTGAGGCGCGCATCGCTTTATCGGAATTAATACGCGACCTACAGGCGCAAGGTATGACGATTATCGTTTCATCGCATATTCTGGCCGAGCTTGAAGATTACTGTACGGATATGCTTGTCATCCGACAGGGGTGCGTGAGAGAGCATCTTGTGCATGAAGAGCATAAAAAGCAGGAAATGCTCGGTATTTTGGTCAAATCCACCGGCGATGTAAAGGCGCTGGAACATTATTTAAACGAGCACGAACACTTATCGACCGTCGAGCGTGAAGGTGAAAACGGGTTTTCGTTTATGGTCGCGGGGAATGAAGAACAGGCTGCGAGTATTTTGCAGGATATGATTTCCCAAAAATTACCTGTTTTTAGTTTTGAAGTGAAAAAGAAAAGCCTGCAAAAAGCGTATATGGATTTGGCGCGCGAAGATGTTGATAGTGAAGCGCCCCCCGACACAAAAGGAAAATCAAAGAAAAAGGGCAGGGCAAAGCGATGAATATATTAGGGCCTGAATTCAAACGTTATTGCTGGATGCGCTTCTCACAGTTCAGTACATTTATTGTCTTGATCCTGATTGCAGTATGTTTGGGGCTTATATACGTATCTTATCTGGTTGAATTAGAATCTGTTTCAGCAGATCGTATGCACTACAATGAGCAAAATTTGGTTTATCCTGATTTTCATTGGAGTGTCGGGGCATACTATCTTTTTGCGCCGATTTTGTTTTTTGTCGCCTATCTATATGGCGCACTAGAAGCCGCAACAAGTTTCTCCACAGAACGGAGCGGTAAAACATGGGATTGGAAAAAAATTTCCGCTATTCGGCCCATTCACTTAATGCTTGGTAAGCTCTTTGGTTCCACCAGCTATGTTTGGTATATTACCTTACTGTTACTGCCGATTGTTTTGTACGGATATGCACATTTGCATGAAGATATATATCGTTGGACGAAGCCCGTAAACGTACCAACATCAATAGATCAATATCCTGATTGGCTGGATATTTGTAAATTGGCTTTTGTCATCATTGTTCCTGCTTTCTTAACGCATCTGATCGCAACCTTTGGCAGTTTGCAAAATATGGTCTATGGTAAAAAAAATTCCCTTATAATTACTATTATCTCTGCCGGGTTGGGTGTTTATCTGCATAGATTTTTGACATCTGTCTTAAGCATTAAACTCTATAGTGAGTTTTTCGGTTTCAAGGTTCTGAATAAAATGAATTACGATGGCGCAACGGCGGAATGGTTCGGTCATAACTTTCAAGCAATTCCCTTTATATTGTTAACGCTGTTGTATTTGTTTATTTGCTTGAGTGTTGCGTTATACCGCTTGTGCAGAAGGGAATTGAATTTTCAATCGTTTCCCTTTTTCGCGTTACTTTTTTATGCCTCTCTATCGGCTTATGTGACCGGGTTTTTTGTTAACTCTGTTCCTAACGAAAATGTGAGCGGTTTGTTTAAGGGTTTTGCACAAAAAAATGGAATTGAATTGTATATGGTGTTTATGCCGACATATATCATCTTTCTGGGGGTTACCGTTAAATCACTTTGGTATATGGGCGATAGAATTGGTGATTATCAACGATTCATAATGGCGTTAAAGCGTAAAAATTTAAAACGCACATTAGAGAATGTTCCGATGTGGATGTTTACCGCGCCGGTTGTGCTAGCCACAATTTTACTCTGGTGTTTCACAGCAGGGGAGGCGTTCGATGTATCCCTTAGTGTTTTGTTTTTTTCTATCATAGCCTTTATCATGCGTGATGCCTTGGCACTTCACATTTTATCGCTTGGTGATCGTTTCAAACGCGGTGGTTTATTGTTCGTTGTTTATATCGTTTTTGCCTATGCAATTTTACCATATGCGCAATGGTCAATTATGGAACTCGTGAATGGGGGGAGTGATACAAAAAGCTGGGCTCAGGTTGTTTTTGGCAATCCGTCTATGTATTTTCCAACAAATAATAATTCAGTTGCTCTCGGCTTGGTGCCAATTGCCATACAGGTTACCATCGCGACCTACATATTATGGCGCGTATTAAAACCGTATCGGGCTTCGCCAGAATTGAAAACGGCATAGGGACTTTTGCGTCTATTTTGGGCATAGTCGTGATTATGTGGTTTTGTTTCATGGCTTGCGTAATGGAGCCGAAGCGATTAAAACAACAGATCATAGACAAGTTTTTTATGCGCCCGTAGCTCAGGGGATAGAGCACCAGTTTCCGGAGCTGGGTGTCGCAGGTTCGAATCCTGCCGGGCGCGCCATTTCATACTCACCACCCTTAAGCTGCTGCAAAACCGTTACTGGAAGCGCTGTTCGGGCGGTTCGAAAACCCTCATTTCTCTGGTAGGGTAATTTCTCCGAAAACACCAATCTACACACTAATCTCTTGTCTTCTAAGCTGTCGGAAGTCCACAGCCTGTGCGGGTTTGAAAGAAACTCCATAGCGGTTCGAAACGTTTCGTCAAAATCGGCTAAAGGACGCCCGCAATTTTGGATTTTTTCCTGTAAAATGATCTTTTGCCCTTCGAGTTTTTCGATTTTTTGTTCATAGGCTGAAATCACACTCAGATTTTCCGTTTCCACAATCCTGTCTAGGAATTGCTCTACGCGCACATCAATTTTAGAAAGCTCATTTTTCAAGAGAAGCGCATCATCTTTATTCTGGTTCTGGCGATCATTCCAAAGGTCACGGAACATATCCATTGCGGTGAAGAATAGCTCTTGTGACGGTTTAAGCTCCAAGAGCAATTCTTCAAACTCTGCTTCGACCTGTTCTTTACGGATAGATTTGCGAAACTCATCACAGCCTTTCGTAAAGCAATAGTAATAAGGATATCGCGCTGTGCGTCCCTTAGACCAGCAGGCGGTCATAGGCTCGCCGCAGCAGTGGCAGGTGATAAAACCCCGCAGCGGGAAATCATCGCTTATATCGGCGCGTGCTGGCGCTTTTGCTTGTCCGCTCATACGCTCTTGAATGGCTTGGTATGTGGCAAAGCTGATTAACGGCTCATGCTTTGCAGGATGCATGGAGATATTCCATTTCTTCACGTTGATATATCCCGCGTATAAAACTTGGGTCAGCATGTTTTGAATGCGTTGATAATGGACTTCACCGCTTTTATCTCTTGGGAAGTGGTGATGGGATTCCAAAAAGCGTTTTACTTCGCCTTGTGATTCAAATCTGCCTGAGGCGTAACCTTCAAGCGCTTCGGTGACGATAGAGGCGGTTGCTTTATCTTTTACAAGTACGCGCCCTGTATGGCCTTTAACGCTCGCGAATTTATAACCTACTGGCGGGTTAAATGCCCAATAGCCATTCATGACGCGGGCATGCATTCGGTTCTTGGTTTGCTCTGCGTTCTTTTGGCGCTGGTGCTGCGATACGCTGGCCAAAAGGTTTTCAACGAGGACAGAGTCGGAATCTTCTCCAAACTCAATGGAGGGGCTTTCCAGCTTGCCGCCCGCATCGCTTATGGCTGTGCGCAGGTGAATATGTGCATCAAGGCCACGGGCAAGGCGGCTGATATCATCAATGATGACAATGTGCGTTTGTTGTTTCTTGTGGGATTTTAAAAACTTGAGCATGTCTTGCATCGCGGGGCGGTTAATCATGCTCCCGTATATGCCTTCATCTTTAAACACTTCCGCGACTTCATAGCCCTTTAGTTTGGCGAAGTCGCGGCAGCGTGTTTCTTGGGAGCCGAGACCATCACCTTTTTGCACTTGTTTCTGGCTGGATACGCGGCAGTAAATTACGGCTTTCATGGCTCGGCTTTTGGTCATGGGCGAATATCTCCATCGGATAGTTGAGGGCTTGGGGTTGATTCTATGCATTTGGTGGAATCGTGTAAATCGCTAAATTCTTTTTTATCGCGACATTGTTGCAATGGATGAACACCAAAAGCACGATCTACGAAACTTTGCATGATGTGCCAAAGATCGTGGATGAGTTCGATCTTTTGTTCGCGAGTTAAATCCATGCCGTCTAACATGGGAAGGTATTTGTTGATGTCTGGTTTCATGGCGGCTTCTCCTTGTCGGTTGCGGTGACAAGTTAAATTTACCATCGGGTGTACGTGTGGATGGGCGAAGCCCCAAGCCAGAGGGATGCAACGGGAGAGCGCAGCGTCTCCCTTGCCAAGCGTATTGTATTACAATACACAGCTTGCGTTTCGTCTTAAGTCGCTAAATCGAGACTAAATTTTATCTTTTAAGTGGTTTCTAATAATTTGGGGGGAACATCATAACTGGCCGCATATTGTAGCTTTAAACCAGTCGCCTTGAATGCATCAAATGCATCTTGTGGCCATGATTTGTCGCCATCTTCGATAATAGCCACATCATAAAATTCACCGTTTACCCAAGGCTCAATTCCTCAGATTTTTACACCTGATTTTTCTGCACGATCTATCACAGTCTGAAACTCGGATTCAGAAAAATAATAAATCGTTTCAGTATCAAAGCCTGTGTTTAGGTTTTCCAATCCGTAAAAAAGATTGTTTAGTAGGAATTCTGTTTTATTCATACGTACCCTCAGTGCGCTAAAAATATTCTGAAATTATGCAGGTTTTATAAGCTTTAAAAAAGGCATTTATTTTTGATTACAGAAGCAGCGCAAGATGTGTGTCGTACTACAAACCTTCGGTTTTTCGTCAACACATCTTGGCAAGGGAGACGCTGCGCTCTCCCGTTGCATCCCTCTAATTCTATGTGTGGGGTGCAGCAATAATTTATTTTAATCTTTTGTCAGAACATAAATTAATCGACATTTTGCTTAAAGATTATTTTTTATGAACCAAGATAATCCAAAAACATGCGAGAGTGGCTGAGATGAGTGAGGCAAAAAGAATGCCCGTCTTTGCCGCATCGACCATGTGCGGGGAGTGCTCGAAACTCAGCGTTGCAATAAAAAGCGACATGGTAAAGCCGATTCCGCCGAGAAATCCTGCTCCTATGACTTCCTTGAACCGCATACCATCCGGCAGTTTTCCGATTTTGAGTTTGAGCCCTGCATAAACCAACAGGGAAACCCCCAGCGGTTTTCCAATCACAAGCCCCGCAATAATTCCGAGGGTGACTGGCGAGGTTACCGCCGTTGCTATCTCTTGGCCGGAAAGTGGAACGCCAGCATTGAACAGTGCGAAAAGCGGTAAAACGATAATGCCGATGGGATAAATCAAAAATGTTTCCCAGCGTTGCAACGGGGTTGATGCGGCTCGGATTGTTTCTTCAATATCCGTAGCCAAAGAATGTTGTCCTTCCGCGCCTAGAATCCGTGAGTCCAGACCAAGCTCATGTCTTTCGCTCTGTCTCGTTTCAAAGATCGATAAGAGCCCCCTGATTTCCTGTAAAAAACCTGTCTGTCCCAGCCGTGTGCGCGCCGGAATGGCTACAGCCAGAAGTAGACCCGCTAGCGTAGCATGGACACCTGAATGAAAAACAAACAGCCATAATACAAAGCCAAGTAGGCCGTAAACCCAGCCATTACGTACCCCTGCGGTATTTACCATAAACAGAATTGCTAGTGTAAACGCAGCGAGCAGCAAGGAACCAATTTGGACTTCGTGCGCATAGAAAAGGGAGATAATGGCAATCGCGCCGATATCATCGAAAATGGCCATGGCCGTTAGGAAAATAGAAATGCCGTATGACACTTTTCTGGCTAGTAAGGCCAAAACACCGATGGCAAAAGCCGTGTCAGTAGCCATGGGAATAGCCCAGCCGTGTGCCCCTGCAGCATCGTGATTTATGGCCCAGTAAATAAGGGCTGGGAAAATCATCCCGCCAAGAGCAGCCAAGATAATCACGCTGATTTGTTGGGGGTGTCTTAACCGTCCTGCAAGAACCTCGCGTTTCAGTTCAAGTCCGATAAGAAAGAAAAACAAAGCCATCAGGCCGCTGCTTATCCATTCTTTTACGGGCAAGAGAAACTGCCAGTGGTGAAAAACAACGCCTGTTTCCATTGCAGACAGATTCTTCATAATGCCGGCCCAAGGTGAATTGGCAAGAAAAACAGCCACCACGGTTGCCAGCGCTAATAAAAGCGCTGCCGTGGTTTGTTTGTAAACGAAGTTTTCAAGAGGGGTAAAAAAACTTTCTATTTTACGTTCAAATAAACTTTGTAGTGTTGGGTCTCTGGGATGTTTAGAGTTTCTCATAAAAAAACACCTCTATAGTTCTGAGTGTCATTTTATTTTCTTATTGTTTTTGGTGTTACGATTTTTCTTATTTGAAGGGGTGAGGTCGATGAACCATTTAATCAAATGGCGAAATTTCTTTACAATGTTCATTTTATTCTCCGTTTTTATCATTGTCTTCGACTGAATAACCGCCAGTGACCCAAGATATATATTGATTTTTTTGTTCATTATGTTTTTTGTCACTTAGCTTTTGCGCATCTTTCATGCTGTTTTCGTGTTCATCTTGTATAATTTTTTGACTAGGAGATGGGTTGTTCAGACAGTCTTTCTCAGATTTTTTTGCAATTTTATGCCTGATTATTGAAAACTCAACCGCATCACTTAAACGGCCAAATTGCCCTCTCACCATATGATCAGCAGCCCCTGCCTCCATAACAAATGTTGCAAGGTCGTGCTCTTCTTCACCGGTTCCAGTCAAGACTATGATAGGAATGTCCAGGGCAGCCTCGCCTATTGTCTTGTAGATTTTTTTAGGATTGGCGGTTCCTATTAAACCGAGATCAAGGATAATTATATCTGCGTGCAATTTATTATTGTTCAACATTTCCAAACCCGCAGAAAGGGTTAAGCAATGCCATATATAGCAAGGCATTTTAATGGACTCTTCAAGTCGTAGCTTGATATTTTCAATATCAGCCTTGTTATCACAAACAAGTAGTATCTTTGTATTATTTATATCTTTTTCCATAGGCTTTTACTTTGTTTTTAATTGGTGGTAGCAAGAAGGAAGAATCCCGTTCCTATACGTACGGTTAATTACTCCCGCCCTCGGATCGCATGTCAGATTTATCCTGTTTATGTTCTTTTTTTTCACGAGCTTCCTTTTCTGTGTCTTGACTGGAATTCTCGTTAGTTTTTTTTATCATTTTTTCGCCCTTGGGATTTTTTTCGTTATATTTATTCTTTTTGCTAAACATTGCCTTTTCTTTCTCTTGTAGTTTATATTTTTGGCATAATTGAAGGCTATGCGTTTTGTGGTTAAGAAGCTATGCGGGATATTGTTCTGAGTATAAAATTCTCGTAAGTGCCATCAAAAAAACCGCCTGATTCTAACCAGACGGTTTTCCTTGGATGTGAGGACGTTCTATGCGGCTTTTGCGTTACTGCTACAACCACATTCTTTTTCAAGTTGTTGTATTTTTTTGTGTGCATCTTCTTTTGATATATTTGCTTTCTCTTTCAACTTGGCAAAAAATTCATCAGGCTTACCATTATAAAGTTTGATGTCATTATCACTCAGACCACTCCATGTTTCCTTGATTTTTCTGTGAAGCTTCTCAATGTTTTCTTTAGAGTTTTCTTTCATATTCTGATTTGTATTAGGCATGATGATCTCCTTGATCTTTTCTGCAGAATTCACGAATTGTAAATTCATAAGAGATTTTCGCTTTTATCATATAACAAAGCGATGCGTAGTAAGGCCGATTACATAAGGAAGTGATAAAACTAATGCAATTCTGCATCATCGCGGCTGGAGAGGATTTCGGTGATGCTCTTTCTAATTTCTATGGCATTCATGATAAAAGGAACAGCAAGCGTACGTCCTCCTGTTCCGCTTACAAAAACGTTGGAATATCCTAATAAACGTCCGGGTATTGTTGATGCAATTTCGCTGCTTTCAATTTGGGCATATCGCATTTGGGCTATTTCCAGATTTATGATGCCGACACGCATAATGACGCGCTTGTCGGTCACAGCAAGTAGCAGGTAATGCTTTGTCAGGTAGGCAAGTATCCCCATGACTACTATTTTGATGGTCATAGCGACGACTAATAATATAAATAACGGTGTAGACAAATCAAATGATAATGCTGTCGTAATAAAAAGAACCGCTAAACAGAATACGGCTATAGTTTTCCAGTAAATTCCGGCACTTATTTTGGCTATTTGGAGCACATGTTCATCCGGTAGCAACATAGATTCTAAAATTACTCGTACTGGTGACGATTCATTAGATTTAATATTAGAGGGAGCAGATATAGTCATTATTTTACTATACTCCGCAATATCCATAGAGCCTTCTGATGTGCAGTTACACGTTCGACCATAAGGCTTTCCGTTTCATCATCCTCCACAGCTTGCGCCTCGTTTTTCGTCAACTGACATATATTGATAACAGTTTGATTCATATCAATAAGATTATGAACCATTCGTAATGCCCTTGTATTTACATCGGTTTCTTTATTTATCGCATCTGATGTTGTCTTCAGAATATTTAAAATATCTTTATCCTTAAATGGAATCGCGTAGGATTCCAATTCACGAATACGCTCAGCAATTATATCAACAGCTTGGAACAGTTCATTGTACTGTTCATCAAATAGTTTGTGTAGATTTATAAATTGCGAGCCTTCTACATTCCAATGATAGTTGTGCGTTGCAAAGTAAAGTCCGTATGTATTGCTTAGCACATTTTGTAGACTTTCACTTATAGGGGTTGTGGATTCTTTGGTTTGATGAAGTGTCGTTAGATCGTTCATGGTATTCAATCCTTGTTAACTTGTAGTTTATATGAGCAATTTTAGTTATTGTTTTATAACGTTCCATGTTTCCATTACGGATTGCCCATTGTCGTTCTTAAAGAAAGTACCGTGGCAGGAATAGCATCAAGAAACGATAGGGAAGATAGTCGGCAATATAAGGATTGTATAAGGTCTGGTTTTAAAATTATTCCGAGAGCTTTAACGTGCCTTCTTTATAAAGCGGCACTATTTCTGAGATTTCCATGCGATAGCCTATACCGGCCTCGGTGACTATGCTTAACGGAGTAGTTGGATCTTTTTCAATTTTTTCACGAATCTGACCAATAAAAACTCGTAAATATTGCGTATCTTCGGCATGTGCATCGCCCCAGACAGCTTTGAGGATTTCACGATGCGCCAGCATTTTGCCTCGATGAATCATGAAATAGCGTAAAAGATTATATTCCTTTGGTGTAAATGTGAGCAGCGTATCGTCTAAAAATACCTCATGCCGTACTAAATCAATGCGAAGTGGACCATTAACCAGTTCTGGTTCACCTGTTTCATGTACGGCCGCAGAACGAAGGGCCGCATTAATTCGTGCTTTTAAAACATCAGCATTGAAGGGCTTGAATACATAGTCACTTGCTCCCTCATTTAAGCAAGATATCACTGATTCGTTATCCGTATCTGTAGAAATTATTATAATAGGTACGTTAGACCATTCACGTAAGCTGCGTATGAGATTGACACCATCCATATCTGAAAGGTTAGGGTCGAGCAAAACCAAATCAGGGCTAATGGATACACAGAGCTGAATTGCTTGTTTGCCTGTATTGCAGTCCACAAGTTTAAATTCGGCGGTATCCAGAAAAAGAGAGAGCATTTTTAGGATTTTTTTATCAATATCTGCAATCAGCAGAGTGTTTTTCTTTTTATTCATGGAAGCCAAATCCCGCATACAATCTGTATGCGTGTTAGAGATTTTAAGTACTTAAGCAGGCAGTACCTTTTATCATGATAGCTAATATTTTGATATTAAAATAAATTTAGTGAGATCATGGTTACAATGTAAATGAACAACACGGCATTTACTCAACGCTGGTGTCCTAATACATTTTTCATACTAAATAAAACCTCAAATAATTGGTTTACACTTTGTCGGTCAAGGCGCGCCATTTCATACTCACCACCCTTAAGTTGCTGTAAAACCGTTACTGGAAGCACTGTTCGGGCGGTTCGAAAACCCTCATTTCGCTGGTAGGGTAATTTCTCCGAAAACACCAAACTGTTCTTTAGTATTAACTTTGTTGTCAATTACTTCATTTCCAATTTTTGTCTTTTAACTTATTCACTTTACTTTACTCCAATTTTCAAAAATTCCTCTATCTTTCCTATATCATTATCATGGTCGTTATTGATTGCGCACGCGCCTACATTTCTTTCATTGCTGCCTTTAATGCTGATATGTCGCGTATAGGCGGATTGCCGAACATGCGGGCATATTCGCGGCTAAATTGTGCGGTGCTTTCGTAGCCGACCTGATATGCGGTTGTAGCGGCATCTTGTTCGTTAACAATCATCAGGTTTCGTGCTTCCATTAAGCGGAGGGACTTCTGATATTGCAATGGGCTCATCGCTGTGACGGATTTAAAATGCGCATGAAAGGATGATGCGCTCATGCCCGTAATGTTGGCCAGTTCATCAATGCTAAGGGTTTGGCGAAAGTTCGTTTTTATTTTCTCAATGGCGCTTGCTATGCGTTGCATGTGGCTGCCTCTTAGGGCTGTTTGTGCAATAATATCGCCGTGGTCGCTGAGTAGCGCTCGGTAGTAAATTTCACGTTTCATTTGTTGTGCAAGGATTGGGATATCATTCGGCGTACTGAGGAGGCGTGCGAGCCTGATAACACTCTCACCCATTTCTTCGCTCGTTTTTCCTGTGAATATACCGCGCTTTGTTGTGCCCTTGTTAAGGGCAGGGTGATTTGTGTGTAGCAAGAGTTCAGAGAGCACCGGCAGGTCGATATCAACTTTTATGATAAAGTAAGGTTTTTCTTTTGATGCATGCGTGACACGCCCCATGACTGGTAAGTCAACAGATACGATTAGGAATTCACCCGGGCCGTATGTATAGACGTCTTTGTCCAGCATAACTTGCTTTTTCCCTTGCGCCACGAAGCATAGGCTGGGGTTGTATACGCCCGGCAAAGATGTTTCGGTATTCGTTGCACGAAAGAACGCGACGCCCGGAATTGCGGTTTCATTTACCCCTTCGAGTTTGGAGTTCTGATCAATTATTTCAAGAAGTTCCGTACGGTTACTTTCGTTCATATTTTTGTTTTCTTATAATGGTTTGGATTGTTTTATTTTAACTTACTCTTATTTAAATTTCTATGATTGTTATTATGGTTTGCAGGAATAGGTAATCATTGCGGATGATTGTGTATTATCAGAATTGTCATTTTTAAATACACTGAAGACATAACGTGAAGGAGATAAGAATGACGAAGATTGCACTAATAACAGGCAGTAGCCGCGGACTGGGTAAAAGTATGGCATTGCATTTGGCCGATCACGGGCGAGATGTGATTATAACATATCACAGCCAAAAAGAGCAGGCGCAGGCCGTTGTAAAATCTATTGAGGAAATGGGACAAAAGGCCGTCGCCTTGCAATTAGATGTGAGGGATGCTTCGGGTTTTTCCGCTTTCGCAAATGCGGTGCGTGATGCGCTGAAGGAAAAGTGGGGGCGTGATGATTTTGATTATTTAATCAATAATGCAGGAAGCGGCATATGGGCTGAGTATGAAAAAACATCAGAAGAGCAATTCGACAACATGATGAAAGAACACGTGAAAGCTCCGTTCTTCCTAACGCAGGCCTTGCTACCTATGATTAAGCAGGGCGGGCGTATCTTGAATGTATCATCCGGTTTGACGCGAATGATTATGCCGGGCTACGCGGCCTATGCGGTTATGAAGACAGCGGTAGAGGGCCTATCCCTCTATATGGCGAAGGAGTTGGGGCCACGCGGCATTGCCGTGAATACTTTGGCGCCGGGTGCGATTGAAACCGATTTCGGCGGTGGCGTGGTGCGCGATAATGCAGATCTTAATGCAGAGATTGCGAGCATTACATCGCTGGGACGTGTTGGCTTACCAGAGGATATCGGTGGGGCGGTTGCGTCTATTCTGGCTGATGAGGCAGGGTGGATAAATGCGCAACGTATTGAAGTATCCGGCGGTCAGCGTTTGTAAACTTTCCGTTTTTTTGTTTTGTCAAAGCCCTCCGTAAAAATAGGGCTTTGATTTAGACCAGAGCCTTTATCACGGCTTATAGGGTTCCCCAAAAATCCGATAAGAGGTTATATCAAAATTCATCCTTTACGTGTTTTACACGTCCTTATGCATTAAAAAGTATTAATGAAGCAGCTTATATTCAGCGCCGTCGAATTTTAATTTTTTTACGTCAAACGCCTCGGTTTCCAACGCGTCACATTCCCCGTTTGTATTAACCTTATTTATGGTGGTCGTAATACGGCTTCTTATTTTGATATCAAAGAAGCCATTCGATGTTTGACCTGACATCAGAAGGGTGCTTTCGGTATCTTTGAATTCACCTGAACAATTTCCGTCCCATTGCCCAACAGCTTCGAGTACAGGGTATGCATTAAGAACTTTTTTTAGTTCCGTATCTGACTTTATAAAAAGTGAG
Source organism: Alphaproteobacteria bacterium (assembly GCA_030424975.1). Taxonomy (GTDB): domain Bacteria; phylum Pseudomonadota; class Alphaproteobacteria; order Micavibrionales; family Micavibrionaceae; genus UBA1672. Next base: position 882,939 of record JAUHVY010000002.1, read on the forward strand.
AGGGTTTCACCGGTATACGGGTTCACTCGCGACATTCCTGAATAGCGCACGCGAACGCCGAACGCGCGTACATCTTCGTCCATACGGTAAGGCGCCGTATCTATATTAATTTCTTTAAGTTCAATAGCATCTGAAACCCATTTATTCGTTTTGCTGCTCTCAAAAAATTTATGCGTTATTTCGCCTGTTTGATAATTTGCGAGAATAATATGGCTGTTGAGATCAAAATACTGCTCTCCTTCATCTGCAATTTCAGGGATAATCACGATGGCTTCGTTTGTATTTTGAGGATTGGTCTTTATCGCAATTAAATTTGTTTTGATGGTAGGTGGGGCAATATCTAAGGCACGTATAACAGATGAAATCAAAATGTTATCACTTAACTTATTTGACGCTGCTTCATCAATTAAATCGCCCTGTTTCAGGGCAAACTCATTGGCAAATAAATCATACAAAATGTGCATTTTTTCATTGTTTAGAGCATGCGCAAAAACTTGATCAAATTGTGGGTGCGGGCCATCAAAAATAAAAAACAACACGGCCCTTGCTTCTTTGAAACCTAGCGTATCAATAAAGCTATGCTGTTGTTTTTCTTTTATATATTGGATTATTTTATCTTGGAAATGATTTGCTGCACCAGCCTGCCATGTACCGTTTTTCGCAATATCAATCACCTTTGCTTCATAGGGTTTATATTCTTCACGCGATATCAAATCAAAAAAGTAATCAATATAGGCATAGCTTTCATTGCTAAGCTTCTTAGGCTTTTGAGTATGTTCATCCCAACCAAAAATATTTTGAAATTGTTCAAAACTTGCGGGGAATTCTTCTAAAAACTGTTTCTCATTTTTTACTGCAAACGCTGTCTGCAACGGATCTGCATCAAGGCGAACATCTACGTCTTTCGATGTTTTGATTGCAGGTGCAAGGTTGTACAGGCGTTCTGATGTGATAACGCCATTTTCATCGAAATATTCCAATTCACCACAGTACTGTGTCACGTTATCATTACAGGGGAAGTAATGAAATTCTGCTAACTTATACCTGCTGTACATCCCTAATTCTTCGGTAACGAAACCGCCCAAATCTTCTTCATGTTTAATAAAATACGCTGTGCCCTCATCCTGAAATACACTGAAGGGAAACGCCTTGTTATACGCGTAAAAGAAAATTGAATTCTCCTTTTGGTACGCCAGTTTTTTCCCATTGGGAAACCCCATATTCATATGCTGTTTTATCTTCTCTTGTATGGCTTGGCGCAGAATTGCTGATCGCTCTTTTTCGGGATGCTTAACTAAAAAAAGATCAGGGTAAACTTCGGATTGGATGAACGACATATTATTAAAAAAGAAGTGGTTGATCCCTTGTGCAAAGAAACCGGCTAATAGCAGTACGCAAAACGTGCGTATTCTTTTTCTATCTTTTGAAACCCACACAAAAAGACGTGCTGATAGTATTAGGATGCCTATCAGCAATAAGATCAAAAAAAGGATGAGAATTATGTCCATCAGGTTGTACTGCTTTTTATTTTCTGAATTCCTCAGTTTTATCTATAAAACCGCCATGAAATTTATTGAAGCCAACGCTTATCGCGGTGCAATCAGGCATAAGTATGACGTTTTCGGGAAGAAAGTTAATTTCGTTATCGGATTGCTCATTTAGACCTAATATATAATAAAAACCTGTAATTAATGCGCCGTCATATGAGCTGAATGCCTCTCTGATTTCCGCCAGTTTAATATCACCTTTTAGTGATCCTTGGAAGCTCTGTAAAATTGTGGCTTCATATGTGATATAGCCCAGAAACATCTCCTCAAATTTTTGTATCTCTTCGGGCTGGTCTTGGTATTTATCTTTAAATTTCTCTGTAAACCAATCTGTTTCATCCATACCGGATTTTACTTTGACGACGACAATATTGTCATACTGCGCCAAGGCTTGTTCCTTCGTAAGTGAATATGCTCTGCATGGTTGTGTCGCGTGTGCAGAATGTGTGTATGAAAGGAAGAGCGCGAAGGAGAGTATTATCTTTTTAAACATGTTATTCTTATGTGTTGTTTATTCATTCGTTAGATAACATATTTATGCATATAACGATAAAGGGAACTATTTATTTTTTATAAATGGGGGCGCAATGAAAGTCATTTTACAATCACTGGTATTTTTGTTTTGCGCGATGAATTCCGCATGGGCAATAGCATGAGGGAGCCTTTGGGGGGATAGCGTGAATCTTTTTGATGATAAAAATATATACCGTATTCTTGCGTTAATTCTTGGGACGATTTGCACGAGCATCCTCATCGCCGCATATTTTTCAGGCGGGTTGAAAATTTTATTATTTGCGGCGTGGTTTGTTTTTGTATGCACTTTGTTTTCCATCATGGTGTTTTATGCGATTCAAGCGGCAACAGTGAGCGCGGCGCGCCCCAATAAATCAAATCAAGGTATCGGCGACATTTCTAGCGGTTCATTGAACGTCCTTACTGCAAAGATATTGCTGATGTTTGTATTTATTCTGTTGTTCTTTCTAACAGCTTTAGTTTGGAACATTATTGATAGTCGTTTTCCTGGTGCCACGGGTGTTGCCGACGCACCGCATCGGTCAGTTGTTCTGCCTGAAGACGGGGCTGGGCCATGAAACGTGTTCTAAATATTTGTCGCAGAGGGAGAATATCTAATGAATAAATACGTAATCAGCATCGTAATAATTTTATTGTTAATTACATGCTATGGCTTGTATACGCGCGGTTATGTGACGCACTCCCAATATCAAGAAGCGAAAAATCAAGACGCACGATTTCAAGAACAGAAAGATGCCTATCATGCGCGTTTGGAGTCATTAAACGAGGTTTGTGATGGTTCGGTGCCGTTATCAGATAAAGCGTATGCCAAACAAGAGGCATTAAAGGGTGATCCTGAAGCGCAATATGTTTATGCCAGTTATTTAAGTGAAAAATTTGGTGTTAGTTATAATAACCAAAATATTTCTGATGAGGCATTGAAATGGCTGTTAGTCGCTGCTGGTAATGGTCATGTTAAATCGCAGGGCCTGCTTTGTGCTTTTACTTATAATGCCTCAAAATATAAAATAAGAAGAAATGATAATTATTCAATTGATTGGTGCATTAAGGCTGCTGAGAATGATCATCAAGGCTCTCAAGTTATTTTGAGTAAAATGTATATTGAAGGGAACGGTTTAAACCGGAGTGTTGAAGAATTCTATTTTTGGAGTGGTGTTGCAGGTAGGCGCCCAGAAATGAATGCAGATCTATCGGAAGCTTTACCCGATAAAACGAAGTTTGAAATTGACCAAAGGATAATGGAATGGGAAAAAACTCATCCTAAAGCGCAAAAAAGTTATTCTACAGCTTTTCGTGAATTTTCTCAGGCATCACTTTATAATTTGACGCAGGAATCCATCTATACCCCGGATAAAATTATGGATGTTCATAGTTTTATTTGCGGGGGTGATTTAAGGTTTTGCAAAACGCCTGAGCGATGTGGAGAGGCAAGAGATTGCAAAATAGTAGATCGGTGCGGTGATTTGGTCGGATTAACTTGTCAAAGTCGTCCTGAATACATGATTTATAACCTATCGACCAAAAAAGTGATAAGCGAATGTCCCGGGGGGCTGGAGCCGTGTTTAAATTTTATACCGAAAGAATGGACATGTAAGTACGCCGACAATTTACCGATCAAAAATCAATATTACGAAAAATTCAAAAAATTCCGTGGTGGCACAGGCTGTGGTGATTATGTTTTTTTACCATATTTTAGAACTTATATAGAGGACGGTACTTACTATCATTATTATCATCGGGAAACAGGGGAATATAGCGGCGGGGCGCGTGAAGGGCCTTACGTGCGGAAATGGAATTTTATGGGAAGATCAAAAGAGTGGAGCTATATAGGAAAATCCAAAGGGTGGAGCTATATGGGAAAACCCAAAGGATGGTATTGTGATTAAAGGGGAGAAGCGCATCCTCATCACAGGCGTTTCCAATATTATTGAAGGACAATGGTAAGACCATGAATGATTACGGCGCAGTGGTAAAGGAAATTAAAAGAAAATCTCGCAGGAAAGCAACGTTTTACTATGCGTGGGCTTTTATATTGGTTTTTTCAATACCTATAATCCAAAATTGGAATCATTTATCTAATATCGATTCTGCTTTTTGCATCATAATTTATGGAGCCCTGTTATTGGGGGTTCGAAATTTAGAGAGGCCGGATCATGATGAGGTCTTGGTTGTAATATATGAAAAAGGCATCTGGTACAAAAAGGCGAGGCCAAATGAACGTTTCATTTATTGGGATGAGATGGAGGCTATCGATGTAACGGAGTTCGATATTAATATGAACCGTATCATTCATTTTTCTATTAAAACATACGATATTGAAGAGCGATGGAAAAAATTATCACTTCTACAAAGGTTAATACTGTCTTGGGAGAAGCATAAATACGGCACGTTTATAATTATACATCTGATTGAATTAGCGATAGATCCTGAAGATTTTGTTATAATAGTTGAGAAGCAACTTCAAAAATCGAGACTACAACAAAAGGATGATGCGCGGCCTCAACGGGGGAATATAGCGGTAGGATCCGTGAAGAACCTTATACGCGAAGATGGAGACCTTTGGGAACACCCAAAGGATAAGGATATGAAGCGCATCCTGATCATTGGTGGATATGGTGTGTTTGGTCAGCGCATCAGCGAGCGATTGGCGCGTATGCCCGATATTGAATTGATTATCGCAGGACGCCGTCTTGGAGGGGCGGAGGCTTTTTTAACGACCCTTCAGAATGCGAAGTGCAAGATCACCGCAAAAGAATTAGACATTCATAACCTGCGCCAAGATGATTTGTCTGATATGGGTTTATTTGCCGTTATCAATGCGTGCGGCCCGTATCATGAACAAGATTATACTCTTGCCGAAATATGTATCGCGCTGGGGGTACATTACATTGATTTATCCGATAACCGCGCCTATGTGACGGGGATACGAACCCTTCAGGATAAGGCCGCTCAGGCAAACGTCCTCGTCGTTAGCGGCGCAAGCACGGTTCCCGCATTATCATCTGCGGTAATTGATTATTTCCAAAATGATTTTGCGAGCATGCACAGTGTAGATTACGGCGTCACACCCGGCAACCAAACCGATCGGGGTGTGGGAACGGTTGCGGCGATCCTGCGTTATGTCGGGAAGCCGTTTCAAACGATGCTCAGTGGTAATTATAAAACCGTTTATGGCTGGCAGGATTTGCATAGAACGCATTATCCCGTCATCGGAAAACGGTGGATGTCAAATTGTGATATCCCCGATCTTGATCTGTTCCGTGATCGGTATCCGACTCTTAAAACAATACGGTTTTATGCGGGGCTACAGCTCTCTTTGTTGCATGTGGGGCTATGGTTTTTATCGTGGCCGAGCCGATGGGGCTGTGTTAAAAATTTAGATCAATACGCGGCGCTTATGCGGAAAATCAGTCTGTGGTTTTATAATTTCGGTTCTGACGCAGGCGGTATGCATGTCATTATCAGCGGCAAAGATAAAGCGGGTAAAGCCATGACCAAGGCGTGGTATGTGATCGCGAAAGGCGGCGACGGGCCTTATATTCCCGCAACACCATCGGTTGTCTTGATTAAAAAACTGCTTGATGGCTCATTAAATCAATTTGGCGCTGTCCCTTGTGAGGGGTTGTTTACCCTTGATGAATTTATGAACGAAATTGCTGATTTGCACATTCAGCAATATACAAATGAACCGCTCTATCAGCGATATCTTCAGGAGCGATATGCCGTGTTACCCGCTGCGGTACAAACGCTGCATGATTATGATGAAGAAATAACATATAGCGGGGCATGTGATGTTATTCGAGGATACAGCCCTTTTTGCAGGTTTGTAGCCACAATTTTATCTCTACCACCTGACGGGCAAAATCATCCGTTAAAAGTGCATTTTAAAAAGGACGGCGGCGCTGAGCATTGGACGCGCTATTTCGGGGATCAGAAATTTTACTCCAAACAATGGGATCAAGACGGCATCCTCTATGAGCGGATTAACATCACGACGTTGGCATTTAAAATTGATGTGACAGATCGGGATTTAAATTTGATTTTAAAACAGGTCTATGTTTTGGGGCTGCCTGTCGGTTGGTTGTTCAAGCCGAAGGTCATCGCCCGTGAAAGTGAACGTGACGGTGATTTCATCGTCAATGTCGAGGTTCACTTACCCGTATTTGGCTTATTGGTTAAATATGATGGTTGGCTATCTGTTGATGATGTGCGCAAATCATAATCTGTATGCCATTGTCCGGGGTTCATATGCGTAAATAGGCCCGTTTTTATGCCAGCAAGTGTTCGAAGCATTTCCGTTTTGACGTAAGGCGTTTTGCAAAGTAATCCAAAGCTCGCATCGCGAATAAGCCCCGCGAATTTATTATGTGATTGAAAAAACGGTGTCAGCCAGCGGCTGGCGATTTGGTAAAAATAGATGTGGTTTTTTCGCGCTTTGCTGTAGGCGCAAAGGGCGTCGTTGATGTCATCATGGTCTTTTAAAATTTGCGACAGGATGAATGCATCGGCAAGTCCAAGATTTGCACCTTGCCCAAGTTGGGGGCTGGTATTATGTGCCGCGTCGCCGATGAAAATCAACCTGTCTTCATGCCAACGCTTCATGATGATATCGCTGTATTGGGCATGGGCCAGATCATCGGTTGTTTTAAACTGATCCATAAACGGTTCCAACTCCGGCCAGTAACCGGTCACCGTCTCTTTCCATTCATCCAAACCGTTCTTTAACCATTGCTCATATCCGCCGGGCGGCAAGCTCCAGAAGAAGGTGCATTTAGGCGTCGGGCAATTTGGTGCGCGGCCAATAGCCAGCATACCAACCATCATATGTGCCCCGTCATAGCGTTGTTGTAAGTAATCTTTGCCAAATGCCTGATCGGGGTCATCCAAGACGCCCCAGATCGCACCGAAAGGGTAGGGCTTATCGAGCTTTATTTGCCCGTGTTTTCGAAGCGGAGAGCGCATGCCACTGGCATCAATAACTAAATCAAACGGGCCGTGTGTGTCGCCGTCTTTATCCGTGATATACCTTTGTTCATGCGTGCAATGCGTATCAATAATTTCACAACCGGTATGGATAGGCACATGGAGCCGAGTAACCTCTTCATACAATAAGGTAAACAATGTTCCGCGGTGGATGCCGACGCCAAAATAATGGGGTTTAAGGTCGCGGTAGCTGATATCAAAAATGACATTATTATGTGATGCGCTGCCGTAGATATTGTGAATGATTGCGCCTTCGTTGATGGCTTTTTTATCTAACCCTAAATTCGCGAGGCAGGCGAGACCTGTAGGTTGGAGAAGTAAGCCCGCCCCAAGGGGTTTGGGTTCATCAAAACGTTCAAAAATTTCGGGGTGGTGGCCATCTTTTTGTAAATATGCGGCGGCGGCCAGGCCTGCCGTACCGCTGCCTATAATTGCAATTTTCAGATGAGGCTTCATGATAAGTTCATTTTGTTTCTTGTTATTCCTTTGTAATCATAAACAGATAAAACCAAAATGCTTATTTTTTTTTGCGCTTTCGCATTGTTTAGTAAAGAGCACGTAACCTTTTGGTTTTTGTTGCGAATAATAATTATTGTGAATTAATAGAAGGTTTTTCCACTATGAGACGTACAAAGCCTGAAATTATTGCTTTAGATATATTATTGCAGAAATAATAAGGGGTTTCAGTATGAGAGCAATTGGTTTGCTTGCGTTGACGACAAGCATATTAGCAACAGGATGTGCGTTACATGATGTAAATCCGAATGCGAAGCCAAACGTTCAAACTCAAAATCATTTTCCAGCCTTAGGTGAAGTGGAAGGGGATGAGCAAAACGATCAAAAAAATTCGTCTTTGTGGTGGAGTGCGTTTAGTCGTCCTGCGCTTGATGAAATGATCACGCATTCATTTTCAGCTAATCAAAATATTTTTGCGGCGATTGAACGTATAAAACAGGCGCAAGCCGTATCAGTACAAACGCGATCTGACGTGTTCCCCAAGATTAGCGCGCAAGGTAATATATCAGACAGCATCGAAGACGGTAATGATCAGCCCGATACAAGTGCGATCGGTGCGGCTTTATCGTGGGAGGTTGATGTGTTTAACCGCATCGGTTCTGCGGCACTTGCTGATGATTATGAAACAAAGGCGTTGGTTTATGATTTGGATGCCTTGCGCCTGAGTTTAAGTGCTGAAGTGGCAAATGCTTATTTCGGGGCAGTTGCGGCACATAACAGGCTACAGCTTTTGAACCAACAATTGGACACCGATAAAGAGCTTTTGGATTTGATTAAGCTTCGTCAGGATAACGGTGTCGGGACGAAGGTTGAGGTTTTACAACAGCAAAGTCAGGTTTCTGAAAGCTTGAGTTTTATTCCGCCCGCGCAAGCAGATTTGAGGGTGTTCGAAAACCGTCTGGATGTTTTATTGGGCGCAATGCCTGACGGGCAAAACCGTGTGAGTGATCAGGAAAACCTTTCCTTTTCTCAAGATTTACCAAAGATAGGCGTTCCCTCTGATCTGTTGCTTCGTCGCCCTGACTTACGGGCGTTACATGCTGAATTGATCGCTGCGGATGCGGATATTGCATCGGCGATAGCAGATCGCTTGCCTCAAATTACCCTGACAGGCAGTTATCTTTACACGGATACGGCCACATTTTCCGGGCCGGTTGCAACCATCCTTGGGGCGTTTGTGCAACCATTATTAGATTGGGGTGAGAAGAAAGCCGCAGTTGAACGCAATAAAGCCTTATACCAAGAGCGCCTTGCCCTCTATACGCAGCTTTACTTAGAGGCGGTAGAGGATGTCGAAAACGCACTATACCAAGAGAATAAGCAGCGCGAGTATATAGAGCGATTGGAAGCACGCCGCGCCATATTGGAAGAAACGGTAGAAGAAACAGAAGCACTTTATACGCAAGGTATAGATGATTACCTGCCGGTGTTAAATGCGTTGCAAAATTTGCGCGCCGTAGAGCGTGAAATCATTTCAGAACGCCTAAATCTTATAACTATACGTATTAATTTGTACCGTGCCGTAGGCGGTTCAATTCAACATTCAGTAAATGAAGAAAGTTTGTGAGTATGAAATACAAAATTCTTATATGTCTTGCCGTTATGGGAACTGCGGCACCTGCGTTTGCACAGAAAGCCGCAACCCCGGTCTTTGTTGTCGATATTAAAAAGCAAGACTTTGTCGATGAAATTGATGCATTGGGAACATTGCAGGCCAATGAGAATGTAGACTTAACATCCTCTGTCACAGAGCGCATTACAAAAATAAATTTTGAAAGCGGGCAACGCGTTAGTCAGGGCGACGTTTTGGTCGAGATGGATTACGCAGAGGAAGAGGCATTGTTAGCAGAAGAGCGTTCTGTTCTTGCAGAGGCAGAACGACAAATTGCGAGATTAAAGCCTTTGATTAAGCGTGGTGCGACATCGCAATCAACTATGGATGCGGCATTGCTAGAGGCGCAAACCTCACGTTCGCGCATTACGGCGATTGAATCGCAAATACACGAACGCCGTATTATCGCGCCGTTTGATGGAAAGCTTGGTTTGCGAAATGTGAGTGTCGGCGGGATGGCACAGCCGGGAACAATGATTACGACGATTGATGATGACTCCGTTATGAAGTTGGATTTTTCCATTCCTGAATTGTATCTGCCCGCCATTAAGGAAGGGGGAAATATAAGCGCAAGCGCGAAAGCTTATCCCGGTGAAAAATTTGAAGGCACAGTAGAAAGTATGGACAGCCGTGTTGATGCCGTGACACGCGCGATTTCAGTGCGTGCTTTATTAAAAAATGATGGACGAAAACTAAAGCCCGGCATGTTGATGCGTGTCAAACTATATAAAAACGCACGAAAAGCGATTGTCATACCGGAGGAAGCAATTGTTCCTAAAGGGGATAAAAATTATGTGTTTACAGTTTTGAAAAACGGCCAAGAAAGCACTGCGTCTTTGGTTGCTGTTGAATTGGGCTCTCGTAAAAAAGGTGTTGCAGAAATTCTTAGCGGCTTGAAAGAGGGTGACATGGTTGTGACACATGGCACGATAAGAATTCAGGATGGCGCACGCGTTGAGGTGACGGCAAAGGATAACGGCAATCCCACCCTGGATCAGATGCTATTGCAAAAAAATACTGATGGAGAATAAGCATGCTTCTTTCTGATGTTTCTGTTAAGAGGCCGGTATTCGCCAGCGTTATTTCGTTACTTCTTATTGCATTTGGTATGGTGTCTTATGATCGTCTTTCCTTGCGCGAATACCCGGATATTGATCCGCCTGTCGTAACGGTTGAAGTAAGGTATCCCGGTGCTCCGGCTAATATTGTTGAAACGCGCGTTACTGAAATTATCGAAGAACGTATCGCGGGTATTGAAGGGATCGAGTTTATCGAATCTTCTTCCGAAGACGGTGAGTCCAATGTGACGATTGAATTTTCAGTGGATCGTGACATTGATGCGGCGGCAAATGATGTACGTGACCGTATCGCGGGTATTGCTGATAATTTGCCAGATGAGGCCGAGCCTGCCGAAGTGCAAAAAGTAGACAGTAATGATGATGTAATTATCTGGCAGAATTTGGCCAGTGATACAATGACTGTGCCTGAGCTCACAGATTACGCAGAACGCTATTTGGTTGATCAATATTCAACATTGGATGGTGTTGCGCGCGTACGTGTCGGGGGTGGTTTGAGCTATGCTATGCGTGTATGGCTTGATCGACAAGAGTTGGCGGCGCGTCAATTAACAGTATCAGATGTAGAAGATGCTCTCCGGTCAGAAAATGTTGAATTGCCTGCGGGGTCTTTGGAATCAGATCAGCGCGTATTTAAGGCACGGGTCGATCGTAATTTCAAAAAGCCCGAAGATTTTAATTCTCTTGTGATTGGCGAGGGGGATGACGGTTATCTAATTCGTTTGGGGGATGTCGCCCGCGTTGAACTTGGCCTTGTGGAAGATCGTATGATTTTCCGTGGTAACGAAGTGCCGATGGTCGGGATCGGTATTATTAAACAATCCACGGCCAATACAATTGATGTGGCAAACGCGACAATTGCTCTAACCGAAAAGGTAAATAAAAACCTGCCTGATGGTATGCAAATACACCAGAGTTATAATTCCGCAGTATTTATTGAGGCATCTATCAAAGAAGTGTTCTCGACGTTGTTTATTTCTGTCGGTTGCGTGGTTTTGGTGATCTATATGTTCCTCGGTAGCGTGCGTGCTATGATTATTCCTGCCGTGACAGTGCCTGTATCGTTGATTTCAACATTTATTGTCATGTATGCCTGTGGCTTTTCCGTTAATTTATTGACCTTGCTTGCCCTTGTGTTGGCGATAGGGATGGTTGTTGATGATGCCATTGTGATGTTGGAAAATATCGTCAGGCGTATAAATGAATACGCAGAGCCCCCGTTAATCGCAGCATATAGAGGCGCGCGCGAGGTTGGTTTTGCAGTGATTGCAACCACACTCGTCTTGATGGCTGTTTTCATTCCGATTACTTTTTTAGAAGGTGATCTTGGTATGTTGTTTACAGAGTTCGCGATTACAATTGCGGCTGCTGTCGGGTTTTCTTCATTGGTTGCCCTTACGTTGTGTCCGATGCTTGCATCAAAATTACTGAAGGAAAAAGAAGACGCTCCGTTTAAATTTGTGCTCGCCGTAGACAATGGCGTCAGGCGCTCTCGTAAAATATATACGTCTGTTTTAACGCGTGTGCTTAAGGCACCTCAGTTAACGATTGTTATTTTCTTGGCGCTTTTAGGCGGTTTCTATGTGCTCTATGCGCAAATCCCGTCTGAATATGTACCAAAAGAAGATCGCGGCGCTTTCTTTATATCGGTAACAGGGCCAGAGGGCGCGAGTTTCGATTACATGGAAGAGTATATGAATGAAATCGAAAAACGCATGATGTCTTATGTCGAAGCAGGAGAGATTAACCGCCTGCTTGTGCGTGCCCCGCGCGGGTTTGGTCGGATTGAAAATTTCAATAGCGGTTTTGTAATTGCTATTCTAAATGACTGGAGCAGCAGGCGTTCTGCATTTGAGATAATGGAAGAGATGCGCTCCGGCCTTTCTGATCTGCCGGGCGTACGGGCGTTTCCGATTATGCGCCAAGGGCTTGGCGGCGGTAGCGGAAAACCGGTGCAATTTGTGTTGAGCGGCCCTACATACGAAACATTGGCACAGTGGCGTGACATTGTTATTGATGCGGTTAATGAAAATAATCCGGGAATAGAAGGGCTCGACAGTGATTACAAAGAAACACGACCGCAGCTCGATTTTGTTGTCGATTATGAGCGTGCCGCAGATTTAGGGGTAACGGTCGAGGAAATCGGCACAACATTAGAAGCCATGATGGGCGGTAAAAACGTTACCACCTTCCTTGATGACGGACAGGAATATGATGTTATCGTAGAAGGGGAGCGCGAGGAGCAGCGTTCGTTTAATGATGTTTCGAATATTTATGTTCGTTCTGACAGAACGGGGCAAATTATACCGATTTCTAATGTTGTCGATATCAAGGAATACGGCGCGGCGCAAACGTTGTCGCGTTATAACCGCATTCGATCAATTACATTGGAAGCCAACTTAAGGGACGGTTATACATTGGGCGAGGCTCTTAAATATCTGGAAAATATTGTTCACGAGAAGCTGCCTTCAGAAGCCATCATTGATTACAAAGGCCAGAGTAGAGATTTTGTAAATTCAGGCAGCTCTATGGTCTTTGTCCTTTTACTTGGTATATCAGTTGTGTTTCTGGTTTTGGCCGCGCAATTTGAAAGTTGGATCCACCCGCTTGTCATTATGTTGACGGTGCCTTTGGCGATGGGTGGTGGCCTGTTCGGTTTGTGGATTTCAGGTGGGTCTATAAACATTTATTCCCAAATCGGGTTGATTATGCTTGTGGGGCTTGCTGCTAAAAACGGTATTTTGATCGTGGAATTCGCAAACCAACTGCGTGATCAGGGGATGCGTTTTAACAGGGCGATATTAGAAGCTTCGGATACGCGTTTCAGACCGATTATGATGACAGGGCTAACCACTGTTGCGGGGTCTGTTCCTCTTGTTTTGGCCAGTGGGGCGGGTGCCGAAACACGCCTTACTATCGGGGTCGTCATTTTGGCGGGTGTGCTTGTTGCGACGTTCTTTACGTTATTGGTTGTTCCTGTGGCATATAGTTTAATTGCCAGAGGCACCGGGTCGCCAGAAGATGTTGCAAAGGAAATTGAAAAATTAAGTGCTGCTCATGATAAGAATCTTAAATAGGGGCGCAGTTAATCAATATCATAATCGATTGTGTTAATAGTGCCGCCATTCCTTAGCGTATGGGATATCTCTTCGACTAACGCGATATTCTTTCCGATCGCATCCTTACCGATATAGAGGGGCATTTCTTCGATAACGTCCTGAGGTAATTGCGCGGAAGCAAATGGCAAGATATCTTCGATCGATTTCTCATATTGTTTGACCAAACTGTTGAAGAAATAGCTGGATAGCCCGATATCAAAAAGCCCTTCATCACGGATTGCCTTATAACGCTCTACATCATCTTTGCCGAGATGGTTTTCGCGAATTTTATGCACCATGGCCTGTGTCAAATATAACGGCGCGCGGTCTTCGCCTTCACGCGTATCAAATGCCAAGCGCAGCGGATATATTTGATCTTCGGTAATCAAGCTGTAGGCGCAAGATGCCTCGGCCATGCCTTTATCGGCTGTAGGAACAGATTCGCGCATTGAAAAATCATACGGATTTACAATCACGGTACTTGGCCCCTGATCGCCTTGATATACATTTGATGAAATGACATCTACTTCGTATGCCGCCAGTGCTTTGACAACTTTGACAAGGTTTTCAACTGATTTGATGTCCTGATCAAAACGCGCTCCCAGGATGCGTGCTTCTTTATGGCCGTCAGGTAAGTTGTCAAACATTTGGCTGATTGTTTGTGCGTCTGTTTCGTAATCAATATGCGCGAGTGCAACGACAGGCAATTGAGCAGGATCATTCGGATTAGTACTGCGTATGATTAATGTGACGCATTGGCTTACGTTATCTGTACCGATGCTTTTGCCGTCAGAAATGCCAATCTCTTTTTGCTCGACACGTAATGCGGTGTTGTCCAACTCGCCTTGTATCCGGCGGGAGCAATGTAATAATTGGGCTGCTTCGGGCCTCAGGCGGTTATAATAATGCGCCTCTCTAAGGTGTTTTTGTTCTTCTGTAATGTCATCCGTAGCATATTCACGATAAGCCAAAACAGTTTCGGCAATCGCGTTATATCGTTTATCTCTGTCCCGATATGAAAAGTCTTCGTGTCCCTGAAGGTCGTGCAACTGAATGGCTTTGTCGTATAATTTTATCGCTTTTTCTGTTAAATACTGATCGTCTTCAAATGTATTAAATGGGTATTTATTATAACTTTGTGCCGCAAGGGAGTACATATTCGCAGCGGGCTTTAATTGGCCCATGGCTTCATACTGCTCTGCCGCCGCAATATATTCATCTATTGATATTTGCAGTTGATCAAAATCACCATGTTCGCCATACGCATTAGAGGCCGCATAGGCCGCAAGTTCATGCGTATCTGCAGGTGGTACAGGGGAGTAGCTAATATCTGTTGAAATGCGTGCCCGATCGCTCAGGTTTCCAGGTAATGCTTTGATCGTAAACAAAATGTCTTCATCACTTGCATTATGCGGATCAAAATGTTCGCCGCCAACCGTTAGTTTTCTGGGGGATCCGTTGTTCCAGACGGTTTGTAAGTCATCATTGTTTTGCATTACTCTAACCTTAAAAAATTAGTATCAAAATATGATATGAGCTTTATTGTGCATCAAAATCGTTTCATAACAAAAAAATATGTAAAAAGCTATGAACGATGTCATTAAAATTAAAAAATAATTGTTCATAGTGCATCTTCATTATTAATATTATATAATTAGGTAAATATAATATGAAGCCGCTACTATGATATGAAAAAGCCTTTAAAATGGACTTTTTTATAAAAATATAATAGAAATAAAGAAAAGATAATATCGTATCATAAGTACGAAAACAGGGAGGGTGAATGAGTTTTTCCAATGACTTTAACGGACAGCAACAAGCTCAATCTCTCGCCAGCCCGACTGTATCGGTAGAGCAGTCAAGCAGCCTGCCGGAACAAAAAGCGCAGGCTATTCAAAATAATACTGATATCATTACAAATGCGATACTTTCACAAAGGCAATTCGCGCGCCAGGGACAAAAAGTCATACTGGGCATGGGGGAGTTACACGAGAACGGTCTGCATGTAATTCAACAGCTAAGCATTATCGATACATTGAAAAAAAACGGCCTTAACGGTGCGATTGCGTTGGAATGGCCGGCCAATAATATTGATCTGCATATTGAGGAAATCTTTAAACCTGAAACAACGGACAAGGCGGGTTTTATCGATATGTTGGACGCGCCGAAAAACAGGTCCTTACGTAACCGTCTATCGGCGGATACAACCCCGATACGTTCATCGAATGCACGCTTAACCCGTGCGCTTTTGCATGAATATATGGATGATAATGATATTGATGCTTTTTGTACGGATACACCGCGTGATTGGGATTTGTTTATTGAAAACGAGCGAAAGTCACAGCACCTCTTGACGGAAGATCCGAATGTAGCGGCCGCGGTGAATGAGGCTATGGCTATGCTCAATATGTCGGGTGATGCTCAATCCGTGCCGCCCGTTGATTCGCTAAAGCAACTGGGTATGCTGGCGCGTAATATTTATATTACAAACCAAGCCGAAAAAATTCTGGAGGAAAATCCGGAAATTGATGTCATATTGATTGAGGCAGGGCGTGCGCATATTACGGGCAATGACATCCTGAAACCTGAGCCAAGCCCGTACGGACATAGTATGACGAGCCTGGCGGCGACGCATTCTGAACATATATTTATCGGCGCCCCTATATATACGTCGCAAGAGGACAAAGCAAAAAATACACCGCCTCAGGCATTGGCTGATCCGCTAATTCTTAATCTTGGGTTTATAGAGAAATCGCCTTTCAATACGAATTCGTCTAAAACATCCGATCTGAAAGAGGCAGAAAATTTACAGAGCCTCAGCCCTTATTTCTCCTTCATTGGTGACACATTGCGCGGGCGCGCGCCAGCAGCCCTACATCAGGAACGTAAGCAAGCGCTCGTTGATGAATTACGTGACTTACGTGACGATAACGGGTTTAAAATTTCTCAAGAACCGCAATTCACACCTGTATAGTGTAGTGTATAAAAAGATTGTCACCCTGAACAACCAAAGGGACTACATGCACTCCAATCGTCAGGGTGAAAAAATTGAATTAATATTAATCAGTTTTATATCTTAAAAACCCGGCTCAGATGGCTCGGAACCTTGCATATCCGATGCGTTATCGCCGGGCTGTACGTGAACGACATCACGGCCTAACCACATTTTTTCGGCGCCATGATCATGGATGAAAACGGCCTCACTGTTGGGGTCTGTTACGACGACTTCGAATTCATCGCCATGAACAACGCCTTGTCCGACGAGTTCGCCATCTTCGTTTTGTATTAGGCGTATATCTGATACTTCTTCCATCCTTGAATTCACAACATGAAGGTGATCGCCATCCGGTTCGTGCGTGATGTTGTATTTATCATCAGGGAAGAAATCGACATCGCGTGAATGATAAGCGATTGGTAGCGAGAAAGTCGTTATTAACGCTGCGCCTGCTGCTGCGGCAAATGATTTAGTACCCATTATTTAAACCCTATTATTATATGTTAACGTTTTAACTGTTTTTCTTTTAGCATAAATATTTTTTTTATACAAAAAATATGGCAATAAAAATGATCTATATTCAAAATAATTTAACTATACTTATTTATTACTTTGGTGTGTTTGGCGGTTTAGTCTGTCATTCTAACATAAGCCCAGCCTTCGCTTTGGCGTTTAATGACATGCCCAACGCCGGAGGGAATTGTTTTGGCCGCCGAAATAAGATCATCTTTTGTATATCCTTTTCGTTGCATTGTATTTTCGCATGCAAAAAAAGTAACACCGCGTGCGGATAGGGCGTCAATACGGAGTGTGTCTTGATTAAATTCTTTGAGGAGGAGGTTTAAACCTTTGCTATGGGCAACAACTTCGAATGTGACATTACCGTCCAGATCGTTCATTGCATTTTCAAGGTTGTTTAATAGGCCGTTCCATGTTTTCGGGTTATCTGATGTTAATTGAAATACGGCCTTGTATGCGGGTTCTTGTGCTTTTGCATAGGGGGTAAATGTAAAGAATATTGCGAAAAATGATAAAATAAGTGTGAAAATTTTTGTCATGCCAGTCCTGTTCTGTTTAAAGGCCGTGACTTAGTATTCGCTGCTAAACACGATAAGTTACGATGGCTTATAAGGTTTGTATCTACGCTTAATCTGCACAAAATTTCAGAAAAAAATACATGTTTAACGCATTTTTTATGCACGTCCGTCAGGTACGATTTTAGAAAATATAACATCGTAAGTGTGGTAAATTATGTTTTCTGAGATTCTTGGCGGTAATCGCCTGCGCGTATCATTCCGTTTGAAAATTATATTCCTTTTCGTTTTAACGGCGTTGGCCGATGTCCTGTTTTACGGGCATCAGGCGGGATGGGTTATTGGTTTATACGGTCTTATACTTTCTTTGGTTTGCGTTTGTTTTAATCAGCAAATATTACGGACACGCGGCGGATGGTTTATCTTTATACTGACCTTAGCGCAGTGCTTTCTGCAGTTTGAAAAGACGAGCATGCTGTGCTTTGCTCTTATGTGCTTAGGGCTCATCAGCTTGGTCATTTTGGCGAAAGGCGGGTGGCAGTGTGATGGCCGTATATGGGCACGATATGTTTTGTCTTCGGTATTTTTAATTTTACGTCCGCTGAACCGCGCGTTTACTGGCATGCAAAAGTATAAACAGAGGTATAAGACGCCCAATGGCGCAGCACGTGTCATTCGGGGATGGCTTTTGCCTGTTTTGCTTTCCTTTGTTTTTATGATGTTGTTTAAGAGCGCAAACCCGATACTCATGCACTGGTTGGATGATTTTGATGTATTGTACGTGTTTCGAAAACTATCACTCAACAGGGTCTTTTTCTGGTGTTTTATCGCGGTTGTTGTCTTTTCCGTTATCAGGCCGCGCCGTGTGAAAAGCCGCAGAAAAGTTATTGTTGATGCGTATTGCCGCAGAAATAAGCCGATGAGCATAACGCAGTGGCTCTTTACAAAAGAATCGATCCTGCGCTCACTCATTATATTTAATGCGATGTTTGCATTTCAAACTTTAATGGATCTGCATTATTTATGGGGCGGGGCGCAATTGCCCGATGGTATTTCCTATGCGCAATATGCGCAACGCGGGGCATACCCGTTGATTGTCACAGCGTTACTGGCGGCGGTATTTGTATTAATCTCACAAAACGCAGGTAAAGATGTTTCTCGGTCTAAGCTCATTCAGGCTTTGGTGTATATGTGGGTTGCACAGAATATATTATTGGTGATTTCGGCAATTTATCGTAACGGACTATATGTTGAGGTTTATGCGTTGACCTATTGGCGGGTGGCTGCATTCATTTGGATGGGCATGGTCGCGAGTGGCTTGAGCCTCATCATAATCCGCAGCGCTTACAGCAAATCAAATCGGTGGCTGATTAATGCGAATATTATTATGGCGCTATCGGTCTTGTTTGTATCAAGTTTCATGAATTTTGGCACGATAATCGCCACCTATAATGTCATGCATGCAAAAGAAATAGCAGGCAAGGGCGTGTATCTGGATCGTTACTATTTGGAACAAATCGGAGCACAGGCTTTGCCGGCGATGCGGTATTATCAGAAACACAGGGATTTGCAAAATGCGTGGTCGTTTGATCAGGATACGTCCGCGATTATATCCCGTATGGAGGAAGAATTGCGTAATGAAGTAAATGATTGGCGTCGATGGACATTTGGTGATTACCGACAACAAATAGCATCCATTAATTTGCATCAATAGACTGGGTCATAAGCCCAATCCATGGTGAATTTGCGTTTCATCATGGTCATTGCTTTCGCTCAATGAAATCATATCCTTCGCCGCCATAGAATCAAAAATGCGCTGAGGCTTGATGTTTTGCGACTTTGTCGCACTCAAGCCGGGTTTCGGGTTTTGGTCCAGCAACTGCAGCGCAGATTCAACCATTGTGCCCGCCACAGTGTTTTGCATAGATGTAAAACCGTCCAGTTTGTCAGAGCCATAAGCATTGATTTCCAAGCTTTTATGGTGTGGATGCCCAGATGCAGTGAAGCCTTCGACTTCAATATGGATGACGGAGCGATCACGCTTTCCTTCTTCGCGTGCATATACTTTTGACATTTGATCTTCGACAACATCCTTTGCCGTTGGTCTGTTTTTTCGTGATTGTAAAGCAACGGGCGTGTGAATTTTATTGCCTGTATCGATTTCAAACGGTTGGAAATTTCCTTTACCTGCGCGTGTTTCCGCAATAAAAATGCGATGTTTCAGAACATCATTAAAGGTAACATCTTGAGGGTATGTGTTTTCCTCGTTTAAAATATCAAGTTGCCTAACCAACGGGTCCCATAACGCGCAATGCCCTTCGTGACGTCCTGTTAATGTTGCCGCCAGTTCCATATGGTCTGTATCAATGCCTTGTTCTTGTGCATATTCGATAAGGTGAAAAATACCGTCATCATTGGCATAAGTTTCAATTTCCGTACCATCATGCAGTGTTAAGTGTGACATCCCATCACGATTGTCAGCTGTGAATTTTTCGCGTGCATCAATATCTACACGCTGTGAGTCGACAATGATAGAGGCAGGGCGGTGCCCCATACCGTTTGTCACGCCTGCCCATGTGTATATATAGGCATCCTCGGGCTCCTCTGATATGCCCGCACCCGTTGAGGTGAGTTTTGTAATTTCCCCGCCTTTAAATTCTTCGATTGCTTGTTCAAACAACCAGAAGTCAAGACCGGGGTCTAATCCCTTGCCCCATTCCGAGGCCACGCCTTGTGCCTCAAGATATGCATCAAAACTTTGAAAGCTGCCGTCTGTTTGCTCTTCCGTTAAGGTGTTTAAGCCTTTAACTGCGCCATCTGTTAAAAAGTTAGAGCTGACATAGGTTGTGTGCTCTTTTGCGCTGGCAAAGGCGGCATTATATGCCAACTGCCCTGGCGGCAGGGCAGAAACCACGATATCGGGTTGATGTACATTTATGAGGGCCGATATATTATCTATATCAGATGCGTCAACACGCGTGAGCGTAACATCAGCGTCATTTAAACCTAATTTTGTAATGGCATTTTTATTTGTCTTTTCATCATAATCTGCGGCAATAACATGAATATCATTATCGCTCAGGAATTTTGTAGCGGCGCTGCCGATATTGCCCGAGCTACCGATCACTAATGCTTTTTTTGTTTTTGTACCTTCTGAAAATGCCGAAGTAAATGACACAGTATTTGCCCCTCTTGTTATTTTTATTTTTTTATAATGATGTAAATCTATTATAAAATTCAAAAAAAGGTAAGGAAAAACAAAATATTTATTCTGGTCGTTTATTTTTTATTTCGTGATGATTTCTTATCATACGCATTTTTTGCGTCTTCTATTTCTGAATGTTTTTCAAGAGCCCAGTTTCCAAGTTCTTTAACCGGCTTTAATAACGTTTCCCCTAGTGGTGTAAGAGTATAGTAAACACTAGGGGGAACGGTCGGCTCTACGCGGCGGTCTAAAAGGCCGATGCGCTCCAGTTCTCTCAGGGAGCGCGTAAGCATACGCTGGGATATGCCATCAATACCGCGCTGTAATTCGCTAAAACGTTTTGTGCCATCGGCTAAATTAAAAACAATTAAGATGCTCCATTTATCACCGATGAGGCTAAGAACCTCTCGGATCGGGCGGCATGTATTTTGGTCGTGTTTTGCTTTTTTTTCCATAGGGTACATCCGTGTAACTATCTGACATAATTGTGCCTTCTTGCGCAATCTCCATAAGTTACTAAAATATACTATATAACAAAAAGTAATTGCAAACCGATAATCAAGGAGCAAGCAAATGACAACAATTCTACATATTAAATCCAGCAGCAATTTGGATAAAGCGGTAACACGACAAATCGGAAAAGTCGTAGAAGAACACATTGCATCTGAGGACAGTAAAATCATTGAACGTGATTTGGTTAAGCAGGTGGTCCCGCATATCGGGCCTGAGTTTTTGGGCGCGTTGGCTTCGGGAGATCCGCAGAATGAAAAACTGGCGTTATCTAATCAGTTGGTTGATGAATTGATGCAAAGCGATATCCTGATTATCGAAGCACCAATGTATAATTTTACAATACCGTCTGTTCTGAAGTCTTGGATCGATCACATTGCGTTGGCGGGTAAGACATTCAAATATACAGAAGAGGGTGCACAAGGTCTTGTGACAGGAAAGCGTGCTGTTTTGGTTTTAGGACGCGGCGGAATCTATAGTGAAGGCCCGACAAAGGTTATGGATTTTCAGGAAACATATTTAAAGGCAGTACTTGGGTTTATCGGCATCACCGATATTGAAACTATCTGCATCGAAGGGGTGGCGTTCGGCCCCGAGCAGGCGCAAGCTGCACTTGATATGGCAGAAAGCCAGGTAAAACTATTAGGGCGCGCGTAATGCGCCCTTTTTTAAAACGTATGTATAAGGGCTATTTGCGCTGGAGATCACCTTTGTGATCGTTTATGGTTGTATTATTCATTGATACAATTTTATACAGGGGCTTAAAATATGCGTTGTTTTTTATTCTTTTTCACATTTGCCTTATTTATTTTCACATCGCCATTACAGGCATACGCACAAGACATGGATGCGTTTTATCAGGCATGCCACACCAGAGGCAAAAGCCAGAGCTTTTGTGAATGCGGGCTAAAGGCCGCGTCAGATCAGATGCGTCAAAGTGATGCACGCAAGGTTCCGGGCATGAAGGTGAATTTCGGCACGTACACGGCGTCGCTAGTTTCGGATCCTGCGATTGATATGAAAAAGCTGGATGCTGTATGTGATCTGTATGACGAAGCCCATGAATATGATTTGCAGGCCGGCTATGCCTCGCGCGAGTCGGAGCCTGAAAAACGCAAAAAATTTACTGATAAGAAGCTGGCCACGCTGGAAAAACAAAAAGAATTAGTGATGAGCTATAAGGCCACGCACACGACGAACGGTGCATTACTACAGGGGCGTTATTGCGAAGACCGTAATACGATGGCGCAAATCGAAAAAGATTTAGCAGAAGGGGAAGATGTTATTTATCCTCGTTTACGCCGCTCGTTGATGGCCAACCCGATCTATCCTCTTACTGTGGTGCTGCGCGCAGGGGTCAAAGAGGGCTGTGGTGAATAATTTTTGTATTTGAAAGAAATATGATGAAGAAAATTTATATTCTTGTTGCGTGTTTGGTGTTGTCTGCTTTTGCGTTTCGTCCCGTGGCGGCGCAAGAGCAAGCAAAAAGCTATATGGATATCACCATTCCGACCATGGAGGGGGCAACAGATATTGCCGTTAATCGCGATCTTTCAACATTCCAAAATAGCGTCACCTATAAATTGCAAACAAGTGATCTTGATACGATTTATGCGTTTTATAATTCTTATTTCACTGATGCAGGGTATGTGTCTACAAATTGGTTAAATGAAAACTGGAAGAGCAGGAATGCATTTATTACGGAGGATGGCCCCCGGATGGCAGTTGCGGCAAACTGGAGTTCAAAAGAAATTCCGGTTTCCGTGGTGGTGACTGTAACGGCAACCAATTACAATAATGGTTTGTATCATGCCGAGGTAACAGCAGCCATGGGGCCGAATAATCTTGGAGATTTTTTTGGTGGTTTTGGAGAGGACCTATTGTCAGAACCGGAAGCCATTTTCACTCTTTATAAGGCAATCGGTTATGATCGGGAGAGTTATATGGAAATACGATCCCTGGATGTTATTCCCGATGATATGCGTGAAGAGCCTATCGTCGCCGCATATATTGACGAAGTGATGAAGTTAAAGGAAGCGTATGAAGCGTTTGGCGCGCAATATGTGTATAAAACAAAGCCCGAAGATGATCGCTTTAAAACGGATGAGTGGAAAAGCATGGTGGGTATTGATGAGGAAGATAAAGCCGATACATCTGAGGAATCAGAAGATCCTCTGCGTCGCTGGAGAAAACTTCAGGAGGAGCGTATGGCTGAAAAGGGGGATTCGGACAAAAGCGCTGAAAATAACAATACGACTGCAGGAGTGGGTGAGGTGGAATGTGGCGTTGGCAATCCTGATGAAACGGAAGATCCCCTTCATCGTTGGAGGAAACTACAAGAAGAACGTGTTGCCAGACAGAATGCGGAAGAGGTTGATTTTAAGAAACGCATCAAAGAACTCGAAGCTGCATTGGCAAAATATGAGTATAAAACAAAGCCTGAAGATGATCGTTTTAAAAGGCATAAGGAAAGTTTTTGTCAAGACCTAGTGAAGCTTAACGAATGTGAAGAAGCTAAGGAAAATGGTTTAGATATGGCTGGATGTGAAGCAGAGAAGCCGAGTGATCCGCTTTATCGTTGGAGGAAACTTCAGGAAGACCGTATTGAAGCAAATATGAAAAGTGAAAAGTTGCAAATGCGCGTCAAAGAACTCGAAGCTGCATTGACGCAATGTGAGAAGAAATAGCGATCTTTAGGGGAAATGGCGGACACGGAGGGATTCGAACCCTCGATAGAGCTATTAACCCTATACTCCCTTAGCAGGGGAGCGCCTTCAGCCACTCGGCCACGTGTCCTTTTGCGTCAGTCGCATTAAAGTATAGTGACTATAGTTATATATTCCGCCGTGTAAACCCAAAATTGCCACCTATTTGATGTTTTTTATTAAAGCGTAACAAGACGGCATCCTCCATCAACATCTTGTGCGATAAGGGCATCGCACATTGCTTTGCCGCTTGGCTTATCTTTAACTTTCCCGACGATACGGTAGTAGGTTTTGCCCTTTACGATGATCTCATAGATATAAAGTGTGACGCCCTGCAAGGTGTTTTGGTGTACGCTCATCAGGCGTTTGCGCTCTTCTTCTGCGGCTTTGCGTGTGCTGAGAGAGCTAAGATGGAAGAACAGGCCGCGTAAATCTTCGCCCGATGCAATGTCTTGACCGTTCGTGATTGTTGCGCCGGGTGCTTCGTCTAAAATATGGGGCGCTATTATTTTCTCTTTTGTTTTCGGCGCTTCATTTTCGCGCTTTAATAATGCTTCCGGTGCAGGCATTAGGATCGGCACATCGGTTACAATCGGCACTTCTTTTGTAACTGATACGGAAACGGGGGCGATTTCCGCTTCATCCCATATCGGCAGGGCGCGGATTTCATATTCTCCAAGGGCGATGGCGGGGAAAACGAAATATCCGTCATATTCACTGTTTGTATAGGTCACTTCTTCGCCCGTTTTAACATTGACCAAGCTTAGCTCTACACCCGCCAATGGTTTATTCGGATCATCTGCGGTGGCGGTTGTCACAAATCCGTCAATTTCACCTAATTGCCTGAAGCCCAGATACATCACCGTTGTAACGCCCGTGCGCGGGATGACGTCAACGAAATCATCATAGGGTTTGATGTAAATGCTCGGCAGGCTCGTATCATCTAATTGGAAGCGGGTAAGCCCTTCGCTTAAGCCGTTAACGAAAACCGTGCCGTTTTCATCAGTTTGTTTTTTCACAAGGCCGCGATTGGATCGGAAGGTAATGTTGGGCAGTAACTTTTCGCCCACGTCATATTCGCCGTTTTCATTTTCATCAAGATAGGCACGTAAGCCTACCGCCCCAAGGCCACCTTCGCGCGCGCTGACCATTTGGTATTTTCCGTCATGATCGGCTTGGAACCCTGCACGGAATGTCAGGCCACCAAAATAGGCGTTGTCGTTATTACCACCCAGATTAAAATCGATGGAATATTTTTCGAATTCCTTGCTGTATCGCAATTCCGCACTGGTCAGGTCGCTGTTGAATGAATGATTGGCATTCAGGCGAAGTGTCGAGGAGCGGCTGATGCGTTGATAGGCAGATACCGCAACAGTTTCGATTCGTCTGTCGGCGGTTTTATCAAGGTTATAATCCATATTCGCGCGAAAACGCCATTTGCCGTATGATTTTAATACGGCAAGATTGCCTTCAAATTCCTGTTGTCCTTTATTGTCGGAAAGCGTGCGCTCCAATGAATTACTGATGCTCATGCCTAAAATATTTGTCGATATCGTTCCGCCTAAAACCGTTTCATTTTCTTTGGTTTGATATGTTCTTTTGGCGGCACGGATGCTTGCGTTAAATTTTCCGAAATTGCGGTTTGCATCAAGGCTGGTGGTTGTTATTTGGTCTTTGTCGTCTTCATCGAACCCGGCATATTTTGTATGCGATGCGGTAATGTTCGCGCGTGCAACCTGCGTCGTGACTTCGAAATTATATCCGATGCGGTTTTCGGTTGCGATCATGTATTGCGCTTGCGTTTTTATGCCTTTGAAAGCGGTAACCGCCGTAAAGTTAACTGCAGAAAGGGTTTCCCCGTCTTGATAGGCGCGGTTGGAACCGGTGAAAACGCTACTACCGAGGGTGAGGTAATTTTTCACGCCATAGGCCACACGACCACTGGCGCCAAGGGTTGAATCTGTGCGGCTGTTTTCCGCAATCGGCAAAAAATCCGCTTCGGGCTGACCTGCTGCGAAATCATATTGCAGTTGTCCTTCTTGTAACATTTCCTGACCGCGAACAATGCGTTGTGTCTGGGTAATTTTTTGACCTTCCGGCCCGTATAGGGTGATTTGGAACAGGTTAAACCCACGCACTAAGTCGATGTCTTCGAATGTATAGCGGCCTGTGGCGGGGATTTCCTGAAATGCGACAAAGTAGCCATTTCTATATAATTCTGCATCCCATCCAATCGGCGCGTCGCCGTCAATTGTATATGTTTCACCGCCAAAGGACCGTGAAATATTGATATTGGATTCCGATGAGATCGCAATACCGCGCCCGCGCTTACGCCCCTGTAATAAGGGGACATCAGGATATGTGACATCACCGAACGAGAGTGCGCCCACACGTAGCGGCCCCAAAAGTGAATTCGCCGGATCACGTTTTTCGAATGTTAATGTTGCATTATTGATATCATAATTATGGTCTGTGTCTGCTGATCCAGCGATTGTAAATCTGGTGCCGAATTTCAATGCATCACCATAGGATTGAAATGTAAAACTGTTACTTGCCTGTGTATTGCTTCTGTCACGACGTGCTTGCAAATTATTTTGAATAACGACACTTGGTTTGCTCCACCATTGATAAGGCAATAAAATGTCTTCGCTAAATTCATAATCCTGTAATTGTGGGCTTGTGTTCAACCCTTCGGCGCGCTCTTTACGCAGGCGCTCCTCCTCATAGGGAAGCGTGCTTTTGCTTGATACGTACAGGCGGAGCATGCTTAAGTCCGGCCTGACTTCAATGTTGAACCATTCCTCCAAAAGCCGTGCCTGTACAAATATATCTTCGAAATGAACCTCTACACCTTCGGGGAGCGGCTGCGTTTTACCTTTAATGGTTACGGTCTTGTTTCGGACATCAAGGCGGAAGCTGTTTTCTTCTTTGATAAACCACCCTTGTGCAAGGCCGTCAATCGTATCAACCTTGATGCCGAAGGTCATGGCGCGTGATAGTGATGAGAGAGGGATAAGGGTTTCATCAACCGATGCATTGCGCGGTAAATAGGCAATTATGCCGAAATTCCTGACTTCTTCATTTACATGAACTTCCAGGATCAGCAACTCATCTTCGGGGCGTTCAACTTGTTCTACGGCCGTCAATAAGGGTTCGGCGAATGCTGGTGCGTAAAACATCAGGCCGAGAACGCAGCATAACAATAATCGCATCACCGCTATTATATGCGGTATATGCCAAGCATGACTTTTGTTCATGTGTACTTTCAAACAAGCAGAACATTGTTTAGATACGCAGATTTACGCAGAAAAGGTTTACTTCAGGCGAAGTAACACTCAAAAGCTCTCCGATAAATACGGAAGGCTTGGCTGTGTTACATTTTTACGGTGATCGTATCGACCGGCTCTGTTTCCGATATGTTTTTGTTATAGAGCTTCACACGAATCTGGCCGCCTTTTGCCAGATCGGAATCATCAAGAAGTTCAAGCATGTGAACATTTTTACGATAATCAATTTCACGGTAAATATAGACATTACGTTTTACGCCCGCACTTTTTACAGTGCCGTCCGGGGCAATGTAATCTGTTTCGATAATGGCGTTGCCTTGGCCATTGCCTTTACGCTCCAGTATCATTTCAATTTGTGGCTTTCCGGTTTTTTCATTGCGCGCGAATTGTACGTTACGCATTTCAAGCCCTGTTTGAACATTTCCCTTTGTGACAATGACAGGAATAGCCGTTACATACGCAATTTCTGCATTCGCACGGGCTTTCGCCTCGGCGGACAAGTTGGGGTTCAATTCTGCACGTTTGGAAGTGTTCTCTAAAAATTCAATATGGGCGTGATATTCGCCATCTTCCGTGCCTTCTGGGAAACGTGCCATAAGGCGAATGATTTGGCGTTCGCCGGGGTTGATATCAAAGTGACGCGGAACAACACGCAACATACGTTTTGCTGAATAATCAAATGTATCAACACGGGTTGTAATACCGTCAACGGTCATCACAATGTTCTCGAGCGAAACACTGTAGGATCTTTTTATTTTTGACATGTTCGTAACACGGATTTCCTGCACGGGCTTTGAATCAACAATTTCCACACGTGTCGGTGCAAAAAACAGGACTGTATCTGCTTTGGCTGTTTGAATGTACATAAGGACTGGCATGCATATCGCAGCAAAAAGGCAAAGGAACTTTTTCATGTTCTTCCATTTCATTTGTTTATTCTATGAGAGGATTTGAGAATAACTTATTGAACAACAATAGACAACACGATTGGAGAACCTGTCCCCGTTGTTGAGTATATTTTATCACTCGGGAGGAATATTTGCGTGGGGATAACGACTTCCCCGCCTATATAGACGTCCGGATCGGGAAGGGCGTCCATATCAATGCTTACGGCCACATTATCACCGGGGTTTAAGCCGTCACAGGCGCTGGCTGTGCCGAATGCCCGCCCGATATTGACGGAGAGTTCAATGCTTTCCATTGCGATATTTGTTGCACCTTGGCCGTGCATGGCGGCAGTCGTGGTGCATTTGATATCTATGATACCTGTATCGGGTGAGGTAATACGAATATGGCCTGCGGCCTCACCGCCATTTGCAATAATGCCGCTGCCGACAACATTGAGATCACCGTTTGTGCCTAATTGTATACGTGCACTATAGGTGTTACCGAAATCGAGTGAGCCGAAAGATACGGTTGAAATGGTATTTACAACAACTTGTGCATTTGCAGGAGCGTAGGGGGCAACGAAGAGCGCGCTTACAGCACATAGAACGTGCCGTGAAACTTTAAAAAAACAGCGTAATTGTTTATCTCTTTTTTGCATTTTTTGCCCATAAAAAAAGCTGCGTCAGATAACGCAGCTCCTCATTCTAAGCATTATGATTGTCTATTGAAAGACAAATCTGAATGTGATCGGGTCACCGTTACCTGTTGATGTATCAAAAGGTGTCGAACCACTGGCTAGGGCCAGCTGGTTTGATGTGATTTCCAATAGTGCACCAACATAAACAGTCGATGTTGTTGTTAGCTGTACAGGCGATGTCCCTAAGCCTGCGCAAGTATTTGCAGCACCGGAATATGTTGATTGTGTTGTATCCCAAACAACATTTGTAATGTTTAGGTCGGTCGTACCATCAGAAATAATCGCGGAGTTGTCACATGTAACATCAACCGTACCGGATGAAATTGTTACAGTCATATCGGCTGCTGAAGGTGTACCTGTTAATGTCAGGTTCGCTGGCGAAGGTGCAGCCGCTAATGCCGCGTTTCCGTCCGGACCCAATTCAACGTTACCAATGTGACCTGTTGTGTGGTCAATACCGCCAAAATCCATGTCGTTATTTTTTACAACGTTAACTGTCAATGATGCTGTTAGTGTTGCATCGATATCTACATCTGTCGCGTTTACTTGCGGTGCTCCGAAAGTTGCAGCAAAGATAACTGCTCCCCCCAAGAGAAGTTTTCTACTTCTGATCATTGTCTTTTACTCCTAAATAAGACTACACTTTGAAATATATGCCCGAGAACCGAACAAAAAGGGTATGTCCCTTGATTCTAAAGCAATTTCTAATGATAGTAAATGCGAGAGTATAAAATTGTATTAATTGGTGCGTATAAATCGCCAAAGACTTAGGGTTTACAACAAAAAAAGCAGTAAATGAGCAAATTACAGTCCAATATTTTAAAATACGCCGCACAAGATAAGTATTTTGATTCGATTATTGATCAAATATGTGATTACGGTTTTATGATCCGTTTTCCGTTTTTTGAACGGCATGGGGCGTATCAACCTTTTGCATTATCAACGGAAAAATTGGATACACCCGAAAAGGCGCAACAATTTTCGAACGGTTTTTTGGCAATGGCTGAACAGGGGGCATTCCGTGCCGAAATTCGGTTGCCGCGTTTTTCGCCATCATCGGTGAAGTTTCACTTATTTTTGCATGAAGTCATGCATTTTTACCAAGACATGCTGGGGCTTTATTTTATTCCGTTGAAAGAGCAGGGGAAAGCACCTGTCATGCCTGATGTTCATAGTTTTGTTCGCTTATTTTTGTTTTGTGAGGCTTGGGCAGAAATCGAGGCCATCCGCACCAGTTGGGCGCTACGTGAAAAGGGCGATGCACGCGGTTGGGACGGTGCATTGAAGTCCGCTGATTGGAAAGATTTGGCTGTGTTTTATGATAGCCGTTTGAACGAGGGAGAAAGTGAAGCCAAGGTGGCCGCAGATACATTTCGTAAGTGGTATTCTGGCTATCATCGTGATGTTTATGAAATGCAGGCATTAAAGATATATCAGCATAATTGCGAACGTTTTCTATCTGATGTCGAAAATACAGAAAATGTATCTGAATTTTTGCGTATTGTTGATATTCCGAACGTTATTGAAACATTCATTCCAAAAGACATGATGCCGCGCTATTTTTCACAGATAGATTGGCATCATGATGTTTTTGAGAAATGCAAAAATCCGATTGCGATGTCGGAGTGCCTGACAATAGAGCAACGAATGGGCAGGGCTTCTAATGATGTTCTGACAGACATAAAATGCGGATCGCCGCCCTATATTTGGAAACGTCTTCGTCACTTGGAAATCAGTCAATCACAGCATCCGCCCGCACCTGCACCAGAGCAGAAAAACGGATGATTATGGTCTTTCGCTGATGACACTGATCCATTCATCGCCCTCACAATATTGCAGAACATTATAATCTGCATTATAGCGCATTTCCCCCGCACTGCCCGTCGGGTTGGAACAAGTTCCGCCGCCATTGCCCGGTGGCCCCATTGCTATCCATTGGCCGCCGTTACAATATTGCATTACGTCATAATCAGCGTTAAACACCATTTCACCTTGCACTCCAAACGGTGACGAACACGTTGAAATATTACATGATCCGCCACCGATCGACCCGTATAATGCGGCGACTTCTGTGTCAGATAATGCCTTATTATAGAGGCGTATGTCGTCTAAAATGCCGTCATAGAAACCAACTGCGAGATTCGTATTAACGCCGATCATGAGATCACTGGTATTCTGAAACCCACCCGCATCTGTTATATATGTAGCCGTATTCGTCAATGTTCCGTTTAAATATGCCCTGATTGTGCCTTGATCGACAACATACACAATATGGTGCCAATTATTATCTAACACCCCGGAAATTGTTCCGGCCAAATTATCAGTATTACTTGCTGTATCAATTCTGAGATGTATTGCATTTGCGGTGTTCGTTTGTTGAATTTCTATACCGGGATTTGAGTTGAATGGGTTTTTCGAGATAATGCGTTTGTAAGGGTTGCCGCCAAGGCCGGATTTTAACCAAAATGCCATTGTTACGGTATTTACAAAGTCAATTGATGCCGAATGAGAAACTCTGATAAAATCATTAGTGCCATCAAATTGTATTGCTGTTCCGTCCTGACCTGCAACAGTTTCTTCTGTAACATCATTATTCACACCGTCTACCCAGGTTCCGTTATTACCGTTTCCGGATGAGTCAATGATGGTTGAGCCGGATGTGTCATTCATTGTCCAATGCGCAACCAAATTCCCCTCAGACGGGAGAGTGCAAGAAGAGCCCTGAGCGTAGAGTTGGCTAATCTCACTGGCTGATAATGGCCGATCATAAACACGGAAATCATCAAGCGTACCTTGCGCGGAGTTCGCAAATCCGTCACCGTCATTTCCAATCGTGAGATTGGCGGGAGGCACCCAAGGGGTCGCAGACCAATCCGATAAATTCAGCTCTTCTCCGGGCGTGTTGCTCTCTACACCGTTAATATAAATTTTTATATTATCTGCGGGTAGAGAGTCATCATACGTACAGGCAATATGCATCCATTTTCCAACTTGCCAAAGTGAAGCGAGGGCTGCGCTGTTGACACCGTTTGCATGTGTTGTGCCGCCGTTATCTCTGATACCGCAATAAAATGAATCATCGCTTTCATAAAGATCTAAAAAGAAATCATTATTACTGAATGTTTCATTCCAAAAACCGGTAAGAAACAGCTCATTCGTCGCAGCGGTATAATCAATATCCGGCTTGTACCACATTGAAAAAGTTCCACGGTTCGGATTGATAACAGATCCTGAAACTTGCACGCGGTCATCACCTGAAAAATTTAACCCGCCTTGAATTATACCGTCGCCCCAATCAGATGCAGGTGACATATTTTGTAATGTTCCGTCATTCGTGCCGGCGGCATCTGCCGCGTTTGTACCTGTACCGTCATCAAAAGGAAGGTGTAAGTTTATGCCTTGGTTCAGGCTTTGCTGGGCGCCGATAGCAACCCATTTTGTGCCGTTACAGTATTGCAAGGCACGTACATCCTGATTAAAAACGATTTCGCCTTCCACACCATCGGGATTAGAGCAAGAATAATCGACCACTGTATACACATAGAGTGCAGCAATATCTGCTGCACTCAGGGTGCGGTTGTAGATACGAACATCATCAAGTGCACCATCCATTTGTCGATTGTTATCATACCTGTTACCGATAGATGCATTGATCGCGTTGTCAATATGTGTAGGCATTGTGGTATTACTGTCTAAAGCCGTCCCGTTTTTATAAAGGGTAGATGTACCGGGAGTAGGTGATACGGTTACGCATATATGTTGCCATGCATTATATTCGACGGCATTCTCGCCACGTAATATTGTTGTGGCATCATTATTCGTGCTTGATATCCAATCCGTTGAATTGTTATCAATTCGCAAAAATATCCCCTGACCTGTCGCCTCATTATATTTTCCGAAAATATAGCCGATATTGGTATTCCTGGGAAATGCCCAGCCACAGATCGTATAGTCGCCAGTCAGGTCATAATTATCACCCAATGTAATAATATCATCGACACCATCAAATCCCAATGCTCTGC
This sequence comes from Alphaproteobacteria bacterium, assembly GCA_030424975.1. Taxonomy (GTDB): domain Bacteria; phylum Pseudomonadota; class Alphaproteobacteria; order Micavibrionales; family Micavibrionaceae; genus UBA1672. Next base: position 915,648 of record JAUHVY010000002.1, read on the forward strand.
TGACAACACCTGTTGTTGTTTCTCCCGCTACATCGTTGTCATCATTATCAAACCATGTGCCGTTATTACCGCTGGCCGAACTATCTGTAATGATGTTTCCTGTTGTCTCATCCAGTGTCCAGTGCCCAACTAATCCTGATGCATAATCTTGTGCATGTGTCGCGGCTGGAGTACATGTCAGCAACATGGCAAGCATACACAGTAAAGATGAGCGGGGCAGGTGGAAACCCATGGTCTGTTTCTCCTACCCGTTTTGTTTATGCCGTTGCACAATAACCATAGATCCCAGCCCCATCAAAAGCCCTAAAAGTAACCATAGAGCAGGTTGCATAGATGCTTTTTTACCGATGTTTTGACCGGTGATGTTGTTCAGCAGGGCAAGTTGATCATTAATTTTTTGTAATTGCATGTCTGTATCGGCCTGAGCGGTTTTGATCGATGCAAGTTCTGCTCTTAGTGCTGTGTTTTCCGCACGAAGTTCTTTGGTCGCCTCGATCATGGGGGCAATTAATCCGATATAATTTACGGATTTTGTTTTCATGTCATCATTCGCCGTGTTCACAAGCTCCGGATATATGTTCTCCAGTTCTTGTGCCATTACGCCGAAGACCACTGATTTATCTTCATCAGCTTTCATGTTGTAGCGGTAGGTTTTTATTTGTTCGATTTGCGCCAAAGCAGAGCCAAAGGGCATAATATTTTCCTTCAACCGTTTGTCGGAAACCATGTTCAGGCTGCCTGTATATTCTATATCGCCATTTACATCCAAGGCAACATTTGGTGTGGTGTTATTGATACCGACATATCCGGCTGTATCGAAATACATATGTTGCGACCATGCCGTACCGTTCCAATATTCGATAAGCATGTCTTGACGTTCTGCGGTGTTCGCGTGGGTTGTTCCGCGTGCTGTGAGTTGCCAATGTCGTGCATTTGCATTTCCCCATGACGCACCATCACCCGTTGTATAGAGCGCTAAGGCGCTGTCGTCTGAGTTTGGTGCTTCGACAGCGAGGATCGTGTCGCCGCTTGTGCCGTAAACATGTGTTTCTACTGCCGGTGATGGTGTTCCTATACCAATCATCTTCGTGCTCAGATCACCATATATCGTATTACCAATATTCAAAGAGTCATCGGTACTTGATGATAAATTGTCGATGCTCGAACCGATTAGGATATTACGAGATCCGGTGGCATTGTTATCGCCTGTATTGTCGCCAATAAATACATTGTTTGCACCTGAGGTGTTGACCAAGCCTGTTTGATAGCCGACAAATGTATTGTTTGCACCTGTCAACTCGCTACCACTTGCCGCCTGACCTGATTTGTGTCCAATCAACGTGTTGTTTGATGATGTTGCGTGCCTGCCTGCCTCGGATCCTATGAACACATTGGATGTTGCGGATGTAAGGGAATTACCTGCAGAGTCACCAATCATAATATTGCGAAAACCTGTTACGGTTGATGTGCCTGCGCCGTAACCAAGTGCTATATTGAAGTGACCTGACGCTGCGCTACTGCTGGCATTTGACCCGCGCCCAATCGCAATAGAGTGGTTTCCGGGGGCATTTCCGCCGATCGCTACGGCTTCATTACCCGCCTGTGCGCTTTGGCCGATCACAATAGCACCATGTGAGGACGCGTCAGTTAAACTTGCCTGCGATCCGATAACTGTATTTGCATAAGCTGTGGTACCGGTCGTGCCTGCATCATATCCGATATATGTATTGTCGCGCCCCTCGGCTCCCCCACCTGAAAAATCATTGTTTTCACCTGCGCCTTCACCGGCAAAGAAATTACGATGTGTACCGTCATTTAACAGGACAGGGACATTGCCCGTTGCGATTTCCATGATCGTTGTCTCACCCTCAACATCAAGAGGGTAGCTAAGTGCTCCCCCACCAAAAGATGCATATGATAAGCAGTCATTTGAATATTGCAGTCCTGTTCCCTCCAGATAACGGATACATCCTTGTGATCCGGCTGTGCCGTCATCATCGATTAAAATCTCTCCGTTAAAAATCCCCATCGTATTTGCACGGTTGAAAACAACGCCGTCATTCGCGCCCATGAAAATGCCCAGGGCATTGGCACCTGCTACCGAAGGACGGATACTTGGGGCGTAGTTATTACCGACACCGATACCGATTGAATACGTTCCTGTTGTCGCGACCTGTACGTCATTACCAAAGGTCGAGCTGTAATCTGCATCGGCGTTACTATATCCACCGATTGACATGCTGTGTACGCCCGTGGCCGTGCCACCTTTGATGGCAAGGGAATGGTCGCCTGTTGCCCAGCCTTTTATTGCCACGGATCGATCGCCTGATGCGTTGGCACCGTCACCAAGAGCAACCGTGTAAACATTACTTGAGTTTGCCGATTGTCCTGCGACAAAACTGAACAGGCCGCTGGCTGTTGTGTTTCGGCCAAAGGCTGTGGCGCCGAATCCACTGGCCTCCGCATTACGCCCCCATGCAAAACTATAGATTCCTATATTGGTTTCATCTATGGCATCGTCTGTCGCATCGTCTGTTGAATCGACAATACCGCCATGCATGGCCTGTTTATCGGGATGGTAAAATACCCCCGTGAACGTTCCGCCGCCGCCTGCCTCACTAAAGTTTACACTATCCGGTGTTTGTCCTGTGTCCAGTATGTGGAAGTTTTCACGCGTCACATAGGTAGTGTTATCTGTCCATATGCTGGATGATAATGCAGAGCAGGGGGTGCTTTCCCAATTTCCTGATGTGTTATTGTATATGATGCAATCGTTATTCGATGGTGATGCCGCGTCAACATCTGATAAATCATTTAAAGCCATAAAGCTGGGGGCGGCGACACCAGATACATTGCCGATACGTACACTACCGTTTACATCAAGCGTAGTTTGCGGGTTATTAGTTGCGATGCCAACCATGGCGTTTCCTGCTGTTCCGTAATAAATGCGATCAGCCCCTAAGTCAGTCCAAATACCTGCACCTGCCGCAGTGGCTGCTGTAAAACAGTTATCACCATTTTCATCACAGTAATTCATTGCGCCGATATCACCCTCGACATCTAATTCCAAATCCTGTTCGCCGCCGGTTGATGGGGCTGTTTGTGTCGCAGGGACATTCGGGTCAATAATCATTTTGCCGCCAAACACTCCAAATGTATTAGAGCTTGTCAAATTGACGTTGCCTTGATTGCCCATAAAAACGCCAAGAGATGAGGCACCTGATACTGTTGGGTTTGTTCCGGTTGCCCCACCAAGGCCGATTGCCATTGACTGTGTGCCGCTGCTGATGACTTTGTTACCTATAGCGATTGATCGCGTGCTTGTTGCGTCTGCATCTGATCCTAATGCTATCGTACCTTGTCCTGAGGACGTGTTTCGTATGCCTATGGCGATTGATGATGTGTCGCTGGCTGTGCTTTGCAAGCCCAGGACAATACTGCCTGTACCGACATTAGTGTCGTTCCATTCTGATCCTAATGTTGCCCCTACACGAAATGCGGCCTTTGATTTATCAAAAAACATGCGGTTGTCATGATCTGTATCGCCATCATCGGCAAGCTGCGGAGAGCCGACAACAAAATCATCTGTCGCATAATCACCGGCCGTTGATTTGACACGAATTACACTGGTGTCAACTTCGAATATGCCGGCACCCGTACCGCTACATGATCCGCTTTCCCAATCGCCTGATATGTTGTTGTAAACCAAGCAATCACCATTATTCGGGCTGGCTGCGGAAACATCAGTAATGTCATCCATTGCAGGTGCACCGCCACCTGATCCCCCCTGAAGATCGGTCACACATGACCAGCCAACGCCGTTGTTCCATTCTAACTTTTGTGAAGACGTACAATTCAGTGGCGGCCCTAATTGGTCGCCGTTTACCATCACAGTTGATCCTGCGGATAAATCGCTGCTTGCGGTTATGTCCGTTCCCGCGATATTTCCTGTTACGTCGAGATCATTTGATACATCTAAATTGTCACTGATATTGACGTTTCCGGTTGAGTTTGAAATTGAGCCTTGAGTGTCTGTTGTGCCTGTAATTTCGAGATCATCTGCAATAGTCAGGGGGGCTGCGGTGGTGTTTCGTATATCGTTAAGAAAGTCAGAAGTCCCTGTGACAATAAGGTTATCGGCTATTCTGACTTCACCGACAGTATTGCGAATGTTCGCTTGCGCATCTATATCCCCGACGACTGTGGCGTTACCGTCTACGTTCAGTGTTGAATCAAAATCAACGGCGCCTGTCGCATTTAATGTATCCAAAGTTGTTGCGCCGTCTACGTTCAGTGTTGAATCAAAATCAACCGCGCCTGTCGCATTTAGAGTAGATACGTTTGTATCTGCCAGTGTTGTTGTGCCTGTAACATTAAGTGTTGAGCCTAGTGTTGCCGCACCGCTCAGATCAAATGTTCCGACCACATCGAGTGTGTCATCAGGTGACGTTGTGCCAATGCCCACTTGAGGTGTGCCATCATTGTAAAAAATATCGTCGCCAATGCCGCGTGACCAAACGGCACCTGCACCCGCAGCAACACTTTCCCATGCATATACGCCCGGTGAGGAATCGCTTTCATTACAAATTTCCAACGTATCAGGGTCTGCTGATGTGTTTACACGTAAAAGGTTTTCGTTTGCGCCGTTACAATTGCTTAGCTCTGCTTGTGTCGGGTACAGCATTGATGCCGCTCCAAGAACAAGTTGACCTGTGCCGACGCCGCCAATATTCAGATCAATATTACCCGATACTTCAATCTCTTTGTTAATCTCCGCAACATTCGGCTCCCCTGATTTAATATTCCATAGGCCGTTCGTGGAGGCGCGCGCGGTCGCATAGGTAAACTCAACAACAATATCGTCGCCGCCTTTGCTAACGGAGGGGGACGCGCCGCCATTACATGATGAATCAAATGTTTGGTCGGGGCCGGCTGAGATAACCGCTATAACGGTGTATGTGTCATCGGTCGGGTTGGCATTACCATTCAGGCGTTGGTTGCCGGCCGTAGCATCAAGTTCACAAGCCGCGTCATTTGTTATGCCGCCCGCATCCCATGCACAATATCCGTAATCCGTTCCCCATGGGTCAATGCGTGCGGAACCGACTTCGTTTGGTAAAAATCCGCCACCCGAAGGACCGGCTCCAACTGTGTATTCTAATGGCTCGACAAATCCGTCAAGGTCACAGTCACCATCGCCTGAAAGCTGTGTCGCCTCCATGAGGGCAAGGCGTGAGGCAATGGCCATTTCGCTTTCGGCTTGAGTATGTGTTTGAACCTGCACCATTGTTGACAGGGGGCCGCGCATCGTTGATACAACAACTGAGCCCAGTAAGCCGACAATTATAACCGCACCAAACAGTGCGAAAAAGATATTGCCGCTTTGGTCGCTAATCAGATTTGTTGCAGTTTTGATTGTGTACTTTTTCTTCAATAAATCAGTACAACGTGTAAAGAACATCTTTACGGACTCCCTAAATAACGAACAAGTAATAGTTGTTTTAGGATTTGTGCTTTGCTCCCCCGTTTGCCCGCGCAAAAATCAACATTTCCACCGTCTAATTATGATGGATTAGGCTTTACAAAACCTTAGGAAATTGGGTTTTTCACATAAAATATTGGGGATATGTGGATTAAATATGCGGCGAATTACTTCTGCAATACTTGATTAACTTAATAACGTTGAATATTAAATTTAGGGAATGTCTCATCTTGCGTTTTTTGTAATTTCGATGCATCGAAATCTGCAATCAGTTCATTGAAAATGCGATACCAGTTAATCTCCGCTTTGAGATGAAGGAAAACAGAGCCTAAACCGAGAGCGGCGCGATCCATGAATACAAACTCACGCGGGACTTGTACACCGCCGACTTCGCGTAATTTTTTATGTACTTTTTCTGCTGTTTCGCGTCCGTATATGCCATTGGTCACTTCGCCTATCGGGCGGACTTTATCTTCCAGGATAGGGCCGTATAAGAAGTTCGCCCAAATATTGAGTGTTTCAACCTGATCTTTGCTAAGCCCTGTAAAGCCCCAGGTTTCATAAGCGTGAACAGCGAGGTCTGTGTCGTTGTTTTGCAGGGCGTGATAGAGGTCAATGACGCCGCCGACAAACTTAACGGGGAATATGCGTACGCAGCCAAAATCAAGAAGATTGATGGATAAATCACTGCGCACCGTATAATTTCCGAGATGCGGGTCGCCATGAATCACACCGTAATTATAGAGCGGCACATACCAGGCACGGAACATATTGAGCGCCAATGTATTACGGGTTTCTTGATCCTTATCGACGTAATTCATGATCTTATCGCCATCTAGCCATGTGCTGGTTAGGAGACGGTCCGTTGATAATTCGTCATGTACATGCGGAACATGCACATTAGGCTCATCACGAAGCATATAGGCATATAGTTTCGTGTATTTTGCTTCTAATGTGTAATCCAGCTCTTCGCGCAAACGCTCGGCCAATTCACCATGAATTTGCCCTGTTTTAATGGCCTTGTCATAGCTTTCGTATAACGAAAACATTAATTTCAATTGTTTTAAATCCGCGTCAATGGCGGATTGCATATCGGGGTATTGCAGTTTACATGCAAGGTTTTCACCGTCATTCGAAACCGCGCGATGAACTTGACCAAGGCTGGCTGCTGCTGATGCATTTTGTTCAAATGATTTGAATTTGCTTTGCCAATCCGCGCCAAGTTCCGTTTTCATGCGGCGGCGTACGAAATTCCAACCCATTGGTGGGGCGCTTGATTGTAGCTGTTGAAATTCGCGTGCATATTCTGCGGGGAGGGCCTCGGGGATGGTGGACAGGATTTGCCCGACTTTCATAAGGGGGCCCTTCATGTTGCCCAAAGCGCGCACGAGTTTTTCGGCATGTTCCGGGCGGTCAATATCCATACCGAAATATCGCTCCCCCGCCATTTTCATGGCTAGCCCTGCCATGGTACCTGAAACTTGGCTATAGCGTTTTACGCGTCCGCCAAGGCTACCGCCTTCTGATAAGTTTTTATCGTCCTTGCTCATCTTCATTTCCTGTACGGTGGTGCGTCGTTTATTTGGGCTTAAGTATCTTATAGCAAAGTCATAAACAGATTTTAAGCCTTTGTCATGACTTATCGCTGGACATAAATATAAAAGTTATGATGGAATATATTCCATTAAATCATCTCTGTGGAATATTAAATGATAAAATTACGTGTATTTTTGTTTGTAGCAGCTCTCATACTTATGGTGCCGACCTCGGCACAGGCGGGCTGGCTCGATTTTCTCTTTCCGACTGTAGATAACGGACCGAGGCCTGAAGAAACGCTACGCGCGCCGTTTGCCGATACAGATGCCGTTGTCGACAATCTCGATGCGGAAGGGGAGGCGCAGAGCGATGCGCCACTTGATGAGCGCCACCGTCCGAACAGTGTTATTGTTATGTGGGTACAACAAACTATTCCCGGTCTGCTCAGTTATGTTCCTTCAACATTTGAAGATGATTACCGTACAAAGATGGTTAATCTGACAAAGGTTGCGATTGATGAATATAATGACTTCCTAAGAGAGGCAAACTATCTGACAACGATTAAGGCCGGAAAATACGATATTTCAGGGTTTTTAATGGAGCACCCTGTTTTGCTAAATGAGGGTGCCGTAGACGGGCGTTACCGTTGGGTTTATCAGGTGAAGTCGCAGATTACATTCAAGGAAATGGGAAAAGATGCATATTCGAAAACCAATGCGGCAGACACGTTTAGTGTTGAGTATGTGTTGACGTTCCAGATTGGGCGTGTTCCCGAAGCTGATAATGAACACAGTATTTTGATCGAGACATGGTCAGCCAAAAAGGTTAACTAGTTTGAAACAGAACAAGCTTATTGGCTAAGTATACAATTTTTAAGGTGAGGGGCGGTTGTCGTCCCTTATTTTTTGCCGATTTTTGATCCTTTTAGGGTGTTCATAACCGCGCGGATTCGCTAGAGTTATAAACAACGAATCACTCAAGTTACAGCATAAGGAGCAACCTATATGAGCGAGAATGTCGCAAGCTTTCCTGTCGCAGATTCACCATCTGCCCACGATAATGAACAACCGAAAACACAGGATGTTGGCGGCGTCGCCGGTCAGCGCTTAGCGTCTTTTATCGAACGCATTGAGCGTTTGGAAGAAGAGAAGGCCGCGCTTATGGAGGATATCAAGGAAGTATATGCAGAAGCTAAAGGCGTCGGTTTTGATGTGAAAACGATGCGCAAGCTTATTTCATTGCGTAAGATGGATACGGAAAAACGCCGCGAAGCGGATGAGCTGTTGGAGCTGTATAAGGCCGCTGTCGGGTTGGCATAATATTTGGTTTAGCCAATTAAGTTTAAAGTCCGCGGTCGTTTGCGGGCTTTTTTGTCCATAAAATTTATGTTTAAAAAAATAGGTAGGGGTGGAATCTTATTCCCTAATGCTTTTTATAAATAAATCGGCTTTTTGTTTTTCAGAAGAAGGTAGTTGCTTCTCTAGCTTTGAAAATATTTCTAACAGTTCAGGCTCTTTTAAATATTCTAAATATATTTTAGCCCATGCGTAGCTCTTAATATTATCCTTATAATCTTTGCTGTTAAAATAAAGCAGCGATAAATAATATTGTGAATCGAAATGTCCCTGTCTGGCCGCCATTTCATAGTATTTTATTGCAAGATGCTCATCCTGTTTTATTATTTTTTTGTATCCCTCTAAATATAGATCACCTAACAAGGATTGTGAATCTGCGTGCCCCTGATCTGCGGCCAGCTTATAATACTCAATGCTTTTAATTTCATCTTTTATAACGCCGCGTCCAAAAGCATAGATTTGCCCTATAGCATAACTTGCAGGCGCATAACCTGATTGCGAAGATTTTTGAAACCAAAATAAAGCTTTTTCTTCATCTTTGGGGACATCGAGCTTCCCAAAGGCGTGAATCTCAGCTAACGCAAATTGTGCGTATTTATCACCTTTGGAAGCCTGGTCCTGACAGCTTTTAATTCCTTCACATACGGGATCAATAAAAGATCGGGGGTCTTTTATGCTCTCCGCACTGACATTATTTGCAAAGCAAAGCAGGGTTGTGAATATTAAAGAGGGGCGACTAAGCATAATTAAGTATGATGTTTTGATATTCCTTATTATACCTTTGAATGTGTGCCATCACAAAAAGGGATTTTGCCGGAGTGCTTGCACTGGCATAGCCATGCCTTACCGTTTTTTTCGGCTGTAAATTTATGCGGCTCAAAGCCTGTGTCTTTGTGAGCTCCGTCACAAAATGGTTGTTTCTTTGAGTTGCCGCACGTGCAGAAAAAGTAATTTTTACCTTCGGTGAGCTCAACCACAATCGGCTCTTTTGCTGCTATTGTTGGCGTATTGGTCATTTTTTTGTCCTTTTTATTTTGGCTAATCCATCGCTTTTTTACGGGCAATCAGCTCTTCTACGATTTCTGGGTTTGCAAGGGTGGATATATCCCCTAATGCGTCAAATTCACCGGCGCCGATTTTACGTAGGATGCGCCGCATAATTTTCCCTGAGCGCGTTTTGGGTAGGGCAGGGGTGAATAGAATTCCATCGGGTTTTGCGATCGGGCCAATCACTTCGCGAACTAAGGCGTTGATTTCATCGCGTACAGTGTCCTCGTCATAGTTATGCCCTTCTTTCATGATGACATAGGCAAAAATGCTCTCACCCTTAATATCGTGTGGAATGCCGATGACGGCGCTTTCGGCGACATCTGTATGGTCATCAATCGCATCTTCGATTTCCGCTGTTCCCATGCGGTGCCCAGATACGTTCAGGACGTCATCCATGCGGCCTGTGATCCAGTAATATCCGTCTTCGTCACGGCGCGCGCCATCACCACTGAAATAATAGCCGGGGTAGTCTGCGAAATATGTTTTTTCAAAGCGTTCGGGATTGTTGTAAACGCCGCGCATTTGTCCGGGCCATGAATCTTTTATGCATAATGCACCTTCTGCGGCGCCATCTTGTTCTTTATGTTCGCTATCCAACAGGACGGGGCGCACACCCAAGAACGGGCGCGTTGCTGATCCGGGTTTTAGCGGGAAGCTGATGAGTGGTGTTAGGAGATGGCCACCTGTTTCGGTTTGCCACCACGTATCAATAATCGGGCAGCGCCCATCACCGACCACGTTATAATACCACTCCCATGCTTCTTTATTGATGGGTTCGCCAACAGTTCCTAAAACCCGCAGAGATTTGCGGCTTGTGCTCGTGACGGGGGTGTCACCGCTAGCCAATAATGACCGAATAGCTGTCGGCGCGGTATAGAAAATACTGACTTGGTGCTTGTCCACGACCTGCCAGAAACGTGATGCATCGGGGTAGGTCGGTATGCCTTCGAATATCAATGAGATTGCGCCATTTGCAAGCGGGCCGTAGACGATGTAGGAGTGTCCCGTGATCCAGCCGACATCCGCAGTACACCAATAGACCTCACCCGCGTGGTAATCGAAAACATATTCATGAGTCAGGCTGGTGTAAACCATATATCCACCTGTCGTGTGCATAACGCCTTTCGGTGCGCCTGTGGAGCCTGATGTATACAAAATGAAGAGGGGATCTTCGGCATTCATCGGTTCGCACGGGCACTCGGCATCTTGTGCCTCGACAATATCGTGCCACCACACATCGTGCTTCTCATTCCAGCTCACATCTTGCCCTGTGCGCTTTAGTACAAGGACGGTGTGAACATTCGGGCAAGATTTTAGGGCGTCATCAACATTCGCCTTTAGGGCGATTGTCTTCTCTCCGCGATACGATCCGTCGGCGGTGATAATAACATTTGATCTGCAATCAAGGATGCGGTTTTTCAAGCTCTCTGCGGAAAAGCCACCAAATACGACGGAATGAATGGCGCCGATACGCGCGCAAGCAAGCATGGCATAAACCGCTTCACTGACCATCGGCATATAAATAGTTACACGATCGCCTTTTTTGACGCCGCGTTCTTTCAGGGCGTTGGCAACCTTACACACCTCGTCCTTAAGCTCGCCGTAACTGATTTTTCGGGACTCTTCGGGATTGTTACCTTCGAAAATGAGGGCCGTCGAGGTTGTTTTTTCGGGCAAGTGACGATCGACACAGTTATAACATGCATTCAAAACACCGTCCTCATACCATTTGATTGATACGGGGCTTTTGAAGCTTGTGTTCTTTATCTTGGTCGGTGGGGTGATCCAATCAATGCGCTGCGCCATTTCGCCCCAGAAGCTCTCAGGCTCGTTTATCGAGTATTCATAAAGATCATGATAGGCTTCTTCTGAAATTTTTGCACGACGTAATGTGTCATCAGATGGTTTGTAAGTGTCTGTCATTGCGCACTCCTGTGTAATTGGATAAAAAATAGGCCGATTATGAGCCTGTGTATCCTAATCAGGCGTCGGCAATTTCAGTGGGGTGTTCATGCCCCACAGGACGATTCAACATGTCTTCGAGCGCATCGTCAAGCGAAAGCCCCTCATTCAAGCATTTATGCACAGCCAGCGTGATGGGCATTTCTACCTCATATTCCTGGGCGAGAGCGATGGCTGCCTTAGCGGTATGCACACCCTCAGTAACTGATGTTCCGCGGGTTCCAAGGATTTCGTCCAGTGTTTTCCCTTGACCCAATGCAAGCCCGAGAGAGAAGTTTCGTGATTTCTCCGATGAGCATGTTAACATCATATCACCAATCCCGCACTGTCCGAGAAAGGTTTCGTATTCTGCGCCCATGGCGACGCCAAGACGTGCAATCTCAGCCAGGCCACGTGTCACAAGGCTTGCACGGGCGCTTTCTCCCATGTTCAATCCGTGTGCAATACCACAGGCTATGGCGATAACATTTTTCAATGCGCCTGCGAGTTGTGCGCCGATTAAATCATGTGTGATGTACGGGCGAAAATGCAGCGCAGTAATTGCATCTTGTACAGTTTCGCCGATTTTTGTGTCTTCGCAGGCGAGGGTCGTCGCTGCGGGTTTTCCGCGTGCGATTTCCACTGCAAAGTTTGGTCCGGTGAGGATGCAGACAGGCGTGTTCGGGAGTACTTCTTTCACGACGTCGCTCATGAGTTTCCCGCTGGAGAGTTCGATCCCCTTGGAACATAAAACCAGGATGTGGTTTTTGCGTATGAACGGTTTCATGTCGTTTAAGATTTGGCGCATCGCCTGTGCGGGGGTGACGAGGAATATAATATCGCTCTGCATTGCGATTTCCAGCTCGCCTGTTGCCTTGATGTTATTTTTTAATGCAATGCCCGCCAAATATTTTTCATTGGCCTGTGCGGCGTTTATTTCGCTTGCGTGGTCATGTGTTCGTGACCACAGGTAAACTGTATCAGAATTTTCTGCTGCGAGTTGCGCAATGGCTGTTCCCCATGATCCTGCGCCGATAACACTTCGTGTTGTCATGTTTTCCCTGTTGTTTTTGTTATGCTTTTACCCCTGCACCATGACGCGGCGGGCCGTTCGGGTCAAGTGGCCAGCGCGGTCGCGCCTGAAAATCCAGAGGATCGTTTTGTCCTTCCTTCAGGCGCTCTAGTCCGGCCCATGCAATCATGGCGCCGTTATCGCCTGAAAGAGAGAGTGGCGGCGCGCAGAGCTGCATTCCGTGTTTTTCCGCTAACTGTCCGAGCGCTCCGCATATCGTTTTGTTAGCCGATACGCCGCCACAGACCACTAATGTCGGTGTGTTTGTTTTGGTTCCGTATTCTTTTTTGAACCGTGTTATCGCGTGCCCGCATCTATCGGCCAAAACATCGGCCATTTTGTCTTGGAAGGCATGGCTGAGTTCAATGATATCGTTTTGCCTTAAATCGCCGGCCGGCAATTTTTCAACGTGATTACGTACTGCTGTCTTTAGTCCGGAAAACGAAAAATCGCAATTTTTTCTGCCCTTCATAGGGGTGGGGAGAGGGAAGCGAGTAACTGCGTTTTCGGGGTTTTTGCATTGATAGGCTGTTTTTTCGACTTGTGGACCGCCCGGGTATGGCAGGCCCATGAGCTTTGCGCTTTTGTCGAAGCATTCACCTGCGGCATCATCAAGTGTCGTGCCCCATCGTTTATATTTGCCGAGCTTTTCCGCAACTAAGATTTGTGTATGCCCGCCGGAGACGAGCAGCATCAAATACGGAAAGGCAACGTTATCTGTCAGGCGCGCCGTCAGGGCGTGTCCTTCAAGGTGGTTGATTCCAAGGAATGGAATATTGTGGGATGCCGCAATGGCTTTCGCGGCCATCATGCCTACCATAACCCCGCCGATCAGGCCTGGGCCGCATGTCGCCGCAACACCGTCAAGGTCGCTGAATGTCAGGTTGGCGTCTTTTAGGGCGGCTAAAATAACTTTGTCGATATGTTCCAGATGCGCGCGTGCGGCAATTTCAGGTACGACACCGCCAAAGACGACATGTTCATCCATTTGGCTGAGGACAACATTTGACAGGACTTCGCGCTTGTCATTAACAATCGCGGCGGCGGTTTCATCACAACTGGTTTCAATACCAAGAACAATCATGGTTTTTCGCTTTTCCCTGTGCTAGTACAATAGCGGTTAAATGTAAGCTAATAGCAATAGAGCGCAACGATATGACTGTCAAACGGGATTACGATCAGGTAGAGGAAATAACAATTGGTACGCGTGGCTCTGCTCTTGCCTTGTGGCAAGCGCATAAAGTGCGTGATGAATTGGTTAAAATAAGGCAAGGGTTGGTCGTTAATATAAAGATTATAAAGACTTCCGGCGATTGGAAGCCTGAAGACGGTGAGGTGCGTTTGGAGGCACTTGAAGGCGGTAAGGCACAATTTGCAAAAGAGATTGAGGAAGCCATGTTGGCGGGGCAAATTGATATTGCCGTACATTCCATGAAGGATATGGAGACGGAATTGCCTGACAGTTTGGTGATCCCCTATATGTTGCCGCGCGAAGACGTTAGAGATGCATTTTTATCCGATATTGCTCAAAATATTGATGATTTGCCAGAAGGTTCTGTTGTTGGTACGGCGAGTGTGCGTAGGCAAGCATTTGTCTTGAAGCGTCGCCCTGATCTGAAAATTGTGCCGTTTCGTGGTAATGTGCAAACCCGTATCGGTAAGTTGCGCGACGGGCAAGTTGATGCAACCTTCCTTGCTTGTGCGGGGTTAAACCGGCTGGAGTTGTCGCATGAAATAAGCGCGGTCGTGCCGACTGATGTTATGTTGCCATCTGTCGGGCAGGGGGCCATTGGTATTGAGATGCGCGAAAGCGACCTTGTGAGATTGCCTTATATTAGCCAAATATCTTGTGAAGAAACAGTGCTTAAGGTCACAGCGGAGCGTGCCGCATTAAATGCGTTGGGTGGTTCATGCCACACGCCTGTTGGTGTTTTATCAACACTGGATAACGGTAAGATGTCATTGGTGGTTGAGGTTGTGTCACCTGATGGTGAAAATTCGTGGCGCGAGGAGCAAAGCGATGAAGTGACGTCTGTTGATGATGCGCAAAGACTGGGAAGAGCAGTTGGTAAAGCCCTTGTGGGCCATGTCCCGAAAGATATTTTATAGCAATAACATAACCGATGTTGACCATTAAATGAGCGTTTTTATCAACATAAGAGAGCGAGATGGGGCAAAACGTTTAACGGATGCTTTGCTATCGACCGAATATGTGAAACATGATGACATTATATATTCCCCTGTGATGTCAATCGTTGCTTTTCCTGTTGATATTGATTGGGCGCAATATAATGCTGTGCTTCTGACTAGTCGTCATGCTGTGGCGGCTTTGGATAATGTGCATGCAGGGCGTGTAAATGTTTTTTGCGTCGGTCAGGCCACGAAGGATGAATTGGTCAGGCAGGGATATAATAATATTATTTATACAGCCAAGGATGTCGAAGAATTGATCCGTTTCCTAAGGAGCTATGAAGGTGCCGAACAACTACGTTTTTGCTATTTACGGGCAAAAGACGTCAGCGTGGATTTAGCCAAAACATGTGATTTGTCGATTGATGAATACATTTGTTATGAAGCAAAGGCTGTTGATAGCTTGAGTGATGCTGCGCGTTTATTGCTGAGTGAAAAAAGTGATGATGTCGGCGACATATATGTTCCGTTTTATTCAAGACGTTCCGTTGATCTGTTTTATAAGCAGCTCTTGGCGGCGAATATCGCGGGGAGCGCAAACTTTATTACACCTTTGTGCATTAGTGATAGCGTGCTAGAATATGCTCAAACAATTTTTAGGTTAAAAGGTAAGGCGGCGGCCTCGCCTGATATGAACGGTATGCTGGATATTTGCATATCTGTTGTCACAGTGTGACCCGTTCGCCCGGAGTGGGGATAGGATGAATATTCCCTGTGAATGTTTTTGTGTGCATGAATGCACCTATGATATGAGTATAATAATAAACATAAAGAGGTAAGTGTTATGAGCAAATCGGCAAAGCAGCCCATGGAAAATGCTGTTGAAATTATCGAAAGATTCGGTGGTATCAGACCGATGGCATCCAAGATTGATGTCGCTGTGACGACTATTCAAGGGTGGAAGAAAAGAAATGTTATTCCCGGCACGCGTAGAGCGCTTGTTTTGTCTGCGGCCAAGGAAAATGGCATCGATCTTTCCGGCTTATTAGATGATGGCAACGTTCAGGATGTACCTGTGACGGAAATACCTAACACGGAAGAGGCGGCGGCACCTGTTGATACGGTAGTCGAAGAGGTGGACGCCGAGAAGGACGTAAACAACAGCGAAGGTGATAAGTCTCAGGATTCAGAGCAAGAAGAAAAGGCAGCTGAGCCTGTGACATTTGAACCGAAGAAGAAAGTTGATGAGTTTAAACCGAAGCAACCACAGCGCAGCGGATCAGCTTACACAGAGTTGGCGGTTGAAACACGAAGCCGCGCTATAACGCAAAGTGCGATGATCGCGGCATCAATTGTATTCTTCATGCTTGCTTTAATTGTTATGATGATGTGGCCAAAATTTGAAAAGAATTACGACGAGTTTGAAGAGCGCGGCGTAAGAATTGCTGAATTGGAAAATAACGTCAGTGATATTCAGGAATCGCAAAACGGATTTAAGGGGCTTGTACCTGAGAATTGGTCTGAGCAACTTGATGTCCTTAAGAAGCAGGCGGAGATTGCAAAGAAAAATGTCGGTAAGGAAGTTCATGAGTTTGAGAAAAGCTCTAAGAAGTTTCTACATGAAACCGGCATGGATAAAGGCATTGAAAAACGCGTAGAGCAATTACAAGATTATGTCAGTGAGATTTCAGCCTATACAGGATATGGCGGTTTAATCAGCCGTTATGATGATATGCGTGATGGCGGACAGGGAGATATCGATCAATCTGTTGAGGCAATTTTACCTGTTTTGAAAAATATGGATGGTAAGAGTGATCAAGAAGTGAATGAAGCGCTTGCCGACCTTCGTGATGAAAATCCGGCTTTACAAGCGACCCTCGGTGATGTGCCGATTAGTGATTTGAAAGCAGCAGCTATGTTAATGGCAATGACGGAAATTCGTTCTGCGCTGTATCGTGATGAGGCGCAATTCGATGATGATTTGGAATTGCTCAAGGCGATGGTTGGAAATGACGATCCGGAATTACTGGCATCTTTGGATAAATTAGCGCCACAAGCAAAAGACGGTAGTTTGACACAGAGCAGCTTGATGGAGGACTTCCAATCTTTCAAAGACGATATTATTACAAGCTCTTTGACAGGGAGTGACGTGTCCTTCGGTGAAAAAATGGCAGCGAAATTTAATGACCTTATGAAGGTTGAGAAAGACGGAGAGCTTTTGACCGGCACAGAAACACAAGCAAAAATGAATTATGCTGAAAAACTGATGAAACAAGGCAAAACAGAAGACGCTATGGCTTATTTGAAAAAAAGCCTGACACCGCCGCAATTGAAAGTTCTTGATCCTTGGTTCTTGAAGGTTGAGGCACGCCTACAAATATTAAAAGTACAAAATACCGTTGAGCAAATCCTTGGTGTTGAGCTTGGCGGACCGTATTTGGGCGGTAATAAAACTTTACGATAATTTACAATATTCTCAGTGTCCCTATCATGCGGGGACACCTTTCTTACTTAATAACATAAGGTAGTCATTATGATTCGTGCGTTGTTAACTTTGTTAAAGATCGGGATATTCGTTGCGGCGGTTGTTTGGCTGGCGGAACACCCCGGCACAATTGCCATTGATTGGCTGGATTATAAAGTGACGTTCCATGTCGGTTTCTTCTTTGCGGCGATGCTCGTTTTGATCGCGATTGGTATTACCCTGTTCAGCATCATTAAAACGGCTCTGGACATGCCGAAAAATATGACACGCTACCGTGATATGACATATAAAGATAAGGGCGCGCGCGCCATTGCGCTGGGCTTGACTGCAGTAGCTGCCGGTGATGCGAAAAACGCAAATTATCAGGCAGAGCGCGCAAAAAGATTTTTAAATGAAGATGATCCTTTGCCACAATTATTACAGGCGCAAGCCGCCCGTTTAAAGGGGAACGAAGTGGATGCGGCGCGTGCATTTATGAAGTTGATGGATCATAAGGAAACGTCATTTCTTGGTATTCGCGGACTTTTGCAATCGGCGCTTGATCACGGTGATTATGCAGGGGCCGTTGAGCTTGGTCATAAAGCGTTGGAAGAGTATCCGAAGCAAGGATGGATTTTATGCATTGTCTACGACCTTGAGATTAAGGCGCGCAATTGGGATTCTGCGCGCAAGGTTTTGTATCGTGCGGAGAAGGCAGGCGTTATTGCAACGAATAAGGCCAATGCGGACCGCGTTGCAATGTATATTGCGCAAGCCGAAGAAAATAAGGCGCGCGGAGAAGAAGAGTTTTATTTCCGCAATTTGAATAAGGCATACAAAACAGATCAAAATTTTGTGCCTGGTGTTATGCGTTTGGCACGAATGTATCTGGAGCGTAATAAACGCAAAGCGGCTCTGTCTATTATTGAAAAGGCATGGAAGAACAACCCGCATCGCGGTTTGGTTGAGCTGTGGATGGAAGCTTATAAACCTGAGCGTGAAAATGACACAATGGAGCGTGTACGCTGGATTGAAAAGCTGGTGAAGTATCAGCCGGATAGTGTTGAGGCACTGCTAGCGCTGGCGAGCGTACAAATTCAAGATGGTTTATGGGGCGAAGCACGGAAAAGCCTGGAAAAAGCAGAGAGCATAAGACCGAATGTCAGCCTGTATAAACTCTGGGCAAAATTGGAAGAGCGCGCAACGCATAACGAAGCCAAAGTGCGTGAGTGGTTGGAAAAGGCCGCAGATGCTCCACGTGAACGTGTATGGATTTGCTCTGAAACAGGTCGTATTTATGATGAATGGACGCCGATTTCCGATCAGGGATTGTTCAACACCATTATTTGGGACTTCCCGCAGGGGCGCAATGTAACGTCTATGGCATTAATGAATCATGGTGGCCTGAAGCCCGCCTTATTACAGGCGTCATAAACATTTCAAACTTATTATGAAGTTTAAAGACTGCGCTTTTGGGATCAGAAGCGCAGTTTTCCTTTGCGCATCAAATGAAACAGAAGTGCACCCATCCAAAATCCGCCGACATGAGATTGCCATGCGATATTCGGACTAAAGACCCCTGTCAGCACTAAAATAACCGTCCAGAATAACAGGAATGGGAGTGGCCCGCGCTGTTGGAAGGAGTGCCCCATCATGCCGAAACTATGCATGGCCATCATTGTTGCGGCAAATAATCCATTAATGCCGCCGCTGGCACCGATCACAGGAACCGTAGAATAGGGGGCAAGAGCAAAAAAGGCTACATGTCCGGCAAAACCCGAAACAAAGAAAAAGATTGCCGTGCGTTTCATCCCGAATTGGCGTTCGAAAAAAGCGCCCATAATGATCATCATCATGCTGTTCATTAATAAATGCATCCAGCCGCTATGCAGGAAGAGCGATGTTACAGGGGCAACAATCTTTGAAATGATTGATCCGCCCTCGATGGTGTAGCTAGCGGGAACAAAGCTGAATTCATACAGGATTTGCAAGTATTGAACATCATTCGTCAAAAAGTTTAGGGCAAGGAACGCCACAACGAAGACCAGAACGCATGCGCCGCAAAATGGCGGGATCTTATCCCAGTTTATAAAAGGCGCGGGGCCGTTATCTACGGGTTTATGAAGTTTATATTCCGATTGGTTGCCCGCCTTTAAGACGCGTCGTGCGCGATATTCTGCACGATATTGCTCTTCGAGAGCTTCTTTTTCGCGTTGTTCTTTATTACGCTGCTTTTCTTCGTTACGCTTTTCTTTTTCAATGCTTTTTCTTTTTTCAAGATCAGGGAAATACAGGACGTTTTTGTCTTTTCCGGGTTCTTGATGTGTGCGCTCTTCGTCGTTCATAATGATTTAATGCCTTTATGTAACCGTAGACATTTTTAATCTGCCTGATGCAATACGGCAAGGGATAGTTACATGAAACATAAAAAGGGCTGCCCCCACATGCATAGGAGCAGCCCCTCGTTTCTAGGGTTAAACCGTCAGACAAACGTCATTTTAAATCCTATATCGGCGTTTTTATCCCGATCATATCTGTATTTTTGCGTTTCATCACCGCGCGGCTTGATATAGCTCGGCGGCTCGACTTTCGTTACCAAATCAGCAGCCTTAGATAAAATTTCTGTAGCTGAAATCTTTGCGTGCTGTATTTGTTTTGTCAGCTCGGTAAAAGCATTCTGGAAGGCTTCTTTTGCAAGTTGTACGCCCATAACCATCATTTCTTTGATCTCACCGACATTGGGGATTTTACCTTCTGCACGCTCTCCGAAACGCGCGGCAATAAGTTCAATATCATCTAATGTTTTTTTCTTTGCCGGCTTTTTACCGCCGCCGCCGCTTTTGCCTTTTTTACCTTCTGTCTCATCCTCCTCTTCTTCGGATGTCTCATTGTCGTTTAAAACTTTGATTTTGACAGTAGTCGGCATTTGAAAGCATACGGGATATTGCTGCACCATTTCGGGAGCAAGATGTTTACCGCTTAGTCCCGGCTTGATATCCAGCTGTATGACATCGGGGTCTCGCCAATCGATGACAACGCAGTGGTTCTTATACTCTCCGATTTGCTTGCAAGGTTTAACGATCCTTTTACCCGGATACAATTCTTCCCTGACATCCGCTTCTTTTAGAAACGCTTTGACATCTACATGCATAACATTACTCCTCAGTCACCATTTTTGGCTTGGTCTTCACGGTCGAAAATGACCCGTTTCGATAAGAAATCCGCTCTATACGCTGCGGTTCTGTGCCGTGAATTATTTTCATAATGCGCGCGTTGGGTTAAGAATCGTTTAATTTTAGGCGCAATTGTAAGTATTCCTGCGATTCTGTTTTGCATAGAGTGATGGAATTCTGTTAATATACTTCTGTATTATGTTTTTTGGATTATAAGAGATGAAAAATAAATTTTTGTTTTCTGCGCTGTTGATGGCAATGAGTACAGCGACATTTCAGCCGTTCACATCTTTGAACGCTGCGGAGCTATGGAATAGTCAGTCTTCGAAAAACTCTTCAGAAAAGAACACTTTATATAATTCTAAGAATGTCTTTAAGGGCGATTCAAGCAAACGCGTGCCGATATACAATTCTTCGGATCGCAATGCAAAGACGTCAAAGGGATTGGCAAGTAATCGAATAGGCGTGTCATCGACGTTGCAGGCATATAAAAATCTCGAGCTTCGTGATCTTTCACCGTCAAAGCAATGGAGCCTTCTGAGCCCTGATGTACAGAAAAATCGTATGGCAGATGTCGAGAGTGCGATAAAGACTGAATACGAAAATAAGAAAGCTTTTTACGCGTTTCAGGTTAAGGCAGAAAAACGTTTTAAAGCTGATATGAAGAAAGCCGACAAGGAACATGCAAATAAAGTGGCCGATGTCATGGAAGAACGTAAAGCGAAAAAACAAGCGCTTGAAGATAAAAAAATGAGAGCGCTTGGTGGTGAGGTTTCGAAATCAACCTACGCATCTTCAAAATCTTCTGGCAGCAGCAAAAAGGTTTACGCCTCATCGGGATCGAGTAAGAAGAAAAGTGGAAATAGGACGACGGGTGTTACGAAGCCTGCAAAAGTTTTTAATTCTTATGATTAGTGGGAAGACAAAAAGAACTGTATAAAAAGGGCGCGTGGGGCGTCCTTTTTTATTGTCTGAATGATATCGTATGCTAGGGTTTTGTATGGAAAACATTGTCGACATACTGCCCTTTATATTGCTTTTGGCCTCTTTGGGGGCTGTGGCCGGGTTTTTGGCCGGGCTTCTGGGGGTTGGGGGCGGCATTGTTCTTGTTCCCGGCCTTTATTACATTTTCGAAAGCCTGCAGCCGCAAATGGGCTTTGATGCGGCACATATTATGCATTTGTCGGTTGGTACATCCTTGGCAATTATTGTACCGACGGGGTTTTCATCGGCGTTATCGCATCATCGCAAAGGGGCGGTTGATTTCACATTGGTCAAAAATATAGGACTGGGCATCGTTTGCGGTGTGATCGTTTTCACGTGGGTAGCAAAGGGCATGGACCCGCTCACGCTGCGTAAGATCTTTGCGACGTTTGTGCTGGTTATGGCGATGATGATGATCGCAGGGCGTCAACGTTTTCAAAGTGATGTCGAAATATCGCTGAAACAACCTGCCAGCTCTATTGCAGGGTTTGTTATTGGCGGCATATCAACATTAATCGGTATTGGCGGGGCGACGCTCTCGGTTCCTTATATGAGCTTGCACGGGGTGAAGATGCACCGTGCGGTTGGTTCGGCCTCTGCGCTGGGGTTGGTAATTGCGATACCTGCGGCAATTGGTTTTATGGTGATTGGATGGGGTAAAATGAATTTACCGCCGTTTTCGATCGGTTTTGTGAATGCGCTTGCCTGGGGCTGCATTATTCCCGTAAGTGTTCTGGTTGCGCCGCTGGGCGCGCGCGCGGCTCATAAAATCAGTGTACGCCGTTTGCGCATAACATTTGCCGTTTTCATGATTATTGTGGCCTTGAATATGTGGCGCAAAATTTTGATCGGGTAACATTATGGACGCGCACACATCTATCAATGATGCGCCGCTACGCCGTTCATTTTTATTACATTTTGATTCGGATGATTATCGCGCAATATGTTTCTTTTGGGCGTGTGTTCTTTATGCGTTGTTTGGCTCCCCAACCCCTGATAACTTTGGGTTTACCGAAGTACTGATTGCGGCATTATTGGCTTTATCCGTTGGCATCGGGCGCGGCGCACAATCATTATACGGCGCAGAGCAGCATCGCTTCTGGAAAAGTGCAGGGCAGGTGTTCCTGATATACGGCCTTGTTGTACCAACCATCGTTGCGGTTATTTCGGGATATGCGCCAAAGGCGATATTACGTGATATCTTTCCGTTTCTTTTTATCTTCATGCCGTTGTTTTTATTACCTGTTTTGCGTGCAAAACCGCATTATTTCCGAAGTGTTTTATGCGCGGTTGTTTTAATTGGTTTTGTATTTGCACTGCGCTCGCTTGTTATGCGTTATGATATTCATTGTGCGTATATGTGCCGTGATGAATTGCTATATTTGGAAAATATGCCAACTGTTCTGTTCTCCTGTCTAATTTGCATTGGTTACGGGATGCGTAGTCTGGCGCGTGGTTTGACATTGCGCTCTGTTTTTGTCTTTACGCTTCTTATCGCGATATCACTTGTTCCACTGGCTGCGATGGTTGTTACTTTGCAACGGGCGAGTATCGGCGCAGTGATAATCTATGTCCTTATGGTGCAGGCATATTACATTTACAAAAGCCCTGTGCGCGGGATGAATATCTTTATCTTTCTTGTTCTGGCCGTGCTTTGCCTGAATATTTCTTTGCGATCGGTGGTTTTACCATTGTTTGAAAAGACGGGGGCCGTTGGCCTGAATATGCGTCCGCAGGAATTCGCCGCCGTTTGGGAGGTTGTGACATCTCATCCGCTAACGTTTTTGTTTGGTATCGGTTGGGGCGGCGCGTTTTATTCACCTGCTGTTGGCGGGCTGTCCGTGAACTTTACTCACAATTTTTTCTCATCTTTTTTGCTAAAAACAGGCTTGGTTGGGGGTATATTCTGTATCTCTTATATAGTGGGGCTTTTGGAAAGGCTCATGCGGGTTATCCTCAAAAACTTTATCTTCGGATTGGCGCTTTGCGCCCCCATTTTAATTGATTTAACCCTATATGCCAGTTTTAAGTCCCTCGATTTTGGCTTGATGCTTTTGATGATTTCTGGCTCTTTGATATACTTTAGACAATCCGAATCATATCAACGAAGCTAAGCCTGTATGCGCAGACCTACGATACTTTTTATGAACCGTGTTTACCCGCCCGTAAGGGGGGCAAGCGGCCGTGTTCTGAAAGATCTTGCACGATCATTCGCGCGCGAAGGTTGGCATGTTACGGTGATTGCTTCATCCCCCAATGGCGGCGAAATCCGAGAGGAGGGCGTGCGCATTATCAATGTAAAAGGCCCGGAAAAGCCCAAGGGGATGATCCGTTATATGTGGATTTGGCTCAAGATGATGGTTATCGCGCTGCGCCTTAAGAAACGTCATGTTCTGGTAACCCTGAGTGATCCGCCCCTCCTTGTTTTTGCAGGACACCTGATTTGTAAAGTAAAGGGCAGTAAGCATATTCATTGGTCACATGATCTCTATCCTGAGGTTTTGCCTGCACTTGATATCAGAATGCCGGGTTTGATGATGCGCCTGTTTCGCAAAATTCGTCATACAGCCATGAGAAACTGTGAAAAGGTAATTGTTACAGGGCGTTGCATGGCTAAATATTTGACCAAAGACGGTGTAGATGCACGAAAAATTGCTATGGTTGCGAACTGGCCTGATCTGGAATTAACCGATCCTGAAATGTATGAAACGACAGGAAAATCATACGTCAAGCCAGATACAAATTTGGCGCGACCGTTTGAAAAGCTTCTAAAAGCCAAGCAGCGTTTTCGCGTTTTATATGCGGGGAATATAGGACTGGCTCACCCCATTGATACCATCTTGGATGTTGCGGAAATGCTTGAGAAACGCGGTAGCGATATTGAATTCGTGTTTGTAGGGGACGGCGCGCGCTTTGATTATATCGCGGCGCAGCGCTCTGAGCGTGGATTAGATAACATCCGTGTATTACCGTATCAGCCGAATTCCAGGTTACGTGAAATTATGGAATCAGGCGATATTCATTTGATTTCATTGCATGATAAGGCTGCAGGATTTGTAGTGCCGAGCAAGCTATACTCCGCCTTAGCTGTGGCACGCCCCTGTATCTTTATCGGCCCGCAACAGAGCGAAACAGCAAAGGTTATCCGTGATTTTGAAACCGGTTGTGTTGTGTCTTCGGGGGATGCGCAAGGCTTGTTGGATGCGATTGTGACATATCGTGAAAATGGTGAAACATGGTTTGCCGCGCATCGCGGTGCGGTTATTGCGCGTGATGTTTACACCCCGCAGGAATCCATTGAAGCATGGATGGAGCACGCATGGGATGCCGTAAAGGATGAATTACAGGCATAATCATTGTTGCGTGCCTATCTGCGCTGGCTTTTATGCGCGATATTTCTATAATGTATCGGACAAGTACAGAGATATCGTTTAAACGTACGCCACGGGATATATATGACCGCAAAAAATAAAGAAAATCACGATCATTCTGATCCGTCAAATAACCCGTTTTCTGTCTATCGCTCTGTTGATGTTCCGCGTGAAAAAACACTTTTTGATGTTCTTGGTGATGTTTGGGCGGCGCGTATATATATTATGATTTGTGTCTTGCTCTCGGCCATAGCTGCACAAGGTTTCATGATGGTTGCAACGCCGTATTATCGCGCACAAATGATTATTGCCCCCGCGCCGCAGATGCATTTTTCCGCGCGAGAGGGAGCAGGCATGCCCGAAGGGACAATCCAAATTCAAAATAATGAACGAAGCGCCGATCATCTGTTTTTACGTTTTGAGGCAACATATAACGGCCTGTCGACGGCGGCTATTTTGATGAAGGATCGCCATATTCAGGAGATTTTATCAAAAGACCGTCGCTTTGATTTCTCTGCTGCGCCTGATTTTGGTGAAAATACCGACTTGTTTACCGAATATTTGCAAAAACGTGTTCATCTTGTGCCCGTTAGCGGCACGCATCTGCGTAAATTGGTTTATTTACACCCTAATCCGGATGATGCGCGTTATGTATTGGGGCGTATACATACTATTACCGATGAAATTATTCGTGCGCGCATACTGTCTGAAACCAATGAACGTATTCGTTATCTTGGCGGGATGTTGTCACAGGTCAATCACCCTGATCACAGACGTAGTCTTGCAGCATTATTAATGGAGCAAGAGCGAATAAAAATGATGGTGTCCCTCGACCAGCCATACGCTGCAACAGTTATAGAACCGCCATTTTCAAGTGGGCGTGCGGCGTGGCCTGATCGGTATTTGCTGTTTGCTGTCTTTATTTTTATCGGATTTTTGAGCGGCTTTGTTTTGCACGGTATAAGGCACCATGAATAAAATTCCCGTGACCGTCGTCATTACTGCGAAAAACGAAGAGGCGCGCATTGGTCGTTGTTTGGATGCGTTGCATGGTTTTGATCAGGTGATCGTTGTTGATTCAAACAGTACAGATAAAACACGAAAAATCGCACAAGAATGGGGTGCGGAGGTCGTTGAATATACCTGGAACGGTCAATACCCGAAAAAACGCGGATGGTGCCTGCAGCAACTGCATTTCCGCCATTTATGGGTGTTTTGGGTTGACGCCGATGAATATGTTACACCTGCTTTGGTGAGGGAGTTACGTAAGTTGTTTCAAACGCCACCCGCCTGTGCGGGGTATTTTGTACGCGGGCAATATCTATGGGCGGACAGGGCATTACGCCATGGCATGCAGAACAATAAACTATGCCTTTTCCATCGTGAAAAACTGGAATTCCCGATCATTGATGATCTGGATATTAGTGGCATGGGCGAAATTGAGGGGCATTATCAACCTGTGCTAAAAGCGCAGGCGTGTAACGATGCAATTGGCAGGCTGAAATCCGCTGTGTTGCATGATGCTTATCATAACATGGAGCATTGGCACGCACGCCATGAGCATTATGCCTATTGGGAGGCAGAAATGACGCGTAAAAAACGTTGGCCGACTGATCCGATAAAATGGCGTGAAGCCGCAAAAACGCAGTTGCGAGCGGCGTATTTACGTCCTGAAATTATGTTTGTTTGGAGCTATGTCATGAAGCGCGGATTTCTGGACGGACGTGCAGGGCTTGCCTTTGCCAAAAGCCGATATCTTTATGCCAAAATGGTGCGAGATAAGCTGCGCGCGTAAATGTTATTTCTGCGTTTTCTTTGGCGGTGCTTTTTTGTTTTTACGTTTCTTGCCGCGAATCATCTCTCTTAATGATCGATGCAGCGCAGGGGAAAGCCTGAACAGCATCTGAGAGAGTGCCTGCACAGTATAGATCATAACATTGACCTGCATACTGACGATGCCTTGTTGATCTCGAATAATAAGCTGTTCTCTACGGCCTTTTTTGGCGTCTTTTTGAGATATACCGCCCTGTTCGAAAATACATATGGGCATAGGTGCATAGAGTATTTTCTTCGCATGCCTTAGAAAGCGAAGTGTAAAATCATAATCAGAGGCGATATCGTAGAGCATACTGTAATGCATTTTCAGATCGCACACGCGCAGACGATTATAAAGCATCGCCTGATGGTGCGTAATCATGCCCCATGGCATATCTTTATATGGTTTAGCGTATTTATGTACCATGCGGTTGCCTGTGGGCTCTAATGCGTCACCATAAATGAAATCCGGCAATTTATCGGCGTAAGGCGCCAATGTTTCCAATATTTTTTCACTGGCTAGTTGGTCGCCAGCATTCAGGAATAGCAAAAACCGCCCTTGCGCATCTTCAATACCTTTGTTCATGGCGTCATATATGCCTTCATCAGCTTCACTGATGAAGCGAAAAGGGAATTTCTCAGATCGTGTTTCGCTGCGTCGATCGCGTAAGAAATCAACGCTGCCGTCTGTTGATTCGCCGTCGATCACAAGCCATTCGTAACGATCAAAGTTTTGTTTATCAATGGATGCAGCAGTTTTCTTCAACCCCTCAAAATTATTTTTGGTGACTGTAATAATCGTATATAGCGGGTGTTCTTTTTTAGGCGCGCTCATGTGCGGGGGTATACTCCTCTAGTCACGGATATCATCGATGAAAACGGATGTAATTGCAATATTACTCAATATTTGACTGATTTCTTTGGCGCCTTCAATAAAATCAAATGGTTTTGGGTCGCGTGGTACAACAATCGTTGAGCCCGGCGGAATAAAAACTGGTTTATGATTCCATGTGTTTACCTGTAAAGGCTGCGCGCTGCCATCGGGGTAGACGACAAATGTACGATCTTTATCTGCATGGTAGGAAAAATTTCCGGCCTCACGAATATAATCGATCGGGTCTTTTTCTTTTCGGAATTGCAGGCTAGAGGGGGAGAGGACTTCGCCGCTGACGCGCACGGTTAACGGGCGCTTGGGTATATATATGCGATCACCTGCCTCAAGCAGCATATTTAGCTCAGGCTGAGTTGCTAAGATGTCTGGGTTCGTTTCAACTGTAATCCGCCCAACGGCCTCTATGGTGCTTAATTGCTCGGATAAGGCGCTTACCATTTCAATTTGCGCGGCATTTGGCGGCGCTTTATCGTTTTCTATGGCGCTGGCGAGGCGGGCTTGCATATCACGGGCAGCATTCCGAAAACGCTTTTCTTCGCTTTTGCGTTCTGATTCGCGGCTGAAAATGCTTCCTGCAGGATAGGCCTGCGCGCTCAATCCGCCAGCGCGCTCCAATATATCAAGAACGGTATCGCCCGCCATCAGGTCATATTCCCCCGGCCTGTTAACTTCACCGAATATTTTCACGGTGTTTGCGGTAACCAGTTTTTCACGCTTTTGATTGATACGGATTGTGTCACCCGCATTAATAAGGATATCAGATAGTGATTGATCATAACTATTTATAGTTGTTCTTTTGGGCGTGTTTTCATTAGCTGTACGTTTGGTGATTTCGATGGCTTCTAAATCCGCATGAGAGGACATGCCACCCGCTACGGCAAGAAGGTGATCAAGGGGAATATCTTTTGCAATTGGGTAGGTTCCCGGGGCGCGAACTGCGCCTCTTATTTGGACTGATTGTTCTTTTACAAAGCGTTCAAGCGGCGAGTTTATTTCGATGATGTTTTTAGGCGGAATTTGTGTGTCTTTTGTGTTTTCAATTCTGTAAGTGTTTTTATGTGTATCGCGGTAAATATTTGAAATATCATGATTATTAAATAATAATACGGTATCTCCCTCTGATAGGTTTATATCGAATTTGTTATCTAATACGATTCGAACCGAAAATGATTTAAATGTGGTTGCGAGCTGTGTTTTGTCCCATCTTTTTATGACCCCAAGAAGAGGGTAAATATCATCACCCAACACGTCACTGTTTTTGAGTAGATCACGCAATGTTTTATAATGATCAAGATCATATAATCCCGGGCGGTTTGTGTTACCCGATAGCTCCACTTGCCCCGCTTTTTTATCGGCGCTGCTCTCTACACTTAAGATTGTACCGTCAGTGAATGTCTTGGTAAACAGGTCGGACACTTCACTGATGTTTTCTTTGCCGGTAGGGGTGGGGGTGCGCGCAATGTATCTGTACTGCCCCTGTGAAATAATGCCGCCCGAGAGGGATAGCGCTTCGTTCAAGGATAGCGGTTTTCCCTTGTTTTGGGTTTGTATTTTAAATCCTGTGTTTTTTTGCTCAATTTCATAGATGGCCGGGCGTTTAACTGCGCCGGTCACGGCGATTGTCGGGCCGATAGGTGGTATGATCAGGCGATCACCATCTCGTAATTGCAGATCTCCTGCCCCCCCTTGCCCTTGAAGAAGGGCATAGAGGTCAATGACAGTGTTTCTACCGTTTCTGACCAGCTTAACCACGCGCATTGATCCGTCTTTACGAATACCTTCGGCGGTTCTGATCGCATCCAGAACGCTATGAAAAGCGCTCAAGGTCTTCAGGCCGGGTTTGCCGACATGCCCGACCACCAGAACGTTGATTTGTCGCACCTTAGAAAGTGAAAGATAGGCCTGTGTGTTATGCAGGTTAGAAATATGGGCGTTTAAAACGGTTTTGATGTGTTCCAGGCTATGGCCTGCCGCCGGAATAGGGGGTAGATCGGGCATGATTATTGTGCCTGATGTGTTGACGTTAACAGTGTAGTTACCTGTTTTCTGACCTGTAAACGTAACGGTGAGCGAATCGCCGGTTCCAACGATGTAATCATCCGATACCGCGCCCATTGTGGCTGCTGTAAGGGATGTGTCGTCGCCATCAAACAGGTCGTAACCATATTGTGATATAGGCGCACCAAGGCGCGATTCGTAATATTCCTCCAGCCGCGAAGGCTGCGGGGGTAGTGTGGCTTGGTTCTGTTCTGTATCAATGTTAACCGCAGGTGTCTCGTTTTCCGTATCTGACGTATCAGGAGATTTATCTGATTTAATATGCGGTTTTTGTATGTCTTCTTGCCATGGAGTATATACGGGCGGTGTTTGGCCGAAGGATATATCAGCACTAAGGCCGCTAAACCCTAAAAGAAATGCAAAAAATGCGCTATGGTATTTATTCATAGAAGACACAAGGAGTTATTATGATTTCACACGACCCAACGGTGATTCTATGGTGTTCTTGCCTCTATGTAAATTAACATATCGCAATTTTATGTCTTTTATACTATTCGACGCTACGATCTTCTGTAGGAATGTCATCGACACGCTTTTCGCGCAGGTCGGGGTGATCGATAGGCATTAATTCTTCGTGATGCTCATCAGCATTTTTCGGCTTTCTGACCTTCTTGTGTTTCTTGGCATTATCAAGAATAGAGAAGGCCACAGTCGTAACATAGCTGTTAATGCGTTTGTAATCGCGAATAATGTCGTTGTGCAACGCGCTTGTTAATTCCGTTTCAGGGTTACCTGCACGCAAGCGCTGGAAGTGGCGCTCTGTGCTTTGCTGTGCGGCCTTGCGCACAGTCGATTTCCCATCAATCAGCTGGCGTGCCAGCTTCGGATCTTCTGACATAAAGATGGCTTGCGCAATTTTCATGTTCGTTAAAATGATTTCATGGAATTCTTTAATTTCCTGAAAGCCTTCTTTAGAGAATCGCTTTTTGTTTTTGATTTTAGCGGTCACTAAGTCGGAAAGGCTATTATCAATAATGTCGCCCGCATGTTCCAGATTGGTCGCAAAGGACAGAATTTGAACAAAGCGATCTGATTCTTTTGGGTCAAGCGCTTCTTCTGTCACGCGCGTTAGATACATTTTGATTGATGTGTAAAGATTGTCGACTGTATCGTCTTCTTTCTTAATACTCTCCACCAATTTCATGTCGTCTTCTTGAAGCGCTTTCATAGTTTTTGAGAACATAAGCTCAACAAGTTTTGCCACGCGCAAGGTTTCGCTGGCAGCGGCTGCCAATGCAATAGTGGGGGAGGATAGCGCCGATTCATCCAAATATAACGGCGTTGTTTCCGGACGTTTTTTTGGGGCCTCATGTGGTAACAGTTTCTTACAAAAAGCCGTAAGCGGCGTAATAAACGGCAAGAATAGGGCTGCCAGAAACACATTGAATAATGTATGGAAGTGAACGATTTCACGTTCGCTTGCTGTGTCTAACGTGCTTGCGAATGCTGCAATCTCATCGACAAACGGCAGGATGATCAAAACGGTGGTAATACGCATAATGACATTACCAAGCGTTATGCGTCTGGCGCGCGCATTCATACCCTGTGTAATAACATAGGGAATAATCGCGCCGCCCAAATTAGCGCCAAGAACAAGCAAAAGACCGAGTTTAAGGGTGATCAGACCGCTGGTGGTGAAGGATGCGATCAACAGCACCGCCGCCAATGATGAATGTAAAATCCATGTCATTAACGCAGATACAAGCAAGGCCAAGATTGGTTCTTTTTCCAATGGATCAAGAAGAATAGGCAGGTTCGGCGCGTTTCCGAGCGGGGCCGCCGTCTGTTTAATCACGGTCAAAGACAGCAATATAATACCCAGACCGATTAACGCGCGGGCAATATGCTTTTTTCGCCCTTTATGTTCATAGCGGCTGTGCATGGCATAACCGACGACCAAAAGCATTGGGGTAAGCCATGACAAATCAAAGGTCAGGATTTGCGCAACTAAGGTCGTTCCGATATCCGCGCCGATAATAACAGCCAGGGACGCTGCTGTTGTAATCATTTTCTTTGACGCGAATGACGCGCAGATCATAACCGTTGCCGTAGAGCTTTGTAAGATGGTCGTCACGCCAAGCCCGGCCAAAAACGCCTTGATCCTGTTATTCGTACTCTTGGAAATAAATTGTTGCAAAGAGGTCGCATAAGCACGCGTAAAGCCAAGCTTCACCATGCGCGTTCCCCACAGCATAAGTGCCACAGCTCCGATAATCTTGAGCAATGTTAATGTAATAGGTACGGATTCAACCGGCAGAGTATCTGGCGTGATAGGGATAGCACTTCTCCTGAAGCTTTATATTATGATTATGTATTTTCGATCATCCGCGCTTTTACTTATTATAATGAAAGCGAATCGGGCACAAGATTATTTTGTGATGCGTTGCATATATAGCTTTGGATTATTTAGACGGGCGCGGTGGCTGCATCTTTGTTTTTATATTCTTGGCTGCAATTTTATACATGCCGCGAATGGGCTCGATTAATAATTGGCTTAATGAATTATATTTAAGCTGTTCTTTTGGTGTAAGGCCAAATGAAATATCTTCATCTTCCTTTGTCGGGATGTAAAGCGACTTAAACATCCAATCATATAAGGCGATCATAGACCCGTAGTTCAGGTCAAAATGTTTCGGGTTGGTGCTGTGGTGGATTTGGTGCTGTGCCGGACTGATGAGGATGCGTTCCATCCATGCGGGGAAGCGTATCCATATGTGGCTGTGGTGCAAATTTGCGCCCATTATATAGTAGATGAATAAACCGGCGTCGATTCCTGCAATGGTATAAACGCTCTCTATGCTGGGGTAGAAGTATAAGAAAACACCGTTGCAAAAAGCGATGCTTGAGAAGCGAAGGAATTGTTGTAAAAACAAATCTATCGGGTGTGATCGTATATATGTTAGCGGGGTCATGACTTCGGCCGAGTGGTGAACTTTGTGTAATTCCCACAAAAACGGAATTTCGTGATAGGCGCGATGCAGTAGGTAATACGCTAATTCCGCAAGCATAAGGGTTGAGAGTGTGAATAATATAATAACTCCCCAACCGGCTTGTTTGCCTGTGTGCTCTAAACCTAATAACTGGAACAGGTCGGTGACACCGTCCTCTACAAAATACGGGTAATGCATGATGTAGAGGGCAATCATATGAAAATATATGATGTAGTTAAAAATGAAGAGTGTGTAATCGTTCACAGATGAACGGTGAAGCCATACTTCTTTTGTGAACATATAATGTGTTGCGCTACCCTGATATTTTAATGGCCGCCTTACATAGTATGCAATGAAGGCGATGGCATATGAGGCAATCATATATGGCCAGAACATACGGGAATGATCTTCTGACATAATAAGAAGGTGGGAAATAATCAGAAAAGCAAAGGGAAGGGCGCTTTTGATTTTTGCTTCAATATAATCGGATCCGGTACTCATACTTACTCATGTTCCTTTGTTAATCGCTAAAATAGCGCGTGCCCGACATAAATTCTACGTAAAAAGACCATTTTAAGTCACTATAATAGACATGCGCGATTTATTTGCACCTTAACAAAAATCAAAAACCATCTCTTTTATGGGGGCGGGATGGTGGGAAATAAGGTGCGTGCTGACGGGTTTCTGCGGTTTTTTAAAAAAAGTGAAAAAAAAATGAAAAAAAGTGAAAAACATGTTTGACAGGGTGGGGAGATGTGCGTATAACCCCTCTCACGTTCAGCGGACGGGGCGGCTTCGGAAGCCACGGAAACTAACGTACTTGAGTAAGGCAGTGCTTTAAAATTTAAATAAAAATTTTTTAAAATAAAGCATTGACAGGTTAAAGGAAGCGCCCTATAAAGCGCCTCTCTTAATCGAAAGAATAAGAAAAAAGTCGAACAAAACTTTTTAAAAAATATTTAAAAAAAAGTTTGACAAGGGATTTAAAGCTAAGTATAAAGCCATCCCACGCTTCGGAAAAAACGCTTAGAAATGAAGCATCTAAGGTCTTGAAAAAGAAGAAATTTTTTATTCTTTTTCTTCAAGATTTCGATTGACAACATTATGGTCCTTGTGATTATATGCAGCCAATCAAAAAATTGACGAGCCGGTCTTGGCCGGTTGCAAACTTAAGGTTAGTGAAATTTCATTAAGATTGCGCAGTTCTTGGACATCGTGAATAGGAAAGAAGAGATACGCAGGCAGCAGTGCCTAATCTGTTTTCAGGTTAGTGAATGCATTGAGTGCATTGATAAATAAGTCTGTTTGTATGTGTATCTACTATGACGCACATGATCTATATTATATAGGTCATATGAAAAACGGATGTAACACTAGTTGTTACATTACGGTTAAAGCAAGCAGAACTTTGAAGAATATACTTCAAAAAACCAAAAATTCAATTTTGAGTGATTTGATGGATCTAAACTTAAGAGTTTGATCCTGGCTCAGAACGAACGCTGGCGGCAGGCCTAACACATGCAAGTCGAACGGATCCTTCGGGATTAGTGGCGCACGGGTGCGGAACACGTGGGAATATACCCTTAGGTGAGGAATAATGTCTGGAAACGGACACTAATACCTCATAATGACTTCGGTCCAAAGATTTATCGCCTAAGGATTAGCCCGCGTCTGATTAGATAGTTGGTGAGGTAATGGCTCACCAAGTCTACGATCAGTAGGGGGTCTGAGAGGATGATCCCCCACACTGGGACTGAGACACGGCCCAGACTCCTACGGGAGGCAGCAGTGAGGAATATTGCGCAATGGAGGAAACTCTGACGCAGCCATGCCGCGTGAGTGAAGAAGGCCTTAGGGTTGTAAAGCTCTTTCAGATGCGAAGATAATGACGGTAACATCAGAAGAAGCCCCGGCTAAATTCGTGCCAGCAGCCGCGGTAATACGAATGGGGCAAGCGTTGTTCGGAATCACTGGGCTTAAAGCGTGCGCAGGCGGACTTGAAAGTCAGGAGTGAAATCCCGGGGCTCAACCCCGGAACTGCTCTTGAAACTCCAAGTCTAGAATTCGATAGAGGTAGGGGGAATTCCTAGTGTAGAGGTGAAATTCGCAGATATTAGGAGGAACACCAGTGGCGTAGGCGCCCTACTGGGTCGATATTGACGCTCATGTACGAAAGCGTGGGGAGCAAACAGGATTAGATACCCTGGTAGTCCACGCCGTAAACGATGTGTGCTAGTTGTTGGAGTCTTTAGGCTTCAGTGACGCAGAGAAATCATTAAGCACACCGCCTGGGGAGTACGGCCGCAAGGTTAAAACTCAAAGGAATTGACGGGGACCCGCACAAGCGGTGGAGCATGTTGTTTAATTCGAAGCAACGCGAAGAACCTTACCCACACTTGACATCCTTCTTGGGACTTTCAGAGATGATTGTCTTCGGTTCGGCCGGGGAAGTGACAGGTGCTGCATGGCTGTCGTCAGCTCGTGTCGTGAGATGTTAGGTTAAGTCCTGCAACGAGCGCAACCCTTATCGTATGTTGCCATCATTTAGTTGGGCACTCGTGCGAGACTGCCGGTGACAAGCCGGAGGAAGGCGGGGACGACGTCAAGTCATCATGGCCCTTACGTGTGGGGCTACAAACGTGCTACAATGGGTATGACAGTGGGCAGCCACTCCGCGAGGAGGCGCTAATCCCTAAACGTACTCTCAGTTCGGATTGTACTCTGCAACTCGAGTGCATGAAGTTGGAATCGCTAGTAATCGCGCATCAGCATGTCGCGGTGAATACGTTCCCGGGTCTTGTACACACCGCCCGTCAAGTCATGGGAGTTGGTTCTACCCGACGGCCGTGCGCTAACCTTTTAGGAGGCAGCGGACCACGGTAGGATCAGCGACTGGGACTAAGTCGTAACAAGGTAGCCGTAGGGGAACCTGCGGCTGGATCACCTCCTTTCTAAGGATGCTATTTGGTGCTTTCATGCACTGTTGCCCGCCTATCTCTTCTTTCCTGTGCAGGTAAAGGCTGCTTAGCAACCTTTATTATGGCTATTATGCTGTGGGCTCGTAGCTCAGTTGGTTAGAGCGCACGCTTGATAAGCGTGAGGTCGCAAGTTCAAGTCTCGCCGGGCCCACCATTATTTGATTGTAGTTTAAATAGCGGTGTGCTAAGATTAAACATCTTGTATTTATGTTTAATTTTAATTATTTGAGGTTTGTAATGCGTTACCTTTCTCTAGCTATTATGTGCATTGCAGTTTTTTCAGTTAGTAAACCCGCGAGAGCTTCGTGTGATTTAGCGACTGAGGTGCTGGATGTTATACCTAGCTCAATGATGAATCTGGCTTACATTGATGGTTTTAAGATTACTTGGAAAGGTATTCGCTATCGTTGTAAAAAGGATCCCTTATTTGCTGATCTCCAGACAAATATGAATCTTTTGTGTCAGATCATGGATCAAGCAGGTTCCGGTGCTTTTACGGCAGATGGTATCAGCGGTATATCTGGTGAGTTAACAAACATTATGACCCAGTTAAATTCTTTTGATACTATTACTGCTACAACCAAAGAAAGTGCTATTGCGCAAGCAGAGGCAAAGATGGTTAGTATTGATAGCAGTTTGACAGCAATTACCGCTTATAAGCCACAAACGGAAAACAATGTTTCTAAAAAGTGGGTTAAGAGAAAGAGTAGTTGTCGTAGTTCGGGGTATACACCTCCTGCTGAATCTCCTGCTGATCAGGGCGGTGGTGTTGATGATGATGAATCGGATGACCAAGCGTCTTCTGACTATGCGGATGATATTGCAAATGCTGGTGCCGACTTTGATGGTATGACTGATGAAGAAAAGCTGGCAGCTATCCAAGATATGTTGGATGATGGTGTTGGTTCGGAAGATCAAGCAGATCTAGAGGCTCAGATGGCTGAAATTCAAGAGGCTATTGCAGAAGCTGAGGCTGCTGCGGCAGCAGCGGAAGCAGCAGCAGCTGAGGAAGAGGCAGCAGCAATTCCTTAATGGATACTAAGTTTAGATCGTAGCCGTGGGCCCTTAGCTCAGCTGGGAGAGCGCCTGATTTGCATTCAGGAGGTCAGCGGTTCGATCCCGCTAGGGTCCACCAACGACTTTGCTTGCACATTATTGATAAAGTTAGAAACAAATCGTTAACTGACGGTTTGTTTCTGGTTTTTGACTAGAAAAAAGTTCTTTGAAATCGTGAATAGGTAAGAAATGACATCATAAGGTGTTAATAGCAATTGTAATACTTTTAGTATTACGCGTTGGTTATTAGCAAATTATGAAATCTCCAAATAATATATATTTTGTAGGTTGAGGTCATGTGGTTGAATGTAAATTCAATCTTAATGATCTCGATTATATGAATTCATTCAATTGAATTCATTCTTAATGTCTAACAAAATCTGAGAACGTTATTAGACTTTAGTTCAGTCTAATAACTTTTTAATGAACGAGCAGCGGATTTATCCCTGCGCGTGATTTAAATTCAAGCGTTTTGAAGGGCATCTGGTGAATGCCTTGGCAATTAGAGGCGATGAAGGACGTGGCAGGCTGCGATAAGCTTCGGTTAGGTGTCAACAACCGTTAACCCGAAGATCTCCGAATGGGGAAACCCGATCTTTTAGATCATCTTGCACTGAATACATAGGTGTAAGAAGCAAACCAGGGGAAGTGAAACATCTCAGTACCCTGAGGAAAGGAAATCAACCGAGACTCCGTTAGTAGTGGCGAGCGAACGCGGACTAGCCCAGTGGTATATATGTAAGAAGTAGAAGTGGATGGAAAGCCACGCCAAAGTAGGTGATAGCCCTGTATACGTAGAAAGCATTTATATCCTTGAGTAAGACGGGACACGTGAAATCCTGTTTGAACATGGGGGGACCATCCTCCAAGGCTAAGTACTCCTAATTGACCGATAGTGAACAAGTACCGTGAGGGAAAGGTGAAAAGAACCCCGATAAGGGGAGTGAAATAGACCTGAAACCGGATGCCTACAAGCAGTCGGAGCAGCCTTGAGCTGTGACGGCGTACCTTTTGTATAATGGGTCAGCGAGTTAGTCTATCATGCGAGCTTAAGCCGTTAGGTGCAGGCGCAGCGAAAGCGAGTCTTAAATGGGCGATTAGTATGATGGATTACACCCGAAACCCGGTGATCTAGTTATGGGCAGGTTGAAGGTACGGTAACACGTACTGGAGGACCGAACCCACGCACGTTGCAATGTGCGGGGATGACCTGTGACTAGGGGTGAAAGGCCAATCAAACCGGGTAATAGCTGGTTCTCCGCGAAATCTATTTAGGTAGAGCGTCAGATGAATACCATCGGGGGTAGAGCACTGGATGGGCTAGGGGGGCGCGAGCCTTACCAAACCTAACCAAACTCCGAATACCGATGAGTACTATCTGGCAGACACACTACGGGTGATAAGGTCCGTGGTGGAAAGGGAAACAGCCCAGACCAACAGCTAAGGTCCCCAAATCGTAATTAAGTGGAAAAGCAAGTCGGAAGTCCATGACAACCAGGAGGTTGGCTTAGAAGCAGCCATCCTTTAAAGAAAGCGTAATAGCTCACTGGTCTAAATAAGACTTCTGGCGGCGAAGATGTATCGGGTCTTAAATTACGTACCGAAGCTTTGGATGCACATAGTGCATGGTAGCGGAGCATTCTGTAAGCC
The DNA here is from genome assembly GCA_030424975.1 of Alphaproteobacteria bacterium. Classification (GTDB taxonomy): domain Bacteria; phylum Pseudomonadota; class Alphaproteobacteria; order Micavibrionales; family Micavibrionaceae; genus UBA1672. The sequence goes on from JAUHVY010000002.1 coordinate 953,585, forward strand.
TGTGAAGGGTAATCGTGAGGTTGCCTGGAGGTATCAGAAGTGAGAATGCTGACATGAGTAACGAGAAGAGTGTGAGAAACACTCTCGCCGAAATCCCAAGGGTTCCTGTTTAAAGTTAATCTGAGCAGGGTGAGCCGGCCCCTAAGGCGAGGCAGAAATGCGTAGTCGATGGGAACCACGTTAATATTCGTGGGCCAGTGGATGTGTGACGGATCGAGTAAATTGTACTTCCTTATTGGATTGGAAGTGCCGTGAATCGGTTCCAGGAAATAGCCTCCACATTAGACCGTACCCCAAACCGACACAGGTGGGATGGTAGAAGATACCAAGGCGCTTGAGAGAACTGTCCTGAAGGAACTCGGCAAAATGCCTCCGTAACTTCGGGAGAAGGAGGCCCACAATTAAGGCAACTTTTTGGTGGGGGCACAGAATAGGTGGTGGCGACTGTTTATCAAAAACACAGGGCTCTGCGAAGTCGTAAGACGACGTATAGGGTCTGACGCCTGCCCGGTGCCGGAAGGTTAAGAGGAGGTGTGCAAGCACTGAATTGAAGCCCCGGTAAACGGCGGCCGTAACTATAACGGTCCTAAGGTAGCGAAATTCCTTGTCGGGTAAGTTCCGACCTGCACGAATGGCGTAACGACTTCCACACTGTCTCCAGGGCAGACTCAGTGAAATTGAATTCGAGGTTAAGATGCCTCGTACTCGCGGTTAGACGGAAAGACCCTATGAACCTTTACTATAGCTTCGCAGTGGCAATATGACTGTAACGTGTAGCATAGGTGGGAGGCTTTGAAGCCGGGACGCCAGTTCTGGTGGAGCCAACAAGTGAAATACCACCCTTTGCTTTTGTGTTGTCTAACCACGGCCCGTTATCCGGGTCTGGGACCCTGCGTGGTGGGTAGTTTGACTGGGGCGGTCGCCTCCTAAACGGTAACGGAGGCGCGCGATGGTATGCTCAGGACGGTCGGAAATCGTCCATCGAGTGCAATGGCAAAAGCATGCCTTACTGCGAGACTGACAAGTCGAGCAGTTGCGAAAGCAGGTCATAGTGATCCGGTGGTTCCGCATGGAAGGGCCATCGCTCAACGGATAAAAGGTACTCTAGGGATAACAGGCTGATAGCGCCCAAGCGCTCACAGCGACGGCGCTGTTTGGCACCTCGATGTCGGCTCATCTCATCCTGGGGCTGGAGCAGGTCCCAAGGGTATGGCTGTTCGCCATTTAAAGAGGTACGTGAGCTGGGTTCAGAACGTCGTGAGACAGTTCGGTCCCTATCTGCCGTGAGAGTTGGAGTCTTGAGAAGAGCTGCCCTTAGTACGAGAGGACCGGGGTGGACGAACCTCTGGTGTATCTGTTGTCGTGCCAACGGCATCGCAGAGTAGCTATGTTCGGACAGGATAACCGCTGAAAGCATCTAAGCGGGAAGCCCCCTTCAATACTAGGACTCCCTATCAGAGCCGTGGAAGACGACCACGTTGATAGGCTGGATGTGGAAGTGCAGCAATGCATGAAGCTAACCAGTACTAATTGCTCGATTGGCTTGAATTTAAATTATGCAATGGTATTACAAAAGGCCATTTGCTACGCGCAGTGATAAGTTTACTGCATGTGATTTAAACTCAGGTTTTAGTTACATTAAGTGCAGAATATATATTTTGAAGAGTTGAGTTTGAATGATCTGGTGGCTATAGCGAGAGTGAAACACATGATCCCATCCCGAACTCAATGGTGAAACCTCTTAGCGACGATGGTACTGCATCTTAAGGTGTGGGAGAGTAGTTCGTTGCCAGATCTTTTAAACTCATCTCTTCAGATTCTTACCTATTCATGATTTCAAGGACATGCCAACCACTCTTTTGAGTGGTTTTTTTGTGCCTTTTTTACTCCTAACGAATGCTTCATCTTATGTTTTCGTACGATCTATAGTGTGCGAATATTATTTTTGCGCCAATTTTATGCATACGTTATGCTTAAAAGACGATGGAAAGGTTCCTGTCATGAAATTATTTATCCGCATTTTTATATCTACAGCATTTTTGCTTAGTATAAATAGCGCAGTGTATGCAGGCGCGCCCGACTGTGGTGATGTTGATCGTGATGTTGCTGATGATGCCTATGAGGCTGCTCATGATCTTCGTTTATACGCAGATGTAGAAAGCGATATAGAGCGCGTCTGTACAACGATGGAAGGCTTTGAGCGTTATTACAATGAGTTGCCAAGAGAGGGAAAGGTTGATCCCGACTTCAAAAAGGCACGTAGCGCTGCGATTAGGAATATTGAAACCGATTTAGCCGATTTGCGCGGCCCGCTCATTGCATTGCGTGTGTGGGTTCGTTCTGATGAAGGGGGCGCATTTAATCGCGCAAAGCGTGAGGCACATATTAAAAGTAATCGTAATACCGTGAAATCCGTTTTAAATCGTATGGAGATGCATGAGCAAAAAGTGAAGAACCTTATGAACGGTGCATAAAGACGTTTTATTCGTCTTGCGTACTATTCTGCGCAGCTTCTTTTTTCGCTGCAGCCTTCAGGCTTTTTAAATCTTTTAATAACCCATTGATATGGGGAAGAATAGCGTTTTTATAATCATCCTTTTTATCATCGCTGACAGGGGCGATGAGCCCTTTTACCAAGGCATCAGCAATAGGGTCAATTTCAAAATTTTTTATCGCGCTATCTCTCTTTTCGCTTTCAAGCTTACTTATTTTTTTTACTGCGTAATCAAGAATAGTCGTGATGCTTTTATCTGCGCGCGCTAGTTTTTTTTGGAAATCCTGTCGCGTTATGGTTACAACCGTAGTCGTTTCCATGGCTTCATAACTCATCGTAGAGGCCTCATCTATCATGAGGTTGATCTCCCCAATGATCGCACCGGGGCCAAATCGTATGACCTCCACTTTGCTGCCTTCTTTCATTGTATAGGCGCGTATTTCGCCGGTTTGTACAACATAGGCACGTGTATTGTCTTCACCTTCACGTATAAAAGGCTTTCCGGGCTGCAATACGCTGCGCTCTAAGACATTTCCGCTGCTCATAAATGATTTCCGATATATGGAATAAAGAACTTTAAATGTAACTATATCATTGAAAAGGCAGTAAAAGTATAAAAATTACCCCTTATTTTTTAGAATTTTATTGATAAAAAAGCGAAAAGCGCGTTTAATCACAGCAATAATTGGGACTTCGTGATTGGAATAGAATACAAGCCGAATACCTTTTAGAGCTTAAATTTTATTTTGAATACAAGGAGTCAAATATGTCTCAAACAGGAACCGTAAAGTGGTTTAACGCCACAAAAGGATTTGGATTTATCGTACCGGATGCAGGTGGAAGTGATGTTTTCGTACACATTTCTGCAGTAGAGCAAGCAGGTATGAAAACTTTATCTGACGGTCAAAAAGTCGAATTCGAACTTCAGGAGAACCGTGGCAAGCAAGCCGCTGGTAACCTGAAAGCGGTTGATTAATAAAGATTTTCTTTACGAATATGAGCGCTCTGCCTTGTGGCAGGGCGCTTTTTTTATTTCTCCTGCTTTTGCTAATATTGCGTCGCGTCACATCAAAAGTTTGTAAGGATATTGCTTTGTAGCTATAATCAGCTTCCATACAATGCTTAGTTGTAGAAATAGGAGGGAACTATGACTGCTTATGCTTGTGGATCCGGTGGGGTCATGTTTGTACCTGAAAAGATTGAACGCACAATGCCACGCGTGGTTATTCGTCGTTCAAACGATAATGAGGACGCAAAGGAAAAAACGGAAGATCAGGAATAGCCCTGAGGCCTTAATTTCCAAAAAAGACTTGCCGTGTGTGTGTTGCCCTTGTATCAATTCAATGGTTAAGAATAATTTTCAAAGACCTTGAATGAAGAAAGAGAAGGGCAATAAGAAATGGATATTTCGAAGATTTCCGTCGGTAAAGATGCACCGAATAATGTCAATGTTGTGATTGAAAATACTGCAGGTGGTACACCTGTGAAGTATGAGCTGGATAAAGATTCCGGCGCTCTGTTCGTTGACCGTTTTGTGCATACACCGATGTTTTATCCGGCGAATTACGGTTTCGTGCCAAATACATTGGGTGGCGACGGCGATCCTGTTGATGTATTGGTATATTCACAACACGCAATTATGCCAGGTGCGGTTATAGCCGCGCGCCCGGTTGGTGTTTTGGTGATGGAAGATGACGGTGGACAGGATGAAAAAATCTTGGCAGTCCCTGTAAGCAAGACACACCCAATGTTTGACAGCATTCAAGAATATAGCGATCTACCGCAAATTCTATTGGATGAGATCGAACACTTCTTTACGCACTACAAAGACCTTGAAAAAGGGAAGTGGGTAAAAATGAAGGGCTGGGAAGGTTCTGAGAAGGCGAAAGCCTTGATCATGGAAGGCGTAGATAACGCACAGTCCAAAGCAGCCTAAGGCATGCATTATTAAATAATACAGGCGGTGCGATTTATTTCGCACCGTTTTCTTTTTTCACCCTTGCACTATAATCAAGCAGGGTATATGCAATGGCGCATATTTCTAATCGGCAGGAGCAATAAGATATCATGATTACGTTACCGCATTGGGTCGCACAAGGCTTGGCCGTTATGGCAACATTATTTGTTACGTTGTTTGGCATCGCTTTACTGGCGTTAATCATATTATATTTTGTGGACGCAACGCAGCGTAAAGATGCAATACGTCATAATTTCCCTGTGCTTGGTCGTTTTCGGTACCTGTTCCAGTTTTTAGGGGAATTCTTCCGACAATACTTTTTTGCGATGGATCGCGAAGAAATGCCGTTTAACCGTGCAGAGCGTGAATGGGTCTACCGCGCTGCGCGAAATAAGGGCAATACGGTTGCTTTTGGGTCGACAAAAAATTTGAACAGTGTCGGCACCTATATTTTTTCAAATACCGCTTTTGCTCCGCTTGAATCGGATACGGCGAAAACAAAGGTTATGCGTATCGGCCCATATTGTAAGCAGCCATATGACGCGCCATCCTTTTTTAATATTTCCGGAATGAGCTACGGTTCTGTTTCCAAGCCTGCGGTGAAGGCGCTTTCTAAAGGGGCGAAGATGGCGAATTGCTGGCTCAACACGGGGGAGGGCGGATTATCGCCTTATCACCTAGAGGGCGGCGCAGATATCGTGTTCCAACTCGGCACTGCGAAATATGGTGCGCGTAATGACGATGGTACATTAAACGATGAAAAATTGCGCAAAACGTGTTCACATGAGCAAGTGAAAATGGTTGAAATTAAGCTATCTCAAGGGGCTAAGCCGGGCAAGGGCGGTATTTTACCCGGTCCAAAAGTAACGGAAGAGATTGCACAAATACGCGGTATTGAGGCAGGAAAGCCATCAATTTCAGCGAACCGCCATCCGGAGATCAGTAATGTTTATGAGTTATTGGATTTCGTCAATCATGTGCGTGATGTTACAGGCAAGCCTTGTGGCTTTAAAACTGTGATTGGTGACGCCGAATGGATCGAGGAACTATGCCAAGAGGTTTTAAAGCGCGGCGTTGAAAGCGCCCCTGATTTTATTACGATTGATGGCGGTAACGGCGGCACAGGTGCTGCCCCGATGTCACTTATGGATAATGTGGGCTTGGTTCTGAAGGAAGCATTGCCGTTGGTGTCTGATATCTTACATAAATATGGTTTGCGCGATCGTATTCGTATTGTCGCTTCAGGAAAGTTGATTAACCCTTCAGATGTTGCATGGGCGATTTGTACGGGGGCTGACTTTATTACTTCAGGTCGTGGCTTCTTGTTTGCGCTAGGCTGTATTCAGTCTTTGAAGTGTAACAAGAATACATGCCCGACAGGTATTACAACGCACCAGAAGCACTTGCAGGCAGGCTTAAACCCCGAGGATAAAGCCGTGCGCGTGGCGCATTACGCAAAGAACCTGGTGCATGAGGTGGAAACCATAGCGCATTCTTGCGGCGTAGCAGAGCCTCGCTCTTTGCGTCGTAAACATGTTCGTGTCGTTCAAAATACGGGGATGTCGATTGCGATGGATAAACTGTATCCACGTCCTGATGTTATCGAGCAACTATAAACTTGAGCAGATATATAAAGGACATGCCAAGCTAATTTAAATTTGCCCTTTATTGATGAGCCATAGATCCAAAATTTCGGCTATGCGCTCTATTTTAAAGGGTTTGTTCACATAGTCATCCATACCAATAGAGATGCATTTATCACGGTCACCGACCATCGCATCAGCCGTTAAAGCAACAATAGGCATACGTTCGCGATGTTTTGCTGCTTCGTATTGACGAATTTTCTTTGTCGCTTCAAAGCCGTCCATTTCTGGCATATGACAATCCATAAAGACCAAATCATAGGGCTTCTCTCTGACTTTCTCATAGGCTTCTTTGCCGTTAACCGCGGTGTCTAATTGCACGCCGAAGTTATTGAGAACCTTCTTGATTAAAACCATATTGATTTTCATGTCTTCTACGGCCAGTACGGAATAATCGGAATACTGAACGTAGTCGTGAGCTGCGTTTTCGTTCTCACTTTCGATCATCGATGTTGTATTATGTCGTGTAACAAAGAATTTCTCACCGTCGGTCTTATCTCTGTATTTTTTAAGCAATTTAATCGCATTAATAATGTGATCTTTTCGGAAAGGTTTTTTAATATACCCCTGCAGCCCATCTACTTTAAATTCAGAATTAGGTTTATGTTCTGCTGCGCCTGATACCAACACGCAATCCAGATATTTTAAATTTTTATCCTTTTTGATTTTTTGAACGAAGGTAAGGCCGTCCATACCACTGCCCAGAGAGTAGTCTATAAAACAGACATTGTATTTTTCTTTCTTCAGATACTTTAATGCGTCTTCGGCATTTGTGGCCTCTGTGAAATTGACATTGGCACGGCTTAAGATTGTGCTCATTACTTTGCGCGTCATGTCATAATCATCAACAATCAGAACCTTTTGATCAGAGATATCGATATTTAGCGGTTTCATACCCTTTTTGAGGCTCTCACCTAATTTTATATCAAATATAAAACGAGAGCCTTTTCCCGGTTCACTTTTGATTCTGATACCGCCGCCCATCAGATGAATTAATTCAGTAACGATCGTCAGCCCGAGACCCGTACCACCAAACTTGCGCGTTGTTGAGCCTTCCGCCTGAGAGAATTTTTCAAAAATGCGTTTTTGTTTGTCTTTGGCAACACCTATTCCTGTATCCTCTATATAACATTCGAGATGATGGATGCCGTGTTTCAATGATTTACTTGAAACATTTACAACGATATGGCCATTCTGGGTGAATTTCAGAGCATTACTGATTAGGTTTGCGAAGACTTGTTTTAATCTTACCGGGTCGCCAATTAAGAATTGTGGTAATTTATCATCAATATCCAAAATCATTTCCAACCCTTTTTCTCGTGCTTGGAATGCGTATAGGCTGGTGACTTCTTGTAGTGTCTCAAACAAATCAAAGTCGATTTTTTCTAGCTGTAACTTGCCGGCTTCGATTTTTGAAATATCAATAATGTCATTAATAATGTTCAAGAGTGTTTCGCCGGAGGTATGAATGGCCTTGACCCATTCATCCTGCTCGTCATCAAGTTTTGTATCAAGAAGCAAGCGTGACATGCCGAGAACCGCATTCATCGGCGTTCTGATTTCATGGCTCATATTGGCAAGGAAACTACTTTTCGCTAAGCTCGCTTCTTCGGCTTTTTGCTTTGCTTTTTCAAGTTCCTTTTCCCTTTCAACACGTTCTGTAATGTCTTGCGTGATACAAATAAAGAGGGCTTCCCCGCGATAAAATATATGGCTGAACCCAAGATAGACCTGGAAGGGTTCGCCGTTTTTGCGTAGCCCGACAACCTCGTGTTTTAATGCAAAATTATCTGTTCTGCCTGATTGGTAATATTGTTCCATAAATGTTTGAAATTCTTCTCTATACTTGCCGTATAGTAATTCCTCTGCCTGTCGACCGAGTATTTCATGCCGTTCATATTGAAAAATACGTGCTGAGGTTTCGTTTATATATGTAATCGCACCATTGGCATCAAGCGTAATTAGACCTTCATTCATATTATTGAAGATCGCATCAGTGCGCTTCTTTTCCTCTTCATTCGCAAGGTTTTGCAAAAACCTTTCGCGTTGTGTGTACAAAAAGTTATAAATGAGCAAGGTTAGTAAGGCCGAGAAGAGGAGGCCGGCGATAAGAATTAAATTCTCGACCGGAACTTCTCGATCATAAAAACTTTGTTTTATATTAAAGGTTAAATAAAGTTGGGTCTTGGATAACGAAATAGCAACTGTTTTTTCTTTGCTCATCCCTAAATCTTGTTCGGGGGGATGTAACGATACCGATACGAAAAGCATGCTATTTTTCTTTAGTTCATTTAATTGCTCTTCGATGTTGTGAATGTTAAATATCGCTCCAATGAAACCGGTTTGATCTGATGTGCCTTTGATTTTTTTGCTTTCAACCTTTGTGATAGCCAAAAAATGGTTATGCGGATCAAAATCGGTTTTTACATGCCCTGATAATGAACCGACATCATTAAATAAGCGCAGCTCGCCCTTTTTGTCAGAAGTAAAAGATGAGGTAATATTTTTTATCTCTTGCACGTCTTCTATGTGCAATGTTTCAATTTGGTGATTGAGATTGTAGGCATAAATTTCTTCTTCATCTTTATGCGGAATATAAAAAATGAATTCCGCGACATTATCCTTATCAATCAAACTTCTGACAAATGAATCAAACTCTTTGTGATTGACAAAGGAGGATGCGTCAAAAAGTGCGCTGATACTTCGGAATATATTGAAATTATGAGAGAGGTATTCTTCTGCCTCCGCTTTATATGTGTTCATTGATGACAAAAACACTTTATTTCGGTCGCTGGCTTTTTTTTCCTTTGTTTGGGCGTATGCAAAGAAGGTGAGCGATATAAAAATAAAAAGAAATGTTGCCGATATATAGTTTATGTTTTTTTTATTCTCAGGTGAAAATATTTTCTGTTTTGTGTGGCTTATCTGTAAAAAGATCGTCACGATTATCGTAAAAATATTTACAATGATGATTGAGCTGGCCAAGAACATGAAGTTTTGATTTGGATCAAATCGACAATCGGCAAACGGAATGAAAACGGCGCCGGCCATACTCATATAGTGAAATATGCAAACAGCGACACCAAGAATTAATGATGCCGGAGCGATGCACTTTAAAATTCCTTTTTCGCTGAGTAGACTCATTTTATGCAAGACAAGCATTGCGATGCCCGAGGCAACACACGCATAGATGAGTGAAAAAACAAAGTATGAAGGGATGTACTGTAATGACGCATCCATTTCCATCGCAGCCATGCCGGTGTAATGCATGAAGTTGATGCACAGCCCCAAAAAAACGGAGGAGGCAGACAGCCGAGGGAGTTGAAGTTCTTGTACCTTCACCGCGGCCAGCATTTCATATGAAAAGATAACCGAGATGCACAGCGAGAACATGGTTATGATAATATTATAATGGTGAACCATATCCATTTTATAGGCGAGCATGCCAATGAAATGCATTGACCAGATCCCTACGCCTAGCGTTATGGCCCCTGCCAGGTGCAGTGTTCTCAATGAGATTTGACTTTTAGAATGTCGCATGTCATATGCGATGCGCAAACCGATGAAAAACCCAAAACATGCAATAATATATGACATAGCCACAAGCGAAAGGTCATAGGACCCAATGACTGCATTGGATGGAATGTCACCGAAAATGAAGTGGTTTTCTAAAAACTTTTGAAATATATCCATAAATGTCGCTTAATAAAAAACAAAATATGGCATTATTTTATATCTAAAAAACATTTTATTTCGTTAATAAAATGAAAAAATACGGATGTATGGTGTATAATTTTATAACGCTTCATCAAGCGGATAAGAGATAGAAACAATCTCTAGGTTTTGTGCTTTGCCGTCAATCTTTACGCGGACAACATCGCCTTCCTCTGCTTTCAAGAGGGCCTTCCCGACGGGCGATAGCCAGTTGATTTTTCCGGCATCGAAATCCGCCTCGTCAACATCAACTAACTTGACGGTGACCTCTGTGTCATCTTCTTTTGCATATAGGACTGTCGCCCCAAAATACACGCGTTCCAGATTCTGTTGATCTTTTGGATCGACAACTTTGGTGTTTTCCAATTTTTTCATCAGGTAACGCATGCGCCTGTCGATTTCACGCAGGCGTTTCTTATTGTAAATATAATCACCGTTTTCAGAGCGATCACCATTTCCCGCCGCCCATGATACAATTTCAACAATTTTCGGGCGTTCATCGTGGCGTAAATACCGCAACTCTTCTGATAATGCGGCGTAGCCCTTTGGTGTCATATAATGCGTCGTGTTTTTGTCCATTGAAAAGGAATATATCGTGCCTTGACCGAAGAGGGAAGGGTACAAAAACGCCCTGTAAAATTAATTACAAGGCGTTTGGTCATTTTTAAATTTTTATGTTACTAACGACGCGTTTCGGTCATCGGAAACATTTAGCTATTTCTGATTTCTGCTAACAGACTATCGACAGATTTTTGCAAGCTATCGGCTAAATCTGTAATGTTATCAGCAGATTGTTTCAATGATTGTGAGGCCTGACCGGTCTCACCCGCAGCCGCCTGAACACTGCCGATTTCCTGTGCAACCTGTCGTGCTGCATCGGATACTTCGGAAATATTACGCGTGATTTCCTGAATAACAGAGTTCTGCTCTTCTACTGCGGCGGCACATCCGGCGGACGCCGCGTCAATATCGGCAACATTCGTAATAATGTCTTGCATCGCCGTCACAGATTCAGTCGTCGCATCTTGAATTTCTGTAATGCGAGATTCAATTTCGTCTGTTTTTTGCCCGGTTTCTGTCGCCAATTTTTTGACTTCTTCTGCAACAACCGCAAACCCTTTGCCGGCTTCACCGGCGCGTGCGGCCTCGATGGTTGCATTCAGAGCAAGCAAATTCGTCTGATCCGCAATATCACGGATTGCACCGACAACCTGACCGATATTGGTTACCAATTCGTTCAGTGCATTAACTTTGTTACTCGTATCATTTGCGCTCACGGATGTCATGCTCGCCTTCGACGCAACATCTGAAACCTGCTTGGATATTTCCATGGCACTGGATGTCATTTCCTCGGTCGCAGAAGCCACAGTGGATACATTGACGCTGGTCTCTTCCGCGGCGGCCGCAACAGATGCACTTGATTGTTGCATCGTGTTCGATGTGCCTTCCATATTGCGGGATGAGTCCTGAAGTTGTTCAGCTGCAACAGCCAAACTCTGGATCGTCATGCCGACCTGTTGATCAAATTGATCCGCAAGTTCATTCATAACTCTGATCTTTTCTACTTTCGCTTGCGCTTCATTCTCGGCTTGCTCCGCGCGAAGGCGTTGCGCCTCCATGCCGTTTTCTTTAAACACATTCACAGCAGCAGCCATATCGCCGATTTCATCTTTTCGAAGAGTACCGGGGATATTAACGTCATAATTTTCGTTCGCTAATTCACCCATCGCACCGCACATCAATGTGATTGGCTTTGCAATGCTTCGTGCTGAGATAAAGCCGAGTACGCTAATGATGGCTAATAAGACCACAGTTTGCGTAATGGCCATTTTTTGCATGTGATGCACAGGCTTAAGGATTTCCGATTCATTGACATCTGACAGTATGATCCATTTTGTACCCATGAATTCAATGATACCGTAAGCGGAGTAAACAGGCTCTCCTAAGTAACCCATTGTATGTTGGACATGGTCTTCTGATTTTGCATGTTCTGCGCGCTCTTCCTGACTCATATTCATAAGCGCTAACGCCGGGGCGGCTAATGCCTCGGGAACTTGTTTGGTCAGAATATAAGATTTTTCTTTGTTGTGATCACGAAAGCGTGAGTCACTTCGCATGAACAGGTCTTTCCCGACAAGATAAGATTCACCTGTTTTGCCGAGACCGGCAGAGCTTTGCATAATTTCATTTATGTGTCCGATCGGCATTTTAAATGCCAGAACGCCGAGGAAATCAATTTTTCCATTTTTGTTTTCCAACACGATAGGTTGAGCAATAAAGCTTGCAGGCGTGCCTCCTGTAGGCTCGTAATGCTCAAAATCATAGAATGCTTGGTAAGATTTATCAGGGGTATATTGATTGTTTTTGATGTCATTCAACACGTTTTTGGCGGCATCCTGAAATGCATGGGCGAGGGCAGTATCTTTCCATTGGCCTTTTTTTACATTCGTCATAAAATCAGGTTTTTTATACACGGAATACATGACCTCACCATCAGGGGAAATCAAATATGCATCGTAATATTCACGTTCTTTGACGAAATGTTTAAACCAGCCATCATATCGATGGTGGACGTTATCATAAATAGTCGCATTTTCTTTGGTTATTTTACCATCTTCTTGGTACTTGTTGCGTAGGTTTTTTGATGCCTTCTCAATGCCTCCATCGTTTTTTAGTGTATTCCATGCATACCCAAAATCAATCGCACCACGAATGACATGGTCGTTTCTGGAGATGATATTCAAATCTTGCTTAATGGATTTTAAATATGTTTTTAAGGTTTGTGCACGTGATGCCTCTACCGCAATAAGTTTGAGTTCTTGATCATGGATAATCTCTTTTGTTGCGCTGTTAATAATCATCACTGCCGTCAATATTACCGCAAAGCCCGATAATGCCGTTATGATTAAAGGCAGTTTTTTTGATATTTTTATATTAGATAACATAACACGTGCATCCTTATTATATTCTATAGTTTATTAGGTGGCCGTCCTGACCCAAAGATACGCAGATTGTTTTTTTTTGTGTGAGTACACATTTTATTATAAAAAAGTGAGTCAAACGTTAATGGCTTCACTTGTGGAAGGTGGTTGTTAAATTACAACCATTAAGCATTTACAATATACATTTAACGCACGCTTATCATAATAAAAACTTATAATGTTCAGAAAAATATGGAACATTTGTTTGCAAAGCTTAAATGAACTTTGCGCTTATGTGCTTTTACTTTTATCTATTGGGTATGTATGGTCATATAAATAACGTTTCATTCAACATATAGGGCTGAGATGGAAAGCGGACTGATATTACACGGATATGTCTTCGATGGTAAGGGCGGGGGCGCTGCGGTAAGTGGTGATCAGCTTGTTGAGAAGCTGGAGGCAAAGCAACTCGCTTGGGTGCATTTAAATGCGCATCATACAGATGCTCGTGCTTGGTTGGAAAAGAATGTCGACTACATTGATGGCTTGGTGATTGATGCGTTGCTCGCGGAGGAGACACGTCCGCGTGTAATGGAGCATGAAAAGGGTGTGTTGTTGATTCTACGTGGCGTGAATTTGAACGAAGGCATGGACCCCGAGGACATGATCTCCATTCGGTTATGGGTGGATGAAAGCCGTATTATCTCAGTTGCGCGTCGTCAGCTAAAAGCAGTGCGTGATGTGTGTACGTCTTTGGAGGATGGTGTGGGCCCCGCAAATGCCGGAGATTTTGTCGCATCGTTGGCGGGGCGCCTATACAGGCGCATGGAGCCGATTTTGCAGGAATTGGACGATCGTACAGACGATATGGAAGAAAAAATTCTGGACGATCCGGATGTTAAACACCGCTTAGAGATCGTGGATATTCGAAAAATGGCAATCGTTTTTAAACGCTATATTGCCCCTCAAAAAGACGTTATGTCTACTTTATGTTTGTTGGATTTGCCGTGGATTAACAAGAAGCAGCGCCGCGCGTTATTGGAATGTCAGGATCATCTGACGCGTTACGTCGAAGATCTGGATTCAATTCGTGAACGCGCGCAAATCGTTAAGGATGAGCTTGCGAACATTACAGCGGATCGTATGAACAAAAATATGTATGTGCTATCCATTATTGCCGCAATATTCTTGCCGCTGGGTTTTTTGACCGGATTGCTCGGTATCAATGTCGGCGGTATGCCGGGCGCGGATAATGACATGGCGTTTTGGGTTGTCTGCGTTTTATGCGCATTATGCGGCGCAGGGCTTGTCGGTATTTTCCGCTTGCTTAAATGGCTTTAGGGCAAGCTCCGTTTAAAGAGAGAATTTATCAAGGACACATACATTATCCATGCCTTTGGCAGCGAAATATTCTGCGGCTTGGACGCTGCGGATATTTCCCGCACAGACAAAGGCAATGCGTTTTGTGCGCGGTAATTCGTCTTGTCTTGAAATGATTTCAGGCAGGGGGATATTTAAAGGCGGTGATAAAATGACCTCATGATGGACCGGGTCATTTGCGATTTCTTCTGGCTGTCTGACGTCAACAATAACGGTCTCTTCGGTGTTTAAATCATCAATCGATATCATGGTCGTCATGGGGGTTTCCTTTGTGGTAATGTCTGATTGTTGCGCTTTCTGAACGGAATTGCAAGAGGGGCAGTGCGCTGATTTTTTCAGGCTTATAGAACTTATCCGTAGCGTTTTTAAATCAATGGAAAAGAATTTATTGTCAATGGTTTGCTCGCAGTTCGTAATTTTCATTAATGTGATGTGAGCTTGTAGCATGCCGATGATTCCGGCCGATGTTCCAAGGATTCCCGCTTCGTTACAATTGCGCGCATCGCTCGGGAATTCGGGGAACAGGCATCGGTAACATGCGCCGTCTTTTTTGTATCCTTCGAAGGTTCCGACTTGCCCGCTAAATTGGTTCACGCTTGCACCGATTAACGGGATGTGGTGGCGCAACGACATCGTATTCAACAGGTCTTTTGTTTTGAAATTATCGCTTCCGTCTAACAATATATCAAATTGGTTTTGAGCGAAAAACGCCGCCGCATTCTCTTCGTTTAATTTGAAATCATGTGCGGTGATTTTAATCTCGGGGTTCAGGGCTTTTAGGTATTGTGCGCATGCTGCGGCTTTGCTTTTTCCCGCGTCATCGCTTTTGTAAATTGTTTGGCGATGCAGGTTGGAAATATCAATTGTATCGTGGTCAATGATTGTTATATGCCCGATGCCTGCACCCGCCAGATAGGGGAGCGCCGCCGCACCTAATCCGCCCGCGCCGACCATGAGCAGGGACGTGTTGTTAATCGCCTCTTGTTTCAAAAGGTCGATTTCAGGCAGGGAAAGCTGGCGGATATATCTGTTCATCCTGCTTCTTTTTCGCTTTCCTGATGCCAGAACGGCCGATCAATCAGCGGCGTTGATGGTGTTGCAGATTCTTGTGGTGCGATGATGCCCGCAAGATATGCGGCGCGTCCTGCCTCCACACTTTTTGCAAAGGCCTGTGCCATCATGATCGGGTCGGTTGCTTTTGCCACCGCCGTATTAAGGAGCACCGCATCATATCCCATTTCCATAGCTGCCGCCGCATGTGACGGTTTTCCGATCCCTGCATCAATGACGAGTGTTTTATCGGGGAAGCGTTCACGCAATTGTTTTAGGGCGTATGTATTATTCAGACCGCGTCCTGAACCGATGGGCGCACCCCATGGCATCAGGACATTACACCCAAGGTCAACCAGGCGCGTTGCCAAAACGAGATCGTCTGTCATATACGGATAGACATCAAAACCCAAAGAGATAAGCTTTTCGGTTGCAACCAATAGGCCGTATGGGTCGGGTTGCAGGGTGTAATCATCACCGATAATTTCTAATTTTATACGATTCGTTTCAAAAATCTCACGTGCCATTTGTGCGGTGGTAATTGCCTCTTCGGGGGCATGGCAGCCTGCAGTGTTCGGCAATACGGGCACGCCCGTTCTTTTAATGATATTCCAGAAATCTTGCCCTTTGCCCGCAGCGCTTTCACGGCGAAGCGATACGGTTATTAACCCCGGTTTTGCAATGGCAATGCTTTGTTTTAAAACCTCGGGCGAGGGGTAGGCCGCCGTGCCCAGAAAAAGGCGCGATGACATCTGTGTGTCGCCGATGCTCCAATTATCACTCATGATTATTATCCCCCTTGCATTGGTGCGACGATTTCAATTTCGTCATTATCTTGGATAATGTAATCACCATGTTCTGATTTTGGAACAAAATCACCATTAACCGCGACCGCGACATGCTTTCCCGCATAGCCGTTATCTTGCAATAATGCGGTAACATTAAGCGTTTTTTCAAGCGGTTGCGATGTGCCGTTTATCTTGATTTTCATTGTTTTTCTTTCCTAAAAAAAGATCAGTATAAGTGTAATTTTCTTGTGTGACGAGTGATGTAACACATTGCGCCATAACGGGCGCGAATAAATATCCGTGTCTGAATAACCCGTTACATTCGATGATGTTTTTGTCTGTGAAGATTTGCGGCATGTTGCTGTCGAATGATGGGCGAATGCCCGCGCGAAAATCGATGACGTTCGCATCGCTAAAGCTTTTGTGAACAGAATAGAGCGCACTCATCAATTCCATGCCGGATCGTAGGGACAATGCATCGGATTCTTCGGTCTCAATAATGGTTGCGCCGATCATGAATATATTATTATCCCGTGGCACAATATAAAGCGGATAGCGCGGGTGCATAAGGCGCAGCGGGCGGGAGAGCTTAAACTCTTCGTTATAAACGACAAGTGTTTCGCCTTTTACGCCGCGTAAGTTTGCAAACCTGCTTTTTGCGCCCATGCCGCGGCTATCGATAACGTAATCATATTCATCCGACAGGGCATCTATGTTTTCAATTTTCTGAATTTGTTTTGACTTGATAACGTAAAGCATCGCATCCATTACTTTTTGCGGGTGTAAATGCGCTTCTGTGTTGATGGATAAGCCGTTTTTGAATGTTGCCGATGATAGAGCGGGTTCCAATGTCGTAATCTCTTGCGCGCCGATTTGTTTCCAATCATGCGGCGCGTGCGGCAGCAATGATTTAAATCGTTCCAAAAGATGGCGATCCTGATCGTGAGAAATGAACAGGCTGCCGTTCTGGTGGAATTCAAACGGGTGATCAAGCGCTGCGCTGATATCCCGCCATAGCGATATCGAGGCAAATGCGGGCTCCAAATATTCGCGTGGCATGTGGTCAAGCTCGCTATAAGGGGCAAGCATGCCGCCCGCCATATAGCTTGCGTTTTTCGCAGGGAAGCCCTGGCTGTCAAATAATGTAATCTGCGCATCGGGCAGGGCGATCTGTAACGCATAAGCATTGCAAATGCCCATTATGCCAGCGCCGATGACGGCAATGTTTTTTGGTGATTCTGTCATGTC
Organism: Alphaproteobacteria bacterium; assembly: GCA_030424975.1. Lineage (GTDB taxonomy): Bacteria > Pseudomonadota > Alphaproteobacteria > Micavibrionales > Micavibrionaceae > UBA1672. Next base: position 970,780 of record JAUHVY010000002.1, read on the forward strand.
CTTCTCTCACATTCCTACGGCGCGTATTCAATGAAAACCAACATCTTTCGGCGCATCAGGTTCCAAGAGTATAATCTCAGCCTGATTTTTTTCTTTCAGGCACCCCTTGTGAGCTGCTATAGTAGGTAAATTAAAAGTGTCATAAACGCATGTCAAGACAGCATATGGAATACCCGTGTGTTCAGCGTCAATTCTGTTTTGCAAGTCGTTGAAGAGCATGTACAATTAGCTTCTACACGACATGCGCGAAGCTTTTTCTGTTTCGCAATTGTATCCAATACTGCGTACCTAACTTAAAGCTTGTGATCAAAAAATTATATATATAAGGAGGCAGTATGCCCTTAAGCAAAAAGTCATTTTTCGGGGGCGGTGCGCCCAAAGGTAAATCTGTTTCATCAAGTTCTGCGCTTAATCTTGCTGCGCTTGATATTCTTAATGCCAATGTGATGGTCGCTGACGCTAATAGGGTTATTGTTTACATTAATGATTCCCTGATGGCTTTTTTGAAGAATGTCGAACCGGCATTAAAAAAAGACTTGCCGCAATTCGATACGGAAAACTTGATCGGTCAAAATATTGATGTTTTTCATAAAAACCCAAAGCATCAGATTAATATGCTTGAGAACCTGCCGAAGGGGTACAAGACAAGTATTAATGTTGGTAGTGAATATTTCGGTTTGATCGCCAGCCCGCTTCATAGCTCAAATGGTGTGCGTATCGGAACCGTGGTTGAATGGGAATCTTCCGACGGGTTGGAAAATGCCGGTCAGGTAGACGCGATTAACAGATCGCAGGCGGTTATTCACTTTAAACCTGATGGCACAATTTTATTTGCGAATGAAAACTTCTTGTCTGTTATGGGCTATACGCTTGATGAGATAAAGGGGCGTCATCACAGTATGTTCGCCGAGACGGGCACTGCGGATACACTTGAATACAAAAAATTCTGGGAGAATTTGCGCGCAGGTGAATTTCAGGCAAGTCAATATTTACGTATTGGTAAGGGCGGCAAAGAGGTTTGGATTGAGGCGTCTTATAACCCCGTTTTTGACTACAAGGGGAATGTTTACAAGGTTGTGAAATTTGCAACTGACTTAACGCCGCGTAAAGATGAAAACCGTGCCTTGGCGGATGATTTTGAAACCAATGTTAAATCTTTGGTGCAAATCCTTGCATCGTCTTCCACAGAGATGGAGGCCACAGCGCAAACATTGGCTGCTGCTGCGGAAGAGACCAGTACGCAATCGTCGACTGTTGCTGCAGCAACGGAGGAGCTTTCTGCCTCTGTTGGTGAAATTGCGGCGCAAGTTGCACACTCTACACAAATTGTTGATCAGGCTGTGAGTGAGGCGCAAAAATCTGAGGAACTTGTTTCCGGCTTAGTTGAGGCTGCTGCTAAAATTGGCGAGGTTACAAGTATTATCTCTGATATTGCAGATCAGACGAATTTGTTGGCGTTGAATGCAACGATTGAGGCCGCACGTGCAGGGGAGGCAGGTAAAGGCTTTGCTGTTGTTGCGTCCGAGGTGAAAAAATTGGCTTCTGAAACGGCCAAGGCGACAGAGGAAATTAATGCGCAGATTAACAGCATTCAAAATGTCAGCCAATCTACCGCCGAAGCAATCAGCGGTATCACAAAGGTCATTAGCCAGATTAGTGAAATAAGCTCCTCTATAGCCGGAGCCGTTGAGGAGCAATCAGCGGCCACACAAGAGGTGTCTTCTAATATTGTCGGTGTGCAGACAGCTGCGGCGGAGGCAGGGCAGTCCTCTGCAAATGTTCTGACCGTATCACAGGATCTCTCGCAAAAATCAGAAGAACTGACGGATCGTGTGGATGCGTTCCTTCTGAATGTTCGTGCGATGTAATTATATTGTTTAAGGGGCAGGGCAATAAAACTTTCCTTTGCCCCTTGACCGCATAGATTAAAGGGCTTATAACCGCCTAACATTGTTGACGCGGGATGGAGCAGCCCGGTAGCTCGTCAGGCTCATAACCTGAAGGTCGTAGGTTCAAATCCTACTCCCGCAACCATTTTGCCCTGCATATCAGGGTTTTTGTCTTCTTCAATGTTTGCCGCCAGTTCTGTGATTTGATTGTAAAGCATCTTTTGTTCAGATGCGTTGTACTTTCCGCGTGTCGAGATTTTTAATATCCCTGCTAAGTCTCCATGAAGATCAACAATCAGATTTTTCTTTTTACTGTCGGGTGTCAGGGTTATTTTATCAATTAGTGAACGAATAAGGTTAGCGGCTTCTGCTCGGCGGTCATTTGTATTTAATGATGTAATCAGGTCTTGCACTTCTCGGTGATACTGCTGAGCAATTCCCGGATGCATCATCACTTTAATTTCTTCGTTATTTTCCAAGATGGCTTTAATCTCTTTTTGACGTGCTTCGTTGGCATGCATGCGCTCTTTTAATGCGTCGTTTGCATATCCCTCGCAAATCGCATCAATCATTTGGCTTTCTTTTTGTATCAGTTGCTTGAGCTCTTTCTTAAGCGTAATGCGCTTCGCATTATGCTGAGAACGCAGATTATTCATATGACGTGTGTACTCTTCACAGAATATTCTGCATAGGTCTTCGTCCATTAGATGGTCTTGAAGGGCATTCAAAACAGCAGCTTCAAGTTTATCTTGGCGAATGGTTAGTTTGTTATCACACGTGCCCTTATTGCGTGCTGTCGAGCATCCGAAGTGGTCTTTTGAAACTTTGCTGTACCCACCTCCGCAGCAGTTGCATTTTAACAAGTAAGAAAATAAATTCTTTGGGCGTTGCTTGCCCCAGAACTCAGTATGTTGCTTACGAATTTCACCCTGTTTTTCTTTTACCTTATCCCATAGGTCTTGCTCTATGATGCGCAGCTCAGGAACATCTTTTCTGATCCAGTCTTTTTCATCGTTCAAGCGCGAGACACGTTTCCCCGTATCAGGGTTTTTAATATAGCGAAGACGGTTCCAAACTAATTGGCCAATATAAAGCTCATTATTCAGAATACCTGTCCCGCGTTGGCGGTTGCCGTAAATGGTGCTTGCACCCCATTCTTTCCCTGAGGGGCAGGGGATGCTCTCTTTATTGAGTTGTTTGGCGATAGATTTAGGTGATATCCCTGATAAGTATTCTTTAAAGATGCGAATAACAACGGTTGCTTGTTCTGTGTTTATTTTTCTTTCGCCGCAAACAGGTTCACCATTTGCATCGAATGCTTTTACAACGTCATAGCCATAGGTCAGACCGCCACCAGATTTGCCTTTTTCAACCCTGCCTCTTAAGCCGCGTCGCGTTTTATCAGCTAGATCTTTTAAGAACATTGCGTTCATTGTGCCTTTAAGGCCTACATGAAGGTTGTTAATTTCTCCTTCGGAGAGTGTAATAATTTTTATGCCCGCAAATTGCATACGTTTGTATATGGCCGCAATGTCTTCTTGGTCGCGTGAAAGACGATCTAATGCCTCTGCGATTAAGATATCATATTTGCCCTCCATACAATCTTGTATGAGTTTTTGAACGCCGGGGCGTAGCAAAACGCTTGAACCACTTATGCCATGATCGGTGTAGCACTCAGCCACTTCCCAGTCGCAGGATTCCGCTTTTTCCTTACAAAGCCTAACTTGATCTTCAATCGAAGCATCCGTTTGTAAGTCTGATGAATAACGGGCATAAATCGCGGCTCTGGTCATAGCGCTATCTCTCCTTGTTCGGCGGGTCGTTTTTTTGGATGAAATTATTATAGTCTTTTTCTGCAGATGTGCGAGCAAGAAACTTTACGATTTCAATTATCCTTGGATCGTGATTCATTGACGCACCGTTTTTATTTGGTGGCCAAGTATTTCCGGTCTTTGGTGTGTCGTCGTAAGTCAACGGCGTCTCCTTTCTCCATATGAAAAGAGTAGCGCAAAAGCTTCGCTTTATCGGGCGATTGATAGATGTATGAGGTCTTAGGGGAGTTAAGACGGTCTGCAAGCTGTGTATTGTAATACACAATACAGCTTGGCAAGGGAGACGCTGCGCTCTCCCGTTGCATCCCTCTGGCGGATGGCGCGATGCGGGAACTTAAGTCCGTTCCAACCTTTCACACCATCAAAACGTATCGCCGTTTCACCACTCGAAATGGAAGCCTTCGCGCTCCCCTTACAACCCCATCGACAAAAGGAGAAGTTGCTCTCCCTTTGAACCCATCAAGCAGGACTTGGGAGATATGCCTCTCCCACCTGCACCCAACCCATGCATAAACGGATGGCCGTTTAATCACCATTTAGGAGAGCGTTCCTGCTACCCCTAAAAACCCCATGATGATTTCATCAAGACCAAAGAGCATTTCATAGCCCTTTGGGATCCTCGATTACAAAATTTATGAAGCTTATATTTGTTGCAAATAACCCTGCTGATGCTTTTGAGTACGGTCAGTGAAATCCTGCATGTCGCGATATAAGGAAATGTCCTGCCTCAATTCTCGCAGTCGATCATGATGGTTTTCACGCTTGGCTTGAACATGCGTTTGTAGCTTGTTTCGTTGTTCGAGCTGATTTTCAATCAAAGCCTGTTTTTCATTTCGATCACGTCGTTCACATCTGATCGTCTCCAATTCGTTCAGTCTTCTTACTTTTTGATATTTACCTGTAATCCTGTGCCATAATTCTGCAACGCCACGGGGCAAGCGGTCATAACGTTGCTTTTCTTCCTGTGTCCAACGCTCTGTCTGCTGCGCGTTTAATTCCTGCCGTTCGTTTCTGTGGCGTTCTTTCAAAGACTTAATTGCTTGCTGTAAGGGATGACGGTTTTTTTCAATTTTCCTTTTCGTGTCTGCAATATATCGCTCTATCTGCGGCGTCATCTTTTGCGCAATTTGATCCTGCACTTCTTCTATTGAAGGCAAATCTTTTGGATTACCAAGCTTTTGTTTCAGCTCTTTTGTTTTGACCTCAGACCATCTGGAGAGTGAATAAATCTCTCCCTTATAATCTATCGCGACATAACCGCGCCGATCTCCACGCGCCAGCCAAAAACCATGTTCACGCAGCGCGTTTTTATAAGCGGCTTGGTTATCTGATGTTTCCCATGCATTCTTGAAAAGTGCTTTCAGAAGGCGCGGGTCTTCTTGAGCTCGTTTTGCCTGTTCCCATTCCTGACGCGTAAAATTTAACGGATTTGCATAGGCTTTATCCAAAAACCCTTTTGGAATATCCCAGTCATATTTCAGGTAAGTTTCTTTCGAAATGTCATTCAGCTTTTGCTTATAGAACGGGAGATTGATAGCAGTCATGCTATCAGCATCAATGCGTGACCAAACGCAATGTGCGTGCCGCCGACCTTCTTTTTCATGAAATACGAAAATGCGCGGTTGGTTTTCTAAACCCAGCCTTTGCTCAATGTCATCTAGAGCTTGTTCAAAATATTCAATCGGGGCATTTTCTTTATGCGGAGGATTAAGGGAAACTGAAAACATAAATTGCGAGCATCTTGTCCCTCTGGCAGATGCTTCCATTTCATGGAAGGCTTCGTGTATATCAGTTGAAAGAAAGCCTGATATCTCATAGATTTCGACATGATCATTTTCCTCTAAATTCATGAGGTGTCGCGCCATCTTTGCCGCGCCTGCTCTTTGATTACCTTCAAGGATCATAGCCGTTACCCTCACTTTGATACAGGCCGAGCCCTTTAATGAGGGCTTTTCGCATCCATGCAATATCGGAAAGGGCTTGCCTTAAATCTTCTTCAATCTCGGGCATTAGCAAAAGCGAGCCCGAGTTTGCAGCTCTAGCAAGTTGATTTAAATTATTGGCAATGCGTGATGCACCTAGTTTTGTAAGAAGCTGCGCTAAGATTTCGTGATCTTTAACCGGGCGTTTCATACGACGCTTGCGAGGCGTCGGATCATCAAAAAGACGAGAACGAACGTAAGTACCGAGCGGCATATCGCCTGCATCACGCTCAAGTCTTTCACGCTCTTCTTTTGAAAGACGTAGGCAAAATGGTGATGGCTTGTTTGATCTCTTATCGCTCATAAGAGCATAGTAAATGATAACCAAAAGAAAATAGGGCGTGAGTGCTGATTTCAGTCCATGGATCTGTACGAAATGCGTTGGAATCTATTTTAAGGCCTTATAACACTATGCCGAAACGTTTAAGAATAAAAATCATGCATAGATACAAGCCTACAGTTAGTAAGCAGGATAAAGCCAAGGAGATATAGAAATGTATTTCTGCACGCAATAGGGCGGGTAAAACCAAGAACATTGGTAATGATGGTAAAACATACCAAAATGTTGCTTCCGCGTGTTTTGCTATTCTTTCGGTGTCTGAAGTTTCTTGCCATAGCCAGATCATCGACAGAATAGAAATAAGAGGTAATGATGCAATGAGGGCACCGAATGTGGGGTTTTTCTTCGCCGTTTCAGAAATGAGGGCAATTAAAATACCAGATATAGCAGCTTTAATAATTGCATACATGTTTGAGGCTCCGTTCTTGCTTAAAATTGCAGTATTTTAACTATCAAATGATATTAACTCCAACGGTTTGAGAAAATATTCAATGCTATTTTCAGACGCTAAATGAAACTTAATAGACTTTTAGGACGAAGGGAGTAGTATGGAGTTGCTATGAGAAAACTTACGCTCGGATTATTAGCCTTTTTGACATGCCTGCCGTCGCTGGTGTGCATGATGGCTGTTTGTCCGATGAAATCCGCTCAGGCCGGTGAAGTTATGTCTTGTCATGAGCAAGCGAAAGACGGCCAAAAGAATGTTAAAGATATTATGCTCGTGCAGGATTGTATGGGCGTTGACTTTTTCCAGCAGGATATATCCAGTGATTTTTCTCCTGATCTAACACTAACGGATATTGATTTTGTTAGTGCTGAAGTCTCTGGCATTGCAAGTTTTGAACCTTCAACACTGCAGTATATCCGTGGGCCGCCACGATTGCCGGATATTGTATCTGATACCACTCCTGTATATTTTTCGACCCTTAGAATTCGCATATAAGCCCTGATCTATTGTGTGTTCCTGCCATTTTCTGTGGTGGGCTCTTTTCGTGTATTTAACGCCGCGTTGTTTTAAAAGGAGATCAGACCAATGCGAAACATTAAAATATCAGGACTTAAGCTTTTTTATATCGTTCTTTTGTCTGCAGGTACAATTAGCCCTGCACAGGCGACCTCTTTTGAAGAGTATGTTGCCCGCTTAAGCAGCCATCCTCAAATAGAGAGTATTTTGGCTCAAAGTGCCGCTCAGAATGCGCAAGCCATAGGGGAGCTTGGTTTGCCTGATCCTGTGCTTACGCTGGGGGTGGATAACGTGCCGATCTCTGATCCGTCATTTGATGAGTTTTTGCCTACCTCAAAAATAATAGGTCTGAGCCAGAAAATTCCAAACCCTGTTATGTTGGACGCCAAATCGGAGCGTTTTGAGCAAATGTCAGAGAAATCGCTTTTGATGGCCGAATATATGAAGGCCAGAATGCGTTACATGCTGATCTCCAAACTTGCGGAATATGAAAGTGTTAAGACGCAAAAAGCATTGGTTAAAAAGCAGCTCTCATACTTTACAGAACTTGAAAATACTTTTGAAGGTCAGATTGAATCAGGAGGTTCGCAATATCAAAGGTTTTCAGAAGTTGATGTTGAACGTGCTGAAGCGGAAAGAAAACTGAATGATCTGGATGCAAAGTTATCAGCTATCGAAGCTGAATTTGTAAGGCTGGTTGATGAGATTCCTGATGTCAATATTCCTGAAATAAGCCAAGGCACGTGGGATCAAAACCCCGCCAGTCTATATCCTGTGATGTTGGCAGCTGAAGATGTTGATATCGCCGCCAAAGATGTCGGCATTGCAGATGCCGCGTTCTTGCCGAATTTTGGAGTGAACGCAGTTTATAAACAACGTGAAGACGGACGTAATGACAGATTTGATGGAGCCGATTGGTTTTCTGTACAAGCACAAGTTACAATTCCGCTGTGGGCTTCTAAGAACCAAAAACCGAAACTAAAAGCCGCGCAGGAGAAAAGGCGAAGTGCGCAGTTTGCGTATGACGACATGTTGCGTCAGTGGACCCAACAAATGACCGCTTTAAAAAGTGCGCGGGATGCGGCCTCTAAAAATGTCAAAGTTCTTCAGGATAAAGATTGGGCTATGAAGAAGAAAATTGATGCCGCCCAAAGAAACTATGAAGCGGGAACGGAAAACCTTGATGCTGTTCTATTAGCAAAAATAGACCGTTTGAATATTCAGGCCGCACTTGCGATTGCTGAGGAGGTTCATGTTTCAAAGTCGGCCGAATTTAATTCAAACATTGTCGGTGTGTATGAGGAGGCAAAAGAATGAAACGCTATTTCCCTTTATTTATATTGCTAACCTTCTTTTATATGAGTCCTGTTTATGCACAGGCTCAGCAGTATACATGTCCGATGCACCCGCATTATATTGCGGATCGTCCCGGCACATGTCCGATTTGCGGCATGGATCTGGTTGAACTTGAAACAGAGAGCTCGGACGCATCTATGGATATGCCTCAAGAAGCGCAGAAGAAAGGTGAGAAGAAAATTTTGTATTGGCAAGCGCCGATGGACCCTAATTACAAGAGTGATAAGCCCGGGAAATCACCTATGGGCATGGATCTTGTTCCCATTTACGGTGAGGAAGATACACAAGCAACGACAAAACGCACAGCTGTCACGATTGATCCTGAAACAGTGCAGAATACGGGTATCCGTTCTGAACAGGCGCAAATGGCCAGTTTTGGTACTTTGGTGCGAAGCTATGGTGACGTTAGTGAAAATATACGCTTGCAATCCGATGTTTCTAGCCGTGTGGAGGGGTGGATTGAGGATTTAGTCGTCAAAGCGGAAGGTGATGAAGTGAAGGAAGGAGATTTGCTCTTTACACTATACAGTCCGGCTTTGGTTTCTGCTCAAAAAGATTTGATTGGCGCTCTGGGAAGTGGTTATCAGGGACGCGTTGATGCAGCAGCAAAGCGTTTAATTTCATTGGGCATGCAAAAGAAAGCAATTGATGAGGTTAAAAAGAGCAAGAAGGCTTTTGATAATGTGCCGTTCTATGCAGATGTAAACGGGCTGGTAAGTGAAGTTAATGTTCGGCAGGGCAGTTACGCAAAACCCGGTATGAGGCTTATTACCGTTCAGAGTTACGATACGGTCTGGATTGAAGTAAGTGTGGCTGAAAAAGATATTCCGTATATCACCAAAGACACAAAGGCACGTGTTTCTTTGCCTGCTTTGGGTATAAGAGATAGGGACGCAGATATTGATTATATCTATCCGACGATTGACCGCACGACACGCACTGGTCAAGTGCGTCTTGTGCTTGGTAACAGTGAAGGCCGTTTCAAGCCCGGGGCTTACGCAGATGTTGAGTTTGAAACTGATGTTCGTAAAAGGTTATCCATCCCGAGTGATGCTATTTTAAAAAGTAAAGATGGTGATTACGTTGTTTTGGATGAGGGCAGAGGGCGTTTCCAACCTGTCAGAATTCTATCCGGTTTAAGCTATAAGAACCGAACTGAAGTTCTGGATGGAGTTTCCGTTCAGGATAGGGTTGTTGTCAGTGGGCAATTCTTGATTGATTCAGAAAGTGCTTTACGCGAGTCATTTAGAAAAATGCAGCGTATGCAAACGCCGCTTTCCGCTTTAGATGTGAGTGATGATCAGATGGCGATGATTGATCATTTGGTCGATGCCGCGATCTATCTGCAACAACAGCTTGTCGAAGGGGAAGAGCCACGTCCACATATGATTATGCCTGCTCTTACACTCGGTGATCACCTTTTGCCAATCTTTAGAGGGACGAAGCTGCAATTCATCCTCGAAGATGCGGAAAAAGCACTTCAAAACAGCCAAAGCAATGTTACCGATCAACAGTGGCAGGGCACACTAAATGACCTTGTTGCCTCGCTTAAGCCGTGGCTGATGGAAGGCCGTCCTCAATATTATAAGGGCAAGGGATTACAGCTTTTTATGGCGCATGGAGCGGATAAATATTGGATCCAATTGGAAGGTGAAGCTCAAAATCCTTACGGCGAAGGGCATGACATGAAAATTGATTGGCCGGAGAAGGTTGATGTTAAAATGCCTGAAGATCAAGAAGCATCTAAGAAAACAATGAGTGGAGGTGATCATGCACACCACTAATCAAAAACAGGATATTTCGCACGATCCCACAAAATCTTTTGTCGCGGGCATTATTGATTGGTCTGTTCGTAATCAATTACTTGTTGCGGTGATGATGGTTGCATTGCTGATCGGTGGTATATTGTCCTTACAAAAAATGCCGCTGGATGCCATTCCTGATATGTCGGATACGCAGGTTATTATCCGTACTGATTTCGCAGGACAATCGCCGCAAATTGTTGAAGATCTTGTCACATATCCGTTATCGACCACGATGTTGGGATTGCCCAAGACCAAGAATGTGCGTGGTTTTTCGATGTTCGGAACCTCCTTCGTCTATATTATTTTCGAGGATGATGTCGATCAATATTGGGCGCGTAGCCGAGTGGTCGAAGCGCTCTCAAAAATCCAAGGGGATTTGCCAGCCAGTGTGCAGCCGCAAATCGGCCCCGATGCGACAGGGGTTGGTTGGGTTTATCAATATGCTCTGATTGATAAAAGTGGCCAATATGACCTGTCGCAGCTCCGCAGTTTACAGGACTGGTTTTTAAAGTTTGAACTGGCCACAGTTGATGGTGTGTCCGAGGTGGCGTCTGTCGGGGGATTTGTAAAAGAATATCAAGTTCTGATTGATCCTAATCGTTTGCGCGCCTTTGATGTGCCGTTGAAGCGTCTGATGGAGGCGGTGCGCAACGCCAGTATGGATGCGGGCGGGCGAGTTATTGAAAAGGCAGAAATGGAGCTTATGATCCGCTCCAAGGGCTATGTCAGCAATCTTGATCAACTGAAAAAGATAGTTCTCTACGCTCGGGATGGTGCGCCAGTTAAGCTTTCTGATGTCGCACGTGTGATTGAAGGACCTGAACTTCGCCGTGGTGTGACCGAGTTGAATGGCGATGGCGAAGTGGTCGCGGGTGTTGTTGTCATGCGTGCAGGTGAAAATGCTCTGCACGTTATTGAGGGCGTCAAAGAAAAACTGGCGGAATTGCAAAAAGGTTTACCTGAAGGTGTAGAAATTGTGCCTGTGTATGACCGAGCACCTCTGATCGAGGGAGCTATTGAATATTTGCGCAGCAAACTGATTGAAGAAGCCATTGTCGTGGCACTTGTATCTTTGATCTTTCTTTTGCATGCACGCTCTGCTTTCGTCGCGATTATAACATTGCCATTGGCGATATTGGCGGCCTTTATTGTTATGTCGTGGCAGGGCATTACGGCCAATATCATGTCTTTGGGCGGGATTGCGATAGCTATAGGCGCGATGGTGGATGCGTCGATTGTGATGGTTGAGAATGCGCACCGGAAACTCTCGGAGCTACCCAAAGAGGCAGACAGACAGGATAAAAATGCTGCGATTTTATTGGCTGCAAAAGAGGTTGGGCCCGGGTTGTTTTTCTCGCTCTTGATTATTACGGTTTCTTTTCTGCCTGTCTTTGCTCTTACGGGGCAATCATATCGTCTGTTTTCTCCTTTGGCTTATACAAAAACCTACGCCATGGCTTTCGCGTCTGTTCTGTCCGTGACAGTTGTGCCTGTTTTGATGCTTTGGTTGATTAAAGGGAAAATTAGAAAAGAAGAGGGAAACCCGATTAATCGCTGGTTTATTCATATTTATAAACCTGTGTTGGCCATGGCTTTGAAGCGAAAATGGATGACGGTTTTGGTGGCGCTTGCTTTGCTTGCTTCAATGGTTTGGCCTGTAGCGAAAACAGGTTCGGAATTTATGCCTGCGCTCTATGAAGGTGAATTGCTTTATATGCCTACCACCTTGCCCGGTGTATCGATTACCAAGGCCAAGGAGCTTTTACAGCAGACCAATCGTATGATTAAGCAGGTGCCTGAAGTGCATCATGTATTTGGGAAGGTCGGGCGTGCGGACACAGCGACAGATCCTGCACCGATTTCAATGATTGAGACGTGGATCAAATTAAAGCCCCGCAATGAATGGAGGGCAGGAATGACACCTGATGCCCTCATCAAGGATTTGAATAGTAGTGTAAAAATCCCCGGTTTGGTCAATAGTTGGGGCTATCCGATTAAAATCCGTATGGACATGATTTCTACGGGAATTAGAACGCCAATTGGTATCAAGATTGCAGGAGATGATTTGGATACGATAGGGCGCGTGGCACTGGATATAGAGGCCACAATTAAAGATGTACCGGGGACGCGATCTGCATTTGCGGATCGGGTAACGGGCGGTAAATATCTTGAAATAACGCCCGATCGTGATGAACTGGCGCGCAGGAATATTGATCTGGGTGTGTTCCAAAACATTATTGCCACTGCGCTTGGTGGTATGAAAATGGCGGAATCCATTCAAGGGCGTGAACGTTATAATATTATGTTGCGCTATGATCGTCCGTTTCGTGAAGATCCGAGTGATCTATCGGATATTCTGGTGCCGACTCCACAGGGGCAGCACATCCCGCTGGGTGAATTGGCGAAGATCGAATTTGTCGAAGGGCCTCCTATGATCAAAAGCGAAAATGCGCGTTTGACAGGGTGGGTGTTCGTTGACATAGAGGGGCGCGATATCGGCTCATATGTAGCCGAAGCGCAAAAAATAGTTTCTGAAAAGGTCGATCTACCTTCCGGTTATGCTCTGATCTGGTCAGGACAGTTTGAACAGATGCTGGAGGCCGAGGCACGGATGCAAATTGCTGTACCTGCTGCGATTTTTATTATCTTCACGCTTCTTATGTTGCATTTCGGGCGTTTGGATCGAACTTTGATGATTATGCTGTCATTGCCATTTGGTCTGATTGGTGGCGTCTGGGCTTTGTATCTGGCTGGATATAACTTTTCTGTCGCGGTCAGTGTCGGGTTTATCGCTTTGGCTGGCATTGCCGTAGAAACGGCTGTCGTGATGTTGATCTATATAGACCATCAGGTTAGGGAACATCCTCCACGCTCATTGGCTGATCTGTTTGAGGCGGTTATGCATGGTGCGGTTTTACGGGTTCGTCCAAAGTTGATGACTGTTGCCACAACCATGATCGGTCTAACACCTATTTTTATTACGGAAGGTTTAGGGTCTGATGTTATGCGGCGCATTGCGTTGCCTATGATTGGCGGTATGACAACGACCACACTGCTTACCCTCATTGTCATTCCTGTTGTGTACTACATCTGGGAAGGGCGCAAACTCAGCTCTCAACAGGAGAAATCATCATGAAAAAATCATCTAAAACCCTTTTAACAACCGCCGGTATTCTGGCTGCTGCCGTGGCGTCTGTTCAAAGTGCGAATGCGCATATGGAACCTAAAACTGGCGAAGGCATGGAAAAATGCTACGGCGTTGTAAAAGCGCATAAAAATGATTGTGCCAGTCAAGCTAATAAGCATTCATGTGCGGGACAGGCTAAGGTCGATAACGACCCGAATGAGTGGACTAAATTACCCAAAGGTCTGTGCGAAAAACTTGTTGGAGGCTCATTGGTTTCTCAAGCTGAGAAAACGACGAATGAGACTAAGCTGCACAGCGATGATCATACAGGACATGATCACTAACTGTTTTATTTCGGGGCAGGCTCTGCCCCAGATTAGTCAATAACTTATAAGAAAGTCTAGGAGGCTTTTTATGGCACATGAACATCATAAACATAATCACGAAGAACACTCATGTTGTCATCATGATGGGCATGAGAAAAAAGAACGGCCGGTTTTGCCTCCGGGCGCGAACGTTATTTATACCTGTCCCATGCATCCGGAAATACGTCAGGAAGGGCCTGGAAATTGTCCTATATGTGGTATGGCATTGGAGCCGGAAACCATTACAGGAGATGAAGGTGAAAATCCTGAATTAACGGACTTTAGAAAAAGATTTTGGATAGGCGTTTTCTTAGCAATTCCGGTTTTTGTGTTGGAAATGGGTTCGCATTTGTTTGGTTTGCACGGTTTAATAGATGGAGTGGCTTCAAACTGGATACAACTTATTCTGGCTACACCTGTGGTTTTGTGGTCTGGTTGGCCGTTTTTTGAAAGGGCTTACGCATCCGTAAAAACCAGAAATCTTAATATGTTTACTCTTATTGCAATGGGAACAGGTGTGGCATGGATTTACAGTATTGTTGCCACAATTACGCCAAGCATTTTTCCCGAAGCATTTCGTGCAGACGGAGGGAGTGTGCCTGTTTATTTTGAGGCGGCTGCGGTTATCATTGTGCTCGTTCTTCTGGGGCAAATCTTAGAGTTAAAAGCGCGGGAGAGAACTGGTGGTGCGATCAAAGCTTTATTAGGCCTTGCACCTAAAACGGCGCATAGAATTGACGAAAACGGTGATGCGCAAGAGATTTCTATTCAAGATATACAGGTTGGCGATTTGTTGCGTATACGTCCTGGTGAGAAAGTGCCTGTTGATGGCATCGTGACCGATGGTAAAAGCCATGTTGATGAATCTATGGTGACAGGTGAGCCTATGCCAGTTGAAAAAATGGATGGCTCTAAAGTTATAGGCGCGACAGTTAATGCTAACGGCTCCCTGATTATCCGCGCAGAAAAGGTCGGCCAGGATACTATGTTGTCTCAAATTGTAAAAATGGTCGCAGATGCACAGCGTAGTCGCGCTCCAATACAAAGAATGGCAGACAGTGTGGCGGGTTGGTTTGTTCCCGCTGTTATGGTCATTGCGCTCTTGTCCTTTTTTGGTTGGTTTGCTCTAGGACCTTCACCTTCATTTAGCTATGCACTCATAGCAGCAGTGAGCGTTTTAATTATTGCTTGCCCATGTGCTCTTGGTTTGGCTACGCCCATGTCGATTATGGTTGGTGTGGGGCGCGGTGCTAAGGCAGGAGTATTGATTAAAAATGCAGAAGCCCTCGAAATCATGGAAAAGGTGGATACTCTGATTGTCGATAAGACTGGAACTCTTACGCAGGGACGCCCGGCTCTTACTGATATTGTTTCCGCTGATGGATTTAAAGACGATGAGATATTGATGACTGCGGCTGCTTTGGAACAGGGCAGTGAACATCCGTTGGCTGAGGCGATAGTCAGAGCTGCAGAAGATCAAGGGTTATCACTTTTGAAGGTGAAAAATTTCGAATCCGTTACAGGTAAAGGTGTTCAAGGACATGTTGATGGGAAAGTTATAGCCCTTGGCAACCACAAAATGATGGATGTTGCAGGAGCAGATATATCAGGTCTTAAGGAACAGGCTGATGATCTGCGTGAAAGTGGTGCTACAGTAATGTTTATTGCCGTTGATGGAAGAGCTGCAGGTATTATTGCCGTTTCTGATCCCATCAAAGAGACCACACCTCAGGCGATCAAAGATATTCATCGGGCCGGTTTAAAGATTGTCATGCTCACAGGGGATAATGAAACAACAGCGCGTGCGGTTGCTGAAAAACTCGATATTGACGAGGTGCATGCAGATGTTCTTCCAGAAGATAAGAGTAGAATTGTCCAAGAACTAAGAGATAAAGGTGCGATTGTTGCCATGGCCGGTGATGGTGTGAATGATGCGCCTGCATTGGCGGCGGCACATGTCGGCATTGCAATGGGAACGGGAACAGACGTTGCCATGGAAAGTGCTGGTGTTACCTTGTTGAAAGGGGATTTAAACGGTATTGCAACGGCTATTCAGTTATCGCAAGCGACGATGAGTAATATCAGGCAAAACCTGTTCTTTGCATTCATTTATAATGCAGCAGGTGTGCCGATTGCAGCAGGGGTTTTGTATCCATTCTTTGGTATATTACTTTCCCCTATATTTGCAGCTGCAGCGATGTCTTTAAGTTCAGTGAGCGTTGTGGGAAATGCTCTTAGGCTTAATTTGGTGAAAATTTAGATTTTTTAGTATTCTGTTGAGTGCTATTTAGGCTGTTTTGAAAGGTTATTATGCTGTTAATCGTTTGAGTTCCTTTTGTTTTTTATTTTTGATGATGTCGTGGGCGTAGTAAATGCGCTTAAAATGGTATCGCTCCCCCGCAACCATTTTAAGGATATCGCCGCTAAGGTTAGTTCGCCCTCCCGCAACCAATTTGCCCTTAATATCAGGGTTTTCGTCTTCTTCAATGTTTTCCGCCAGTTCTGTGATTTGATTGTAAAGCATCTTTTGTTCAGTTGCGTTGTACTTTCCACGTGTCGAGATTTTTAATATCCCTGCTAAGTCTCCATGAAGATCAACAATCAGATTCTCTTTTTTGCTGTCAGGTGTCAGGGGCATTTTATCAATTAGTGAACGAATAAGGTTTGCGGCTTCCGCCCGGCGGCCAAGTATTCCGGGTCTTTGGTGTGTCGTCGTAAGTCAACGGCGTATCCTTTCTATATACGAAAAGAGTGAGGCATGTGCTGAGTTTTTTTGGCGGTGATTTGCGTATTAAGGTGATATTTTGAATTTGGTAAAGCGCATTAGATAAACACAAATAGGCAAGATCAAAGTAGAATCAGGCATGCGTCGGAAATCTATATAATGTATTATATCGTAATTAGATCGATATTAAAACACCTGAAACGCATAAGAGGTTTGTCATGAAAACGACAGGATACGCAGCTCAATCATCAGACGCACATATGGTTCCTTACCATTTTGAACGTAGAGACTTAAGAGATAATGATGTCGCGATAGAAATATTATATAGCGGTATATGTCACTCTGATTTGCATACAGTTAACGGTGACTGGGGTCCACAGGCTTATCCTTTGGTTCCTGGGCATGAGATAATCGGGCAAGTGATTGAGGTTGGTCCTGCGGTTAAAAATTATAAGGTTGGTGATAAGGTTGGTGTTGGCTGCATGGTTGATAGTTGTCAGGAATGTGACCAGTGTCAGGGGCATGAAGAGCAGTTTTGCCGTGCCGGAATGACGCCGACATATGGTGCGCCTGACCGCATTTCAGGTGAGATTACTCAAGGTGGGTATTCTAAACATATTGTTGTTCGTGAGGAGTTTGTTGTTCGTGTTCCTAATGCGCTTGATATGGCGAAAGCTGCACCAATTCTTTGTGCGGGTATTACAACATATTCTCCGCTTCGTTCTTGGGATGTAAAAGAGGGCACGCGCGTTGGTGTGATCGGGCTTGGCGGTCTGGGGCACATGGCTGTGAAGCTGGCGGTTGCTATGGGCGCAGAGGTGACCGTGATTAGCCGTTCTGATGATAAAGAGCAGGATGCTAAAGCGATCGGCGCCAAGGGGATTCTTGTTTCAAAAGATGACGATGCTATGGCGGCGGCAGGATCTTCTTTTGATTTTATTCTTGATACTGTTCCGGTTAAGCATGACGTGAGTATCTATACGCCGTTATTGGATGTGAATGGTTCGCTTGTGATTGTCGGTCAGGTTGGCCCGATGGATGAGTTTATGACTTGGCCGTTGATTAGTGGGCGTCGCCGTGTTGCGGGGTCTCTGATCGGAGGCATTAAAGAAACACAAGAGGTCTTGGATTTCTGTGCGGAGCATAATATTCATCCGGAATGTAAAATGATTAAGCCGTCTGAGGTGAATGATGCCTTTTCTCATTTGGAAAAAGGTGATGTCGCTTATCGCTTTGTCATGGATATGACGCAGCTCAGTGTTGAATAGTTCAGGGAGGTTAGAAGGTGCCACGTTATAACCTACAGCTGAAAAGCCTTGATGGTGATGTTGATCCGGAAGAATCTTTAGAGATTGAGGTGGAAAACCATGATGACATTTTCAAAATTATCGATGCGATGAAGGTAAAATCTATTTTGCCTGAAGATGAGGCTGCAGAATTCATTATCGGGCTTAAGCTTTTTACTGAGGTTATGCTTAGGCATCGTAAAGAGCCGCTGTTCCAAGAGCTGGGGCCTCAAATGAAGACCTTTATGAAGACGTTAAAAGGTAAATAATTGTTATACAAGTGAGGTATATGAAATGTGTGACAAGTGTAATAATCTCAATCATGTGCCTGAAATTAAGGGGCTTGATCGCCGAAACTTTTTAATCGGCGGGGCAGCCTTAACTGCGGCGGCGATGACAACGTCTCCGTTAAGCGCTATGGCGCAAGGGCTGGCCCCTTTTAATGATGCTGAGCTTGATGCGGTGACAGCGTATGCGATGAAAAGTGCAAAGGCACCGTTTGAGAAAATAACAATTAAGCGCCGCAAACCGCGTGAAGATGATGTCGTGATTGATATTCATTACGCAAGCATTTGTCATTCCGATATTCACACCGCGCGCGGTGACTGGGGGCCTGTAAACTATCCGGTTGTACCCGGGCACGAAATGGTTGGGCGCATTGTATCGGTCGGATCTAAGGTGACAAAGTTTAAAGTCGGGGATTTCGCTGGTGTAGGGTGCATGGTGAATTCATGCGGCACGTGTGAAAATTGCCTGAATGATCGCGAGCAAAATTGTCTGAACGGTACAACTTTTACGTATGACAGTAATGATGGTATTTCCGGTGGCGTGACGTATGGTGGTTATTCCCAAAAGATCGTTGTGCCTCAACATTTTGCTATTAAAATTCCTAAAGGTGTTGATTTGGCAGCTATGGCGCCGCTGTTATGTGCAGGTATTACAACATTCTCTCCTATGCAGCATTGGGATGTGGGAAGCGGTCAAACGGTTGGTGTCATTGGCCTTGGCGGTCTTGGGCACATGGCAGTGAAGTTGGCTGCGTCTAAGGGTGCAAATGTTGTGGTATTCACAACATCTCCCGGAAAGCTTGATGATGCAAAACGTCTTGGTGCGAAGGACGCTGTGCTTTGGAGTGATCAAGTTGGGGTGAAGAAATATGCGGGTTCTATGGACTGGATGATTAGTACTGTGCCTGAAACATACGATGTCAGCCCGTTTGTGAACCTTTTAAAGCTTGATAAGACTTTGGTTAATGTGGGTGTTCTTGGCCCCTTAGAGGGCGTGAGTGGTGGCGCACTGATCTTTGGTCGCAAGAATATTGCGGGCTCGTTGATCGGCGGAATTAAAGAAACACAGGAAGTCGTCGATTACTGTGCTGCACGGAATATCAAATCTGATATTGAGATGATCACTCCTGATCAAATTACAAATGCTTATGATCGCGTTGTGAACAAAGATGTGCGCTATCGCTTTGTCATTGATATGAAAAAACCAGTATAAAGGCTTGGATTATGAGTAGCATTACTATAGAGGACGGCAGTGTAGTATCGCATGCCTGGAGCGGTGTTTTTGCTATGACACTATGTGTGATGGCGATTATAGCTTCGGAATTTCTGCCCGTGAGCTTGCTTACACCGATCGCTTCTGATCTTAACATCAGTGAAGGCTATGCAGGACAGTCTATATCTGTATCCGGCTTGTTTGCTGTAATGACCAGTTTGTTCCTGACAACGATCATTGGGAACCACGATCGTAAACATGTCATGCTGTTTTTTACGGGATTGATGGCGATATCAGGAACAATTGTTACATTCGCACCGAATGCAGAAATTGTGATGTTTGGTCGTGCGCTGCTGGGTATTTGCATCGGAGGTTTCTGGGGAATGTCAGCGTCGATAATTATGCGACTCGTGCCGGAGGAAACAGTACCCAAAGCCCTGTCTGTTTTAAATGCGGGAAACGCTTTTGCGATGATGGTCGCAGCACCACTAGGCAGTTATTTAGGCGGTATGATTGGTTGGCGCGGATCTTTCTTTTGTATTGTGCCTATTGTTCTGATCACATTTGTTTGGCAGTACATTTCTTTACCAAATATGCCTGCGCGAAGAGACGTTTCGCACCGTCCCGGCATTAAAAGCCTGATTGATTTGCTAAGGCAACGTAGAGTGCAATTGGGAATGGGCTCAACATTTTTGCTCTTTATGGGGATGCTTTCTGTGTTCACATATTTACGCCCATTCTTGGAAACGACTTTAGGGGTGAATTCTGAGACATTATCATTATTATTATTGGCACTTGGTGTCAGTGGTTTAGTGGGTACGTTCTCCATTGGTTTCTTCTTACAAAGAACATTATATGGTGTGCTGATCTCATTCCCATTTTTATTGTCTTTGTCTGTTCTCGCGATGATCGCAGTCGGAACATCTTTGCCACTCATGTTTGTCGTTATTTCGATTTGGGGGTTTTTGTCGACTGCCGTTCCGGTAGGGTGGTGGACATGGCTTAGTAAAACCATACCTGAAAATGCAGAGGCTGGCGGTGGTCTGATGGTCGCGGTGATACAATTGGCCATTACCCTTGGGGCGGCAAGTGGCGGTGTTTTGTACGATATGGCCGGGTATCAAACCACCTTTACATTTGGCGCAATCATACTCGGTTTGGCCGCAGTGCTGGCCGCGATATCCGGAAAATACAACCAAGGAGTATAAAATGAAATTTAAAGCTACTAAGCTTTTAGCGCTAACACTTATGACTGGAGTACTTGTTATGCCATCGTTATCCCAAGCAAAAGAGCAAGGCAATACCACGCTTACCCCTGAGCAGCAGCATATCATTAGTGTTGCTGCGTATACGGCCACAGGCGATATGGACGCATTAAAGGTTGAGTTTGGCCAGGCTTTGGAGGCCGGGTTAAGTGTGAATGAAATAAAAGAGGTCTTGATCCAAATGTATGCTTATGCCGGATTTCCTCGCAGCTTAAATGGCATCAATGCGTTTATTAAAGTTCTTGAGGAACGTAAAGAGCAGGGCATTGATGATGAGGTTGGTGCAGACGCAACTCTGGTGCCTAAAGATACAGATATGACGGCTTACGGTAATACTGTGCGTAATAAGCTTGCCGGAGTGGACATGAGTGATAATCAGGCGGCGTTTGCGCAATTTGCACCTGTTATAGATGAATATCTGAAGGCACACCTTTTTGGTGAGATATTCTCTCGCGATGTGCTTGATATACAGCAACGCGAATTTGCAACAATTAGTGCGCTGGCTGCCATGGATGGAACGGCTGCACAACTCGGTGCGCATCTGAACTTTTCAATGAATGTCGGTATTACCGAGGAGCAACTCTATAGTTTTATTTCTGTTGTGGAAGATGAGTTAGGCGCTGAAAAAGCTGCGGAAGCGAAGGCGGTACTCGATAAAATAATAAAAAGCAAAGGATCAGAATAATGAAAAAACTACTTTTTTTAACGGTGGCTGTTTTTGCCCTAGGAGCACAGGGTTCCTATGCGCAAGACGCACAAGATAAGGAAAAGGAGAAAGCAATGAAACTCCAAAAATTTGATGAAACTAAAGGCTTTGTAGGTCCTGCAGATTACTTCACAGGCGATGTGAAGGTTGATGCCCCGTTCTCATCAGGCGATGAGTTCAAGGACTATCAAGGAGCGATGGTGCATTTTGACGCAGGGGCACGCACGGCGTGGCATACCCATCCAAAAGGACAAACGATTTATATTATTTCCGGAGAGGGGCGTGCGCAAACTGAAGGTGAAGCGGTACGTAAACTTCTTCCCGGTGACGTTGTCTGGTTCCCTGCGGATGAAAAACATTGGCATGGTGCAGCGCCGAATAGCGCAATGTCGCATATGGCAATTCAATCGCCTGATGAAAAAGGTGATGTCGTGACGTGGCTTGAGCAGGTAAGTGATGAAGATTATACCGCCGAGCCACAAGAAAACTAAACACATAAGGTAAATACAATGAAATATGATTTTAAAGGCAAAGTGGCGCTGGTAACAGGCGGCGCCGCAGGGATGGGCTTGTCCGCAGTTCAGGCTTATGCAAGCGCGGGCGCAGCCGTTGCTGTTGCTGATATTAACTTGGTTGAGGCGCAAAAGATAGCAGATCAAATTACGGCAGATGGCGGTAAGGCAATTGCTATTGAATGTGATGTCGCTGATGAAGCGCAGGTTAAAGCAATGGTGGATCAGGTGATTGCGGAGTTTGGGCAATTGGATATGGCATTTAATAATGCGGGTATTCAGGCGCCTGGCGGTGCAACGGATGTATCTGATACGACAAAAGAAATGTATGATCTTGTGGAGGGTATTAATCTTCGCGGCGTATGGAATTGCATGAAATATGAACTGATGCACATGCGTGAGCGCGGTACAGGTTCGATTGTAAATAATTCTTCTGTTGGTGGTATTGTCGGTCTGCCGGGGCGTGCGATCTATCATGCAACGAAACATGGTGTAATTGGCATGACCAAAAGTGCTGCGCTTGAAGTTGCGCAAGAAGGCATTCGCATCAATGCGATTTGCCCGGGCACAATTGAAACGCCGATGGTAAAGGAAATGTTGGACAAAGAGCCTGATTTGATGAAAGAGCTGGCAAAAGTTCAAGTGATTGGACGATTGGGTCAGCCTGAGGAAATTGCTGCTGCCGTTATGTGGCTAAGTAGTGATGAAGCTAGTTTTGTTATCGGGCATTCACTTGTTTTGGATGGCGGATTTACCGTTCACTAATAAATCAGAAGGAGGAAGCATGAAAAGAATAACGTATTTAACATTAACACTTGCAACGATAGGAGCTTTAACAATGACAAGTGCAGCAATAAAAGCCCAAGATATGTCACGTGGAGCCAATAATTTTTATCAGAGTGAACAACTTGATACGCAAAAAGTGACCTTTAAAAACCAATACGGCATGGACGTAACAGGTAATCTTTATACGCCGAAGGGGCTTGATAAAAGTCAGAAAAATGCTGCGGTTATCGTAAGTCATCCGATGGGCGCCGTGAAAGAGCAAAGTGCCAATCTATATGCGCAGAAAATGGCGGATCAGGGGTTCGTTACCCTTTCGATTGATTTGTCGTTTTGGGGCGAAAGTGCAGGCCAGCCTCGTAATGCCGTTTCACCTGATATGTATGCTGAAACCTTCAGCGCGGCCGTGGATTATCTTGGTACACAAGAGTTCATAGATCGTGAAAAAATTGGTGTCATCGGTATTTGCGGAAGCGGCAGTTTTGCCATGAGCGCAGCGAAAATTGACCCGCGCTTAAAAGCGATTGCGACAGTTAGTATGTATGATATGGGACAAGCCAATCGTAATGCTTTAGGAAAGTCTCAAACGCTTGAGCAGCGTAAAGAAATTATCGCGAAGGCCGCAGAACAACGCTATGTGGAAATCTCTGGTGGTGAAACAGAGTATACCAGCGGTTCACCGCATGAAATTGATGAAGACTCCCACCCAATCGCAAAAGAGTTTTATGATTTTTATCGCACGGAGCGTGGTGAATTTACACCAGAGGGCACAACGCCTGATCTGACAACACACCCGACACTAACCAGTAATGTGAAATTTATGAACTTCTACCCGTTTAACGATTTGGATTTGATTTCTGGGCGTCCGTTACTCTTTATCGCTGGCGATCATGCGCATTCGCTTGAATTTAGCGAAGATGCTTGTGCGCGCGCGTCGGAACCTAAAGAGCTTTATTTAGTGAAGGATGCTGGTCACGTTGATCTGTATGATCGTGTTGATGTTATCCCATTCGACAAGCTCAATGCGTTTTTCAGTGAAAATCTGAAATAGGTAAAAGAGAGTGTAACGATAATGAAACTAAATGCTACAACAGTCAGTACATATTTGAATTTGCTGCCTGTTTTTACATCAATCATCGCAATCGCGAGTGGTCAGGAAGCGTTTGCGATGTATAAAGTGCTGGCAACTATACTTGTTGTTGGTGGCTTGTGCTTGGTAACAAGAAGTAAAGGTTAAGTTTTTGAAACATGGTAGTGTAAAATTTGGATTTGTAGCTGCAACGTTATCCCTTTGGATGGCGTTTGCCGCATCGGCTGCTCCAATCCCGCTTTATGATCTTTACCATCGTGAAAACGGCGTCAGTTTGAATGAGCTTGCTTTGACATCTGTTTTTTACTTTGTGGGTGCGGTGCTGGCTTTACTTATCTTTGGCCGGGTGTCCGATTATTTGGGGCGCAAACCCGTTGCTTTGTTGGTGGCGGGTTTTGCTGCTTTATCGACCATCATGTTTTTGAACGTTGAAAATGCGTTTCCTCTCATTGCCGGGCGTTTCTTCCTTGGCTTAGCCTGTGGTCTTGCTTCGAGTGCGGTTACAGCTTTTGTTGCGGATACTGCACCAGAGGAGCCTGCATGGCTTTCTCCGACAATAATAAGTAATGCGCCTTTTATTGGCTTAACAATCGGTGCGATGATGTCCGGAGCATTGGTGGAGTACGGACCAAATCCCAGACACTTATGTTATTTTATAATTTTGGGCGGTTTGGCTGTTTGTTCCGTGCTTATAGCATTTAGTAATGAAACGGCAAAGCGGAAGCCGGGGGTGATCTCTTCACTGCGGCCTAAAATGGTGTTACCACAATCAGATAAGCGCTTATATCCTGTGGCAGCTGCAACATTCGTGGCGACTTGGGCGACAGGTGGGTTTTATCAAGCATATGGCCCGTCTATAGCCGCCCAGCAGTTAGGAACGCTCAATACATTTATGGCTGCTCTTGTGTTTTCTGCTTATCTGCTTCCCGGGACCTTGGGCAGTGCTGTGACTGCTCGTTTAACGCCTGCCCAAACGCAGCGCCGTGGTATGGTTGCCTTCACATTTGCCGTGATTGGTTTGATTGTTACCATGAAAATGGGACATGTGATTGGCTTCTTGGTTGTCAGTGCTATAGCAGGCGCGGCGCAAGGTGCTGTCGTCACGGGTAGTGTCCGATCACTTATGGTGGGTGTTAAAAAAGAGGAACGGGCAGGCGTGCTTTCGGTTATATTTGCGACGTCATATACAGGCGCGGCTATCCCGACATTTATTGCCGGACGTTTATCATCTTATTTAGATTTGTTTCAACTGATGCTTTGTTATGGCGTGTTGGCAGTGATTGTATGTCTATTAACTTTGATTTTTGCACGTGAACCCAAATATAATAATAGAAGTGAGGTTTAAATAGATATGAGTACAATTTCGAATGTAGCTGAATTTCGTGTGCAGGAGGAGCTAGCCGCTATTCCGGAGTTAAGTGACTATGCGTCTTTAACAAGGTTGCTTGCGAAATATGCGCCCCATGATGGTGGATTTGAGCTTATTAAAGATGGTGTCAAAGTCTTTCGTGAGTCGAAATTAGGGTCATCAAAAGCTTACATGCTCTCTCAACCGAGCGTTTGTATAGTTCCCCAGGGGGCGAAATCCGTATCGCTCTCTACGGCAGGTTTTGAATATGACCGCTCTAAGATGGTTGTTTATTCTGCTGAAATTCCTATGAATGTGAAAATTACGCAGGCCTCTAAAGAAGAACCATATTTCTGTATGGTCATTCCAATAGAGCAAGAAAATTTAAATCGGCTGAATGCAAAGGTGTTTCCAAACGGTGTGCCCAAAAGTGACAAAACACATGCTGTTTATGTTGGGGACAGTCATCCTAATATTATAAAATCATCAATAAGGCTGATTGAGCTGATTGAGCAGCAAGAGAATGTAGATCTTTTGGCGCCGCTTATTGTTGATGAAATCTTGATATGGCTTTTACGAAGTCCTGTAGGACCATCGATTGCGCAAATCGGTATGGTTGACTCACACGCAGCTAAGGTATCAAGAGCGATTACGTGGTTAAAAAATAACTATACTAAGCCTATAAAAATGGAAGAGTTGGCGAAAGTGGCCGGTATGAGTGTGTCTTCTTTTCATATACATTTTAAGAATGTTACGGATATGAGCCCGCTACAATTTCAAAAAACTTTGAGGTTAAATGAAGCGCGTCAGTTAATTCTTACCAAAATGATGGATGTCAGTTCTGCGGCACTTGAAGTTGGTTATGCCAGCGCCTCTCAATTCAGTAGGGAGTACTCAAGAGAATTTGGTATTACACCAAGTAAAGATGTTGTGGGAAGTTAAGATTTTATAATTCTAAAATATCAGCCAGTTGGTTTAAATTATTGGCGATACGTGATGCACCAAGTTTAGTGTGAAGCTGTGCTACGATTTCGTGATCTTTCACCGGGCGCTTCATACGACGCTTACGAGGTGTCGGTTCCTCGAAAAGTCGAGAGCGAACATAAGTGGCCAGTGGCATATCACCGGCATCATACTCAAGTCTTTCGCGCTCCCGCAACCAATTTCATAATAGACGCAATAGGTAAGAATTTTCAAAGCTTTACGAGCAGTTGAAAACTTTTTGATGCAGTCTTTAACTTTCTAGTTAAATCGCTGATTTTATTGCAATAAGGCTGCAGAGTGTTGCTCTACGGCTTTTTTTCTGCCCATGTGAGCATAGAATCTAAGACGGGGCATAATTCTTGTCCCCATTCGGTTAATGAATATTCAACATGCGGTGGGACGACGGGATATGCTTTTCTTTTGACGAGACCATCAGTTTCAAGCTGACGTAATTGTTGCGTGAGCATTTTTTGTGTGATGCCAGGAACTGCGCGCTCTAATTCAGAGAAACGCATGACTTCTCCGCCAAATAGCTGAAATAGTATGAAAAATTTCCATCGGCCTTCTAAAAATTTTAGAGTCTGGCCGACGCTTTCAGCCGCTGTTACGCGCGTATATTTTTCTGTATCGCTCATGTTTTTTATACTTACTTTTTTGTGTGTACTTGCCAATTTGTCTGCGTTTGATCATATAATAGAAAATGAGACAAGGAGATAGATAATGCAAGAATTACCCAAACCATTAAGTGCATATTATTCGGCGGCAAACGAACAAAATTCAGAGATGTTCTTGGCCTGTTTTGCTGATGATGCCATCGTTCATGACGAAGGGAAAACCCATGAAGGGCGCGATAATATATCAGCTTGGAATGCGGCAGCCGTTGAGAAATATAATTGCCAGTATGAAGTTTTGAGATGCGTAGAGACGCCATACGGTACAGACATTACAGCGAAAGTCTCCGGCACGTTTCCTGGTAGTCCGATTGATCTGACATATAAGTTTGTATTGGAAGATAACTTGATTAAAGAATTGGGTATAAAGTAATGGATAAAGAAAATTTTACAGGCAAAAAATATCTGGTGACGGGCGGAACTAAGGGCATTGCTGCTGCCGTTATGTGGCTAAGTCGTGATGAAGCCGGTTTTGTTATTGGGCATTCACTTGTTTTGGATGGTGGTTTTACAGTCCACTAAGAAGAAAAATGGTTTCGATAAGGAAAAGGGGTGTATTTACACCCCTTTTTTTTGTCATTTATTTTTCATTTATTTACTGAGGCTTTTGGAATTTTAAAGTCATTCTGTCAGACTCGCCGATGGCCAAATATTTTTTATCATCTTTGACTTGTGATCGAAGCGAAGGTGGTAACGCCCAAACGCCTGCTTCGTAATCTGCAGTATCTTTCGGGTTGGCGTTTACTTCTGACTTTTCTAGCAATTTAAATCCGGCATCTGTTGCCAATTTTATCACGTAGTCTTCTTGAACATAGCCGTTCAATGCTTTCGGATCTTGTGGAGTGTCTGTTTTCGCGCGGTGCTCAACAACACCAAGAATGCCGCCGGGCTTAAGTGCCGTATAGAAGCTTGCAAACGCTTCCTCTGCTGCGCCGTCTGCCATCCAATTGTGAACGTTTCTGAATGTTAGAATGCGATCAGCGCTTTCCGCAGGGGCAACTGGGCCAACGTGATGCGGCGCATCCATAACTGTATAATGAACCTCGCCATAAAGGTCCTTGTTAGCGGTCATTTCTTTACTTTTCTTATTCAGGCGCGGGGCATAGCTGCGGGCAGAATCATCTGCGAAAATCGCCAGATATAATGTGCCTTCGTCTTTTAGATAGGGGCCAAGAATTTCGGTGTACCAGCCACCACCCGGATTAATTTCAACGACTGTATGATCAGGCTGTACATCAAAGAATGTAAGTACATCAGCTGGATGGCGGTGTGTATCTCTGGCTTTGCTTTCTTCTGAGCGGTGTTGTGCATTAATTGCGTCTTGTAAACGTGTTTCTGCCTGGCTAATTCCGCCAAACGACAATAACGCGGTACATGTAGCCAGTCCTAATAATCCCATTCTCATAAATTAATCTCCATTTTTGGGTTCGTTGTATGTATTCGTGTAGTGGACGATATCAGTTACATAGCCCCAAAGAAACGCGCGCAATAGCATTTGGGATGATTAGGCATGCAATAAAAACGATCAGGCAAGTGCCGATTTTGTGTTCGTAATATAATGGAAGGTGTATAATATGTAGAATATACAGTCAGTGTAGCTCATTATGCGCCTTGGAACAATCTGGCTGCATTCTATAAGGAAAACAAATATGAAAGTGGCTAGTGCTTCTTGGTGGAATCGGTGCCAATATATGCATTAAATCTAGCAGAATCAATTACTGCGCGTATTGAGCAGATTGAAGAATGAGGAGATTCGAGAATGGTTTCACAATCTAAATTACCTGTTTTTTTCTTCGGCCATGGCAGTCCTATGAATGCTATTGAAGATAACCGTTATACGAGTGCATGGAATAAAATTGGAAAAAGCCTGCCAAAGCCTCGCGCCGTTCTTGTTATTTCCGCACATTGGTATATTGGCGCCACAGCTGTTACTGCAATGAACAATCCCCGTACAATTCATGATTTTTATGGCTTTCCGCAAGAGTTGTTTGATGTTGAGTATCCTGCGCCAGGATTACCTGAATTGGCAGGAGAGATCGCCGAATTGGTTAAGCCGACTTGGGTTGGGGCTGATGTTGATCAATGGGGGCTGGATCATGGAACCTGGAGTGTTTTAACCCATTTATTCCCCGAGGCGGATGTGCCGATTGTTCAACTATCTATAAATGCATTAAAGCCGATGGAGTATCATTTAGAACTTGCACAGAAGCTTGCTAAATTAAGGAGCCAGGGCATCCTTATTCTGGCAAGTGGTAATGTTGTTCATAATTTAAAGATGCTTGATTGGAGGACGGAAAATGGCGGTGCTGACTGGGTGCAAAGGTTTGATAATGAAGCCATAAGGTATATGGCAGAAGACCCTGCGAATATTCTTAGGTTGCAAGAACATCCGGATTATAGCCTTGCGGTTCCTACGCCGGATCATTTTATTCCGTTATTATATACAGCAGGCCTTGCGAGTGTCGATGAGGGGACAGCAAGAACAATAGTCGAAGGGTATTCTTTGGGTTCTTTGTCTATGACATGTTTCGCTGCCTGAAACAGATAGTATGCCGTGATTTTGAGTGATTTGGTGTCTTGGGAATTGTATAATATGAACCCGCTACAATTCTTGCCAAAATGATGGGTGTCAGTTCTACGGCACTTGATGTTGGCTATGCCAGTGCTTCTCAATTCAGTAGGGAATAATCAAGAGAGTTTTGGTATTACACCAAGTAAAGATGTTGTGGGGAGCTAAGTTTAGTAGTGCCAAACAGCCAGCATTCGTTATGCAAAGAGAATAAGATTTAAAAGAGCAATGAGAGCTTATTTTTAGCTCTCATTGACATTTTTACTGTTGAATAATTATTGTTTCCACGTCTATTTCCGGTGTTTCCATGAAATCTTTTTCAATCTCTCCACGTATCTCTACTTTTGTTGTGTCGCTGATTGGAGCATTAAAGACATCTTTGTCAATTTCTACACGGATTTCGCCAGTTTGATCTGTAAATGTGAATTTATCTTTCGCGATTTGCTCTTTAATAACACCGATAAGACGAACATACTGGTCATCTTTTCCATTTTTTAAAACCTCAGAAACTGTTGTTGTGTTACCGGTCGTCGGACCAGTATATTGCGCATAGGCAATTGGCACTGGTGTTATTAACATGCCTATACCTATGGCGGTAAGGCGTAAGTTTCGTTTTCTCATGTTTTGTATCCTTTTCTCATATGCGCTTAGCTAAAAACCATACGTTAGATTATGTATGTGTGAGTATCAATGTTTGTTGTTAGAGCGTCCTTTGCATAATAATGGGGAGCTCTTTGTTCCTTTGTGTATTGTTAAGAAACTAAATTTTATTATAAAAATCTAATTATTGAATTCCTAACTTTTGAGTGTTAGCTTTTACTCATGAAGCATTTTATTATGGTGTTCAGTTTTTTAGCTTTTCTTTGCACAGTCACGGTGACTGCGGCGCATGCCTGTATGGACATGCCGCAAGATATAGCTGTTGAGGCCGTTGCCCATGATCATAATGCTTCGGAAACAAGTCAAAAATCATCATGTGATTGTGACATGACATGTGGTCATGCTTGTGTTCATCACCATGTGATAGGTTATGAAAGTGGTGCATTTTTGCCTTTTTTCAATTGCCATAAGGACAATAAGTTTGAAGAATCACAAGTTGCACTTGGTGATCTTGTATACGGACTAAAGCGCCCCCCTAAATCATAATTCACGCAGCTTTTTGTTTAACGACAGGAAAGTTGCGCCTTTATTTTGTGCTTGATGCTTTGTGAGAAGGCATATCTGCACACGAATATATTTTCCCAAAAATAGGATAAAATGATGAACAAGCTACTTTATGCAGTAGTGGTGGCGATGTGTATGTCACCTTCTACACAAGTAAATGCGCAGACGATGGATAAGCAGACAGCTTTTATCAAAGCGCTTGAAAATAACCCGACTTTCCGGGCCGCATTGGCCGAGGTTCAAGCTGCAGAGGGGCGAAAGATACAATCGTCCGTATTGCCAAACCCTGAAGCGGTATTTGAAATAGAGAACTTTGCCGGTGAAGATGATCTTGAGGGTTTTGATGGTGCCGAGTTAACGTTTGGCATTGAACAAACCATTGAAATCGGAGGAAAGAGAAAAGAACGCAAGAGTGCGGCCGATTATGATTTGAAAGTCAGTCGTGAACAGGCATTAGCCCAAGCGTTAAGCATCTTAGCCGAAACTGAATATGGTTATATGCGATGGGCGGTGGCACAAGAGCGTTTAAAACTCGCTGATAAGCGTTTGGCATTGGCCGATAAAACGCATGACATTGTGAAAAACCGTATCGGTGCGGCCAAGGCACCTGAAATTCAACACACTAAGGCTGATATTGAGCAGGCTGCTGCGGAGGTTGAAAAGCGTCAGGCGCAAAAGGAGCTGTTAAACGCGAAGAATAATTTTGCGCGCATTCTGGGCAGCGAAGATATCGATGGCATATCTGTTGAGGTTTCGCTTGATAGCTTACCTTCGTTAATGGACAAGCAGAGTTTGATCGATGCATTAGACAAAGCACCACAAGCACGTATACAAAAATTCACCCAAATGCAGGCGCAGTCTTCTCTGAGCCTTGCTTATTCAAATGCTGTTCCGGATCCCACCTTTGGGCTTGGTGTTCGTCGTTTTAATGAAAATGACAGCACGGCGTTGGTTGCTAGTATTTCTATTCCTATTCCGGTTTTAAATCGTAATCAGGGCGAAATTATGCAGGCGCAAGCTGAAATAGCAAAAGCCGAAGCGCTGGGGCAGGCTTCAAAACTGGCGCAAAGACAGTCCGCGATCGCTGCATGGGAAGGTTTCTCGTCTGCCTTAGAGGAAACCGAGCGTTATCAGGATGAAGTTATTCCAGGTGCTCGCAAGGCCTATAAACAGGCCGATGAAGGGTATAGTCGCGGTGCATTTTCCTTTCTGGATTTACTGGATTCGCAACGCACGTTGTACGAGGTGCAAGAAGCTCATCTGGAGAGCATCCTCAATCTATACGAAGCAAAAGTGCAAGCAGAGTTTCTTATGGGAACGCATGAAACTCTTATTCAAAGCTTAAATTCTGATAATCAAGGAACAACAAAATGAGAAATCTATTTTTAACAACTGTATTTTCAATGCCATTTTTAATGGGCGCGCCATTTACCTCTGTTGCTTTGGCAGGAGATGGTCATGGGCATGGCTCTTCGAAAAAAAATGTTGAGCGTCCTCATGATGAGCAAGATGCGCATAAGCACGAGGGAGAGGAAAGTCATAAAGGGCATAAATCATCAGACGGACATGATGGTCATGCGGACGGGCATGAGGGCGAACATGATGATGAGGGGCGCGTAAAAATTTCGTCATCATCGGCAAGCTTGGCCGGTATAAAAACTCAAAAGGCGGATGCGGCATCAATTGCGCTGACGATACCTCTTACGGGGCGCGTTATTCTCAATGAAAATAGAACAGCAGATGTTCGGGCTCGTTTCCCGGGGTTTGTGAAGCAAGTGCACGTTAATTTGGGCGATGTCGTCAAAAAAGGCGATGTTTTGGCCACTGTAGAAAGCAACGAAAGCTTGCAAAATTATACGGTTAAAGCGCCGATTGATGGTGTTGTGTTAAGGCGCGAAACAAATATTGGTGATGTGACAGATGGTAAAGCTTTGTTTGTTATTGCCGACCTTTCAACAGTGTGGGCGAAATATCACGTTTTTCCGCGTGATGTTGCAAAGATTAAAAAAGGGCAAAGTGTTTCAGTGTATGCCCTGGATGAAAAAACGCGTCAGATGACGGAAATTTCTATGGTGTTTCCGACGGCGGATGCGCTCAGTCAAACGGTCATTGCTATTGCTGCATTGTCTAATGCTGACGGTGTATGGCGTCCGGGCATGACGGTGGAGGGTGATGTGAAAACGAGCGAAAAACGCGTTGCCATTGCCGTTCCTAAAACAGCACTGCAATTTATGGAAGACAAGCAAGTTGTCTTTGTAAAAGAAGGAGATAGCTATGAACCTCGTCCTGTCGATGTCGGAATGGTTGGCATAGATCACGTCGAAATTAAATCCGGTCTTAAAAGTGGTGAAACATATGTGAGCGCAGGGAGCTTTGTAATTAAAGCGGACATCCTGAAGGCAACAGCGGCTCACTCTCACTAAACGATTTCATCAAAGGAATACATAATGCTTGAGAATATAATTAAACAATCAATTACCCATAGATGGCTGGTGCTAATCTCAGTATTGGCTATATGTGCTTTGGGTGTTTACAATTTTAATCGTCTGCCGATTGATGCTGTGCCGGATATTACAAATGTACAGGTGCAAATTAATACGGCGGCTGATGGTTATTCCCCGTTAGAGGTAGAGCAGCGGATAACGTTTCCTGTGGAAACCGTTCTTGCAGGTATACCTAAATTGGATTATACGCGTTCTCTTTCTCGTTACGGGCTTTCGCAAGTCACTGTCGTGTTCGAAGACGGCACTGATATATTTTTTGCGCGCCAGCAAATCGCCGAACGATTACAGCAGATTAAAAGTGAAATTCCACAGGGCTTAGAACCTATTATGGGGCCGATCAGTACCGGTCTTGGAGAGATATTTTTCTATACGGTAGAGGCCGAGAAAGATTCACTGAAAGAAGATGGAACCTCGTATACACCGATGGATTTGTTGACGGTACAAAATTGGATCATTGTACCCCAATTGCGAAACCTGAAAGGCGTGGTAGAGGTCAATACGATTGGTGGTTATGAACAGCAGTTTCATGTTAAGCCGTACCCTGATCGCTTATTGGCTTATGATTTGAGCCTCCATGAGGTTATCAAAGCCTTGGAAGCAAATAATGATAATGCAGGCGCAGGATATATAGAGCGCAACGGTGAACAATATTTGATCCGCATTCCCGGTCAGGTCGAAGGGTTGGCGGATATTGGTAACATTATTGTGGCCAAGCGTGATGAGTTAACAATCCGCGTGAAAGATGTGGCAGATGTGGCGCTTGGGGCGCCTTTGCGAACAGGCGCAGCGACAGAAAACGGCGAAGAGATTGTTTTGGGCACCGCCATGATGTTGATGGGCGAAAACAGCCGTGATGTATCACAACGTGTCGGTGAGAAGTTAGCTGAAATTGTAGCGAGCTTGCCAGAAGGCGTCATTGTAAAGCCAATCTATGATCGTACGACGCTGGTTGAAAAGACTGTCAAAACAGTCGAAAAAAATCTGGCAGAGGGAGCATTATTAGTCATTGTGATTTTGTTTCTTTTGTTGGGTAATTTCCGCGCTGCACTGATTACGGCATTCGTCATTCCTGTTGCTATGTTGATGACGATCACCGGAATGGTCGAGAATAAGGTATCCGGAAACCTTATGAGTTTGGGCGCATTGGATTTCGGTCTAATCGTTGATGGCGCAGTGATTATTATTGAAAACTGTCTGCGTCGTTTCGGAATGGAGCAGCACAGGTTAGGGCGCCTTTTAAGTAAGGAAGAACGTTTTGATCTGGCTGCAAAAGCAACGGCAGAAGTCATAAAGCCGAGCATTTTCGGAATTCTGATCATCACGGTTGTCTATTTGCCGATCTTTTCATTGACGGGCGTTGAAGGGAAGATGTTCCACCCCATGGCCTTTACGGTTGTTGTCGCTCTTATTTCTGCGATGGTGCTGTCTGTGACATTCGTGCCGGCAGCTGTTGCCACGTTTATCACAGGTAAGGTGCATGAGAAGGAAAATGCGGCTATTCGCGGCGCTAAAAAGGCTTATGAGCCAATGCTGCGATGGAGTGTTGCTCATCCTCTGCCTGTTATTACGACAGCGCTGGCTCTTGTTATCATCAGTGTGTTCTCCGTAGCAAAAATGGGGTCTGAATTTGTGCCTCAGCTGGATGAAGGGGATATAGCGGTTCAGGCTTTGCGTGCTCCCGGTACATCTTTAACTGAATCTATACGCATGCAGTCCCTGATGGAAAAGCTGTTGGTGAATGAATTTCCCGAAGTAGAAACCGTTATCGCTAGAATCGGTACTGCGGAGGTTGCAACCGATGCTATGCCACCGAACATTGCCGACACATATGTGTTGTTAAAAAAGCGCAAGGATTGGCCTGATCCGTCAAAGCCTAAGGCAAGATTGGTGGAAGAGATGGAGATCGCCTTAGAGGGGATTCCCGGAAGTAACTACGAATTTTCACAACCTATCCAACTTCGTTTTAATGAATTGATTTCAGGGGTTCGAAGTGATGTTGCCGTAAAGATTTATGGTGATGATCTGGACCAGCTTTTGAAATCAGCTAATGAAGTTTTGGAGGTCATTCAAAAGGTAGACGGTGCAGCGGGAGCAAAGGTTGAACAGGTTACGGGGTTGCCGGTTCTAAGCATTGTTCCTGACCGCAAGCGGATGGATTTGTATGGTCTTAGTATTTCTGATGTGCAGGAAATTATTCAAGCGGCGATGGGAGGGCGAGAAGCAGGAACTGTTTTTGAAGGTGACCGTCGTTTTGATTTGGTGGTTCGTTTACCGGAAAAACTACGTACTGATATTGATGCGCTTGATCGGTTTCCTATTCCTTTACCAAACGCGGAGCAGGAGGGGGTAGATGAAAGACCCGATTATGTGCCGTTGGGTGAGGTCGCTGATATTTCCATTCTTTACGGGCCTAATCAGATTAGCCGTGAAAACGGTAAACGCCGCATTGTTGTGACATCAAATGTTCGCGGTCGTGATTTGGGCAGCTTCGTTGGAGATATCCGTAATCAGATTGCCGAAAAGGTAAAGCTCCCCGCAGGGTATTGGAGTGAATATGGCGGAACATTTGAGCAGCTGACCTCAGCCAAGCAACGCTTGATGATTGTTGTGCCTATTTCACTCTTGCTGATTTTTGGCTTGTTGTTCATGGCTTTTAATTCTGCGCGGGCGGCATTGCTGATTTTTTCGGGGGTCCCTTTGGCCTTGACCGGTGGCATCGCGGCATTGTGGCTGCGTGATATTCCGTTATCAATTTCTGCAGGTGTCGGATTTATCGCTTTGTCAGGTGTGGCTGTGCTGAACGGTGTCGTGATGCTGTCCTTTATTCGTGATTTGGAAAGGCATGGGAAACCGATCCATGAGGCGATTATTGACGGCGCATTAACGCGTTTGCGTCCTGTGCTTATGACGGCATTAGTGGCCTCTTTGGGCTTTGTGCCGATGGCGTTGAATACAGGGGCTGGTGCTGAAGTGCAAAGGCCGCTTGCGACGGTGGTTATTGGTGGAATTATTTCCTCTACCATTTTGACTCTTTTGGTTTTGCCCGCTCTGTACAAATGGTTTCCGGGCCGTCTGAGCCTTCGTCGACAAAAACAAACTTCAACAAACACATGAAAAGGAGAAACATCATGAAGTT
This sequence comes from Alphaproteobacteria bacterium, assembly GCA_030424975.1. Lineage (GTDB taxonomy): Bacteria > Pseudomonadota > Alphaproteobacteria > Micavibrionales > Micavibrionaceae > UBA1672. Next base: position 1,006,683 of record JAUHVY010000002.1, read on the forward strand.
TTTATTGTATATAGTAGCTACTATTCTGTTTGTGTTCAGCATTCCTGCAGTTGCAGGCGTGGCCGATTACACAGAGCAGGAGATACAAAATATGCCACGGTATAGTAGTATCGAGCAGCAGCGTTGTCCGAAGGCAAAATATCCGTCGGTAAAAAAGCGTTTAGAATGTAAAAAAGAAGTGCGCGTCGAAATTTATGAGAAGCATAAAAATGAAAACGTGCAGACGACAGATCAGAAAGAGTAGGTAAGCATGGGACACGGACACCATCATCACCATCACCATCATCATGGCGACCCTTCCGAAATGGGGGAGAGGCGGCTCTGGTGGGCTGTTGGCGCAAATGTATTGCTGACATTGGCGCAGATTGTTGGCGGTCTTCTCTCTGGTTCTCTTTCGTTGATTGCAGATGCCCTTCATAATTTCAGTGATGCTGCATCTTTATTAATCGCGCTTGTGGCCATACGCATTGGCCGCAAGCCGCCGGATCAATTCAAAACTTTCGGATATAAACGGGCAGAAACAATAGCGGCCCTGATTAATCTGACGACGTTAATCATAATCGGTGTGTATCTGTGTTATGAGGCTGTCATGCGTTTTATTACGCCCGAGCCCATTGCGGGTTGGATGATTGTGATCGTCGCAGGCATTGCTCTAATCGTTGATGTTTATACTGCGGCGTTAACTTATAGCCAATCAAAAAACAGCATGAATATGAGGGCTGCTTTCTTACATAATCTAACAGATGCTCTGGCTTCGGTCGGTGTGATTTTTACCGGGACACTTATTTTACTTTATGGCTGGGTCTGGACTGATGCTCTTATGACTTTGCTTATATCGGGGTATGTGTTGTGGCACGGCTATGCAGAACTTCCAAAAGTTATTCATTTACTGATGGAGGGGGCTCCTGAACATATTAATATTCAGGATGTCATTACGGCTATGGAACGTCAGGACGGTATCGAAAATGTACATCATGTTCATGTTTGGCAAATTGATGAGCATAAAAATGCTCTGGAAGCGCATGTCGTATTTGATCCTCAATTTGAAATGGATGACGTTAAATCAAAGTTGAAAGAATTATTGAAGCAGAATTTTGATATCGGGCATTCAACCTTGGAGTTCGAAACGAAGCATTGTCATGCATAACCCATGTAGGGGCAGCGCGTAACATTATAGCTCAAAGGCAATCAATCCGAGGGTGAGGACTGCAAACACAATAAGGGCAATTTGAAATCCGCGCCCGAGCCGACCTTTTAAATCCTGTCGCAAGGCTTCGTATAGATCGGGGAAGGTGTGCGCCACAAAATCGCCTTGGCTCATCATGCTCACAAGCCGTCCTTGTGTATCCACAACCGGAAGGTGGCGAAAACGTTCGCTCGACATGGTGTGCATCCAATCAACCAGATTATCATCCTCGTTCGCGGTGCGAATATTCGTGCTCATGATTTCTGATATTTTTGTGGTGTCCGGATTACGATTTTGCCCCAGCATGCGGATCATCATGTCGCGCTCCGTCACAATTCCGGCCACTTTTTGATCGGGGTGTACGATGATTACAGAGCCGATATTTTTTTCGCACATCGCATCTAACGCCTTGCGGACACTGTCATCGGGCACAAAAGTTACGGGCTTGGGTTTTGTTTTAAAGTCCGGTTTATCCTTGATTTTCATGGCATGTTTTCTTTACGTCATAAATATTGAAATTCGGTTGTCTTGTTTTGTATTTTCAGTATATACTGAAAATTCAGAAAATAAAGAGAAAACGGATTTTTCCTGATGAATTTGCCGCCGCTCATACAAACCTTTGTACTTCACTTCGGTGAAATGGGGTCGCGTTGGGGGATAAACCGAACCGTAGGACAGATATATGCATTAATTTATCTCTCTGAAAAGCCGCTAAATGCCGACCAGTTGGTCGACGCGCTGGGCTTTTCGCGATCCAATATCGCTATGGGTATAAAGGAGCTGGTCTCAATGAATCTGGTGATGTTGCGGCATATCCCGGATGATCGCAAAGATTATTACGCTACACATGATGATATATGGGAGATCGTGCGAAATCTCGCTGAGGAACGAAAGAAACGTGAGGTCGATCCCACACTTTCAATGCTTCGCTCTATTATTATGGACACGCCCGTTTCTGAAGAGGAGCAATACGCACAAGAGCGCATGCGTGAAATGCATGATTTGATTGAGATGCTGACACAATGGTATGACGATGTGCAGAAAATGGAGACAGATCGATTGATAAATCTTTTGAAGATGGGCGCGAAAATTTACAATCTGTATCAATTTAAAGACAAGCTTACCGTTATACCGGGTAGTAAAGGCGCCAAAAAGAAAGGTAGTCACAACGATGGAACTTGATCCCTTTATCCTCTCGCGCATCCAGTTTGCTGCGAACATCACATTCCATATTATGTTTCCGTCCATCACAATTGCATTGGGTTGGATTTTGTTGTTCTTCAAACTTCGCTTTAACGCCACAAAAGATGACGCATGGATGCAGGCTTATTTCTTTTTTACCAAGGTTTTTGCTTTAAGCTTTGCCATTGGTGTCGTTAGCGGCGTAACCATGTCTTTCCAGTTCGGCACAAACTGGCCGGGATTTATGGAGACGGTGGGAAATATCGCAGGACCGTTATTAGCTTATGAGGTATTGACGGCCTTTTTCCTTGAAGCGACATTCTTGGGCATCATGTTGTTTGGTTTTCGGCGTGTTCCGGGGTGGGCGCATACGACTGCTACGGCTTTGGTTGCTATTGGCACGACGCTCTCCGCCTTCTGGATTTTGGTGCTGAATAGCTGGATGCATACCCCTGCGGGCTTTGAGATGATCGCGAATGACGTGGGGCATCTTCAGGCGCATGTGACCAGCTGGTGGGAAGTGGTCTTTAACCCATCCATGCCATACCGCCTTGTGCACATGCTGCTTGCTTCAGGCCTGACGGCATCATTCTTGATCGCCGGAATATCTGCCTATCGTCTTTTACGTGGCGATAAAACACCGCCAGTGATGAAGGCCATCAAAACAGCTGTTTTTCTCGCGGCAATCTTAATCCCTGTACAGATTTTCGCAGGGGATATGCATGGTCTGAACACGCTTGAGCATCAACCTGCAAAAATCGCTGCGATGGAGGCAAACTGGGAAACGCAAGGGAATGTTCCGTTGGTTTTATTTGCGTTGCCCAACGAAGAAACGCGCAGTAATGATTTTGCTGTTGAACTCCCGAGCGTTGCAAGCCTTATTCTCAAGCATCACGCCGAGGGTGTTATAACCGGTTTGAATGATTTTGACGTTCATCCGCCCGTCGCGCCGTTATTTTTCGGATTTCGGATTATGGTCGGGATCGGCATGCTCATGCTGGTGGTTTCATGGGCGGGAAGTTTTATGTTTTTACGTGGTAAGGAGCTTCCCAAATTATATCTTTTCGTGCTTGTCGGGATGACATTATCAGGGTGTGTCGCCACGATTTCAGGTTGGTATGTCACAGAGATCGGCCGCCAACCGTGGTTGGTGCAAGGGGTTCTTTACGCAAAGGATGCATTGGGGCCGGTCACCGGAGGAATGGTTCTTTCAACGCTTCTGGTTTATCTGAGCATCTACGCGTTCCTAACCGTGGCATATGTCTATAGTTTGTTTTATCTGGCACGTCGGGCCGGCGATGGCGGAAAACGTGATCCACAAAGGTCAAAGCCTCTTATGGGGGAACGGCATTCATCATCGGCAGCAACGGAATAAAATAGGGGAACTTAGGAATGGAAGATATACTTGTAAATTGGCTGCCTTATACATTCGTTTTTTTGATGGGGCTTTCTATGCTGATCTATGCCGTTCTGGACGGTTATGATCTTGGTGTCGGAATGTTGATTGATAATGCAACATCACATGAAAAAGACCGTATGATTGCATCCGTTGGACCGTTTTGGGATGCGAATGAAACATGGCTTATTCTTGGGGTTGGGTTGTTGTTGGTTGCGTTTCCTATGGCGCATGGAGTCATCTTAACCAATTTGTATTTGCCCGTGGCGATTATGTTGTTCGGTTTAATCTTTCGCGGTGTTGCTTTTGATTTTCGTGCCAAGGTACCGTTCCAACAAAAATGGCGCTGGAATAACAAGTTTTTTTATGGGTCACTTATGACATCACTGGCGCAAGGGTATATGCTTGGCTCTTATATTATCGGCTTTGAGCATTCGCTTTCAGGTATCATGTTTTCCTGCTTGATCGCTGTGGTTCTGGCCTCGGCTTATTGTTTAATCGGTGCGTGCTGGCTGATTATGAAATGTGAAGACACGCTACAGGAAAAGGCCGTTAAATGGGCGCGGTACCATCTTATTAATGCGGTTGTGGGGCTTGCTGTGATCTCATTAGCGACCCCCCTTATATCTGATCGTATCTTTGAGAAATGGTTTAGTTTTCCTGCAATGTTATGGCTGGCGCCGATACCGATCCTCACCGGATCACTAATTGTCTGGCTTTATGTGTTGCTTCGGAAGATGCCGCTACCGCAAGATCGATATAACTGGCTTCCCTTTGTGATAACGGTTTTGATATTTGTTTTAAGTTTTTGCGGTCTGGCGTATAGCTTCTTTCCCTATATCGTTCCTGATCAGATGACGATCGTGGAGGCCGCAGCAGCACCTGAATCCCTCATTGTTATGCTTGTGGGGGCGCTCATCGTCTTGCCTGTCCTACTGGGATATACCGCGCTGTCCTATTATGTGTTTCGCGGGAAGGCCTCAGATTTGAGGTATGATTAACGCTTATTAGATTTTAGCGCCCGTTGATAGAGATTGTGCATCATCGTATTGGCTTGTCAAATACAATGAAATTAATCACATCTCACGAATGGCATTGTCGCGAATTTTTCTGATCGGGCTTAGGATAGCATCAAGAATGGATATTTTATTGGCCAGAATGTTGATCTCAACGGCCATACCGGGGAGGATGGGGTGCTCTGCTCCGATTTCGGTTTTTTGCAGTTCAACACGCACCTGATAAAATTGATTGTTTTGGCTGTCGATGAAGCTATCGGCGCTGATATAGACTAGCTCGCCCTCAACACCGCCATAAATGGAATAATCATAGGCCGTTATTTTCGCAACAACGGGCAAGCCAACCCAAATTTTCCCGCGGTCTTGTGTTGAAATATTGGCTTCAACGATCAGTTTTTCTTCTATAGGAATAATTTCTGCGATGACTTCACCGGGCTGCAGAACGCCGTTAATAGAATTCACATTCATTCTTTTCACCACACCATCCAGTGTGGAGACGATATCCTGTCTGGCGAAGGCATCGGAATAAGATTTAATGCGCTCGGTCAGCTTTTGAATATCTACATCCGTTTTCGTCAACTCTTCGTTCACTGTTGATTTTCTGTTTTGTTTGGCGGCTTCCAGAATGCTCAGAATTTCTGAAATTTCGGCCTTTACTACGGGCACTTCTTTTTCAAGCTTTACGATGCGCGTATTAAAGTTTTTAACTTCGCTGTCGGCTTCTAAAAATTGACTACGTGATATGGCTCCGGAGGCAAAAAGGCGCTTTTTGATCTGGAATTGCTGGCTGGCGTTTTTCATCTCGATCTTGATGTTTTTAATGGTGTTTTCCATCTCATCAAGCTTGAGAACCTTTTGGTTCATTTGTTTTTTCAGGCTTTCCTGATTTTCATGGAATTCTGCATTTCGAGATTTCAGGATGGCTTCTTCTGAATCGCAGATCGTTTTATAATTCTCTAAATAGTATGCGGGAAATGTTATATTCTCTTTTAACTCTAATTCAGTTTCTAAGCGAATTTTTTTGATATTCATTGCGTCCAGTGACACCTGAATTTCTTTAAGCTCAGCTTGAACACGGGTGTTTTGCAGTTGCAGGAGAACCTCACCTTTTTTGACGACCTGTCCTTCTTTGATCAGGATATCTTTGATGATACCGCCCTCCAGATGCTGTATGGTACGCACCTTGCCGGAAGGGATCACTTTACCAATACCGCGTACATGCAAATTAATATGCGCGAAATATGCCCATAGCATAAATATGATGAGTGTTATCACCACAAGATAAAGGCTAAGGCGGTAACCACCGAACCCTGTGTCATCATCTTCATCGGCGGAGATGAATTTATTTATTAAGTTTTTGTAGGATGTCATCTTTTGCACCATCTGCTATCACGCGCCCCTGATCTAACAGCATCAAGCGAGATACTAGGGGGAGGAGGGTTGTTCTGTGGGTTACCAGGATAAAAGTACGGTTTTGAATATATTCATCTAATGCTGTTTTAATCCGATGCTCCAGGGCATTGTCCATGGCATTGGTGGGTTCATCAAAAACAAGGATATCAGGTGTGCGCACAAGTGCACGTGCCAAGGCAATAGATTGACGCTGCCCGCCCGATAAGAATTTACCGCGCTCCCCGACATTCATATCCAAGCCTTCTGATGTCTGTTGTATCACTAAATCAAGGCCGGCCATGTGAATTGCATTTTCCAGTGCCTCTTTTGAAATGTCGTGGGCACCCATTAAAATATTCTCTTTAATACTACCTGAAAAGAAATACGGATCTTGCGGTACATATCCGATTGCACGTCTGAGGTCTGTCGGGGCAAGGGAGCTATAGACATAGTTATCAAGGAAGATGTTGCCCTCCAGCGGGGTGATTTGCCCTGTGATAATCTGTACGAGTGTGCTTTTTCCTGCGCCTGTTTTCCCTAGCAGGCCGATACGCTCACCCGCCGGAATATCAAGATTAACTTTATATAGGGCGGGTCTGGATTGTTGCGGGTATTGGAAGCTCAGGTCTTTAATCTCTATTTTCCCTGAATATGGCCCTTTTGCAGATTTCGCGTCTGTTGCGCTGGCATCTTCATGTGGTATGGCAAAGACTTTATCGATTGTTTGCAATACGTTGTTGGACTGCTTTAACCTTGATAATACATTATTTAAAGAGATGACAGATGCAATTGCACGCCCGTAGATGATTGAAGAGGCGACAAGTCCGCCGACGGTTAGATCTCCTTGACTGATCAAATAGGCACCGGTGAAAACGACGAATACCTGTCCGATCTGTGTGATTAAAACGGATAAGTTGGAAACAGCAGTTAAAACCATTGAATTATGCGCTGAGGCAACTGCCGCCGCCGTTGTTGCCTGTTTCCATTGAAATAATTTATGTCCCGTTCCACCCAACATTTTAATGGTAGGCAGCCCGCCAAGCATCTCAATAAGTGTGCCGGTCTTTTGTTGTGATGTCTGAAAGTTATGCGTTGTATATCGTGCTACAAATGATTGTGCAAAATAACTGAAAACTAAGACTATGGCAGCGATCACCACAGGGATAATGGCAAGCGTAGGGGATATGACATAGATAACCCAAATAAACATGAGCATGAAAGGGATGTCTACAGCTGTGGGCACTAAGCGCGAAGCATATAAATCACGAACGCCTTGCATCTCTCTGAATAAATTTGATTTTTCGCCTGTATTGAGCTGAAGGTCTACATCTTTTATATGGAGGAAACGCTCCATCAGCTTCATGTCGTAATCTGTCGATACCTTGAGTGCAACACGTTCAATGATATATGCACGTAGCGTTTTGAAAAGGAAATCAAGGACGAGCGCTGTTATAACGCCGGATGTTAGGACGATCAGTGTGTCCTCAACAAAATTTATGACGACGCGGTCATAAATATTCATGGTGTATAAAGGGATCGCCAAGGCAAACAAGTTGATAAATACAGAGCAAAGTACAACTTCGGCGTATCTGTCCCAAAATGAAAAAATCGGGCTCCAAAACCAATCAAGAGAATGTGCGGCATGGATATCGGCCAAGTCTAATTTAGATGATTGGCCTTGCGGAATAATGGAATAACTCTGCCCGGAATAGTTCTGCGCCAAATATTGCAGGTTGCGTTCCCCTTCAAAACTATCCGGAAATATAAATTGGCCTGTCGTACCTTCGGCGTTTGGTAAACACACGCAGCTTTCGCCGGAATTTAAAATAATGATTGAGGGTGCGGCAATGGCGGTGAGTTTTGCAAATTCAATATTTTTTACACGCGCAATTAATCCCGATTTTTCACAAAGGCGTGGAATATCTTTTTTGGTAATTGTGTCGGGGGCGATTGGTTGTTCTTGTAAGATGCCTGTAAAATCAGCATGAATGTCGTAAAATTGCAGAACTGCATTCATGTTATCAATAAGACACCGGCGATTAACCTCATTCGCTTTTTCAGTATTCATTGATAAGTCTTTCTAAAATAAAAGATGCTGTCCTGCGTCGTGTTCTTGGTTATTGAAGGGCTTTAATCTCTATTGTTTTGATTTTTTCCCATTTGTTTTTTCCGAATTTATAGGAAATAGAAATTTTTCCGGATTTAATAAGAGAGAGTGAAATATTTTTGATGACCACCGGCATGCATTCAGTTTTTTTTGTTTCGGAGAGCCCGACCTCGAGTTCGATATCTTCCTCTAATACATTCTTAGCGGCGATCTTTATCTGAAGCTTTTCATCTTCACTAATTTTAGCGTTGAAGTTTAACCAAAGGGCAATAATAAGTTTTGCCGGAATGGTTTTGAGCGCAATATCCTTGGGGTAAACACCGCCCAATGAGAAAGTTCCATTGGGGTTGTTTTCAATCGTTTTACAAATCAGTGCTTCTTGTAATTCTATTTTAGACGATGCCTTAGCCATGGGGTCCTCAATTAATTTTTAAAAAATTATGCACGCCTAACAATCCGGACATGCGGAAAGACGCTCTTGTAGTTCGTGATTCTCTGCGCGGAGTTTTGTAATCAACTCGAGATAGCCTTCTTGCATATCGGATGTCATTGTTGTTTCGCTGGCATCGGATGATTCACACGCGACCAGGTTTGGCAGGTTGCTCTCGCGTGTAAGGGAAAGGAGCTTTCTGCGAAGCTCTTCTTTCTCTATTTCTAAAATCTGTAATTTACGCAATAAATTGGAATTCATGGCACCGCTGCTGCCATTGTCTTGTTCCATTTTATTGTATTTTTCCATGATCTCTGCCTTCGTATTACTTTTTCTGAAGGCCGGGAGCGGAGGAGGCAATGCACCACGCGCAGGAAGTTGCGCAATCATCTTGTCTGTGACCCCTTCAACACGATTAAGAAGGGCATCTTCGGCTTTCACGGTTTCCTGAGGCGTTTCCTTCTGCGCTTCTGCCAGTTTTTCTTGCGGAATTGCCATGGTGTTTTGGCATTTCTCATAGGCGTCATAATTTTCCAAAGCATTAGAAATCGGAAGGTTATATATGGTTTCTTCAAAGAAAACGGATATTTTCTCCGAAGGACGGAATGATGCGATGTCATATGCAGAATCTACACGTAACTCAAGCACTTTGTCATTAATCACTGATATGTCGAGTTGATGAATAGAATCATCCTTTTTCGTTAAAATGCCGTAATATGACGTGTCCTTATCCAGATTTAAATCATGGGCATGTTTATTGAAATTCAGATGGAAACGGTATTTGTTTTCTTTTTCATAGAATGAAAGCGTAATATCTTGGTCATATATCCAACGTATTATGCAGGTATCCGGTTGATTATTAACGCCTTTTGCGCGTACTACTTGCCAGTTTACCTGTGCAGGGGTCCAAATGGAATCATCCGAATCGCTCGGCTCAGCATTCGCGTCCTGAGCAAATATTTGAATGCTCAAGCTGGCAAGAAACAGCATGAATGTAACTAATTTTAAGGAGCGCATAGTACTGTAGAGTTAAATAACATCTCTAAAAAATTATCACATGCGCGTATAGTGAACAAACGGACGGTATGCTTATTGGGGGTTTATCCACATTTTCCAGATTTTTCAATGAATTGTATCATTCTAATCCTTGCTCGCGATCTCGATTTCAGGGCAGCTGGCACAGAAATATTGTGTATCCAAAAGCGTTGATGCAATGACCAGAGAGTATTTGCTCAAATACAAGTCGTAACTGAGCTTCACCTTTTTAAGCAAGGCGTCTTTCAGGCGCTCTTCGCCTTCGATTAGTTCAATGGCGTTAATATTCCCCAAGCGAAAATTCTCTTGGTTGAGCATTTTAACAGCGAAGTTATTTTTGATTTCACTTTTAACCGTTTCGCGGGAAATGTCAGATGATTGCATTTGGAAATACAGTAACTTCAGGTTTTTCTCAATGTCATCCAGCATTTTATCATTTTTGTAATCTACTTCTTTGATTTGGCTGGCAACTCTGTTGACTTTGTTTTCTTTTAAAAAGCCGTCAAAGAGATTGTAACGCAAAGATACATAAGCTTTAACGTCGCTGCTTGGGCCGATATCGCCCCCGTCATTGTTTTTTTGTTCTGCGCTGACGTTAAAATTTAAGTCAGGATAGTATCCTGAGCGCTCCACATTCAGTTGATGCTCTAACGCTTTACGTTCCTGATTATTGAGTTTTATAGATACGTGGCTTGTTTCAGCAAGGTTATAAAATAAATCAAAATCATAATTTTCAGGTGTTAATTCATCCGGTGTATAGGCTTCGAAGTCGGGTAAATCACCGGTTAAAAACTCAAGCTTGCTCTTGGCGTCATTTACAGATGAAAGCGTTCTTTTCAGATCCACTTGAGACGCGGCATAGCGTGAGAGTGCGTAATCATTCATGACCTTGCTGACGGCGCCGGCATTATACATTTCGTTGATATTCGTAACGATTTCTTCCAATTCGTTGTTAAATTCCTGAAGGACAGCAACTTCCTTTTGGTACCGCAAAACGGAGAGGTAATATTTCACGGTATCAAGAATGATCGCGTTTTCTTTGGCCAACGCTTCATATTTTGATGCCTCAGTCATGCTTTCACGGCGCTTTACTTCGGATGTGGTTTTATAACCATCAAAAATGGTTTGATTTAAACGTAGAGCCGCTTGCCAGTAGTTATTCGTCGAGGTGCCGTTCGTAGGGGCAACTTCTTGTCGGCCACCTTTGAACTCAACTTCCATCTGTGGCCAATAGTTTGATTTGGCTTCTTCGGTGAAGTAACTCATTTGCTCCATGCGTTCTTCGGCCATTTGCAGGTCTGGATTATTGTCCAGCGCAAATGTGATGGCCGTACTGAGGGACATTTTGAAATCGACGGCATCACTCCCGGCTGCTGTTTGTGCCAAAGCCGTATGGCTATTCAAGGAAAGTAGCAAATGTGCAGAAAGTATGAGTAATCCTTTTTTTACGGTCATGCTATTGTTCCTCCAGTTTGATCTCTACCCAATTAGTGGCACCGTCCTCGCCGGTGTTAGCAGATATTTTCGGGCTTACATTTTCCATTTTTATCGGTGTTTCCAAGAAAATATTCCGGGCGTTTAGCATGCGGGAAACAGCCAATTTTTTTTGAAAGACATTGTTTTTAGAATTATCGTCAAATACGGCAATGATTTTGGCTTTGGTCTTTGCGCCATCATGCTCTTTTAAATAGTTTGCGATAAACTCACCGACTTTTATTTCGTTTTCTTCTGTGATGGAGATAGAGTCCTTGCCGAAGAATATTTTTATCGTGTCATAGGTCTTAGATACTTCTAATTCCTGGTCAGTGGATTCGCTGAACTCTGTATTTACTTGATAAAGCTGAATCTCATTTTCTGTTTGAATTTCTTCAAGAAGCTTCATCTTTTCGGTGAGTTCTTCAATTTGCTTTGTAAGGGAACGGTTGGTTGATGCCAGCTCTTCTTCTTTGGAGGAGGCTGATGTCGAAACGCTTACTTCTGATAAGATCTTGTTTTTGAAAATAATGATATGAAAGTATAGCGCGCTGGCAACAACCATCACGAAAAAGACGAACATAATGATGACCGATGATAAAATATCAACGAATCCCGGCCAGGCGAGGGCGCCTAGATCTTCTTCTTCATCAGACATGTTTTACTCTCAAGTCGTCTTATTATTTGCTAACGCTTCTTCCAAAGTGAGAAGCCGCGTTTTGCGGTAGGTGTGGTTGTATCGGAGTGGAGAACTCCGGAGGTGTTACTCAGTATGGCAGCATCTTTGCTATTGCGTTCAATCGCAGAAAGATGGTTTTCGATATTTTGCAAGCGTTTCATATTTTCACTATGCGCTTGCTCATTTATTTTTTTATCACTCTCATTCATTTCCTCAATCGCACTGATATACGCTTTGACTGTGGCAAAAGAAGAGGGAACGGTTTCAGATAAAAGTTGGCTGTTCTGTTCTTGAAACTCAAGGAGCTTTTTTATTTCCTTGTACATCGCGGATGCATAACGCCCGTTATTGTCGTTGGATTTTTCGAGTGTTTGGCTAACCGCGGCGAGGTTGTTGTTTATGTTGCTGACTTCGCTGTTGCCGTCTTTGATGGTTTCATCAATCTTATTTGCGACAGATTCAACATTGCGCGATGATGTTTCCAGATTAACCAGTGAGCCTGCGATTTTGTTACTTGATAAATCTATCCCTGTTAATGCCGAATTCATTGTATGCGACAGATTTTGCATATCAGATAACGAAACTTTTATGCCCAAAGTGTTCTCGCTGATCTCTGTAAAGCTGGCACCAAGAGATAATATTGAGTTTTTCAGGTCATCTTTTTTGTTGATGAGGGAGTTTAAATTTCCTGAAACCATATTGAGTTCGCTATTCATATTGTCCAGGCGTTCGGACAAAAGCGATAATTCTTTGTGCGTTTTTGTGGAAAGGTAAATATATCCGCTCAACCAATCTTTAAGGTCCGCGTCTTTTGCCGGCTGCATGACTTTTGCTTCATGGTTTTTAGGATCGGCCTTGTCTTTTAACAAACGCGGATCGAATGTTTGGATGCGGTCATCAATCCAACGCGATACGTTTTCGATAAATTCGTTTTGTGGTGCGCTGGCTAGGTGCAGGAAGAAACCGATTAGCAATGAGCCGGAGAGACCGAAGAGTGAGGAGCTGAATGCGAGTCCCATGCCTTGAAGCGGTGCAGCAAGGGATCCGATAAAGCTCGTCATCTCCTCCATACCGATATCGCCGCTCTCACCGCCAATATTGGCCATACTGTTTAGGGCATCACCAACCGAATCAATCGTAGCAAGTAGACCAAGGAACGTACCCAAAAGCCCAAGCATAACAAGAATACCCGAAATAAAGTTTACGTTTTTACGGTTCGTCGCTGCACGGTAACCGAGTTTCGATTTAATGAAACGTGCCTGCGTATCCGTGATTTTTAAAAAGTGGAAATCTTCAATATGATTAATCAACTCATCCATATAGCTGATGTTGACGAGTGCGCCTTTTCCCTCAAGCGCGTTGCGTAGTTTTATAATATCAAGTTCAGTGATTTTTTCTTTAAGGGAGGTCTGCTCTAGTTGGCGCAGGAATGATGCTGTCCTGAAAAAGAGGAAACAATTAAAGTAGATCCTTAAGATACCAAAAATCATCAGGGATACGATTAACCCGTTAAGGAAAATATTCGTATTGAAATACACAAGCAAGACGGGGACGTTGGTTGCTACGACATATACAAGCCCCATCGTTATCAGCACCATGGGCAATGTTATATAGTAAAACAGGTGAGCACGGATGCGGCCATAACGCTTTTTGCGGCGATCGGGACGGACTTGTTTCATGCCCAGAGCGGACCTGACGAAGTTCGGAATAAAGTTCCTCTTATTCGTGTAGATGTATTTTTCAGTCACATTGTCCGGTTGACCGATGTATTCTGCGACAATTCCGTTTAGTTTTTGTTTTATGTGGGGCATTTTCAGGCGGAGCTTATGATGGGGCTAAGAAAATCAAATAATATGCATTTACAGTTTATGTTGCTATTTGGTGGTTAATCAACCTGTGGCGTGGTGTTGTTCACATAAATCTTGTGTATATGTTGTGAATACATTTTTAAAAGCGCCTCGTTGCCATTGGTTGAGTACTGTTTGATGTGCTAATTTACGATGTGCATTTTGCATTCGGATTGTGTCTTTACAATTTGGGGCATCTTCTGCATAATTTTTTATAATTGGCTGCAATGGTTGATTTTTGTCTAAAATTTTAAACGTATCTTTACATATTTCCTTGAGAATGTATTAGGGGCATTTCTTTGAGTTGTCTTATAGGTTGGAATTTGAGTGTCTGAAAAAGAGGAAAATGGTCAAAATAAAGTAGCTCTCGGTAAGGAGGTTGATGTTAGCATGCCTTCTGCGGGTGAGCGCGTCTATCTGACTGTTGAGCCCGGTTCCAAGATAAACTTGAAAAATGTTAATTTGGACAAGATGCAGGCTGATGTTGTCGGTGCGGATCTTGTGATTTCCGATCCTGAAACCGGGGCGCAAATAATTCTGGTGGGCGCTGCTCTTTATATGTTTGATGAAGAGGATGGCCTGGAGTTCTTCTTTGATGGCTCTTCCGTGCCCGTAGAGGTTTTGTTGTCTACGATGGGCGAGGTCGGGAACCTTAGTGTTAAAGATTATATTGCGATTTCAAGTATATTCCCTGAGGTGTCGGATGAGGATTCTGAAGATGCTGGGGCTGATTCGGATGAGGATGGTTCCTCAACATCTGAGATGGTCTTGGTCAATGTTTCCGATGCAGATGGTCAGTTTGACACGGAATTCGTTGAAGAATATGTCTCTAACTTAGTAGATCAATCGACAGCGCGTGCAAATGATACCGCAATAGATGAGGAAGGCGTTTTTGATCGCCCTGCGATTGAGCAGGCGTCCAGTTCGTCGACATCGCAAGAAGATGAGGTCAGTCAGGATGAGGGGCAAGCGCCTCCTGAGCCTGAGGATCTGGCTTTGTTTGATGCGAACTTGTTGCAGGTTGCCTCGACTAGTGGAGTGGAGGAGGTCGCGCCGACCGTCTTTAAGTTGGTTTATGATGGTGGTGGTGGTTCTGAAGCGTCATTTTATAATCCTGAAAATTCCGTGCAGTATTCTGCTGAGGTGATCAATCTGACAAATGAAGTCTCGGATGTTGTTGTTTATGGCGATGATCCTGATTATTTCGATGGCACAACAATGTCACGTGTTATTGATATTAAGCCGTTATTCCCTGACGGTTTTGTGATTACTGAGATTTCGTTATCCGGTTTTCCTGCAGGGTTTGAGATTTTGGGCGTTACGTTGACTGCTGATGGGTATGTCATAGAGGATCCTGTTGCAAATAGCGATGGCACGTTCCAGTTTACAGTCCAGTATGACGTGCCGGCGACGCAATCGTTTGAAATTGAAATTGGTTTGGAAGGCGAGTTTGATCCGCTTGTTTATGCTGCGTTAAATCCGGATGCGCCACTTATTATTCCGTCAGATCCTATTTTAAGTGTACAGGAAACGCAAAGTGTTGAGGTTCGGGATGTTTTAGGTCCGACGGATTTGAACTATGTTAATGCGAATGGTGATGTTGTTTGGGTGTTGGCAAATAATCCGAATGAAAACCGTATTTACACCGGTTCGGGTGATGATTTGATATACGGCACCCGGGCGAAAGATACGATTAATGGCGGCGCCGGTAATGATGAAATGTACGGGTATGACGGGAATGATATTCTTGTCGGCGGAGATGGCGATGATTTGATTTACAGCGGCGCGGGCGACGATACGATTACGGGCGGCGCCGGAACGGATACGTTGAATTTATCCGAGGGGAATCTTTCCGTTGTATTGGATATGGGGATTCTTGTTGGTGGCTATTCCGAGGCTGTGCTTGATCTGAATGGTGTGGACGAGCAGCATGACCTTATTCGTGAAGTGGAAAACATAATTACCGGTAATGCGGCGGACATTATAACCGGTAATGCAAGTGCCAATGTAATTTTGACGGGCGGCGGTGATGATACGATCTGTGCCAGTGACGGCGCAGACGTAACGGATGGCCAGGGCGGTATCGATACAATGGACTTTTCGTCGCTTGATGGTATTGCAAATTTCATATCTTTGACGCTGGACACCTCTAATGATGCAACGGTCTTTGTTGATGGCGGCATCAATGAAATTATCCGTAATGTTGAAAATGTAATCGGTACTTCGGGTGACGATATTATCGTTGGCGACTCTGCGGTGAATGTGATTTCCGGTTGGGCGGGTAACGATACGTTATCGGGCCGTGGCGGCGCAGATACCCTTGATGGTGGCGGTGGGTCTGATACGGCCAGCTATGAATTTTCGGCCGGAGGCGCAACGGTGAATTTGGCGCTGGGCGCAGCTTCAAATGATGGGGATGGCGCAAGCGACACCTTGGTAAGTATTGAGAATTTACGCGGTTCTGCTTTTGCAGATTCTCTGACGGGCGATAGTGCGGCAAATATCATAGATGGTCTTGGTGGTAATGACACGATAAACACGGCTGGTGGTAATGACACGATATTGGCATCTTCCGGCTTTGATGTCGTGGATGGTGCTGCGGGGCTGGATACGATTGATTATAGTGGTCTTGGTGGAATTAACTTTATCTCCGTTACGTTGAATGCTGCTACGAATGCGACGGTTACCGTTGATGGCGGTGATAATGATACAATCAGGAATGTTGAGAATGTTGTCGGCTCGACAGGCGATGACATTATATATGGTGACTCTCTGGTTAACGTACTGGATGGGGATGACGGAAATGACCGTATTGGCGGCGGCGGCGGCGTCGATGTCTTAATCGGCGGTGATGGTATAGATACCGCAGACTACAGTACGGCTTCTTCTTTTGTGGTCGTTGATCTTGGTGCAGGCGTAACAAGTAACGACGGTGAAGGGGCATCTGATACACTGTTGGAGTTTGAAGACGTCTTGGGTTCAGCTTACGGGGACACCATTTCGGGCGATAATTTTGATAATACATTGTCGGGTAATGGCGGCGCAGATACGCTGTATGGTGCGGGCGGCGATGATGTGTTAAACGGCGGCGCGGGGACGGATACCGCAAATTACAGCGCCGCAGCATCGGCTGTTACGGTTGATATGTCATTAAATACTGCTTTGAACGATGGTGATGGTGGTACGGATACTTTTGTGAGTATCGAAAATGTTACGGGTTCTGTTTATAACGATATTATCGACGGTGATGCGAATGTAAACGTGCTTGATGGCGGTGACGGTGATGATACGTTGTTTGGCGCGGGCGGCGGCGATGTTATTCGCGGCGGTTTGGGTGCAGATACTTTATTGGGTAGTGACGGGTCTGACAATTTTGATGGCGGTGCAGGTATTGATACACTTGACTATTCATCGTATCTGACGGCGACGGCGATTAATGTAACGTTGCAAGGCTCGACCAGTGCGACGGTTATCGTATCGGGTAGTTCAAATGACACTGTACAAAATGTTGAGAACGTAACCGCGACAGCCGGTGATGACAATGTTTCCGGTGATATTTTTACCAATATAATTCTTGGTCTTGGCGGTAATGACGTTATTCGCGGTGGCGCGGGATCAGACACTTTAGACGGTGGTACGGGGACGGATACCTTGCGCTTTGATGATTTGGTCGGTGCGGGTGTTTCCCTTGACCTTTTGAGCCGCACAGCGAGCTATTCCGTTGATAGTAGTGTCGATAATTTCAGCAATTTTGAAATTTACTACACAACACTATTTGCTGATGATGTGCATGGGTCTGCAGGGGCGGATACAGTGTATGGTTTGTCAGGTAATGATATTTTTTACGCCAGCGCCGGGGCAGATACTCTGGATGGCGGTGCCGATAATGATACAATAGACTACAGCGCTCTGACCGGTATTAATTTTATTGATGTGACGCTTAATGGGGCTGCTTCAGTTACTGTAACGGTTGATGGCGGAGATAACGATTCAATACGTAATTTTGAAAATGTGATTGGTTCCGCGGGCGATGACATCATAACCGGTGATGGTAGTGTTAACATGTTATACGGCTCGTCGGGGGCTGATACTCTGGATGGTGCCGGTGGTGACGATATCCTGGATGGCGGCGCGGGGAATGATACGTTAATCGGTGGAGCAGGCGATGATACCCTTGAAGGGGGCGGCGGTTCCGATACCGTAAGTTACGCGGGCGCAGCAGGCCCTGTTTCTGTTGACTTGTCTGCTGGTGCAGCTTCAAATGATGGCGATGGCGGTTCCGATACTTTAAATGCGATTGAGAATGTTATCGGTACATCGGGCGGTGACTATATTGCCGGAAATGGTGTTTCTAATACAATACAAGCGGGCGGCGGAAATGATATCGTTTCTGTCGGCGGTGGTTCAGATACATTATATGGTGGTATCGGAACGGATATCTTGCGTTTTGATAACTTGACCGGCTCCGGAATTATTGCTGACCTGCAGGCGGGTAATGCATTCTTTGGTGGTGACGGATCAACCGACACATTCTTTGATTTTGAATCATATTATCTGACGAATCAGGGGGACACATTAAGTGGTTCTTTGGGGGCGGATATTGTTTTCACACTTGGTGGCAATGACACCATTAACGCCAGTGCCGGAACGGACACGATTGATGGCGGCGCTGATGTTGATATTATTGACTATAGTGGATTGGCTGGCATTACTTCGATTAGTGTCACGCTGAATTCTTCCGTTGCAACAACTGTAACGGTTACAGGCGGCGATAATGACAGTATCGTAAATATCGAAGGGATTATCGGCTCTACGGGGGATGATACGATTACAGGTGACGGTGCTGATAACATTATCAGTGGTGATGGCGGCGCTGATATTATTCGTGGCGGTGGCGGATCGGATACCTTGGATGGTGGTGCAGGTACAGATACTGTGCGCTTTGATGATTTGGCCGGTTCAGGAATTGTATTAGATATTGCTGCGCAGTCGGCATTCTACGTTGGTGACGGCTCAACCGATACCCTTACGAATTTTGAAATTTATTATGTATCTAATCAGGCGGATACAATCACGGGTTCTGCTGGGGCGGATACGTTGTTTGCCTTGGGTGGTGATGACTTGATTTTTGCAAGTGCCGGAACAGATACGATTGACGGCGGTGCAGGGGCAGATACTGTTGATTACAGTACTTTAAGCGGCGTTACAGGTATTAATGTAAGTTTGAATGGTGCTGTCGCGACTACGGTAACTGTGGTGGGCGGCAATAATGATTCAATTGTGAATGTAGAGAATATTATCGGTACATCCGGTAATGATACAATTACAGGCGATGGTCTTGATAACACGCTAGATGGCGGCGCGGGTGCGGACACCATTGACGGTGGCGCGGGTGCGGACACCATTGATGGCGGTGCGGGGAATGATACGATCATTAGCGGTAGCGGCAATGATGATTACGCGGGCGGTGCGGGTGTTGACACTATTGTTTTCACAGGGGCAGCCAGCGGAATTGTCGTTGATATGGGCGCCAACACGATCGCAAATGACGGTGATGGCGGTAATGATACCATCACAGGTATTGAAAATATTACAGGTTCTAATTTTAACGATACAATCAGCGGGAATAGCGCTGCAAACGTTCTGACTGGCGGTACAGGTAACGATACCATATACGGCGCTGGCGGTAATGACACAATTGATGGCGGTGCAGATATTGATACCGTTTCTTATGCGGCAGCCAGCGGCGCTGTAACCGTTGATTTAGGGGCAAATGCCGCATCGAATGACGGTGATGGCGGCTCTGATACATTGACGAATATCGAGAATGTGATCGGTTCATCGAATGCTGATACGATTACGGGTAATATCGGCGTAAACGTGATAGAGGGCGGCGCGGGCAATGATGTGATCAATGCGAGTGCAGGCAGTGACACGATTGATGGTGGTACCGACAGCGATACATTGGATTACAGCGGTTTGGCGGGTGTAACGGGTATCAGTGTTACATTGAACAGCGCGACGGATGCAACGGTAACGGTAACGGGCGGTGATAATGATACTGTTCGTAATGTAGAAAATATTGTTGGCTCTTCGGGTGATGATGTTCTTGTTGGTGATGCGAATGTGAACACATTGAACGGTGGCGGTGGTAACGATACGTTATCGGGGCGCGGCGGCGCAGATACATTGATTGGTGGTACGGGAACGGATACGGTCAGTTATGCGTCAGCGGTCGGTGTTGTGAATGTGAATTTGGCGGGCGGTACGGCTGCTTTGGATGGAGATGGTAGCTCTGATACGTTGGTCAGTATTGAAAATGTGATCGGTTCTGCAAACGGCGATACAATTACGGGTGATGGCGGTGTAAACGTTCTTGACGGTGGAGCAGGCGATGACACGATTGACGGCGGTGCGGGTGATGACACGATTATTGGCGGCGGGGGTAATGATACATTATTGAGCGGCGCAGGAGATGATGATTACACGGGCGGCGCAGGTACGGATACGATTGATTATACGGGTGCGGCAGGGAATGTAACGGTAAGCCTTGCTGCGAACGCTGCTACGGATGATGGTGATGGCGGCAGTGATACATTGAGCGGTATTGAGAATGTCATAGGATCGGCCAATGATGACACGATTGAAGGCGATGCGAATGCCAACATTTTGAATGGTGGCGCGGGTACGGATACCGTGAGCTATTCTACAGCCGGATCGTCTGTTGTTGTTAACCTTGGTTCAGGTGCTGTTTCCGGTGGTGGTGGTGCAGATACGATCAGTAATTTTGAAAATGTTACGGGTTCTGATTTTAATGATACGCTGACGGGAAGTGTCGGGAGTAACGTTATCGATGGCGGTATTGGTAACGATACGTTATATGGCGGCGCAGGTGCAGATACGATTATCGGTGGTGCTGGAACAGATACAGTAACGTATGCCCTTGCGGGTGCGGCGGTCACTGTGAATTTAAATTCAGGCGCTGTTTCAAATGACGGAGACGGCAGCTCAGATACGCTAAGCAGTATCGAAAATGTTATTGGCTCTGATTACAATGATACCATTATCGGTGATAATTTCGATAACGTGATCAATGGGGGCATTGGTACAGATGTCATTAGCTATTCTGCTGCTGCATCGGCTGTTACTGTAAATTTAACTGCCGGAACGGCAACAGGCGGCGGCGGTAACGACACGCTAAGCAATATAGAGAATGTTACGGGTTCTGCATTTAATGATACGATTGTCAGTAATAGTGGCGATAACGTCATCGACGGTGCAGGCGGAAGTGATATCGTATCTTATGCTACAGCCGTAGCTTTCGTAACCGTGAATTTGGATGCCGGTACAGCAACAGGCGGCGGCGGTAATGATACGCTTACGAATATTGAAAATGTTACGGGTTCTGACTTTAACGATATAATAATAGGTAATAATAGCGCCAACGTCATTGATGGCGGCATTGGTACAGATACTGTAAATTATTCAGTAGCGTCGTCGGCCGTAACCGTGGATTTGGATGCTGGTTCAGCAACAGGCGGTGGCGGTAATGATACGCTTACGAATATAGAGAATGTTACCGGCTCTGCATTTAATGACACGATTATCAGTAACAGCAGTGCCAACGTCATTGATGGTGCGGGCGGTAACGATACGGTAAGTTATTCTGCTGCAGGGTCCGCTGTAACTGTGGATTTGGATGCCGGTTCAGCAACAGGCGGCGGTGGCAATGATACGCTTACGAATATTGAGAATGCGACAGGCTCTGCATTTAATGACACGATTATCAGTGATGTTAATGACAATGTAATTGACGGCGCAGGGGGGATTGATACTGTTTCTTATGCCGTCGCCGGTGGTTCCGTTATTGTAGATTTGGGTGCGCAAACGGCAACTGGTGCCGGTGGTAATGATACATTGACGAATATCGAGAATGTGATCGGTTCATCGAATGCTGATACGATTACGGGTAATATCGGCGTAAACGTGATAGAGGGCGGCGCGGGCAATGATGTGATCAATGCGAGTGCAGGCAGTGACACGATTGATGGTGGTACCGACAGCGATACATTGGATTACAGCGGTTTGGCGGGTGTAACGGGTATCAGTGTTACATTGAACAGCGCGACGGATGCAACGGTAACGGTAACGGGCGGTGATAATGATACTGTTCGTAATGTAGAAAATATTGTTGGCTCTTCGGGTGATGATGTTCTTGTTGGTGATGCGAATGTGAACACATTGAACGGTGGCGGTGGTAACGATACGTTATCGGGGCGCGGCGGCGCAGATACATTGATTGGTGGTACGGGAACGGATACGGTCAGTTATGCGTCAGCGGTCGGTGTTGTGAATGTGAATTTGGCGGGCGGTACGGCTGCTTTGGATGGAGATGGTAGCTCTGATACGTTGGTCAGTATTGAAAATGTGATCGGTTCTGCAAACGGCGATACAATTACGGGTGATGGCGGTGTAAACGTTCTTGACGGTGGAGCAGGCGATGACACGATTGACGGCGGTGCGGGTGATGACACGATTATTGGCGGCGGGGGTAATGATACATTATTGAGCGGCGCAGGAGATGATGATTACACGGGCGGCGCAGGTACGGATACGATTGATTATACGGGTGCGGCAGGGAATGTAACGGTAAGCCTTGCTGCGAACGCTGCTACGGATGATGGTGATGGCGGCAGTGATACATTAAGCGGTATTGAGAATGTCATAGGATCGGCCAATGATGACACGATTGAAGGCGATGCGAATGCCAACATTTTGAATGGTGGCGCGGGTAACGACACAATTATTGGCGGTGGCGGTAATGATACGATAATCGGTGGCGATGATATTGATACCGTCGATTATTCAGGTGCGGCGGCAAATGTTATCGTGGATTTATTGACCGGAAATACCCTGAGCGATGGTGATGGCGGTGCAGATACATTAAGCGGAATTGAGAATGTCATAGGTTCGGCGAATAATGATATTCTACGCGGTAGCAATCTGGCGAATACAATTCAGGCTGGTGACGGCAATGATACTTTGCGCGGCGCGGGTGGTGTCGATACGTTGGACGGCGGTGATGGAATTGATACGGCTGATTACTCTACTGCTGTTGGTGGTGTTACGGCGGACCTTTCTGCGGGAAGCGTTTCCGACGACGGGGACGGAGCTTTTGATACAATTTCAAATATCGAAAACATCATCGGCTCATCGAGTGATGATGCTCTGACCGGTGATGATAATGACAACGTTCTTGAAGGCGGTAGCGGCGATGACACGCTGATCGGCGGCATTGGGGTTGATATCTTAGACGGTGGCAATGATACGGATACCGTTGACTATTCGGGGGCAGCAGCCGGAATTACTGCAAATATGTTTACAGGCGCCGTGACTGATGATGGTGATGGCGGCAGTGATACACTGATTGACGTTGAAAATCTGATCGGGACCGCTTTCGATGATTCCATCATCGGTAATAATAGCAATAATGTTATTACCGCGGGGGATGGTAACGACACAATACAGGGGCGTGGCGGTGATGATACACTTGATGGCGGCATAGGTAATGATACCGCGGTATACACAACCGCAGCAGGGAATGTCGTAGCCGATCTTCAGGCGGGAACCGCATTAAGCGACGGTTCGGGCGGTACGGATACCCTTATTGCCATTGAAAATCTTGTTGGGTCGGCTAATGATGATACGCTTTCCGGTGATGCAGGTGATAACACCTTAGAGGGCGGCGCAGGTGATGACACCCTAACGGGGCGCGTTGGTGATGATACACTTGATGGTGGCGCGGGTTCAGATACGGCAAATTACGCAAGTGCAGCCGCCGCGATCATCGTTGATCTGGCCGCAGAAACCGCTTCTGATGACGGTGATGGCGGCAGTGATACATTGATCGATATCGAAAATGTTATTGGTTCGGGCGGTGATGACCTCATTACAGGTGATGCGAATGATAACGCGCTATATGGCGGTGGCGGTGCGGATACGCTGATTGGCGGCGCAGGTGATGACACCCTTGATGGTGGTGCAGGCGCAAGTGACTTAGTTGATTATTCAGGCGCAGCAGGTGGTATTGTTATCGATTTGTTGGCGGGAACGGCAACAAATGACGGTGATGGCGGTTCTGATACTATTGTTGGCATAGAACAAGTTACAGGTAGTAATTTTGATGACATTATTTCAGGTAATACTGCGAATAATGTTCTGACTGGTGGTACAGGGAATGATACGTTATCGGGGCGTGGTGGTGTCGATACTTTGGATGGCGGAATTGGTACGGATACCGTGGATTATAGCGGAGCAGCGGCAGGTGTTGTAGTCGATATTTCCAGTGGAGCCACGAATGATGGTGACGGCAGCACGGATACATTCGTTTCGATTGAGAACGTCACGGGTTCTGATTTCGATGATAATATTATTGGCGATACGAATGTTAACGTCATTGATGGTGGTGCCGGTGATGATAACCTGCAGGCAAGCGGCGGTGCGGATGTTATTGACGGTGGAGATGATACCGACACTTTGGATTATTCACTGCTTGGCGGCGTAAACTTTATTTCTGTAACCTTGAACGGTTCCACATTCGCAACGGTTACCGCAGACGGAAGCGATAATATTACAATTCGTAATATTGAAAATGTAATCGGTACGGCAGGGAATGACATTCTAAACGGTGATGCAATGGCCAACACCCTCAGTGGAGGTTTGGGCGATGATATTATTCGCGGCGGCCTGGGGAGTGATACCTTTGACGGCGGCTTAGGCGGTACTGACCAATTACATTTCGATGATCTTTTAGGTGCAGGTGTAACACTTAATTTAGCAACTAATTCAGCATCTTATGCGGCCGATGGATCAACCGATACATTCTCTAACTTCGAGGAGTATTATACAACCAATCAAGATGATACTATTTCCGGCAGCACGCTTGCCGATACGGTATATGGTCTTGACGGCGATGATGTCTTTAATGCGTCTGCTGGCTCTGACATCTTAGATGGTGGTAATGATTCTGATACGATTGATTATTCATCCCTTGGCGGTATTAACTTTATCAATGTAACGCTTAATGGTGCGACGAATACGACGGTCACCGTTGATGGCGGAGATAACGACACGATTGTTAATTTTGAAAATGTTATTGGTTCGGGCGGTGATGACCTCATTACAGGTGATACGAATGATAACGTACTGCAAGGCGGTGCAGGGAATGACATTCTTGATGGCGGCGCAGGCGATGACACATTAGAAGGCGGTGCCGGAAATGATACATTCTACGGTAGTGCGGGTCAGAATTTTTATGATGGTGGTGCAGATGTCGATACGCTTGATTATTCTGCGCAAGCAGGTGTTACCGCTATAAATGTTCAATTAAATGACGGCGGTTACGCTTCGGTTGTGTTGACGGGAGCAACAAATGACTTCGCCAGAAATATTGAAAATATTATCGCGACAGCAGGTGATGATGTCATCATTGGTGATAACGCGGATAACAGTTTTTACGGTCTTGGCGGTGATGATACATTAACAGGCGGCGCAGGTGCTGACTTCATGGACGGCGGCACAGGAAGTGATACCGTTGATTATTCCGTAGAAACTGGTGTGAACTTCATCACTGTAACGTTGAACGGCGCAACAAATGCAACCGTTATCGTTGACGGCGCGGCAAATGACACAATCGTAAATATTGAAAATGTGATCGGTTCTGTCGGTGATGATATTATTACCGGGGATGCTTTGGTAAATGACCTTCAGGGTGATGCCGGTGATGATTTGTTCGTTGGTGGTGCCGGCTCTGACATTATCGATGGTGGCGATGATAGCGATACGATTGATTATTCCGCGGAAATAGGCATTAACTTTATTTCTGTAACGTTGAATGGTGCGACGCTTGCAACAGTAACCGTTGATGGCGGTGATGATGATGCAATAATGAATGTCGAAAATATTATCGGTACGGCCGGAAATGACACCATTATCGGCGATACACGCGTGAATAACCTTCAGGGTGGCGCGGGCGATGATTACATCTTTGGTAATTCAGGAAACGATATATTAGATGGTGGCATTGGTACGGATACGGTTTCATACGCATTGTCTGCATTAGGTGTTGTTGTCGATATGAGCATCGTTTCAGGCGTATATTTTGACGTTACTGTTGGTGGGGGCGTGTATACCGATAGTGTTACAGGGTTTGAAATTTTCGAAGGTTCGGTTGTCGGCGATAATATCGCAGGCGATGCGAATGCAAATATCATTTATGGCTTGGACGGTGATGACAACATCAATGGCGCGGGCGGTAACGACACGATTTATGGTGGTTTAGGCAATGATACCCTAAACGGCGGTGCGGGTGATGATACACTTGATGGCGGCGCAGGCGATGATGACATTCTTGAGGGGTCCGCAGGGAATGACATTCTTGATGGCGGCGCGGGTATTCGTGATGCCGTTGATTACTCTTCTTTGGGTGGTATTAATTTTGTTGATGTGACCTTAAACGGGGCAAGCGACGGTGTCGTCGTTGTCGATGGCGGCGATAATGATATCGTACGTAATATTGAAACCGTTTACGGTAGTGCAGGCGATGATATTATTCGCGGCGACGCCAATGATAATTATCTTTATGGTAACGGCGGCGATGATACGTTCTATGCGGCAGGCGGTAATGACGAAATTTATGGCGGTGCGGGAACGGATATTCTGAATTATTCTACTGCTACGAATGCATTAAATATTAATGCCGTTTCAAATGGTTTGACCTATTCCGTTAATATCGGTGACGGAACATTGGATGTTGTAAATAGTATTGAATCAATTATTGCGACGGACTTTGCGGATACAATTGAAACAGACGCTACATATATTACATATATCGACGGTGGCGCGGGAAGCGATAATTTGCGCATGAATAATGGCGGAACCGTTTTGGGTGGTGCCGGAAATGACACCATTGTGCTGGGCGAGTACGGTAATGCTAATGGTGCGACGGCTTATGGTGACGATGGAAATGATACATTCAGTATGCGTGATGGGGATGCCACAGTTTACGGTGGTGCGGATACCGACACCGTAACTTATTATTATAACAGTGCCATAACCGTAGTTTTGCAAGATTCCGGTGCATCAACCGTAAATATAAGCGGCAAGCTTGCAGATACAATATACGAAATTGAAAATATTTCAGGATCAAACGGCGGCTATGATACGATTACTGGTAACTCCAGCGCAAATGTTATCAGCGGGTTTGCAGGGAATGATTATTTCTATGCGAGTGCCGGCGGTGACAGATATCTCGGCGGTAGCAACGAAGACCGCATCGATTATTCATCCTTAGCAGGTGTTAATTTTATTTCTGTAACGTTGAATGGGGCGAATGATGTTACCGTCACCTTAGATGGTGCGGCGAATAATGATATTTTGAATAGTGTGGAGGATATTGTTGGCACAAGTGGAGATGATATCATTACAGGCGATGGCGCTTGGAATGATTTCTATGGTGGTGCCGGTAACGACACATTAGACGGGCGTTCAGGAGCTGACCGTATATACGGCCAAGCGGACGATGATCTTATTTACGGTAGCTTGGGTAATGACATACTAGATGGCGGCACAGGTACAGATACCCTGAGCTATGCGAACCTATCAGGCATCAGTGTAAACATGAACCTTGGCTTTAACGGTGCAACATTATCGAATGGTGATTCGCACTCTCTCAATGGTTTTGAGATATATGTACTCTCTGATCAGAATGATGTCATGATCGGCAGTACCGGAAGCGATACTGTTTTTGGTGCAGCAGGTGATGACCAATTCGTTGCGACAGCCGGCGGTGATGTATATGACGGCGGTGCAGATACTGATGAAATTGACTATTCGGGAATATTCTCGGTTGTAAATGTTACGTTATTAGACGGTCTTGCAAGTACGGTTTATTTGGATGCTGTTGCACGTGACAGTTTGATTAATATCGAAGATATTATAGGTTCTGTTCTGGGGGATACAATTACGGGTAACAGTGCGGATAACATGTTATCAGGTGGAACGGGTGACGATGTTCTCTCGGGTGGTGCCGGCAATGATACCCTATTGGGCGGCAGTGGCGCTGACACACTTATCGGTGGCGCTGGCGATGACATCATTGATGGTGGAGGCGATATTGATGTCGTGGACTTCTCTGCTTCCGGTTCTGCGATTACAGTTAATCTTGTGGCGCAAACAGCGACAGGTAACGGTAATGACACAATTACAAATGTTGAAAATATTATCGGTTCTGCACAAGGGGATAATATTACCGGTGACGGCAATGCCAATATAATTGATGGCGGCGCGGGCAATGATACGATTGATGGCGGCGCGGGCAATGATATGTTGATTTCAGGGGCCGGCAATGACGATTATGACGGTGGAGACGATATTGATACGATTGATTTCTCATCAGAAGGTTCTTCTATAACTGTAAACCTTGGTGCAGGTACAATTAGCGGCGCAGGAACAGATACAATCGCAAATGTAGAGAACATTATCGGTTCTGCGCAAGCCGATATGATTTATGGTGATGTTCAAGACAACGTCATTAATGGTGGTGCGGGTTCTGATACGATCAATTATTCTGCTGCGAGCGGTTCAATAACAGTTGATTTGGGGGCAGGAACGGCGACCGGACAGGGAACTGATACGTTAACGGATATTGAGAATGTTACAGGTTCTGCACAGGCAGACACGATTACAGGCTCTTCGGCTGATAATACACTTCGCGGTGGAGCGGGCAATGACACGCTATCCAGTGTTAGCGGCACAAATGTAATATACGGTGATGCAGGCGAAGATTTGATCTTTGGTGGTACAGGCGCAGATACTATTTACGGTGGTACGGAAGTCGATACTTTGTCATATGCTGGTGGCTTGGTAGATATGGTGATCAATCTGTTTGCTGGCTTCGCAACCGGACAGGGAATTGATACGATATACGAAATTGAAAACGTAATCGGTTCTGATGCAAATGACGTAATTTACGGCACAAATGCAGCCAACGTTTTGAACGGGGGAGCTGGTACTGATACGATTAACTACTCAAATGCAAGCTCGTCTGTAAATGTTAATTTAACAACAGGTATCGTTAGCGGTGGCGCCGGGGCGGATACTCTCAGTAATTTTGAGAATATTGTCGGCTCTAATTTCAATGATATCTTTGTCGGCACATCAGGAAATAACGTATTTGACGGCGGTATCGGCACAGATACGTTGGATTATTCATCGGCCGCAGGCCCGATCGTGGCTGATTTGAATTCAAATACGGTTACTGGCGATGGTACGGACACTGTAACAAATATTGAAAACATCATCGGAACTTCACAGAATGACATATTGGGCGGTACCAATAATGCGAATGACATCAATGGTGGCGGCGGTGTTGATACTGTAAGTTATGCTGCGGCAACGTCCGGCGTCGTCATTAACTTGTCTACAGGAAATGTAAGCGGCGGCGGCGGCGTAGATACACTAAGCAGTATTGAAAATGTTCTGGCATCAGATCATGACGATACAATTATCGGTGACAATACTGCGAATGACATTAATGGTGGAGCAGGTGAAGATACGATTAGTTATGCTGCTGCATCAGCAACAGTGATTGTTAATATGGTTGCAGAAACCGCGAGCGGTGGCGGCGGTGCTGATACATTCTCAAATATCGAAAATGTCATCGGGTCGGCGTATGATGATACGATTATAGTTGATAATAATGCGAATGACATTAATGGCGGTACGGGTATCGATACGGCTGATTTCTCGAATGCAATCGGTGATTTGAACATTAACATGGTGTCTGGAATTGTATCCGGCGGTAGTGGTTCAGACACAATAACAAGCATCGAAAATATCATTGGCTCGGCATATAACGATACAATCATTGTTGATAATGCTGCGAATGATATTAATGGTGGTGCAGGTACCGATACCGTAAGCTTTGTTAATGCAGGTTCAGGTGTAAATGCAAACCTTACTTCGGGTGTTGTCTCCGGAGGTAGCGGTGCCGACAGTCTTACTGATGTCGAGAACGTTATCGGTTCTGACTATGCGGATACGTTGACAGGGACAAGTGGTGCGAACGTTATTACTGCGGGCGCAGGGAATGATACGATTTATGCAGGTGACGGTGATGATTATGTCGATGCCGGCGATGATGACGACACCGTGAGTGGCGGTGATGGTACGGGCGATGGCGACGATACCTTTATCGGTGGCAGTGGTACAGATACCTTTGATTATTCAGGGAGTGCATCTTCAATCACTTCGGGCACAATCGATATCGCAGGCGGTACATTAACGAATGCGGAAGGTGACGTAGACACAATTTCCGGCTTTGAGAATTTCTCACTGACTTCCGGTGATGACAGTATCATAATTGATACAGCATCATTCTCTGAGCTGAACTCTATTGATATGAATGGTGGAACTGACACTGTGACGATCGGTGGCGGCAGCACCCTAACGGATGACGGCATTGACGGATCAGATTTTGCCGCTTTGTTCAGTGATCTTGAAGAAATTGATTTGACAGGGACAGACCTGACAGGTGGTGATTTGTTTGATATCGGTGATGATGATATTACAAATATGACAGATGCAGGGAATAGTCTGACAATTTATGTTGATATTTCTACGATTGCGCTGGCTGATATTAATGCAATGAACCAGAGCGGAACAATTACATCTGATGTTTCTGATGCAACGTCACGTACGATCGATTGGGATAATGGTGTTAGCCTTACTATTCAGAGCGCGTAACCTGATGACAAAGCTTGATTTTATGAGGGTGAGGTTGTAATATTTCAGTTCAAGCGTGTTCACGCAATTTTTTCTAATCATAGAGTATCTTTAAATGCTTAAGAGTAAATATAAGCGCATAATTACAGGGCCGATGACGGCAGTTGCTTTGTGTCTTTCCGTTGTGAATCCTGCATTAGCAGAGGATTGTACGGGAACTCTGCCGACGGCGGATTGTACTCTTGATGAAAATACGACAGCACCGCTTACGATTGATAACGGCGTTACTTTGTTTACGAGCGGCAGTATTAATATAGACCATAATATCGATGGTAGCACCGCAGCGGGTGATGGCACCATCAGCACAACAGGTGCAGGCGATACGATAACGCAAACCGGTGATATCGGATCTGATATTGCGATTGATCAATTGATTATTAACGGTGACGACATTTGGATTACCTCAGGATCAATTATTACAGATAACAGCGGTTCCGATATTGACCTTGGGACAGGTGATGGCGGTGAAGAGTTGCGCTTGCTATCAGGCGGTTCCGTAATTGGCGAAATTGACGGCCATGGCTTAGATATTGTGACGTTTGGTGCTGACGGTAATGGTGGGAGTTTTGATGTCCTTGGACAAATCGAGAGTGTAGGCGTTGTTTTGAATAGCGGAGAATTAACGTTGAACGGTACAGTTGGTGGTGGCGTTCCTGTTTCTTCTTTGACAACAAATGTCGGTACGACGTTGAATATGAATTCCAGTGTGACTTCAAGCGGTGCGCTTGATATTGATGGTGCTGTAAATATAGCAGCAGGGCGCAGGTTGTCAGGTGATACGTATGTTTCTGATGCAAACGGTGCGACATACACGTTAGGCATAGCTGTTGATGGTGGCTCAACATCAAACGCAGGTATTACGATTGCGTCGGGTGGCCCCGTAGATATGAGCAATGATACCGTTTATATTTCAATCGGTGAGATTTCGGAACCTTTAACGGCGCAAACTGTGGATGCGCTGATTGCAGGTAATGGCGGTGCGACAGTTTTGCCGACCTTGGTGGATACATCATATATGTATGATTTTTCATTGGTGCAGGATGCAAATGATGTCGATCTGATTATTGCAGTACGTTCATTGGACACTTTAACGACCAGTGAAAACAATAATGTTATGGCGGCTGTTATATTGGAAGACTTTGCAGCGTCTACTGAAGGGGCAATCAATAGAATACAGTCGTTGCTCGGTAATGATTCCACGCAGAGTGCATTTAACGAACGCCTTGAATCTTTAATGCCTGTTCTGGATGGTGGTTTTGCTGATGTCAGCCGCTCTTTGGTGCGTAAGACGGAGCATTCAGTAGAGCAGCGTTTGATCAATAACCGTTATTTCAAGAATGATCGCAAAGCATTATTAAAACCGGAAACCGTGTTTGTGTCCGGTGAAGAAAACATGAGAAGCGGAGAGGTTACCAGACATGATTTAGCCGCTGTCGAGCCGTATAAAGGAAATGTTTGGGGGACGACGTTCTTTGATGTTGGAGGAAAAAGCGGAGATCAGGTTGATGGTCATAGCTATAACGTTACCGGTTTGGTTGCCGGTGTCGACTTTCCGGAGGTTCGGGATGACCTTGTGATTGGTGGTGCTTTGACCCTTGCGAAAGGGAACGTGAAGTCTAAGAATGCAAACTCGGCGAGTACAGACATTGATAGTGTCGGCGTTTCCATTTATGGCGGCCAGACGATAAATGATGACACGCTGTTTAGTGCAATCCTATCTTATATGCATGGAAATAATGATGTGACGCGCCATAATGTTGGTGGAATTGCATCGAAAGACTTGGACTCATCATTTAAAAGTGAGCAGTTAGCCGTGAAAACTGTCCTAAGCCGCCTGATCAAGCGTAATGATCTAAACATCAGGCCGCGCGTTTACGTATCTTATGATTATATATCGACGGATAATTTTTTTGAAGAACCACTGTCCGATGGCTTGAAGCTACGGACCAAATATGGATCGCTACAGAAGTTAGTTGCCGGTTTTGGTGTAGAGGTTGGGAAGTATTACAATCTGAAAAATGGTATGTTGGTTTATCCGAGCGCACATGCGTCTTATGATCTTGCGCTAATGAACGATAGGTTAAAGGCGGTGTCTACGCTAGCAGGGCAGGATATTACCTTGCAGGGGGATGATCCTTCGAACCATAATTTAAATATGGGTTTGAACGTTACGGTTCAAAAAGAAGATAAGCTTCATTATAACGCCGGATATTTGGTGAATTATGACGGGGATGAGTATGATCACTCTGTATCCGTTAACCTTGCGTATGATTTTTAGTATTCAGGCGTGATATGCGCCGCACGATATTGCGTCAACTGCCGTAAGTGGAAAAGTTTATCTGTCTATAATAACAGACGATGCAAGGGGCTCAGCATATTAGGGGCTCTGTCTTTGCGCTCAATCAATATAATAATCAGCCGCCATCGCGCGGCTTTTTATCTTCTTTAATTAATATAATTAAGGGGAGGTGGTATATTGACTGGCATCCCGTACGGGATTCGAACCCGTGTTGCCGCCGTGAAAGGGCGGTGTCCTAGGCCTCTAGACGAACGGGACGCATGCGTCATAAAATCTAGAATAGACCGAATGTTTATAGTTTAGATGTGCACTATAAATCAAGTGTTCTTTTCATTCTTTTTCTAATTTTATTTTATATATCGGCTTTTTTTAAGGGGGGCATAATGGCTTTACGCGTTATTAAGGGCGCTTGCTTGGAAATGTTGCAATTTTTTATTTTTCGCACTTGCTTTTTTAAAGGGGCATGTGTATTTTCCCCATTACTTCATTTGTTGGGGTGTAGCCAAGCGGTAAGGCAGCGGTTTTTGGTATCGCCATGCGCAGGTTCGAATCCTGCCACCCCAGCCATTTATTTTCACAAGCATTATCAAATTTTAGTGGTGTTTTAATGCCGCTTTTTTCTTTGCAATAGTAAAGAAGAGTAGGCGGGCTGGACAAAACCATACTTCACAATATAATCACGGCCTTTAATGTATGGTTTAAATATGTATTGGTAGGTGCGCGTGTATATTCTTCGTCTTAAATGTAATGATCGTCCCGGCATTGTTGCCGCGGTTGCAACATCCCTCAGTAATGCAAATTGCAATATTGAGGAATCCGCCCAATTCAATGATCATTTATCACAGCAATTTTTCATGCGTGTAGTTTTTTCGGGGTTGTCAGAGGGGGCGCAGGAGCGCTTTTGCGAGGCGTTTGAAAATATTGCGCAGGATTTTGAAATGACGTGGAAGGTAACACTGATAGATGCGCCTGTTAAAACGCTTTTATTCGTGTCAAAGGCCGACCACTGTTTGAATGATATTCTGTATCGTTGGCGAACGCATCACTTGAATATTGATATTGTTGGGGTCGTCTCAAATCATGAATATAACCGTGAACTGGTGGAGGCACGCGGTCTGAAATACTATTACGTTCCCACGCCTAATGGGCATAAGGATGGTGTTGAGGAGCGCTTTTCAGAGATTGTTGAGGAAACGGATGCGGAGTTAATGGTGCTTGCGCGGTATATGCAGATTGTGTCGGATACAATGTGCGAAAAATATGCAGGTCGTATTATTAATATCCATCATTCTTTTCTTCCCGGCTTCAAAGGTGCAAGGCCATATCATCAGGCGCATGCGCGCGGTGTAAAAATTATCGGGGCGACGGCTCATTTTGCCACGGCCGACCTTGATGAGGGGCCAATCATCGAGCAAGATGTTGTGCGCATCAATCATTGCTATGATCCCCGGAAATTACAGGTTCTGGGCCGGGATACAGAAGCAAAGGTGCTGTCTCGTGCCATCGCATTATACACGGAGCGCCGTATATTTCTTCATGGAGGTCGTACGGTAATTTTATAAGTTTTGTATTATTGTGTATAAGAGGCAATATTTTTTTATTTTCCTGCAAGGAAAGGCTTGCTTTTTATAGGCTAATACTATTATAACACTCTAACTTTTGATTGTCGTAGTGCGTCCCGTTCGTCTAGAGGCCTAGGACACCGCCCTTTCACGGCGGCAACACGGGTTCGAATCCCGTACGGGATGCCAATTTCTTTTTCAAAATTGACAAAAATCAATTATAGCCGTTCTTTTATGCGTCATCATGTTTTAATGATGCAATCGAATGAAAAAAAGAGCGATACTGATTACGAAATGATCCAAGAGTATATTGGCATTTGTAATCGTTCTATTTCCGAAAATTGCGAGAAATTTCCCTATAAACAAATATTTGGTGCTGTGAGAGAGCAGAAAAATGATGTTTGTATCCAAATGGCGGTCGATGGGTTGGATGGGAGGTATGTTATACGTTTTTTATACGGGGCGCTTATCTGTGAGCGGCTATGTAATTGCGGCCATTGTAATTTTGATGGGGTTTGGACAACGCATTACCAATATATTGCATATGTCATTGAAAATCCTGATATCTACGTGAAATTTCCGGCTTTGTTGGACTGGAGCTGGTTATATAGTGACAGGCAAGCGTAAGCTATGTGCTGCATTTCAAATCGGTGCAGGGGAATTCGGACGAGCATGCAGCGCATGAAAATCGGGCAAGCTGGTCAAGGCTGTCCATTGTAATGGTTGCGCCTGTTACTTCTATGCCTGTTGCGGATTTAAGCTTGGATAATGCGCGCGAAAAGGTTTCGGGTTGCATGCCAAGTCTTGAGGCAACAAGCGTTTTATCATAGGGGAGGTGGATGGTGATCTTCCCTTCCTTGGGTTTTTGATCTGTAAGCCTCAATAAAAAGCACCCGATACGTTGGGGGGCATTCTGTATGGCGCGATGTTCAATTTCTTGATCTTGGCGGCGTCTGTATCGCGCCATCGCATTCAGCATATTGAGGGCAAGGGTTTGGTTCTTTTCGATTTCTGTCTTAAGTTTGCGTAAAGGCAGGCTGTGGATTATGGCTGTTTCGACTACTTCTGCACTATAGGGGTAATTACCGTCTTCAAAAATGGATGTCTCGCCGAAAATGTGGTTGGCAGGTAAAATATCAACAACGGCTTGCGTGCCATCTAGCGTTTCTCGATAAAGTTTTACCCATCCGCTTTCAATCAGAAAGTAATTTTTTGCTTCATCACCACTCAGAAACAGAATAGTGCCTTTGGGGTAAGTATGTTCTCTTCCCTCTGCGCAAAGCCGACCGATCATGCTCTCTTCACATGCGTTAAAGATATTGTGCTGAGATAGTTTTTTTATAACTTTATCCATGAATCGATCTTGTTTTTTTCTTCGCAGGCGCGCATTTCTAACATTTTTCTATAGTAAAACTTAGCGCGTAAAAAATGTTTTTACAATGCTGTCTATAGGTTATTTGACAAGTTATGTGAATGCATTTTTTCAAAAGACTATGTTTCTTCGCTCTGTGAAATTTTTACACTCATTATTGTCATGGCAGCAATATGAAAGAGTGTGCCAAGCCACCAGCCTTGCCAAAGACCATAAGCAACCGCGCAGGACAGTAAAGCCAAAATGAAAACCGGTAAAATCGTTTTTTGCTGTTCGTGTGAATAGTTTTGTTCAATCCGCGATAGCAGTATGTACATTAACCCTGATGCGATGGAGGTGCCGAGCAGTCCGAATTCTATCCATATTTGTAATGAAAAGTTATGCGGATACAGAATTGTGTTCTGTTGAGCGTAAATCATGCGCGAGTCAAAATCTGTAACCGCACGCGTAACCTCTATGCCATATCCTATCCAAGGGCTGCTATATATATAGCGCGAAATAAAATCCCAGATCTCCAGGCGGTGTCCGGCATATGCTTCTCTTAAGAATGCATAATGTTCTACATTGCCGATGGCCATGTCGTAAATTGGGGGCACAAAGAAGGGGGCGCTTATCATTAAGGCTAGGATGGAATATTTTGTAATTTTCCAAGACACATGGCATTTATAAGGAAATAAGAACAATGTCATTACGCCAAGGATGAGTGACGCCTGGGCTGATTGGCTGG
This sequence comes from Alphaproteobacteria bacterium, assembly GCA_030424975.1. Classification (GTDB taxonomy): domain Bacteria; phylum Pseudomonadota; class Alphaproteobacteria; order Micavibrionales; family Micavibrionaceae; genus UBA1672. Next base: position 1,043,228 of record JAUHVY010000002.1, read on the forward strand.
ATGTTAAAGCAAGTGCAGCACAAAGCGGCACGAGCGGCAGCAGGATTTTTATACTAAAGCGGCCGTTCTCTCTGTAAAAAGGTAATAGTGCGAAAAGGTATAAGCATAAAGCCACCGCACCACGATTCATTTCATCCGGATCTGCGGGGATAGACAGATCGGCGCCGCGGGTCAGATTGAAAATTATGCCACCGCTCATGATTTCAAAAAGCAACAAAAAGCAAGCAGCGGCAAAACCGTATTGAATATGTTTTTTATACGCTGCAATATTTTCTGCGGGTAAGGCGCTCACGACACTCAAGAGTAATATTTGCGGAGGAAGCAAAAGAAACAGCTTTTTGACTTGTTTTAGTGATGTGTCGAAATGCGCTGCCCACAAAAGGCTGGCGGAAGCGACCACAAGAATGATGCCGCATAAAATTGCCGTGTCGCGCGAAACCGTTAGGGCTGCACCGTTTCTTTTGGAGTAAAGAACATAAAACAACAGTCCGATAATGCCTGGCACGAATGACAAGCTTTTGGGAATATCGACAACTAAAATCATCGTCAGGAGATTCGCAAGGATAAAGCTAAGCATAAGCTTGGATGTCATTTTTTCAGCCATGAAAGATCGACTTTTTATATTTGAGTTTATTTACAATAGCTTTTTTAAAGCTCTTTACGCTGCGGCTCAACAATGCATTGAAATAAAAATAGATCTATCAGGAACTATTTTACTCGCGCCGCGTTGGGATTATGAAACAAGATGAATACCTAAGAGGATGAAAAATATGAAAAAATCAGTTCGTTTATTGATGTGCGGTATGGCTATGGCCGGCACATTTACATCACAAATTGCGTGGGCCGGCTATGTTCCGAGCGAAAACGCTATTCAGTCAGAAAAAACAGCAACGCAGCGCGCAGAGATCAACGCAATGCTTGATCGTTCAGACGTGCAGGCAGCGCTGCAAGATAAGGGCGTGAGCGCAGATGAAGCCAAAGAGCGTGTTGCAATGTTATCTGATAGCCAGATCGAGCAATTGAAAACGCAGCTTGACACAATCCCTGCGGGTGAGGGCGCAATCGGCGCAATTATCGGCGCGGCCTTGATTGTTTTCTTGGTTCTGCTATTTACTGACATTATCGGCGAAACGGATGTTTACGATTTTGATCACTAAGAAGAATTTTATATGAGCGATACAAACCCAAATACACTCATAAAACAGCTGAGAGGCATGCGTGCATGCCTCTCTTTTGCTGTGTTGTTTTTAACATGTGCCTGTACGCATTATGAGGTGCCCGATAAACAGCATTTCATCAATCAGGGCTTGCCCGCATCGCACGTGATTGATGATGTGCCGGTAATTGCACAAAAGCATAGCTATTGCGGCCCGGCTGCGCTCGCGAGTGTGTTGCAATTTAACGGCGATACAACCACGCAAGACCAAGCCGCAGAAATGGTCTTTACACCCGGGCGAACAGGAACGTTCCAACATGATATCGTAAGCGCCATACAGCGCCGTGGGTTTATGGCGTTGCCTGTGAATAATACCGATGATTTGATTGCCAATATTTCCGATGATCGCCCCGTGATTATCTTTCAGAATTTGGCGATGCAATGGTATCCGATGTGGCATTACAGCGTTGTGAGCGGTTATGACTTGAATGCACAAACATTGCATGTTCACACGGGCAAAGATACCGCACGCACTGTGCCGATACGTACGATCGGTAAAACGTGGGACAGAGCAGGGTATTGGGGGTATGTCGCGGCGCCGCCCAACGATCCGCCTGCTTATGCGAAGGTTGAGGATATCCTGCAAGCCGGTGTGCGGTTTGAACGCGCAGGCGATGTGAAAAATGCGCAAACCACCTATATGGGGGTTTTGAAGAACGAGCCAAATAATCCGGATGCTTTATTTGCGATGGGGAATGTTGCAATGGCAAAAAAGGATTATAAATACGCGGTTTTGTATTATCGCGGTGCGTTATCGAGTGCGCCTGACCATTTGTATGCGGCAAATAATTTGGCTTATGCATATAGTAGAAAAGGTGAGAAGGCGAGCGCATGTAAGCTCTTGATGGGGTATTCAAAACGAAACGATTTGAAACAAAAAGCGGGTTACAATGAGATCGCCGACAGCTATCATGAGCTTTGTCGTCGCAAAAGCTAACGCGATAAGAGCTCTTGGTATAACGCCATAACGTTTTTCTTAAACACCTCACGCGTGAAGTTTTCGTTATAGGCTTTCAGGCCGTTATCGGTCATTTTTTTCTGTAGCTCTTTGTCGGCAATTGCACGGTTAATGGCATTGGCCAAACCGTCAACATCATCGATCTCAACGATTAATCCGTTTTCTTCGTTCTTAACATAGGCTTTGGGCCCTGCGGCTTTTGCGGTGACGAGTGGCTTTTGTGTTGCCCATGCCTCAATCACGACGGCGCCGAACGGCTCATAGCGTGACGGGAACACACAGACATCACATGTGGCCAGTAATGCCTCGCGATCATTACGCCAGCCAAGGTATCGTACGCGATCTTCCAGACCCAGCTCTTTCATTTGCGCTTTTAATTCATCTTCCAGTGGCCCTGACCCCGCGATCCATAAATAGGCATCGTGCACTTGCAACATGGCCTTTTGTAAAACATCCAGTCCCTTTTTAACGTGTAAGCGCGACAAAGAGAGCAGCAGCGGCGCATCATCGGGCGTATCAAATTCTGCACGATCAATCGGGCTGCCTTTTTCAAATTCCGCATAGATATGCAGCAAGAATGCATTTTCCTTCGATACGCCGTTCTTTACGATATGGTCGACAATGTCTTGTGTTACTGCGGCATGATAGGGGCAGTGTTTAAAACGCTCAGGCTTGTAATAGCCGCCATACCATCCCAAATTGACATGATCACCGGGCACGGAGAATGACCCCGCACGTCCCATCCAATGATGAACAATGTCGGGTTTGAAGTCTGCGATTTCTTTTTTGATAATACGTTTGGTCGTAAAAGGCGTTATGCGTGAAAAGCTTGCCTCACGCAATGGAATATTAAGGCCCTTTATCACATTGATTTTATGATCATTATTTGCGCGGGTGATGACACGTTGTTCGCAATCTGTTTCGGCGAGCGCTTGCACGGCATCAACAAAAAAAGTTTCCGCTCCGCCAACATCGGCTCCGGCCATAATGTGTAATATTTTCATTTTGTGCTCTTTTTCTAATTCACGTGCACTCATGTTTTACAATGCGCGCGTAGAAGAATAAAGAGCGGATGGATATTTTATATCATTCCTCCCGAAACTTCGGACGTTGTTGACTTTGGTCAATGCATGGTTGGATATGGCGTGCAAAATAGAGACATGAATTGTTTTCGTGACCAAATTTTGAGCTTTGATTCTCGTGTGCCGCGTTACACGAGTTATCCGACCGCGCCGCAGTTTCAGGTCGCTGATACGTACGCATATGAAAAATGTTTGCGCGCGATTGGGGCAGATAATGATATTTCGCTTTATATTCATGTGCCGTTCTGTTCGAAAATGTGCTGGTATTGCGGCTGTAATACTAAAATTACGCAGCGTTACGCACCTGTCGAAGATTACGCGCATATCTTGCTGCGTGAAATTGATATGGTTGCCGAGCAATTACAACATAATCCGAGGATTTCAAGCATACATTTTGGCGGCGGTTCACCGGGGTTGTTGCGGGCGTGTGATTTTGAAATGATTATTAATAAGTTGCGGGCGCGTTTGAACGTCGTGCCTGACGTTGAGATCGCCATAGAGCTTGACCCGCGTGGCGTCACAGAGGGGCGCGTTGCCACCTATGCGAAATGCGGCGTTAACCGCGTTAGCTTGGGCGTGCAAGATTTCGATGAAACGGTTTTAAAAGCCATCAACAGGCAGCAGCCCTTTGCCCTAAGCTATGATGCGGTAGCGTTACTGCGTCAATATGGCATTGATCAGATCAATGTTGATGTTATGTATGGTTTGCCACACCAAAATCTGGAAACACAAAGCAAAACCTTTGAAAAGCTCGTGCTGTTAAAGCCGAGCCGTATTTCATTTTTTGGCTATGCACATGTGCCGTGGATGAAAAAGCATATGCGTTTAATTGATGAAAACACATTACCGCAGAAGGATTTGCGCTTTGACCTGTTTGAAGCAGGGCAGGCATTTTTAATTGAAAACGGTTATGTTCCGATCGGTATAGATCATTTTGCTTTGCCTGATGATGCTTTGGTAAAGGCAATGGAAAATAAGACATTAAAACGTAACTTTCAGGGCTATGTTGATGACCCCGCCGATATGATTATCGGTTTAGGCGCATCATCTATCGGTAAGACAGATACGCATTATTTCCAGAACGCCGTTGATATGCCATCATATAAGCAAGCGATTCTAGGCGGGCGGCTCGCCACGGCAAAAAGCTGCGCGATCCAGCAGGATGATATGATCCGCGCCAAAGTGATTGAGCAGCTTATGTGTTATTTCACCGTTGATGTGCAGGTGGTGTGCGATGGGTTCGGCACGGATGCGTCAATGTTCGATCAGGAGCTTGAGCGCCTCAAAAGCTATGAGCGTTTAGGGTTTATAGAGATAACGGGTGCGCAGATTACAATTGATGAAAAGGCGAAATTAATCGCCCGTATGATCTGCAGTGTGTTTGATGCTTATATCAAAAAGGGTACGGATGCCGACGCCCCAAGGCACGCCAAGGCAATTTAATCTAGAAAAAGTGACGTGCAACACGTTGCAGGAATTTAATCAATCGCGGCGCCTTGCTATAGAGTTTTGCACGCTTGGTGAAGCGATATCCCATGCCTTCTTCGAGGGAGTATTTACACGGATTGCATATACCACAGGCGCGGCGGTTTATCGGGCTGTGACAGAACCATGTTTTGTTCAAAATATCCACCTCGCCGTTTTGCTCGGCTTCTTCGCGCATTTTGATTTTTGTGTATTCCAAAATCGGGTATGAGAGCTTGCCGAAGATCAGATGAATGTCTTTGTTGTCGGTGTTCTCTTCGTGCAATTTCTTGATAAAAAATTCTGCTTTGTCGTCTTCATGGATACACAGCTCCAAGCCGTCTACTTCTGCGGCAAGTGCGCTGAGATATGAATATTGAGAGCCGATATAGCTCTGTGCAGCTAATCGTTCATAGGCATCAACATATTCTGTTTTTGGGTATACGGATGACAGGTCGACATATTTCACGGGGTGAATTGTGCATTCCGGATATTTCGCGGTTAGCATGCCGCGAATTTCGACCATTGTGGCGATTTCATTATTCGTGGATTCGCGGTTTGTATTAATCACGTAGTAGGGCTGAATGGTGCGTCCCGCACGGGCCAGTTGTATAACGCGAAATGTTGAATCCCAGCCACCTGTCCACAATACATTGGCAGGCTTATTGTCTGTAGTTTTATCTGTCATGAAAATTGTATTTAAAAAAATGTAATAAAAAAATTTTAATGGCAGGGGCACCAGGACTCGAACCCGGGACCTACGGATTTGGAATCCGTTGCTCTACCAACTGAGCTATACCCCTATAAAAATAATAAAAATCACCATTCGGCGAAGTGTCATGTTTTTACACTAATGCTGTGGGATTTGTAAAGTGTAGAATGAAGGCGGTATGTCTAAAATTATTCCGCATCATCCTTTTTCTTTTCCGCGGCTTTTGGCTTTGGTGCTGCCTTTGGTTTTTTCGGTGCGCCGAATAGCCCCTCTAATCCCTCGGTGCTGCGGATATGCAGATCGCGTTGCGGGAACGGAATTTCGATTTCGTTCTCTTTCAGGGCATCCCAAACGCCAAAACGTAATTCTGAGGAAATGGCATGGAAGTCACTGATGTTCCTAATGAAAACCCGAAGCTCCATGATCAGAGCGCTATCGGCCATATCGCGGAAGATGACAGTCGGGAGGGGGCTGCTGAGAACGTAATCATTCTCTGATGCAACCTCAAGAAGGATTTTTTTCACTTGATGCGGGTCGGCGTTATAGGATACGCCAACCGAGATCACGACACGGCCGATGCGGTCTTTATGAGTCCAGTTTTTAACCGATGATGATATAAGTTCTGAATTCGGGATGATGATGGCTGTGCGGTCAAAGGTTTCAATTTCGGTTGCGCGGACACTGATTTTCTTCACGATGCCTTCGCCGGAATTTACAATAACCCAGTCACCGACCTTGATGGGGCGTTCAAACAACAGGATAAGACCGGACACGAAGTTACTGACAATACTTTGTAAACCGAAACCGATACCAACAGAAAGCGCACCGGCAATAAGCGCAAGATTGCTAAGGTCAAAGCCGACGGCGGCTATGGATGACATTAGGGCAATGGTTAAACCGACATAGCCGATAATTTGTACAAAGGATATGCGCGCTGATTTATCCATACGCGTGCGCGGTAAAATCTTTTCGCTCAGGATTTTTTGAATGAAGCGTGTAAAGAACAAGAGCGAGAAGAACATCACAATAGATGATGCAAGGTTTGAAATTGAGATTGTAATGCCGCCAACCTCAAAGCCGGATATAGCCTGATAGGTGAGGAGGCGAATACCTTCCCATTCTACACCGACAATCGCCGCGATGAAAGGGAGGGAGCACACAATCAATGTCATATCAACAAGTAGGCTCATCCAGAACAACATCAGGTGGTCGTCTTTATCGGGGTTTTGATAGAATTGTTTTTCAAGCCATTGCAGCGCCGGATAAATCATGGCGCGTAAAATCAAAACGCCGATTCCAAAATGGAAGAGCATGATGCTCTGTTCGAAGATAAATCGCGTCAAGGCAACGTAGCCTAAGCCGTTTGCGCCGAGTATCAATAGGGCAAGGCATATCCCCAAATAGAACATGCGTCGTTTAATGAGTAATGTGCTGCCTGCGACATCTTTTTGTCTTAATCGTCTGATTAAAAAGCTAAGAACCAGAACAGCAAAAATAGTGGTGACAATAAAGCTTTGGGCAATTGCGAGCTCAATCGGAACGCCATAATATTGACCTGTTTCCAAAATAAACAGATCTACGGCAAACAGCATGGTTGAGAAAAAAGCGAGGATGCAAATAACGCGGCGTAGTGTACGGCCGTTCAGCAAAAGCCAAGATTGCACAAGTCCGAAAATTACAAATGTGCCGTAGTTAAAAAGCGTGTGTATGTATTCTTTGTTGTACTCACCAATAACCTTTGTGCTTTGAAGGCTGAGGTAAATGATGGACGCACCGGCAAAGCCTGCAAGTGTCGTGTAAATAATAGAGCGCCCGCAAAATGCCAGGCGTTCATTTAGCGTTGAATTTTCATTCGTTTGCACATAACGTCTGACCAACCGTGTGTTGACCATGGCGGTGGTCAAGAAAATGCATAAAAATGAAATCAGAGAGAAAATAACGCCTCGCGTTATTTTTTGTTGCTGTTCCGGAGTGTTGGATTCAAGCCCTTTTTCCCAGCTGTTGACGACGGCACTAATCACCAAGTCTTTATCCTTTGATGCCTCAGCCCATAACGCTGCATTGAAGGGGGATGTATAATTTTGCAATATTTTCTCAACGAACTGGCCACGGCGAATTGCGGCAAGCCTTTCAAGAAAACGCGTGCTTTTTGCGCTTAGGGCATCGGCCTGCGTTAATATGCCCTGAACCATTAGTGCTTCTTTATTCAAGCGCTCTCGAAGTTCTTTAATGTTTTCGGGCTCAATATCGGTGCTGTCTTCGGCGGGGGGCGGGCCAATATCGGCGATATCGGCGCGAATATTGGCTTCGATCGGGGAGATTTGATCTTTTATGCTATCAAAATAGGTTCTTATATCTTTAACGCTACGCCTTGTTTCTGATAGCTCCTGATCGTTTAATGTGCTGTCCAGAAGTGTCGGCTCAAGGGCGTCCAGTTCCATTTGCTTGGCTTTCACCTGCTTTTGTATATCATCAAAATCAATCGTGTCTTGCGCATGGCTGATCGGTGCGATAAATGCACATAACGACAAAATACATAATGCGAAAAATAAATGCGGTCGAAACATTGCGCCCCTTAAAATTAAAATCGAAAAAATAACGTGGTCCCATCATCTTAGCTTTCCTGAAGAGGCTAAGTGATTATCATTTGTGGACGGTCTATTGTGCGTATTTACGCCTTTGTTTTCAACTTAAAGCTCTGTTTTTTTATGTTTTTTGAACAGCTATCATTGAAAAAACGAAGATGGTGTCAGAATTTGTATTGATTTTTCGATCAAAAGCCGATAGTTCATACCTCACGCATTTTTAGGATGCGGGCGTAGTTCAATGGTAGAACGGCAGCCTTCCAAGCTGCATATGCGAGTTCGATTCTCGTCGCCCGCTCCAAACTTATAAAATCTCCCTCTTCGTATAATTGAAATATATTCCCCGTGCTTGGTGCGCGTGCCGTTTCGCAGCCGGTATGTTGTGCCTAAGTCAAATTGTGAAAAGTCTTCAAAATACTTGATTTTCAGTGCGTCATGTGTAGGAATACGTAAAATTATACGTATACATACAGGGGTAAATAATGTCTGCTAATGATCTTCATATCGTTGGAAAATTTCATATCTTCGCAAATAAGCCTGAAAATGCGCCGAAAATCGCACAGGTTCTTCAGCAGTTTCAGGTTAAAGCTGACCCATTTCAGGGAACAACGCAGGTTTCTTTCGATCTTGAGCCATATGCGCTCGATCATCTACATTCATCACAAACGCCGAAATTCGCTGATGCCGTGTTTTTTGCGGGCGGACGTTTTCAAGGGGTGGGGACTTATGGCTTGAATAAAATCACCCCCGAAGCAAAAAAGAAGTGCATTGAAGAGGGGATACCAATGCCGTAACAGGCGTGTTTTCCAATGCCGTATAAGAAGTTCGGTTTTTTTTGAGTTTTGCCACGTGAAAAGCAAAAAAAGCCATTGACAACAGGCCGTACGTTTTCTACACCAAGGCATTAGTTTTATGCCCTTGTGCGGCAGAAGTTTAAATGTAAGGAGCATGTATAAATGTCTAAGGAAAAGTTTGAGCGGAACAAGCCGCATTGTAACATCGGAACAATTGGTCACGTTGACCACGGTAAAACGACGCTAACAGCGGCGATTACAAAATATTTCGGTGATTTTAAAGATTA